>NZ_KB900539.1:1404526-2064958 GCF_000378945.1 Methyloversatilis universalis EHg5 | reverse complement strand
CAGAAGTAATGGATCAGAGGTCTTGACGGGAAAACCGCCGGACTCCGCCTCCCGACGCCATCCTGCAAGCGTTCACAACCCTCAGGGCCTGTACGGCTGTATGCCTCCGCCGACGTAGATCTGGGTCACCGAACCGTCGGCGCCGGTCGAATAGCGCACCGACGCGTTGGCCGGAATGTCGGTCACCTTGGCGGCACGGCGTACGTTGCCGCGGCCGTCGTCGATGAAGATGACGGTCCGGGCATTCACCCGATAGCGCTTGCCGCCGATCGACACTGCGCCGGTGGCGCTATCGACCGGACCTGCAATACCCTGTTCTTCATACAGCGAAGGATTGGCGATCGGCGACAGCGGTTCCGCCGCCAGCGCCGGCCAGGCGGCCAACAGGCAGGCCGTGAAGAGTCCAGGATTCTTCATTGTGTGTTCCATCAGTCCCTGACAATTTCTTTCCACGATACCCGGCCGGAGCGCAGGCCGTCTGACACGATGCGCGTATGCGCGGTGCCGTCCGAACCGCCGACGACCTGCTGCTTGCCAATCTGCAGCGGACTGCCCGGAAGGCTGTCGGTGCTGTAACCGCTGCCCACCGTTTTGCGGCTGGTGCCGTCGCCGTTGGACAGATTGACCTGGTCGCCCGAATCGACGCTGCCGTCGCGGTTGAAATCGAATACGTCGAATTCCTGCCGCCCGCCGGTGAAGGGATTGACGCCCATCACCCACCCTCGCCCGCCCGGTACGCACGGATCGCTGCTCGGAATGAGCGAATTGACGAACAGCGTACTGCTCGCCAGCACCGGCGGATGGATGATGCGTTCGCCTTCGGCACCCGAGACCGGTGAGGTCAGATCGATGTACCAGCCGCGCTTGGTGCCCATGGCGGCACCGCCGGAACTGTCTCCGGGCTTGGACACGACCCGGTAGGAATCACCGGCGCCGGTCGGGCTTTCCTGCAGGATGAGGCGCTGGGCCAGATCGCTGCGGCTGGCAATCGCGCTGCCGGTGTCATTGAGGCCGTACCAGGTCTGGGTCGCGGTGGTCGACAGATCGGCGGTGGACAGATAGCGCCCGGTACCGAAGAACACCCACAGTTTGCGGTCCTTGGGATTGAAACCGACGCTGACGCCACCGGTGATCGGCTGCACCACGCCGCCGCTGCTGGTGGCGGAGAACAGCGGTGCCGGGGCGGCGGCGGTGCCGTAAGCCACTTTCCATTGCGCCGCCGTAGTGGCGCTCAGGTCGAACTTCCAGAGGTTGCCGAGCAGATCGCCGGCGTAGAAATAATCCATGTCGCCGTCCCGGTCGACGTCCACCCCTTCGGCCACCGCCATCCCGTTCGGCGTGGTGGATGATCCGCGCAGCGTGTCGATGCGCGCGATCAGCGCTCCAGTGGCCAGATTGATCACGAACAGTTCGGCGCGCTCGTTGCCGCTGTTGTAACCATTGCCGACGATGGCGGCCCAGTTGCCGTCATTCAGCCGGGCGATCACCGGCGGGCCGACGATCTGGCCTAGGCTGGCATGTGAAAACTCCCACATGATCTTGTTGGTCGCGAAACTGTCCGGATTGGTCACGTCCAGCGCGTACAGGCTCTTGCCGCCGCGGCCCTGGGCGCCGACCAGCAGCGTGCGCCAGGCGCCATTGACATAGGCCTCGGCCACCACCGGCGTGCCATCGTTGATGAATTTGTGAGCGTAGTCGCGGCTGGTCAGCGTTTTCATCGTGGCCAGCGCAGCGCTGGGTACGAAGGCGAAGCGCTCGTTGCCGCTGCGTGCATCGAAACCGTGCAGCATGCCGTCGTTCGCGGCCACATAGACCATTTCGCGGCGCGAGGCGACCGCGGTGCGATGGGTCTGATAAGTGTCGGCACCGGTCCAGCTGAAGCGGTCAAGGCGCAGGTCTGTGACCGGACCGACATAGACCGGGGACGAATTGACGATGTCACCGAGGATGGATGCGCGGTTGCGCAAGGTGCCGCCGTTGCGCAGTTCGCCGGAGGTGTCGCCCCGCAGGTAGGACAGCGTGGCGGAGCTGCCCAGCGTGGTCTGCTGGGCAGCGGTCAGATTGGCCCACTGGAAGGGAATGCCGGCGGTACCCGACCAGGTGTAGATGGCGCGGCTGGCCGCAACCGGAATCCGCTCGCCCGCCTTCCAGCTCGGCGTGGTGGCCAGCGTTCCGTCGCTATTGAAGCGGGTGGCCCACAGATCGCCGGTCCAGTCGTTGCCGACGAAGCGCGCCTGGAACAGCAGGGTGTTGGTACTGATCGACGTGCTGGTTGCCGCCACCGCCCCATTGGATGCGACCCGCTCGCCGATGTCGGCCAGCATGGACGAAAGACCGTCGACGAATTCGGTCGGATCGTTCGCGTTGACGAAGGCGCCGCGTCCGTTCAGCGAGGCATGCCAGAGATCGTCCAGCTTGGCCGGCGAACTGGCGGTCGGGTCCGGCCAGCTTTTGGTGCCCGCGGTGAGTGCGGCCAGATCAGTGTCCGGGTTCAGTGTGCCCTGGGTGCCGAGCGACAGGCCGAAAGTCACCATGTGCTGCCAGTTTGCGCTGTCCTTCGGCGAGGTGGGTACGTTGTTGGCGATGCCGGTACGCAGGTCGCGCTTGTAGTAGTACATCGCGACGTCGGCCAGCGTGTTGCTGTAAGTGTCACGATATGGGCGCGCAGCGGTGCCGTCAGCGTTCTGGTCGGCCGGCAGCACGAACACGTCACCCCAGTAGCCGTCAGTGGTCAGGATGGTGAAGGACTGGCGGCAGGCCAGCGGCTGGGCGTACGCACTGTCTCGCCACGGATCGTCGGTACCGCTCTTGGTTTCGTAGTAGTTGCCGGCCCAGGCCAGTGCGGTGCGCAAGGGCGTTCCGAGCGCCGGCACCGGCGTATTGAACAGCCGGTCGAACCAGGTCGAACGGTTGGTGCCGGTGAAGGTGCCGGTCGTCGGAATGAGCAGTTCTCCATTGCCGTTGATGGTCCTGAAACCGACCCGGTAATTGGTGCCCAGCTGACCGAAAGCGATGGAGGCCCCTGCCCTCGCCGCCAGCGTACGGCTGCGGTAGTAGCTGAACCAGTTGGCGAAGTTCTGGGTTTCCTGCGTCACGTTCCGGGTCGTGCCGTTCGGCCAGGCGAAACTGGTGATCTCGACTTCCGCAGCGGTGACCGGATCTCTCTTGTAGGCGCGCGTTCCGCGAATCTGGTACTTGACGTAGTTGGCGGCACTCAGGCGTGAGCCGGTGCCTTTGTAGACGAAATAGGTGATGGGCTGAAAGATCTGGTTGCAGGGCGGGATGCAGGCGTAGCTGGCGCTGTTCTGGTCGGTATTCGAGGTATTGGTGAACCAGAAGGCCGCCTGGGTCGCCGCGGCGGTCAGATTCAGCGTACCCCGGGTCGCATCGGCCGGATTGTAGGGGGCGGCCGTCGGCGACACGTCGCCGAACGATTCTCCGGTCGCGCGTATCCACGGCTTGTAGGTGTTCTGCGGATTGTAGAAAACCTGATTATTGGCCGACGAGCGCCCGTAGAAATTGTGGATGTTGTTGTCCTGGAAGGTCGGCACCTGCGAGGTGTAGACCCCCGCGCCATAGAGCAGCCCGGGAACCGGAAACAGGTAGTAGGAGTAATAGAGGTTTTCATCCGGCATCACCTCCCACTGCATCGAGCCGGAATCGTCCAGCAGGAACATGATGTTGGGTGCCACAGCGGTGCCGACCATGATGGGCGAATCGGATATATCGACCACCGCCCGGGCCGGCAGCACACACGCGGTGAGCTGGATGAGCAAGATTGCAAGCAGGCGCTTGTACATGGCGGACCTCAGGGGCGATAGGTTGTCTGCAGCAGCACCGTCGGCCGGCCGGCAACTTGCGCGCTGCGCGCGGTAATGCGGTAGCGCGGCTTGAGACAGTCAGACGTGATGGTGGTCACGGTGTCGCAGTCCGGCGTCGACGGCCACATTCCGAGATCCTCGATGATGTACTGCGGCGTTCCAGCGGCCCGGGCCCGGGTACCGGCATCGGCCGCCGCCCACCAGACCGTTGCACCTGCCCACACGGTCGCGCTGTTTTCCCAGCGGTTCTCGAAGCCGCTGCCGGACGGATTGGGTTTGCCGAACAGTCCGGTGATGCTGCCGTCGAAAGGCCCGGCCGTGCCCGAACTGAGCAGCGTTTCGGCTTCGCGCAGGGCGGACTCCGCAGCCTGAAAGGCGATCGCGCGGTCGTACAGGTTGGCGCTCATGCGCTCCTGCATGCCGGTGCCGCGCATGCTGGCCAGACCGAGCAGCGTAACCGCGATCAGCAGCATCAGGGCCACCACCAGCGTGACGCCCCGCTGGCGCTTCGGAGCGTGCCTGATCATGACATGCGGTTCCGCAGCGTGACCACGTGGGTCATGGTACGTCTCACCCGGTCGGTCACCGCGGCCGGGCGGTCCGGCTCCTCGATCTGCAGCCGGATGCGCACACCGGTGACCGCATTCCAGTTGGTGACCGACGCTGCCGCCACATAGGCAGTGGTGCCCTCGAGCAGATAGTCCAGCTGCAGGTCGATCACGCCTTCAAGTACCTCCTCCGCCACCAGCGTCAGCGTGCCGGCATTGTTCTGCGGCGCCACCCGGAACAGCGAACGGGCCGTGGTGCCGCTGCGACCGGTGTTCCCTACATACCAGGCCAGCGATTCGAGCTTCATCAGTACCGCATTGGCTTCGAAGCGGTAGGTCTGTCCGTTCGTGCTGCAATCGGGCGGATCGGCAAAGCCGAGGCCGCGACTGCAGTTGCCCGGTGTGCCGCCGGTGTCGTGCGACACCGTCGTGGCGTTTGCTGCCGACACCTGGAACAGGCTGGCCTGGCTGAAGTTGCAGGCAATGGCCAGATCGCCCGCCGCCAGCACGTCATTGCCCGGACTGAGGGTGAAGGTGCGGGTGCCGGTATCGTGCGCGGCCACCGTCTGCGGCTGGCTGCCGCTGCGCATCACGTGCAGCGCGGCGGTACCACTCACCCGCTGGCCGGCAGCGCTGCCGATGGGCGCACCGGAAAACACCTCGGTACCACCGTAACCACGCACGCCGCCATTCCACTGGGTCCACCAGAGCGAGGTCGGGTTGTTGAGCACATTGACGAACTGCAGCGCACCGCCACAGGAATTGAGACCGGCCTCGCGCACGTCGCGAGCGAGCAGTTCGAAGGCCATGCGCGCCGACTCCTGGATCCGCGAAAGCCCTTCTGTGGTGTCATAGGTCTGACGATTGCCGAGCATGAGACCGATGGCCGCGGCCGTGATGAACAGGCCGATGGCCAGCGCGATCATCAGTTCGACCAGCGTGCTGCCGGCCTGCCCCGGCCGCCTCACAGCCGCGCCTCGATCGAGAAGGTCTGATTGGTCAGGCCTCCGCGTACCCGGCTGTCGTCCCAGCGCACCCTGATGACGCAGGTCGCGGTCGCGCCGGCGGTACAGGTGACGCCACCGCACGCCGACGAGCCCATGCTGGTCTGCAGCTCGGTCAACCAGGCGGCCAGCTGGGTCGCCGGAAAAGTGCTCCCGGACGGCGTGGCGCAGGCGTTGTTCACCAGCGCAAGGTTGTAGCTGCCGGCACGTGCGGCAGTGGCGTCGGCCCGCAGACGGTCGATCATGGTGTACGCGGCGAGCACTGCTGCGCTGCGTTCATAGGAACTCTGGTTGGAACGCAGCGATGCCATCTGCAGGCCGGCCATGCCGAGAAGGCCAATGGCCAGCACGAATACCGCCACCATGACCTCGATCAGCGAAATGCCTGCCTGTGTGCGCTGCATCGCCATCAGCTGTCTCCCGGCACAGTGCAGGTTGCAGCGGTCATGCGGCTGACGCTGAGCCGGCTGCCGCCACCTATCCGGACATCTCTTGCGTTCTGCTGCATCGAAGTCGACGGCTCGCAGATGCGCAGGGTGGCGGTCTGCAGCGTGGTCTGGCCCGCCGCCCTCGCCAGCCCGTCCGGTCTGAATACGATGCGATTGCCCGCACCGGCAAAGCCTGCACTGGGGGTAATCCGCAACTGGGTACCGTTGAACACGTGGGCACGCACCATCACTTCTTCCGGATTGGTGGCGGCATTCGGGTTGTAGCTGCCGCTGTCGTCGGCATCGACGAAAACCATCCAGCCGGCCCAGCTGTCGCTGCCCGCCACGCAGCCACCGGCAGCGTTCACCTGGCCGGAAGCCACCGAAGCGCGGCACAGCACCGTACGGCGATTCAGACGGATGGCCTCGGTACGCGCCTGACCAAGGCCAGCAAGCAGTTCGTTGGCTTCGCTGGAGAGCCGGTTGAGCGAAATCAGTGACTGGAAGGACGGAACGGCAAAAGCCGCGATCACCGACAGGATGGCGACCACGATCATCAGTTCCAGCAGCGAGAAGCCCGCCAAGGTTCGAGGGCCGGTCATGAACAGCGCTTTCAGGGTGGATCAACGGTTTACGGCCGTACCACCTTGCAGCTTGAGCGCCCCCTCGGCTGCCCGGCGGGTGAAATAGTGTGTCGGATCAGGCACTGCGGACATCACTTCCAGCAGGCCGTGACTCCGGCTGCGCTGGCACAGCTGGCCGCACTTCCGCTCGCGCCCTTGGTACCGGCCTGATCCAGCGCAAGCGAACATCCGCATTTCCGGTCATTGCTCTGCTGTCTGCTTTGCGGTGCAGCGGTAATCGCGAACTGCCGGGGTGTGGCGTTGGCGATCACCACGCCAAACGTGTAGAAACCGGCCAGATCGGTCACGCACTGCAATTCGTTCAAATCACGGGTGCCGTTTGCGTTGGCGTCGCCGTCACCGCCGACGTAGGTCAGATTGGTGGTGAAGAAACGCTCGAGCATCTGCCCCTGCTGAGTCAGGCAGGCCGCAGCACTGGCCCGTCTGCTGTCGATGACGTACTGCGTGTAATTGGGATAGGCGATCGCGGACAGGATGCCGATGATGGCGACAACCACCAGCAGTTCGATCAGCGTGAAGCCCTGCTGCAGGCGCGCGGTGCGGGAGTGGTTCATGTGTGCTTTCCGTTACGGTCCGGGATCAGTCCGAAATCAGTTCGCGCCAGGAAATGCGGCCGAAGCGGTCCGGCAGGTTCAGGCGCTCGCGCAGGATACCGAGATCGGATGTATTGACCAACGCATCCGAACGGCCCACGACGCCGCCGGACGAATTGCTTCCGGTGCTGCCGCCGGTCGATCCACCGGTATCGGTGCCGGTGTTGCCCGAATTGCCGGTGCTGCCACCGGTGGTCGTACCGCCGGTGCCCTCGTTGCGCACAAGGATGGGGCTGGACGGCATGGAACCGGTACTGACCGCACTCACATAGTAACGACTGGACGTTTCACCCGAGGTGATCGTGACCTGCGCACGGTTGGCGAACAGATCGGCGCCCAGCCGGCCGCCGGTGTAGGGATTGATACCCATCAGCCAGCCTGAGCCGCCCGGCGTGCAGGGATCGTCCGCCGGGATGGCCGAGGTCGCGAACAGCGCACCACCGAAGGCCTGTACGCCGTAGATCATGCGCTCGCCGGCTGCGGTACGCGATTCGGGCAGCAGATCCAGATACCAGCCCTTGCGGATGTAGGCGCCATCGGCGTCAGTCACGGCCTGCCCGCCCACGTCGTCGCCCGGTGCCGAAATGACCCGCACGCTCACCGTGGTCGCGGTATCGCCAGTGCCGGTGGTCTGGGTCGTTTCCTTGATCACCCGACGTTCGGCGAGATTGGTCCGTCCGACCACGGGGCTGGTCGCAGCACCCGTCAGATAGTTGTCATACATGCCGTACCAGGACTGGACGGCGTGACTGGTACGGTCGGTGGTGCTCAGGAACTGGCCGGTGCCGAAGGACACCCAGCGCACACCGGTAGACGGATCCAGCATCACCTCGACGCGCGAAGTGATCGGCTGCGGCGTACCGGCAGAATCCACTGCGCGGAACAGCGGCAGCGGGCTGGCGGCGGTACCGAACGATGCCTTCCACTCGGACGGCACCGAGGACGTCATGTCGAACCGCCACAGATTGCCGCGCAGATCACCGGCATATACATAATCGACGTCGCCGTCGTCGTCGTCGTCCCAGGTCGTGATCTCGGCCAGCCCGTTGCTCAGGCAGGGCGAATCGGTGGTCGCGCAGGCGCCGGTATCTATGGTCGAAATCAGGGCGCCGGTCAGCGCGTTGATCACGAACAGATAACCCTTGTACTGGTCACTGTTGTAACCGTTGCCGACGATGACCGCCCATACGCCGTTGTTCATTCGCGCCACCACCGGCCGGCCGGTGAAGCGGCCAAAGTCGCTGTGCGAGAACTCCCACTTCACCCGCGCCCCGGCCGCTCCGCTGGCCGGCACCGTCGGATCGCTCACGTCGAGCGCATAAAGCTGACGCCCGCCCCGACCGGTGGAGCTGAACAGCAGGCTGCGCCAGACACCGGCGCTGCCGCTGGCGTCGTATACATCGGCCACATTGATGGAGCCGTCGTTGATGAACTGGTGGCTGTAGTTGGGCTGCGTCAGCGTATTCATCTGCGCCAGCGCCGACGACGGCACGTAGGCGAACACTTCGGCACCGGTATTGGCATTGAAGCCATGCGTCATGCCGTCATTGGCGTTCACGTACAGCATGGGCGTACGGTTGGCGCGCAGGGAGCGGAAATCCTGATAGGTCGAGGCGCCGTCCCAGGAGTAGCGCTCGTACCCGAAATTGTCCGGTGCACCGACGAACACCGGCGACGAATGCACGATGTCACCAATCAGCAGATTGCGGTTGCGGAAAGTGCCGCCTTCGGCAGCCTCGCCGGTACGCACGCCCCTCAGATAATCGAGCACCGCACTGCTGTTGCCGAGCGCGGCCTTCTGCGTGTCACTCAGGTTGCTCCAGGTGAAATCGACCGCAGTCGTACCGTTGCGGGTGTAGATATTGCGCGCCGACGGCCCCGGAATCTGTTCCGATGCCTTCCAGTTTGCGGTGCTCGCAATATTGCCATCGGAGCCGACCTGGAAAGCCCAAATGTCACCAGTCCACACCTCGCTGGTGAAGCGGGCCTGGTATACGCGGCTGCCCTGGCGCAGCTGGGCGGACGATACGCCGAGGTTGGACGACGACGCGGTGCGGGCAACGATGGTGTCGAGCGCCGCCTTCAGACCACTGGCGAATTCGGTCGGATCCGCCGCACTGACGAAGCGCCCGCGGCCGTTCACGGTGGCGTGCCAGAGATCATCGAGCTTCGCAGTATCGTTGGTGGTGGGATCAGGCCACGACTTCGTGCCCGCGGTCAGCGCCGGAAGATCGGTCGCCGGATCCAGCGTGCCCTTCAGGCCGAAAGCCACGGCGAAGGTATTCATGTGCTGGCGGTTGTTCGGGTCTTCGCCGCTGGTGGGCACCTTGTCCGGGATTGTGGACTGCAGATCGGTGTCGTAATAATGCATCGCGATATCGGCCAGCGTCAGCGAATAGGTGTCGGCGTAGGGCCGACCCTTGCTGCGGTCCGCGTTGCCGATCGCGCTGTTGACCGCCGTGATGTCTCTGTCACTGGTCGAGTTGTAGTACCCGTCCGTGGTCATGATGGTGAAGGCTTGACGGCAGCCGAGCGGAGCACCGGCCACGTCCGGTCCCCACGGAGCCGACGTCTTGAAATACTCACCCGCATCCAGCAGCGATTTGCGCAGCGGTGTCAACCCCGAAGGCGACGCTGCGAACAGCTTGTCGAAGAAGTTGGTGCGGTTGGTGTCGGAAAAGGTGCCGGTGGTTGGAATGCTGAGCCAGCCGGAAGTGCCATTGATGGTGCGGAAACCCACGCGGTAATTCTGCCCCAGCGTCGAGAAGGCCGAGCTCACCCCGCCCTTGGCCGAATTCATCCGGGTCCGGCCATAGGTGTACCAGTTCGCGAAGTTGCGCGTCTCCTGATCCACGGTACGAGTGATGCCATTGGACCAGGTCAGGCTGGAGACCGTCACTTCGGTACCGTCCGCAAGGTCTTTCCGGTAGGCGGTCGTGCCCTGGATGCGATAGCGGTAGTAATTGGCACGCGAGTAGATGGAACCCGTACCCTTGTGCACGAAATAGGTGATCGGCCAGAAGGTCATCGAACAGTTGTCCGCACCGCCTGCGCAGGCATTGTTGCGGGTAATCGCCGACGAACTGAATGAGAAGGTGGTGACCGAGGTGTTCTTGCGCCACTTGAAGCTGCGACTGATCTGGCTGGTCAGGTCGACCAGCGTGGTCGATCCGGGTGCGGCCGGTGCCGCGGTCGGCGTCGACGCCGGATAGGCGGTGCCGTCGGCCTTGGTCCAAGGTTTGTAAGTGACGGTGGGGTCGTAGTACACCCGGTTCAGCCAGGCCGAGCGCCCCGCCACGTTCAGGATGTTCAGATCGTCATAGTCCGGCACCACTTCGTTGGTATCGGACGCCGGCTTCAGCACGAAGTCGATCGAGAATTCGTTGAAGAAGTCATCGGGCAGGGTTTCCGACGCCATCGACCCGGAATTGTCCAGAATCATCAGCACGTTCGGTGCAGCGGTGACGTTCAGCACCAGAGGCTGATTCGATATGTCGGTCGCCGCCTGCACCGGCAGCGTTGTCGAGAATGCCACGAGCAGCGCGGCATGCAGCCGGCGGCGGGCACTGCCTGCGAATTTGCGTGTGTGCGTCATGCTGGTGTGCTCCGAAATGATCAGGGCCGGAAGCTGGTCTGAAGAACCACGTTGGGCAGGCCATCGACCGGCGGGATGCGGGCGGTCACCCGGTAGCGCGGTCCACGGCAGCTGGTTTCGTTGCGGCGGCCGCAGCCGGTGCCGTCTTCCGATTCGCCCATGTACTCGATGATGTATTCCGGCCGGCGGTTGGTGCCGCCCAGACGCGCTTTCATCGAACTGTCCACGCTGTTCCACCAGGTCGAGGCAGCAGCCCACTGCGTGGTGCCATCCTTCCAGCGTTCGACGAAGGTGACTTCGGGCGCACCGGTGGGCGAGGTCGCGCCCTCTGCCGGCGTGCTCTGGGTGGCTGACGGACCGGGTATCGCACATGAGGGCGGCACGCCATTGGGCGGGCAGTACAGCCCGCTCGCATTGGTTACGGCGGTGTTGATGGTGATCGTGCCCTCCGCCTCGCGCAGCGCCGACTCGACCGCCTGAAAAGCCAGGCTGCGATCATAGAGGTTGGCGCCCATGCGTTCCTGCATGCTGGTACTGCGTATGCTGGACAGGCCGAGCAGCGTCATCACCACCAGCAGCACCAGGGCGATCAGCAGCGTGGCGCCGCGCTGCCGGCTGAAGTGCGGGAAATGTTGGGCTTTCATGGCACCCGGTTCCTCAGATTGACCATGTGGATGAGCGTGCGGGTAAGCCGGTTTGTCGCCGCACCAGATGTGGTGCCGCTTTCCGGCGACTCGATCACCAGCTGTATCTCGACGCCGGTCACCAGTTCCCAGTTAGGAATCGAGGTGATCTGGTTGGCCGTCAGGTACTGCGTTCCAAGCACATAGGTCACCTGCATGTCGCGCACGCCTTCGACCACCTCTTCCACCACCGGAGCAGCAGTGCCAGTGCCATTGCCGCGCACGCTGATGCGGTAGAGGGAGGTTGGGCTGCTCTGCGTGCCGGTACGCCCGTTGTTGCCGACGAACCACGCGACCGGCTCGAAGCGCATGACCGACGAACCGGGTACGAAGGCCCGCACCGGTGCTGCGGCACAACTGCTGCCGAAGCCCATCTTGATGCCGCAGTTGCCGGGCGAACCGGTGTTTGCCGCGTGTGCGACCGAATTCGATGCCGCATCGATGGCCGACACCTGGAAAATCGTCGTGTCCTCGTAGTCGCACACCACCAGCAGATCGCCCGGCGCAAAGGCATGCGCCTGGCCATTCGGGCGCTCCAGCGCGATCGAGGTTGCCGGGACGCTCAGGCTGCCGATGGTGGCCGACGCGGCAGTCGAGTTATGGGCCCGCACCGGCAACGCATCCGATGCACCGCGCATGATCTGTATCACGTCGGTATTGTTTACGCGCTGCCCCACTGCAGTACCGATGGCGACCGCACCGGCGGCATCGGTGTCATTGAATCCGCGCAGGCCGCCGGTCCAGTCAGACCACCAGCGGGTGGTCGGCGTGTTCAGCAGATTCATCACCCGCACGCCACCGCTGCAGGCATTGATGCCGGCGGACCGCAGATCGCGCGACATCAGGTCGAAGGCGACACGGGTGGTTTCCTGCACCCGCGCCAGCGACTCGGTGGTCCGATAGGCCTGGCGGTTGCCCATCACGACAGAAATGGCGCCGACCGATATCACCAGTCCAAGCGCCAGTGCGACCAGCACTTCGACCAGCGACACGCCGGTCTGGCTGCGAACGGTACGCTTCATATCCGCACGTCCACTTCAAAGGTTTGCGAAGCGCCGCCGTTGGCCACCCGGCTGTCGTCCCAGCGCAAGGTGATGCGGCAGGCCGCCGGCGTTCCGGCGCAGTTGATGGCGCCGCAGGCGCCGCTGCCGGCCAGGTTCTGGTTCAGTTCGCCCAGCCATCTCTGGATATCCGTCGACACCCGGTCGGTGCCGGAGGGCGCGGTGCATGCACCGGTCGGCATGGTGCGGTTATAGCTGCCGCTGCGTGCTGCGGCCTGGTTGCTGCGCATGCGCTCGGCAATCGAATTGGCGGAAATGACCACCGCGTTGCGCTCGAACGCACTCTGGTTGGCTTTCATCGCCATGGTCTGCATGCCGGCGATGCCGAGCATGCCGAACGCCAGCACGAACAGCGCCACCAGTACCTCGATCAGCGAAACGCCCTGTTGCGTATCGCGCCCGCACTCGGTCCGCCCTGTCCTCATATCGTGCTCTCCGTCGATGACGTCGCCGGCTCGGGCACGACGCCGCAGTTGCTGATCGTCGCCCGCGTGACCGCCACCCGGCTGCCGGACTGCAGAGCCACCATGCGTGCGTTCTCGCCGGCCAGTACGCCACTGCTGTCGCACACCGTAATCTGGGCTGCCTGCAATGCCACGGCATCCACGGCCCTGGCCAGCCCGTCCGGTCTGAACACGATGCGGTTGCCGGCAGTGCCCAGGCCGGCGTCCGACGCAAATACCAACCCGTTCGCGGTAATCGTCTGCGTGCGCAGAATGGTTTCGCCGACGTCGTAAGCGCCGTCCGAATCGTTGTCCACGAACACCGCCCAGCCCTGCCAGGGCGCACCGTCCGCGGTGGTCACGCAGCCGGAGGTTGAGGTGAGACCCGCTGTGGCGACCCGGCACAGGATGACGCGCCGCTGGATGCGCACCGCTTCGGAGCGGGCCAGGTTGAGGCCGGCCAGCATTTCATTCGACTCAGCGGTCAGACGGTTCGACGCGATGAAACCCTGGAATGACGGCATGGCCATCGCGGCGAGGATGGCGAGCAGCGCAACCACGATGAGCAGTTCGATCAGCGAAAAGCCCTGCTGTGAGGTCCTAGCGTCTGTCATGGAAGTGAACGCGGTTCAGGGAATTATGTAAATCGAGGTTAAATCAATGCCCGTTCAATCTCGACCCATGCAGGACGAACGGCGGGCATCAGCCGGCGGACGGCAGCTGCAACCGGGCAGGGCGTGAATTCCGTCACGCCCGCTGTCGCAGTGCCCGAAGCACGCCTGCCTCCTGCACAATGAAGGTTCTTACTTTCATTCACCCGGTCGCTTCATGTCGTCGTCCACGCCCGCCCCCACGCACCGCCCGGTCGAACACCCGCTGCGCTACAAGCTGAACAACGAGGTGCACGCCCGGCCGCCGGTTCCGGTCAGCCATCCGCAACTGGTGTCCTATGTCGCGCTGATGCACGACGGTCTGAGCGAGGACGACGAACTGCGCCACCTGCAAGCGCTGGCCGACGCCTACGCGCGCCCGCTGCCGCAGTCCGACGGCGGGCACCTGCAGCTGGACGTGGGCGACTTCCGGCTCAAGTGGGAGCGCCACAACGAGTTCTCGAGCTACGCCTTCTTCCGCGCGCCGGCTGCAGACGAGGACTGCAGTCGTGGTGCGCTGGCCGCTGTACCCACCGTCTGGTTCGACGCCCTGCCCGGTCAGCTCATGGTGGCTACGCACATCGAACTGCGTTCGACCGCCGACCTGCCGCCGCGCGTGGTGATGGACCGTCTGGTCGCCAGCGGTCGCCAGGCGGTCGGTGCCCAGGTGTCCGACGGCGCAGCGTGGGTCTTCACCGACTTCGTGCTGACCGACGGCTGGTCGCGCTACACGGTGCTGGACGAGCGGCTCACGCCGCGTCAGGCCGGCCGTACCGTGCAGCGCCTGCTCGAAATCGAGACTTACCGCGTAATCGCCCTGCTCGCCTTCCCCGTAGCCAAGGACGTCGGCCGCCTGCTCGGCCGCGCCGAAGGCGAACTGGCCAACCTGATGGACGGCATGGGCAATGCATCGAGCGCCGAGGACGAGCGCAGCGTGCTGTCACACCTGACCCGCCTGGCCGCCGAAGTCGAACATTCGGTGGCGCGCACCACCTACCGCTTCGGCGCGGCCCAGGCCTATTACCGCCTGGTACGCAGTCGCATCGCCGAACTGCGCGAGCAGCGCATCGAAGGCTTTCCGACCATGGGTGAATTCATGGACCGGCGACTCACGCCAGCAATCTCGACCTGCGAGGCGATCGCCCGCCGACAGGAAGACCTGTCCGGCCGTGTGGCCCGTAATTCGCAGCTGCTGCGCACCCGGGTGGACATCGAACTGCAGCGGCAGAACCAGGAACTGCTGGCGCAGATGAACCGCCGCGCCAAACTGCAGCTGCGGCTGCAGGAAACGGTGGAAGGCCTGTCCATCGTCGCAATCACCTACTACGCTTCGCAACTGGTGCAGTACCTGGCCAAGGGCGCCAAGTACGCGCTGCCGCTGAATCCGGAAATACTGACGGCGGTGTCCATCCCGCTTATCGCCGGCCTGGCAGCGCTCGGCCTGCGCAGGATGCGGCACAAGCTGGCAGCGGAAGAAGGCGCCCACTGACGCGTGTAGGACGGCGCCGACAGCGACCCGGCGCTTCGCCTGTCATGATCCGCATCCAGAAGGGGAGTAGCTCCACGCCGCCTGTCGTCATTACGAAGCATCAGCTTCCGGCATGCGGGTCCGCACAATGCGGATGAGCAAGACCTTTGCCGTGACGGCAAGGTCGACTCCGGACAAAGGAAGGCCTTGTGTGCGCGCGGACACAAGGCCTTTTTTCTTTGATCCGACGGAGATTCGATCTGATGGAAACCGTTGCAACCGGCTGGATGTGGGCGGCCTTTTCGGCCGTCGTTCTGGGCATGCTGTTCATCGACCTCTTCCTGGTCGGCGGCGGCAAGAAACATGTGGTGAGCTTTCGCGAGGCCGGCGTCTGGTCCCTCATCTGGGTCAGCGTGGCCATGCTGTTTGCCACCTTCCTGTGGTGGACGCTGGACGGTCAGCTGGGTCGCGAAGCCGCCAATGAACGCACGCTTGAATTCATTACCGGCTACCTGATCGAGAAATCGCTGGCGGTCGATAACGTATTCGTGTGGCTGATGCTGTTCAGCTACTTCGCCATCCCGGCGGAGCTGCAGAAGCGGGTGCTCATCTACGGCGTGATCGGTGCCATCGTGATGCGGGCCGGCATGATTTTCGGCGGTGCCTGGCTGATCGAGCGCTTCCACTGGGTGCTCTACCTGTTCGGCGCCTTCCTGCTGGTGACCGGCATCAAGATGGCGTGGTTCGCCGATCACGCGCCTGATCTGGAAAAGAACCCGGTGCTGCGCTGGCTGCGCGGTCACATGAAAGTGACGCCGGAGCTTGAGGGCGAGCGCTTCTTCGTGCTGCGTGACGGTGTGCGCTACGCCACCCCGCTGTTCCTGGTGCTGGTGCTGGTTGAACTGTCGGACGTGGTGTTCGCGGTGGATTCGATTCCGGCCATCTTCGCCATCACCACCGACCCCTTCATCGTGCTCACGTCGAACGTGTTCGCGATACTGGGCCTGCGTGCGATGTACTTCCTGCTGTCCGGCATGGCTGACCGCTTCTCGCTGCTGAAATACGGTCTGGCCGCGGTGCTCGTCTTCATCGGCAGCAAGATGCTGCTGATCGATCTGGTGAAGATTCCGATCTGGCTGTCGCTGCTGGTGGTGGCTGCGCTGATCGGTGGCTCGGTGTGGCTGTCGCTGCGCAGAACAGCGCGTGCGGAGCACCCGGCGCCCAGGGGCTGATCTGAATGCGCGGCGGGCCCGAGCGGGCCTGCCGCAGCGGCCTCAGTCCAGTTCGCGCAGCCGCGCGAACGCTTCTTCGATGCGCTCGACCGGAATGACGGTAAGACCGTCGATCGCCTGTTTGGGCGCATTCGCCTTCGGGATCAGCGCGTGGGTGAAACCGAGCTTGGCGGCTTCCTTCAGTCTTTCCTGTCCGCGCGGTGCCGGACGGATTTCCCCGGCCAGACCGACTTCGCCGAAGGCCACCAGCTTGGCCGGCAGCGGCCGGTTCTTCAGCGAGGACACGATGGCCAGCAGCACCGCCAGATCACCGGCCGGCTCGCCGATCTTCACCCCGCCCACCGCATTGACGAACACGTCCTGATCGGCGCATGTCACGCCGGCGTGCCGGTGCAGCACCGCCAGCAGCATGGCCAGCCGCGCCGAATCCAGACCGACGGTGAGCCGGCGCGGATTACCGTGGGCGCTGTCGACCAGCGCCTGTATTTCCACCAGCAGCGGGCGTGTGCCTTCCTGAGTCACCAGCACGCAGGCACCGGGCACCGGCTGCGCATGCTGCGACAGGAACAGCGCCGACGGGTTGGACACGCCGCGCAGACCGCGCTCGGTCATCGCGAACACGCCCAGTTCATTGACCGCGCCGTAGCGGTTCTTGAATGCGCGCACCAGACGGAAGCTGGAGCCGGTTTCGCCCTCGAAATACAGCACGGTATCGACGATGTGTTCCAGCACACGCGGCCCGGCCAGCGTGCCTTCCTTGGTCACGTGGCCGACCAGGATGAGGCTGTGCCCGGCCTGCTTGGCGGCTCGCGTGAGCTGGGCCGCGCATTCGCGCACCTGGGCGACCGAACCGGGCGCCGAGGTGAGCTGTTCGGAATAGACGGTCTGGATGGAATCGATCACCACCACGCGCGGTCGCGTGTCGTTCAGCGCGGCACCGATCTTTTCCAGATTGATTTCGGCCAGCAGCTGCAGCCCGGCTGGGTCGAGCGCCAAACGCTGCGCGCGCAGCGCCACCTGTTCGCCCGATTCCTCGCCGGTGACGTAGAGCGCCGGTACCCGCGGCGCGAGCTGGGCCAGTGCCTGCAGCAGCAGCGTCGACTTGCCGATGCCCGGGTCGCCGCCTATGAGTACCACCCCGCCGGGCACCAGACCGCCGCCGAGCACGCGGTCAAATTCGTCCAGCCCGGT
This sequence comes from Methyloversatilis universalis EHg5, assembly GCF_000378945.1. Taxonomy (GTDB): domain Bacteria; phylum Pseudomonadota; class Gammaproteobacteria; order Burkholderiales; family Rhodocyclaceae; genus Methyloversatilis; species Methyloversatilis universalis_A. Next base: position 2,047,597 of record NZ_KB900539.1, on the reverse strand, counting down.
CGGCAGGCGCGGTTCCTCGCGCGGCCGGATGTCGGCCAGCGACTGCACCTTGGCGGTCCCGGCCAGCGAAGCGAAACGGTGGCCGCCACCGCCCTGCTCCGGCACGGTTTCGACCAGCGAATTCCAGGCCTTGCAGTCGGCGCACTGGCCAGCCCACTTCGGGCTGACCGCGCCGCACTCGTTGCAGACGTACTGGGTTTTCGCCTTCGCCACGTCAGCGTGCCAGAGCGACTGCCGGCTGCGGCTCGGCTTCGGACAGGTCGGCCACGCCCACCTCGACCGCCGGCACCCGCAGTGCCAGCGCGCACACCAGCTCGTAATTGACGGTGCCAGCGCGCTGCGCGACCTCGTCCAGCGACACGTGTTCGCCCCACAGTTCGACCACGCTGCCCAGGCCGGCCTGCGGAATATCGGTCAGGTCCACCGCGATCATGTCCATCGATACCCGGCCGACCAGCCGGCTGCGTACGCCATCCACCGCCACCGGCGTGCCGCTGGGCGCGTGCCGCGGATAACCGTCGGCATAACCGCAGGCCACGGTGCCGATGCGCATCGAGCGCTCGGCGGCGAACAGGCCGCCGTAGCCAACCCGGTCACCCGGCTGCAGCTGCTGCACCGCGATGACCCGGGCCTCGAAACGCATGACCGGCTTCAGACCGATGTCAGAGGCGGTCATGTGTGCGGTCGCCGGGCTGGCGCCGTACAGCAGGATGCCAGGCCGCACCCAGTCCGCATGAGTCTGCGGAAAGCGCAGCAGCGCGGCCGAATTGGCCATCGATACCGGGCCGTCGAACTGCGCGGCCAGCGGCGCGAAGCGCGCCAGCTGCGATTCCACGCCGCGCTCGCCGTCGGCGTCGGCGAAATGCGTCATCAGCCCGATCTGTCCGGCGTGCGGCCAGGCGCGCAATCGGGCCAGCGCAGCCGGCACCTGGGCCGGCGTAATGCCCAGCCGGTTCATGCCGGTATTCACTTTCAGGAACAGCGGTATGCGCGCGCCAGCCGGCAACTGCGCGGATTCCAGCCAGTCGAGCTGTTCCGCGGTGTGCACTACGGTCGAGAGATGGCGAGCCGCGATTTCCGGCAGGTCACGCGCACTGAAGAAACCTTCGAGCAGCAGGATGGGCTGGCTGATGCCGGCTTCACGCAGGCGGACCGCGTCTTCCAGATCGAGCAGCGCGAAGCCATCGGCCAGCGTGGCCAGTCCGCGCGCGATGCGCATGATGCCGTGACCGTAGGCATTGGCCTTGATCACTGCCCACATCTTCGCGCCACCGGCCAGATCGCGGGTGCGCAGGTAGTTGTGGCGCAGCGCATCGAAATCGATGCGTGCGTGGATGGGACGGAACAGCGGAAAGGATTCGGTGAAGGACGGGCGCGACATGAAGGGGCTTCGGGGGAACTGCTGGCTGCGAAGCCCCGGATTGTACTATCTGGGCTGCGACAGCCGCTCCGCGGCGAACTGTCCGAACTGTTTCGCCATGTAGGTACGGAAGCGTTCGGACGGGTACAGCAGCGTCATGTGCCGGATCAGCCGCGGCCGCAGCGGCACCGCGACCAGCAGGCCCAGACTGGTTTCATGACGAATGGCTGCTCGCGACAGGATGGCGTACGCCAGGCCACGCTCCAGTACACCTTTCACCGATGACAGCCGGTCCAGTTCGAACGCCAGCGGCAGCTTGGCCGGGTCGACGCCGCCGCGCGAAAGGTAGTTCTCCAGCAGAGCTCGCACGCTGCCGGCGTCGCGACCTGCACAGGGGTGCTGCAGCAGGTGTTCCGGCGTCACTTCCTTGTGCTGGGCCAGCGGGAAATCCGGCGAACACACCATCACCAGTTCGTCCTCGGCGCAGTGCTCCACCATCACCTGCGAACCACCGCGCCCCAGACCTTCGACGATACCGATGTCGAGCACCCGCTCGTCCACCATGTCCTCGATCACGTCCGGGTTATCGACCGTGAGCCGCGGTACCACGTTCGGATGCGCGATGCGGAATTCGGCCAGCACCGGCGGCAAGTGATACTCGGCCACGGTAGGCGTGGCACCGATCAGCAGGTGGCCGCGCAGGTCGGTGGCCATGGCCTGCAGTTCGTTCTCCAGGCTGGCGAACAGGTCGAGGATGCGCGTGGCGTAATCCTTCACCCTGTCGCCTTCGGGCGTCAGCGATACGCGGCCGTGGGCGCGCTCGAACAGGCGGGTGCCGAAATGCTCTTCCAGCTGCTTGATCTGGAAAGTGACCGCGGGCTGGGTCATCTGCAGCAGTTCGGCCGCGCGCGTGAACGACAGCTGGCTTGCCGCTGCGTGAAACACCTCCAGCCTCCGGTCGGGCATTTTTCCCTCTTTATAAGTGACACCTGCCCTCGTGGTTATAGACCAAGTCGGGCTTCAACGGTGAACGAAAATGCGGCGAGTCTAAGCCGCATTCCGCGTGTTTTCGCATGCTGCGGCGCGACAAGATACGCTTTGTCAAAGCCCGTCGGGCGCCTGACGGGGCGTCACGGGGTTCGTGGTATAAAAGCGGACTTTTTTCGCCCGGCCGGCTTGCAGCTCCGGCCGCAGACGTTCGATGCCTTTCGGCTTCTACATCATCATGGCGGCGCAGTTCTTCTCCGCGCTCGCCGACAATGCCCTGCTGGTCGTCGCCATCTACGTGCTGAAGGACATGCAGGCTCCGGGCTGGCAGATTCCGCTGCTCAAGCTGTTCTTCACGATTTCCTACGTGGTGCTGGCGGCCTTCGTCGGCGCTTTCGCCGATTCCATGCCCAAGCGGCGGGTCATGTTCATCAGCAACCTGATCAAGGTAGGCGGCTGTGCGCTGATGTTCGGCTGGGCTCATCCGCTGCTGGCCTACGCAGTGGTCGGGTTGGGTGCCGCTGCCTACTCGCCCGCGAAGTACGGCATTCTGACCGAATATCTGCCGCACAGGCTGCTGGTGGTGGCCAATGGCTGGATCGAAGGCCTGACTGTCGGCGCCATCATTCTCGGCGTGCTGATGGGCGGCCTGCTGATCGACCCGGCTATCAGCGCCCGCCTGCTGGCCATCGACCTGCCTGTGCTCGATACCGGCCTGGACACCACGGTGGAAGTCAGTCTGGTTATCGTCGGCGGGCTGTACGCGCTGGCTGCGCTGTTCAACCTCTACATTCCCGACACCGGCGTTCCGCTCCGGCCGATGAAAACCCGCCCGGGCGTGGTGCTGTCCGATTTCGGCCGCTGCTTCACCGGTCTGTGGAAAGACAAGCTGGGGCAGATTTCGCTGGCGGTGACCACGCTGTTCTGGGGGGCCGGTGCGACGCTGCAGTTCATCGTGATCGACTGGGCCGACCGTGCGTTGGGCATGGGCCTGTCCCAGGCATCCAAGCTTCAGGGCGTGGTCGCGGTCGGTATCGCGATCGGCGCCATCATGGCGGCACGCCGCATTTCACTGCGGGCGTCGGTGCGGGTGATTCCGCTGGGCATCGCGATGGGGGTGCTGGTGCCGCTGATGGTGCTGGTGGGCAATCTGTGGCTGGCGGTGCCGCTGCTGGTGCTGATCGGCGCCTGTGCCGGCTTCTTCGTGGTGCCGATGAATGCGCTGCTGCAGCACCGAGGCCACATGCTGATGGGTGCCGGCAATTCGATCGCGGTGCAGAACTTCAACGAGAACCTGTCCATCCTCATCATGACCGGTCTGTACGCGGCACTGCTGGCGGCCGGTCTGTCGGTCTATGCGGTGATGGTCATGTTCGGCCTGTTCGTCGCCGGCACGATGTGGCTGGTGCGACGCTGGCACCTGGCCAACCAGCGCCGGCATGACGACGTCGCCCAGCTGGACGACGGCGCCATCCACTGATCAGCCGCGCGGCACCCAGGCGCCGTCGTCACGGCGGCAGGCGGTGCCCTTCGTGCTGTCACTGCGGCCATTCGCTTCGCCGCGCAGCGTGTAACTGCGGCAGCTGCTGCCCTTGGTCTTGCCCGGAATGACGGTGTAGGTCACGCCGTCGGACACCCATTTCACCTGCCGGCCGCCTTCAGCCAGCTCCAGCGCATGGCCTATGCAGGCGCGGTCGGTTTCATCCAGATCGCGCCCGATCTTGGCACCGATCAGCGCGCCGATGGCTGAACCGAGCACGATGGCCACCGTGCGGTTGTCACCGTCGCTCACCGCCGAACCGGCCAGTCCGCCCACCACACCGCCCAGCGCCGCCCCAACCGCTTCGCGGTTGCAGCGCCCGGCCCGTATGCCGAAGTCGTCCTGCCATGTGCGGCCGGTGTAACCGACGTAGTACGGATCGTTTTTTTTGCGCCAGCCGTGCGCCGGCGCGTGTGCGGGTGGGTCGGCCAGCAGCGGGGCCGACATCGCAGCCAGACTGGCGGCGATCACCAGCTTCTTGACGAAATTCAACTCGGGACTCCGGAACAGGGACGCGCGATGCTAGCGCCGGTCACCGGCGCCCGCTGTCAGACGATGCTGGCACGCGCAAAGCACAGATCTTCCCATGCCTTGGCCTTGTCCTGCGGGTTGCGCAGCAGATAGGCCGGGTGATAGGTCACCACCACCGGAATACCATTGCGGTCGAACAGACGGCCGCGCGCCGCGGCGATCTTCACCTCGCCGCCGAGCAGGGTCTGCGCCGCCGGCCGGCCGAGCGCGACGATGATGCGCGGCTGTATTAGCGCGATCTGGCGTTCCAGATAGGGCTGGCAGGTCGCCATTTCATCGGCTTCAGGCGTACGGTTGCCAGGCGGGCGGCACTTGACCGCGTTGGCGATATAGACGTTCTGACCGCGTTTCAATCCGATCGCCGCCAGCATGGCATCCAGCAGCTTGCCGGCCTGACCGACGAAAGGCTCGCCGCGCTGGTCCTCTTCCGCACCCGGGCCTTCGCCAACGATCAGCCAGTCCGCCTCTCGATCACCCACGCCGGGTACCGCCTGGGTACGCCGTTCGCACAGCACGCAGGCCCGGCAGTCGCGGATCTGCCGTTCCAGTGCCTCCCAGCCCAGTCCGGATACGTCGGGCACCGCCTGTACGGGTGCCGCAGGCGCAGCCGCAGCAGATACAGCGGCCGGTCTTGGCCGGGCAGCCGTGACGGCGGGGCGTAAATCCGGCGCGGCGGGCTGTGCCGGTGCCGGCGGAGATTCCGCCGGCTGCCCGACCACGGGCGCCTCGGCGTGTTCGGCCGGATTAGCCGACGCGCGCAGCCGCCACAGCGGCGCCAGCCCCATTTCCCGCAGCAGCGACGTGTGGCGGCTCATTTCAGCCACTCCGCATCGATGTCGGCACTCATCACGATGGCGTCCTCGCGGCCGTCCAGCGCCGGATAGTAGGCCGGACGGCGCCCGATCGCCAGAAAGCCGGCCCGCTGGTACATCGCACGACCAGCCTCGTTGCTCGGTCGCACTTCGAGAAACATGCGGGCCGCGCCGTGGCCGGCGGCCTCACGTCCGAGATGACCGAGCAGCCGCCAGCCCAGTCCGCGCCGCTGAAACGCCCCGGCCACGCTGATGTTCAGCAGATGAGCTTCATCGAGCACGCACATCATGACCGCGTAGCCGGCCAGTGCCCTGCCCTGCCACAGCACCCGGCACAGATAGCCCGCAGCCAGAGAATCGGAAAAATTGGTGCGGGTCCAGGGAAAGTCGAACAGCGTGCGTTCGATGCGCGCCACCTCATCCAGATCCTGCTCGCGCATCGGCGCGAACGCAGTCACCGCCGTCGTGGCCAGGCCGGCATCGGTCACGCGCGGCCTCCCGCGGCCAGCCTTTCGGCGGTGGTCTGGGCCACCTTGTCGCGGACGTAAAGCGGCGCCGCCAGCGCGGCATCCACCGTGCGCCCGGCGTCAAGCATGCGGGCACCGAGCCGCGCCACGTCACGCGCATGCGGTGCGGCCGATGCATCGACTGCGGCCAGGGCCTGCAGCCAGGGCAGCGCCTGTGCATCGGGCAGTGCAAAGCCGCTGCCGCAGGCCTGCCAGGCCGACAGTTCTCCCGGTGGTGGCGGCAGTGCGCCCGGAGCGCCGACCCGCGCCTCGCCGCGTACGATCACCGTGCCGCCGCTCACCTCGCAGGCTTGGCTGTAAACCTCGCTCATGCGTGCGTCCATGCAGCACAGGTGCAGACCGTCTCCGCGGCCATAAGCCAGCGCCTCCAGCGTCGGTACCGCGATCAGCGGGATGCCGGTGGCTACCGCCAGCCCCTGTGCGACCGACACCGCCAGCCTCAAGCCGGTAAAGCTGCCGGGGCCGGCGCTGAAGGCGATGCCGTCGACGTCGTTCAGTGAGCACCCAGCCTCGGCCAGCAGAGCCTCGACCCAGCCAAGCACGAAGCAGGCGTGGGTACCGGGCGTGCCGCCCTCGCGGTGCAGCAGATGGCCACCGGTCAGCAGGGCGACCGAGGCGGTTTCGGCGGATGTTTCGAGCGCAAGCAGCTTCATGCGGCGGAAAGATGGCGGTTCAGGCCGGGATTGTAGGGGCTTACGTGATCCGGTGGTTCGGAAGGACACTTCAAGTTCACCGGCGGATGCGCCGTTAGACCGCTCTGTTTCTCTCATCCAAGGTGCTTCCCTGCCCATGTTCCTGCCGACCGAAGTCCTCGACAAGATGCGCGTGGTCATTGCGGACGCCAATCAGGTGGTCCGCACCTGGGTGCGCACGCAGCTGTCGCAGGCCGGGGTCAAGCATGTGGCGATGGCCGGCACATCTGCCGATCTGCTGCGCCAGTGTTCCGCGGTCACACCCGACGTAGTGCTGTGCGACTACAACTTCGGCGAGAAGCAGGACGGCCTGCGGGTACTTGAAGAACTTCGGCTGAACGACATCCTGCCGCTGTCATCGGTATTCATGATCGTGACCGGTGAGCGGGTGCGCAAACGTGTGGTGTCGGCTGCCGAATTCGCCCCCGACGACTACCTGCTCAAACCCTTCACCTCAGGTCAGCTGGGCGAGCGTCTGGTGAAGGCGGTGGAAAAAAAGCATGCGCTCAAGTCCATCTACGAACAGATGGCGGCCCGCAATCTGGAAGGCGTGCTGGTCGAATGCGACCGCGTACTCAGCAGCGTGCCACGCTACTCGATGGACGCGCTGCGCATCCGCGCCGAAGCGCTGATCGCGCTCACCCGGCTGGACGAGGCGGCGGAAATCTACAAGGCAGTGATGGCGCGCAACACCGTGCCCTGGGCACGCATCGGCTACGCCATGGTGCTGCGCGAACGCGGCGAAACGTCGGAAGCCGTCCGCCACGCAGCCGAGATCAATCAGGAATTCCCTGAATTCATGGGTGTGTACGACTTTCTCGGCGAGCTTCACGAGAAGGCCGGCGAGCTGGATCAGGCACGCAGCTACTACGAACGTGCCGATTCGATCGCGCCAGACAATCTGCGCCGTCTGCGCAATATCGGCGAAATCTGTCTCGAAGCCGGCGATGCGGAAGAAGCGGCCAAGGTGATGCGGCGCGTGCTCGAACGCACCGAAGGTACGTCGCTGGCCAGCGCGGAAGACCACCTCACGCTGATCAAGAGCCTGATCGAACTGCCCGACGCCGGCAGCGAACTGAATCAGCGGCTGAACGAAATGAAGCCGCTGCTGCAGGGCAGCGCGTCAGCCACAGTGCTGGCCGACGCGCTGGAAGCGCGGGTAAAGGCTCAGCAGGGCGACGAAAACGGCGCACGCGCAGCGATCGAACGTGCGCTCAAAGCGCACTCGGAACTGCAGAAGCAGGACGCACTGGCCACGACCGAACTGGCCGACGCCTGTTTCAGGACGAATAACGACGAGGCGGCCACTGGGCTGGTCGAGCAGCTTGAAGCCAGCGGCACTGCACCGAACCGCCTGAAACGGCAGAACGCACGTTCAGCCCGCGAACGCGCTCAGGCCGCGGCCGCCCAGCTGGAAGCCGAAACCGGATCCGGCCCTGACCTCGACCATATTGAAGCCGAACTGAGCCGGCTGGCCGATGTGATCAAGCGGCTCGATCCGAAGTGGAACGATGCACTGGCCGAAGAGGCGCGCAACATTCTGATCGACGTATTCACGCTGGCGCCGCGCGAACGCCGGGTGATCGACGCGCACATCCATTACAACCGCGTGGCCCAGAAACACGGCTACGACCGGCACAAGCCGACCGCTCGCTCGAGCGGCGAAGACTGAACCCAGTCAGCGCTAGGCAGTCAGCGCAAACGGCAGCACCGGCAGATCTGAGCCCAGCGCGGCCGCACTGACTCCCAGCCACTGCTCGGCAAGTGCCGAGTGAAGCGAGCGGAAATCCAGCGTGGCCGGCAATCCGCCCCGCGCATCCAGCGCTTCGAGATCGGCGGCCGCGCCGCGCAGCCCGCCCGCCACCCGGCCACCGGCGATCAGCTGCACGCTGGCGTTGCCGTGATCGGTGCCGGCACTGAGATTTTCGTTGGCCAGCCGGCCGAATTCGCTGCGCGTCAGCACCAGCGTGTCCTGCCAGCGCCCCATCGCGGTCAGCGCATTGCGCAGCGCAGCCAGCGAACGGGCGAGCGAATCAAGCAGTCGCGCGTGGGTGGTTGGCTGGTCTTCGTGGGTATCGAAACCGTCGAGCGCCACCCGAATCACCGTGGCGTCGGAACCTGCGGCCAGTTCGGCACAGGCACGCGCCAGCGCATCACCCAGCGCATCTGCCGGAAAACCGAAGCGCGCGGTCAGCGCCTCGCCATCGGCGCAGGCCAGGCTGCGACAGCGCGGCAGGCCGTGCAGCGGCCCGGGCAGATCAGAGGTGACCACCAGTGCCTGCGTGGCAGCCCGGCGGCTCGGCTCATGCATTGCCAGGCAGCGGGCCAGCCAGCCCGGCTGCAGCGGGCTGTCGTCAAGCCGGCCGCTGTCCATGATTTCGGTGGCGCGGTGATGCGACAGACTGCCGTCGGCGCAGCCCACACCCTGCAGCAATGCGAGCTGGCCGTCCTGCCACAGCGGCATCAGCGGACGCAGTGCCGGATGCAGCCCCTGCCCGTCCGCCACCGGCAACAGCGCCCGGCGGTCCAGCGCGATGGTCGGGCGAAGCCGGTAGTAGGCGGCCTGACCGTAGGGCACCAGCGTGTTGAGACCGTCGTTGCCGCCGACCATATCCACCAGCACCAGCAGACGGCCGGCGGGGGCTGCTGCGACCTGGCCGAGGGGCGCCAGCGCAAGCGAGGCGCTGCCGGCTGTGAGCAAGAAATGCCTGCGGTCCATTCAGACTCCGTCAGGGAAGAAAGCGCCGCTGCAACGCGACAGCGGCACGGGGACGAGCGGAATGCTGCGGGAAATCAGGGGCCGGGCGCGTCGCGGTACAGTTCGCGTGCCGCGTCACGGATGTCACGCCGCAGCTGGCGGCGCTCTTCGGGCGTCATGCGGTTGCTGCGCGTATCGCCGTAATCAAGGCGGCGCACCGGGCCGGCTTCATCATCGAAGCGACGCATCGGCTGCATCGTCGCGCCAGCCGGAATCACACGTTCGAGGCGCTGCGGCTCGGCAAAGTCGCGACGACCGCCCGGCTCACCTGCCAGCACCGGTACCGACGCAAACAGGGCAGCCCCGACGCACGAGCCGGCGATCAGGCCGTACAGTCGCGAACCGGCAAGCTCTGCACACTTCATCCGCTGTTGCTCCTTCACTGCGCCACGTGTCCGAGGGTGTCCGCCTCTGCGGGAACGCCGGCCATGAGCAGCCCGGCGGCCGGATTGTAGAGTGAGCGACTGGCCCGGTGTAGTAAGTACTGCAGCTGTAGATGCGTATCCGCAACACTTTCGGAATCCGCTGGGGCCGTCACCTTGCCGCCGTCGAATGGATGCATTGCCCTCGGCGCTTCGGCCGGTGCCCCGGCCGCGCCGACTGGCGAAGGTGCTGCCATCAGGCTGCCGGACAGCGCAAGAAGGGATACGAGCAGGCTTGTTCTCATCGACGTTTTCATCGGCGACTCCGCGGTCAGCAGACCGTAAATGCACCGCAAACCGGTACTGGACCGATGCTGAGCGGCCGCTGTAAGCGTTCTGTGTAGCCTGCCCCGGGCTTTGTAAGCATGGGTAACCAGGGCACCGCCGGGTAACATCCGCTCACGGCGCAATTGAACTGGCCGGAGCCGCTCGGGTAGCATCGCCGCATGGAAGAAAAAAAACGCAAGATCCTTGTCGTCGATGACGACGCCCGCCTGCGCGCTCTGCTGGAGCGCTACCTCGGCGAACAGGGCTTCACCGTCAAGTCAGTGGCCGACAGCGGCCAGATGGACAGGGCGCTGGCACGCGAACTGTACGACCTGATGGTGCTCGACCTGATGCTGCCGGGCGAAGACGGTCTGGCGATCTGTCGCCGGCTGCGCGCCCAGGACAACGCGATTCCGGTGGTCATGCTGACCGCCAAGGGCGACGAGGTCGACCGCATCGTCGGTCTGGAAATGGGTGCTGACGACTACCTGCCCAAGCCCTTCAACCCGCGCGAACTGGTGGCCCGCATCAATGCGGTGCTGCGCCGGCAGGCGCCCAAGCCGCCACCGGGCGCCCCCACGCTGGACGAACGCGTGGTGCACTTCGGTCAGGTCGAGGTCAATCTGGCGGCCCGCACGCTGACCCGCGACGGTCAGGAACAGGTGCTGACCACCGGCGAATTTTCGCTGCTCAAGGTGCTGCTCGAATCGCCACGCGTACCGCTGTCGCGCGACAAGCTGATGGAGCTGGCGCGCGGCCGCGAATACGACGCTTTCGACCGCTCGATTGACGTGCAGATGTCCCGCCTGCGCAAGCTGGTCGAGGACGATCCGGCCAAGCCGCGCTACCTGCAGACGGTATGGGGCTTCGGTTACGTGTTCGTGCCGGACGGCACCCGGCATGGCTGACACCCGCTGGCGGTTCGCCTTCTCGTGGTGAAACGCAGCCGCCGGCGCGGCAGTCTTGCGCGCTGGACAGGCCAGACCCTCGCCCGCCCGATGCGCCGCTTCACGCTGCTGCCGCGCTCGCTGCTCGCCCGCACCTTCCTGCTGCTGGCTGCGCTGCTCACTGCTTCGGTGCTCGCCTGGTCCGGCATCTACAGCTGGCTGGAACAGGGCCCGCGCGCGCAGCAGGCGGCGCAGATCATCATCAGCGTGATCAACCTCACCCGCGCGTCGCTGGTGAGCGCTGACCCGCAGCGCCGGCTTGAGCTGCTGACCGAACTGTCGATGCGCGAAGGCCTGCGCATCTACCCGGACGGCGACATTCCCGGCTTCGAACCGATGGCCGGCGACCGCTCGCTGGCCACCATCGAGCAGGAACTGCGCCGCCGGCTCGACCCGCGCACCCGCATCGTCGTGTCCAAGGGGCTGCAGAGCGGCCTGTTCGTCAGTTTCAGCATTGCTGACGAAGAAGGCGTGGATGATTACTGGCTCATGCTGCCGCGCAGCCGGATCGAGCGACCGCTGGCGCTGGAAGTGATCGGCTGGGGCACGGCCGCGCTCATTCTGGCGCTGGGCGGCGCCTATCTGATCGTGCGTCGGGTGACTCGCCCGCTGGCAGCGATGAAACGCGCCGCGCGCGCCATTGGTCGTGGCGAGCGCCCTGCCCCGCTGCCGGTTCAGGGCGCTGAAGAACTGGCCGAAGTCGCCAGCGCCTTCAACCAGATGGCCGACGATCTCGCACGCAACGAGGACGAACGCGCGCTCATTCTGGCCGGCATTTCACACGATCTGCGTACGCCGCTCACCCGGCTGCGGCTGGACATGGAACTGGCCGGACTGGACCCGGACACGGTGCGCGACATGAGTGCCGACATCGACGACATGGACAAGATCATCGGCCAGTTCCTCGATTTCGCACGCATCACGACCGGCGAGGAGCCGGTCGAAGGCGATCTGGCCAGTCTGGTGCTGGAAGCCTCTCAGGCCTACGCCCGGCACGACAAGCCGGTGCAGCTCGGCCGGGTCGACCCGCTGCCGGCACTGCGCTTCCGGCCGCTGGCGATACGCCGCTGCCTGAACAACCTGATCGACAATGCGCTGCGCCACGCTGGCGAAGACAGGCCGATCGATCTGCTGTGCCGGCTTGAGGGCGGGGAGGCGTGGATAGAGGTGTGTGACCGCGGGCCGGGCATACCGCCGGAGCAGGTCGATCGGCTCAAGCGGCCCTTCACCCGGCTCGATTCGTCGCGCACCGGCCAGAGCGGCGCCGGGCTCGGCCTGGCCATCGTCGACCGCACGCTGCGCGCGCACGGCGGCCGCTTCGACCTGCTGCCGCGCGAGGGCGGCGGCCTGATCGCGCGGCTGAGCCTGCCGCTGCCGGCAGGCTCGCCCGTGAAACACTGATCAGTGCTTCGTCGCCTCGACGGCTTCTTCCGCCGGCGGGGTTTCGGCTGCGCCGCGGGTTGCGGTCCGGTCCAGCAGAATGCGCAGGTGACCCAGCGACAGCAGCTGGGCATAGACCAGCCCCATCCAGCCGCGGCGGAACAGGTCGACCGCCGCCGCTGCGGACAGTGCCTGCAGCTTGGCTTCGTCGATCACCCACAGGCCATCGAGGCGGAACTTGCGGCCGTCGTTCAGTTCGGCCATTGCGCTCATTTCGTTGAGCAGGCCCAGCTGTTCGATCTCACGGCAGAATTCTGCGGTGCGCTGCGCCTCGTTCTGGTAGCCCTGCACGAAAGCCAGTGCATTCTTCAGGTAGTCGGTTTCCGCGCCGTTCTCGTCGAACAGGCGCTCGCCCTCTTCCGCATTGAAGCCCGGGAACTTGTCGTCCATGCACACCAGCAGTTTGTCCGGTGCGTTGTTGTCCTGCACCGCGACGAAGGGGTAGCGGCGCACGAAGGCCGGCACATAGCGCGCGTCCCATTTGCCTTCCGGCGTGACATAGAGGTTTTCCGCGTCGCGCAGGCCGAGCAGCGCCACCGGCACCAGGCCGCCGGGCAGGCGGGCGAACACGATGGGGTACTCGCGGGCAACATCGCCGAACTCGACCAGGGCCAGCGGCACGCAGTTGGTTTCCGCGGCGAACTTCAGGTTGTCCTGGGGCTTCAGGCGCAGGTCGCGGTGGGTGTCGCGGTTGAGCACGACCACATTGTCGTAGAACAGCAGGGTTTTCATGGCACTCCTCGGTTCGGTGTAAGCGTGCAGCGCCCGGATTCTATGCTGCGGGCGATGACGGCCCTGCGAAAAAGGTCCGCCGCCGGTGCAATGAAGAAGCCCGCCTGCACGATAAAATCACGGATTCACGCAGGACATTACCGATATGAGCACCCCAACCTTTTACGACTACATCGGTGGCGAAGACACCGTCCGCCGCCTGGTCGACCGCTTCTACGACCTGATGGACACGCTGCCGGAGGCCTACGGCATCCGCAAGCTGCACCCGGCCGACCTGTCCGGTTCGAACCAGAAACTGTTCATGTACCTGTCCGGCTGGCTGGGCGGCCCGCAGCTGTTCGTGCAGGCCTACGGTCACCCGCGACTGCGCGCCCGTCACCTGCCCTTCGCCATCGGAGAAGCCGAGCGCGACCAGTGGCTGATGTGCATGCGACTGGCGGTGGATGAGGTGTTGCCGCCGGACGAGGCGAACGCACAGCTGCTGAAAGCGATCGAGGATCTGGCCGACCACATGCGCAACCGGGAAGGCTGACGCCGCCGATTCAGCCCAGATCGCGGGTGACCGACTGCAGGCGCAGCTGACGTGCGTGGGCGTGGCGTGCGCGCAGCCTAGGGTCGGCGGCGACGATGCTGGCAGTTTCGCCGATCACCATCACCACGCCCAGCACCGGAAGCACCAGCAGCAGGCCGGCCACGCCGGCCACCGCGCCGCCGACGAAAATCATCAGTACGGTGACCAGCGGGTGCATCTTCAGGCTGCGGCCTATGGTCAGCGGCATGAACACGAAGTCATCCAGCAGCCGTACGAATACGAACAGCCCGACTGCAGCGTAGGCCACGCCGGGCGATCCGGGGAAGTCGGTCGCCGCCACCATCACCACGACCGCACAGCCCAGAATGGAGCCGACATAGGGCACCCAGGCCAGCACGGCGGTGATCAGGCCCAGCATGAGCGGCGACGACAGCCCGATCAGCCACAGGCCGAAAGCCAGACACAGTGCATCGAGAACGGTGAGCTTGATCAGGCCCTGGAAGTAGGCGCGCGCAGTGCGGTCAACCTCGTACAGCAGATGCAGCGTGCGCTCGAAATAGGCGTTGGGCATCGCCCGTGCGAGAAAACGCTGGAAGCGGCGCCCATCGCGCAGGAAAAAATAGGCGAGAAAGGGCGCCAGCAGGAAGGACGGCAACCAGGCCGCCACGCCCATCATCAGCCCAGGCAGGCGCTCCTGTGCAAACCCTTCGCCAGCTGCCGCGATATGGGAGGACACCGCATCGGCCACATGGGCATCACGCATGAAACGGGACTGGGTTTCCAGCGCGCGCAATGTTTCATCGAGCAGGGCCAGCCCGCCCTGCAGATAGCGCTGGCCGGTGTCCTGCACGCTGACCGCATGGGCAGCGAACCAGGGCAGCATCAGCGCGAAGCATGCGATCAGCAGCACCGCGAAGGCACCGACCGTGATGTTGGCGGCCGCCTCCTGCGAAAAGCCGGCGAACACCAGACGCTGCACCGGCGGATACAGGAAGTAGTAGGCGATCAGCCCGAACAGGAAAGGCAGCACCAGCCACAGCAGGTGCTGGAACAGGAACAGTGCCAGCGTGGTGGCGAGCAGGATGCCGCACCAGGCCAGCGGCCCGGCGCCGGACGGCTGCAGCCGCCTCACAGATGACCTTCCTGGCGGGCGCCGGCATTGGCCTGGCGCAGCCGCCCTCCGAGATGGCGGGCCAGAGACAGCGCGATCTTGGACGCGATCTTGGGGTGGGTTTCCAGCAGGCTCATGAAATCCGCGCGAAAAAACACCACCAGCCGGCAGTCGCTGTGCGCGCGGGCCTGGGCTGCGCGCGGGGCCTGATCCAGCAGCGCCAGTTCGCCGAACACCTCGCCCGGCGCCAGCAGCGCCAGCCGGTGCGGGCTTCCGCCGTCCGCGCGCAGGATTTCCACCTCGCCCTCGACGATGGCGTAGATCGCCTGGCCTTCATCGCCCTGGTCGAACACGATTTCGCCCGCCAGATACTGACGTTCGTGGCGCAGCCCGTGCACCACCTTCAGTTCGCGCGCGCTCAGCGACGAAAAAAGCTTGATCTGGCGCAGCGGCTGCAGCGCGGCAGGTTCATCGTCGCGGCCGAAAAAACGCACGTGGTGCTCCGGTGGGCGTGGGGTGAGGGTCAGCGCGCAAGCATACCGGCTTTCGCCGCCCGCTTTTGCGGCGCATTTGTTGAATTCCCCCTATCCTTGCCGGTCACAGGCGCGATCGCCACAACAAGAACAGACCATGACATCACGACTGCTGCGCTGGATCGATCAGAACATCCTGTCCCTCGGGCGCGAAATGCGCCTTTCCTACCTGCCGCCGCTGATGGTCTATATGGCGGCTGGCATTCAGGGCCTGACCGGCATCGTCGGCACTTTCTTCGTCAAGGACTATCTCGGGCTGTCGGCCGAATTCCTGGCCGCACTCGGTTTCTGGGTAGGCATACCGTGGGCGCTGAAAATGCCGATCGGCCATCTGGTCGATCTGCTGTGGCGTTTCAAGAGCCTGCTCATCTATCTGGGCGCCACGCTGATCGCCGCCAGCCTGCTCATCATGGCCGGCCTGATCGCCGAGCGCGAGGCGATGGCGGCGCTGCTGCCGGTCAATACCTGGTTCGTGATCAGCACGCTGCTCAGCCCCATCGGCTACGTGCTGCAGGACGCGGTGGCCGACGCGATGACGGTCGAGGCGGTCCCGCAGATCGATGAGCAGGGCCGGCCGGTGCCGCCGGAACAGCTCAAGCTGATGCACACCACGATGCAGACGCTGGGCCGGGTCGCCATCATCGGCGGCAGCGTGCTGGTGGCACTGATCAACCTGTATGTGTTCGCTGGCACCGAAAAGCTGCCGGAAGCGCAGAAGGTGCTGATCTACCGTGACATCTACCTGATGGCGCTGGTCATTCCGCTGGTGTCGGTGGCCGGCGTGGCCTTCGCCGCCTGGCTCCGGCGCGGCGCCCTCTCCGCCCACATGTCGCGCGGCCTGTCGCGTGCCGAGGCGGCCGCCCTGCTGCGCGACCCGGACAGCCATACCGCCCCCAACTGGTGGATTCTCGGCGGCAGCCTGGTGTTCGTGGTGTTCACGCTGGGCATGGGCCTGTCCGACCTGAAGTGGAACCAGGAAATCATTTTCGCCGGTTCGTTCGCCATCATCGCCTTCCTGATGACCAAGCTCACCCGCGAACTGGAACCCGCCGCGCGCAACACGCTGATCGGTACCGCGCTGGTCATCTTCATGTTCCGCGCCACCCCGGGCACCGGCCCCGGCGTGTCGTGGTGGACCATAGACGTGCTCGGTTTCGACCAGGCCTTCTTTTCGGTGCTGTCGCTGATCGGCAGCGCGCTGACGCTGGCCGGCATGTTCATGTTCCGCCGTTTCATGGCGGAACGCTCGATCACCTATGTGGTGGGCTGGCTCACCGCGGCCGGCTTCATCCTGTCGATGCCGACGCTGGGCATGAGCCTGGGCCTGCACGAATGGACCGCCCGCATGACCGGCGGCGTGGTGGACGCCCGCTTCATCGCGGTAATCGACACCGCGCTGGAATCGCCGCTGGGCCAGATTTCGATGATTCCGATGCTGGCCTGGATCGCCAATTCGGCACCGGCCCACCTGAAAGCCACCTTCTTCGCGGTGATGGCCTCCTTCACCAACCTCGCGCTGTCGGCCAGCCAGCTCGGCACCAAGTACCTGAACCAGATCTACGTGCTGTCACGCGAGGTGAAGGACCCGGCGACCGGCGCGGTCATGACCGCCGCGCACTACGGCGACCTGACCCCGCTGCTGCTCACCGTGGTGGCCATCGCGGTCATCATGCCGGTCGGCGCCATCCTGATCGCACGCGCGCTCGGCCTGCGCAGCGCCTGAACCCGGCTGCGGGGAGCGCCGTCCCCGCAGCGTCCTGCTAGGCCAGCCAGCGCTCGACCAGCCGCGTCCAGTAGGTCACGCCCAGCGGGATGATGCGGTCGTTGAAGTCGTAGCGCGGGTTGTGCAGCATGCAGCCGCCGCCCTCGGCATGCGCCGGGTCGGACGCCGCGTCCGGGCCCCCGCCGTTGCCCAGCCAGACATAGCAGCCCGGCCGTTCCTGCAGCATGTAGGCGAAATCCTCTGCGCCCATGCTGGGCGGATAGTTCACATGAACCTTGCTGTCGCCGAACACCTCGCGTGCGACCGCAGCGCAGAAGTCCGCCTCGCTTGCGGTATTGATGGTCGGCGGGTAGCCACGGCGATAGGTCGCCTTCGCGCTCACGCCGTGTGCGGCCGCCACCCCCTGCACCACGCGCTGGATGCCGCTTTCCAGCTGGTCGCGCACTTCCGGCGTGAACGCGCGCGCGGTGCCGCCCAGCCGGGCCGACTCGGGAATCACGTTGTAGGCCTCGCCGGCGTGAAACTGGGTCACGCTCACCACGCCGCATTCGACCGGCGGCAGGTTGCGCGACACGATGGACTGCAGCGCCTGCACCATGGCCGCGCCCGCCAGCACCGGATCGGCGCCCAGATGAGGCATGGCCGCGTGGGCGCCGCGGCCCGCGATGTCGATGTCGATCGAATCACTGCACGCCATCGCAGGGCCGGTATGCACCGCCATCTGTCCCACCGGCAGGCCGGGCCAGTTGTGCAGGCCGAACACTGCCTGCATCGGGAAACGTTCGAACAGGCCGTCGGCAATCATGGCCGGCGCACCACCCGCGCCCTCCTCTGCCGGCTGGAAGATGAAATACACGGTGCCGTCGAAGCCGCGGGTTTCCGCCAGATATTCGGCGGCGGCCAGCAGCATCGCGGTGTGGCCGTCGTGGCCGCAACCGTGCATGCGCCCGGGGTGGGTGGAACGATGGGCGAAGGTGTTCTGCTCGGTCATCGGCAGCGCGTCCATGTCGGCGCGCAGGCCGATGGCTCCGCTGCCGTTTCCGTTGCGCAGCACGCCCACCACACCGGTGCGGCCGATGCCCTCATGTACCTCGATGCCGGCTTCGCGCAGCACGCGCGCCACCACCTTCGCGGTCCGGTTTTCCTCGAACGCCAGTTCGGGATGCGCATGCAGGTCGCGCCGCAGTGCGGTCCAGCGCGCGACGCGGGCATCCAGCGCGTCGACCAGCGGATGCAGTGCGTTCATGAAAGCTCCTCGATATCCGAAAACAGGGCCGCCTGCCCGCGCAGCACGCCGGCCTCGTCGATCACGTTCCACACGGTGGCGCGGCGGATGCGGAACAGCCGGCCGTCCGCCCTCACCCGCACCCCGCTGTAATCCGGAATGTAGCCGTCGCGGCTCACCTGCTCCAGCAGCCGGGCGCGCTCGTCGCGCTCCGGTGCGCGGGCCGACAGGCGGGAGGGCAGCGTGACGAAGGTGGCCCAGTCGTAGCCGAACACCTGCTGTGCGTGCCGGTTGGCGTAGTTGAACACCGGATCCGCTTCGGTGCCGTGCGACACCAGCGCGAACGGCGCGTCGTAAAGGGCGTCCGGCGGGACGCCAAGGTCATGGCCCACCAGGCGGCGGTGACTGTCGGCAAGCAGCGCGCCGTGTGCGCGCAAGAACTTCGGGTCGGGCATTGCGGTCATGCTCCCGAAGATACCATCGTCCCCATGCGCACCGACCTGATCACGCTGCGACCGGAAGGCCTGTACTGCGCCGCCGGCGACTTCCATATCGACCCCTGGCGTCCGGTGGCACGCGCGGTCATCACGCACGCCCACTCGGACCATGCGCGCACCGGTCACGCGGCCTATCTGGCCAGCCGCGAAGGCGAGCGGGTGCTGCGCGCCCGCCTCGGCGACATCGCGCTGCAGACCCTGGACTACGGCGAGCGGCTGCGCATCGGCGACGCCACCGTGTCGCTGCACCCGGCCGGCCACGTGCTCGGCTCGGCGCAGGTGCGGGTCGAGGTCGAGGGTGAGGTGTGGGTGGCCTCCGGCGACTACAAACTGGAGGCCGACGGCACCTGCAGTGCATTCGAGCCGGTGCGCGCGCACACCTTCATCAGCGAATCGACCTTCGGTCTGCCGGTGTATCGCTGGCGTCCTCAGGCTGAACTGCTGGCCGAACTGAACCGCTGGTGGGCGGCCAATGCCGACGCCGGCCGCAGCAGCGTGGTGTTCGCCTACGCCTTCGGCAAGGCGCAGCGCATCCTGGCCGGCCTCGATACGCGGATCGGCGCGGTGATCTGTCACGGCGCGGTCGAGGCAATGAACCGCGCCTACCGCGACAGCGGCGTCGCGCTGCCGGCAACGCGCGCGGTGTCCGAAGGGCTCGACGCCGACCTGCTGCGCCGCGCCCTGGTGATCGCCCCGCCTTCGGCCCAGGGTTCGCCGTGGATGAAACGCTTCGGCGATTACGCCGACTGCTTCGCCTCCGGCTGGATGCAGGTGCGCGGCGCACGGCGGCGGCGCGCGGTGGACCGCGGGCTGGTCATGTCCGACCACGCCGACTGGCCTGCGCTGATGCGCGCGATCGGCGAAACCGGTGCCCAGCGCGTCATCGTCACCCACGGTCAGGTCGCGCCCATGGTGCGCTGGCTGAACGAACAAGGGCTGGAAGCCGGCGCCTTCCGCACCGAATTCGGCGACGAACGCGACGATGCGGACAGCGCACTGCAGACGGCCACCGGCGACGCGGACGCACCGCCCGCATGAAGCGCTTCGCCACCCTGTACGACGCGCTGGACGCCAGCACCTCGACCCGGGCCAAGGTGGAGGCGATGCGCGCCTACTTCGCCGCCACGCCGGCTGAAGATGCGGCGTGGGCGGTCTACGTGCTGGCCGGCGGCAAGCTGCGTCAGGCCGCCCCCAGCCGTCTGCTGCGCGAAACCGGGGCCCGCGTCGCCGGCCTGCCCGACTGGCTGTTCGACGAATGCTACGAAGCGGTCGGCGATCTGGCCGAAACGCTGGCGCTCATCCTGCCGCCGCCCGAAGCGGACGGCGACGTACCGCTGCACCGCTGGGTGGACCGCCTGGGCGCCCTGCGCGCGGCGGGCGCCGGTGACAAGCCGGCGCTGCTGGAATCCGCCTGGCGCGCACTCGACGCGCGCAGCCGTTTCCTGTTCAACAAGCTCATCACCGGCGGATTGCGGGTCGGCGTGTCACGGCTGCTGGTGACGCGCGCGCTGTCCTCAGTGGCCGGCGTGCCCGCCGAAACCATCGCCCAGCGACTCATCGGGTATCTCGCGTCCGACCCTTCTCGCGCCGGCATGAGCGGTGCGCGCTACGAGGCGCTGATCGCCCCGCCGGGCGACGGTGAACTGGGTCTGCAGCCCTATCCCTTCTTCCTCGCCCACCCGCTGCAGCAGGCACCGGCGGAGGTGCTGGGCGCTGCGGAGGACTGGCTGGCGGAATGGAAATGGGACGGCATACGCGGCCAGTTGGTGCGCCGGGCCGGCGAGGCGGCACTGTGGTCGCGCGGCGAGGAGCTGGTAAGCGAACGCTTTCCGGAACTGATCGAAGCCGCGCTCACCCTGCCCGAGGGCTGCGTGCTCGACGGCGAGGTGCTGGCCTGGCAGGACGGCGCGCCGCTGCCCTTTGCCCGGCTGCAGACCCGCATCACCCGCAAGACCGTGAGCCGCCGGCTGATCGCCGACGTGCCGGTCGTGTTCATGGCGTACGACCTGCTGGAACAGGACGGGCAGGATCTGCGTCCGCAGCCCCAGTGGACGCGCCGCCAGAAGCTGGAGCAGCTGCTCGCCACCCGCCCTCATCCGCGCCTGATGAGTTCGCCACTGATCGGCGGCGACTGGCCAACGCTGGCCGGGCAGCGCGCGCAGGCCCGCGATCGCGGGGTCGAGGGCCTGATGCTGAAACGGCGCGACGCGGCATACGGCGTGGGACGGGTGAAATCGGACGCGCGCGGCCAGTGGTGGAAGTGGAAGATCGATCCCTGGACGGTCGATGCGGTACTGCTGTACGCCCAGCGCGGGCACGGCCGCCGCGCCGGGCTGTACAGCGACTACACCTTTGCGGTGTGGTCCGAGGCGGCCGACGGCACGCGCACGCTGATGCCCTTCGCCAAGGCCTATTCCGGCCTGACCGACGCCGAAATGCGTGCGGTCGATGCTTTCATCAAGGCCAATACGATCGAGCGCTTCGGCCCGGTCTGTTCGGTGCGGCCTGAACTGGTGTTCGAACTGGGCTTCGAAGGTCTGCAGGCCTCACCCCGGCACAAGTCGGGCATCGCGGTCCGCTTTCCGCGCATGCTGCGCTGGCGTCAGGACAAGCCGGCCGCCGAAGCCGATACGCTGGAGGCGCTGAAAGCCCTGCTTTCAGCGGGCACTGCAATCCGGAATGAATAATCCGTTCGGCTGATCGACGCTGGCATCGGCATGCGACGGACTGCAGCGGTTTTCATGCCGGGTTCATGTCATGCGCGCTCGTATGCGGGTTGTTTCTGTTCTTCCCTGGCTGGCCGTCCATGCCCTGCCCGCAGCCGCGGCGATCTCCGGCAGCGTGAGCTGTTCCGGTGCGATGACCACGCTGACCGGCGAAGGCATCCACATCCAGTGTGCCGGGGCGCTGTCGCTGAGCGACGCGGTGGTGAACGATCCGCTGCGTGTCGTGCTGGAGGCATCCGGCGCGCTCAGCCTGACGCGCAGCGTACTGCAGGCCCCCGTGCTGGAGTTGGTATCGCCCCGGATCGACCTCGACAACCGATCCAGCCTGAACGGAAGGGAGGTCCAGATACTGTCCTCGCCTTCCATACCGCCGGCTCCGCTTGCACCGCGCACCGGCTCGCTGCCGATCGGCGGGAGCACGCTCGGGGTCAGTCCCGTTACGGGTGGATCTGTTGGACTCACCGGCGCGGTCCGTTTTCAGGCCCGCGCTCGCCAACATTGCCCCGCAGCGGCGGTACGCTGCAGCTGGGCGGCGGTACGCACACGTTGACGGTCAGCACTCAGGGCGGCAACGTCGGCAATGCGCCCGGGGTGATGGCTTCCACCGTTCCAGAGCCCTCGCAGGCGCTGCTTTTCGCGGCCGGTCTGGCGGCGCTCATGCTGCGCCGCACACGGAAATCCGGGCAGCGATAGTTTCGAATCACCGCCGCGGCGTATGCTGCGCCTCATGAGCACGCTGTACGGCATCGATTTCACCTCCGCCCCGTCGGCCCGCAAGCCGATCACTGTCGCGTCCGGTGACCTGGCCCAGGACGGCACAGTGCACCTGCGACGGGTCGAGCGCTTTCCGTCCTGGGCAGGCTTCGAAGCCTTCCTGCGCCGGCCCGGCCCGTGGCTGGGCGCGTTCGACTTCCCCTTCGGCCTGCCGCGCGAATCGGTGCTGGAGCACGGCTGGCCTACAGAATGGGCCGGTCTCGTGCGTACCGTTACCGCGCTGTCGCGCGCCGAATTCAAGGCGCTGGGCGATGCCGAACGTGCGCAGAGACCGGTGGGCGACAAATACACCCACCGCGCGACCGACCGGCCGGCCGGCTCGCACAGCCCGATGAAATGCGTCAACCCGCCGGTCGGCTGGATGTTTCTCGAAGGCGCGCGCCGGCTGCTCGACGCCGGCGTGCACATTCCAGGCATGCACGGTGGCGACGGCCAGCGCGTCACGCTTGAAGCCTATCCGGGCTGGCTGGCGCGCAGCATCGTGGCAGGGTCGTACAAGAGCGAATCGGCCTCCGGGCAGACACGCGAACGGCTGGCCAACCGCATGCTGCTGTCCGAAGCGCTGCTGCGCGGCCAGCATCCGCTCGGCGTGGCGCTGCGCTGCGACGACAACGCCCTGATGGAAGCGATGATCAGCGACGGTACCGGCGACACGCTGGATTGCGTGCTCTGTCTGGTGGAAGCCGCCTGGGCCTGGCTGCGACGCGACGCGGGCTATGGGCTGCCGCTGCACATCGATCCGGTCGAAGGCTGGATCGTCGGTGTCCCGCGACCAGACGCGACCGCCCCTCTCAGGCACTGAACACATCGGTGCGGCGGCCGGCCAGCACCTTCTGAACCAGCGGATGCTGCACCCGCCGCTCGGCGGAAATCGCGTAGAAGTGCTCGACCACTTCGGTGCAGCGCCCGACCAGCGTCAGCGCGCGGTGCCCGGTCAGTTCCTCGTGTGACCATTCTGTCGCCGGAAAGGCGCCCAGCCCGCTTTCGCCGAAGATGGCGAGCAGCGCACTGTCCTCGAATTCACCGGCCACCTGCGGTCGCAGACCGCGCCGCTCGAACCAGTCCTCGATGCGCGCACGCACGGCTGCATGGCGGGTGGGCAGCAGCAGCGGCATGCGCTCCAGACAGGCCGGAAAGCCGATGTCCGCAGCGGCCGCCAGGGCGGCCGGCGCATACCATTCAAGCGCCGCGTCGCCGACCGGATGGCTGTACACCCTGAGGTTGGGATTGGCCGGCGCCGGCCGGTCGGCCAGCACCACGTCCAGCCGGTGCAGTGCCAGGTCGGCCAGCAGGTCGTCGAATTCGTCCTCCACGCACACCAGGTGCAGGCCGGGTGTTTCGGTCGCCGGTTCGAGGATGTGGCGCACCGCCGCCTTGGGCAGGCCGTCGGAAATGCCCACCGACAGCCGCACGCCCTGTGACTGCGCCGCCTCCCTGACCGCCAGCGGCAGCTGTTCACCCAGCTGGAAAATCTGTTCGGCCAGACGCACCGCAGCCGCGCCGGCCGCGGTCAGCTCGACGCTGCGACCGGCCGGTTTGAACAGCGCGTGGCCCAGCGCGCGCTCGAGTTCGCGTATCTGGGTACTTACCGTCTGCACCGCCATGTCCAGCCGTTCGGCTGCGCGTGCAATGCCCCCTTCCTTGCTGGCGACCCAGAAGTAATACAGATGACGATAGTTGAGCATGGCGGGCTCTAATTTCTGTTTTTACGAAGTAAAACTACCATCAACATCCATTTTTAGGAAATCCGTCTCTGCGTACAGTGGCGTCTCCCATCCACATGGAGATGAGCCATGGAAGTGATCGTCGAAACACGCCACCCGGAAGGTCAAGCGCTGCGCAGTGTGGCCGAGCGCCGTCTGCGCTTCGTGCTGCGGCGTCTGGCCTGGCGCATTCCCCGGGTGACGCTGCGACTGGCCGATACCAACGGCCCGCGCGGTGGCGAAGACAAGGAAGTGCAGGTCACGCTGCAGCTGCCGGGCAGCCGCCCGCTGCTGGCCAGCGCCCGGGCGCGCGACTGGCACGCCGCGCTGGACGGTGCGCTCGAGCGTGCCAGCCAGCGCCTGCTGCGCACGCTGAACCGCAGCAGGCAGCGGCTGCATGAACGCAGCCGTCCGGAACCCCTGCCCACCTGAACCAATATTCCGACATTCAATCAAGGAGATGACGATGAATGACCGACTTTCCCGCGCGCGCCCGCTGACGCTGCGCGCCGATGTATCCGACGCCACGATGGTCGTCGATGAGCGCGCCCGCGGCGTGCTGCGCAACACCTGGATGCTGCTGGGCCTGAATCTCGCGTTCAGCGCTGCCATCGCATATCTGGCCATGGCAGCGAAATGGCCGGCCCCCGGCATCCTGCTGACCCTGGGCGGCTACTTCGGTCTGCTGTTCGCAGTCACGAAATTCCGCGACAGCGGCGTCGGCGTGCTGCTCACCTTCGCGCTGACCGGTTTCATGGGCTATACGATCGGCCCGCTGCTCAATGCGGTGATGGCGCTGCCCGGCGGCAGCCAGACCATCACGCTGGCGCTGGGCGCGACCGCCGGCGTGTTCCTGGCAATGGCCGGCTGGGCCACGGTGACGCGACGCGACCTGTCGGGCATGGGCAGTTTCCTGTTCATCGGCATGGTGGTGGCGATGCTGGCCGGTCTGGGCGCGATCTTCTTCGAAATCCCGGCGCTGTCGCTGGCGGTGTCGGCCGCAGTGGTGCTGCTGATGGCCGGCATGATCGCGTTCGAAACCCAGCGCATCGTGCGCGGCGGTGAAACCAACTACGTGATGGCCACCACCAGCCTGTTCGTGTCCATCTTCAATCTCTTTACCGCACTGCTGCAGCTGTTCGGCTTCGCTGGCAGCAGGGACTGATCAACCTCCTCCGGTGCATCCCGGTTATCCGCGCGCGGCCTACGCCGCCCGCGGATTTTTTTCGTCCACGCTCAGGCACCCTGGTGGCTCAAGTCGGCAGGAGATCTTCCCGATAAACGGTGACGAAGTGTTTTGCCGAAGCGCGCCGCAGGACGCGCGGCACTCATCGCGGAGGAGCCATGTTGAAAAATCTGAGTGTGCGCAAGGCGTTCGCACTGTTCGGCGCATCGTCGGCGCTGGTGTGCTGCATCGTGCTCAATCTGGCAACCGGCGGCGCCAACCTGCCGCTGCAGATCGGGCTGTCGACGCTGCTGCTGGCCGGCGGCGCGATGACCGGCGCCGTCATCGGCCGCTACTACGGACGACGGGCAGAAGTGATCGTCGGCGGGCTGAATGCGCTGGCCAAGGGGCATCTGGACTGCCGGCTCGATCTGGATGGCCGCGATGATTTCGCCTGGCTCTGTTACGAGTACAACGCCGCCCGCAAATCGGTGAAAAAGCTGGTCGAGCATATGCAGGGCCTGTCCAGCACCCTCACCTCGGCCGCGGTGGAGCTGTCGCAGCACTCGGGCAGTGCGCGCGAGAACGGCGCACGCCAGCTCGATTCGATCCGCGCGGTGGGCAGCGCAATCGAACAGATGAGCGGCAACATCCGCGACATCGAATCAATCTCTCATGAAGCCGACGATCTCGCGCGCAACGCCGGCGAGGCATCACGGGTCGGCAAAAGCACGCTGCAGGCTTCGCTGGCCAGCGTGAATGCGGCATCTGACAAGATGGCTGCCTCGCTCACCGTGATCGAAGAGCTGGTCGAGGATTCGCGTGCGATCAACCGGATCAACGACCTGATCAAGGAACTGTCCGACCAGACCAATCTGCTGGCGCTGAACGCGGCGATCGAAGCCGCCCGCGCCGGCGAACAGGGCCGCGGTTTCGCCGTCGTGGCCGACGAGGTGCGCAAGCTGGCGCAGCGCAGCCAGGTGTCGGCCAACGACATCAGCCAGCTGGTGGTGCGCATACGCGATGACGCGGAGCGCACGATAGAACTGGTGCGCAGCGCGAACACCGAAGTCGATGGTGCAACCGGCAGCACCGCGACCGCGGTGAACGAATTCGACGACATACTGGGCCGTCTGGAAGCGCTGTCCAGCCGCTCGGCCACCATTTCCAGCAGTCTGGGCGCGCAGAACAGCGCGGTGGCGGAAATCGTGCGCAATACCGATCTGCTGTTCGGACTGTCCGAGCGCTCCGCCTCCGGCGCGGAAGAAACCGCCCGCCAGGGCGACGAAGTTGCGCAGTCGGCCAGATCATTGCAGGAGGCGGTGCAGGCTTTCCGCATCTGAGCGGTCGTTCGCACGACATTCGATCCACCCGCTCCCGGTAGCAAAGATGGCGACGCGCTTTCACCTGCTGTTCGGCCCGGCCATCCGCCTGATGAACAGGCTGGACTACCCGCGAAAGTTCGCAGTGCTGGGCGGTCTGATGCTGCTCGCGCTCACCGTGGTCGCGCACAGCCTGTATCTCAGCCTGAGTCAGGACATCCGCGCGGCCGAACACGAACTGGCCGGACTGGAACGCATACGCACCCTGACCCGCATCGTGCAGCGGGTGCAGAAGCATCGCGGGCTGGCCGCCGGCGAACTCGGTGGCGTGCTCGCGATGGCGGCCGAAAGACAGGCGCGGGAAGCGGAAACCAATGCGCTGTTCGAACAGCTGGGCGCACAGCTTCCGGCCGAACTGGGCACGCAGCGCGACCTGTTCGCGATCCGGACCGACTGGGAGCGGGTGCGCAACCAGGGCACGGACATGGATGCTCACGCCAATTTCGACGCGCACACCCGGCTGATCGAGCGACTGCTCAATTTCGAAGCCGATGTGGCCGACGCCTACGGTCTCACGCTGGACCCCGATGCCGCCTCCTTCTATCTGATCGACAGCAGCGTGAGCAAGCTGCCCGCCACGATGGAAAGGCTGGGCCGGGTGCGCGCCTTTGGCATCGCGGTGGTATCGGCGGGTCGTGCCACGCCGGAGCAGGTCATCGAGCTTTCGGCGCTGGTGACCGAGCTGGATTCCGCACGCAAGGTCGCCGGCTACAACATCGAGAAGACCGGTCGCTACAACCCCTCGCTGCAGTCCGCCATGTCGCGCTCGGCGATCGACATCGGCGATTCGCTGACCGCCATCGTGCGTCAGGTCCGGACCGATATCCTGTCCGGTCCGATCACGGTCGGTGCCGAGGCCTTCTATGCGCACGCGACCACCACGATAGACGGCATCTATGTGCAGATCGAACACATGCTGCTGCCAGCCGCCGAACGACTGATACATGAAAGGCTGGAGGGCCTCCGGCATGCCCTGCGGCTCACCATGGGCCTGGTGTTCGCGCTGCTCGGCGGCGCGCTCTATTGTTCCATCGGCGGCTATTACGCGATCACCCGCTCGGTGCGCAGCCTGGCCGATTCAGCCCGCGCACTGGCAAACGGCCGGCTGGAAGAGCGCATCCACCTCGACAGCCGGGACGAACTGGGCCAGGTCGCCGACAGCTTCAACAACATGGCCACCGGACTGTCCGCCCTGATCGCCACCCGTCGCGACAACGAGGACACGATGCGCGCCATCATCGATTCCGCGCTCGATGCGGTGGTGCAGATGAACGAGGACGGCGAGGTCACCGGCTGGAACCCCCAGGCCGAGGCCATCTTCGGCTGGACACGCAGCGAGGCGGTCGGCCGGCCGATGCACGAACTCATCGTGCCGCCCGGCTACCGCGAGGCCCATGTGCGTGGCCTGCGCCACTTCCTTGCCACCGGCACCGGCCCGGCACTGAACCGCCGGCTCACCATCACCGGCCGTCATCGTGACGGCCACGACATTCCGATCGAACTGACCATCGCGGTCAGCCGCGTGAATGGCCGGCACGCCTTCAGCGCCTTCATCCGCGACATCACCGAACAGAAAAAGGCGGAAGAGCTGATCTGGACCCAGGCCAACTATGATGTGCTGACCCAGCTGCCGAACCGCCGCATGTTCCGCGACCGGCTGGATCAGGAGCTGCTGAAGGCCAACCGCAGCGGCCGTTCGATGGTGCTCATGTTCATCGACCTCGACCGCTTCAAGGAAGTCAACGACGCCTTCGGCCACCAGACCGGCGACGTCGTGCTGATCGAGGCGGCGCGCCGCATCCGAAGCTGCGTGCGCGAATCGGACACGGTCGCCCGGCTGGGTGGCGACGAGTTCACGGTCATCCTGTCGGAACAGGACGATGCCGCGAACGCGCAAAGGGTGGCCTCCGACATGCTGCAGATGCTGACCGCGCCCTACGACCTGGGCCACACCTCGGCCCACCTTTCGGCCAGCATCGGTCTCACCGTCTATCCGCAGGATGCCGCCGACGCCGACGGCCTGATACGCAACGCCGATCAGGCCATGTACGGCGCCAAGGACAGCGGTCGCAACTGTTTCAACTTCTTCGTCAGTTCAATGCAGGAAGCCGCGCAGAAGCGGCTGCAGCTGATCAAGGACCTGCACGCCGCGCTGGACCAGGGGCAGCTGGTGCTCTACTACCAGCCCATCATCGGGCTGGAAACCGGCACCATACACAAGGCAGAGGCACTGCTGCGCTGGCAGCACCCGCAGCGCGGCCTGGTCAGTCCGGCCGATTTCATTCCGCTGGCCGAAGAGACCGGGCTCATCGTGCCGATCGGCGACTGGGTGTTCCGCGAAGCCACCCGTCAGCTGCTGCACTGGCGCCACAGATACGCACCCGAGCTGCAGATGGGCGTAAACAAGTCGCCTGCCCAGTTCGAGCGCAGCACCAGCGAAGAGGGCTGGATAGACCATCTGCAGGCGCTGGGCCTGCCTGGCGGCAGCGTGGTGATCGAAATCACCGAAAGCCTGCTGCTCGACGCCACCAACAAGGTCGCCCGCCAGCTCGGCAAGTACCGCGAAGCCGGCATGCAGATTTCGATCGACGATTTCGGCACCGGCTATTCGGCGCTGTCCTATCTGACCAAGTTCGACATGGACTACCTGAAGATAGACCAGTCCTTCGTCCGCAACATGACCCAGGATCCGGCCGGCAGCGCGCTGCCTGAAGCCATCATCCTGCTGTCGCACAAGCTGGGGCTGACGGTGGTGGCCGAAGGCGTGGAAACCGTCGCCCAGCGCGATCTGCTGCGCGAACTGGGCTGCGACTACGCACAGGGCTACCTGTTCTCGCGGCCTCTGCCGGCGGCGGAATTCGAATCGCTGCTGGCGATGCAGAACGCGTCGCCGCAGGGCTACGCCAGTCTGCTCGGCGTGAACTGAACGTGGCTCAGCCGGCGATCAGGCCGACGGCCAGCGCTACGCCATGCACGGTTGCGGCGGCGATGGTGAGGCGGATCGGATCGGGCAGTCGCGACAGTTCACCCTCGGCGGTCGCAAGCAGATGCGCCGCGCGCAAGGACAGCGGCAAGGACAGCAGCGCGGCCAATGCACCCAACGGCAGCACGCCGGTGACGACACCCAGCAGCGGCAGCGCGTGGGCGGTCAGGGCCACACTGCGGTAGAGAAGCGCCGCTGCAGCCGGCCCCAGCCTGACCACCAGAGTGCGCTTGCCCACCGCGGCGTCGGATGCCGCATCCGGAAAGCCGTTGATCAGCAGGATGTTGGCCACCAGCAGCGCCAGACCGAGCGAGGCAGTCAGCGGCAGCGCCGAAAACTCCGCACGCTGCACGTAGTCACCCCCCATCACCAACAGGCTCCACGACGCCCCCACGGTCAGCTCACCCAGCCCGCGCTTCATCAGCGCAAGTGGCGGCGCAGAATAGGCCCAGCCCAGCAGCAGGCCGGCCAGCCCGATGGCGAGCAGCCCGGGCCCGCTGAATACCGCGAGCGCGATGCCGGCCGGCACCACGAAGGCCGCCAGCGCCCAGGCAAGACGGCCGGTATCGCGCACGCTCACCTCGCCGTTCTGAATCAGGCGCGAACCGCCGGTAAAGGGGGAGATTGCGGTCCGGTTGGCGGCATCCGCGCCGTTCAGCGCGTCGTGGTAATCATTGAGTACATTGGCGGCCGCGTGGGCCAGGATGGCCAGCAGCACCGACACCGCCGCACGCATCGGCTCGAAATGGCCGTCATGCGCGGCGCTCGCCACCCCGATCAGGACGGCGACTGCAGTGATGGTCAGGAAGCCGGGGCGCGTCATGCGCACCTTCAGGCTCAGGGAAGGTGCGGCGGCAGCGACGGACATGAAGGAAGCGTCGTGATGGAAACGGCGCCGATGTTCTCACACGCCGCGTCACAGAACGCGATGGTGCGTCGGCGAACACTGCCGGATCGGAGCTTGCATCGCGGCGAGGCGCCGCTCCCACGGAACCGGTCGCGGTCTGCGCGGATTCCCGTGGGAGCGGCGCCCCGCCGCGATTCCCGCCCGTGACAGGCACCGCACCGGAGCGACCGGCTCCGATCCGGAGCCGGTCGCGGCTTCAGTTGCCAGCCATGGCCAGCATGAGCTGGTTCATCCGGCGCACGAAGCTGGCCGGGTCTTCCAGCGCACCGCCTTCGGCCAGCAGGGCCTGGTCGAACAGCACGCCGGCCCAGTCGTCGAAATGCGCTTCTTCGCCGCGCAGCCGCTGCACCACCGGGTGCTGCGGATTGATTTCCAGAATGGGCCGCGATTCCGGCGCTTCCTGCCCTGCCGACTTCAGGATGCGGGCCAGATTGCCCCCGATGTCGAACTCGTCGCTGACCAGGCAGGCCGGCGATTCGGTCAGCCGGTGCGTGATGCGCACCTCCTTCACCCGCTCGGTCAGGCTGGCCTTGAGCCTGTCGACCAGCGGCTTGAATTCGCCCTCGTCGCGCTCCAGCGCCTTCTTTTCCTCTTCGTCTTCCAGCGCGCCCAGGTCCAGACCGCCCTTGGCCACCGACACCAGCTGCCTGCCTTCGAATTCGGTCAGGTTGCCGACCACCCATTCATCGACGCGGTCCGACAGCAGCAGCACTTCGATGCCCTTCTTGCGGAACACTTCCAGATGCGGGCTGTTCTTCGCCGCCTTGAAGGTTTCGGCGGTGACGTAATAAATCTTGTCCTGCCCTTCCTTCATGCGGCCGATGTAGTCGGCCAGCGACACCGACTGTTCTTCGGTATCCAGATGAGTGGATGCGAAGCGCAGCAGACCGGCCACCTTGTCGCGGTTCGCCTGGTCTTCGCCGACGCCTTCCTTGAACACGCGGCCGAATTCCTTCCAGAAAGTGGTGAACCTGTCCTTCTGGTTCTCGGCCAGATCCTCCAGCAGCGACAGCACCTTCTTCGTGCAGCCGGAGCGGATGGTGTCGACATCACGGCTTTCCTGCAGGATTTCGCGTGACACGTTCAGAGGCAGGTCGGCCGAATCGACCACGCCGCGCACGAAGCGCAGATAGGCCGGCAGCAGCTTCTCGGCGTCGTCCATGATGAACACGCGGCGCACATAGAGCTTCAGACCGTGCTTGGCATTGCGGTCCCACATGTCGAACGGCGCGCGCGACGGCACGTAGAGCAGCTGGGTGTATTCGTGACGGCCTTCGACCCGGGCATGGCTCCAGGCCAGCGGGTCCTGAAAGTCGTGCGCGACATGCTTGTAGAACTCGGCGTACTGCTCGTCGCTGATATCCGACTTGGAACGGGTCCACAGCGCGCTGGCCTGGTTCACCGTTTCGTCCTCGTCGGTCATGACCTGACCGTCTTCCTTCCACTCCTCCTTCTTCATCACCACCGGCTGCAGGATGTGGTCGGAGTACTCGCGCACGATGGAGCGCAGCTTGAAGCCGGACAGCAGCTCGTCCTGGTCTTCGCGCAGGTGCAGCACGATTTCGGTGCCGCGCCCGGCCTTGCTGATCGTGTCGACCGAATATTCACCGGCGCTGTCGCCGCTCATCGAGCAGGACCAGCGCACGCCCTGGTCGGCCGGCAGGCCGGCGCGCCGGGTGTTCACGGTCACCGTGTCGGCGACGATGAAGGCGGAGTAGAAGCCGACGCCGAACTGGCCGATCAGGTTGGCGTCCTTCTTCTGGTCGCCGGTCAGGCTGGAGAAGAATTCCTTGGTGCCGCTGCGGGCGATGGTGCCCAGGTGGCTGATCGCCTCGTCGCGCGACATGCCGATGCCGTTGTCGGCAATGGTGATCGTGCGCGCGGCCTTGTCATAGCTCACGCGGATCTTCAGTTCGCTGTCCGATTCGAACAGCGCCGGATCGGCAATCGCCTCGAAACGCAGCTTGTCGCAGGCATCCGATGCATTGCTCACCAGTTCGCGCAGAAAAATGTCGCGATTGCTGTAGAGCGAGTGAATCATCAGGTGCAGCAGCTGCTTCACCTCGGCCTGGAAATTCATGGTCTGGGCGGTCGCGGTATCGGACATGACGGCTCCGTGCTGGGTAGGTGTTTGAAGGAATGACAACGGCGGGATATGGAGACTTCCCCCCGGCATTTCAAGACCCCGCTATGCTGTCGGGTCCACAGATTGTTTTCACGCCGATGACCACCCGCACCAAACTGGGTTTGCCCCGCAAATCCGACGACAGCACGAGCTCCGAACGCGACCCCGCCCGCAAGCCGGTGCGCAACAGCACCGCGAAGTCGCGCACGCTGAGCCGTAACACCACCCAGGTCGCGCCGGCCGCCAAGGACACGTCCGCACGCAAGCCGCGCGCTGCGCGTCCGGACGGTGAACGTCCGGCGAAGAAGGCGTTCGGCGATCGCCCGCCGCGCAAGGATTTCGGTGACCGTCCGCCGCGACCGGCTGGCGAAAAGCGGGAGTGGACACCGCGTCCGGACCGCGAAGGCCGTCCGCCGCGCGCCGAATCCGGCGAACGCAAGCCGTGGGAAAACCGCGAACGCCCGGCCCGCAGCGAGGGCAGCGGAAACTTCGCCGATCGCCCGCCGCGCAAGGACTTCGGTGACCGTCCGCCGCGACCGGCTGGCGAAAAGCGCGAGTGGACGCCACGTCCGGACCGCGAAGGCCGTCCGCCGCGCGCCGAATCCGGCGAACGCAAGCCGTGGGAAAACCGCGAACGCCCGGCTCGCAGCGAAGGCGGCGGAAACTTCTCCGATCGCCCGCCGCGTAAGGACTTCGGTGATCGCCCGCCGAGGAAGGATTTCGGGGACCGGCCGCCGAAGAAGGACTTCAGCGACCGCCCTGCGCGTGCAGGTGCCGAATTCAAGCCGCGTCCGCCCAAGGCGGCGCCGGTGCGTCCGGCCACGGCCTGGGACGAGCGCGAAACCGACAAGCTGGGTCGTGTGCAGGCCGAGAAGAACGAGGACGGCGACGACGCGAAGGACGGCATCCGTGTGTCGCGCTGGCTGGCCGACCGGGGCGCGGCTTCGCGCCGCGAAGCCGACGACTGGATCGTCCGCGGCTGGGTGACGGTGGATGGCGAAGTGGCGCTGCTGGGTCAGCGCGTGCTGCCGCACCAGAAGATCGAGGTCAACAAGGAGGCGCGCGCCGATCAGGCCTCGCGGGTGACCATCCTGCTGCACAAGCCGGTGGGTTACGTGAGCGGTCAGGCGGAGGACGGTCACGAACCGGCCAGCGTACTGGTGCTGCCGGAAAATCAGTGGGCGGGTGACCGCTCGGGCATGAAGCTGAACCGCAACCACCTGCGTGGTCTGGCGCCGGCCGGCCGGCTGGACATCGATTCGCACGGCCTGCTGGTACTGACCCAGGACGGCCGCATCGCCCGCCAGCTGATCGGCGAGGATTCCATCGTCGAGAAGGAATACCTGGTGCGCGTGCGCGCGACCAAGCCCTTCGGCCGCGGCGCGCTGTCCGAAGACTTCCCGGAAGAGTCGCTGAAGCTGCTCAACCACGGTCTGGAGCTGGATGGCGAAGCGCTGAAGCCGGCCAAGGTGAGCTGGCAGAACGAGGAGCAGATGCGCTTCGTGCTGCGCGAAGGCAAGAAGCGCCAGATCCGCCGCATGTGCGAACTGGTGGGCCTCGAAGTCGTCGCGCTCAAGCGCGTGCGCATCGGCCGCATTCCGCTGGCCGACCTGCCGGTCGGCAAGTGGCGCTTCCTGCGCCGCGAAGAACTGTTCTGATACGTCCCTGATCCGGCGCCAGCCGGATCAGGCGACCTCGGCCTGACGCGCGTCGTTCGCGCTTTCGCGCGCGGCCTGCACATGCAGGCCGCCGCCAGCCGCCTTGGCCTGCCGCTTGGCATCGGCGGCGGCAGACGCCACCTCCTCTGCGGTACGGAAGCCGCCACCCTGCCCCAGCACCACGCCGGCACACAGCGTGGTGAGCGGGAAGCGGGTGCGGTTGCCGCGTCGGTCCTCGCCTTCCATGCAGCCTGAGGCCAGTTCCTCGGCATTGAACAGGCCGCGCGCCTCGGCGTTGAAGGTGCGGATGATGCGTTCGCAACGCGCCTGCCAGTCCTCGCTCTGGAACAGCACGATGAAATCGTCGCCGCCGACATGGCCGACAAAATCGCGCAGCGGGTCGGCTTCGCGCTGGATACTGCGCGCCGCCAGCTTGATCATTTCGTCGCCGCGGTAATAGCCGTACAGGTCATTGAAAGGCTTGAAATTGTTCAGGTCGAAGTAGGACGCGGCGTAATGCACCTTGCCGGCCATCAGCCGGCGCAGATGCTCTGTGATCGGGATGTTGCCCGGCAGAAAGGTGAGCGGATTGGCGTGCCGCGCCGCCTCGATGCGCATTTCGGTCACCGCGCGCACCAGGCTTTCGCCGGTCGCCACGCCGACGTAGCGACCGTGTTCGGTCACCACGAAACCGTCGTACAGATAGCGCTGGTCCTCGCCGGCAAGCACGGTGCTCATCGATTCCAGCGGCGTGCTGCGCTCGACCCGCAGCGGATTAGGATTCATGAACAGCGCGCACGGCTTCTTGCCATACACCTCCTTGTGATAAGGCTGGGTGTACAGGTCCATGAAGCTGCGCCGGTTGATCAGCCCGACCGGTATGCCCTGATCCAGCACCGGCAGCGCCAGCAGCTGCGGGTGCTCGTTGAACACCTGCACCACCGCCAGATTGGCGGTATCCGGTTCCACCGCCGGCGCCGACATCGCGAGCCGGCTCACGGTGCCGGCAGCATCGCGGTGCGGCGTGTCCGGCAGCACCGCGATCTGGCGGGTCTGCATCAGCGCGGCCAGCGCCTCCGGTACGCGATGAACCGTCTGGCCGCGCGGCCGGCCGAGCAGCCAGCCCTGCCCCATGTGCACGCCCAGGTCGCGCAGCACCGCCAGTTCGGCTTCTTCCTCTATGCCCTCGGCCACCAGTTCCGCACCGAACGAACGCGCCAGCTGCACGGCCGCGCGCACCGCCTCGACCCGCCGGCTGTCGGTGTGGATGCTGTGGGTGAAATAGCGGTCCAGCTTTACCCGCGGCGGCGCCAGTTCGGCCCACAGGCGCAGGCTGGAGCGGCCGTCGCCGAAATCGTCCAGCGCCACCGAGATTCCCAGCGCAGCCAGCCGCGCCAGGCTCATGCGCAGCACATCCACTTCGGTCACCCGTTCGTGTTCGGTCAGTTCGAGCACCAGACGCGACGGTGACAGCCCGTGCTGGGCCAGCAGCGACAGCAGTTCGACGCAGCCTTCGGCCGCCAGATGACGGATGGTGCCGGCGCTGCAGTTCACGTAGAGCTGGCCCGGCGTGGCGGGATTGAAATGGCGTAAGGCGGCTTCGACGCAGGCGATTTCGAGTTCGGCTTCCAGGCCCAGGGTGCGGGCGGTGGCAAAAAGCACCGCCGGCAGATGCAGCGCGCTGCCTTCGGGGCCGCGCACCAGCGCTTCGTGAGCCAGTACGGCACCGTCCTCGAGGCGGACGATGGGCTGATAGACCATGCCGAGCGCGCGGCCATCCATCAGGGCGCGCAAGGCGGTATGCGTATGTTGCTCGGGTGAAACCTTCTTGTCGGAAAGGGTGTGCATGGCGGTGCGTTGTCGTCGTGGACCCGACTGCCTATCGGCCGCAGGCACCCTCCCTTGCGTGAAGCTTGGATGAATGTTTCGAGACAGCCGTGCCTGCCCTTGCCCTGCGGGCGCGCCGGCTGGCGCACTCATCGTCATTCGGCACGGCACTGCCCCGCTTCATCAGCGCGCCTGCCCTCTGCACCTGTCACCAATTCTTAGACGAACTGCATTCCCGGTGTAACCCGCTCTTCCTAGGCTTGCCACACTTTCCGGAGGAACCTCATGAAGTCATTTCTCGAAGAACTGCAC
The DNA here is from genome assembly GCF_000378945.1 of Methyloversatilis universalis EHg5. Lineage (GTDB taxonomy): Bacteria > Pseudomonadota > Gammaproteobacteria > Burkholderiales > Rhodocyclaceae > Methyloversatilis > Methyloversatilis universalis_A. Next base: position 2,011,399 of record NZ_KB900539.1, on the reverse strand, counting down.
ACCCAGCGCTGGGACGATCACCGCTACTACCACCACAGCCGCATCAACCAGTCCTTGCATCTGGTCAGCGCGCTGAGCTTTCTTGGTGCCTACGTCATGCTGTTCATCGACCCGGTGGTGTCGGCACTGCTGAGCTGGGGCGTCGCCATGCTGTCGCGCCAGTCCGGTCACTTCTTCTTCGAGCCCAAGGGCTATGACCATGTGAACCACGCGACCCATGAGCACAAGGAAGACATCAAGGTGGGCTACAACCTGCGCCGCAAGGTGGTGCTGATGGCGATCTGGGCCGCTTCGCCCTTCGTGCTGTATGTCGATCCGACGCTGTTCGGCCTGCTGGACGCGGCGGAAGGCTCGCGCGGCTTCCTGTACAACCTGTCGGTGTGCTGGATCGCCATCGGCGTCGGCGGTCTCATTTTCCGCACCGTCCATCTGTTCTTCCTGATGGGCGTGCAGTCCGGTCTGGTGTGGGCGACGAAAATCCTGACCGACCCCTTCCACGACGTGAAGCTCTACTACCGTGCGCCGCTTGCGCTGCTGCGCGGCGAACTGATCGATCCGATGCACGCGCAGCACGGCGTCAGCGCCTGAACGCGGCCATCCGCACGCGCCATGAAAGGAAGCCCGCTTGCGCGGGCTTCCTTCATTCATCCAGCCGTTCTGCCATGACCGGACACCGATGCATGCCCGGCCCCGCCCGTTCAGCGGCGGGTCAGCATTTCCTTCAGGATGGCGCGGCGCACCCGCTTGTTGCTGGCGCCCGGCGGCGTCCACCACCAGCCGTCGACCTCCATCTTCTTCGCCGCCGCGATGAAGCGTTCGCTCACCGCAGCGAAATCGGCATCGCTGTAGTTCAGGCTGAAGATGAAGCGGCCGGTGCCCACCCAGCTCAGCAGCAGGCCCTCGGCACGCAGGTAGTACTGAAGCATCCAGTTGTAGCGCGACGGCACCGCGTAGGTGACGGTCCAGATCGAGCCCATATTGGCCACACCAACCGGCAGTCCGGCCTCGCGCAGGCGCTGGTTCAGGCCGTCGGCGCGCGCATTCCACACCGTGTCGGCGTCCCGGTAGATCGCATCGATGTCCGGTGCGTCCAGCAGCTGCAGGAATTCGTTCATCGCGCCCATCACGTGCGGATGCGAATTGAAGGTGCCGCGGGCGAAGCAGATGTCGGCCGGCCGCTCGTCGCGGTAGCGCTTCATCAGCCGGTGCGGACCGCACACCACGCCGACCGGAAAGCCGCCGCCCAGGGTCTTGCCGTAGGTGACCAGATCGGCGCGCACGCCGAAATACTCCTGCGCGCCGCCTTTCGCCAGCCGGAAGCCGAGGAATACCTCGTCGAAAATGAGCACGATGCCGCGTTCGGTACAGACCTCGCGCAGCTGTTCCAGCCAGTCGGCGTAGGCGGCGCGGTCGTAGCCGGCGCGACGGCCGCCATCGACCAGCGACGAATCGCCGGGTGCGCCGGCATTCGGGTGCAGCGCCTGCAGCGGGTTGATCAGCACGCAGGCGATGTCGCGCCGGGTGCGCAGTACGCGCAGCGTGTCGGCGTGCATGTCCTTCAGCGTGTAGGTGTGCTCTGCCGCGGTCGGGTTGCCGACGCCCGGCTGCACATCGCCCCACCAGCCATGGTAGGCGCCGCAGAAGCGCACCAGATGGCTGCGGCCGGTGTGGTAGCGCGCCAGCCGCACCGCCTGCATCACGGCTTCGGTGCCCGACATGTGGAAGGACACTTCCTCCATGCCGGAAATTGCGCACAGCCGCTTCACGTTGTCGGCCAGCACCGGGTGGTAGGCGCCGAGCACCGGCCCCAGCGCCTCGACCCGCGCGGCCCCGCGTGCCATGCAGCCCTTGTAGACGTCGTAGCCGAACACATTGACGCCGTAGGAGCCGGCCAGATCGTAGAACACGTTGCCGTCGAGATCGGTCAGCGTCACGCCGGCGGACGCCTGTACGAAAGAACCGGCCTTCAGGTGACTGCGCACATGGCGGCTGAACTGGAAAGGCACGCGGTAGCTGCCGGTGAACTGCATGTCCGACACCATGGACTGCGTTTCTTCGGTCAGCGCACGGGTGCGCACGTAGCGCTGCGCGTACAGCGCGGCCAGCGCCTCGAAGCCGCTGCGCCGGCGCATGGCGATGTCGACCGGCGCACCGTCGGCCACGTAGAAACCGGTTTCGTCGAATTCATAGAAGGGCAGCAGTTTCGCCACCCGCCGCGACATTTTCGAATGTCCGGCAAGCGAGCGGTGCTTGGCCCGCGACAGTTGAAGGCGCCGGCGGATGCGCGGCAACAGGGCGGCCAGCGCCGCGGCGCCAGCGATATAGAGAGGAAAGGACTCGTTCATATGTTGCACATGTATCAGCGCGAGGTTACGCAGCCGTGACCGCCCGCCCGCCCCTGTTCCAGCGCCTGATGGCGAACGACGCGCTCAATTTCGCGCTCACCAACCGCATTCCGCGGGCCGCCCTCACCCGCCTGTTCGGTCGCTTCAGCAAGGTCGAGCACCCCTGGGTGCGCGATCTGTCCATCGGTCTCTGGCAGCGCTTCGGCGAGGTGGATCTGTCGGACGCCCGCAAGACGCAGTTCCGCAGCCTGCACGACGCTTTCATCCGCGAACTGCGCGACGGCGCACGGCCACTGGACCCGCGGCCGGACGTGCTGGTGAGCCCGTGCGACGCCATCGTCGGCGCCCTGGGGCGCATCGAGGGCGACACGCTGCTGCAGGCCAAGGGCATGCGCTACACGCTGGACGAACTGCTGGGCGATAGCGCGCAGGCGGCTGCGCTGCGCGACGGCCACTACATGACGCTGCGCATCACCGCCGCGATGTACCACCGCTTCCACGCGCCCGCCGACTGCACCATCGAGCGGGTGCACTACTTCCCGGGCGACACCTGGAACGTGAATCCGCCGGCGCTGGCGCGGGTGGAGCGCCTGTACTGCCGCAACGAACGTGCGGTGCTGAGTGCGCGCATGGCCAACGGCACACCGCTGGTCATGGTGCCGGTGGCGGCCATCCTGGTGGCCAGCCTGCGTCTGCATTGCGTGGATCTCACGCTGCACGCCGGCTACGCCGGGCCGCATCGGCTGGCGTGCGCGGCGCACGCCACGCGCGGCCAGGAACTGGGCTGGTTCGAGCACGGCTCGACCATCCTGCTGCTGCTGCCGCCGCAGGCGGCGGTGCAGCCCGCCGTGACGACCGGCGAACGGATACGGATGGGACAGGCGCTGTTCACACCCGCCCCGCTGTAGGACGTGCCCGACAGCGCGCTTCGCCGCGCGCCGACGCCGCTGGAGGCGCGGGCGCGCCACCATGCATTCACCCCGCAACGTGCGGAATGCGAACACAGGGAGAACAGCATGAACAGAACGCGCACCCTCACTGCCGCTGCCATCGCGGCTTTTGCACTGACTCTGGCCGCCTGCGAACGCGAAGGCCCGGCGGAGCGCGCCGGCAAGGCGGTGGACAACGCGGTGAGCAAGGCCGGTGAAACGCTGGACGACGCGCGCGACAAGGCGAAGGACGCCATCGAGGACGCGCGCAAGTCGGCGGACAAGTAAGCACAAGCCCGCCATGAGCCGCGACCTGTGCATCATCGCGCTGGTGTGTGCGCTCGCCGCGGGCGCCTGCTCCGGGCCACCGGAAGCACCTCGTCTGGCGGACGCCGCCACCGCCGAAGCGGCACTGATCGCTGCCGTTGCGCCCGGTACGCGCGGCGTGGACAGTCCCTACGGCCGGATCGAGCATATGGAACTGCTGCAGGAGCGCAAACTGCTGCGCGAGCGCTTCACCGGCTGGCTGAAAGGCGGTCCGCGTCAGGACGGCCACGCACCGTCCGGCCGTTACGCCATCACCGTGCGGCTGGAGAGCGGCGAACTGCGTACCGTGGTGATGGCGCAGAACGGCCGCTTCCGGGTCGGCGACCGGGTCAGGGTCAACGGCGATCTGCTGGTCGGAACCTGATATCCGGCACACGCGTAACGCTTCGTGACAGACCCGGGCGCAGGGCCTTCCTAGAATCGGAGGCATGCAATCCCCTGCTCCCGCCCCGACCTTCGCCTGTCACCCGATGCGCACACTGCTGCGCACCGGCGCACTGACCGCCGGACTCATGTGTGCCCTGGTGCCCTACGCGGCTGCGGCGGACGACGCCGGCCGCAGCTATGCCGATGCCCGCCGGCGAGCCGATCTCGAACATTCTGAAGCGCAGCGCGAATGCGCGCGCATGGGGTCGGATCTGAAGACGGACTGTATGGCGCGCGGCAAGGCCAACCACGAAATACGCATGAGCGCAGCCCGGGAGCGTTTTCCGGATGCTGCCGCGCCACCGCTCGATGCGGACAGCGCAGCCCGCTTCGAGCGCGAACTGGGCGACTGTGACCGGCTACCCGGCATCGAACGCCCGGGCTGCCGGCTGGACGTGAAGCGGCGCTACCGCCACTGAGCGTCCTGAAGCGGCGGCAGACCGCGCCCGTTCATCTGGCATCGGGCGAGCGCTCTGCCCATCTTTCCTTCACATCCAGTATCTGTGGCATGCAATCGAGGAAAAGATCGACAAGATGCGGGTCGAAGTGCTTCTCCTTCTGTTCGACCAGCAGCGCACACGCGTCTTCCACCGTCCATGCTTTCTTATAGGGTCTTTCGGTGGTGAGCGCGTCGAATACGTCAGCGATCGCCACCATGCGCGCCTCAACCGGAATCTGCGTGCCGCGCAGTCCGCCCGGGTAGCCGCTGCCATCCCATTTCTCGTGATGCCCCTGAGCGATGCGCCGGGCCACCGCAAGCAGACCGGTCTCGTGTTCGCCGATGATGCGCACACCGATCTCAACGTGGGTTTTCATGATTTCCCACTCGGCGTCGTCGAACTTGCCCGGCTTGCGCAGGATGTGGTCCGGAATGCCGATCTTGCCCACATCGTGCATGGGTGCGGCATGCAGCAGGTCCTGCGCCATCTCTTCGGTCCAGCCGGCCGCACGCGCGAGGATCTGCGCGTAATGGCTCATCCGGATCACGTGCAGGCCGGTTTCGTTGTCCTTGTACTCGGCAGCCAGCCCCAGGCGCTGTATGACCTGCAGCCGGGTTTCGACCAGATCGTGCACGCTCACCAGTGACAGGTGGGTCCGCACGCGTGCGCGCACGATGGGCGGGCTCACCGGCTTGGTGATGTAGTCCACCGCACCAAGATCGAAACCTCGCGCCTCGTCATCAACATCGCTCAGCGCAGTTACGAAGATGACCGGAATGCGCACAAGCCGGCTGTCCGCCTTGAAGGCACGACACACGTCGTGGCCGTTCATGCCCGGCATCATCACGTCGAGCAGCACCAGATCGGGCTGTTCGACCTCTGCCAGTTCGATCGCCCGCCGTCCGTCGCGGGCGAACAGCAGCCGGTAGTCGGCCTGCAGGATCTGCCGCAGCACCTGCAGGTTCGAAGGTTCGTCGTCGACGCACAGCACCGTCTTGCGGGGATCACCCGCCGCGATGCCGTAGGCGTCGATGCGCTTGTCCGGAGTGTCCATTCAGGTTCCCGCTTCTGACGGAATCGGCTGCGCAGGTGCACCGAGTGCATCCATCAGCCGCTCGATCTGGGCGACCGCCTGATCGAAATCGAAATTGTCGATCGCTTCGGCCAGCGGCTCGAGCATGGCCGCAGCCGGATGGCTGCCCACCGCATTGAGCAGCAGGGCCAGCGCCGGATCGTCCAGCTCCCCGTGCAGCAGCGCGCGCTTCAGCGTATCGGCGTGACGCATTGCTGCGGCCGGGTCGACGCGGCTCGACCCGGCCGCACGCACCGGGGCCGGCGCACGCGGCGCAGACGGCCAGCTGTCGAGTTCGACATGCAGCGCAGCCATTGCGTCAGCGACATCAACGATCATCCCGCCATAGCCGGCCTGCTCGCCTGAGGCTGCAGCCGCCTCAAGCAGCGCCAGCGCAGCGGTCAGACGGGTAGCACCGACATTGGCCGCTACGCCCCGAACACGGTGAGCCAAGGCGCGGACTTCGTCGTGCGCGCCGTCGGCCGCGCGACGATCGAGCTTTTCCTTCAGATCGGCGTTCTCGCCCAGCATGCGACGGAGGGCGCTTTCGAGCCGCTCCGGAGTGCGCCAAAGCGCCAGTGCGCGCGGCATGTCTATCAGGCCGCCTGCAGCATTCGGCGGAGTGCCCACCGGCGCCGAAATGCGGATGTCGAGCACCCGGCCGATTTCGGCGAACAGGTTGTCCAGTTCGATCGGCTTCGTGGCAAAACCGTTCATGCCGGATTCGCGGGCGGCGATGCGGTCGGCTTCGAGCACGCTGGCGGTCAGCGCGATCACCGGCACCGGCATCCGACCGTCTGCGCGCTCGGCCATGCGGATTTCGCGCGTCGCCTGCAGACCGCTGATTTCGGGCATGTGCAGGTCCATCAACACTACGTCAAAGCGCTCGTGACCGGCCGCGACGATGGCGTCGCGCGCCGACACGCAGGCGGTCACCGAGTGCCCTTCGCGCGTGAGCAGTGCGGCCAGCAGTTCGACATTCTGTTCGACGTCGTCCACCGCCAGCACGCGGAGCGGCGGCAGGTGAATCAGCGCCGAGGTGGCGGCCACCGGAGCGCTGCCCGGCATCAGCGGCAGCGTGAAATGGAAGGCGCTGCCTTGACCCGGCGTGCTGTCCACCCAGATGCGTCCGCCCATCAGTTCGACCAGCTGCTTGCAGATCGAGGTCCCCAGACCGGTGCCGCCGAAGCGTCGGCTCATCGATACGTCGGCCTGGGTGAAGGGTTCGAAGATGGCACCGAGCCGTTCCGGCGCGATGCCGATGCCGGTATCGACAACCGAAAAACGCACATGGCCGGTTTCGGCGCGCACCCGCACTACCACGCCCCCGGTCTCGGTGAACTTGATGGCATTGCCGATCAGGTTGGTCATCACTTGGCGGATGCGCAGCGAATCGCCGCGGTAGTGGCGACCCAGCTGGGCATGCGCGTCTATGGTCAGCGTCAGGCCCTTGTCACGCGCCTGTATGGCCAGGGTCTGGGTGAGCTGGCCCAGCAGGTCGTGCAGATCGAAATCGAGCATTTCGAGTTCGACCGCGCCGCGTTCCAGCTTGGCGGTATCGAGGATGTCGTTCAGCAGCCGCAGCAGCGAACGGGCGGACGCACTCACCACCTCGAGCTGCCGGCGCTGTTCCGGCGGCTGCGACTGGCCGAGCAGCACGTCGCTGAAGCCGATGATGGCGTTCATCGGCGTGCGTATTTCGTGGCTCATATTGGCGAGGAAGGCCGATTTGGACGCGGCGGCCAGTTCCGCCCTCTCCTTCGCGGTCCGCAGCGCCTGTTCCATTTCGCGCCGTTCGGTGATGTCCAGAATGACGCCGTCTATCCATTTGACCGAGCCGTCATGGTCGCGCACCGCGCTGCCGTGCTCCCACATCCAGCGGGTGGAACCATCGGCATGGACGATGCGGTACTCGACCACGAAGGGCCGATTGTCGCGGATCGAAGCTTCCACCACCTGCCAGTTGCTGGCGGTGTCGTCAGGATGCGTGATGTCACCGAAACTGCGTACCGGCGGATCACTCAGGAAGTCGCTGGCGGGGTAGCCGGTCAGCGTTTCCGTCGCATCGCTCATGAACAGCATCGGCCAGTCGTCCCGCATCAGGCAGCGATAGGCGACGCCGGGAATGTTCTGGATCAGCGAACGGAGCTGCGCCTCGCTTTCGCGGACTGCGCGCTCCATGTTCTTGAAGTGGGAAATGTCGGCGATGTAGCAGACGAACAGATCGGCGCCGCTCACCTTGGCATGACCGATGGAAACATGCAGCGGAATGTCTCGCCCATCGCGATGCAGTCCGGCAACCTCACGGCTGCGCCCGGCCAGGGAAGGCTGGCGTGTTCGCCGGAATTCCGACAGATAGGCGGCATAGCGATCGCGCTCGGACAAAGCCAGCACCCGCTCGAAACTCTTGCCGACCAGTTCCTGCTCGCGCCACCCGAAAAGCGCTTCGGCGGCCGCATTCATCGTCTGGACGATGCCATGCTCGTCCAGCGTCACCACGCCATCGACAGGTGTGCTCAACAAGGCACGCATGCGCGCCTCACCGGCGCTCAGCTCATCGACCAGAGCGCGATAGCGAAGCAGGGCATGGCACCCCAGCGCAAAGCCGGTCAGCGTGATGGTGGCCAGCATCACCAGCACGCCCAGGGTCATGTTGTCGGTCTGAGGCGCGCTTTCCTCGACACCCATGAAGCGGGCTGCTGCCATGCCGGCATAGTGCATGCCGGAAATCGCCAGCCCCATCACGCTGCCGCTGACGATCAGACGCGGCAATCTGCGGCGTATCGGCACGAAGAACTTCACCCAGAGCGCCAGCGTGGCCAGCAGCACGGCAACGAGGATCGACACGCCGAACATCAGCGGGTCGTATCGCAGTTGCGCAGCCATCTGCATCGACTCCATCCCGCTGTAGTGCATGAGGCCGATACCGGCCCCCATCAGCAGGCCGCCGGCCAGCAGTTCGCGCGGCGACAGGGTCGGACGGGTCATCAGATGGATGGTGGCCAGAGCGGCCAGAAGACTGGGCAGCATTGAAGCCAGCGACAGCCAGATGTCGTAGCGCACGGTAACGCAGATGTCGAGCGCGAGCAGGCCGATGAAGTGCATGGCCCATACGCCGCCCCCCAGCGACAGCGCGCAGGCGAACTTCATCAGCCATGCCATGCGCGGATCACGCGCCTGCTCCGCCTGACCGACCGTGTACAGCGACACCATGGAGGTGAATACCGCCACTGCAACCGACAGCACGACCAGCCACGGCTCATGGCTCGTAGACATCAACAGCGATGAACTTTCGAATCCGGACGTAAAGAAATTCTGCATGACGGTTCAGGTACCGCTTCGCTCTCCAGGCAGGGATCGCGACACTTCACTCGACGTTATGGGGCGATATCGGCTGCACGGACAATATCCTTGACCGCATGCACACTTTTTTTCATTGGATGCATGCAGCCATTTGCGCGCCCGCCCTGTCGGCCTGTGCCGCACCCCGGCAATCCGCTGCACCTGCGTTTGCTTGCATTCGGCGACCTGCCCTGCAGCCCTTACCAGGGTGGCGCGGTGCCGGGCACGCTGGCCGGTGAGCTGAATTGCAGCCGTGCGTCGGCCGGTGCTCACGATCCGTATGAACGACTGTTCCACCCGCGCCGCGTCGTGCCCGAGATACAGCCCGGCTGTGCCGGAATATCGGCGCCGGCAGATGCAGGGTGTGGTGTTCGTGACCTTGAACCTGCCGGGCAGCCCGATGCTCGATGCCCGGCGTTCAGCTGCACTGCAGACGGCCGCACTGGACTGGCTGGAAGCCGCCCTCGATCAGGCGGAACGCACCGCTGCGGCGGCCATGGTGATCGCCTTCCACGCTTCGCCGGATTTCGCGTCGGGAGCGGAAAGCCGGCGTTACGGCTGGCTGCTGCAGCGAATTACCGAACATGCGCTGGCCACGTCGCGTGGGTGCATGGCGATCCCATCTGCACAGGGCGGACCGTCCACTGAGACATTCTGCGGACGGGCAGCGACACACCCTTCCGCATGATTGCCCACCCCTAGCAGCGCGACTGAACACCCGCCGCGCGAAGCCCGTGCTCAGAACGGACGGTCAAGCTGCAGCGATTCCTTCGGGCCGCGGTAGATGAGCGGCTTCACCTGTTGCGGATTGCCCGCAATCTGCGCGCGCTCCACCGCCTCGACGATTTTGTGATGGAAGGGCGACTTGTCGCACACCGGGTCGGCGGCGTTCGGATCGTTGGCGACCATATAGGCCTGACAGCGGCAGCCGCCGTAATCCTTTTCCTTTTCCGGACAGCTGGAACAGGGCTCCTTCATCCAGCCGGTGCCGCGGTAGCGGTTGAAACCTTCGGATTCATACCAGATATCCCGGACGCTGCTGGTGCGCACGTCCGGAAACTCCAGCCCCGGCAGCATGCGTGCGGTATGACAGGGCAGCGCCTTGCCGTCCGGCGTGATGGTCAGGAAGATGTTGCCCCAGCCGTTCATGCACTTCTTCGGCCGGTTCTCGTAGTAATCCGGCACGACGAAGAACAGCTTCATCTTGTTGCCGTGCTTTTCGCGCCACTCATTGGTGATGCGTTCGGCGCGTTCGAGCTGTTCGCGCGACGGCAGCAGCTGGTCGCGGTTCACCTGGGCCCAGCCGTAGTACTGGGTGTTGGCCAGTTCCACGTACTCGGCCTCGATCTCGTCAGCCAGCTGCAGGATGGATTCGATGTGATCGATGTTGTGCCGGTGGATGGTGCAGTTCATCACCATCGGGTAACCGCGCGACTTGATCAGGTCGGCCACCCGGCGCTTCAGATCGAAGGTGCGGGTGGACGACAGGAAGTCGTTCATTTCCCGGCTCGAGTCCTGGAAGGACAGCTGGATGTGATCCAGCCCGGCTTCCTTCAGCGCGTCGATGCGCTTCTCGTTCAGGCCGACACCGGAGGTGAGCAGATTGGTGTAGTAGCCCAGGCGATGCGCCTCGGCCACCAGCAGTTCCAGATCGTCGCGCAGCATCGGTTCGCCGCCGGAAAAGCCGCACTGCACCGAACCCAGTTCGCGCGCCTCGCGCAGCACCTTGAACCACTCTTCGGTACTGAGCTCCGCTTCATGCTTGGCGAAGTCGACCGGGTTGTAGCAGTACACGCAGTGCAGCGGACAGCGGTAGGTCACCTCTGCCAGCAGCCACAGCGGCGGGCCTATGGTGGCCGCGTCCTGCGCGGCCTGGGCTTCGGCAAGGTCGGTCATGTCGTTTCCACCCACTTCTGTTGCAGCGCCAGTTCGACGAAATTGATCACGTCCTGCTGCAGGCCCTGCGCGTTGAAGGTCTTTTCCAGATCGGCAGTGATGTCACCGACATTGGCCTCGCCGGTGCAGCGCTTGAGAATCTCGCCCGCACTCTGGTTCAGCTTCACCATGCCTTCCGGATACAGCAGCACGTAGGCCTTCTGCGCCTCTTCCCACTGGATGCGGAAATGGCGGCCGATCTTCGGTACCGATGCGGTCGTGACGGTCATCGCAGCAGTCATCGGCATGCTCACTTGTTCACGCCGTAGGCGTTGGCCATGGCGTCGTTCATGGTCCACAGCACGTCGAGCTTGAACTGCAGGATGGTCAGCGCGCGCTCCTGCATCTCGCGCGTGTTGAAGTAGTTCAGCGTCACCGCCAGGCCCTGCTCCACGTCGCGGCGCGCCTGCGACACACGGTTGCGGAAGTACTGCAGGCCGGACGATTCGATCCACGGGTAGTGCTCCGGCCAGTTGGCCAGGCGTTCCTTGTGGATCTTGGGCGCGAACAGCTCGGTCAGCGACGAACACACCGCTTCCTGCCACGGCCGCTGGCGCGCGAAATTGATGTAGGCATCGACCGCGAAGCGCACGCCCGGCACCACGTGGCGCAGATCGACGATTTCCTCGCGGCTGAGACCGGTGGCTTCGCCCAGCTTGATCCACGCTTCGATGCCGCCTTCGTCGCGTACCGTGGTGCCGTCCGGCGCGGTGATTTCATAGCCGTCGTGATCGAGGATGCGCTGTATCCACTGACGGCGCACTTCGCGGTCCGGCGTGTTCGACAGGATGGCCGCGTCCTTCACCGGAATCGCGATCTGGTAGTAGAAGCGGTTGGCCACCCAGCCGCGGATCTGCTCCGGCGTCGCCTTGCCGGTATTCAGCATCACGTTGAACGGATGGTGAATGTGGTAGGCCGCGCCCTTGTCGCGCAGTTTGGCTTCGAACTCTTCGTGGTTCCAGGGCTGTTGGGTGCTCATAGCGTGATGTCCATTCCGTCGTACGAAACCTCGATGCCGTGCGCGTCCAGCTCGCGACGCTGCGGGCTGTCCTCGTTCAGGATGGGGTTGGTGTTGTTGATGTGGATGAGGATCTTGCGCGTCGTGGCCGGCAGTCTGTCCAGCCACTCGATCATGCCGCCCTCGCCGCTCTGCGCCAGGTGGCCCATGTCGCGCGAACGCTTCTTCGACGCGCCGAGCGCGATCATTTCGTCGTCGCTCCAGCAGGTGCCGTCGACCAGCACCACGTCGGCCGCCTGCATCGCCGCCCATACCTGCGGTTCGATCTCGACCAGACCGGGTGCGTAATAGATCTTCTTCCCGCTGTTCGTGTCCTCGATGGTGACGCCCACGTTGTCACCCGGTACCGGCCGGTCACGGCGCGGCGAGTAAGGAGGCGCGTTGCTGCGCAGCGCGTGCGCGCGGAACTTCAGTCCGGGCGCGCCGGCGATGGTGAATTCGCGGTCGTCGATGCCCAGCTCGTTCCACTCGATGCCGCAGTAATGGCCGAGCAGACGGAACAGCGGATTGCCTTCGGTCAGATCCTGCCGCACCGGCGGCGTGCACCATATCTGATGCGGCTGGCGGTGTTCGCGCAGCATGTAGAGGCCGGTGGTGTGATCGATCTGGCCGTCGATCAGCACGATAGCCTTTACCGCGGTGTCGCGCAGCGCGCGCGCCGGCTGCAATTCGGGAAAACGCTGGAACTGGGTCAGGATGTCGGGCGAAGCGTTGAACAGCACCCAGTTCTCATTGTCGCCACTGACCGTGATCGACGACTGCGTGCGCGCCCGCGCCTTGATCGTGCCCTTGCGCAGTCCGTCGCAATTCGGGCAGTTGCAGTTCCACTGCGGAAAACCGCCTCCGGCTGCGGAACCCAGTACGTGCAGACGCATGCTTCTCCTCCGTGGGCTCGGTGGAGCCCGGTCAGGCCTGTTGCGGCCTATTTTTCTGCCGGCAGCGCGAGGCGCCGGATGGAACAGGCCCCGCCCGCAGGCAGGACCGGAAAAACCGGTTCCGGCGGGCGAACCCGCCGGAGCGTCGAACCTCAGCGGTTGGCGACGTACATCGTGATTTCGAAGCCGAAACGCAGATCGGTGGCCTTCGGGGTTTCCCAGTTCATGATGATCTCCTGACAGTCGGTTGTGAATGTGCGCGCCGTCTTCCGGCGCACTTTCAGTATCGCGGCCCGGCTGCCCCGCCGCGTCGCCGGTGGCTTGAAGCGTGGCTAGGGAAATTCATGAGCTTCCTGGCAAGCGATCCCGAGGGCTCATTGCACTGCGTCGACCCTGACCCAGATGCGTCGCTGCGACTGTGCGTCGCGCGTGCCGTATCGGGTGATGCCGTGCTCGCTTACCTGTTCGTCGTGACCGGACGAGCCCAGTTCGATCCACTCCCCCAGCCGGCCGCGCACCGTGCTGATCAGACGGGCACTGCGCACTTCGCCGTACTGGGTGTCGGACAGCGATTCCTTCTGCGGTGAAATGTCCAGCGTCACCTGCTCGCCATTGACCCGCGGCTGGGCGTAGAAGCCGCTGGAGACGTCGCGGTACTGCACGCCCTGACTGATCGCCGCACCGCCCGGCCCGACCACCACCTGGCTGAAGGGCATGGGCGTGGCGCTGCCGACCTGTATGAAGGCGGCGCCCCCCTCCACCACCTGCACCCGCTGCGAAAGCCGGTCGCCGGCATCGCCCCGGGTGGACCACACGCGGGCACGCACACGGGTGTCGCGCCCCACTTCGCCGGACACGCCTGCGCCGTCCTGCTGCACGGTGTCGTCATTGTCCTGGCGCACCGAAATCATCAGGCTGCGCAGCGGCGTGTCGAGCGCGTCGATGGCCTGCTTCACTGCGGCGCGGGTGGCGGCGTCAGCGCGGATGAAGATGCGGTTGTTGGCGCCGGACAGCGCGGCGTCGCCACCGACCAGAGGGCGCAGCGCTGGCAGTACCTGATCGGGCGTGCGGTGCTTGAGCGGAATGATGTCGAGCTTCACCTGCGCGACCGCGATCAGCGGGCACAGCAGACACAGCATCAGGAATCTGCGGAGCAATGCGGAGACGGACATCGGACACCTGCGACCATGGGTTCTGTGCGCAGTGTAGACGTCCGGCGGCGAGGAAAGGTCCGCCGTTCAGGCGGCGGAACGCAGAGCTCAGGCCGCTACGGTGGACATGCTGCCGGCGAAATCCACACGGTGGGGCGACGCCAGGTATTCGCGCGTACGCATTTCGATCAGGCGGCTCACGGTGCGGGTGAATTCGTTCGCATGCGGGCCGTCGGTATACAGCGCCGGCGCGTCGACCTCGGCGGACAGGATGAGCTTGACCCGGAAGTCGTACAGCACGTCCACCAGCCAGGTGAAGCGGCGCGCTTCGTTCGCCTGGTCACGGCCCATCTTCGGCACGTTGGAAATCAGGATGGAGTGATAGCGGCGCGCCAGTTCGAGGTAGTCGTTCTGCGAGCGCGGGCCGCCGCACAGCTCGTGGAAATCGAACCAGGCCGCACCCAGCGAGCGGTCGCGGGTTTTCAGCGTGCGACCGAGAATTTCCAGCGGGCCGGCCGGACAGGGTTCGCCACAGATCTGGCGGAAGTCGTCGGCCAGCTTTGCATCGGCCGCCTTGCCGCCGGGCACCATGAAAATGTCCATGCGCTCCAGCGAGCGCAGCCGGTAGTCGATGCCGGCGTCGAGTTCGAACACTTCGAGACGCTTTTTCAGCAGCTCGATGGTGGGCAGGAAGTTCTGCCGCTGCAGGCCGTTCGGATACAGGCCGTCCGGCGGGTAGTTGGAGGTGGCGACGAACACCACACCCCGCTCGAACAGCGCCTCGACCAGACGGCCGAGGATCATCGCGTCCGCAATGTCGGACACGTGGAATTCGTCGAAGCACAGCAGACGGGTGCTTTTCGCGATGTCGTCCGCCACCTGTGCCAGCGGATCGGCTTCGTTCTTGTGCTTCTTCAGTGCTTCGTGGATCTGCTGCATGAAGGCGTGGAAATGCACGCGCTTCTTGCGGCGGTAGGGCACGGCGTCATAGAAGCAGTCCATCAGGAAGCTCTTGCCGCGCCCCACGCCACCCCAGAACCACACGCCGCGCGGCGGCTGCGCACGCGACAGCAGCTTGCGCAGCTGGGTGCGGCGCGCGGCCTTGAAGCCGAGCAGTTCGGTGTACAGCTTCTGCAGCCGCTCGGCCGCGCCGCGCTGCGATGCGTCCGCGGTGTAGCCGCGGACCTTGAGCTGCGCCTCGAAGATGTCCAGCATGCCCCGTTCGGGGACCTTCAGGATGTCATGCGAGGCGGCGCCCATGGTCCGTTTCCTGGTCGATCAGAAGTGCAGCGGGCGCTTGTCGCAGGCCAGCGCGGCTTCGTGCATCACCTCCGACAGCGTCGGGTGGGCGTGGCAGATGCGCGCGATGTCTTCGGAGCAGGCGTCGAATTCCATCGCCACCACCGCTTCGGCAATCAGTTCCGATGCGTTGTTGCCGATCACGTGCACGCCGAGGATGCGGTCGGTCTTGGCGCAGGCATACATGCGCACGAAACCGGTGGTGTCACCCTGACCCAGCGCGCGACCGTTGGCCGCGAACGGAATCTGACCGGCCTTGTACTCGATGCCTTCGGCCTTGAGCTGGGTTTCGGTCTTGCCCACCCAGGCGATTTCCGGATGGGTGTAGATGACCCAGGGCACGGTGTCGTGATTGACGTGGCCGTTCTGGCCGGCGATGCACTCCGCCACCATGACGCCCTCTTCCATGCCCTTGTGCGCCAGCATCGGGCCCGGCACCACATCGCCCACCGCCCACACATTGGCCAGATTGGTGCGGCCCTGCGCGTCGACTTCGATGAAGCCGCGCTCGCTGATCTTCAGGCCCACCGATTCGCCATTCAGGCCATCGGTGTTCGGAATGCGGCCGACCGATACGATGAGGCGGTCGCACTCGAGCACATGCTGTTCGTCCTTGTGTTCGTACTCGACGCGCACGCCGGCAGCGGTACGCTCGACCTTGCCGATCTTCGCACCCAGCTTGATGCCCAGCTTCTGCTTGGCAACGAAGGTTTTCCAGGCTTCCTTGGTGATGGCCGGGTCGGCCGCCGACAGGAATTCCGGAGCCGCTTCCAGGATGGTGACTTCGGCGCCGAGGCGCTTCCACACGCTGCCCAGTTCAAGGCCGATCACGCCGGCGCCGATCACGCCCAGCTTCTTCGGTGCGCCGTCGAAAGCGAGCGCGCCTTCGTTGTCGCACACCACCTTGTTATCGACCTCGATGCCCGGCAGGTGACGGGCACGCGAACCGGTGGCGACGATGACGTGCTTGGCCAGCACATGCTCGGTGGCGCCGTTGCGGGTGACCGCAACCTTCCACTTCTCGTCCTCGCGGCCGGCAAAACTGCCCAGGCCCGACAGCAGCGTCACGTTGTTCTTCTTGAACAGGCCGCGGATGCCTGTGGTGAGCTGGCCGACGATGTTGTCCTTGCGCTTCATCATGACGCCGACGTCCATCTTCGGCGACTCGACCGAAATGCCGTGCATGACGAAGGAGTGGTTGGCCTGCTCGAACAGTTCGGACGACTGCAGCAGCGCCTTGGACGGAATGCAGCCCACGTTCAGGCAGGTGCCGCCGAGGCGCACTTCGCCCTTCGGGTCGGCGTAGCTGTTGTACTCGACGCAGGCAGCGCTGAGGCCGAGCTGCGCTGCGCGGATGGCGGCAACGTAACCGCCGGGGCCGGCGCCGATCACGACGACATCAAATTCTTTGGACATCTTCAATGCTCCGGAAAAAGGAAGCAGTCTGGGTCCGCGGCGCCGTCCGGCCCTCTCTCCGGGCGGCGCTCAGACGTGACTTGCAACGAGAGGGTTTATACGTCGAACAGCAGGCGGGCCGGGTCTTCCAGCGCCTCCTTCATGGTCACCAGGCCGAGTACAGCTTCGCGGCCGTCGATGATGCGGTGGTCGTAGGACATTGCCAGATAGTTGATCGGTCGGATCACGATCTGGCCGTTCTCGACGACCGGGCGGTCCTTGGTCGCGTGGATGCCCAGGATGGCCGATTGCGGCGGGTTGATGATGGGCGTCGACAGCATCGAGCCGAACACGCCGCCGTTGGAAATGGAGAAGGTGCCGCCGGTCAGGTCCTCGATCGACAGCTTGCCGTCCTTGGCCTTCTGACCGAATTCGGCAATCTTCTGCTCGATGTCGGCAAAGCTCATCTGGTCGGCGTCACGCAGAATGGGCACCACCAGACCGCGCGGGCTGCCCACGGCGATGCCGATGTCGAAGAAGCCGTGATAGACGATGTCATTGCCATCGACCGACGCATTCAGCACCGGGAACTTGCGCAGCGCCTGCAGCGCGGCCTTCACGAAGAAGGACATGAAGCCCAGCTTGACGCCGTGGGTCTTCTCGAACTTCTCGGCGTACTTCTTGCGCAGCTCCATCAGCGGGCCCATGTTCACTTCGTTGAACGTGGTCAGGATGGCGTTCTGCGCCTGCGACTGCAGCAGACGTTCGGCCACGCGGGCACGCAGGCGCGACATCGGCACGCGCTGCTGCGGACGGTCGGCCAGCAGCTCTTCCAGTTTCACCGGCATCGGCGGCTGGGGCAGCGCTGCGGCCGGGGCCGCAGCGGCTGCGGCGGGCGCCGGACGGGCCACGGCAGCCGACGGAACGGCCGGTGCCGGCGCGGCGGGCTGAGGTGCGCCGGCGGCGTCCGGCTTGGTGATGCGACCGCCGCGGCCGGTACCCGGCACGTCGGCAGCGCTCAGGCCGCGTTCGTCCATGATCTTGCGCGCGGCCGGGCTGGCCGGGCCGCCGGGAGCGGCCGAAGACGCCGTCGCAGCGCTGACGCCTGCCGCTGCAGCGGCAGGTGCGGCCGCGGCTGCCGGCGCGGCGGCCGAGGCCTTGGCATCGGTGTCGATCTGGGCGATCAGTTCACCGCTGGTGACCGAGGCACCGTCGCTCTTGACGATGGCCACCAGCACGCCAGCGTCCGGTGCCGGGGTTTCCAGCACCACCTTGTCGGTTTCGATGTCGATCAGGTTTTCATCACGGGCAACCGCCTCGCCAACCTTCTTATGCCAGCGGACCAGCGTGGCTTCGGCCACCGATTCGGACAGCTGGGGAACCTTCACTTCGATGAGCATTTATCTGTCTCCCTTTCGGGGGCGCCTCAGCGCCCCACTCCTTCGATCGCTGCTTCGATGACCGCCTTTTGCTGGGCGTTGTGCTTTGCGGCGTAACCCACCGCGGGCGAGGCCGAGGCCGGACGCGACACCAGTTCGAGCTTGAGCCCGCCCAGTGCCTTGCCGAGGAAGGCGCGCGAGATCAGCCAGTACCACATGCCCTGATTGCGCGGCTCCTCCTGTACCCAGGTGACCGCCGTCGCCTTCGGATAGCGCGCAAGCTGGGTCGCCAGCTCGTCAGCCGGGAAGGGATAGGGCTGCTCCAGGCGCAGGATGGCGAGGTTCTTCACGTCCTGGGCGCGGCGGTGGGCCAGCAGTTCGTAGTAGATCTTGCCGCTGCACAGGATGACGCGCTCGACCGAGGCGTCGTCCAGCGCATCCACTTCCGGGATGACCGGCTGGAAGCGGCCGTTGGCCAGTTCGTCCAGCGAAGACACTGCGTCCTTGTGACGCAGCAGGGATTTAGGCGTGATGATGACCAGCGGCTTGCGCACCTTGCGCAGCATCTGGCGACGCAGCAGGTGGAACACCTGAGCCGGCGTGGTCGGGATGATGACCTGCCAGTTGTTCTCGGCCGACAGCTGCATGTAGCGCTCGATGCGCGCCGACGAATGCTCCGGACCCTGCCCTTCGTAGCCGTGCGGCAGCATCATGGTCAGGCCGCACAGACGACCCCACTTCGCTTCACCCGAACTGATGAACTGGTCGAACACCACCTGGGCACCGTTGGCGAAGTCGCCGAACTGTGCTTCCCACACCACCAGTTCGTTCGGTTCGGTGGTCGAGTAGCCGTATTCGAAACCGAGCACCGCCTCTTCCGACAGCACCGAATCGATTACCACGCAGGGCGCCTGATTGGGCTGCAGATGCTGCAGCGGCATGTAGTTGCCACTGTCCCAGCGCTCGCGCTTCTGGTCGTGCAGCACCGCATGACGGTGGAAGAAGGTGCCGCGGCCGCAGTCTTCACCGGACACGCGCACGCCATAGCCTTCGACCAGCAGCGTGGCGTAGGCCAGGTTCTCACCCATGCCCCAGTCCACCGGCTGGCTGCCGGCGGCCATGCCGCGGCGGTCGTCGATGATCTTCTGCACGCGCGAGTGCAGCGAGAAACCTTCGGGTACCGCGGTGAGGCGCTCGCCCAGGCGGGCCAGTTCCTCGCGCGGCACGCGGGTGTCGCACTCGTCGGTGTAGGGCTGTTTCAGGAAAGGCGTCCAGTCCACCGCGAAGCGACGCTGGTGGTTGGTCAGCACCGGATTGGTCGCCAGACGGCCTTCATCCAGCGCGGCACGGTAGTCGGCGATCATCTGTTCCGGCGAAGCCGCATCGATCACGCCGGCGGAAATCAGGCGGTCGGCGTACAGCTTGCGGGTGCCCGGATGAGCGGCGATCTTCTTGTACATCAGCGGCTGGGTCACCATCGGCTCGTCCTGCTCGTTATGACCGAGCTTGCGATAGCAGATGATGTCGATCACCACGTCCTTCTTGAACTCGGCGCGGAATTCCATCGCCATCTTGGTCACGAAGGCCACCGCTTCCGGGTCGTCGCCATTCACGTGGAAGATGGGCGCCTCGACCATCTTGAAGATGTCGGTGCAGTACAGCGAGGAGCGGTAGTCGCGCGGATCGGAGGTGGTGAAGCCGATCTGGTTGTTCACGATGATGTGCACCGTGCCGCCGACGCCGTAGCCGCGCGTCTGCGAGAAGTTCAGCATTTCCTGGTTCACGCCCTGACCGGCCACCGCGGCATCGCCGTGCAGCAGCACCGGGATGACCTGGGTACCGGTCTTGTCGCCGCGACGGCGCTGGCGGGCATAGACCGAACCGACCACCACCGGATTCACGATTTCCAGGTGTGACGGGTTGAACGCCAGGGTCAGGTGCACCGGACCGGCCGGGGTGCTCACGTCGGACGAGAAGCCCATGTGGTACTTCACGTCGCCGGCCGACAGGTCGGAGGCAGCCTTGCCTTCGAATTCGGAGAACAGCATCGAGGGCGCCTTGCCCAGCGTGTTCACCAGCACGTTCAGGCGGCCGCGGTGGGCCATGCCGATCACGATTTCCTGAGCGCCCTGCCCTGCGGCTACGCGCACCAGTTCGTCCATCGCGACGATGGTCGATTCGCCGCCTTCGAGCGAGAAGCGCTTCTGGCCGACGTATTTGGTATGCAGGTAGCGCTCCAGCGTTTCCGCCGCGGTAGCGCGCTCGAGGAAGCGCTTGCGGTCGTCGGCGCTGTAGCCGTAGTTGCCGCGCATCGGCTCCAGACGCGACTGGATCCAGCGCTTCTGGGCAATGTCGGCCATGTACATGTACTCGGCGCCGATGCTGCCGCAATACACCTGGCGGACCGCCTCCAGGATTTCGCGCAGGCTGGCGCGGTCTTCCTGCGGGAACTTGAAGGAGCCGGTGCTGAAGCTATCGTTCAGGTCGGCTTCGGTGAAACCGTAGTGCGACGGCTCGAGTTCGGAAATGTCCGGCCGTTCGGCGCGCTTGAGCGGATCGAGCTGCGCCCAGCGGTTACCGAGAAAACGATAGGCGTTGATCATCTGCAGCACGCCGACCTGGCGCTTGTCGTCGCCGGCTGCGGCCACCGTGCGGACCGGGCCGCGCTTGGCCATTTCGGCGAACGAGGCCACGACAGGCGCGTGGGCCACGTCGCTGGCGGCGCCGGGCAGATGCTGAAGGGATTCGAAATAGGTGCGCCAGGCATCCGGCACCGAGCCGGGGTTGGCGAGGTAGGACTCGTACAGCTCCTCGACGAAGGGCGCGTTGCCCCCGAAGAGGTAGGAATGGCTCAACATGTGCATCATGGTTCGCTCCTCCGCCCGGGGATACCCGGGTTTGTTGTCGCGTCTTTCCGCGCGGTCGGGGAACATGGCGCCAGTCGTGCCGCGCCCCCTTCCGTCTCGCGGAAATTCGAGAAGGCCTGCTGCATGCGGTGTGTTTGACGCCCCGCGGCGTCCGCTAAGCCGCGGGGCTGGGTACTACAGGTGAATCAGCGCTGTTCGACCGGCTTCACGTCACGGCGTGCCGGGCCCACGTACAGCTGGCGCGGACGACCGATCTTGTACTCGGAATCGGTGATCATTTCGTTCCACTGCGTGATCCAGCCGATGGTACGGGCCAGAGCGAAAATGCAGGTGAACATCGAGGTCGGAATGCCGAGCGCCTTCTGCACGATGCCGGAGTAGAAGTCGACGTTCGGGTAGAGCTTCTTCTCGATGAAGTACTCGTCTTCGAGCGCGATGCGTTCCAGTTCCATTGCCAGCTTGAACAGGCGGTCGTTTTCCAGGCCCAGTTCGGTCAGCACTTCGTAGCAGGTCTGACGCATCAGCTTGGCGCGCGGATCGAAGTTCTTGTAGACACGGTGACCGAAGCCCATCAGCTTGAAGCTGTCGTTCTTGTCCTTGGCGCGCTTGATGTACTCCGGCACGCGCGACACGTCGCCGATCTCTTCCAGCATCTGCAGGCAGGCCTCGTTGGCACCACCGTGCGCCGGGCCCCACAGGCAGGCGATACCGGCCGCGATAACCGCGTACGGGTTGGCGCCCGACGAGCCGGCCAGACGGACGGTCGAGGTCGAGGCGTTCTGTTCGTGGTCTGCGTGCAGGATGAAGATGCGGTCCAGCGCCTTGGCCAGCACCGGGTTCGGCTTGTATTCCTCGCACGGGGTCGCGAACATCATGTACATGAAGTTGCTCGCGTAATCGAGATCGTTACGCGGGTACATGAAGGGCTGGCCGACCGAGTACTTGTACGCCATGGCGACGATGGTCGGCATCTTGGCGATCAGGCGGTTGATCGACACGTCACGGTGAGCCTGGTCCGAAATGTCCATGCCGTCGTGGTAGAAGGCGGACAGTGCGCCGACCACGCCGGCCATGATGGCCATCGGGTGCGCGTCGCGACGGAAGCCCTGGTAGAACTTGGCGAGCTGTTCGTGCAGCAGCGTGTGCTTCTTGATGCTGGTGAGGTACTCGTCCTTCTGCACGGCGTTCGGCAGTTCGCCGTTCTTCAGCAGGTAGCAGGTATCGAGGAAGTCACAGTTCTCGGCGAGCTGCTCGATCGGGTAGCCGCGATACCACAGTTCGCCCTTGTCGCCATCGATGTAGGTGATCGACGACTTGCAGCTGGCGGTGGAGAGGTAACCGGTGTCGTACGTGAACATGCCGGTCTTGCCGTACATCGAACGGATATCAACCACGTCGGGGCCGACCGTACCGCTCATGATCGGGAATTCGGTGGACTGCCCATCGATGGTCAGCGTGGCGGTGCGTTGATTTGTCATGTCTAACCTCTTCACTTCCTCAAAAATGCCCGGGTCGAAAAGCGCGCATCAAACCGAACGCAGCAGATCGACCATCCCCTTCAGGCGCGGCTCCTCACATTCAGCGCGCCCGCTGACAATCGCCAACAAGGTGATGTCGTCGTAATGGAGCAGTTCGAACAGCTCTGCTCTCTGTTGTTCACTCAACTCCTCCAGCAACCCGCGGTCGATGACGCGCTGAAGCACCAGGTCAAGCTCGAGCAGCCCGCGCCGGCAATGCCAGCGCAGGCGGCCCATATTGACCGTCTGATCGTTCGCCGCCTCATCCACGTCAAATCCCCCTGTACGCCACAAGTCGCTCTCTGCCCGTGAAACGGGCGCCACGCTTGCCCCTTCGGCAGGGACAAGCGTAGATGCATCAAGATCAGACCGCGCGACGGACCATCATGTCCTTGATCTTGCCGATGGCGCGGGTCGGGTTCAGACCCTTCGGGCACACATCGACGCAGTTCATGATGGTGTGGCAGCGGAACAGACGGTACGGATCTTCCAGGTTGTCCAGACGTTCGCTGGTGGCCTGGTCGCGGGTGTCCGCGATGAATCGGTAGGCGGCCAGCAGGCCGGCCGGACCGACGAACTTGTCCGGGTTCCACCAGAACGACGGGCAGGAGGTCGAGCAGCAGGCACAGAGAATGCACTCGTACAGGCCGTTCAGTTCCTCGCGGTCTTCCGGCGACTGCAGGCGCTCGCGCTCCGGCGGATGCTCTTCGTTGATCAGGTAGGGCTTGATCGAGTGGTACTGCTTGAAGAACTGGGTCATGTCGACGATGAGGTCGCGCACGACGGGCAGTCCGGGCAGCGGACGCAGCACCACCGGCGACGGCAGGTCCTTCATGTCGGTCAGACAGGCCAGGCCGTTCTTGCCATTGATGTTCATCGCGTCCGAGCCGCACACGCCTTCACGGCAGGAACGGCGGAAGGACAGCGAGTCGTCCTTGTCCTTCAACTTGACCAGCGCATCGAGCAGCTTGCGTTCGGTGCCATCGAGCTCGATCGAGATCGACTGCATGTAGGGCTTCTCGTCGCGGTCCGGGTCGAAGCGGTAGATACTGAATTCGACGGTACGGGCGGTCATGCTGCGTTCCTCAGTAGGCGCGCTTCTTCAGCGCGATGGTGTCAACCGTGAGCGGCTTCATGTTCACCGGCTTGTACTCGAGCTTGTTGCCCTCGCGGTGCCACAGGGTGTGCTTGAGCCAGTTCACATCGTCGCGGCCGTCCGGACGTTCCGGCGTGTCGGTCGCGTCGTCGCGCACGTGGGCGCCGCGCGATTCGGTACGGGCGTTGGCGGACACGATGGTGGCCTTGGCCACCTCGATCAGGTTGTCCAGCTCCAGCGCTTCCAGACGCGCGGTGTTGAACACCTTGGACTTGTCCTGAATCTCGGTCACGGCGGCCATCTTCTCGATTTCGAGAATCTTGCTCACGCCTTCGGCCAGCATGTCCTTGAAGCGGAACACGCCGCAGTGCGCCTGCATCGTGCGCTGCATGGCCAGACGGGTGGCACCGACCGCGGCACCGCTCTTCTGGTTGTCCAGACGGTTGATGCGCGACAGCGAGAAGTCGGCGGCATTGGCCGGCAGCGGCTTGTGGGCAGCCGGCTGGGCCTTGATGAACTCGACCATGGACTCGCCGGACGACTTGCCGAACACCAGCAGGTCGAGCAGCGAGTTGGTGCCGAGGCGGTTGGCGCCGTGCACCGAGGCGCAGGCACACTCGCCAGCAGCGTAGAAACCCTTGACCGGCACGCTCGGGCTGCCGTCCTTCGGCACCACGACTTCGCCGTTGTAATTGGTCGGGATGCCACCCATCTGGTAATGACAGGTCGGCACCACCGGCAGCGGTTCCTTGATCGCGTCGACACCGGCGAACTGGATGCCGATCTCGCGGATGCCCGGCAGGCGCTTCATGATGGTGGCCGGGTCGAGGTGGGTGATGTCCAGCATCACGTGGTCCTTGTTCGGACCGCAGCCGCGACCTTCGTTGATTTCGGTCACCATGGCGCGCGACACCACGTCACGCGACGCCAGATCCTTGGCGTTCGGCGCGTAGCGCTCCATGAAACGCTCGCCCGAGGCGTTGCGCAGAATGCCGCCCTCGCCGCGCACACCTTCGGTGATCAGCACGCCGGCACCGGCCACGCCGGTCGGGTGGAACTGCCAGAACTCCATGTCTTCCAGCGGAATGCCGGCACGCGCAGCCATGCCCACGCCGTCACCGGTGTTGATGAAGGCATTGGTCGAGCTGTAGTAGATGCGGCCGGCGCCGCCGGTCGCGAACAGCACGGCCTTGGCATGGAACACGAACACTTCGCCGGTTTCCATTTCCATCGCGGTCACGCCGACCACGTCGCCCTCTTCGTCGCGGATCAGGTCCAGCGCCATCCATTCGATGAAGAACTGGGTGTTGGCCTTCACGTTGCGCTGGTACATCGCGTGCAGCATCGCGTGACCGGTACGGTCAGCGGCGGCACAGGAGCGACGGACCGGCTTTTCGCCGAAATTCGACATGTGGCCGCCGAACGGGCGCTGATAGATCTTGCCGCTGTCGAGGCGGTCAAAAGGCATGCCGTAGTGTTCGAGCTCGATCACCACTTCGTTGGCCTTGCGACACATGAATTCGATCGCGTCCTGGTCGCCGAGCCAGTCAGAACCCTTGACCGTGTCGTACATGTGCCAGTGCCAGTGATCCTCCTCCGAGTTGCCGAGCGAGGCGGCGACACCGCCCTGCGCCGCAACCGTGTGCGAGCGGGTCGGGAACACCTTGGAAATCACTGCGGTGCGCAGGCCGGCTTCGGACAGCTGAATGGCGGCACGCAGACCGGCGCCGCCGGCGCCGACGATGACTGCATCAAATTTGCGGACGGGTACGCTCACTTACAGTCTCCACAGAACTTGGGCTGCCCAGCCCAGATAGCCGATCAGGGCAAGCATGGTCACCGAGTGCAGCACGACGCGCACGCCGGTGGGCTTGATGTAGTCCATATAGATGTCACGCACGCCCACCCAGGCGTGGTACATCAGCGACGCGAAGAACAGGAAGGTCGCGAAGCGCATGAAACCGCCGGAGAACAGACCGCGCCAGTTCTCGTAGGTCAGTTCGCCCATCGACAGTGCGCCGATCGCGAAAATGAGGGTGTAGACCGCCATCACCACCGCGGTAATGCGCTGACCCAGCCAGTCCTTCAGCCCGTAGTGGGCACCGACAACGACACGATTCACCACAGTTTCACCCCCAGGATCACGGTAAGCGTCAGGCTCACGACCAGCACCGCCACCGAGGTCTTGCGCGCGGTCGCCAGTTCCAGGCCCTTGTGCATGTCCAGCAGCAGGAAGCGGATGCCGGCACAGAAGTGGTGCAGGTAAGCCCACATCAGGCCGAGCAGGAAAATCTTGGCCAGCGGATGGCCGACCACCGCGCTGAACGACTCGAAGCTCTCCGGCGACCCCAGGCTGGCGGCAAACAGCCACAGCAGCAAGGGCAGACAGAGGAACAGACCGGCACCGCTGATACGGTGAAGGATGGACACGATGCCCGGCAACGGCAGTCGTATCGCCGTCAGCTGGAGGTGCTTCGGTCGGGTCTTGCTGGCTGTATTGGCCATCTGGCTCGCTCTCCTGAAAAAAGTCGTGTCACACGCCGGTCGCCGCCGGCTCCGTCAATTCAGCGTGTTCAGATAATGGTGATCGGCGGTCGAACACAGGCCGCGGCGCCACTCCACCGGCTTGTCGTCGTAGGTGTAGGCCACCCGCTCGACCGACAGCAGCGGGCTGCCGTCGCTCACTTCGAGGTATTCAGCGCTCTGGCGGTCAGCCGCGACCGCGCGCAGACGCTCTTCGGCGCGCACCATGCGCACACCGAAACGCGTTTCGAAGAATGAATACAGCGAACCCTGCTGTTCCTTCAGCACCTCGAGATTGAGGCCCGGGAACAGATCGCCGCGCAGATAGATTTCGTCGATCACCACCGGCTTGCCGGCGAACTTCAGCAGCCGGCGCACGATGATGATCTGAGACCCGACCTCGATGTCCAGCATGCGGGCCACTTCCTGGCCGGCGCGGGCGCGCCAGCATTCGAGCGGCACGCTCTGCGAGGTCTCTATGGTGCCGTTGATCGGCGCAAGACGAAGAAAGCGGAAGAATGCACGCGGATCGTGATGCGTCGCAACAAAGGTACCCTTACCCTGCTTGCGCACCAGCAGATTGTCCGCTGCCATCTCGTCGATGGCCTTGCGCACCGTACCCTGGCTGACGCTGAAGCGCTGAGCCAGTTCGGTTTCGCTCGGGATCGCCTCACCCGGACGCCATTCGCCGCTCTGCAGCGCCTGCGTGAGCAAGCCGCGTATCTGCCGATACAGCGGGCTGAAGGTGGGGGATTCCTGTGCCATGCAACAATTTCAGCACAGAAATCCTGTCACGTCTACATCGTGTCTGATGTCTTATATATGATATAAATTGATGCCGTGCAAAAACACGTTCCGACCGGTCAGCCCCCGGCCAGCGGAATCCGATTTTTGTGCTGTGTGTCAAAACGGCCGCGGGTCGACCATAATTCGGGCCGCGCACGACGCACCCCAAGGTATACAAAAGTACCCGTCCCATCCTCAGACAGGAGATCACCATGTCAAAGACGCCTCTTCGCGTCGCGGTGACCGGCGCTGCCGGTCAGATCGGCTACGCCCTGCTGTTCCGTATCGCCAGCGGTGAAATGCTGGGCAAGGACCAGCCGGTCATTCTTCAACTGCTCGACCTGCCGCAGGCCCAGAAGGCGCTGACCGGTGTGATGATGGAACTGGACGACTGCGCGTTCCCGCTGCTCGCCGGCATGATCGCCACCGATGACCCGAACGTCGCCTTCAAGGACGCCGACTTCGCGCTGCTGGTCGGTGCCCGTCCGCGCGGCCCTGGCATGGAGCGCAAGGATCTGCTGACCGAAAACGCCAAGATCTTCACCGTTCAGGGTGCCGCCATCGGCCAGCACGCCTCGCCGAACTGCAAGATCCTGGTTGTCGGCAACCCCTGCAACACCAACGCCTACATCGCAGCGAAGACCGCCGCCAAGGCCGGTGGCCGCGTACCGGCGAAGAATTTCACCGCCATGCTGCGTCTGGACCACAACCGCGCGCTGTCGCAGTTGTCGGCCAAGATCGGCCGCCCGGTGTCGTCGTTCAAGACGATGACCGTGTGGGGCAACCACAGCCCGACGATGTACGCCGACTATCGCTTCGCCACCTCGAACGGCGACAGCGTTGCCAATCTGGTGAACGACCAGGAATGGAACGCCAAGACCTTCCTGCCGACCGTGGGCAAGCGCGGCGCCGCCATCATCGAGGCCCGTGGCCTGTCGTCGGCCGCCTCGGCCGCCAACGCCGCGATCGACCACATGCGCGACTGGCACCTCGGCTCCAACGGTGACTGGGTCACCATGGGCGTGCCGTCCGACGGCTCCTACGGCATTCCGGAAGGCCTGGTGTTCGGCTTCCCCTGCATCTGCGCAAATGGCGAATACACCATCGTCAAGGGCCTGGAAATCGACGAGTTTTCCAAGCCCTACGTCGCCAAGACGCTGGCCGAACTGGAAGAGGAGCGCGCCGGCGTCGCCGACCTGCTCTGATGCCACGGTGCTGCGTGCCGTCCGCGTGTCACCCTGTTCCCACCGGGTCGGCATGCGGCGACGCAGCATTGAACAGGAAGAAGCGGCCCGGTAACGTGGCCGCTTTTTTTATGCCGGAGTTGTCCGCATGAACGCTGCCGTCCATCCGCGCGAAGTCCTGTACCAGGGCGAAAAGCCCTTCCCCATCCTGCCCGCGGTCGACCACTACGCAGGCTCGGAAAAGCTGATGCGCAAGGCATTGGCGCTGCAGGCCGAACTGGGACCCATTTTCGATGTGACCTGCGACTGCGAGGACGGTGCGGCCGCCGGCAACGAAGCCGGCCACCGTACGCTGTGCGCCTCGGTCATCGCCGGCGAGGACAACCTGTTCGGCCGCGTCGGCGTGCGCATCCACGACGTGACCCACGCGCACTGGAAGGCCGACATGGAGGTGATCGTCGGCGACGCCGGCGACAGGCTGGCCTTCATTACGCTGCCCAAGGCACGCTCGGCCGACGACGTGAAGGTGCAGACCGACTGGCTGCGCAACTGCGAAACGCTGGCCGGCCTCAAGCGGAAGATTCCGGTGCACGTGCTGATCGAAAGCCACGGCGCGCTGCGTCAGGTATGGGACATCGCCGCGCTCGACCGGGTGGAATCGATCGACCTCGGCCTGATGGATTTCGTCAGCGCCCACCACGGCGCACTGCCCGGCAACGCGATGAAGAGCCCGACCCAGTTCGAGCACCCCATCATCGTGCGTACGAAATGCGAAATCGCCGCTGCCGCACATGGCTGCGGCGTGGTGCCGACGCATAACGTGACCACCGAAATCCGCGATATCGATTTCATCCGCAATGACGCCCGTCAGGCCCGTCGCCAGTTCGGTTTCATGCGCATGTGGAGCATTCATCCGAACCAGATCCTGCCCATCGTCGAAGAGATGCGGCCGGATTTCAGCGAGGTCGAGGACGCGATCGCGATCATCTGCGGCGCGCAGGACGCGAGCTGGGGGCCGACCCGGCATCACGACACGCTGCACGACCGCGCCTCCTATCGCTACTATTGGGAACTGCTCGCACGCGCCCACGCCACCGGCGTGCCGCTGCCGGACGACGTGCGCAGCCGCTTCTTCGCATAAGGAAACATGAGCCGCGTCCCGCCCGTATCGAAAGAATGCGCCGTGCTGTTCGCCGACCTGGTGGGCAGCACCCAGCTCTATGAGCGCATGGGCGACACTGCGGCGTTCGCGCTGATCGACCGCTGCCTGCGCGCGATGCGCGACTCGGTGGTCGGCAGTTCGGGACGGGTGATCAAGATGACCGGCGACGGTCTGCTGGCCACCTTCCGCGCCTGCGACCACGCGGCCGATACCGCGCTGGCCATCCACCGCGACATCAGTGGCCTGCCGCTGGCCCATCACTTCTCTCTCGGCGTGCGCACCGGATTCCATTTCGGCCCGGTGATCGAAACCGGCGACGACATCTACGGCGAATCGGTGAATATCGCCGCGCGGCTGTCGGAACTGGGCAGTCACGGCCGCGCCATCGTATCGACCGAAGCTGCGGTGCGGCTGTCCGAGCACTTCCAGCACATGGTGCGGCCGATGCCGCCGCGCGTGGTCAAGGGCGTCGCGCGTTCGGTCGAAATGTGCGAACTGCGCTGCGAACATTCCGAACACGTCACCCATATCGGCGGCCTCAACCTGAACACCGGCAAGCAGGAAATGCGGGTCTATCACGGTGGTCGCGTGTGGCTGCTGGGCGCCGAGCACACCCGCCTGCGCATGGGCCGCGATGCCGGTGTCGACATTCTGGTCAAGGACGCGCGTGCATCCCGCCAGCACTGCGACCTGGAATTCCGCCGCGACCGCTTCATCCTCACCGACCGTTCGAGCAACGGCACCTTCGTCACGATAGAGGGCCAGCACGAATTCGCACTCACCCGCGAAGAGGTGGTGATCGACGGCCACGGCTGGCTGGCATTCGGCTCACCCCGCAGCGCAGCCAGCGACGTGGTCGAGTTCTTCTGCCTGGGCTGATCCAGGCCCGCCTGTCACCCGAGGTTCACCCGCGCCTTACGCAGCGCATTTCAGATCCGATGTCCATCGCATGACGTTTGTAAAAATACGTCATAGTTAAATGCCTCGCGCATTCATCGTCTATAGTTCGCGCGCCCCGCGCCAAATCATTCTTTTGACATATATCGAAAGTCATACAACGACCGGCGGGGCTCGATACGCTGAGGACCCGTACTTGAAGACATCACTCCCCCTGCTCTGCTTCGCCATCGCACTGAGCGGCGGCTGCGCAACCATCACCTCCAACGAGATGCAGACCGTCACGCTGACCACCCGTGACCAGAATGGCGACGTCGTCGAAAACGCCAAGTGCGAGCTCAAGAACGACAAGGGCAGCTGGAACGCCAAATCGCCGGGCAACGTCATGGTGCGTCGCTCCGCCGAAGACCTGAGCGTCGAATGCCAGAAGGATGGAATGAGCGCCGGCTTCCTGCGCGCGATCTCGCGCTCCGCTGGCGGCATGTGGGGCAACATCATCCTGGGCGGCGGCATCGGCGCCATCATCGACCACAACAAGGGCACCGGCTACGACTATCCGAACGACCTGCCTCTGCGCATGGGCGAGTCGGTCACGATAGATCGCCGCGACGAGAAGTCGCCGGCAAAGGACAACGGTACGCAGGCCAACGCGCGTCCCGGTTACCCCTACTGATCGCTTTTTTCATTCAGGATGAAGTCATGAAAAAAACAGCGCTGCTCCTCTTCGCCACCCTCGCCTTGACGCTGGGCGGGTGCGCCTCGGTCCCCATGGGCGATGCCACCCGGGACACCGCTCTGAAGACCTTCGAAGCGCCCCGCGCCGAAAAGGCGGGCATCTACGTATATCGCCACGAAAACATGGGCGCCGCGGTCAAGATGGACCTGCAGGTGGATGGCAAGCACATCGGTCAGACCGCCGCCAAAACCTATTTCTTCATCGAAGTGCCGGCGGGCAAGCACACCATTACATCGATCTCCGAGAACACCGATACGCTGTCGATAGACGCCGTGGCCGGCAAGCTCTATTACGTCTGGCAGGAAGTGAAGATGGGCGTGCTTTACGCACGCACTAAACTTCATCTGGTCAATGAGGAAGAAGGTCGCAAAGGCGTACTGGAATCCAAACTTGCCAACGGCGTGCAGCCGGAGTTCTGATCAGTCGTTACGCACCAATGCGGTGCAGGCGTATCCTTCAGACTTCCGTCTGCAGGATACGCCCCATGTCCGACATGCCTCCCCAACGGCTCGCCACCCGCGCCATCCATGGCCATACGGCGGATGACGCCTACGGCAGCCCCTATCCGCCGGTCTACAACACCACCACCTTCGGTTTCGCCTCCACCGCCGATCTGCTCGACGTGATCGACGGTCGCACCCGCGGCGGGCTGTACACCCGCTACGGCCTGAACCCCACCATCTTTGCGCTGGAAGAAACGCTGGCCGGGCTGGAAAGCGCCGAGGCGGCCTGGGTGTTCGCCTCCGGCATGGCGGCGCTGAGCGCCCTCTTCCTGACCCATGGCCGCGACGGCATCGTGTGCGTCGGCGACGCCTACGGCGGCACGCTGGAACTGCTGGAAC
Organism: Methyloversatilis universalis EHg5; assembly: GCF_000378945.1. GTDB lineage: Bacteria > Pseudomonadota > Gammaproteobacteria > Burkholderiales > Rhodocyclaceae > Methyloversatilis > Methyloversatilis universalis_A. The sequence continues at coordinate 1,979,856 of NZ_KB900539.1, read as the reverse complement.
AGCAGCTGCCCGGCCTCGGTCTGCGCACCCACTGCATCCTCGGCCACGAAACCGACCGGCTGGATGCGCTGCTGGCCGACGGCGTGAAGCTGGTGTTCTTCGAAACGCCGACCAACCCCACTCTGGACATCGTCGACATCCGTGCCATGGCCGCACGCGCGCATGCCCACGGCGCGCTGGTCGCGATCGACAACACCTTCGCCTCACCGGTGAACCAGCGACCGCTGGAACTGGGGGCGGACATCGTGATGCACAGCGCCACCAAGTACCTTGGCGGCCACAGCGACCTCACCGCCGGCGTGCTGATGGGCAGCCGCGCGCTGCTTGAGCCGGTGTGGGCCTGGCGCAAGAATCTGGGCACCGTGCCGTCGCCGGAAACCTGCGCGCTGCTGTCACGCAGCCTGCGCACGCTGGTGGTCCGGGTACGCCAGCACAACGCCAATGCGCAGGCGGTGGCCGAAGCGATGGCGCGCCACCCGAAGATTGCGCGGGTGCATTACCCCGGTCTGCCGGACGCGCCAGGTCACGCGCTGGCGAAGACGCAGATGGACGGTTTCGGCGGCATGCTGAGCATCGTGGTGCGCGGCGGGCGCGAAGACGCGACCCGGGTCGCTGACCGGCTGAAGCTGATCCGGCTCGCGCCCAGCCTGGGCGGCGTCGAAAGTCTGGTCACCCAGCCCTGCACCACCACCCACCACGGCATCGCGCCGGAAGAGCGCGCCCGGCGCGGCATTCCGGACGCCATGCTGCGGCTGTCCATCGGGCTGGAAGACGCCGGCGACCTGATCGCCGATCTGGAACAGGCGCTGGGCGACTGAGCGCGCGGGCTGCGGTCAGAAACCGAAGCCCATCTGGGCGTCGTCGGCCGGCTTCCGGCCACGTCGCGGCGATCCTTCACGGTTCGGATTGCGACTGCCGTGCTGCAGATACACCCGGCGTGCCTCACCGGCCGCGTCCGGCTGCCGGCGGACCGCCCATACCGCGTCGCGCGCGGCCCGGGCCGCCGCCAGGTGATCGACCACCGGCGCCGGATAGTCGCGGCCGATCACGCAGCCGGCCTCCCGCTGCTGTGCGGCGTCCATGCGCCAGGGCTCGGCCAGCAGCGCCAGCGGCACGCGCGCCAGTTCCGGCAGCCAGCGGCGCACGAAAATGCCCTTCGGGTCCTGATCGGTCTGCTGCTTGACCGGGTTGTAGATGCGCAGCGTGTTGATGCCGGTCACACCGGACTGCATCTGTACCTGCGGCCAGTGAATGCCCGGCTCGAAGTCGGTGAACTGGCGCGCCAGATGCAGGCCGGGTTCGCGCCAGTGATTCCACAGCTGGTAGGACGAGAAAGCCACCAGCATGGCGCGCATGCGGAAGTTGATCCAGCCGGTCGCCGCGAGCGCGCGCATGCAGGCGTCGATGAACGGAAATCCGGTTTCACCGGCGCACCAGGCGGCGTGCCGTGAGGCTGAAAAGTCCGCCTCGCGCAGACCGTCGTACAGGCGGTTCACCGCGCGCAGTTCGATGTCCGGCTCCGATTCCAGCTTCTGGATGAAATGCGCCTGCCAGTGCAGCCGGCTTTCGAAGGATTTCAGCCCGGCCAGCGCCGCCGCCTGATCCGGGCCGGGCAGACGGGCCAGCCAGCGGGCGCGCGCCCGCCATACCGCGTGCACCACCTCGCGCAGCGACAGCGTACCGAAAGCCAGATGCGGCGACAGGCGCGAACAGTCGTGCTCGCCGCTGAGCGGACTGGACATGCCGCGGCGATAGCGCGGCAGCCGCTCGGACAGGAAGGTGTCCAGCTCGGCCAGCGCCTGCCGGCGACCGGCGCGCTGGCGACCGGCGATGTCAGCCCCGGCCACGCCGAGCGCCAGCGGGTCCGGCGTGGACTGCAGACCGGCCAGCGGATGAGCCGCCGCTTCGATGTGCGCAGGCGGCGGCAGCGGTGCAGGCGTCATGCGCGACAGCCAGAGGTCGGACCAGCGGTCGCGGTCGCGCAGCCGGCGCACCACGCCGCCATTCGGGCTCTCATGCCAGGGCACGCCGTGCGCGCGGCACCAGTCGGCGACCGCCCGGTCGCGCGCGAAGCTGGCCAGCGTGCCGGTCTCTTCGTGGCTCCACAGCGCGCTGACCGGCGCCGCACGGTGCAGCGCATCCAGCACCGCCGGCATGTCGCCGCGCAACTGCAGCAGCGACAGGCCCAGCGTCTGCAGCCGACGCGTCAGGTCGTCCAGCGCCTCGCGCAGAAAACCCGCGTGGCGTGCATCCATCTCGGGCTGCGCCAGCAGCGAGGGCTCATGAACGTACAGCGCCAGCACCGGGCCGGCCGCGGCCGCCGCGCGCAGCGGCGCGTGGTCGTGAATGCGCAGGTCGCGCTTGAACCACACCACCTGCATGGGCGATCAGACCGCCAGTGCCGACAGCGCCAGACAGGGCGCCACCACCGCGCTCAGCAGCAGACGCAGGCGCAGATACCAGGGCGCCAGGCCGAGCTGACGCGCGAGCTGCGCGTCCATCCAGGCACAGGCCGGCACCAGCGCCGCCATCAGCCACAGACCGGTGGGCAGCGGCACCAGCAGCGCGCACCAGGCGATCAGTGCCGGCAGCACACCCCAGCCGAGCGCCCGCCACTGGGCCGCTTCATCCAGCTGCGGCGCCGCGAGCGCCAGCCCCCAGTGCAGCGCCCCGACGAAACTGAGGATGGTGGCGGCGTAGGCCAACTGAGCCAGCGCCAGCGTGCGGGGGGCATCGAAGCCGGCCAGCAGCGCCAGCGTCAGCCCGACGAAGGGAATCAGTCCTGCCAGGCCGAGCACTCGTGCGGGCCGCCGCGCCTGCGGATTGAGGGTCATGCGCGTCTCCATGATCAGCGGTGCCAGGGTTGCGAGGTCGATGCGTCGGGCGCGACCGTCTGCCAGAAACGGGAAAACGAAGGCTGCGCTTGCGGCGGGTCGTCGAACTGGTGCGGCACCGGCTGCACCGTCACCCGGGCGTCGCGCAGCGCCTCGGCGTAGAAGGGATTCAGCGTGGCCTGCGCGCTCAGCCGGGCGGTCGGCCACAGCCGCCGCAAGCGGTCCGCATCGCCCACCACCATGCTGTCGCACAGCGCGCGCATGCGGGCCACCACGAAAGCCCAGCGCGCGGCGCTCCAGCCGAAGCGCGCGTGGAATCCGGGTTCGATCCAGCCGACCGCGACATGGCCCGGCGGTACCTCGCCCAGCGACCACGGGTGCACCAGCCACACCGGGTCGGCGCCGGTCGGAAACGCGGCGGATTCCGCCGGCGGCGCACCGGTACCTGGCTCCGCCACCGCCGCATGCACACCCGGTTCGGGGCCGCAGTCCGGCGCGTGGCGCGCTCTGCGGTCGAGCGCTTCATAACTGTCGTCGATCGCGCTGCCCGGACTGGTCAGCGCCGGCGCGTAGCGGGCCACGTTCTCGGCATTGAACAGATAGGGCTTGCCGGTCAGCGTGCCGGCCACCCATTGCCAGGAGAGCATGTTGGACGCCAGATCGCCGTCCAGCAGATGGCGGTACATCCAGCTCGCGCCGGCCAGCCAGCCGGTCTTGCGCAGATGCACCAGATAGCTCGCCAGCCACATGCGGGCGTGGTTGTGCAGGTAGCCGGTGTCGTACAGCGTGCGCACCGAGGCGTCGATCACCGGCACGCCGGTGCGGCCTTCGCGTACGTCGGCCGGCAGTTCGGCCGCGTAGTGCGCGGCCGGTGCCGGTCGGCGGGCGCTCAGGATGCCGTCGCCCCAGTGCCGCCACAGGTGATGGAAGTACTCGCGCCACGCGAGTTCGAACACGATCTTGTCCGCCGGCGTCAGCGCGTGGCGCTGCCCGAGGCGGGCGATCACCGCGGGCACGTCCGTGAAGCCGTGGGTCAGATAGGGCGACAGGCGACTCACCGCGCCATCGAGATGATTTCGGGTTCGCGCGTAGCGAGCGGGGTCCAGCGCGTCGATGCGGGCTTGGGCGGCCGCAAGCGTGGGCTCGAAGGTGTCGTGCGGCGCGGGTGCGAACAGGTCGTTCATGGCGGGTTCCGGAACAGGGGCGTCCGGCGCGACAGACCGTATCCGGCGGCGAAAGATTCCGGAAACGCCGCCACCCTTCTCACCGGAATTCACAAGCTTTGCAGGAAAGCGGTGCAAAGCAGCGCAGTTTTAATTGGTTCGCATCGCCCGGGCGGCTCCCTACAGTGCGATCCATCGCATCGACTGACCGCACACGGAGCCCCACCATGAAAACCGCCCTGCGTACCCTCGCCGCCAGCCTGCTGCTCGGCACCGCTCTCGCCGGCAACGCCCTGGCCGCCGACATCACCCTGCTCAACGTGTCCTACGACCCGACCCGCGAGCTCTATCAGGACTTCAACGCCGCCTTCGCCAAGCACTGGAAGGCCAAGTCCGGCGACAACGTCACCATCAAGCAGTCCCACGGCGGCTCCGGCAAACAGGCCCGCTCGGTCATCGACGGCCTCGAAGCCGACGTGGTCACCCTCGCGCTGGCCTACGACGTCGATGCCCTGCACGACAACGGCAAGCTCATCCCCGCCGACTGGCAGAAGCGCCTGCCCCACAACGCCTCCCCCTACACCTCCACCATCGTGTTCCTGGTGCGCAAGGGCAACCCCAAGCACCTGAAGGACTGGAACGATCTGGTCAAGCCGGGCATCGAGGTCATCACCCCCAACCCCAAGACCTCGGGCGGCGCCCGCTGGAACTACCTCGCCGCCTGGGCCTACGCGGCCAAGCAGCCGGGCGGCTCGGACGCCACCGCGAAAGAGTTCGTCAAAAAGCTGTTCGCCAACGTGAAGGTGCTCGATTCCGGCGCCCGCGGTTCGACCACCACCTTCGTCGAGCGCGGCATCGGTGATGTACTCATCGCCTGGGAGAACGAGGCCTATCTGGCGGTGAAGGAGCTGGGCCCGGACAAGTTCGAAATCGTCACCCCTTCGCTGTCCATCCTGGCCGAACCGCCGGTCAGCGTGGTCGACAAGGTGGTGGACAAGCGCGGCACCCGCGCGGTGGCGACCGCCTACCTGGAATACCTGTACAGCCCGGAAGGTCAGGAAATCGCGGCCCAGAACTACTACCGCCCGATCGACCCCAAGGTCGCCGCCAAGTACGCCAAGACCTTCGCGCCGGTGAAACTCTTCACCATCGACGCCGAGTTCGGCGGATGGCAGAAGGCACAGAAAACACACTTCGCCGACGGCGGCGTGTTCGACCAGATCAGCGTGCGCTGAGCGCGGAGCCCGACCGAATGTCCATCCTGTTCCTCCAGGGCAGCCCGGTTGAGCCGTCGCGCTCGGCCGCGCTGTCCGGCTTCGTCGCCGCCGAACTGGAGCGGCGCGGTGTCGAGAACACGCGGCTCAAGCTGACCGATCTGCCGGCGCACGCACTGCTGCACGCCCGCTTCGGCGACCCGCAGATCCGCGCCGCCAGCGAACGGGTGGCCGCCGCCAGCGCGCTGGTCATTGCCACGCCGGTCTACAAGGCCGCCTACAGCGGCCTGCTGAAAAGCTTTCTCGACCTGCTTCCGCAGAACGGGCTGGACGGCAAGGTGGTGCTGCCGCTGGCCACCGCCGGCAGCCCGCACCACGCACTGGCGCTCGACTACGCGCTGCGCCCGGTGCTGCAGTCGATGTCGCCGGCACTGGTGCTGCCGGGCGTGCATGCCACCGACAGCACGGTGACCAAGGACGAGCACGGCAACTACCTGCTGTCGGACGACATCATCGACCGCCTGCTGCAGGCCACTGACCGGCTGGTCTACGAGTACCGCGCACTGCTGAACCGGCGTGCGCAGCAGGTCGAGCCGGTGCCCTTCGACCAGGTGCGCTGCAGCGTCTGAGTCCACCCCGCTTTCACGCACGCGCAGGCAATCCAAGCATTCCAAGGTATCCATCATGAATGTGTTCTGGTTCATCCCCACCCATGGCGACAGCCGCTATCTGGGCACCGCGGAAGGCGGGCGCCAGGTCAGTCTGGACTACATGAAACAGGTCGCCATCGCGGCCGACACGCTGGGCTACGACGGCGTGCTGCTGCCCACCGGGCGCTCCTGCGAAGACGCCTGGGTCACCGCTTCGGCACTGATCGGCTTCACCCAGCGGCTGAAATTCCTGGTCGCGGTGCGGCCCGGCCTGACCGCACCGTCGCTGGCCGCGCGCATGGCGGCCACCTTCGATCGCCTGTCCGGCGGCCGGCTGCTGATCAATGTGGTGACCGGCGGCGATCCGACCGAACTCGACGGTGACGGCATCTTCCACACGCACGACGAACGCTACGAAATCACCGACGAATTCCTGCGCATCTGGCGCGGCATCCTGTCCGGTGCGCACGAAGGTGCGTCCTTCGACTTCAGCGGCAAGCATCTGACCGTGAAGGGCGGCAAGCAGCTTTACCCGACGGTGCAGCGCCCGCATCCGCCGCTGTGGTTCGGCGGTTCGTCGCCGGCGGCGCACGAACTGGCGGCCGAACAGGTGGATGTCTATCTCACCTGGGGCGAACCGCCGGCCGCGGTGGCGGAGAAGATCGCCGACATGCGCCGCCGCGCCGCAGCGCACGGCCGCACGCTGCGCTTCGGCATCCGCCTGCACGTGATCGCACGCGACACGAACGAGCGCGCCTGGCAGGCGGCTGACGACCTGATCCGCCATCTCGATGACGACACCATCGCCGCCGCGCAGAAGAAATTCGCGCAGATGGATTCCGAAGGCCAGCGCCGCATGGCCGCGCTGCACGGCGGGCGCCGCGACCGGCTGGAGGTGAGCCCTAATCTGTGGGCCGGCGTCGGCCTGGTGCGCGGCGGTGCCGGTACCGCGCTGGTCGGCGACGGGCCGACCATTGCCGCACGCATGAAGGAGTACGCCGACCTCGGCATCGAAACCTTCATCCTGTCCGGCTATCCGCACCTCGAAGAGGCCTACAGCTTCGCCGAGCAGGTGTTCCCGCATCTGCCGAGAGCGCAGCAGCAGGGCCTGCCCGGCTTCAGCCTGTCCGGCCCCTTCGGCGAAATCGTCGCCAACCACTACGTGCCGGCCGCATCCGCCAGCTGATCGCGCTGCGCCGTCCCGCCTGAAAAGCCTCCGTCCCCAGCCGGGAACGGAGGCTTTTTTGTTGCCCTGCGCCGCATCCGCTTATCACTGGATCGGCAAAGCAACGCAGTCCGTCCGCACAAATGCAGCGCAGATTTAATTGGTTTGGATGCGCGGCGCCCGCCCCTAGCATGACCTTCAGACGCGCGACACAGCGCGACCCGACACCGTCGGACACGACATTCAACCGGACTGAAAAGGAAGATCATGAGCAGCTCACCCTCCCGCATCCGCCGCCTGCTGATCGCCGCCGGTCTGGCGGCCAGCGCACTGCCGCTGACCGGCTTCGCCGCCGGCGACGCGCCGAAGGAAATCCGCCTCGACTACGCCTACTACTCGCCGACCAGCCTGGTGCTCAAGCGCTTCGGCTGGCTGGAACAAGCGGTGAAGCCGGTCGGCATCGAAGTGAAATGGACGCTGAGCCAGGGCAGCAACCGCGCGCTCGAATTCCTGAACAGCGGCGCCATCGACTTCGGCAGCACCGCCGGTCTGGCCGCAGTGCTGAGCCGCGCCAACGGCAATCCGATCCGCTCGGTCTATGTGTACTCGCGACCGGAATGGACCGCGCTCGCGGTGCCGAAGGACTCGACCATCAAGTCGGTGGCCGAACTGAAGGGCAAGCGCATCGCCGCCACCAAGGGTACCGACCCCTATCTGTTCCTGCTGCGCTCGCTGCATGAAGCGGGCCTGTCGCGCAACGACGTCGAGATCGTCCATCTGCAGCACCCGGACGGCCGGGTCGCGCTGGAACAGAAGCGGGTCGACGCCTGGGCCGGTCTGGATCCGCACCTCGCTGCGAGCGAACTGGAAGCCGGCTCCAAGCTCATCTACCGCAATGTGAACTTCAACACCTACGGCTTCCTGAACGTGTCCGAGAAATTCCTGAAGGCACATCCGGATCAGGTGAAGACGGTGATCGCCGCCTACGAGCGTGCCCGCCGCTGGGTGATCGCCAATCCGGACGAAGCCGCGAAGATTCTGGCGGAAGAAGCCAAGCTCAATCTGCCGGTGGCGCAGGCCCAGCTGAAGCGCACCGATTTCTCCAACCCGCGCATCGGCCGCGAGCACCACGACGCGCTGCGCGCCGCCGCGCCCATCCTGGTCGAGGAAGAGCTGGTGCGCAAAGGCACCGACGTCGCCAAGGTGGTGACCGAACTGATCGATCCCAGCCACGCGGCCGCCGTGCTCGCGTCCAAGGACTGATGCCATGAACACCGCTGCCCGCACCTCCTCCCTCCAGGCGACGGTGTCGTCCGCACGGCCGGCCGTCCCCGCCGGCCGTGCCGGGCGTCCCCATCCGGCGCTGGGCTGGGTGCTGCCGGTGCTCACGCTGCTGGCCTTCGAAGCGCTGGTGCGCAGCGGCGTGCTGGCCGCCCACCTGTTCCCGGCACCGAGCGAAATCGTGCGCACGCTGTTCGATCTGGGCAGCGGTCTGGCATCGCACATCGGCGTCAGTCTGGCCCGGGTGGCCGGCGGCTTCGCGATCGGTGCTTCGCTGGCGGTGATCGCGGCAGTGGTGGTCGGGCTGGACCGCCGCGCCGAAGCGCTGCTCGACCCGACCTTCCAGGCACTGCGCGCAGTGCCCAGCCTGGCCTGGGTGCCGCTGCTGCTGCTGTGGCTGGGCATAGACGAAACGCCCAAGATCACGCTGATCGCGATCGGCGCCTTCTTCCCGGTCTATCTGAACCTGCTGTCCGGTCTGCGCAATGTCGACCGCAAACTGGTCGAACTGGGCGAGGTGTATGGCCTGAGCCGGACTGCGCTGGTGCGCCGCATCCTGCTGCCGGCCTCGCTGCCCAGCCTCTACACCGGCCTGCGCGTCGGCCTGAGTCTGGCCTGGATGTTCCTGGTCGCGGCCGAACTGATCGCCGCCACCCGCGGCCTGGGCTATCTGCTGACCGACGGCCGCGAAACGTCGCGCCCCGACATCGTGCTGGCCGCCATCCTGCTGCTGGCGGTGCTGGGCAAGGTGTCGGACAGCGTTCTCAAATCGCTTGAGAAGCGTGCGCTGGTCTGGCGTGACGCACTCGAAACCCGTCTTGGCTGAGGAGCGCACCATGACCGCACTGCTCGATGTGCACGTACCGTCCAAGCGCTTCGGCGACCGGCGCGTGCTGGACAACTTCTCGCTCACGCTGGAAGCCGGCGAAATCGTCAGCCTGGTCGGTGCCAGCGGCTGCGGCAAGAGCACGCTGCTGCGCATCGTGGCCGGCCTCGACCGCGAACACGACGGCACGGTGACGCTGGACGGCCAGCCGCAGCACGGCGTGAGCCGCGATATCGGCGTCATCTTCCAGGAGCCGCGGCTGCTGCCCTGGCTCACCGTGGCGCAGAACGTCGGCTTCGACGCCGATGCGGCGCGCGCCCGTGATCCGCACGTGTTCACGCTGCTGGAAGAGGTCGGCCTGTCGCAGGTGGCCGACGCGCTGCCCAAGGCGCTGTCCGGCGGCATGGCGCAGCGGGTGGCCATCGCCCGCGGCCTGTTCAACCGGCCGCCGCTGCTGCTGCTCGACGAGCCCTTCAGCGCGGTCGACGCCTTCACCCGCATCCGGCTGCAGGAACTGCTGCTGGCCATCGCCCGCGAGCACGACACCACGCTGCTGCTGGTGACCCATGACGTCGATGAAGCGGCCTGGCTGTCCGACCGCGTCATCGTGATGGGCGGCGGCCGAGTGCTCGACGAAGTGACGATCACCGAACAGCGCCCGCGCAACCGCCGCTCGCCGGCCCTGACCGAAGCCCGCAACCGCATTCTTGAAATTCTCGAAGGCGCGCACGTTCTCTGACGCCGCCACGACACTCAAAAGGAAAGAGCCATGACCCGACCGCTGTCCATCCATCGCCGCAATGCCTTGAAGGCCATCGCCGCCGCCCTGCCCGCGCTCGCCATCGGCCGCGCCTTCGCGCAGGACAGACCCGCCACCGTGCGCATCGGCTACCAGAAGTCGTCCACGCTGATCACCGTGCTGAAGACGCGCGGCACGCTGGAACAGAAGCTTGCGCCGCTGGGCGTCAAGGTGAGCTGGCACGAATTCGCCAGCGGCCTGCCGCTGCTCGAAGCGCTGAACGTGGGCAGCGTGGACGTGTCGGCCGACGTCGCCGATACCGTGCCGGTGTTCGCGCTGGCCGCCGGGGCCAACCTCACCTATCTGGCGCAGGAAGCACCGTCGCCCACCGCCCAGGCCATCGTGGTGAAGGCCGATTCGCCGATCCGCAGCGTGGCCGATCTGAAGGGCAAGCGCGTGGGCTTCGCCAAGGCGGCCGGCGTGCATTACCTGCTGATCGCAGCACTCGAGAAGAGCGGTCTGAGCTTCAAGGACATCCAGCCCGCCTATCTCGCACCAGCCGACGGCCGCGCGGCCTTCGAGCGCGACGCGATCGACGCCTGGGTGGTGTGGGACCCCTTCCTGTCGGCGGTGCAGCGCCAGGCCAAGGTGCGGGTGCTGGCCGACGGCACGAATCTGGCGCAGTACCAGCGCTACTACCTGACCGCCACGCCCTTCGCACAGGCCCGCCCGGACGTGATCAAGGTGATCTACGACGCGCTGGCCGACAGCGGCAAGTGGGTAAAGCAGAGCCCGAAGGACGCTGCCGCGCTGCTGGCACCGGTGTGGGGTCTGGACGAAGCCACGGTGGAACAGGCCAATGGCCGCCGCAGCTACGACGTACGTCTGGTGCAGCCGGAGCGGCTGCAGGAACAGCAGGCCATCGCCGACACCTTCACGCGCGAAGGCCTGCTGCCGCGCAAGGTGAATGCCACCGCGGTGCCGGTCTGGAAACCGGTGCTCTGAGGTTGCCGCGATGAATGCCCCCGACACCACCCGCCAGCTCGAACGCGGCGACGCCACCCATCTGTTCGACCGCGATTTCGGCGCGCACACCGAAGCGGTCGAACGGACCGCGCGCGGGCTCGAAGCCACCGCCGCCGAGCGCGATCGCGCTGGCGGCACCGCCTGGGCCGAACGCCAGCTGCTGCGCGACAGCGGCCTGCTCACGCTCGCGGTCCCGGCGGAATTCGGCGGCGCCGGACTGCCCTGGCCGCAGATCTACGCCGTCATCCGCCGCTTCGCCGAGGCCGACAGTTCGCTCGCCCACCTGTTCGGCTTCCAGCATCTGCAGGTGGCCAGCGTGCGGCTGTTCGCCAACCCTGCGCAGCAGGCCCGCCTGCTCGGTGACACGGTGACGAAGGGCTGGTTCTGGGGCAATGCCACCAACGGTCTGGACACCCGCATCCGGCTCACGCCGGCGGGCGACCATTTCCTGCTCGACGGCGTGAAGTCCTTCTGCTCCGGTGCCACCGGTTCCGACATGCTGAACGTGACTGCGCCGCGTGGCGACGATCCGGCCGACCGGGTGTTCATCAGCCTGCCGACCGACCGCGCCGGCATCACCGTACATGATGACTGGGACAACCTCGGCCAGCGCCAGACCGACAGCGGCACCGTCACCTTCGAGAAGGTACGCGTCGAGGCCGACGAAATCCTCGGCCCGCCGGGTACGCGCGGCACGCCGCGGGCCACGCTGCGCACGCTGGTGTCGCAGCTCATCCTGACCGAAATCTATCTCGGCAACACGCAGGGCGCACTGCGCGCCGCCTGGCACTACGTGCAGCATGAAGCGCGCCCCTGGTTCGCCAGCGGCGTGTCGCGTGCCGCCGATGACCCCTACGGCCAGGTGCGCTTCGCCGAACTGTGGATCGCCTACCGCGGCGCGCTGGCGCTGGCGCAGCAGGCCGAAGCCGCGCTGCAGCGCGCGTGGGAGCGCGGCGATGCGCTGGACGCGCGCGAACGCGGCGAGGTCGCGCTGCTGATCTGGCAGGCCAAGATCGCCGCCGGCCGCGCCGCGCTCGACGTGACCTCGCGCATCTTCGAACTGATGGGCGCGCGCGCCACCGCGGCCCGCTACGGCCACGACCGCTACTGGCGCAACGTGCGGGTGCACACGCTGCACGACAACCTCGACTACAAGCTGCAGGACATCGGTCGCTGGGTGCTGGACGACCGTGTGCCCGAACCGTCCATCTATTCGTGAAGGCATGACATGAGTACCCAGACCTCCTCTTCGCTGCCGCATCTGCGGCAGAAACTGCTGCCCTGGAGCCTGCCGGTCGCACTGGTCGTGCTGTGGCAGGTCGCCGCCCAGGCCGGCTGGCTGTCCAGCCGCGTGCTGCCGGCACCGCTCGACGTGCTGAAAGCCTTCTGGACGCTGGCGGTCAGCGGCGAACTGTGGCGCCACGTGCTGGTGAGCGCTCAGCGCGCGCTGAGCGGCTTCGCCATCGGCGGCGGCCTTGGCCTGCTGCTGGGCCTGGCCACCGGTTCGTGGAAACGGGTCGAAACCCTGCTCGACACCACGGTGCAGATGATCCGCAACATTCCGCCGCTGGCGCTGATTCCGCTGGTCATCCTGTGGTTCGGCATCGACGAGACCGCCAAGCTGTTCCTGGTGTCGCTGGGTGTGTTCTTCCCGGTCTATATCAACACCTTCCACGGCATCCGCTCGGTGGACGCCGGCCTGATCGAGATGGGTCGCTCCTACGGCCTGCGCGGCTGGGCGCTGTACCGCGACATCATCCTGCCGGGCGCACTGCCCTCCATCCTGGTCGGCGTGCGTTTTTCGCTCGGTTTCATGTGGGTCATCCTGATCGTGGCCGAAACGATTTCGGCGCAGGAGGGCATCGGCTACATGACCATGAATGCGCGCGAGTTCCTGATGACCGACGTGGTGCTGGTCGGCATCCTGCTGTACGCGCTGCTCGGCAAGCTGGCCGACCTGCTGGCCCGCACGCTGGAGCGCGTGTGGCTGCAGTGGCATCCGAACTACCAGTCACGCTGAGGTGGGCGCCATGTACTTTTCCCCTGAAGAGAATTCCGAAGTGCGCGCAGCCGAACGGGTGATCAACGGTGCCGCGGTGAAACTGCGCGGCATCGGCAAGACCTTCGGCGAACGCCGGGTGCTCAAGGGCATAGACCTCGACATCCGCCCGGGCGAGTTCGTCGCCATCGTCGGCCGCAGCGGCTGCGGCAAGAGCACGCTGCTGCGCCTGCTGGCCGGCCTCGACGCCGCCAGCGAAGGCGAGCTGACGATAGACGGCAGCGCCGACGACGTGCGCATCATGTTCCAGGACGCGCGCCTGCTGCCCTGGAAGCGGGTGATCGACAACGTGTCGCTGGGCCTCACGCCGGCGTACCGGCGCCGCGCCCGCGAAGTGCTGGAGCGGGTCGGCCTGGCCGACCGCGAACGCGACTGGCCGTCGCAGCTGTCCGGTGGCCAGCGCCAGCGCATCGCGCTGTCGCGCGCACTGGTGCACTCGCCGCGCCTGCTGCTGCTCGACGAACCGCTGGGCGCGCTCGATGCGCTCACCCGCATCGAAATGCAGCAGCTGATCGAGTCACTGTGGCAGGAACAGGGCTTCACCGCCATTCTGGTTACGCACGACGTGCAGGAGGCGGTGGCGCTGGCCGACCGCGTGCTGCTGATCGAGGACGGTGCGGTCGCGCTCGATCTCGACATCCGCCTGCTGCGGCCGCGCGAGCGCGCCAGCAACGGCTTTTCGGCCTACGAGGCGCGCATCCTGCAGCGCGTACTCGAAGCCCCTCCCATCGAACCTTCCGTGGCGTCGCACGACGCACGGACACCGGGCATCGCCCACATTTCGTTCGCCATCTGAGAAAGGAAACCATCATGGCCATCACCGCAATCAATGTACGCAACCAGTTCAAGGGCAAGATCAAGGAGATCGTCCGCGGCGACGTGGTCAGCGAGGTCGACGTCGATACGCCGGCCGGCATCGTGACCTCGGTCATCACCACCCGCTCGGTCGACGAACTCGGCCTGAAGCCGGGCGTCGAAGTGGTCGCGCTGGTGAAGTCGACCGAAGTGTCCATCGCCCGCATCGGCGGCTGACGGCCACGACGACGAAGGACGCAGGCGTCTCGCCATGAGCTCCACCGTATTGATCGTTCCCGACCTGCACGGCGCGCCGCCGGAACACTGGCTGTCATGGCTGGAACACGAACTGGCCGGCAGCCAGCGGGTCGAACAGGACGACTGGGACGAACCGGTGCTCGCGCACTGGGCCGGCCGGGTCAAGCGGGCGATCGACAAGGCCGCCGGCCCGGTCTGGATCGTCGCGCACGGTTTCGGCTGCCTGGCCGCCCTGCTCGCCGCCTGCGACCGCACCGACCGGGTGGCCGGCGCGCTGCTGGTGGCGCCGGCCGATCCGGAACGCTACAGCGCCGACGGCCTGCTGAGCGAAGGCGAAGATGGTCGCCCGCGCCATCCGTCGGTATCCGGCCTGCTGCCGCAGGTGCCGCCCGGCTTCACCACGCTGCTGGTGGCGCACGACCGCGATCCCGATCTGCGGCTGATCAGCGCCAGCCAGTGGGCCGAGCGCTGGGGCAGCCGGCTGGTGCTGAGCAGCGCGCTGGGCGACATCGATCCGGCGCTGCACGCCGGGCCCTGGCCGCAATGCCTGCGGCTGTTCAGATTGATGCATCATGCACAGCGTGACCTTCCGCTCGGTTCGCTGGCGGAAGACACCGAGCCGGCGCCCCGCCGGCACGGCTGGCTGGCAAAGCTGCGCCGCCAGTCGCGCGCGACGCTCTGACGGCCCGACGCGCGACGCGTGCGGCAGCAGCCCTGCCCGCGCCCTTACAAACCATCAGGAGGACAGAACCATGACCATCCGACTCGGCGACATCGCCCCCGATTTCGAACAGGACTCCAGCGCCGGCCGCATCCGTTTCCACGAGTGGCTGGGCGCCAGCTGGGGCGTGCTGTTCTCGCACCCGGCCGACTTCACGCCGGTGTGCACCACCGAACTGGGCCTGACCGCCAAGCTGAAGGGTGAATTCGACAAGCGCGGCGTGAAGGCCATCGCGCTGTCGGTGGATCCGGTGGATTCGCACCACAAGTGGATCGCCGACATCAACGAAACCCAGAACACCACGGTGAACTTCCCGATCATCGCCGACGGCGACCGCAAGGTGAGCGAGCTGTACGACATGATCCATCCGAACGCCAACGCCACGCTCACCGTGCGCTCGCTGTTCATCATCGATCCGAACAAGAAGGTGCGCCTCATCATCACCTACCCGGCCAGCACCGGCCGCAACTTCGACGAAGTGCTGCGCGTGATCGATTCGCTGCAGCTGACCGACAAGCACTCGGTCGCCACGCCCGGCAACTGGAAGCACGGCGACGACGTGGTCATCGTGCCGTCGCTGCAGGACCCGGACGAGATCGCCCGCCGCTTCCCGGCCGGCTACAAGGCGGTGCGCCCCTACCTGCGCCTGACGCCGCAGCCGAAGTAAGCGCAGCACAGGCATGACAGGGCCCGGTTCCGACCGGGCCTTTTTTCGTTCACCCGGCCGCTGGGCATATGCGTCAGCCGGCAAAGCTGTGCAGAAGAAGCAGCGCAGAACAATTCAGTTCCCCCGGCTGCGGGCGGCCCGTAAGGTCATGTCATCGCAATCCGGAGTGCATTAGATGGCCATCCTCGTCGTCGGCGGAGACCACCCCAACCAGTTCGCGGATTCGGCGCGTGAAGCCGGCGTCGACCGCCTGCACCACTGGAGCGGCCGCCGTGCCGCCGATCACCACCAGCCGCTGCCGCGTGACCTGCGCGGTATCGTGCTGCTGATCGACCACGTCAATCACGGCATGGCGGCCCGCGTGCGCAAGCTGGCGAGCGCAAACGGGCTGCCGGTCATCTACGCCGCACGCAGCCGCTCGCAGGTGCGCAACGCACTGGCCCAGCTTGCCGCCTGAAAACGGCATCTCCGCCGCAGGCGGAACTGCGTCACGGCGCACGACCCTCGCCACCGGCCGCCGTCACGGAAGCGGCAGCCGACGGACGCTATAGTCGGCCGGTCATCCGGTGCGCGCCCGCGTACCGGCCGTCCAGCCGAAAGGGGTCCGCGTGCGCACGCTCGTCATCATCGGTGCCGGTTTCAGCGGCACCGCCTGCGCCTGTCAGCTGCTTGCCCGCTGCGGCGATCACGCCAGCAATGACTGGCAGATCCACCTGATCAACGCGTCCGGGCCGATCGCCCGCGGGCTGGCCTACGGCACCCGTTCGCCACTGCACCTGCTGAACGTACCGGCCGGCCGTCTCGGCATGGAGCCGGCGCAGGAAGGCGATTTCGTCCGCTACCTCGAAGACAGCGGCCACCGCTACCGCGCGAGCGCCTTCGTGCCGCGCATGCTGTACGGCGAATATCTGGAAAGCCGGCTGCGCTCGGCTGCGGCCGGTCACGCGAACCGGCTGCGCATCGTCACCGCGCGGGTCGATGCCATCGACCGTCGCCCGGAAGGCGGCTTCGCGCTGACGCTGGCCGATGGCAGCACGCTGCCGGCCGATGCGGTCATCCTGGCCATGGGCCACCTCAGTCCGGTCGCACCGCTGCCGGCGCTGGAGGACATGGGCCCGGCCTACATCAACGATCCGTGGTCGCCCGGCGCGCTGGAGCGCATCGACGGCGACGAGCGCGTGCTCATCCTGGGCAGCGGGCTCACCATGCTGGACGTGGTGGTCGACCTGAAGCGCCGCGGCCACCGCGGACCGATCACCGCGCTGTCACGGCGCGGCCTGCTGCCGCGTTCGCACCGCGCGCAGGACGCGCCGCCCGCCACCATCCCGCTTGACCGCGACGCGCTGCTCGCCGCGCGCAGCGCCCGCCGGCTGCTGCGGCAATTGCGCGCGGCGGTCGCCCAGGCCGAAAAAGCCTGCATAGACTGGCGCGACGTGATCGGCTCGCTGCGCGCGATCACACCGGCGCTCTGGCAAAGCCTGGACGACACCGAAAAGCGTCGCTTCATGCGTCACCTGCGCCCGCACTGGGAGGTGCTGCGCCACCGCGCCGCACCCGAACCTTTCAACGCGATGAACGCAATGCTGGAAGACGGCCGCCTCACCGTGCGCGCCGGCCGCCTGCGCGCGGTATCGGCCGGCAACACCGGCCTGACCGCGCGCTGGGACGACGCCCGCCGCGGTCCGCAGGCACTCGAAGTCGACCGCATCGTGAACTGCACCGGCCCCGGCCACCGCATCGACGCCCAGCGCGCGCCACTGCTGCACCGCCTGATCACCGGCGGGCTGCTCACCCAGGACGCGTTGAAACTCGGCCTGATGGTCGATCCGCACTGTCGCGCGCTGGATGCTGGCGGCCAGCCGGTGGAGGGTCTCTACTACGTCGGCCCGCTGCTGCGTGCCCAATTCTGGGAAGCCACCGCGATACCTGAACTGCGGCGGCACGCGGCCACCGCGGTCAACCACCTGCTGGCTGACGCCGGCTGAGGCAGCGCGGCCGGAAGGCCGCGATCAGGCGCTCGCGGCGTCGACCTGGGCGAGCGCGATGCGCGCCGCCTTGCGCACTTCCGGGTCGGCATCGGCCAGCGCCTGCTGCAGCAGCGGGCGTGCGGCGGCGTGCCGCAGTTCGCCCAGTGCCAGCACCACTTCCTTGCGCAGATTGCTGATCGGATGCGTGATCAGCGCGGCCAGACCGGGCAGCGCCCCGACCGCCTTTAGCCGGCCGAGCGCACGCGCAGCCTGCAGGCGCACCTGCCAGTATTCGTCGCGCAAAGCCGCATCCAGCGCATCGACCGCCTCGGCCACGCGCAGCTTGCCCAGCGTGATGGCCGCCTCTTCGCGCACCTGCCAGGCACTGTCGCGCAGCGCCGCCAGCAGCGCGCCGGCCGCCGCGCCTTCGACGCCCAGGGCGCCGACCGCCGCACGGCGCACGCCGGCATCCGGATCCCGCTCGGCCAGTTCGGCCAGCCGGGGCAGCGCATGGTCCAATCGCAACCAGCCCAGCACGCCGACCGCCTCGCGCCGCACGATGGCGTCGGCATCTCGGGTCAACGTCAGTGCGGGCGTGGCCGCCTGTGGCAGACGCAGCTCGCGCAGCGCGCGCAGCACCGCACTGCGCACGAAGGGCGCCGGGTGGGTCAGACGCGCCAGCAGCACCTCAGCCGCCTCGCCCGTCTTCAGGCCGGACAGCGTCTGCGCGGCGGCCGTGCGCACCTCGGTCGCGTCGTCATCCAGCGCGTCGCACAGCGCGGCCACCACCGCATCGTCTTCCCAGCCGCCCAGCCGTTCGGCCGCCTCGCGGCGCACGGTGGGCGAGGCATCGCCGGCCAGCGCACGGGCAATCAGCGGCAGCAGCGCCGGATCTTCCTGTTCGGCCAGATCCAGCACTGCGATGCGGCGCACCGCTTCGTCCGGGTGGTCCAGACGCTGCGCCAGTTCGGCAATGTCGTCGTCGTTCAGTGTGTCCTGCAGCAGTTCGAAGCTCATGAAATTCGGTTCAGATCGCGAATCGGGTATCGGACATGGACAGCGCCGGCAGCGTGGCCGTGGCGTCGCCCAGCGGTGACAGGCGGTCCAGCGTGGGCTGGCCGCTGTCCGGGTGCAGCAGTTCGAGGCAGCGCCGCTTCAGCGTGTTGAAGGAATGCGTGGTGGTGAGCCGGGCATCGCGCGGGCGGTCGAATGGCACCCGGATGTCGTCGATGATGCGGCCCGGCCGCGCACTCATGACCAGGATGCGGTCGGCCAGGAACAGCGCCTCGTCGATGTCGTGGGTGACGAACAGCACCGTGGTGCGGATGCGCGCCCATACGTCGAGCAGCAGTTGCTGCATCTTCAGCCGGGTCTGCGCGTCGAGCGCGCCGAAGGGCTCGTCCATCAGCAGCACCCGCGGCTGGTTGATCAGCACGCGCGCGATTTCGACCCGCTGCTGCATGCCGCCCGACAGTTGCGACGGATAGTGACGCTCGAAGCCCTTCAGGCCGACCAGCTCGATCAGCTCACGCGCGCGCCAGGTGCGCTCCGGGCCCGGCACGCCCTGCATCTTCAGGCCGAAGGCCACGTTGTCGAGCACGCTCTTCCACGGGAACAGCGTGTGCTGCTGGAACACCAGACCGCGGTCCGGATGCGGGCCGTTGATGGCCTCGCCATCGAGCAGCAGGCGCCCGGCGCTCGGCACGATGTGACCGGCCAGCGCGCCCAGCACCGTCGATTTGCCGCAGCCCGAAGGGCCGAGCAGGCAGATGAATTCGCCGGTGCTGGCGGCCAGCGACACGTCGCTGACCGCCTTGAAGCGCGAGGTGCCCTGACCGAACTCGATGTCCAGATGCTGGATGTCGACCCGGCCGCGCAGATGGACGACCGTGGTCATGCCTTCTTCTCCTGCAGCCGGTACCAGGGCGTGGCGAAATGACCCAGCCAGCGCACCAGCGCGCTGCTGGCCATGCCGAAGGCGCCGATGAACAGCATGCCCACGACGATGCCGGCGTAGTTCTGCAAGGTGTAGGACTCCCAGGTGTAGTAGCCGATGCCGAACTGGCCGGAAATCATTTCCGCCGACACCAGGCAGAACCAGCAGGTCCCCATGCCGATGGACAGCCCGGTAAAGATGCCGGGTGCGGCCGACGGCAGGATGACCTCGGCGAACAGCCGCGGACCGCGCGTACCCAGGCTGCGCGCCGACGCCACCAGCCGCGGATCGACCGCCTCGACGCCGTGTATGGTGTTCAGCAGGATGGGAAAGATCGCACCGGTGAAGGTGATGAACATCATCGACACCTCGGTCGACGGAAACATCAGGATGGCAAGCGGAATCCAGGCCACCGCCGGTATCGGGCGCAGCACTTCCAGCGGCGGCAGCAGCGCGCGCGCCGCCCAGCGGAAGCGCCCGATCAGCAGCCCCAGTCCGACACCGGCCAGTGCCGCCGACAGATAGCCGGCGCCGATGCGCGCGAGGCTGTGGCCGACGTGCAGCGACAGCTTGGGCGAGCTCAGCAGTTCGATGCCGGCCTCCAGCACTTCGGACGGCGGTGGCACGTGGGCGAAGGTGATGAAGCCCAGGTGAGCGCGCGAAGTCGCCAGCGCATGCCAGAGCAGCAGGCTGGCCAGCAGCGACAGCGCGCCCAGGGCGAAAGCCGTCAGCCGCCCGGCCGGCCAGCGCGGCAGGCGCCGCGGCTGACCGGACACCGGTGCCGCCGGGCCCGCCAGCCCGGCGGCCAGCGTGTCAGGCAGAGACATGGTCGGCCGCCCTCCGCTTACTGTGCCGAAGCCAGCGTGGCGGTCTGCCCGCGCACCGCCGCGAAATCCAGCACCTTGCCCTTGTTGGCCTGTGCCCACGCGGTCGCGGCGTCCTTCAGCAGGAAGGCATTGATCTGGCCCTTCGCGTCGGTCGCGAACCAGGCCTGATTCGCCAGCAGCTTGATGCCCAGATTGCGGTCATGGGCGAACACCACGCGCACCTTCCTGCCGGCAGCCTCGATCTTCTTCACGTCGGCGAAAGCGTTTTCCGGCGATGCGTAATGACGCACCAGCGGCTCGCCCTGCACCCACACCTGTGCCACGCGCTTCGGATCGTCGATCGCCTTGCCGGTCAGCGCATCCTTCGCCTTCAGCGCCAGCTTGTCGTAATTCTTCAGCTGGGCGTCGTAGTCCAGACCGGCGGCCTTGAACGCGGCACGCACGTACTGGTCGTCGATGAAGGTGTCGGCGGTCAGGTCGGAGTCGTGACGCTTGAGCAGGCGCAGCGTGTCGATCGAAGTGGCCAGCGCCTGGCGGTATTCCGGCTTCCAGGACAGGTCGCGCGTCTGCAGGCCCAGCGGACCGTGGAACAGATAGTTCACCTCGGCTTCGATGCCGGTCACCTTGGCGATCAGTTCGCTGTACTTTTCCGGCTCGGCCGCGATCAGACGGTCCGCCTCGATGCTCGCGCGCAGATAGGCGACCACGATTTCCGGATACTTCTTCGCGTAGTCGGCATTGACCAGCGAACCGTGGAAGGTGGCGGCGTTCGACTGCGCGCCGTCATAGATCTTGCGAGCGAAGCCGCGGTAGGGGAACAGGTCGGCGAAGGGCACGAAGTTGGCGTGCGCCTCGATCTTGTTCGCCTGCAGCGCGCTGCCGGCCACTTCCGGCGCCTGGGTGACGATGGTCACGTCGCGTTCCACGTCCCAGCCCTGCGCGTTCAGCGCGCGCAGCAGCAGGCCATGCGCGGTCGACGCGAAGGGCACCGAAATCTGCTTGCCTTTCAGTTCGGCGACCGACTGCACCGCCGAGCTGCTCGGCACGACGATGCCATTGCCGCTGCCTATGGTGCTGCCCGACAGCACCGACAGGAAGATGCTCTTCTTGCCCGCCTTCAGGTGGGCCGCGCCATTCAGCGAACCCGGGAAGTCGGCCATGGCGCCGAAGTCCAGCTTGTCGGCCACCATTTCATTGGTGAGCGGCGCGCCCGACGTGAAGTTGCGCCACTGGATGTCGTACTGCACGTCCTTGTACCGGCCATCGCGCGGCAGGTATTTTTCGAGCAGCTTCAGTTCGCGCACCAGCAGGCCGCCGGTGGCGCAATTGATGGTGGTGTCCTGAGTGCCGATGGCGATGCGTATGGTTTCGGCGGCCGACGCGGCGCCGGCCGTGAATGCCAGCGCAAGGCCGGCGAGAAGCGAAGTGATCTTCATCTGTTTTTTCTCCTGCAATCGTGATGTGAATGAACGCTGACCGGACCGTCCGGCCGGCACCGGCGGACGCGATTCAGCGCAGCAGATAGGGAATCTCGACCCGCACGGCGCCGGTCGGACAGTCCTTCGCGCACGGCATGCAGTACCAGCACTCGTCGAACTTCATGTAGGCCTTGCCGGTGTCCGGGTCGATGGCGAGCAGGTCCAGCGGGCACACGTCGACGCAGACGGTGCAGCCCTTGTCGGCAATACACTTGTCGTGATCGACCGTGACCGGTGCGGCACTGCGCTGGGTGGTTTCGCGGAAGGTGAACGTCATGGTGTGTCCTCTCAGGCGAGCGCCGGCTGCGGCGTGGCGGCGACGCGCAGCCGGTCGTACGCGGTGCGCTCCTGGCTGTCGATCGGCACGATGTAGGGCTCGACCGCGCGCTTGAAACTGCTCATGCGGCCGGCGTCATCCTTTTTCAGATGGGCGTGGCAGAACCAGTCGGCGTCGTTGCGCTGCGGGTGATCGACCCGGTAGTGGTAGAGGCCCCAGCGGCTTTCGGTGCGGAACAGCGAGGCGCGTGCCGCCATTTCGGCGCAGTCGCGGATGACCGACACTTCGGCTGCGCGCATCAGTTCGTGCGGGCTGGTGGCGTGCAGCTGCTCCAGGTCGTCGCGGATGCCGTCGAAGCGGTCCAGAGCGATGTCCATCTTTCGGGTGACCTTGGGCGGCTGCAGATAGTCATTCACGAAGCGGCGCAGCTTGTATTCGACCTGGGCCGGCGCCAGCCCCTGCTCGCGCAGCAGCGGCGCGAGCACGCGCGCCCGTTCGCGCTCGACCTGGGCGCCATCGACTGCAGCAAAGGTGCGGCCGGCGATGTAGTCGGCCGCGTTGTCGCCGGCGAACCAGCCGTAGGTGAAAGCGCCCAGCATGTAGTTGTGCGGCACCGCCGCCATGTCGCCGGCCGCATACAGGCCGGGCACCGATGTTTCGGCGCGCTCGTTCACCCACACGCCGGAGGCGCTGTGGCCGCTGCAGAAACCGATTTCCGATATGTGCATCTCGACCATGTCGCGCCGGTAATCGGTGCCGCGGCCGGCGTGGAACTCGCCGCGGCTGGGCCGCTCGTTCGAGTGCAGGATGGTTTCGATGGTCTGTATGGTTTCCTCGGCCAGATGGTCGAGCTTCAGGAACACCGGGCCGTTGCCGCCCTGCAGCTCCTGCCAGAACTCCCACATCATCTGGCCGCTCCAGTAGTCACACTCGATGAAGCGCTGGCCGCGGCTGTTGGCGGTGAAGCCGCCCAGCGGCCCGGTCACGTAGGCGCAGGCCGGGCCGTTGTAGTCCTTGATCAGCGGATTGATCTGAAAGCACTCGAGATTGGCCAGTTCGGCGCCGGCGTGATACGCCATCGCGTAGCCATCGCCAGCATTGGTGGGGTTCTCGTAAGTGCCCATCAGATAGCCGGAGGCCGGCAGGCCCAGCCGGCCCGCCGCGCCGCAGGCCAGCACCACCGCCTTGGCGCGGATCACGTGGAACTCCGCGGTGCGGCAGTCGAAACCCATCACGCCAGCGATGGCGCCGTCGTCGCCCTGCAGCAGCCGGGTGGCGACGATACGGTTGGTGATGGCAACGCGGGCGCGCTTGAGCTGGCGGTACAGCACCTTCTTCACGTCGTGCCCTTCCGGCATGGGCAGCACGTAGGCGCCCATGTGGTGCACCTTCTTCACCGCGTAGTCGCCGGTCTCGTCGCGCTCGAAGCGCACGCCCCAGCGGTCCAGCTGTTCGATGGTGGCGAAGCTGTGCTTCGCGTAGGCATACACGGTCGCCTGATTGACGATGCCGTCGTTGGCGATGGTGATTTCCTTGGTGTACTGCTCGGGCGTCGCGTGGCCCGGGATGACCGCGTTGTTCAGGCCATCCATGCCCATCGAGATCGCGCCGCTGCGCTTCACGTGCGCCTTGTCCAGCAGCAGCACGCGCAGCGCCGGGTTGCGCTCCTTGGCCTTGATCGCGGCCATCGGGCCGGCGGTGCCACCACCGACCACCACCAGGTCGTATTCGTGGATGCGGGTATCAGCGGTACTCATGCGCGGCCCTCCCTGCGCGGTGCGCGATCGACGCGGAAGCGGTACTGGAAGGCGTCGCCGCGGAAATACAGATGTTCGTAATCAACCGGGCGGCCGTCGGCGGCGTGGGTCAGGCGCTCGATGTGCATCACCGGCGCGCCCTCCTCGATCTGTAGCGCCTGCATCAGGTCCTCGTCGGCCAGCACCGCGTCCATCGCGATGTCGGCATGGCCCAGCGGCACGCCGCAGTCGTTCTCCAGCATCAGGAAAATGTCGCGCGTGACCAGTTCATGCCGGTTCAGGCGCTCGCCCAGCGCGGCTGGGAGCCAGGTCAGTTCCAGCGACACCGGTTCGCGGTTGAGCAGGCGCACGCGGCGGATTTCGGTCACCGGGTCGCCTTCGGCCAGACCCAGCTTCTGCGCCACCCGGGCGTCGGCCGGCAGGTCGTGCAGGCGATCCACCCGGTTGATGATTTCGTAGCCCATGCGCGACATGGCTTCGCCGAAACCTTCGAGCGCGGTCACGTTCTGGAAGGCCTTCGGGCGCGACACGAAGGTGCCCTTGCCGTGTATGCGGAAGATGAGGCCGGCTTTCTGCAGGTCACCCAGCGCCTGACGCACGGTGATGCGGCTCACGCCGAACATCGTGCACAGTTCGCTTTCGGACGGCATGCGGCCGTGCGGCGGATAGGTGCCATCGAGGATGCGCAGCCGCAGCAGCTCGGTCAGCCGTGCATACAGCGGCGACGGCGCGTCCGGCAACAGCATCAGCGCGGGATTGCTTTTCGACATTTCGAATAACTTGTTATGACAAGTCCGCGCAGGCTATGGATGTCGCCCTCCGGAGGGAACCAAGCATTTTTCCGAAGCAAAGCGTTGCAAGTGATTTGCGATGCGCAGCACTCCGGACCGGAATGGATGCATGACCGGCGCGGCCGCGCCCGGCCGGAAAGGCAGCGGATATAGTCACCGCCGAGTGCCCTCGCCGCTGCCCTTGCCTCTGCCCTCGCTTCTGCCCACTTCCATGCCCGACACCCTTCCGCCGCCCTCGTCCGCGCGCGACTTCCACGACCGCATCTACCGCGGCGACATCGTCGAGATCGCCGGCAACGCGGCGATGGCAGACCTGGTGGCGCATGCGCGCGGGCTGGTGGAGGAGGCGCTGCGGCCGCACGACCCGCAGCGGCTGCACGAGCACCTGACGCCGGCGCAGCAGATCGACACGCTGACTGCGCTGCAGCGCGCCTTCACCGCCTCGGCCGACACCCGGCGCATCTGGCGCACGCTGCTGGAATCGCTGGGCGTGGACCCGGCGCGCATCGCCTGTGACCGGCTGCACCTGCGCTTCCAGCCGCACCGCGCGCCGGACAGCGTGTGCGCCCGCCACGCCAGCACCGCCACCGTCGCCTTCCACCGCGACACCTGGGGCTCCAATCTGTACGCGCAGACCAACTGGTGGGCGCCGATCTACCCGGTCAGCGCCGGCCGCACGATGGCGCTCTACCCGGCGCTGTGGTCGCGCCCGCTGAAGAACAGCAGCACCACCTTCGACATGCGTGCGCTGCTCGAGCGCTCGGCCGCCGGCGGACGCACCGCGGTCGGCGCCGACGAGGCGATTCCGCATCTACAGGAAGCGGTCGATGCGGCCGAGGCACAGCCGGTGCTCGTGCCACCGGGCACGCTGATCGCC
Organism: Methyloversatilis universalis EHg5; assembly: GCF_000378945.1. GTDB lineage: Bacteria > Pseudomonadota > Gammaproteobacteria > Burkholderiales > Rhodocyclaceae > Methyloversatilis > Methyloversatilis universalis_A. The sequence continues at coordinate 1,954,548 of NZ_KB900539.1, read as the reverse complement.
TTTTCCGGTGCCCACGCCCACACCGGCGTCGGCAACCACACCGGCCTCACCCGCATTTCGTTCGAAACCCGCACCCTGTGGCTGGACGATCTTCTGGCCGGTCGTGGCGCACCGAACATCGACGGCCACGCGCCCTGGGCCGCGCCCGGCCTGTTCCGCATGCTGGGTGACGGGCGACGTCTGAATGAGGTACTGGGCTGCGCCCGCACCGAACGCTGCGACAGCTGGCCTCAGGCGACGCTTCCCTACCGGCCCGGCGGTAAGCCCGTCAAATGCTGATTTCGGTCACGGACGGGAATCGAAGGCGGTGCCGACCACCGGGCCGCATGCTTTGAGCCATTCGCCCGGCGGTTGCCCGACGACCGTCTGGAAAATGCGGGAGAACGCCGCCTGCGAGCTATAGCCGACCTCGGCCGCGACCACCTTGATCGGCACGCCCTCGCACAACAGATCCTGCGCATGCTTCATGCGCCACGCGGTGAGGTACTGGATGGGCGACACGCCCAGCACCCCGCTAAAATGCGCCGCAAAGCGCGAGCGCGACATGCCAGCCTGGGCGGCCAGTGCGTCCACACTCCACTCCTGTTCCGGCGCCTCGTGCATCGCCTGAAGCACCCGACCCAGTTTCGGATCCGTCATCGCATGCAGCAGACCGGTCGAAATCGCCCCGTCGGACACCGCTCTGCGCACCAGCAGCACGAGCAGGTACTCGAACAGCAGTTCCAGCGCACGTGCGCTACCCGGAGACGCGTGCCTGAATTCGCCTGTCAGTGTCTGCACCACCGCTTGCGCCGACGCGAGTTCGGCGATCGGGAAAATGAGCGTTTCAGTCAGCCCGAGATCGAGACGCGGTGCGCTTTCGCGGGCGAACAGGAAGGACGCGCATATCAGCTCGCTGCCGGCCGGCAAGCTCGGGCGTATGTCATAGCGGCAGGAGCTGGGACAGAACAGCACGCTCGGCGCATCGATAGCGATGCGCGGCAGGTCCGGCTGGACCAGTTCGATGCCACCGATTGGCGCAACATGGATGAAGGCCATGCCCGGCGGCTTGTCCAGCTGCAGTGTGCGCTGAACGGTACCGGCGAAAAACAGCCGTCCCCGCAGTCTTATCCGCGCGAAGAATTCGGAAAGCGTGTCCATGGCGGGACGATAGGCCAAAGCTCCGGGACTGTGGGAGAAAAGCGCGTATTCGCCTGCCTCTAGCATGGCTTTCTTCCGGGCCGGCACCCCGTCCGCCCGGTTTCCCAGGAGAACGCCATGAACCCCGTACCCGGCCGGACTGCATCGATCAGCGACCGCTATGCCGACCCGCTCGACCCCGCACTGCCTCGCCCCGCGATGAAGATCCGGCTCGACCGCGTTGCGCTGGTGGTGATCGACCCCCAGATCGACTTTCTCAGCCCGGAAGGCGTGAGTTGGCCGGTGTTCGGCCGGAGCATCACCGAACTGGATACCGTGAAGCACCTCGGCCAGCTGTTCGCCGCGGCAAAGCAGGCCGACATCACGGTGGCGGTATCGCCGCATTACTACTACCCCTGCGATCACGCCTGGCAGTTCGGCGGCCCGCTGGAACAGGTGATGCACAACATCCGGATGTTCGATCGCGCCGGACCACTCACGCTCGAAGGCTTCGAGAACTCGGGCGCGGACTTCCTGCCTGCGTTCAAGCCCTACATCCTGGATGGCCGGACCATCATTGCGTCGCCGCACAAAATCTACGGTCCGGAAAGCAACGATCTCGCGCTGCAACTGCGCAAGCGGGGCGTGTCGCAGATCATTCTGGCCGGCATGGCTGCCAATCTGTGCGTGGAATCGCACCTGCGCGAACTGCTGGAACAGGGCTTCGAGGTGGGCGTGGTGCGCGACGCCACCGCCGGCCCGTCGGTACCCGAGGGCGACGGCTATCTGGCTGCGCTGATCAATTTCCGCTTCATCGCGAACGCGCTGTGGACCACTGAAGAAGTGCTGGCTCAGTTGCAGCAGGCCCGCTGAAGCGAGTGCCGCCGCCCGGCATCGATGCAGGCGGCGGCAGACACCGCCTTACCTGCGCACCTCGCGCGGCAGCGCGTCGCTCACCCGGATCTGTTTCGGCACCAGCTTCAGTTCGAAGAACCTGTCGGCAATCGACTGCTGGGCGGCGATCACCGCCGGCGTGACCGGCTTGATGCCATAGCCCAGGCGGCCAGCGGCGGTTTCGGCGATCGGCAGATCCACGCCGATCAGCGGCGCGATGAATTTCGCCACCTCCTTCGGGTTCTGCGCGCCCCACTGGTCCACCCGGTCGATTTCCTCGATCAGGATGGTCACGATGTCCGGGTGCTTTTCCGCGAAGGCGCGCGACGCCAGGTAGTACTGGTGGTTGGCCACCGCGCCCTTGCCGTCGGCCAGCACGCGGGCGCCGAGCTGCTTTTCGGCGCTGGCGTAGAACGGGTCCCAGATCGACCAGGCGGCCACCCGGCCGCTTTCGAACGCGGCGCGCGCGTCGGCCGGCGCGAGGTAGGACACCTCGACATCGCCGTACTTGAGGCCGGCGTTCTCCAGCAGTTTCACCAGCAGGTAGTTGGCATTCGAACCCTTGGCCACCGCCACCCGTTTGCCCTTCAGTTCGGCCACGCTGCGCAGCGGCGAATCCTTCGGCACCAGCAGCGCCTCGGCCGCAGGCGCGGCCGGTTCATAGCCGATGTAGACCAGATCGGCACCGGCGGCCTGCGCGAAAATGGGCGGCGCTTCGCCCACGGTGCCTACGTCCAGACTGCCCAGATTGATCGCTTCAAGCAGCGGCGGGCCGAAGGGGAATTCGGTCCACTTCACCTCGATGCCCTTCTCCGCCAGCCGCTTTTCCAGCGTGCCGCGCGCCTTCAGGATGACCAGCGTGCCGTATTTCTGAAAGCCGATGCGCACTTCCTTCGGCGCCGACTGCGCGTTCGCCGTGCCGCTGGCCAGTAGGCCTGCGCTCAGTACCGCCAGCGCGGCGTTACGCAGCCAGCCGCGGCGGGCGCCCTTGATCCGATTCATGTGCTGCTCCCTGTCTGATGGCCGGCCGCCGGGGGTGGGGCCGTTCGGGAGCGCATGCTGAATCGGTGCGGTGCCGGTGCGAACCAATCGTTTCAGCGATGCTTATGAAGCGCCGGTTGATAAGGAATCCACTGCCTTCGCCGAAGCGCGCAAAACCCTGTTCAGCGCCCCCTGCGTTCGCCGGTCTGCAGCCGCCACAGCGAGGCGTACAGGCCGTCGAGCGTCAGCAGTTCGTCGTGGGTGCCGGATTCGGCAATGCGGCCGCCGTCGATCACGTGAATGGTGTCGGCGTGACGCACGGTGGACAGCCGGTGCGCCACGATGAGCGTGGTGCGGCCGACCACCAGACGGTCCAGCGAGCGCTGGATGGCGGCTTCGGTTTCGTTGTCCACCGCCGAGGTGGCTTCGTCCAGCACCAGGATCGGCGGGTTCTTAAGTATCGCGCGGGCCAGCGCCAGCCGCTGCCGCTGGCCGCCGGACAGGCGCAGGCCGCGCTCGCCCACCGGCGTGTCGTAGCCCTGGGGAAGTGCAACGATGAAGTCGTGCGCCTCGGCCGACTTCGCCGCCTCGATCACCGCCTCGCGGGTGGCGTCCGGCATGCCGTAGGCGATGTTCTGCGCCACCGAGGCGTCGGCGAGAAAGGTGTCCTGCGCGACATAGCCGATGGCGCGCCGCAGGTCCTGCAGGTTCAGTTCATTCACCGGCAGGCCGTCGAGCGTCACCCTGCCCTGCTGCGGCTCGTAGAAGCGCAGCAGCAGCTTGATCAGCGTGCTCTTGCCACCGCCGGTGCTGCCGACGAAAGCCGCGCTGCAGCCGGCGCCGATGCGCAGGTCCACGCCGTCCAGCGCCGGCCGCGACGTGCCTTCGTAGGCGAAGGTGATGCCTTCGAACGCCAGCTCGCCACGCACCTCGGCCTTCGGCAGCGCACGGCCGTCGTAGCGGATGTTCACCGGCGTCTGCAGCAGGTTCATCACCCGCTCGATCGACGACATCGAGCGCTGGTAGAGGTCGGTCAGGTCGGCCAGCCGGGTCAGCGGCCACAGCAGGCGCTGGGTCAGATACACCAGCACCGAATAGCTGCCGACGCCGATGTCGCCGTTCAGCGCCATGAAGCCGCCGTACAGCAGGGTCACCGTGAAGCCGGCCAGGATGGCCATGCGGATGACCGGCGTGATCGCTGCCGACAGCCGGATCGCCTCGCCGTTGCGCGCGCGGTAGTCGTCCGAGCCCTGTTCGATGTGGCCCGCTTCGTAGTCCTCGGCGGCGTAGGCCTTCACCGTGGCGATGCCCTGAATGTTGTTGTTCAGCCGCGCGGCCAGCGCGCCGGCCGCTTCGCGCACCGCGCCGTAGCGCGGCGCCAGCCGGCGCTGGAACCAGAAGGCGCCGTACAGGATGAGCGGCACCGGCACCAGCGCGAGGAAGGCCAGTTCGTGCGTGAGCACGAAGAACACGCCGCCCACCATCAGCGAACCGACGAACACCTGGATCAGATCGTTGGCGCCGCCGTTCAGGAAGCGCTCCATCTGGTTGATGTCCTCGTTCAGCACCGCCAGCAGATTGCCGCTGCGGTTGCGCTCGAAATAGGCCATGTCCAGCTTCTGCACGTGGCGGTAGGCCTCCATGCGCAGGTCGTGCTGCAGGTTCTGCGCGAGGTCGCGCCAGCGCACGTCGTACAGGTACTGGAACAGCGATTCGCCCACCCACACGAATACCGTGATGAGCGCCAGCAGCATGAGCTGGTCCTTCGGCTCGATGATGCCGAAGCGCGCGAGAAAGCTGGCTTTCTGGTTCACCACCACGTCGACCGCGACACCGATCAGCACTTCGGGCAGCACGTCGAAGAACTTGTTCAGGACCGAATAGAGGGAAGCGATGCGCACCTCGCGCCGGTAGTTGCGCGCGTGCGAGAACAGTCGTGACAGGGGATGCATGGCAGGCTCGGGGAGAAAGGCGTTCGCCGCGCATGACCTCCGGCGGCGTGCCGGCATCATGACAGAGCCGGCCGCTCGGCGTCACTTTCCGCTGTGCAGCACAGTGGCCGGGAGACTTTGTGCAGAACCGCGCAGCGCCCGCCCGGCGCCTGTTCCACCGGCATGCTGCACCGCAATCGCCCGGCCCGCCGTCATGATCGCGGCCAATGCCAGCAGCGGCGCGGGCGACCGCCGGAACGCCCGCATGTCAAGGCTGTCACACTGGTTCGGACCTGCCTAGAATCCTGCCGATTCACGTCAGGGAGGAGCCCAAACATGCAACAGATCGATCTTGTCCCGCTGACCGAAGAGGAAAAAATCGCCTGCCTGCCGGACCAGGAAATTTCCGGCGAGGTACTGGTTGAGAAGTACGCCAAGGGCGGCGAAACCTCGGTGGCCGAAGTGCGCCGCCGGGTGGCCAAGGCACTCGCCCAGGCCGAATCCGAAGACCGCCGCGCACACTGGGAAGCAAAATTCCTGGAGGCGCAGGATCGCGGCTTCGTGCCCGCCGGCCGCATCAGTTCGGCCGCCGGCACCAATCTCACCGCCACGCTGATCAACTGCTTCGTGCAGCCGGTCGGTGACTCGATCACCGAAATCGAGGACGAGCGCCCGGGCATCTACACCGCGCTCGCCCAGGCCGCCGAAACCATGCGCCGCGGTGGCGGCGTCGGTTACGACTTCTCCAGCATCCGTCCGGTCGGCGCCCGCGTGCGCGGCACGCAGTCGCGCGCCTCCGGCCCGGTCAGCTACATGCGCGTGTTCGACCGCTCGTGCGAAACGGTGGAATCCGCCGGCAGCCGCCGCGGCGCCCAGATGGGCGTGCTGCGCTGCGATCATCCGGACATCGAACAGTTCATCCACGCCAAGGACGGCGGCGACCTGACCAACTTCAACGTGTCGGTCGGCGTGACCGACGTGTTCATGAAGGCGGTCGAGGGCGACACCACGGTCGACCTGGTGCACAAGGCCGAACCGGCGTCCGACCTGAAGGCGGCCGGCGCCTACCAGCGCGAGGACGGCCTGTGGGTGTACGCCAAGCCGCGCGCCCGCGATCTGTGGGACCAGATCATGCGCTCGACCTACGACCACGCCGAGCCGGGCATCCTGTTCCTCGACCGCATCAACCGCGACAACAACCTGTATTACTGCGAGCGCATCGAGGCGACCAACCCCTGCGCCGAACAGCCGCTGCCGCCCTACGGCTGCTGCGATCTGGGCTCGATCAATCTGGTGCGCTTCGTGAAGAAGCCCTTCTCGGAAGCGGCCGAATTCGATTTCGACGGTTTCCGCGAAGTGGTGGCGATCGCCATCCGCATGCTGGACAACGTGCTCGACGTGACCCACTGGCCGCTCAAGCAGCAGCATGACGAAGCGATGGCCAAGCGCCGCGTCGGCCTCGGCTTCACCGGCCTGGGCGACACCCTCATCATGCTGCGCCAGCGCTATGACTCGCAGGAAGCGCGGCTCATGGCCTCGCGCATTTCCGAAGTCATGCGCGACGCCGCCTACCTCGCCTCGGTCGATCTGGCCAGAGAGCGCGGCAGCTTCCCGCTGTTCAACGCCGACCTGTATCTGTCGGGCGGCAACTTCGCGTCGCGCCTGCCGGCCGAGGTGAAGGAGCAGATCCGCAAGCACGGCCTGCGCAACTCGCACCTGCTGTCGATCGCGCCCACCGGCACCATTTCGCTGGCCTTCGCCGACAACGCCAGCAACGGCATCGAACCGCCCTTCTCCTGGACCTACACGCGCAAGAAGCGCATGGCCGACGGCACCTTCAAGGAATACGCGGTCGAGGACTACGCCTGGCGCCTGTACAAGCACCTGGGCGGCGACACCGAAAAGCTGCCGTCCTGGTTCGTCACCGCGCTGGAAATTTCCGCCGCCGCCCACAAGGACATGGTGGCCGCGGTCGCGCCCTACATCGACACCTCGATCTCCAAGACGGTGAACGTGCCGGCCGACTACCCCTACGCCGACTTCGAGGATCTCTACCTCGCCGCGTGGAAGGCCGGTCTCAAGGGCCTGGCCACCTACCGCCCGAACAGCGTGCTCGGCAGCGTGCTGTCGGTCGACACGCCGAAGACCGAAGAGAAGAAGCAGCCGCACGACGTTGAACTGTCGGCGGTCGGCGCCAACCAGCGCCTGTCCATCGGCGCGCTACCGGCGCCGGTGCTGGCCAGCCTGCGCTGGCCCGGCCGGCCGGACATGAGCGACGGCAACCCGAGCTGGACCTATATGCTGAAAACGCCGGGCGGCGAATTCGCGCTGTTCGTCGGCCACACCGAAAACGAAGGCCCGGACGGCCGCATCCAGCCGCTGCCGTTCGAAGTGTGGGTCAATGGCGCCAACCAGCCGCGCGGCCTGGGCGCTGTCGCCAAAACGCTGTCGATGGACATGCGCGCCAACGACCCGGGCTGGCTCAAGCTCAAGCTCGACGTGCTCGCCAAGACCGTCGGCGACGCCAGCTTCGATCTGCCGATGCCGCCGACCGGCGAACACCGCCGCATGCCCGGCGTGGTCGCCGCCTTCGCCAACGTCATCCGCTACCGCTGCGACAAGCTGGGCGCGCTCGAGCGCGAAGCGCCGACGCCGGTGCTCGACACCCTGTTCGCGGTGCAGGAGCCCAAGACCGGCACCGACGGCACGCTGAGCTGGACGGTGGACATCAGCAATCCGGCCACCAGCGAAGACTTCGTGCTCGGCCTGAAGGAAATCACCCTGCCCGGCGGCGAAACCCGGCCCTACTCGGTGTGGCTGTCCGGCAACTACCCGCGCGCGCTCGACGGCCTCACCCGCATCCTCGCACTCGACATGCGCGTGATGGACCCGGCCTGGATAGGCATGAAGCTGCGCAAGCTCATCAGCTACCCGGAACCGCTGGGCGACTTCATGGCCTTCGTGCCCGGCACCCGCCGCCAGCAGAACTGGCCCTCGACCGTCGCCTACGTCGCCCGCCTCATCATTCACCGCTACGCCATGCTGGGCATCCTCGACGAGGACGGCTACCCCACCCGCGAAATGGGCATCCTCGAAGCCCCGCGCGGCGACGACGAACCCAAGCTGATGCAGGGCGCGCTGTGCAACGAGTGCGGCAACCAGTCGGTGATACGGAAGGATGGGTGCGATTTCTGCACCGCCTGCGGGGCGGTGGGGAGTTGCGGCTGACGGCTACGCCCGCAAGGGCGCATCGCAGAAACGGAAAGGGCCTGTCAGGAGACAGGCCCTTTTTCTTTTGCGCGGCGGATGGCGCTCGAACCGATCTCACCCGCGTCGCCCGATCGGCCAAAAGGCTGATGCGGGAAAGGACACTCTTCTCGTGAGCTACTCTGCGCGGCTGCTTGCTGGGCGCATCTCCGGTTTTTTGCGTTTTTTAACGTAAAAAACCGTCCAATCGAACGGAGTGCGGTTCAATAAAAAAGCCTAGCATTCGATTTTTTCAAAATGGCAACCGTCTTATCCGAAGAAACTGTTTTCCAAATATTGCCTAGCCACCCATACCGACACACCATTTCAATTAAAACAAAATAGTGAAAGAACATGAGGAAAAATCGCTGTATTTTTATGTTTTTTTCATTCTCACTTCTGGCTGCGCTTCCTTTTCGCCCGAGGAACTGACATCTCTGGACCATGGCCCCTATCCTGACAACCACAGGGAGATAGTCCAACAGTACCTCAATACAAGGCTAAAAGACCCAGCATCAGCAATTATTGAGTACCGCGCAGACCCTAGAAAAGTCTGGCAAAATGGATCGATTGTTTCGTCAAAGGAGTACGGCTGGGGAGTATGCCTCTGGATAAATGCAAAAAATTCTTACGGGGGATACGTCGGTCGCCGACCGTACGCATTTATTATAAGAAATGGCGCAATAATACAAGCTCACGGGACAATGGAAACCAATATGTTTGATACGGCACTTGCTCAGGGATTATGCAAACAGTTGGGTGCCAGCTAGGATATATCGCTGTCGGCAATCAAATCTGTACTGACTTGTGCACAACATCGAAAAGCTCGGGCGCCACGGCTACGCAAATTAGGTAAGCTCGCGGGCAGGCCACGACGACAGCACAGGATCGTTCACTGGCAACGTCTGAAGTCAGGAGACGATGATGAAACGAAGAGCGCAGCGCTGAAATGAAGACGAACGACTTCGGACCGGCCAAGGCTGGTCACAACCATTTGCCCCGGAACAGAGTATTTCTAAAGCTTCTTTTGGCGTCGCGAACATGCTTCTGCTGCCTATCCTGAGTCTTCAAATGGGCGAGCTGGTCGCCACGGAGTGCAAGATCCACCTAGCAACTCATAACGGAGTCGAGGACCCACTGGATGTCTATCTCAGCGGTGCCTTCAACAAATGGCAACGACATCAGACCCGAAGAAACTTCGAACGCAAATTCGTAATCTCTTTGATCGCACTTCGACCATCCAACTCATGGCTATTCGCGGGCGTTCACAGTTCTGGTCCCGTCGTATCTCGCGAGGACGATACGTTTCACTATCCACTTGTTGAAAAAGACGAGTGCAAGGAGCTCAACGGTCGACTGATCGTTCACTTCAAGCGCCCTAGCAGGCAAGCCTACCTAAATGCAGAGCAATGGGCAGACTCACTTCGAGTAACGGAGCTTCGTCCTTCCCGTCTCACAATTGCACAGTTTCCTGGCTTTAAGTTGGTTCACCTCACGAAAAATCAACTCGATCTAATCGTACGAGAGCAACTGCCAGAGTGGCGAAGTGCGCTGTCTTCGGTTGCTGGCGTCTATCTCATTACGGATTCAGAAACCGGAAAGAAATACGTCGGCAGCGCCACGGGCCAAGGTGGCATCTGGAACCGGTGGTGCGCTTACTCATCTACAGGTCATGGCGGCAACGTTGAAATAAAGCAGATGATGGAAGATCTGGGGAGCGATCACGCCCGCAATCTTCGCTACAGCATCCTAGAGATCGCAGACACGCATGCAAGCTCCAGTGAGGTATTGCAGCGTGAATCTCATTGGAAAGATGTCCTGCTCACAAGGAAGCATGGTCTAAATGCAAACTAGCGCGATGCCTAACCCCTCCTATATGGACTGCCACCAAAATCCAGCCCGATCGTTGGCCTGGTTTCTCCGGATAGATCACTTGCAGCCGTACGTCCGGCATCCGTAATTGGTTCTGAGTGACCCGTGCCGACATGGAATCTGCGCGGGGCGCGCCAGTCGATACAAGCGGTACGCGTTCGGTTGCCGGAAGAGTTATCGGCGTTCGTCCCCGAGGGGGTGACCCGGTTGGCCAGAACGGGCGATCTGTCTCGTGGCAAGCGGTGGCGGGAGGTGGTGACTCTGCTCAGGCGGCCGTGGTGAACGAAGCCCGGTTGGCCTTTCTTGCCAGCCGGGGTTGCGGTTCTCCGTAGGCGGTGGCATCGCGCAGCACGCTGTAGCAGATGCGTGCGAGCCTGTTGGCCAGCGCGCACGCGGGTGGGTACGCGCCTGGATATTCACCGCCCACTGGCGTAGCGCGTCCAGGTGGTCGGCCCTGGCGGCGAGCGTGGCGGCTCTGAGGCAGGCGCGCGCGCCGTGCGAGAGCCCGAACCAGCTCGCGAAGTGGCGGGCATCCCTGAAGTGACTGACCGAGCCGCCGGTGGCCGCGACCATCGCGGTGGCAGTTAGCAGCCCGATGCCGGGAATGGTGAGCCGCCGGGTGCAGGCTGCGCTCTGCCGCGCGAGCTGAGACAGTTCCTGTTCCAGTCGCGCGATGCGTGCTTCGAGCAGACGGATCGCGTCGAGCAGCAGTTTCATCGATTCGCGGGTGAGCGCCGCCCGCTTCGCCACCTTAGAGCCGGTGTTCGGCAACCTGCGGCACAACAAGCGGCTCGCCCGCATCACCCTGCGCGGGCGTACAAAAGTGGATGGGCAATGGAAGCTGTACTGCCTGTTGCATAACATCGAAAAGCTCAGGCACCACGGATACGCAAATTAGGTAAGCTCGTGGGCATGCCACGACGGCGGCATCGCGCCGGTCACTGACAAGGGCTGAGGTCAGGAAACGAAGATCGAAAGACTGAAATGACGATGAACGACTTCGAACCGGCCCAGACCGGCAGCAACCGCTTGCCCCGAGATGGGGTATTTCTACAGCGTCGTTAGGTGCCGGGAAAGTTTAGTAGAACGGAGAGCAGAAGATGAGCAGGGATTGGGAATCTGTTTTCAGCACATGGGCGCAGGGGCCAAGCGCTACGGAGCAAGAGCGTTCGGAAAATGCCGAGCGCCAGATACGGGCTGCAATTTCGGCAAGTGAGAAACTCAAGAACAGAGACATTCGCGTATTCACGCAGGGCTCATATAGAAATCGCGTCAATGTCAGGAGAAATAGTGACGTAGATATTGGCGTATTGTGCTTTGACACCTACTTTCCTGAGTATCCAGACGACAATATTAAGGCGAATCTCTCCGAGAGTTTTGTTCCAGCCACATACACATATCAAACCTTTAAGAACGAGCTTGAAGAAGCGCTAGTGTCGAAATTTGGTCGCCCGGCAGTAACGCGAGGGAAAAAGGCTTTTGACATCAAGGCAAATACTTACAGGGTGGAGGCGGATGTTGCAGCATTCTTCGAACATCGTAGATATACATCGGTCTCAAATTATCTATCTGGAGTAGAAATGATTCCAGATGATTTTAATCCAGCACGAATACGAAACTGGCCAGAGCAACACTATGAGAATGGTGTTCAGAAAAACAACGAAACATCCAGAACGTATAAGCGAGTAGTAAGAATCCTCAAGACGCTCTCTAACGAGATGGCTGACGCAGGGGTCACGTCGGCAAAAAATACACCCAGCTTCCTCACTGAATGTTTGGCATTCAATGCGCCAAATTCCGCCTTTGGCTATTCGAGTTACAAGTCTGTCGTTAGAGAAGTCCTGGCAAATCTCTTCAATGACACAATGGATGATAAGAAATGCTCTGAATGGGGAGAGGTCAGTGAGTTGAAATATTTGTTTCGGGGCTCACAGCCATGGACAAGAGCAACGGCGCATCAATTTCTCAATGATGCATGGAACTACATAGGGTATAAATAATGCCAACTAGACTTCATATTTCCTCATTTATTGGGCTAACAATTCTTGTTTGGCTGGTTGCCTTGTGGGTGCAAGGGATGCCTGTTCTGTCGGCGGATTTTCTAAAGCCTTTTGGCTTGGTTGTTGGTGCAATATCTATCATCATTACGGTATTCAATAAATGTCTTTGGGCTCAGCCCTGGCTGCGAGGATGGTATGTAAAGCGTCCAGATTTGAGGGGAACTTGGGAGGTGGAGTTGTTAAGTAGTTGGGTCAATCCAGAGACAGGGCAGCCGATTCTCCCCATTAAGGCCTATGCCGTTATACGGCAGTCGCTCACATCACTTAGTTTTCGGCTAATGACCAAAGAGTCTAGATCTGTCCTGATTGCTCATAGCATCGAGCCACAAGAAGATGACGAGCTCTATAAGTTAGTTGGGGTTTATCGCAACGAGCCAAAAATTGAACTTCAGGGTGTTCGTAGTGAAATGCATCATGGATCATTCGCACTAGAAATTCACGGGACGCCTGTTTACGAACTGCAAGGTCACTACTGGACCGACAGAGGCACGAAGGGAAGCATGCGTCTCTTCAAGAATGATAAGAAATGCTATGACACCTATGAGCAGGCAAGTAATCAGCACGGCACCTAATAATTCGTTGGAGGCTGACGGCCCTAACGGGCCGCAGCCTCAACTCAAACGATCGACCCGCCAGGCTTCGAAGTTCTGCAGCGGTTCGCTGTTCCATTCGTAGCGCAGCACGATGCCGCAGCGCCAAACCGCAGCGCTTGACCGCGCTGACGCGCGGCTCGGCCGGCGGGCCGGCGAACCAAATGGCCATACCCGAACCGACCATCGCGAAGCAGACGTGGTCGAGAAACGCCGGCAACGGCAGCTTCATGCCTGATAATGCGGCACTTTTCACGCTCGCCTGCCGCTTGCAAGCCCACCCGGTTACGTTTTGTCGCGCCGCCTACGCTTATTGCGGCGCTTCGGGCATGCTGGCTCGCCCGGTGTGACCCGACCTGCCGCTTATCACGTGACCCGAGCCCTGCCCGACAAACTGCCCGCACCGCCTGCCTGGTGGGTGCTGCTGCTTCTGCCGCTGCTGCATTTCGCCAGCGTGAAGCTCACCTTTTCGCTCGCCATGTCGCCGGAGAACGAGGTGGTGGTGTGGCTGCCGAACGCGGTGCTGCTGGCTGCGCTGCTGCACTGGCGCGGCCAGCGCGGCGTGGCGATGGCCGCGCTCACCTTTGCGTCGGACGTGTATGCCAACCTGCCGGTGTTCCCGGTGCAGCAGGCGGTGCTGCTCAGTCTGTGCAATCTGGGCGAGGTGACGCTGGCCTGGCTGGTCATGCGCCGGCTGGCGGCGTCGCCCGAGCTTGAGCGGATACAGGATTTCGGCCGCTTCCTGCTGGCCGGTCCGCTGATCGGCGCGCTGAGCGCTTCGCTGCTGGCCGGCCTGGTGCTGTGCACGCTGGATGGCGTGCGCCCGCCCTACGCAACGCTGGTGCTTCTGTGGTGGTTCGGCGACGGCCTTGGGCTGCTGATCTACACACCACTGCTGCTGTCGCTGCTGCGCCCGGCCGAGCGCACGGCTGTCGACTGGCCGCGCGGTGCGGCCATGATGGTCGTCACCCTGGCTGCGGCCACCTTCATCTTCACCCAGGGCGATGGCGGCGATCTGCGCCCGCATGTGGCGATGACGCCGCAGTTGCTGCTGATTCCGCTTCTTTACATTGCAGCGCGCTGTTCGCTGCGCTGCACCGCGCTGGCGATCGCGCTGATTTCGCTGGGCTCGGCCTGGTCGGTCACCACCGGCCACCATCCGTTCGGCGACGCGTCGTCGCACGAAACCATATTGCGCACGCAGGAGTACATCCTGACGCTGAGCACGATAGGCATGGGGCTGGCCATTCTGCTGGGCGAGCAGCGTGCGCTGGCGTGCGAGCTTGAGGACAAGGTGCGCGAGCGCACCCGCGAGCTGGAGGCGTCGAACCGGCTGCTGGCCGAACTGAGCACCACCGACAGCCTGACCGGCATCGCCAACCGCCGCCGCTTCGATGAAGCGCTGGCGCGCGAGTGGGCACGCGCGCAGCGCAACGGCGAGCCGCTGTCACTGGGCCTGCTCGACGTCGATTACTTCAAGGCCTACAACGACCACTACGGTCATCAGGCCGGCGACGAATGCCTGCGCCGGGTGGCCCAGTTGATGAGCGAACATGTGCGCCGCGCCGGCGATCTGGTGGCGCGCTATGGCGGCGAGGAGTTCGCCTTCATCACCTCCGGCACCGACGCTGCGGCGCTTGCCCATGCGGTGTGCGCCGCGCTGCAGGCAGAGGCCCGCCCCCACCGGCGCTCGCCGCTGGGCGTATTGACCGCGAGCATGGGCGTGGCCACTCGGGTGCCAGACAAACATGACACGCCGGACACCCTGTTCCGGCTGGCCGACCAGGCGCTGTACGAAGCCAAGCACAAGGGCCGCAACCGGGTGGAACAGGCGGCCCCGCCGTCAGCCTGAACGTACCGCCGCACCGGGCGAATTCGCAGGGCTGCCGCGCACCGTTATGATGCGCAGCGACGCCCCCGACATCGCCTCGCTCCGTGCCATGAACCGCCCGCTCCCCTCGAATGACGCGCCGCTGCCCGGCTGGCGCGGTGCGCTGTACAAGGTGGTTTATCAGTCGGACACGCCGGCCGGTGTGCTGTTCGACAAGGTGCTGATCGCGCTCATTCTGGCCAGCGTGACGGTGGTGGTGATCGACAGTGTGATCGCGCCGGACAGCGGCTGGGGCACCGTGTTCGAGATCGCCGAGTGGGGTTTCACGCTGCTGTTCACGGTCGAATACGTGCTGCGCCTGCTGTGCGTGCGCCAGCCGCTGCGCTACGCGACCAGTTTTTTCGGCATCGTCGATCTGATCGCCATCCTGCCCACCTATCTGGCGCTGCTGTTCCCGGAACTGCACGCGCTGATCGACGTGCGGGTGCTGCGCCTGCTGCGGGTGTTCCGCATATTCAAGCTCACAGCCTACCTGTCGGAATATCAGGCGCTGGGCGAGGCGCTGGCAGCCAGTTCGCGCAAGATTCTGGTGTTTCTCAGCGTGGTGCTGATGATCGTGGTGGTGATGGGTTCGGTGATGTACGTGGTCGAAGGCCCGGCCAATGGCTTCACCAGCATTCCTGTCGGCATCTACTGGGCGATCACCACGATGACCACGGTGGGCTTCGGCGACATCACGCCCAGGACCGGTCTGGGCCGGCTGATTTCTTCGATGATGATGCTGCTGGGCTGGGGCACGCTGGCGGTGCCGACCGGCATCGTCACGTCTGAAATGACGCTGCGCCGCCACCGTGACGAACACCGCGACGGCAGTCCGCCCGCGTCGCGGCGTTGTGCGCGCTGCGACAGCGACGGTCATCTGCCGCAGGCCGTCTATTGCCACCACTGCGGCGTGCAGCTGGACTGAGCGCCGCCGGCACCAGCTGCCCGGCGGGCATTCTCAGCCGGCGTCGTGCGCCACCACCCGGTTGCGCCCCTGGCGCTTGGCCCGGTACAGACATTCGTCGGCCCGCGCGATGACCGGGTCCAGCGTGTCGTCCTGCAGCCGGCATTCGGCCACGCCGAAACTGGCGGTCACCTTCACCACGCCCGCGTCGCCCGCTTCGAGCACGGTGGATTCGATCTCTGCACGCAGGCGCTCGGCCTGCTGGGTCGCACTGGCGAGGTCGCAGTGCGGCATGAGCAGGATGAATTCCTCGCCGCCGTAGCGCGCGATCACGTCGCCGCGGCGACAGTGGAGCTGGCAGCGTCGCGCCACCTCGCCCAGCACCGCATCGCCCAGCGCATGGCCCCAGGTGTCATTCACCTGCTTGAAGTGATCGATGTCGAACAGCGCGATGGCCGCCGGGTAGCCGTGACGCTGCAGATTGGGCAGCTGGCGCTCGGCCAGCGTGAAGAAGCCGCGGCGATTGGGCAGACAGGTCAGGAAGTCGGTATTGGACTGGTCGCGCAGCTGTTCCACCAGCCGCTGCCGTTCGTCCTCCAGCGCGCGCCGCGCGACGCTGTTCTCGCGCAGTACGCCGATCGCCCTGAGCACGTCGGCCACCTCGTCGCGATGGCGCGGCTCGGGCACCGTGCGGTCGAGGTCGCCGCGCGCGATGGCCACGATCAGTTCGGTCGTTTCCTCCAGCGGACGCACCACCCGGTGGTGCACCACCCACAGCGTCAGCCCGAGCAGGCCCAGTGCGGCCAGCCCGCCACCGGAAATCCAGAACAGTGCGGTACGCGCTTCCACCGCGCCGACGCGGGCTTCGCTCAGCGCCTGGTCGAGCAGCACGTCGCGCAGTTCGACGATGGCATCCATGTCCGGCACGTAACGGGCGGCGAAGCCGGCGGCGTCGATGTCGTAGTTGCCGTCGCTGCGGCCGCGCACGGTCAGCGCCTCGACGAAAGGCATGGCCGAACCGAAGTAGCGGGACAGCATGACGTGGGTCGCGCCATGTATCGCGGTGCGTTCCGGTGCGGCGGCGGTGCGCTGCACCAGCAACTGGCGCAGCTGCTCGACCCGGCCACGCAGCCGTTCGATCTCTATCCGTTCGCTGTCGCGCAAGGGCTGGCGTGCCGTCAGCGCAACGGTGAACTGCGAACCGAGGCGCCCGGCCT
This sequence comes from Methyloversatilis universalis EHg5, assembly GCF_000378945.1. Classification (GTDB taxonomy): domain Bacteria; phylum Pseudomonadota; class Gammaproteobacteria; order Burkholderiales; family Rhodocyclaceae; genus Methyloversatilis; species Methyloversatilis universalis_A. Next base: position 1,937,861 of record NZ_KB900539.1, on the reverse strand, counting down.
GCTCGCGCAGTTCGGCCGCGATGCGCGCACCGCTCAATGCGTCGGATGCACGCGGATAGGCGGCCTGCGCCTCGTTCATCAGCCGCGTCAGCCCGAGCGACAGATCTTCGATCACCAGAAACATGCGACCGATGGCAGCGGTGATGTCGTCCGGCCGGCGTTCGGCCCGCGGCAGCCGGGCTATGCGGCCGATTTCGTCACGGCCGGCGGCCAGATCGCGCGCAGCCTGGCGTACCGCGGCGCTCACGTCGTCGCGACGATGGCCGGACACATCCAGGGCCTGTTCAAGCGTGTGAAATGCGGCATCAGTGCGTGCGCGAGCTTCGTTCAGCCGGGCCACGCGCTCCGGATCGCCGCCGGGCACCCTGTCGCCCATCAGGCCGTTGGAGGGCCCGCGTTCGCGCGAGGCCATTTCCGCCGCCACCAGCATGTGGCGCAGGCGCTCTATCGCCTCCAGCCCGCGGGAGGCGCGGTCGGCACGTTCCCACTCGATGGCGACGATGTGGGCGGACAGCACAAGCACGGTAACCGCGAGCAGCAGGCAGACCAGCCAGAAAAGTCGGTGAAGGCGCATGGGGCGCAGCGTCTAGGGCACGAAACGGTGCCGCACGGCCGCGTGCGAGCAGATCAAAGAGAGGCCCAAGTCTATACGGCGGGCGCCGCGCTGTCGGCCCGGCTGATCGCCGACCTTCGCCAGAAATGCGGCGACTTCACTACAATACCGAGTGCAATCAATGGCATGCCGGCCAAGGCGTACCGCAGTCGCCTGCCCGGGCAAGTGGCGACGGTACAACACCGCTGTCGAAGGCTTTCAGCGGGGCGTGCGTGCGGGGAGACGCCCTCGGCGCGCCCGCCGACCGGCCAGACCGAGCACCAGCAGTACAGCGCTGATCGCCAGGAACAGGAAGAACAGGATCTGCGCGATGCCGGCGGCACCGGCTGCAATGCCGCCATAACCGAACAGGCCGGCCACGACCGAAATCAGCGCGAACACCAGTGCCCACTCGAGCATGCGGTACTCCAGAAAGATCGGGGTACGGCCGCACTGGCCGGCCACCGGAAAGTCATGAATCCATCATGTCCCGACCGGCACGAGCGCGCCATAGGCCACAGGGCATGGATGCGCCCCGTTCTGTAAGCGCATGCTTCGCCGCCCACCCCGCACCGCGGGCTTCCGCGGCGACCGACCGTCGGTGCACACTGACGGCCTGCATCGCCGCACGGAGCATTGCCATGAACATCTACCGCGCCGCAGCACGTGACTGGGCCGCCACCGACGTGCCCGGCGTCGAACGCTGCCTGTTCCGCAATCACGAAGAAGGCGGCCGCACCTCGGTCGTGCGACTGCAGGCCGGCAGCCTGTTTCCGCGCCATCGCCACGAAGCCGGCGAGGACGTACTGGTGATCGCCGGCCGGGTGGCGATAGGCGGCGCCGAACTAGAGCCGGGCGACTACCTGTACACCGCGCCGGGGGAGGAACACGACGTGCGGGCGCTGACCGACGCGGTCATCTACGTGTCTTCATCGCGACCGACGCCACGGCTGGCATGAGGGCGCAGACCGGCGCCGTCCTCAGGAAAACACCCTGAAACAGAGGCGGCGGGCAGCGACTTGCCCGCAGGCGCCCAGGGTGTTACGGTCGCGGTTCTGGTTCATCTCCCACACTGCATCCGTGTCGTCCGCCTTCATCGCGGACGCAGCCCCCTACGCCATCGTGAACATCCGCTCCGCACATCGCCCGCGCTTCGCCCATGCCGCCCTGCGGCAGGCTGCGCCGTGCCTGTCCGGCGGACCGCGCCCGGAGATGACCGCCTGCCAGCCCCGTCACGGCGACCGTCCATCCGCACAGATACACCGGACCGTCGCCGCCTGAGCGGTGCATCGTCATCGCTCCCCGCGCACGGCCGGTATGCCGCGACTGCCCTGAAGGCAGCGCGCCCCGCCCTGCTCCCCACCCCATACATGCCTGCACGCGGCCGGACCGCGCGCAGGCCGCACAGGACATGACCATGAACAAGACGTCGACCATCAAGCCCACCATCACGCTGACCGAACTGGACACCGACCGCCTGGAGGCGCTGCTGTCCACGCTGCCCGCACGCGGCATGCCCGGCCGCGATGCGCTGGCCGCCGAACTGCTGCGCGCGGACATCGTGCCGTCGCGTGAAGTGCCACCGGACGTGGTGACCATGAATTCCACCGTCCGCTTCAGCATCGAGCCTGCGAACGAAACCCAGAGCCTCACGCTGGTGTACCCGAAAGACGTGACCGACGGCGCCGGCACGGTGTCGGTACTGGCACCGGTGGGCAGCGCACTGCTTGGCCTGAAGGAAGGGGACCGCATCGAATGGCCAGGCCCGGCCGGCGGCACGCTGGGGGTGCGGATAGACAAGGTGGTGTACCAGCCTGAGCGCGCCGGCGACTACGCGCGCTGACCCCACTCCGCACACTGAATCGGCCTTTGTGTCAGCGGCGCCCTTGCCGCGATGCCGGCCGTGAAGAAAGAGGCACGCGAGAACCGAAGCCGCATCGCGGCGGGGGCGCCACTCCCACCTCAAGGGTGATGGCTGGGGTTTTCAGGCAGCTGCCCTGTCTCGCAAGCATGAATCGGCGCGATCACCCGGCAAGCCGAGCCGGTCCTGGTGGGAGCGGCGCCCCCGCCGCGATTCCGGCCGTGAAAAAAGAGGCACGCGAAAACCGAAGCCGCATCGCGGCGGGGGNGCCGCTCCCACCGCGGAGGTGATGGCTGGGGTACGCAGGCGGCTGCCCTGCCTCGCAAGCATGAATCGGCGCGATCATCTGGCAAGCCGAGCCGGGTCCTGGTGGGAGCGGCGCCCTCGCCGCGATTTCGGCCGTGAAGAAAGAAACGTGCGAAAACCGAAGCCGCATCGCGGCGGGGGCGCCGCTCCCAACGCAAGGGTGATGGCTGGGGTTTTCAGGCGGCTGCCCTGTCTCGCAAGCATGAATCGGTGCGATCACCCGGCAAGCCGAGCCGGTCCTGGTGGGAGCGGCGCCCNCGCCGCGATNNCGGCCGTGAANAAAGANNCNNGCGAAAACCGAAGCCGCATCGCGGCGGGGGCGCCGCTCCCAACGCAAGGGTGATGGCTGGGGTTTTCAGGCGGCTGCCCTGTCTCGCAAGCATGAATCGGTGCGATCACCCGGCAAGCCGAGCCGGTCCTGGTGGGAGCGGCGCCCCCGCCGCGATGCCGGCCGTGAAAAAAGAGGCACGCGAAAACCGAAGCCGCATCGCGGCGAAACGAGTGACCGGTCAGGCGGCCTCGACCGCCGGGGCGGCTACGGTGGCGAAGAAGCGGGCCCGCAGTACCTCGACCGGCAGATTGCGGCCGATCAGCACGACGCGGCTCTGCCGGCTTTCACCCTGCTCCCACGGGCGGCCGTAATCGAAGCCAGCGATGCGATGCACGCCCTGGAAAATCAGTTTGCGCGGCTCGCCTTCAATGGACAGGATGCCCTTGTAGCGCAGCAGGTCGACCGAGTGTTCGGCGATCAGCGCATCGACGAAGGCGCCGACGCGGTCGAGGTCCAGCGGGGCATCGCATTCGAGCAGCAGCGAACCGACCGCATCGTCCCAGGACTTGCGGGCCATGCCGCCAATGCCGGAAATCGCGCGCGGCGACACCGGATGCCAGCCACGTACCGGCAGGCCGCGCTCGTCCAGCGAAAAGCCCTTGATCGAAAAGAGGTCGCGCCAGTCTTCGTCCGGACTGCCGGCAACGATGAGCGGCGCACGCGCGTTCACGCGCTGCAGCCGGGTGCACAGTTCGTAGAGGGCCTCCGGCGTCACCAGATCGGCATGCGAAATGAGCAGCCGATCGGCGAAGGCCACCTGCGAGGCGGCGACGCGCTCGCGGCGGAACTGGCCGTCGAAATGCACCGCATCGACCACGGTGACGACACCGTCGAGCCGGTAGCGCTCGCGCAGCCGGGCGTCGTTGAAGAAGGTCTGCACCACCGGCGCCGGATCGGCCAGACCGGTGGTTTCGACGATGAGGCGGTCGAAAGCCAGTTCGCCGGCATCGCGCTGCGCCAGCAGGCCGGCCAGGGCATCGCCCAGCTCGCCCTGCACGGTGCAGCAGATGCAGCCATTGGACAGTTCGGTCACCGACACCGCGGCGCGGTCGAGCAGCGCACCGTCGATGCCGGCGGCACCGAACTCGTTCTCGACCACGGCGATGCGCTGACCGTGATTCGCGGCCAGCAGGCGGTTCAGCAGCGTGGTCTTGCCAGCGCCGAGGAAACCGGTCAGCAGCGTGACCGGTACGGATTCAGTATGGGTATTCATCGGTTCTCGCTCCCCGGAAAAAAGATGCCGGGGCGGGCTTGCGCCGGCCCCGGCCAATAGGAGGAGGGTGGTACATCGGTGAAGACCGACGTCATCATGGACGCCGGTCTAGCAACATTTGCCGGAAGCGCCGCCGAAGCGCGCCTCCTGGCGTTCACGGAAAAACTCTTCATACGTCATGGGCGCCTGGTCAGGGTGCTTCATGCGCATGTGCTGAACGTAGGTATCGTAATCGGGCAGCCCCACCATGAGGCGGGCAGCTTGCCCGAGGTATTCGCCCATCCGGGCCAGGTCCTTAAACATGTCGCGCTCCCGGGGACACGCCCGGCCTGCCACAGACCCGCGGGGTCGGCAGATCTGCGGCAGGCACGGCTTGCGGCCCTTGTGGGGCGCGCAGCCAGCCGGAGTGCCCGGACGTGTTCAGATCAGCACTCCACGCGCACCGCGCGGCCCGACGGCCAGCCACAGCCCCTTCCGGGCGTTGCGAACGCAGTGAGCGTGGCGCTTTCATGTCAGGCCTTGACCGCCTCGGCATGCACGCCGTGGTGGGTTTCGCGCACGGTGGGGTGTTCGCTGCGCAGCGCCTGCAGCACCTTGCGGATGCCGAAGAAGGTGATGGACAGCACCACCAGCACGAACAGCGAAGCCAGCGCGGCATCGACGTAGTCGTTGAAGATGACCTGCTGCATCTGTTCGATGCTCTTGGCCGGTGCCAGCACCTCGCCGTTTTCGGCGGCGGCGCTGAATTTGGCAGCGTGCGCGAGGAAGCCGATCTTCGGGTTCTCGCTGAACACCTTCTGCCAGCCGGCGGTCAGCGTGCAGGCGAGCAGCCACACGGTGGGCAGCACGGTCACCCAGATGTAGCGCTGCTTCTTCATCTTCACCAGCACCACGGTGGCCAGCACCAGCGCGACAGCGGCCAGCATCTGGTTCGCGACACCGAACAGCGGCCACAGCGTGTTGATGCCGCCGAGCGGATCGACCACGCCCTGGTACAGGAAGTAGCCCCAGGCGGCGACGCACAGGCCGGTCGCGACCAGGTTGGGGATGAGGGCTTCGGTGCGCTTGAAGGCCGGCACGAAGGTGCCCATCAGATCCTGCAGCATGAAGCGACCGGCACGGGTGCCCGCATCAACCGCGGTCAGGATGAACAGCGCCTCGAACAGGATGGCGAAGTGGTACCAGAAGGCCATCATGCCCTGGCCGCCGATCACCTGATGCAGGATGTGAGCCATGCCCACCGCCAGCGTCGGCGCGCCACCGGCACGCGAAATGATGGTCGATTCGCCGACGTCGGCCGCGGTCTGCGTCAGCAGTTCGGGCGTCACCACGAAGCCCCACTGCGAAATCACGGTGGCCGCTTCCTGCGCGGTCTTGCCGATCAGCGCCGCCGGGCTGTTCATCGCGAAATACACGCCCGGATCGATGACCGAAGCCGCAACCAGCGCCATGATGGCGACGAAGGACTCCATCAGCATGCCGCCGTAGCCGATCAGCGGCGCGTCGGTTTCCTTGTCCAGCAGCTTGGGCGTGGTGCCCGACGAAATCAGCGCATGGAAGCCGGACACCGCACCGCAGGCGATGGTGATGAACAGGAAGGGGAACAGGTTGCCCGACCATACCGGACCGGTGCCGTCGATGAACTTGGTGACCGCCGGCATCTGCAGCTGCGGCGCAACGAACACGATGCCCAGCGCCAGACCGACGATGGTGCCGATCTTCAGGAAGGTCGACAGGTAGTCACGCGGGGCGAGCAGCAGCCACACCGGCAGCACCGAGGCGACGAAGCCGTAGCCGATCAGCATCCAGGTCAGCTCTTTGCCGTCGAAGGTGAACATCGGGCCCCACACCGGATCGGCCGCGACCCAGCCGCCGACCACGATGGCGGCCATCAGCAGCACGAAGCCGACCAGCGAGATTTCACCGATCTTGCCCGGACGGATGTAGCGCATATAGATGCCCATCAGGATGGCGATGGGAATCGTTGCCGCAACGGTGAAGGTGCCCCAGGGCGAGTGCGCGAGCGCCTTCACCACGATGAGCGCCAGCACCGCCAGGATGATGACCATGATCATGAAGGCGCCGAACAGCGCGATCACGCCCGGCACCGCCCCCATTTCCGACTTGATCAGGTCGCCCAGCGAGCGGCCGTCACGACGGCTGGAAATGAACAGCACCAGGAAATCCTGCACCGCACCGGCAAACACCACGCCGGCCAGAATCCACAGCATGCCCGGCAGATAGCCCATCTGCGCGGCAAGCACCGGGCCGACCAGCGGGCCGGCGCCGGCGATGGCGGCGAAGTGGTGACCGAACAGGATGTTGCGGTTGGTCGGCACATAGTCCAGACCGTCGTTCTTCGCCCAGGCGGGCGTGATGCGCGAGCCGTCGACGCCGATCACCTTGTAGGCGATGAAGCGCGCGTAGAAGCGATAGGCGATGAAATAGACCGACACCGCAGCGATGACGATCCACAGTGCGCTGATGGTTTCGCCGCGCGACAGCGCGACCACGCCGAGCGCGAATGCACCGAGCAGCGCAAGCGCGGCCCAGCCAAGTTTGGGTAGCAGTGTGTTCATGTGTCTCCTCTCGATGACGCCCGGTGTACCCGGGCTGCCCGCGACCGCCTCTTTGCGGCCTGCCCGGAGTATGGGCAGCGGGCCCGAGGGGGCGCATCGGTGCGATTACGCAGCACCGTCGAGTGAAAACACGTAGGGGTTTACCCTTGGTCTTTCAAAGGAGCGGGCGCGGTCTTGTACAAGAGCCGCGCCCGGTGGGGGAAAGAGACTGGGCGATTCCGCACTCCGCCCTGCAACCAGATGTCACCTGATCACAGGGAAAAGGCGCGATATCGCCCGTCAGGGCCGCTGGTGCGTCAGCGGTTCAGCCGCTTTTCCCAGTCCTGCACCTGGCGTTCCGCCTCTTCGCGGGCAACGCCGTAGCGCTCCTGGATGCGTCCGGCCAGCTGTTCGCGCCGCCCTTCGATCACGTCCAGTTCGTCGTCAGTGAGCTTGCCCCACTGCTCCTTCACCTTGCCTTTCAGCTGCTTCCAGTTGCCTTCGATACGGTCGCTGTTCATGACACGTCCTTTCTCGGTGGTTGGAAAAAATCGAGCGGGCGGCGATCCGCCCCGCCTGGTTCAATGCCTCGTTCAATGCCTGGTGCGATGTCTGTGGCGCTTCAGCTCAAGGCCTTGATGCCCAGCAGGCCGAGCACCAGAAAAATGAGAAACACCGCGACGCAGATGAAGAACAGGATCTTGGCGATGCCTGCGGCACCGGCCGCGATGCCGGTAAAGCCGAACAGGCCGGCCACCAGCGATATCAGTGCGAAGATGAGTGCCCACTTGAGCATGACGACCTCCTGATCGGGTGGTTGGGAATGTGTCCGCTGGCAGATCGCCGGCGATCGCTGCTGCATGGACTGAATCATGGCCGTCAGCGCCCGGCGGGCGTATCGGCGATGCGGCAGCGCGGTGTAGGCCGAGGGCGACAGCGCCCTTCGTCACCGGACAGCCCCCGCAGCGATCACGGCGCATCGTCGTCACCCCGGAAAGATGCCGGGCGGTGCGACGATTGCGGGAGCGGCGCCCCCGCCGCGATGCGGGCGCTCAATCCGGACAGCCGGTGAGTGCGGCGACCTGTCACCGGCCGGGCCCGTCGCTGCGAACACCCTTCGGGCATTCACCGGTCCGCGGCCTCCACAAGATCATCAGCAAGCCGGTCGCAGCCCTTATCATTCGGGCCCCTGCTCCCGAATCGCGCCATGCAACTGCGCCTGAAATTCGTCCTGCTTGCGGTCGTGCCGCTGCTGCTCGCCATCGCGGCGGTGGCGGCGGTGGTGAAACTGCAGTCACAGGCATTGACCGAGGCGGAACACGCCATCGTCGAGCCGGCCCTGATGGACGCCCGCCGGCACGAGCTGCAGAACTACGTGACGCTGGCGCTGGCCAGCATCGAACATCTGACCGTGCATGACGACGCCGCCTCGCGCGCCGCCGCGCTGGACGTGCTGCGCCAGCTGGAATTCGGCGATGACGGCTATTTCTTCGTCTATGACATGGACGGCCGCGCACTGATGCACCCGCGCCAGCCGGATCTGGTCGGCCGCAATCTGTGGGACGTGCGCGACGCCCAGGGCCGGCCCACGATACAGAACCTGATCACCCGCGCACGCGAGGGCGGCGGTTTCGTCGACTTCGTGTGGCTGCGCCCCTCCACCGGCCGCAGCGAGAACAAGCTGGGTTATGTGGCGGCCGTGCCGGCATGGGGCTGGATGATAGGCACCGGCCTGTACACCGACGACATCGTGGCGGCACGCGAGCGCATGGACCGCCAGGCACAGGTCGCCATACGCAACACCATGGGCGTGATCGCCGGCATCGCGGTGGTGGCCACGCTGCTGGTGGCGCTGGCCGGGCTGGCGCTCAATGTGTCGGACCGGCGCGACGCCGAACAGAAGATGCGCGAACTGGCGCGCCAGGTCGTGCGCTCGCAGGAAAAGGAGCGGGCCCGGGTAGCGCGCGAACTGCACGACGGCGTGAGCCAGAGTCTGGTATCGGTCAAGTTCCTGCTGGAATCGGCACAGGCGCGGCTCGACCAGGCGCAGCCGCTGCCCGATGCGGCAGCCACCGCGCGCGGCACGCTGGCACGCGGTCTCGCCGGCGTCGAAGAGGTGCTGGGCGACGTGCGCCGCATATCGCATGGCCTGCGCCCGACCATGCTGGACACGCTGGGTCTGGTGCCGGCCATGCGTCAGGTGCTGGACGAATTCGCCCAGCGCAGCGGCGTCGCGGTAGAGATCGAGGCGGACGACAGTCTGGTCGCGCCGGGCGATGCCGGCACCGCGCTGTTCCGGCTGCTGCAGGAAGCGCTGAACAATGTCGAACGCCACGCTCGCGCCACGCGGCTGACGCTCAGGCTGGTCGCCGAGGGCGGCGCGCTCAGGCTGGACATCCGCGACGACGGCCGCGGCTTCGATGTCGAAGCGGTGTCCGCCTCGCCGCAGCGCGGTCTGGGCCTGAGCAGCATGCGCGAGCGCATCGAGGCACTCGGCGGCCGCTTCGAGCTTTATTCCGACGGCTCGGGTACGCTGCTGTCCGCCCGCCTGCCCCTCGCGTGACCGATCGCTCCGACGCCATGACCGCCACCCTTCGCCTGCTGCTCGTCGATGACCACCCGCTGGTGCGCGACGGCCTGCGCGCACGGCTGGAAACGGTTGACCGCTACACCGTGGTGGCCGAAGCCGGCAATGCGGCCGAAGCGATGGACGCGGTGCAGCGGCACGCGCCGGACTGCGTGCTGATGGACATTTCGATGCGCGACATCCACGGCATCGAACTGACCCGGCGGCTGCACCAGCTCGCGCCCGATCTGAAGGTGATCATGCTCACCATGCACGACGAGCCGCAATATGTGGTCGAAGCCTTCCGCGCCGGCGCGCGCGGTTATGTGCTGAAGGACAGCCCATCGGCCGAAATCGTCGCCGCCATCGATGCGGTTGGCGCCGGCAGCCGCTACTTCAGCGCCCGCGTGGCCGACGCCCTGGTCAGTGCCAGCCTGCCCGAAGCCGAGCTCACGCCGCGCGAGCGCGACGTGCTCGACCTGATCGCGGACGGCCTGGGCAACAAGGAAATCGCAGCGCGGCTCGATCTGTCGGTGCGCACGGTGGAAAGCCACCGCATCAACATCAAGCGCAAGTTCGATCTCGACAGCGCCGCCGCGCTGCTGAAATTCGCGCTGCAGCGCCGCCGCGACCGCGGCTGAATCCGCTCCGCCTCAGTACGTCGTTCAGCACATCGTTCATCCACGCCGCTCACCCATGCTCCGCCGCATCGCCCGCAACCCGCTGCTGTCGCGCCAGATCCGCAACCATCACGCACTGAGCGGCTTCGGCTGTTCGCTCGGCGTGGCACTGGTCACCCTGCTCGCCTGGGCGGTGGCCGACACCCGGACCGCAATCGCGATGGCCGCCGGCGCCCTCATCGTCAGCCTGACCGACATTCCGGTGCCCCGCCGCAACAAGCTGCCGCTGCAGCTGGCCAACCTGCTGCAGATGCCGGCGGTCGCGCTCATCGTGCTCGCCACCCATCACAGCGCGCCGCTGCTCGGCGCCGCGGTGCTGCTGATCACCTTCGCGTCGGCGATGGCCACCGCCTGGGGCAAGCCAGGCCTGCCGCTGGGCTACGGCATGATGATGGTGATGGCGTTCACGCTGGCCCAGCCCGATCTGCCGCCGCGCGAACAGGCGATGCACCTCGCGCTGCAGTTCACCGGCGGGCTGTGCTATCTCGCCTATGCGGTCGGGATGGCCCGGCTGACCGACACCGCAATGCGCCGGCGGGCGCTGGTCGACGCGCTGTACGCCTTCGCCGACTACGTGCGTGGCAAGGCTGCGCTGTTCGACCCGGCGCGCGATCTGGACGAGGTGTATGCCGAACTGGTGAGACGGCAGGCGGTGTTCGGCGAACGGCTGCAGACCGCGCGCGACTTCGTGCTGGTCGACCACTGCACGCCGGAACAGCAGGCGCTGGCCAACGGCCTGCTCGCGCTGATCGACGCGCACGAGGCGGTGCTCGCCAGCCAGGGCGACTACGCGCCGCTGCGCGAAGCCTTTGGCGATCACCGCGTGCTGCGCCTGCTGGCCGCGATGACCCGCACCGCCGCCGACGATGTGCTGCGTCTGGCGCACGGCGATCTGTCCGGCCGCGACACCGTGCTCGACGACACCCCCTACCGCAACACCCGCCCCGCGCTCGACATCGAGGTGGCCGCGCTGGCCGCCGATACCGCCACCGACCGCAGCGCTGCGCTGGCGGTGCTGGAAGCCGGCCGCCGCAAACTGCTTGGCGCCATCGACGGCCTGCGCCGGGTCGACCGCGCACTGCGCGAACCGGTCGGCGTGGATGGCGCCGACATGGGCCGCTTCCTGTCCCGCTCCAGCTTCGCACCGCGCGCACTCAGCGAGGCGCTGCACGCCGATTCACCGGTGCTGCGCTACGCGCTGCGGCTGACGCTGGCGATGGCCGCCGCCTTCACGCTGTCGCAGTGGCTGCCCTGGGCCAGCCACGGCTACTGGATACTGCTCACCGTGTCGCTGGTGATGCGCGCCAGCTTCAGCCAGACGAAGCAGCGACAGACCGACCGCATGGTAGGCAATGCGCTGGGCTGTCTGTTCGTCGCCGCGGTACTGCACTGGGTGAGCGCGCCCGAAGTGCTGCTGGGCATCGTGTTCGTCTGCATCGGCATCGCGCACGCCTTCATCACGGTGCGCTACCGGGTCACGGTGACCGCCGCCTGCGTCATGTCGCTGCTGCAGCTGCACCTGATCGCGCCCGGCAGCTTCCACATTTCCGAGCGCTTCCTCGACACCGCGGTCGGCGTGGCGATCGCCTGGCTGTTCAGCCGCGTGCTGCCGACCTGGGAGCGCAATACCGTGCCGGCGCTGGCCACCCGCCTGCTCGGCGCGCTGCGCGACTACGTGAGCGTGGCACTGGTGCCGGACACCACCGACCTGAACTACCGGCTGGCCCGTCGGCAGGTGCAGGACGCACTGGCCGCGCTGTCGGACGCCGCTGCCCGCATGCGCGACGAACCGGCATCGGAACAGCTGCCGCTGGCGCCGATCAACGCGCTCACCACCCGCGGCTATCTGCTGCTCGCCCATCTGGCAGCGGCGCGCCGGCTCACCGCCCGGTCCGACCCGACCCACGCCGCCACGCAGATGGAGGGCGCACGTCGTGAGCTGAACGAACTGCTGTCGTCGGAACAGGCGGTGCTCACGCCGGACGCCCTGATCGGCCCGCTCGCCAACCGGCTCAACGCCGCCCGCGTGGATGCCCGCGCGGTGCTCGCCTCGGCGCGCGAACTGGGCATACAGGGCTGATCGCGCGCGGCGGCGCCACAGTCCACGCGCCCCGCCGTCATCTCCGGATCAGTCGCCGGCCGTCCATCCCAGCGGCAGACCGCCGCGTGTTCTGACCATTCCTGTCACGGTGAGCCGGAGCAGGCGCAGCGCGCCCGGATGGGCATCGACCAGCGGGCCATCCCATATGAGTTCGGCGATGGCGGACAGCTGCAGCAGATCGCCACGTTCGAAATCGATGAACAGCAGCCCGGCACGCGGTTCCAGCAGCAGATTGCCCAGCGTGTTGAAGAAGAAGTTGCCGGCGTAATCGGGCAGCAGTAGCCGGCCTTCGTCGTCGCAACGCACGAAGCCCGGCGCGCCGCCGCGGTGCGACACGTCTGCCTGACCGGCGTGCGCGCTGGCGATGAACAGCGTGTCGGCGGCGGCGATCAGCGCGCGTGCTTCATCGTCCAGCGTCGTACCCGCTTCGGGCGCGCCGGGCTGACCGGCGTCCGTCAGCACACGGGCTTCGCGCACGCGGATGTATTTCGGGCAGTTGCCGAAACTGTGTTCCACCGCCACCTCGAAGCCATCGTCGCCCACGGCCACCACGCGGCCGTTCATCCGGTTGCGCCGCCGGGTATGCGGCTGGATGCCGAGCAGACCGAGCGATGCACCCGCTGCCAGATGGGCCGCCAGCGCGCTGCCGGCCGGCGGCCGCGCCGCGATGCGCAGCCGCCGCGGGTCAGGCGACCGCACGAAACCCGGCGCACCGTGCAGCACCGACGCCCAGGGCTGGCCCTGCCCATCGACACTGCCCACCAACAGGAAAGGCAGCAGCGCGAAGAAATCGCGGTGCTGGTCCGGCATGTGGTCGCGGATCACGCGCGCGCCGATGTCGGCCATGCGCGCGCGCAGGCCGGCCCGCGCTTGCAGCGCGTGCTCGCCGGCGTGGAAGGGATCGGCGGTCGGGGCTTCGAGCGGGTCCATGGCGTTCAGGCGCGCAGGCCGACCTTGCTCTGCGGCATGGCGACAAAACCGGGCAGCGCCTCGATCCGCGCCAGCCAGGCGCGGACATGCGGGTAGTCGTCGAGCGACACATTGCCTTCCGGTGCGTGCGCGACGTAGGTGTAGACCGCGACGTCAGCCAGCGTCGGTGCGCTGCCGACCAGCCAGTCGCGCGCGGCCAGTTCGCCCTCCATCACCTTCAGCAGCCGGTGGGCGCGGGCGATCACCTCGGCAGGATTGAAATCGCCGTTGAACAGCGTCACCAGCCGCGCTGCGCAGGGGCCGAAAGCGACCATGCCGGAGGCGGCCGACAGCCAGCGCTGCACCCCGGCCTGCCCGGCCGGATCGGCCGGAATCCAGCGACCGGGGGCGTAGCGCTGGGCGAGATAGACCAGGATGGCGGTGGAATCGGCCACCACGGTATCGCCGTCCTCGATCACCGGCACCTGGCCGAAGGCGTTCTTCGCGAGAAAAGCCGGCGTCTTGTGTTCGCCGCCGGCCAGATCGACCTGACGGAAGGTGTAGGGCAGGCCCAGCAGTTCGAGAAACATTTCGGCACGGTGGCTGTGGCCGGACAGCTTGAAGCCGTGCAGCAGGATGGGCGCGTCCGGGCGGTGGGTGGCGGTGAGGGTCATGCGGATTCCTTTCCGGTTGAGGTCGAACGACATGCGACGGGATGCAGTATCCGCATTCCACTCAAAGCAATAAATGCACGAAACCGGATAACACTGCTCCGCACAGCGAAGTAATATCCCCGCCATGGATACCCTCAAAGCCATGCGTACTTTCGTCGCCATCGCCGAGCACGGCAGCCTGACCGCGGCCGCCCGCCTGCTCGACAGTTCGCTGCCGGCGGTGGTGCGCACGCTGGCGGCGCTGGAGGCGCATCTGGGCGTGCGGCTGATGAACCGCACCACCCGTCGCGTGGCACTGACCGACGAAGGCCGCAGCTATCTGGAAAGCTGCCGCGGCGTGCTGTCGGCGGTGCAGGACGCGGAAGAAGCGCTGAAGGAAGGCGCAACCGAGCCGTCTGGGCCGCTCACGCTCACCGCGCCGGTGCAGTTCGGCCAGATGCATGTGGCCCCGGCAGTCACCCGCTTCGCGCTGCGCTACCCGAAAGTGAAACTGCGGGTGCTGCTGCACGACCGCGTGGTGAATCTGCTGGAAGAAGGCGTGGATGTGGGCGTACGCATCGGCACGCTCGACGACTCCGGCCTGATCGCGCAGCCGCTGGGCCACATCCGCCGGGTGGTGGTGGCCAGCCCTGCGCTGCTGGCCGCACAGGGCGAACCGGCGCATCCGGACGCGCTGCGCGGCGCGCCCTGCGTGCGCTTCACCGGCGCGGCCAGCCTGTCATGGACTTTCCAGGTGAATGGCCGCGCGCTGCCGGTGCCGGTCGGCGGCAACCTCGAGTTCAACCACATCGCGCCGGCGGTCGATGCCTGCGCCGCTGGCGCCGGTTTCGGCCTTTTCCTGTGCTATCAGGTGCGGCCGCATCTGGCGAGCGGCGCGCTGCGCGTCGTGCTGCGCGACTTCGAACCGCCGCCGCGGCCGGTCAGTCTGGTCTATCCGCACGCCCGGCTGCTGCCCGGCCGCACCCGCTTGCTGGTGGAGTGGCTGAAGCGAGAAATCGTCGACGGCGGCACCGCCTTCGCGCCGGAGCCGGACTGAAGCGGACGCCCCGCTCACTCCGGTACATAGACCAGCGAGCCGTCCTCCATCCGGTAGGCGGTGCCCGCCTTCACGCCGCGGCCGGCACTGGCTTCGCCCTCGCCCTGGAAGCGACTGATGCGGTCGCCCTTCTTGACCACGATTTCCATGTCCTGCTGACCGGGGTTGCGGATGAGCGTGGCGTCGCCGGCGGCGAACGGGCTCAGCGGATGGCTGGCCACCGCGATCAGCAGCGCGGCGATGATGATCAGGAACACGTCGATCAGATTGACCACCGACAGGATGGGATCGTCGTCCTCCGTGTCATCGAGCAGGCGGGTTCTCATCGCGCGGCCTCCGGCAGCAGTTCGTACGGCAGCGCTTCATCGACCGCACGCTCGATCTGCAGCAGGTCGGCGGCGTACCAGCGGCGGCGCACCTGGGCCACCGCGTGGGTGATGGCGGATGCGATCAGCGACAGGATGACCGCCGAAAAGGCCACGCCCAGGCCGCGCGACATGTCAGCCACCTTGCCATCGCCGAGCGCGGCCAGCGCCGGGCCCATCGGAATCATGGTGGCCACCAGTCCGAGCAGCGGCGCCACCCGGGTCGCGATGCGCACGCATTCGAGCCGCTGCGCGGCCAGCACTTCGAGCTCGCCCAGGCTGATGCGCGGGTCAGCGCGCAGCGCCTGGCGCAGTTCGAAGCCGGCCGGCTGGCCGGCCCGGCGCTGCAGTGCCTGCACGATGAAGCTGCCGAGCACGTAGAAGGCGTAGAGGAAAAGTGCTGCGATCACGACCAGCACCGGCAGCATGAAGAGCTGGCTCAGGCCGTAAAGCGCGGTTTCGATCTGCGAGGTCATGCGGATTCCAGTCCTTGACGGGTGTTGAGAAGAAGGCGGGCGCTCAGGCGGCGCGGCGCAGCAGTGGCCGGCGCGGGGCATCCACCGGTCGCGCTGCGGCGGCGCGGGGCCACGGCCGCAGGCGGGCGAGCGCGCCGGCCACGAAGGCGGCCAGCATGGGCAGCAGCCACAGCGGGCTGGCCGGCGTTCCGGCAGCCGGCGCCAGAACACGTTCGACCAGATGCCGGCCGGCCGGCAGGGCCGGGCTTCCGGCCGCGTCCGGCGGCGGAACCGGCAGCGGCCGGATGGCCGTTGCATCGCCCCCGAGGCGTCGCGCGGTCATCGTCTGAGCCGACAGCGGCGGTGCAGGCGGTGCGCCGCGTGCGCCGGCGGTTTCCGATTGCAGTTCGAGCGACAGTTCGCCAGCGGCGGCATCCAGCGCCCGGTCAGCCTCGCTGCCCGGGACCGCCGTGCTGCCGGCCCCTTCGCCGGGTGCATCGCCGACGCCACGACCGGTTTCGTCGCGCACCGCGGTATGGCGGCCGGTGCGCAGGAATTCCTGCGCGGTTTCGTCACCTTCGGCCGCCGCCTCTCGGAACCAGCGCATCGCGGCCTGTTCGTCGCGCAGCACGCCGCGTCCCTGCAGCAGTGCGGTGGCGTAGTGCATCTTGCCCAGCGGGCCGTAGTACGGGTCGCCGCTGGTGGCGGCGCGGTACAGCATGTCGGCGGCCCGGGCGGCATCTTTCGGCACGCCCTGCCCGTTCTCGTACATGAGCGCCTTCCAGATCAGCGCACCGGTGTAACCGGCCGCGATGCACTTGTCGAACACCCGGTTGGCGGTTTCGTGGTCGCCGCACTTGGACAGCAGATAGCCGGCGGCGCAGCTGACCGGCCCGGCCGGCTGGCTGGCGATGTACTGCAGAGACAGTTCGCCGACCGCATTGTCGAGGTCGTCCGGCGAGGCCGGCTTCTGCGCGCCGCCGCAGAACTGATTGTCGGCAAGGGCGATCGGGCAGCCCGCCAGCAAGGGCAGGCAAAGGAGAACGGTACGCAGCATCGGAAGGCGTGCGGAATGGCGACTGCCGCAGTGTCCGGCCCCGGCACGCAGCCGTCATGCACCCTGCACCCGGCAGAGCACGGGCAAAGTCCACGACCTGCCCGGGCACCGCGCAGCCGATGGTGCCGACCGGCCCTCACCGAGTGCACGCCGTGCAGGCACAATGGCGGGCTCAAGCGCCGTCCGGGCATGCGCCGGGGCGGCGAGACGCGATCCGCCTGCCTCCGTGACGGCGCAATGAACTTGACGATGCGCGCACGCGTCAGAGCAGCGGTCGCCGCCAGGCACACGGCCGCTGCACCCATCAATGCCGGAGCACAACAACATGAACGCTCACCAGGACACCCTCTTCCCGCGTACGCCACGGCTCGACACGAGCGATGTGCAGCAGTTGCGCGCCACGCTGCGCGACTACTTCCATGCCACTTTCAGCCGTTACGAACAGCTGTTCGAAGTACTCACCTGCGACGAGGCCTGGACCCGCAAGCCGATCACGCTGCGCCATCCGCTCATTTTCTATTTCGGCCACACCGCCACCTTCTTCGTAAACAAGCTGCTGCTGGCCGGGCTGATCGGCGAGCGGCTCGACCCGCGGCTGGAGTCGATGTTCGCGGTCGGCGTCGATGAAATGAGCTGGGACGACCTGAACGATGCGAACTACGCCTGGCCGACGGTGCAGGCGGTACGCGACTACCGCAACCGGGTACGCGAGACGGTGGACCGGGTGATCCGCGAAGCACCGCTGACCGCGCCCATCCACTGGTCGCACCCGTGGTGGAGCATCGTGATGGGCATCGAGCACGAACGCATCCACCTCGAAACCTCGTCGGTGCTGATCCGCCAGAGCCGGCTCGATTTCGTGCGCACCCACCCGGCCTGGGCGCCCTGTCGCGACGCGGGTGAGCCGCCGGCCAACACGCTGGCGCCGGTGCCGGCCGGCCGCACCGTGCTCGGGCGGCGCCGCGACGACCCGGTCTATGGCTGGGACAACGAATACGAAACCCGCGAAGCTACGGTGGCCGGCTTCGAAGCCAGCCGTCTGCTGGTGAGCAACCGTGAGTACCTCGCCTTCGTCGACGACGACGGTTACCGCAACAACGCCTGGTGGGACGACGAAGGCCGCGGCTGGCGCGACTTCCGGCTGCAGACCGGCATCGACCATCCGGAATTCTGGGTGCGCAGGAGCGACGGCTGGCATCTGCGACTGATGCTGGAAGAGGTGCCGATGCCGTGGAACTGGCCGGTGGAAACCAACTGTCACGAGGCGCGTGCATTCTGTCGCTGGAAGTCGGCGCAGACCGGTCGTACGGTGCGGCTGCCGACCGAAGACGAGTGGTACCGGCTTTACGACGCGGCCGGTGTGGCCGAAGTACCCGCCCAGTCACGGGCGGACGCCAATCTGCACCTCGATCACCACGCCTCGTCCTGTCCGGTCGATCGCCACGCCCACGGCGACTTCTTCGACGTCGTCGGCAATGTGTGGCAATGGACCGAAACGCCGATCTACCCCTTCGCCGGTTTCGAGGTGCACCCGATCTACGACGATTTCTCGACGCCCACGTTCGACGCCCGCCACAACCTGATCAAGGGCGGTTCGTGGATTTCCTGCGGCAACGAAGCGACCCGCGCCTCGCGCTACGCCTTCCGCCGCCATTTCTTCCAGCATGCGGGGTTCCGATACGTGATCAGCGATGCACCGGCCACTGCGCCCAATGTCTATTACGAAAGCGACCGCCAGCTGTCCGAGTACGCCGAATTCCATTTCGGCGACGAGTACTTCGGCGTTCCCAACTTCCCGAAGGCGCTGGCCGACATCGCGATCGAAGCCATGGGTGAGCGCCCGGCGCGGCATGCGCTCGATCTGGGCTGCGCCACCGGACGTGCCAGCTTCGAACTGGCCCGCCATTTCGAACGCGTGACCGGCGTCGACTTCTCGGCCCGCTTCATCAACGCCGGCGTACATCTGGCCGAACAGGGCGAGTTCCGCTACACGCTGGTCGATGAAGGCGAACTGGTGTCGTACAAGACGCGCCGGCTGGCCGACCTCGGCCTGAGCGCGGTCCGTGACCGGGTGGCCTTCATGCAGGGCGACGCCTGCAATCTGAAGTCGGTGCTCACCGGCTACGACCTCATCCTCGCGGCCAATCTGATCGACCGGCTGTACGACCCGGCCGCCTTCCTGAAGGCGGTGCATGAAAGGCTGAACGTCGGTGGCCTGCTGATGATCGCCTCGCCCTACACCTGGCTGGAAGAGCACACACCGCGCGCGGACTGGCTGGGCGGCTACAAGAAGGACGGCGAAAGCTGGACCACGCTGGACGGCCTGAAGGCGGTGCTGGGCACGCACTTCCGCATGGTGAGCGCGCCGCGTGACGTGCCCTTCGTCATCCGCGAAACCCGCCGCAAGTTCCAGCACACGCTGTCCGAAGTGACCGTATGGGAGCGGGTGCGCTGACCATGCATTTCGATTTCGATCACCCGATCGCGCGCGCCGGTACCGCCAGCGTCAAGCACGACGGCCGTGCGACGGTGTTCGGCACCGAGGCGGTCACCCCGCTGTGGGTGGCCGACATGGACTTCGCCGCGCCGCCGGCGGTGACCGAGGCGCTGATCGAACGCGCCCGGCATCCGGTCTATGGCTACACGGTCTATCCGGACGGCGCCTTCGAGGCGCTGGAACGCTGGCTGGCCGCGCGCCACGGCTGGAACGTGGCGCGCGAGCACATCCACTTCTGCCCGGGCGTGGTGCCCACGCTGTACGCCGCAGTACAGGCCTTTACCCGGCCGGGCGACAACGTGATCGTGCAGCCGCCGGTGTATCCGCCCTTCTTTTCCGCCATCCGCGACACCGGGCGGCGCGTGGTGGAAAACCCGCTGATCGAGCGCGACGGCCGCTGGACCATGGATTTCGACCAGCTCGAAGGCTGTGCCGCGCGAGCCGGCTCGAAGCTGCTGCTGCTGTGCTCGCCGCACAATCCGGTCGGCCGGGTGTGGACGCACGAAGAGCTGGACCGCCTGCTGGACATCGCCCGCCGCCACGAACTGGTGGTGCTGGCCGACGAAATCCACGCCGATCTCACCTACCCGGGCGTGCGCCACACGCCGCTTGCCACGCTGGCGCGCAGCGGCGACCGGGTGCTCACCACGGTAGCGCCGAGCAAGACCTTCAACATTCCGGGGCTCGGACTGTCGGCGCTGATCGCCGACGAAGCCGAACGCGACGCGGTGGCGCGCGCCTTCGGCCAGCTGCACGTGAGCGCGTCCAACCCGTTCAGTCTGGCGGCGCTGGAAGCGGCCTACCGCGAAGGCGGCCCCTGGCTCGATGCGCTGATGGCCTATCTCGAAACCACGCGCGACGAAGTGATCGATCTGCTCGCGCACCGGCTGCCGCGCATTCACGCCTACGCGCCCGAAGGCACTTACCTGATGTGGCTGGACTGCCGGCCGCTGGGGCTGGACGACGCCGCGCTGCGCGATTTCTTCATCCACGAAGCCGGCCTCGGCCTGAATCCGGGCACCAGTTTCGGCACCGGCGGCAGCGGCCACATGCGGCTCAATCTTGCGTCGCCGCGCGCAGTCATCCGCGACGCGCTCGAACGGCTGGAACAGGCAGTGTCCAGACGCTGAGCGAGCACCGGCGTCGCGTCAGGGCCGGCGCAGCGTAGACAGCAGCGTCAGCCAGGCCGGCGCCTGGATGGCCGGCAGATCGCCGGCCGCAGCGGTGCGGCACAGACGCTGCAGCGTGTCCGCGAAAGGCGTGATCGGCCCGGCAAAATGGAGCGTGCGGCCATCGCCGGAGGCGATCAGCACGGTGGGGAAATTCTCGATCTCGAGATCCAGATCGTCCAGCAGGTCTTCATGGGTTTCCACGTCGGCCCACACGAAGCCGGCGTCGGGCCACTGGCCGGCGACGCCGTCGAACAGGGCGCGGAAATCACGACAGGTTCCGCACCACTCGGCGCAGAGGCAGACGACGGCAAGACTCATGGCGGACGCACGACAGGGGCTGGAACGACACCGCGTAACGATACCGCCTTTCGGCCACCCTGCTCCTCATTCGCCGCTCATGCCCTCATGCCGCCACGCCATCAGACGGGCAGTCCGGCACCCTGCCGGCGCCGGACGGCACCTCACGCCGCAGCCGATGCGCGGCGAGCCGCATCCTGCTCACGACGGGCCACCGCCTCGCGCACCGCAGGAATGATCCAGCGGCCGTAGTCGATGGCGTCGTACAGCGGGTCATAGCCGCGGTTCAGGAAGGTGGTGACACCGAGGTCGTAATAGGCGAGCAGCGATTCGACGATGGTGTCCGGCGTGCCGACCAGCGAGGTCGAGTCGGTGCCGAAACCGATGGCGCTCGACGTACCGTAGTACAGCGCCCTGTCGTGCACCTCGCCGCGTTCGGCCACGTCGACCTGGCGCTGCGCACCGCCGCTGTGACCGCGGTCGATGCGCGCCACGTTGGCGTCGTGGTTGCGTTTCAGCGTGGCCGCGATGTCTTTCGCCTTGGCCCAGGCCAGGTCTTCGGTTTCGCCGATGATGAGGCGCACCGACAGGCTGACCCGCGGCGCCGCGACACCGGCTTCGGCGGCGATCGCCTTCAGCTTGTCGATGCGTGCCTTGATGTCGACCAGCGGCTCGGCCCACAGCGCGTACAGGTCGGTGTGCTTGACCGCGACGCGGTAGGCGGCGTCGCTCGATCCGCCGAGCGAGATCGGCACATGCGGCTTCTGCAGCGGCTTCAGCGCCGAGAAGGCGCCCTTCACGCGGAAGTACTTGCCCTCGTAATCGAAGGGCGCGTCTTCTGTCCAGCTGCGGCGCACGATGTCGAGGTATTCGTCGGCCTGGGCGTAACGATCGTTCTTGTCGGTCAGCGTGTCCCCGTGTTCAGGCTCGGCGGCATGGCCGGTGATGGCGTGCAGCCGGATGCGGCCGCCGGTGACGTGGTCCAGCGTGGCGAAGGCGCGCGCGGCGACGGTGGGCGCCACCAGGCCCGGGCGATGGGCGATCATGAAGCCCAGGCGCTCGGTCTGCGAGGCGGCATAGGCCGCCAGCACCGCCGGGTCCGGCCCGCCATTGGCGATCAGCACCCGGTCGAAGCCGGCGTGTTCGTGCGCGCGCGCCAGATCGCGCAAATAGTTCAGATCCGGCTTCTGCCCGTAGGCGCCGCGCGGCGCCAGCTGGTTGCGGGGGAACAGCCCCCCGACGAATTCGACAGCCATGGTCGTGTCCTTTTCCGTGATGGGTGGTGGCGTATCAGGCGGCGCTGCGGCGCGCCTGTTCGGCTTTCTGCTGCGCGCGCCGGCGCGCTTCTTCGCGCACCGCCGGAATGATCCAGCGGCCGTAGTCCAGCGTGTCGTGCAGCGGGTCGTAGCCGCGATTCAGGAAGGTGGTGACGCCGATGTCGTGGTAATCGAGCAGCGCCTGCACGACGGTGTCCGGCGTGCCGACCAGCGCGGTCGAGTCGTGCGTGCCGCCGACTGCGCTGGCGGTGGGCATCCACAGCGCACGGTCATGACGCTCGCCGCGTTCGGCGGCGGCCAGAAGGCGCTGGGTGCCGGTGCCCTGCACCCGGCCGGGCACCGGCTGGTGGTTCTTCTTCAGCGCGCCGACGATGTCGTGCGCGCGCTGCCAGGCGATCTCTTCGGTCGGGCCGACGATGAGCCGCACCGACAGGCTGATGCGCGGCGAAGCGACGCCGGCGGCCGCGGCCGCTGCATGCAGCTTGGCCACCTGTTCCTTCGCGTCGACCAGCGGCTCGCCCCAGAAGGCGTAGAGGTCGGCGTGGCGCACCGCGATGTGATACGCGGCGTCCGACGACCCGCCGAAGGAGATCGGAATGTGCGGCGCCTGCAGCGGCTTGATCGGCGAGAAGCCGCCCTTGATGGTGAAGTACTTGCCTTCGTAGTCGAAGGGCTGGTCCGAAGTCCAGGTGCGGCGGACGATGTCGAGGTATTCGCCGGTGCGCGCGTAGCGCGCGTCCTTGTCGACCAGATAGTCGCCGTACTGCGGCTCGGCGGTGATGCCGGTGATGGCATGCAGCCGGATGCGGCCACCGGTGACGTGGTCCAGCGTGGCAAAACTGCGGGCGGCGAGTGTGGGCGCCTGCAGCGCCGGGCGGTGGGCGATCATGAAACCCAGACGCTCGGTCTGCGATGCGGCGTAGGCGGCGATCCACTGCGCGTCAATGCCGTTGGCGATGAGCACGCGGTCGAAGCCGGCGTGTTCGTGCGCGCGCGCCAGATCACGCAGGTAAGCCAGGTCGAAGCCGCTCTGCTGGCCGCCGCCGGGGCCGGCCAGCTGATTGCGGGGAAACAGCCCGCCGACGAATTCGACCTCGCCGGCGTCGTGGGCAACGGTGCCCGATTCGGATGTGCTCATGTGCGGCTCCTGTGGTGTTCTGCGCAGCCGCGCGATGCGGCCGGCCGATGGGCAGCAGTTCAGCAACCGCCGTGCCATCGGCATGCGGAAAAATGCCGCCACGCCGCAGACCGGCCACCCGCAAGGGTGGGCGGCCGCGACGCGGATGATGGCCGCGGCGAACCGGCGGCACGCTGCGTTCATCTGCGCAGCGCGCCGCCGAAAACGCAGCAGCGCCTTACCAGCGGTAGCTCAGCGTGGCGGAGTAGAAGCCACCGGCGCCGGTGATCGGCCCGTTGTTCACATAGGCCGCGCTCTGGAAGGGCAGCAGCAGTTCGCGCGGCAATTTGTTCGGCTTCTCGTTGAACAGGTTGCTGGCGCTCAGCGTGAGGTTCAGGTTGTCGTCGAAGTCATAGCCCACGCTCAGATCGGTCACCCAGATCTTGCCGATGTCGTATTCGATCTCGCGCACCGGCGGACTCACCGACGCCGAGGTGAAGGCGATGCGCTTGATTTCGCCGAACCAGGTCTGACGCAGCTGCGCCGACCAGCGCTCCTTCTTCCAGTTCACCGTGAAGATGGCTTTCTGCCGCGGCGCCAGATAGCGCAGCGTGTTCTGCGCCGCCTCGCTGAACACCGGCACGTTCAGCGCGGCGAGCACGCCCGGCGTACTGGCGATGTCGGTCACTTCTGTGCTGTTGTGGTTGTAGGCCGCCGACCAGCGGAACAGACCTGCATCCTTGAGCCGGAAACTGCCATCCAGCGTCACATCGACACCGCGGGTGCGGCTGTCGGCAGCGTTGATGAAGTAGGACACCGAATCGTTCGGATTCAGGCCGGCCGCCGCCACCAGCGCACCGGCGCCCGGGTACAGCGCTTCACGGATGGCGGTCGAGCGGGCGATGCGGTCCTTCACGTCGATCTGGTAGGCGTCGACCGCCAGGTTCACCTTGTCGGTCAGCCGCGCGGTGAAGCCCAGGCTCACGTTCACCGACGTTTCCGGCTTCAGGTCCTTGGCGCCGAGCGCGCGCGCCTCCGGCGAATCGACCTGGAAGGTGTAGCTGGTGAAGTCGTTGGTGACGCTGATGCTGCGGAAGGACTGTGCCGCCAGCGCCGGCGCGTGGAAGCCGGTGCTCAACGTGCCGCGCAGCGCGAAGGCGGGCGTCACGTCCCAGCGCGATGACAGGCGGCCGGTTTCGGTGCCGCCGAAATCCGAATAGTCCTCGACCCGGCCGGCCACATCGACCACCCAGTTCTGCGCCGGCTTCAGCGTCAGGCCGCCGTAGACCGAGCGGCTGTTGCGCGTGGCATCGACCACGTCCTCCGGACGGATGCCGGAATCCGCCTGCGAGCCGGAAAAGCCCCGCCCCAGTGCGGTGCCGGCGCGCGGACCGTCCAGCACCGACTGGCCGCCGTGGCCCCAGGACTGGAAATCGCCCGCCTTGTTCTCGAAGGTTTCGCGGCGGTATTCGGCGCCGACCGACACGTCGGCCGGCACGCCGAGCAGCCCGTCCTTCAGCGTGCGCCGCAGATCGAGGTTGGTGGTCCATGCGCCATAGCGGCGTTCGCCCAGGAAGAAGTCGGTCTGGCTCTGCAGGCCGAAGGTCGGGCTCACCGAGTTGTAGACATAGCTTTCGATCGCGCTGCGTCCGTAACCCGAACTGACATCCCAGCCCCAGCCGAACAGGTCCTCGCCGCGCAGGCCGGCAGTGACCGCGTAGTCGTTCTCCTTGATGCCTGAGAAAGGCGTGAAACCGTCCGGATAGATCGCACGCACGTTCTCGTCGCGCGACGGATGGCGGAAGTACTGCGGCGAGCGGCCGGTGCGGTGGGCGTAGGTGAACACGCCGTACAGCTCGACATCGCCGTTGATCGGCAGGCCGATATCGACCAGGCCGGAATACAGCGTGGATTCCTGTATGCCGCCGATGCCGAACACCGGATTGTTATTGCGCGTCGCTTCGCGCGGGTCGGGTGTGGCACCGGCCGGCAGCCGCGGGTTCGACGCCAGACTGCCGGCCGGCGCCACCGGCACGCCGCCCACGGTCGGGAAGTAATAGAGGAAGGACGACGGCACCGGGAAGTCGCGGAAAGCCGGCTGCTGGTCGTCGATCTGTCCGGCGATGTGCACGTGGCCGCCGTTGCCGATGGCGAAACCGGCGTCGCCGCGCAGCTGCCAGGTCGTGCCGTCGCCCTTGTAATGCTCGCCGCCGCGTATCGACAGGCTGCCGCCCTCCGGCTGCTTCTTGGTGATGATGTTGATGACGCCGGCAATGGCGTCCGAACCGTAGAGCGCGGAGGCGCCGTCGCGCAGTACCTCGATGCGCTCGACCGCACCGCTCGGAATCAGCGCCAGATCGGCACCGGCCGAAGTTGCGAAGCCGCCGGCGCCGAGCAGCGCGGTGCCGTGGCGGCGCTTGCCGTTGATCAGCACCAGCGTGTGATCCGGATTCAGGCCGCGCAGCTGCGGCCCGCGCACCAGCACACCACCGCCGAAGGTGTTCTGCACCGGCAGGTTCAGCGAAGGCAGCAGCGTGGCCAGCGTTTCCAGCAGATTGGGCTTGTTGGCCAGTTCGATGTCGGTGGTGGTGAGCACATCGATCGGCGTCGGACTGCTGTCCACCGTGCGCGTCACCCCGCGCGCACCGGTCACGATCACCGCCCCCAGCCCCGGTTCGCTGTCCTCCGCCGCAAATGCTGAAGCCATCTGTGCCGCCAGCACCCCGACCGCCGACCAGCGCAGCGCGCGCCGCCTTCTTCCTGTTTCTTGCATCTGACTTCCCCGATCCGATTGAGTTATGACGCTGTCCGCACAGCGCTTTGCGCACAAACCGACGGCCTGGCCATCCATTCGTGCGCAAATCGACAGCGCGGAATGCGGCGGCGCCGTGGCGGCATCCGCAGCGGAGCAGGCAGCGAAAGACATGCCAAACCGCTGCGCCGGCAGGCCTCATTTACATTTCAGCGGGGTTATGAAAACTCTTGAATAACAATGCACTGGGCGCGCATTGCGGACATCGGAAACGAAAGAAAAAAGCCCCGCCGGACCCGGCGGGGCTTTCGGTGCATCAGTCATTCCCCCATCTCGACGGAATGGTGATCGCAACCCGTGGTCGTTCCTGCGGAACCGGTGCTCAGCCGTTGGCGCCGCTGTGCCGCTGTTTCGGATCGAGGCCGCTGGCAAAGGCGAGCGGACGTTCGAAGCCGTCGCCGGCCGCCGCATCGTCATTGGCCGGCACGCGGGCGCCCACGCGCTCGCTGCGGAAGTGCGGAAGGATGTGTTCGCCGATGCGGTAGGCCTCTTCCAGATGCGGGTAGCCGGCGATGAAGAACAGCGAAATGCCCAGCGCCTGGAATTCGCGGATGCGCTCGACGATGGCGGCGTAATCGCCGACCAGCGCGAAGCCCGGCGGAATGCCGATGTAGCCGTAACCGGCCCACAGATTGGGCGCGATGAACAGGTCGTCGAAGTCACGCACTTCCTTGTCGTGGTACAGCTTGCGGCGCTTCTGGAAGGTGGGCGACAGCTGTTCGGTGATGGACGCGACCACATCGACCACGCCGGCCGCCACGCCCTCGTCAAAGATGCGCTTCGCCTCGGCACGCGCCTCGGCATCGGTGGCGCGCGCGATCACGTCCACCGACAGGCCGAACTGGATGTTGGTGCGGCCGTACTTCAGCGCGCGTTCGCGCACGTCGCGGATGTGCTCGGCGACGATGGCCGGGTCTTCCGCCAGCAGCAGATAGTAGTCGGCGTGCTGCGCTGCGAATTCCTTGGCCGCGTCCGACGCCCCTGCGGTGCAGATGCGCGGGATCGGCGCCTTGCGCAGCGGACCGCGCAGACCACCGCCGCTGGCGCTGTAGTACTTGCCCTGGTAGGTGAAGGATTCCGAGCCGAAATAGCCGCGCACCGCATGCACGAATTCGCCGGCCCGCTCGTAGCGCTCGTCGTGCGGCAGCTCGTCGCCGATGGCGCGCTGCGCCGCCTCCGAACTGCCCTGGATGATGTTCCACACCAGCCGTCCGCCGGTCGCGCGCTGGTAGGTGGCGGCCGCCTGCGCTGCGTTCCACGGACTGGTCGAACTCGGGTGGAAGGCGGCGACGAACTTCAGGCGCTTCGTTTCGCGCGCCAGCAGCGAAGACACGATCCACGGCTCTTCGCCGAACTGGGTATTCACCATCAGCACGCCGTCGAAACCTGCGATTTCGGCGCCGCGGGCGATCTGCGACAGGTAGTCGATATAGGTGAAGTCGTCGCCGACCGCGAAGTTCGATACTGCGCCGGTGCCCGGGCGCGACGGGTTGTTCCAGTCGCCGCGGTTGCGCGGGTCGCCCGGCAGGTGGAAGGTTTCGCCGTGCAGCGGCAGGCGGGTGAAGAATTCGATGCTCATGTCCGGGTCCGTCCATTCAGTGGATGCTGCGCCGCACTGGCGACGCACCCGGCTTCAGCAGCATCCATGCCATGCGCAAAAGCCTCGACTCGCCCTCACCCGCTCCACCGGCTGCGCAGATCGGCGCAGGCACCCGCCCGGGTGCGGCGCGGGATCGGCAGCGCCACCGGCCACTGCAGCAAAAGCGACAGCGAGCTCCCAGCACAACGGCATTCCGGTGACGAAGATCACGGATGAGCACTGGCACGCAACGTGCTGACGGCCACAGCCGTTGCCTGCGCACTGCACGCGCACCGGAACCCGCCCTCCTTCAACGACTCACAGCCGGCCTACGCCCGTACGACACCGTTCATGAACGCGCCCCAGCACCGCAGCCCTGCCCCCGAAACCCTCTGGTACGCCCGCGGCCCGGTACCGACGCCGCTGGGCATCGCCGCCCAGCAGGGCTGGCTGAACCAGGCCTTTTCCCAGTTCGGCACCGAAGCGCACGCGCTGTCCGAATCCGGCGATCCGGCGGTGCGCCAGTCCTTCTACGACCACACCCAGCCGAATTCGGTACGCCAGAGCGGCAGCATCGCCGCGCTGTGGGCGCACGCCCGTGGCAGCGACACCCGGCTGATCGGCCTGACCTGGACCGACGAATACCAGGCGGTGATCGCGCTGCCCGAATCCGGTATCCGCACGGTGAGCGACCTGCGCGGGCGGCGCATCGGCCTGCCGCGGCATGTCGAGCGCACCGTGGACATCTTCCGCATCTCCGCATTGCGTGGCTGTCTGAACGCGCTCGCCACCGAAGCGATCGCCGAGTCTGAGGTGGAGTGGGCCGACATCGATGTGCGCGCGCCCGACAGCCCGACACTGCACGAGCCCCATCCCTACACCGCCGAAGCGCGTGCGCTGCTGCGCGGCGAAGTCGATGCCATTTTCGTGAAAGGTTCGCAGGGCGCCGAAGTGAGCCACTGGCTGGCGGCGCACACGGTGATCGACATCGGCCGCCACCCGGACCCGGCGCTCCGCTGCAACAACGGCACGCCGCGCACGCTGACGGTAGACGCCGCGCTGCTGGACAACTACCCGCAGCTGGTCGAACGGGTGCTGCGCGAAGTGCAGCGCGCCGCGCAGTGGGCCGAAAACAATCCGCTGCTCACCCGCCAGTTCATCGCGCGCGAAACCCGCAGCAGCGAATACTGGGCCGCCCACGCCTATGGCGAAGACGTGCATCGCCACATGCACACCACGCTGGAGCCAGTGTATGTCGATGCGCTGCAGCGCTACGCCGATTTCCTGTCGGCGCGCGGCTTCATCGCGCGCGCGGTGGACGTGCGTGGCTGGATCAGCGACGCGCCGCTGGCCGCGCTGCGCGCATCCGCCCCGCAGGGCGCCAGCTACGCGCGCTGAGGCCGGCAGCGCGCCGGCCTTTTCAGTCAGGCGAATAATCTCAGCAGGGATTCTTCGTTCGCATCTGCTGCACCGCAAACTAGCATCCGGTGCATGAACGACATTACCCGCCCCCCGCAGTCGCCGGATGCACCGACCCTGATCGCGTTCGAAAATCCGCAGGAACTGAGCCTGTTGATCCGCGCGACCGCGGTCGTGTTCGCCGATCCGAAGTCGAAGGCCCTGCTGTCGCGCATCGAGCGCATCGCGCCCAGCGACGCCACCGTGCTCATCACCGGTGAAACCGGTACCGGCAAGGAACTGGTGGCCCGCCACGTGCATGCGCTGAGCCACCGTCGCAGCGCGCCCTTCGTCGCCATCAACTGCGGCGCCTTCTCGGAAACGCTGATCGAGAGCGAACTGTTCGGCTACGAGCGCGGTGCCTTCACCGGCGCCATGCAGAGCCGCGCCGGCTGGTTCGAGACGGCGCACGGCGGCACCCTCTTCCTGGACGAGATCGGCGACCTGCCGCTGCCGATGCAGGTGAAGCTGCTGCGCGTGCTGCAGGAGCGCGAAGTGGTGCGGGTCGGTTCGCGCAAGCCGATTCCGATCGACGTGCGGCTGATCGCCGCCACCAACGTGAAGCTGCAGCAGGCGGTGGAAGCCGGACATTTCCGCGAGGACCTGTACTACCGGCTGCAGGTGATTTCCCTGCCGCTGGTGCCGCTGCGCGACCGGCCGCTGGACATCCTGCCGCTGACCGAACACTTCATGAAGCTGTACAGCAGGCAGCTCAGGCTGCACAACGTGAAGCTGTCGGACGGCGCGCTGCAGGCGCTGCAGTCCTACCCGTGGCCGGGCAATATCCGCGAACTGGAAAACGTGGTCCATCGCGCGCTGCTGGTGTGCCACAACGGCGAAGTGCTGGAAGCCGACCTGCAGCTGCCTCAGCTGGGCCAGATGGTGCAGCTGCGCCGGAACGAAAGCCGCGTCGACGCACCGCCCGCTCCGGTCGTGGCGGCACAGCCCGCACTGGCACCCGCCGCCGGCGAGGCCACCGACAGCCCGCCCGACCCGGCCGTCGATCCGCTGGAGCGGAATTTCCGCGCGGCACTCGCCACCCTGCTGGACGCCGGCCGCCCTGACCTGCTGTCCACGCTGATGGACTGGATCGTGCGCGACGCCTACACCGTCGGCGCCGGCAACCAGATCCGCACCGCGCAGCTGCTCGGCATCAGCCGCCACGTGCTGCGCACCCACCTGCGCCGCAGCGGCCTGCTTGCCTCGCAGACCGACGGCAGTGACGAGGACGAAGGCGCCGAAGCGGGCGACGCGCTGGCGGAATCGCTCTGACGGCGCGCCTCGGAGGACGCGGCGCTCGCGCCGCGATCGATCCGCTCCCCCGCATGTCTGCTGGCTACTGAAAAGAAAGGGCCCCCCTCGGGGTGCCCTTTTCATTTCAGCCTCACTGCATGCTGTCCAGCCGGCTCACGCCGCCTTGCGTTCTCCGCGCAGCAGTTCGAGCGCGGCTTCCAGCGGGCGGCGATCGATCCACGCGTCGAAGTCGAAGTCGCGGTCGAGGAAGCCGTAGGCCAGCAGGAAGTCGCGCTGGCGGCGGAACAGCTCGACCTTCTCGTCCGACAGGTCCGGATGCAGCGACAGGTGGAAGTCGTTGCGGTAGGCCGCGGCCACGCCGTCGTCACCGGAGCGGGTTTCCGCCTTCAGGATTTCGCGCACTTCCGGCAGATGGGTGGTGGCCCAGTCGGCCGCACGCAGGGTCTGTGCGAGGAAGCGCACCACGATGTCGAAGTGCCTGTCCAGCGTGTCCTGATGCACCGTGATCGGACGCGGCGTACCGTTATTCACGCGGTGGCGGCGGTCCTCGAAGGCATCGAGATCGATGCCGACCACGACACCGGCCGCACGCGCGGCATCCACTGCCGACGCGCCCTTCACATACACCGCATCGACCTTGCCCTCGACCAGGTCGGCGATGCCTTCCCACAGCCGGCTCAGGCCACGCGACGGATCGCCGGTGGCGGTGTCACGCGCCGGCGAGCCGCCGGAACCGACCTCGACCAGCTTCACGTCGTCAAACGTGAGGCCGGCGACCGCCAGTGCGCCCTTGTAGCCGGCCAGCGACATCGCGCGGGCGATGCTGCGGCCGCGGGTGGTCGGCGTGATCGGGAATTCGGTCAGGCGCGGCAGCGCGAGGCGCTTGCCCTTCAGATCGGCCGGCGACGTGATGCCGGCATCCGGACGCACCAGAATGGCCTGGGCTTCGTCTATCCAGGTCAGGCCGATCAGGCGGGTCGGCGCGCCCTGGGCGCGGGCGGCGATGGCCAACAGATTGCCGCCCTCGCGGATCAGGCCCGGCAGTTCATGGTCGTAGTGGTGGCGCGCCAGCTCGCGGCCGGCGTTTTCCTGCAGCGTGGACACCGGCAGGTTGTCGCGCGCGAATTCCTCCTCCAGCCAGCCCAGCTTGTAGGCCAGGCCGGTGGCGGTGGGCACCGGGCAGCGGGTGAACCAGACGCGCTCGAGCGCAGTGCCCGCCTGGGCGGTTTCGGTCTGTACGGTCATCGGTCGTGCTCCTCGATATTGTTGCGTTGGGTGCAGTCAGGCGCCGGCCGGCAGACCGGCGCCCTGCAGTGCGGAATGCGGATCAGAGATCGCTCGGGCGCAGCAGGCCCAGCGAACCCGCCTTTTCGTACAGACCGGCCATCTTCCATTGCTGCTTCAGCACGCCCGGGCCGTAGTCGCGCGAACCACCGATGGCTTCGGCTTCGAGCTGGATGCGCGCGCCTTCTTCCAGCAGCAGGATGAATTCCGCGGTCTTGCGCAGGCCTTCGCGGCCCCACACGGTGGAGCCGCCGTTGGCTTCAAGGATGGCGGTGTGGTGGATGTCCTGCTTCAGCACGTCGAGGATGAAATCCACCTCCTGCTGACGGCGGTCGATATAGACCGGCAGTTCGCGGATCAGGTTGTAGCGCTGCACCGGCACGTAGCGGATGGGCAGCGTGCGGTGGGTCTGCGCCCACGCACCCAGCGCCGGCGAGTGCACGTGCGAAATGGTGGTCACGTCCGGGTGCTGCTCGAACAGCTTCTGGTAGCGCTTGGCGCCGGCGCCGCTCTTGCCCAGATAGACCGTGCCGTCGAAACCCACCACGGTGGCGCGCACCGGCTGGCCGCGGTTGAACGGGCCCGGATAGTTCACCGTCACCAGCTTGTCGCCGTCCGGCGTGCGCTCGACGAAACCCACGGTGCCATTGGCGGTGATGGTGCCGGTTTCACGGAACACCTCGAAGGCCAGCGTCGCCTCCTCCTTCACCTTCTGCACGAATTCTTCCAGTTCGCTGCTCAGGCCCACGCCTGCGTCTGCTTCTGCGACTGCCATGTGAATCTCCTGTCTGTCATCTGCACGGTGGTCGCGCCGGCCGCTGCCGGGCGCGAAGCCGTTCATGCGATGCATGCACGGCGCATCGGCCGTTTGGCAATTTCGGTGCCAGTCGCCGCAACGCGCTCGGCATCGGGCGCGCAAACCCATGAGCGGAAAGGGAAAGCGCGCCGCCGGCGGCTGCCGGAATCATGCCAACGACATAAAACGACCACCCTGAGCCGCTGCGCCGATCCGCACCGCGCGCCCGCCGTCGTGCGCAAACCCGCATGGCCTGCCGCATTCCGCGCAGCAGGCTGCAGCGGGCCGGCACGCTGTTCGCGATTCGGCAGCACTGCGGCCAGTGCCGCGCACGCTGCGCCGATTCGCGCAGCAGGAATCGTCATATCGATTGCACGCCTGCGTGAAAGCAAGGCGGATCAAGGGTTTGCGCGCACATCCACCGACAGGCACGGACATTGCACAGAGGGTGCGTAGCGACTGTGGTCGCAAGGATTTACGCATTGAAATTCACGCATCGAAGGAGAACCGCCATGAACGCATGCCACCGGCACCGGAGCACCGCATGAGCGCCGTGATACAGGCCATCGATCTCGGCCTGCCGGCCCAGGCCCGTCTGCCTGACGCCGCGCGGCGCAGCGGGCCGCCACACGCGTCGGCCCGCACCACGCAGGTCAGGCCGCTGGTGTCGGCCGCGCCCGAGGGCCGTTCGCCGCTGCCGGTGTGGCTGCTGATCAGCCTGGTGGTGGTGGGCGCACACGCGGTGGTGGTGGGCGCAAAGCTCGGTACCTCGCAGCCGGCGCCCGCGCGCAACGAAGTGCTGGTCGAACTGGTGAAGCCGGTGGTGGTGCCGCCGCAGCAGAAGCCGGAGCCGCCCAAACCGAAGCCCGAGCCGCCCAAGGTGGTGAAGAAACAGGCATCGCCGCCACCGCCCCAGCCGGCACCGGCGCTGCGCACGCCGGTGGCGAGCGAGGTGATTCCGGCCGACGCGGTGGTGATCCAGGAGAACACCACCGCCGCGCACACCACCGGTCCGGTGGTCGCCGCGCCGCCGGCACCGCCAGCCCCCGATCCGGTGAAGGAAGAGCCGGTGACCGAGCCGAATGCCTATGCGTCCTACCTGAGCAATCCGCCGCCGGAATACCCGTCGTTCGCGCTGCGCCAGGGCTGGGAAGGCAAGGTGATCCTGCGGGTGCGGGTGCTGGCCAGCGGCAAGCCGTCGGCGGTCGAGGTGAAGACCAGCAGCGGCCGCAAGTCGCTGGACGAAGCCGCGGTCGCCGCGGTGCGCGGCTGGACCTTCGTGCCCTCCAAGCGCGGCAGCACGCCGATCGACGGCTGGGCCACGGTGCCCATCGAATTCAAGCTTTCAAACTGAACACGCTTTCAACACGAGGAATACGGCATGTCACTCTTCAACTCCGATATCGAAATCCCGACCACGCTGCTGGTCGAAGCCACGCTGTGGGTGCTGGTCGCCTTCTCGGTCGCGACCTGGACCCTCATCCTGATCAAGGGCATCCAGAACTGGCGCGTGAGCCGCCAGAACCGCCAGTTCCGTACCGACTTCTGGCATGCGCCCAATCTGCAGGCAGCGTCCGAACTGGATGGCCACGACGGCCCGATCGCCCGCCTTGCCCGCGCCGGCTTCGCCTCGCTGGGCGACGCTGACCGCCACAGCGATCTCGAGCACAGCGGCGACCGTCAGGACCAGCTGGAGCGCGCGCTGCGCCAGCAGTACCAGAAAGAACGCCGCGGTCTGGAAGCCGGCCTGGCGGTGCTCGCCAGCATCGGCAGCACCGCGCCTTTCGTCGGTCTGTTCGGCACCGTGTGGGGCATCATGCAGGCGCTGGTGGACATCGGCAAAAACGGCTCGGCCAGCCTGGAAGTGGTGGCCGGCCCGATCGGCGAAGCGCTGATCGCTACCGGCGTCGGCATCGCGGTCGCGGTGCCGGCGGTGCTCGCCTACAACGTGTTCCTGCGCCGGGTGAAGGCAGTGTCAGCCGACATCGACGATTTCTCGGCCGACCTCATCAATCTGTCGCGCCGTGCCGGCTTCCGTGTCGGCCGCGGCACTTCGGACAGCGCCTCCCCTGCCCGCCCGGCCGATCCGCGTGCCGCCCACGGCGCCGACACGCCGGCCCTGCGCGAGGTGTTCGCATAATGGCCATCTCGTCCGCTGCCGATCAGGACGAGGTCCTGAGCGAAATCAACATCACCCCGCTGGTCGATGTGATGCTGGTGCTGCTGGTCGCCTTCATCGTGACCGCGCCGCTGCTGAACAACGCGGTCAAGGTGAATCTGCCCAAGACCGCCGCCACCCAGCCGCCGGAACAGAAGGCGCCGCCGGTCACGGTCAGCGTCGATGCCGCCGGCAAGGTGTACATCGACCGCGACGAGGTGGCGCAGTCGGCGCTGGAAGGCGCGCTGCGCAGTCGCGTGGCCGCCAATCCGGATCTCACGCTGCACCTCAGTTCGGACGAGGCGGTGGCCTACGGCAATGTCGCGAAGGTGATGGCGTCGATCGAACGCGCCGGCGTCACCAAGCTGGCCGTGCTCACATCGACCGGCGAGTGAACATGCACGACACGCGTCCCCCGGGCGCGGCCCGGGCGGACGCCCCGGCGCCGCAGCCGGGCAGGCCTCCGGTCGGCGACCGGTTCCTGCCCGGCTTTCTGTTTCTGACCGTGCTCGGCGGCATGACCATAGGCCTGGGCAAGGTGGCGACCACGCTGTTCGCGCTGGAACTGGGCGCCACCGGCGGCGAGATCGGCTTCATTTCGGCCGCCGAATCGCTGGGCATGATGCTGGTCACCGTACCCGCCGGCTTCATCATCGCGCGCTACGGCGCGCGCCGCGTCTACTTCACCGCCAGTATGGGGCCGGCGGTGCTGTCGCTGCTGCTGCCGTGCGCACCGCTGTGGTGGCTGCTGGCCGCCGGGCGGGGGCTGATCGGCCTGTGCATTCCGTTCCGCATCGTGTCGATGAACAGCAGCTTTCTCGAAAAGCTGCGCACGCTGGGCCCGTCCAGAACCGGCTGGTACCGCGCCACCAACTCGATCGGCATCGCGATGATCGGTCCGGCCGTGGCGCACGCACTGATCAGCCGCCACGGCCCGGTACTGGCCTTCGCCACCTGCGCACTCGCCTTCCTGCTGCTGGCGCTGCTCGGACGCGTGCTGCTGCCGGCGGCCGAAACGCTGCCGCCGTCAGCAAGCGCCGGCACCGACGCCGGGGTACTGCGGCAGATCCGTGCGCTGCTGGCCGACCGCGTGGTGCTGGAAAGCTGTCTGATCGAATACCTGAGCAGTTCGACCTCTTCGCTGCACGGCACTTTCATTCTGGTGGTGGCCATCGCCGGCCTCGGCCTGCCGCAGGGCGAGGCGGTGCAGCTGGTGATGACCCACGGCGTGGCGTCGGTCAGCGCCCTGTTCCTGCTCGGTGCGCTGCTGCACCGGCTGCCGCGTCCGCTCGCCTATGGCGCGAGCTTCACGCTCGCCTGCTGCGGCCTGCTGCTGCTCGGCACCGGCCGCGACTTCGTCACGCTGGCGGCCGGCGGCATTGCGCTGGCCAGCGGCTCGGCGCTCATCCATCTGGTGAACATGGACCAGATGAGCCGCCACCCGATCTCGAAAAGCAAGATTTCCGGGCTCTACAGCCTGGCCCAGATGAGCGGCAATTTTTCCGGCGCGCTGATCGGCGGGCTGCTCGCCCACATCGTGTCGCCGCAGCAGGTGTTCATCGCCTGGCTGCCGGCGGTGTGCGCCGGCGCACTGCTGCTGTGGCGGCGCGCCCGCCGCCCGGCCCTGCCGGACACGCTGTCCACCTCGCATTCCTGATTTCCACCGGACTCCACCATGCCCCGCATAGACGACACCTCGATCGCCCGGCTGTTCACCGACGCCCGCTCCATCCACCGCTTCGACGGCCGCGCGGTCGATGACGCCACGCTGCAGGCGCTGTACGACCTGCTCAAGCTCGGACCGACCGGCTTCAACGCCCAGCCCGGCCGCTATCTGTTCATCCGCAGCGCCGAAGCGAAGGCGCTGCTGGCCGACGGCATGTCTTCGGCCAACCGCGACAAGACGCTGGCCGCGCCGCTGAACGTGGTGGTCGCTTACGACACCCGCTTCCACGAACACCTGCCGACCCAGTTCCCGGCCTACGACGCCAAGGCCTTCTTCGACCAGTCGCCGGACTGGATAGAACCGACCGCGCGCACCAACGCGACGCTGCAGGCCGCCTATCTCATCTTCGCGGCGCGCGCGCTCGGGCTGGATGTCGGCCCGATGTCCGGCTTCAAGGCGGACAGGGTCGATGCCGCCTTTTTCCCGGACGGCCGCTACCGCTCGCTGCTGCTCGCGAACATCGGTTACGGCGTGCGCGACGGTCTGTCGCCGCGCGGCCCGCGCCTCGCCTTCGACGATGCGGTGAGCGTGCTGTGAGCGGCGACAAGACACCGTTCCGCACGCTGTTCCGGGATTCGCCGATGCTGCGCTGCCTGGCGCTGTACCGACTGATGCCCGGCCGCTTTGCACTGACTGCCGGGCTGTTCGTGCTGGTGAACATCGGCGTCGCCTTCCAGCAGTGGATGGTGGGCCGCGCGGTCAATGACGTCGAGGCCGGGCGCGCGGTCAGCCGCGCCGCCGACGGCAGCCTGGACTGGACCGTGGCGCTGCACTGGCTGCTGGCCATCGCCGGCATCGCGACGCTGCGCTCGGTGCTGCAGTACTTCGGCGGCATCATGTCGCTGGTGATCGGGCAGGACCTGCTCACCGTGCTGCGCGAGCGCATCCTGGCCCAGGTGCAGCGGCTGGATCTGGCCTACCACTGGCAGCACGGCGTGGGCGAACTGGTCACCCGCACCACGCGCGACGCCGACAAGGTGCGCGACGCGCTGATCAATTTCTGGCGCCAGGTGTTCGAAACATCGCTGGTGCTGATCGCCACCGTCGGTCTGCTCAGCTGGTACCACCCGTGGCTGGGTGTGGTGCCGCTCGCGATGACGCTGGCCGGACTGGCGCTGTTCGTGGCGCAGACCGACCGTCTGGTGTGGCTGGACCGCGCGGTCGGCGAAGCCTACGACCAGGTGAACCAGGAACTGAGCGAAGGCGTGAATGGCGTGCGCGTGATCAAGTCCTTCGGGCTGGAAGCGCAGCGCATCGACATTTTCGCCGGCCACGTCGGCCTGTTCATGAGCCAGGCGCGCGCAGCACTCGCCTACGCCGCCTCACGCATCCCGCTGCCGCAGACCGTGGTCGCGCTGAGCCATGTGTGGATACTGGCCTTCGGCGCCCATCTGGTGCAGCAGGGCCGCATCGGCATCGGCGAACTGGTGGCCTCGCTGCTGGTGGCCAACATGCTCGTGTTCCGCATCGAAGGCATCGGCCGGGTGATGCAGGTGTTCGCCGATGCCCGCTCGTCCGCCGCCCGCATCTGGGAACTGCTGGACGCCGAACCCGGCATCACCGGCGGCCCGGACCCGCTGCCGGCCGGGCCGCTGGGCCTGCGTCTGCAGCAGGTCGGCGTGCGCGCCCCCGGTGGCAGCACCCACATCCTGGACGACTGCTCGTTCGACATCGCGCCGGGCGAAATCGTGGCGGTGGTCGGCAGCACCGGCGCCGGCAAGAGCACGCTGGCCAGCCTGCTGCCCCGTCTGCTCGACGCCGAAGAAGGCCAGGTACAGGTCGGCTCGGCCGACACCGGCTGGCAGGACGTGCGCACGCTGCGGCTGGACGAACTGCGGCGCCGGGTGCACGTGGTGCCGCAGGAGAGCTTCCTGTTCTCGGACACGCTGGAAGCGAATCTGCGGGTGTCCCGTCCGCAGGCCAGCCATGTTGAACTGCTGGACGCGCTGGAACAGGCCGGCGCCGGTGAAGTGCTGGAGCGGCTGGAGCACGGCCTGCAGACCCGGCTGGGCGACCGCGGCGTCACGCTGTCCGGCGGCCAGCGCCAGCGCATCAGCCTGGCGCGCGCGCTGGTCGCGCAGCCGGACATTCTGGTGCTGGACGACGCCACCAGCGCGCTCGACGCGCTGACCGAACGGCGCGTGCTCGACAACATCCGCCGGCTCGGTCATTCAGGAAACGGTCGCCACGGCCGGCCCATCACCGTGCTGCTGATCGCCAGCAAGCTGTCGACGCTGCTGCTGGCGGACCGGGTCGCGCTGCTCGCGCGCGGCCGCATCGTCGCCGAAGGCACCCACCGTGCCCTGACCGAAACGAGCGCGGAATACCGCGATCTGCTCGGCCTCAATCCGAACTGAAGCCATGGCCAACAACGCTTTCCGCGGACAGACCGCGCTCAACGACATCGAACTTGAACAGGCGCTGGCGCAAAAGGCGCTGGACCGCAGCATGTTCTGGCGGCTGCTGCCGCTGCTCACGCCGGTACGCGGCCGCATCGCCGCCGTGGTGCTGCTGGAGCTGCTGCTGGTGGGCGCCATCTTCGTGCGCCCCTGGTTCCTGCGCGAAGTGATCGACCACGGCTTCGTGAAGACCGCCACCGGCCTGGTGCTCGATGGCGACGTGATCACCTGGATGTCGATCGGCATCGCCGCGAGCTGGGTGGTGCGCTTCGTGCTGTCCGGCCTGTCGCAGTACCTGGCCGGCTCGGCCGCCATCGCCATCCTGAACGACCTGCGCATACGGGTGTTCCGCCATGTGCAGGCGCTGTCGGTGCGCTATTTCGACCAGACCAAGGCCGGCCGCATCATTTCGCGCGCCGACCGCGACGTCGATGCGCTCGAACCGCTGCTGATCCAGGGGCCGCCGGAACTGCTGTCGGCGCTGCTGCGCTTCGTGGTCGCCGCGGTCGCGCTGTGGTGGCTGTCGCCGCTGCTGCTGGCCGCGCTCGCCAGCGTGGTGCCGGCACTGCTGTTCGGCACCTGGCTGTTCAAGCGGGTGTCGCAGCGCAATTTCGCGAAGGTGGCCGAGGCGCGCGCGCGCTTCACCGCCCATCTGGTCGAAACCGTGTCCGGCGTGCGCATCATCAAGCAGACGGTGAACGAGGACGCGAATGCACGCACCTACCGCGGCCTGCTGGACGACTTCAACGGCACGCTGGTACGCGGCTCGATACGCTCGAACTGGTTCCTGCCGCTGACCCAGGTACTCAGCGCCATCGGCATGGGCGGCCTGCTGCTGGCCGGCGGCATCGGCATCGCCGAAGGTTCGCTCACGGTCGGCCAGATGGCGCAGAGCCTGTTCTACGTTTTCCTCTTCCTCGGCCCGCTGCAGGAACTGAACGACCTGTTCGAGCGCTACGCAACCGGTGCCTCGTCGGCGCAGCGCATTTTCCTGATGCTGGACACCGAGCCGGAAATCGCCGATCCGCGCCACCCGCGCACGCCGCTGGTACGCGCCGGCGAAGTGGAGTTCGACCACGTCACCTTCAGCTATCTGCCCCGGGCCGCGCGACCGGTCATCCGCAACCTCAGCCTACACATTCCGGCCGGCCAGGTGCTGGCCATCGTCGGCCCGACCGGCCACGGCAAGAGCACGCTGGTGCAGCTGCTCACCCGCTTCTACGAGGTGAACGACGGCGCGGTGCGCATCGACGGGCAGGACGTGCGCGACTACGCGCAGCACACGCTGCGCCGCACGGTGGGCGTGGTGCTGCAGGACAATGTGCTGTTCTCCGGCAGCGTGCTCGACAACCTGCGGCTGGCCGCACCCGGTGCCCGTGACGAGACGCTGATCGCCGCCGCGCGCGAACTGGGCGCGGACGAGGTGCTGGAGCGGCTGAAGGACGGCTACCACACTCAGGTCGGCCCGCTCGGCGCCCATCTGAGCCACGGTCAGCGCCAGCTGGTATGCCTGGTGCGCGCCTATCTCGCCAACCCGTCGGTGCTGGTGCTGGACGAGGCGACCTCAGCGGTGGACATCCAGACCGAGCGGCGCATCCAGTCCGCCTTCCGCCGCCTGTGCGAAGGCCGTACCGCCATCGTGATCGCCCACCGGCTGGCCACCATACGCGATGCCGACCGCATCGCGGTGATCTGGAACGGCGAGGTGGCCGAACTGGGCGCCCACGCCGACCTGATGCAGCGCGGCGGTGCCTACTCGCGGCTGTATGCCGCGTACGAGGAAGCGTCGGTCGAGGACGCCGCAGCCAGCGACGAAGCGCCCCCGGTGCCGGCGACGGTGTGACGCGCAGCGCAGGCGGCGCGCATCGCCTGCGCACTGCTGCGTTTTCCACATCCTGCCGACACGGCATGCCGAATTTGCGGCAGGCCGGCACCCCGGGGCGCTGACCGCACGCCGCCATCGCCAGACGAAGCGCCGTCATTTCAATCACTTGCACGCGTCATCGGCCGCTGGCACGAAAGCTGCGAAACCGCAGCCAGACCCGTGCCGGAACAGCGGACACGGTCACGCCGACAACATGGACGAGGACGGGAAGATGAGCGACACGAACACGATAGACAGCCTGTGGTACACCCGCTGCCCGGTGCCGACCCCGCTGGGTCTGGCCGCACGCCAGGGCTGGTTCGATGACGAATTCCGCGCTGACGGGCTGACGCTGCGCACGCTGCAGGACACCGCGGACCCGGCACTGCGCGAATCGCATTACGACCACCGGCTGCCGGCCTCCTTCCGCCAGGGCGGCAACGTGCCGGCCATCTGGGCCCGTGCGCGCGGTGCCGATACCCGGGTGATCGGCCTGAACTGGGTGGACGAGGCCCAGCTCATCCTGGCGCGACCGGACAGCGGCCTGCGCGGCCCGGCCGATCTGGTTGGCAAGCGCATCGGCGTGCCGGTGCATGGCAACAGCATCGATCACCAGCGCGCCAGCGCACTGCGCGGCATCACGGTCGCGCTGGAAGTGGGCGGCCTGCAGGTGAAAGACGTCACGCTGATCGACCTCACCGTGCCGGAACGCCCCGCAACCACCGGCTGGAACGCCGCCGGCGGCAGTTACGCCACCGAGTTCGAGGCGCTGGAAACCGGCAAGGTCGACGTCATTTTCACCAAGGGCGCCCGCGGCCTGCAGGCGGCGGTCGAACGGGGTGCGCACATCCTGTACGACCTGCGCAGCCATCCTGACCCGCGCAAGCGTGCCAACAACGGCGCACCGCGCCCGATCACGGTCGATGCGGCGCTGATCGCCGCGCGCCCCGATCTGGTGGTGCGCTTCCTGCGCCGCATCGTCGACACCGGCGCATGGGCCAAGGCGCACGCGGAGGAAACCGTCGCTTACATCGCGCGCGAATCCGGCTCCACCGACGAATGGGTGCGCCGCGCCTACGGTGCCGACATCCACCTGCAGCAGGGCACCGACCTCGCGCCCGCCTGGGTAGAGGCACTCACCGGCTACAAGGATTTCCTGCTCGAGTGGGGCTTCATCACCGCCGACTTCGACGTCCAGGCCTGGATAGACCCGGCGCCGCTGGCCGAAGTGCGCCGCCAGCTTGAGCACGCGGCCGCCTGAAGCGCGGTTGCCCCGCACCGGCCCGCCGCGCGGGCCGGCTTTCATTCCCCGAATCAAGGTTTACAGCATGAGCCGTCTCAAAGTCGTCGTCGTCAATGGCAGCCCCACCCGCCCGTCGCGCACCCGTGCGCTGGCCGAGGCCGTGCTGGCCGAAATCCAGCGCGAGGTCGCGATCGACAGCGACATCGTCGATCTGGCCGACATCGGTACCGCGCTCGGTGCCCACCTGTTCCGCAACGCGCTGCCCGCCCCGCTTGAAGAGGCGCTGCGCAGCATCGAAGGCGCCGATCTGCTGCTGGTGGCCTCGCCGGTCTACAAGGGCAGCTACCCGGGCCTGTTCAAGCATGTGTTCGATCTGGTGGCGCCGGAAGCGCTGACCGGCAAGCCGGTGCTGCTGGTCGCTACCGGCGGCGGCGACAAGCACGCACTGGTGATCGAGCATCAGCTGCGCCCGCTGTTCGGCTTCTTCCGCGCACAGACGCTGCCAACCGGCGTCTATGGCGCGGAAGCCGACCTGAAGGACTACACGGTGAGCAGCGAGGCGCTGGCCTCACGCGTGGTCGACGCCGCGCTTGAAGCGGCGCGGGCGCTGCGTCAGCTCGGCGCGGAATCGGCCTCTGCGGCCTCTGCGGCCTCCGCGGCCACTGCCACCACCCCTGCCGCACGCGCCAGCGTGGCCGCCTGAGCGCGATGCACAAGCGCGCCGACCGCGACACGCAGTGGTGCTCGGCCGGCCGCCCGGCCCCCGCCCGCACGCCCCTGCCGCGGCGCAGGGACGATGCCGCGGCGGTCAGCGCTCGCGGCAGCACGCTCCCTAAAACGCC
The DNA here is from genome assembly GCF_000378945.1 of Methyloversatilis universalis EHg5. Lineage (GTDB taxonomy): Bacteria > Pseudomonadota > Gammaproteobacteria > Burkholderiales > Rhodocyclaceae > Methyloversatilis > Methyloversatilis universalis_A. The sequence goes on along the minus strand of NZ_KB900539.1, from coordinate 1,895,382 downwards.
TCCGAACGGAATCCCGACATGAACGCACCCGACAGGGCGGCCAGCCGGCAGGACATCGACCTCGTGTCCTTCGTCGACGAAGCCCGGCGCGACGCCCAGCACGCCTTCAACTTCCTGCGCGACACCGGCACGCTGTCAGCCAGTCTCACCTTTCATGTGAGCCACCGCATTCCGGGTCACGACCGGCTGCTGACGATACGCTTTCCGTCGCCCTGGGAAACCGACCGCTCGCCGCGGATCTCGGTGTCCGCCTTCTCCGATCACCCGGAATCGGTGCTGAATGAGACCCGGCTGGATGCCGACACCGTCATCCACGCGCACACGCCGTATCTGGCCGCATGGTCGCTGGCGCACAAGCCCTTCCCCATCCTCTACGTCGCGGCCCAGCGCCATCTGCTGGCGCGGGAAATCCCGAATCATCTGGAGCGCACCCGCAGCGTGCTCGAAGTGGTGCGCGAGCGGCTGGACACGCAGCCGGAACTGGCGCCGCCGCCGGCGCTGCTGGAGTCGAATGGCGGCGCCAACTTCTGGGGCCGCGGCATCGTGAAGACCGCCCAGCTCATTCTGCTGATCGAGGAAGCGGCACGCTTCCAGGCCATCGCCGCACAGATCGGCGGCGCCCAGCCCTACACGCCGGGCGCGATCGAACTGCAGTGGTCACGCACCGGCCTGCTGGACAAGGCCCTCGCCTACAAGGGCTGAACCGCTTACTCCTCCTCGTGCGCATTGCGGGCGTTCGCGCTCCGTATCGCATCAGGTTCGCCGGGCCGCAGGGCCCGGCTTTTTTCTTCCTGCGCGCGTCCCTTTATCCACCTCACGCCACCCGAACCGCCATGACCGACACCGCACGCATCGCCGATCACGACATCGACCCGCTGTTCATCAACCGCTGGTCGCCGCGCGCCTTCACTGGCGAAACCATTCCCGAAAACGAACTGTTCCGGCTGTTCGAGGCGGCGCGCTGGGCACCTTCGGCCAACAACAGCCAGCCCTGGCGCTTCATCTATGCCCGGAGGAACGAAGGCCGCTGGACCTATCTGCTGTCGCTGCTGAACCCGGGCAATCAGGTGTGGGCGGAAAACGCGTCCGCACTGGTGGTACTGGTGAGCCGCACCCATCACCAGCGGCCGGGCGAAAGCGAAACCAGCCCGCTGCGCACCCACGCGCTCGACGCCGGTGCCGCCTGGGCCAGCCTCGCCTTCCAGGCCGAACTGTCCGGCTGGCGTACGCACGCCATCGGCGGCTTCAACCGCACCGCCGCACCGGGCGTGCTGGGCATCCCCGACGGCTACTCGGTGGACATCGTGATCGCCATCGGCCGCCAGACCGACGCGACCACGCTGTCGCCGGAACTGCAGGCACGGGAAAAACCCAATGCCCGCAAACCGCTGGCCGAACTGGTGGCTGAAGGGCGCTTCGCGTTCGACTGAACGCGGGCCGGCCCTGCAGAAAAAACGGCGAAGCGCATGTCTGCGCCTCGCCGTTTTCCTTGCTGCATTACCGCCTGCAAGCCGAACCTACACCTTGCGCTGCCCCGCCAGCCGCCGGATGACGGTGGCGAAGCGATCAACCTCTTCGCAGGTGTTGTAGAAGGCCAGCGACGGACGCACCGTGGTTTCGACGCCGAAGCGGCGCAGGATGGGCTGCGCGCAATGGTGGCCGGTGCGCACCGCGATGCCTTCCTGGTTCAGCGCACGGCCGACTTCATCCGTCGAGTAGCCCTTCAGCACGAAGGACAGCACGCTGGCCTTGTCGGCCGCGGTGCCGATCAGCCGCACGCCCGGAATGTCGCGGATCGCGTGCGTGGCATAGACCAGCAGGTCATGCTCGTAACGCGCGATGTTCTCGATGCCCACGCGGTCGACGTAATCCAGCGCCGCGCCCAGCCCCACCGCGTCGGCGATGTTGCCGGTTCCGGCTTCGAAACGCGCCGGCGGCGGATGGAACACCGTGCGCTCGAAGGTAACGTCCTGGATCATGTTGCCGCCGCCCTGCCAGGGCGGCATGTCCTCCAGCACGTCGCGCTTGCCGAACACCACACCGATGCCGGTCGGGCCGAAGATCTTGTGGCCCGAGAACACGAAGAAATCAGTATCGAGCGCACGCACATTCACCCGCATGTGCGACACCGACTGCGCGCCATCAACCAGCGTTTTCGCGCCGGCGCGATGCGCCAGATCGACGATCTCCTGCACCGGCACCACGGTGCCCAGCGCGTTCGACACCTGGGTGACCGCCACCAGCTTCGTCTTCTCGTTGAGCAGGCGCCTGTACTCCTCCAGCAGCACCTGCCCGCTGTCGTCGACCGGAATCACGCGGATCTTCGCGCCCTTCTCGGCCGCCAGCTGCTGCCAGGGCACGATGTTGGCGTGGTGTTCCAGATTGGACACGATGATTTCGTCGCCGGCGCCTATGTGCTTCGCACCCCAGCTCTTGGCCACCAGATTGATGGCTTCGGTGGCGCCGCGCACGAAAATGATTTCCTCGACCGAACCGGCGCCGATGAAGCGCGCCACCTTCTGCCGCGCCGCCTCGTAGGCATCGGTCGCGCGGGCGGCCAGTTCGTGCGCCGCGCGGTGGATGTTGGAATTTTCGTGCGCGTAGAAGTAGGCCAGCCGGTCGATCACCGCCTGCGGCTTCTGCGTGGTCGCCGCATTGTCGAACCACACCAGCGGCTTGCCATTCACGCGTTCGGCGAGGATGGGGAAATCACGCCGCACCGCGTTGACGTCGAACGGCGGATGACGGCCGGCATCGGCGTTGGGCACCCGGCCGGCGTGGCCGACGGTGGGCGCTGCCTGCGGCTGCACGAAGTAATAGTCCGACGCCGCCGGCGCCGCCGTGACCGGCAGCGCAGGCTCACGCGACGGTGCAGCCAGCAGCGCACGCAGGGCGTCGCCACCGGGCAGACCGAAAGACTGCGCGGTCACGCGATCGTCGTCCGGCACGCTGACCGCGCCCTGCGATGCACCGCCGGGCGCCGACTGCAGCGCACTCGCCTCGCCCAGAAAGTAATAGGGCGAGGACGGTGCCGAGGCGCCCCCCGCCTGCGGCGAAGCGTGCTCCACCGCCGGCAGCGCCGCCGCATAGGCTTCGGGCACGCCGTGCACGCCGCCGGCACGCGGTGCGCCGACCGGTACCGCGTCGACCGCCGCATCCGGCAGTCCGTTGCCCGCGCTCGAATGCGGCACCAGCGCCGGCGACGAGGCGCCGAGCGACAGCGCGTGCTGCGGCGCCACCGGTGCAGCGGCGAAAGCCGGGCTGGACGGCGCATCGGCCGGCAGCGGCAGCGCGGGCGCCTGCGGCGACGGCGTGGGTGCCGCGCTCAGCGGCGCGTCGAACGACGGCGGCGTCTGGCCGGGCAGCGCAGCGAACAGTTCGCTGGCCAGCCGCGACAGCAGCGATTCGTCCGGCGCCCCGGGCGGCAGCGGTGAGCTCAGGCCGCTCACGTTACTGCTTGTAGGTGTCGGGATACTCATGGTACTTGCCGATCTCCACGTCATCGAGCACAGCCAGCGCGTCTTCGGTCAGCACGGCCAGGGAGCAATACAGCGAAATCAGGTAGGACGCGATCGCGTTGCGGTTGATGCCCATGAAGCGCACCGACAGGCCCGGGCTCTGTTCGCCGGCAATGCCCGGCTGGAACAGGCCGACCACGCCCTGACGCTTTTCGCCGGTGCGCAGCAGGATGATCTTGGTCTTGCCGTCCTCGACCGGCACCTTGTCCGACGGGATCAGCGGCAGGCCGCGCCAGGTCAGGAACTGCGAACCGAACAGGCTCACGGTGGGCGGCGGCACGCCGCGGCGGGTGCATTCGCGGCCGAAAGCGGCGATCGCCAGCGGGTGGGTCAGGAAGAAGCCGGGCTCCTTCCACACCTTGCCGATCAGGTCGTCCATGTCGTCCGGGGTCGGCGCGCCGGTCAGCGTGGAGATGCGCTGGTCGTCGTGCACATTGGCCAGCAGGCCGTATTCCGGGTTGTTGATCAGTTCGCTTTCCTGCCGCTCCTTGATCGTTTCGATGGTCAGGCGCAGCTGCTCCTTGATCTGGTCGTGCGGGCTGCTGTAGAGGTCGGACACGCGGGTGTGCACGTCGAGCACCGTGGTGACCGCGTTCAGGAAGTACTCGCGCGGCTGTTCGTCGTAGTCGACGAAAATCTGCGGCAGTTCGGCTTCGTCACGCTGCGAGCACGCAACCCGCACGTCCTGCGGGTTCTTCACCCGGTTCACGCGGTAGATGCCGGCCTCGACCGGCAGCCACTGCAGCAGGTGCACCAGCCAGCGCGGCGTGATGGTGGACAGCTGCGGGACGGTCTTGGTGGCATTGGCAAGCTGGCGGGCGGCGTTGTCGCCAAGTGCCAGCTGTTCGGGGGTATCGGCCATGTGAGGCTCCTTGAGGGGATGGATTCTGGTTATGCGAAAAATTGCTAAGCAAATATCTGTTTCTTCTAAGCGCCGATCAACCGGCTATAGCCATCAATGCCGGCTGCGCGTGCTTCATGCGGACGCCTGCTCCGCCGCCGGCCAGCCGGCAGCGCGGCCGGGTTCGGCCAGCAGCGCACTGCCCGCTTCGCAGCGGGCCAGCAGATGAGAGGTGGGCAGATCGAGCGCAAAAGCGAGCTTGGCCACGGTGGCCAGCGAGGGCATGGCACCGCCACGTTCCACTTCACCGAGATAGGAGCGGTTCAGCTCTGCGCGCTCGGCCAGCGCTTCCTGTGACCAGCCGCGGGCTTCGCGCACCTCGCGCACCGCGCGGCCGAAGCGGCGGGTGAGCGCGTCCGCCACCGCCGGCGGCAGTACGACCGGACGCGGGCTCATGACGCCGCCAGCTCGGCAGGCAGCACGCTGGTGTGCTGGGAACTGGCCTGGGTGATATGGCTGCCGGCCGGTACGCTGCGGGTGAGCCACACATTGCCGCCTATGGTCGAACCGCGCCCTATCGTGACCCGGCCCAGAATGGTGGCGCCGGCGTAGATGACCACGTCGTCCTCGACCAGCGGGTGCCGCGGCAAACCCTTCTGCAGCGTGCCTTCCTCGTCGGCCGGAAAGCGCTTGGCGCCGAGCGTGACCGCCTGGTACAGCCGCACCCGTTCGCCGATCACCGCGGTTTCGCCGATCACCACACCGGTGCCGTGGTCGATGAAGAAGCCGGCGCCGATCTGCGCGCCCGGATGGATGTCGATGCCGGTGTCCGAATGCGCGGCTTCGGCGATGATGCGGGCCACCAGCGGCGCGCCCAGCGCATACAGCCGGTGCGCAATGCGGTGATGGATGACCGCGATCACGCCCGGGTAGCACAGCAGCACTTCGTCCACGCTGCGCGCGGCCGGGTCGCCCTGGTAGGCGGCCAGCACGTCGGTATCGAGCAGCGCGCGCAGTGCCGGCAGCGCCAGCGCGAATTCGGCGACGATGGTGCGCGCCAGCGCATCGACCTCGGTCTGCGGCGTATTCGCGCGGCGGGCGTCGTAGCGCAGTTCCAGCCTGACCTGATGCAGCAGGCCGTTGAGCGCGGCGTCCAGCGTGTAGCCGATGAAAAAATCCTCGCTCTCCTGATGCAGGTCGGACGGACCCAGCCGCATCGGGAACAGCGCGGCGCACAGCGCCTCGGCAATGTCGCGCAGCGCGTCGCGCGATGGGAATTCGCGCGCGCCGCATTCGGTCTGGCGCTGCTGCGCGCCACGCCAGCGCGCACGGATGTCGCGCAGCTCGGTCACGATGCGATCGAGCTGCCAGGAACCTTCGGATTCGACCGCCCTTGTGAGGCCGCCTTTCTTGAGCGTCATGCGGGATCTCCGTTGCCGGGTGATTGAAGGCAGCCGCCCGGCGGCCGCCGCGAGACCTTCAGTCCTGCTGCCAGGGCAGGCTGCGCACTACCCAGCCGCCACTGTTGCGGCGCTGGCCGTCGGCATTCAGTTCGCCCTCGAAACCTTCGAGCACATTGAACACATGGCGGAATCCGGCCTTGGCCGCCGCTTCGGCCGCGGCCGCGGAACGCTTGCCGCTGCGGCACAGCAGCAGGATGACCACGTCCTTGCCGACGCGGGTTTCCAGTTCCTTCACGAAGCGCGGGTTGCGGGTCATCGAGGTGCCGGTGGCCCAGGCCACGTGCACGCTGCCCGGCACATGGCCGACGAACTTGCGTTCTTCCGCGGTGCGCACATCGACCAGCACCGCGTCGCCGGCGCTCACCAGCGCCCAGGCCTGTTCCGGCGTGACGCCACCGGCGTAGAGCAGCGCGTCGTGTTCGGCCCGCTCACGGGCGATGGACAGCGGCGGCGCGTCGAGCACCGCCGGGCGGGTTGCGGACGCCGTTGCGCCCTGGATTGCTGCAGTCATTTTCATTCCTCCTCGACAGGACATCGCGGCCCGGGGCCTGCGGAGGAAGAGCACCTCATCGCGCCACGCCGGACCGGCACCGCGTCGCTGCGTCGGCAGCCGCTGCGGTGACGCCAATCTATCGGCCGCCACCCCGCACTCAAACCAATTGAATTTCAGATCCAATCCATGAAAAGCACTGCAGGATTTCCGCTAAGCGGCGCTGCATAAGCTCAGCAGAATTGATTGGTTGGGCGGGCCTGGCAGGCGCACTACAGTCGGCCCATGAACAGCCCGGATCTTTCACGCCCCGGTCATGCCGAGGGCAAGGACACGCCGCGACGAATCGAATCGCCGCCGGAACCGGCCCTGCCCGCTCAGCCCATTCCGCTGGTCGACAAGGTGCTGGCCGCAATCGTGTTCAGCCTGGGCATCGCACTGCTGTACAGCACCTACATCCTGATCGAATGACGGCGGACGCCGTCAGCACCCTGCGGAGGACACCATGAACACGGTCGCGACCGCCCCGTCTGCACTCGAACGCTATCTGCACGCGCTGCCGCGCACCGCCGACGGTGCGCAGGCGGTATGGATCACACCCGAAAGCCGGGTGGCCGGCCGCTTCCTGCGCAGCAGCCTGTCGTCGGTATTCCAGCCCCTGATCGATCTCGAAACCGGACGCGGCATCGGCCACGAAGCTTTCATCCGCTCCTTCGACGAAACCGGCGGCGACCTGTCGCCCTGGAACCTGTTTGCCAACGCTGCCAGCGATGAAGCGCTGATCGAACTGGACCGGCTGTGCCGCACGCTGCACGTGCTGAACTACTTCGGCAGCGCCGACAACGACGCCAGCCTGTTCCTGAACGTGCACGGCCGGCTCATGCTGGCGGTGGGCGAAGACCACGGCAGCGCCTTCGGCCGGGTGCTGTCGGCGCTGGACATCGAGCGCCGCCGCATCGTGATCGAGTCGCCGGAGGCGATGAGCAGCGATTTCTCGCTGCTCGCCTACGTGCTGCTGAACTACCGCTACAACGGTTACCGGGTGGGCGTGAATCTGGCGCGCGGCGAACAGATCGGCGAACTGGTACGTCACGTGCGGCCGGATTTCGTGAAACTGGACGGCGGCCGCGACGACACGCTGCGCGATATCGGCCGCCATGCCGATCTGTGCGCCCGCCATGGCATTCAGCTCATCGTGAAGCGGGTCGGGCAGGACGGGCTGACGCCACGGCTGCGCGACGCCGGCGTGGCCCTGGCCCAGGGCCACGCGCTGGGTCGGCCGCAGCCGGCCGTGATCACCGCCGACCGGCTTGCTTATTCAGAAGAGTAATAAGTACATCGTTTCTTGTTACTTCACGCGCTCAGCACTCGCGCCTAAGCTGCATCGCTCACCCCTTTCCGGAGTCCTCATGTCCATCCGTCGCAGAACCCTGATATCGGCCGCCCTCCTGTCGCTGCTGACCGCCGCCCTGCCGGCGCACGCCGACACCACGCTGCTCAACGTGAGCTACGACGTCGCGCGCGAGCTGTACAAGGACATCAACCCGGCGTTCATCGCGCAGTGGAAGGGCAAGACCGGCGAGACGCTGACGCTGAACCAGTCGCACGGCGGCTCGAGCAAGCAGGCCGGTGCGGTGATCGGTGGTCTGGAAGCGGACGTGATCACGATGAACCAGTCGCCGGACATCGACATCCTGGTGAAGAACAATCTGGTGTCGCCGGACTGGCGCAAGCGCCTGCCGAACGACGCCGCGCCCTACACCACGACCACGGTGTTCCTGGTGCGCAAGGGCAACCCGAAGGCGATCAAGGACTGGTCCGACCTGGTGCGGCCGGGCCTGCAGGTCATCGTGCCCAACCCGAAAACTTCGGGCAACGGCCGCTACACCTATGTCGCCGCCTGGGGCTACGCCCTGTCGAAGCACAACGACGACGCAGCCGCCGCGAAGGACTTCGTGAGCAAGCTGTTCGCCAACGTGCCGGTGCTGGATGGCGGCGGCCGCGGCGCCACCACCACCTTCACCCAGCGCGGCATCGGCGACGTGCTCATCACCTTCGAGAACGAGGCGGTGCTGCTGGACAAGGAAGTCGGCGGTGACCAGTTCGACATCGTCTATCCGTCGCTGTCGGTCGAAGCAGCCGCACCGGTGTCGCTGGTGGACAAGGTGGTGGACAAGCGCGGTACCCGCAAGCAGGCGGAAGCCTATCTGCAGTACCTGTTCTCGCCGGAAGGCCAGGACATCATCGCGAAGCACCATTTCCGCCCGCGCAACGAAGCCGTGCTGAAGAAGTACGCTGCGCAGTTCCCGGCCATCCGCACCTTCACGGTGGAAGGCAGGCTGGGCGGCTGGGATGCGGTGCAGAAAGCCCATTTCGCCGACGGCGCGCTGTACGACCAGATCGTCACCCGCCGCTGATCCGACCGAGCCGGACGCCCTGCGCGTCCGGCTGCCGCCATGACCCAGAACCTCGCCACCCTGCCCGGCCGCCGGCTCACCTTCCCCCGTCCGGGCGAGCGGTCGCTGTCGATACGCGCCTCGGCACTGGTGTTCGAGGACGCGGCTTCGCTGTCGCTGCTGGGCGACATCGAACGCATCGCCGCGCGCGACGTCACCGCGATGGTGATCGGCGAAACCGGTACCGGCAAGGAGCTGGTTGCCCGCCACATCCACGCGGTGAGCGGCCGCAGCGGCCCCTTCGTCGCGGTGAACTGCGGTGCGCTGAGCGAATCGCTGATCGACGCCGAACTGTTCGGCCATGAGGCCGGCGCCTACACCGGCGCCACCCACGCGCGCGCCGGCTGGTTCGAAGCGGCCGACGGCGGCACGCTGTTCCTCGACGAGATCGGCGACATGCCGCAGGCACTGCAGGTGAAACTGCTGCGGGTGCTGCAGGAGCGCCAGGTGGTGCGGCTCGGCGCCCGGGCACCGCTGCCGGTCGATGTGCGGCTGGTGGCCGCCACCAATGTCGACCTCTGGCGCGCGGTACAGGCCGGGCGTTTCCGCTCCGACCTCTATTACCGGCTCAATGTGGCGCCGATTTCGCTGCCGCCGCTGCGCGAGCGGCGTGGCGACATTCCGCCGCTGATCGATTACTTCATCGAACTGTACGGCCTGCGCCTGGGCATAGAGGGCGTGGGCATCACGCCACAGGCGCGCGATGCGCTGGTGGCCTACGACTGGCCGGGCAATATCCGCGAACTCGAGAACGTGGTGCACTACGCGCTCATCGTGAGCCGCAACGGCCGCATCGACCTCGAAGACCTCAGGCTGGCCGGCGCCAGCTGCGCGCCCTCCGGCCCGGCAGCCGAAGAGGCGCCGGAACAGCTGCTGGCACGCATCGAGCGCGACCTGCGCGGCCTGATGGCACGCGGCGCGCCCGCGCTGTACGACACGCTGGAAAGACTGGTGGTCACCACCGCCTTCGACGCCAGCCAGCGCAATCAGGTGCATGCCGCCGACGCGCTGTCGATCTCGCGCTACGTACTGCGCACGCTGCTCAAGCGCCACGGCCTGATCGACACCGCAGCCGCCGAGCGCTGACGCGCCCGCGCTGTGCAGCCACGCACAGCGCATTCCCTTTCACCTTCTGCCCATTCCTGGCCTGCATGCAGGCGCTGACCGCCATGTCCGCGCACCGCTGCGCGCATCGAGTCGTTGCGCGCAGACGGGCGCCCGACAGCGCGTGCGAGGCAACCCACCCTGCGCGCAGACGCCGCTTGCGCGATCCGGGCTTCGCCTCTTCCACTCATATGGCATTGCTCACGAAACAGCAGGCGGTGTGCCGATTCGCGCAGCGTCGCCCACAGCCCTGTGGCGACGGCCACAGGCATTCCGTGCATCGGTCACACCTCCATCCGGAAAGTGACGACTGCGTCACGAAATCTTCATGTCCTGCGCGTGGCACACCTCTTGCGACACCCCCCGCAATGGCGCGCCTGCCCGATGCGACCGGATCTCCGGGCGGCATTCATCCGGCATCCGTGGCGCACCGACCGATCACGACAGGACACGACACCATGACCGCACCCGACAAGGAAATCCTCTGCACCCTCGGCCCCGCCTCACTGAACGACCGCGTGCTCGCGCGGCTGGAGGAACTGGGCGTCAATCTTTTCCGCATCAACCTGTCGCACACCAAGCTGCAGGATCTGCCGCGCGTGATCGACTACATCCGCAGCCGCAGCGCGGTGCCGATCTGCCTCGACACCGAAGGCGCGCAGATCCGCACCGGCGACATGCTGAATGGCGAAATCGCGGTACGCGAGAACAGCATCGTGCATGCGCACAAGCTGCGCGTGCCGGGCGATGCGTTCAACTTCAATCTCTATCCGGACGACGTGATCGACAAGCTGGAGGTCGGTGACTTCATCAGCATCGATTTCAATTCGGTGCTGGTGCAGGTGATTTCGCGCGACGACACCGAGGTGGCGATGCGGGTGCTGCACGGCGGCGTGATCGGTCAGAACAAGGCGGTCACCGTGGAACGCGACATCGCCCTCGACACGCTGACCGCCAAGGACGTCGCCGCGCTGGAATACGGCCGCTCGGTCGGCATCCGCCACGTGGCGCTGTCCTTCGCCAATCGCGGCAGCGATGTTGATCAGGTGCGGGCGCTGGTCGGCGACGACACCTTCCTCATTTCCAAGATCGAGTGCCGCAACGGCCTGATCAATCTGGACGAGATTTCCGAAAAGTCGGACGCGCTGCTGATCGACCGCGGCGACCTGTCGCGGCAGGAGCCGATCGAGCGCATCCCGGCGCTGCAGAAGCTCATCATCGCGCGCGGCCAGGCGCACCGGCGCAAGGTGTATGTCGCCACCAACCTGCTGGAGTCGATGATCACCGCGCCGCGACCGACCCGGGCCGAAGTGAATGACGTGATCAACACCCTGCTCGACGGCGCCGACGGTCTGGTGCTGGCAGCCGAAACCGCGATCGGCAAGGACCCGGTGGGTTGCGTCGCCATGATCGTGAAGCTCATCCGCGAATTCCGCGTGCTCAATGCGCGCACCCCGGCGCCGCATCACGAAGGTCTGGCCTATGTGCCGACCGACCCGACCTCGCTGCTGATCGAGCCGCACGGCGGCGCGCTGGTGAGCCGGGTGAGTCCGGCTTCGGCCATCGCCGACCTCGACACGCTGCCGCGACTGACCGTGCGCGACACCGACCTGCTGGACGCCCACCAGATCGGCGTCGGCACCTTCTCGCCGCTGACCGGCTTCATGGACCGCGAAACGCTGACCAGCGTGCTGCATCGCAAGCGGCTGCCGGACGGTGCGGCCTGGACCGTGCCGGTGCTGCTGCAGGTGGACGCCGAACGCGCCCGCACGCTGGCCGCCGGGCAGCGCCGGGTGCTGACCGACGACGCCGGCCACGCCCATGCGGTGATCGACGTGAGCGAGGTGTATCGCCACGATCTGGACGAAATCGGCCGCCTGGCTTTCGGCACCGCCTCCACCGAGCACCCGGGGGTGGCCCGCTTGCACCGCAACGGCGATCACTTCGTCGCCGGTGCCATCACGCTGATCGAGGAGCGGCCTTCACCCTGGCGCGAATTCGAACTCACCCCGCGGCAGAGCCGTTTCATCTTCGCGCACAAGGGCTGGAGCAAGGTGGTGGCTTTCCACGGCCGCAACATCAGCCATCGCGGGCATGAACACCTGCAGCTGCAGGCGCTGGAGCGCACCAATGCCGACGGCCTGTTCATCAATCCGGTGATCGGCCCGAAGAAGCCGGGCGACTTCCTGCCGCGCCCCATCCTGCGCAGCTACCAGATGCTGATCGACTTCGGCCTGTACCCGGCCGGCAAGGTGCTGCTGGGCGCACTGGCCACCTACCCGCGCTACGCCGGTCCGCGCGAAGCGGTGTTCAACGCGATCTGCCGCAAGAACATCGGCTGCAGCCATTTCATCGTCGGCCGCAACCACGCCGGCGTCGGCGATTTCTACGACGACCGCAGCTACCGCGCACTGTTCGACGAACTGGGCGACACCGGCATCACGCCGGTGTTCTTCGACGCCATCGGCTACAACCCGACCACCGGCGCCTACGAAAGCGGCCTGCACGACGATGCGCAGGCAATCAGCGGCACCCGGGTACGCGATTCGCTGCTGCGCGGTGAGCCGCTGCCCGACTGGTATGTGCGCGGCATCGTGCAGGACATGATCAGCGCCGAACTGAAGGCGGGCCAGCCGCTGTTCCACGCATGAGCGCCGGAGACACCGCAATGGGACAGAACGCCGTGGCCCAGTTCTGGTTCAAGGTGGACAAGACCGTCCGTCACCACGCGAAGAAAACGCTCACCGACCTGCGCGGCGCCTGGTGGGACCGCACCCGGCTGCGCGCAGAGCGGCCGGTATTCGTGGTGAGCGGCAGCCGCTCGGGCACCCAGATGCTGTACAAGACGCTGACCGAATCGTCGGCCATCGGCTCGCTGAACCGGGAAATCTACGCGGTGTGGGACCGCCTGCACCACCCGGCACACAAGGACTGGGACAGCCATGTGCTGGACGCCACCGACGCCCGCGACAGCGACCGCGACCTGATCACCCGCTACTTCTACGCGCATACCGGCCGTACCCGCTTCGTCGACAAGAACAACCAGCACGGTCTGGCGGTGCCCTATCTGCACGCGCTGTTTCCGGACGCCACCTTCGTCTACATCAAGCGCAATCCGGGCGACACGCTCAATTCGATGATCGAGGGCTGGCACCGGCCTGAGCGCTTCGGCAACTGGGCGCGCGAACTGCCGGCGCAGGTCGAGGTGGACGGCGGCCGCCTGACCCGCTGGTGCCACTACCTGCCACGCGGCTGGCGCGACTATCTGAAAGCGCCGGTCGAAGAGGTATGCGCCTTCCAGTACGAAGCCATCCACCGCGACATCCTGAACGCGAAGGCCGCGATCGCACCGGACCAATGGATAGAGGTGTTCTACGAAGACATCGTTCGCAACCCGACCGACGGGCTGTTCGACATCTTCGACCGACTTGAGCTGCCCTTCGACGCCCGCATCCGCGCCCACGCCGCCTCACTGCTCGACAAGCCCTATGACCCGATGTTCGAGATCAGACTGGAGAAGTGGCGCCAGCACGCGCACGCCGGGAAGATCGAACGGGTGCTGCCTTCGCTGCAGCGGATCGCGGCCGACATGGGCTACGCCCCCGACACGCGCGGAGCGGCCGCATGACGCCGCCGTTCGCGTCCGCGGCGCTGCTGGAGGCGCTGTCCTTCGCCGCGCAGAAGCACCAGGGCCAGACCCGCAAGAGCGCAGACCGGGCGCCCTACATCCATCACCCGATCGCGGTCGCCACCATCCTGGCCAGCGAAGGCGGCGTGCAGGACACCGAAACACTGATGGCCGCACTGCTGCACGACACGCTGGAAGACACCGACACCAGCGAAGCGGAGCTGCAGCGACATTTCGGCCCGCGGGTCGCCGCCATCGTCGTCGAACTGAGCGACGACATGACCTTGCCCAAACCGGAGCGCAAGGCGATGCAGGTGCTGCTGGCGCGCGACTACAGCCCGCCGGCGCGTCTGGTACGGCTGGCCGACAAGATCGCCAACGTGCGCGACGTGATCGACAGCCCGCCGCAGGACTGGCCGCTGGAGCGGCGCGTGCGCTATCTGTCGTGGTCGGGCGAGGTGGTGGCGGCGATGCGCGGCAGCCATGCGGAACTGGAAGCGCGCTTCCACGCCGCGGTGCGCAGGGGCTTCGCGGCACTGACCGAAGCACCCGTGGCGGCAGCGCGCACCGCATATTCACCGGCGGAATAAGCTCTGCAAAGACAATGATCTAAGCAACGCATTTCTTCTTGGTTCGCATCGCCCGGGCGGCTCCCTACAGTGCAATCCATCGCATCGACTGACCCGCACACGGAGCCCCACCATGAAAACCGCCCTGCGTACCCTCGCCGCCAGCCTGCTGCTCGGCACCGCTCTCGCCGGCAGCGCCCTGGCCGCCGACATCACCCTGCTCAACGTGTCCTACGACCCGACCCGCGAGCTCTATCAGGACTTCAACGCCGCCTTCGCCAAGCACTGGAAGGCCAAGTCCGGCGACAACGTCACCATCAAGCAGTCCCACGGCGGCTCCGGCAAACAGGCCCGCTCGGTCATCGACGGCCTCGAAGCCGACGTGGTCACCCTCGCGCTGGCCTACGACGTCGATGCCCTGCACGACAACGGCAAGCTCATCCCCGCCGACTGGCAGAAGCGCCTGCCCCACAACGCCTCTCCCTACACCTCCACCATCGTGTTCCTGGTGCGCAAGGGCAACCCCAAGCACCTGAAGGACTGGAACGATCTGGTCAAGCCGGGCATCGAGGTCATCACCCCCAACCCCAAGACCTCGGGCGGCGCCCGCTGGAACTACCTCGCCGCCTGGGCCTACGCGGCCAAGCAGCCGGGCGGCTCGGACGCCACCGCGAAGGAGTTCGTGAAAAAGCTGTTCGCCAACGTGAAGGTGCTCGATTCCGGCGCCCGCGGTTCGACCACCACCTTCGTCGAGCGCGGCATCGGTGATGTGCTCATCGCCTGGGAGAACGAGGCCTATCTGGCGGTGAAGGAGCTGGGCCCGGACAAGTTCGAAATCGTCACCCCCTCGCTGTCCATCCTGGCCGAACCGCCGGTCAGCGTGGTCGACAAAGTGGTCGACAAGCGCGGCACCCGCGCCGTGGCCACCGCCTACCTGGAATACCTGTACAGCCCGGAAGGCCAGGAAATCGCGGCCCAGAACTACTACCGCCCGATCGACCCCAAGGTCGCCGCCAAGTACGCCAAGACCTTCGCCCCGGTGAAACTCTTCACCATCGACGCCGAGTTCGGCGGATGGCAGAAGGCCCAGAAGGCCCACTTCGCCGACGGCGGCGTGTTCGACCAGATCAGCGTGCGCTGAGCGGGCCGGCGTGGCGGGCAGGGTTCCCGCCACGCACGCCTCGGCAAGCGGACACGTCCGGGCACGCCTAGGGAAACGCTGATCAAAGCCACCCTTCCGGGATTTTTCGTCCGTGAGGCAGCAACTCCGAAATTCGCATCGTCATGACATCGAATTTCGGCTCTTTTTCAGCCCCGAATCATCGACCCGAGGCCCTTTCGGAGCTCATCGCTCCGATTTCTCGCCCTCAGGACGCACCTGTCCTGTAGGGCGCGCACAGACTTCTCTGCGACAGCACCAGATTCGCCATCGCGAACAGCACATGCAACTGCGCCGTGTTCTTCGCCAAACCCTTGTAGCGGCACTTGCGATGCCGGAACAGGTTCTTCACCACATGGAATGCGTGCTCGACCTTCGAGCGGATGCTCGCCTTGGCGTGCTCCGCCTTCTCGATGAGTTGGCGTCTCGGGTCCGTCTTGTCCAGCCTCTTGTAAGTCGAACGCCGGCGTGCGATCACGAATTCGGCCGGGCAGTCCTTCAGTTCGGGACGCTTGCCTGCACCCTGGTAACCAGCGTCGGCATGCACGTGCTTCTCCTCACCATGCAGCAGCTTGTGCGTCTGGCTCACGTCGGACGCGTTCGCCGCCGTGGCGGCAAGCGAATGAACGATGCCGGTGTGCGCATCCGTACCGATATGCGCTTTCATGCCGAAATACCACTGCTTGCCCTTCTTCGTCTGGTGCATGTCGGGGTCGCGCTCGCCCTCCTTGTTCTTCGTCGAGGGGGGCGCAGCGATCAAGGTGGCGTCGACGATCGTGCCTTCGCGCAGGATCAGCCCTTGCTGACCGAGCTGTTCGCGGATCAGCGCGAAGATGCGCACCGGCATCTCGTGACGTTCGAGCAGGCGGCGAAATTTCAGCAGCGTGGTGGCATCGGGTGCCTGACGCTCGATCAGGTCGATGCCCACGAAGCGACGCACCGCGATGCTGTCGACGATGGCATCTTCAATTCCTTCGTCCGACAGGCCCAGGCAGTTCTGGCACAGATACATGCGCAGCATCGTTTCCAGCCCGACCGGCGGACGACCGCGCTCGCCGCGGTAGTAGTGCGGCTCGATCAATGCCACCAGCTGCGACCACGGCACCAGACGATCCAGGTCGGTCAGAAACTTCTCCCGCCGCGTCGGCTTGCGACGCGCCGAGTACTCGAGATCGGCGAAGCTGGTTTGCTGTTTCATCTGGATGGTTGCGCCTATCGGGATGACCGGGGCATTCTACGGGGACGGGGTTAAATCAGTGTTTCCCTAGGGCCGCACGCACCGCCCCGAACAGGATGGACCGTGTCCGATTTGGCATCGGCCGTACTGCACGCATGACTTTGCATTCAAGCCCGGGACGGCCGGGTCGATAGTCACTCCGACCCGACCTGCCCCACTTGATCGGCGCGTGATCGGAACACCCCGATGTACGCGCCCCGGAGTTCTGCCCGATGTACCGAGTTCTCGACTGCATCACCGTTGATCACGACCCCTATCTGGTCGTGCTGGCCGCCATCATCTGTGCCTTCGGCGCTGCTGCGAGTTCGCTGGTGGCAACACGCATCGCCTCCAGCGGGCGGGCCGGCGCCTGGATAGCGCTGCTGGCGATCAACGCAGGATCGACCGTCTGGGCGACGCACTTTCTCGCCATGCTGGCCTTCCGGACCACGCTCCCGATGAGCTACGACCCGGGGCTCACGCTTCTGTCCTATCTCATCGGCGTCTTCATCATCGGCTTCAGCGTACGAGTGGCTCATGGCGGGCAGCGGCGCGCCCGTGGCGCAATCGCCGGTGGAGTGCTGCTCGGCAGCGGCGTCGCCGCCCTGCACTATGCGGGAATGGCCGCACTGCGCTTTCCGGGCCACCTGAGCTACGACGTCGATCTGGTGATCATCTCGGTGCTGCTGAGCATCGCCCTCGGCATCTCATCGATGTGGGTCGGACGGCGTCTGGCGGATGCGCACGCGCGCACGCTCGCCGCCGCGCTGTTCGTGGCCATGACGGTCACCCTTCATTTCACGGGCATGGGTGCGGTACGCCTGGAACTCAGCCCGCTGGCCGCGGACGCTGCCGGCATGTCACGCAGCGCACTGGCAATCGCGGTGACCGTGGCCGCACTGGTGGTTCTGCTGATCGGCATTACCGCAGCCATTGTCGACCAGCGCATCGCCAGCCGGCTGGCCAGCGAAGCCGAACGTTTCCGCACGCTGGCCGACGGAGCGCTTGAAGGTCTGCTGGTGCACCGTGACGGCCTGATCGTCGACGCGAACGCGGCCGCGCGTGCCATGTTCGGGCTGAACGGACCGGTGGCCGCCGCCACACGCCTGGATACGCTCCTGGACGCCGCAGGCATCGCGCGGATGAAGGAACCGATCGACGACGAACGCGCTTTCGAGCTCTCGCTGCTCAATGCCCAGGGCGCGTACTTTCCGGCTGAGGTATCACGGCGCCACATCAAGCTGGCAGACGGACTGCAGGGCGAACTGCTGGCCATCCGGGATCTGACTACACGAAAGAAATCCGAGGCCCGCATCGCGCACCTCGCCCTGCACGACCCCTTGACCGACCTGCCCAATCGCCGGCTGTTTCTTGAACTGGCAAACAAGGCCATGGGCCATGCGCAGCGCACCAACGAGCGTTTCGGCATCCTCGCCATCGATCTCGACGGCTTCAAGACGGTCAACGACATGCATGGCCATGCCGCCGGCGACGAACTGCTGCGCACGGTGGCACGACGCATTCAGAGCGAACTGCGGGACGCCGATGTGGTGGCCCGCTTCGGAGGTGACGAGTTCGCCATCCTGCAGAGCTTCACCACCCAGCCGCGTCAGGCCATGGCGCTGGCGGAACGCCTGCTCGAAACCCTGCAGACGCCGATCCGGCTGGCAGACGCCGAAGTCGCAATCAGCGCCTCGATCGGCGTGGCACTCTACCCGGACGATGGCGCCACCACCGAAGACCTGCTGCGCAACGCCGATACCGCGATGTATCGCGCCAAAGCTGACGGCAAGGCCACCTGCCGGTTCTTCGAGGCACAGATGGATGCCGCACTCGAATCCCGCCGTCGACTCGAGTTCCGGCTGCGTCACGCCATCACCTCGGAAACGCTGGAGATCGCCTTCCAGCCGCTGGTGGGCAGCCGTGACGGACATCCGGTCGCGTTCGAAGCGCTGGTGCGCTGGAACGATGCGGAACTGGGCTACATCTCGCCCGCGGACTTCATCCCCGTCGCGGAGGAAACCGGCCTCATCCTGCCGATCGGCGAGTTCGTGCTGCGTCGCGCCTGCATGGAGGCGGCCAGCTGGTCACAGCCGCTGAGCGTGGCGGTCAATCTGTCGGCGGTGCAGTTCCGTCGCCGCGGGCTGGTCGACATGGTGCAGCGGGCACTGACCGAAAGCGGATTGCCGGGCGAGCGCCTGGAGCTGGAAGTGACCGAATCGCTGCTGATCGACAACCGCGACGAGGTGCTGCGCACCCTCACCGCACTCAAGGAAATGGGCATACGCATCGCGATGGACGATTTCGGCACCGGCTACTCCTCGCTGAGCTATCTGCAGAGCTTCCCGTTCGACAAGATCAAGATCGATCGCTCATTCGTGACCGACCTCGAAGCCGATTCACAGAACGCGTCCATCGTGCGGGCGGTCGCGTCCATGGGGCGCAGCCTGCAGATGCAGGTGGTGGCGGAAGGGGTCGAAACACGCAGCCAGGCCGCATTGCTGAAGGACCTGGATTGCGACGAACTGCAGGGCTATCTGATCGCCCGACCGATGCCCGCGGCAGAAATCGAGGCCTTCCTGCAGGAACACCCGGCAAGGGTGTCGCCTGCAGACGCCGCACCGGCGGAGGCAGCAGCCTGAGCATCCGGTCATCACGGCGCGCGAAAAAAGCAGATATCTTCACGGCTGGCTGCGAACAAACCACCCCGCAAGCGGTCGATTGCGGGCGCAACCGCATATTTTTTGTCCAGCCCGCGCCGGAGTTTTCGCCATGAAACTGAATGCCCTTGTCGTCCTGCTGATCAGCCTTGCGCTGCCCGCCCCGGTGGCGTTGCAGGCTGCAACACCGACCGTGCCGACGCTGAAGCCGGTGGAGGCCCACGCCCTGGCGGCCCAGGCCAGCGCCGAACTGATGTCCCGTTTCCACTATCAGAACGTGCCGCTGGATGACGCGCTGTCGTCGAAAATCCTCGACCGCTATCTGAAGACGCTGGACCCGGACCGGGTGTTCTTCCTGCAGTCCGACATCGACACTTTCAATTCGGTGCGACTGCTTCTGGACGACGCCATCCGGCAGCAGAATCTGGCCGCCCCGTTCGCCATCTACACCCGCTACGCGCAGCGTCAGCAGGAGCGGCTGGGCGAAGCCCGTGCCCTGCTCGCCAAGGGCTTCGATTTCACGCAGGACGAGAACTACCAGTACGTGCGCACCGACGCGCCGTGGGCGAAGACCGGCGCCGAACTGCAGGAGCTGTGGCGCAAGCGGGTGAAGAACGACTGGCTGAGGCTGAAGCTGGCCGGCAAGGACGATGCCGCCATCCGCGACACGCTGACCAAGCGCTACGACCAGGCGCTGAGCAATTCCGCGCGCATCAAGAGCGACGACGTGTTCCAGATCTTCATGAACGCGTACGCCGAATCGATCGAGCCGCACACCAACTATCTCGGCCCGCGCGCGGCCGAAGATTTCGCGATCAACATGAAGCTGTCGCTGGTGGGCATCGGTGCGGTGCTGCAGGAACGCGACGAGTACGTGACCATCCGTGAGCTGGTGGCCGGCGGCCCGGCCGCGCGCTCGGAAAAGATCAAGATCGGTGATCGCATCGTCGGTGTGGCCAAGGACGAACAGACGCCGATGGCCGACGTGCTCGGCTGGCGCGTCGATGACGTGGTGCAGCTCATCCGTGGCACCAAGGACACGGTGGTGGCGCTGGACATCCTGCCGGCCGACGCCGGCCCCGACGTGAAGCCCACCCGGGTGAAGATGGTGCGCGACACCATCAAGCTGGAAAAGCAGGCCGCCGCCAAATCGGTGATCGAATCCGGCGGCCAGAAGGTGGGCGTGATCACGCTGCCCACCTTCTATCAGGACGTGGAGGCGAAATCCCGCGCCGACGCCGACTTCCGCAGCGCCAGCCGCGACGTCGCGAAGCTGATCACCGAACTGAAGGCGGACAAGGTCGATGCGCTGCTGATCGACCTGCGCAACAACGGCGGCGGTTCGCTGGACGAAGCGGTGCGGCTGACCGGCCTGTTCATCGACCGCGGGCCGGTGGTGCAGCAGCGCAACGGCAAGGGCCAGATCCGCATCGAGCAGGACAACGAGGCCGGCGTGGCCTGGGACGGCCCGCTCGGCGTGCTGATCAACCGCGCTTCGGCATCGGCGTCGGAAATTTTCGCGGCCGCCATCCAGGACTACGGCCGCGGTCTGGTGATCGGCGAAACCAGCTTCGGCAAGGGCACGGTGCAGACCCTGCTCGACATGGACGAAATGGCCAAGAGCGACAAGCCGACCTACGGCGAACTGAAGCTCACCATCGCCCAGTTCTTCCGCGTGAATGGTGGCACCACGCAGCTGCGCGGCGTCACGCCCGATCTGCCGCTGGCGCGCACCATGGACCACGATCGCATCGGCGAATCGAGCTACGACAATCCGCTGCCCTGGATACAGATTCCGCCCGCCGACTACCGCGCG
Source organism: Methyloversatilis universalis EHg5 (assembly GCF_000378945.1). Lineage (GTDB taxonomy): Bacteria > Pseudomonadota > Gammaproteobacteria > Burkholderiales > Rhodocyclaceae > Methyloversatilis > Methyloversatilis universalis_A. The sequence goes on along the minus strand of NZ_KB900539.1, from coordinate 1,874,462 downwards.
GTCGGTCATCCGCAGGAACTGCTGCCCATGCTGACCGCCCGCCACCAGGCACGCACCACGCAGGACCGCGGCTACCGCGACCTGCTGGACGACCTGGCCGAAGCCGAAGCGATGCGCAAGCGCACCGAAATTTCGCTGAATGCCGAAGCCCGGCGCAAGGAGCGCGAAGCGCAGGAAGCGAAGCTGAAGGCGCGCAGCGAAGTGAAGGACGGCACCGAAGACGCGCCGGTGCTGCGCGACGACGGCCTGCAGGCCGGCGAACGTGGCCTGGACAGCGAACTGGCGGCCGAAAAATCGCGCAAGGCTGCCCGCGATGTGCTGCTGGACGAAGCCGCCCGCATCATGGGTGACGCCGCCGACCTGCTGAAGTCGGACACCGCACTGGCCAAGCGCAGTGCCGGCGTGGCCGCAACGAAATAAGCGATCAGAACGGACAGAGGATGGACAGCGTACTGGTGGTGCCCGGCCTGAACGGCAGCGGCCCCGAACACTGGCAGACCTGGATCGAGCCCCTGGTCGGCGCACGCCGCGTCGAACAGGCCGACTGGGCGCAGCCCGACATCGAGCTGTGGTCGACCCGCGTGGCCGAGGCGGTCGAATCGTCGACTGGCCGGGTGTGGCTGATCGCGCACAGCTTCGGCTGCCTGGCGTCGGTCGTCGCGGCGCAGCAGGTCGGTGAGCGCATTGCCGGTGCGCTGCTGGTGGCGCCGGCCAGCCCGGACAAGTTCGGCGTCACCGCGCGCATCCCGTCATCCGCCCTGCCCTTTGCCGCCGTCGTGGCGGCCAGCCGCAACGATCCGTGGATGCGCTTCCTGTCCGCGGCCACCTGGGCCGAACGCTGGGGCGCCCAGCTGGTGGATCTGGGCGAGGCCGGCCATGTAAACGTCGACTCCGGTCACGGTGCCTGGCCGGACGGCCTGGCTCTGTTCCAGCGTCTGCAGCAGAGCGCCGCGCTGATCGGCGGCACGGTCGAAAGCTGACCCGGAGCGCACGTTTCCGGCAGCAAAAAGAAAGGGCGCCCGCGAGGACGCCCTTTCTTTTTGCTGCCCCGGCTCGCCTGATCTAGGCGCTGACGGCGCTCTGCGAGCGCTGCTGCTCCGCCATCTTGACGATTTCATTGGTGGCGTTCGAGGTCTGCAGCGCGAGCTTGGCCACTTCTTCGGCCACCACCGCGAAACCGCGACCGACTTCACCGGCCCGTGCCGCCTCGATGCTGGCATTCAGCGCCAGCAGGTTGGTGCGCTTCGAAATCTCGTTGATGACACCGGAAATGGACAGGATCTGCTGCATGCTGTCTTCCATCTTCTGCTGCTGTTCGTGCTGCAGTGCCGCCGCCTGCTTTTCGTCGCTGATGTCGCGCAGCGCGCCGGCGGAATGGGTGGCACGGCCGCTGTCATCGCGCACCGTAACCGCCCGCTCGCGGAACCAGATGTAACCGCGCACGCGATGGCGCAGCCGGTATTCGCAGACATAGGGCGTGCGGCCGGTGGCATCGGTCAGATGGGCGTTGAAGGCATCGATCACCCGGTTCTTGTCCTCCGGATGCAGCACCGCCAGCCAGCTGTCCCAGCTGTCCGGGAAATCGCTGCGGCTGGCGCCGAGCAGGCCGCGCAGTTCGTCCGACCAGCGCACCACATTGTCCGGGTGGTCCGGATTGCCGTCGGTGATGGAATAGGTCCAGGTGCCTTCGGTCAGCGCGGTCTGCGCCAGATCGCGCCGTTCGAGGTCGGCGCGCAGCACATCGGCCTGTGCGCGCTCACGGGCGGCCTCGTCCTGTGCCGCCGAGCCTTCGCGCGCGACGCGCCCGACTTCGGCCTGGGCCTCATCCGCGCTCCACCGGGCCGCCGCGAGTTCGTCGCGCAGCCGGGCCACCGTGTCCGGCAGTGCGCGCAGGCTGTCCAGCTCGGCCTGCATCCGCGCTTCGCGCTCGGCCAGGCCACGCAATGCAGCCGCCAGCGGCTCGGGCAGACCACCCGGCGGGCGGGCCAGCGGGCCGGCACCGTCACGACAGGCCGCCAGCAGGCCGGACAGGGCTTCGAGGTCTTTGCGGGCACGGGTCAGTCCGAACATTGCTCAAATCCTTGGTCGAGGGGCAGATAGGTGCTTCTCGACCTGCAACGGGGATGGCTTTAGACCTTGTATTAAAAAAAGTTTCCTGACACTCAAACGCCCTCATGCAGTGCTTATGAATGCACCACAACGGTGCATTTTCCTCAGTCAAATTCAGAAATCGGCTAAGTAAATTACTTCTTATTATTTCCAGTAATTTAAGGGAGTCCTTAACCTGTCGGCTCGATCAAGATTCGGGACGACCTCCATGCACTCTCCGACGCGCCCTCGCGCACGGGAGCTCCAGCCATGAGCCGGCGCACCTTCCACGTGCTGCCCGGTTTCAACCTGACGCTGGGCTACACGCTGTTCTATCTGTGCATCATCGTGCTCATCCCGCTGTCCGCGGTGTTCCTGAAGACTTCGCAGCTCGGCCTGAGTCAGTTCTGGGACGTGGTCACCACGCCGCGCGTGATCGCCTCCTACAAGCTGTCCTTCGGCGCCTCGCTGCTGGCCGCCGCGATCAACGCGGTGTTCGGCCTGGGCCTGGCCTGGGCGCTGGTGCGCTACTCCTTCCCGGGCAAGAAGCTGGTCGATGCGCTGATCGATCTGCCGTTCGCGCTGCCGACCGCGGTGGCCGGCATCGCGCTGACCGCGCTGTACGCGCCGAATGGCTGGCTGGGTTCCGCGCTGGAACCGCTGGGCATCAAGGTGGCCTTCACGCCGCTGGGCGTGCTGGTGTCGCTGGTGTTCATCGGCCTGCCCTTCGTGGTGCGCACGGTGCAGCCCATCCTGGAAGACCTGGACACCGAACTGGAAGAGGCCGCAGCCAGTCTGGGCGCGCGCCGCTGGCAGACCTTCCGCCACGTGACACTGCCCATCCTGCTGCCGGCGCTGCTGACCGGCTTCGCGCTGGCCTTCGCCCGCGCGGTGGGTGAATACGGCTCGGTCATCTTCATCGCCGGCAACATTCCGATGGTGTCGGAAATCACGCCGCTGATGATCATCACCAAGCTCGAACAGTACGACTACACCGGCGCCACCGCGATCGCGGTCGTCATGCTGCTGTTCTCCTTCGTGCTGCTGCTGGCCATCAACGGCCTGCAGGCATGGACCGAAAAAGCCACCGGGAGGAACCGCTGATGGCCGGCGCCACGACCCTGCACGCCGGCGGCGATGTTGCCGCCCGCTTCGAGAACCGCGCCGCCACCCGCGAGCCGGCCTGGTTCAAATGGACGCTGATCACGGTGTCCCTGGCCTTCTTTACGCTGTTCCTGCTGATGCCGCTGATCGCGGTATTCGTCGAGGCGCTGCGCAAGGGCTGGGACACCTACCTCGCCGCGCTGATCGAGCCGGACGCGGTGTCGGCGATCAAGCTCACGCTGATCGCCGCGGTGATCGCAGTACCGCTGAACCTCACCTTCGGCGTGGCTGCGGCATGGGCGATCACCAAGTTCAACTTCCGCGGCAAGCACCTGCTGATCACGCTGATCGACCTGCCCTTTTCGGTGTCGCCGGTGGTGGCCGGCCTGATCTACGTGCTGGTATTCGGTGCGCAGGGCTGGTTCGGTCCCTGGCTGCAGGGGCATGACGTGAAGATCATCTTCGCGGTGCCCGGCATCGTGCTGGCCACCATTTTCGTCACCTTCCCCTTCATCGCCCGCGAACTGATTCCGCTGATGCAGGCGCAGGGCAAGGAAGAGGAAGAAGCCGCGGTGGTGCTCGGCGCCAACGGCTGGCAGACCTTCTGGTACGTGACGCTGCCCAATATCAAATGGGGCCTGCTGTACGGCGTCATCCTGTGCAATGCGCGGGCGATGGGCGAGTTCGGCGCGGTATCGGTGGTGTCCGGCCACATCCGCGGCCTCACCAACACCATGCCGCTGCATGTCGAAATTCTCTACAACGAATACCAGTTCGCAGCCGCCTTCGCCGTCGCGTCGCTGCTCGCGCTGCTGGCACTGGTCACCCTGGGCATCAAGACCTGGGTCGAACGGCAAGCTTCGAAAGTGAAGGAAGAAGAATGAGCATCCAGGTCCAGAACATCCACAAGGCCTTCGGCGATTTCGTGGCCCTCGGCGACGTGTCGCTCGACTTCCCGACCGGCGAACTGGTCGCGCTGCTCGGCCCGTCCGGCTGCGGCAAGACCACGCTGCTGCGCATCATCGCCGGCCTGGAATCGGCCGACGGCGGCCGCGTGCTGCTCGACGGCGAGGACGCCTCCGACACCCATGTGCGCGAACGCCACGTCGGCTTCGTGTTCCAGCACTACGCGCTGTTCCGCCACATGAGCGTGTTCGACAACGTGGCCTTCGGCCTGCGCATGAAGCCGCGCAGCCAGCGGCCGTCGGAAAAGGTGATCCGCACCAAGGTGCATGATCTGCTCAAGCTGGTGCAGCTGGACTGGCTGGCCGACCGCTTCCCGGCCCAGCTGTCCGGCGGCCAGCGCCAGCGCATCGCGCTGGCCCGTGCACTGGCGGTCGAACCGCGCGTGCTGCTGCTGGACGAACCGTTCGGCGCGCTCGACGCCAAGGTGCGCAAGGAACTGCGCCGCTGGCTGCGCCGGCTGCACGACGAACTGCACATCACCTCGATCTTCGTCACCCACGACCAGGAGGAAGCGCTCGAGGTGGCCGACCGCGTGGTGCTGATGGACCACGGCAAGGTGGAACAGATCGGCACGCCGGAAGAGGTGTACCGCCACCCGAGCACGCCCTTCGTCTATGGCTTTCTCGGCGCGGTAAACCACTTCAGCGGCCATGTGGATGGCCAGAGCGTGCGCGTCGGCGACGAGGTGCTGCGGCACGCCGCACCCGACCTGAAGCACGGCGACGAGGTGATCGCCTTCGCCCGTCCGCATGAACTGGACATCGTGACCGATGTGGCCGGTACCGACGGCGTACCGGCACGCGTGGCACGCGTGCTGTCCTTCGGCGTCACCGCGCGGGTCGAGCTGGATGGCCTGAATGGCGCCACCGGCCAGCATTTCGAGGTCGAACTGACGCGTGAGCGGGTCGAGGCCCTGGCCCTGCAGGAAGGCCAGACCGTGCGTCTGCACCCGCAGCGTCTGCGCGTGTTCGCGCGTTGAGCCATCGGCAAGGCCTGATGAAAAAGAAAGAAGAACGATGAATTTCCAGCAGCTGCGCATCATCCGCGAAACCGTCAGGCGGCAGTTCAACCTGACCGAAGTCGCCAACGCGCTGTTCACGTCGCAGTCCGGCGTGAGCAAGCACATCAAGGATCTGGAGGACGAACTGGGTGTCGAGCTGTTCGTCCGCAAGGGCAAGCGCCTGCTCGGCCTGACCGAGCCGGGCAGCGAACTGGTCGAGATCGTCGAGCGCATGCTGCTCGACGCCGGCAACATCAAGCGGCTGGCCGAACAGTTCGCCCGCCGCGACGAGGGCCAGCTGCGCATCGCCACCACGCATACCCAGGCGCGCTACGCGCTGCCGCGGGTGGTGACCGAATTCAAGCGGCTGTTTCCGAAAGTGCATCTGGTGCTGCTGCAGGCCAGTCCGGGCGAAATCGTGGACCTGCTGCACGACGGCGAGGCGGATATCGGCATCGCCACCGAAACGCTGGCCGAGGCGCCCGAGCTGGTCACCTTCCCCTTCCACTCCTGGCACCACTCGGTCATCGTGCCGGCCGGCCATCCGCTGGAAGCGGTCAGGCCGCTCACGCTGGAAGCGCTGGTCGAACATCCGGTGGTCACCTACCACGAAGGCTTCACCGGCCGCGCCCGCATCGATGCCACCTTCGCCCGCGCCGGCCTGCTGCCGGACATCGTCATGTCCGCACTCGATGCCGACGTGATCAAGACCTATGTCGAACTGGGCCTGGGCGCCGGCATCATCGCCTCGGTCGCCTTCGATCCGGCGCGCGACAACGCGCTGCGCCTGCTCGACAGCGAACACCTGTTCGCCGCCAACACCACGATGATCGCGCTGCGCCGCAAGCACTATCTGCGCAGCTACGCCTACCGCTTCATCGAACTGTGCGAACCCTCACTGAACGAGGTGACGGTGAAGGCGGCGCTGAAGCCGAGCGCGGAGGACTGAGGGGAAGCCCCCACGCTCACTGCGTTCGCTGCCCCCCAAGGGGGCTCCCCGCCCTTGGGCGGCCCTGCGGGCGGCGCGGCCCCCACACTCACTGCGTTCGCACAGGGCCGGCTTTGCACAGCCGGCCCGTTCGGCAGGCGCGGCGCCACGATGACCGAACTGCCGCCTGCCCTCAACGGCTCGCCGCGACCAGCGCCATCATCAGCGGCGTGGTGAGTGCCGCCAGTGCGGTGGACATGAGCAGGCTGCTGGCCACCGGCCCCTGCATCACGTGGAACTGGCGCGACATCAGATAGACGTTGGCGCCGACCGACAATGACGCCAGCAGCACCACCGCCTGGGTTTCCACCGGCGGCAGGCCGAGCAGCACCGCCAGTCCCCAAACGACCAGCGGGTGGGCAAGCAGCTTCAGCACGCTGATGCTCACGCTCTGCTGCCAGCCTTCGCGCACGCCGAATTCCGCCAGACCCATGCCAAGCGCGATCAGCGACATCGGCAGCGCTGCGTCGCCCAGCATTTTCAGTGGCTGGTCGATCAGCGATGGCAGCTGCAGCCCGGTCAGGCTGAACAGCGTGCCGGTCAGGATCGACGCCACCAGCGGATTGGTCAGCACGCCGCGCGCGGTCTTGCCGAAGCCAGCCAGCGTGGGCGCCCCCGTCTTTGCCCACTCGACCGACACGGTGACCAGGGTCCACAGCGTCAGTGCGTTGAACACCACCACCAGCGCAGCCGCCGGCATGGCGTCGTCGCCCAGCAGGATGCGGGTGAGCGGCAGGCCCAGCAGCACGTTGTTCGAGAACACGCCGCCCAGCGCAAACACCGACTGCGACACGCCATCCAGCCGGAACAGCCGGGCCGACACCAGGCGGCCGAGCACGAACACGATGAGGCAGCCGCCGAAGAAGGCGGCCAGCAGCCGCACATCGACCGGCGGCAGGCTGGCGAAACCACTCATCAGCCGGAACAGCATGGCCGGCAGCGCAATGGTGAACACGAACTTGGCGAGCGCGTCGGCAGCGGTCTTGGGCCAGCCGCCCCAATGCACGATGCCGTAGCCGACGAACACCAGCACGAACAGTGGCGCGGCGAGCAGGATCTGCTGTACGGCGGCGTTCATGCGCCCTCCTCCGGCGCGTCCAGCGCCTTCAGCGCGTCGGCTTCGGCGCGCTCGATGCGGCCGAACTGGTGGCTGATCTTGCGGCTGGACACCGCGACGTCCTGCACATCCTCGTGTGCCTGGCGGATGTGGGTAGCGAGCTTTTCCATGCGTCGGTCGAACAGGGTGAAATCCTTGGCGAGCCGGCCCAGCGCATCGCGTATCAGGTGGATCTGGCGTCGGGTCTCGACGTCCTTCAGCACCGCGCGCGCGGTGTTCAGCACCGCCATCAGCGTGGTGGGCGACACGATCCACACCCGTTTCGCCTGCGCATGGGCGATCACGTCGGCGTGGTGGGCGTGCAGTTCGGCGAACACCGCCTCGGCCGGCAGAAACATGACTGCGCCGTCCGAGGTTTCGTCGGCGATGATGTATTTGGCGGCGATGTCGTCCACGTGCCTGCGCACGTCGGCGCGGAAGGCGGTCTGCGCCTGCCGGCGGTCGGCTTCGGCCGCGTCGGCGGCGAACATGCGGTGGTAGTTCTCCAGCGGGAACTTGGCATCCACCGCCACCCGGCCGGTCGGCTCCGGCAGCCTGAGCAGGCAGTCCACCCGGACGCCGGTCGACAGCGTGGCCTGGAACTCGAAAGCGTCCGGCGGCAGCGCATTGCGCACCAGTGCCTCCAGCTGCACCTCACCGAAGGCGCCGCGCGCCTTCTTGTCGCCCAGCAGTTCGTTCAGGCTCATCACGCTGGACGACAGCCCTTCTATCTTCTTCTGCGCCTCATCGATGGTGGCCAGCCGCGCCATCACGCTGGCGAAGGTTTCATTGGTCTTGCGGAAGCCCTCTTCCAGCCGCTCGTGCACCCGGCCGCTCAGCCCTTCCAGCCGCTCGTTCACGGTACGGGTGAGCGATTCGATCGAACTGGTGAGCTGCACCGAGGCGTTCTGCAGGCCGTTCTGCAGCGCCTGCTGCTGCGCCCGGGTCTGTTCGGCCAGCGTGGCGGCGGTCTGCGCCACCAGTTCGGTGCGCAGCGCACCGATGGCGTCGCGCGCGGCGGCCAGTTCGAGCGAGGTGGTCCGGCGCAGCCGCTCATTCGCCTCGGCCTGCATGCTGACGGTGCGTTCGGTCTGGCGCTGCAGGCCCTCGTGCAGCGCCTCCAGCGTGCGGCGCTGGGTGTCCGCCGCATCGGCATCGCGTGCCGCCAGTCCGCGCAGGCGCAGCGCGAGCACGATCACCAGCACCAGAGTGGCCAGCTGGCCCAGCAGCAACAGGGCAAAAGGAAGGGAAAAGTCGCTCATGCGAAGAAAAGGACAGGAGAAACCGGGGCGGCGGAGCATGCCATGCGCCGGGAACGATGCCCATGCCATGAAAGGGTGCATCGAACGTGGGAAAGTATACCAGTGCCCCACAACTGTCCGCTTTCCCGCACCACCGCTGTGCATAAGGCTTTGCGCGATACAGGCGGGCAAAAATCCGGTTCAAGGACGGCCGAGTGTTGCCGATAGATGACCCAGACTCATTATCCGGGCGCCGCCATGGCTCACGCATCGTTATCCGTCGTCGCGGAAGCCGACACTGCCTCCGCCGACATCGTGCACAGCGCACAGGGCGTGCTGGCCCGCTATCGCGGCCTCACGCTCACCAGCCATTTCCAGCCCATTTTCAGCGTTTCGCACTGCCGCGCCATCGGCCACGAAGGCCTGCTGCGCGCAGCCGACGTCGACGCCAACCCGATCTCGCCCGCGCGCGTGATCGGCAACGCGCGCGACTACGATGACCTGCGCTATCTGGATCAGCTGTGCCGCTATCTGCATGTAAACAATCATGCGGCGCAGGACACGCACGGCGGCTGGCTGTTCCTGAACATTCACCCGGAGGTGTTCCGCCGCGGCCCGGATACCGACCTGAGCGACTTCCTGCCCGAACTGTCCGAACACCCGGACATCGATCCGCGCCACATCGTGATCGAGGTGATGGAACAGGCGGTGTCCGAGCACGCCGGCTTCGCCCGCACAGTCGAATACCTGCGCGGCCTGGGCTGCATGATCGCGCTCGACGACTTCGGCGCCGGCCACTCCAACTTCGACCGCATCTGGTCGATGCAGCCGGAAATCGTCAAGCTCGACCGCTCGTTCGCGATCAAGTCGGTGGAAAACCCGTCGGCCCGCCGGCTGCTGCCGCAGATCGTGAGCCTGATCCACGAAGCCGGCTCGCTGGTGCTGCTCGAAGGCGTCGAAACCGAGGCGCAGGCGCTGGCCGCGCTCGATGCCGACATCGACTTCGTGCAGGGCTACTATTTCGCGATGCCGCAGGCGATGCCGGTGGACACCCGCGAACAGAGCGCCCAGCTCACCACTCTGTGGGAACGTTTCAACACCACGCGCGGCAGCGGCGCCGCCCGCTACCGCGAACTGATCGCGCCCTATATCCACGCCATGGGCGGCTGCGCGGTGCTGCTGGAAGAAGGTCTGCCGATGGAAGAGGCCTGCCGCGGCTTCCTTCAGCTCGAGCGCGCCGACTGCTGCTTCATGCTGGACGAGCAGGGCCGCCAGGTCGGGCGCAATGTGCGCGCCAGCCAGCCCTTCGGCGCAGCGGACAGCCAGTACCGCACGATGTCGCAGAGCCGCCACGCCCGCTGGTCGCGCCGTCCCTACTTCCGCCGCGCGATCGAGAACGTGGGCAAGGTGCAGGTCACCCGGCCCTATCTGTCGATTTCGTCCGGCCTGCTGTGCGTCACCGTGTCCATCGCCTACCGCGGCTGGGACGACCAGCTGCGCGTGCTGTGCGGCGATCTGCACTGGCCGCAGGTGGTCTGATACCGCTCTCCGTCCGCCCGGATGAACCCGGGCGGCGCCGCAGTGTCCTCGGCATGCCCGATTGCAGGTAAGCTGCGCCCGATGAAGTTCGCCCGTCTTTCGCTCCGTCGCCTGATCGCGCTGCTCATGCTGTGCGCGGTGCCGCTGCACGCCTACGCGCTGCACTGCGCCACCCAGCGCACGCTGGCGGTCGCCGCGATGCAGGCGGACGCGGAGTCCGGCCATGGCTGCCACTGTCCGGATGAATGCACGGCTGCCGCACTGTGCGCCGCTGCTCATCTGCTGGCGCTCGAACCTTCCCTGACCCTGGATACGGCCGCTGCGCAGCATGCGACAGCGCGTCCAGCGCCGATCGATCGCGTGCCCGCCCGCGCGCTCGCACCACCCGAACGCCCGCCCCGCACCGCCTGACGCCGAAAGCCGAGGCCACAGCGGCACCCGCCGCCGGTGGTCCCTTCTTCGTCCGTTCAGGGAGCCCTTCATGACACCGCTTCAAGGCCGGTGGCGCCGCTGCGCGCTGGCGCTCGCGGCCGCACTGCCGCTGCCGGCATCGGCCGGCTTCTTCATCCCGCGCGACGTGACCATGTTCATGTTCAGCGCCTCGCCGGACAGCCAGATGGCCGATATCGCCCATGGCGTACGGGCCGACCTCGCGCTGTCCGCCGGCCAGTCGCGCTACCGCTCCGACGACCGGCGCATCGACCGCCACTACACCACGCTGCAGGGCAACTGGCTGGTGCACCGCGACTACGGCGCCGACGGCATCACCAATCTGTATCTGTTCGGCGGGCCGCTGCTGGCGCGCAGCAGCGAGTTCGTCGGAGCTGGCGCCGGCTCCGGCGACGACACGCGCGCCGGCCTGCACGGCGGATTCTGGGCGGACCACGAAACCCGGCGCATCTACGGCCGGCTATCCACCCACATCTACCTCGCCGGCGGGCGCAGCCAGACCGTCACCACCGCACAGGGGCTGTGGGCGCCCTACGCCGCCGACTACGAAGACATCGCCACCTGGCTGGGCCTGCAGCTGGAACGCCGCAGCGGCCTGACCGACGCCACCCAGGTCACCCCGCTGCTGCGCCTGTTCCAGCGCCGCTGGTGGGTGGATGTGGGCGTCAGCGTCAATCGCGAACACCGCGGCGACGCCTTCGTGAATCTCATGCTTCTGTTCTGAACCGAAAGGAATCGAAATGAAAACAGGGACGTATCAATCCATCGCCGCCGCGCTGCTGCTGGCGCTGGCCACCGGCCTGGCACAGGCTGCCACCACGATACGGATGCAGGTGGACGGTCTGGTATGCGCATTCTGCGGCTCGGCCATCGAGAAAAAGCTGCGCAGCCACGCCGCCACCGACGACGTGCTGGTCAGCCTTGAACACAAGGTGGTCGCGCTCAGCCTGAAGGACGGTCAGGACATCGCCGACGACACGCTGCGCAGCCAGATCACCGACGCCGGCTACCAGGTGAAGAAGATCGAGCGGGTATCGCAGTCGCTGGACAGCCTGCGTGCCGAACTGAAGGGCAAGGCCCATGGCGGGCGCTGAGCGCGGGCTGCGGGCCACGCTGGGGGCGAGCGGCCTGTCGCTGCTGGCCAGCAGTTCGACCCTGGTGTGCTGCGCGCTGCCGGCGCTGCTGGTGGCACTGGGCGCCGGCGCCACGCTGGTCACGCTGACCACCCGCTTTCCTCAGCTGATCTGGCTGTCGGAGCACAAGGGCGGCGTGTTCGGAGCCGCCGCACTCATGCTGGCGGCCGCCGGCGCGGCGCAGTGGCGGGCGCGCAGCCTGCCCTGCCCGGCCGACCCGGCCGCCGCGCGTGCCTGCATGCGGGCGCGGCGCCTGTCCATCGCGGTGTATGCGCTGTCGGTGCTGCTTTTCCTGACCGGAGGCTTCTTCGCCTTCGTCGCGCCCTTGCTACTGTAGGCGGGCTCAGCCGGCCCGCAGACTGGCCAGCGCCGGCGAGCGCAGCGCGCCGCGCAGGCCGAGCAGACCGGCGGCCACCACCGCGACCACGCTGAACGCGAGGCCTGCGGCCGGCAGCAGCGCCGACGGCACATAGGGCAGCTGGAAGGCCTGACGCGCCAGCGCGGTGGTGAGCGCCACCGCGCCCACCGCCGCCAGCGTGCCGGCCAGACCGCCCAGCACCGCGAATTCCGCCAGCAGCGCCGCGCGCAGCTGACGGTCGCGCGCGCCCAGCGTACGCAGCACCGCCAGTTCGAAGCGGCGCTCGTCGTGGGTGGCTTCGATCGCGGCCAGCAGCACGACCACGCCGGCCAGCAGCGCAAAGCCGAACACCACGCTGACCGCTGTGGCCAGCTGGTCCATCAGCGCGCGGAACTGCCGCACCATGGCGTCTACGTCGACCGCGGTCAGATTGGGGAAGCGCGCCACCAGCGTGTTGGTGAAGCCGGCCTTGTCCGCCGGCAGGTGGAAGGAGGTGATGTAGCTGGCAGGGAAGTCTTCGAGCACGCCGGGCGTGGCGACCACGAAGAAGTTCACGTTCATCGAATCCCATTCCAGCTCGCGCAGGCTGCCGACCACGGACTCCACCTGCCGGCCGGCGATTTCGAAACGCAGCCGGTCACCGGCGCGTACCCCCAGCGTTTTCGCCAGACCGGCCTCGACGGAAAAGGACGGTAGCGCCGCATCCCACTGTCCGCCGCTCAGCCGGTTGCCGACCTGCAGATGGTCGGACCACGACAGATTGAATTCGCGCTCGACCAGCCGCCGCGCGCGGGCATCGGTGTAATCGTCGGGCGATACCGCGCGGCCGTTGATCGCGCTCAGCCGGGCGCGCGACATCGGCAGCAGTTCGGGCGCCGGCAGGCCGGCTTCGGCGAACAGCGCGCGCACCGCATCGCGCTGATCAGGCTGTATGTTCAGGATGAAGCGGTTGGGTGCATCGACCGGCAGCCGGCCGCGCCAGGCGTCCAGCAGATCACCGCGCGCGATCACCAGCAGCAGCACCGCAGTCAGACCCAGACCAAGCGCTGCGATCTGCACGGTCGACGCCACCCGTCGCCGGGTCAGGCTGGCCAGCCCGTAGCGCCAGCCACCGGCGGTGCCGCCGCGCATGCGGGCCACCAGCGCGAGCGCCCCCCAGGCCACCGCTGCATACAGTGCGCAGGCGACGATGAAACCGCCGACCACCACCGCGCCCAGCACCGCATCGCCGGCCATCAGCACGATGAGCGCCGACAGGCAGGCCAGACCGAAGGCGTAGGCCCCCCAGGACACCACGTCGGCATCGTCCCAGTCGCGGCGCAGCACCCGCAGTGTGGACACCCGGCGCAGCTTCAGCAGTTGCGGCCACACGAAACCGAGAATGAGCACCATGCCGACCGCGAAGCCGTACACCACCGGCAGCGGTCCGGGCGGCGGCAGCGGCGCCGCCCACAGCCCGGCCAGCAGCGCCTCGACGCCGAACTGGGTCAGATAGCCGGCGACGCAGCCGATGGCACAGGCCAGTGCGCCCAGCAGCAGGAATTCGATCAGGAACAGCCGGGTGAGCCGCGCCTGGGTCGCACCCAGACAGCGCATGACCGCGCAGCCGTCGAGGTGGCGCTGCATGTAGCGGCGCGCCGCCAGCCCGACCGCGACTGCGGCGAACACCACCGCCAGCATGGCGGCCAGCCGCAGGAATTTCTGCGCCCGGTCGAGCGCGCCGCGCACCTCGGGCTGCGCCTCTTCCACGCTTTCCACCTTCTGGCCACGGGCCAGCTGCGGCTTCACCCAGGCGGCGTAACTGCGCACCGCGGCGTCGTCGCCGGCCAGATGCAGCCGGTACATGATGCGGCTGCCTTCCTGCATCAGGCCGCTGGCCGGCAGGTCGGCAGCATTCATCATGAGCCGCGGCACGATGGCGAAGAAGTTGGCGCCGCGGTCCGATTCGAAGGTGAGCACCGCCGCTACGGTGAGCCGCAGCGCGCCCAGATTGACGGTGTCGCCACTGCGCACGCCCAGCGCGGCGGTGGCCCGCTCGTCCAGCCACACGGTGCCGGGCGCGGGAATGGCGCGTATGTCGGTATCCGGCGCATTGAGCGCCGGTGCGGTGCGCACCCGGCCGCGCAGCGGATAGCCGTCGGACACCGCCTTCACGCCCACCAGCTGGGCACCATCGGCGGTCGACGCCATGCTGGTGAAGGTCCAGGTATTCACGCTGCGCAGGCCGCGCGTCTGCGCTTCGACGCTGAGCGCGGCAGGCAGCGGGCGGTCGCCGACCACCAGCAGGTCGCCGCCGAGCAGCTGGTTCGCTTCCTTCGTGACCGAGCGCGCGACCCGGTCGGTAAAGAAGGAGACCGAAGTGAGCGCGGCCACGGCCAGCACCAGCGCCAGCCCCAGCACCCGCAGTTCGCCGGCCCGGAAATCGCGCAGCGCCATGCGGGCGGCCAGCAGGAGGTCAGATTTCATCTTTGTGGTGTTCTTTCTTTCAGACGATGCACAATGCGCGCCTTGCGTTTCAGCCCGCACGTTCAGCCGGCGTTCTCAGCCCGCGTTCCCAGACTTTTCAGCTTCCATTGACAGCCGATGTCCGCAAACGATCTCGACCGCTTCGTGTCCGCGGTATCCGCCGGGGACCGCATCCCCGATCCGGCCATCATGTTCAACCCCTGGGGCGATCATGACCCGGTCCATGACCTCGTGCCTGACGCACCGCGCATCCGCGCCGACCACCTGCAGCGCTACCTCGCCGCACGGCTGGGTCGCGCCCGGGTGCTGCTGATCGCCGAGGCGCCCAGCTACAGCGGCGCCAAGTTCTCCGGCATGGCCATGACCAGCGAACGTGACGTGCTGGCCGCGCACGCTGCCGGCCGCGGTGCCGACTACTTCGAGGGCGATTTCGTCCGCACCAGCCGGCCGCTGCCGCAGCTGAAGAATACAGAAGGCATGCTGGAGCGCACCGCCAGCATCGTCTGGTCGGCGATGGCCGGCAATGGCTGGGCGCCACACGAATTCGTACTGTGGAACGCGGTCGCCTACCACCCGCACGAAGCGGGCAATCCGCTCAGCAACCGCGCACCGAACACCGCCGAGCGCCGTGCGCTGCGGCCGCTGCTCGAACAGTTCCTCGCCCTCTTCCCGGGCGTGCCGCGTCTGGCCATCGGCCGGGTGTGCCAGCAGAGCCTGGCCGACATGGGCATAGACGCCCTGCCGGCGCGGCACCCGAGCTACGGCGGCGCGCCGGAATTCCGTGCCGCGGTCGCCGATCTGCGCGCGCGGCTGTAACCGGCGCTACTGCCGGGCCAGCTTGACGAAGGTATCCGGCAGCGCTTCGAAATTGCTGCGCCACGGATTGATGTCCAGCCCGCCACGCCGGGTGTAGCAGGCGAATACCGTCAGCTTTTCCGGCCGGCACCGCTCCATCAGGTCCACCCAGATGCGCTCGACGCAGTGCTCATGGAAATCCGCGTGGTTGCGGAAGGACACGACGTAGCGCAACAGGCCGGCGCGGTCGATGCGCGGGCCGACGTAATGCACGATGAGCGAGGCCCAGTCCGGCTGCAACGTGACCGGACAGTTGGATTTCAGCAGGTCGGAGCGCAGCGTTTCCTCCACCGTGTCGCCAGCGGCGGACAGCAGCGCGGGATCCGGGTGGTAGCGCTCGCAGGCGATGTCCAGCGCGTCGATCGATTCACCCGGCAGTTGCACCGCCGGCCCGGGCAGCGCGTCCGGGCTGTGCAGTTCCACCGTCACACCGGCCTGGCAGGCGGCCGACAGATCGGTTTCGATCAGCGCGCGCACCGCCTCCAGCGAAGCCATGCGTTCGCTGTTGTAGCCGTTCAGATAGAGCTTGAGCGACTTCGATTCGATCATGAAGGGGCTGTCCGCCGGCACATCGATGCGGCCGACAGCCACTTCGGGCTTGCCCTGCGGGTTGAGCCACGACACTTCCCAGGCGTGCCAGCGGTCAGTGCCGGTGAAGGGCAGCGCATCCGCCGCCAGCCCGAGCGGCGCCCGCGACGCTTCGCGCGGCATCGGAAACAGCAGGCCGGCGTCGTAGCTGTCCGGGTAATCGGTGCCGTGGCCGAGGCCGGAGCCGGTGGCGGGATGTTCCATCACTGCCCCATCGCCGCGCGGATCATCGCCGCGGCATCGGTATTGCCGGCCTTGACCGCCCAGTCCAGCGCGCTTTCGTTGTCGCGACCGCGGATGCGGGCATCGGCGCGCGCGGCCAGCAGCACCTTGACCGACTCGGCATTGGCACGGGCGGCCAGCATGAGCGCGGTGGCGCCGTTAGGCGCTGGCGCATCGACCGGCGCGCCACGCGCGATCAGCGCCCTGAGCACCGGCGCGTGGCCCTGCATCGCGGCGTAGTGCAGTGCCGACCAGCCCTGGGTGTTGACCGGATTGGCACCGGCAGCCAGCAGCTGTTCGACCACCGCGGTATGGCCGTTGAAGGCCGCCACTGCCAGCGCGGTTTCACCGACCGCGTTCACGGCCTCCAGCTTTGCACGACGGGCGACCAGCGCTTTCACCAGATCGCCATAGCCGTTGCGGGCGGCGATGATGAGCAGCGTTTCACCGCGGGTATCGACCGAATTCACATCCAGTCCGCGATCGACATAGGACGCCACGGTTGCCGCGTCACCCATGTTGGCGGCGTTGATCAGATCGTCGTAGGCGGCGGCCGATGCGCCGCTGGCGGCGGCCAGACAGGCGCTGAGCAGCACGATGCGCAGGGATTTCATGCGGGGCACTCCTCGCGGCCGGCCAGACGGGCGGCGTCGCGGAACAGGCGGAAGAAATTGTCGCTGGTCACCCGACCGATGTCGTCCGCGCTCAGGCCGCGCACTCTGGCCAGTTCGGCGGCGACGTGCGGCACATAGGACGGCTCGTTCATCTTGCCGCGGTAGGGCACCGGCGCCAGATAGGGCGAATCGGTCTCGATCAGCATCGCGTCCAGCGGAATGGCCTGCGCCACGTCGCGCAGCTGCTGCGCGTTCTTGAAGGTGACGATGCCGGAAAAGGAAATCATGAAACCCATGTCGATGGCGGCTTTCGCCACCTCCAGCGTTTCGGTGAAGCAGTGCATGACGCCGCCGGCTTCGTGCGCACGCTCTTCGCGCATGATGGCCAGCGTGTCCTCGGCCGACGAGCGGGTGTGGATGATGAGCGGCTTGCCGCACTCGCGCGCGGCGCGGATGTGGGTGCGGAAGCGCTTGCGCTGCCACTCGAGGTCGCCAGTCAGGCGGAAGTAGTCCAGCCCGGTTTCGCCGATGGCGACCACGCGCGGATGACGGGCCATATCGACCAGCTGCGCCACGTCCGGCTCGGTCACGTCCTCGTAGTCCGGATGCACGCCGAGCGAGGCGAACACGTTGGCGTGCCGCTCGGCCATGCCGGTCACCCGCGGCCACTGTTCGATATTGACCGACACGCACAGCGCGTGACTGACCTGCTGGGCGGCCATATTGGCGATCACTTCATCCTCGCGCGCGGCGAGGTCGGGAAAATCGATGTGGCAGTGTGAATCGATGAACATTCAGGAACCGTTGCAATGCGGGAAATCTAGAGCGCTAGAGCGTGTGGGTCTGGCGCGACGAACCGAGATAGCTGCCGATCACCTGTTCTATCTTGGCGCGCGCCGATTTGCTGCTTTCGTCGTCGCCGAAACGCAGGCCGATGCCCTGCTGCTTGGCGCCCTGCGCATCGGCCGGCGTCACCCAGGCCACCGTGCCCTGGATGGGCAGCTTGGCCGGATCGTCCATCAGCTGCAGCAGCAGGAACACCTCGTCACCGAGGCGGTAGCTGCGGTTGGTCGGCAGGAAAATGCCACCGCCCTTCAGGAAGGGCATGAAGGCCGCGTACAGCACCGATTTGGAATTGACCGCCAGCGACAGCACGCTGCGGCGATTCTGCATCTGCGCATCCGACATGACAGTCTCCTTTGCAGTCCTGCTCGACCGGCGATCAGCGCGCGGCCCGGAACAGCCGGGCGTAGCGCATCAGCAGGTCTTCAAGGAACAGGCGCGCATTCAGCGGGTGATGCGCCAGCGCCCGCACCTTCAGCAATTCATTGTACCCACGCAGGACAGTGGCCACGTCGCTGCGTTCCGCCAGCTGCAAGAGCTGGGCGCGACGACCGACGAATACCCGCGGCTCGCAGTCCTGCGCCAGCAGCGCCACATCAGCCAGCCAGCGCTGCAGCCAGGTGACCAGCGTGGGCAGATCGGTCAGGCCCGGCTCGCCCTTTTTCTTTCCCTTGAGCCAGCCGTCCCAGCGGGCGGCCACCTCCAGCGGCGCGCTCAGCGCCTGCCTGGCTACATCATCGACAAACTGGCCCTGAATCTGAGCGTCGCGCGAGCCGGCGAGGTCACGCGCGTGCAGCGGCGAACCGGCGCACAGCGCCAGCGCGTCGGCCGCGTTGCGCACGCCCTGCTGCGCCAGCCAGGCCAGCGCCTCGTCGGCCGGCGGCTGCTGGAAGGACAGCACGCGGGTGCGGCTGCGTATCGTGGGCAGCAGCTTTCTCGGCTGATCGGAAATCAGCAGAAACAATGTATTAGGCGGCGGTTCTTCAAGTGATTTGAGAAGTGCATTGGCGGAATCGACATTCATCGCCTCGGCCGGATACAGCAGCACCACGCGGTAACCGCCCTGATGCGAACCGACGCCCAGCCGTTCGACCACCGCGCGGACCTGGGCGATGCGGATCTGGGTGGATTTCGCCTTGCCGTCACCTTCGTCGTCCGCCGATTCGTCGTCCGGCGACTCTTCGAGCGCCTCCGGCCGCACGGTGATCCAGTCCGGGTGGTTGTCGCCGGCAATCAGCCGGCAGGACACGCATTCGCCGCAGGCCTGCTCTTCGCCGCGGGCGCGTTCGCACAGCATGCGCGCGGCCAGCGCCTCAGCGAATTCACGCTTGCCCAGCCCGGACGGACCGGCCAGCAGCAGCGCGTGCGGCAGCCGGCTGCCGAGCGCCATCAGCTGAGACCACTGCGGCTTGCACCAGTCATAAATCATTCAGGAACAGTACCTTGAAAGAATTTCTTCAAGTTGAATAGAAACTTCTTGCGGGCTGCGCGCAGCGTCCAGCACCTGCATGCGGCCCGGGTCGGCCTGAGCGCGCGCGAGGTAGGCGGCGCGCACCCGGTTGAAGAAATCCGACTGTTCGCGCTCGAAGCGGTCCGGGTCGCCGCCGCTGGCGGCCAGACGCTGCGCCGCCACTTCACACGGCAGGTCGAACAGCAGCGTGAGGCCGGGCTGCAGGCCGCGCTGCACCCAGGCTTCAAGCGCCTCAAGCCGCGCGGTGTCGAGGCCGCGGCCGCCGCCCTGATAGGCGAAGCTGGCATCGGTGAAGCGGTCGCACAGCACCCAGTCGCCGCGTGCCAGCGCCGGTTCGATCACCTGCGCCAGATGTTCGCGCCGGGCGGCGAACATGAGCAGCGCCTCGGTATCCGGATGCATGGCTTCGTGCAGCAGCAGGCCGCGCAGCGACTCGCCGAGCGGCGTGCCGCCGGGTTCGCGGGTAAGCAGCACGGTGTGGCCGTGCGCCCGCAGCCAGTCGGCGGTACGCGCGATCTGGGTGCTCTTGCCGGCACCGTCCATGCCTTCGAAGGTGATGAAGCGGATGTTGTGCATCGAGGTCGTCAAAGTCGGTGGGCGCCGTCGATCAGCGCTGCGCGCGCGCGGGTCGGCGCTGGTAGCGGTCGACCGCGCTGTTGTGCTCGGCCAGGGTTTTCGAGAACACGCTGCTGCCGTCGCCGCGCGCGACGAAGTAATAGTACTGGGTCGGCGCCGGATTCAGCGCCGCGTCCAGCGACGCGCGTCCGGGCGCGGCAATCGGCGTGGGCGGCAGGCCGCGTCGCAGATAGGTGTTGTACGGGTTGTCCGCCTGCAGGTGGGCGCGGGTCAGATTGCCGTCAAAGCGCTCGCCCAGACCGTAGATGACCGTGGGGTCGGTCTGCAGCGGCATGTCGGTGCGCAGCCGGTTCACGAACACCGACGCCACCTTGTCGCGGTCGGCCGCGGCACCGGTTTCCTTCTCGACGATGGACGCCATGATGAGCGCGTCGCGCGGGGTGGCATAGGGCAGACCCTGCTGGCGGGCCGCCCAGGCCTGGTCGAGCTGGCGGCGCATCGCGTGATGGGCGCGCGCCAGCACCGACAGGTCACTGTCGCCGACCGCGAACAGATAGGTGTCCGGGAAGAACCAGCCTTCCGGCTGCGTACCCTCCGCACCGATGCGCGCCATCACCTCCGCATCGCTCAGCGCGGCGGCGTCCTGCCTGAGGTCCGGCTGGGCGGCCAGCGCGGCACGCATCTGCCGCCAGGTCCAGCCCTCGATGAAGCGCAGCTCGCGCATGCTCACGTCGCCGCGGGTCATCTTTTCCAGCAGCTGTATCGGGGTCAGCCCGCTGGAAAAGGCATAGCTGCCGGCCTGCAGCCGGGTGCCATCGACCGCGAAACGGCCGATCAGGCCGAGCAGCGCCCCATCCACCGGCACGCCGGCCGCCTCGATCTGGCGGGCCGCCTGGCGCAGCGCGGTACCCGGCTTCAGCGTGTATTCGATGACGCCACCGGCCCAGTTCAGCGGCTGGCGCGCATACCAGAACAGCCCGCCGGCACAGCCGAGCGCGAGCAGCAGGACGATGAGGAACAGACGGGACAGCAGACGGGTCATGCAACCGGGAGAGGAACGCGCGGCAGGCGTGCGCGGCCCCGTATGTTAACCTCTTCCCGTACTTTCCCCGACCACGGAATTCGCAACACCATGCTGCTCACAGACCTCATTCCCGCCTCTGATGCCGCCTCGACTGCCGCCGATGACGGCCAGTTTCCCGCGATGGCCGACGCCGCCGCCGAAATGCGCGCGGCGCAGACCGGCACCGTGCTGGTGCCGCTCACCCACCTGTCTCGCCTGCGCGCGGAGGGCGAGGACGCCGCCAGCTTCCTGCACAACCTGATGACCAACGACGTGCAGGGCATTCCGGCCGACGGCGTGCGCAGCGCCGGTTTCTGCTCGCCCAAGGGCCGGCTGCTGGCCGCCTTCACGCTGTGGCGCGACGGCGACGCGGTCGTGCTGCAGCTGCCGCGCGCGCTGGCCGAACCGATGCGTCGCAAGCTGTCGATGTACATCCTGCGCGCCAAGGCGAAGCTGGGCGATGCAAGCGCCGACCTGCCTGCGCTCGGTCTGGCCGGCAGCGGCGCCGAAGCCGCGCTGGCCGCCGCCGGCCTGCCGCTGCCGCCGGCGGCGATGAAACAGGCCACGGCCGAGGGTGTCAGCGTGCTGCGTCTGGCCGCTGACCGCTTCCAGATCGTCACCACGCCAGAGCGGCTGCAGGCCGTATGGCAGGCACTGGCCGCCCACGCCACGCCCGCCGGCACGCCGGCGTGGCGCTGGTTCGACATCCGCGACGGACTGGTCAGCATCTGGCCGGCCACGCAGGAAGCTTTCGTGCCGCAGATGGTCAATTTCGAACTGACCGGCGGCGTGAGCTTCAAGAAAGGCTGCTACCCGGGCCAGGAAATCGTCGCCCGCACCCAGTACCTGGGCAAGCTGAAGCGGCGCATGTACCGCGCCAGCGCCGACTGCACCCCGCCAGCGGCCGGTACGCCGGTCTATGGCAGCGACACCGGCGATCAGGCCTGCGGCGCAGTGGTCGATGCGGTGGCGCTACCGGACGGTGGCTGCGCGCTGCTGGCGGTGGTGCAGATGTCCAGCACCGAAGCCGGCCCGGTGCGGCTGGGTGCGCCTGACGGCGCCGCGCTCGACTTCGCCGCCCTGCCCTACGCGCTCGGCGAGTAACTGCGCGCATCGGCATGAGCACGCACATCGACTACTACATCTACTACCGCATCGACCCGTCAAAGGAAACCGCGCTGCGCGCCGCGCTGGCCACCATGCAGGCTTCGCTGCAGGCTGCCACCGGTGTGCCCGGCCGGGTGCGCCGGCGGCTGGACGATCCGCTGACCTGGATGGAAATCTACGAAGGCGTGAACAACCAGCGCCTGTTCGAGCTGGAACTGGGCAGTCACGTGCAGCGCCACGGCCTGCATGACTTCCTGGCTGCGGAAACCGGCCGCCATCTGGAGCGTTTCCGCTCCGCCTAGGCTGCGCCCGCCATGTGCCTCATCGTGCTGGACTGGCAGCCGGGTGGAAGCCCGTCGCTGCGGGTCGCTGCCAACCGCGACGAATTCCACCATCGGCCGACCGCGCCGCTGCAGGTGTGGCCGGATGCGCCGCAGGTGATGGCCGGCCGCGACCTCGCATCCGGCGGCACCTGGCTGGGCGTGAGCACCGACGGCCGCTTCGCCGCACTGACCAACTACCGTGACCCGGCCCGCCAGCGGCCGGACGCACGCTCGCGCGGCGCGCTGGTGGCTGATTTCCTGACCGGGCGGATGTCGGCCGCCGAACACGCCGAGGCCTGCGTGCGCGAGGCAGCACATTACAATGGCTTCAACCTGCTGCTGTGCGACGGCCGCGATCTGATCTGGGTGGGGTATGGCGGCGGACATCCGCCGCGCAGCGCCCTGCTGCCGCCCGGGGTGCACGCGCTGTCCAACCACCTGCCTGGCACGCCCTGGCCCAAGCTGGTCCGCGCGCGTGAGGCCTTCGCCCACGTGCTGTACAACCCTGAAGCTTCGTTGGAAACACAGACCGAGGCGCTGTTCGAACTGCTGCTCGATCCCACACCGGCAGCGGATGCCGACCTGCCGGATACCGGTGTCAGCCTCGAATGGGAGCGCAGGCTGTCGCCGGTCTTCATCGCCGGCGAGGACTACGGCACCCGTTCGCGCACCGTGCTCGTGCTCGGCCCGGCCGCACTGCACATCGAGGAAAGACGGCACGGCGCAGGCGGCAGCGACGCCGGACGCACGGTTCTGAATACCCGCCTCTGAGCATCCGCCACCGAATCTTCGGAACTGAGTGCCGCGCGTCGAACACGCCTTGCCCGGGCACACCGCATCAGGCGCACAATAAAGTTCATCGTACCCGTGCCGTCATTCCCGACAGCCCCCAGCAGAGCGACCCGACTTGCCGAACGCACCGCACCTTCAGGATGAGCCCGCGCGCATCGCCGCGCTGGACGCGACGCGCCTGCTCGACACACCGCCTGAACCCGCCTTCGACGACCTGACCCGCATCGCCTCGCTCATCTGCGGCACGCCGATCGCGCTGATCAGTCTGGTCGATCGCGAACGCCAGTGGTTCAAGGCCAGAGTCGGTCTGACGGCCAGTGAAACACCCCGCGACCAGGCCTTCTGCGCGCACGCCATCCTGAACCGCGATCTGATGGAAGTGCCTGACGCGTGCGACGACAGCCGCTTCAGCGACAACCCGCTGGTGACCGGCGAACCGGGCATACGTTTCTACGCCGGTGCGCCGCTCGAAGTGGCTGGCGGCCAGCGCATCGGCACGCTGTGCGTGATCGACACCGTCGCCCGCACGCTGAACGCTGCCCAGCGCGAAGCGCTGTCCGCGCTCGCCCGTCAGGTGGTGGCGCAGATCGAACTGCGCGACCGGGTGGACGCCATGCACGAGGCGCAGGACAGGCAGAACATGTTCGAGCGCCAGCTGCAGCGCTTCAACGACGAACTGTCGGCCCTGGTCGCGCTGCGCACCCGCCAGCTCGAAGCCGAACGCGATCGGGCCCGGCTCTATTTCGACACCGCCGGCAGCATGATGGTGGTGACCGACACCTCCGGTCGCGTGATACGGGCCAACCGCAAGAGCGCCGAAGTACTCGGCCGGCCCATCGACGGCCTGATCGGCCGTGACTGGTTCGACCTCTGCCTGCCTGCAGCCGAACAGGTGGATGCCCGCGTCTATTTCGCCGGGCTGGTCGATGGGTCGCAGCGCGGCGAACGCCGTTTCCGCGGACACGCGCTGAATGCAGCGGGCCAGCTGCGCGTGATCGCCTGGCATACAAGCCGGCTGGAAGATGACCGGGGCTCGGCGACCGGTCTGCTCGGGGTGGGCGAGGACATCACCGATCGCCTGCAGGCGGAAGAACAGCTGCGGCGCACGCTGAACGAACTGGAGCGCAGCAACATCGCGCTGCAGCAGTTCGTGCATGTCGCTTCGCATGATCTTCGCGAACCGATCAATTCCATCCTGAACTTCGCCCGCCTGCTCGCCCGCGAGAACCAGGACGCCCCGGACGGCCGCAGCCGGCGCTACCTCGATTTCGTGGTACGCGGCGGAGAACGGCTGCGCCAGCTGGTCGACGACCTGCTCGCCTACGTGCGGCTGGACGGCGCAGAAGCGCGCAGCGACGCGGTCAGCCTGAGCGATCTGCTGGAGGACACGCGTCAGGCGCTGGCCGACGCCATCGGCCGCAGCGGCGCCACGCTGAGACTGGCGCCGCTGCCGGTCATACGTGGTGACCGCAGCCAGCTCGCCTTGCTGATGCAGAACCTGATCGGCAACGCGATCAAGTTCCATGCACCGGACGTGGCCCCCGAAGTCACGGTCAGCGCGGCGCAGGTGCAGGACGAACTGCATGTGGTGGTCAGCGACAATGGCATCGGCATCGAACCGTCCTTCCACGAACGCATCTTCGCCGCCTTCGAGCGTCTGCACGCGCGCAGCGAATACGAAGGCACCGGACTGGGGCTGGCGCTGTGCCGGCGCATCGCGGACATGCATGGCGGACGGATGTTCGTCGAGTCGGCCGCAGGCTGCGGCGCCCGTTTCGTACTCGCATTGCCTGTCAGCCGCCTGATAGGCCGCACCCCCGAAACTTCTGCAAGGACGACCACGGCATGAGTGCCTCACTGCGCACCGTAATGCTGATCGACGACAGCGACGCCGACAATTTCTTTCACGGCCTGCTGATCGAACAGGCCGGCATCGCCGGCGACGTGATGGTGTTCGAGTGGGCGGAGAAGGCACTGAAATGGCTGACGGAAAACGCCGGCCATGCGGTCGACCTCATCCTGCTCGACATCAACATGCCGCGCATGAACGGTTTCGAATTCCTGGAGGCCTTTCACGCCTTGCCGGACATGCAGCAGGGCGACACCCGCATCTGCATGCTCAGTTCATCGGCGCTGGACAGCGAGCGCGAGCGCGCGCTCGCATTCCCGCGGGTGAGCGGCTTTCTGACCAAGCCGCTGGACGATGACGCGCTGGGTCAGCTCGGCAGTCTGCGCACCATGAGCCGGTGAGGGATGCCGGCCTCGTCGAATTCCACGCCTTCGGCGACGAAACCTGCCTGCGCGTAGAAGCCGAGTGCATGCGTCTGCGCGTGCAGCTGCAGCATGCTCAGGCCGCGCCCTGAGGCCTCGGACACCAGTGCCGCCAGCAACATTCGACCGACACCACGACCGCGGAAGACCTTGCGCACCGCCATGCGGCCGATGTGCCCGTCCGGCAGCAGGCGGCCACAGCCAACCGCCTCGCCATCGATCAGCGCCAGTGCATGGCGGCTGACCGCGTCGTACTCGTCCCACTCCAGTTCTTCCGGCACACCCTGTTCGACGATGAACACCTCGCGCCGCAGCGGCTTCAGCGCCGGCGCCTGTTCGGCCCAAGTGCCGAGCACGATGTCGATCACGGCGCGCGGTTCCGGTCGCCGTCGAGGATATTGACCGGCGTGCCGGCCGGCACCAGATCGAACAGTTCGATGATGTCGCGATTGCGCATGCGCACGCAGCCGATGGAACCGGGCACGCCCATTTCGGCGGTGTCCGGGCTGCCGTGCAGATAGACATAGCGGCGCATGGTATCGACCTCGCCCAGCCGGTTGAAACCGGGTTCGCAGCCGGACAGCCACAGGATGCGGGTCAGTATCCAGTCCCGGCCCGGATGGGCGGCCGCCAGTTCGGGCGACCACTGTTCGCCGGTCGGACGCCGCCGGATGAACACCGTATTGGCCGGAGCGCCCGCGCCGATGCGTGCGCGGATGATGTGGCGACCGCGCGGCGTGCGATAGCTGCCCCGCTGCTCACCCGCGCCGTTCTTCGCGGTCGATACCCGGTAGCGGCGGATCAGTACGCCGCCATCGTCGTACAGGTGCATCCACTGGGTGGGAATGTCGATGTCGATGCGCATCAGGCGCTTTCGGTGCGCCGGCGCCGCGCCGCGAAGAAATCGCTCAGCATGCGACCGCATTCGTCGGCCAGCACGCCGGATTCGACCTCGGCGTGGTGATTCAGCCGCGGCTCCGCGAACAGGTCGGTTACGCTGCCGCAGCAGCCGGTCTTGGGGTCGCGCGCGCCGAACACCACGCGGGCGATGCGCGCGTGCTGGATGGCGCCGCTACACATGGCACAGGGTTCCAGCGTCACGTACAGCGTGCAGCCGGGCATGCGGTAATTCGCCAGCGCCTGGCCGGCGGCACGCAGCGCCATCACCTCGGCGTGGGCGGTCGGGTCGCTGGCCATGATGGGGCGATTGAAGCCGCGGCCGACGATTTCGCCGTCCTTCACCACCACCGCGCCGACCGGCACTTCACCCAGCGCCCCGGCTTCACGCGCCAGCGCGAGCGCCTCCCGCATGAACAGCAGATCGATGTCGGAACTCATTGCGGGCCGCGCCGTTCAGGCCGTGGCGTCGGTCTGGCGCACGCCGAAACGCAGCATCGAATCGACGCCGATGATGAGAATGAGCGCGCTGATGAACAGCACCATGCCGGCAAAGCCATGCAGGAAACCCTGCCCCGCCTCGTCGCCGAAGTGGTAGGTGATCAGCGTCAGCACAATCACCCGGATCACGTTGGCGGTGAAGGAGATCGGCACGATCAGGATGGCCAGCGTCAGATTGCGGGCAAAGGAGTCGTGGCGCACCAGATTCAGGTAGAGCAGGCCCAGCGCCTCAAGCGTAAACAGCGAGTGCAGGCCGGCGCAGGCATCGGCCACCAGCAGCTGGTACTGGCCGATCACCAGGATGACGCCGGTACGCGCGATCGGGTAACCCAGCGCATACAGCAGGTGTTCCGCCGCCCACGACACCGCCATCTTCATCGGCTGGGTCACCGCATCGACCAGCACGCCGGGCAGCGGAATCATGAACAGCATGAAAAACAGCGGAAACCACAGGCCGAGCGCAGTGGCGCGGCCGAAGAACACCAGCATCAGGCCGGCCAGCATCGGAATCAGCGAACCGATCTCGAAAATCAGGATGTCCTGCGAACGCCCGACGATGTACAGCAGCAGCGCCAGCACGACGAGCGGCCAGCCCAGCGCAGGGGCCGGTTCTGGCTTCACGTTGTCGGCAATCGCGTTCCACTTGGTGTAGAGCAGCCACAGCGACACCGACAGCACGATGGGGCCGTGCGCGTTCTCGTCGGTGCTCCAGATGCCGGTAAACAGGTCGTGGAAGCTGGGGCCGTACATGGCGGCCAGACCGGCCACCACGATCCAGAACGGCGCCCACATCGGGGACAGAATCTGGGCACCCAGACGCAGTGAGTGGGGAGTAGACATGCCGGATGCGCCCGAAGAGATCGAAGACACCGCTCAGACCGCCTGCATCACGGCTCGTTCATCACCGAGCCGACGACGGTGGCGCTGGCGGTCACCAGTTCGTCGGCCAGACGACGCAGGCGCGAAGCGCGGCTTACGTTCTTGCGCGCCACCATCAGCGCGCCGCTGGCACGCACCGCAATGGTCTGCGCATCGGCGTATTCGGCACCGGCCGGCGTATCGATCAGGATGACGTCGAAATCCTTGGCCAGCTGAGCCAGCAACTGGCTGAACGCCGGGCGCGACAGCAGTTCCTGCGGATTCGGCGGCACCGCGCCGGCTGGCAGCACACACAGGTCGAGCAGCGCCGGCACCCGTTGCACCGCTTCCGGGCCACCGCGGCCGGCCAGCGTTTCCGACAGGCCGATCCGGTTGCTCACCGAGAACAGTGCGTGCTGGCGGGGATTGCGCATGTCGGCATCGATCAGCAGCGTGCGCTCGCCGAGCTGGGAAAACACCACCGCCAGATTGGCGGCGATGAAGCTGCGACCTTCGCCGCGCTCCGGGCTGACGATGGACAGCGTCTTGCGTTCCGATTCGGCATCGAACCAGCGCAGCATGAGCTGGCTGCGCAGTGCGCGCAGTTCTTCGACCTGACGGGTGAAGGGCCGGTAGGCGGCGATCACTTCGTCGCTTACCGTGCTTTCGCCCGGCTGCAGGAAGGGGTAGTCGAACTGGCGCGACAGCGCGAACTGGATGTCCGATTCCTTCAGCAGGCCAAGAGAAATGGCAGCGTCGCCAAAACGCAGGCCGCCGTCACGCTGGGCGCGCAGGATGCGCTCCGCGCCATCCGGCGTCAGCCGGCCGGCGTCGATGAGGATGGCACCGATGGCGCGACCGGATCCGGAATCGATGGAAGTGGGGGCGTTCATCTGTATGTCCTCAGGCGGTGGCCACACGGGCACGCTTGGCACCCTTGTTGAACTTGACCGACGAAATCAGGCCGAGCACCGGTACGCCGAGCAGCTGCTGCAGGTCATCGTCGCCACGCACGCGCTGGTCGAGCAGTTCGAGCAGCAGCACGGTACCGACTGCCAGCAGGGTGCCGAGGAAAATGGCGACCAGGGTGTTCAGTATCAGGTTAGGGCTGGAATGTTCGACCGGAGCGATTGCCGGCGTCAGCACCACGATATTGGTCTGCGTGGTCTGGCTTTCCAGACTGGTCTGGGTGAAACGCTGAGCCACCGCGTCATAGGCACGCTGGGCGCTTTCCACTTCACGCTGCAGCACGGCCAGATCGTCGCGCTGTTTCTTCAGTTCCAGCACGCGGTTCTTCTGTGCGTTGAGCGCGGCGCGCACTTCGGCTTCGCGCTGCACGTTCACCCGGTTGGAGGTGCCGATGGTGCTGGCCACCTTCTTCATTTCGGCATCCAGCTTGGCGCGCTGGGTATCGACTTCGCCCTGTGCCCGCTGGTATTCCGGATGGTTGCGACCGTAGCGCTGGCTCATTTCGTTCAGACGCGCCTCGCCGCGAGCGAGGTCGGCCTTCAGGCCGATGATGAGCGAGTTCTGCTGCACTTCGGGCAGGGTTTCGATCTGCGACTGGCCGACCTGGGCCTGACGCGACGAACTGTCGCTGCGCTGGGCCTGGATCGCGGTGTACTGGCTGGACAGTTCGGCCAGACGGGCGTTCTCGATGTCCAGACGCTCGTCGGTGGCGACGATGCCGCTCTCCTGCTGGAAGGCGGACAGCTTGCTCTGCGCCTTTTCCAGACCTTCGCGCAGCGCCTTGGACTGACCGGCAAACCAGCTGGCGTACTGCTTGGCCGGTTCGATCTTCAGTTCAAGGTTGGTATCGATGTAGGCCTGCGCGAAAGCATTGGCCACCGCAGCCGAAAAGGCCGGGTCCTGGCCGCTGAAACCGATGGACAGCACATTCGATTCACGCGACGGCTTCACGTCCAGCTTCTTCTTCAGCATGTCGGCGAAATAGGCTTCCATCGAACCCTTGCCTTCGGTCGCCTCGCGCCACTGTTCGACCGCCGCCGCACTTTTCTCGAAACCGAGCATGCGCACGACCCGCTGGGCTACACGGTCGGAGGTCACGATGTCCACCTGGGTCGCCATATAGCCGGGCGTGACCAGAGCAGGCAGCGTGACGCCGAGAATGGGGTCCGGCGACTTCACATCGATCAGCACCGAGGTGGCAGACGAGTACTGCTTGGGCAGCACCAGGCTGACCGCCACCGTGGTGGCCACCACGACCAGAAGCACTGCCAGGCCGACCAGCCAGCGCGCGCGAAGTATGAGCAGGAATTGCTGGAACGTCATGAGGTCGTCATCCGATCAGAAAAGGCTTTCGCGCACGTACACCACGTCGTCCGTCTGCAGCGCCTGGGCCATGTCGGGCTCGATCGCCTCCACGGAGCCGGCGGCATTGCGGCGATGCAGGCGGATGCGCTTCTCGGTACCGCGCAGCGTAACGCCGCCACCCTGGGCCAGCGCCTGCATCACGGTCATGCCGCGCTCCAGACGGTAGGAGCCCGGACGGTTGACCTCGCCATAGATGTAGAACATCGGCGCACGGTGGATGTAGAGGATGTCGCCGCCCTGCACCGGAATGTCGGCCTTGACGCCGTCCGGCTGGAACAGCGACGGAATGTCGATCTCGGTACGGAAGGGCTGACCGTTGCGGGTACCCACCAGCGTCACCAGATCGGCACCGCTGATCGTAGCGCCACCGGCGGTGGCCAGCATGTCGCTGACGCGGGTGTTGGCGATTTCGATCGGGTAGCGGCCGGGACGATTCACCTGGCCCAGCACCGATACCTGATTGCCGCGTATCTGCAGCAGCAGCACATTCACCTGCGGCTTGAGCACGAAGCCGCCGTCGCGCAGCTTGTCGGCAATCAGCTTTTCCGACGCCGGCAGCGTGAGACCGCCGACCGCAACACTGCCGATGAGCGGATAGGTGATGGAACCGCTCTCGGTCACGCGGGTTTCCACCGTGAGGTCCGGATTCTGGAATACGGTGACGCGGACAATATCGCCCGCGCCCAGCACGTATTCACGCGTGTCGGCCGCCTGGGCGCCGGCAAGCATCATCAGTCCGAAGCAGAAGGCGACAAGCTGGCGTACGAACTTCGTCATGTCGTGAAGGTTTCCCGTTGGTCAGTCTGTTCGCACCGCGCACCGGGACGGCGCGCGGTGATCCTCCGGGCATCGTTGCCCGGCAGCGTTCACTTGAGGCCGGAGAGGCCCTTGTCGACCGCGCTGCCCGCGGCATCGGCCGGTGCGGCAGCCGGAGCCGCCGTGGCGGCGGCTGGCGCAGCGGTGGCCGCTGCTGCCGGCGCGCTGAATTCGCCCATGTATTCGACCTTGGCGCTTTCACGCAGCTTCTTCACTTCGCCCTGCGCCAGTTCGCCCTTGCGCTGATTCAGCAGGAACTGCTCGATCACCGGACGAGCCGCATTCTCGTCGACCGGCATGCTGCGCGAGGCAGCCACCTCGAGCACCAGGATGCCGCTGTTGGTCCGCAGCACGCCGATCTGGCCGTCCTTGATCTGGTGCACGTTCTTCACCAGTTCGAGCGGCAGCTGCTCGGCCGGCTTGGTCACCGCGTTGGCGGTGAAGCGCACGTTCTCGCTGCGCAGCCACTCGGCGATCTGCTGCAGGTTGCGCGGCTGCGCCATGAACTGTTCGAGCTTGGGCAGGAATTCCGGGCCGGCGGCGATCGCCAGCTCGCGCAGATTGAAGATGCGGCGCTCGGAGAACAGCTCCGGGTGCTTGCCGTAGTAGTCCTTGATTTCGGTATCGGTCGGCTTGATGGCCGCGCCGGACACCTGTTCGAGATAGGCGCGGGCGAGGATTTCACGGCGCGCGGCTTCGATCGCCTGCAGCGTCTTCGGATCGCGGTCCAGCTTCTTGTCCACCGCCTGCTGCACCAGCAGCTCCTGGTCGATCAGACGTTCCAGCACCTGACGGGAGGCCGCCTTGGCCTGTTCGGGGTCGGCCACATTGGTGCGCTGCATGACCTGGTTGATCTGATGCACCGACACTTCGCCGCTGTTCACCTTCGCAGCGACCTGGGTCGCCGTCTTCTTTTCGCCGCTCTCTCCGCCGCACGCAGTCAGGATGGCTGCGGCAATGACGGTCAGAGCGATGGAGCGGCCTGCAA
The DNA here is from genome assembly GCF_000378945.1 of Methyloversatilis universalis EHg5. Classification (GTDB taxonomy): domain Bacteria; phylum Pseudomonadota; class Gammaproteobacteria; order Burkholderiales; family Rhodocyclaceae; genus Methyloversatilis; species Methyloversatilis universalis_A. The sequence goes on along the minus strand of NZ_KB900539.1, from coordinate 1,842,914 downwards.
GTTGTGGCATGTTGTCCCCGAGAGAATGTTGCGGATTTGTGACGTATGGGCAGCTGGGCACGATAGCCCAAGAGGCGAGCCCTGAACAGTATCCGGCGCGTGTTACAGCGCGATTGCGTGAAATGTTTCCGTAACGCGGCAGGCACCGTCCGAGTGGCGCGAGAGTGCCACGGCAACGGCGCAACTGCATGGCAAGGATTGCACGGAAGACCGCCGGAAAGCCCCGCAGGCTAGAATCCTCCGCTGACCACGTTTCCGTCGCCGCCATTCCGGCTCATCGCCCCCTCCTCGCCCGTCACTCACCATGCACTGCCCGCCCGACGCCTTCGCCGAAGCACTCAGGATTTTTTCCCGTCATGAGCGCATGGACCCGCTGATGCTGCTGTGCAAGCTCACCGAGGAGTCGGGCGAACTGGCCGAGGCGGTGCTGGTCGAGCGCGGCTACAAGCCGCACAAGACGCTGCCGGAAGGCGCCACGCTGGATGAAGCGGCCGACGTGCTGCTGTGCCTGCTGCTGCTGCTCACCCGCCTGCACCCCGAGCGCACGCCGGAAACCCTGGCCGCACAGCTGGCGGAGAGCGTCGGCCGCAAGGTTGACCGTTATGTCGCCCGGCAACCCGCGCTGCCGGCGGAGGGCTGACATGCCCACGTTCGAGATCGTGTCACTGCTGCTGATCGCGGCCCTGGTGTGGTTCTGGCTCGACAGCCTGAATGCGCGCGAAGCCGGAATGGAAGCCAGTCGTGCCGCCTGCAGCGCCGAAGGCACCCAGCTGCTGGACGACACGGTGGCCATACGTTCGACCTGGCTGGCGCGCGACGACGACGGTCAGGTCCGCATCAAGCGGACCTACGGATTTGAATACAGCGACACCGGGAACAACCGGCGCAACGGTTCGGTCACGCTGCTCGGACGGCGGGTGATCGCGCTCTACATCGCGCCCCACGTAGTCTGAACACGCCCGACTGCCTGAACGACCGGTAACACGGTCGATGCACACACATGACTTTCATACTGGATTTCTCCACCCCTGAACGCCTGCCTCGGAGACTGGTGTTCGGTGACCCGATCGAAATCGTGCGGGCCGACACGCTTGATCAGGTGCGACCGGCGTTGCGCCGGGTCGCCGAAGCCTCGGCCAGCGGTCTGCATGCGGTCGGCTTCGTCGCCTATGAAGCCGCACCGGCCTTCGACCGCGCCGCGCGCGTACGCGAAGGCTGTGCTGTGCCCCTGGTGTGGTTCGGCCTGCACGAGGCGCCGCTCGATACGCCGCCCGCCGCGCCCGGCCCGCATGCGCTGTCGCCGTGGGCGCTGGACACCACGCCCGAGGACTACGCGCAGGCCATCGACGCGATTCACGCCGCAATACGCCGCGGCGACGCCTACCAGATGAATTACACCGTGCGCGCCCATGCCGGCTTCAGCGGCGACGCGCGCGCCTTCTACGAAAATCTGCGACTGGCGCAGCAGGCGGATTTCTGTGCCTATGCCGACATCGGCAGCCACCGCATCCTGTCCGCGTCGCCCGAACTGTTCTTCTCCTGGGAGAACGGCCTGCTCACGACGCGACCGATGAAAGGCACCGCCCGTCGCGGCCAGCTGCCAGAAGAGGACGCTGAATTGGCGCGCTGGCTGCGCGACTCGGAAAAGAACCGCGCCGAGAACCTGATGATCGTGGACCTGCTGCGCAACGACCTGTCGCGCCTGTCCATGCCGGGCGGCGTACAGGTGCCGCACCTGTTCTCGATCGAGAACTACCCGACCGTGCTGCAGATGACCTCCACCATCACCGCCCGTACCCGGCCGGACGTGACCCTGGACGACGTATTCACCGCCCTCTTCCCCTGCGGTTCGATCACCGGTGCGCCCAAGCTCAAGTCCATGGACATCATCGCCGAGCTCGAAACGTCGGCGCGTTCGGTCTATTGCGGCGCCATCGGCCACGTCGCGCCGGGCGGCGCCGCGCGGTTCAACGTGGCCATCCGCACGGTGACGCTGGACGTGGCGGCCGGCCGCATGGAATGCGGACTGGGTGGCGGCATCACCTGGGATTCGGTGGCCGCGGACGAATACGCCGAAGTGCAGACCAAGAGCCGCTTCCTCGCCCGCGCGGCCGCCGGCTTCGAACTGCTGGAAACACTGCTGCTGGTCGACGGCCGCTACGACCTGCTGGAGCGCCATCTGGCGCGGCTCGCGTCGTCAGTCGCGCACTTCGGCTTCACGCCGCCTCAGGACGCAGCGGGCGAACTGGCCCGCCATGCGCAGACCCACCCGCAAGGCCGCTGGCGGGTACGCCTGCTGTGCGCACCCGACGGCACGCTGCGCGTCGACGCCAGTGCGGCTGACGCACCCGACGCCAGCCCGCGCAAGGTGCGGCTGGCCGAAGTACCGGTGTCGCGCGCCGAACCTTTCCTCTATCACAAGACCACCCGGCGCTCGCTGTATGACGCCCATCTGTCGCGTGTGTCGGGCACCGCCTTCGACGTGCTGCTGTGGAACGATGCCGGCGAACTGACCGAATTCACCCGCGGCAATCTGGTGCTCGACATCGACGGCCAGCGGCTGACGCCGCCGGTGTCGTCCGGCCTGCTCGACGGCACGCTGCGCCGCGAACTGGTCGAGCGTGGCGAACTGATCGAACGGGTGCTCACCCGTGACGATCTTGCGCGCGCGCAGGCGCTGTGGTTCATCAACAGCGTGCGCGGCTGGATTCCGGTGCAGCTGGACACCCGGCCGCTGCAGTCCGCGCCGATGCCGGTACCGGCCTATGCAGATCCGTACGCGGGCGACCGCGAACAGGGCTGAGCCGCGCAGGATGCGGTCACTGCTGCCGGCGCTGCTGTTCGGCGCAACAGCCGGCCTGATGTCCGGCTGCACCGGCAGCTTTTCGCCCGGCTACTACTGGCAGGCGGCGAACGGCCAGTTCGAACTGTGGCGCCGAGCCCGACCGCTGGACGAGGTGGCGGCCGATCCGCAGACCGAGGCGGTGCTGCGCGACCGGCTCACGCTGGCCCGTGAAATCCGCGACTGGGCCTCGCACGAGCTGGCGCTGCCCGACAACGGCAGCTACCGCTACTACGCCGATCTGCAGCGCCGTTTCGTGGTGTGGAACGTGTTCGCCACCGAGCCGCTGTCGGTCAAACCGCGCCAGTCCTGCTTTCCGGTCGCCGGCTGCGTGAGCTACCGCGGCTTTTTCGCCGAAGCCGACGCGCGTGCGCACGCGGACGCACTCGCCAGCGAGGGGCTGGATGTGCACGTGAGCGGCGTGCCCGCCTATTCCACGCTGGGCTGGTTCGACGACCCGCTGCTGAACACCTTCATCCACTATCCGGAAACCGAGCTGGTGCGGCTCATCGTGCACGAACTGGCGCATCAGCTGCTCTACGTGCGGGACGACACCGAGTTCAACGAATCCTTCGCCAGTGCGGTGGAAGAGGAAGGCGTGCGCCGCTGGCTGGCCCGTCCGGGCAAGGCGGCGCTGCGCCCGGCTTTCGATCGCGCGCAGGCGATGCGACAGGATTTCGCCGAACTGGTCACCCGCTACCGCGGAGCACTGGGCGATCTCTATGCGGGCGATCAGGACGACGAAGCGAAGCGCCGTGGCAAGGCCGATCTGCTGGCAGCACTCGGGCGCGAATACATCCTCGTCCGCGACAGCCGGTGGGCCGGTTTCCGCGGCTACGATCGCTGGTTCGCGCAGGACATCAACAACGCCACGCTGGCCTCGGTCGGCCTGTACACCGCCGCCCGGCCCGCCTTCACGCGACTGATCGACAGTTCGCCCGATCTGCCGGCGGCCTGGGCCACCCTGCGCGCGCTGGCTGCGCTGCCGAAGGACGAAAGGCGCGCCCGCCTCAACCTGCCCCCTCACACGGATACGCCATGACATCAGCCACCGACATCGCCCGACTGCAGGCGCTGATCCGCACCATTCCCGACTTTCCGGAACCGGGCATACAGTTCCGCGACATCACGCCGCTGCTGGCCGACGCCGACGGACTGACACGGGCGCTGGACGCGATGGCGGAAGGTCTGGCGCCCGGCGACATCGACGCGGTGGTCGCGGTCGAGGCACGCGGCTTTCTGCTGGCCGGCGGACTGGCCCACCGGCTGCACTGCGGCGTGGTGCCGGTACGCAAGCCGGGCAAGCTGCCGGGCCCGACGCTGGGCGTTTCGTACGCGCTGGAATACGGCGAGGACAGGCTGGAAATTCACCGCGGCGCGCTGCGGCCAGGCGCCCGCATCCTGGTGGTGGATGATCTGATCGCCACCGGCGGCACCGCACTGGCCACCGGCGAACTGGTGACACAGGCCGGCGGCCATATCGTGGGTTTCCGCTTCCTGATCGATCTGCCGGCGCTGGGCGGCGCCGCAAAGCTGGCCGCACGGGGCTGGTCGCCCCGCGCACTGCTCAGCTACTGATCGGGCTGTCGGTCAGAACAGATACTGCAGCGACATCGACACGCTGCGCACCTTGTACTGATAGAACTGCACATTGGATTCGCGCTCGTCCTGGCGCACTTCGGCGTTGGCCGAAAAATTGCGCTGGATGAACCAGGTCGCGCCCAGGCTGTAGGTGGTCAGATCCTCCTGGCGGGCGACCGCGTTATTGATGCCCAGAAGCGCCTGCAGCACCGGCGGCAGCTGGGTGAAGAAGGTTTCGCCGGTGGCGTCGCGCGATATCCACTGCAGTCGCCCATCGACCCGCAGCTTGCCGGTCGGCTGCCAGGTCGGGGCCACGGTGTAGGTGGTAGTGCGGAAATAGCTGGACACCAGATCGTCCAGCGCACTGATCTGACGCTCGGCCTGGAAGTTCACCATCATCTGCCCGGTGGGCTGCCATTCCCAGCCGAGACGGCCATAGACGTCCTGATAGTCGCGCTCGGGCACGTTGGCGTGCCTGCGGTCGGACTGACCGACCGCGGCGGACAGCCTCGAATGGCCGACCGGCTGCCAGCGCACGCGCGCCTCGATGTCCTTCTGCTTGAAGGAGTTGGTCTGATTCAGGCCGGGCAGACGGTTCGGATAGTCGCCTTCGGTATCGCGACCCAGCAGTTCGAAGGCGGTGCCGCCGCGGGTAGTGTAGCGGACACCGGCCTCGAGCCGATCAACGTCCGAATCACTGCCACGCCGTATCAGCAGATTGTTGCGGGTGCTGTCCTGCGAGGCAGCGCCGAACAGCGTCCAGTACGGGTTGATGGCGTAGGCGGCGTCCAGGCGCAGCGTATCGACATCGACCAGATTCTTCGCCGGCGTGATGGTGCGGAAATCGCCGAAACCCTGCATGTAGCGCCGGTTGGTGTAGCGCAGCTGGCCGGTGAGGTCATTGCCGACCAGCCACTTCCAGGCCGCAAACGCGTTATGACCGTCGTTGTCGAGCACGCTGAGCGAGTCGTAGCGGGCGATCATGTGGGTGTAGTTGGCCGACAGCTGCTGGCGGCCGATGCGCTTGTCGAAATTCAGACCCAGGCTGGCGGTGTAGCTGCTGTCGCCACGCGGCGCACCGGGGCCGAAGAAAGTCGGTTTCTGACCGTCAGGCAGATAAAGCACGTTGTCCTGATATTGCCAGGAGGCCGCGGTCACCAGACTGAACGCGTCGTCCTCGTCCGCCCGGGCCGGACCCGCGAACGCCGCGGCCATCACCGCGCACAGCAGGGACAACCGCACTGAAATGTTATTGTTCATTTAAGAGAGTATGAATGCGGGCCGTGACGCTTTTCTTTCCAGCGAGCAATTCGCAAAAATGTGCAAACAACGCTGCGGTATTCTAGCCGCCATGTCGTTTGCAGGTTTCCAGTCCGTTGAATTCACCGGTTCCTTTTTCGATGCTCGCCAAGTTTGAGCGTAACACTTCCGTACTGCGGGCACCGTTGAGTCTTTCCGGCATGGTCGAGATGTTTCTCGACCCGCTGTCGCTCATCCTGTCCCTGATCGGCTGCGCGCTGTATTACGGCGACACCGTAGACGCGCGCTATGTCGTGCTGTCGCTGGTCGTGTTCTCGCTGTCCTTCCCCGGCTCGTCGCTGCTCAGCATGCGGCCGCGCCGGGTGGTCCGGCAGACCGTGATCGGCTGGCTGCTGATCGCCTTCATCCTGCTGTTCTTCGGCTATGCCAGTCAGTACATCGAGAACTTCCCCTATGAGGTGGTGGTGGCCTGGCTGGTCGCGGCACCGCTCACCCAGCTCACTGCGCACTTTCTGGCCCGCGGCTATCTGCAGCGTTCAGCAGCAAAGGAAGAGAACCAGACCAAGGTGATCATCGTCGGCTGCAACGACATCGGCGTGTCGCTGGCCGAGCAGTTCCGGACCCATCCCTATCTGGGCGTGCGCTGCGTCGGCTATTTCGACGACCGCTCGTCGGAGCGCATCACCCAGCTCAACGAGCTGCCATTGCTCGGCCGCCTGCGCGATCTGGCCAGCTACGTGAAGGCGAACGGCATCGACCAGATCTATCTGGCACTGCCCATGGCGAGCCAGCCACGCATCCTGTCGCTGCTGGACGACCTGAAGGACACCACGGTCAGCATCTTCTTCGCGCCGGACATCTTCCTGACCGACCTGATCCAGGGTCGCATGGACTACGTGGCCGGCGTGCCGGTGGTGGCGGTGTGCGACACCCCCTTCACCGGCATCAACGGCATGGTGAAGCGCGTGAGCGACATCGTGCTGTCACTGCTCATCCTGCTGCTCATTTCGCCTCTGCTGCTGGCGCTCGCCATCGGCGTGAAGATGAGTTCGCCCGGCCCGGCCCTGTTCCGCCAGCGTCGCTACGGTCTGGATGGCAAGGAAATCGTGGTCTACAAGTTCCGCTCGATGACCGTGCAGGAAGATGGCGGCGTGGTGAAGCAGGCCACCCGCAACGACCAGCGCATCACCCCTTTCGGCGGCTTCCTGCGCCGCACCTCGCTGGACGAACTGCCGCAATTCATCAATGTGCTGCAGGGCCGGATGAGCATCGTCGGACCGCGGCCGCATGCCGTGTCGCACAACGAAACCTACCGCAAGCTCATCAAGGGCTATATGGTGCGGCACAAGGTGAAGCCGGGCATCACCGGCTGGGCGCAGGTGAATGGCTATCGCGGCGAGACCGAAACAGTCGAGAAGATGCAGAAGCGCATCGAGTACGACCTCGAGTATCTGCGCACCTGGTCGCTCGGTCTGGATCTGTGGATCATCGTGAAGACGGTGGCGGTCGTGGTCAACGACCGCAATGCCTACTGACCAGGGCATGCAGCTCGCTTCAAAGGCGCTGCAGTGGGGCGCGGCCGTCGCCGCGCTGACCATGACGGTCAGCCTGCTCAAACTTGGTGAAACGTCGCTGGCGGTGGGCCTCATCCCCTCGCCCTGGGACAAGCTGGCGCATGCGGGCACCTTCGGCAGCATCGCCTTCCTGCTGTGGCTGGGCTGCGGCCGCCGTGCGCTCGTGGCCTGCGCCACGGCCGCCTTCGCGCTGGCTTGTTACGATGAGTGGCGCCAGCTCATGCTGCCCGGACGGGAAGCCGATATCCAGGATCTGATCGCGAACACGATCGGCATCCTGGCCGCCGCATGGGTGGCGCGTCAGCTCTCGTCCAAGGAAATCTCCTGATGCGTATGCCCGCCCTGCGTGCAGCCCTGCCCCTTGTTGCCGTACTCGCCACCGTGCAGGCTTCGGCCGGAGAAGGGGCCGACTACCGTCTGCGACTGTCCGACCACGCGAACTACCGGCTGTATCAGCCGGAAGCGCCGAAGGTGTCCGACAGCGAGCGGCGACAGGCCAGGCGCGAGGCGCTGGCCGGCCTGCCCTTCTCGGCCCAGATCGAGGCGGCGGCCGAAGCTGGCGGCATCGAACCCGAACTGCTGCACGCGGTGGTGCATGCCGAATCCGCCTACAACCCGCGCGCCGTTTCGCCCAAGGGCGCGCTCGGCCTGGCCCAGCTCATGCCGTCGACCGCGCGCCAGTACGGAGTGAATGACGCACTGAAGCCGGCTGACAATCTGCGCGCGAGCGCCCGCCACCTGCGCGATCTGATGGATCACTTCGGTGATCTGCAGCTCGTGCTGTCTGCCTACAACGCTGGCGCCGGTGCGGTGAAGAAATACGGCGGCGTGCCGCCCTACGCCGAAACCCGGGCTTACGTACCCAAGGTGGCCGGCCGCTACGAAGCCCTGAAAAAGAGCGCCGAAGTGCCGGAACCGCCGACGCCGCCCAGCCCTTACCGCCTGCGCACCGACGACGCCGCGCTGCGGCTGGTGCAGACCCCGGACTGATGCCCGCCGCGCACGCGACCGCGCAGGTCGCCATCGTCGGCGGCGGGCCGGCCGGTCTGATGGCGGCCGAGCGGCTGTCCGGACAGGGCATTGCCGTGGATCTGTATGACAGCAAGGCCTCGGTCGGCCGCAAGTTCCTGCTCGCCGGCAAGGGCGGCCTCAACCTGACCCACAGCGAGGCAAGGGTCGCCTTCGTCGGTCGCTACCGCGAACGCAGCACCGAGATCAGCCGCTGGCTGGACGAGTTCGACGCCACGGCGCTGCGCAACTGGTGCGAAGGGCTGGGTGTGGCCACCTTCGTCGGCAGTTCGGGCCGGGTATTTCCGACCGACATGAAGGCGGCGCCGCTGCTGCGCGCCTGGCTGACGCGGCTGCGCGCCGCCGGCGTACGCTTCCACATGCGCCACCGCTGGACCGGCTGGGACGAAGCCGGCAGGCTGTGTTTCGACACGCCGGAGGGGCCGGACACGGTCGCCGCCACAGCCACCCTGCTCGCGCTCGGCGGCGCCAGCTGGCCGCAGCTCGGTTCGGACGGACGCTGGGTCGATACGCTGGCAGCCCGTGGCGTAACACCGGCACCGCTGCGGGCGACCAACTGCGGTTTCGACCTCGCCTGGAGCCCGCATTTCAGCGAACGCCACGCCGGCCAGCCGCTGAAGAATGTGCGCATCGCCTTCACCGGCATCGACGGCACACGGATAGAGCGCAGCGGTGAATGTCTGGTCAGCGCGCACGGGCTGGAAGGCAGCCTGATCTACGCGCTGTCGGCGGGCCTGCGCGAGTGCATCGAACGCGACGGTCGCGTGAAGATCGACATCGACCTGCTGCCGGCACTGGATGCGCAGAAGGTGCTCGACGAAGTGTCGCGACCGCGCGGCGCGCGCTCGCTCAGTTCGCATCTGAACAGCCGGCTGGGCGTGAGCGGCGTGCGCATCGGCCTGCTGCACGAAGTGCTGGACCGGGCCGCGATGAACGACATGAAACAGCTTGCGCGCACGCTGAAGGCGCTGCCGCTCACCCTGCTGCGCACGCGGCCGGTGGAAGAAGCGATCAGCACCGCCGGCGGCGTGAGGCTGGAAGACCTTGACGCCGGCCTGATGCTGAAGGCGCTGCCCGGCGTGTTCTGCGCCGGCGAGATGCTGGACTGGGAAGCGCCGACCGGCGGCTATCTGCTGACCGCCACGATGGCCAGCGGCCGGGTGGCCGCCGACGGCATCGCGGCCTGGCTGGCCGGGCACGGCGGCTGAAGCTGCCGGCCCGCCTGCGGCCTCAGCCCTGGTGGTAGGCGGTGACCCGCTCCACCTCGTTCTTCGAACCCAGGATGACCGGCACGCGCTGGTGCAGCAGTTCCGGCTGCACATCGAGGATGCGCTGGTAGCCGGTGGTGGCCGCCCCGCCCGCCTGCTCGATGATCATGGCCATCGGATTGGCTTCGTACATCAGGCGCAGCTTGCCCGGCTTGGTCGGGTCCTTGGTGTCCTTCGGGTACATGAAGATGCCGCCGCGGGTCAGGATGCGATGCACGTCCGCCACCATGGAACCGACCCAGCGCATGTTGAAATCCTTCTCGCGCGCACCGCTCTTGCCGGCCACCAGTTCGCCGATATAGCGCTGCACCGGCGCTTCCCACCAGCGGGCGTTCGACGCGTTGATCGCGTATTCCTTGGTGTCTTCCGGCACCCGCATGCTTTCGCTGGTGAGCACGAAGCTGCCGGTTTCGCGGTCCACCGTGAAAGCCTGAACGCCATTGCCCACGGTCAGCACCAGCTGGGTGGCTGCGCCATACACCGCGTAACCGGCCACCAGCTGCTGGCTGCCGGCCTGCAGGAAGGCCTCTTCGCCGATCTCGGCCGTGGCGCTGGCCTGTTCCGGGCAGCGCAGCACCGAAAAGATGGTGCCGACCGAAATGTTCACGTCGATGTTGGACGAGCCGTCGAGCGGATCGAACAGCAGCAGGAATTCGCCCTTCGGATAGCGGTTCGGGATCTGGTGCGGCAGATCCATCTCTTCCGACGCCATCGCGGCCAGATGGCCGCCCCACTCGTTGGCTTCGAGCAGGATGTCGTTGGCGATCACGTCCAGCTTCTTCTGCACTTCGCCCTGCACATTCTCGCCGCCGGCCTCGCCCAGCGAGTTGGTCAGACCGCCCTTGCCCACCGCGTTGCCGATGGCCTTGACCGCACGGGCCACGACCTCGACCAGGAAGCGCAGCTCGGCGCAGATGCGATCCTCGCGCTGCTGCTGGATCAGGTAATGGCTCAGGGTGATGCGAGACATGTGATGCAACTCCGAAGTGACGGGAAATGCATTATCGTGCACAGCACCATCATTCGGGTCACACGATTTCACGCCGGACCGGTTTCCGGCGGCGCAGGCGTGGCGACACGGAACCCGCGGGGCCCTGGCACAGTCCCTTCCCGCGTCGAAGAACAGCAAAACCGCATGCACATCCTTGTCCTCGGTGCCGGCATCGTCGGCATCACCACCGCCTGGCATCTGCGCCAGGCCGGCCACACCGTGTCGGTCATCGACCGGCAGGCCGCTCCCGCACTGGAAACCAGCTTCGCCAACGGCGGCCAGATCTCGGTCAGTCACGCCGGCCCCTGGGCCACGCCGCAGGCGCCGCTGATCGGGCTGCGCGGATGGATGGACAGCCGCGCGCCGGTGCGCTTCTCGCCCACCGTCAATCACCGGCAATGGCGCTGGATGGCCGCTTTCCTGTACGAATGCCTGCCGGGTCGGGTGCGCCGCAACACCGATGCGCTGGCCCGGCTGGCCGCCAGCAGCCAGGCCGAACTGCGGCAGCTGCAGCGCACGCTGCAACTGCCCTACGACCAGTCGGACAGCGGCATCCTGCATGTGTTTTCCGACCGCCGGGAGCTTGAGCGCGCCCGTGCACGGGCGGCGTGGCTGGCGCCACACGGCATACGGCTCGACTATTGCGACACTGCGCGCTGCCTGGAGATCGAACCGGCACTGGCTGGCGGCCGGGCGCTGGTCGGTGGTCTGCACGCGCCGAACGACGAGGTGGGCGACGCCCATCTGTTCACGCAGGCGCTGGCCCAGGCCTGCGCCGACGCCGGCGTCACTTTCCACTTCGAAACCACGGTAGAAGCGCTGGATGTGCACGAAAACACGGTACGCGGCGTAGCGGTGCGCGACGCACGCGGCGTGCGCGGGCTGCTGCGCGGCGAACAGGTGGTGTGCACCCTCGGCACCCACACCCGGCAGCTGGTGGAACAGCACGGTCCGCGGCCGGCGCTGTACCCGATCAAGGGCTATTCGCTCACCTTCGCCGCCGGACCGGGCGCGCCGCACGTGAGCCTGACCGACGAAGAGCACCGCATCGTGCTGTCACGCCTCGGTGACCGCGTGCGGGTGGCCGGCATGGCCGAACTGGGCGGCCACACGGTGACCGTGGAGCCGGAGCGGGTGGAACTGCTGAAAAAGCTCACCCGCGCGCTGTGCCCGGACGCCGGCGACATCGATGGCGCCGAAGCCTGGGCCGGGCTGCGCCCGTGCACGCCGGGCAATGTGCCGCTGATCGGCCGCAGCCGGATCAGCGGCCTCTGGTACAACACCGGTCACGGTTCGCTGGGCTGGACCCTGTCCTGTGGCTCGGCCCGCCTGCTCACCGAACTGATGGCTGGCCGCGAACCGGCCTTCGATTTCCCGGTGCTGACCGGCCGCCGTCACTGAGCCGCAGCCTGCCGCCGACGCGCGGATTCAGTGCGGGCTGCTCTGCCTTTCCAGCACGGTCAGCAGCGCCGAGGTATCGAGCGTGCCGCCGCCCTGCGCCATCAGCGCATTGAGCTGCTGCCACACCGCCGCCGACAGCGGCATCGCCAGACCGAGCTGCACCGCCTCACCCAGCACGATGCCCATGTCCTTGTGATGCAGGCGTGACTGCACGCCGGCGCTGAAATCGCGACTGGCCATCCGGCCGCCGAACAGCTCCAGCGCTTTCGAGCCGGCCGAACCGTGCAGCATGGCTTCGCGCACCTTGCCAAAATCCACGCCGCTGGCTGCGGCCAGCCGCGCCGCTTCGGCCGCGGCTTCGATGAAGGCGCACAGGATGAGCTGGTTGCAGGCCTTGGTGACCTGACCGGCGCCGGTCGGGCCGACATGCACCAGCGTGCGGCCGACCGCCGACAGCAGCGGCTTCATGCGCTCGAATACCGCCGCGTCGCCCCCGGCCATGATGGACAGCGTGGCGTCGATCGCGCCGCGCTCGCCACCGGATACCGGCGCGTCCAGCATGTCGATGCCGCGCGCCGCCAGCGCGGCCGCGATGTCGCGCGCCACCGACGGCGGAATGGTCGAATGGTCGATCAGCACGCAGCCCGGCTGCGCCCCCTCGATCACGCCCTGCGGGCCCAGCACCACCTGGCGCACGTCGTCGCCGGTGGTGACGATGGTGCACACCGCCTCCATGCCGCGCGCGCAGTCGGCCGGGCTCGCGGCGGTGCGTGCGCCCAGGGCCTGCAGCGGCTGCATCGATTCGGCGCGGCGCGCCCACACGGTCACTTCGTGGCCGGCGCGCAGCAGATTGGCCACCATGGCGCGCCCCATCACGCCCAGGCCGATGAAGCCGATCTTCATCGGCTGCCCCTCAGCGCTCGACGCCACCGAGGTCTTCCAGCACCTTGAGTACCGCGATCGAATCTTCCTCGCCCAGACCCTGGCCCACCATCGCGTTCAGCATCTGCGCTGCCGCGGCCGCCGAGGGCAGCGCCAGACCCATGCGGTGGGCCTCGTTCATCACGATGCGCAGATCCTTCTGGTGCATCCAGGACTTGAAGCCCGGCTTGAAATTGCGGTCCAGCATGCGCTGGCCGTGGTTTTCCAGGATGCGGCTGTAGGCGAAGCCGCCGAGCAGCGCCTCGCGCACGCGGGCGGCATCGACGCCACTCTTTTCGGCGAAGGCGAAGGCTTCGGCCAGTGCCAGCACGCCAACGCCGGTCAGGATCTGGTTGCAGGCCTTGGCCACCTGGCCGGCACCGCTGTCGCCGACCCGGGTCACGTTCTTGCCCATCAGCTGGAAAAGCGGCAGCACGCGGTCGAAGGCCTCCTGCGTGCCACCGGCCATGATGGTGAGCGCGGCGTTGATGGCACCCACCTCGCCGCCGGACACCGGCGCGTCGATCATGGACACGCCCTTGGCAGCGAGCTGGCCGGCGATGGTGCGCGCCGCATCGGGCGCGATGGTGCTCATGTCGACGAACACGAGGTCGGTACGACCGGCCGCCCCTTCGGCCACGCCTTGCGGGCCGAGTGCCACATGCTCGACGTCCGGCGCATCGGCCACCATCGAGAACAGCACATCGACCTCGCGCGCCATGCTGGCGATGCTGGCGTGCACGGTGGCGCCGCTGTCCGCGAACGGTGCGAGCGATTCAGGGCGGCGCGCCCACAGATGCAGGCTGTGGCCGCCCTTGGCGACATGACCCGCCATCGGGCGCCCCATCAGTCCCAGTCCGACGAAACCGACTTTCATGTCCATCTCCTTACAGGTATGCGTTGCACGACGCGGATCTGCCCGGACCCCGCGACAGGCGCTAGGTTCCAATCCGGCCGAATCCGACTATAACGCAGCCGGACGCCCGGTCCGGCGGGGGCATAATCCTGTACCCATGGACTACACGAAACAGATCAAGGAAATCGGACGCGGCGCCAAGGGCTCGCGCTCGCTGTCGCGCGAGGACGCGCAGGCGCTGTTCGGCGACATGCTCGACGGGCGCGTGCCGCCGCTGCAACTGGGCGCCATCGTGCTGGCGATGCGGATCAAGAGCGAGTCGCTGGACGAGCTGCTCGGTTTCAAGGCCGCCCTCGACGCCCGGCTGACCCGCATCGAGGCCCCGGCTGGCGCCCGCACGGTCGTGCTGCCCACCTATAACGGCGCCCGCCGCCGCCCGAACCTGATGCCGCTGCTGGCCATGCTGCTGGCGCGCGACGGCGTACCGGTGCTCATCCACGGCCGCTTCGATTTCGACACCCGGGCCGACCCGTTCGCGCTGCTGCGCGCGCTCGACCTGCCGGAAGCGCTGGATGCGGACGCAGCGGCCGCATTGCTGGCCCGGCACCGCATCGCCTTCATCGGCGTGGACCGGCTGCTGCCCGGGCTGGACGCGCTGCTGTCACTGCGGCCGCAGCTGGGCGTGCGCAATTCCGGCCACTCGATGACCAAGATGATCGATCCGCTGCCCGGCCGCAGCGTGCGGGTGGTGCCGGTGACCCACCCCGAGTACATGGAGAAGATGACGCAGTTCCTTCGTCTGGACGGCGGCCGCTCGATGCTGATGCGCGGCACCGAGGGCGAGGCCTATGCCAATCCGGCGCGCCGGCCGCTGATCACCGGTTTCATCGATGGCATGGAGCAGATGCTGTGCGAGGCGGAAGAAGGCAGTGCGCTGACCCAGCCGGAAGACGGCATCGATGCTGAAACCAATGCGCGCCTGATCCGGGACATGCTCGCCGGCCGCCTGCCGGTGCCGCAGCCACTGCTTGACCACGCCGCCGCCTGCCGACGTCTCGCCGAAGGCTGACCCGGCGGCGCCAGCGGCCTCAGCTCGCTCGGCTCAGCTCACTCTGAACTGACCACCAGCCTCGACCAGCGACTGCGCCATCACGTTCAGTTCGGCCGCGGTGCGCTTGTCCTCGACCGCGGTCGCCGCGGTGGTATCCGCCAGCGCCGCCACCTGTTCCACACCCTCGGCGATTTCGGATGCGGCCTGGGTCTGTTCCTTCATCGAATCCGAAATGCCGACGATGATGGCCATCATCGCGCCGATTTCAGCCGATACGCCGGCAATCGATGTGCTGACCGCGGCCACCCGATCCACGCCACGCTGAGCGGTGGTGACCGTGTTGGCCACGCTGCCCAGCGCATGGTCCTTGCTGGACTGCATGCTCTCCACCGTGCGCGCGATGTCTTCGGTCGCCAGCCGCGTGCGCTCCGCCAGCTTGCGCACCTCGTCGGCCACCACCGCGAACCCCCTGCCCTGCTCGCCGGCGCGCGCCGCCTCGATCGCAGCATTGAGCGCCAGCAGATTGGTCTGATCGGCGATGTCCTTGATCAGCGCGACGATGGACTTCACGCTCTCGAACTGCGCACCGATCTGCTGCACGCTGCCTTCCACCTCGTTGATGGCCACGCCGGTCCGACGTATTTCGTCGGCCAGATCGGTCATTTCGGCCACGCCCAGATCGGCGGACTGGCCGCTGCGCCGCACCCGCTCGCTGGCATCGTCGGCATTGCTGGAAATGTGCTGGATGGACGCGGTCAGTTCCTGCACCGCGGCGGCCATGCGCTGCGTGGCTTCGCTCTGGCGGGAGGTCGAATCGGTCACGTGTTCGGCATTGGCCACCAGCTGATCGGCCACCCTCTGCGCGCTGGCCGATTCGGTGACCAGCAGCGTCACCGTCCTGGCCAGACGCACCCGCATCGATTCCATCGTCTGGAGCAGCGGCATGCCCGGCCGTGCACGGATGACCGTGGCCAGATCGCCGGCACCGATGCGCTCGGCCGCTTCGGCCACACCGGCCGCCTGCAGCGCCTCGCGTCTGAGCCCCACCGCCATGTAGGACAGCAGACCGGCTTCGGCCACGACAAAGGCCGCATGCACCGCCACCATCACCACGCTGGCACCGTTGGCGAACACGGTCACGCCCAGTCCTTCGGCCTGCATGTAGCTGAACACCAGGTGATGCACTGCGATCAGACCGGCCGCAGCAATGATGGGGCGCCAGTCGCGGTAGTACAGCAGGAAGGCCAGCGCGACAAAAATGGAGAAGTGCGCCTCGATCAGACCGCCGGTGATCTGTATGAGCAGCGCCGCCAGCACCATCAGCCCGGCGCCTGAACCCAGCCGCGACACCAGCGAGCCCGGCGCCAGCCGGAACAGCGCGAACGGTACGGCGACCGCAGGCACGCCCACCAGCAGTGACGTGGCGGCATGGCCGGCCAGCACGCCATAGAGAACGCACACGACGGCAAAGGCACCGCCGCTGGCCAGCATGACCGTGTCGGCGCGAACGTTGGCTGTGTGAAGGGAATGGTCATTCATATTGAGCGATCCGTAACGTTAAGTACTGATGTTCCCTGCCGTCAGCGCACTGCCGCGCCCCCCCGCCCGGCACAGGCCAGGCGGGTTGTCGGCCATGTGCTGGTAGAGCACGGCCGCGCTCGAAAGCACCCAGGCGGCCAGCAGGCACCACGCGACGTACCCGCGCGAACGGGCCACTGCCGATGCGTGCAAATCCATCTTTTCACCGGTTTCCATCTTCGGAATATCGGCTGACAGCCCTGCGCTCTGAAGGTGTCTGAAAATAAATCCCACAGGCAGACGCACCTCCATCGTGCTTGCACGCACCAGCCCGGATCACGCCCCCGTTCGCCCCGGCATTCGGGTGAGAACGATAAAACTCATATAAATCAGTCACCTGGAATCAATAACACCGAAAACTGAAGGCTGGCCCGATTTCTGCTGAGTGCTCAGTGCTGGTTGCAGCGCCCCGAAGGCGGGCGGCCACGCAACGATCTTTGTCAGACCCGCAGCCCTCGACCGCAACGGCAACGTCCGTCGCTGCAGTCAAATGCCGAGGCACACACGACGCAATGACGCGTCGTGCCGAGGTGGCGGCGACGTTGTGGATGAAGATCAAACAGAACCGTGCGGGCATGCAGCCCGCCGCACAAAGAGCGGATCGATCGTCCTCCGGCCGGTCCGCTGTCACACCCGGAGTCGCGCACATGCGGTGCGCGCTCCGGCCAGGCAGTCATCGGTAACGATGCCCAAAGGCGGGCACGGGCCGACAAGTTGAATCCGCCGGCCGGCGTGATCCGGCCATGTAGAGGTTTTGCCCGGATTTCCGATCTAGTGCGCCAGCGATGCTGCAGGCGCAGGACCGCGCTCGTCCCTGCTCCGTGCCCCCGGGCCGCTGCTGAACGACCGCTGACCGGGAAGAAATACGTCGGCCGCAGCTCCGCCTGCGACCGGTTTTGCAGCAATCGGCAGAAGGAACGGGGACATGGAAAAGAAGCGTCTGGTCATGATCGGCAACGGGATGGCGGGTTGCCGCACGCTGGAAGAGTTGCTCAAGATCGCGCCGGAGATGTATGACATCACGGTGTTCGGGGCGGAGCCGCATCCGAACTACAACCGCATCCTGCTGTCGCCGGTGCTGGCCGGCGAAATGACCATCCAGGACATCATCCTGAATGACTGGGACTGGTACCGCGACAACGGCATCACGCTGCATGCGGGCCGGAAGGTCACGAAGATCGACCGCATCGCACGCAAGGTGATCGCCGACGACGGCAGCGAAGCGGAGTACGACCGCCTGCTGCTGGCCACCGGCTCCAACCCCTTCATCCTGCCGGTGCCGGGCAAGGACCTGCCGGGCGTGATCGCCTATCGCGACATTGCCGACACCGACGCCATGATCGAAGCCGCCGCGACGCGCAAGCACGCGGTCGTGATCGGCGCCGGCCTGCTCGGCCTGGAAGCCGCCAACGGCCTGGCGCTGCGCGGCATGCAGGTGACCGTGGTGCACCTTGCGCCGTGGATCATGGAGCGTCAGCTCGACAAGCCCTCGGCCGACATGCTGCAGGCCTCGCTGGAGAAGAAGGGCCTCACCTTCCTGCTCGAGAAGCAGACGGAATCGCTGATCGCCGGAGCCGACGGCCGCGTGTCCGCGGTGCGCTTCAAGAGCGGCGAATCCATTCCGGCCGATCTGGTGGTGATGGCCGCCGGCATCCGCCCGAACACCACGCTGGCCGAATCGGCCGGCATTCACTGCAACCGCGGCATCGTGGTCAATGACACGCTGCAGACCTACGACCCGAAGATCTACGCGGTCGGCGAGTGCGTGAACCACCGCGGCATCGCCTACGGCCTGGTCGCGCCGCTGTTCGAACAGGCCAAGGTGTGCGCCAACCACCTCGCCCACTACGGCATCGGCACCTACAAGGGTTCGGTCACCTCGACCAAGCTCAAGGTCACCGGCATCGACGTGTTCTCGGCCGGCAACTTCATGGGTGGCCCGGGCTGCGACGACATCGTGCTGCACGACCCGTCGGGCGGGGTGTACAAGCGCCTGGTGCTCGAAGGCGAGCGCCTGGTCGGCGCCTGTCTGTACGGCGACACCGCCGATGGCAGCTGGTACTTCCAGCTGATCAAGGACGGCCAGGACATTCACGCGGTGCGCGACCACCTGATGTTCGGCCAGAACCACCTGGGCGACGTCGGCCACAAGGGCCAGACCCAGGCCGCCTCGATGCCGGACAGCGCCGAGGTGTGCGGCTGCAACGGCGTGTGCAAGGGCACCATCGTCAAGGCGATCAAGGAGAAGGGCCTGTTCTCGCTGGACGACGTGCGCAAGCACACCAAGGCGTCCAGCTCCTGCGGCTCCTGCACCGGTCTGGTCGAACAGATCCTCGCCTCCTGCGTCGGTGGCGCCTACACGCCGGCCGATTCCAGCTCGAAGCCGATGTGCGGCTGCACCGACATGAATCATGGCGACGTGCGTGCCGCCATCCGCGACCGCCACATGATCGACATCCCGACCGTGCAGCGCGAACTGAAGTGGAAGACGCCCAACGGCTGCGCCTCCTGCCGCCCGGCGCTGAACTACTACCTGATCTCGACCTGGCCGCACGAAGCCAAGGACGACGCGCAGAGCCGCTTCATCAACGAGCGCGCGCACGCCAACATTCAGAAGGACGGCACCTACTCGGTGGTGCCGCGCATGTGGGGCGGCCTGACCACGCCGGACGAACTGCGCGCCATCGCAGATGCGGCCGAGAAGTACAAGGTGCCGACGGTGAAGGTGACCGGCGGCCAGCGCATCGACCTGCTGGGCGTGAAGAAGGACGACCTGCCGGCGATGTGGGCCGATTTCGCCAAGGCCGGCATGGTGTCCGGCCACGCCTACGGCAAGAGCCTGCGCACGGTGAAAACCTGCGTCGGCGCCGAGCACTGCCGCTTCGGCACCCAGCTGTCCATGGGCCTGGGCGTGAAGCTGGAAAAGATGCTGTTCGGCATGTACAGCCCGCACAAGGTGAAGCTCGCGGTGTCCGGCTGCCCGCGCAACTGCGCCGAGGCCGGCATCAAGGACGTGGGCGTGATCGGCGTCGAATCGGGCTACGAAATCTATGTCGCCGGCAATGGCGGCATCAAGACCGAAGTGGCGCAGTTCTTCTGCAAGGTGGCCAGCGACGACGAGGTGATGGAGTACTCCGGCGCCTTCCTGCAGCTCTACCGCGAAGAAGGCTGGTACCTCGAACGCACGGTGCACTACATCGAGCGCGTCGGTCTCGACTACGTGAAGGGCAAGGTGGTCGATGACGCCGAGAACCGCAAGGCGCTGTACGAGCGCCTGCTGTTCGCGCTGCAGGACTACAAGGACCCGTGGCTGGAACGCGCCGAAGCCGACGCGAAATCCGAGCTCGGCCGCGAGTTCCGCACCATCGCCATCAAACAGGCGATGAAGGCTTGATTCAGGGATGAGGGACTAGGGGTCAGGGGCTGGCGACAAGCCCACCTCGCGCGGCAAAGCCGCGCCTGTTCCCCAGCCCCTCACCCCTAGCCCCCAGCTCCTTCAGATACCCATACAGGAACCCTCATGAGCACCGAAACCTCCACCTGGGCGCACGTCTGCGCGCTCGAAGACATCCCGCTGCTCGGCTCGCGCGTGGTGAGCGCCGAGTCCGGCGACATCGCCATCTTCCGCACCGACGGCGACCGCGTGTTCGCGGTGCACGACAAGTGCCCGCACAAGGGCGGCCCGCTGTCACAGGGCATCGTGCATGGCGACACCGTCACCTGTCCTTTGCACAGCTGGAAGATCAAGCTGGAATCGGGCGAAGCGGTCGCCCCCGACGTCGGCTGCACCCGTGGCTTCGACGTGAAAGTCGAAAACGGCCAGGTGATGCTGAAGGCCTGACGCAGTTCCCGCATGCGGCCACGGTCGCATGCGATCCGAATCACCCACTAGCCCGAGTACCGGTTGCCTGCATGGATGCGCGCACACCGGATTGATGACGGGGAGGTCATCCGCCGATGGACAGGAAAGCATTTCTCAAGGCCGGCCATACGCCCACGCTGTTTGCCGCCTTTCTCTACTTCGATCTCGCCTTCATGGTGTGGGTGCTGCTCGGCCCGCTGGGCGTGCAGATCGCCCAGGATCTTCATCTGACCCACGCGCAGAAGGGCTTCATGGTGGCGGTACCGGTACTGGCCGGCGCTTTGCTGCGCATGCTGATGGGCGTGCTGGTCGATCACCTGCAGCCGAAGAAGGCCGGCGCCATCGGCCAGGTCATCGTGATCGGCGCGCTGTTCGTCGCCTGGCAGTTCGGCATCCACAGCTACGAACAGGCGCTGCTGCTCGGCTGCTTCCTCGGCTTCGCCGGTGCCGCCTTCGCGGTGGCGCTGCCGCTGGCGTCGCGCTGGTACCCGCCGGAACACCAGGGCACCGCGCTGGGCATTGCCGGCGCCGGCAACTCCGGCACCGCACTGGCCGCGCTGTTCGCGCCCGGTCTGGCGATGGCCTTCGGCTGGACCAATGTATTCGGGCTGGCGCTCATCCCGCTGGTTGCGGTATTCATCGTCTATCTGCTGGTCGCGAAGGACGCCCCCGAATGCCCGCCGCCCAAGACCTTCGCCGAATACCTGAAGGTGCTGAAGGACCGCGACGCCTGGTGGTTCATGTTCTTCTACAGCGTTACCTTCGGCGGCTTCGTCGGCCTGGCCTCCTCGCTCACCATCTACTTCAACACCCAGTACGGGCTGGAACCGAAGATGGCCGGCTATTTCACCGCGGCCTGCGTGTTCGCCGGCTCGCTGGTGCGCCCGATCGGCGGCAATCTGGCCGACCGCATCGGCGGCATCCGCACGCTCAGCATGATGTATGTGGTCGCCGCCGCCTTCCTGTTCGGCGTGAGCTTCGGCCTGCCGCAGGCCTGGATGGCCGTGGTGGTGTTCGTCGGCGCCATGCTGGCGCTGGGCATGGGCAACGGCGCGGTGTTCCAGCTGGTGCCGCAGCGCTTCCGCCGCGAGATCGGCGTCATGACCGGTCTGGTGGGCATGGCGGGCGGTGTCGGCGGCTTCTATCTGGCCTCCTCGCTCGGCTGGTCGCGCGAAGTGACCGGCAGCTATCAGACGGGTTTCGTGGTGTTCGCGCTGCTGGCGGTCGCCGCGCTGGTCGGTCTGAGCAGCGTGAAAACCCGCTGGCGTACCACCTGGGGTGCGGCTCACCTCACGTCGGCGCGCATCTGACCGGAGCCGGGCGATGACGCTCGCGATTTCCATAGGCCAGTGCTCGATCACCGGCCCACGGCCGCGCAACGAGGACTTCGCCGGCGCGGTCACGCCGACCGGCGAGGTACTGGACGGCAAAGGCATGCTGCTGGCGGTGGCCGACGGCGTCGGCGGCCACGCCAAAGGGCGCGAGGCGGCCGAATTCACGGTGCGCGGCTTGCTGAACGACTACTACGCCACACCGGACACCTGGAGCATCGCGCAGGCGATCGACCAGGTGCTGGGCGCACTCAACCGCTGGCTGGTGGCACACGCCGCCCGCACCCGGGAAACCGCCGGCATGGCCACCACGCTGTCGGCACTGGTGCTGCGCGGCACCCGCTGGCATCTGGCGCACGTCGGCGATTCGCGCATCTATCTGTACCGCGACCGCGACCTCACCCGGCTGACCGAAGACCACACCTGGGCCCATCCCGAACTGTCCAACGTACTGCACCGGGCAGTCGGGCTCGACGCCCGGCTGGCGGTGGATCACGCAGACGGCGAGCTGGAAGCCGGCGACCTGTTCGTGCTGATGAGCGACGGCGTCTGGAACACGCTGGGTGACGGCGGCATCGCGGGCGTGCTGGCGCAGGGCGGCGACCCGGAAGCGCTGGCGGCCGCGCTGGTGATGCAGGCGGAAGCGCAGGGCGCCAACGACAACTGCACCGCACTGGTCGCCCGGGTGGACAGCCTGCCCCAGGCCGCGCTGCGCGACCGTCTGGCCGAAGCGGTCAGGCTGTCGCTGCCGCCGCGGCTGAATGTCGGCGATGAAATTGACGGTCTGCGGGTGGACGCGGTGCTGCACGAATCGCGCCTCACCCTGCTCTACCGCGTGACCGACCTCGAAAGCGGCGAAGCACGCGTACTGAAAACGCTGCACGAAGGGACCGACCCCGACGCCATCGCCGCGCTGGTGCATGAGGAATGGCTGGCGCGCCGCGTGGTGTCGCCGCAGTTTCCACAGGTGATCGCGCACCGCGCGCGCAGCCGGCTGTACTACCTGATGACCTGGCACGAGGGTGCCAGCCTGCGCGCCCGGCTCGATGCCGGCCACCACTTCGGCATCGAACAGGTGGTGAAGCTGGGTTGCGGCGTGCTGCGCGCACTCGGCACGCTGCACCGGCTGGGCATCGTCCATCGCGACATCAAGCCGGACAACCTGCATCTCGACAGCCAGGGCGTACTGCGCGTGCTCGATCTCGGCGTCGCCGCATCGGATGGCGAGGACTTCAAGGAAATCAACAATCCGGGCACGCCCAGCTATATGGCACCGGAATTGTTCGAAGGCCGCCCCGCCAGCGAATCGAGCGATCTGTTCGCGCTCGGCGTCACGCTCTACCAGCTGCTCACCCGGCACTACCCCTGGGGCGAGATCGAGCCCTTCCAGCGTCCGCGCTTCGGCGAACCGGTGCCGCCCACGCGCTACCGGCCGGACATTCCGGAATGGCTGGAAGCGGTGCTGCTGAAGGCCATCTCGCGCGAACCAGAAGCACGTTTCGAAACCGCGGAGGAATGCCTGCTCGCGCTCGAACGCGGCGCTCACCGGCCACTGGCACTGCCGCGCCGGCCTCCGCTGGTCGAGCGCATGCCGCTGCGTCTGCTGCGCGCGCTGCTGGCGCTGTCACTGCTCGCCAACGTCCTGCTGCTGTGCCTGCTGCTGCGTTGACACAGGCGCACCAGTCCCATGCATTCAGCCAGTGCAATGCCCCGCGGCGGAGCGCGACCTGGGCCCCTTACTCGCCAACCGGCGCTCATCGGCCGGTAATCGCCCCGCAATCGCCTGCAAACCCGTCGTCATCGGCGTGGCATACCCCTTGCTAAAAGTCTCCCGGAGACAGACATGAGCACGCATACACACGAAACCCGCGCGACCTGCTGCTACTGCGGAGTCGGCTGCGGCGTCATCATCGAACACGACCGCACGCAGATCACCGGCGTGCGCGGCGACCCGGAACATCCGGCCAACTTCGGCCGGCTGTGCACCAAGGGTTCGACGCTGCACCTGAGTGCGCGCCAGGAAACGCGCGCGCTGCACCCGGAACTGCGCACCGCGCGCGAGCTGCCGCGCACCCGCGTCAGCTGGGACGCCGCCCTCGAACACGCGGCCGACCGCTTCGCCGCCATCATCCGCGAGCACGGGCCTGACGCGGTGGCCTTCTACATCTCCGGCCAGCTGCTGACCGAGGACTACTACGTCTTCAACAAGCTGGCCAAGGGACTGATCGGCACCAATAACGTCGATACCAATTCGCGGCTGTGCATGAGTTCGGCGGTCACCGCCTACAAGCAGACGCTGGGCGCCGACGCGCCACCCTGTTCCTACGAGGACATCGACCACACCGACTGCCTGCTGATCGCCGGCGGCAACCCGGCCTACGCCCACCCCATCGTCTATCGCCGCATCGAGGATGCCCGCAAGGCGAATCCGGCGATGAAGATGATCGTGGTCGACCCGCGCCGGACCGACACCGCGGCTGACGCCGATCTGCACCTGCCGCTGCTGCCGGGTACCGACATCTGGCTGTACAGCGCCATGCTGCACGTACTGCTGTGGGAAGGTCTGGTCGACGAAACATTCATTTCCGCGCACACCGAAGGCTTCCCGGAACTGCGCCGCCACGTGCGCGACATCACGCCGGCCATCGCATCGGAAATCTGCGGTCTGCGCAGCGAGGACATCGTGACCGCCGCGCGCTGGTTCGGCGAATCGAAGGCGGCAATGTCGATGTGGTGCCAGGGGCTGAACCAGTCGCACCACGGCACCCACAACGGCACCGCGCTGATCGCGCTGCATCTGGCCGCCGGCCAGATCGGCCGCCCGGGTGCCGGCCCCTTCTCGCTGACCGGCCAGCCGAACGCGATGGGCGGCCGCGAGGTCGGCGGCATGGCCACGCTGCTGTCCGCGCACCGCGATCTCGCCAGCCCGGCCGACCGCGACGAGGTCGCCCGCTTCTGGGGCGTACCCGACGTGCCGGCGAAGCCCGGGCTGACCGCAGTCGAACTGTTCGACGCGGTACGCGATGGCAAGGTGAAGGCGGTGTGGATCGCCTGCACCAATCCCGCCCATTCGATGCCGGACCAGGCGCGCATCGTCGAAGCGCTGCAGGCGGCCGAATTCGTCGTCGTGCAGGACGCCAGCCGCAGCACCGAAAGCGCGGCCTTCGCCGACCTGCTGCTGCCGGCCACCACCTGGGGCGAGAAGGACGGCACGGTCACCAATTCGGAACGCCGCATCACCCATGTGCAGCCGGCGCTGTCCGCGCCGGGCGAGGCGCGCGCCGACTGGCTCATCGCCCGCGACTTCGCACGCGTGCTCGGCCCGCGTCTGGGCAAGGATGCAGCCTCCCTGTTTCCGTATGCCAGCGCGGCCGAAGTATTCGCCGAACACGCCGAAAGCACGCGCGGTCGCGATCTCGACATCAGCGGGCTGTCACATGCGCTGCTCGACCGCATCGGCCCGCAACAGTGGCCCTTCCCGGAAGGCGCACAGGCGGGCACGCCGCGCCTCTACCAGGACCTCCGCTTCGCCACGCCGGCCGGACGCGCACGTTTCGTGGTGCCGACCACCGCCACCACCGCGGAAAAGATTGACGCCCGCTATCCGCTGCATCTGAACACCGGCCGCCTGCGCGATCACTGGCACTGCATGAGCCGCACCGGTCAGGTGGCCCGTCTGTACAGCCATGTCGACGAAGCGCGGGTCGAAATGCATGCCGACGATCTGGCACGGCGCGGCCTGGCCGACGGCGATCTGGTGCAGGTGAAAAGCCGGCGCGGACAGATCGTGCTGCGCGCCCACGCAAGCGAAGCGCAGCGCCCGGGCAGCGCCTTCGTCGCCATGCACTGGGGTCGCAACATGCTGTCGAACAGCGGCGCCAATGCGCTGACCGCAGGCCGCGTCGACCCGCACTCGAAACAGCCGGAACTGAAACACGCCGCGATTCAGGTGAGCCGCGCCAACCTGCCCTATCAGGCCCTGCTGCTGCGCACCGAGGCGAGCGATGAAGCCGCACAGCAGCTCACGCTGCTGCGCATGGAAGCGCTGGCGCCACTGCTCGGCCGCTTCGCCTATGCATCGCTGTCGATGGCCGGACGCGAGCGGCCGGCGCTGGTGCTGCGCATCGCCCACGACCAGCCGCTGCCGGACGAGTGGCTGAGTGAACTGGACCGCGTGTGCGGTCTGGATGACCCGGCCTGTCTCGCCTATCGCGACGCCCGGCGCGACATCACCAAGCGCGCGCTGATCGAGGACGGCCTGCTCACCGGCATGCGCCTGACCGGCGAAACCGTGGCCGCGGCCTGGCTGCGCGAAGTGATGGTCGGCCGCCAGCCCACCGCCGACCTGCGCCGCTGGCTGTTCGCGCCGCTGGCCACGCCACCGGTGGCCGCGAAAAGCCGCGGCCGCATCGTGTGCAACTGCCTGGATGTGGCCGAACCGGACATCGCCAGCGCCATCGCCGGCGGTGCCGACCTCGATGCATTGCAGGCCACGCTGCGCTGCGGCACCTCCTGCGGTTCCTGCGTGCCTGAACTCAAGCGCATGCTGGAGACCGGACGGCAGGCCGCCTGACGCCCGACAACAACAAGGATGGAGCGCCCGATCCGATGCTGAGCCCACAGAGCCTGACCGAAATGCTGTCCGCACTCGGGCGTGGTGCGGACGATGCGCGCGACCTGGCCGAACATGAGGCGCATGGCCTGTTCGCCGACGTGCTGGACGGACGCATCCCGGCGCTTGAACTGGGCGCCCTGCTCACCAGCCTGCGCTGGAAACACGAAACCGCAGACGAACTGTGCGGTTTCGCGCGCGCGCTGAACGAGCGGGTGCCGACGCTGGAACTGCCGCCCCACCTGCCGCGCATGGTGGTCATACCGAGCTATGCACACGCCGGTCAGGCGCCCAATCTGATGCCGCTGCTGGCCATCATGCTGGCGCGGCTGGACGTGCCGGTACTGATACACGGACTGGGCGGCCGCGGCGCACCGCCGGGCAGTCTGGACGTACTGGAAAGGCTGGGTCACCTGCCCTGCGCCACGCTGCACGAAGCGCTGGACACGCTGCACGCCGGCCGCTGCGCGGTGCTGCCGACCGAGGTGCTGAACCCGGCACTGGACAGCCTGATCCGGCTGCGCGACCGCATGGGTCACCGCAACACCGCACACGTGGTGGCCAAGCTGCTCGATCCGGCGCCGCTGCACAGCCTGCGTGTCATCTGCGTGGCCGACCCGCAGCTGTTGTGCCGGCTGCAGGACACCTTCCTGCGTTCGCCCGAACAGGCGCTGCTGATGCGAGCACCCGATGACGACGGTTTCGCCGACCCGCTGCGGCGGCCGCGCATCGACCTGTTCGAACGGATGACGGCACGTACGCTGTTCGAAGCTGAAAACGGCGCACTGCCGCTGACCAACCCGCTGCCGCCGGCCAGCGATGTAGACGCCACTGCACGCTGCATACGCGAAATGCTGGACGGTCAGCGCGCAATTCCGCAGCCGGTACTGAATCAGGTCGCAGCCTGCCTGTACGGCAGCGGTGCCGCGCGCGATCTGACCCACGCCAAGGCGACGGTGTCGCTGGGACTGGCGCACGGCCCGCACTGACCTCCGGCCGTGTGCTGCGCCTGCAGGCTGCTCAGGCGCCGCCGTTGACCTTCATCCACGCCAGACAGCGTCGCCATGCATCGGCCGCGTCCGCGGCGCGATAGCTCGGACGGTAGTCGGCATGGAAGGCATGCGGCGCATCCGGATAGAGCACGATGTGCGATGCACGAGCGACCGGCGACGCAGCCGCGGCCAGCGCGGTGTTCATCGCCTCGACATCGGCATTCGGTATGCCCGCGTCCTGACCGCCGTACAGGCCCAGCACCGGCGCCTGCAGCCTTTCCGGCAGATCGAGCGGATGCGTGGGCGTCAGCGCGCTCGCGTTGCCACGCAGCCGCCCATACCACGCCACGCCCGAACGCAGTGACGGACGGTGGGCCGCGTACAGCCAGGTGATGCGCCCGCCCCAGCAGTAGCCGGTCACGTGCAGCCGTGCCACGTCGCCGCCCTCGCTCTGCGCCCAGTCTGCGCAGCGGTCTAGATCGGCCATCACCTGCGCGTCCGGTACCTTTGCGATCACCCGTTCGAGTATCTGCTGCACGTCGCTCATTGCCGACGGATCGCCCTGACGGAAGAACAGCTCGGGCGCCACCGCCAGATAGCCCGCGTGTGCGAAGCGGCGGCAGATGTCGCGCACGTGTTCGTGCACGCCGAATATTTCCGACACCACCAGCACCACCGGCGGTCGCCCGCTGCGATCCGGTCGCGCGTGGAACAGCGGCAGGGTCTGTCCGTCCATCGCCGCAATCGTCGACACCCCGGTGAGCAATCCGGCATCCGGTGTGCTGATCACCTGCTGTGCCAGCACCGGCTGCACCGCCAGCGCGAAGCCGGCTGCCC
The DNA here is from genome assembly GCF_000378945.1 of Methyloversatilis universalis EHg5. GTDB lineage: Bacteria > Pseudomonadota > Gammaproteobacteria > Burkholderiales > Rhodocyclaceae > Methyloversatilis > Methyloversatilis universalis_A. Next base: position 1,814,928 of record NZ_KB900539.1, on the reverse strand, counting down.
CGGCACCTCGCAGGAAGTCACGTCGCAAGGGATTGTCGGGATCGGTCACGGGCGTCTCCTGTCGGGTCGCTCAACGGTGCTCAATGAGTGCGCTGCGTGCAGCGGGATGAACTCAGCGCTTGATGAAACCCGGTTCCGGCGCCGGTGCCGAATCCGAGTAATCGTTCAGCTGGCGAGCCAGTTCGGTGCGGCCAGCCGCGGCGACCTGGGGCACGTAGTTGCGGAAGATTTCGGCCACCGCGGCACGCTCGCCACCCTTGAACTGCCCGGCCACCGGCATCATGCGCTGGATCACGTCTATGCCCTGAGGCCATTTGCCCTGCGCGGCGTAGGTGATCGACAGTTCGGCCAGCCGGCGGGCCAGCGGCAGATCCGGCGTCGCACCGGTGCGTGCCTCTTCGAGTGCCAGCGATTCGAGCAGCAGTTCTTCCGCCGCTTCCCAGTTGCCTATCATGCGCTTGAGCTGCGCGTAGTTGTAGATGCGCAGCGAACGCGCCTCGGCCGGCACGTCCTTGAAATCGGGCGCGGTCAGCGCCTTGTAGCAGAGCTCGTCGGCGGCACCGATATTGTTGTCCGCCCAGGCGGCGCGACAATCGTGGAACAGCTTGTCGGACTGGTTGTCCTGCGCCAGCGCCGGCACACAGACCGCCAGCGTTACGAGCAGCGCGGGCAGCGCACGGGACATGCGGAAGGGTTTCATCGGTGGCTTCTCCTCGGTGATGTCGTTATGTGTCTCAGTCGAGACGTCTTCTGAATATCCATTCGGTCGCGGTCGACACTTCCGGAGCCAGCGCGTAGCCATCGACCGCGAAATCGCGCAGCGCCTCGGGCCGGTCGATACGGTGTTCGGCAGCGTAGCGCGCCATCAGCCCGCGTGCGCGCTTGGCGAAGAAGCTGATCACCTTGTAACCGCTGCCCTTCCAGTCCTGGAACACCGGTTGTATCACTTCGGCCTTGAGCACCTTGCGGCGCACCGACTTGAAGTATTCGTCGCTGGCGAGGTTGACCAGCACCGGCCGCGCTTCGTTCTCGAACAGCGCGTTCAGCGTCTGCGCCGGCAGATCGTCCCAGAAGGCGTACAGATCCTTGCCGCGCGGATTGGCGAGCCGGGTGCCCATTTCCAGCCGGTAGGGCAGCATGAGGTCGAGCGGACGCAACAGGCCGTACAGGCCGGAGAGGATGCGCACATGCGACTGCAGCCAGTCGAGCGCGGCCGGGTCCAGCGTGGCGGCATTCAGCCCCTCATAGACGTCGCCATTGAACGCGAACACCGCCGGCCGGCCACGCGGCGCGTCATAGTCCGGCGTCCATTCGGCGTAGCGCGCGACGTTGAGCGCGGCCAGCGGATCGGAAATCGACATCAGGCTGGCAATGTCGGCCGGACTTCTGTCCTTGAGGACAGTGATCAGTTCGGCGGAATGCGGCAGGAAATCTGGGCGGGTGGCACGGTCGGTAGGCAGCGGAGATTCGTAATCCAGCGACTTGGCCGGAGACAGGACAATGATCATGGACGGCGGAGCGGTGGAACACAGGATGTCGATGGTAACGGAGCACGGCGCACCGTGCAGCGCCGTCGCGCGTATCATCCGCCTCCGCCGGAACAGCCGGCAGGAGGAGCCGTTCGATGGACCGTCCGGACAGAGACGAGACAGATCGGTCAGGGGCACACGCCGCACTCCGCAGCCAGGCAGAGTGGCGCGCGCGACTGACCGTTGAGCAGTACCGCATCACCCGCCGTCAGGGCACCGAACGCCCTTACAGCGGCGGCTATCTGAACTGCAGCACGCCGGGCACCTACTGCTGCGTGTGCTGCGGCGCCGCGCTGTTCCGTTCGGAAAGCAAGTTCGACTCGGGTACCGGCTGGCCGAGTTTCCGCACGCCGCTGCCGGACGCGCCGCTGGGTACCCGCGAGGAAAGACGTCTGCTGACGCGACGCACCGAGGTGCACTGCCTGCGCTGCGCCGCCCATCTCGGCCATGTATTCACCGACGGCCCGCAGCCCGACGGTCTGCGCTACTGCATCAATTCGGCCGCCCTCAGTCTGGATGCCGACCGATCCGAAAACGGTCCTGCCTGATGAGGGGGCTGAGGCACACAGGGAAGCCGGTGGCCGGCCAGAAAAACAGAAGGGCGCACCGGAACCGGTACGCCCTTCGGGCTGAGTCACGACGCATGGATCCTTCCGGGCATCGCGCTCGATCGTCGGCAGCCTCGAAGCAGGTCGCCGACGACATGAATCCTGAATTACTTCTTGTTGATCGCCTTCTTCAGCGCAGCGCCTGCGGTGAACTTGGCAGTCTTGGCTGCCGGGATCTTGATGGTGGCGCCGGTGCGCGGGTTGCGGCCGGTGCGGGCGGCGCGCTTGCCGGTTGCGAAAGTGCCGAAGCCCACGAGCGTGACCTTGCCGCCCTTCTTCAGTTCGGTGGTGACGGATTCCAGAAAGCCGTCGAGCAGTCGGCCAGCGGCGGCCTTGGAAACATCAGCTTTCTTGGCGAGGGCTTCGATCAGTTCTGCTTTGTTCATGTACGTCTCCTACTGACTGGGTTGTACGCAAGGGCGCGCGGGAAAACCTGAGCGGATAATAGTGAGGCCGCGTGCGCTTCACAAGCGGGTTTGCGGACTTTCTTCATGAATTCTCGCGCTCTCCGGAGATATTTTCTGCGGCTAGCCAGTTCCATGCCCGATTTCGCTGCAGCGCAGCGGACCGCAAACGCACAACTTTCCGGATGAGCGGGCATAATCGGCCACCATGAAATTCCTGTTCGACCTGCTGCCGGTCCTGCTTTTTTTCGCAGCCTACAAATTCGCCGGCGGATCGCCGGATGCGTCCTACGCACTGGCCACCCGGCTGCTCGGCGACGGCATCGTCGCCAGCCAGGCACCGATACTGATCGCGACTGCGGTGGCCATCGTCGCCACGCTCGGTCAGGTGCTGTGGCTGATCGCCCGCGGCCGCAAGGTGGACACCATGCTGTGGATCAGCCTGGCCATCATTGTCGTGTTCGGCGGCGCCACACTGTTCTTCCACGACGCCACCTTCATCAAGTGGAAGCCGACGGTGCTGTACTGGCTGTTCGCGCTGACGCTGGCCGGCTCCGCGCTGTTCATGAAACGCAACCTGATCCGCGCGCTGATGCAGGAACAGGTGCAGCTGCCGGAGCCCGTGTGGTCGCGGCTGAACGCATCATGGATCGCCTTCTTCGCATTCATGGGCATCCTGAATCTCTACGTGGCCTACAGTTACAGCGAGGACACCTGGGTGAGCTTCAAGCTTTACGGCGGCATGGGTCTCATGTTCCTGTTCGTGCTTGGCCAGGGCGCGATGCTGTCGCGTCACATCGAAGAAAAGAACTCCTGATCCAATCGAGGTTTGCATGTATTACGCGTTGATGGGCGAAGACATTCCGAACAGTCTTGAAAAGCGCATGGCGGCCCGCCCTGGCCATCTGGCGCGCCTGCAGGCACTGCAGGACGAAGGCCGTCTGCTGATCGCAGGCCCGCTGCCGGCGGTCGATGCGAACGATCCGGGCGCGGCCGGTTTCACCGGCAGCCTCATCGTGGCCGCATTCGAATCGCTGGAAGCTGCACGCAAGTGGGCGGACGAAGATCCGTACACGACCGAGGGCGTGTTCGCCCGGATGACGGTCAAGCCCTTCCGCAAGGTATTTCCGGCGTGAGCGATGCTGCCCGGATCGAAGCCGCGATCCGCGAACGCCTTGCCTCGCTGTCGCCGTCCGCGATCGACCTGATCGACGATTCGCATCTGCACGCCGGCCACGCCGGCGCGCGTTCGGGCGGACGGCACTATCGGCTCACCATCGTGTCCGAGCAGTTCTCCGGACGACGCACGATGGAGCGCCACCGCATCATCTATGCTGCACTGGGCGACCTGATGCAGCATGACATTCACGCCCTGTCCATCGTCGCGCGCGCGCCGGACGACGCGCCGGCCGCCTGAACGGACGGGCATACTTCAGCAGCAAGACCGGACTTCACCCGAAAGGTACATAGATGAAACACATGCTTTCCGCCCTGACCCTTGCCACCCTCACCGCCTTTGCCGCGCCGGCGATGGCGCAGCAGAAGGCCAAGGACAAGCCGGCCACGCCGGCCGCCGCTCCGGCCGAAGGCGGAGTGCTGGTGACGGTCAATGGCAAGGGCATTCCGCAGGGCCGCGCCGACGTCATGATCAAGAACCAGCTGGCCCAGGGCCAGCAGGACGGCGACCAGCTGCGTACCGCAGTGCGTGAGGAGCTGATCCGCCGCGAAGTACTGACCCAGGCGGCGACCGCCAAGGGTCTGGACAAGAACGCTTCGGTGATGAACCAGGCCGAACTGGCCAAGCAGGCGGTGCTGATCCAGGCCTATCTGCAGGACTACATGCGCACCCACTCGGTCAGCGAAGAAGCGATCAAGGCCGAGTACGAGAAGATCAAGGTCGGCCTGGGCAACAAGGAATACAAGGCGCGCCACATCCTGGTGAAGACCGAAGATAAGGCGAAGGAAATCATCGGCAAGCTGCAGGCCGGCGAGAAGTTCGAGGACCTGGCCAAGGATTCGGAAGATCCGGGTTCCAAGGACCGCGGCGGCGATCTCGGCTGGAGCGCGCCGGCGCAGTACGTGAAGCCGTTCTCCGACGCGCTGGTGAAGCTGGAAAAGGGCAAGTTCACGCCGCAGCCGATCCGCAGCGATTTCGGCTACCACGTGATCAAGCTGGAAGACGTGCGTGACCTGAAGATGCCGTCGTACGACGAAGCCAAGCCGCAGATCGCCCAGCGCCTGGAACAGCAGACCATCGCGACGCATGTGAACGACCTGCGCCAGAAGGCCGCAATCAAGTAACCGGCGACCTCGCCGGTTCTGCCCGGCGCATCGCCTCAACCCGGAATTCCATCCGGCCGTAATCAGACCATGGCTGTCGCGGCCCGCACTGCGGGTCCGCAGCCGGGGTTCATGAGCCGGATGGGTGGTGTCGGGAAGGATGCGTCATGGGCATGCAGAACATCGATCGGGAAGACGGACAGCGCGGCAGCGGACCGGCGGCGCAGCCTGAATCCATGCTGCGCCTGTGGTGGCGCTACATCTGGCCCTTCCTGTATTTCCGCGACTGCACCCGCGGCTCGTGGATGGAGCGCGCGCAGAGCTACCGCTACAACCGCGCCATGCGCCGTCACCTGCCCGGTTTCATCCTGAAATGGCTGGCGCTGACCGCGCTGTGGTTCGCCTTCGGCACGCTGTTTGACGAAGTGGCCGGAATGGTGATTCCGGCCGCCTGCTGCTTCGTCACCGGCACCTGGACAGGACTGGTGGTGGTGGTTCTGGCGATTGCCTGGACCTGGCTGGAGCGCTTCCCCGAACTGTACTGAAGCCCGGAGAAGCGTCCGTACGCGCGCTCAGCGCGCGGCCAGTCGTGCCGCCTGCTGCGCCACCCGCTCGCCGAACAGCGCGGCGGTCTTCAGATCACCGTCCACCATTTCATCGACTGACGCGTCGGACGGCGTGGCCGCCATCGCGCCGGCGAAGGACGCCACGTAGTTCACGTCCTGGCGCGTCGCCGCCTTGCTGTTGCTCGGCATCAGGCCGGTACCGGCCCACAGCATGCTGTGCTGCATCGCCAGCGTCATCAGGTAGTGCAGCGTCGAGTGCTTGTCGCCGTTCATCGAAGCCGAATTGGTGAAGCCGGCGGCCAGCTTGTCCTTCCACTGCTGGGTGAACCACGGCTTGGAAGTGGCGTCGGCGAACTTCTTGAACTGCCAGGACACGCTGCCCATATAGGTCGGGCTGCCGAACACGATGGCATCGCTGTCCAGCAACGTCTGCCAGGCAGCCTCCGGCACATTGCCTTCGGCGTCGATCTCGATGCTGTGCACCTGTGCGTGCTTCGCGGCGCCCTCGGCGACCGATTGCGCCATGCGACGGGTGTGGCCGTAGCCGCTGTGATAGACGATGGCAATTTGGGTCATGATGTTTTCCTCAAAGAGTGGCCTGCTACGAGTGACGAGCCCATCGCGCGCAGACCATGACACGATCGGGGCAGACAGCAACGAAAACTGCGGGTGCGCTACGGATGCGCGCCCAGGTCGAACAGCAGCGCATGTGCGGCGCGCCCGCCTTCCAGCACGACTTCATCTTCCGACTCGACGGTGAGCGCGTCGCCGCCCTGCAGCCGCACGCCATTGACCTCAAGTTCGCCGTCGATCAGATGCAGGTAGGCGCGGCGCCCCGCGGCCAGACGGTGGATGAGCGGTGCATCACCCGCCTCCAGCCGGGTCGCGTACAGCGCCACGTCGGAATGGATGGACAGCGCACCGGCCGCCTCGCCCACCAGCGGCAGCAGGCGACCGCGTCTGTCAGCATCGGCGAAGTGGGTCTGCGCATAGCCCGGCGCGATGCCGCGCGAACGCGGCAGCAGCCAGATCTGCAGCATGCGTACCGGCGTGCTGGCCGCGTGGTTGTATTCGCTGTGCAGCACGCCGGTACCGGCGCTCATGCGCTGCACGTCGCCGGCGCGCAGTACGCCGGTATTGCCCATCGAATCGCGATGGGTCAGTTCGCCGGCCAGCACCACGGTGACGATTTCCATGTCGCGGTGCGGGTGCGTGCCGAAACCGCCGGCCGGCTCTATCGTGTCTTCCATCAGCGCGCGCAGCGTGCCGACGCCCATGTGCGCCGGATCGTAGTAATCGGCGAACGAGAAACTGAAATGCGACTGGCCCCAGCCGTGGTCGTCGAAACCGCGTTCTGAAGATTTGCGCAGGGTGATCATGGCCGTCTCCTCTGTCGTGTCAGGCAATGACTGCATTCTGCGCAGCGGCCCGGCGGCCATGGGCGCGGCGGGCTGATATCATCATTCAAACTTTTTGAATGATCGCGCCATGACCGAACGCGAACACCCGCTGACGCCGGACGCCATACGGCTGATCGCCACCATCGCAGAGGCCGGCAGCTTTGCGGCCGCCGCGCGCGCGCTGGGCAAGGTGCCGTCGGCGCTCAGTTACAGCGTGCGCCAGCTGGAGGAGGCACTCGACGTGCTGCTGTTCGATCGCGCCAGCCGCAGTGCGGTGCTCACGCCGGCCGGCCGCGAACTGCTGAACGAAGGCAGCCGCCTGCTGCTGGAAATCGACGCGGTGGCCAGTCGCGTGAAGCGGGTGGCCAGCGGCTGGGAAGGCCAGCTCGCCATCGCCGCCAACGCGCTCATGTGCCCGCACACCCTGCTCGATCTGGTGGACGCCTTCTACGCCCAGCGCGACACCGCCCGCCTGCCGCCGCCCACCCGCATCCGACTGCGGCAGGAGGTGCTGTCCGGCACCTGGGAGGCGCTGCTGTCCGGTGCCGCCGATCTCGCGATCGGCGTCGATGCCGACGACACCCGCAACACCGGCCTGCAGGTGATGCCGCTGGGCGACATCCGCTTCGTGTTCGCAGTCGCTCCGCACCACCCGCTGGCGCGGCTGCCCGAACCGCTGGACCCGGCCATGATCCGCATGCATCGCGCGGTCGCGATCGCCGACAGCGCGCTCCGTCTGTCGCCGGTCACCCGCAACCTGCTGCCCGGGCAGGACGTGCTCACCGTCCCCACGCTGGACATGAAAATCGCCGCCCAGCTGCGCGGGCTCGGCTGCGGCTTCCTGCCGGAGGCGCGGGTGCGCCCGCATGTCGAGCGCGGCGAACTGGTGGTGAAGCGCACCGCCGAAGACAAGGTGGCGCAGTTCGCCATCGCCTGGCGCAGCGGTGCGCAGCGCGGGCGTGCATTGGACTGGTGGCTGCAGCAGCTGGACAGCCCGCGCACCCGGGCCGCGCTGCTCGAAGGCGTGGCGCCATGAGCGCGCCACGCATTCCGGTGGTGCTGCTCACCGGCTTTCTCGGCGCCGGCAAGACCACGCTGCTGAACCGTCTGCTGGCCCGGCAGGACATGGCCGATACGCTGGTCATCATCAACGAGTACGGCGACGCGGCGCTGGACCACAGGCTGGTCACCCACGCACCGGAACAGGTGGTGACCGAACTGGCGGGCGGCTGTGTGTGCTGCGCGCTGCGCGGCGACCTCGCGCAGACGCTGCGCGAAGCGCACTGGCGCTTTGCGCGCGGCGGCCACCGGCAGTTCGAGCGGGTGGTGATCGAAACCACCGGACTGGCCGATCCGGCACCGGTGCTGCGCACGCTGGCCACCGACCCGCGCATTGCCGAACGCTACCGCCTCGCCTGCACGCTCACCGTGGTCGACGCCTGCCAGGGTGAGGCGACGATCGCGGCGCAGCCGGAAGCCCTGCTGCAGATCGCCGCCGCCGACCGGCTGCTGATCGCCAAGACCGACCGGGCGGCGCCGGCGCAGGTGGCCGCGCTGCAGGCGCTGCTCGGCCGCCTGAATCCGTTCGCGCAGCAGACCGATCTGCAGGCCGAGGCACTCACCCCGGCGCTGCTGACGCCGCCGGGCACGCTCAGACTGCGCAGCCTGCCCCCGCCCGCGGCGGAGCAGGTGCATGCGGTGCGCAGCGACAGTTTCACCGTGGACACCCCGCTTGCCCCGGAGCGGGTGCAGGCCTGGCTGGACGCCTGGCCGACCGTGGCGGGCCCGGCGCTGTTGCGCATGAAGGCGGTGCTCGACATCGCCGGAGAGGCGCGTGCCCAGGTCGTGCATGGCGTGCAGCACACGCTGTATCCGCCGGACAGCCTGGATGCGCCAGCGAACGGATCGACCGTGGTGTGCATTACCCGGGGCATGGATGCGACACGGCTGACACAGTGGCTGGGCATCCTGCACACGCAATGAACCCCTGACCCGCCGCTTCGCTCACAATGCTGTCTCCTGAACCTTTACCGCAGCCGATGTCCGCAGCTCACAGACGCCTCGACGAAATCGAGTTCGACAGCCTGTTCGTGCGCAGCCTGCCTGCCGATCCGTCGACCGAAATCCGCTCGCGCCAGGTGCCGGGCGCCGCCTACAGCTTCACGCCGCCGACGCCGGTCGCCGACCCGCAGCTGCTGGGCTGGTCCGACGATCTGGGCGCACAGCTCGGCCTCGCGCGCCCGGCGCGACGCGACGCCGCGGTCGAGGCGCTGGCCGGCAACCGCATCCTGCCCGGCATGCAGCCCTATGCCGCGCGCTACGGCGGTCATCAGTTCGGCAACTGGGCCGGCCAGCTCGGCGATGGCCGCGCGATCACGCTGGGCGAAATGTTCGACACGCACGGTCAGCGGCAGGAACTGCAGCTGAAAGGCGCGGGCCCCACGCCCTACTCCCGCCGGGCCGACGGCCGGGCGGTGCTGCGTTCGTCGGTGCGCGAGTTCCTGTGCAGCGAGGCGATGTTCCACCTCGGCATTCCGACCACCCGCGCGCTCAGCCTGGTGGCCACCGGCGACAGCGTGGTGCGTGACATGTTCTATGACGGCCGGCCGGAGAACGAACCGGGCGCCATCGTGTGCCGGGTCGCGCCCAGCTTCGTGCGCTTCGGCCACTTCGAAATCCTGACTTCGCACGACGAGACCGTGCTGCTGCGTCAGCTCGCCGACTGGGTGATGACCCACCACTACCCGGGCGTCGGCTCTTACGCCGACTGGTTCGCCGAAATCTGCCGGCGCACCGCGACGCTGATGGTCGAGTGGATGCGAGTCGGCTTCGTGCACGGCGTGATGAACACCGACAACATGTCCATCCTCGGCCTCACCATCGACTACGGTCCCTACGGCTGGCTGGAGGGCGTAGACATGATGTGGACGCCAAACACCACCGACGCCCAGGGCCGCCGCTACTGCTACGGGCGTCAGCCGCAGATCGGCTACTGGAACCTCACCCGCCTCGCCGCCGCGCTCGCGCCGCTGATCGACGACCGCGACGCGATCGATGCTGCGCTCGAAGGCTACGAACAGACCTTTTCCGACGGCTGGACCGCCATGCTGGCCAACAAGCTGGGCCTGCCGTTGCCGGCGGCCGGCGACGATGCCGATGTCGACATGCGCAGCCAGCTCTTCCTGCTGCTGCAGGAAGAGGAATGCGATTTCACGATCTTCTTCCGCCAGCTGGCCGCGGTACCGCTCGCGGCCGCGAGCGCCGGCGACGCCGCCGCACTGGCCCCGCTGCACGCCGCCTTCTACAGCGGCGACGGTCCGTCCGCCGACCACGGCCGCGCGCTGCTCGGCTGGCTGCAGCAGTGGGCAGCCCGCATCGCGGCCGGTGGCGAACCGGACGCTGCGCGCATCGCGCGCATGAACGCGACCAATCCGAAATACGTCGTCCGCAACTGGCTGGCCCAGCGCGCGATCGACGATGCCACCGCCGGTGACACCGGCATGATCGAACGCCTGCTGAAAATGATGCGGCGCCCCTACGACGAACAGCCGGAATTCGACGATCTCGCCGGGCGCCGCCCGGAGTGGGCGCGACACAAGCCCGGCTGTTCCGCCCTCTCGTGCAGCTCATGAACCTGACCAGCCTCCGCACCCACGCCTACCACGGCCTCGACACCGGCCCGCGCCTGCTGGTGCTGGGCGCGGTCCATGGCAACGAAACCTGCGGCACCCAGGGCATCGCCCGCATCCTCGGCGAACTCGACCGCGGCGAACTGCGCATCCTGCGCGGCAGTGTCACCTTCGTGCCGGTCACCAATCCGCTCGCCTATCTGCGCGGGCAACGGGCCGGTGACCGCAACCTGAACCGCAACCTCGGCCCGAAGAGCGCGCCGCAGGACTACGAAGACCGCATCGCCAACGCGCTGTGCCCGCTGCTGGCCGCCCACGAAGTGCTGCTCGACCTGCACTCCTTCCACACCGGCGGCGAGCCGTTCGCCATGCTGGGCCCGGAAAACAACGGTGGCGCGCTGGAACCTTTCGCTCACGCGGCGGCGGAAGAGGCAATGGCGCTGCGACTGGGCGCACGCCGGCTGGTCGAAGGCTGGCTGGACACCTATGCCGCAGGCGTGCGGACCCGGCTGGCGCGCACCGCGCCGTCGGAGCGGGCGCACCTGCTCAGCACCGACCCGGATTACGGTGTCGGCACCACCGAATACATGCGCCGCATGGGTGGCTATGCGATCACGCTGGAATGCGGCCAGCACGAAGAGCCGGCTGCACCGGACTTCGCGTGGCGGGCCATCCGCAATACGCTGGCCCACCTCGGCCTGACCGACGAACCGGCACCGCCGGCGCGCCCGGATGTGGAACTGCTCAAGCTGACCGAAGTGATCGACCGCCTGCACGCCGGCGATACCTTCGTGCGCCCCTGGGCCAGTTTCGATCCGGTCACCGCCGGCGATCTCATCGGCACGCGCGAGGACGGCAGTGAAGTGCGTGCACCGCGCGACGGCTTCATCGTATTCCCGAATCCGGCCGCCACGCCGGGCAACGAGTGGTTCTATTTCGCCCGGCGCAGCGAACGCACCCTGCATCGCTGAACGCGTCGTGAACGAAAAAGGCCCGCCATGCGGCGAGCCTTTCGGGCGGACAGCGCTCCGCTCAGACGCGGCGGCGGCGGGCGATCGTTCCCAGTACGCCCAGCCCGGCAGCGAACATCGCGAACGCAGCGGGTTCAGGCACGGCCGTGATCTGAGTGACGAAATAGGCCGGGCCGTTATAGCCGTTCGCCCAGTCGGCGTAATAGGCCCACACCGCTTCGGCATCGCCCGAAATAGCCGGACGCGCACCCCAGATCTGCAGCGATGCGTTGGTGCCGAGGCTGACCGGCGTTTGTCCTGCCGCGCCGAAGCCGCTCTCGTTCACCGTCCAGTCGGTTGTATTGGTGAGCAGGGTCTGACCACCGTTTGAGAACCTGAAGCCGTCTCCGGTGAGGGCGAAATCGCCGACGAACATGGCCGGCCCGCTGAACACGTTGCGCGCCAGCACCAGCAGGTAGTAGTGCTGTCCCGGCGCAAGGGCGACGCCCGAAAAAGTCTGCGTACCGCCCCAGGTGGTCTGCTTGTCGCTGATGATTTCGCTGGCATCCGCCACCAGATCGGTCGACAGATAGACCGTCGCGTAATCGTCGGCGGTAAAGCTGCCAGACAGGCTGGCCGCTTGCGCCATCATCGACGTTCCCGCCAGCACCGCCGTCAGCGCGGTGCGCACTCCTGTACTCATGCGTTTCACGACATTTCTCCGGATTGAAGACCCTTTACCCCGGAAAGCAAACCATGCGCCACCGATCACCCTGACCGTTTCTTCCAGCCAGAACAATCAGTTGGCGCACAACGCAGGCACACAGCCCCGCATGGTTGTAAGAAATGCCGACGCACCCGGCCCTAGCCGTCCAGCTTGCGGCCCTTGGTCGCCCGCACGCCGCGCCACGCCATCAGTGCGTTCTCGTCGATGTTCAGCGTCTTTGCACGCCCGCGTGACCCGGCCACCGGCAGCGCCAGCTTTTCGCGGAACAGCGTGAGCAGCGCGAGCGATTCGCCCTCCGGCAGCGTCATGATCTTCACGCCCTTGCCGCCGGACAGCGTTTTCATCTCCTCCAGCGGGAAGGCCAGCAGGCGGTCGCCGCCCTGTGCCACCACCCAGCGGTCCGTAGGCAGCAGTTTTACCGGCGCCAGCGCCGTGCCGCCGTCGGTGTTCAGGAAGGCCTTGCCCGCGCGCTGGCGGCTCACCATGTCCTCGATCGCGCACACGAAGCCGTAGCCACTGTCGGACGCCACCAGGAAGCGGCTGCCCGGCTCGCCGGTGAGTGCGGCCACCAGCTTCTTGCCGGCCAGATCGGCCAGCGAGGACACCGGCACGCCGTCGCCCTTGCCGCTGGGCAGATCGGTCGGCTTGATGGTGTAGCTGCGGCCATCGCCGTCGATCAGCACCACCGGCCACACGGTGCGGCACTTCAGCACCGCCAGCGGGCCGTCGTCCGCCTTCCAGGTCAGCGCGGCTTCATCGACGTCGTGGCCGGACCGCAGCCGGCCGAAACCGCCGCGCGACACGATGACGGTCACCGCTTCATCGATCTGCGGCACTTCGCGGGTGCGCGTGGCCTGCACGTCGGCATTGATCAGCGTACGACGCTCGTCACCGAAACGTTCGACGTCGGCGCGCACCTCGTCGCGCACGAAGGTGCGCAATGCGCTGTCGCTGCCCAGCAGCTTGAGCAGACCGGTGCGCTCGGCGTCCAGCGCGTCGCGCTCACCCTGCAGCTTGATGGCCTCAAGCCGGGCCAGCTGGCGCAGCCGGATTTCCAGCACGTCCTCGGCCTGTCGCTCGGTGATGCCGAAACCGGCCATCAGGTCGGCCTTCGGGTCGTCGGCGGCGCGGATGATGGCGATCGCGCGGTCGATGTCGAGCAGGATGGCCAGCCGGCCGTCCAGGATGTGCATGCGATCGTCGATGTCGGCGATGCGCTGGGTCAGCCGTCGGGTCACCGCGCCCAGACGGTAGTCGCACCACTGGCGCAGCACCGCGGGCAGGCCGATCTGGCCCGGGCGGCGGTGGGTGTCCAGCAGCGTCAGGTTCAGGCTGGCGTTGCATTCGAGGTCGGTATAGGCGAACAGGAAAGCCAGCAGGTCTTCCTGGCTCACCGCACGCGACTTCGGCTCGATCACCAGACGCACCGGGTGACGCGCGTCGGATTCGTCGCGCACCGAATCGATCAGCGAGGTGGCCAGCGTCTTGGTGCGCGCCTGGTCGTCGCTGATCTTCTTCTTGTCGCCCTTGGGCTTCGGGTTGGCGAGGTCGTCGATGCGGCTCATCACTGCGCCGGTGCTCACGCCCGGCGGCAGCGCGCTGACCACGATCTGCCACTGGCCGCGCGCCAGCGCCTCGACCTCGTAATTGGCCCGCATGCGGAAGGAACCGCGCCCTTCCTTGTAGGCGGCGACGATGGTTTCGCGCGACGAAATGAGCGTGGCGCCGTTCGGAAAATCCGGCCCCTGGATGCAGTCGATGATATCGTCGTCCGGCATGCGCGGATCGACCAGCAGCCTGCAGGTGGCCTCGCCCAGTTCGCGCAGGTTGTGCGGCGGGATTTCACAGGCCATGCCGACCGCGATGCCGGATGCACCGTTGGCCAGCACCACTGGCAGCCGCGCCGGCAGCAGTGAAGGTTCCTGCTGCGTGCCGTCGTAATTGGGCTGGAACTCGATCACGCCGGCATTCAGCTCGGACAGCAGCACGTGGCGCGCGAACGGCGTCAGGCGGCACTCGGTGTAACGCATGGCGGCGGCGTTGTCGCCGTCCATCGACCCGAAATTGCCCTGGCCGTCGATCAGCGGATAGCGCAGCGTAAAGGGCTGGGCCAGACGCACCATCGCCTCATAGACCGACGAATCGCCGTGCGGGTGGTATTTGCCGATCACGTCACCGACCACGCGGGCGGACTTCTTGTGCGCGGCATCCGGACGGGCAAAACCGTCCATCGCGAACAGGATGCGACGCTGCACCGGCTTCATGCCGTCTTCCAGCCCCGGCAGCGCGCGCGAGGTGACCACCGACATCGCATAGGTCAGATAGGCCTGCGCCGCATGCGCATCGACCGGGATGTCAGCGATGTCGGGTTCGAACAGGTTGTCAGTCAACGGAGTGCTCCGGGTATTTCGTTGTGTGTCTGTGAAGGGGCTGGGGATGAGGGGCTAGGGACTAGGGAAGCGGTGTGGCTTCGCCACACGAACTGAACGCGACACCGCGCCGCTCATCAGCCCCTAGCCCCTGGTCCCTAGTCTCTGCCGTCAAGCGTCCGGCACCACCTTGTCGCCTTCCAGCTCCATCCAGCGGCGACGGCGCTCGGCTTCCTTCTTGCCCATCAGCATGGTGAAGGTGTTCAGCACCAGTTCCGGATCTGCGCCGGAAGTGATGCGGATGAGCCGTCGGGTTTCCGGGTTCATCGCGGTTTCCTTCAGCTCGTCCGGATTCATTTCGCCCAGACCCTTGAAGCGGCTCACCGTCAGCGCACTTTCAGCGATGCCGTCGGCGATCAGGTTGGCGAGAATGCTGTCGCGCTCGGCTTCGTCCAGCGCGTAGAGCCGGCGCGCCGGCCGCGTCTTGGTCGGCGCGATCTTCACGCAGTACAGCGGCGGCTGGCCGATGAACACGTGGCCACGCTCGATCAGCTTGGGGAAGTGGCGCAGGAAGAGCGTGAGCTGCAGCGTCTGGATGTGCGCGCCATCGACGTCGGCGTCCGACAGGATGATGATCTTGTGATAGCGCAGGCCGTCGAGTACCGCGTACGGCGCATCCGGCTTGTGCGGATCGATGCCCAGCGCCACCGCGATGTCATGCACCTCGTTGTTGGCGAAGATTTCCGACGAGTCGATCTCGAAGGTGTTCAGCACCTTGCCGCGCAGTGGCAGCACCGCCTGGAACTGGCGGTCGCGCGCCTGCTTGGCGCTGCCGCCGGCCGAGTCGCCCTCGACCAGGAAGATTTCGTTCTGTTCCGGCGAGGTGCCGGTGGCGTCGGTGAGCTTGCCCGGCAGCAGCGTGACGCCAGAGCCGGCGCGCTTTTCCACCACCTTGCCGGCGCGTGCGCGGGTCTGGGCGCTCCTGATCGCCAGGCCGCAGATGCGCTGCGCCTCGGCTGCGTTGTCGTTGAGCCAGCGGTCCAGCGTGTCCTTGATGCACTCATAGACCAGCTTCACCGCCTCGCGGTTGTTCAGCTTGTCCTTGGTCTGGCCCTGGAAGCGCGGTTCCAGCACCTTGGCGCTGAGCACGTAGCTCGCGTGCTGCGACACGTCTTCCGACTGCAGCGCGAGCTTGGCCGGCATCAGACCGTGGTGGGTGGCGTAGTCCTTCACCGATTCGAACAGCGCCTGCCGCATGCCCGATTCGTGCATGCCGCCGCCCGGCGTCGGAATCAGGTTCACGAAGGATTCGCGCACCGACGCGCCTTCCGGGAAGACAATCGCCCACTCCGCGCCCTCGCCTTCGTCATAGCCGGCGATCGCGGTACGTGCGCCGCAGAACAGCGGCACCGGCACCTCGCCCAGCTGTTCGCGCAGGTAGTCGCCCAGGCCATTGGCGTACTGCCACTCCTGTACCGCCCCGCTCTCCTCGTCCTCGAAGCGGATGCGCACACCGGGCAGCATGGCGCTGCGGGCGCGCAGCAGGTGTTCGATGTCGGCCTTGCGCACGCGGTTGCTGGCGAAATACTTCGGATCCGGCCAGGCGCGCACCCGGGTACCGGTGTGCGACTTCGGACAGCTGCCGACCTCGGTCAGCCCCTGCGAAATGCCGTGGTCGAAGGCGATCGAATGTTCGCGGCCACCGCGCTTCACCGTCGCTTCCAGCCGGGTGGACAGCGCATTGGTGACGGTGACGCCGACGCCGTGCAGACCGCCGGCGATCTTGTAGGCCTTGCCCTCGAACTTGCCACCCGAGTGCGGGATGGTAAAGATGACCTCGATCGCCGGCACCTTCTTGGTCGGATGAATATCGACCGGAATGCCGCGACCGTTGTCCTCGACCGACACCGAGCCGTCGCCATGCATCACCACCCGGATGCCGTTGGCGAAGCCGCCCTGGGCCTCGTCGCAGGCGTTGTCGATCATTTCCTGGATGATGTGGTTCGGACTGTCGGTCCGGGTGTACATGTCCGGGCGCTTCTGAATGGGCGCAATGCCCTCGAGCACCTGGATTTCTGAGGCGTTGTAGCTGCTGGGAGTGGCCATCTGGATGACAGGGATGGAAGTGCGGAACGCGACGAAGCCGCGCGGAAGGCCATAAGTGTGCCCGCAGTCCGGGGCGGCCGTCGAGATTGACAGCGAGAGCGGTCCACGGCAGCCGCGGCAGCACCCCGGCGCTCGTGTACACTCCGGGCCTTTTTTCCGGCACCGACATCATGTGGTTCAAGAATCTGCAGATCTACCGCCTCGCCGCACCGTTCGCGCTTGCCCCTGAACAGCTGGACGAAAAGCTGGCCGCCAAGGCCTTTCAGCCGGGCAGCAGCATCGAGATGCAGCGCATGGGCTGGATGTCGCCGCGCGACGACGGCAAGCTGGTCCACGCGGTCGGCGGCCAGATGCTGATCACGCTGCGCACCGAAAAGAAGCTGTTGCCGGCGACCGTGGTCAATCAGGTCACCAAGGCACGCGCACAGGAAATCGAGGAGAACCAGGGCTACAAGCCGGGCCGCCGCGAAATGCGCGAACTGAAGGATGCGGTGACCAACGAACTGCTGCCCCGCGCCTTCGCGGTGTGGCGCGATACCCGGGTGTGGATCGATCCGGTGAAGAACCGCATCGTGGTCGACGCGGCAGCAAGCGCCAAGGGTGACGAGGTGATGCAGCTGCTGAACGAATGCGTCGAGCACCTCGGTGCCCGTCCGCTGCAGACCGCGCTGTCGCCGGTGTCCGCCATGACCTCGTGGCTGGCTGCGGACGAAGCGCCCGCCGGCTTCACCATCGATCAGGACACCGAACTGCGCTCCAGCACCCAGTCCAAGGCCACCGTGCGCTACGTACGCCACGCGCTTGAAGCGGAAGACCTGCGCCGGCACATCGAAGCCGGCAAGCAGTGCACACGGCTCGCGCTGAGCTGGATGGAGCGCGTGTCCATCACGCTGACCGAAACGCTTGCGGTCAAGCGGGTGACGCCGCTGGATGTGCTGACCGAGAACGACGACGGCAGCGGCGACGAGGCCGAACGTTTCGACACCGACTTCGCGCTGATGGCGGGCGAACTGAGCCGCCTGATCGACCATCTTGAAGAGGCGCTGGGCGGCGTCGCCCAGTAAGCACCGCCACGGCCGCCCAGGCCGTTGGCAGCGCCGGCGCAGAGCGTCGCTGCGTCCACCGCACCGGCGCCCTCTGCGCCGGGCGGCGACCTGTCGCCGCCCCTGGCGTATCGGACACCGCGCGCCGCAGCCAGTACAGACGCGGCAGCGACGTCCTCACCCCGCCTTCACCGAGCGAGAGGACAGGCGACAGGCCACGTGCGTGCAGATCGGCGCACGCCGGGCTTCGCGGAGACGCCCGATGTCGCATGGCCCGCGCAGCCTCCGCCCTTTCCTTCGGGAGAACCTGACCGACGGCCTGACGTGCCGGAGAAGCGCTACGGAAAATGCGGCGCGGGATGGGGACATCTCCGGGCCCGTACGCAGGAACGGAGCACAGCGCCTCCACCACCGCTGGCGCAGAGGCATGCGCCGCTTGCCGGTTTGGTGTATTCCCCACGCATCCCCCGACATCAGACGCAGCCGGATCACGCTCGAACAGCCGTGATGCCGCTGCGCCGGAAAGGTGACCGGCCCAGCCTCAGCCGCACACGGTTGTGCCGTACTGAATGACTGTATGACGGACAGGGGCGAGCAGAAAAAACGTCTGGCTTCGGCGCTCGTGCCGAGGACGCTTTTACAACGAGGGGAAGTTGATGGGGTGGCTGATGGGACTCGAACCCACGACAACTGGAATCACAATCCAGGACTCTACCAACTGAGCTACAGCCACCACTGGAACGTCTGTCGAACGACAGATGCTTTGAAACTCTTTCAGGCTCTTGGCCTGCCCGGCAGGAATCGAACCCGCAACCTACGGCTTAGAAGGCCGTTGCTCTATCCAGTTGAGCTACGGGCAGGTACTAAGTACGGTGTTGCGAACCGACTACTGGTCGGGGTGGAGGGATTCGAACCCCCGACATCTTGCTCCCAAAGCAAGCGCGCTACCGGGCTGCGCTACACCCCGAGAGCCATAGATATTACTTTGGCTTTGGCTTGGGGTCAATGGCTGCGGGGCGTTTCCTGCAAAAAATCCCGAAAGATTCTGCCCGAAACGCCCCGCAGGTCATCAGCCCTGCTGGTCGCCGTTAGATTCCGGCGCTGCGAGCAGTGCCTTCATCGACAGACGGATGCGGCCCTTCTCATCGGTTTCCAGCACCTTCACCTTCACCTGCTGACCTTCCTTCAGGTGATCGGCGACATTGGCGATGCGCTCGTTGGCGATCTGCGAAATGTGCAGCAGACCGTCCTTGCCCGGCAGCACGCTGACGATGGCGCCGAAATCCAGCAGACGCAGCACCGTGCCTTCGTACACCTTGCCCACTTCGACTTCAGCGGTGATCGCCTCGATGCGGCGCTTGGCGTTTTCGGCGGCTTCCGAGTTCACCGATGCGATGGTGATGGTGCCGTCGTCGCCGATGTCGATCGTGGCGCCGGTTTCTTCGGTCAGCGCGCGGATGACCGCACCGCCCTTGCCGATCACGTCGCGGATCTTTTCCGGATTGATCTTCATGGTCAGCAGACGCGGAGCGTAGGTCGACACGCCTTCACGTGCGCCGCTCATCGACTGCTGCATGATGCCGAGGATGTGCTTGCGCGCTTCGTGGGCCTGAGCCAGCGCAACCTGCATGATTTCCTTGGTGATGCCCTGGATCTTGATGTCCATCTGCAGCGCGGTGATGCCGCTGTCGGTACCGGCCACCTTGAAGTCCATGTCGCCAAGGTGATCTTCGTCACCGAGGATGTCGGTCAGCACCGCGAAGCGGTTACCGTCCTTGATCAGGCCCATCGCGATGCCGGCGACATGCGCCTTCAGCGGCACCCCGGCGTCCATCAGTGCGAGCGAACCGCCGCACACCGAAGCCATCGACGACGAACCGTTCGATTCGGTGATTTCCGACACCACGCGCATCGAGTAGCTGAACTCTTCCGGCGACGGCAGCACGGCGAGCAGCGCGCGCTTGGCCAGACGGCCGTGGCCGATCTCGCGGCGCTTCGGTGCGCCGAAGCGGCCGGTTTCGCCGGTGGCGAACGGCGGCATGTTGTAGTGAAGCATGAAGCGGTCGCGGTATTCGCCGCCCAGCGCGTCGATGATCTGTTCGTCACGGCCGGTGCCCAGCGTGGCGATGACCAGCGCCTGGGTTTCACCGCGGGTGAACAGCGCCGAACCGTGGGTGCGCGGCATCACGCTGTTGCGGATGGCGATCGGACGCACGGTGCGGGTATCGCGGCCGTCGATGCGCGGCTCGCCGTTCAGGATGCGGCCACGAACGATGCCGGCTTCCAGATCAAAGAAGTAGTTCTTGATCGTGTTCACGTCCGGCGCGGAGGCGGCGTCGGCGGTCAGCGCGGCAATCACTTCGTCGCGCAGTGCATTAACGCTCTGGCTGCGCACCTGCTTCTGGGTGATGCGGTAGGCATCCTGCAGCTTGGCTTCGGCCAGTTCGGAAATGCGGCTCCACAGCGCCTGGTCACGAGCCGGCGCCTGCCAGTCCCACTCCGGCTTGCCGGCGACTTCGACCAGTTCGTTGATCGCGTTGATCGCGGCCTGCATCTGCTCGTGGCCATAGACCACAGCGCCCAGCATGACCTCTTCCGACAGTTCCATCGCTTCCGATTCAACCATCAGCACGGCGGCTTCGGTACCGGCGACGACCAGATTCAGCTTGCTGTCCTTCAGCTGCGAGGCGGTCGGGTTGACGATGTACTGGCCGTCGATGTAACCGACACGGGCAGCGCCGATCGGGCCGCTGAACGGGATGCCGGAAATCGCCAGCGCGGCCGATGCACCGATCATGGCCGGAATGTCGGCATCGACTTCCGGGTTCAGCGACAGCACCTGCACGATGACCTGGACTTCGTTGTAGAAGCCTTCCGGGAACAGCGGGCGGATCGGACGATCGATCAGACGCGAGGTGAGCGTTTCCTTCTCGGTCGGACGGCCTTCGCGCTTGAAGAAACCGCCAGGGATACGGCCGGCGGCGTAAAACTTCTCTGCGTAATCAACGGTGAGCGGGAAAAAGTCCTGGCCAGCCTTGGCCGACTTCTGGGCCACGACGGTGGCCAGCACCACGGTTTCCTCGACGTTCACGATGACGGCGCCGCTCGATTGACGCGCGATCTCGCCGGTTTCCAGCACCACCTTCTGGGTGCCGAACATGAATTCCTTGCGGGTAGCGTTAAGCAAGTCGATTCCTTTCGATTCGGTGATGGACGGGCATCATCCGCCCGCCAGAAAAAACAAACCGGCGGAGTCACGAGGACTCACGCCGGTGTGTGATGTCAAGCCACTGCGGGCCTCGACATTGCCTGCGGATGCAATTACTTGCGGAGGCCGAGGCGACCGATCAGCGCACGATAGCTGTCGGCATTGGTACGCTTCAGGTAGTCAAGCAGCTTGCGACGCTGGCTGACCATCTTGAGCAGACCACGACGCGAGTGGTGGTCCTTGACGTGTTCTTTGAAGTGACCGGTCAGGTCGTTGATGCGCGCGGTCAGCAGGGCAACCTGGACTTCGGGCGAACCGGTGTCGCCGGCCGCACGCTGGTGTTCGGCCACGATGCGGGCTTTATCGGCGGTAACGATAGCCATTGATCTGAACTCTCTCGTTTGGAAAACCAAAAATTATACGCCAAGGATGCGCAATCTCAAGCACTTTCAGGGATTTTCTGCGCTTTCGGTGTGCTGTCCTGCGGCATCAGTCGTTTCACCCGGAGGCGATTTCCCTGCGCCTCGACCAGACCGAGGAAAACCGCCCCGGCATAGGCACGCAGAATCTGGCCGCCAACAAGCGGGGAATCGCTCTCGACATCCCGCAGCGAAACCGGCTGACCGTTGATCAGCCGCTGGGCTTCGGTGTCGTTCATGCGACAGCACGGCATCTGCTGCAGCAGCACGTCGGCTGGCAGCAGCAGCGCCTCGCGCGCGGTCTCGTCGAGGTCGGCGATCTGCTCCAGCGTGAAGGCACGACCCAGATCGAGCGGCCCGGTGCGGGTACGTCGCAGTCCGGTCAGGTGCGCACCACAACCCAGCATTTCGCCGATGTCCTCGGCCAGCGTACGGATGTAAGTACCCTTGCTGCACAGCACCCGCATCGTGAACACGGGCAGCGCGACCTGCTGCAGTTCGATCGCGTGAATGCGCACATGACGCACGGCGCGCTCCACCGTCTGGCCGGCCCGGGCGTATTCGTACAGCGGCTTGCCGTCCTTCTTCAGCGCGGAATGCATGGGCGGCACCTGATCGATGTCGCCGGTATGCGCAACGAGCGCCTGACGCAGCGCCACCTCATCGACCGCCACTTCGCGGGTCTGCAGCACCTCGCCTTCCGCATCGCCGGTGGCAGTGCGGATGCCGAGACGGACTTCGGCGAGATATTCCTTGTCGGCATCCAGCATGAGGCCGGCAAAGCGCGTGGCTTCGCCGAAGCAGACCGGCAGCAGACCGGTCGCAAGCGGATCGAGCGTGCCGGTATGGCCAGCCTTCGCTGCCTGGAACAGGCGCCGCGCCTTCTGCAGTGCGTCGTTTGAACTGAGGCCGAGCGGCTTGTCGAGCAGCAGCACGCCGTGGACCGCTTTCCAGCGGGAACGGGGCTGCAACTCAGTCCTCGCCGGTGCCAGGATCGGAATGGAGCGCCTTGTCGATCAGGCGCGAAAGATGATCGGCACGTTCCATCGTCTGGTCGTGCACGAAATGAAGCTGCGGTGTGGTGTGGATGCGCACGCGGCGGCCGATCTCGCGACGCAGGAAACCTGCGGCGCGGGTCAGCCCCTCGTGGATCTGCTTCTGTGCATCGCCTTCGGCCAGCGTGCTGTAGAACACCTTGGCGTGGGCGTAGTCCGGCGTCAGTTCGACCGCGGTCAGCGAAATCATGCCGACACGCGGGTCCTTCAGCTCAGTGGCGATCAGCTGCGCAAGTTCGCGCCGGATCGCCTCCGAAACACGGTCGCTGCGTGAATAACGTTCAGCCATCGGATCAGCGCAACCGGCTTACGCCAGCTTGCGGGCCACTTCCTGGATTTCGAAGATTTCGAGCTGGTCGCCCTCTTCGATCTCGTTATAGCCGCGCAGCTGAATACCGCACTCGTAGTTTTCCTTGACTTCCTTGACGTCGTCCTTGAAGCGCTTGAGCGATTCCAGGTCGCCGGTCCACACCACCACGTTGTTGCGCAGCAGACGGGCACTGGCGCCCCGCTTGACCAGACCGGAGGTGACCATACAACCGGCGATGGTGCCGATCTTGGTGCCACGGAACACCTGGCGGATTTCCACGGTACCCAGCACCAGCTCCCGCTTTTCCGGGGCCAGCATGCCGGACAGTGCGGCCTTCACCTCGTCCACCGCCTCATAGATGATGGTGTAGTAGCGCAGATCGACGCCGTAGTTCTCGGCCAGCTTGCGCGCACCGACATCGGCCCGCACGTTGAAGCCGACCACCACCGCCTTGGACGCCTGGGCGAGGTTCACGTCGGTTTCCGAAATCGCACCCACCGCGGCGTGGATCACCTGCACCCGCACTTCGTCGGTAGACAGTTTCTGCAGCGACTGCACCAGCGCTTCCTGCGAACCCTGCACGTCAGCCTTGATGATGAGCGGCAGCACGCGGACTTCGCCCTCGCCCATCTGTTCAAACATGGATTCGAGCTTGGCGGCCTGCTGCTTGGCCAGTTTCACGTCACGGAACTTACCCTGACGGAACAGCGCGATTTCACGCGCCTTGCGTTCGTCGGCCAGCACCATCGCCTCGTCACCGGCTGCCGGCACATCCGACAGACCCTGGATTTCGACCGGAATCGACGGACCGGCTTCGGTCACCGGCTTGCCGGATTCGTCCAGCATGGCACGCACACGACCGAACACCTGGCCGCACAGCAGGATGTCGCCGCGCTTCAGCGTGCCCGACTGCACCAGCACCGAAGCGACCGGGCCCTTGCCCTTGTCGAGACGGGCTTCGATCACCAGACCCCGGGCCGGCGCGTCCTTCGGCGACTTCAGTTCCAGCACTTCGGCCTGCAGCAGCACGTTTTCCAGCAGTTCGTCGATGCCGGTACCCTTCTTGGCCGACACCGGGATGAAGGGCGAATCACCGCCGTACTCTTCCGGCACCACGCCTTCGGCCACCAGTTCCTGCTTCACGCGGTCGGGGTTGGCTTCCGGCTTGTCGATCTTGTTGATCGCCACGACCATGGGCACACCGGCCGCCTTCGCGTGGTGGATGGCTTCGCGCGTCTGCGGCATCACGCCGTCATCCGCTGCCACCACCAGGATGACCAGGTCGGTCGCCTTGGCGCCACGGGCACGCATGGCCGTGAAGGCTTCGTGACCCGGGGTGTCGAGGAAGGTGATCATGCCGCGCGGCGTATCGACGTGATAGGCGCCGATGTGCTGCGTGATGCCGCCCGCTTCGCCCGCAGCCACACGGGCGCGGCGGATGTAGTCGAGCAGCGAGGTCTTGCCGTGATCGACGTGACCCATCACGGTGACCACCGGTGCGCGCGGCAGCAGTTCGACATCCTTGTGCGCGTCGTCGGCTTCGCCGAGGAAGGCTTCCGGATCGTCCAGCTTGGCCGGCTTCGCGGTATGGCCCATTTCCTCGACCAGGATCATCGCGGTTTCCTGATCCAGCACCTGGTTGATGGTGACCATCTGGCCCAGCTTCATCAGCGCCTTGATCAGTTCGGTGGCCTTGATCGCCATCTTGTGGGCGAGATCGGCAACCGAAATCGTTTCCGGCACCAGCACCTCGCGCACCACGGCTTCCACCGGTGCGGCCTGTGCATTCTGGTCGTGATCGCGGTGATGACGTCCCTTCGGACCACCACGCCAGCCACCGGTACCGGAGTCACCGCGGGTCTTGATCTGGCGGCGCTTGGATGCGTCGTCCTTCCAGTTCGAAGTACCCGGCTTGCCCTTGCCCGGCGCGGCGGCAGGTGCCGCACCCGGTTTGGCCTTGACGCCCTTGTCATCGGCCTTGGCCGGCTTGTGCAGCGTGCCGGCCGGCGCCTTGGCGGCAGCGGCCTTGGCTTCTTCCTCGGCCTTGGCTTTCGCTTCGGCTTCGGCCTGTGCGCGCACGAGACGGGCTTCCATCTCCTGACGCATGCGTACTTCGCGTTCCTGCTTTTCCTTCAGCTCGCGCGCCTGATGAGCCAGCAGCTCCTGATGGCGTTTGGCTTCGCGCTCACGCGCGGTCATCGGGCGTTCGGCCGGCACAGGTGCGGACTCGACCTGCGGTGCAGGTTCCGGCTCTGCTTCGGGTTCCGGCGCAACAGCCTCGACCACGGGTTCGGGCTCCGGCTCGGGCTCCGGTTCCGGAGCAAGCTCGACCACCGGTTCCGGCACCACCACCGGCTCGGGTTCCGGAGCCGGCGGCGGCTCGATCTCGACCGTCGGCTCGATCTGCAGGATGGCTTGCGGTTCTGCGTCTTCGGCGGCCGCCTGGGCAGCTTCTTCTGCCAGCAGTTCCGCCGGATCGCGCTTGACCAGCACGCGCTTCTTGCGCACCTCGACCTGCACCGTGCGGGCTTGGCCGGACGGCGTGGTCGCCTTGATTTCGGTGGTCTGACGACGGGTCAGCGTGATCTTGGTCTTTCCCGCCGTATCACCGTGCTGACGACGCAAGTAGTCGAGCAGACGGGTCTTGTCCTGCTCGGTCAGCGAATCGCCTTCGCTCTTCTTGTCCACGCCGGCCTGCCGCAACTGGTCGAGCAGGGCCGACGCCGAAATCTTCAGCTCGGTTGCAAACTGGGAAACACTCATCAACGCCATACCGTCCTCAATTATTCAAACCAGTGCGCGCGCGCAGTGGTGATCAGCGATGTCGCGCGCACGGCATCGATGCCGGCTATCTCGACCAGTTCATCGACGGCCAGATCGGCCAGATCGTCGCGGGTGCGCACATTCGCGCGCGCCAGCTGGGCCGCCAGCTGCTTGTCCATGCCATCCAGCGCCAGCAGCGCGTCATCGACCTGTTCAAGCTGTTCCTCGTCCACGATGGCTTCGGTCAGCAGCACGTTGCGCGCTCGGGTGCGCAGCTCGTTCACCGTGTCCTCGTCAAACGCTTCGATCTCGAGCATTTCGGCCAGCGGCACGTAAGCCACTTCTTCCAGCGTCGAGAAACCTTCTTCGATCAGGATGTCGGCCACTTCCTCATCGACGTCCAGCTTGGCCATGAACAGCAGGCGGATGGCCGCATTCTCAGCATCCGACTTGGCGGCCGACTGTTCGACCGTCATCAGATTGATCTTCCAGCCGGTCAGCTCGGACGCCAGACGCACGTTCTGGCCGCTGCGGCCGATGGCGATCGCGAGGTTGTCCTCGTTCACCACGACATCCATGCTGTGAGCGTCCTCGTCCACCACGATGGACGCGACCTCGGCCGGCGCCAGAGCGCCGATCACGAACTGCGCCGGATCCGGCGACCACAGGATGATGTCGACGCGCTCGCCGCCCAGTTCATTGGTCACCGCCTGCACACGCGAACCGCGCATGCCGATGCAGGTGCCCTGCGGATCGACGCGGGCGTCATTGGACTTGACCGCGATCTTCGCGCGAATGCCCGGGTCGCGCGCCGCGCCCTTGATTTCGATCAGGCCGTCTTCGATCTCGGGCACTTCGAGTTCGAACAGCTTGATGATGAATTCCGGCGCAGTGCGCGACAGGATGATCTGCGGGCCACGCGCCTGGCGATCCACACGCAGCAGCACCGCCTTCACGCGGTCACCGACACGCAGATTTTCGCGGGCAATGATGTGTTCGCGCGGCAGCAGCGCTTCCAGGCGTCCCACTTCAACGATGGCGTTGCCGCGTTCGATGCGCTTGATGGTGCCAGTGACCAGATGGTCCTTGCGTTCAAGGAAGTCGTTCAGGATCTGTTCACGCTCGGCATCACGAATGCGCTGCAGGATGACCTGCTTGGCGGCCTGCGCGCCAATGCGGCCGAAATCGACAGGCTCCAGCGCCTCTTCGATGAAGTCATCAACCTGGATATCGGGAATTTGCTCGCGCGCATCGATGATGCCGATTTCGGCTTCGTCGTTCTCGACCTGATCATCCGGCAGCACGTGCCAGCGACGGAAGGCTTCGTATTCACCGGTTTCACGATTGATCGCCACGCGCACATCGGCATCGTCGTGGGTACGCTTCTTGGTGGCCGAAGCCAGCGCGGTTTCCAGCGCGCCGAACACGACCTCCCGGGCCACATTCTTCTCGCGTGCCAGTGCGTCGACCAGCAACAGAATCTCGCGACTCATCGTTTCAACTCCTGCTTGCGTTCAAAGTCCGGCACCAGGCGGGCGCGTTCAATCTGCGACAGCTCGAATTCGTAGCTTTCGCCCTTGACCTCCAGCGTGAGCCGATCGCCGGCGACGCCAGCCAGACGGCCGGTGAAGTTGCGCTGGTTGCCCACCGGCACGCGCAGGCGCAGTTGCGCCTCCTGACCGGTGAAACGGATGAAATCCGCGGTCTTGCGCAGCGGCCGGTCCAGGCCGGGCGACGACACTTCCAGACGGTCGTAATCGACGTTCTCGACCATGAACAGGCGGGTCAGGTGATTGCTCACCGTCACGCAGTCATCGACCGTGATGCCCTTGTCGGTGTCAATGAAAACCCGCAGCAGGCGGCCCCGCGGCGACGTTTCCAGATCGACGAATTCATAGCCGAGCCCGCTGACAGCCTGCTCGATCAGTTCCGCAACACTCATCCCAGCAACACACTTCCGGATGTACAAATAAAAAATGGGCTGACCGCCCATCGAAAGACACCGGCTTCGCCAGTGCAACAAGCCGACGAGTGTAACAGAGCCCGCCCATCCTCTTCAAGCTGAAAGGATGGACGTCCCCCGTTCAACAATGGTATGGCGTCAGGCCTCCCCGCCGCCTGCGGCCGGCTTGGCCCAGCCAGGACGACGACGCCGGCGCGGCGCCCGCTTGCGCGCCGGTGCCTCGCCTTCAGCCGCCTGCGGCCGCGGTGCAGCCTGCGCATTGCCGTTCTCACCGCCCGGCTTGCGCGGGCCGCGACGGCGGCTGCGCTTCGGTGCGGCCGGCGCGTCGCCCTCCGCCACCGGCGGGCGGCCACCCTTCGGCTTGCCGCCCTGCCCCTGTTCCGCCTTGCGTGGCTGCTTGTCCTTGCCGGACATCAGCGTCATCAGCCGGGTCACCTCTTCGGTCTTGAGCTCCTGCACCTTGCCGCGCGGCAGGCTCTTCGGCAGATCGAACGGGCCGTAGCGCACCCGGGTAAGCCGGCTCACGGTCAGGCCGATCGCCTCGAACATGCGGCGCACCTCGCGGTTGCGCCCCTCCGACAGCGTCACGTGGTACCAGTGGTTCACGCCCTCGCCACCGCCATCGGTCAGCGAATTGAACTTGGCCAGACCGTCTTCCAGCTCGATGCCGTCGACCAGCTGCTTCGCCTGTTCCGGCGTCAGTTCGCCCAGCAGGCGCACGGCGTATTCGCGCTCCAGCTCGTAGCTGGGGTGCATCAGCTTGTTGGCCAGTTCGCCGCTGGTGGTGAACACCAGCAGGCCGGTGGTGTTGAAATCCAGCCGGCCGACCGCGATCCAGCGGCCGCCACCCACCTTGGGCAGCTTGTCGAACACCGACGGCCGGCCATCCGGATCGTCGCGCGACACGATTTCGCCTTCCGGCTTGTGATAGATGAGCACCCGCGGCGCACGCTGGGCGAAGTGGATGTGGATGAGCTTGCCATTCACCCGCACCTTGTCTTCCGGGCCGACCCGCTGACCGACGTGGGCCGGCAGCGAATTGACGCTGATGCGGCCGGCGACAATCCAGTCTTCCAGCTCGCGCCGCGAGCCGAGGCCCATGTCGGCCAGCATCTTGTGCAGCTTCTGCGGCTCGCTGAACACCACCGGGCCGCGGCGCTTGGACTTGCTGTCCTGCGAGCGGTAGTTGGCCACATTGCCGTTCACGTCCCCGCCGGGCCTGCGTCTACCTTGCGTCATTGAATTCCATCACCTTCTGTAGTTCGGCCAGCGGCGGCAGCTCGGAGAGCGTGCGCAGGCCCAGATCGTCGAGAAAACGTCGTGTCGTCGCGTACAGCGCCGGACGGCCCGGGACTTCGCGGTAACCCACGCTGTCTATCCAGCCCCGCCCTTCGAGCGCCTTGATGATGCCCGGTGACACCGCGACACCGCGGATGTCCTCGATGTCGCCGCGGGTCACCGGCTGGCGGTACGCGATGATCGCCAGCGTTTCCAGCACTGCCCGCGAGTACTTCGCGGGCTTTTCGTTCTTCAGTCGGTCCAGATAGGGCTGCACGTCCGCCGCGGTGCGGAAGCGCCAGCCCGAAGACACCTGAACCAGTTCCACGCCCCGCCCGGCCCAGTCCTCGCGCAGTTCGTCGAGCAGGCGGCGGATCAGCACGTGGTCGAGCTCCTGCTCGAACAGTTTCTTCAGCTCTCCGGTGCTCATCGCGTCCTGCGACGCCAGCAGCGCCGCTTCGAGGATGCGCTTGACGTCAGCCGGGCTCGGCGACTGCGTCTGTTCGGGCAGTTCGGACATAGATGGTCGCAAAGGCTTCGATCTGAAGCAGTTCAATCAGGCTTTCGCGGGCCAGTTCGAGCACCGCGAGAAAATTCACCACCATGTGCGCCGCGGTAGGTTCGCTTTCGAACAGCTGTTCGAAGCGAAGATCACCTTCCTCATGCAGCCGGCGCAGGATGTTCGACATGAATTCACGCACCGACAGCGCTTCACGCGTCACCTTGTGGTGCCGCGTCATGTCTGCGCGGCGCATCAGGGCCAGCCAGGCCAGCTGCAGGTCGGTCGCACTGACGTTGGGCTGGATCTCGACCAGCCGCTCCGCCACCTGCACGCCCACCCACTCGTGCTCACGCTGTATGCGGGGAATCGCGTCCAGCGCCAGCGCAGCGGCTTTCATCTGTTCGTACTCGATCAGCCGGCGCACCAGCTCCGCCCGCGGATCTTCACCTTCGTCGCCCGCCGCCTTCGGCGGTCGCGGCAGCAGCATGCGCGATTTGATCTCGAGCAGCATGGCCGCCATCAGCAGGTATTCCGCCGCCAGTTCCAAGCGCTGTGTCCGCATCGCCTCGACGTACACGAGGTACTGCGCGGTCAGCGGCGCCATCGGAATGTCGAGAATATCGACGTTGGCCTTGCGTATCAGGTAGAGCAGCAGGTCGAGCGGCCCCTGGAAAGCATCCAGGAACACTTCGAGTGCGTCGGGCGGAATGTACAGGTCGAGCGGAAGTTTTTCCAGCGCCTCGCCGTACAGGCGTGCCGGCGGTGGCGACGCGAGGTCAGCCACCGGAGCCATCGTAGAGGCTTCGCCCGCCATCAGGCGTAGTTCAGCCCCATGGCTTCGCGCACGTCGCGCATCGTTTCCGATGCCAGCTTGCGCGCGCGCTCGCAGCCGTCGGCGACGATATTGCGAAGCAGCATCGGATCTTCCTCGTACTGTTTCGCACGCTCGTGGATCGGTGCCTGCTCCTTCAGCACGGCATCGATCACCGGCTGCTTGCATTCCAGACAGCCGATGCCGGCCGAGCGACAGCCTTCCTGCACCCACTGCTTGACCGAGTCGTCAGAGTAAATGACGTGGAACTGCCACACCGGGCACCGATCCGGGTCGCCCGGGTCAGTGCGGCGCACGCGCTGGGTGTCGGTCTTCATGCCGCGGATCTTCTTGGTGACGACCTCCGGCTCTTCGCGCAGCATGAGCGTGTTGTTGTAGGACTTGGACATCTTCTGTCCGTCCAGACCGGGCATGCGGGCCGCCTCGGTCAGCAGCGCGCCCGGCTCGGCCAGAATCATCTTGCCACTGCCTTCGAGGTAGCCGTACAGGCGCTCGCGGTCGCCCATACTGAGGCTCTGCGCCTCTTCCAGCAGCGCCTTGCCCTGGGCCAGCGCCTCGTCCTTGCCTTCCTGCTGGTACAGCGTGCGCAGTTCCTCGTACAGCTTGCCGCGCTTGCCGCCGAGCTTCTTCACCGCTTCGCGCGCCTTGTCCTCGAAACCGGGTTCGCGGCCATACAAGTGGTTGAAGCGGCGGGCCACTTCGCGGGTCAGTTCGACGTGCGGTACCTGGTCCTCGCCCACCGGCACCAGATTTGCGCGGTAGATCAGGATGTCGGCAGACTGCAGCAGCGGATAGCCGAGAAAGCCGTAGGTGGCCAGATCGCGGTCAGCGAGCTTTTCCTGCTGGTCCTTGTAGGTGGGCACGCGCTCCAGCCAGCCCAGCGGGCACATCATGGACAGCAGCAGATGCAGTTCGGCGTGCTCCGGCACCCGTGACTGGATGAACAGCGTGGCCTGACTCGGGTCGACGCCCGCCGCCAGCCAGTCGATCAGCATGTCCCACACGCTGCGCTCGATCACCTGGGTGTCCTCGTAGCTGGTGGTCAGCGCATGCCAGTCGGCGACGAAGAACAGACAGGGGTATTCGTGTTGCAGCTTCACCCAGTTCTTCAGCACGCCATGGTAGTGGCCAAGGTGCAGGCGACCGGTGGGGCGCATGCCGGAAAGAACGCGTTCTGCGTACATGTGTGGGGTCGTCCGGTTCAGAAAAGCACAGTCATCAGCAGCGCATGGGCCAGCACGAGCAGCGGCGTCAGCAGCTCGTCCAGCACATGCGTCACCAGCAGTCCGATCAGGATGAACATGCCGTAGGGCTCGATCCGCGCAAACGCCATCGACGCCCGGCGCGGCAGCAGGCTCACCATGATGCGGCCGCCATCGAGCGGCGGAATGGGCAGAAGGTTCAGCACCATCAGCACCAGATTGATCGTTATGCCGGCTTTCGCCATCAGCATCAGCGGCTCGGCGAACGTGTGGCCGGGCATGGACAGCGCCAGCTTCATCGCCAGCCCCCAGCCCACCGCCATCACCAGATTGGCCGCCGGTCCGGCGGCCGCCACCCAGAACAGATCCTGCTTGGGTCGGCGCAGCCGTCCGAAATTGACCGGAACCGGCTTGGCCCAGCCGAACAGCAGCCCGTCGTGGCCCGCCATCGAACTGACGAAATACATCAGCAGCGGCACGATCACCGTACCCAGCGGGTCGATGTGACGCAGCGGGTTGGCGGTGATCCGGCCGGCCAGATGCGCGGTCGGGTCTCCCTTCAGCAGTGCGGCGTAACCGTGGGCCGCCTCGTGCAGCGTGATCGCCAGCACGACGGGCAGCACGATGACCGCCAGTCGAGCGATGCTTTCGTCCATGAGCGCCCGGATGCTAGCAGAACACGGCCGGCACGTCAGGCCGGAGCGCCGCCACCCTCACTCCAGCCCGAAACGGGCCAGATCGCCCGCACCCGCGCGCACCAGTTCCGGCGAACCCGACGAAAGGTCGATCACAGTGGTCGGCTGAGTGCCGCAGTGGCCGCCGTCGATCACCAGATCGAGGTCGTGCTGCAGACGCTCGCGGATGTCTTCCGGATCGGCCAGCGGCAGCTCCTCACCCGGCAGCAGCAACGTGGAGCCGAGCAGCGGTTCGCCCAGCGCCTCGATCAGCGCCGACACCACCGGATGGTCCGGCACCCGCAGGCCCAGCGTCTTGCGCTTGGGGTGCAGGATGCGGCGCGGCAGTTCGCGCGTGGCTTCGAGAATGAAGGTATAGGGGCCGGGCGTGACGCTCTTCAGCAAGCGGAACTGGGCGTTGTCCACCCGCGCGAAATTGGCGATTTCCGACAGATCGCGGCACATCAGCGTGAAGTGGTGATGCACATCGACGTCGCGAATGCGACGGATGCGGTCCAGCACCTTCGCGTCGCCCATGTGGCCGACCAGCGACCACGCGCAGTCGGTCGGTATCGCGGCCAACCCGCCGCTGCGGAGGATGTCGGCGGCCTGGCGTATCAGTCGGGGTTGCGGATTGTCGGGATGAACAGTGAAAAGCTGGGCCACGGTATTCGCTAGCGGAAATTGAAGTGGAAAGGATGTCCGGCCTCTGAGGAATCAGCGGGACGGTGCACTCCGGATGGAAGTCGATCGGGGCTCGCAGGCGGTGTCACGCCGGCTGGTGCAGCCGGTGCTGCAGGCGCGGCATGAGCCAGACCGGCTGCAGACCGTCCGGCAGACGCTCGCCAGCCCCCAGGTCGACCGGGCTCTCGCCTGGTGCATGGAAGTCCGAGGCGCGCGATGCATGGAAGCCGAATTCGCGGGCCAGCCGGGCGAAGGTGCGCACCGCAGCCTCGCCATGCGAACCCGATATCACCTCGATCGCCTCGCCGCCGGCCGCGCTGAACTGTTCGAACAGCCGGTGCATCTGCTCGCCGGACATGCGGTAGCGGCCGGGATGCGCCACCACCGCCACGCCACCGGCGCCGCGTATCCAGTCGACCGCACGTTCCAGCGCGGTCCATTCGTGCTCGATATAGCCCGGCCGGCCGCGCACCAGATAGTCGCGGAACACCGCCGACACGTCCGTCGCATAGCCCTGCTCCACCAGCACCCGGGCGAAATGAGAGCGACCGACCAGCGACGGATTGCCGGCATGCCGCATCGCGCTCGCATAAGCTTCGCGCACGCCCAGCGCCTCCAGCGCCTCGGCCATGCGCAGCGCGCGTACGTCGCGCCCGCTGCGCACCGCGGCCAGCCCACGCTCGAGCTGCAGGTGAGCCGGGTCTATGCCCAGACCGACAATGTGGACGGTCGTACCTTCCCAGGTGACAGAGATTTCCACACCATCGAGAAAAGGCAGGCCCAGCGCGTCTGCCTGCGCACGCGCTTCCGCCAGACCGCCGAGATTGTCGTGGTCGGTCAGCGCCCACAGTTCGACACCGTTGGCAGCGGCGCGCGCGGCCAGTGCGGCCGGAGCGAGCACGCCGTCGGAGTGGCTGGAGTGGCAGTGAAGATCGGCATTCATAACTTCGGAATTCTAACAGGCGCTCGCAGCGAGCCTGCGGCGGCTACAATCGCGCCCGGTCAAACCAACCAGGAACAGCAATGAATCATCCAGACAATCTTCGCTACACAGACACACACGAATGGGTCCGGGTCGAACAGGATGGCACCGTGACGGTCGGCATCACCGACCACGCGCAGGATGCCCTCGGAGATGTGGTCTTTCTGCAGCTGCCCGATGTCGGCCGCACCGTCGCCCGTACCGAGGCGATGGCGGTGATCGAGTCGGTCAAGTCCGCGTCCGACATCCACGCGCCGGTTGCCGGCACCGTAACCGCGGTGAACCAGGCACTCGCCGACGCACCGGAACAGGTGAATCAGGATCCGTACGCATCCTGGATGTTCGTCATCAAGCCCGACAGCACATCCGAACTGGATGCCCTGTTGAGCGCCGACGCCTACAGCGCAACGCTGGGCTGATCGTCCGGCCCGTCATTGACGGAGCCTGACACCGGGCCGCCGCCCGGACCACGCAGGCGGCCCTGCCCCATCAGGGTGCGGAATTGGCGGCATCAATGCCGCACTTCGTCTGTTCGACCTTGCACCGCTTGCCACAGGCCAGAGCGGAATAGCCCTCCTTGCTGTCCGGCCGGCTCTCTGCCATGTTGCAGGCCGCAAGACAGTTTTCAGACTGCGCCTTGCAGGCGCCGCTGTACATCATCTGGCTTACCCTGGCGGAATCCGCCTTCGGGCCGCGGTGGGTGGACTTCGCTGGCGCCGGGTCAGCCAAACTCGACGGAGGCAAGGCCGCGCACTCCAGCTGCTGCCGGCCACAGTTGCTCATGCACGGCGCGAACTGCGGACTGTTCCGGGGGCAGGTACGCGCGCAGGCAATATGAGCTTCGTCGCACGACTGCGCGGCGAAAGCCGGCCACAGGTTGAAGGCAAGCAGCAGGAACAGAAGTGCGCGCATGGGATGGACCTTCATCGAAATTGAAGGCCCAGTCTAACGCGCGGACAGCGTCATGAGCGGCCCCGCTCCATGCGCTTTCCATGCTTGCGCAGGCTGGAAGACAGCTGATCGATGATTTCCCCCGCCGCGCCGACGATCTGGTCATTGCCGAAACCGGCCGAGCGCATTTCCCGGTAGAAGGACTTGGCCAGCATGCGTGCCACCTGTGCCGGCTGCGCCATGCCCTGGGCAAATGCGTCCGACGAGGCGGAACGCCCCTCGCCGGCCAGCGCCCGCTGGGCGAATTCCGACTTGAGCAAGAAGCCCAGTTCCGCGCTCTGCACCGACTTGCCGGCGAACAGCGCAAGACATTCAAGCAGCTGCTGTTCGATTTCGCTGAACGCCTGCTGACCACGTGCGCGCCGCACATTGATCACCCCCAGCACGCGGCCGTCCAGCGGCAGCGGCATGCAGATGAAGCTGCCCCCCTCGCCGCGCGCGCGGGTGGCGTGATGTGCCGCATCGGCGTCATCGACACGGTGCGGCTGACCGCTGGCGAACACGCGGCCGGCGATCGAGCCGCCGCTGCGCACCCGCGCGTTGAGCGCCTCTTCCAGCAGTTCGCCGCGCCAGGCGGCCACTGCCAGCACCGCCTGCTCGCCCTCACCGTCGGCCAGCATGATGGTCACCCGCTCGCAGGGCAGGCGCGACCAGCACGCTTCGGCGGCATCTTCCAGCGCCTGTTGCAGCAGACCGCGGTCAGCGCCGCCCGTGTTCCCCTCTGTCATTGTTCGCACTCCTTGTTCCGTCCTGCCGTCCTGTCCAGCCAGTCCGCCAGCCGCCCGGCCAGCGCATCAGTGGCGCGCGCAAAGGCGGAGACGCCACCGGCAGCGTCCGGTCCGGCTGTTTCGGTCAGCGAAAAGCGCATCCGGTCGATCAGGTGACGGCCGCGTGCATCGATCAGCGTGGCCCGCCCAGCCAGCAGCACTTCGGCCTGCGACGGCGAGGAAAAGACCTGGATGAATTCGTCCAGATCGATCACCAGCCGGCAGCCGCGCGGCGCGGGCGGCGTGTCCAGCGCGCCGCGCAGCGCCACCGCCAGCATGTCGGCCGGTGAGGAAGCCCAGCGGCTTTCGGCATAGCTCAGGCGTTCGGTCGCACTGCGGTAGGCCAGCCGGTACTGGATGCCGGTGCCGTCCAGCCAGCCGGCGGCATGCGCCTCGATCGATTCCAGCGGCACGCCGACCGTGCGCGCCGCGCGTGGACCGCCCAGATCGTGCTGTGCCGGGCGGGCACCCTTCTGCAGCATGCCACCGCAGCCCGCCAGCACCAGCGCGGCAACCAGCAGCGCAAGCCACGATCTTCCTGCTCTCATCGTTCCCCTCCTCCGGCTGTGAAGCCGGCTTCGCCCGGCCCGGGTGCCGGCCGCTCGCGCCCGAGCAGCAGCATCTGCGGCGACGATTCCAGTTCGCCCAGCACCCGGCGCAACTGGCGCGAGTCGCGCGCAGCTTCGTCGATCAGTGCATGCAGGCGGGGCAGCGTGTCGGCGTGCAGCCGGTCGCCCGATTGTTCGGTCAGTGCGTCGAGCCGGCCGGACAGCTGGCGCATCGACGTCAGCAGTTCGCGCAGTTCACGCGCCAACGGCGCCCCTTCGCCCGCGGTCGACTCGAGCTGGGTCAGGATGCGGCCGATGCGTTCGGTGTTGTCCGGCGACAGCAGCGCCTGGGTACGACGCAGCGTTTCGCGCAGTTCGCCGGTCACCGCCGGCATCTGCGCCAGCGTGGTGTCGAGGTGCGCGGTGGCCGACTGCAGGCTGGCCAGCGTGCCGGCGATGCGGTCCAGA
Source organism: Methyloversatilis universalis EHg5 (assembly GCF_000378945.1). Lineage (GTDB taxonomy): Bacteria > Pseudomonadota > Gammaproteobacteria > Burkholderiales > Rhodocyclaceae > Methyloversatilis > Methyloversatilis universalis_A. Next base: position 1,778,711 of record NZ_KB900539.1, on the reverse strand, counting down.
TTGCCCTGGTCCAGCACCGCCTGCAGCCGCAGCATGAGCTGCCGGGCCACATCCATCGTTTCGCTCGCCTTGCCGCTGAGCGAACCGAACTGCGAGCCGCGCAGCGGAATGCGCCCGGCGTCACCGGCCGGCAGCGGCCGCGGGTCGGAGCCGTCATCGGTCAGTTCGACCAGCGCCAGCCCGGTCACGCCCAGATAGCCCAGTTCGGCGCGAGTGGCCACGGTGACCGGATAGCGCGGCGGTATCGCGATGCGCACCAGGATTTCGCGCGGGTTGTCCGGGTTGATCGATATTTCCCTCACCTTGCCCACCCGCATGCCGCGGTAGCGGACCTGGGCCTGAGGGTTCAGCCCGCCGACATCGGCGGTGGTGGCGAGCAGGTATTCGGCATCCAGATCGTCGCCACTGGACAGAAACCAGATCGACAGCCCGATGCCGACGCCGAGCAGCGCGAGAAAGAGGCCTGCAGCCAGTGCATGGGCGCGGCTTTCCATGGTCAGCGTCCGCCCGCTGCCGGACGTGCGGCGCCAAAGAAGCTGCGGATGAAGGGATGATCCTGTTTCATGACATGGTCGAGTGTGCCTTCGGCCAGTATACGTCGCTCGCCCAGCACGGCGACCCGGGTGGCCAATGCCGACAGCGTATCGAGGTCATGCGTCACCAGCACGACCGACAGGCCCAGCTGATCGCGCAGCCGGCGGATCAGCGAAACGAAGGCGGCGGAGCGGTCCGGATCGAGGCCGGCGGTCGGTTCGTCCAGCAGCAGCAGTTCGGGTTCCAGTGCCAGCGCACGCGCCAGCGCCACCCGCTTCACCATGCCGCCGGACAGTTCGGCCGGCATCAGCCAGGCGTGACGGGGTTCCAGCTCGACCATGGCGAGCTTGATCATGACCAGATCGTGGATGGTTTCGCGGTCCAGCCAGCGCAGTTCGCGCAGCGGGAAGGCGATGTTCTCGAGCACGTTGAGCGCGGAAAACAGCGCGCCCTGCTGGAACAGCATGCCGAAGCGCTGGCGCAGCGCCCGGTCGGCCTGCAGGTCGCCGGAAAACAGCGGCTGGCCCAGCACCCGGATGTCTCCGCGCTGCGGCCGCATCAGGCCGATCACCTGGCGCAGCAGCGTGGTCTTGCCGCTGCCGGAACCGCCGACCAGCGCCATCACCTCGCCGGCCGGAATCGACAGATCCAGCCCTTCGTGGACAAGATGGTTGCCGAAGCGGGTGACCAGGCCGCGGATGTCGATCACCGGCGCCGTCATGTCGGCATGCCGATGTGACGGGTGGCGATGGCGAACACGGCGTCGACCAGGATGACGCAGGTGATGGCGCTCACCACCGAGCGGGTGGTGTTGGCCGACAGGCTTTCGGTATTGGGCCGCACCGTGAGCCCGAAATGGCAGGCCACCAGCGCGATCACCAGGCCGAAGGCCAGCCCCTTGCCGAAGCCGATGTAGAGGTTGGCGATCGGCACCACCCGCGGCAGCGTGTCCAGGAAGAAGCCGAAACCGATGTCCAGCTGCACCGCGGCCGCCACCATGCCGCCGAACAGCGCGGACGCCGAGGTCCACAGCACCAGCAGCGGCATCGCCGCCACCAGCGCTGCCACCTTGGGCAACACCAGTCGCAGCGTGGCCGGCACACCCATGGTGACCAGCGCGTCGATTTCCTCGGTCACCCGCATCACGCCCAGCTGCGCGGTCATGGCCGAGCCGGAGCGGCCGGCCACCAGCACCGCCACCAGTACCGGCCCCAGTTCGCGGATGATGCCGATGCCCAGAATGTTGATGATGAACACGTCGGCGCCGAAGGTTTTCAGCTGCAGCGCCGACAGGTAGGACAGCACGACGCCGATCAGGAAACCGACCAGCGCGGTGATCGGCAGCGCGGTGACACCGGTCTTGTAGAGGTTGGCCGACAGTTCGCGCAGCGGTGCGTCCTGCGGGAAACGCAGCATGCGCACCGCGTCGAACAGGATCTGGCCACTGAGCGCGATCATGCCCAGCAGCTGGGCCACCAGCGCCCCACCCAGGCGACCGAGCGCCACCAGACTGTCGCCCCGGCGCGGGCGTGCCCGCGGCGCCGGCCGGCACGGCCCCAGCACGGCCGCCGCGCGCAGCATGTCCAGCGTACGCGGATCGGCGTCCAGCCCGTCCGGCAGACGGTCGCCCCAGGCGCGCCACAGCGTGATGGCGCCGAGCGAGTCGAGCCGGGTGAGCGCGTGCAGGTCCCAGCGCACCGTGCGTGCCGCATCAGCCGACGCCAGCTGTCGCTTCAGTGCATCGAGCCGGCCGCGCAGGCCGGCCAACGTCCACTCGCCGGCCAGCACCGCTGCCGGCTGCGCCCCGGTCATTTCAAAGGAAACGGTCGGGACGCCCATGGTGCGTGTCAGAGCGCGGCTGCGCTCTTGGCGCGCTGGGCACGCACCTTGACCTCGATGCCGATGGCAGCCCACAGACGCTGTTCGTCCTGCAGGCTGGCCGCGGTCAGCGGCGAGGCGGACAGCCAGTCACCACCGGCGGACACGATGAAACCCTGACCCGCACGCTCGACGCGCACCGGCAGTTCGGCGTAGTCATCACGGCTGCGGTGCAGCAGCACCGCCAGTCGCAGACACAGGATGAGCGTCCAGTCGCGCCGGTCGACCACACTGGAATTCACCTTCTCCAGCTTGCCGCGGTGGGCGAGCACCACCCGTGCAAGACGGGCCTGGTCCATGCGCGAAAAACCGGGCATGTCGGCATTGCCGAGGATGTAGGCGCTGTGCTTGTGATAGCCGGCATGCGCCACCGAAATGCCCAGTTCGTGCAGGCGCGCCGCCCAGCTCAGCAGATGCTGGTCCGGGTGATCTTCGGCCGCCTGCGGTTCGAGCTGACGGTACAGTTCCAGCGCAGTGGCATGCACCCGCTCGGCCTGACGCTGGTCCACCTGGTAGCGGCGCACGAACTGCAGCACGGTGGCATCGCGCAGATCCTTGTGGTGGTAGCGGCCGTGCAGGTCGTACAGCACGCCCAGGCGCAGGGCGCCTTCGGAAAAACTCATGCGCTCGAGCCTGAAGGCATCGAAGATGGCGGACATGATGGCAAAACCGCCGGCCAGCACCGGCAACCGGTCCGGCTTCAGGCCGGCCACGCCCAGGCGGTTCACATCGCCCACGCGCAGCAGCAGTGCGCGCAACTTGTCCATGCCTTCGCGGGTCAGCGTACCCTGCGCCCAGCCGTTCAGTTCCATGATGTCGAGCAGCGCGCGTGCGGTGCCGCTGGAACCCACCGCTTCGTCCCAGCCGAGCGCACGGTAGTCGTGCTCGATCGCTTCCAGTTCGCGCCGCGCGGCCAGTTCGGCCTCGCGCAGCGACTTCTTGTCCATGCGGCCATCCGGGAAGTAGCGCAGGCTGAACGCCACACAGCCCATGTACAGCGATTCCAGCGCCAGCGGCTCGAAGCTGCGGCCGATGATGAATTCGGTCGAACCGCCACCGATATCCACCACCAGTTGCTGGTTCGACGGGTTGGGCAGCGTGTGCGCGACACCGACGTAGATCAGCCGCGCTTCTTCGCGCCCGGCGATCACTTCGATCGGAAAACCGAGCGCCGCCTCGGCCTGCGGCAGGAACTGCGGGGCGTTCTTGGCCACGCGCAGCGTATTGGTCGCCACCGCCCGCACCTGATCCGGTGCGAACCCGCGCAGACGTTCGTTGAAGCGAGACAGCGCCTCGATGCCGCGCAGCTGGGAAGCGCCGTCGAGCAGCTTGCCGTGGCCCAGGCCGGCGGCCAGCCGCACGGTTTCCTTCACCCCGTCGAGCGGATAGATCTGGTCATCGACTACCCGCGCCACCTGCAACCGGAAGCTGTTGGAGCCGAGGTCGACGGCGGCGAGAAGTTCGTAGCTCATGCGGCGATGCAAAAAAAGAGGTCAGCCCGGAGTTTATCAGCGCGCAGGCTGCGCACCGTCAAGCCGCTTCTCATCGGACGCTGTAATAATTCCGATGCATTCGTGTCACAAAATCCTGATCCAGATAACAACAGCCGAGACTTGCCCCCACCATGCCCGCCATCCTGCCGGTTCCGCGCTACGCACCTGACCACTTCATCAACCGCGAACTGTCGCTGATCGCCTTCAACCGCCGCGTGCTCGCCCAGGCGGCCGACGAGCGCGTGCCGCTGCTGGAGCGGCTGAAGTTCCTGTGCATCGTATCGAGCAACCTCGACGAATTCTTCGAGGTGCGCATCGGCGGCCTGCGCGAGCACATCCGGCTGGGCGCGCGCGGCGTCACCTCAGACGGCCGCTCGGCGCAGGAGGCCCTGCGCCTGATCGCAGGCGAGGCGCACCAGCTGATCGCGGAACAGTATTCGCTGCTGAACGACGTCATCCTGCCGCTGCTGGAGAAGGAAGGCATCGTATTCCTGCGCCGCGGCAACTGGACCGAAGCGCAGCGCGAATGGGTGCGCGACTATTTCATGCGCGAGCTGATGCCGGTGCTCACACCGATCGGGCTGGACCCCTCCCACCCCTTCCCGCGCGTGCTCAACAAGAGCCTGAACTTCGCGGTCGAGCTGGAGGGCCGCGACGCCTTCGGCCGCAGTTCGCGTTTCGCCATCGTGCAGGCGCCGCGCGCGCTGCCGCGCGTGATCAAGCTGCCGAAGGAACTGACCGGTGTGGACCACGGCTTCATCTTCCTGTCCTCGGCCATGCACCAGAACGTGGGCGATCTGTTCGAAGGCATGAACGTGCTTGGCTGCTACCAGTTCCGGGTCACCCGCAATTCCGACCTCTTCCTCGACGAGGAAGAGGTGAAGAACCTGCGCCAGGCGCTGCAGGGCGAACTGCCGCAGCGCCACTACGGCGACGCGGTGCGGCTTGAAGTCGCCGACAACTGCTCGGAACAGATGGCTGACTTCCTGCTGCAGCAGTTCAGCCTGACCCGCGACGACCTGTACCGCGCGCCCGGCATCGTGAATCTGGTGCGGCTGATGCAGGTGCCGGACTGGGTGGAACGTCCGGATCTGAAATACCCGCCCTTCGTGCCGCAGGTGCCGCGCACGATGGAAAAGCGCTATGACATCTTCGCGATGATCCGCAAGCAGGACCAGCTGCTGCACCACCCCTTCCAGTCCTTCAAGCCGGTGATCGACCTGGTGCAGCAGGCGGTGGACGATCCGGACGTGGTGGCGATCAAGATGACGGTCTATCGCACCGGCACCGACTCGGTGCTGATGGAAGCCCTGGTGCGCGCCGCGCAGAAGGGCAAGGAAGTGACCGTGGTGGTGGAACTGATGGCCCGCTTCGACGAGGAAGCGAACATCAACTGGGCGTCCCGGCTGGAAGATGCCGGTGCACATGTGGTGTATGGCGTGTTCGGCTACAAGACGCACGCCAAGCTGCTGATGGTGGTGCGCCGCGAACAGGTGGACGGCGTGCAGCGCTTCCGCCGCTTCGTGCACCTGGGTACCGGCAACTATCACCCGCGCACCGCGCGCTTCTACACCGACTTCGGCCTGATGACCGCCAACGAGCAGATCGGCGAGGATGTGAACGAGGTGTTCAAGCAGCTGACCGGCCTCGGTCACGCCGGCACCCTCACCCATCTGTGGCAGGCGCCCTTCACGCTGCACAGCAGCGTCATTGCCGCCATTGGCCAGGAAGCCGAGAACGCGCGTGCCGGCCGCAAGGGCCGCATCATCGCCAAGATGAATTCGCTGGTCGAGGACGAAACCATCGAGGCGCTGTATGCCGCCAGCCAGGCCGGCGTGGACATTGATCTCATCGTGCGCGGCGTGTGCGCGCTGCGCCCGGGCGTGCCCGGTCTGTCAGAGAACATCACGGTGCGTTCGGTGGTCGGCCGCTTCCTCGAACACTCGCGCATCTACCATTTCCACGCCGACGGCGAAGAAAAGCTCTATCTCGCGAGTGCGGACTGGATGGAACGCAATTTCTTCCGCCGCATCGAGGTGGCCTTCCCGGTGCTGGACCCGAAGCTGAAGCGACGGGTGATGAAGGAAGGGCTGCGGCCCTATCTGCTGGACAACAGCCAGTCCTGGGAAATGGAGCCGGACGGCCGCTACCGTCGTCGCGTGTCGCGCGCCGCACGCCACTGCGCGCAGGACACGCTGCTGGCCGAGTACTCGCGCAACGGTCTGTAACGGGCAGATGCACTGGCGGCACGCCTGGTCGTCTCAAGCGGCGGCCGGGCGTGCCGTAAACCGGAACAGATCTCCGTTTCCGGAAGTGCCTGCAAGGTGAAAACGCTCCGCCCCCTGCTGCTGATTGCCTGCGCGCTGGCGCTGGGCGCCTGTGACCGGCTGCCCATTCCCGACCCGAACAAGGTCGCCGCGCAGAAGGAACTCGATGCCAAAGCCATAGGCGGCGCCTGCCGCCATGCCGGCCGCGCGCTTGAGGACTGCTACAACCTGAATCCCAAGGCATCGAAAGCCGCCATCTTCGCCGGCTGGCGAGAGATGAACGACTACATGACGCAGAACAAGATAGAGGTGGTGCTGCCCACCGTGCCGACGCCCGCGGTCGCGACCAAGAAAGTGAAAGGGTCGAAGGCGGCCGAACACGACACCTCCGACGAGGAAGCCCCCGCCAAGGATGCCCATGGCAGCGCGCACGAGGGCCGGAATCCGGCCCTGACCGCCGGCTGAAAGAGTGAGTCCGCAAGTCAGCATCTGACTGCGCATCAAAAAGGAAGGCCCGGGATACCGGGCCTTTTTCTTTCTGCTTCCGCCAGCCGGCTGGAAATGCCGTCCGGCGCCCCGCTTCAGCGGGTGCTGATCAGTTCGCTCAGATCGCGACCATCGACGCGTACCCGGGCCAGCGTTACGTCGCCCCCCTCGTTGCCGAGCGGTTCGATGCTGACGCGGCCGGAATCCAGCAGTTGCTGCAAGCGCTGCTTGGCCATGCCGGATGCACCCGGCACGTCCAGCGCTTCCAGGCCGGCCGCACGCACGCGCACGCCATCGGCGTAGAAGGTGGAACCATCCACCGCGTAGTGGCGCTGGGCGGGCGGCTTGGGCGGGCGAAAGGCCGGCACCGCAACCGTAAGCGGCGCGGCGGCAGCCGCGAACTGGGCGCTCGGGGCCACACGCTTCTTGGAAGCGATCTTGGCCGCCGGGCGGATCGCCGACTTCACCTGCTTGCCACTGGCTGCCGTCCGTGCAGCAAGCACGTCGTCAGCCTGGAACATCGAAAATCCGAATACCACCGTCAGGGCGCACAGGCCCCAGCGTCGAAACATCATGCAGGTCTCTCCCACTGTTGGTGCGCCGGACGGTATGGATCAAATCCAGAAAAACCGTTCAACATCCAGCGCCAGTTTGTTGTTTCGGATCAATTTTTGAAATCTTAACCATTGCAGCACCATGACGCCAGCCCCGGGAAGGCCGGTGTCACCCGACGCGGTCTGCTGCGACGCGACGTACAATGCGCCCTCTCCGCTTTCCGACCTCCCGGTTTCATGCTCCGCATCTACGGCATCAAGCGCTGCGACACCATGTCGCGCGCACAGTCCTGGCTGGCCGAACACCAGATCGAATTCGCACTGCACGACTACAAGAAAGACGGCGTGCCGGCCGACCTTCTCGCCGACTGGATGCGCCGCGCCGGCTGGCAGGTACTGGTGAATACGCGCGGCACCACCTTCCGCAAGCTGCCCCCCGAACAGACCGCCGATCTGGATAACGATCGCGCGCTGGCCCTGCTGACGGCCAATCCGTCTGCCATCCGCCGTCCGCTGATCGATCTGGGCAGCGAACTGCTGGTCGGTTTCGACGAAAAACGCTGGTCCGGGGTGCGCTGGTCGGAGGTGTCCCGGTGAGCGACGACTGCATGCAGCGCTTCCTGTTCGAAGGGCTGGACATCCGCGGCGTACGGGTACGTCTGACCGGCGCCTGGCAGTCCATGCTGCGCGGCCGTGGCTACGGGCCGGTGGTGGCACGCCTGCTGGGCGAAGTGACCGTGGTGACGCTGATGGTCGGTGGCCAGCTCAAGCAGCCGGGCCGGCTGACCGCCCAGGTGCGCGGCAATGGTGCGCTCAGCCTGCTGGTGGTGGATTGCGACCAGCAGCTGCGACTGCGCGGCATGGCCGCCCCGGCTGATCTGGCCGAGGCGCCGCTGCCGGACCTGATCGGCGACGGCCATCTGGTGATCACGCTGCTGCCGGACACTGCAGCCACGCCTTATCAGAGCGTGGTGCCGCTGGAAGGCGCCAGCGTGGCCGAAGTGTTCGAGCACTTCCTGGAACAGTCTGAACAGCAGCCCACCGCGCTGTGGCTGGCGGCCGACGGCGATACCGCAAGCGGCCTCTTCCTGCAGAAACTGCCGGGTGCCGACACGCGCGATGCCGACGGCTGGGCCCGGGTCTGTCAGCTGGCCGGCACGGTGACGCCAGACGAGCTGAAGCGGCTGGATACCGAAACCCTGCTCACGCGGCTGTTCCACGAAGAGATGCAGGCCGGCGGCGTGCGTGTGTTCGACCCGGTCGAACCTTGCCACCACTGCCCGCGCGACGAAGACAAGGTGCGCCGGCTGGTCATTTCGCTCGGCCGGGCCGAGGTGGAATCCATCCTCGCCGAGAAAGGCGAGCTGCACATCCATGACGACATGTGCAACCACGACTACCGCTTCGGCCCGGACGACATCGCCCGCCTGTTCGGCGACCCGCCCGGTTCGGTGCATTGAACGACCTGCTCTTGCAGCCCATCGTGTTGCCCGACGCCCGGGCACTGAGTAGACTTTTGCCATTTCCTGCGGACTTCCCATGGCGCGCAAGCCCGATACCTCGGCCATAGAACTCAAAAGCGCCACGCTCGAAGCGATGCGGGCGCTGCTGCGCAGCGCTGACACCGCCGAACTGACCGCGGCGCTGGACGCCCGTCTGGGCAGCATGCCCGGCTTCTTCTCCGGCGAACCGGTGGTGATCGACTGCGGCGAACTGCCAGCCGGCAGCGCGCCCGATCTCGCCGCGCTGCGTGACGCGCTCGGCCGGCACGCGCTGACCGCGGTCGCGGTGCAGACCACCGACGAAGCAACCGCCGACAACGCCCGCCTGCTCGGCCTGGCGGTGCTCGCCGCCGACAGCCCTGCGCCGCGTCCGCTGCCGGCAGAGCCGGCACCGGCGCCCGTCGTCGAGCCCGAACCGGTGGTCGCGGCAGTACCACCAGCTCCCGAGCCGGTACGCGAGGCGACCCCGGCCCCGCAGCCGTCGGTCCGCCGCACCGAAATCATCGACAAACCACTGCGCTCCGGCCAGCGCGTCTATGCCCGCGGCGACCTGGTGGTGCTGGCCATGGTGAGCGCCGGCGCCGAAGTGATTGCCGACGGCCACATCCATATTTACGCGCCGCTGCGCGGCCGCGCACTGGCCGGTGCCACCGGCGATGCCGAAGCACGCATCTTCACCACCTGCTTCGAAGCGGAACTGGTGTCCATCGCCGGCGTGTACAAGACCTTCGAACATTCGGCCAGCAGCGAACTGCTGCGCCGCCCGGCGCAGGTGCGCCTGGAAGAGCATGCGGACAAACAGGTACTGACCGTCGCCGCCCTGGCGACCACCTGAAACACAAGAGGGAGAACAGAGTGACCCGTATCGTAGTCGTCACATCCGGCAAGGGCGGCGTGGGCAAGACCACGACCAGCGCCGCGTTTTCGTCCGGCCTCGCACTGCGCGGCAAGAAGACCGCGGTGATCGATTTCGACGTCGGCCTGCGCAATCTCGACCTCATCATGGGCTGCGAACGCCGCGTGGTGTATGACTTCGTGAACGTGATCCACGGCGAAGCCAACCTGACCCAGGCGCTGATCAAGGACAAGCACTGCGACAACCTGTTCGTGCTGCCGGCCTCGCAGACGCGCGACAAGGACGCGCTGACCGAAGAAGGCGTCGAGAAGGTGCTGAAGGACATGGCCGACATGGGCTTCGACTACATCGTGTGCGATTCGCCGGCCGGCATCGAGCACGGTGCGGTGATGGCGCTCACCTTCGCCGACGAAGCGGTCATCGTGACCAATCCGGAAGTGAGTTCGGTGCGTGACTCCGACCGCATCCTGGGCATCCTGCAGTCGAAATCGCGTCGCGCCCGTGAAGGCCGCGAAGCGGTGAAGGAACATCTGGTGGTCACCCGCTACTCGCCCAAGCGCGCGGCGGACGGCGAAATGCTGAGCCACGGCGACGTACAGGAAATCCTGCGCATTCCGGTGCTGGGCGTGATTCCGGAATCGGAAATCGTGCTGCAGGCCTCGAACCAGGGCACGCCGGCCATCCACATGGAAGGCAGTGACGTGGCCCAGGCCTACGAAGACGTGGTGGCCCGCTTCCTCGGCGAGGAGCGCCCGCTGCGCTTCGTCGATTACGAAAAGCCTGGCCTGCTGAAGCGCCTGTTCGGAGGGAAGTGAGCATGTCGCTGCTTTCCCTGATCTTCGGCCAGAAGCAGAAGACCGCCTCGATCGCGAAGGAACGGCTTCAGCTCATCATCGCGCGCGAACGCGGCTCCAGCTCGGCGCCCGACTTCCTGCCAGCGCTGCAGCAGGAACTGGTCGCGGTCATTTCCAAGTACGTGCGCGTGAACCCGGAAGACATCAAGGTCCAGCTCGAGAAGCAGGACAACTACGAGGTGCTGGAAGTCAACATCGTGCTGCCCGAGCAGCGTCCCTGAGCGCCAGCCTGTGGGACTGGACGCGCTGTTCGGCGGAGGCCGGGTGAAGACGCCGCGCAACTCGATCGACGTTTCCGAAGCGGCCGGCGTGCGCTACCTGCACTTCGGGTCGGAATGGGTGCAGGGCGCGATGCGGGTCGCCCGGCCGTTCGCGCTCGAACTGGAATACACCCGCGAAATGATGCTGCCGCTGCTGCTGGCCCCGGACGAGGGCTGGCCGCGGCGCGTGCTGGCCATCGGCCTCGGTGCAGGTTCGGTGGTGAAGTTCCTGCACCGCTACTGCCCGCAGTCCAGCATTACGGTGGTGGAAATCGATCCGCGCATGCCACCGATGGCAGCACTTCACTTCCGGCTGCCACGCGAAGACGAAAGGCTTGAAATCGTGATCGGTGACGGCGCGCAGTTCATCGCCGACACCGAGCACAAGTGGGATCTCATCCTGGTCGATGGCTATGACCACCGTGCCCGCGCCAACGCGCTCGACACTGCCGAGTTTCACCGCGCCTGCCGTGCGCGGCTGGCCTTCGAAGGCCGGGTCTGCCTGAACCTGTTCGGCCGCAGCCGCGGCTTCCGCGCCAGCGCGCAGCGCATCCTGGACGCCCACGACGGTCATGCACTGGTGCTGCCCTCGCTGGATGAGGGCAACGCCATCTGCGTCACCGGCACCGAACTGGGCACCCGCATCAATCTGGCCGCACTGCGTGGGCGCGCCCAGCTGCTGCGCAGCCAGACCACGCTGAACCTGCTGCCGACGCTGAGCCGGCTGGAACAGGCCGGCTACTGCCCGGGCGGCGTGCTGACGATCTGAGGCAGCCACGGTTCGTGGCCCCGAAAAGAAAAAAGCCGGCGATGCCGGCTTTTTTCATGAGGCGTACAGGACGCTTCAGCGACGGGTGACCAGCGGACCGGCCTGCGACGCGAAGTAGGCGGCCAGATCGGCCATGTCCTGGTCGCTCAGCGCACCGACCTGAGCGCCCATGATGGCGTTCTTGCGGGTGCCCTTCTTGTACTGGTGCAGTGCCTGCAGCAGGTAGTCCTCGTGCTGACCACCGATGCGCGGGAAAGACGGCGCCGGGCTGTTGCCGTCCGCACCGTGACAGGCGGCGCAGGCAGCTGACTTTTCCTTGCCCTTGGCGGCATCGCCGGCGTGGGCGGCGGACATGCCCACCAGAGCGGCGAGCGCAGCGAAAGCGATCTTCTTCATCATGACCTGCGTTCCTTATTTCTGAGCGCCGTAGTAGGCGGCGAGGTCGGCCATGTCCTGCTCGGTCAGGCTGGCGGCGATGCCGGTCATCGTCGGATGCTTGCGATCACCGTTCTTGTAGGCCTGCAGCGCAGCCTTGATGTACTCGGGGTACTGGCCGCCGATGCGGGGCACCTTGTAGGTCTTCGGGAACGCGGTCTGGTAGCCCGGAATGCCGTGACAGCCAACGCACATCGAAATCTTGTCCTTGGCGGCGTCGGCATTGCCATCGGCAGCAAAGGCGAGCGGGCTGAGGCAGACGGCTGCGACAGCAAGAAGGGTCCTGGCGCTCATCGAGTCTCTCTTCTTATGGGTTGATGTGATTTCATGCAAAAACGCGGCGCAGTTTAGCCAAGTCCTTGATGAGCGTCAAAATTAGTGCGCCGCAACAGTGCTTGTCACGGCGCCCTGCCTTCAGACTGCCGACGTATCGACCACCAGGCGGCCACGCACCCGTCCTTCAAGAAAGCGCGGCGCCACCCCGATCACGTCCTTCAGCGCCACCACTTCGGTCATGCCTTCGAGCAGTGCCATCGGCATGTCCTGCACCACCCGGCGCCAGGCTTCCTCACGCGGAGCACGCGGCACGGTCACGCTGTTGACCCCGTACAGCGTGACACCGCGCAGGATGAAGGGCGCGACCGTGGCCGGGAAATCCATGCCCTGTGCCAGTCCGCAGGCGGCCACCGCACCGTTCTCACGGGTGGCGGCACAGGCATTGACCAGCGTATGCGAGCCGACGCTGTCGACCACACCAGCCCAGCGCTCCTTGGCCAGCGGCCGGCCGGGTGCCGACAGCGTGGCGCGGTCGATCACCGATTCGGCGCCCAGAGACTTCAGATAGTCACTTTCTTCAAGGCGGCCGGTGCTGGCCACCACGCGGTAGCCGAGCTTGGCCAGCAGCGCCACCGCCACCGAGCCCACGCCGCCGCTAGCGCCGGTCACCAGCACCTCGCCGTCACCCGGCTGCAGGCCGTGCTTTTCCAGCGCCATCACGCACAGCATGGCGGTGAAACCGGCAGTACCGACCGCCATCGCCCGCTTCGCGTCCAGCTCGGCCGGCAGACCGACCAGCCAGTCGCCCTTCACCCGCGCCTTCTGCGCCAGCCCGCCCCAGTGGCCTTCGCCGACACCGAAGCCGGTCAGCACCACGTCGTCGCCGGCCTTCCAGCGCGGATCGCTGCTCTGTTCTACGGTGCCGGCAAAGTCGATGCCCGGAATCATCGGCCACTTGCGCACGATGGGGCTCTTGCCGGTGATGGCCAGCGCATCCTTGTAGTTGAGGCTGGACCAGCGCACCGCCACCTGCACCTCGCCCTCCGGCAGTGCGGCGTCGTCAATGTCCTTCAGCGTCGCCTGCGTGGCGCCGCCCTCGCCCTGCTCCAGCAAAATGGCCTTGAACATGGCTGCATTCCTCCGTGTGTTGTGATTCCTGCCGTGACAGTCCTGCGGCGGCAAGCATACTGCACCGCCCGGCCGGCTTCAGTCGGTCTGCCGCCCGGCCGCGAGGCGGATGCGCCGGCCGCAGCGGGCAGCCAGCGCCTCGTCGTGAGTGACCAGCACCAGGGTGGTGCCCTGTTCGGCATTCATTTCGAACATGAGGTCGATGATGGACGCGCCGGTCGCCGCGTCCAGATTGCCGGTCGGTTCATCGGCCAGCAGCAGCCGGGGCTGCGGCGCGAACGCGCGCGCCAGCGCCACCCGCTGCTGCTCACCGCCAGAGAGCTGGCGCGGATAGTGGGTGAGCCGGCTGCCCAGCCCCACCCGTTCGAGCAGGGCCACCGAGCGCTCGCGCACGCCGCTCGATTCGGCCAGTTCCAGCGGCAGCATCACGTTTTCCAGCGCGGTCAGCGCCGGCAGCAGCTGGAAGGACTGGAACACGAAGCCCACCTTGTCGCCGCGCAGCTGGGCTCTTTCGTCCTCGTCCAGCGCGAAGATGTCCTGGCCGTCGATGCGAACCGATCCGCTGCCCGGCAGGTCAAGACCCGCAAGCAGCCCGAGCAGCGTCGATTTGCCCGAGCCGCTGGCGCCGACGATGGCCAGCGCCTCACCGGCGGCGACCGTGAAGGCGATATCCTGAAGGATGGTGAGCGGCGCGTTGCCGCTGCTGACCTGTTTGCCCAGTTGCTCGACTTCGAGCAGCGGGCGATTGTCCGGAGTGTCTGTAGGCATGAAGAAACTGCTGTTCTCGCTCTGTATGGTGGTGTTCGCGGTGCTGCCGGTACAGGCGCAGACCGTGCTCGTGATCGGTGACAGCCTGTCCGCCGGCTACGGCCTGCGCCAGCAGGAGGCCTGGCCGGTGCTGCTGGGCGAAAGGCTGAAACAGTCCGGTTACAGCCATGTCGTGGTCAATGCCAGCACCAGCGGCGACACCTCCGCCAACGGATTGTCGCGCATCGACGCCGCACTCGCGGCAAACAGGCCGGCGGTGGTCATCCTCGCGCTGGGCGCCAACGACGGCCTGCGTGGCCTGTCACTGAAAACGCTGCGCGACAATCTGGACGCGATGACCCGCAGGTCGCAGGCGGCCGGCGCACGGGTACTGATCGCCGGCATGCAGCTGCCGCCGAACTACGGCCCGGACTACACGCAAAAGTTCGCCGCCACTTTCACCGATGTGTCGAAATCGACCGGATCGGCGCTGCTGCCCTTCCTGCTCGACGGCTTTGCCAGTGACCCGAAGAGCTTTCTGCCCGACGGCATTCATCCGGTGGCTGCGGCCCAGCCACGCATCGTGGACAATATCTGGGCGCCGCTGAGGCCGCTGCTCGGCAAACCGGTCGCGCGGCGCTGACACGCGGTCTTTCGACCCAGGACATCGCATTCATGAACGCACCCTCCGGCCAACGCAAGCCGGCCGGCCTCGCCAGCGTCGAACACCTGCACGATTTCGACGACATCATCGACACCCGTTCGCCGGCCGAATTCGCGCTCGATCACGTGCCCGGCGCCATCAACTGCCCGGCGCTGGACGACGCACAGCGGGCCGAGATCGGCACCCTGTACAAGCAGGTGTCGCCCTTCGTCGCCAAGCGCCGGGGCGCTGCGCTGGTGGCCATCAACATCGGCCGTCACCTGCTGGAGCGCTTCCAGGACAAGGGGCCGGACTGGCGTCCGCTGATCTACTGCTGGCGCGGCGGCAAGCGCAGCGGCGCCTTTGTCACCGTGTTCCGCCAGATCGGCTGGGACGCCCATCAGCTGGAAGGCGGCTACAAGGCCTACCGGCGCGAGGCGCTGGCCCGGCTGGCCGCGCTGCCCGCCCGGTTCGACTTCCGGGTGCTCAGCGGACCGACCGGCAGTGCCAAGAGCCGGGTGCTGGAGGCGCTGGCCGCGGCCGGCGAACAGGTGCTGGATCTGGAAGCGCTGGCCGCGCACAAGGGTTCTGTGCTGGGCCGCCAGCCCGGCGTGGAACAGCCGTCGCAGAAGCTGTTCGAGTCGCGGCTGCTGCGCGCGCTGGACCGGCTGGACCCGGCACGACCGGTCTATGCCGAGGCGGAAAGCCGGCGCATCGGCATGATCACCGTACCCGAGCCGCTGATCGAGCGGCTGCGTGCCGCCGCCTGCATCCGTATCGAAGCGTCAGCGCAGGCACGCACCGAATTCCTGCTGCGCGACTACGACTACATGACGCGCGATGCCGAGGGGCTGATCGAGCGGCTGGAACGGCTGATCGAGCTGCGCGGTCGCGATACGGTGGGCGCCTGGTGCGCGCTCGCTCGCGACGGCCAGTGGCCGGCGCTGGTGGCCGCATTGCTGGAACAGCATTACGACCCGCTTTACCGCCGCTCGCAGAACGGCAACTACCAGGGCCACCACGACGCACCCGTGGTGGCTGCAGACTCGCTGGACGACGCCGGCATCGTGCGGCTGGCGCAGCGCATTGCCGCCCTGAATCCCGGCTGACGGAGATTTAGGGCAAGGGCGGCAGGCCCTCGCCCCGCGTCGCACAGATGCGCTGGATCATGGCCGGTGCCGGGCGTGCGATCTCGCCCTGTTCGAATGCCAGCACGCTGCCCCAGCCGCGCGCCCAGTCCAGCAGTTCGTACGGACGCAGCAGGAAATCGGGGTTCGAAGGCTTGCCGAAGCGCTCGTTGCCCAGCATGAAGGTTTCGTAGATCAGCACGCCGCCCGGGCGCAGCAGCGCCGCCACCCGGTCCAGCCGCGGGCGGAACAGGTAGCGGGTCACCACCACCGCGTCGAACTGCGCCTCGCCCCAGGGCCAGTCGCCCTCCTCCAGGTCGGTGCACAGCGTTTGCACGCCGGGCACCGCGGCCAGTCCCGCCAGCGCCGCCGCATCGCGGTCTGCTGCCAGCACGTCCAGCCCGCGCCCGGCCAGCCAGCGCGCATGCCGTCCGCCGCCGCAGGCCAGATCGAGTACCGCCGCCCCGGCCGGCAAGCGCGCCGCGAAGCGCACCACCCAGTCCGACGGGTCCTGCATCGAAAAATGAGGATGAGATGCCATCTGCCACCCCTTATTCGGGTTTCCGTGAAGTCGGGGCGCATTATGATCGGTGGCATACCAAGGACAACAATGTTCCGCACTCCGGACCTCACGGCGCTCTCTCAGGGCGCCCGGATCTTCTTCCTGTGGCGGGCGCTGCCGCTCGCCGCGCTGGCAGGCGCGCTCGCCGCCACCGAATCACTGCCGGTCGGCCTGGCGGTGCTGGCGGCCGGGCTGGGCATCGGTGCGCTCGCGCTGCGCGAGCAGAACCGGCTGGCCCGCGAAGCCACCTACGCCCACCTTGACGCCGAACGCCTGCGCGACTTCACCGATCTGGTCACCGACTGGCACTGGGAAACCGATGCCGCGCTGAAGCTGCACTACTCGCGTGCCGAAGGTCATCTGGCCACCGCGCTGAGCCAGCGTGCAGTACAGGGCCGCCGGCTGTGGGAGATCGACGGTCTGGCGCCGGCGCACGGTGACTGGGAAGAAGCCCATCGCCAGTTCCAGAGCGGGCAGTCGCTGCAGCTGCATCTGGTGCTGCGGCGACCGGACGGCACGTCGCGCCACATCGAACTGCTGGGCCGGCCGATACGCCCGGCCGACGGCCGCTTTGCCGGTTACCGCGGCACCGGCCGCGACGAAACCGCCTTCGTGCTGTCCACCCGCGCGCTGCGCGAACTGGAAACCCGGCATCGCGAAATGGTGAACCACCTGCGCGAAGTCATTTTCCGCATCGACGCGCACGGCCGCATCACCTATCTGAACCGCGCCTGGGAAACGCTGACCGGCCAGCCGGTCAACCAGGCCATCGGCCAGCGGGTGCTGCGCTGGCTGAGCAAGGACGAGGCGCGCTACCTGCTCGCGCGCATGGAACCGATGCTGGACGGCCGGCGCAGCGCGATGCAGATCGAAGTGCGTACCGGCACCGGCAGCGCCTCCGCCCGCTGGCTGGAAATCGCCATCGGCGCCCGCTTCGACGCCCAGGGCCGGCTGGAAAGCCTGTCCGGCAGCATCGAGGACATCACCGCCCGCAAACAGGCGGAAGCCACGCTGTACGACATGAATGCCGAACTCGAGCGCCGGGTGAAACGCCGCACCGCCGAGCTGGAGGCGTCCAACCGCGAGCTGGAAGCCTTCTCCTACTCGGTGTCACACGATCTGCGCAATCCGCTGCGCGCGATCGACGGCTTCTCGCAGATCATCATGGAAGACTACGGCGACCGGCTTGACGCCACCGCCCACAGCCACCTGGGCCGCATCCGCGCAGCGTCGCAGAAGCTGTCCACGCTGATCGACGACCTGCTGGAACTGGGCCGCCTTACCCGGGCGCCGATCAGCCGCGCCGAGGTCGATCTGTCGGCGATGGCGCGCGCCATCATGCGCGAACTGCAGGCGGAATCGCCGGAGCGCAACGGCCGGCTTGCCATCGGCACCCACCTCATGGCGCGGGTGGACCCGATGCTGGCGCGGGTACTGCTCGAACACCTGCTGCGCAACGCCTGGACCTTCACTGCCGGCCGCGACATGGCGGAAATCGAATTCGACGCCCGGTTGCGCAACCGCGAGGTGGTGTTCCACCTGCGCGACAACGGCATCGGCTTCAACATGGATCACGCAGCCCAGCTGTTCAAGCCGTTCAACCGGCTGCACGACCAGTCCGACCGCTCCGGCACCGGCATCGGTCTGGCCACCGTCGCCCGCATCGTCGCCCGCCACGGCGGACGCATCTGGGCCGAAGGTTCGCCGGGCAAGGGCGCCTGTTTCTACTTCACGCTGCCTGATCCAAGCCATTGAAACATTTCGCGGGAGCCATTCCCCTTCAAGTCGCCGCCGGTTCAGCCGATATGCATCACGGATTACCCAAAAGCGGGCGCGCAGTCCATACTTCGCGCCCCGCGCCGTCCGATTCAAGGTCTGCCATGCGGGCCCCGAACACACAAACACAACTCGCCCAGGGAAACACCATGTCTTTCTGCCCCGTTCACAAGCCTCTCGCCGCCGCCACGCTGTTCGCCGTCAGCATCCTGTCCGGTGCGCTGCAACCCGTGCATGCGGCCAGCTTCGTCGCGAACGGCATCACCATCTCGTCGGACGAAGCGAGCTTCTCCCAGGCGTCGGCCAACACCTTCCATTTCTCGACTACGGCCAACGGTCTGACCACCTTCACCTTCGCCGACGGTCGGGGTTTCACCCTCACCAACAGCGAAGCCGGCACGGGTGCAAGCTCGACCAGCAACATTGCCGGCATCCAGTCGGCGAGCAGCATCAATGCGATCGCAGGACTGGGGTTCGCTTCGAACATCACGGTGAAAGACGCACGCAACGGCACCATCCTGCTTTCGGGCGCACATCGCACGCTGAACGGCAACCAGTCATGGTTCGCACCCGGATTGAACTTCAGCTACGCCGGCGGCACGCTCACCATCAATGCCATCGGTGACGTACAGCAGATCAATGCGGACGGAACGGTGAGCTACATCGGTGCGGCCGACCCAGCTGTCCTGCTCGGCAGCTTCATGCTGTTCGCCGCCGGCCCGTCGGTGGCCGACACCCAGCTTTCGCTGCGACAGTCGGCGCAGAAGGTGCGCAGCGTGTTCAACGTTGCCGCCATCGCGTCGAACTTCGCCAACATGAACACCTACGACTGCGCCCTGTTCGACGCACGCGGCGTGTGCGTGTCGGTCGGTGGCCGCTACACCTCGGCCAACAGCCCGGACACCGCCACCTCCAACGCGGTGCTGGTGCTGGGCTACAAGGTCAGCCCGCAGCTGCGCGTCGGCGCCTTCGTCGACGAAAGCTTCAACCGCAACACGCCGACCGGCATCGATCTGGACAACCGCGTGCCGCTGATGGGCCTGTTCGGCGTGTGGAACCAGAACGCCGACGGCCTGGGCTGGCAGGTCAAGCTGGCCAATGCCTATCAGTCCAAGGACGTGGACATCACCCGCGCCGTGATCGGCACCTCGGAAGCCGGCCAGGGCTCGACCAAGCTCACCAGCGAAAGCTATGTGACCGAACTGAGCTATGCCTTCAACCAGGGCAGCAACACGCTGCTGCGCCCCTACGTCGCGGCGCGTTACACCCTGATCGAACAGGACGGCTACACCGAACGCGGTGTGAGCACCCCGCTGACCGTGGCCGGGCTGAAGGACCGCTCGACCAGCATTCTGGCCGGCATCAAGGCGAATCACCGGCTCACGCCCAAGCTCACGCTGACCGGCAGCCTGGGCGTGGAACAGGATGTCGAGCACAAGGTGAGCCGTTTTGCGGCAACCGGTCTGGCAGGGCTGACCTCGGAGAGCTTCAACAGCGACATCAAGCGGACCCGCCCGGTGGCATCGGCCGGCGCCTTCTACGATGTGGCCAAGGGCCAGCGCGTGGCGCTGGACGTGTATTACCAGGAGCTGCCGTTCGAACGCACCGGCTCCGCCACCGCCTACGCGCACTACACGATAGGCTTCTGAGTCGCGCGGGCGCCCTGCCCGCACTGGCGGCGCGCCGCCGCATCCGGGATACTTCGCAGCCGGATGCGGTGCTGCGCGCCGCGGTCGTATCGCTGAAAAACGCGGGGCGGCACGCCGCGTGCCCGGCTGCAACATGTGGTTTTCCACAAGCGCAGCCTATGCTGCAATGCAATATACTGTTGTCGAACGTGCGCGGGCCTCCGCCCGCGAAGACGCGGACAGCGCCCCTCCTTCGCCGCTGCCGGTCTTCCTAGCCACGGGAGTTACACGATGCAGTACGAGCACTACCTCAAAGCCATGTTCGAGCCGCAGTCGGTCGCCATCATCGGCGCCAGCGAGCGGCCGGACTCGATCGGTGCGGTACTGGTCCGCAACATGCTGGACGCCCAGTTCAAGGGCGAGCTGCACGCGATCAACCCCAAGCACAAAGCCGTTTTCGGCGTGCCCTGCGTGGCCCGCCTTGAAGACCTGCGCAAGCGGCCGGACCTGGTCGTCATCTGTACGCCGGCCCGCACCGTACCGGGCCTGATCGACGAGTGCGGACGCGCCGGCATCAAGGCCGCCATCGTGATCAGCGCCGGTTTCGCCGAAACCGGCCCGGCCGGCGCCGAACTGCTGCGCCGCACCCGCACCGCCGCCAAGCGCGGCGGCGTGCGCATCATCGGCCCCAACTGTCTGGGCCTGATGCGGCCTTCGCTCGGCCTCAACGTCACCTTCGCGCGCTCCAGCGGCAAGGCCGGCAGCATCGGCCTGATCTCCCAGTCCGGCGCGGTGTGTACCGCGCTGCTGGACTGGGCGCAGTCCAACGGCGTCGGCTTCTCGTCCGTGGTGTCGCTGGGTGCGTCGATCGATCTCGATTTCGGTGAAATCCTCGACTACATGATCGCGGACCCGAAAACCGAAAGCATCTTCATGTACATCGAGGGCATCCGCGACGCGCGCCGCTTCATGAGCGCGGTGCGTGCGGCGGCCCGGGTGAAGCCGGTGCTGGCGATCAAGGTAGGCCGCCACCCGGCCGGCACCAAGGCGGTCGCGTCGCACACCGGCGCCATGGTGGGCGAGGACGACGTGTTCGACGCCGCGCTGCGCCGCGCCGGCGTGGTGCGTCTGGCCACGCTGGGCCAGATGTTCTCGGCCGCCAATGCGCTGTTCACCGGCTTCAAGCCGGCCGGCAAGCGGCTGGCGGTGGTGACCAATGGCGGCGGTCCGGCCGTGATGGCTGCCGACCGCGCGGCTGACCTGGGCATTCCGCTCGCGCAGCTGGCACCGGAAACGCTGGAAGTGCTGAGCCGCACGCTGCCGCCGAACTGGTCGCACGCCAATCCGGTCGATCTGATCGGCGACGCCGACGACGCCCGCTACCGCGCCGCGCTGGAAGCGGTGCTGGCCGACCCGAACGTGGATGGCGTGCTCACGCTGCTCACGCCGCAGGCCATGACCAAACCGACCGCGGTCGCCGAAGCGGTGATCGAAGTCGCGAAAACCGCCGGCAAGCCGCTGATGACCAGCTGGATGGGCTGCGAACAGGTGCGCGCCGCCCGTGCGCTGTTCGAGGCCGCGCACATCCCGACCTTTCGCTCACCGGAACCGGCGGTCGAACTGTTCCATCACATTTCGTCCTACTACCGCAACCAGCAGCTGCTGCGCCACGCGCCGGCCTCGCTGGCGCAGGACCTCGATCCGCCCTCGGTCGAATCGGCCCGGCTGGTGATCGAAACCGCCCTGTCGGAACGGCGTACCGTGCTGACCGAAATGGAATCGAAGGCGCTGCTCGCCGCCTTCCGCATTCCGATCGCGCAGACCGTGGTCGCGCGCAGCGCCACCGAAGCCATGGTGTATGCGGAAGAAATGGGCCTGCCGGTGGCGATGAAGATCGATTCGCCGGACATCACCCACAAGAGCGACGTCGGCGGCGTGCGCCTGCATGTCGACAACCTGCGCTCGGTGCGCGACTGCTGGCAGGAACTGATGGCCGAAGTCGGCCGCCGCAAGCCGGAAGCGCGGCTGCGCGGGGTGTCGATCGAGCCCATGGTGAACAAGCGCAATGCGCGCGAACTGTTCGTCGGCGTGGTGCACGACGACGTATTCGGCCCGGTCATCAGCTTCGGCCACGGCGGCACGCGGGTCGAAGTGCTGCGCGACCGCGCGGTCACGCTGCCGCCGATCAACGTCGAACTGGCACGCGACGCGATCCAGCGCACTCGGGTTTCGCAGATGCTGGGCGAGTACCGCGGCATGCCGGCCATCGACATGGAAGCGCTGGAGCGGGTACTCATCCGCGTGTCGGAAATGGTGTGCGAACTGCCGTGGATACGGGAGATGGACATCAATCCGCTGCTGGTCGACGAAAGCGGCTGCGTGGCGGTGGATGCCCGCATCATCCTGGCCGACGTGCAGCCGACCGCGACGCCGTATTCGCACATGGCCATCCACCCCTATCCGGCGCGGCTGGAACACGTGGTCACGCTGCCCAACGGCACCCGCACCATCATCCGGCCGATCCGGCCGGAAGACTCGGACCGCGAAGCGCGCTTCGTGCGCGAGCTGTCGGCCGAAACCCGCTACCTGCGCTTCATGAGCACGATCAAGGAACTGCCGCCGCAGCTGCTGGCGCGCCTGACCCAGATCGACTATGACCGCGAAATGGCGCTGGTGGCGGTGGGCGAGGAAGACGACGAACAGCTGGGTGTCTGTCGCTACGTGGTGAACCCGGATGGCGAAAGCTGCGAATTCGCCATCGTGATCGCCGACGCCTGGCAGCGCCAGGGTCTGGCCCGCATCATGATGAACCTGCTGGTCGAGGCGGCGCGCGAGCGCGGCCTGCGGGTGATGGAAGGCGTGTTTCTGGCCAACAACGAACGCATGCTGCGCTTCGTGCAGAGCCTGGGCTTCCACATCAACCGCGATCCGGAGGACAGTTCGCTGGTCAATGGCGAACTGCTGCTGCGCGCCTCATGAGCGTCGGGCCCGCACGCTGCGCGTGGTGCGGGCAGGACCCGCTCTATGTCCATTACCACGACAGCGAGTGGGGCGTACCGGTACGCGACGAGCGCGAGCTGTTCGAGCGCCTCATCCTTGAAGGAGCGCAGGCCGGCCTGGCGTGGATCACCATACTGCGCAAGCGCGACGGTTACCGGCGCGCCTTCGACGGCTTCGACGCCGAGCGCATCGCGCGCTACGGCGAGGCCGAACGCAGCCGGCTGATGGCGGACGCCGGCATCGTGCGCAACCGGCTCAAGATCGACGCCACGATAGGCAATGCCCGCGCGCTGCTGGCCATGCACGAGCGCGGCGAATCGCTGGCCGATCTGCTGTGGGACGCGGTTGATGGCCAGCCCATGGTCAATCACTGGCGGCGCATGGCCGAATGCCCGGGCAGCACCCCGCTGTCCGATGCACTGTCGAAGGAACTGGCCCGCAAGGGCTTCCGCTTCGTCGGCAGCACCATCGTCTACGCCTGGATGCAGTCGGTCGGCGTGGTGAACGACCATCTGGTGGACTGTTTCCGCCACCGCGAACTGATCCGTCCGCTGGACTGAACCCTCGCGCGCGGTCGCGCTCTGAGTCGCCAGGCAGCACTGCCCGCCCGATCCGATCGCCCATGACCGCCCCGCCCTCCGACCCGCCGGCTCCGGAAGAACCCACCCGCGAAGACATCCGCCGCGTAGTCGCGTCGTCGTCGCTGGCGCGCCAGCTGCGTGCCGCCCGGGCGCGCGCGAAACCGTCCGGCGCTGCACCCCGGCCGCGCCGGCGCGCCGCCGACGGCGTGCTGCCCGAGCTGGACAAGCTTCTGAGCCGCATCAGTGCGCTGTACGACGCCCGCGGCTGGCAGGCCTTCGCCTTCCAGCGCACCGTGTGGGCCGGTCTGGCGGCCGGCCGCTCCGGCCTGCTGCACGCCGGCACCGGCTCCGGCAAGACGCTGGCGGTGTGGCTGGGCGCACTGCAGCGGGCCGCTGCGCATCCGGCCGACGGGCTGCAGGTACTGTGGATCACGCCGATGCGGGCGCTCGCCGCCGACACCGCGCTCACGCTGCAGCACACGGTGCGTGATCTCGACATCGGCTGGGAGGTGGGCCTGCGCACCAGCGACACCGGCAGCGCCGAACGCGCCCGCCAGTCGCGCCGGCTGCCCCAGGCCCTGGTCACCACGCCGGAAAGCCTGTCGATCATGCTGTCGCACGCGGACGCGCGCGAGCGGCTGGCCGGACTGGCGGCAGTGGTGGTCGACGAATGGCACGAACTGATCGCCAGCAAGCGCGGCGTGCAGGTGCAGCTGGCGCTGGCCCGGCTGCGCGGCTGGAACGCCGGGCTGCCGGTGTGGGGGCTGTCGGCCACGCTCGGCAATCCGGATCACGCGATGCAGGTGCTGTGCGGCGACGGCGGTCTGCGGGTGGCCGGCGAGATCGAGCGGCCGGTGAAGCTGGACAGCCTGATTCCGCCGCGCATCGAGCGCTTTCCGTGGGCCGGCCACCTGGGCGTGCGACTGCTCGACGCGGTGATCGCCGAACTCGAAGCCAGCCGCTCCACGCTGCTGTTTACCAACACGCGCTCGCAGGCCGAGCTGTGGTACCAGGCGCTGCTGGAGGCGCGCCCGGACTGGGCCGGACTCATCGCGCTGCATCACGGTTCGCTGGCGCGCGAGGTGCGCGAATGGGTGGAAGCCGGCCTGAAGGACGGCCGGCTGCGCGCGGTGGTGTGCACCTCCAGTCTGGATCTGGGGGTGGATTTCCTGCCGGTCGAGCGGGTGCTGCAGCTCGGCTCGCCCAAGGGCGTGGCGCGGCTGATGCAGCGTGCCGGCCGCTCCGGTCATGCGCCTGGCCGCACGCCGCACGCCACCTGCGTGCCCGGCCACGGGCTGGAGCTGATCGACGCCGCCGGCGCCCGCCGCGCGGTGGCGGCCGGCCGGATCGAACCGCGCACCGCGCCGGAGGCGCCGGTCGACGTGCTGGCCCAGCATCTGGTGACGCTGGCGCTGGCCGGCGGCTTCGACGCCGACGCGCTGCGGGCCGAAGTGATGGGCTGCTGGAGCTACCGCGCACTCGACGACGCGACCTGGGCGTGGACGCTGGATTTCGTCACCCGCGGCGGTGCCGCGCTGCAGGCCTATCCGGACTATCGCAAGGTGGAACGCGGCGACGACGGGCTGTACCGGGTGGAACGGGCCGACATCGCGCGGCGGCACCGGATGCAGATCGGCACCATCACCGCGGATTCAACGGTGGAGGTGCGCTGGGCGAAGGGGGGCAAAGCGGGCGGCAAAGCAGGCGGAAAAACAGGAGGCGCTGCGGCGCTGGCCGGCGGCCGGCTCGGCCAGGTCGAGGAATCCTTCGTCGGCCGGCTGCGGCCGGGCGACTGCTTCCTGTTCGCCGGCCGGGTGCTCGAACTGGTGGCAGTGCGCGACATGCAGGCGCTGGTGCGCGCCGGCTCGGCGTCACGCGGCACGGTGCCGCGCTGGGCTGGCGGCCGCATGCCGCTGTCGACCGAACTGGCCGACGAAATGCGGCATCTGGTCGCCCTCGCGGCCGGCGGCGAGTATCCCGAACCCGAACTGCAGGCGCTGCGCCCGCTGCTCGAACTGCAGGCGCGCTGGTCCGCGCTGCCCGGGCAGGACGAAAGACTGGTCGAACGCATCGCATCGCGCGAAGGCCACCACCTCTTCATCTACCCCTTCGCTGGGCGGCCGGTGCACGCCGGTCTGGCCGCCCTGCTCGCCTGGCGCATCGCGCGCCGTGCGCCAGCCACCTTTTCGCTGTCCTTCAACGACTACGGTCTGGAACTGCTGTCCGCCCGACCGGTGGACTGGGTGGCCGAAGTGGCGGCCGGTCTGCTGTCGGAAGACGGTCTGAATGCCGACATCGAGCACTGCCTGAACGCCGCCCAGCTGGCCCGCCGGCGCTTCCGCGAAATCGCGCGGGTGGCCGGTCTCACCTTCCAGGGCTATCCGGGTCAGGGCAAGTCGGCCCGCCAGCTGCAGGTGAGCAGCGAACTGCTGTTCGACGTATTCACCCGGCACGATCCGGACAATCTGCTGCTGCAACAGGCGCGGCAGGAAGCGCTGTGCGACGAGCTGGACGTGGCGCGGATCGCCCGCACGCTGGCCGAACTGCGCAGCGCGACGCTGCGGCTGACCGAACCGCCGGCGATGACGCCATTCGCCTTTCCGCTGCTGGTGGCGCGGCTGCGCGAGCGGCTGTCGACCGAACAGCTGTCGGAGCGGGTGGCACGCATGGTGGCCCAGCTCGAACGCGCCTGCGACGGCGTGCGGCCATGACCGAAATCCTGATCGCCGGCGAACGCCTGGTGCTGCTGCCGGAGCGCGCGCTGTGGTGGCCGGCGCGCGCCACGCTGATGGTGGCCGACGCCCACATCGGCAAGGGCACCGCCTTCCGCGCGCTGGGCGTGCCGGTGCCGGCCGGCAGTTCGGACGACACGCTGGCCCGGCTGGCCGGCCTGCTTGAACGCCATGCGCCGCGCCGGCTCGTCTTTCTCGGCGACCTGATCCACGCCCGCAGCGCGCGCGAACCCGGCCTGATGCAGCGCTTCGCCGCGCTGCACAGCGCGGACTGCGACTGGCTGCTGGTGCGCGGCAACCACGACGCCCACGCCGGCGAGCCGCCGGAACTGGCGCTGACCGTGGTGGATGAACCGTGGGCGGACGGCCCGTTCGCGCTTTGCCATCATCCGGCGCCGCAGCCCGGCCGCTACGTGCTGGCGGGCCACGTCCATCCGGCGGTCCGGATCGAGGCCGGCGGCGACCGGCTGCGTCTGCCCTGCTTCGCCTTCGGTGAGGCGGTGGGCCTGCTGCCGGCCTTCGGCCAGTTCACCGGACACGCAGACCAGACGCCCACGCCCGGACTGCACCTCTACGCCTGCGCCGGCGAACGGGTACTGGCAGTGCCGCATTCCTCGGCACGGCGGCGCGGCCGGGCATAGAATCGCGTCTTTCCGGATCGCCCCGTCCCGCCACCGGCCTCAGCCGCGACGCACTTCCGATTTCCGCATGTCCGCCCCGAGAACGCTGAACACCGCCCCGCTCACCGCGCTGTACAACGCCGATGCACTGCGCCGCATCGAGCGCCACTACGCGCCGGACAGCACGCCGCGCCTGATGGAACGCGCCGGTGCCACCGGTGCGGCCAAGGCGATGCAGCTGGTGGGGGGCCGGCATGGCCGCATCCTGGTGCTGTGCGGCCCGGGCAACAATGGCGGCGACGGCTTCGTGCTCGCCCGCCAGCTCAAACAGACCGGCTTCGACGTGACCGTGGTGCATGACTGCGACGAACACCGCGGCGCCGACGACGCGGTAATGGCCTGGGCGTCATGGCGGTCGGTCGGCGGCCTCACGCTGCCACGCATGCCCGATACCGACTACGCGCTGGTGGTGGATGCCCTGTACGGCATCGGGCTGACCCGGCCGGTCGAGGGCGTGCACGCTGCCTGGATCGATGCGGTGAACGAGATGGACTGCCCGGTGCTGGCCATCGACGTGCCCAGCGGGCTCAACGCCGACACCGGCGCGGTGATGGGCCGCGCGATACGCGCCAGCCACACCGCCACCATGATCGCGATGAAGCCCGGCCTGCTCACGCTGGACGGCCCGGACCACTGCGGCGAATTGAGCCTGCACGACCTCGGTCTGGACTGCGCGGCAGTCACGCCGCCTTCCGGCTGGCAGGTCGGCCGCGAACTGTTCGCCCATCTGCTGCGCCCGCGTGCGCGCAACAGCCACAAGGGCACCCACGGCAACGCGATGCTGGTGGGCGGTGCCCGCGGCATGGCGGGTGCAGCACTGCTGGCCGGCCGCGCCGCGCTCAAGGTGGGCGCCGGCCGGGTATTCGTCGGCATGCTGGACCACGCCGCGCTGCCGCTGGACCCGGAACAGCCGGAACTGATGATACGGACCCCGGCCGAGGTACTTGCCGGCGACCTCGCCACCTGCGTGGCAATCGGCCCCGGCCTGGGTCAGAGCCCGGCCGCGCTCGACCTGATGCGCGACGCGGTGCGCTGTCCCGCCACGCTGGTACTGGATGCCGACGCGCTCAATCTGCTGGCCCAGCACGGCGATCTGGAACAGGCGCTGAGCCAGCGCGAAGCCGCCACGCTGCTGACGCCGCACCCGATGGAAGCCGCGCGCCTGCTGCGCAGCACGACCGCGAAGGTCCAGCAGGACCGCATCGCCTCGGCGCGCGAACTGGCGCGGCGCTTCCGCGCCTCGGTGGTGCTCAAGGGCTGTGGCAGCGTGATCGCGCTGCCGGACGGGCGCTGGTTCATCAACACCACCGGCAATCCGGGCATGGCGTCGGCCGGCATGGGCGATGTGCTGACCGGCCTGATCGCCGGTCTGCTGGCCCAGGGCTGGCAGGCCGATCTGGCGCTGCTGGGCGGCGTGCATCTGCACGGCCTGGCCGGCGACCGGCTGGTCGCACAGGGCAAGGGACCGAACGGCCTGACCGCCGGTGAAGTGATCGAATCGGCCCGCGCCGCCTTCAATGCGCTGATCGCTGGCGCCGACCCGCAGGACCCCCGTCATTCCACACGCTGAACGCAGGCATCCGCTGATCGGCGTCGGCCTCATGCTGGCCGCGCTGTTCTGCTTCGCGGTGCTGGACACCACCGGCAAGTTCCTGTCGCAGCGCTACCCGGTCGGCATGCTGGTATGGGCACGCTATCTGGTGCCGGCCATCGTGCTCGGTGCGGTACTGTGGCCGCGCATGCGGCGCAACCTGCTGGTCACGCCGCGCTGGCGGCTGCAGGTGTTCAGGGCTGCACTGCTGGCCGGCGTGTCCTTCCTGATCATGGGCGGGCTGCAGCGCATTCCGATGGCCGAAGGCACGTCGCTGTTCTTCATCACGCCGCTCATCGTGACCTTGCTGGCCGGACCGGTGCTGGGCGAGCGCATCACTGCAGCCAACTGGATGCTGGCCCTGTTCGGCTTTTCCGGCGTACTGCTGATCGCACGGCCTGACGGCAATCTGCCGCTGCTGCCGGTGTGCATGCTGCTGGGCGGATCGCTGCTGTACGCGCTCTACCAGCTGGCCACCCGCATGCTGGCGCCGACCGAACGACCACTCACCACGCTCTACTACACCGCGCTGGTCGGCGCCGCGCTGTCCACGCTGGCGCTGCCGGCCTCGGCACACGGCACGATGCCCGGCTGGCGCGACGGCCTGCTGGTGATTTCGCTGGGCGTGTCCGGCATGGCCGGCCACTTCCTGCTGATCCGCGCGATGGCGTTCGCGCCGGCGTCCGTGCTCAGCCCGCTGATTTATGTGCAGCTGGTGTGGGCGACGCTGATGGGCTGGTGGGTGTTCGGCGATCTGCCGGGCCCGAGCGCGGTGGGCGGCGCCGCGCTCATCGTGAGCTGCGGTCTGGCCAGCGCCTGGCTGGCCCACCGTCGCTGACGCCCGGTCAGCCCGCCACCAGTTCCAGCGCCGGCGCACCGTAGCCGGAATCGGCACGCAGGCGCTCGGCCAGCGCATGCACCCGGGCCGACTGTTCGGTCAGCTGATCGCCCTGCATCAGCGCCTCGATGCCGCTGGCCGGTACCGGCCGCGAGAAGTAGTAGCCCTGGATCAGGTCACAGCCGAGCGAGCGCAGCGTGATCACCTGCTCCGGCCGCTCCACGCCTTCGGCCACCACCTCCATGCGCAGCGAATGCGCCAGCCGTATCACCGCCTCGACCACATGGCGGGCTTCGGCCACGTGGTCCATGTCGATCACGAAGGTGCGGTCGATCTTGAGCTGGCGCGCCGGCAGCCGGCACAGATAGGCCAGACAGGAATAGCCGGTACCGAAATCGTCGATCGACAGCGTGACCCCCATGGTTTTCAGTTCTTCCAGTACGCGACGCACGCTGCCCGAACTTTCCATCACCACCGATTCGGTGATTTCCAGTGCCAGCAGGCCCGGGTCGATATCGAATTCGTCGATGCAGGCGCGCACCCGGTCCACCAGATCCGGCTGGCGGAACTGCTGCGGCGACAGGTTCACCGCCACCGGAATGCGCCAGCCGGCGTGCTGCCAGCTGCGTATCTGGCCGCAAGCCTCACGCAGCGTCCAGAAACCGATGGCGTTGATCAGGCCGAAGCGCTCGGCCACCGGAATGAATTCACCCGGCGACACCATGCCGCGCTCCGGGTCCTGCCAGCGGATCAGTGCCTCGACCCCGCGCAGCGCGCCGTCGAGCGCGGCCACCTTGGGCTGGTAGTGCAGCACGAATTCGTCGTTGTCGAGCGCGCGGCGGATGGCGCGCTGCAGACCGAGGATGTCCGGCCCGCCGCCGTCCATTTCGGTCGCATAGACGCGCCAGGTGTTGCGTCCGGCATGCTTGGCCGCGTACATCGCGGTGTCTGCGCACACCAGCACCCGGTTCTCGTCGCCGTCGTCCGGGAACAGCGCGACGCCGACCGAGGCCGATACCTGGATTTCGTGGGTGCCGATCAGCATGGGCTGGCTGGCCGCATCGACCAGACGCTGCGCCAGCCGCCCGGCACCTTCCTCGTCGATCGCGCCTTCGGACATCATGACGAACTCGTCGCCGCCGATGCGCGCCACCGCGTCGCCATCGCGCAGCCCGGCGCGCAGACGGCGCGCCACGCACTTGAGCACCTCGTCGCCGACGTGATGACCCAGCACGTCGTTCACCGGCTTGAAGCCGTCCAGATCGACGAACAGCACTGCCAGCCGGCCGCCCTGCGCACGCACCCGGGCCGCCGCTTCGGACAGCGCGGCATCGAAATTGACCCGGTTCGGCAGTCCGGTCAGCGGGTCATGCAGCGCGGCGTGCATCAGTTCGCTATTGGCCGCCTTGAGCCGCATCGCCAGCTGACGGGTGCGATGTTCCATGCGGGCATCGAACAGTGCCGCGACACTGCCTATCCAGGTGAAACCGATGGCGCCGACCGCGATGGTCAGGCCCAGCCAGGTCGGATCGATGTCGTGCTTGGCCAGACTGGCCGCTTCCGGCGCGAAAACCGCAGCGCTCATGCACAGGTAATGGACCGCGCACAGCCCCAGACCGACCACCACCGACATGAATGCCTTCACCAGGAAGAGCGTGCGTCCTTCCAGCGAACGCATGCGCCGCAGCGCCACGCTGGTGGCCGCAGCCACCGACGTAGCCAGCATCAGCGCGAGGAACAGCCGGTGCTCTTCGTACAGCACGCCGGGCTCGATGCGCATGGCGGACAGCGCGAGATGAAAGATGGTGACGATGCCACTGCCCACTGCCAGCGAACCGGCCACCAGCAGGGAGAGGGATCGCCGCATGCGGCGCGCGCACATCAGTGACAGCACGGCCACCAGCACCGATACGGCCCATGACTGAATGGTGATGATCAGGTCGAACCCGGTCTGCATCGGCAGCGAATAGGCCAGCATGCCGACGAAGTGCATGGACCAGATGCCGGTGCCCAGCACCAGCGCACCGGAGAAAAGCCAGATGCGGGCGGCGCGACGATCGGTACTGTGGATGCGCTGTGAAAGGTCCAGCGCCGACCAGGACGCGGTGACTGCCACCATCAGTGACAGCATGACCAGAAGCAGGTCGTACTGCCCCATCATGACGCGGACATTCCGACCGGAAAGACCGATGGCCGGCGTGCGCACGCCGGCCGCTGAATGCGGGTATTCATGATCCTCTCCCCCAAGGATTGAGTGCGACTGGGGCCGGTTCTTTTGCGGGGCCCTCGGGTCGCTGCAGCAGAGCTACGGCAGCCGGCGCACCAACTTTAAGCGGACTGGCCGGCATCGGCGGCGCAGCGTGAAGAACTTGCGCATGCGCTCGCCGCAGCGTGCGGCGGCGCGGGCGCGGGCCGCGCCGGTGCTAGAATGCGCCGCGACAAGAAATGGCGGAAAAACAATGCGGGAAAACGATCAGCTGTCCATAGAAATCCAGCGAAATGTGGCCCAGGCGCTTGCCGAAGACGTCGGCACCGGTGACCTGACCGCCCGGCTGATTCCGGCCGGCCGTGCTGCCACCGGCATGGTGACCGCACGCGAAGAGGCGGTGCTGTGCGGCCGCGAGTGGTTCGAAGCCTGCCTGCGCGCGCTCGACCCCAAGGCCAGCGTGGCCTGGCATGTGGCCGAAGGCGACTGGGTGGAACCGGACCAGCGTCTGTGCGAAATCCTGTCGGAAACCCGTGCCCTGCTGACCGCCGAACGCGCCGCACTGAATTTCGTGCAGCTGCTGTCGGCCACCGCCACCCTCACCCG
Organism: Methyloversatilis universalis EHg5; assembly: GCF_000378945.1. Classification (GTDB taxonomy): domain Bacteria; phylum Pseudomonadota; class Gammaproteobacteria; order Burkholderiales; family Rhodocyclaceae; genus Methyloversatilis; species Methyloversatilis universalis_A. The sequence continues at coordinate 1,746,702 of NZ_KB900539.1, read as the reverse complement.
CCGCTTCGTCGATGCCATCGCCGGCACCTCGGCGCGCATCGTCGATACCCGCAAGACCCTGCCCGGCCTGCGCCTGGCACAGAAATACGCGGTCACCGTCGGTGGCGGCCTGAATCACCGCATGGGCCTGTACGACGGCATCCTGATCAAGGAAAACCACATCATGGCCGCCGGCGGCATCCGCCCGGTGCTGGCGCGCGCGCGCGGCATCGCGCCGTCGAATGCCTTCATCCAGATCGAGGTGGAAACGCTGGCCCAGCTGCACGAAGCGCTCGATGCGGGCGCCACCATGGTGCTGCTGGACAATATGAGCATCGACCAGATGCGCGAGGCGGTGGCCATCAACCAGGGCCGCGCCGAGCTGGAAGCGTCCGGTGGCGTCAATCTCGACCGCGTGCGGGCGATCGCCGAAACCGGCGTGGACCGCATTTCGATCGGCGTGCTGACCAAAAACGTGCGCGCCATCGACCTGTCGCTGCGTCACATCGAACGTTGAGCGCCGCCCGCCCACACCCTTCCCTCGGAGATTCCGTCTGATGTGGTTCATCCTGTATTACGTTGTGGCGATCACAGTGCTCATCCTGCACTTCACCGGCTTTCTCGCCCGCAACAACCTGGAGTGGCTGGTGTTCGTGCTCGCGGTCACCGTGTTCCCCGCTGTGCTCTATCTCTGATCACCGGCAACAGCCCTTCGCTTCACCGGCCTCCGGGCCGCATTTCCACATCCGGGCGTCTGAGCTGACGCCCCTTCCCCGTCTTTTCCGACTGTCCTGTTCGCTGGCGTAAGCCGCGATCCGGTGCGCTTTCGCACGCCCTGTCGTGCAGTCGAAGCACTTCAAAACCTCAATTGAGATCGATTCTTGTTTTTGTTGCCATTCGTTTTCAATGTGTTTACATTGCGCGCTAACAAATCGGGGCGTCAGCGCTCATCGCACTCAGACACAGAGGGAAAGGGCAACAAGGGAATGGACATCCGAACGCGTCGTCACCACCAGAGCGTCCGCTCGCACGACGGATCGCTGCGTCCGATCGGCGCAGCCATGATGACGGCGGGGCTGTGCATGCCCGCACTGGCCGAACAGCCGGCGGCGGTCCCTGTCCTGCCCGAGGTGGTCATCCAGGGTGCCGCACCGGCGCCGTACAAGCCGGAGGTGCTGAGCAGCCCGAAAAGGCCTCAGGCGATCCAGGACATTCCGCAGACCATACAGGTCGTGTCCGAAGAGCTGATGGACGACCAGGGCACCCGGACCTTGCGCGATGCGCTGCGCAACGTGACCGGCATCAGCTTCCAGGCGGGCGAAGGCAATCCGCCGTCCGGTGACCAGCTGAAGATCCGCGGCTTTTCAGCGCGCGACGACATCCTGGTCGACGGCGTGCGTGACGCGGGCGTGTTCTTCCGCGATCCGTTCAATACCGAGCGCATCGAAGTCAGCAAAGGCCCCGCATCGGCTTTTGCGGGCCGTGGATCGACCGGTGGCACCATCAACCAGGTATCCAAGCTGCCCACGCTGAAACAGAAGCGCGAAATCGAGGCTGGCCTGGGCACCGACAGCCTGTTCCGCCTGGCCGCCGACATCAACCAGCCGATCGAGGGGCTGAATGGCGCCGCCTTCCGGCTCAACCTGATGTCTCACCAGGCCGATCAGCCCGGTCGCGACCATGTGGAGAACCGGCGCTTCGGCATCGCTCCTTCGCTGTCATTCGGTCTCGGCACACCCACCCGCATCAATCTGAGCTACCTCTATACGCGGCAGGACAACCGGCCGGATTCCGGCCTGCCCAACGCGCGAAACTTCAGCCTGCGCAATTCGGGCTTCGGCGGCGGCGTCGCGCCGGTACGCTATTCGAACTACTACGGTCATTCCACCGACTACCAGGATCTGGAAGCCCATCAGGCAAGTTTCCGCATCGAACACGACTTCAATGACCGGGTGAGCATCCGCAACCAGCTGCGTTACGGCTACACGCACAACGACGCGATCTTCTCCTCGCCCCGCTTTTCGCCCGGCAACATCACGACCATCACGCCCGCCACGCTGGCGGTCGGCAACCAGAAGCCGCGGGATCAGACCACCGACATCCTGATCAATCAGACCGATCTCACGTTCCGCTTCCAGACCGGTTCGATCCGGCACCATCTGGTGACCGGATTTGAACTGTCCCGTGAGGACAACGAGAACAGGCGTCGGCTCGATGCGAACGGCCCGGTCACCAATCTGTTCAACCCGCAACTGCGTGCGGCGGCCCGCATTCCGTACAACGGCACGCGTGCGCAGCTCGACCTGGAAACGACCGCGCTGTACCTGAGTGACATCATCACGCTGACGCCGCAGTGGGACATCAACGCCGGTGTCCGCTGGGACCGCGTGAAAACCACGGTGCGCGCACTCAATGACGGCAGCGTGCCGGCCTACAGTCAGTACCTGTCGCGCACCGACCGGGAAATGTCCGGCAACCTCGGCGTGGTCTATCGCCCGGTGCCGGCGCTGAGCCTGTATGCGGGCTACGGCAGCTCGTTCGACCCGAGTGGCCGCGCGGACATCGTGCAGCTGGCGGGCGGTAACAACAACCTGCCGGTCACCCCCGAAGCCTTCAACCTGAAACCTGAGCGCACCCGCAGCTACGAGGTCGGTGCGAAGTGGACTGCACTGGAAGATGCGCTGCTCATCCAGACCGCACTGTTCCGCACCGAGAAATTCAACGGTCGCACGCCGGGCCTGCCGGGTGAGCCGCCGGTGGTGCTGCAGGGCGTGCAGGAAGTACAGGGCTTCGAACTGTCGGCGAGCGGACGCGTAATGAACCGGCTGAACCTGTTCGCCGGCTACACGCTGCAGGACAGCGAGGTCAGCCAGTCCAACAATCCGCTCGAACGTGGACAGACGCTGGACAACACGCCGCGCCACAGCTTCAGCGGCTGGGCCACCTATCAGCTGACCGAGGCGCTGAGCGTGGGCGGCGGCGCGCAGTACGTCGATACCCGCAAAGCCATCATCCGCAGCAGCGCCACCGGTGATCTGGTCACCACGGTCGACGACTACTGGGTGTTCGACGCGGTTGCGCTGTATCAAGTGAGCAAGGATCTCAAGCTGCGCCTGAACGTGTATAACCTGCTCGACAAGAAATACATCTTCGAACTGTCCAGCGGCCAGAGCATTCCGGGTGCAGCCCGCTCGGCCGTGCTGACCGCGATTTACGCCTTCTGATGCTGATCACGATAGACGACCTGCTTGCCCGCGACGAGATCGCCACCCTCCGCCAGCTGCTCGACCGCACCGGCTGGGCCAGCGGCGGCCTCACCGCAGGCACGCAGGCCGCTGTCGTGAAAAACAACGAACAGGTGCCGGAAGGTGCACCGCTGCTGCCCGAACTGAGGCAGCGCGTGCTGGCGGCACTCAACCGGCAGCCCCTGTTCTTCAGCGCCGCGCTGCCGGCCAAGATCCTGCCGCCCTTCTTCAACCGCTATTCCGGCACCAGTAACCGCTACGGCCAGCACATCGACAACGCGATGCGCGCGATGCCGGACGGCAGCGGCTATGTACGCGCCGACCTGTCGGCCACGCTCTTCCTGTCCGAGCCGGATGAATACGAGGGCGGCGAGCTGGTAATCGAAGACACTTTCGGTCGTCACAGCGTCAAGCTGCCGGCCGGCAGCCTGGTGCTCTATCCGTCGTCGTCGGTGCATGAAGTGACGCCGGTCACCCGTGGTGCGCGCATCGCCTGTTTCATGTTCATCCAGAGCATGGTGCGCGACGCCGAACAGCGGCGCCTGCTGTTCGACCTCGACATGGAACTGCTGGCGCTGCGCCAGCAGCTTGGCGAAACCGCCTCCATGGTCAAGCTGACCGGCATCTATCACAACCTGCTGCGCCGCTGGGGTAACGCCTGAACGCCCCGGCCGCCCTGCAGCCATCGATCGTCGCCTACCGCGAACGGGCGCGCGAACTGCTGCTGCCCGAGGTCTGGCACTACCTCGACGGCGGCCGTGACACGCCGGCTGGCCGCGCAAACCGGGCTGCGCTCGATGCGCATCCGCTGCTGCCTCGGCCGCTGGCCGACGTGCGCGGCGGTCACACCCGGCTCGAACTGTTCGGCGAAACCCTGGGCCACCCGCTGCTGCTGGCCCCGATCGCCTACCACCGCCTGCAGCACCCGGACGGCGAGTCCGCCTGCGCGATGGCCGCCGCAGCGCAGGACGGCCAGATGGTGGTGAGCACGCTGGCCAGCCAGTCACTGGAACAGATCGCGCGCGCAGCCGAGAAGCCGCTGTGGTTCCAGCTTTACTGGCAAGGCAGCCGCGAACGCACTGCCCGTCTGCTGGAACGCGCGCTGGCCGCCGGCTACCGCTGCATCGTGTTTACGGTGGACGCGCCGGTCAAGCTGGCCACGTCGCCGCTGCCGGCCGACGTACGTCCGGTCAATATCGAGCCACCAGCGCAGCGCCGGCTGCAGCCGGATCAGAGCGAGGTGTTCGACGGCTGGATGGCGGAGGCGCCCGGATGGGACGATCTGGCCTGGCTGCGCGAGCGGGTGCCGGTGCCTCTGCTGATCAAAGGGGTGCTGCACGCCGGCGACGCGGCGCGCGCGGTCGATCTGGGCTGCGATGGTGTGGTGGTAAGCAACCACGGCGGCCGGGTGCTGGACAGCGCACCGGCGGCGCTGAGTCGGCTGTCATCGGTGATCGCCGCAGTCGGCGGCCGGGTACCGGTGCTGTTTGACAGTGGCATCGACAGCGGCGCCGACGCCTTCCGTGCGCTGTCGCTGGGTGCCCACGCGGTGCTGGTCGGGCGGCCCTATCTGTGGGGACTGGCGGCGGCCGGTGCGCTCGGCGTCGCCCATGTGATCCGGCTGCTGCGGGACGAACTGGAAATGTGCATGGCGCTGTGCGGCTGCGCCACGCTGGCCGACATCAGCGCAGATAGGTACGGCTGATTTCGCGGAATTCCTCGGAACCGGCTGCCCCCAGCCACTCGAACGCCACCATTTCGCGCGACACCACAATGACACCCTGCTGGCGCAGGCGCTCCAGCGCCAGCCCGCGGTTAGACGGATCGCGCGAGGCGATGCAGTCGGCTACCACGAACACCTGACGGCCCGAGGCCTGAAGATCGAGCGAGGTCTGCATGACGCAGATGTGCGATTCGATGCCGCACACGATGACCTGCGGCCGGTCGGCGTCGAGCAAGGGCTTCAGGCAGCCGTCGGCGACGCAGGAAAAATGCATCTTGGGCACGATGAATTCTGCCGGAATGAGGTCGCGCAAGGTCTGCACCGTCGGCCCCAGCCCTTTCGGATACTGTTCGCTGACCAGCACCGGCACCGACAGCCGCTGAGCGATCTTCACCATCCACACCACGTTGTCGAGCAGGCGGTCGGCGTCGTCCATCGCGGGCAGCAGCCGCTCCTGCATGTCGATCAGCAGCAGCGACGAACGGTGGCGGTCTATCAGCATCGGGCACTCCACGAAAAGGGCAGCGGCGCAGCGTATCAGGCCGGCCCTGCGGTGAAAACCGGTACAGGTCAAAGAACCAGCATGGTGGCGATCGACAGTTCGTCGAGCCGGGCCAGTTCTTCCGCCTCCTGCCAGGCGCGGTATTCCGATACACCCGCCACCACCGCGATCAGCAGCAGCGAAAAAGCCAGTCCGGCTGCCCATGGCATACGACGTACGGCGCCGTCGCGCGCCCGCGGCGCGCCGGCCGCCAGCCGCGCCTGCAGCCGCTCGGCGGACGGTGCCGGCAGGCTGCACAGCGCCCGCCTCAGATCATCGTCGGAAAACCGTTCATTCATCGTCATTCTCCCCGGACAGCAGCATCCTGAGTCGCGCCCGCGCGCGGAACAGCAACTGGTGGGCCGCATTCTCGGCAATGCCGAGCTCGCGCGCGATGGCAGCCACATCGTACTCCTGCCACGCCCACATCATCAGCGCGGCACGCTGCCGCGCCGGCAGCTGCGCCAGCGCGCGGTGCAGCGCGCCCTCGCGCGCAGCCGCCTGCCAGTGCTGTTCCGGCGTCGGCCTGTCGTCCGCCAGCGCGTCCAGCTCAGCCTCGTCCGCCTGCGGACGACTGCGGCGGAAGCGGTCCATGCACAGATTGCGCACGATGCCGAGGAACCAGGTCGACAGCTGCGCCCTGCCCTCGAATCCGTCGCCGTGCTGCCACAGCCGGCAGAACGCTTCCTGCACCACGTCGTCGCTGTCCGCCGCATGGCCGGTGAGCCGCCAGGCCAGCGCATGCGCCTGCGGCAGCAGGCGTTTGATCAGCAGATCGCTGGCGACCTTTTCGCCGGCACGCGCACGGCGCAGCAAAGCGGCATCACTGCGCCAGCTTTCAGGCCACAGGGCCAGACGCTCAGTGCTCCAGTTCACGCTTCAGGCGCCGGCGTTCTTCGGGCGACATGCGCTCCAGCATTTCCCGCCGCTCGCGCAGCAATGCGCGGCGTTCGTCCGCCGACAGCGACTGCACGTAGGCGCGGCGTTCCGCGCGCAGCCGCTCGCGGTCCTGATCATTCATCGACTTCCAGTCCTCGCGCAGACGCTCGCCGATCTCGCGCCGCTGTTCCGGCGGCAGCGAAGACATGCGCTCACGCAGACGCTCGCGGAACTGGCGCCGCTGTTCCGGCGAGGCCGATTTCAGCCGCTCACGCAGCGCACGCGCCTCAGTTTCGCGCTGGGCCGGCGGCAATGCACTCCAGACGGCCGGATCGGGCACCGGCGGCACTTCGGCTCGGGCAAGACCGGCCATCAGCAACAACAGAACGGGCAGCAGACGCAGGGAAGGCATTCGGATCATCCGGCGGGCGATGGCAGATAGACGCAGCAGAAGGCGTTCTCTTACGGAGGCGGCTGCGGTCTTACATCCGCTTACAGCGGCGTGGCGTAAGGGCGCCAGGGCAACTGCGTCTGACGGTCACAGGCGCTGCATCCCGCAGCGTCCCTCTCGTGGAGAACACGTTCATGAACACGCATTCCGCCCGCCTTTCCGCCCTGATGGTCAGCGCCCTGCTGTGCACCGGCAGCGTATGGGCACAGTCCGCCACCACCCCGTCCGAGCGCATGGAACACCGCATCGACGCGCGTCAGGCGCGACAGGAACAGCGTATCGACCGGGGCGTGCAGAGCGGCCAGCTCACCCGGCACGAGACCGCGCGGCTGGAACATCAGCAGGCGCACATCGACCGCGTCGAAGACCGCGCGCTGGCCGACGGCAGTCTGAACCGCCACGAGGCGCGTCACATGGAAAAGATGCAGGACCGGGCGAAGCGCGACATCCGCCGCCAGAAGCACGACCGCCAGCACGCGCAGTGACGGTGGCCGGCGTCAGCCGGCAACGGGTTCGCGCGGCTGGGCCAGCGCCTGGCTCACCGCGCGCTCGAACATGGTCGCATCCTCGACCACGCGGGCGTCGCCGCGCGCCAGCTGCAGCGCCAGCGCGTCCGGCGCGATCGAGGTGGCGCGCGCCGAATTCGGATTGGTGAACAGATAGATGCCGCGCTGCGGGCTGACCCAGTTCAGCCGCATGCGCACGAACTGCCCGTCCGGCTGGCGGAACTCCACCCAGTCGCCGCGCTTCAGATCAGCTACCCGGTCTGATTCAGCCAGATCGAGATGCGCCGGCAGGTTCAGCGAAATGTCCTCGAACTCGAGACCGTCCTGCTCGACGTGCTCGGTCACCACCTCGGGTGCCGGCACCGCATCGTTGGCCGAACCTTCGCCCGGCACCCACTGCGTCACCGGCGGCGGCGCAGCCGGCGCCGTACCCGGCTTGATCCACTGCGCGTGCAGGTCGAACAGACCGTTGAGCATCAACAGCTTGTCGGCGGGATGCGCCTCGGCACTGTCGAAACCCTGGTTCAGCCGGCGCAGCAGACCGGGCAGCGCCTGCACCAGCTTGCGCCGCTCTTCCGGATCGCTCTTGGGCTGCACGCTCCAGATCAGTTCGTCTGCGGTTACCAGCGCCTGCCGGTAATCCACATCGGCGTCATCACCGCGCTCGGCCAGCGCACGCAGCAGCCGGCGCCAGACACCATCGAGCAGATTCTGGACGACTGCCGGCAGCGGCGTGCGCAGACGGTCATCGAGTGCGTCGTCGGCCGCACGTCGGGCGTCGTCGCGGCGCAGGCGTTCCTGCTCCCGCTCTTCGGCCAGGCGGGCCGCACTTTCGGCGCGCAGGGTTTCTTCCGCTTCCAGGCCGGTGATGAAGGCTTCGAGGTCGGCATTGCAGGCCTCGAACAGGCTCATGTCGCGTTCGAAGTCGCGCAGGATGCGATCGACGATTTCCGCCAGTTTCAGGTACAGCGGGTCATCGTGACCGACATCGCGGCCCCAGCGCAGCATGGACTGGGAAATCAGGTCGAGCAGGCGGCGGGCCGGATGCGCCTTGCTGGAGAAGAAACTGCGGTCCAGCATGGCCACCTTGACCAGCGGAATCTGCAGTCGGCCGACCAGCGCCTTGATCGGGTCGGCGATGTTGGCGTCGTCAAAGATGAGGTCGAACAGCATCGCGACGATGTCGACCGTGATCGCATCGAACTGGCCCAGATGACGGCCAAGGTCGGAAGTACGGAAATCGCGCAGTACATTGGCCGGCACGCCGAGCGCAGGCATGACCGGCGTGAGGTCGGCTTCCGACTGCAGCGCAGTCAGCGCTTCGAACACGAAGGGTGAAGCCGGCGTCAGCGCAGCGGCACCGGCGGTCGGCGGCAACCCCTGGGCCGCCAGCTGCCCCTGCACCAGCTGGGCCAGCATCGCGTAGACATCGCCGTCACCGTCGAAACCAGCTTGCGACGCCTCGGCAAAGCCTTGATGTACCGAGCCGGTTCCGAAACCCTGGATCGCCGACACGGTACCGAAATCCGGCTGCGGCAGACCGCGTTGCTCCATGCCAACCGGCGCGACAGACGCATCTCGCGGACGCACGGCAGCCGCCGGTGAACGGCGGAAACCGCGGCGCAGGCCGGGCAGTACGTTCTGCCTGACCAGCCGGCCATTCAGTTCCTGGTACAGCCGCGACAGTTCGCCGGAAATGTGCTGTTCCAGCGATTGCAGCAGCACCAGCCGCATCTGCACGCCCGGATCGACTTCCTCGCAGGCGGCGCGCAAGGCGTTGGCAACCGCTTCGGTGCCGACCGGATTGTCGGCATCGGTGGGATCCTGCTTGCCGAGCAGGCTGCCCAGGCGCTGTTCGACGCCGTACAGGTCCTCGTCGCAATGTTCCTTCAGTTTGCGGGTGATTTCGCTGACCGCGATGTCCTGGGTCAGATCGTCTTCCTCGACCAGACTCAGTTCGTCCAGCGACTTGGGCATCGCGCCACCGGCAGCCTTCAGCGGCTCGCCGCGCACGCGCGCGTCGAAGTAACGGGTGAGATTGTCGATGAAGGCCTGTTCGATGCCCGCCCAGTTCTCGCGGGCCTTGCCGCAGGCGAACATGTAGAGATTGCGCTGGTCGCGATCGAGTTCTGCCTCGGCACGCGCGACCAGATCTTCCTCGATGCGCGACAGCATGCCGTGCAAGGACTCGCGCAGCCGGCGCAACGCGAAATCGCGGCAGTCATTGATCACCCGACCGCGGTCGGGTGACAGATTGGGAGGCGTGGGTGAAGCTGCGCTCATTATTTACCTTTGACGTCGCGCGAAGGCGACCGTTCAAGGCCGACACCGGGGCATGGTGGTCTGAGCGCGACGTGCGGCGCAGTATAGCGGCGGCCCCGCTGTCATGGGGTGTTGTCACCCGTTAGACCGGAAACTTTGCGTCGCCGTCTTTCGACGGGTTTGCCCTGGTTCAGCTGTGATCGGACTTCACCGCCTGTAACGGCCGTCCAAGCAGGAAACTTGAGGCCGGCTGCAGCGGCACTGATACGCTTGATCAGACCTGCAGCGTGGCGATGATGGAATCGATCTCTTCCTGCGACTCCGCCACCACCGCCTGCAGTGTTTCGTTGTCAATTTCCGCAGTCACGGTTTCGGTGATCACCGCCTCGTTCTCCGGAGAAGTGACGCTGAACGGATTCGGGAAGGCCGCCATGCTTTCGGCCAGGAAGATGACGTCAGCCAGCGTGCGTGGCGGCACCACCGGGCCTTCGATCGACGGATCGTCGACTGCGTCGACGATCTGCGCCGGCACCTTCAGCGACTCCAGCACGGCACGCCCGACGCTGCGGCTGAAACTGAACATGAGGCCGCTCAGTTCCTGCTCGCGCTGCAGCAAGGCGGGGAAGGCGGCAGCACGGGCCAGCAGATAGAACTGGCCGATTTCATGCACCACGCCGGCAAACATCGCTGCGTCGGCATTCAGTCGTGACAGCCGGCGCGCGATGACGTAGCTGAGCGCGGACACATGGATGGTGTGCTGCCACAGATCATGGGTCAGCACGCGCAACCGCTCGTCGGCACGCGCATCGACCATCTGGCGCACGATGAGCGACATGGTGAGCATGCGGATCGGCTCGGTGCCGACCCGGTTCACCGCGGTGCGCACATCGGTGATTTCGTTGCCGCTGCGGTTGTAAGCCACCGAATTCGCCAGCCGCAGCGCCTTCGCACTCAGCACCGGCTCGGCACCGACGAGGCGTGACACCTCGTTGATGTTGATGTCCGGATTTTCGAGCGCCTGACGGATGCGCAACGAAACATCGATGCTGGTCGGGAAGACGATATCCCCCGACTCCAGTTCGGCCGACAGCCTTTGCAGAGCTTCTAGCGATGCATTCACCGGCTCACCCATTCTTGATCTCACAGGTCGACAATTCGGATGTCCGGTTAACGGCAGACAGGAGGCCGCCTTGAGCGGCGGCCTCGGCTCAGTCCGCGTGCCGCGCGATGAAGGCCTTCATCGCGGCCACATCGGCATCCATCACTTCGAAACGCTGCGGCAGCGCTTCCAGGCTTTCCATGCCGGCCGGGCGCACCGGTTCACGTCCCAGCGCCTCCACCACGGTTTCCGAGAACTTGGCCGGCAGCGCGGTTTCGAGCACGATCATCGGCACACCGGCTTCGCGCCGCTCCAGCGCCACCTTCAGGCCGTCGGCGGTATGGGTGTCGATCGCCCGGCCCCAACGCTGCTGCGCCAGCCGCATGGTGTCGACACGATGGGCGTGACTGCTGGCCCCGGACTGGAAACCGTAGTCGGACGCCACCTTGCCGAACAGCCCGGTATCCGACAGATCGAACGAACGGCCGCGGTCCACCTCACCCCACAGCGCGCGCACCCGGTCGGCGTCGCGGCCGGTCAGGTCGTAGATGAAGCGCTCAAAGTTGCTCGCCTTCGAAATGTCCATCGACGGGCTGGTGGTGTGCAGCGTTTCAGCGGTCGCGCGCGGGCGGTACACGCCGGTGCGGAAGAACTCGTCCAGCACGTCGTTCTCATTGGTGGCCACCACGAGATGACGGATCGGCAGGCCCATCATGCGGGCGATGTGGCCAGCGCAGACGTTGCCGAAATTGCCGGACGGCACGGTAAAGCTCACCTGCTCGTCATTGCTCTTCGTAGCCGCGAAGTAGCCCTTGAAGTAGTACACGACCTGGGCCGACACGCGCGCCCAGTTGATCGAATTGACCGTGCCGATGCGGTACTTGGCCTTGAAGTCGAGATCATTCGACACCGCCTTCACCATGTCCTGGCAGTCGTCGAACACGCCGCGCACCGCGATGTTGAAAATGTTCGGATCCTGCAGGCTGAACATCTGCGCGGTCTGGAAGCGGCTCATCTTCTGGTGCGGACTCAGCATGAACACGCGGATGCCGCGCTTGCCACGCATCGCGTACTCCGCGCTGGAACCGGTGTCGCCCGAGGTGGCGCCGAAAATGTTCAGCTCGGCGCCGGTCTTGGCCAGCGCGTACTCGAACAGATTGCCGAGCAGCTGCATCGCCATGTCCTTGAACGCCAGCGTCGGGCCGTTGGACAGTTCCAGCAGGTGCAGATCGGATTCCAGCGTGTACAGCGGCGTGATGTCGCGCGCGTCCGAGCCGGATACGGTGTTGCGATACACCTCCGGCGTGTAGGTGCGGTCGATCAGCGCCTTCAGATCGTCAGCCGGAATATCGTCGGCGAAGCGCGACAGGACGGCGAACGCGAGCTGGCGATAGTCCATGCCGCGCATCGCATCGAGGTCGGCGCGCGAGAAGATCGGGTACTGCACCGGCATGGCCAGGCCGCCATCTTCCATCAGGCCGCCCAGCAGGATTTCGGTGAAGCGCTTCTGCGGCGCCTGGCCGCGGGTCGAGAGGTAGTGCATCGCGTCGTGCTTTGGAGCTGTTCGTTCAGGGATGGACGGCGCCCGGCCGTCGTGCAGGGGCAACAATTTAGCACAGCGCCCATCCGGACCCGTCGCCGGCGGTCCGGTGGTTATGTCGGCATGTGCGCACCGCGACGGTGCGTGTGACTAAACTGCGGAGTTTTGCTCTCCCCTGCCCAATGACCGGTCTGCCTGAACTGTTGCGGCGCCACCTGGTGTCCGATGCGCCGCCGCTGTCGCGCGCCGAACGCTGGCGCAGCACGCTGGCGGGCTTTCTCGGCCTGCTGCTGTTCGAAGGCGTGCTGTTCGTGCTGCCGCTGGGGCCGGAGGAAAAGCGCATCCTGGCACCGCTGGGCGCCACCTCGGTCATCCTGTTCGCCCTGCCTCACAGCCCGCTGGCCCAGCCCTGGTCGGTGATCGGCGGTCTGATGCTGGCCGCCCCGCTGGGCTACGCCTGCGGCCTGTGGCTGCCGGCCGGCCCCTGGGTGATGGCGGCAGCGCTCGCAGCGTCGATCTGGCTGACCGCCTGGGCGCGCTGCATCCACCCGCCGGCCGGCGCGATGGCGCTGACGATGGCGATGGCAGCCGCGCAGGGCGCGCCCTTCGGCCCGGCCATGTGGGCGGTGTTCGCCAACACGCTGGCCATCATGGTCGCGGTGATGGTGGTGAACAACATGATTCCCGGCCGTCACTATCCGCAGGGCACGCCGCCCGCGGTACAGAAGCAGCGCGCGCATGTGGTGCCGCCGGCACTGACCCACAAGGACATGTCAGCCGCGCTGCACGAGATCGACGGCTTTCTCGACGTGCGCGAGGACGATCTGGTCGATCTGTACGAACGCACGCTGCGCCATGCTTTCAAGCGCATGCACCGGTTGCGCTGCGCCGACGTGCTGGATACTTCGCAGCCGGCCCCGGCGCTTGAGTTCGCCACGCCGCTCAGCGACGCCTGGCTGCTGATGCGTCGCCTGCGGGTGGACGCGCTGCCGGTCATCGACCGCAGCCGGCGGGTGATCGGCCTGCTGGCGCTGGAGGATTTCCTGCACGCGGTGTCACCCGAAGCCGGACGCAGTCTGGGCGAATCGGTGAAGCAATTGCTGACGCGCTCGCCGGACACGCATTCCGAACGGGCCGAGGTGGTGGGACAGATGATGCGCGAAGCGCGCGCCGGCCTGAAAGTGGCCCGGCTGCACGACAGTCTGGCCGAAGTGGCGGAGGCGTTGAGCGCCGGTCATCAGCCTGCGGTGCCGGTGGTCAATGGCGCACACCGGCTGGTGGGCATGCTGGACCGCGGCGACATGGTCGCCGCGCTCTACCACCGGATGCAGATCGAGGATGCGATGCGGGCCGGCTGACGCCAGCCCGTTGCCGGCCGATCAGCCGTTCAGTTCTTCCAGACGCAGGCGGGTGACCGCACCCACGGTGCTGTCCAGCCCCTCGATGCGGGCGATCGCCGCATCGACCTGCTTTTCGCGGGTGACGTGGGTCAGCATGATGATGTTGGCCTGCTGCTCGCCTTCCGACGGTTCCTTCTGCAGCATGGCGTCGATGCTGATGCCCTGGTCGGCCAGGATGCGCGTGATGTCGGCCAGCACGCCCGGCCTGTCCTGCACGCGCAGGCGCAGGTAGTAGGCGCTCTCGACTTCGCTGATCGGCAGGATGGGCGTGTCCGACAGCTGATCGGCGCGGAACGCGAGATGCGGCACGCGGTGTTCCGGGTCGGCGGTGTGCAGGCGGGTCACGTCGACCAGGTCGGCGATGACCGCGCTGGCGGTCGGTTCTGCACCGGCGCCACGGCCGTAGTACAGCGTGGCACCCACTGCATCGCCCTTCACCACCACCGCGTTCATCACGCCTTCGACGTTGGCGATCAGGCGCTTGGACGGGATCAGCGTCGGGTGCACGCGCAGTTCGAAACCGTCGGCCTTGCGCTTGGTGATACCCAGCAGCTTGATGCGGTAGCCCAGTTCCTCGGCGTAACGGATGTCATCCGCCGTCAGCTTGGTGATGCCTTCGATGTGAGCGCGATCGAACTGCACCGGAATACCGAAGGCCAGCGCCGACAGCAGCGTGATCTTGTGCGCGGCATCCACGCCTTCGATGTCGAAGGTGGGGTCGGCTTCGGCATAGCCCAGGCGCTGGGCGTCGGCCAGGGCGTCGGCAAAGGTGAGGCCCTTGTCGCGCATTTCCGACAGGATGTAATTGGTGGTGCCGTTGATGATGCCGGCGATCCAGTCGATGCGGTTGGCGGTCAGGCCTTCGCGCACCGCCTTGATGATGGGAATGCCACCGGCGACGGCGGCTTCGAACGCCACCATGACGCCCTTGGCCTGCGCCGCGGCGAAGATTTCCTGGCCATGCACCGCGAGCAGCGCCTTGTTGGCGGTCACCACGTGCTTGCCGTTGGCGATCGCTTCCAGCACCAGTTGCTTGGCCACGGTGTAGCCGCCGATCAGTTCGACCACGATGTCGATGCTGGGGTCGCGCACCACTTCGAAGGCGTCACCGGTCACCTTGACCGCACCGCCGGTCAGCGACGTCGCGCGCTCGGTGTCGCGGTCGGCAACGGCGGTGATCTGGATCGGGCGGCCGGCACGGCGGGTAATCTCTTCCTGGTTGCGGGTGAGCACCGTCCAGGTGCCGCCGCCGACGGTGCCGATGCCGAGCAGGCCTACGTTGATGGGTTTCATGCTGTCCCTCGTTCTTTGATGGGTGGGGCCGGCCGCTCAGGCCAGATCCCGCGAAAAATGAAAACAGGCGATGTGCATGCCTTCGCGATGGTAGAAGCGGTGCGCATCGATGCGGTGGGTGCCGGAATCCAGCCGCAGCCGGGTCGCGCCACGCGCCTTCGCTTCGGCGGCCAGCCAGTCCAGCAGCGTCTTGCCGACGCCGAGCGAACGGGCAGCCGGCGCGGTCACCAGGTCATCCACATAGAAGAACACGCCGCAGGCGGTGTTGCGATAGCTGCGGAATACGGTGATGCCCAGCACTTCGTCGCCCGCGGCGGCCACCGCGATTTCGCCGCCGTCCGCCACGATGCCCTGCATGGTGGCCGCGTAGTCGGCGGGCAGGTCCGGACGCAGCGCGCGATGCACCGCCTCGGCCTTCGCCAGCCAGCCTGCTTCGATCACCGCGCGGCCGGTGGCCACGCGATGCACGGTGAGCGCCGGACGATCAGGTGCCATGACGCTTGCGGTAGCCGTCGAGGAAGCGCGCAACACGGCCGATGGCGTCGCGCAGATCGTCCTCGTGCGGCAGGAACACGACGCGGAAGTGGTCCGGGCGCGGCCAGTTGAAGCCGGTGCCCTGTACCAGCAGCACGCGCTGCTCTTCCAGCAGTTCGAGAATGAAGCGCTGGTCGTCCTCGATCGGGTAGATCTTGGGGTCGAGCCTGGGGAACAGGTAGAGCGAGGCGCGCGGCTTGACGCAGCTCACGCCCGGAATGTCGGTCAGCAGTTCCCACGCCACGTCGCGCTGGCGGGCCAGGCGGCCGCCCGGCTTCACCAGGTCGTTGATGGTCTGGTAGCCGCCCAGCGCGGTCTGGATCGCGAACTGGCCCGGCACGTTGGAGCACAGACGCATCGACGCCAGCATGTTCAGGCCGTCGATGTAGTCGCGCGCATGCCGCTTGTCGCCGGACACCACCATCCAGCCGGCACGGTAGCCGCAGGCACGGTAGTTCTTCGACAGGCCGTTGAAGGTGACGAACAGCAGATCGTCGGCCAGCGAGGCGATCGAGGTGTGGGTTGCGCCGTCGTACAGGGTCTTGTCGTAGATTTCGTCGGCGAACACGATGAGCTTGTGCTCGCGGGCGATCTGCACCAGATCGCGCAGCAGGTCGTCCGAATACAGCGCGCCGGTCGGGTTGTTCGGGTTGATGATGACAATGGCGCGGGTGGCCGGCGTGATCTTGGCGCGGATGTCGGCCAGATCCGGCATCCAGTCGGCGCCTTCGTCACAGATGTAGTGGCGCGCCGTACCGCCGGCCAGCGTGACCGCGGCGGTCCACAGCGGGTAATCGGGCGCCGGCACCAGCACTTCGTCGCCGGTGTTGAGCAGGCCCTGCATCGCCATCACGATGAGTTCGGACGCACCGTTGCCGATGAAGATGTCGTCCACGCCCACGCCCTGTATGCGCTTCTCCTGGCAGTACTGCATGATGGCCTTGCGCGGCGCGAACAGGCCGCGCGAATCGGTATAGCCGGCAGCATCGGGCAGATTGCGGATCACGTCCTGCACGATCTCTTCCGGCGCGTCGAAGCCGAAAGGCGCCAGATTGCCGATGTTGAGCTTGATGATGCGGTGGCCGTCCTCTTCCATCTGGCGGGCGCGCGCGAGCACGGGGCCGCGGATGTCGTAACAGACGTTGGCGAGCTTGGAGGACTTGGTGACCGGCGGATGCACGATGGCGGACTCTGAAGACACGTTGGATGCGGTGCGGGACATGAGCGCTTTCTGAAGTCCCGGCGACGGCACCGGATACGCGCCGCCACCCGGGCAGCCTTGCCCGCGGACGAAAAAGGTATGATTGTATGCGACCGCCGGAGGCAGGGCAAAACCGTAGCCGCCGGTGTACCCAACCACCTCCGGACACACCGGCCTGCCGCCGGCGCCCGACACTGCCAACGCCCCCTGTGAAGCTGCATCAGACGCCCCGCCCGACCATTCCCCTGATCACCGGTTTCGGTGATGGCTACCTGCAGATCGGCGAGCGCCGCGTCACCCGCAGCGTGTTCATCGCGCCCGGCATCCTGCGCGAAGACTGGGGGCGCAGCGCGCTGGCCCAGCTCACCGCCGACGATTTCGCCGAGATCGCGGCCCTGCAGGTGCAGATCCTGCTGCTGGGCACCGGCCCGACCCAGCAGTTTCCGCATCCATCACTGCTGCGTCCGCTGATCGATGCCGGCATCGGTGTCGAGGTGATGGACACGCGGGCCGCCGCCCGCACCTACAACATTCTTGTCGCGGAAGGCCGCGCGGTCGCGGCCGCCCTGCTCCTTCCCGACGCGGCGCCCTGACCGACCGTCCGGACGCCGTCCCCCACGCATCGAGCACGGAGACACCCGATGAGCGACACCCGGATCGAAGACTTCACCCTGCCTTCCACCGGCGGCGACTTCACGCTGTCGGCCGCCACCCGGCCGCTGGTGATCTACTTCTACCCGAAGGACAGCACCCCCGGCTGCACCACCGAAAGCGCCGCCTTCCGCGATCTGAACGCCGAGTTCACGGCAGCCGGCGCCACCGTGGTCGGCATTTCGCGCGACAGCCTCAAGTCACACCAGAACTTCAAGGCCAAGCTCGAACTGCCTTTCGAACTGCTGTCGGACCCGGACGAAACCGCGTGCGCGCTGTTCGGCGTCATGAAAATGAAGAATATGTACGGCAAACAGGTGCGCGGTGTGGAACGTAGCACTTTCGTCATAGGTGCCGACAACCGTATCCTGCGCGAATGGCGCGGCGTGAAGGTGCCGGGCCATGCGGAAGAAGTGCTTGCCTTCATCCGCACGCTCTGACTTTCCAACGGCGAATCCAACCCAGATTTCACGACACATGGCCACCCGACGCCCCGCCGCAGCACCCGCCCGCCGCTCCCGCAAGTCCGCCCCGCCCACCAAGCTGTTCGTGCTCGACACCAATGTGCTGATGCACGACCCGACGTCGCTGTTCCGCTTCGAGGAGCACGACATCTTCGTGCCCATCATGACGCTCGAGGAACTGGACAACAACAAGAAGGGCATGACCGAGGTGGCGCGCAACGCGCGCCAGGCCAGCCGCCTGCTGGACGAGATCGTCAGTGGCGACGAGGAGCGCATCGCTGAGGGCATTCCGCTGGCGGCTGCGTCCAGCGATCTGGCCAGCGGCCACCTGCTGCTGCAGACCGAGGCGATCAACGGCACGCTGCCGACCGCGCTGCCCACCGCCAAGGCGGACAACCAGATCATCGCGGTGGTGATGCACCTGAGCCAGCGCCATCCGGGCCGGCAGGTCATCCTGGTGTCGAAGGACATCAATATGCGCATCAAGGCCCGCGCGCTCGGGCTGCACGCGCAGGACTACTTCAACGACAAGGTGCTGGAAGACACCGACATGCTCTACACCGGCACGCGCGAGCTGCCGGACGGCTTCTGGGAAGAGCATGGCGGCAACCTCGAATCGTGGAAGGAGAACGGCCGCACGCTGTACCGGGTCAAGGGCCCGCTGTGCCCCGACCTGCTGATCAACGAATTCGTGTTCAAGGAAGCCGGCCCGAAACAGGACAAGGCCTTCCACGCCTGGGTGCGCGAACGCAACGGCAAGACTGCGGTGCTGGAAACGCTGATCGATTTCAGCCACCACAAGAATTCGGTCTGGGGCATCACCGCGCGCAATCGCGAACAGAATTTCGCGCTGAACCTGCTGATGAATCCGGAGGTGGATTTCGTCACCCTGCTCGGCCAGGCCGGCACCGGCAAGACGCTGCTGACGCTGGCGGCGGGCCTCACCCAGGTGCTGGAAACCAAGCTCTACAGCGAAATCATCATGACCCGGGTGACCGTGCCGGTGGGCGAGGACATCGGCTTCCTGCCGGGCACCGAAGAAGAAAAGATGACACCCTGGATGGGCGCACTGGAAGACAACCTGGACGTGCTGAACAAGACCGATGACCCGAACGGCTCCGGCGAATGGGGCCGCGCCGCGACGCTGGACCTCATCCGCAGCCGGATCAAGGTGAAGTCGCTCAATTTCATGCGCGGCCGTACCTTCCTGAACAAGTTCCTCATCATCGACGAGGCGCAGAACCTGACGCCCAAGCAGATGAAGACGCTGATCACCCGCGCCGGCCCCGGCACCAAGGTGGTCTGTCTCGGTAACATCGCGCAGATCGACACGCCCTACCTGACCGAAGGCAGCTCGGGTCTGACCTACGTGGTCGACCGCTTCAAGGGCTGGCCGCACAGCGGGCATGTCACGCTGCAACGCGGCGAACGTTCGCGTCTGGCCGACCACGCGGCCGAAGTGCTCTGACTATAAACGGGGGATATCCGGATGACCTTCATCGACCCGATGCTGCTGGACCAGCAGCTGTGTTTCGCGCTGTACGCCGCGTCACACGCGATCACGCGCTGTTACGCGCACGGACTGAAGTCGATCGGGCTCACTTATCCGCAGTATCTGGTGATGCTGGTGCTATGGCAGGAAGACAATCTTTCGCTGAAGGCGCTGGCCGAGCGGCTGGATCTGGATTCGCCCACCCTCACCCCGCTGCTCAAGCGCCTGGAAGCCAGCGGCTATCTGACCCGTTCCCGCAACCGCATGGACGAGAGGGCGCTGGAAATACGGCTCACCGATGCCGGCCGGGCACTGCGCGAGCGGGCGGAGGAAGTGCACGCCGAAGTGGCCCGACAGTCGGGGCTGCCGGCAGACGCGGTGGCCCGCATGCGGGCCGAGCTGCAGAAACTCAGTTCCCAGCTGAAAACCGGCCCGCTGGACGTGCTGAAACAGGGCTGAGCCGGATTCCGGATTCGGACGCTCCCTGCTGATTGCCGGACGTTCGCTCAGTCACCGAACAGCCGGCCCACCGCCTCGCCCACACCTTTCACCGCCGATGCGCCGGCACTGCCTACACCGCGCACCAGCCCGCCCAGACTGACACCCAGCGATTCGGCGACACCGCTGGCCATGCGCGTCGCCAAGCCCTCGTTCAGCGAGAACGACGGGTCGTCGAGCCGGCCTTCCAGCGTGAAATCGGCGCTGATGCGGCCATCGCGGTCCTTCATCAGACCGACCACCGCCGCCCGTGGCATGCCCATGAAGGTGTTGCCGGAGGCCAGCTCCAGCCCGGTCAGCGTGAGCCGGCCCGGCGCATGCAGACGCCCGTCCTTCACCACCGGGCTCAGATCGAGATCCATCATGCCGCGCTTCACCCCGGTTTCCGCCGCCTGTATCAGGTAGGGCTGGAACGCGACCAGATCTGCGCCGCGCAGCGCGAACTTCAATTTCATGTCGCGGGTGGACGGTTGCAGCGAGCCCTCCAGTGAAAAGCGGCCGTTCTCGCGTGGCCCTCTCACCGTGCCCTCGACCTGCAGCTGCGCCTCGCTGGCCAGCGCCGGCAGGTCCAGCGGCCCCAGATCCGCGCTCACCGCCTCGAACGCCAGGCGATGCGGCGTGCGGCGCACGCTGGCATCAAAAAAATCGAGCGCCGCGTCACGCAATTCGATCTGCTCGATATGGATGTCGGGCAAGGGGGTGGTGGCCTCGTCGGCCGGCCGGCCGATCAGCGCCGGCAGCACCTGCAGCGCCCCCTGTCGGGTACGCAGCATGGACAGATAGCCGCCTTCGACCGTGATGCGCGCGATGCGCACCCGGGCGGACAGCAGATCGCGCAGCTGCGGCACCACCACCACCCGCTCCGCCCGCAGCTCGTCCTCGGCCGGCCAGGCCGACGGACCTTCACGCTCGGCGCGTATGCGCAGGCCGTGCAGCACCACCGCGTCCAGCCCGACTTCGATCTGCCCGACTTCGCCACGCGGTCCGAGCGCCGCCTGCACCTGATCGCTCAGCAGATGCAGGCCATACTGGAAGGCCCCGGCCAGTACTGCCGCAAGCACGATCAGCATGACGGCCAGACGGGGCAGCCAGCGCTTCACGGTGACCTCAGTAGGAGCCGGGACGGGCGGCGTTCACGAACTTGGTGTGTTCGCCCTGGAAGCCGAGCACCACGGTACCGGTCGGGCCGTTACGGTGCTTGCCGATGATGATTTCGGCCAGCCCCTTGTCCTGGGTGTCCGGGTTGTACACCTCGTCGCGGTAGATGAACATGATGATGTCCGCATCCTGTTCGATGGCGCCGGATTCGCGCAGGTCACTCATGACCGGGCGCTTGTTCGGTCTCTGCTCCAGCGCGCGATTCAGCTGCGACAACGCGATGATGGGCACGTGCAGCTCCTTGGCCAGCGATTTGATGGAGCGGGAAATTTCCGAAATTTCCGAAGTGCGGTTCTCGCCTTCGCGCGTGCCCGACATCAGCTGCAGATAGTCGATCACGATCAGGCCGAGCTTGCCGCACTGTCGGTACAGCCGGCGCGCGCGGGCGCGCAGGTCGGTCGGATTGATGCCACCGGTTTCGTCGATGTGAATGGGCGCCTCGTGCAGCTTGCCCAGCGCCATGGTGAGCCGCCCCCAGTCATCGTCGGTCAGACGGCCGGTACGCAGCCGCCCCTGGTCGATACGCGCCACCGAGGACACGAAACGCATGGCCAGCTGGGTGGCCGGCATTTCCAGCGAAAAGATGGCGACCGGCAGGCCCAGCTCGACCGCGACGTTCTCGGCGATGTTCAGCGCGAAGGTGGTCTTGCCCATGGCTGGACGGCCGGCCACGATGATCATGTCACCGCCCTGCAGGCCAGCGGTCTTTGCGTCGAGATCGGCGTAGCCGGACGGCACGCCGGTCACGTCCGACGGATCATCGCGGTCGTACAGTTCCTGAATACGGTTCACCACCTCGACCAGCACAGGCTGGATGGCGACGAAGCCGCTGGAGCCGGACGAGCCGGCTTCGGCAATCTCGAAAATCTTGGACTCGGCCTCGTCCAGCAGCACCTTGGCGTCGCGGCCACGCGGGCTGAGCGCGCTGGCGGCGATCTCGTCACCGACGCTCACCAGCTTGCGCAGGATGGCCCGCTCACGAATGATTTCCGCGTAACGGCGGATGTTCGCGGCCGACGGCGTGTTGTTGGCGATTTCGCCCAGATAGGCCAGACCGCCGGTGTGCTCGGCTTCGTCCGCCCGTTCTATCGATTCATAGACGGTGACCACGTCGGCCGGCTTGCCGGTTTCGATCAGCCGGGCGATATGGCGAAAGATGCGGCGATGGTCGTCGCGATAGAAATCGGCTTCGTTCACCTGGTCGCCAACGCGGTCCCAGGTGCTGTTGTCCAGCAGCAGGCCGCCGATCAGCGACTGTTCCGCCTCGATCGAATGCGGCGGCAGCTTCAGCGCCGCGATCTGGCGATCGGGTGCGGGCGCGGCATCCTGCCCGCCGGGTGGGTTACGCACGGTACTCATGGTGTCCTGTTCATGCCGGCTGGGCGCCGGAAGCAATCCTGCAATCTAGCCGCCCGTCCGCTGCGGGACAACTGGACAAGCTGTGGAAAAGCTGTGGGATTCCTGTGGGTGGATGACCGGATGGCTCCCGCCCGGGCACATCACCGGCCGTCAACGAAAAAGGCCACCCGAAGGTGGCCTTCCGATCGTTGCCCGAAGGCCGCCGATCAATGCTCGCCGATCACCGAAACGGTGACGTTGGCGATCACGTCCGAGTGCAGCGCGATCTCGAACTGGGCATCGCCCACCGCCTTCAGCGGGCCGTCCGGCATGCGGACCATGGCCTTGTCCACCGCGAAACCCTGAGCAACCAGCGCTTCAGCGATGTCGGCGGTCGACACCGAGCCAAACAGGCGGCCATCAACACCCGACTTGCGGGTGATCTGGGCGGTGAAGCCTTCCAGCTTCTCGGCGACCGTCTTGGCAGCGGCCAGACGTTCGGCGGCAGCCTTTTCCAGTTCGGCGCGGCGGGCTTCGAAAACCGCCAGATTTTCCGGGGTGACGCGCTTGGCGCGGCCGGTCGGGATCAGGAAGTTGCGGGCGTAACCGTCACGCACCTTCACCACATCGCCCAGATCGCCGAGCTTGGCGACCTTGTCCATCAGGATTACTTGCATGGTCGTCTCCCTCGATTACTGGTGCAGGTCGGTGTAAGGCATCAGGGCCAGGAAGCGAGCGCGCTTGATGGCGGTCGACAGCTGACGCTGGTAGCCGGCGCGGGTGCCGGTCAGGCGGGCCGGCATGATCTTGCCGTTTTCGGAGATGAAGTCCTTCAGGATTTCAACGTCCTTGTAATCGATCTCTTCGATCTTCTCGGCGCTGAAGCGGCAGAACTTGCGGCGCTTGAACATGCTGCGCGAGCCGCGATCGTCCTTCTTCTTGCCATTCTTCGGTCTGAAAGCCATGGTGGTTTCCTTCCACTGTTGCGACGCCGGGCTCAGCTGCCCGAGGTCACGAATTCGATACTGTTTATGTGCATGACGCCCTGCCTGCTTTTCGCACTGCGGGCGGCCATGAATCCTTGCGCGATCAACGACGTTCCGAGCGGGGCCTGTGCGAGCAGCCTTGCCAGATCTCCCAGCAGCACGAAATCGGTTTCAAACCTGACTTCGCGTGGCGCACCGTTTTCGATCTGCTGCGAGAAGTGCTCAAGGCATCCACGCAGAATCGGCACGCCGGCCGGGGTCTGTCTCAGTGCATCGCGCTCGATCAGCGTGGCGGCCAGCGTGAAGCTGTTGGTCGCCGGGCTGGTCGCGCCCTGCCCTTCGGTCAAGCTGCCGGCTGTTCCGCGGCCGGGGCAGCGGCTTCAGCAGCCGGTGCCAGCAGCGAACGCGACTTCTCTTCCTTCATCATCGGCGACGGCGTGACGACAGCCTTGCGCATCTTGATGGTGAGGTGGCGGAGAACGGCGTCATTGAACTTGAAGGCGTGCTCGAGTTCGGCCAGCGTTTCGCCGTCGCACTCGATGTTCATCAGCACGTAGTGAGCCTTGTGCACCTTCTGGATCGGGTAGGCCAGCTGACGGCGACCCCAGTCTTCCAGACGGTGGATGCTGCCGTTACGGCCGGTGACCAGCGTACGGTAGCGCTCGACCATGGCGGGCACTTGCTCGCTCTGGTCCGGATGGACGATGAAAACCACTTCGTAATGTCGCATGTAATCTCCTTGCGGTTCAGTGCCGGACAAACACGAGCCTGTCCGGCGGTTACACCTCCCGGCATGCGAATCCGGTGAGGCAAGGTAAGCTCACGAGTATAGCGTGCGGGCCCTGGTTCTTACAAGCCGTGCTCAGCCCGCCCGTGCGGTGCGCTGCCGCCGTGCCTCGAACAGGCAGACGCCGCTGGCCACCGACACGTTCAGGCTTTCGACCGTGCCGTGCATCGGGATGGACGCCAGCACATCGACGGTTTCGCGCGTGAGCCGGCGCATGCCGTCACCTTCGGCGCCCAGCACCCAGGCCACCGCGCCGGACTGATCCAGCGCATACATGGACTGGTCGGCCTCGCCGGCGGCACCGACGGTGAGGATGTCGCGCTCCTTCATCTCGCGCAGGCTGCGCGCCAGATTGGTCACCGTGACATAGGGCACGGTGTCGGCCGCACCGCTGGCCACCTTGATCGCGGTCGCGTTCAGGCCGACCGCACGGTCGCGCGGCGCCACCACCGCGTGCGCACCGGCGGCGTCCGCCACCCGCAGGCAGGCGCCAAGGTTGTGCGGATCCTGAATGCCGTCAAGCACCAGCAGCAGCGGCGGCTCGGACAGCGTATCGAGCACGTCGTCCAGCGACCGGTAGGGAATCTGCGCCAGCACGCGCGCCACGACGCCCTGGTGACGGGCGGCGCCGCCAGCCAGACCGTCGAGCCGGGCCGGCTCCATCTGCACCCACTTGACGCCCGCCGCCTCGACCGCGCGTATCAGGTCGCGCATGCGACCGTCCTGACGCGCGGTGGAAATGAACACTTCCTTCACCGCGTCCGGCGCGTGACGCACCTTGGCGGTCACCGCGTGAAAACCGAAGATGTAGCGGGTATCGCTCATTCGCGGATTCTCCGCTTCGGAGCGGCGGTCTTCGCGCTGCGCGAGGGGGTCGGTTTGGCGGTCGTTTTCTTCGCCGGCGCTTTTTTCACTGCAGTCTTCTTTCCTGTGCTCTTGCCCGGCGCGCTTTTCTTCGCGGCGGTCTTTCCGGCTGCACCCTTCCCGGCCAGGATCTTCGTGGCCGGAGCGGTCTTCGCAGCCCCGTTGTTCGCGACCTCGCTCTTCGCTGCGCCACTCGTGGCCGGACTTTTCTTGCCCGCACCCTTTGCGTTCGCAGCCTTCTTTGAAGACGTCTTTTTCGCGGCCGCCTTCTTTGCCTTCACCGGGGCGGGCGCCGAAGCCTTACCGCCGGTCCGGCCAGCGGAGGCCTTACCTCGGCTGCGGGGCGCCGCATCACCGTCATCCGCCCGGTCCGCCTTGCGGCCTGAGGTCGATGCAGCCTGATCCGGCGCAGCCGCCTTCTTCGCGGGGCGCGCATTGTCTTCGAAAGACGAGGTGCGCGCAGCCTCCGCCGTCACGCGACGGCGGGAGGCAGGCCCGGTCGGCCCTGCCTTGGGCTTGAGCAGCGCAGCCTGCGGGATGCGGCCGAAATCGCGTTCGCCACCGCCAGCGAGACGGAAGTCGATGCGCGTGTTGTCCAGATCGACCCGCACCACCTGGATGCGGATGCGATCGGCCAGACGGTAGATGCGGCCACTGCGCTCGCCGACCAGCCGGTGCTTGCCTTCGTCGTGGTGGAAATAGTCGGCACCCAGATCCGATATGTGCACCAGACCTTCGATGAACACGTCATCGAGCGCAACGAACAGCCCGAACGGCACCACTGCCGACACGCTGCCTTCGAATTCCTCGCCGACGCGGTCCTGCATGAAGTAGCACTTCAGCCAGCTGGTGACGTCACGGCTGGCCTCGTCAGCACGCCGCTCGGTGGTCGAGCAGTGCAGGCCGATGTCCGACCAGTCGCCCGGTTCGTACTTCTTCTTCGCCAGCACCGCCTTGATCGCGCGATGCACCAGCAGGTCGGGGTAGCGGCGGATCGGTGACGTGAAGTGGGTGTAGGCCTCATACGCCAGACCGAAGTGGCCGACGTTGTCCGGACTGTAGATGGCCTGGCGCAGCGAGCGCAGCATGACGGTCTGCAGCAGCTGGCGGTCCGGCCGGTCGCCGATGAGCTCAAGCAGCGCGGCGTAATCCTTGGCGTGCGGTTTGTCGCCACCGCCGAGCTGGAAGCCGAACTCGCCGAGGAAGGCACGCAGCTTCTGCAGGCGGTCCTCGCTCGGGCCTTCATGCACCCGGTACAGCGTGGGCTGGCCGTTCTCCTCCAGGAAGCGCGACGCGCAGACGTTGGCCGCCAGCATGCATTCCTCGATCAGCCGGTGCGCGTCATTGCGCGCATACGGCACGATGCGCTCGATCTTGCCGGCGTCGTTGAACAGCATCTGCGTCTCGACCGTTTCGAAGTCGATCGCACCGCGCTTGGCCCGTGCCTTGGCGAAGGCGCGGAACACCGCGTCCAGCGCCTCCAGACGCGGCAGCAGCGGCTTGAGCCGCTTGCGCGCGTCGGCGTCCTTGTCGTAAATCGCCGCGGCGACTTCGGTGTAGGTCAGACGCGCCTTCGAGTTCATCACCGCGGCGTAGAAGCGGTAGCGCTGGATCACGCCGGCCGCCGACACGTCCATGTCGCACACCATGCACAGGCGATCGACTTCCGGGTTCAGCGAACACAGGCCGTTGGACAGCTTTTCCGGCAGCATCGGGATCACCCGGCGCGGGAAGTACACCGAGTTGCCGCGCTCGAAGGCCTCCTCATCCAGCGCGGTGCCCGGCTTCACGTAGTGACTGACGTCGGCGATCGCCACCACCAGCCGGAAACCCCTGCCCTGCTTCTCGCAATACACCGCGTCGTCGAAATCCTTCGCGGTTTCGCCGTCGATGGTGACCAGCGGCAGTTCGCGCAGATCGACGCGGCCGGCGTGGTCCTTCTCGCGCACTTCGTCCGGCAGCCGCTTGGTGGCGGCCAAGACCCTGGGCGAGAACTCGTGCGGCATGTCGTGCTTGCGCAGCGCGATCTCGATCTCCATGCCGGAGTCGCCGTAGTTGCCCAGCACCTCGACCACGCGGCCGATGGGCGGCGTATAGCGGGTCGGCTGTTCGATCAGTTCCACCTCGACCACCGCACCGGCGGTGGCCTTGGGCGCCCGCTTCCCCTTCTCGGGCGCGGCCAGCACGATCTGCTGGCGGATGCGGCGGTTCTCGGCGATGCAGAACTGCACGCCGTGCTCCTCGACAACGCGCGCGATCAGCCGGGTATTGGCGCGCTCGGTCACCTCCACCACCTTGCCTTCAGGACGGCCGCGGCGATCAGTGCCGCTGATGCGCACCAGCACGCGGTCGCCGTGCAGCACGCTGCGCATTTCCTGCGCGCTCAGAAAGATGTCCTTGCGATCGGCCTTGGCACCTGGCGGCGTCCTGTCGTCACCGACGATGACGAAGCCGAAGCCGTCCGGGTGACCATCGACCCGGCCCGCGATCAGGTCGGCCTTGTCGGGAATGATGTAGGCGTCGCGCCGGTTGCGCATCAGCTGCGCCTCGCGCTCCATCGCGGCCAGACGGCGCACGAAGTAGTCGCGCTCGTGCGGCTCGATGTCGAGCGCATGAACCAGCTCGTCCGCAGTCATCGGAACCGCTGCCTGTTCAAGCACTTGCACGATGTACTCGCGGCTCGGCAGCGGGTTTTCATAGCGTGCGGTTTCACGCTCAAAGAAGGGATCCGCACGGCGAATCTTGCTCGGTTTCACTTTTTTCTCGTTTTCTCTTGACAATCGTAGAGCCTAGTATAAAATGCGCAGCCTCTAGCCCAGGTGGCGAAATTGGTAGACGCGCTAGTTTCAGGTACTAGTGCCGCAAGGTGTGGAGGTTCGAGTCCTCTCCTGGGCACCAAACAAGCCAGCAGAAAAGCCGACAGAAATGTCGGCTTTTTTGTTTTCTGCTGCCGCCAGAACAAATAAAACCGCGCGCCCCTTGCAGGGCGCGCGGCACGTGTGAAGCGCAACGCTCACGCGAACGGATGGCGCAGCACGATGGTTTCTTCACGATCGGGACCGGTGGAAATCATGTCCACCGGCACTTCGCACAGTGCCTCGATGCGTGCGATGTAGGCACGTGCATTCGCCGGCAGATCATCCACCCGCTTCGCACCCACCGTGGTTTCGCTCCAGCCGGGCATCGTTTCGTAGATCGGCTCGCAGGCACCGACGCGCTCGGAACCCAGCGGCAGCAGATCGGATACTTCGCCATTGACGCGGTAGCCGGTGCAGATCTGCAGTTCGTCGATGCCGTCCAGCACGTCGAGCTTGGTCAGGCACAGGCCGGTCACGCCATTGATCTGGATCGAGCGACGCAGCGCGGCGGCATCAAACCAGCCGCAGCGACGGACACGACCGGTCACCGTGCCACGCTCGTGGCCCACGGTAGACAGGTGGTAACCCACCGAACCTTCTTCCTCGATCGGCAGCTCGCTCGGGAACGGGCCTGAACCGACCCGGGTCGTGTAGGCCTTGGTGATGCCCAGCACGTAGTGCAGCATGCCGGGCCCGACACCGGCGCCCGCGCTGGCCGCACCGGCCACGCAGTTGCTCGACGTGACGTACGGATAGGTGCCGTGATCGACGTCCAGCAGCGTGCCCTGCGCACCTTCGAACAGCAGGTTGTCGCCGCGCTTGTGGGCCGCATGCAGCAGCGCCGACACGTCGGCCACCATGGGCTTGAGCTTCGGCGCCAGCGCCAGCGCTTCGTCCAGGGTCTGCTGGTAGTCTACCGGCTTGGCGCCGAGCTGCTTTTCCAGCATGAAGTTGTGGAAATCCATCACCTCGCGCAGCTTGTCGGCAAAGCGCTCCGGCTGGAACAGGTCGAACACGCGCAGCGCACGGCGCGCCACCTTGTCTTCGTAGGCCGGGCCGATGCCCTTGCCGGTGGTGCCGATCTTGGCGCCGCCGCGCGCTTCCTCGCGCGCCAGGTCGACCGCACTGTGGATCGGCAGGATGAGCGGACAGCCTTCGCTCACCTTCAGGCGCGACCGCACTTCGATGCCACCCGCTTCCAGCTTGTCGATTTCCGACAGCAGATGGGACGCCGACAGCACCACGCCATTGCCGATGTAGCAGGCCACGCCGTCGCGCATGATGCCGGACGGGATCAGGTTAAGCGCGTACTTCTGCCCCTTGATCACCAGCGTGTGACCGGCGTTGTGACCGCCCTGGAAACGGACGACGCCTTGCGCGTGATCGGTCAGCCAATCGACGACCTTGCCCTTGCCCTCGTCGCCCCACTGGCTGCCGATGACCACCACGTTCTTTGCCATGCTCAAACCTTTCTTTCGAGCGGCTTCACCTGCCACTCACCTTCAACGAATACCAGCTGGCGACTGCATGCCAGTTCCTGCATATCTTCATCGTGGCCAGGCAGCGCCGTAATCACGATTTCGCCTTCGGCACGCAGTGCAGCAACCCGCGCGCGCAAGACCGCATCACAGTTCGATGGCGCGAGGATGCCGGTGCGCGACTCGAGCGCCGGTGCAAGCTGTGCCAGCTGGCGCAGATCCAGACTGAAACCGGTGGCCGGGCGGGCACGGCCGAAAGCCTGCCCCACTTCGTCATAGCGACCGCCGAAGGCGATGGCCTGTGCCTGACCGGCGCAATAGGCGGCAAAGCTCACGCCGCTGTGATAATGGTAGCCGCGCAGATCGGCCAGATCGAAACCGGCCACCGCCGGATCGACCGCCGCGGCGATGTGCTCCAGCGCATCAAGTGCGGCGCGCACTTCCGGCAGATCCGGCAGCATGGCGCGGGCGCGCGACAGCACATCCGAAGTGCCATACAGCCCGGGCAGCGCCAGGAAGGCATCGCGCACCTCGGCCGGCTCATTCGCAAGCAGCTCACGCAGAGACGGCAGATCCTTGGTCTGCAGCGCGACGAACAGATCCTGCTGACCGTCCTCGCCACGCAGCGCGGGCGACTGGAGGCGCGCCGCAAGTGCGCGGAAAACGCCGACATGGCCGAAGTCGATGCGCGCCGGCTGCACGCCAGCCGCCTCGAGCGCGCGCAACAGGAGCTGCACCATTTCCAGGTCCGCCTCGATGCCGGCGTGCCCGTACAGTTCGGCGCCAAGCTGTATCGGCTCGCGGGTAGCGTTGAAGCCAGCCGGCAGCGCATGCACCACCGAACCGCAGTAGCACAGGCGCACCACGCCGTTGCGGTTGAGCAGGTGCGAATCGATGCGCGCGACCTGCGGCGTAATGTCGGCCCGCAGCCCCATGGTGCGACCCGACAGCTGATCCACCAGCTTGAAGGTGCGCAGGTCCATGTCGCGTCCACTGCCGGTGAGCAGCGACTCGATGTATTCGACCAGCGGCGGCGCCACCAGCTCGTAGCCATGCAGCGCGAACTCGTCCAGCAGTCCGCGGCGCAGATGTTCGACCTGGCGTGCCTCGGCGGGCAGCAGATCTTCGATGGATTCAGGAAGCAGCCAGCGACGCATTACTTGAACAGCGCGATCAGCGCGATACCGATGATCATTGAAGTCAGGCCGACGAAACGCAACTGGCCATCAGCCAGTTCGGTCGCCCGCCGGAAGGTGTCGCGCCACAGTCTGGGCGCGACAAAGGGGAGCACACCCTCGATCACGAGCATGAGCCCCACCGCTACGAGCAGTATTGATTCCATCAACAAAAAAGCACAGCCCGCAGAGCGGGCTGTTGCCTTCAATACGGTTCCCGAAGGAACAACCCGTGGACTATACCGCACGTCCGCGGGCCGTGCCCCGATGACTTACTTGGCTGCCGGCCGCGGCCCGCCCTTCATGTAGCGGAAGAAGTCGGCATTCGGTTCCAGCACCAGCACATCACCCTTGCTGCGGAAGCTCTTCTGGTACGCGTCCATGCTGCGGTAAAAGGCATAGAACTCGGGGTTGGCGCCGAAAGCGTCGCCATAGATGGCAGCCGCACGCCCATCGCCTTCACCCTTGATCTTCTGCGCCTCGCGATAGGCTTCGGCCACGATGACCTCACGCTGGCGGTCGGCGTCGGCACGGATCTTCTCCGCCTCGGCGGCACCCAGCGAGCGCAGTTCGTTGGCCACCCGCTTGCGCTCGGCTTCCATGCGGCGATAGACCGATTCCGACACTTCGCTCGGCAGATCGACCCGCTTCAGTCGCACGTCGACGATCTCGACGCCGATCTTGACCGCATCGACATTGGCCTTGCTGCGCATGTCTTCCATGATCTTGTCGCGCTCGCCGGACACCACTTCATGCACGGTGCGGCGGCCGAATTCCTCGCGCAGGCCGGCATTCACCGTCTGCAGCAGGCGGGTTTCGGCCAGACGTTCGTTGCCGCCCACCGACACGTAGTACTGCTTCACGTCGGTGATGCGCCATTTCACGAACAGATCGACCAGCACGTTCTTCTTTTCCGACGTGATGAAGCGCTCGGGATCGGCACTGTCCAGCGTCAGGATGCGGCGGTCGAACATGCGCACGTTCTGCACCAGCGGCCACTTGAAGTGCAGGCCCGGATCCTCGATCACCTTGCGCACTTCACCGAGCTGGAAAACGATGGCGTACTGGCGCTGATCGACCGTGAACAGCGAGGTCGAGGCGATTATCGCGGCCAGAATGAGGCCGCCCAGAATCAGCGGAAGCTTTTCCTTCATCAACGTTCTCCCCGATCGCGCGAACGCAGACCGTCACGGCCACGCGTATCGGACACCGGTGCTTCGTTCAGCGGCGGCAGGGTGACCGGCTCGGCCGGACGTGCGGCCGCAGCATCTGCCGGCCCGCCTGCGTGCTGCATCAGTTTGTCCAGCGGCAGATAGAGCAGATTGCCACTGCCCTTGGTGTCCACCATCACCTTGCTGGTGTTGGTCAGGATCTGCTGCATGGTGTCGATGTACATGCGCTGGCGCGTCACTTCCGGTGCCTTCACGTATTCGCTCAGCACCTGCTTGAAGCGGCTGGCATCACCTTCCGCGCTGGCGATGATGCGCTGCTTGTAGCCATTCGCCTCTTCGAGCAGTCGGGAAGCCGTACCCTGGGCCTTGGGCAGCACGTCGTTCTTGTACGCCTCACCTTCGTTTTTCTGACGCTCCAGATCCTGACCGGCCTTCACTGCATCGTCGAAGGCGGCCTGCACTTGCTCGGGCGGCTGTGCGTTCTGCAGCACCAGCTTGCTGATCTGTATGCCGGTCTGATAGCGGTCAAGGATCTGCTGCATGATGCGCTGTGCATCAACCGCGATCTGCTCGCGACCTTCGTACAGCACGAAGTCCATCTTGCTCTTGCCGACCACCTCGCGCATCGCGGTTTCCGCCGCGTGCACGACGGTTTCTTCCGGCAGCCGGTTCTGGAACAGATAGGGCACCGGATCGCGCAGGATGTACTGCACCGCGAACTGGATGTTGATGATGTTTTCGTCATCGGTGAGCATCAGCGCTTCGTTCAGCACCTTGTTGCGCTCGCTGCCCCGATAGCCCACCTCGACCGTGCGCACACCGGTCAGATTGACCAGCTCGTGCGAATCGATCGGATACGGCAGGCGCCACTGCAGGCCGGGCTCGGTGGTTTCGTGCAGCTTGCCGAAGCGCAGCACCACGCCGCGCTGGCTGGCATCCACGATGTAGAGGCCGCTGGCCAGCCAGACGATGAGCACCAGACCGAGAATGACGCCGATGCCGCCGCCGAACTGGCGCGCACCGACCGGCGGGCGGTTGTCACCGCCGCCGTCACCGGAGGACTTGCCGCCGAACAGCGCGGACAGTCGACGGTTGAAATCACGCCAGAGATCTTCGAGATCGGGCGGTCCCTGGTTACCGCCTTTGTTGCCATTGCCGCCCTGATTGCCCCAGCGGGGATCGTTCAGCGACATCAAGATCGCATTGAGCACGTTCAGACTGGATAGGTAAGGATGGAAGGATCATGCGGCACCTCGTCGGCGCCGGATGCACCGGCGTCGTCCGCTTCCGGTGTCGCGATGGCTCTGAGTGCGCTATCGGCCGAGGGTTCCAGCTGCAGGCCACGCGGATCGTCATTCGGCGGTCTGCGCAGCGCGGCAGCGGCTTTTTCGTCGACCAGCCGTTGCGCGACCGCCGCACGCAATCCGGCCAGACCCGCGCCGGTACGGGCACTCACGCGAGCGGTCTGGATCGTATCACAGCCCCCCGCATCGGCTCCGGGCGCCAGCGCCGGCATCAGATCTATCTTGTTCAGCACGCGTATCTGCGGCACAGCATCGGCGCCGACTTCCGCCAGCACGCGATCGACTGCCTCGATCTGCGCGTCGCGGTCGGGCGCCGAAGCATCGATCACGTGCAGCAGCAGATCGGCGCCGGCAGTTTCTTCCAGCGTGGCATGGAAGGCGGCCACCAGCGTGTGGGGCAGATCGCGAATGAAACCCACGGTGTCCGACAGCACGACCTGACCGAACTCGCCCAGATAGAGCTGGCGGGACGTCGTGTCCAGCGTGGCGAACAACTGGTCGGCCGCGTAAGTGCCGGCCTTGGTCAGCGCATTGAACAGCGTGGACTTGCCCGCATTGGTATAGCCCACCAGCGCCACCACCGGCGTGGCACGACGCTCACGCGAC
The DNA here is from genome assembly GCF_000378945.1 of Methyloversatilis universalis EHg5. GTDB lineage: Bacteria > Pseudomonadota > Gammaproteobacteria > Burkholderiales > Rhodocyclaceae > Methyloversatilis > Methyloversatilis universalis_A. Next base: position 1,713,218 of record NZ_KB900539.1, on the reverse strand, counting down.
TTGCGGCGTACGCCGCGCTGCCGCTCGACCTTGGCCAGACGCTCCTTGAGCGCCTTCACGCGCACGCCGAGCAGCCGGCGGTCGGTTTCGAGCTGGGTTTCACCCGGGCCACGCAGACCGATGCCGCCCTTCTGCCGCTCAAGGTGAGTCCAACCACGCACCAGCCGGGTGGACAGATGTTCGAGCTGGGCCAGTTCGACCTGCAGCTTGCCTTCGTGACTGCGTGCCCTCAGCGCAAAGATGTCGAGGATGAGTGCATTGCGGTCGACCACCCGGCGCTGCAGCGCGCGTTCGAGATTGCGCTGCTGAGCCGGCGACAGTTCATGGTTGAACAGCACGATGTCGGCCTCGCCGGCATTCGCCAGATCGAGAATTTCGGCCACCTTGCCCTTGCCGGCAAAAGTGGCTGGATCCGGCGACTGCCTGCGGCCACCGACCCGTGCAACCGGTTCAGCGCCCGCGCTGCGCACCAGCAACGTGAATTCGTCGAGACGATTCTCGTAGTCGCCCGCACCCAGATCGAGCTGGACGATGACCGCGCGTTCCCCGCCCGACGGACGATCAAACATCCGCGGGGGCTTTCATGACGGAAGACCGGCGCAGGCTCAACTGCCCTCGCCCTGCTCGTGCTGGATGTTGACCGGGCGGGCCGGCACGACGGTCGAGATGGCGTGCTTGTACACCATCTGGGTCACGGTGTTCTTCAGCAGCACGACGTACTGGTCGAACGATTCGATCTGGCCCTGGAGCTTGATGCCGTTGACGAGATAGATGGCAACCGGAACGTGTTCGCGGCGCAGGGTGTTGAGGAAGGGGTCTTGTAGCATTTGCCCTTTGTTGCTCATGGGAACACCTCTTGTTTATTTGAAATTTAACTGTACTGGATTTTCTGATGCACCGCAGCTTCGGACACGGCGCGCCATGCTTTCGATCCCGTGCATGCGGACCTATTTGTCGCGCGCCGCGAACGGATTGTGCGCGGTACGGAATTGCACTCTCAGGGGCGTACCCTGAAGTTTGAATGTTTCCAGGAAGTGGCGTTCCAGGAAGCGACGGTAACTGTCTGAAACATGTTCCAGCGCAGTGCCGTGAATCACGATGACCGGCGGGTTCATGCCACCCTGGTGGGCGTAGCGCATCTTGGGCCGGAACAGGCCGTGCTTGGGGGGCGCCTGCTTCTCGACCGCCGCCTGCAGCGCGCGCGTCAGACGCGGCGTTGGCAGCTTGATCATGGCTGCGGCGTAGGCGCCATCAACCGCGCCGAAAATGCCGCTGACGCCCTGCCCTTCCAGCGCCGAAATGTAGAGCTGACGGGCAAAACCGAGGAAGCTCAGCTTGCGCGCCACTTCGCGCTTGAAGATTTCCCGGCGGTAGCTGTCGACCGCGTCCCACTTGTTGATCACCAGCACCAGCGCACGGCCGCTCTCGACGATGAAACCGCCGATGTGTGCGTCCTGATCCGACACCTCCTGGGTGGCATCCAGCACCAGAATGCAGATGTTGGACTGCTCGATCGCCTGCACCGTCTTGATGACCGAAAACTTCTCGATCGATTCGAACACCCTGCCCTTGCGGCGCAGGCCGGCGGTGTCGATCAGCGTGTATTCCTTGCCGCCGCGCTCGAACGGAATGCTGATCGCGTCGCGGGTGGTGCCGGCCTGATCAAAGGCGATCACGCGCTCTTCACCGAGCAGCGCGTTGATGAGCGTGGACTTGCCGACGTTCGGCCGGCCGGCCACCGCGATCTTCGGGCCGCGCAGATCTTCCTCGTCCTCCGGATCGAGCGGGAAGGGTGCCAGGCACTCTTCGACCAGATTGCGCACACCTTCGCCGTGGGCCGACGAAATGACGTGAATGTCACCCAGACCGAGTTCGTGGAACTCGGCGGCAACGATTTCGCGCCGCATGCCTTCGGCCTTATTGACCGCCAGCACCAGCGGCTTGCCGGCACGGCGCAGCCGGGCCGCGATTTCGCGGTCGTGCGCGGTCAGACCGGCGCGACCATCGACGATGAACACCAGCACGTCGGCTTCGGCGATCGCCTGTTCCGCCTGCTGCGCCATTTCCACCATGATGCCGTCGCGTGCGGTCGGCTCGAAGCCACCGGTATCGACCACCAGGAAAGGCCGGTCGCCCAGACGGCCGTTGCCGTAGTGACGGTCGCGCGTGAGGCCGGGGAAATCGGCCACCAGCGCATCACGCGTCTTGGTCAGACGGTTGAACAGGGTGGACTTGCCCACATTGGGGCGTCCGACGAGTACCAGAACAGGCTTCAAGAGTAATCCTCAGCGGGCGGACAGCGCGCGCACGCCGCCGGCCCGGGTCTGGGCGATGAAAGCACGGCCATAGGCCTGCATCGCCGCATCGATGCTGCTGCCGTCGCCATTCAGGCGGGCGGCGAAAGCGCCATTCTCACGCTGCAGAAGGTGCACGATACCTTCCACATCGCTCACTGCAATATAGGCGCCCACGGCCAGCGGGCGCCCGGGGCCGCGACGGCCCAGCTTGTCCTGCTTCCACAGGCTGGCTCCGGTGGCACGATCCAGCGCGTGCACCGCGCCCTTGTCGTCGCTGATGTACAGATTCTGGGTATCGACGTCGATGCCGGCGCCGCTCGAAATGTCACGCGACCACACCACGTTGCCACTGCTCAGTTCAAAGCAGGCCACCCGGCCCTGAAAGGCTGCGGCGCACACTTCGCGCCCGGCCAGCACCGGCGGACTGGTCACGTCGGCAATCCGCTCGAGTTCGGTCGCGCCTTTGGGCAGCGCGACATTCGATTCCCACATGGTCGAGCCGTTGCTGCGGTTGATCGCCACCAGCTTGCCGCCCGGGAAGCCGGCAATCACCAGCGACGGCGTGCTGATCAGGCCGGCGTGGGTGCGCAGCGTGAGCGCCGGGTTCGCGCGCTGGTAATTCCACTTGCGGGCGCCGTCGGCCGCCGCAAAAGCCTGGATGCGGCTGTCGGCGCTGCGCACGAACACCATGTCGTCCGACACTTCCGGCGGCGCCAGCACTTCGGACGTCACCGTGGCCTGCCACAAGGGCTTGCCGTCGGTGCCGAAAGCCAGCACTTCGCCCTTCTCGGTGCCGACCGCCAGCAGCTTGTCGCTGGCGCCCACGCCGCCGGACAGGCTCTTGCCGGCGTTGATCTTCCAGATCAGGCGGCCGTCGTCCAGACGTGCGATCACGCCGTCACGCGAAGCCGCGTACACGGTGCCGCCGACCACCGCCGGCACGAACACGAAGTTCTCCGACTGACCCACCCCGTAGCGCCACACGTCGGCCAGCTGGGCCGTCGGCTTGATGACGCCCAGCGGCGGCACCTTGGCCTTGCTCGAGCCGCTGAACGGATTCAGGCTGTCGAGCGAAAGCGAGGAGCAGCCCGAGCTCAGAGCGGCAACCAGAATCAGGGCCGGAAATCTTTTCACTGCTTGCCTCCGACCGCGTCGAGCTTGATTTCGACCACGCTGCGGATGCCCTGCTGGGCGATGCGAGCGGCGTCGCCGCCGGCCTTGACCGACTCATCGATCCGGGTCAATGCAGCCTGGTAGGCGGCACGCGCCTCGTCGCGCTGGTCGCGCATCAGGTGCAGGTCACCGCGCGCCTCCAGGAAGCGGGCTTCCAGCGACGCTTCGGCCTTGCCGTCGAGCAGCTTGGCGGCGTCATCGAACTTCTGTTCCTCGATCAGCACATAGGCCAGCCGCAGCCGGGCCAGATCGCGCACCACGTCTTCGGCCGCCTTGTCCTTCACCCATTCGAGCTGGGCGCGGGCGGTCTGGGTGTCGTTGTTCTCGGCGTGAATCTTGGCCGACAGCAGCGCGCCGAGCGCCGCGTACTGGGTACCCGGGAAATGTTCGGTCAGTTCGGCCGCCGCTTCGCGGGTCTTTTTCAGATCGCCGCCCAGCGCCGCCTCCTGCAGCACGTCATAGATCGCGCTGGCCTTGACCGACTGATCACGCTGGTACCAGTTCCAGCCCTGCTGGCCGATGATGACCGCAGACACCGCGATCACCAGCCAGGTGATGGCATTGCCCCACTGGTTCCACCAGGACTTGATGGCGGAAAGCTGTTCCTGTTCTTCCAGATCGAGTGCTGCCATGTTCTTGGCTCCTGCCGGTTTGACCGGTTATTGAAAGTCGGTTTGTTGAAGGGTGTCGTCTTCGTCGCTGCCGTAGCCACCGAGCAGCATGGCCGCCAGATGCTCGCCCACGTCGTCGGCACTGATGCGCATCTGCTCACCGCCACGCAGCGGCTTGAAAGTGACCTCACCCGCAGCCACCTCATCCTCACCCAGGATGAGCGCCACCATGGCACCGGAAGCGTCGGCGCGCTTCATCTGCGACTTGAAGCTGCCGCCACCGCAGTGCATCAGCGTCGCGAAGCCGCCGTCGCGCAGACGCTCGGCCAGCGCGAAGGCGGCCGCCTGTGCGCCAGTGCCCGAATGCACGATGTAGGCCTCCACCCGCTCGACCAGCGCATCGGCTTCACCCGCGTCCCACAGCGCCATCAGCCGTTCGATGCCCATTGCGAAACCGGCGGCCGGTGCAGGCTTGCCACCCAGCTGGGCGATCAGGCCGTCGTAGCGACCGCCGGCGCACACCGTGCCCTGTGCGCCAAGCTGGTCGGTCACCCACTCGAACACGGTGAGGTTGTAGTAGTCCAGCCCGCGCACCAGGCGCGGGTTGATGCGGAAGGCGATGTTGGCCGCGCGCAGCGTGTCCTGGATGGCGTTGAAGTGCGCCAGCGATTCCTCGCCCAGATAATCGGACAGCTTCGGCGCCGCTTCGACCAGCGCCTGCATGGCCGGGTTCTTGGTATCGAGAATGCGCAACGGATTGCTGTGCAGACGGCGCTTCGCGTCTTCGTCCAGCTGGTCCTGGTGCGCCTCGAAATAGGCGATCAGTTCGGCGCGGTGCTTGAGCCGCTCTTCCGGCGAACCGAGCGAATTGATTTCGAGCCGGATGCCCATCAGGCCGAGGTCGTCCCACAGGCGCTGGCACATGATGATGAGCTCGGCGTCGATGTCCGGCCCGGCATAGCCCAGCGCTTCCACGCCGACCTGATGGAACTGGCGGTAGCGGCCCTTCTGCGGACGCTCGTGGCGGAACATCGGTCCCATGTACCAGAGCTTGCGCGGGCTGTCGTACAGCAGATTGTGTTCGGTCACCGCGCGCACGCAGGAGGCGGTGCCTTCCGGGCGCAGCGTCAGGTTCTCGCCATTGAGCGCGTCTTCGAAGGAATACATTTCCTTCTCGACGATGTCGGTCACTTCACCGATCGCGCGCTTGAACAGCGGCGTGTGCTCCAGCAGTGGCATGCGGATCGGCCGGTAGCCGTAGCCGCGCAGCCAGTCGCGCACGATGGTTTCGAATGCTTCCCAGCGCTCCGCCTCGTCCGGCAGGATGTCGTTCATGCCGCGAACGGCTTGCAGTTTGCTCATTGTTCTTCGTTCAGACGCCGGTGCTGCCGGCGATTTTCTTGGTGTAGGTGCGGGCCACGTAGGCGTCGACGATGCCGCGGAACTCGGCGGCAATGTTGTCACCCTTCAGCGTGACGGTCTTCTCGCCGTCCTCGAACACCGGTGCCACAGGTGTCTCGCCGGTGCCCGGCAGCGAAATGCCGATGTTGGCGTGCTTGCTTTCGCCCGGGCCATTCACGACACAGCCCATTACGGCCAGCGTCATGCGCTCGACGCCGTCGTAATGCGTCTTCCACTCCGGCATCTTGTCGCGCACATAGGTCTGGATGTCGGCGGCCAGTTCCTGGAAGAAGGTCGAGGTGGTGCGACCGCACCCCGGGCAGGCGGCAACCATGGGCGTGAAAGCGCGCAGACCCATGGTCTGCAGCATTTCCTGGGCAACGATTACTTCTTTCGTGCGGTCGCCGTTCGGCTCCGGCGTCAGCGACACGCGGATGGTGTCGCCGATGCCCTGCTGCAGCAGCACCGACATCGCCGCGGTCGACGCCACGATACCCTTCGAACCCATGCCGGCTTCGGTCAGACCCAGGTGCAGCGGGTAATCACAGCGCTTGGCCAGTTCGGCGTAGATGGCGATCAGATCCTGCACGCCGCTCACCTTGCACGACAGGATGATCTTCTCCGGCGACAGGCCCCATTCAACCGCCTGCGCAGCACTTTCCAGCGCAGAGGTGACCATCGCTTCGCGCATCACCTCGATCGCGTCCTTGGGCTGCGCCCGGCGCGCGTTCTCGTCCATCACGCGGGCGAGCAGCGCCTGATCCAGACTGCCCCAGTTCACGCCGATGCGCACCGGCTTGTCGTAACGGCAGGCGGTTTCGATCAGCGCGGCGTACTGTTCGTCACGCTTGCTGCCCTTGCCCACATTGCCCGGATTGATGCGCAGTTTATCCAGCGCCTCGGCGCAGGCCGGATGCTCGCGCAGCAGCTTGTGACCGTTGAAATGGAAATCGCCGACCAGCGGCACATCCACATTCATTTTCAGCAGCTGCTCGCGCACCCTGGGCACGGCCGCCGCTGCTTCCATCGTATTGACCGTGATGCGCACGATTTCCGAGCCGGCCCGGGCCAGCTGCGCCACCTGGATGGCGGTGGAAATGTGGTCCTCGGTGTCGGTATTGGTCATCGACTGCACCACCACCGGCGCGGCCGAGCCGATCACCACATCGCCCACCCGCACGGTGCGGGTCAGGCGACGGACGATGGCGGAAGACGGTTCGCTCATCATTCAAGCCTCAAGCGGGCCACTTCGACCTTGATCGAAGGGGCAAGATCGTAGGGTGCGCCGTCGATGTCCATGCTCACCGACTTGGCATTGCCGATCACCAGCGACACCGGAAAAGCGGTGCTCAGGCTGCGGGTGCTGCCCGTGCGATTAAGCTCGGACAGCACGATGCGTCCCTGCGCATCGCGCATTTCAATCCATGAATCTCCGGTGAAGCGGAAAGTCAGCTGACGCTGACCGGGCACGGAGGGCGCCGCGGGAGCGGCAGGCGCGGAGACCGGCTGCGCAGCAGCAAGCGCTGCCGCATCCGGAGCCGCAGCCACCGTCTGCGCGTCGGCCGGCACGGCAACGGCCTGCGGATCAACCGGCGGCACAGGCTCGGCAGCCACCGGAGCTTCGGGCGCAGGTTCAACCGGAGGCGCCTCGACAACGACAGCCGTCGACTCGGCAGCAGAAGACTGCCTGTCTTCCGGCCAGAACTCGAACCACACATACAGTGCGACCGCAGCCAGTGCCGGCACGCTGAGCGCAAGCACCGGCAGCATCCACTTGCGGCGGGCCGACTGGCTGGGCATGGCCACACCGACATTGGCCTGTTCCACCAGCTGCGGACGCGCCCGCACTTCATGGCGATCGAGCTGAGTCAGCAGAGACTGGGCATCCAGCCCCATCAGCGATGCGTAGTTGCGGATGAAACCGCGCGCATAGGTGGCGCTGGTGAGGCGGGCATAATCATCCGCCTCGATCGCTTCGACCTGACGGGCTGTCAGCTTGATTGCGGCGCCCACCCCCTCGACCGTCATGCCGCGCGCCTCGCGCGCACGGCGCAGCTGCAGCCCGACCGACTGTTCGGCCGCGAGGTCCGCCTGTTGCGATACCGCGTTATCGCCGCTCATCAGTCGTATTTCCCCTGCATCAGGGCCTGGTGTTCCGGCGTGCCGGCGAAGCGGCGGCGCAGCTGTCCGGCGAAGCCGGCTTCCGACACCTTGTCGCCGAGCTTGCGTTCGATGCGCACCGCCAGCCACAGGCTTTCGGCCACCGGATCGCGCTGCGCATGGAAATCGCTCAGATACTTGCGCGCCTCGTAATAATTGCTCCTGCGATAGAACAGCAGTGCAATGTTGTAGAGCGCCTGCACATTGTTTGCATCGGCATTGATCGCGCGCAGGAAATTGACCTCGGCGGTCTGCAGGTCACCGCTCTGCATCGCGCACAGGCCGGCGTTGGTATACGGGCGGGTGGGTGTGGCGTACAGCGGGTTCTTGATTGCGTTGTTGAACAGCTGCATCGCGCGGGCGCTGTCGCCGTCCTGACACAGGAACCAGCCGTAATTGTTGTTGATGTCCGGATCGCTGGGCGCCAGCCGCAGCGCCTTCTCGAAATTCTCACGCGCCTGCGGACGTTCCTGCAGATAAAGGTGAGCCAGACCCATCAGGTTGTAGGCCGGGCCGTAGCTGCTGTCATCACGCACCGCCATGCGGGCCTCTTCCAGCGCGACCGCCACGTTGCCGGCTTCGAGGTAGGCCAGCCCGAGTTCGGTGTGCGATTTGGCGCGGGTGCGGGACGAACCGGTGGTGATGGTTTCCACCGGCTTGTATTCGGACACCGGCGTACTGGGCTGCTGGTTCTGTACCGCAACGCCCGGCGCGGCGGTCGGGTTGCCTGCGCACCCGCTCAGCAGCCAGGCAGCCGACAGAGCCGCCAGCGCACACGAAAACAGTCTTTTCACCGAGCGGGAACCTCCTGGAGGGGAATGGTCTTGCGGGTGCGCCGGGTCTTGTCCAGCACCTGGCCGGCAAGCTGGCCGCAGGCGGCATCGACGTCGTCGCCGCGCGTCTTGCGCGTGGTGGTGACGATGCCGGCTTCGATCAGGATTTCGGAGAAGCGGCGAATGCGCTCCTTCGACGAACGCCCGAAAGGCGCCTGCGGGAAGGGATTGAACGGAATCAGGTTGTACTTGCACGGCACCTGGCGGGCGATATCGATCAGCTGGCGCGCGTGCTCGTCGCTGTCATTCACGCCGTCGAGCATGACGTACTCGAAGGTGATGAAGTCACGCGGCGCACGGTCGAGATAGCGAACGCAGGCCGCCAGCAGTTCGCGCAACGGATACTTCTTGTTGATCGGCACCAGTTCGTCGCGCAGCGCATCGTTCGGCGCGTGCAGCGACACCGCCAGCGCCACCGGGCAGGCGTCGCGCAGGCGATCCATCGCCGGCACGATGCCCGAGGTCGACACCGTCACACGACGACGCGACAGGCCGTAGGCGTTGTCGTCCAGCATCAGCCTGAGCGCAGCCACCGTGGCGTCGAAATTGGCCAGCGGCTCACCCATGCCCATCATGACGACGTTGGAAATCACCCGTTCGCCGTCGTTCTCGCCGCCGCGTACCGCGCCGAGTGCGCGGTTGGCAAGCCAGAGCTGGCCGATGATTTCCGATACTTCGAGATTGCGGTTGAAACCCTGCTTGCCGGTCGAGCAGAAGGCGCAGTCCAGCGCACAGCCGGCCTGCGTCGAAATGCACAGCGTGCCGCGACGCTCTTCCGGAATGAACACGGTTTCCACCGCATTGCCGGCACCGACGTCGATCAGCCACTTGCGCGTACCGTCGGTGCTGGTGCTGTCACGCACCGGCACCGGGGCCTCGACGCAGGCGATCTCGACCAGCTTGGCACGCAAGGACTTGGCGACGTCGCTCATCGCGTCGAAATCGCCTTCGCCATTGCGGTGTATCCACCGCATCACCTGCCGCGCGCGGAAGGGCTTCTCGCCCAGACCCGTAAAGAAGTCGGCGAAGCCTTCAGCGTCGAACTGCAGCAGGTTGGTGCGGGTCACGCGTGTGCTCTCAGCGCGAGTAGACGTTCAGCGCCGGGAAGTAGTAGGCGATTTCGACCGCCGCAGTTTCCGGTGCGTCGGAGCCGTGCACGGCGTTGGCGTCGATCGAGTCGGCGAAGTCGGCGCGGATGGTGCCCGGAGCGGCCTTCTTCGGATCGGTGGCGCCCATCAGGTCGCGGTTCTTCAGGATGGCGCCTTCGCCTTCCAGCACCTGGATCATGACCGGGCCGGAAATCATGAAGTCGACCAGATCCTTGAAGAAGGGACGCTCGCGGTGCACGGCGTAGAAGCCCTCGGCTTCGGCACGCGACAGCTGGGTCATGCGCGAGGCGACGATCTTCAGGCCGGCGTCTTCGAAACGCTGGTAGATCTTGCCAATCACGTTCTTGGCGACGGCGTCGGGCTTGATGATCGAAAGGGTACGTTCAGCGGCCATGAAACTCTCCGAATTGATGACTGAGTGAGGAAACGGAAGGACAACCTGAGATTGTACCAATAGCGGAGCACCCCGTCAGCCCGGATGCTGCGGCGCGCAAGTACGCCACTGGCCACGCCGTTGCAGAAAATCCTGTGTTTTCCGAATTTTCAGTATTTTCTGAAATTTGATTTATATTAAGCCCTGTTCAAATACTTCTTGAAAAGGACGGGACTTCGATCATGACCCCGCTGGTACACGCCTTCGTGGCGCACTTCGGCGAAATGGGCAGTCGCTGGGGCATCAATCGCACGGTAGGCCAGATCTACGCGCTCATCTTCGTATCCCCGCGCCCGCTGTGTGCCGACGAGATTGCCGAAACCCTCTCCTATTCACGCTCCAACGTGAGCATGGGGCTCAAGGAACTGCAGTCCTGGCGGCTGGTGAAGCTGCGTCACATGCCCGGCGACCGCCGTGAGTATTTCGACGCGCCGACCGACGCCTGGGAGATTTTCCGCACGCTGGCGGAAGAACGCCGCCGGCGCGAGATGGAGCCCACGCTGTCCATGCTGCGCAGCGCGCTGCTTGAAACCCCGAGCAGCGATGAAGACCGCGTGGCGCAGGAACGCATGAAAGGCATGCACGACCTGATCGAACTGATGAGCAACTGGTTCGACGACGTACAGAGACTCGACGCCCAGACATTGGCCAAGCTGATGCGCATGGGCGCAAGAGTCCAGAAACTGCTGGAGCTGACCGGCCAGCTGAAACCCGGCACCAAGGAGTGAGACCGCATCATGGATTTTGATCCCGTCCTGCTGGCGCGCATGCAGTTCGCCGCCAACATCACCTTCCACATCCTGTTTCCGACCATTTCGATCTCGCTCGGCTGGATGCTGCTGTTCATGCGCTGGCGCTGGCTGAAGACGAATCACCGGCCCTGGCTCACCGCCTACCGCTTCTGGACCAAGGTGTTCGCACTGACTTTCGCACTGGGCGTGGTGAGCGGCATCACCATGAGCTTCCAGTTCGGCACCAACTGGCCGGGCTTCATGGAAAAGGTGGGCAATATTGCAGGCCCGCTGCTCGGCTTCGAGGTGCTGACCGCCTTCTTCCTCGAAGCCACCTTCCTCGGCGTCATGCTGTTTGGCCACGGCCGGGTGAGCGAGCGGGTGCACCTGCTGGCCACCTTTCTGGTCGCCTTCGGCACTACGATGAGCGCGTTCTGGATTCTGGTACTCAATTCCTGGATGCAGACGCCGGTGGGCTACGAAATCATCAACGGCGAGTTCCACGTGAAGAGCTGGCTGGAAATCATTTTCAATCCGTCATTCCCCTACCGCTTCACCCACATGCTGCTCGCGTCGCTGCTCACCATGGCTTTCCTGGTCGCTGGCGTGTCCGCCTGGCAGGTGCTGCGCGGCAAGGCGAACGCCTCGACGCCGCTCGCGCTGCGCGCCGGCCTCACGCTGGCGGCGCTGCTGATTCCGGTGCAGATATTCGTGGGCGACATGCACGGCCTGAACACCCTGCACCATCAGCCGCAGAAGATCGCGGCGATCGAAGGCGTGTGGCACACCGAACGCGGCGCCCCGCTGCTGCTGTTCGCGCTGCCCAACGAAGCGGAAAAGCGGAATGATCTCGCCATCGGCATCCCGAAAATGGCATCGCTCATCCTGACCCACGAATGGGACGGCGAGCTGAAGGGGCTCAACGAATTCGAGGCACATCCGCCGGTGAAACCGCTGTTCTTCAGCTTCCGCATCATGGTGGCGATCGGTTCGCTGATGCTGCTGGTGAGCTGGGTGGGCTGGTGGCTGCTGCAGCGCCGGGGCTGGCAGCCGGACCGCGCGCCGCGCTGGCTGATCGGCTCGATCGCCGCAATGACCTTTTCCGGCTGGATCGCCACCGTCGCCGGCTGGTACGTGACCGAAATCGGCCGCCAGCCCTGGATCGTGCAGGGCCTGATCAGGACCGCCGACGTGGCCTCGACCACCCCCGCACCGTACATCGCACTGACGCTGACCGGCTATCTGATCACCTATGTACTGCTGATCATCGCCTACGTGAGCGTGCTGCGCTACATGGCCGAAAAACCGTCGGACAGCTATGACCCGGTTACCAGCGGCGGTGCGCACGCGCCTCTTCCCACACAGTTTGCGAACAAGGAGACCGCAGCATGAGCTGGGCCGAATTCCTGCCTGTCATCTTCATGGGCCTGATGGGGCTCGCCATGTTCCTCTACGTCGTGCTGGACGGTTTCGACCTGGGCGTCGGCATGCTGCTGCATCGCGCGGAAGACAGCCAGAAAGACATGATGATCGCGTCGATCGGTCCATTCTGGGACGCCAACGAAACCTGGCTGGTGCTCGGTGTCGGCATCCTGCTGATCGCCTTCCCGAAAGCGCACGGCGTGGTGATGACCGCGCTCTATCTGCCGATCGCGGTCATGCTGATCGGCCTCATACTGCGCGGCGTCGCCTTCGACTTCCGGGTCAAGGCGCAGGACACGCACAAGCCGCTGTGGAATTTCGTGTTCTTCGCTGGCTCGACCGTCACGTCCATCGCCCAGGGCTGGATGCTCGGCCGCTTCATCACGGGCTTTGCCGACGGTTTCGCCTATTCGCTGTTCGCACTGGCCATCGCCCTCGCCCTGCCCTGCGCCTATGTACTGATGGGCGCCGCCTGGCTGGTGCTGAAAACCGAAGGCGACCTGCAGCAGCGCGCCGCACACTGGGGCCGTGCAGCCCTGGTGCCGGTGGTGGTCGGCATGAGCCTCATTTCCATCGCCACGCCGTGGGTGAGCGAAACCGTGGCCGGACGCTGGTTCAGCCTGCCGCAGTTCATCGGCCTGCTGCCCATCCCGTTCGCCACCTTCGCCTGTTTCGTCGCGCTGCGCTGGACACTGAGCGGCCAGCGCGCACTGGGCACGCTGTGCTGGCTGCCCTTCATACTGACCGTGGGCGTGTTCCTGATGGGCGGTCTGGGTCTGGCCTACAGCCTCTACCCCTATGTCGTGATGGACCGCATCACCATCTGGCAGGCAGCCAGCGCCACCGAGGCGCTGAACCTCATTCTCGCCGGCTGCATCATCACGGTGCCCGCCATCCTGGCCTACACGCTGTTCGCGCATCGCGTGTTCTGGGGCAAGGCAACCGAACTGCGCTACGGCTGAAAGAAAAACGCCCCGCCGTTGCAGGCGGGGCGTTTTCTGTAGGACGTGGGGATGTCACGCTGGCATTCAGTACGCCGGAAACACCCAGACCTCTTCACCGTAGTCGAACATCAGCACCACTTCCGCCTCGGCGCAGCGCTCCGCCACCGTAAGCACCTCCCTCCAGCCGACAAACCTGCGCGCGCCGTCAACCGAAGCGCACCAGAGCCAGCCCTCCGACTTCTGCGCCACATCGCACTCACCCAGAAAGAAATCCCCTCCCGATTTCTGTATGCCGAAGCCCAGATAGATCGCGTGCGCCGGCACGCCCAGTTTCATCTTCAACCAGTCCACCGGACGGATGGACAGCTCCTCTTCCTGCGCCTCCTCTCGTGGAAGCTCTTCTTTTCTGACCACTGTTTCCTCCCTGACAGAAGCCGCGCCGTCATCGTGTAACGACTTTGTCATACTACAGAGATCAAGGGATTCAGCGAAGCACCGCGGCTGCACAGGCCTGGAGGCCGCGCAAAGCGGTGCGCGCCCTGGCGCTTTGCCTCTGCAAGCCGGTGATTCACGCACCATGGTTCAGGCTTGTTGCAACAAAGAGCTGGAAACCTTCTTTCGGAGCGGAAAGCAGGCGGGTATCCGGCCACTCACGCCGAGCACCGGCACCCACCATTGACCCCGCCGAATGCCGCGGCCGGCGCCCGAGAATCCGGCACGCCCCTCGTGACATATGCACCTGCCATCAATCCACCGCACAGGCATCCGGTCCGTCACGATGCAAGCTCGCGGGCGCTCGGGGCTCCGCTTCAGGGACGACGGCATCCACATCCAGCAACACGAGAAGTCGAAGACGACAGGCAAGCGAACGATCTGCGAATGGACGCCAGACCTGTGCACCGTGGAGAAGGAAGCGGTCGAGACGCGGCCAGCGCACACTCCCGACCACGTGTTTGCAGCCAGCTTGGCTGCAGCCCACTTCGACGAGGAATCCGGTGAGGCCCACGAACGGGACTTCATGCGGCAGCGCTTCATGGAACACGCACTCGCCGAACCACGCGTGCGAAGTGCGTATCGCGCGCTGCCAGCCTGGAGCATGCCCATGCGGTGCCCTCGCACGTCGATTCATGCACGACGAACGCGATCTACCGCCGGAAGTCGGGGACGGCAAAAGCGCTGGATGGAGTGGGTTTAGGCGAAGGGGAATAACACAGCGGTGCTTGAATGGCACCGGAAAAGAAAAAGGCCAGTCGGATGACTGGCCTATCTCTTTGTTTCTCTGCGATGATTTGGCGCGCCCGGAGCGATTCGAACGCCCGACCCCTTGGTTCGTAGCCAAGTACTCTATCCAGCTGAGCTACGGGCGCGCTGCAGAGAGGCAAAACTATAGCACACTTTTTCAACACTGCAACCATTTTTTAATACATGGTTGCTTTGGCGGAGAAGGAGGGATTCGAACCCTCGATACAGGTTTTGGCCCGTATGCTCCCTTAGCAGGGGAGTGCCTTCGACCTCTCGGCCACCTCTCCGTTTACCGCGTGCTGCAAAAGCGCGCGAACTATACCGGTAAGCCCCGCTCCGGTCAAATCCGCGTGCAACTTATTCCAGCCGATTACTGCGCCGGCTGGTCCAGTTCGAATGCGCGGTGCAGCACACGCACGGCCAGTTCGAGATACTTCTCGTCCAGCACCACCGACACCTTGATTTCGGAGGTCGAAATCATCTGGATATTGATGCCCTCTTCCGCCAGCGTGCGGAACATCTTGCTGGCCACGCCCGGGTGCGAGCGCATGCCGACACCGACCGCGGACACCTTGCAGATCTTGTTGTCGCCGGTGATCTCGCGGGCGCCGATGTGCTGGCGCACGCTTTCCAGGATACCCATCGCCTTGGCGAACTCGCCGCGATTCACGGTGAAGGAGAAATCGGTCGAACCGTCGTGGCCGACGTTCTGGATGATCATGTCGACATCGATGTTGGCGTCGGCGATCGGGCCCAGGATCTGGTAAGCGATGCCCGGACGGTCGGGCACGCCCAGCACGGTCAGTTTGGCTTCGTCGCGGTTGAAGGCGATGCCGGAGATGATGGGTTGTTCCATATTGACGTCTTCCTCGACAGTAATCAGCGTACCCGGGCCTTCATGACCCTCGTCCTCGAAACTGGACAGCACGCGCAGCTTGACCTTGTACTTGCCTGCAAATTCGACCGAACGGATCTGCAGCACCTTGGAACCGAGGCTGGCCATTTCCAGCATTTCCTCGAAGGTGATGCGGTCCAGACGGCGCGCCTCGGGCACGATGCGCGGGTCGGTGGTGTACACACCATCGACGTCGGTATAGATCTGGCACTCATCGGCGCCCAGCGCGGCGGCGAGTGCGACACCCGTGGTGTCCGAGCCGCCGCGGCCCAGCGTGGTGATGTTGCCGTTCTCGTCCACGCCCTGGAAACCGGCCACCACGATCACGTGGCCTTCATCCAGATCGCGCTTGATGTTCTGTTCGTCGATCGACAGGATGCGCGCCTTGGTGTGCGCGTCATCGGTCAGGATGCGCACCTGGCCGCCGGTGTAGCTGCGCGCCTTCAGGCCGAGATCCTTGAGCGCCATGGCCAGCAGGCCGATGGTGACCTGCTCGCCGGTCGAGGCGATCACGTCGAGTTCGCGCGGATCGGGCGTCGGCGAAATTTCCTTCGCCAGGCCCAGCAGGCGATTGGTTTCGCCGCTCATGGCCGACACGACGATGACCATCTTGTGGCCGCGCGCGACATAGCCGGCGACCCGGCGGGCAACGCTCTTGATGCGGTCAGGCTTGCCGACCGAGGTGCCGCCGTATTTCTGGACGATGAGTGCCATCTGTACTTCCGGGACGTTGTACGAAAACCCGTAATTGTATCCGATCCGTCCGCAGTGAAAATTCCCCTGCGGAAACAGCAACCGGACGAGCCGGGATCAACCGTGGAACCGATGCATTCAACCCCGCCTCTTCACCCTATGATCATGCTTGCAAACATATGCAAACCTGTTTTGAACAGGACGTTGTGATCATTTATACTGGGTTTTGTCTATAACTTAAGTTATAGGCACGGGAGTACGCAGAGATGCGGACTTGACGCAGCCGGCAACCGGATTTCAAAGGCCCGGCGCGGTCGTCCGGTATTCAACTCATCAAGGACAACGAGCATGAAAGCAAGCGACAACATCGATGCACGCGAAATTCGCAAGAAGCTGGGCATGAACCAGTCGCAGTTCTGGTCGCGCCTCGGCGTGACGCAGAGCGGCGGTTCCCGCTACGAAAGCGGCCGCAACATGCCCAAGCCGGTTCAGGCCCTGCTGCGCCTGGTGCACGTCGAACAGATCGACATCAGCAAGATCCGCCGCGAGGACATGGAAGTGATCGAGTACCTGCGTGCGACCGATCCCGACGCGTTCAAGCGCCTGAAAAAGGAAGCTCGCGCGCACCGCAAGGCCGGCTGATTGCCGCTTTCCGGAGCGCCCGCGAAAGAAGGGGGAAGGCATTGCCTTCCCCTTTTGCTTTTCACGCCGAGCGTTTCACACCGGACATTCCAGGCGCTGCAGAACCGGCGACGAGGCCGATACTGCGGCCTGCCCATCGCAACGCCCTGATCAGGGGCCCTTCACCACGATATCGACCGGCGACGGTGCGTTGACCTGCAGCGGATTGCCGTCGGAGGCCACCGCCACCACATTGCCCACCTGTATGCCGGTGGCGCCCGCCGGTGCACTCGGCAGCGCACGGAAGCGCAGTTCCGCCCGCGCCTCCTGCCCAGAACCGGTCAAGGTCAATGCCACCCGTCCGGGCGCGCTCACATTGCCCTGCGGTGTCAGCACATTCGGATCGTAAGCCAGCTCCACCACCGCGCTGCGCACGCCTCCGGCCGCGGAGAGCGACACGATGACGCCCGCTTCACCGCCCGGCGCCACTTCGCCGGAGGACTGCATGCGCAGTTCGGCTGCGCCCTCCTCCTCGACCTGCATCGCGTCCGGCACCGGCACTGCTTCCGGCTGCGGTGCGCGCGACGGCGCAACCGGCATGGCCGCCGCGCCAGATGCTGCGCCGCCCCCGCTGCTCAGGCGCATGCCCTGATCCTTGCCGGTCGGACGCACCGACAGTGATGCGGCGCCCACTGCCGCCTCGGTACCTGCGGGCAGCGCCGGCGCGATATGGGCCGGACGGCTCAGATTGCGCACGATGCGCGGCGTAATCAGCAGCACGATTTCGGTCTTGTTGTTGCTGCCGCGCTCGCTGGAGAAGAGCTTGCCGATCAGCGGCAGATGGCCCAGACCGGGCAGACGCGACGCACTGGTGCGCTCCTCGTCCGAAATCAGGCCGGCGAGAATCTGCGTTTCGCCGTCTTTCAGCCGCAGCGCGGTCGCGGTCGAGCGGGTGCCGACCTGGTAGGCGAGCGAGCTCTGCGGGCCGGTCACTTCCTTGACGATGCTGGACACTTCCATCGACATCTTGATGTCGACGTCGTCCTCCGGATGGATCAGCGGCTCGACGTCAAGCTTCAGGCCCACATCGAGATAGGTGACCGATGCCGACACGCCGACATTGGCGGTGGACGTGGTGGTGAACACCGGCAGCTTCTCGCCGATATGCACCTTGGCCTTCTCCTTGTTCTTGACCCGGATGCGCGGATTGGCCAGCAGGTTGGCCGCACCGTCGGTCGCCTTCAGATTCAGGATGAGGCCCGGATTGCTGACATAGGGCACGACCAGACCATTGGTGTTCTTCAGGTTGATATTGCCTGAAGCCAGCGTCCCCCCCAGCGTTGTCGAATTCGTCGTGCTGGTAGCGGTCGTCACGCTGTTCGTGATGGTCGGCGTCAGAATGCCGTAACCGATCTGGTCCGGGAAATCGATGCCCAGTTCCTTCATCTTGTTGCTGCTGACTTCCAGCACCTCGACTTCCAGCATCACTTCCGGCTCAGCCACGTCGACCGACTCCACCAGCTGCTCGGCCAGTTTCACCGCGTCGGCGGTGTCTTTCATCACGATCAGGTTCAGGCGCTCGTCGATGTAGATGTCCTTGGTCTTCACCACGGTCTTGATCAGGTTCTGCACCTGCTTCGCCTCGGCATTGACCAGGAAGAAGGTGCGGGTGATCAGTTCCTTGTATTCGCGCACCTTGGCCGCGGTGTTCGGGTAGATGAGCACGGTGTTTTCCGACAGCACGCTGCGCTCGAGCTGGTTGGTGATCAGGATGAGTCGCATCACCTCGGCCACTGTGGTGTTGCGTACGAACAGCGTCACCTTGATGTCGGAACGCACGTCCTTGTCGAACACGAAGTTGATGCCGGTCGAGCGCGCAATTGCCTCGAACACGTTGCGCATCGAGGTTTCGCGGAATTCCAGCGTCACCGTCTTCTGGAACATGTCGCCGAGCGCTGCCGGCGCCTGCTGCTTCGGCCGCGCCTCATCGATCTGGCGCAGCAGTTCGCGCGCACCTGCGTGGCTTCCGTCCTGCGCCAGCACATTGCGCACCCGCGCTTCGGCGCCGGACACGTCCTTGCGGGTGAACATCGTGCGCGCGTCCGCCACCATCGCGTCGTGCTTCACGCCGCGTATCAGCTGGTCACGCATGGCCAGTGCCCGCGGGTGACGCGGGTCGATCGACAGCGCGCGCTCGAGTGCCGCGCCGGCCGCCTCACGGTTACCGGCCAGGCGTGCCGCATCCGCCTGGGCCAGCCCGCGCGCCACCGCCAGTTCGCGCTGCCGCATCAGCGTGGCGCGGATTTCCGCGTTGTCCGGCGACTGCTTCGCAGCCTGTTCGAACAGGCCGAGCGCCCTGTCCTGCTCGCCGGCCATCAGGGCCTGCCGGCCATCCTCGAAGGCCTTGTTGGTGGCACAGCCGCCCAGCATCAGCAGCAAAAGAGCAAAGGTCACCGCCTGCAGGCGGCGGAAAGGAGATGCGCTCATAAGGGATGCGCTCATTTTGCGTTTCCGGTGGACAGTGTCTGCCGCTGCTTGAGCGGCTCGAACAGAAAGGTAATGGCAGTCGGGCCGACCGACTCGACCCGGTACTGGTTGTTCAGCAGATCGCCCTGACGCGCCACCAGCACACGCTCGCCGTGGGTCAGGAACACCACGGTGGCGCTGCCTTCGGTCATGCGCCCCTGATAGCGGAAAGGCAGCGGCGGCGCCATCGGCGGAGGCGGCGGTGCCGGTCGGGTACTGGCCGGCGGCGGGGGCGGCTGGAAGCTGTGCGGCGCAAACAGGTCGCGACCGACTTCGGCCGCAGCCCGCGCCGGTGCCACGGCCAGCGCAACATCGGCTGCCGCCGGCGCCGCAGCGCGCGCACCGGCAGCGCCGGGGTTACGAGCCGCGCGCGGTGCCACCGGTGCGTCGTCGCTGGCGGCCTCGTCCTGCTGCGACACGTACGCCACCGCCAACAGCGTGATCGCCAGTGCGGCAAGCAATCCGCGGTTCATGACGCATCCTTCATGACGATGGATACCCGTACCGTGGCTTCGACCGCATCGCGCCCGACGTCCTCGCGACGCAGGTTCACGTCCTCGACCAGCACCGACGGAGACAGTCGCTGGATGTCGGCCAGCCAGGTGCGCAGCGCCGGATAGCTGCCGCGCAACGGGAACAGATACTCCTGCCGTGCATAACCCGAGCCAAGCGGCTGTGACTCACGGCTTTCCACCCGCGCCAGCGACAGCCTGCCGGCGGTCGCCAGCCGGGACAGATTGGCAAGCAGCGACGGCAGCCGGCTGCGCTCGACCAGCGCGGCGTCAAAACGCTCGACCTGTTCGCGCGGCGACTCCACTGTCACGCCCTGCGCCACCTTGTGCGCCAGCGCATCGCGCTCGATTTCCAGCGTGTGGCGTTCGGCCTGCAGCGGAGCGTCCGCACCCAGATGCAGTGCCAGCGCAAACGCCAGCAGTCCGGCGCCCAGTGCGCCGGCCCAGCCGGCGCGTGTCAGCGCATGGATCAGGTGGACCTGCAGCGCCGCCATGCCCGTTCCACCCACGGCCCTCATGCCCGCCTCCAGTTCAGACGCAGCGAAAAGGCCACCACCTGCACCCCTTCGCGCTGCTTGAATTCGAACACCTCGATGCGCGGCGCCGCCAGCACGTCGGCTGCGCCGAAGGATTCGGCGTAGGCGAACAGCGCATCGAGATCCTTGGCCTCGCCGGTCAGCCGCAACTGGCCGCGGGTCGCGTCGGGCTCGATCGACAGCAGCGCGACCTGGGCGTGTTCGGCGGCACGCGCCTCCAGCGCGGCAAACAGCGGCTGCCAGTCGCGCGCCATCTGCTGCGACAGCTTGCGCGCCACCTCGTAGCGGGCGCGCAGGGCCGGGTCTTCCTGTTCGCGCCGGGCCAGCACGCGCGCCTGCTCGGCCGCACGGGCGGCACGGCGGTTGTCCAGTCGCAGCGCCTCGACTTCTTCGGTCAGCGCCTGATGCCGTTCGAATACCCACAGCCCGGCGGCCACGCCGAGCACCAGCACCAGCCAGCCCAGCCAGCCGGGCGCACGGCGGCGGACGACGAAATCCAGTTCGGGCAGCGGCGGACGACGGCTCATCGGGCCGCTCCCGCCACGCATTGCCAGCCTCTGGGCAGGCTCACTGCCGGCATGCCGCGCAGAAACAGCCGGCCACCCTGCAGCTCACCATCGAAAGCCGCGAGCCGGCGTTCGAGTACGGTGGACAGCCCGGCCGGGTCGCTCATCGCCTCGCCACGCACATGCAGCCAGCGGCCACCCGACCACAGGCCGAGGCAGAGCCAGCCGTGGCTCAGTTCGGCATAGCCGCCCAGCACCGCGTCGCCGCGCAGTGCCGCATAACCGCGCAGCCAGGCCGGCTGCACGCTCGCCAGTTTCAGGCCACGCGCGACGGCCCAGGCCTGCAGCCGCTGCAGCAGGCCGGCGTCCAGCGCGCAGGCCAGCACGGTCGATGCCGGCCGGTCGTCCCAGGCCACTGCCCAGCCCTGGGCCGCGCTGCCGAACACCTCAGCCATGCGCGCGCGTACCAGCGCCGCGCGTTCATCACGCCCGGAAACGGCGGGCGGAATGTCGATCACCTGCCAGCGCACCCAGGCGTTGTCGATGCCGACCGACAGCGCGGCACGCCGGGGCGTGACGGCCTCCGGCAGCGCATCGAGGGCGGCGGGCAGCGCGTCCAGCGCGAGCACCTGGGCGGACGCGTGCACCACCTCACCGGCGCGGGCGAGCTGCAGGCCGTGCGGGCCGAGATCGAGCTGCAGCGCCCTAGACGACAAAAGTGACACGGTTCAATTCCGCCAGACTGGTTTCGCCGCTGGCCACCAGGGCCAGACCGGCTTCGCGCAGGGTGCGCGTGCCGCGCGCACGCGCGGCGTCCTTCAACTGTCGCATCGGTGCGCGGGTAACGATGAGTTCGCGCAGTTCGTCGTCCAGCACCAGCAGTTCGGCAATCGCGCGCCGGCCCTTGTAGCCGGTGCCACGGCAGTGGCCGCAACCGGCGCCGGCACGGAAGTCGAACCCGGGCATGCCGACCAGACCGGATTCGGCGAGCAGCGCATCGTCCGGCACCTGCGGCACCGCGCAGTGGCGGCAATTCAGCCGCAGAAGGCGCTGGGCGACGATGCCATTCAGCGCCGACACCAGGTTGTACGGATCGACGCCCATGTGCAGGAAGCGGCCGATCACGTCGAACACGTTGTTGGCGTGCACCGTGGTCAGCACCAGGTGACCGGTCAGCGCGGCCTGCACCGCGATCTCGGCGGTTTCGCCGTCGCGGATCTCGCCCACCATGATCTTGTCCGGATCGTGCCGCAGCACCGAACGCAGGCCGCGCGCGAAGGTGAGGCCCTTCTTCTCGTTCACCGGAATCTGCAGCACGCCCGGCAGCTGGTACTCGACCGGGTCTTCGATGGTGATGATCTTGTCGAGGCCGTGGTTGATTTCACCGATGGTGGCGTACAGCGAGGTGGTCTTGCCGGAACCGGTCGGGCCGGTCACCAGCAGCATGCCGTAGGGCTCGGCCGCCAGCTTGCGCATGGCGGCACGCGCGATGTCGTCAAAGCCCAGACTTTCCAGTGTGAGCGCCTGCAGTTCTTCGGTCAGATGTTCCTTGTCCAGCACCCGCAGCACCGCGTCCTCGCCGTGCACGCTGGGCATGACCGACACCCGCAGATCGATGTCGCGGCCGGCATAAGCCACCTTGAAGCGGCCGTCCTGCGGCACGCGACGCTCGGCGATATCCAGTTCAGCCAGCACCTTGATGCGCGACACCACCTGCTCGGCGGTATCGGCGCCAGCAATCTGCCCCACGCGCACCATCACGCCATCGACCCGGTACTTCACCTGCATGCCGGCCGGCACTGATTCCAGATGGATGTCAGATGCGCCCTGCTTCAGTGCGTCGTACAGCGTTGAATTGACCACCCGCACCACCGGGCTCGCGTCGTCGGCGATGCGCGCCAGCGACAGCACCTCGGCTGCGCTGCTGCCGGCCTGCGCGTTCTCGTCGAGCAGTCCGGCGGAGGCGCGCTGACTGTCCTCGAAGCGTGCAAGCGCCGCGGTGATGTCGTCGCGGGTGGCCAGACACAGTTCGAAGCGGTCGTGCAGCGTAGCGGCCAGCCAGTCCTGCAGCGCCAGATCGTAGGGATCGGCCACCACCGCGATGCGCAGACCGGCAGCGTCCTCGGCCACCACCACCGAGCGCGACAGTGCCTCGGAGAAGCGGATGCCGCCCAGATTCATGGCCAGTGCATTGAGGTCGGCGCTGCGCAGCGCCGACAGACCGAGTCGGGCCGCCACGCGGTCGCGCATGTCTTCCGGCGACGCGGCGGAAAGTTCGATCAGCGCCTGCATGACCGAACCCCGACCGGCGCGGGCACGGGCGCGCGCCAGCAGGTCCGGCGACAGTTCGGCCACCGGGGTTGAAGGCGGAGTGAGGGGCTGCGCGCTCATTGCAGGCTTTCCGCAAGCTGGAAGATGGGCAGGTACATGAGCACCACGACGCCGCCGATGGCCAGACCGATCACCAGCATGAGCAGCGGCCCGAACAGCCGGGTCGCGCGATCCAGCCAGCGGGTCATTTCCTCGTCATGGAAGGCGGCGATGCGTTCCATCATGTCGCCCAGATTGCCGGCCCGCTCGCCCACGCGCAGCATGCGCGAAGCGACCGCGGTGCTCAGGTCGTTGTCGGTGAAGGCGTCGGACGCCGCCCTGCCCTCGCGGATGGCCAGCAGCGCACGGGTGAGGTTCTGCTGCATCGGCAGCGGCAACAGTTCGCGCACCAGTTCGAGCGACTGCACCACCGGAATGCCGCCGCGCAACAGCATGCCGACGGTGCGGAAAAAACGGGCCAGCCGGAACACCCGCATCCGGCTGCCGATGCCCGGCATGCGCTCGAACTGCGCCAGCAGCCCCTGGCGCACCGCCGGCTGGCCGAAGGTCCAGGCCAGTGCGGCGACAACAGCCACCAGACCCAGTCCGAGCGCGGCTGAATGCGCCTTCACGAAATGCCCCCAGGCCAGCAGCCACTGCGAGGCCAGCGGCAGTTCGGTCGAAATGTCTTCATACACCTTGGAAAATTCGGGCACCACGAACACCAGCAGGAACAGCACCACCAGCACGCCCACCACCAGCAGGATGGCCGGATAGGTGGCGGCGGCGACCAGCTTGCCGCGCAGGCTGTCCAGCTGTTCGCTGTAGGCGACGTAGCGCTCAAGCGCCTGGTCGAGATCGCTGGTGCGTTCGGACGCGCGCACCATGGCCACCAGCAGGTCCGGGAAGATGGCGTTCTGCGCCGACATGGCCAGCGACAGCGTCTTGCCCTGGCGCAGCGCATCGATCAGCGCGGTCAGTACGGTGCGCGACAGCGTGCGCCCTTCCTTCTCGGCCATCACCTCCAGGCCTTCGACCAGCGACAGGCCGGAGCGCAGCAGCGCCAGCAGTTCCTGGCAGAACAGCAGCACCGGAAAGCGCTGCCGCCCGGGCGCCCAGCTCAGCGTCCGCGCACGCGCGACCGACAGCACGACCAGGCCGTCGGCCTGCGCCTGGGCGCGCGCCGACATTTCGTCGGCCGCGTCGATCTGCAGCTGGGTGATGCGCTGGGTGACGTCGAGCGCGCGGATGCGGAACAGCATTGTCACCAGTTCGTGATGTCGGCCGCTTCGTCGCTGCCGCCCGGCTGACCATCCTTGCCAAGAGAGCTCAGGTCATACTCGCCGTGTTCGCCCGGTGCCTTGTATACATAGGGGCGGTCCCACGGATCCTGCGGCACCGCCTTCTTCAGATACGGGCCGGACCACTTTGTCGCGGTGGACGGCCGCTCGCTCAATGCCTTCAGACCCTCTTCCGTGGTCGGGTAGCGGCCGTTATCCAGACGGTACTGATCAAGCGCCTTTTCAAGCGCATCGACCTGCGCCCGCGCCGCCTTCACTTCCGACTTGCCGATCTGGCTGAAGAAGCGCGGGCCGACGTATCCGGCCAGCAAACCGATGATGACCATCACCACCAGCAGTTCGAGCAGCGTGAAACCGGAATGACGGGAATTCTTTTGCATGAGTCGGATCCTGTGCGTACGGGAGAAATCGCGTCATGATGGTGCAGCCCGAAGCCTGCACTCTGAACGCCATGTGACAACGCGACTGTAAGCATTCGGACGCAGAATTGAAACGTTGCGGATTCTAGACCTGCTGTATTGCCCCCAGATGAATAAACCTTCAACCGCCAGCCTGATGATCGCCGCACTGCTCCTCTCTGCCATGGCCAGAGCGGATGTCTATGTGCGCGAAGACACCGGCGGCACGCTGCACCTGACCGATGCGCCGCAGGAAACCGGCTTCGAACTGCTGATCGACGTACCGGACGCCGGCCTGCCACCGCTGACCCCGAGCGTCATCTATCCGGATAGCATAGCGCGCGCCGCCCGTGCATCGGGCGTGGACCCGCACCTGCTGCACGCCGTCATTTCAGTCGAATCCGGCCACAACCCCAGGGCCGTATCGCCCAAGGGTGCTGCCGGTCTGATGCAGCTGATGCCCGACACCGCACGCCGCTATGGCGTGGCCGACCGTTTCGATCCGGACCAGAACGTAATGGGCGGCGCGCTCTACCTGCGCGACCTGATGCTGCGCTTCGACAACCGCCTGGAACTGGTGCTGGCCGCTTACAACGCAGGCGAAGGCGCGGTCGAACGCCACGGCCGCGTCATTCCGCCCTATGCAGAAACCCGCCGCTACGTGCCCCGGGTGATCGAACGCTACCGGCGCAGGATGTGACCCGCACGCCGCTCGGCAACCGTCATCGCGGAGCGGCACACTTCGGGGCTTTCTGATATAGTCGCGCGCTTTCGCGGAGAGGTGGATGAGTGGTTTAAGTCGCACGCCTGGAAAGCGTGTTTAGGTGAAAACCTAACGCGGGTTCGAATCCCGCCCTCTCCGCCACCCCACTGTAAAGCCCGTAGCCCTCTCTGATCAGGCGCTCACGGGCTTTTTCATTTGAGGCCCCGCCTCACGGCGCCTCCCCTGACACCCACTGCATGAAGCACAAGGCCCGCTTTTGGCGGGCCTTGTCCGTTGCGTCTGCCGGCTTGGCGCGGGTTGCGGCGCCGGTCTGTCGTATGGCGGGGTGTTGCCTTCAGTGGTGATCGACTCCGCCGCCTCGCGGCAGCGTACGGGGCGATTCGCCCAGATTGGGATAGCGGACGTACTGCACCAGCGCGCGGGTGTCCTCGTCCGGCGCGCGCGTCATCAGGCTCACCACGATGAGCACCGCGAAGCCGAGCGGAATGCCGAAGATGCCGCAGGAAATCGGCTCGATGCCGAACCACGCATTCGCGATGTCGCCGCCGAAGAAGGGGTGAGTCGTGGCCGCGTAGTAAATGCACATGCCCAGGCCGGCCATCATGCCGGCGACCGCACCGGGCTTGTTCGCACGCGCCCAGAACACGCCGCACACGAGCGCCGGGAAGAAGGCGGAGGCGGCGATCGAGAAGGCCAGCCCCACCATCAGCAGGATGTTGTCCGGCTTCAGCGACGCGGTGTAGGCGGCCACCAGCGCCACCACCAGCAGCAGCGCCTTCGATATGACCAGCCGGCGCTGGGTGGAAGCGTCCGGGTCGATCACCTTGTAGTACATGTCGTGCGACATCGCGTTGGCGATCGTGAGCAGCAGGCCGTCCGCGGTCGACAGCGCCGCAGCCAGGCCGCCGGCCGCCACCAGACCGGAGATCACATAGGGCAGACCGGCGATTTCCGGCGTGGCGAGCACGATCACGTCGGTATTCAGCGTCAGTTCGGCCAGCTGCAGGATGCCATCGGCGTTGATGTCGTCGATCTTGACCAGCCCGACCTTGCCCCAGGACGCGACCCAGCCAGGCAGCGTCGATATGGTGGAGCCGACCAGATTGGTATAGACCTCCCACTTCGCGAACACCGCGTAGGCGGGCGCGGTCACGTACAGCAGGAAGATGAAGAACAGCGACCAGAACACCGAGTCGCGCGCTTCCTTGACGCTGGGCGTGGTGTAGTAGCGCATCAGGATGTGCGGCAGCGAAGCGGTGCCCACCATGAGTACGATGACCAGCGCGATGAAGTTCAGCCGCTTGACCGACGCATCCGCCTCGTCGCGCCCGGCGTGGGCGGCGGTGTGCGGCAGCGGCGGCTTGGCCTTGCTTTCCGCCAGCCGGCGCGCCTCGCCCCACTTGCGACGCGCGTCCGCCTCGGTCTTGGGCATGTTGCGCAGGGCCATTTCGGCGGCGGCAATCTGCTTGGCCGGTGCGTTGGCCGCCTTCAGCGCGTCGAGCTTGGCGGTGAGCTGAGCACGCTCGGCGTCGAGCGAAGCCGGCAGTCCGCGGATTTTCTCTTCGTAGTCATGGGCGCGTGCCTTGAACAGCGCATTCGCCTCCAGTTCCTTGGGCGACGCGAACAGTTCGCTTTCCTTGGCCGACAGCTTCTGCAGCACCTGGCCGTACATCGCCTGCGGCACTGGCACGCCGGTCACCTTGGTGGACAGGATGACCACCGGCAGCAGGTAGGCAATGATGAGAATGATGTACTGCGCCACCTGGGTCCAGGTCACCGCCCGCATGCCGCCGAGGAAGGAGCACACCAGGATGCCGGCCAGCCCGACGAACACGCCCACCTCGAATTCGAGGCCGACGAAGCGGCTGGTGATCAGCCCGACACCGTAGATCTGTGCGACGACGTAGGTGAAGGAGGCGAGGATGGCAGCGATCACGCCTATCATCCGCGCGAGGTTGCCGCCATAGCGCGCGCCGAGGAAATCCGGAATCGTGAATTCGCCGAACTTGCGCAGATACGGCGCGAGGAAAAGCGCGACCAGGCAGTAGCCGCCGGTCCAGCCCATGACGAAGGCCAGACCCTGGTAGCCGCTGAAATACAGTGTGCCCGCCATGCCGATGAAGGAGGCGGCGGACATCCAGTCCGCACCGGTGGCCATGCCATTGAACAGCGCAGGTACCCGCCGGCCGGCCACGTAGTACTCGGCCACGTCGGCGGTGCGGCTCATGACGCCGATGGCCGCGTACAGCGCAATCGAGGCGAACAGGAAGGTATAGCCGATCCACTGCGACGACATGCCCAGCTGTTCGCCCACCGCCAGCAATGCGACGAACACGACGAAACCGCCGGTGTACCAGCCATACATCTTCTTCAGCTGCTGGCGGAACGCACCCTGTGAATGCGGCATGGTCAGACGTCCTCGTTCACGCCGTACTCGTGATCGAGGCGGTTCATCGCCCAGGCGTAGTAGCCGATCAGCAGCACATAGACGATGAGCGAACCCTGCGCGCCCATGTAGAAAGCCAGCGGCCAGCCGAAGAACGAAATGTCGTTCAGTTCGCGCGCGAAATAGATGGGCAGGAAAGTGACCGCAAACCAGATGACGAGCAAGGTCGCGGTCATGCGCAGGTTACGGCGCCAGTAGGCCCGGTGCCGTTCGGACAGCTGCATTCAGGTTCTCCTCCTGTGGCGTATGCCGGGCCGGGTCATTGCCCGGCCTTGTTGTTGTCATGCGGCAGCGGGCACAGGGCGCACGATGTCTGCATGACGTGACGCACATCATGCAGTCCAATCTTACGAGCCCCTTACAGCGCGAAAACTTCCGCGCCGCAACATGCCATCAGCCTATCTGCCAGTCGAGGCGTATGCGTGTCTGCAGCTGGCGGGCGCGCTTCAGCGCGTGGCGCAGCAGCACACGGTCGATGTCGGCCAGCGACGACGGATCCATGCGGTTGGCAAGACCAGCAGGCAGCGCGCGCCCCTCACCCGCCTGCTTCTGCAGGCGCAGACGCTGGATGAAGAAGAAGGCGCGCACTGCGCCTGGCAGATCATCGCTGGCAAAGCGGCTGCTGCGGGCCAGCGCGCGCAGCCGGCCGGCGGTCGAGTGCTCGTGCAGGCCCTCGCTCAGCGCATACAGGCGGGCAGCATCGGCGAACACGCGGGCGGCACCGGTTTTCAGATCCAGCGTGTGCGGCGCACCATCGACATGGTCGAGCCGCCAGCGGCCGAAAAGACCCAGAGGCGGCCGCGCCTGCAACGCGCTTTCGGCCAGCAGGCGAAGGAAGGCGCGGTCTGCCCTGGCCTGGGTCAGCACCTGCCGGCGCAGTGCGTCGGCCAGCGCGCCGTCGCCGTGCAGCGGCCTCAGATCGAAGAAAATGGCGGCCGACATCAGCGCCTCGGGGTGCGGCGTGGCAATCCAGCGGCTGAAGGCCTGCGCCCATTCGTCGAAGGACAGACAGCAGCGCGCCTCACCGGCCATGATGCCGCCGTCGCAGGCGGGAAAGCCCAGCCGCACCAGCAGCCGGTTTATCTCGGCGGCAAACCGCATCAGTGCCGGCCGCACCGCCTCAGCGGTCAGGCCCGGTGGCGGCTCGAACAGCAGGCCGTTGTCCTGGTCGGTGGCGAAGGTCTGTTCCATGCGCCCTTCAGAGCCGAAAGCCAGCCAGCACCAGCGCAGGCGATCCAGCACGCCGGCGTCCGGATGCGTCGCCCTCACCAGATCGATGGCCCGTGCCGCCAGCGCATCGTTGAGCGAGGACAGGTGCAGCATCAGTGCCTCGGCCGAGGTGCCGTCCTGCAGCAGTTGACGGGCGAAACGGCGCACTGCGGCCGCCACCTCGACCAGCGCGTCGGCGTCCGCTGCATCGCGGATGCGGGCACCCAGCGTATGCACGTCCTGCCGCAGCCGCGCATAGAGGTCGCTCTGAGAGATGACACCCAGCAGCCGGCCGTCGGCGCCGGTCACGACGACGTGGCGCACCTCGTGCCGGGCCATCAGCCGGGCCGCGTCCTCGCCGCTGTGTTCCGCACCCAGCGTATGCAGGCGGGTCTGCATCAGCGCGCGTACCGGCGTATCGAGCGGCTGACCGGCCAGCAATACCTGACCCGGCAGATCGGGCAGCGTGAGCATGCCGACCGCGCGATCATCGACCGTCACCAGCACCGAACCAACGCGTTCGGCGGTCATGCGCTCCAGCGCTTCGCGCAGCGGCGCATCGGGCGCCACGCACACCGGCGGCCGACGGATGAGGCTTTGCAGTGGGAGATGAAGTCCCGGGCCGGAAAGACCGGACTGAGCAGAGGGGTGGGATGCGGCGTCGGAGGTATTCATCGACGCCGCATCCGGGTCATGCGCCCGCGGCGCTGGCGCGCCGCGGGGTCCGATCAGAGGGTTTGCGCCAGCTGATCGAGGATGGCCGGATTTTCCAGCGTCGAGGTGTCCTGCGTGATCTGCTCGCCCTTGGCGATCGAGCGCAGCAGACGGCGCATGATCTTGCCCGAGCGGGTCTTCGGCAGGTTGTCACCGAAACGCAGGTCCTTCGGCTTGGCGATCGGACCGATCTCCTTGCCCACCCAGTTGCGCAGCTCGTTGGCGATCTGCTTGGCTTCGTCGCCGGTCGGGCGCGAACGCTTCAGCACCACGAAGGCGCAGATGGCTTCGCCGGTCAGGTCATCCGGGCGACCCACCACGGCGGCTTCGGCCACCAGCGGGTGTGCAACCAGCGCCGACTCGATTTCCATCGTGCCCATGCGGTGACCCGACACGTTCAGCACGTCATCGATGCGGCCGGTGATGGTGAAGTAGCCGGTCTTCGCGTCACGAATCGCACCGTCGCCCGCCAAGTAGTAACGACCCTGGAAGTCGGCCGGGTAGTAGCTCTTCACGAAGCGGTCCGGATCACCGTAGATGGTGCGGATCATCGACGGCCACGGTTTCTTGACCACCAGAATGCCGCCCTGGCCCCAGGGCACGTCATTGCCGGTTTCGTCGACGATGGCGGCCTGGATGCCCGGGAAGGGCAGCGTGCACGAACCCGGCACCATCGGCGTGGCGCCCGGCATCGGCGTGATCATGTGGCCGCCGGTTTCGGTCTGCCAGAAGGTATCGACGATCGGGCAGCGGCTGCCGCCGACATTCTTGTAATACCACTCCCAGGCAGCCGGGTTGATCGGCTCGCCGACCGAACCGAGGATGCGCAGCGACGACAGGTCGTAGCTCTTCGGATGCACGGCGTCGTTCGCATCGGCCGCCTTGATCAGCGAGCGGATGGCGGTCGGCGCGGTGTAGAACACGCTCACCTTGTGGTCCTGGATCATCTTCCAGAAGCGGCCGGCGTCCGGGTAGGTCGGCACGCCTTCGAACACGATTTCGGTCGAACCGCAGGCCAGCGGGCCGTAGGTGATGTAGGTGTGGCCGGTGACCCAGCCGATGTCAGCGGTACACCAGAAAACATCGGACGGCTTGATGTCGAAGGTCCACTTCATCGTCAGGATGGCGTGCAGCAGGTAGCCGCCGGACGAATGCTGGACGCCCTTCGGCTTGCCGGTCGAACCCGAGGTATAGAGCAGGAACAGCGGGTGTTCCGCCTCGACCCATTCCGGTTCGCAGGTGTCGGCCTGACCTTCGAGCACGTCGTGCAGCCACACGTCGCGGCCGGCAACCATGTTGCAGGCACCGCCGGTGCGCTTGTAGACGATGACGGTGCTGCAGGACTCGCAGCCACCCATGCCGAAGGCTTCATCGACGATGGGCTTGAGCGGGATGTTCTTGCCACCGCGGCACTGTTCGTCCGAAGTGATCAGCATGACCGCGCCGGCGTCGCTGATGCGGTCGCGCAGCGACTGGGCGGAGAAGCCGCCGAACACCACCGAGTGGGTGGCGCCGATGCGGGCGCAGGCCTGCATTGCGACGATGCCTTCGATCGACATCGGCAGGTAGATGACGACGCGGTCGCCCTTCTTGACGCCCTTCGAACGCAGCGCATTCGCCAGGCGGCTCACGCGAACCAGCAGGTCGCTGTAGGAGACGCGGGTGACGGTGCCG
The DNA here is from genome assembly GCF_000378945.1 of Methyloversatilis universalis EHg5. Taxonomy (GTDB): domain Bacteria; phylum Pseudomonadota; class Gammaproteobacteria; order Burkholderiales; family Rhodocyclaceae; genus Methyloversatilis; species Methyloversatilis universalis_A. The sequence goes on along the minus strand of NZ_KB900539.1, from coordinate 1,681,797 downwards.
TCATCCGCTTCGAAAATGATGGCGGTCTTGTCGCCGAGACCTGCCTGGATGTTGCGATCCAGACAGTTGTAGGACACGTTCAGCTTGCCGTCCTCGAACCACTTGAAGAACGGGCGATTGTCCTCATTCAGGGTACGCGTGAACGGCGTTTGCCAGGTCACATGCTCGCGAGCCAGACGAGCCCAGTACCCCTCATAGTCGCGCTCCGCCTCGGCGCACAGAGCCTTGTAGGCATCCATGCCGGACACGGCCGCATTGCGCACCAGTTCCGCCGACGGCTCGTAAACGCGAACTTCCGTAGCTTCAGACATACAACCTCCTCCGTCATTTCAAATCTGCTCGCAGGCGGATGGAAACCGCCGTGCACCGTGCAGCCTTGTGGGCTGCCGACAGGCGCGATGTCGATCGCGCTTTTTTCTACCAACGATTACAGCCGCCATGCCTTACAGACCGCTTACGGCCTGCAGCGACCGGGCTGCAACAGGTGGATGGTAATATCGGCGCGGTCTTTTGTCTTATATTTGATCGCGCATGACTAATCTTGGACGTGTTCTAAAAAGCTGCATCTTCGCCAGCCGCTGGTTGCAGGCTCCGCTGTATTTCGGACTGATCGTCGCCCAGGCGGTGTACGTCTATCTGTTCATGGTCGAGCTGTCGCATCTGGTACACCGGATCGGCAATCTGACCGAGACCGACATCATGCTCATCGTGCTGGGCCTGATCGACGTGGTGATGATTGCCAACCTGCTCATCATGGTCATCGTCGGCGGCTACGAAACCTTCGTATCTCGGCTCAATCTCGAGGACCATCCGGACCAGCCGGAATGGCTTTCGCACGTCAACGCCGGCGTGCTGAAGGTGAAGCTGGCCACCGCGCTGATCGGCATTTCCGCCATCCACCTGCTGAAAACCTTCATCAATGCCGGCCAGCTCGAGGACCGCGTGGTGATGTGGCAGGTCGCCATCCACATGGTGTTCGTCGTGTCGGCGATGGCCATGGCCTACACCGACAAGCTGATGACCCAGACACTGGTGCTGAACAAGCAGCATCACTGAACCGCACGAAAGGCCGACACCCGCGGCCTTTCGTGCATGCCGCCACAAGCGGCCTTCATTCCCACCAGAGGACACTTCCATGAGCCAGCCCATCCGCCAGGACGATTTCATCCAGTCCGTCGCCGACGCGTTCCAGTTCATTTCCTGTTATCACCCGCTGGATTTCATCCAGGCGCTGGGTGCGGCCTACGAGCGCGAACAGTCGCCGGCCGCGCGTGACGCGATCGCGCAGATCCTGACCAACTCGCGCATGTGCGCCGAGGGCAAGCGCCCGATCTGTCAGGACACCGGCATCGCGGTGGTCTTCCTGAAAGTGGGCATGAACGTGCGCTGGGACGCCACCATGAGCGTGACCGACATGGTCAATGAAGGCGTGCGCCGTGCCTATCTGCACCCGGACAACACGCTGCGCGCCTCGGTGCTGCTGGACCCGGCCGGTGCCCGCAAGAACTCGAAGGACAACACGCCGGCGGTCATCCACTACGAAATCGTGCCGGGCGACCACGTCGAGGTGATCTGCGCAGCCAAGGGCGGCGGCTCGGAAAACAAGTCCAAGATGGTGATGTTGAATCCGTCCGACTCCATCGTTGACTGGGTGCTTAAGACAGTGCCGACCATGGGTGCCGGCTGGTGCCCGCCGGGCATGCTGGGCATCGGCATCGGCGGCACGCCGGAAAAGGCCATGCTGCTGGCCAAGGAATCGCTGATGGAGCCGGTGAACATCCAGGTCGTGGCCGACAAGGCCGCGCGTGGCGAAAAGCTCACCCGGGTCGAGGAACTGCGGCTGGAGCTGATGGAGAAGGTGAACGCGCTGGGCATCGGCGCACAGGGTTTGGGCGGCCTGTCCACCGTGCTCGACGTGAAGATTCTCGACTACCCGACGCATGCCGCCTCGCTGCCGGTGGCCATGATTCCGAACTGCGCGGCCACCCGCCACGTGCATTTCCACCTCGACGGCTCCGGCCCGGCGAAGCTGGAAGCGCCGCGTCTGGAAGACTGGCCGGCGGTGACCTGGCAGGCTGACACCCAGACCTCGAAGCGGGTGGACCTGAACACCCTGACCCGCGAAGAAGTGGCGTCGTGGAAGCCGGGCCAGACCCTGCTGCTGAACGGCAAGATGCTCACCGGCCGCGACGCCGCACACAAGCGCATCGCCGACATGCTGGCGAAGGGCGAAAAGCTGCCGGTCGATTTCACCAACCGCGTCATCTACTACGTCGGCCCGGTCGATCCGGTACGCGACGAAGTGGTCGGCCCGGCCGGTCCGACCACCGCCACCCGCATGGACAAGTTCACCGAAATGATGCTGGCCCAGACCGGCCTCATTTCGATGGTCGGCAAGTCCGAGCGCGGCCCGACGGCGATCGAGGCCATCCGCAAGCACAAGAGCGCCTACCTGATGGCGGTGGGCGGCGCGGCCTATCTCGTGTCGAAGGCGATCAAGGCGGCGAAGGTGGTCGGCTTCGAGGATCTGGGCATGGAAGCGATCTACGAATTCGACGTGGTCGACATGCCGGTGACGGTGGCGGTCGATGCCGGCGGCACCTCGGTGCACAACACCGGCCCGAAGGAATGGCAGGCAAAGATCGGCAAGATTCCTGTCGCCACCGCGTGATACGCTGCATTCATCTCTGACGCCGGCATTGCCCGGCATCTGCAGTCGGGCCGGCAACGGCCGGCCTGACCACCGCAGACCCGCAGCACCTTGCAACAAGAGGCCGCATCCCCAGCGGCCCATGCATATCCGAAGTCCATCCGCCGTCGTGCCGCGCAGGGCACGGCGCCTGTTTTTCCGCGCGCGCAGTAGCGCACAGAACGGAGGCGACGATGCTCTTTGAAGCAGGACGCATGTTTTCCCTGGTCGGCTGGCCGGCGGTGCTGCTGGCCGCGTGGCTGGCCGGCGAAATCGCTCACCGCGGCCTTCGCGTGCCGCGCGTGTGCGCCTATTCGCTGGCTGGCATCGTCTATGGTCACTGGGGCGGGCTGCCGCATGACGCAGACACCCGGGCCGCGTTCACCTTTCTGGCCAATTTTTCCCTCGGCCTCTTCCTGTTCGAACTGGGCCATCGCATCAATCTGCGCTGGCTGGTGACCAATCCGTGGATCACCCTGAGCGGCATCGCCGAATCCCTGCTCACCTTCGTCGTCGTGCGCGCGATCGCGGTCGCCATGGGTCAGCCGGCGGACATCGCGATGGTGATCGCCGCGCTGTCGGTCGCCACCTCGCCGGCCGCGCTGGTACGCGTGGTCAACGACCTGCGCGGCTCCGGTCAGGTGACCGAACGGGCGCTGCACCTGTGTGCGATCAACTGCCTGATTTCGGTGCTGCTGATGAAGGGGGCCATCGGTTACTGGCAGCTGCTGGCATCCGGCAGTCTGGTCAGCGCGGTATGGAACAGCGCAGCCATCCTCGCGGTATCAGTCGGTTGCGGCATGCTGGTCGGCGTGCCCCTGCCCTGGCTGCTGAGACGGCTGCGGGCGGACGAACGCGGCGTCACCATCGTGTTCGCACTGGCGGTCATGCTGGTGACCGTGCTCACCCAGGGCGTCAATGTATCGCCGCTGCTGGCTGCGCTGACGCTGGGCGTGCTGATGCGGCGCAACCGGCTGGTACTGACCGCGGCACAGCGCAACTTCGGCGTGCTGGGCGATCTGCTCACCGTGTTCCTGTTCGTCTATGTGGCCGGCATGGCGGTGTGGCCCACCAGCGCGGTCGGCCTGGCGCTCGCGGTGCTGCTGTCGCTCGGCCGGGTGGCCGCGAAAATGACCGCCACCGCCGCCTTTGCTCACGTGAGCGGCACCAGCACGCGCAAGGGCGCGCTGAGCGGGCTGGCGCTGGCACCGCTGTCCACCTTCGCGCTGCTGCTGCTGGAGTACAGCCGCGCCGCCGGCTTCGGTCTGGCCGATGGTGCGCTGGCGGCCATCGCAGGCATGGTGATCGTGATGGAATTCATCGGCCCGGTATTCGCCCAGTGGGCGCTGGTGCTGGCCGGAGAGACGCAACAGACGGAGGACGCCTGATGCCGCTGGAAACCTTTCACCCCTCCGCTGCGCTCAGCCTGGGCGTCGAGCTGGAACTGCAGCTGGTGGGCGAACACGACCGCGACCTCGCGTCGGCGGCCGACGACCTGCTCGAACTGGCGCAGCGACGCGAATTTCCGGGCGACATCAAGCCGGAAATGACCGACTGCATGATCGAGGTCGCCACCGGCATCCACACGGCCTATGCGCCCCTGCGCGCGCAACTCGTGCGCATGCGCGACGCGCTGGTGGCCGACGCCACGCGGCTCAATGTGTCGCTGTGCGGTGGCGGCACCCACCCCTTCCAGCAATGGAACGAACGGCGCATCTTCTCGGCGCCGCGCTTCCAGCAGCTGTCCGGCCTGTACGGCTATCTGGCCAAGCAGTTCACAATCTTCGGCCAGCATGTGCACGTCGGCATGCCCGACCCGGACAGCGCACTGCGCGTGCTGCACGCACTCGGTCGCTATGTACCGCATTTCATCGCGCTGTCGGCTTCGTCGCCCTTCTCCCAGGGCAGCGACACGCAGTTCGATTCGGCCCGGCTCAATTCGGTATTCGCCTTTCCGCTCAGCGGCCGCGCCCCTTTCGTGCTGGACTGGTCGCGCTTCGAGCGCGACTACTTCGTGCGCATGGAAGACACCGGCATCGTGCGCAGCATGAAGGACTTCTACTGGGACATCCGGCCCAAGCCGGAGTACGGCACCATCGAACTGCGGGTATGCGACACGCCGCTCACGGTGGATCGCGCAGCGCAGATCGCGGTCTATCTGCAGGCGCTGTGCCGGCTCATCCTGGCAGGCGAAGATCCCGAACCGATCGAGGACGACTATCTCGTGTACACCTACAACCGCTTCCAGGCCTGCCGCTTCGGCCTCGAAGGCCTGATCGTGCATCCGCGCAGCCACGCCACACACCTGCTGCGCGACGACATCCGCGACACGCTGGACCGGCTGGCGCCGCATGCCGATGCGCTCGACTGCGCCGACGCACTGGCGACCCTGCGTGAGCTCGTGTGCGGCGGCGGCAACGATGCCGCCGGGCTGCGCGAGGTACATGGCCGCACCGGCACCCTGCTCGCGGTGGTCGATCACGCAGTCGGCGCCTTTGCCCGATGAGCGGCGTCGATCTGCTGCTGTACGCTCTGGCCGGCCTGCTGGTGCTGGTCGGGCTGGCCGGCGTGGTGCTGCCCGCGCTGCCCGGCGTGCCCTTCATGTTCGGCGGCTTCCTGTTGCTGGCCTGGCTGGACGATTTCACCCGCATCGGCCCGACAACGCTGGTCGTGCTCGGAGCACTGACCGCGCTGACCATTGCGGTGGATTTCGCCGCCAGCGTGGTCGGCGCCCAGCGCGTGGGCGCCAGCACGCTGGCACTGGCGGGCGCGGCAATCGGCACCGTGCTGGGTCTGTTCGGCGGCCTGATCGGCCTGCTGTTCATGCCGCTGGTGGGTGCCGCGGTCGGCGAATTCATCGCCCGGCGCGACGCGGTTCAGGCGGCGCGGGTCGGTGTCGCCACCTGGCTGGGCATGGTGATCGGTGCGGTCGCCAAGGTGGCGATCGCCTTCATGATGCTGGGCGTGGCGCTGGCTGCCTGGCTGGTCTGACCGCGCTCAGTCCGCGCCGCGCGAGATCGGCGGCAGAGTGAGGTCGCCCGCCGGCACGCCGCCTGCGCCAGGCGTCGCCTGCGCAGGCGCAGGCGGTGCTCCGTTGGCGCCTGCATCGCCGGTCGGCGTGGTTGCCACCGGCACGAACAGCCAATCGGCATGACGGATGTCGCCAGGCAGGCTGGCACGCGGAAGCTGGGCCGGGGTCACGGTACGCACGGCAGTCTGCCCGAGGGCAGTCGGAGCCGGCCGCGGCGCCGCGCTATCGCTACGGTTGCCAGCATCGACCCAGGGCGGCAGTACCTGGATGCGCGCCACCTTTTCTGACCGGCTGTGCACCGCCCGGATCTGGCCACCCACCACCACGGTCACCCAGTCTGCCCGGCGGGTGAAGGGGTCGACGTAGAGCTTGCGCAGGTGACGCACCGGCACTGGATGGCGCTTGTCTTCAAGCAGGTCTTCAAGGCGCGACGGATAGGCCCTGGGTTCGGCCGGCGAGGCGTCGTAGTAGCGCTGCAGCGCGCGTGCGAATTCTCCGCCGATGAACAGCAGTTCGCGCTCGCGCTCGGTCTGCGACAGCGTGCTCCACATCACCGAACTGCCGGCCGCAGCGATGCCCAGTGCGGCCACCGCGAACAGCAGCAGCAGATAGGAAAAACCGCCCTGCCCCGCACGCATGCCGCTCATCCGCTCAGAAATCGGCGTAGGACACGCCGTCACGCGACTGTCCTTCGGCGCCGCTCTTCAGGTCGGCGACACCGCTTTCGGTGGCTGCATCCTTGGGCGGCACCAGTATCCATGTTTCGCTGCTGTCGGTGACCGGGTCGAACGGCGCCTTGCGCAGATACTGGCGATCCACCAGCTCCTGCAGGCTCTGCGGCCAGACACCGCGATCGCCACGGAACTTGTCGATGGCGTCACGGGTGACCGACAGTGTCTGCTTCAGCGTGGCTTCCTTCGAACGGTCCAGATGTTCGAAATAGCGCGGCGCGGCAATGGTGAGCAGCACCGCGATGATGGCCATCACGACCAGCAGTTCGATCAGCGTAAAACCACGTGCGCGTGAAAGTCGGGACATCACCAGTTCCGGTAGGGCACGCCATTCAGGCCGGTCCGGCCGGACAGCGAATACACATCGAACACGTCGGCCCCCGGCGCGGGTTCGTCCGGCGGACTGGCGTAGCTGCGCAGCCCCCAGGTCTGTTCCGGCGGCACGCTCATGTCGGTATTGAAAGGATCGCGCGGCACGCGGCGCAGGAAGTAGATTCTGGCCTCGTTCGGCTGCTTGACGTCGCGCACGCCATTGACCAGCACATCCAGACTGGGCGGATAACCGCTGGCACCGGTCTTTTTCTCTATCCTGCCCTCGTCCCAGGCCTTCCTGTAGTCATCGAGCGCAGTGCGTATCTGGCGCAACGCGGTGCGCAGCTCCGCCTCGTTGGCGCGCACGCGCGCCAGTTCCACCATGGGCATGGCCATGGTGGCGAGAATGCCGACGATGGCCACCACCACCATCAGCTCGATCAGCGTGAAACCGCGGGAAAGTCGGTAAAGGCGCGACATGCGGCGCAGGCTAACACAGCCCCGTCACCGCTCCGTGACAGGACGGCAATCAGCCGGCGTGACTGCGCCAGGCGCTCTCAACCGGGTGTTCGCGCAGCCACACATAGCGCTGCGAACGCCATTCGCGCAGTGCGTTCAGCGCCAGATCGAAATCGGCATAGGGCAGCTGGTAGAGCAGCTGAAGGTCGAAGGACGTGTCGTGCTCAAGCGCGTCGAGCAGCTGGCGGAATATCTGCGCGCTGTGTTCGGCGTTCGGCACATGGGCTTTGTCGAACATGACTTGCAGGTGCATGGACATCCTCCCGGGCAAGATCTGAACACGGCGCAGGCGCTGATGTAACACGAAGCGGCCGCCCGCATCTACCGCGGCGCACTGGAGCACTCCACCCGGCCGGACGGAAGCCGCGTCAGGCGTAGCCTTGCGGGTTGCCGCTCTGCCAGGTCCACGCATCGGCGCACATCTGCGCAAGATCGCGCGTCGCTTTCCAGCCCAGCAGCCGGTTTGCGTGCTCCGGGTCGGCATAGCACTGCGCGATGTCGCCGGGCCTGCGGTCGACGATGCGATAAGGCACGGAGCAACCGCTGGCCACTTCAAAGGCGCGCACCACATCGAGCACGCTGTAGCCGCGGCCGGTACCCAGATTCACCGTCAGCAGGCCCGGATGCTCCAAAAGGTAGTCGATGGCCTTCACATGACCTTGAGCCAGATCAAGCACATGGATGTAGTCGCGCACGCCGGTACCGTCCGGCGTCGGCCAGTCGCCACCGAACACGCGCAGTTCCTGCAGCTTGCCGACCGCCACCTGGCTCACGAAGGGCATCAGGTTGTTCGGCAGGCCGTTCGGGTCTTCGCCGATCAGACCGGACTCATGTGCGCCGACCGGATTGAAATAGCGCAGCAGCGCAATGCGCCAGGACGGATCGGCCACGACCAGATCGCGCAGCACGTGTTCGACCATCCACTTCGAGCGACCGTAGGGATTGGTCGGCCCGGTCGGAAAATCCTCCCGGATCGGCACCGTAGCCGGATCGCCGTACACGGTTGCCGACGACGAGAAGGCCAGCGCCTTCACGCCCGCCTCGGCCATCACTTCGCACAGCGCCACCGTGCCGCTGACATTGTTGTCGTAGTACTCGAGCGGCTTGGCGACGGATTCGCCGACCGCCTTCAGGCCGGCAAAATGGATCACCGCATCGATCGCATGCGCGGCGAACACCGCGCGCATCGCCGCCCGGTCACGAATGTCGGCCTGCACGAAAGCGGCCAACGGCCGGCCGGCAATGCGTTCGACCCGCACCAGCGACTCGCGCTTGCTGTTGCACAGGTTGTCGACAACGACCACTTCGTGGCCTGCCGCCATCAGTTCGATGCAGGTGTGCGAGCCGATATAGCCCGCGCCACCGGTGACCAGCACGCGCGACATGGATGCTCCGCAGGTGAATGAGGTACAGGAGTGGGGGTGCGGCAGACGCGGCCCGAAGGGCGCGATGGGTCAGCTGCCGGCTGTCATTTTCCGACAGCCGGGGCAGCGTATCAGTCTCAGTGGTGGTGGCCGTGCTCGCCGTGCACGTGACCGTGAGAAAGTTCTTCCGCGGATGCGGCACGCACCGCAGCCACCGAGCACGAGAACACCAGGGCGGTGCCGGCCAGCGGATGGTTGCCGTCGATCACGACGCGGTCTTCGGCGATGTCGGTCACCGTATACAGGCCCTCTTCCTCGCCATCCTCACTGACGCGCTCGAACTGCATGCCCACTTCGATGTTGTCCGGGAAGTTGGCACGCGACTCGATCTCGACCAGGTCTTCGTCGTATTCGCCGAATGCATCTTCCGGCTGCAGCTTCACGACCACCTCGTCACCCACCTGCTTGCCTTCCAGCGCTTCCTCGATCGGCTGGAAAATACCGCCGTAGCCGCCGTGCAGATAAGCCAGCGGCGCCTCACCCGGATCGACCATGTTGCCGTCCGGATCGGTCACGCTGTACTTGAGGGTGACGACCGAGTTCTTGCTGATGAGCATTCCTGATTCCTTTCGTATGCAGTGCGCGCACGCGCTCCAGTATTTCTCCCGCGTGCCCGCGCGGATTCACGCCATATTCGGCGTGTCGTATGACACCTTTCCGATCGATGATGAACGTCGACCGGGTCATGCAGAAACGCAGCTTTCCGTCGATGTCGCGCTCGCGCCAGACACCGTAGCGCCGGCTGACCTCGCCTTCGAGATCAGACAGCAGGCGGACGGTCAGGCCGTGCTTGTCGCGGAAATCTGCGTGGGTAAAGCATTCGTCCCGGCTCACGCCGAGCACGGAACAGTCGCAGCGCCTGAATTCCTCGTCCAGATCGCTGAATTCGATGGCCTGGGCAGTGCAGCCCGGCGTGTCGTCCTTGGCGTAGAAGTACAGCACCATCAGGTGCCGGCCCAGGGCGTCGAGCAGGTTGAACAGTTCCAGATCGGCATCCGGCAGTTCGAACAGCGGAGCGGGTTGTCCTGCACCGAGCATGAGCACCTCCCATCCCCCGGCAAACAACCGGAATCCGGCGATCCGGAGACGCCCGGATTCTATCAGCGGCGTTCACCGCACTGTAAAAAAAGCCGGCGCCGCATTGCACAAATCTGTGCGCATTGCACCAGATAGTCAGCGGACACTGACAGATGCCACCAAGGACCGAAAGATAAAATTCACTTCGGATTCAAATGTCTGAAGAAATACCTTCAGAACGGATCTGACGCAGACATATCTGGCCTGCATCTTGCATGACAGCATGTCCAGAACCAGAGGCCACCTGCCGGACATCGTCTGACCGCTTACTTGTCGTTTCAAATGAGCGACGGGCTGAAGATTGTAGGTGACTGATGTTCTTGCAAAAATCGAGGCTCCACTTTGTCACTTTTTGTGAAAGGACGGAATATGAAGAAAACCATGCTGGCTGTGGCATTTGGCGGGCTGTTTGCCGTCAGCGGTGCCCAGGCCGCCAGCGTCACCCTGAGTGGCTCGTTTTTCGATGTCACTTACGATGATGCGCTGACCGGCCTGTTCGGCACGCCTGTGCTGATCGGCAACACCCTGAGCTGGGCTCCTTCGGGCAGTCCGGGTTTCTCGGCTTCCAGCTACGGCCAAGGCATCAAGGTCACGAACTCGACCTTCGCTCTGACCGTGACTGCGAAGGACAACTACCTCATCAACGGCGCTTCGCTGCTTGAAGGTGGTGATTACTTCTTCTTCGGCGACAGCTCCGGTGTCAGCGCAACCGGTCAGCTGCGCGGCCGCAGCCTTGACACTGCAGGCGCGCCGACCAGCGTGTCGTCCATCGTCGCAGGTGCATTCACTGCAAATGCCTCCTTTGATTTCTCGACCACGGACTGGAGCGCCACTGCTCTGGTTACTCTGGACGAAGCTTCGAAGTCGGCCACCTTCACGATTCAGAACATTCTCGCGGCCTACAATCCGCCGGGTTCGTTCCCGACCGCTGCCTTCATCGAGAAGAAGAGCGTCGATCTGGCGGTTGCCGTTACGACCGTTCCGGAAGCCGACACCTATATGATGATGCTCGCAGGCCTCGGCATGCTGGGCCTGATGGCCAAGCGTCGCATGAGCTGAGCTTCACCCGCCTCACAACAAAAAAGCACCTTCGGGTGCTTTTTTGTTGTCTGCTCGACCTCTCACACCCCTCTCTGTAAATTCGTCCGACACGCCCCGACTCAGACCAAAGTCGTAGGACATCGATGGTGCGGCGCGACAAAACCCTGCAGTTTCATGAAGCTGGCGATTACTGCACGTAGGCCGTTCGGCTCATGCGGACCATGCCCTGCCCCGGCTGATGTAACAATTCTCGACAATCTGCACGCATGGCACTTGCCGCGCCCTCGATAACTGTATAAAAATACAGTCACCGATACACGCACGCCTTGGCGCCATGCCGATCGAAAACCTGACCCCCCGCCAGCAGGAAATCCTGCAACTGATCCGCGACGCCGTCAGCGAGCGCGGCAGCCCGCCAACCCGCGCTGAAATCGCCCAGGCATTTGGCTTCCGTTCGCCCAATGCTGCGGAAACCCATCTGCGGGCACTGGCACGCAAGGGTGCCATCAGTCTCGATGAAGGGCGGGCGCGCGGCATACGTCTGACCGAAGCGCCAGGCATTCCGCTGGTGGGTCGGGTCGCCGCAGGCAACCCCATACTTGCCGATGCTCATCTTCAGGGTCGCTATCAGGTCGATCCGTCGATGTTCTCGCCCCGCGCCGACTACCTGCTGCGGGTGCGCGGGCTGAGCATGCGGGACGCCGGCATCCTGGATGGCGACCTGCTCGCGGTGCACGCCACGCCGGAAGCACGCAACGGGCAGATCATCGTCGCCCGGCTGCACGATGAGGTAACGGTCAAGCGCTTCAAGCGCACCGGCAGCCAGGTCGAACTGCTGCCGGAAAATCCGGACTTCAGCCCCATCGTGGTCGATACCCGGCGCGAGTCACTGGTGATCGAAGGCGTCATGGTGGGCCTGATCCGCAACGGCGGTACGGCATGAAACACCGCAACGCCGCGCTTGCACCGGTGTTGCAGCAGCGCACCGACATCTGGGCCGCGAACGACCTGCCGGATGCCGCGCAACCGGGCATTCCGAGCGGCCACCCTGCGCTCGACGCCGAACTGCCTGGTGGTGGCTGGCCGGTGGGTGAACTGACCGAGGTGCTGAGCGATTGCCACGGTCATGGCGAAATGTCGCTGCTGCTGCCGTGGATGGCCGCCGCCAGCCGGCGCGAAGGCTGGCTGGTATGGGTCACCCCGCCGGCGCGCCCCCACCTGCCGGCGCTCGCCGCAGCCGGCCTGCACACCTCCCGCCTGCTGGTGATCGATGCCGATCGCCCGGCCGAACGTGTGTGGGCCTTGCGCCAGGCGCTGGAATCCGGGGCCTGCACCGGACTGGCAGGTTGGCTGAACAAGGCAGACACCGCGATGCTGCGCCGGCTGCAGCTGGCGGCACGTGCCACTACCCTGCCGCTGGTGCTGTTCCGGCCCCTCGATGACCGACACCTGCCGTCACCGGCAGGTCTGCGGCTGCTGCTTTCACCCGGCCCGGAACACGCACTGCGCGTGGACATCCTGAAGCGGCGTGGCCGGCCAGCCAGCGAGCCGCTGCACCTGCGTACCCGCGCCATCCATCCGCCGGCAACGCCACTGCCGCCGGTCGCAATCCGGTCGCCCCGCCGGCCGGCATTGACGCTGATCGCCTGACCGGACAACACGATGACGACTGCACGCACGACATGCTCTGGCTGGCTCTGGTCTTTCCCGAATGGCCTCTTCAGGCCCGCTTCCGCACCCGCGACGGCACGCAGGCCCTTGCGGTCTCGCAGGGGCAGCGCGTTATCGCGCTGGATGCGCATGCGCTGGCTCAAGGCGTGCGCGTCGGCCAGCGCCTGGCCGACGCACTGGCACTAGCACCGGACCTGATCATCCGCAGCCGCGCCCCGGCGGCGGAGACGGCTGCACTGAAGGATGCAGCGGGCTGCGCACTTCACTTCACCCCCCGGGTATCGCTGGATCACGATGCCCTGCTGCTGGAACTGTCCGGCAGCCTGAAACTGTTCGGTGGCCTGGACAGACTTCAGCGCACACTGCAGCGCACACTGGCTGCGGCCGGTTTCGAATCGCTCACCGCCTGTGCCCCGACGCCCCGTGCCGCGCGCTGGCTCGCCCTCGGCAAGCCAGGGCAGCGTGTGCGACACCTCGCCGGACTGCCCGACGCGCTCGCACCGCTTCCGCTGGAGGTGACCGGCACGGGTGACGCCGCCCTGCTCCCTTTGCGCGACGCCGGCCTGCGCACACTGGGTGAAGTGATGGCCCTGCCGCGCCGCGCGCTGACACTGCGCGATGCCGGCCCACTGCTCACCCTGCTCGATCAGGCGCTGGGGCGGCAGCCCGATCTGCGGATCGATCACAGCGCGCCGCACCGGCTCGACAGCCGGGTCGAACTGCCAGTGCCTCGGCAGGACAGTGACGTGCTGCTGTTCGCCGCCAGCCGGCTGTTCAATGCCGCCTGCGCCCGGCTGGCCGCCGCCCAGTCCGGCATCGGCGAGTGCGCACTCGAACTGGAACATGAAAGACAGCCGCCCACCGTACTGACCCTGCGTACCGGTCAGCCCACGCGAGACCCACGGATGCTCGCCAGTCTGACCCGCGAACATCTCGCTCGCATCGCGCTGCCAGCGCCAGTAGCCGCACTGCGACTGCAGGCGACGGACTGGCTGCTGATGCCCGGACGCAGCCGCGACCTGTTCGGCGCCCAGGCGCCCTCGCTGCCGGAAACCCGCGCCGCCGCATCACTGCTGGTCGAACGCCTGCGCGCCCGGCTCGGTCATGACGCGGTGCATGCGCTGTCCGGCAGCGCAGATCCGCGCCCCGAAAGCGCGCAGCGGCCGGTCGAGCCGGGCACGGCACGGCCCGGGCAGGCCCGGCCAAGACGGCCGCTGTGGCTGCTGACCGAACCGGAAGCGCTGGCCGAACGCGACGGCCAGCCCTGGCGTCACGGGCCGCTGCGCTGCCTGGAAGACAGCGAGCGCATCGAAGCCGGCTGGTGGGACGGGCTCGACACTCCCAGCGCGGACGAGGCGCTGCGCGATTACCGCATCGCCATCGGTCCGCGGCAGGAAGTGCTGTGGATCTACCGCGATCACCGCCCACCCCATAGGTGGTATCTACACGGGGTGTTCGGCTGAAGTAGCATCCGCACACCGGCAACCACAGAGCTTACGGATGGATACCCTGCAGTCCCTCACCGCCACCTTCGCGCACCCCGGACGGGTGGAATGGATAGGCGTGCGCCCGGTGCGCGTACAGCCGCTGCGCGCGCTCGAACGCGTACAGGCCGTCGAGGAAGTCGGCCTGGAAGGCGACCGCTACGCCAGCCCGGGCGGCAAGCGCCAGGTCACGCTGATACAGGCCGAACACCTGCAGACCGTGGCCGATCTGCTGGGCATGGGCACGCTGGACCCCGGTCTGGTTCGCCGGAACATCGTGGTCAGCGGGCTGAATCTGCTTGCGCTCAAGGGCAAGCGCTTCCGCGTCGGCGATGCACTGCTGGAATACACCGGGCCCTGCGATCCCTGCTCGCGCATGGAAAGCAATCTGGGCAAGGGCGGCTACAACGTGATGCGCGGCCACGGCGGCATCACCGCACGGGTGATTTCCGGCGGCCTGATCCGGCTCGGTGACGCGGTCAGCCCGGACGAAGCCTCCGCCGCGTGACATCCGCAGCGTCCGGCGCACAAAGCGTCTGCAGGCAGCCCTTTGCCGGGCGATAATCCGCCGCATCACAGACGGAGAACGGATGATGGACCGACGACGCATGCTCACCACCCTGCTGGCCGGCGGTGCGGCCACGCCCTTTGCCTTCGAGGCACTGGTGCGCGACGCGCTGGCACGCGACAGCCGCACCGGGCTGCGCGGTTTCCGCGGTGACGTGAGCATCAACGGCGCACCGGCCGGCTTCAATATGGAAATACGGCCGGGCGACACGATACGCACCGGCCCCGGTTCGGAAGCCATCTACGTGCTGGGGCGCGACGCCTTCCTGCAGCGCGGCGAATCGCAGGTGGTGTTCGGCAGTGGTGCAGCGGCCAGCCTGATGCGGGTCATCACCGGCAAGCTGCTGTCGGTGTTCGACAAGGGGCAGCGGCGCATCGCCACCCCGGCCGCCACGATAGGCATACGCGGTACCGGCTGCTATATCGAGGCGGCGGAAGAACGCACCTATTTCTGCCTGTGCTACGGCGAGGCGGAACTGGCCCGCAACAGCGCTCCGGACCAGCGAGAAATCATCCGCACCCAGCACCACGACAAGCCGCTGTGGCTCAGCGACAAGGCCGGTGTCGACATGATGTCGGCCGCCCGGGTGATCAATCACACCGACGCCGAGCTGACCCTGCTGGAAGGTCTGGTCGGCCGTAAGCCGCCCTTCGCCGGTGCGGGCTGGCCGCCGGGCAACGGCTACTGAGCGCGCACGCCGGCTCAGGCCGGCGGCGCCACCTTCATCACTTCCTCCAGCGTGGTGAGGCCCTGGGCAATCTTCAGCGCGCCCGACACCCGCAGCGGATACATGCCTTCGCGGTAAGCCTGATCGCGCAGCGCCGCGATGTCGGCGCTGGCACCGATCAGGTTGCGGATGTCCGGTGACATGAGCAGGATTTCGTAGATGCCGATACGGCCGGAATAGCCGGTCATGCGGCACTCCAGACAGCCGGCGGCCTGCATGAAGCGCTCGGGGCGGCTGGCTTTCCACGGCGCCACCATGTCGTCCCAGGCCTGCGGATCGCTCGTTTGCGGTTCGGCCGGCTTGCGGCAGTGCGGACACAGCGTACGCACGAGGCGCTGCGCCATCACGCCGAGTACGGTGGCGTTCAGCAGATAGCTGGGCACACCGAGGTCGAGCAGACGGGTGATGGCCGACGGCGCGTCATTGGTGTGCAGTGTGGACAGCACGAGGTGACCGGTCAGCGCCGCCTGGATCGCCATTTCCGCGGTTTCCAGATCGCGGATTTCGCCCACCATGATGATGTCCGGATCCTGCCGCATCAGCGAACGGATGCCGGCCGAGAAGGTGACGCCGATGTCCGTCGACACCTGTACCTGGTTGAACGCCGGCTCGATCATTTCGATCGGGTCCTCCAGCGTGCAGACGTTCACCTCGGGTGTGGCCAGGTTCTT
Source organism: Methyloversatilis universalis EHg5 (assembly GCF_000378945.1). Classification (GTDB taxonomy): domain Bacteria; phylum Pseudomonadota; class Gammaproteobacteria; order Burkholderiales; family Rhodocyclaceae; genus Methyloversatilis; species Methyloversatilis universalis_A. Next base: position 1,665,852 of record NZ_KB900539.1, on the reverse strand, counting down.
CAGCGTCGAATACAGCGTGGTGGTCTTGCCCGAGCCGGTCGGGCCGGTCACCAGCACGATGCCGTTCGGCTGCGTGGTCATCTGCTTCCAGCGCCGCGCATCCTCGTCGGAAAAGCCGAGGTCGCGGAAGTCGCGTACCAGCACTTCAGGGTCGAACACGCGCATCACCAGCTTTTCACCGAAGGCGGTGGGCAGCGTGGACAGCCGCAGTTCGATTTCCTGGCCGTCCGGCGCGCGGGTCTTGATCCGGCCGTCCTGCGGGCGGCGCTTTTCCACCACATCCATGCGACCCAGTATCTTGATGCGCGAGGTCATTGCACCCAGCACCGGCATCGGAATCTGATAGACCTGATGCAGCACGCCGTCGATGCGAAAGCGCACGATGCCGAAATCACGGCGCGGCTCGATGTGGATGTCGCTCGCCCGCTGCTCGAAGGCGTACTGCCACAGCCAGTCGACGATGGTGACGATGTGCTGGTCATTGGCGTCGAGCGGGCGATTGCTGCGACCCAGTTCGACCAGCTGTTCGAAGTTCGACGCACCGGCGCCACTGACGTCACCCCGCTTGGCGGCGCCCCGCACCGACTTGGCCAGGCTGTAGAACTCGACCACATAGCGCGCGATGTCGTCCGGATTGGCGATCACGCGACGGATCGGCCGGCGCAGGATGGGCGCCAGCTCCTTCTCCCACTCGGTCATGAAGGGCTCGGCGGTGGCGATCACCACCTCGCGCGCCGACGCCTGTACCGGCAGGATGCGGAAGCGGTTGGCGTAGGCGCTGGACACCACTTCGGTCACCGCGGCGAAATCCACCTTCAGCGGATCGATGTGAAAATAGTCGTGGCCACTCCAGCCGGCCATCCACTCGGTCAGCGCATCCAGGCTGAGCGCGCGATGCGGCGGGTGCAGCGAACGCCACTTCTGCCCGGCCAGCAGCACCAGCGGATGATCGCCGCCGCGCCAGTAGCGGCGCTCATGCAGGAAATCCCGCGCCACCGTCTCACCGAGCAGGCCGTCGGCCACCATCCCGTCCACCAGTTCCTGCAGGGTGACCTTGTGTTCCCTTGCGTCCTTGCCGGACGGAAGCTGTTTCATCCGATTCTCCATGACGCGGCGCAGCACGCCTCTGCGGGCCACCGCACCCCGTTTTCCAGCCGACTATAGCCGAGCGGACACCAGACTCCCGGGTGCAATCAAATTTTCAAGCAAAACCGTTCCGCCTTGTCGTAACATGCGCTTACAGGGTCAGACTCTGTCCGGATTCGTGCACCGGACAGCAGGAAAAAAAGGCAGAAAACTGCCTCTCCAGTTCGCCTGAAAAGGCGATTGTTTTCAGCATGCTTAAAGTCGGATATGCCGACGGAGGCTGAAATGGATCAGTTGACCCCGTGCCATGGAGCAGAAGGGCGCCCTGCGCCGTCTATCTGCCGGAAGAGTTGCGACATTGCCGCCGCGCCTGCCCGCGATGAAATTCATCAGGAGGCATGCCATGCAGATCATTGATCGCAACCGAGCCCATCTGCATACCGTGCCCTTGCCGGGCATGGCGGCTCATGCCCCCCGATTGCTATCGACCCCGCTGCTGACCTCGCGCTACGAGACCGACACGCGTGCGCTCTGGATGTACGCGCACCCGACCGGCCGGCCCTGCTTCACGCCCGAGCTGCTGGCCGACGTGCTGGCCCAGCAGCAGCAGGTCGAACTGGCACCGGGCACGGTGGACTTCTTCCTGAACTGCTCAGGCGTGTCCGGCGTCTATAACCTCGGCGGCGATCTCGACCTGTTCCAGAAACTGGTCGAAGCCGGTGACGAAGACGGGCTGATGCGCTACGCCGAAGCCTGCATCCGCGCGATCAACAACAACGTCGCCGGCCTGCACGCCGACGCGGTGTCGATGGCGGTGGTCCAGGGCGACGCACTGGGCGGCGGCTTCGAAGCGGCCCTGTCCTGCCATGTGGTGATCGCCGAACGCGGCGCCAAGATGGGCTTCCCGGAAATGCTGTTCAACCTGTTTCCGGGCATGGGGGCCTACAGCCTGGTGGCGCGCAAGGCCGGTCCGCGCGTGGCCGAGGACCTGATCCTGAACGCCCGCGTGCTGCCGGCCGAAAAGATGCACGAACTCGGTCTGGTCGACCATCTGGCCGAACCCGGCCGTGGCGAATGGGTGGCGCGTGACGTGATGCGCCAGATGTCTACCCAGCTCAAGGGCTTCCGCGCTTTCCAGCGCGCCAAGATGCACGCCTATGTGCGTCTGACCTATCAGGAACTGGAAGACGTGACCCGCGAATGGGTACGCGGTGCGATGAAGCTCGATCGCAAGGATCTGCGCACGATGGAACGTCTGGTCAAGGCGCAGAACCGCATGCACGCGGCCAACCACCCCGGAACCGGCAGCGTCAGCGCCTGACCTGCACCACCCCGACGGCCGGCGCCCTGCGCCGGCCGCTTGTGTCCCGTCCGTCAGTTCGCGTCTGTCAGTTCGCGTCTGTCAGTTCGCGTATTTCACCGAACAGCCATAGGGTCGCGTCTGCGCCTTGGCCACCGGCCTGCCGGCCAGCACCGCATCGATGGCCAGCCGCGCCAGCGGTTCGGCTTTCGCAATGTCGCTCACGTCGGCCGAGGCAATGCTGTCGATACCGCCGGCGTAGGCCAGCCGCCCGTCGGGGGCGATCACGTACATGTGCGGCGTAACCTGAGCACCGTAGGCGCGGCCGACCCGTCCTTCCGGATCCAGCAGATAGTGGGTGGGCGCCGCCCCCTGTTCCTTCATCATGCTGTTGGCGGTCGGACCGTCGACATGGCCCTGCGTGCCCGGTGCCGAACTGAGCACAGTGAGCCACACCGCGCCCTTGCCGGTCGACGCCTTCTGCAGCGCCTGCATGCCGCCCTGATACCACTTCTGCACATAGGGGCAGCCGTGGTTGGTCCATTCCAGCACCACGGTGCGGCCGGCGAAGTCCGCGAGCTTCACGCTGCGGCCGTTCGAATCGACCGCCGAAAACGCCGGCGCCGGCTCGCCCACCTTCGGTGCGGCCTGGGCAAGCGCCGCGCCCAGCCCCAGCACAAGCGCCAGCAGCGCGGATCGATGTGTGATCGCTGTCGTCATGTCGGATCTCCTCGGTGATCGTTCGAACGGGTGCCGCTCACGGCTGGGGTTCGAGATGCGCAAGCACCACGCCCGGCGTCAGGATCTGCGGCAGCAGCACCGGCTGTCCGCCCGCCGGGTAAAAGACGTAGAGCGGCACGCCGTCCCGGCCGTGCGACTGCAGGAAGGCGGTGATGTCCGGGTCGGCCCGGGTCCAGTCGCCCTTCAGGTAGACGATGCCGCGCGCGGCAAATGCGGCCTGTACTTCTGCGGTCGACAGCGCCACCTTTTCATTCATCAGGCAGGTGACGCACCAGGCGGCGGTCATGTTCACGAACACCGGCTTGCCGGAGGCGCGCAGGTCGGCCAGCCGCTGCGGCGAGTAGGTGCCGTCGGCCGAGGCCGCAACGACAGGCTGCGGCGCAGGCGTGCGCCCCACCGCCAGCGCCGCGATCACCAGGGTCAGCACCGCCGCGGCCCGCCACAGGCAGGGGCGCGGCGCACCGCGCTGGGCGCTGCCAGCCAGCCATGCGGCCAGCGCCACCAGCAGCAGCGCCACCAGCGCGTGCAGCACGCCATCCGCTCCGCTCTGCTGGCTGAGCACCCACACCAGCCAGGCCGCCGCGCCATACATCGGGAAAGCCAGCGCCTGCTTAAACCGCTCCATCCAGGCGCCGGGCTTGGGCATGCGCCGGGCCAGCGCCGGGAAGAAGGCCAGCAGCAGATAGGGCAGCGCCATGCCCAGACCCAGTGCGACGAAGATGCCCACGGTCACGACGGCCGGCGCGGTCAGCGCGGCGGCGATCGCTCCGCCCATGAAGGGCGCGGTGCACGGCGTGGCCACCACCACCGCCAGCACGCCGGTGAAGAAGCTGCCGGCCAGTCCGCCCCGCTCCGCCAGGCCACTGCCCGCCGACGCCAGACGCCCGCCCACGTCGAACACGCCGGACAGGTTCAGGCCGATGGCGAACAGCAGCGTGGCCATGGCCGCGACGAACACCGGCGACTGGAACTGGAAACCCCAGCCGGCCTGGCTTCCAGCCGCTCGCAGCGCGAGCAGCAGGCCAGCCAGCGCGACGAAACTGAGCACCACGCCGGCGCAGTAGGCCAGCGACAGCTGCCTGACCCGGGCGGATTCACTGCCACCGGCACGGGCGAAGGACAGCGCCTTGATCGCCAGCACCGGGAATACGCAGGGCATCAGGTTAAGCAGCAGGCCGCCGGCAAAGGCGAACAGCAACGGCCACAGCCCCCCGGTTTCGTCGGCGGCCGGTGACTGCGCCGATTGCGCAGGCGCCCCGGGCGGCGGCGGCTCATCACCTGCGGCCAGCGTCACCACCGGCGGGCGCGTCACAGGCTGATCGGCAGTGCTCAGCCACAGCGCCCGTTCCACACCGTCGGCACCGGTGGCGCGCAGCACGCCTTCCAGCGGCCTGGCGGCATCGAATTCGGCGCCGGGCACCAGCGCGATGCGGGCGACATCGCCCTCAACTGTCAGGGTCTGCGCGGCGCCATGTTCGATCCGGCCCCAGTCAGCCGGGAAGAAATCGGCCGATCTGAGTGCGCCGGCGCCAGCGCCGCGCAGCGTGAGCTGGCCGGTGGCATCGACCGACACCTGCCAGTCTGTGCGCACCGGCGCGGCCGCCCGCGCAGCCTCGAACAGCGGCGCGTCGGCGCCGGGCACGGCCGCCCCAGCTGGCAGTTCGAGCCGGAACACGCCTTCGTCCGGAATGCAGATGTCCTTGCACACCAGCCAGCTGGCCTTCACCGACAGCACGGTGGTGGCGGACAGCGACGCCGGCAGCGTCAGCGCAAAAGGCAGCAGCACATCGCCCTGATGGACGAAGGTGGTGATCGGCCCGTCGACATGGCGTTCCGGCGCCGGCCAGCGCAGGTCGCCCACCGTGCTGCCAGCCGGCGCGAACACCTCGATGCGCGGCGCCTGACCGGCGTCGCCCGGATTCATCCAGTAGATGTGCCAGCCGGGCTGGAAGCGGAAATGCAGGCCCAGCTCGACCGTCTGTCCGGGCGCCAGCGCATCGCTGGCCGAAAGCAGCGACACGGTGGCGCGCGGGGTGGTGGACGGCGCGCTCTCGGCGGCTGGCGCCAGAGACGGCAGCAGGCTCAGCAGGGTGACCAGCAGCGGACGGAAGAATGCAGTGATAGGAGGCATGTTCGCAGGGAGTGTGGCGGGCGCGGCAAGTTCCGCCTAGCAGCGGGGTGATTGCGGAATACAGGACTCAGCGGAATGAAGGATTCAGCACCGGCCCGAGCCGGCGGGCGCCGGAGCACCCTGCCGACTCATGCCGTGCCGCCGCATGGTCAGTGCGCCGCCGCGCCGAAGGCGCCGCTGCGCAGCTTGAACAGCCGGTCGCGGGCGTCGGCCGCCTTCTCGAATTCCAGGTTTTTTGCGTGCTCGACCATTTCCTTCTCGAGCTTCTTGATTTCCCTGGCCAGATCCTTCTCGCTCATGGCCTCGAAGCGCGCGTGCTCCTCGGCCACCTTCAGTTCGCGGGCAACCTCTTCCTGATCGTAAACACCATCGATGATGTCCTTGATGCGCTTGACCACGCCCTTGGGCGTGATGCCGTGCTCCGCGTTGTGCGCGATCTGCTTGGCCCGGCGGCGCTCGGTTTCGGCGATGGCGCGCTTCATCGACTCGGTCATGTTGTCGGCGTACAGGATGGCGGTGCCATTCAGGTGACGCGCCGCACGGCCTATGGTCTGGATCAGGCTGCGCTCGGAGCGCAGGAAGCCTTCCTTGTCGGCATCGAGAATGGCGACCAGCGACACTTCGGGAATGTCCAGACCTTCGCGCAGCAGGTTGATGCCCACCAGCACATCGAATTCGCCCAGCCGCAGGTCGCGGATGATTTCCACCCGTTCGACCGTGTCGATGTCCGAGTGCAGATAGCGCACCCGCACGCCGTTCTCGCTGAAGTAGTCGGTCAGGTCCTCGGCCAGCCGCTTGGTGAGCACGGTCACCAGCACCCGTTCGCCGGCCTCGACCCGCTTGCGGATTTCGCCCAGCAGGTCGTCCACCTGGGTCGAGGCGGGGCGGATGTCGACCACCGGGTCGACCAGGCCGGTCGGCCGCACCACCTGTTCCACCACCTGGCCCTGATTGGCCGCCTCGTAGGCGGCCGGCGTGGCCGACACGAATACGGTCTGCGGCATCAGCTTCTCGAATTCGTCGAACTTGAGCGGCCGGTTGTCCAGCGCCGACGGCAGCCGGAAGCCGAAATCGACCAGATTGCTCTTGCGCGCCATGTCGCCCTTGAACATGCCGCCGATCTGCGGAATGGTCACGTGCGATTCGTCGATGAACATCAGCGCGTCCGGCGGCAGGTAATCAATCAGCGTCGGCGGCGCTTCGCCCGGCTGACGGCCGGACATGTGGCGCGAATAGTTCTCGATGCCCTTGCAGAAGCCCAGTTCGTTCAGCATTTCGAGGTCGAAACGGGTGCGCTGCTCGATGCGCTGCGCCTCGACCAGCTTGTGCTGGCTGACGAATTCCTTCGAGCGCAGTTCCAGTTCAACCTTGATCGCGTCAATCGCGCGCAGCACGGTGGCGCGCGGCGTCACATAGTGGCTGGACGGATAGACGGTGAAGCGGCCGATGCGGCTGCGCACCTGACCGGTCAGCGGATCGAACAGCGACAGTTCCTCGATCTGGTCGTCGAACAGCGACACGCGCAGCGCGTTCTCCGCGTGTTCGGCCGGGAAGATGTCGATCACGTCGCCGCGCACCCGGAAGGTGCCGCGCTTGAAGTCGGTGTCGTTGCGCTGGTACTGCATCTGCACCAGCCGGGCGATGATGTCGCGCTGGTGCAGCGTGCCGCCTTCGCGCAGATGCAGGATCATCGCGTGGTAATCGACTGGGTCGCCGATGCCATAGATCGACGACACGCTGGCGACGATGATCACGTCGCGCCGCTCCATCAGGCTCTTGGTGGCCGACAGCCGCATCTGTTCGATGTGCTCGTTGATGGCGCTGTCCTTCTCGATGAACAGGTCCTTCGACGGCACATAGGCTTCCGGCTGGTAGTAGTCGTAGTAGCTCACGAAGTACTCGATCGCGTTCTCCGGAAAGAATTCGCGGAATTCCGAGTACAGCTGGGCGGCCAGCGTCTTGTTCGGCGCCATCACGATGGCCGGGCGCCCGGTGCGGGCGATCACGTTGGCCATGGTGTAGGTCTTGCCGGAACCGGTCACGCCGAGCAGGGTCTGGAACATGAGCCCGTCGTCGATGCCCTCGACCAGTTTGTCGATGGCGCCCGGCTGGTCGCCGGCCGGCGGGAAGGGCTGGTGCAGCCGGTAAGGACTGTTGTCAAAGGTTAACAGGGCGGGTGTGGCGACAGTTTCCGACATGGTAGAATTTTGCGTTGCACAAATCTGAATCACACTGCTTTTGCAGCCTGATGACCGCGAGACTTCGACGGCGTTCGGGCAAAGGCAGACATTAGCGCGATTGTTGTCGTTTTTTCGACCTATCTTTAATAGCACGACGCACCGCCCGACCCGGGCACACCAACCCTGCACACCGGAGCACGCATGAACCCGTCCGTCTTCTCGACCGTCGAGATGGCCCCGCGCGACCCCATCCTGGGCCTGACCGAAGCCTTCAACGCTGATACCCGCACCACTAAGGTGAACCTGGGCGTGGGCGTGTACTACGACGACGCGGGCAAGCTGCCGCTGCTGCGTGCGGTGCGTGCCGCGGAAGAGACGCGCATGAAGAATGCGCCGCCGCGCGGCTACCAGCCGATCGAAGGTGCGCCGGCCTACAACAAGGCGGTGCAGGATCTGCTGTTCGGCCAGGGCGCCGCCCTGACCGCCGACGGCCGCGTGGTCACCGCCCAGGCCCTGGGCGGCACCGGTGCGCTGAAGATCGGCGCCGACTTCCTGAAGCGCCTGCTGCCGCAGGCCAAGGTGTACATCAGCGACCCGAGCTGGGAGAACCACCGTGCGCTGTTCGAAGCCGCCGGCTTCGAAGTCGATGTCTACCCGTATTTCGACGCTGACACCCGCGGTGTGCGCTTCGACGCGATGATCGCCCACCTGCAGGCGCTGCCGGCCAACCAGATCGTGCTGCTGCACGCCTGCTGCCACAACCCGACCGGCGCCGACCTGACCGACGCCCAGTGGGCCGAAGTGGTCGACGTGTGCAAGGCGCGCAACCTGGTGCCCTTCCTCGACATGGCCTACCAGGGCTTCGCCGACGGCATCGACCAGGACGCCGTGGCGGTGCGCCAGTTCGTGCAGTCCGGCCTGAGCTTCGTCATTTCCAGCTCGTTCTCGAAGTCCTTCTCGCTTTACGGCGAGCGCGTCGGCGCGCTGTCCATCGTGACCGCGTCCAAGGACGAATCGGCCCGCGTGCTGAGCCAGTTGAAGCGCACCATCCGCACCAACTACTCCAACCCGCCGACCCACGGCGGCGCTGTGGTGGCATCGGTGCTGGCGACGCCCGAACTGCGTTCGATGTGGGAAGAGGAACTGGGTGAAATGCGCGAGCGCATCCGCGCCATGCGCACCGGCCTGGTTGACAAGCTGTCGTCCCGCGGCGTCGCCCGTGACTTCTCCTTCGTCGTGCGCCAGCGCGGCATGTTCAGCTACACCGGCCTGACCGTCGCCCAGGTCGACCGCCTGCGCGACGAATTCGGCATCTACGCGGTCAGCACCGGCCGCATCTGCCTGGCTGCGCTGAATTCGAAGAACATCGATTACGTGGCTGACTCGCTCGCGACCATCCTGAAGTAATCGAAGCGCCGCTCCAGCAAAAAGCCCGCTCCGAGGAGTGGGCTTTTTGTTTCCGGGTCGTCGCCGGAAAAGCGTTTCCGCCCCGGCCACGCCCGCACGGCTCGGGCAGCCGGGGCTGCACGGCGATCAGATCACGCCCTGCCCCAGCATCGCTTCGGCCACCTTCACGAAGCCGGCCACGTTGGCGCCATCGACATAGCTCAGGCGGCCATCCTTGCGCTTGCCGTACTGCAGGCAGGCGGCGTGGATGCCCTGCATGATGTGCAGCAGGCGGGTATCGACCTCGTCGCGCGTCCAGTTCATGCGGATCGCGTTCTGGCTCATTTCCAGACCCGAGGTCGCCACGCCACCGGCGTTCGATGCCTTGCCCGGCGCGTACAGCACGCCAGCCGCTTCGAAGGCCTTCGCGGCTTCGATGGTCGAGGGCATGTTGGCGCCTTCGGCCACGCATTTCACGCCATTGCCGATCAGCGTGCGCGCGTCCTTCTCGTCCAGCTCGTTCTGGGTGGCGCAGGGCAGCGCCACGTCGACCGGCACATGCCAGGGCCGCACGTTCTCCTCGAAGCGCGCACCGACCTGCTTCGCGTAGTCGCTCGCCCGACCGTACTGGCGGTTCTTCACATCCATCAGGATGGCCAGCTTTTCGGTGGTGAAGCCGTCTTCATCGATCACGGTGCCACCGGAATCGGACACGGTCACCACCTTGGCACCGAGCGCCATCGCCTTTTCCACCGCGTACTGGGCCACGTTGCCGGAACCGGACACCGACACCCGCAGGCCGGCCATCGAATGGCCGGCGTGGCACAGCATTTCCTCGGCGAAATAGACGGTGCCGTAGCCGGTCGCTTCCGGACGGATGAGCGAACCGCCGAAGGACAGGCCCTTGCCGGTGAACACGCAGTCGGCGCGGTTGCTGAGCTTCTTCATCATGCCCGCCATGTAACCGACTTCACGACCGCCGACACCGATGTCACCGGCCGGCACGTCGGTATCCGAACCGACGTGCCTGAACAGCTCGGACACGAAGGCCTGACAGAAGCGCATCACTTCGCCCTGGCTGCGTCCCTTGGGGTCGAAGTCCGAGCCGCCCTTGCCGCCGCCCATGGGCAGCGTAGTGAGCGCGTTCTTGAAAGTCTGTTCGAAGGCCAGGAATTTCAGGATGGACAGATTCACCGACGGATGGAAGCGGATGCCGCCCTTGTACGGCCCGATCGAAGAGCTGTGCTGGATGCGGTAGCCGCGATTCACCTGCACCTCGCCGCGGTCATCGACCCAGCTGACGCGGAACATGATCACCCGCTCCGGCTCGACCAGCCGCTCCAGCAGCGCCTGTTCGGCATAGCGCGGATTCGCCTCGATGAAAGGCCACAGGCTTTCCATCACCTCGGTCACCGCCTGGATGAACTCGGGCTGACCCGGATTGCGTGCCTCGACCCGACCTACGAAATCTCCGAAATTGCCGTACTTCAATATTGTCTCCTCACAGCCTTCAGGCTTTTTTGCACCAAAACCGGGCATTTTGATTGAACTCGTTTCATTGCGCACAATTTTTGTGCGCACGAGGCTTCAGCGCCCCACGAATGTGCGGGCCCGATCGCCTGGACGGTTCACACCAGCGTCATCAAAATCGGGGCCGGCGCCACGTTGCGCCCCATTTCCGTGCCACGCGACGAATGCCTGCCGTCTGCTGGTGCATCTTTTGCTATCTGCACCGTGATCGTGATTACCGGAGTTTTCATGGACAGTTTCAAGACATCGGCCGACGTGTTGTTCATCCTGCTCGGCGCCATCATGGTGCTGGCGATGCACGCCGGCTTCGCCTTCCTCGAAGTGGGCACCGTACGCCGCAAGAACCAGGTCAATGCACTGGTCAAGATTCTGGTCGATTTCGCAGTATCGACCCTGGTGTACTTCTTCATTGGCTACGGCATCGCCTATGGCGTTCATTTCCTCGGCAGCGCAGCCAGCCTGACCCAGGCCGGCGGCTACGATCTGGTGAAGTTCTTCTTCCTGCTCACCTTCGCCGCCGCCATCCCGGCCATCGTGTCGGGCGGCATCGCCGAACGCGCGCGCTTCTGGCCGCAGGTGAGCGCCACCGCACTCATCGTCGGCCTGCTCTATCCGCTGTTCGAAGGCATGATCTGGAACGGCAACTTCGGCTTCCAGGCCTGGCTTGAAAGCACTTTCGGCGCGCCATTCCACGACTTCGCCGGCTCGGTGGTGGTGCATGCCTTCGGCGGCTGGATCGCGCTGGCCGCGGTACTGCTGCTGGGCGCCCGACGCGGCCGCTACTCGCGCGACGGCGGCATCGCCGCGCATCCGCCGTCGAGCATTCCCTTCCTCGCACTCGGCGCCTGGATACTGACCGTGGGCTGGTTCGGCTTCAACGTGATGAGCGCGCAGAAGCTGGAAGCGGTCAACGGTCTGGTGGCGGTCAATTCGCTGATGGCCATGGTCGGTGGCACGCTGGTGGCACTGGTGGCCGGGCGCAATGACCCGGGCTTCGTGCATAACGGCCCGCTGGCCGGTCTGGTCGCGGTCTGCGCTGGCTCCGACCTCATGCACCCGCTCGGTGCGCTGCTCACCGGCGGCCTCGCGGGCGGCCTGTTCGTGCTCATGTTCACGCTGACCCAGAACCGCTGGAAGATCGACGACGTGCTCGGCGTGTGGCCGCTGCACGGCCTGTGCGGCGCCTGGGGCGGCATCGCCGCCGGCATTTTCGGACTCGAGGCTCTGGGCGGCCTGGGCAAGGTGAGCTTCATGACCCAGCTGGTCGGCACCGTGGCCGGTGTCGCACTGGCGCTGGCCGGCGGCGCGGTCATCTACGGCTCCATCAAGGCCTTCACCGGCCTGCGTCTGGACCCGGAGCAGGAATTCGAGGGCGCCGATCTGGCCATCCACCGCATCAGCGCCTCGCCGGAGCGGGAAACGCTCTGGTAGGACACCACCGGCGGGCAGTCGGCTCAGGCTGACAGCCCGCCGCACCACGCAGCAGGCAGAATCGGGGGCATCCTTCAAGGAGCCCTACATGAACCGCCTGCCCCTGCGCCTGCCCGGCACGCTCTTAGCCCTGCTGCTGGCCGCCCCGGCCCATGCTGACCTGCTGCTCGCCAGCCGCCAGACCCTGGTCGAACCGGGTCTGCCGCTCGCACTCACCGTGGTATCGACCGCCGGAGAAACACTTCCGGAAGAACTGAAGGCGCGCGTCATCGTCGGCCCCCGTGCCGCCGATCTGGCGCTGCACGCCGCCACCCCGGCCCGTGACGGGCGGCGCGACTATGCGGCGGTGTTCCCGACCGATCTCGAAGGCACCGGCCGGCTGGAACTGACCTCAGCCGCATCCAGCGTGCTGCTGGTGCAGCTGAAGCCGGCACCGCTGGCCGCCGGCGCGGTTGCGGTGGTGTCGCCCGCCTCGGTGCGGGCGGCCGCCACCGAAACGACCGGGGCCGAACCTGCTGGCGTAGTGAATCTGGGCCGCAACCGCATCGGCCTCGGCACCCACGAACCGGTCTATTTCGTCGCCGGTTCGCGCGGCGACACGACGGCCCGCTTCCAGATCTCGTTCAAGTACCGCATCTTCGATCCGGAAGGCTGGGCCACCGAACTGCCGCTGGGCGATCTGCTCACCGGCCTGCACTTCGGCTACACCCAGACCTCGATCTGGGACTGGAGCGGCGATTCCAAACCTTTCCGCGACACCACCTACAAACCGAGCTTCTTCTACGAATTCGGCCCCTACCGGCAGATCGGTTCACGCCATACCGTCAGCGCCCAGGCCGGCTACGAGCACCAGTCCAACGGCCGCGACGGCGCCGACTCGCGTTCGATCGACACCCTGTTCGTGAAGCCCTCCTGGCGCTGGGACGTGGACCACAACACCCATGTCGGCGCCTCGGTGAAGCTGTTCGACTACACCGACCGCGATCCGACCAACCGCGACATTGCGAAGTACCGCGGCTACGCGCTGCTCGGCCTGGAAGTGGGCAATGACGACGGCTGGCTGCTGAAGGCCGAGGGGTATCCGGGCGATCAGGGCTCTCTGCAGCTCGACCTGTCCTATCGCCTGAAGCGCCGGCTGCTGGCCGACGCCGGCGCCGGTGGCTTCCTGCACTTCCAGTATTTCAACGGCTATGGCGAAAGCCTGCTCGATTACAACCGGGGCGGCCCGGCACAGATACGGGTCGGCTTCTCCATCGTGCGCTGAGGCGGACGCAGGACCTAGGCGTGCGCCGGGCCTTCCGCCGCGCGGAACTGCGGCTCGGCCAGCAGCAGCACACTGAAACAGGTGCCCTCGCCCGGCGTGCTGGCGACCGTGATGGTGCCGCCATAGCGCTCGATCAGGCCGAGCGACACCGACAGGCCCAGACCGGTGCCTTCGGAACGCTTGGTGGTGAAAAAGGGATCGAACACCCGGCCCAGGTGTTCCGGCGCGATGCCGTGGCCGGTATCGCGCACCTCCAGCCGCACGCCGGCCGGGTCGGACACGTCTGCGGTACTCAGGGTGAGCGTGCCGCCGCCGGGCATGGCGTGCAGCGCATTCACGATGAGGTTCACCAGTACCTGCTGCAGCTCTTCGCGGTTGATGCGCACCCGCGTGCGCGCGCCCGGTGCAAGCACGATGTCCACGCCGTTCTTGCGCGCCTGGTGCTGCACCAGCGGCAGCGTGTCCTGCAGCAGCGCGCCAGTGTCCAATTCGGACACGTAGCCGGCGAATTCGCCCGGCCGCGCGTACTGCAGCAGCTTGGTCACGATGACGCGGATGCGGTTGATCTGTTCGTCCAGCAGCCGGATTTCGGTGCTCACGCCATCGGCGGACGGGCCCAGCAGTTCGCGCATCAGGTCCAGATTGCCCTGCATCACCGCCACCGGATTATTGATTTCATGGGCCACACCGGCGGTGAGCTGGCCGATGGCCGCCAGCTTTTCCGAGAGCACCAGCTGGCGCTGCGCCTCGCGCAGTTCGGCGGTGCGCTCGACCACCTTCTGGTCCAGTTCGGCGTTGAGCTGCTTCAGCTCCGCCTCGCGCGCGGCCACGGTATCCAGCAGGGTGTCGAGGTGGCCCGCCAGGCGTGCGATTTCCTCGCCACCTTCGACGCTGCCGGTGCGGGCCGCCGCGTCCCCCTTCTCGACCGCGCCGATGGTGGCGTCCATGCGCTCGATCGGCCGGAAGATGCTGCGCGCGCCGCGCAGCGACAGCACCACGCCGGCCGCCATGATGAGCGCGAACAGGCCGATCAGCGCCGCCAGGATGTTCTGCTTCACTTCGCGGAAAGGCGCTTCGAGAAAACCGACATAGAGCATGCCGATGCGCCGGCCCTCGCCATCAACCACCGGTTCGTAGCCCGACACGTACCAGTCGTTCACGACGAAGGCGCGGTCCAGCCAGCGCTCGCCATTGTCGAGCACGCGGTGGCGCACTGCGGCCGACACCCGGGTGCCGAGTGCGCGGTCGCCGCCGAACATGCGCACATTGGTGGCGATGCGCACGTCGTCGAGGAAGAGCGTGGCGGTGCCGCGCGAACCCAGCGGCAGCGCGCCGTCGTTGTAGACCAGGTCGTTGATGGTGTCGACGAAATCGAGGTTGCGGTTCAGCAGCCGGCCGCCTTCGAGCACCCCGATCTGCTCGCCCTGGGCGTCGAGGATGGGCACCGCAACATGGATCATCATGCCGCGCTCCTCTTCGTGCCGCGGATCGGGCGTCGCATTGGCAGTCGGCACGATGGCCAGCCGTGCGCGCTCGACCAGCGGCGGGCCGATGGCCGCCAGTCGGGCGGCGTCGAACACCGACAGCGCGATACGCGACTCGCCCTCCAGCGCGGCCCGCACCACCGGCCAGTCGGTGCGCGATTCCCTCAGCGCCTCGCCTGACCGCGTGTGGGTGGACGCCGCCCGTACCCTGCCCTCGCCATCGAGCACGTACAGGTAGTCGAACTGCTGCGCCTCGGCCTGTGCCTTCAGCAGGGCGGCCAGCGAGGCCGGCGCGCCCAGCACGCTGCGCAGCTTGCCGGACGCCGCAATCGCCGAGACGGTCTGACGCTGGCTGTCGAGCACCCGGTCGAAATACTGACGGGCGATGGTCAGTTCGGCATTCACCTTGTAGATGAGCAGCTGGTCGTAGGCGGAATTGCCCCAGTGCACCACCAACGCGATCAGCAGCGGCAGCATCAGCAGCGGCGGTGCCAGCACCAGCAACACCAGCCGGGTGCGCACCGAACCGCGTCGCAGGGAATGGATGAATCGCATCCGCCGATGCTACTTCAGGCCCCGGATTTGCGCTGAGCGCCGCTACACTCGCGCCTTTCGTCTTCCTCTCCCCGTCCATGCACGTCGATGTGATCGTGATCGGCGCCGGCGCCGCCGGCCTGATGTGCGCCGCCACCGCAGGCAGCCGCGGCCGCAGCGTGCTGGTGATCGACCACTGTCCCAAGCTGGCCGAGAAGATCCGCATTTCCGGCGGCGGCCGCTGCAATTTCACCAACCGCGACCTGAGGCCCGATTGCTTCCTGTCGCAGAACCCGCATTTCTGCCGCTCGGCGCTGTCGCGCTATACGCCGCGCGATTTCATCGCGCTGGTCGAGCGGCACCGCATCCGCTACCACGAAAAAACGCTGGGCCAGCTGTTCTGCGACGACAGTTCGCAGCAGATCATCGACCTGCTGAAGGCGGAGTGCGATGCCGGTGGCGTGCGCTGGCAGCGGCCGTCGGCGGTGAGCGGCGTGTCGCGCGAAGGCGACCTGTTCCGGGTCGATACCGACCAGGGCGCACGCTTCGCCGCCTCGCTGGTGATCGCCACCGGCGGCCTCACCGTGCCCAAGATCGGGGCGACACCTTTCGGCTACCGGGTGGCGGAGCAGTTCGGCCTGAAAGTGGTGGCGCCGAAACCGGCCCTGGTGCCGCTGGCGCTGGACCCGGACTGGCTGGCGCGCTTCGGCGAACTGTCCGGCGCCTCCTTCGATTCGATCGCCTGGTGCGAAGGCCCGGAGTTCCGCGAACAGACCCTGCTCACCCATCGCGGCCTGTCCGGTCCGGCCATCCTGCAGGCGTCGAGTTACTGGCAGCAGGCCGGCGGCCGCGAAGCGCTGCACATCGATCTGCTGCCGGAGGTGGCCGATGCCGAAAGCTGGCTGCAGGCCGCGCGCGGCGGCCGGCAGACGCTGGCCACGCTGCTCGCCGACCACCTGCCGAAGCGCTTCGCGCAGCAGTGGGTGGATTTCGAGGGCGCAGGCCGCTGGAATGTCGCGCTCGCCGAACTGCCGCGGGCCGCGCTGGCCGACATCGCCGCGAAGCTCAAGGGCTGGCCGCTGCACCCGTCGGGCACGCTGGGCTACAACAAGGCGGAAGTGACGCTGGGCGGCGTGGACACGCGCGACCTCGACCAGAAGACGATGGCGGCCCGCCGCGTGCCCGGCCTGTTCTTCGTCGGCGAGGTGGTGGACGTGACCGGCTGGCTGGGCGGCTACAACTTCCAGTGGGCCTGGTCCTCCGGCTGGAGCGCAGGCCAGACGGCCTGACCCGGCGCCGGGTCAGCGGGTGAACGGGAAGAACACCGGCACCAGCAGCAGCACCGTGGCGCCATAGGCGATCGACACCGGCAGGCCGACGCGGACGAAATCCATCATCCGGTAGCGGCCGGGCGAATACACCATCAGGTGAGTCTGGTAGCCGAAGGGGATCAGGAAGCCGGCGCTGGCGCCATACAGCACCGCCATCATGAAGGGCATCGGATCGGCGTCGAAAGCGCGCGCGGTCGACAGCGCGATCGGGAAGGCCAGTGCGGCAGCTGCGTTGTTGGTGACCAGTTCGGTCAGCAGCACGGTGAGCAGGTAGATGCCGACGAAGGCGCCGAGCACACCGTGGCCGTCATACAGCGCGCGCAGGCCGCCTGCCATCAGCTCAGCCGCCCCGCTGTTCTCGAGCACGCTGGCAATCGCCAGCGACGAGCCTATGGTCAGCACCAGATCGAACGGAAAGCGGCGGCGCATCTCCCCCAGCGTGAGCAGCCCGCTCGCCACCAGCGCGATCATGAGCAGCAGCAGGCCGGTGAACAGCGGCACGATCTCGAAACCGGACAGCGCGATCACCGCGGCGAAGCCACCCAGCGTGAACCGGCTCTGCACCGGCGTCAGCCGCGGCCGCACCGTGCCGCCCACCAGATGGAAATTGCGCTCGATGTTGCGGTGGTGTGCGAAATCGGGCCCCACCGCCAGCAGCAGGCTGTCGCCCACATGCAGCGGCACCCGGCCGAGCTGGCCGGTGAGCCGCTTGTCGCCGCGCCGTATGCCGACCACACCGGCATCGAACATGGTGCGGAAATCGACCTCGCGCAGCGTCCTGTTCGCCAGTTCGGACTGACTGGAAATGACCACTTCGAGCAGATTTGAACGCAGCAGCGCGTTCGCTTCCATGCCGAACACCTGCAGCCCGTCGAAGCGCTGCAGCGCCTGCACCTTGTCGATTTCGCCGGTAAAGATGAGCACGTCACCGGCCTCGATCACTTCGGTCGGAGCCACCGGCGAAATGAGCCGGCCCTCGCGCATGATTTCCAGCAGGAACAGGCCTTCCAGATTGCGCAGCCGGTTCTGTTCGATGCTGCGGCCGATCAGCTTTGACGCCGCCTCGACCCGTGCTTCCAGGAAATAGGCCTGCTGCAGTTCGCGGTCGTTTGCCTCGTGCCGCGGCAGCAGCCGGACGCTCAGCGCCAGCACCGCCACGCACACCAGCGCCACCGGCACGCCGACCCAGCTCGGGTCGAACATGCCCAGCGGCGGCAGCCCCGCGTTCACCATCAGCGAACTGACCACCAGATTGGTCGAGGTGCCGACCAGCGTGGTGATGCCGCCGACAATGGCGGCGAAAGACAGCGGGATGAGCAGCAGCGAAGCCGGGTGATGGCGCTGCCTGGTCACCACGCCGAGCAGCGCGCCGACCACCGCGGTGTTGTTCAGGAAGGCGGAAAACAGCGTGGTGACCGAGGTGAAGCGCACCACCGCCCAGCCGGGCGAGCCGCGCAGCAGGCGGTCCGACACCCGCTCCAGCACCGGCGCCCGTTCGATCACCAGCGACACCAGCAGCAGCAGCACCAGCATGGCCAGCGCCGGATTGGTGTAGCTGGTGAGCCAGGTTTTCTGGTCCAGCAGGCCGGCGAAGTAGTAGCAGGTGGCGAGCCCGGTAAACAGCGGCGCGGGTGCCACCCGGCCGTGCACCAGCAGCGCAAGCAGCACGCCGATCGAAGCAAGTACCAGCCAGGCGGTCATCGCTGCATTCAGGCGCCCAGACCCCAGGCGGCAAAGTGCGGGTTCGCGAAATCCGGCTTGCCATAGGTGAAGGGCGCACCCTCCACCTGCTCGATGCGGCCGCCCGCGGCGGCCAGCACCGCGTGTCCGGCGGCGATGTCCCATTCCATCGTGCGTCCGAGACGCGGATAGACGTCGGCCTCGCCGGCCGCCACCAGACAGATCTTCAGCGACGAACCCGCGTTGCGCAGATCGGCCACCTTGCGGCCGGCCAGATAGGCGTCCAGCGCGACCGCATCGCCGTGCGAGCGGCTGGCCACCACGGTCAGCCCTGCGGCCGGCGGTACCCGGCAGCGGATTTCGCGCCGCCCGCCCTTATCCTCAAGCCAGGCGCCCTCGCCCACGATGCCTGAGAACAACCGCCCCAGCGCAGGGGCCAGCACCACGCCCAGCACCGGCCGGCCGTTCTCGATCAGCGCGATGTTCACCGTGAACTCGCCGTTGCGATTGATGAACTCTTTCGTGCCGTCGAGCGGATCGACCAGCCAGAACGGTGCGCCGTCTGCCGGGCGCTGACCGGCTTCGGTCGACTCTTCCGACACGATGAAAATGTCCGGCGTCAGCGTCTTCAGGCGAGCGACGATGAGCTCGTCCGCCTTGCGATCGGCCAGCGTGACCGGCGACGCGTCCGCCTTGTCCGCCACCTCGAAATCGGTCGCATAGACCGCCATCACGCATTCGCCGGCATCGCGCACGATGTCCAGCAGCGCCGCGTGCAGCGCCTTCAGTTCGGCTCGAGCCGTCATCCACCATCCCCGGCAGCCGTCACCGGCCGCCTCAGTCGTGGCCTGCAGGAACGCCGGCCGGCGCACAGTCTGAACCGGCTGCGGCGCGAAGTCCGTGACGAATGGCGCCGCGCCCGGCGACTATCGACCGCGCGGCGTGACGCCGTCGAACGCGGGCGACCGCGCGCTCCGCCATCATCCGGCCATCCTTGCGAGAGCGACCATGGCACATACGGCTGCGAACATCCCTGAAATCGATCCCGACACCCTGACCCACCTGCAGCGGCTGGAAGCCGAGAGCATCCACATCCTGCGCGAGGTGGTGGCCGAGGCTGAAAACCCGGTCATGCTGTACTCCATCGGCAAGGACAGTGCGGTCATGCTGCACCTGGCGATGAAGGCCTTCTACCCGGCGGTGCCACCCTTCCCGCTGCTGCATGTGGACACCACCTGGAAGTTCAAGGCGATGTACCAGTTCCGCGACGAGATGGCGAAGAAGCTCGGCATGGACCTCATCGTGCACATCAACGAGGACGGCGTCGCCAAGGGTATCAACCCGTTCACGCACGGCTCGGCCATCCACACCGACATCATGAAGACCGAGGGCCTGAAGCAGGCGCTCGACAAGTACGGTTTTGACGTGGCCTTCGGCGGTGCCCGCCGCGACGAGGAAAAGTCGCGCGCCAAGGAGCGCATCTTCTCCTTCCGCACCGCGCAGCACCGCTGGGACCCGAAGAATCAGCGCCCGGAGCTGTGGAACCTGTACAACGCGCGCAAGCACAAGGGCGAGTCGATACGCGTGTTTCCGATCTCGAACTGGACCGAGCTCGACATCTGGCAGTACATCTACCTGCAGAACATTCCCATCGTGCCGCTGTACTTCTCGGCCCCGCGCCCGGTGGTCGAGCGCGACGGCACGCTCATCATGGTCGACGACGACCGGATGCCGCTGCGTGCCGGCGAAGTGCCGCAGATGCGCAACGTGCGCTTCCGCACGCTGGGCTGCTATCCGCTGACCGGCGCGGTCGAGTCGAACGCGTCCTCGCTGACCGAAATCATCCAGGAAATGCTGCTCACGAAGACGTCGGAGCGTCAGGGTCGCGTGATCGACCACGATTCGGCCGGCTCGATGGAAAAGAAAAAGCAGGAGGGGTATTTCTGATGCGCCCCCACACTCACATTCGTTCGCTGCCCCCCGAGGGGGCTCAGGCCGTCTTTGGGGCGGCCCTGCAGGAGGCCTGCTGATGGCACACGTTTCCGACCTCATCGCGCAGGACATCGGCGCCTACCTGAAGCAGCACGAGCACAAGAGCCTGCTGCGCTTCATCACCTGCGGCAGCGTGGACGACGGCAAGAGCACGCTGATCGGCCGCCTGCTGTACGAATCGAAAATGCTGTTCGAGGACCAGCTGGCAGCGCTCGAAGCTGACTCGAAGAAGGTGGGCACACAGGGCGGTGACCTCGACTTCGCGCTGCTGGTCGACGGCCTGGCCGCCGAGCGCGAACAGGGCATCACCATCGACGTGGCCTACCGCTTCTTCTCGACCGACCGGCGCAAGTTCATCGTTGCCGACACGCCGGGCCACGAGCAGTACACCCGCAACATGGTGACCGGCGCTTCGACCGCCGATCTGGCCATCATCCTGGTCGATGCGCGCCACGGCGTGCAGACCCAGACTCGCCGCCACAGCTATCTGGTGTCGCTGATCGGCATCAAGCGCGTCGTGGTCGCCATCAACAAGATGGATCTGGTCGGCCATTCCGAAGCCACCTACCAGCGCATCCTCGACGACTACCGCGCCTTCGCCGCCCAGCTCGGGCTGGAGGACATCGTCGCCATTCCGATGTCGGCGCTCAGGGGCGACAACATCACCGCGCCCAGTGAACAGATGGGCTGGTACCACGGCCCCACGCTGATGGGCTATCTGGAAACGGTCGAGGTCGACCAGAAACGCCGCCTGCAGGGCCCCTTCCGGCTGCCGGTGCAATGGGTTAACCGGCCCAATCTCGATTTCCGCGGCTTCGCCGGCACCATTGCCAGCGGCGTGATCGAGCCGGGCGCACCGGTGCGCGTCCAGCCCTCAGGCCGCACCAGCACGGTGAAGCGCATCGTCACCGCCGACGGCGACCTGCAGCGGGCGATCGCCGGTCAGTCGGTCACGCTGGTGCTGGAGGACGAGGTCGACATTTCGCGCGGCGACGTCATTTCGCACAAGGACGCGCCAGCCGAGGTGGCCGACCAGTTCGAAGCCACACTGGTGTGGATGCAGGACGAGCCGATGATGCCTGGCCGCGCCTATCTGCTGAAGACCGGCACGCGCACGGTGACCGCCACGGTGACCGAAATCCGGCACAAGGTGAATGTGAATACGCTGGAACACCTGGCCGCCAAGCAGCTCGCGCTGAACGAGATCGCGCAGGTGAAGCTGAGCCTGGATCGCCCGATCGCCTTCGACCCCTACGAGTCGGTGCGCGAAACCGGTGGCTTCATCCTGATCGACCGGCTGAGCAACGCCACCATCGGTGCCGGCATGCTGCGCTTCGCGCTGCGCCGCTCGCACAACATCCACATGCAGCACGTCGATGTGGACAAGGTGGCGCGCGGCGCGATGAAGGGCCAGAAGCCCTGCGTGCTGTGGTTCACCGGCCTGTCCGGCGCCGGCAAATCGACGCTGGCCAACCAGATCGAGAAAAGACTGTCCGCGCAGGGCCGCCACACCTATCTGCTGGATGGCGACAACGTGCGGCACGGCCTGAACAAGGATCTCGGCTTCACCGAAGCCGACCGCGTCGAGAACATCCGCCGGGTGGCCGAGGTAGCCAAGCTCATGGTCGATGCCGGCCTCATCGTGCTGACCGCCTTCATTTCTCCGTTCCGGGCCGAACGCCGGATGGCGCGCAGCCTGATGGAAGACGGTGAATTCATCGAAATCTTCGTCGACACGCCGATCGCGGTAACCGAAGAGCGCGATCCGAAGGGCCTGTACAAGAAGGCGCGCCGCGGCGAAATCAAGAACTTCACCGGCATCGATTCGCCGTACGAGGCGCCGGAGAATGCGGAAATCCGCATCGACACCAGCCGAGGCAGCATTGACCAGTGCGTCGATGAACTGATGCAGCAACTGCGCGAACGGGGCGTGCTGCTGGCGGACTGACGCGCCGGCGCTATCGGTCGCTCAGCGCGCGGCGACGGGCCGCGCGCTGCAGTGCCTCGATGCGCACGCCCAGGTCGTCGCGTGCCACACGCAGCTTCACCGCCGCCGCCTGCGCCGCAGCCCGGTCACCGCGCGCACTGCTGTCTGCAATGCGCACCGCCAGTTCGTGCAGCGCGCGGTGCGAACGATCGACCGCGCGGTATTCCTCGAAGTCGCCATAGCGTTGCTGGCCGCCGTCGTGGAACCACTGGCCAAAGCGGCAGCGCGTCGGATCGCGTATTTCCTCATCTGCCAGTCTTGCCGGCCGGCCTTCGGCCAGACCCAGCACCTGTTCAGTCCAGCGGTTGAAGTCGCGCACCGCGGAGAACAGCTGCAGGTCGTCGCTGCCATTGCCCGCATCGCGCCACTCGGCCCAGCGCGGGTCCGGCCGCCAGTCGGCCAGCCAGCGCATCAGCGCGTCCGCCGGCAGCGGGCGGGCGATGCCATAGCCCTGGATCTGGCTGCAGCCCAGACGCTGCAACATGAGGCCATGCTCGGCGGTTTCCACGCCCTCGGCCACCACCTCGCGCCGCAGCGCGTGGGCGAGCGCGATCACCGCCTGCACCACTTCGAAATCATCCTCGTCGTCCAGCATGTCGAGCACGAAGGACTTGTCGATCTTCACCACATCGACCGGCAGCCGGCGCAGATAGCCCAGCGAGGCATAGCCGACGCCGAAATCGTCGATCGCCACCCGCACACCGAGGCGCCGGATGTCGCTCACCACCGCGGCGGCGCGTTCGATGTCGTCCAGCGCGACCGACTCGACCACCTCGATCTCCAGCGCCTGACGCGGCAACTGGGGCTGTTCGGCCAGCAGTTCCGACAGCCGGGTGACGAAGCCCGGCGACAGCAGATGCGGCGCCGAAATATTGACCGACACGCCGAAACGGCCACCTTCGGCGCGCCAGGCAGCCAGCTGGGCCAGTGCGGTACGCACCACCCATTCGCCCAGCCGGTGTATTTCCGGGTCGTGCTCGATCAGCGGCAGGAAGCTGTCGGGGGCGAGCAAGCCTTCGTCCGGGTGCTGCCAGCGCACCAGCGCCTCGACGCCCATCATGCGTCCTTCCCGCATGTCCACCCGCGGCTGGTAGTACAGACGCATTTCTCCCCGGGTGATCGCTTCGCCGATACGCTCGCGGCGGCGCAGGCGCTCGACCGACACCTGGCTGTTCAGGAAATCGAACAGGCGATAGCAGCGGCCGCCGGCCTGCTTGGCCTCGTACATGGCCTGATCGGCATGACGCAGCAGCGCATCGGCGTCGCTGTCGTTCAGCGGATACAGCGTCACGCCTATGCTGGCCGGCGTGACCACGCTCGAACCGGCCACGCGCACCGGTTCGGCCAGCGCATCGAGCATGCGCTGCAGACAGGTTTCCATCTCGGCGACATCGCTGAGCGCGCCCAGCAGCACGACGAATTCGTCACCGCCCAGTCGCGCCACGGTATCGTCCGCACGCACCGAGTGGCCCAGCCTGCGCGCAATCTCCTGCAACAGTGCGTCGCCAGCCTCATGGCCCAGATGGTCGTTGACCGCCTTGAAATCATCGAGATCGAGCACGCATACCGCGAGCAGCCTGTCCTGCCGCCGCGCGCGCGCCATCGCCTGGGTCAGCCGGTCTTCCAGCAGCACGCGGTTGGCCAGACCGGTCAGCGGATCATGGGTGGCCTGCCAGCGCAGACGCTCCTGCATGCGATAGCGGTCGGTGGTGTCGTGCAGCACCACCACCGCACCGCTGACACCGCCGAGGGCGTCGCGGATCGGTGCGGCGGAGTGTTCGACCACCTTTTCGTCACCGCCGCGTGCCAGCACCAGCGATTCATCGGTGACCCGCCCCAGGCCCTCTTCCAGGGCATGCGCCACCGGATCGGGCCGCTCCCGCCTCAGCACAGGGTCGATCAGCCGCAACACCTCGCCCAGCGGGCGCCGGGCAGCCTGGTCGTTGTGCCAGCCGGTCAGCTGTTCGGCCGCCGGATTCAGAAAATCGATATGACCCGACGCATCGGTGGAAATGACCGCATCGGCAATCGCCAGCAGGGTCACCCGCAGACGTTCCTTCTCGGCCGCCAGACTGTGCTCCAGCCGCATGCGTGATGAAATGTCGCGGAAGGTCCACAGCACACCCTGCCTCACCTCTCCGACCCGGATCGGCAGGCAGTCCCGCTCGATCAGACGGCCGTCGGTCAGATCGACGCGTTCGCCGATTACCGGTTCGCCGCGCAGCATGATGTCGTCGATGCGCCGCATCGCCTCGTCACCCCCGGCGAACAGGTCACGCACTTCGGCGAACACCTCGTCACGCCGGCGCCCGACCAGCTCGGACGGATTTTCGACCAGCGGAAACAGCTCGCAGAAAGCGCGATTGCACACCGCGATCCGCCCTTCTGCGTCCTCCATGATGACGCCGGTGTACATCTGGGCCAACAGGCCGTAAAGCCGCGACCGTTCGAGCGCAAGCCCGGCCTCGGCCTGCTTCAGTGCGGTGACGTCGGTATGAGCGCCACTCATCCGACGTGCCCGGCCATCGCGCCCCCTGACCGCCGACCCGCGGGTCAGTATCCAGCGCCAGTCGCCGTCGCGATGGCGTGCCCGGATGATGAGCTCGAACACCGGTATGCGGCCTTCCAGATAGTCGTTGATGCGATCCAGGATGACCGGCAGATCATCCGGATGCACCCGGTCTAGAAAGGCGTCCGGACGGCTCACCAGTTCGTCGTCCTCGTAACCCAGCATCTGCTTCCAGCGCGGCGAGTAATAGACCTCGTTGCTGATCAGATCCCAGTCCCAGATACCGTCGTTGGAGCCCTTGACTGCCAGTTCCAGCCGCTCCTGGGTGCGCTGCAGGATGCCTTCGTTGCGCGCCAGCGCATCCAGCGTGTCATTGATGCCATCCAGCAGGTCACCCAGTTCGTCGGCGCGACGATGGGCCAGACGCGGCGTCAGATCGCCCTCGCGCACCCGCTCGAACAGCTGCTGGGCACGTCGCAGATCGGACGTGAGACCGCGAGCGAGCACGGTTGCCAGCGCGGTGCTGACCAGCAGTGCGGTCAGCGCGTACAGCACGCCGTCGCGTACCGCGGCAGAGATCGCCAGCGCTTCGGCATCGTGATTTCGGGCCACCCTGACCCAGCCTATCAGCCGCTCGCCCTGGCGGATGGGCGCCAGCGCGTCGCTCAGCGCCCGGGTGCGCTGTATCAGGCGGGGGCCGGCCACCGTGTCGTCGGCCAGCGCGCTCAGGCTGAGCGGATCGACCAGGCGCTGGCCCGCACGCCGTGGTTCGGAATGCACCAGCACCTGGCCCGAGGTATCGAGATACATGGCGTACTCGAGACCGGGCGCCCCACGCACCGGCGCCAGCAGTTCCTCCAGCCCAGCGACATCGCTGGAGAGCACCCATTCGCGGCCGCTGCGCGACAACAGTTCGACCTCGGACAGCAGCGATGAGCGCGCCTGTTCCAGCAGCACCTCGTTTTCACGACGCAGCTGATCGACCACGAATCCTGCGATCAGCACCGCGTGCAGCACCGCGATCGCGAACACCAGCCGTCGCGTCAGCGAACCGGCAAACAGTGCGTACAGGCGGCGCATCGGCATCAGCGGACGTCTCCGATGGCATCGCGATAGCGGTCGAGCATGACGCCCACCGGCGCATAGGTGAGCGCGTTTGCCGGCTCGAAACCCGCAATCTCGGCCCGATCGAGCAGGCGGCGTCCGGAGGCGCTGGCCGACAGCGCAAACAGCGCCTGTGCCACCCGTCCGACCAGCGCATCGTCGATGTCGCGACGCGCCATCAGGCTGTTGTTGGGCAGCGTGTCGGTTTGCCACAGCACTTCCAGCTGGGCAGCCAGATCCGGATAGTCTTTCTGGAAGGCGCGCCAGGGCGGCGGCCAGGTGGCCCCCGCGGCCACCCTCCCCTGCACCACGTTCAGGATGCTGGATTCCTGCGACCCCACCTCGCGCACCTCCAGTTCATGAGCCACGTCCAGCCCCTGCTGATGCAGCCAGAGCAGCGGCAGCATGCAGGCCGCCACCGCGGTACGGGCCGGGCAGCTGAAAGCGGCGCCGCGCAGGTCGGCCGGCTGGCTCACCGTGCTGTCGCGACGGCGGATGATGAGGCCGCGAAAATCCTCGTCGCGGGCCACCTTCCCGAACACCCTGTACTGCGCTGCCGCGACCACCACGGTCTGGTAGGGGTTGGGCAGCGCGAAGTCGAAACGCCCCTCGCGCAGCTTGCGCTCGTATTCGGCGTAATCGCGCGAGGCCTCGATGCGCAGCTTCACGCCGGGCACCGCGGCGCTGACCGCCGCCACCAGCGGGCCGTACATGGCATCCAGCCGCCCCGGGTTGTGCAGCGGATGTATGCCGAGCACCAGCACGTGCACCGGCTCGGCCGACGCCGGCGTGGCGTATTCGGGACGCGTCGCGTGCGGCCCGCCGTCCGAACAACCGGTCATCGCAAGCACGGCGAGCAGCAACACACCGCCCAGCACGGTGAATGGATGCCGGTGTGCCCCACGAGTGAACATCGATCGGATCAAGACGTCATTTCCCGAAATCCGCAAGGCCTTTCCGGCGAGCCGGAGGCACGCCACAGCCCGTTTCCGCCGCACGCCCGCAGGCCCGGCGAACGGACAGTTTCTGTAACGTCAGGCCGGCGCCGGAGCTGAAGTCCACCCCGATGCGCAAATACCGTTTGCGTCGCGCGCACTATTCCCGTATAAGCACGGCTGTAGGTGATTTCAAGCATGAACGTGTTGTGCGTCGGTTCTCGATTTTCAAGTCAGTACTCCGCTTGCCATATTCCCCTTGAGGTTTCCCTGCGCTACGGTCATTGCATGATGCGATGACTTGTTCACAACTCAGTTTCAAAGGAAATACACAGATGGCAACTGGTACCGTCAAGTGGTTCAACGACGCCAAGGGCTTCGGCTTCATCTCCCCGGACGACGGCGGTGAAGACCTGTTCGCTCACTTCTCCGCGATCCAGGGCAACGGCTTCCGTTCGCTGCAGGAAAACCAGAAGGTGTCGTTCGAAGTGACTCGCGGCCCGAAGGGTCTGCAGGCTTCGGAAATCAAGCCGCTCTGATTTTCGGGTGGCTTGAGGCTGCCTCCGGGCAGCCCGCCAAATAAAAAGCGCACCGTATGGTGCGCTTTTTTTTCGCCGCTTTTCCCGCGAGGCCCTGCTCCGACCAGCATTCATGCCCGCCGGCGGGCACGCGGCGCACACCCTGCCATCGCAGGGCGCGCGCCGCAGTGCTTCAGCCCTGCTTTTCCTTGCCGTGGGCAGCGAACTTCAGCCAGGTATCCACAACGGTGTCCGGATTCAGCGACACGCTCTGGATGCCTTCGTCCATCAGCCACAGCGCGAAATCAGCGTGGTCCGACGGGCCCTGGCCGCAGATGCCCACGTACTTGCCCAGCCGGTTGGCGGTGCGGATTGCCATCGACAGCAGCTGCTTCACCGCCGGGTCGCGCTCGTCAAATGCACCGGCGACCAGACCGGAATCGCGGTCCAGGCCCAGCGTGAGCTGGGTCAGGTCGTTGGAGCCGATCGAGAAGCCGTCGAAGTGCTCAAGGAACTGTTCGGCCAGCAGCGCGTTGGACGGGATTTCGCACATCATGATGAGCTTGAGCCCGTTCTCGCCGCGCTTCAGGCCGTGCTCGGACAGCAGCTTCACCACTTCCGCCGCTTCGCCGGTGTTGCGCACGAAGGGCACCATCAGTTCGACGTTGGTCAGGCCCAGTTCGTCGCGCACGCGACGCATGGCGCGGCATTCCAGCTCGAAGCAATCACGGAAGCTGTGCGCGATGTAGCGCGACGCACCGCGGAAGCCCAGCATCGGGTTCTCTTCGTCCGGCTCGTAGATGTCGCCGCCGAGCAGCTTCTTGTACTCGTTGGACTTGAAGTCCGACAGGCGCACGATGACCGGCTTGGGCCAGAAGGCGGCGGCGATGGTGGCCACGCCTTCCACCAGCTTGTCCACGAAGAAGGCTTCCGGGTTCGCGTAGCCGCGGGCGCGGCGGCGGATTTCCTCGCGCAGACGGGCCGGTGCCTGGTCGATTTCCAGAATCGCCTTCGGGTGGATGCCGATGGTGTTGTTGATGACGAATTCCAGGCGGGCCAGACCCACGCCGGCATTCGGCAGCTGGGCGAAATCGAAGGCCAGTTCCGGATTGCCGACGTTCATCATCACCTTGAGCGGCAGATCGGGCAGGCTGGACAGGTCAGACGTGACCACTTCGAAATCCAGACGGCCGCGATAGATGTTGCCGGTGTCGCCTTCGGCACAGCTGGCGGTGACTTCTTCGCCTTCGGTCAGGGTTTCGGTCGCGTCACCGCAGCCAACGATGGCCGGAATGCCCAGTTCGCGCGCAATGATGGCCGCGTGGCAGGTACGGCCGCCGCGGTTGGTCACGATGGCGGCCGCTTTCTTCATGACCGGTTCCCAGTTCGGGTCGGTCATGTCGGTGACGAGCACGTCGCCGGCCTGCACCTTGTCCATCTGCGACGCGTCATCGACGATGCGCACCGGGCCGGCGCCGATCTTCTGGCCGATGGCGCGGCCACTGGCCAGCACCTTGCCGTACTGCTTCAGACGGAACTTCTGCTGCGTCATGCCGACTTCGTTCGACTTCACCGTTTCCGGGCGCGCCTGCAGGATGTAGAGCTGGTTGTCGACGCCATCCAGGCCCCACTCAATATCCATCGGGCGGCCGTAGTGAGCTTCGATGGTCATCGCGTAGCGCGACAGTTCCAGCACCTGTTCGTCGCTCAGCGAGAAGCGGTGACGGTCGGCTTCGGCCACGTCCACGGTCTGCACGCTGCGGCCCGCGGCGGCGGTCGCGGCGAACTCCATCTTGATCATCTTGCTGCCGAGATTGCGGCGGATCACCGCCGGGCGGTTCTGGGCCAGCATAGGCTTGTGCACGTAGAACTCGTCCGGATTCACCGCGCCCTGCACCACGGTTTCGCCGAGGCCGTAGCTGGCGGTCACGAACACCACGTCACGGAAGCCGGATTCGGTGTCCAGCGTGAACATGACGCCGGCCGCACCCTTGTCCGAGCGCACCATGCGCTGCACGCCGGCCGACAGCGCAACGCCCGCGTGCATGAAGCCCTTGTGCGCGCGGTAGCTGATCGCACGGTCGTTGTAGAGCGAGGCGAACACTTCGCGGATCGCGTGCAGCACGTTGTCGATGCCGGAAATGTTCAGGAAGGTTTCCTGCTGGCCGGCGAACGAGGCGTCCGGCAGATCTTCGGCGGTGGCCGAGCTGCGCACCGCGAACGAGCCGTTGCCGGCGGCGTCCAGCTGCGCGTAGAAGCTGCGGATTTCGGCTTCGAGCTGGGCCGGGAACGGGGTGTCCATCATCCACTGACGGATCTGCGCGCCGGTACGGACCAGCGCATTGACGTCATCGACATCCAGCGCGTCGAGCGCGGCATGGATGCGACCAGCCAGGCCGTCCTGTGCCAGGAATTCGCGGAAGGCTTCGGCCGTGGTGGCAAAACCTCCGGGAACGCGCACAGACTTGGGGAGCTGGCTGATCATTTCGCCCAGCGACGCATTCTTGCCACCGACGCTTTCGACGTCGGTCATGCGCAGCTGTTCGAACGGGATGACGTAGCGAGACATGGGTATCCTCTCTTGAACATGGGGCGATCGCTTGTTGCGGCGACCGTGTACGTTCCTGTGCACCGGGTGGGTGCGCGGGAAGCCGGCATTCTAGTTAAAGTCGCTGCTGCGCTGCGGAAATTTTTGGGCGCAACGTGATGTTTATGTTCAGATTCCTGATCGGACCCGCATGAGAACCGTCTTCTTCATATCGGACAGCACCGGCATTACCGCCGAAACCCTGGGACGCAGCCTGCTTTCTCAGTTCGAAGGCGTGAAGTTCCGCCAGACCCGGGTGCCCTTCGTCGATTCGGTCGATAACGCACTGGACTGCGTCGAACGCATGACCGAAGCCAAGATGCGCGACGGCGTCCGGCCCATCGTGGTCACCTCCATCGTCAACGCCGAGGTCGCCCGCACCGTGCGTCAGGCCGACGCGCTCTTCCTCGACATGTTCGAGCACTTCGTCGGGCCGATGGAGGAAGAACTGGGCCAGCCGTCCAACCACAGCGTCGGGCGCGCCAAGGGCATGGACGACAGCGACGACTACCAGAGGCGCATCGAGGCGATCAATTTTTCGCTCGCCCACGATGACGGGATGTCGCACAAGGAACTGGAGCTGGCGGATGTGATCCTGGTCGGTGTTTCGCGGTCGGGCAAGACGCCGACAAGCCTGTACATGGCCATGCAGTTCGGCGTGAAGGTGGCCAACTATCCGCTGATCCCCGAGGATTTCGAGCGCGGCAAGCTGCCGACCGAACTGGTGAAGTACCGCCCCAAGCTGTTCGGCCTCACGATCGCGCCGGAGCGGCTGTCACAGATCCGCGAGGAACGCCGCCGCAACAGCCACTACGCCTCGATCGAGAATTGCCGCTTCGAGGTCGATGCTGCGCAGAAGCTGATGCGAATGGAAGGCATACGCTGGCTGGATTCCACCCACAAATCGATCGAGGAAATCGCCGCCATCGTGCTGCAGGCGGTGAAGATCGACGAAAGCTACTGACGCCAGAGGCTGCCAGCCCGACGCTTTCAGGCGTGCAGCGCGATCCACTCGCCGGGCAGCGAGCCGGTGGCCCAGCGCTCCATCCGGCCCGGATCCGCCCGGCCGTTCGAAAGCAGCCGGGCGCAGCGCAGTGCGGCGGCCAGCGGATCGAAGTCGCGCCTCAGGTCGTCCTGCGCCTCGCGCACCAGACGTTCTGTCTGTTCCGGCGAGGTAAACAGTTCGCACAGGCAGGCCGCCCCCGGTTCACCGTCGTGGATCAGCCAGCCGCTGATGCGGTCGCGTACCACCTCGCGCGCCGGCTCGCGATCGGGTGCGACCACCGCACAACCGGCCGCCATCGCGTCAAGCATGGGCTGACTGCGCGCGCCGGCATGCAGTGACACGGTCGCGCGCGAAAGTGCATCGCGGTGAGTGATGGTCAGCAGCGGCGAAAACGGTGCGAGCAGATCGAGCAGCGCCGGCACCGGACGGCCGGATACGATCAAACGGACCGGCGAACAGCCCAGTCCGGCCAGCAGTCGTGCCAGCCCGTCAAGTTCAGCGCTGCCCTGCCATTCGTCGGCCCGCAGCGCCAGGCCGTAAGGATCCCGCCCGCCGGGCACAGCTTCGTCCAGTACCGGCACGCCCGGATGGATGACCTCGGTCCGCGCCCGCAGAGGCTCCGGATAACGGGCGCGCTGCCACCAGTGGGCGCAGACCGCGGCATCGAAACCGGCCGCAGCGGCCGGATCGGTGTTTTCGTCCAGCCAGAGCACCTGACGTGCTTCCGGAAACTGGCGCAGCAGCCGCGCGGCTTCAGCCGAAGCAACATCCGCCAGCACCGCGTCGGGCCGGTAGCCGCTGCGGCCGCAGCAGGCTTCGGGCACACCGCGGACGTGCTCGACCTGCCAGCCGGCCAGATCAGCCCAGTGCGCAGCCAGCGCGCCGAGCGGCCGGCCTTCGCCGCCGTCCACCAGCAGCAGTCGGAAGCAACCCGCCGGCGCCCAGTCAGGTTCCGGATGACTGACCACAGGATTGTCCACCGCAGGATTGTCCATAGGGCGCTCCATATGCCACCTCCGTTTCCGGATGCGCGGCCGGCGTCCTGCCTGCTGCGCACAGAACAGCACCTTAGGGCGACGGTCGCGCAAAAGGAATAATTCATATGTCCTAGTACACGCGGCGCATGGCGGTCAAGGTGGGCATGCGGGGACGGCTGTGTTGCAATACGCGCTCCGCGCACCCTTTCTGCCTTCACATGTACAACCCCACCCGCGACCAGGCGCGCCAGTTCTTCCTCGACACCTGGGCCAAGCGCAACGGTCCGCAGCCGCTGACCCAGATGGAAGTGCTCGCACTCACCATCATCAGCCGCCATCCGGAATACCAGGCCCTGCTGGATCAGGGCGAACGCGCGCTCACCCGCGAATACCCGCCGGAACTGGGCGAAACCAACCCCTTCCTGCACATGTCGCTGCATCTGGCGATAGAGGAGCAGCTGGCGATCGACCAGCCGCCGGGCATACGGGCCGCCTTCGAAGCCCAGCGCGCGAAGCTGGGCGACGAGCACGCAGCGCTGCACCGGGTGCTCGACTGTCTGGGCGAAACCATCTGGCGCGCGCAGCGCGATCGCCAGCCGCCGGATGGCGCCGCCTACGTGGCCTGCGTGCGCCAGGGTCTGGACGCCTGAACGCGGCTAGAATCCGCCGCCTTTCTCCCGATTTCTGCCGCCAATGACCTCCGCCTCCGTCCTGAACACCGACTTCCACGGCCAGCCCGCGCTGGAACTGACCGCGCCCGATGGCGCGCGCTGCCTGATCAGCCTGT
Source organism: Methyloversatilis universalis EHg5 (assembly GCF_000378945.1). Taxonomy (GTDB): domain Bacteria; phylum Pseudomonadota; class Gammaproteobacteria; order Burkholderiales; family Rhodocyclaceae; genus Methyloversatilis; species Methyloversatilis universalis_A. Next base: position 1,633,372 of record NZ_KB900539.1, on the reverse strand, counting down.
TCGGCGGACAGCCGCTGTCCTGGATACCGGCGGGCGGCAGCGAGCGGCTCTATCTGTCACCGGACGCGCGATTCGACGGTCGCAGCGCGCTGCGCGGCGGCATCCCGGTCATTTTTCCGCAGTTCGCCGAACGCGGTGACGGGCCGCGCCACGGCTTCGCCCGGACGCGCACCTGGCAGGTGGATGAAAGCCGGGTATCGAAGGATTTCGCCACCGCAACCCTCAGGCTGGTGGCCGACGACGCGACCCGTGCGCTGTGGCCGCACGACTTCGCGCTGGAACTGACCGTGGTGGTCAGTGGCAACCGGCTGGATCTGGAACTGGATGTCGAAAACACCGGCGACGCCGCCTTCGATTTCGCCGCCGCACTGCACAGCTATCTGCGGGTGAAGGAGGTCGAGAACTGCCGGCTCGAAGGCCTGCGCAATACCCGCTATCTCGACGCGACCGCTGGCGACACGGTGAAGGATGACCGGCTGGACGCCCTCATCGTCGAGGACGAGGTGGACCGCCTGTACCGCAATGTGCCGGACACCGTGGTGCTGCATGACAGCGGTCGCGCGTTCGGTTTCCAGAGCCACGGCTTCCCTGATCTGGTGGTCTGGAATCCGTGGGAACACAAGTGCAAGGCGCTGGGCGACATGCCGAATCTGGACTTCCGGCGCATGCTGTGTGTCGAGCCGGCCATCGCGGAAAAGACGATGACGCTGGCGCCTGGCGAACACTGGTCAGGCCAGCACACGATACTGGCGGCCTGAGCGGCGCAGCGCAGCAATGAAAAAGGCACCCCACGGGGTGCCTTTTTCATGACCGAAGTACGGCGTCAGCCCAGCGCAGCGCGCACCTGGTCCAGCGTGGTCGGGTCGTCCAGCGTGGTCAGGTCGCCCGGATCACGGCCTTCGGCGATCGCCTGTATGGAGCGCCGCAGCATCTTGCCGGAACGGGTCTTGGGCAGGCCGTTGACGAACATGACCCGGCCCGGACGCGCGATCGCACCCAGCAGGCCATCCACGGTCTGCATCACTTCCTTCTCCAGCTTCGCGCGGTCTTCCGCCGTAGCGGTGCGGGCAGGATCCTTCACCACCGCGAACGCCAGCGGCATCTGACCTTTGAGCTGGTCGGCCACGCCGACCACCGCCACTTCGGCGATGGCCGAGTGCGCCTGGATGGCTTCCTCGATCTCGCGCGTGCCCAGACGGTGGCCGGCCACGTTGATCACGTCGTCGGTGCGACCCAGGATCTTGTGATAGCCGGCTTCGTCGCGGATGCCCCAGTCGAAGGACGAGTACACCAGCGGCGACTTGAACAGCGAGAAGTAGGTGCGCACGAAACGGTCGTCGTCGCCCCAAACGGTCGACAGGCAGCCGGGCGGCAGCGGCGGCACGATGCCGACAATGCCCTTCTCGTTCGGCGCGCACTCGCTGCCGTCTTCGCGGAAGATGCGCAGGTCGTAGCCGTAGGCCGGGCGGCCGGGCGAACCCAGCTGCACCGGCGTTTTCTCTACGCCCGGCAGTTCGCACAGGATGGGCCAGCCGGTTTCGGTCTGCCAGTAGTTGTCGATCACCGGCTTGTCGAGCGCGGTCATCAGCCACTCGTGGGTCGGCTCGTCCAGCGGTTCGCCGGCCAGGAAGATCTGGCGCAGTGAAGACAGATCGTATTTCTTCAGATAGGCCGGGTCCTGCTTCTTCAGCACGCGGGCGGCGGTCGGCGCCGAGAACATCACCGACACCCTGTACTTCTCGACCAGGCTCCACCAGATGCCCGGATCCGGACGCAGCGGCGTGCCTTCGTACATCAGCGTGGCCATGCCGGCGATCAGCGGGCCGTAGATGATGTAGGAGTGGCCGACCACCCAGCCGATGTCCGATGTCGTGAACATCGTTTCGCCCGGATTGCCGCAGTAGATGTGCTTCATCGAGGCGGCCAGCGCCACGCAGTAGCCGCCGGTATCACGCTGCACGCCCTTGGGCTTGCCGGTGGTGCCGGAGGTATACAGGATGTAGGACGGCTCACTGGCTTCCAGCCAGACGCAGGGCACTTTCGCGTCCATGTGCTGCGCGCGCAGCGTCGCGTAGTCGACGTCGCGGCCTTCGGTGCGCGGGAAATCCTTCTCCAGCCCGCGATCGACCATGAGCACCTTTTCCGGCGGGAACTGGGCCAGCGCGCAGGCTTCGTCCAGCAGGTGCTTGTAGGGCACCACCTTGCCGCCACGCATGCCGGCTTCGGCCGACACGATGACCTTGGGCTTGGCGTCATCGATGCGGGTGGCCAGCGAACCGGACGCGAAACCGCCGAACACCACCGAGTGGATGGCGCCGATACGGGTGCAGGCGAGCATCGCGAACGCCGCCTCGGCAATCATCGGCATGTAGATGAGCACGCGGTCGCCGCGGCCCACGCCCAGTGACTGCAGGATGGCCGCGGTGCGCTCGACCTCACGCTGCAGCTCGGCGAATGAATAGGTCTTTTCGCTGTCGGTTTCGGTCGATACGAAAATGAGCGCCGGTGCATCCGGGCGCTCGGCGGCATGCCTGTCCACCGCGTTGTGGCACAGGTTCGTGGTGCCGCCGACAAACCATTTGGCAAACGGCGGGCGGGAAAAATCGCAGATCTGCTGCGGCTTCGCCTGCCAGGCGATCAGTTCGGCCTGCTCTGCCCAGAATGCATCACGCTGGGCGATGGAACGGGCGCGAAACTCCTTGCTTGCTGACATTCACTTCCTCCAACCCCCGCACATCCATTGAATTGATGTGGTTGTTCTTGTTATACGGCTATTTGCCGAGCAGCGAAGTATCGGCCTCGGCGGCCAGCGCGCGCAAGCGTTCCAGCGGCAAGTCGCACTCGTGCTTGACGTCGATCAATTCGAGCAGCGGCAGCAATCGGTAGATCAGCGCCGGCAGTTGCGGCTCGATTTCCGCCTGCGCACCGGACTTGATCAGCAGCAGCGCACGCTCGATGCTGACGATGCCGGCGGTCCAGGCGAACTTCTGCGGTTCGCCGCCGGTGCTGCGCACCGTGTTGCCACCCTCGCGGTGCGCGATGTCGGCCCGCGCAACCGCCAGCCCCAGCATCTGCGACACCGATTCAGCACCGTCGGCCACGCTGTTCGCAACGCCGATATTGAGGCTGATGCGCAGCGTCTGGCCGCGGTACTGCATCGCGGTCGCGGCGATCACGCTACGCATGCGGTTGGCGAACTGTTCGGCGCTCTGCAGGCTGATGTCCGGCGTGATGATGGCGAACTGGCCGTCGCCGATCTGCGAGAAGGTGTCTTCCTTGCGCACCTTGGTGGCCAGTACCTTGGCCAGCTTGCGCATGATGAGGTCGGTCACGTGGCGACCGAAATTGCGCACGATGTCGGCAAAATTGTCGATGCCGACGATGAGCACGCTGACCTGACCGTGATAGCGCGCGGCGGCGGACAGCAACTGTTCGCCGTGGATCTGCATGTACTGCGGCGAGGCCATGCCGGAATCGGGATCGATCGGCGACGCGGCCGCCAGAGCTTCCCGACTGTCGGCAAGCTGGCGGCTGGCCTTGCTCAGCATGCAGGCCGATTCGATGCGGGCCAGCAGTTCGACCGTGCCGATGCCCTTGGTGATGAAGTCGTTGGCGCCCAGCCCGCTGGCGCGCTCGCGCGCCGTGTCGTCCTCATCACCGGAAATCATGATGACCGGGATTTCCGCAATGCGCGGAATGGTGGATGCACGGATGCGCTCGAGCAGGCCGTAGCCGTCCAGGTGCGGCATGCTCAGATCGGACAGCACCACCTGGATGCTGTCATCGACCAGCAGCGCCGCCCAGCCGGCTTCGCCATCCGCTTCTTCACGGCACTCGAAACGGTCGCGGATGCGCTTGATGATGGACGCCCGGACCATGCGCGAATCGTCCACGACAAGCACCTTGGCGTGCATCACATCATCGCTGGGCTGCGGATCGCTCATGAAACGCGGACTGGCCGTGAAGTCGTCGGAGTGCGGATTGTAAGGGCGAAGCGGGCCCGATGGCGGGCAACAAATGCTCGGGCAGGCGGCCGGCGCTGCCCGGCGCATGAAGGAGATGTCGAAATCCGGTCAGTGTCGGAAAACTTGGCAGTCCGGGATCGCGTCGGTATAGTCCGCCCCCATGATCCGAATTCCCCTTCTCCGCATGTGGTTGTGCGCGGCAGTGGCCGGTATTGCCCTGGCCGCCGCACCGGCACACGCCGAACCGGTCCCTGCACCGGCCGCGGCCACGGAATCCGGCAAGTTCTCCTTCTCCCAGTATCTGCCCGCCGACCGCATCGCCGAACACGCCGCCGCTGCCGCGGATGCCGTGACTGATCTGGTGGACAGCGGCCTTTCTCTGCTCGGCGTGCGTTACCGCTTCGGCGGCAACACGCCGCAGAGCGGCTTCGACTGCAGCGGCTTCGTGCGCCACGTGTTCTCGGACGCGCTGGGTGTACTGCTGCCGCGCACCGCGGTCGAAATGGCGCGCGTGGGCGAGACCGTACCGAAGGACGAACTGCAGCCGGGCGACCTGGTGTTCTTCAACACGCTGCGCCGCTCCTTTTCCCATGTCGGCATCTATCTGGGTGACAACAAGTTCATGCACGCCAACTCCCGTGGTGGTGGCGTGCGGGTAGATGACATGACCGGCCGCTACTGGGCCAAGCGCTTCAATGGCGCGCGCCGCATCGAGGTGGACGACGCCTCGGGCATGTCGCTGCGCTGATCACCCCTTGCTGCGCGGGCACTCCGCGCAGCGCACCGCTCCGCATCCTTCCAGCGCCGATTTCAGCGCGCACACCGAACGGCGGCAGGCCACCACCGGCACGCCGCTTTCGCGTGCTGCCTCGCGGAACGCCTTCATCACGTTGTGACCGAGAAAATCGGTAAACAGGATCACCACGTCGGTGCCCCCCGGCAGGCGCTGCGCCTGCCGCTGGTGCTTGGGATCGCGGCCGGTGATGTGATGCCGGATCTTCAGGCCGAATTCAGCCAGTACATCGGGAATATTGCCGAGGCGATCGGCCCCGACCAGCACTGCGTCCATGCGAACATCCTTTATGAGAACGATTCGCATTCACAATAATGCAATTGCGAATGGTTTGCAATTACGAAATGCTTCTGATAATTTCCGCCCGCGTCGGCATCGGCCGCCCTCCTGCGCGCCTGCCCGCAATGAACCGCTCATCTCCGGAGTTCTCATGAAAGCCCGCATGATCCGCATCGCCACCGCCGTGGCCGCCGCACTGGCGCTGTCCCCGGCCATCGCCCAGGAAAAGGTGCTCAATCTCTACTCCGCACGTCATTACCAGACCGACGAGGCGCTGTACTCGAACTTCACCCGCCAGACCGGCATCAAGATCAACCGCATCGAAGGCAAGGAAGAAGAGCTGGTCGAGCGCATCCGCAACGAGGGCGCGAACAGCCCGGCCGACGTGTTCATCACGGTGGATGCCGCGCGTCTGGCGCAGGCCGACGCCATGGGCCTGTTCGCGCCGGTCAAGTCCGCGGTGCTGGAAGAACGCATCCCGGCCCACCTGCGCGACCCGGACAACGGCTGGTTCGCGTTCTCGACGCGCGCCCGCGTCATCATCTACAACAAGCTCAAGCTGAAATCTTCGGACGTGGCCAATTACGAAGACCTGGCCAAGCCGGCACTGAAGGGCAAGCTGTGCTCGCGCTCGGGCGCCCACCCGTACAACGTGTCGCTTGGCGCCGCGCTGATCCAGCACTGGGGCGAAGCGAAGACTGAAGAATGGGCACGTGGCGTGGTCGCCAATTTCGCCCGCGCACCCAAGGGCGGCGACACCGATCAGATCAAGGCGGTGGCGGCCGGCGAATGCGATGTCGCGGTGTCCAACACCTACTATCTGGTGCGTGTGCTGCGTTCGACCAAGTCGGAAGACCGCGCGATGATGGAAAAGGTGGGCGTGGTGTGGCCCAACCAGTCCAGCTTCGGCACCCACATCAACATTTCCGGTGGCGGCATGCTGAAGACCGCGCCGAACAAGGAGGCCGCGGTCAAGTTCCTGGAATACCTGGCGTCGGACGAAGCCCAGGCCTATTTCGCCAACGGCAACAATGAATGGCCGGTGGTGAAGTCGGCGATCGTGTCCAATCCGGAACTGAAGTCGCTCGGCAATTTCAAGGCCGACACGCTCAACGTCGGCGATCTGGCCCGCACCACCGCCCAGGCCCAGAAAGTGTTCGACCGCGCCGGCTATCGCTGATCGCCGCACGCGCCGGTTTCGGCCGCAAGCCCCGGTTCCGCAAGGACCGGGGCTTTTTCATGTTGGCGTTCAGCGCTGTACGGATACGCCTGCAATCGATTTGAACGGTATCGTCAGTGCGCCTGTGCTGCAGGCGCCCGCATGCTGATTACACTGAGCCGGTCTATTGCGGCGCGACATGCGCCATACTTACGGCCCTCGCCCGCCCGCACCGATGCGGTGCGGGCCACCGAACGAAAAGCTGTCGATGAGCACCCCAACCAGTGACAAGAAGTACCGCGCCATCGGCCACCTGCCGGATGGCGACACCGCCGGCCGGCATCCGGCCGATGCCCTGCCACAGGCCGGCGCGCCGTCCGAAGTCGTGTGCCGCCTGCCCACCCGCTGGGCCGATTTCACGCTGCACGGCTATCAGGACCCGTCCACCGGCCTCGAACACGTGGCGCTGACGCTGGGCGATTTCAGCGACGGTGTGCCGGTCATGCTGCGCCTGCATTCGGAATGCCTGACCGGTGACACGCTGTTCAGCCTGCGCTGCGACTGCGGACCGCAGCTCGAAGCCTCGCTGCGCGCGATCGCGGCGGAAGGCCGCGGCGCACTGGTCTATCTGCGGCAGGAAGGCCGCGGCATCGGGCTGATCAACAAGATCCGCGCCTATGCGCTGCAGGACACCGGCGCCGACACCGTGGACGCCAACCGCATGCTGGGTTTCGAGGACGACGCGCGCGACTACCGCTACGCCGCCCACATCGTGCGCAGCCTCGGCATCCGTCAGGCCCGCCTGCTCACCAACAACCCGCTCAAGGTGCGTGCGCTGGAGCACGAAGGCGTCGAAGTGGTCGAGCGCATTCCGCTACATGCCGGCGCCAACCCGATGAACCATCGCTATCTGGCCACCAAGGCCCAGCGCATGGGCCACATCCAGGACTGAACCTGGCCGCCGGGGACACACTCGATGAGCTTCGCTGACGCACAGGATTTCTGGTCCGACCGTTACCGCGCGGCCGGTGAGGCCTATCTGTTCGGCACCGCGCCCAACCGCTATCTGGCGGCCCAGGCCGCCCTGCTCGCCCCCGGCATGCGCGCGCTCAGCGTGGCCGACGGCGAAGGCCGCAACGCGGTGTGGCTGGCGGAACAGGGGCTGGACGTGACCGCCACCGAACTGTCGCCGGTGGCCATCGAGAAGGCCGAAGCGCTGGCCGCCTCGCGCGGCGTGAAGGTGGATTTCGCGCTGGCCGATGCGCTGAACTGGATCTATCCGGACGAAACCTTCGATCTGGTGGTGGCGGTATTCATACAGTTCGCCGGCCCGGAGGAGCGCGCGGCGCTGTTCGAGCGGCTGCAGCGTACGCTGCGCCCGGGTGGCCGCATCGTGCTGCAGGGCTATACGCCGAAACAGCTGGAATACCGCACCGGCGGGCCGTCCGCGGTCGAGAACCTGTATACCGCCGCGCTGCTGCGCGAAGCCTTTGCCGGGCTGGAGATCGAACACCTGGACGAGTACGAGGACGTGCTCGATGAAGGCAGCGCCCATTGCGGACGCTCTGCACTGATCGGCATGGTGGCCAGAAAGCCGGCCTGACCTGCGTCTGCGTGACCCAGCCGGATCGTCCGGCTGGTGCCCAGGAGAGGACTCGAACCTCCACACCTTGCGGCGCCAGAACCTAAATCTGGTGCGTCTACCAATTTCGCCACCTGGGCACGCGGCGCGGATTGTACACCCGCCCCCGGTATACTCGGCGCCCCATGTCGGTCGATCACTACGAAAACTTCCCGGTCGCGTCCGTGCTGATGCCGCCCGCGCTGCGCGAGCCGGTGTCGGCCCTCTACTGGTTCGCCCGCAATGCGGACGACATCGCCGACGAAGGTGATGCCGCGCCCGAAGCCCGTCTGGCCGCGCTCGAACTGTGCCGCGCCCAGCTGCGCGTCATCGAAGGTGGCGGCATGCCGGACGACCCGATACACGCCCGCCTCGCCCGCGCGGTGCGCGCCTGGTCGCTGCCGCTGCCGCTGCTGCACGACCTGCTCGACGCCTTCGCGCAGGACGTGGTGAAAACCCGCTACGCCGATGACGCCGAACTGCGCGACTACTGCCGCCGCTCGGCCGACCCGATCGGCCGGCTGCTGCTCTGTCTGTACAAGGTCGATGACGCGCCCAGCCTCGCGCAGTCGGACGCGATCTGCAGCGCGCTGCAGGTGATCAACCACTGGCAGGACGTGGCGATCGATCTGAAGAAGAATCCGGACGGCAACCCGCCCGGCCGCATCTACATTCCACTGGACACGCTGGCGCGCTTCGGCGTGACCGAGTCGCAGCTGCGCGAAGCGCGCTGTGACGACGCCTTCCGCGCCATGATGAAACACCTGATCGATGAGGCCCGCGCGCTGATGCGCTCGGGCCTGCCGCTCACCCGCCGCCTGCCCGGACGGCTGGGCTGGGAACTGCGCCTGATCGTGCAGGGCGGGCTGCGCATTTTGCAGCGCATTGAACAGGTCGATTACGATGTCTTCCGCCATCGCCCGAAACTGGGCCGAACCGACTGGCCGCTGATCCTGTTCAGGGCCCTGACCGACCGATGACCCCCGACGAATACTGTCAGGACAAGGCCGCCAAGAGCGGCTCGTCCTTCTACTACAGCTTCCTGTTCCTGCCGCCGCCGCGCCGCCGCGCAATCACCGCGCTGTACGCCTTCTGCCGCGAGGTGGATGACGTGGTCGACGAAACCGACGACGCCGGCATCGCCCGCACCCAGCTCGCCTGGTGGCGCGCCCAGATCCATGCCTGCTTCGACGGCACGCCGGAGCATCCGGTCTGTCTGGCACTGCTGCCGGCCATCCGCGACTACGGCCTGCCGCGCGAACAGCTGCTCGAAATCATCGACGGCATGGAAATGGATCTCGACCAGTCGCGCTATCTCGACTTCAAGGGCCTGCAGCTCTACTGCTACCGGGTCGCCTCGGTGGTCGGGCTGCTGGCGTCGCAGATCTTCGGCTCCACTCACCGCGACACGCAGAAATACGCGCACGACCTGGGCATCGCCTTCCAGCTCACCAACATCATCCGCGACGTGGGCGAGGACGCGCGGCGCGGCCGCATCTACCTGCCGGTGGAAGAACTGCAGCGCTTCAACGTGCGCGCGGCCGACATCCTGAACGCGCGCTACAGCGACGAATTCCGGCAGCTGATGGAATTCCAGATCGCGCGTGCGCGCCAGTACTACGACCAGGCGATGGCTGCGCTGCCGGCGCAGGACCGCTCGGCCCAGCGCCCGGGGCTGGTGATGGCCGCCATCTACCGCACCCTGCTCGACGAGATCGAGCGCGACGGCTGCCGCGTGCTCGACCGGCGCATCGCGCTCACGCCGCTGCGCAAGCTGTGGCTGGCGTGGAAAACCTGGCTGAAGAACTGAGCGCTCCGGTGCCGGGCACTTCAATCGCCATCATCGGCGCCGGCTGGGCCGGGCTCGCCTGTGCGGTCGACTGCGTGCGCCGCGGGCTGCAGCCCACGCTGTTCGAGGCCGCGCCACAGCCCGGCGGTCGTGCGCGCACCGTGCGCATGGACGGCCTGCCGCTGGACAACGGCCAGCACATCCTGATCGGGGCCTACAGCGAAACGCTGGCACTGATGCGCACCGTCGGTGCCGACCCGGACACGCTGTTCGACCGCCTGCCGCTGGCACTCGAGTTCGACGACGGCTTTGCGCTGCGCGCGCGCGGCTCATCGCGGCTTGCGCTGGCGCTGGCCTTCATCGGCGCGCGCGGCCTGGGCTGGCGTGACCGCCTGGCCGCACTGCGCCTGATGGGCGCGATCCGCCGGCCGCCGCCTGCGGACGAAAGCGTCGCCGCCCTGCTCGCCCGCACCAGCCAGACCGAAAGCTGCATACGCCACCTGTGGGCGCCGCTGTGCGTGGCAGCACTGAATACCGGCATCGACGACGCCAGCGCCCGGGTATTCGCACGCGTGCTGGCCGACAGCCTGATGGGCGGCCCCGGTGCGGCCGACCTGCTGCTGCCGCGTGCCGACCTCGGCACCCTGCTGCCGGAGCCGGCGCTGTTCTGGCTGCGAGCGCGCGGCGTGGCGGTGCATTGCGGCACCCGGGTGCGCAGCGTGCGCGAAACGGCGGACGGCTTCGAACTGGACTGCGGCGAACAGCTTCACAGCGCGGAGCGGGTGGTTTTCGCCACCAGCCCGCATCAGCTGCCGGCGCTGCTCGACGGCCTGCCGGCGCTGGACCCGATCTCGCGCGCGGTGCACGCGCTGGAGTACGAAGCCATCAGCACCGTCTATGTGGCCTGCGATGCCCAAACCCGCCTGCCGTCCGCCATGACTGGCTTCGTCGACGGCGAACCGCACTGGGTGTTCGACCGCGGTGCGCTCGGCGGCCCGCCCGGTCTGCTGGCCTGCGTGGTGTCCGCCGCCCGCGGCAGCCGCGAAGAGGTCGAAAGCCGCGTGCTGGCCGCGCTGAAGCGGCAGTTCCTGGCGCTGCCGGAACCGCTGTGGGTACGCACCATCAGCGAACGCCGCGCCACCTTCCGCTGCACGCCCGGCCGGGCTGCCATCGAGCTGCCAACCGACCCGCGCATCGCGCTGGCCGGCGACTACCTCATTCCCGACTACCCGGCCACGCTGGAGGCGGCGGTGCGCAGCGGCTTCGCCGCCGCACGCAGGCTGTCCCGCTAAGCGTGGCGGCCGCTCAGGCCGCAGCGCGCACCTTGACCCGCACGCCGTCGCACTCCACCACCTGACCGGCGCGTATCTTGGCGGTGCGGCGCGATTCCGGCTGGCCATCCACCCTCACGCCGCCCGCGTCGACGCGGGCCTTGCCCTCGCCACCACTGGTGACCACACCGGCAATCTTCAGCAGATCGCACAGGGCCACATACTCGCCCCGCAGTTCGAAATCGACGTTTTCCATCATCACTTTCAGTAAGCGCACAGGCGCTCGCACGCCTGTTCAATGAGCGCTTCGCTCTTGGCGAAGCAGAAACGGATGAGCTTCGCGTCGAAGCCATCGTGGTGGAAGGCGGACACCGGTATGGTAGCCACGCCGGCTTCGCGCATCAGCCGGCGCACGAATGCGGCGTCCGGCTCGTCGCTGATCGCGTCGTAGCGGGCGAGCTGGAAATAGGTGCCTGCGCAGTCCAGCAGTTCGAAGCGCGCCCCGGCCATGCGGGCACGGAAGTCGTCGCGCTTCTTCTGATAGAAGGCGCCGAGATCGAGATAGCGCGAGGCGTCCGCCATGTAATCCGCCAGCCCGAGCTGGCAGGGCGTGTTCACCGCGAACACGTTGAACTGATGCACGCGGCGGAATTCGGCGGTCAGCGACGGCGGCGCACAGACGAAGCCCACTTTCCAGCCGGTCACGTGAAAGGTCTTGCCGAAGCTGGACACCAGCAGCGTGCGCGCCGCCAGTTCCGGTACGCGGCAGGCGCTGGCGTGCTCGCGGCCGTCGAACATGATGTGTTCGTACACCTCGTCCGAAATGACCAGGATGTCGCGGCCGTCGCACAGCGCGGCCAGCCGGCGCTGGTCATCGAGCGACCAGGTGGCGCCGGTCGGATTGTGCGGCGTGTTGGTGATAATGAGCCGGGTGCGCGGCGTGATGGCACGCGCCACCGCGTCCCAGTCGGGCAGGAAGTGCGGCGCTTCCAGCCGGATGAATACCGGCGTCGCACCCGCCAGCCGGATGCCCGGCAGATAGCTGTCGAAGGCCGGCTCGAAAATGATCACTTCGTCGCCCGCACCGGCCAGCGCGGTGATCGCGGTATAGACGGCCTGGGTGGCGCCGGCGGTAATGGTGATCTCGCTTTCCGGGTCGTACTGCGCGCCATACACCGCTGCCATCTTGGCCGACACCGCGGCGCGCAGCGCCGGCTGGCCGGCCATCGGCGAATACTGGTTGTGGCCGGCGTGCATGTGGCGCGCCACCGCGTCGAACAGTTCCGGCCCGGCAGTGAAGTCGGGAAAACCCTGCGACAGGTTGAGCGCGCCCAGTTCGGCGGCTTCACGCGAAATGACGGTGAAGATCGTGGTGCCCACATCGGGCAGCTTGGACGGCACGCGGCCGCTGTAATCCTGCATGGCAGACATCGTTTTGCTGGGAGCCCGGATTATGCTTCAGGCCCCGACGCAATACGGCTCACCTCACGCGCTCCATGAACGACACGCCCAGTCCGCTGCGCATCGCTGACGATGTGCTCCACATTCTCGACCAGACCCGCCTGCCCTTCGCCGAGCACGAACTGCGCGTCGACACCGCCGCGCAGGCGGCGCACGCGATCGCCACCATGCAGGTGCGCGGCGCGCCGCTGATCGGTGCCATCGGCGCCTTCGGTCTGGCGCTGGCGCTGCGCGAGGCAGCCGACGATGCGGCGCTCGACGCCGCACGACGCATGCTGGCCGCGACCCGGCCGACCGCGGTGAATCTGGCCTGGGCGCTGGACCGGGTCAGTCGCGCGGTGCAGCCGCTGGCCCCGTCGGCCCGCGCCGATGCCGCGTGGCATGAAGCACTGACGATCTGCGACGAGGACCGCGCCGCCAACCGCGCCATCGGCGAACATACGCTGACGCTGATCCGCGCACTGCCGGCGACCGGCCGCATCGACCTGATGACCCACTGCAACGCCGGCTGGCTGGCCACCACCGGCTGGGGCACCGCGCTGTCCGGCATCTATCTCGCACGGCAGGCCGGGCTGGACATCCACGTGTGGGTGTCGGAAACCCGGCCGCGCAACCAGGGTCTGCTCACCTCGTGGGAACTGGCCCGCGCCGGCGTGCCGCACACGGTGATCGCCGACAACGCCGCCGGTCAGCTGATGCGCGAAGGCAAGGTCGACGCGGTGGTGATCGGCGCCGACCGCATCGCCGCCAATGGCGACACCGCGAACAAGGTGGGCAGCTATCTGAAGGCGCTGGCGGCACGCGCGCACGCGCGGCCCTTCTGGGTGGCCGCACCGTGGTCGACCATAGACCTGGCCTGCGCCGACGGCGACGCAATCCCGATCGAGGAACGCAGCGGCGACGAGGTGCGGATCGTGCGCGGCGCCGAAGGCGGCGTCAGCGTGCTCGACGGCAGCCGGCAGGTCGCCAATCCGGCCTTTGACGTGACCCCGGCCGCGCTGGTGAGCGCCATCGTGACCGAGCGCGGCGTAATCGACACGGCCGCCGGACAGGCCCCCTCATCCACAGAACTTAAAGTGTTTTCGAGATAAACCGCTTTGTTGCCGGGCAAGGGTTTGCGCCCGACGATACGCAGCCAAAGCCGAAACTTCGTCAACATTTCATGCTGACACGCTTGTAATCCGCGGCGTTGTAAGGATAATCAGCCGCACTCCACAATACAGGGGCACACCCTGATGTCTGAGGTCAGCGGCGCCGAGGTGCTCAATGCGGCTCGCCGGTTGGAAACGTGCGGGCTCAACCGCGGTGCGGCTGGCAATGTCAGCGCGCGCCGCGGTTCCGCATTTCTGATCACGCCGAGCGGCATGGAACCGGACGACTGCAGCGCCGGCGACATGGTCGAGGTCGACCTCGAAGGCCGCTGGAGCGGCCGGCTGAAGCCGTCGTCTGAATGGCGCATCCATCGCGACATCTATGTCGCCCGGCAGGACGCCGGCGCCATCGTGCATACCCATTCGCCCTTCGCCACCTCGCTGGCCTGTCTGGGCATCGAAATCCCGCCCTTCCACTACATGATCGCCCGCTTCGGCGGCAGCACCGTACGTTGCGCGCGCTACGCCACCTTTGGCGAACAGGCGCTGTCGGATGCGGTGCTGGAGGCGCTGGACAGCCGCAGCGCCTGTCTGATGGCCAATCACGGCATGCTTGTTTTCGGCCGCGACCTGAAGCAGGCGGTGGCACTGGCGGTCGAATTCGAATCGCTGTGCGAACAGTACTGGCGGGCACTCCAGATCGGCACGCCGCGCCTGCTCGACACCGACGAAATGGCCCGGGTGCTGGCCAAGTTCGGGAGCTACGGCCAATGAACGCACCGGTTTGCCGCGGCGCTGCGGCTAAAGAAAGCCACGCGCTCGTCGTGAACCGGACATCACCTTCCAGAGCGGGCCTCACGGTCCGGACGCGATCGACCTGAGCAGCGCCATGCCCACGTCCCTCCTCACACACGGCAGCACGCCGCGCAACGAAGGTACGGAACGCCAGGTCGAGGCGGAACTGGTCGCGCTTGCCTATCGCCTCACGCCGTTCACGCTGCTGATGGCCATCGTGCTGTCCGGCCTGATCTGGGGCGTGCTGCACAAGGTGGTCGACACCCGAGGCCTGTCGCTGTGGGTGGCCGCCATGGTGGTGGTGAACGTTGGGCGCTACGGTCTCATCCTGGCCTGGCGTCATGTGTCGCCAGGCATCAATGAAACGCTGATCTGGAAGTGGCTGTTCATGCTGGGCGTGCTGACCGCCGGCTGCACCTGGGGTGCGCTGGGCGTGACACTGATGCCGCCGCCCGGCCACCCTTACGAAATGGTGGTGCCGCTGTGTCTGGTCGCGGTGTCCGCAGTCGGCCTGTTCTCGCTGACCGGCATGTGGAAGGCCTATGTCTGCATGGCGCTGCCCACGCTGCTGCCGACCGCCTTCTTCTACCTGTCCTCACTCGAACCGGAGCGCGAGGTACTGGGCGGTTTCATCCTGCTCTTCCTGCTGATCGCGGTGGTCAACGCCCGCCGCTTCCAGCGCAATACCGCCGAATTCATCCGCCTGCGCCTGCACCACGCCCAGGTCGCGCAAGAGAACGAAGAAGCCAAGGAAGCCGCCGAACAGGCCAACCAGGCCAAGAGCCAGTTCCTGGCCAATATGAGCCACGAAATCCGCACGCCGATGAATGGCGTGCTCGGCATGGCCCAGCTGCTGCTGCGCAGCGAGCTGAACGGCGAACAGCGGCGCTATCTGGAAACCCTGTACCGCTCGGGCGAAAACCTGCTCGATCTGCTGAACGACATTCTCGATCTGTCCAAGATCGAAGCCGGCCGCTTCGATCTGGTGCGCAGCGAATTCGATCCGCGCCGCACGCTGCGCGAAGTGACTGAACTGCTCAGCGCCCAGGCGCGCGAAAAGGGCCTGACGCTGGCGCTGGACGTCGATGACGCGATCCCGGCCCGCATCGAAGGTGATCCGGGTCGTCTGCGCCAGATCGCGGTGAACCTGATCGGCAACGCGATCAAGTTCACCGAACACGGTGGCGTGTTCATCGCGCTGCGCGCCCACTCCACTGACGACGACCTGCTGCTGAAGGAACGCCCGACCAACGGTTCGATCCGCATGGTGATGGCGGTACGCGACACCGGCATCGGCATCGCCGACGGCGATCACGGACGGGTGTTCGACGCATTTGCACAGGCCGACAACACCGCTTCGCGCCGTTTCGGCGGCACCGGTCTGGGGCTGGCGATCTCCCGCCAGCTGGCCGAAATGCTGGGCGGCTCGATCGCGTTGCGCAGTGCCCAGGGCATCGGTTCGACCTTCACGCTGACCCTGCCGTGCAAGGTGGTGAACACCACGCTGGACGACAGCCACAACGGCCTCTCTCTGCCCAAGCTGCCGCGTCTGGCCGGCAGCGTGCTGCTGGTCGAAGACAGCGCGGTCAATGCCGAAGTCGCCAGCCACATGCTGGAAGCGTTCGGCCTGCGGGTGACCCAGGCCCACGACGGACGCCAGGCCCTGCAGCAGCTGGAGCACGCCCGCTTCGACCTGGTGCTGATGGACTGCCAGATGCCGGGCATGGACGGTTTCGAAGCCAGCAAGCGCATCCGCGACCGCGAACAACTGGTCGGCCTGCCGGCCACGCCACTGATCGCGCTGACCGCCGGCGCCAACGACGGCGACCGCGAGAACTGCATCGCCGCCGGCATGGACGATTACCTCGCCAAGCCCTTCCGCGAGGACGACCTGTACGCCATCGTGCGCAAGTGGCTGCCGGACGGCATGGTATCCGGCACCTCGTCGATCTCGATCGACAGCATCGGCGAATCCGACCGTGCGCGCTTTGCCGCGCTGTACGAAAAGGAATCGCAACGCAACGTGCTGTCGCTGCAGGAAGCGCTGCGCGAACGCGACGAAAGCACGCTGCGCCGCGCCGCTCACACGCTGAAGTCGCTGGCGGTACACGCCCAGGCCTTCGATCTGCACGACACCATGCGCCGGCTCGAAGCCGCCGCAATGGAAAAGGACTGGGCGCTGGCCACCACGCTGGTGCCGATTGCCAGCCGCATGCAGCTGGAATCCGCCCGCCGGGTGGTCGAATGCAGTCTCGATGGCGCCGGCGGCAACGCCGAACTGCCGGATGCGCTGGACATTCTCATCGTCGACGACGACGAGGCCGAACGTTTCCTGATGCGCCGTTCGCTGGAGCGCGCAGGCTGCTCCCGCATCCGCGAAGCCGAAAGCGGCGAGGAAGCCCTGCTGCTGGTCGGCCAGCAGTGTCCGCACGTACTGCTGCTCGACGGCCTGATGCAGGGCATGGATGGCATCGCCACCTGTCGCGCGCTGCGCGAGCACTACACGCCGGACCAGCTGGTGATCGTGCTGCTGTCCGGCATCGAGGATCCGGCCTGGCAGCGCGCTGCCCACGAAGCCGGTGCCAGCTGTTTCGTGTCGAAATCGGTGTCGCGCGAGGCGCTGATGGACACGCTGACCACCCGTCTGAACGAACTCGACCGCCCGCTGCGCAGTCGACTGCGTGGCAAGCCGCGCCTCAGCGTGGCCTGAAATCGCCGGTCGCCCTGCCCGGGCACTCGGCCAGGAAGCGGAGGACGCTCCGATGAAATCCGTTCTGCCCCTGCTGGTGCTGTGCGCCAGCCTCTCCGCTGCCGCGGTCGAACCGGAGGTGGTCGGCCAGAATCGCCGCACCGTACTCGAACGTTATCTGACCGCTGCCGAAGCGCACCGCCTGGTCGACGCCAACCCTTCAGGCACGCTGTTCATCGACGTACGCACGCCGGCCGAAGTGAGCTATGTCGGCGTACCGGCCGGCATGGACGCCAACATTCCCTATCTGCTGATCGATTTCGACCACTTCGACCCGAAGACGCGCAGCTACACGCTGCACAGGAATCCGGACTTCGTGCGGGCGATCGAAGCCCGGCTCAAGGCCAAGGGTCTGGAGCACGGCGCCGACATCGTGCTCATCTGCCGCTCCGGCGACCGCACCACCGCCGCGGTAAACGTGCTGGCGGCCGCCGGCTTCAGCCGGGTATGGAATGTGGTGGATGGTTTCGAGGGCGATCTGGTCGACGGCCGGCGCACTGCCAATGGCTGGAAGAACGCCGGCCTGCCCTGGAGTTACCGGCTGGAACCGGCCCAGGCCTGGGTGCCGCCCGGCGCGCGCTGAACGCGTACCGAGCGCAGACGTTCAGTCGCGCCTGCCCGGCCACATGCGGGCCAGCGTACCGTCGCGATCGATGAAGTGGTGCTTGAGCGCCGCCGCAACATGGCCCGCCACCACGGCCATGAACAGCCAGTTCAGCACGCGATGCACCCACAGCAGCACATCGCCCAGCGCCGCGTCCTTGGCCAGCAGATCGGGCAGCGGCAGCACGCCGAACCATACGGTCTGAAAGCCCTTGGCCGAACTCATGAGCCAGCCGGACAGCGGCACGATCACCATCAGAAGGTAGAGCAGATGATGGCCGGCCTTGGCCGCCTTCACCTGCCAGCCGGGCATGCTGGACGGCAGCTCCGGCGGCCGGTGGGTGATGCGCCACACCAGTCTGAGCAGCACCAGCAGGAACACCGTGACACCGGCCCACTTGTGATACGAGTAGTACTTCAGCTTCTGCGGCGACAGCGGCAGTTCGACCATGTAGAGGCCGAAGGCGAACAGGCCGATGATCATCAGTGCGATGAGCCAGTGCAGCGACATCGCGGTGCGGGTGTAGCGCATTCTTGTTTTCCTGTGCGGGGACGATGGTCTGCGGGCGCCCGTGGGCAGCCCGAAGGTTCGGCATTGTCGATGCGCGGCAGTTCCTGCGGAAGGCATGACGCGACGGACCGGGCAAATTTCCCGGCGCCGCCACCCCGCGTCAGAGGCTGATCTGGGTGCCCAGTTCCACCACCTGGTTGGGCGGCAGGTGGAAGTAGTTCGCCGGGCCTTCGGACTGGCGCATCATCCAGCCGAACAGCGCGCGCCGCCAGGCGCGCAGATCATTGCCCTCGCCTTCGACCACGGTCGCGCGGGCAACGAAATAAGTGGTGCTCATCGGCTCCAGCACCAGCCCGAGATCGGCCAGTGCGGCCAGCGCCTCCGGAATGTTCGGTTCCTCGCGAAAGCCGTAGCGCACCTCGACCGTGTAATTGCCGCCGCCCAGTTCGTGCACCTCGATATGGTCGATGTCCGGCACCCGCGGTACGTCCTCGATCGACACGTGCAGGAAGAACACCCGCTCGTGCAGCACCTTGAAGTGCTTCAGGTTGTGGAACAGCGCGCTCGGCACGGTTTCGGTGTCCGAGGTCAGGTAGATGGCGGTACCCGGCACCCGAGGCACGTCCAGCGGTGGACCGCCGAAGAAATCCTTCATCGGAATGTTGATGCGCCGGCGCTCACGGGTGATCAGGCTGCTGCCGCGCTTCCAGGTGGTGAGCATCGTAAACAGCGCACCGCCCAGCAGCATGGGCAGCCAGCCACCGGCCATGAACTTGGTCAGATTGGATGCGAAGAACAGCACCTCCACCACCAGGAAAGCGCCCAGCACCCCCAGCAGCACGGTCTTGAGCCGGCGCTGCGACATGGTGGTGATGAACAGCATGAGCAGCGTGGTGATGATCATGTCGCCGGACACCGCGATGCCGTAGGCGGCGGCCAGGTCGCTGGAGGTGTCGAATTCCAGCACCAGCACCACCACCGCCACCAGCATCATCCAGTTCACTGCCGGGATATAGACCTGCCCGCGCTCGGTGTCCGAGGTGTGCAGCTGGCGCAGACGCGGCAGATAGCCGAGCCGGGTGGCCTGGGCGGTGATCGAGAAGGCGCCGGAAATGGTGGCCTGCGACGCGATCACGGTAGCCATGGTGGCCAGCGCGACCAGCGCGAAGCGCCACTCTTCCGGCGCCAGCATGAAGAAAGGATTGCTCACCGCCTCGGACGAACGCAGCACCAGTGCGCCCTGGCCGAAATAGTTGATCAGCAGTGCCGGCGACACGATCAGATACCAGGCCAGACGCACCGGCCGGGCGCCGAAGTGGCCCATGTCCGCATACAGCGCCTCGCCGCCGGTCAGCGCCAGGAAAATGGCGCCCAGCAGCAGGAAGGACTGGCCCGGCTTTTCGGCTACGAAGCTGGCCGCATACATCGGATTGAGCGCCCGCAGCACCTCCGGCGTCTGCGCGATGCTCCAGGCGCCCAGCAGCGCCAGCACCGCGAACCAGATCACCGTGACCGGCCCGAAGAAGCGGCCGACCACCGCGGTGCCCGAACGCTGCACACAGAACAGGATGACCAGGATGAAGATGGTGATCGGCTCGATCCAGTGCTCCAGCGTCGGTGCGACCACCGCGATGCCTTCGACCGCAGACAGCACCGAAATGGCCGGCGTGATCACCGCGTCGCCGTAGAACATCGCCGCCGCGAACACGCCGGCCGCGGTGACCGCGGCCACCCGGCGCTGCACGCCGACCCGGGCCGAGCGCTGCGCCAGCGACGCCAGCGCCAGCGAACCGCCCTCGCCCTCGTTGTCGAAGCGCAGCACGATAAACACGTACTTGAACGAAATGATGAGCGTGACCGCCCAGAACAGCGCCGACAGCGTGGCCAGCACATTCGCTTCCGACAGCGGCAGGCCATGGGTGCCGGCAAACGCCTCCTTGAAGGCGTACAGCGGACTGGTGCCGATATCGCCGAAAACCACGCCCAGCGCCGCAATCATCAGCGGCGCCAATGCCTTGGATTCGTGCTTGGCCTGGGTCATCGAGTGTCGGAAGGGAAGAGAGGCTGCCGATACTGCGCCGCACCATTGGCAAGATCAAGTCTTGACGGCGACGCGGAGGGGCAGTTTTGCAACAATCGCACACCTGCCACAACTCGACACAGACCATGCCGCACGACGCCGACACCGCCCGCCTGGACCGCCTGCGCGATCTCGTCCGCCAGTTCGTCGATGAGCGCGACTGGGCGCAGTTCCACACGCCCAAGAACCTGGCGATGGCGATGAGCATCGAGGCAGCCGAGGTGATGGAACATTTCCAGTGGCTGCCCACCGGCCGCGAACTGGCCGACGACAAGCGCACCGCGGTTGGTCACGAACTGGCTGACGTGCTGGTCTATCTGGTGCGCCTGGCCGACGTGCTGGACATCGACCTGCCGGCCGCGGTGGCCGAGAAGATGCAGCTGAACCGCGAAAAGTACCCGGCGGACCGGGTGCGCGGCGACGCACGCAAGTACGACGAGTACGAATGAGCGCCTGCCGGGCGCAGCAGGGCGACCGTTTCCGCGATAATCCCGCCTCTGCCGTCACCGGCGGCGCCTGAACTTTCCGGCGCCCCACTGCTCTGCCCGCTCATGACTTCATCGCCTTCCCTGTTGTCCCGCCTTCCCCGGCCGCGCGCCGGCGGCCGTACCGACTGGCCGAAACTGCCCGGCGGTGCCCAGGCCCTCGCACTGGGCCAGCTCGCCCGCGACCTCGGTGCCCCGCTGGTCATCGTCGCCGCCCGGCCGATGGATGCCCAGCGCCTGCTCGACGAAATCCGCTGGTTCGCCCCCGCGCTGCGCGCCTTCCAGCTGCCGGACTGGGAAACCCTGCCCTACGACCAGTTTTCGCCGCACGCCGATCTGGTGTCGGAGCGGCTGGAAACGCTGTACGCGCTGATGCGCGGCGAACTGGACGTGCTGGTGGTGCCGGCCTCGACCGCGCTGTACCGGGTCGCGCCGCGGGAATACCTGGCCGCCCACACCTTCTTCGTGCAGCAGGGGTCGAAGCTGGACGTCGAAGGCCTGCGCCTGCAGCTCACGGTGGCCGGCTACAGCGCGGTCACCCAGGTGGTGGCGCCGGGCGAATACAGCGTGCGCGGCGGTCTGGTCGACCTTTACCCGACCGGCTCCGCCCTGCCCTACCGCATCGACCTGTTCGACGACGAAGTCGAAAGCATCCGCACCTTCGACGTCGATACCCAGCGCACCGTGTTCCCGACAAAGGAAATCCGCCTGCTGCCGGCGCGCGAATTCCCGATGGACGACAAGGCGCGCGCCGCCTTCCGCTCGCGGTTCCGCGAAACCTTCGAGGGCGACCCGACCAAGTCCACCATCTACAAGGACGTATCCAACGGCGTGCCCAGCGCCGGTATCGAGTACTACATCCCGCTGTTCTTCGAGCGCACCGACACGCTGTTCGACTATCTGCCGGCCAATGCGGTGGTGGCGCTCGATTTCGAGGTGAATGACGCGATCGCCGACTTCTGGCGCGACACGAAAAGCCGCCATGACCTGATGAAGGGCGAGCGCGCCCGGCCCATCCTGCCGCCGTCCGACCTGTTCCTGTCGGAGGAGCAGTTCCACGTATCGCTGGCCAACCGGCCCATCGTGCGCCTGGGCCGCGGCGACGAGGTGGCCGATGTCGCGGCGCTTCCGGACGTGGCGGTCGAGCGCAAGTCGGACGACCCGCTGTTCAGGCTGCGTGCCCTGATCGCGGCCCAGCGCGTGCTGGTGGTGGCCGAATCGGCCGGCCGGCGTGAAACGCTGACCGACTATTTCAACGAGTACGGTCTGCCCGGCAGCGCGGTCGACGGCTTCGACGCGGCGCTTGGCAGCGACGCGAAGCTCGCCATTGCGGTCGGCCCGCTGACCGAGGGCTTCGCGCTCACCGCCCCGCCGATGGCGCTGGTGACCGAAAGCGAGCTCTACCCGTCGCAGGCCCGTTCGCGCAGCAAGCGTGACGGCCGCAAGGTGACCGCCGAGAACTTCCTGCGCGACCTCACCGAACTGAAGGTGGGCGACCCGGTGGTGCATCTGCAGCACGGCATCGGCCGCTACGTCGGTCTGATGCACATGGACCTCGGCGAAGGCGAAACCGAATTCCTGCATCTGGAATACGCCGACGGCGACAAGCTCTACGTGCCGGTGTCGCAGCTGCACCAGATCAGCCGCTACAGCGGCGCACCGGGCGACCAGGTGCATCTGCACAAGCTCGGCTCCGGCCAGTGGGAAAAGGCCAAGAAAAAGGCGGCCGCCCAGGTGCGCGACACCGCCGCCGAACTGCTGGCGCTGTACGCGCAGCGCTCGGCACGCAAGGGCCACACCTTCGGCTTCAAGCAACACGACATGGACGCCTTCGCCGAAGGCTTCGGTTTCGAGGAAACGCCGGACCAGATCAATGCCATCAATGCGGTGGTCGGCGACATGACCTCCGGCCGGCCGATGGACCGGCTGGTGTGCGGCGACGTGGGCTTCGGCAAGACCGAGGTCGCGCTGCGCGCCGCCTTCGTCGCGGTGGCCGACGGCAAGCAGGTGGCAGTGCTGGCGCCGACCACGCTGCTGGCCGAACAGCACTACCAGACCTTCACCGACCGCTTCGCCCAGGTGGCGCACGAGTGGCCGGCGCGCATCGCCGAAATTTCGCGTTTCAAGAGCGCGAAGGAACAGACGCAGGCGCTGAAGGAAACGGCCGAGGGCAAGATCGACGTGCTGATCGGCACCCACCGGCTGCTGCAGAAGGATGTGAAGTTCGCCCGCCTCGGTCTGGTCATCATCGACGAGGAACACCGCTTCGGCGTGCGCCAGAAAGAGGCGCTGAAGGCGCTGCGCGCCGAGGTGGATGTGCTCACGCTGACCGCGACGCCGATTCCGCGCACGCTGGCGATGTCGCTCGAAGGCATCCGCGACTTTTCGGTCATCGCCACCGCGCCGCAGAAGCGGTTGGCGATCAAGACCTTCGTCAGCCCGTGGTCGCGCGGGCTCATCCGCGAGGCGGTGCTGCGCGAATTCAAGCGCGGCGGCCAGGTGTACTTCCTGCACAACGAGGTCGACACCATCGAAGAGATGAAGACGCGACTGGCCGACCTGCTGCCGGAGGCGCGCATCGTGGTCGGCCACGGCCAGCTGCCGGAGCGCGAGCTGGAGCGGGTGATGCGCGAATTCACGCAGCGCAGGCACAACGTGCTGCTGTGTACCACCATCATCGAAACCGGCATCGACAACCCGAACGCCAACACCATCATCATCAACCGCGCCGACCGCTTCGGCCTGGCCCAGCTGCACCAGCTGCGTGGCCGGGTCGGCCGCAGCCACCATCAGGCCTACGCCTACCTGCTGACCGACGCGCACGCCAAGCCGACCGAACAGGGCCGCCGCCGCCTCGAAGCCATCCAGATGATGGAAGAGCTGGGCTCCGGCTTCTTCCTCGCCATGCACGATCTGGAAATCCGTGGCGCCGGCGAAGTGCTGGGCGATTCGCAGTCCGGCGAAATGCAGGAGGTCGGTTTCAACCTCTACACCGAAATGCTCAAGAGCGCGGTGAAGGCGCTGCAGAAGGGCGAACAGGCCGGCGACCTGACCCAGCCGCTGGATATCGTGTCGGAAATCAATCTGCACATGCCGGCGCTGCTGCCCACCGACTACTGCCCGGACGTACACGAGCGGCTCACGCTGTACAAGCGTCTGGCCAACTGCGAGAAGGACGACGAACTGGGCGAACTGCGCGAAGAGCTGGTGGACCGCTTCGGCCAGATGCCGGACCAGACCCGCGCGCTGCTTGAAACCCATCGCCTGCGCATCGCCGCGAAGCCGCTGGGCATCGTCAAGATCGACGCGCACGACACGCAGATCCTGTTCACCTTCGTGCCGAATCCGCCGATCGAGCCGATACGCATCATCCAGCTGGTGCAGAAGGACCGGAACTTCAAGCTCGCAGGTCAGGACCGGCTGTCGTGGAAGAAGGCCAGCCCGGATCTGGACAGCCGGGTGGCCGCGGTGCGCGAACTGATGAAGAAGCTGGCCGGCTGATCCCGCCCGTCCGGAATGTATCGCTGCGCACGCCGGCACAGTGCGCCGGGCCGGTGCTCCGCTAATGCGCCACCGGCTTATGCTGGACCGTTCCTCACCGACGGAGACCGAACCATGCGGATACTGATACTGGGTGCCGGCGGCATCGGCGGCTATTTCGGCGCGCGGCTGCAGGCCGGCGGCAGCGACGTCACCTTTCTCGTGCGGCCGGCCCGCGCCGCCGCCTTGCAGACCACCGGCCTGAAGGTGCACAGCCCGCTGGGCGACGTGGCGGTGACACCGCGGCTGCTGGGCGCGGTCGACAGCCCGGTCGACCTGGTGCTGCTGTCGTGCAAGGCCTATGACCTCGATTCCGCACTGAACGCGATCGCGCCGGCGGTCGGGCCGGACACCGTGCTACTGCCGCTGCTCAATGGCGTGGCCCACCTCGACCGGCTGGACGCCCGCTTCGGCCGGGCACGGGTGGCCGGTGGCGTGGCCCATCTGGCGCTCACGCTGGACGCAGACGGCGGCATCCGCCACCTGAACGCCACCGAAAAACTGATCGTCGGCGCGCGCGACCCGGCGCAGCAGCCGGTGATCGCCGCGCTGGGCGACCGGCTGGCGGCACTGTCGCCGGACTACACGCTGTCCGCCGACATCGAACAGGCCATGTGGGACAAGCTGGTATTCATCGCCACGCTGGCCGGTGCCACCTGCCTGATGCGCGCGCCCATCGGCGACATCCTGGACAGCTGTGCCGGCCCGGCACTGATCGCCGGCCTGCTCGACGAGGCGGCTGCGGTGGCCACCGCCTGCGGTCATCCACCCACGCCCGCCCACATGGACGGCTACCGCGCAGTGCTGACCCAGCGCGGCTCCACGCTCACCGCCTCCATGCTGCGCGACCTTCAGCGCGGCGCGCAGACCGAAGCCGAACACATCTTCGGCGACCTGCGGGAACGTGCCGCCCGACACGCACTCGCCACCCCCTGGCTCGATCTGGCGCATGCCCACCTGCAGGCCGCCGACGCACAGCGGCGCCGCGTGTCGGAATCCGCTGGCTGATCGCCGCGGGCCGGCGGCGTAGGCTGCGAAGCCATCTTCCCGACTACGGATACCGATGCCCGCAACCCGCCCACCCGCCGACGCCCCGCTGTTCATCGTGCTCAACGCCGGCTCGGGCAGTCAGGACGCCGGACGCACACGCGAGGTGATCGAAGGTCTGCTCACGGCGGCCGGCCGCCGCCATCGGGTGCTGCCGGTGCAGGACGGCCGACGCCTGCCCGCGGTCGCCTGGCAGGCGGTGCAGGAAGCGCGCATGCAGCACGGCATCGTGGTGGCGGCCGGCGGTGACGGCACCATCAACGCGGTGGCGCAGGCGGTCGCCGGCACCGGCCTGCCCTTCGGTGTGCTGCCGCAGGGCACCTTCAACTACTTCTCGCGCGAATACGGCATTCCTGCCGATACCGAATCCGCGGTCCGGCTGCTGCTGAACGGGCGGTTGCGCAGCGTGCAGGTCGGCCGCGTGAACGACCGCATTTTCCTGGTCAACGCCAGTCTGGGTCTGTATCCGGTGCTGCTGGAAAACCGAGAGGAATGGAAGCGCCAGTTCGGCCGCAGCCGTCTGGTGGCGCTGTGGGCCGGTCTGGTCACGCTGCTGCGCGGCCATCGCCGCATGACGCTTGAAATGGAGCACGGCGGGCGGCTGCGCACCGTGCACACGCCTACGCTGTTCGTCGGCAACAACCGGCTGCAACTGGAACAGATCGGTCTGGCCGAAGCGTCCGCGCTCGACGGCGGCCGGCTGGCCGCGCTGGCGCTGCGCCCGACCGGACGGCTGTCCATGCTCTGGCTGCTGGCGCGTGGCGTGTTCGGCCGGCTGGGCGAGGCGGATGAGGTACAGTCCTTCAGCTTCGCGTCGCTGCGCCTGAGCGTGCTGCGGCGCGGACGCCGGCGCAGCCGCATCAAGGTGGCCACCGACGGCGAAGTGAGCTGGATGCGCGCGCCGCTGGAATTCCGCGTGCTGCCGGACGCGCTGTCGCTGATCGTGCCCGACGACGAAACCGCCTGACCCCTGCATCGTGCCCGCATTGTGATTCCCTTGCTGCTGCAGCTGTCCGACCCGCACTTCGGTACCGAAAGACCCGAGGTGTGCGCCGCGCTGCGCCGGCTGGCGCAGACTGAACGGCCGCGGCTGCTGCTGCTGAGCGGCGATCTCACGCAGCGCGCCCGACCGGCGCAGTTCGCCGCCGCCCGCGCCTTTGCCGACAGCCTGGGCATTGCGCGCCAGGTGGTGCTGCCCGGCAATCACGATCTGCCGCTGTTCCACCTGCCGCTGCGCCTGTTCGCGCCCTATGCCCGTTACCACCGCGCCTTCGGCACGGCCCACGACAGCCTGACCGACCTCGACGGGTTGCGGCTGATCGGGCTGGATTCGACCCGCCGCTGGCGCCACTCAGATGGCGAACTTTCGGCCGCACAGATCGCACAGACCGCCCGGCATCTGCAGGACGCACCACCTGGCGCGCTCAGGGTGGTGGCGCTGCATCACCCGCTGGCGGTCAATCGGGCGACCGAAAAGCACAACCGGGTGCGCGGTCACCGCGAAGCCATCGTCCGCTGGCGCGAAGCCGGCGCCGATCTGGTGCTCGGTGGGCATATCCATCTGCCTTCGGTACGCCGGCTGACGGATCGGGGCCGCACGCTGTGGGCGGTGCAGGCCGGTACCGCGGTGTCACACCGCACACGGCGCGACGCCGGCAATTCGGTCAACCTGATCCGCGCCGGCCGTCAGCACGGCGTGCGCATCGCCTCGGTCGAGCGCTGGGACTACCGCCCGGCCGATGACCGCTTCGAACTGGCTGCACTGAGCGCCTTGCCCCTGAACGACTGAATCATGCCGCCCCTCCCGTCTTCGCCCGAACAGCTGGCCGCACTGATCGCCGGCCAGCTGCCAATGCTGCACGCCGCCCTGCTGGCGAGTGCGCTGCTGCTGGTCACCGCGCTGCAGTTCGCCAACGGCCGCCTGCATGCCAACGCCGCCGCCAGCCGCCGGCGGGTGGCGCAGATCGGCATCCTGGTCATGCTGTACGGCGCCGCCTGTTTCACCGCACTGGCGCTGGCAGTAAATGGCGGCAGCACACTGGTGCATTTCGACGATGCGCTGGCGAGCGCGCTGCGCAGCACGCTGGACGCCCCTACCCTGAATCTGTTTGCCCGCCTCACCCACTTCGGCGACACCGAAACGCTGACTGCGCTCGGGTTGATCGGTACCCTCCTGCTGCTGTGGCGACGGCAGCATCTGCTGGCCGCCACCTGGGTAGCGGCCATCGCTGGCAATTCGCTGCTGAACGTGGGCCTGAAAGCGGTGTTCCAGCGGGTTCGGCCGGTACACGAACACGGCTACGCGGCCGAAACCAGCTGGAGCTTCCCGAGTGGCCACGCTTCGGGCACGCTGGTGGCCTACGGTGTGCTCGCCTGGGTGGCGCTGCGCCTGCTGCCGGCGCGCTGGCACCTGCCGGTGCTGTGGATCGCGGTCACGATCGCGCTCACCACCGGCCTCAGCCGCATCGTGCTGCAGGTGCATTTCGCCAGCGACGTGCTGGCCGGGCTGTGTTCGGGCAGCGCCTGGCTGGCGCTGTGCATCACGGTCGCCGAATGGCTGCGCAGACGCACACCGGTACAACCGAACGGAACGCCCTGATGATTGATCCCGCACGCTTCGACGCCGCCTGGTGGGGTGGCTTCATCGCCGACGCGCTGTCCATGCCGGTGCACTGGTACTACACACGCGAACGCATTCCTGAAGACTACGGCGACATTACCGGCTACCTGCCGCCGCACAACCCGCACCCGGACAGCTTCCTGTGGCGCAGCCAGTACGCCAGCACCGGGCCGATCGACGACATCCTGCACGAACAGAAACGCTGGTGGGGCGGACCGCGCGACATCCACTACCACCAGTTCCTGCACGCCGGCGAGAACACGCTGAACATGCAGCTGGCCCGGTTGCTGGCCGAATCATTGCTGGAGTGCGGCCGCTACGACCGCGACGACTACGCACGACGCTATGTCGATTTCATGCTCACCCCGGGCAGCCACGGCGACACCTATGTCGAGGAATGCCACCGCGCCTTCTTCCGTCACTACGGTCAGGGGCTGGAGGTGGAGGACTGCGGCGTCGAGGACATCCACATCGGCGGGCTGGCCACGCTGGCGCCGCTCATCCTGTTTCACGCGCAGGACCGCGACGCGCTGCATGCGGCGGTGACCGATCATGTGGCGCTGACCCATAAGGGCGAAGAAATGGCCGCCGCCGCGACGCTGTACGCGGACCTCGCCTTCCATCTGCTGCACGGCCTGACTATGGACGACGCGCTGGCCGCCGCCGGCGACCATCCGGCGCTGCACCATCCTTACCGCGCCTGGGCCGAGCAGCGACCGGACGACGAGGTGATCGGCAGCCAGTTCAGCCCGGCCTGCTATCTGAAGGATGCACTGCCAGCCACGCTGCACCTGGCGGTGAAGTACGCCGGGGCCCCGCGCGACGGCCTGCTCGCCAACGTGCGGCTGGGCGGCGACAACTGCCATCGCGGTGCGGTGCTGGGAACGCTGCTGGGTGCCGCCGGCGCGGTCTGGCCGGCGGAGTGGATCAAGGGCCTGTACGGCCAGCGCGAACTTCGCGTACTGCTGGAACGGCTGCGCGAACGCGTGCCCGGCTGAGTTTCAGCTGAGCACTGCGCGATTGCGGCCGGCGGCCTTGGCCGCGTACAGCCGCTCGTCGGCGGTGCGGAACACGTGCATCAGTTCGTCATTGGCAGCCGACACGAAAGCGCCGCCGACCGACGTGGTCACCACGCCCCAGTCTGCGTTGCGCTCGTGCCGTATGCCCAGCCCGCGCACCGCCTCGATCACGCCATGAGCAACCCGCTCGTAAGCCTGGGCGCTGGCCTGCGGCATCAGCACCGCGAATTCCTCGCCGCCGTAACGCGCGGCGAAAGCGCCGTCGGTCAGGCGCTCGCTGTTGCAGCGTTCGACCACGCCGGCCAGTGTCTGCGCGACCGCGCGCAGACAGTCGTCACCGGCCAGATGACCGTAGTAGTCGTTGTACTTCTTGAAATGGTCGATATCGAGCATCAACAGCGCGAACGTCGCGCCGCTGCTGCGCGCCTCGCTCCAGGCCAGATCCAGCGTCAGGTCCATGTGGCGACGGTTGCACAGCCCGGTCAGTCCGTCACGGCTGGCCTGCTCCTTCAGCAGCCGATTCGCGACCGACAGCCGCTTGCGCAACGCGGCAATGCGCGCCATCGCCTTCATCTTGGCCTGCAGCACCGCTTCCGCCACTGATTTAACGATGAAATCATCGCCACCGGCCTCGATCGCGGTAATCAGGTTTTCCTGGGTGTCGGACGCGGTCAGGAACAGAATGGGTGTCCATGCCCAGTCCTGCGTTGCTTCGAGCGCGCGGATCCGGGCGGTGGCCTCGAAGCCGTTCATGACCGGCATTTCGATGTCCATCAGCACCAGATCGGGCACCACCTCGGCAAAACGGGCGACCGCCACTTCTCCGTTCTCGGCCACGCTCACCTCGTACCCGAAGGATGCGAGACGCACCGACATGACGGCAGCCATGGCGCGGCTGTCCTCGACCAGCAGAATCTTCATCGTTTCACCACTGCGTACAAAGGTCGGCCGGCGCGGAGCGTGCTTCCCCCGAAACACGGGCATCCGGCGATGTCCGGGCTATCGGCCAAAAGTCGTGGAACTGAAGAGCTCAGAAACGGGGCGCCTGCCGACGCCTGAGTGTCCGCTCCGCTGCGAGCCATCCTGATTGTTCCGGTGACGGCCACCATCCCGCTCAGCGGTATCGGGGGAAGAAACGCGCGGAACAAAAACAAAGGGCCGGCGTGCGCCGGCCCTGTTGCTGCAACCACTCGCCCGGGCAATCGGCCGCGCCGATGGAGGCTCAGGCAGCGAGGCGCCGGCGAACAACGGTACCCATCAGGCCCAGGCCGGCAAGGAACAGTGCGTAGCTTTCGGGTTCCGGAACCGGAGCAGCGATGACGTCAAAGCTCAGGGTCGGAAGTGCCTGTGCCTGGCCACCCGTGAAGATGATCATTCCGAGCGTATCGCTGGTGCCCATGAGGTACAGCGAGATGGCCTTGTCGCCTGTAGCGCTGGCCGAAAGGATGTCCTGGACAAAGCTCTGTTGCTTGGACAGGGAGTAGCTGAGGGCGACATACCCGGTGGTGCTGGCACGGGTGAAGGTTTCGGAGCCCAGCAGCGCAGAGGAGCCCGCCCAGACGTCGAGATCCGTCTGGCTGGATGCATAGATCGGATTGAGTTGCCTGTCGGTTGGCGTGCCGGCGGATTGCCGCCAGTTGTCGTTCTCGACCCACAGGATGTCGAAAGTGCCTGAGCCTACGCCGAAGCGCGAGTTGTTCTGCGTGGCATACGACGAGTTGAACGACAGGGTGACGTTGTCAACCGTCCAGTTGCCCGCACCGTAGCTTGCGTTCAGCGAATCGACAGCACTGCCAATATCGAAGTGGAAGACTTCGTTGGCCGGCGTGGCGTTGCCACCGGTATTGGTGATGGCCCGGCTTCCCTGGACGCCGCCGGCGCCACCGGCCCAGCCCCAGCCGTCCTGTGCGGTGGTGTAGACCGGAAAGACCATGTCGCTCCAGTAGTTGCCAGCACCGCCAAGTCCGCCACTGCTACCGATGGCGGAGCTGACGTGAGTCAGTACGGTGGCGCCGGCATGTGCTGCGAAAGGAAACAGGAGTGCGCCCAACGCTGCTGAAACGATCTTGAGTCTGTTCTTCATTTGCTTGTCCTCATCGATGAAAAGTGCTGTCGGCCCATGGCCCTGGTCAACACGCTCGCTTGCCTGTCATTTCTGGCGAGCAATATGCATGAACACATATAACGAAAAGCGGAAAACCGGCAATCCGGATCGGGCGACGGATAAGCGGTGATCTTGTTCCATAGACGATCTGGAGATCACCCGCAGGCATTCGGTTTGCATATTCACGCACCAACCCGATGTCCTCGCACCTCTCGTCGTATACTGTAAGATATAGCGATATATTTGTCGACGGTCCGACAGAATCGAAATCCCATGAGACATCTTCAGGTCGAATATATGAATTTCCGTTCCACAATCCACGCTCAGCAGGAACGGTTTTTTTCGTGGGTGGCATCTGTCGGGAGTGTTCATTGAATCGGATGGCATACCGTTCAGATTTTCACGGTAAAGCGGGAACGGAGCTTGGGTCGCGGTCGCATCAACGGGCAGGCAGTGTGCGCCCGCTGTCTGGACACCAGGCGCCCAATGCGTGTGCCCCCATCCTTGGGTCACACCGGGCGTCGCCACCCGGATATTCCTTTGCGGTGAATATCACTGCGAATCAACCCGAAGCAGCCCGAATCAGACGGCGCAGTGCTGACCGGAATTACAGGTTGCGGAAAGAGGTGGCACAGCGGGAGACAACGATTCATGCCGTCCAACCCGCATGGCATGCTGTGGCGTATGGGTGCTTCTTTAGCCTTCGCTGAGTCGAGTACTGAATAGCGCTGAGCAGCACCTTACAGAAATTTTTTAAATCAGCTTAAACCTGCGGATCGACCCGATTTTCTTCCACCCTAGACCGATAAATACTCGGCAATCGTTATATACAAAAATATATTTCGAAAAACCTTTCGGACTGACACATTTTCAAAAAATGGGGCTTCGATGAATTTCAACAGGAATCTCCCGGTTACGTGCCGGAAGGCACTTGCCATCCTGCTGGCAATTTGCTCGACGGTATGCGAGGCGCAGGGCGCGGCTGACGAGGCACGGGTAAGAGTGTCCGTCGTGGGTGGTCTGGTGCTTTCGGGTGTCTGGCCTGCTCTCGTCGGGCGTGCCAGCAAGGCGACCGGCCTCAGGATCGAAACCGTTGCCGCAGCGCCCAAAGAGGGCGTGGTACCCGTCTTTCGCAACGGCGAGGCCGATCTGCTGCTGATTCATGGCAGCGACGAAACCTATGGACTGCTGGCAGCCGGTCTGGCGGCGCCGCTGCGGGCCTGGGCCATGAATGAGCATGTGATCGTCGGGCCCAAGGAGGACCCAGCCGGAATAGCCGGCGCCCCGGGGATCACCGAGGCCCTGCGCCGCATCGTCGCCGCCGACGCACCCCTGATCGGCTTCCGTGACGCAGGCAGCTTCGCCATCGTTCACGGCGCCTTCCGCGCCCTCGGCCAGCGGCCCGGACCGCGCCAGCAGCTGTACGACGACGCCGAGTCGCCCCAGCAGGTGCTGCGTTCGGCCGCTGACAAGCGGGGATATGCAGTGGTCGGCCACATACCGGTGGCCTTCGGCAAGATGCCGAGTGCGGGCATGGCGGTGCTGCTCAAGGGTGATCCAGCCATGCGCCGAGTCTATGTGGTGGTGGAGCCAGGCCCCCGCCACCCGGCCAATCAGCGCCAGCGCGAACTTGCCCGGCAGCTCACGGATTACCTCGTCAGTCCCGCGGGTCAGGCCGATCTGGCAGCTGCCGACAAGGAAGCCGGCGGTCCCTGGGTGTTTCCGCTGCAGGCGCGGCCGTGAGTCCCGTTGCCGGTTTCCGCTGGCACTGCGTGGCAGCCAGAGCCCGTGCTGCAACGGAGGGCTCGTACGCGGGACATACGCGAACAACGCGGGCACAACACCACCCGGAAGAAGCCGATGCCGGAACCGGGCATCCATGACGACCGGCAGATCTCCCGCGAACGCGAGGCCACCGCCAGGGGCACAAGGCCCGGATTCTGCGCCGGCCGCTGACACGCTGGCTTCATGACCACACCCGAACAAGGCCGCCACTGCGCTTGGAAAGCACTTTCGTGAAACGCTCAAGACTCTCTTTCAATCCGGCCTTGCTGGCTTCCGCTTTTGCCTTACCCGCCGCCGCCGCCGCCGCAGAAAGTAACGTAGCTGCTGATCACGTGACGCTTCGCGAAGTCGTCATCACAGGCGAGCGAATCAACCCCCTCAAGATTCCCGTGAAAATGACAGTTGTCACGGAAGATGAGATCAATGCCAAAGGGGCAAGAACGGTAGATGAAGCCGTGAAGGATGTGGCAGGGCTGTACGTGACCGGCAGCAATGTGAAGGGCCGGAAGGTGGCGCAGATTCGCGGCAGTGATGCCAATAGCACCAAGGTCATCATCGACGGAGTGATGATCAACGGGGGTGGCGATGCCAGAATCGATCTGTCGATAATCCCGACCGACAACATTGAGAAGATAGAGATATTCAAAGGACCTTCGCCCGTCATTTTCGGAAGCAACGCACCTGGCGGCGTGATATTCATTACAACGAAAAACTCCAGCGGCAGGCTTTCCGGATCAGTGGGGCTGGCCAAGGGAAGCTGGGGTTCAGAAACATATTCGGCCTCACTCGCCGGAAGCACCGAAAATATCAGCTACTACCTTGGAGCAAAGAAGAGCAGCACCGACGGCCACAACGACAATCCGAACAACATCGGAGGATTTGAAAGCCATACGGCCGAAGACTCGCAATACCTCAACGGGAAGCTGAAATGGGATATCAGCCCGGAGACATCGCTGACCGTATTCGGCTCGACTTCTGACACAACAAGGCAACTGCCAAACCGGTATAACGCAACGGCTCGCGTTGGGTATCCGGGTGGCGGCAGCACGCTGACGATGCAGAACAACTATTTCGGCGGTGGCGCCATCGGTGGCGGCCCCACTTACAACTGGGGATACGACCCCATCAAGGAGTCATACCTTGGTTCCATATACAACAGGAGGCTGAACGAGAACAACGACATCAGCCTGAGACTCTATCGATCCGAATTGAAAAGCCTGCTGACGACCTCGGGTTTCCAGCGCATCGACTGGAATGGCGATACGAATGGCTATGAACTGCAGCACACGATCAGGGCAGGCAGGACCAATACGCTCACCTGGGGATATTCGGAGGAAAAGCGGAGTTTTCTCGAGCAGACACCGCTGCCGCCGGGCACTCCGCCGATCACCTACGCCCGTGGCGACTACCGTTACACCGGCAGAAGCCTCTATATGCAAATCGTTTCCAACCTGACCAGCCGACTCGATGTGAGCGTGGGCTACAGGCTCAATGCGGTTGAAGATCACGTGGCCGTGAAGAACGTAAGGTGGACGGCTCCCGCCCGTAAGGAGCAAACCGGCACTTATTCATCGAACGATCCGGTTCTTGCCCTGAACTTCAGGCCAATCGAAGGTATTGCATTGCGCGCATCAATCGGCAAGAGCTTCAGGGCCCCCACTGCGATGGAAAGGTCTGCACCCGCACAGGTTCCGATGAACAGCGGAGGCACGATGATTCCCTACTTCGGCGCCACTGTCTTGCCGGAAGAAGGTCTCAACCGTGAATTCGGCCTGGAGGCTTCGACAGGCTACGGATTCAACTTCGGCGTCACCGGATTCAACAGACACATTACGAACATGATCAAAGGCACTGGCGGCGGTGGCGGGCACACCCAGTACTTCAACATACCCGAAGTTGAAATGCGCGGCTTCGATGTGGAATTCAGCCAGACTATTGGCAATAGCATCAGGGCATTCGCAAACTACTCTTACACGAACGCCTATGACAAGATGATGAATCTGCAGGTAACGGATATTCCACTGCACAAATCATCGTACGGATTGAATTACACCGGAAGCGGCCTCACCGCCAATCTGAGCGTCAATTATGTCGGGCCAGTGAGAAGCATGTATAGCCAGGGCAGCGGCAACGCCAGCAGCGACGGGAATTACACCAACGTGGTCAAGGGTGTCGCCGGTTATTTTGGGACCCAGAACCTGCCGGACTACCGGGTGGTTGATTTGAAGATCAACAAGACCCTGGGAGACAACGACTACTACATCAAGATCCTGAATCTGCTCGACCATCAGTATTACTCGGCTTCATTCCTTGCCGCGCCGGGACGGTACGCGGAGGTTGGCGTCACGGTCAGGTTCTAGATGTGCCGCTCCCCATCAGGATCCACATCAGCGCGCATGTCGGCATCCTGAACATCGGCGGTCCGCGGGCCGACCGGCCGAAGACGGCTATCAGGGCGCTGTTCGCCGCCATGAAGCCCGGGCTGCAGAGCCAGATGCAGGCAATTGACTCTGCCGATGGCGTCATCACCTCCGTACGGCCATGGCGGCTCGAAGGGCTTTCTTTTCGGTTGACCAGAAAGCGCTTTCATTCGACGCGCTCATTGCTCCCGGCCCGACGGCTGGCGGCACGTCTTCTGCAGTCGTGAAACGAAAAGGGCCCGCTTGCGCAGGCCCTTTCGTCTGTGTGCGAGGGCTCAGCCCACCCACACCCGCGCATTTCTGAACATGCGCATCCACGGGCTGTCTTCGCCCCAGTGCGACGGGTGCCAGCTCATCTGCACGGTACGGAAGATGCGCTCAGGGTGCGGCATCAGGATGGTGACCCGACCGTCGTCGCTGGTGACCGAAGTGATGCCGGCCGGCGAACCGTTGGGGTTGCGCGGGTAGCGGCTGGCCACGGTGCCGTCGTGGTCGATATAGCGCATGGCGACGCGGGCCAGCGTCTGCGCCTGTTCGTCAGCGAATACCGCGCGGCCCTCGCCGTGCGACACCACGATGGGCAGCTTGGAGCCGGCCATGCCGCGGAACAGGATGGACGGCGATTCGACGATTTCGACCTGGGCGAAGCGCGCCTCGAACTGCTCCGAGCGGTTGCGCTCGAAGCGCGGCCAGTGCGCAGCACCCGGAATGATGTCGGCCAGCTGGCTCATCATCTGGCAGCCGTTGCACACGCCCAGCGCGAAGGTGTCCGGTCGGGCGAAGTACTCGGCGAAGGCATCCCGCAGTGCCGGATGGAACAGGATGGACTTGGCCCAGCCCGAACCGGCGCCCAGCACGTCACCGTAGGAAAAGCCGCCGCAGGCTGCCAGACCCTTGAAGTCGGCCAGTTTCACGCGGCCGGCCATCAGGTCGGACATGTGCACGTCCTGCGCGTCGAAACCGGCGCGGTCGAAGGCGGCCGCCATTTCGACCTGGCCGTTCACGCCCTGCTCGCGCAGGATGGCGATGCGCGGACGCACGCCCTTCGCGATGTAAGGTGCGGCGATATCCTGCTGCGGCTCGAAGGTAAGCGCGGCAAACAGGCCCGTGTCCGACTTGTCGTCCAGCAGCGCGAATTCCTCGCGCGCGCAGTCGGCGTCGTCGCGCAGCAGCGCGATGCGGTGGCTGGTTTCGGTCCATGCCTTCTGCAGGTCGACGCGCGACTCGCTGAAGATGACCTTGGCGTTGTGCCAGAAGCGGATTTCGTCGCGATCGTTCGGATTGCCGAGGCCGTGGGTAACGCCCGACAGACCGGCTTCGCGCAGGATGTCCATCACCTGCGAACGCTGATCGACGCGGATCTGGATCACCGCGCCCAGCTCTTCAGCGAACAGCGCCGAGAAGGTGCGGTCGTTGAAGCGGCCGCGCACCGCATCCGGTTTCTTGGCCAGCGAATCGACGTCGACCAGCAGCGGGTCGTAGGCCAGCGTGTCGAGATTGATCGACAGGCCGACATGCGACGCGAACGCCATTTCGCACAGCGTGGCGAACAGGCCGCCATCGGAGCGGTCGTGGTAGGCCAGCACCAGGCCGGCGTCACGCAGACGGCTGATCGCCGGCAGCAGGCGGCCGAGCAGCGTAGCGTCGGCATCCGGCGCGTGTTCGCCGACCACGCCGAAAGCCTGGGCGAAGGCCGAACCGCCGAGGCGGTTCTTCATCTGGCCGAGATCGATCAGCAGCAGTTCGGTCTCGATTTCCGGGTCGATCAGCAGCTGCGGCGTGAGCGTGCGGCGCACGTCCTCGACGCCGGCGAAGGCGGTGATGACCAGTGACAGCGGCGCCACCACTTCCTTCTGCGTATCGCCGTCCGACCAGCGGGTCTTCATCGACAGACTGTCCTTGCCGACCGGAATCGCCAGGCCCAGCGCCGGACAGAAGTCCAGCGCCACCGCCTTCACCGTATCGAACAGTGCCGCGTCCTCGCCCTTGTGACCGGCGGCCGCCATCCAGTTCGCCGACAGCTTGATGCGCTCGAAGCTGCGCACGTCGGCGGCGATCAGGTTGGTGATCGCTTCGCCGATCGCCATGCGGCCGGAGGCCGGGCCGTCCAGCAGCGCCACCGGCGTGCGTTCGCCCATCGCGAATGCCTCGCCGCGATAGCCGGAAAAGCTTTCGCAGGTCACCGCGACGTCGGCCACCGGCACCTGCCACGGGCCGACGAACTGGTCACGCGCGGTAAGGCCGCCGACCGAGCGGTCGCCGATGGTGATCAGGAAGGACTTGCTGGCCACCGCCGGCATGCGCAGCACGCGGTAGGCGGCGTCCTTCAGGTCGTAGCCGGCCACGTCCATCGGCGGCGCATAGGCCGGGCGGCGCGACACGGTGCGGTGCATCTTGGGCGGCTTGCCGAGCAGCACGTCCATCGGCATGTCGACCGGCTTCGTATTGAACAGCGGATCGGCCACCGTGAGCTGACCGTCGGCGGTCGCCTCGCCCAAAACCGCATACGGGCAGCGCTCGCGCGCGCACAGCGCCTCGAATTCGGCGATGCGCTCAGGGCCGATCGCGAGCACGTAGCGCTCCTGCGATTCGTTGCACCACAGTTCGGCGGGGCTCATGCCCGACTCTTCGCTGTTGATCGCGCGCAGGTCGAACCAGGCGCCATGACCGGCGCCATAGGCCAGTTCCGGCAGCGCGTTAGACAGGCCGCCGGCGCCGACGTCGTGCACCGCGAGAATGGGGTTGTCGTCCTGCATCTGCCAGCAGCGGTCGATCACTTCCTGCGCCCGGCGCTCGATTTCCGGGTTGCCGCGCTGCACCGACGCGAAGTCGAGATCGGCGGTATTGGTGCCGGTGGTCATGCTCGACGCAGCACCGCCGCCCAGACCGATCAGCATGGCCGGGCCGCCCAGCACGACCAGCCTGGTGCCGGCCGGGAATTCGATCTTCAGCGCGTCGCGTGCGGCAATGTTGCCGATGCCGCCGGCGATCATGATGGGCTTGTGATAGCCGCGCATTTCGCCCATGAAGGGCAGTTCGAAGGTGCGGAAGTAGCCGGCGAGGTTCGGCCGGCCGAATTCGTTGTTGAACGCCGCGGCACCCAGCGGACCGTCGATCATGATCTGCAGCGCCGAGGCGATGCGCTCGGGCTTGCCGTACAGCTCGCCATCCACGCGTTCCCAAGGCTGTTCGAAGCCTGGAATGTTCAGGTTGGACACCGAGAAGCCGGCCAGACCGGCTTTCGGCTTCGCGCCGCGACCGGTCGCGCCCTCGTCGCGGATTTCGCCGCCGGCGCCGGTGGCCGCGCCCGGGAAGGGCGAAATCGCGGTCGGGTGGTTGTGCGTCTCGACCTTGGCCAGGAAGTGCATGGACTCTTCGTGCCAGCCCCAGCGGCCGTTGCGGTCCGGGTAGAAGCGGGCCACCGGCTCGGTGGTCGCGCCCTCGATCACCGCCGCGTTGTCCGAATAGGCCACCACGGTGTGCTGCGGCGTGGCCTTGTGGGTTTCGCGGATCATGCCGAACAGGCTCATGTCCTGCGGCTGGTAGTCAATGGTCCAGCTGGCGTTGAAAATCTTGTGCCGGCAGTGCTCGGAGTTCGCCTGGGCGAACATCATCAGTTCGACGTCGGTCGGATCGCGGCCCAGCTTCGTGTAGGCGTCGAGCAGATAGTCGATTTCGTCGTCGGACAGCGCCAGGCCCAGTTCGGTGTTCGCGCGCTCCAGCGAGGCGCGCCCTTCCGCGAGCGACACGCTCACCAGCGGACGCGGCGGCACGTGGCTGAACAGCGCCTCCGCGTCAGCGAGGCTGCCGAACACCGATTCGGTCATGCGGTCGTGCAGCAGGCCGGCCAGCGCCACGCGCTCCGCGTCGTCCAGCGCGCCGCCGCCCAGCAGGCCACGCGACAGCGTCAGCTCGTACAGCACGCCGCGCTCAATGCGCTGCACGCTGGCCAGACCGCAGTTGCGAGCGATGTCGCTGGCCTTGGACGACCACGGCGAAATCGTGCCCAGGCGCGGCGTCACCAGCAGCGCCGGCCCGTCGACCGCCTCCGCCGACTGCGCGGCGAGCAGCGCGCACAGACGCGCACGCTCTTCGGCCGACGGCTCGGCCGCACATTCGACGAAGAAATACTGGGTGGCCGTCAGGTCGCGCAGCTTGGGCGCGGCCGTGCGGCAGGCGTCGGCCAGACGCGAAAGACGAGCGGCGGAAAGGGCGGGCGTGCCGCGGAGCTTGAGGATGTGGGCCATGAACGAAGCGGAGGGATGGTCGGCGGGCACCGGCGACGGTGCGGCCAAAAGCGCAATTATAAAGGCTATGGCACGGCCGCCCTAGGGGCTGTTGCGCTGCGCAAGCAGGCTGCCCTGCCCGGCGCGGCCTCCGGGCCTTGTACCATTGCATCCGCACGCGGCGGATGGCTGCGCGTGCCGAACCGGTTTCCAGAAGGAGTGAACATGTCCGCAGACGCCCCGGCCAGCCCCGGCGCCGACGTGATCGAGGTCAATCTGACCAATTTCCAGCGCGACGTGATCGACGCATCGCACACCCTGCCGGTGCTGGTCGATTTCTGGGCGCCCTGGTGCCAGCCCTGCCGCGCGCTCACGCCGCGGCTGGAGGCGCTGGCGGCCGACTACGCCGGCCGGGTGCGGCTGGCCAAGATCAATTCGGACGACAACCCGGAACTGGCGCGCCGCTTCGGCGTACGCGGCATCCCGAACGTGAAGGCCTTCGTCGGCGGCGTGGTGGTCGATGAATTCACCGGCGTACTGCCTGACCGCGAACTGCACGCCTTCATGGACGCACTGCTGCCCTCGCCTGCGCTGTCGGCATTCGAAGCCGCACAGGGTGCGCTGGCTCGCGGCGATTCGACCGCGGCACTCGGTCTGTTTCAGGGTGCACTGGCCATCGACCCGGGCTTCGAACCGGCGGTGCTCGGCCGGGTGGAGGCGCTGATCGCGCTCGGCCGGCTGGACGAGGCGCAGGCCATGCTCGACGCCCTGCCCTACGAACAGGAGGACCGCGCGCGCATCGGTACCCTGTACGCGCGCATCGCCATCGCCCGCCGCCAGCCGTCGGGGGACGACACCGACTACGTCGGCCGCATCGCCCGCAATCCGGGTGACCTCGCTGCGCGGCTGGCCCTGGCTTCGGCGCTGGCTGCCGACGAACGATGGGAAAAGGCGATGGAACAGGCGCTGGAAGTGGTGAGCCGCGACCGCGGCTTCGAAGACGACGCCGGCCGCCGCTTTCTGCTGGACCTGTTCGCGGCGCTCGGTTCGGAACACGCACTGGTCCGCCACTACCGGCGCGAACTGGCCACGGTGCTCAACCGCTGACGCCGACCCATGGCCGACACCCCGCCGCGACTGCGCAGCTTTCCACCGGTGGCCGATCCGGCCACCGCGCACACCCTCATCCTCGGCTCCATGCCCGGCGTCGCCTCGCTGGCCGCCGGCCGCTACTACGCGCATCCGCGCAACCAGTTCTGGCCCATCATGGGCGCGCTGTTCGGTGCCGGCCCGGAGCAGCCTTACGACGCCCGGCTGCAGGCACTGATGCGCGCCGGCATCGCGCTGTGGGACGTGCTGGAGAGCTGCGAGCGCCCGGGCAGCCTGGATGCCGACATCGATCTGCGCAGCGCCCAGGCCAACGATTTCGCCGATTTCTTCGCCACTCACCCGCGCATCACCCGGGTGGCTTTCAACGGCGGCACCGCCGAACGCCTGTTCCGACGCGACATTGCGCCACAGCTCCGGCCGCTCGAACTGATACGCCTGCCCTCGACCAGCCCGGCCCACGCCGGGCTGCCGGCCGGGCACAAGCTGGCCGCGTGGCAGGCGGCGCTGTGCGACCACTGACCTGTCCCGATCGCCTGTTTCTCAGGCCCGGTGCGATGTGCAGGTGAAAGATCGGGCAACATCAGCCGATAATGCAGAGGTCGTAGCGACCAACCCGCAGCGACCGGAACGCCCCGGCCGGCGACCACCAGGCAACCGACCGCCCATGAACGCATCAGCCCTCCTCCACACGCTGCCCCG
Organism: Methyloversatilis universalis EHg5; assembly: GCF_000378945.1. GTDB lineage: Bacteria > Pseudomonadota > Gammaproteobacteria > Burkholderiales > Rhodocyclaceae > Methyloversatilis > Methyloversatilis universalis_A. The sequence goes on along the minus strand of NZ_KB900539.1, from coordinate 1,592,150 downwards.
CCTGCCGGCGGCTCATCGCACATGAAGGGCCGGGCGCACACCCCCACCTCGATCGCGGCACTGCTCATCGTGCTCATCGTGGTCACGGTTTCGGTGCTGCTGGGCGCGGCTGGAGCGCTGGCCTATCGCAGCTACAGCCAGGGAGAGCGCGCCAAGTTCACCCGCGCACTGCAACTGGCCACCGAACAGCTTTCGATCAGTCTGGCTCCGGCGGCCTGGAATCTCGAATACGAACAGGTGCGCAAGCTGATGGAAAGCCGCATGCGCGAGCCGTCGGTACATGGTCTGACCGTACAGCTGGACACCGCCCGCTTCACGCTTGAGCGTGGTCGCGACGGCGAAGCGCGCTGGGCCGACGGCGACATCGACGTCCAGGGCCTGTCGGTCAGCGAACTGCCGATCCGCTTCGAGGACCAGATCATCGGTCAGGTCCGCCAGTTCGGTACCGAGCGCTTCGTAGACCAGGAACTGCGCAGTGCATTGATCACCCTGGTACTGCTCATTCTGCTGCTCGACGCGGTGCTGTCGCTGGCGCTCTATGTCGGCCTGCAGCGCATGGTGCTGCAGCCGCTGCGGCTGGTCGAACGCCATGCCAACGATGTGGCGCGCGGCGAAAACTCGGAGACCGTGCTGGGCGAACTGCATTTCGTCGGCGAACTGCAGCGGCTCACCCAGTCGATCGACGCCATGGTGCGCCAGCTCGGCCTGCGCAACGCCGAGCTGTCGCGTTCGACCGAACGCTTCGAGCGGGTGATCCGGCTGCTGCCATTTCCGATCAGCCTGTTCGATCGCGAAGGTCGCATCGTGTTCGTGAACGACCGCTTCGTTGACACTTTCGGCTACACGCTGAAGGACATTCCGGACGCCCACACCTGGTTCCAGCTCGCCTACCCGGACCCGGCCTACCGCAGCGAAGTGCTGAACGGCTGGGCGCAGGAGCTGGAAGCATCGCGTCAAACCTCCGGCCTGGTACGCGCCCGCCCCTACCGGGTGACCTGCCGCGACGGCAGCGTCAAGATCGTGGAAATCGGCGGCATGATGACCGAAGACCCGAACATCACGGTGCTGAACGACATCACCGACCGCACGCTGGCCGAAGAAGAGCTGGCGCGCCACCGCAACCGGCTGGAGGAGCTGGTGTCGAGCCGCACCGCGGAACTGGAAGCCGCCAACCGGCAGCTGGAAGAAACCCAGTTCGCGCTCGACCACGCCGGCGTTGCCATCCAGTGGATAGACGCGGAAACCGGCTGCTTCAACGCGGTGAACGATCAGGCCTGCACGCTGTTCGGACGGCCCCGCGAACGCATCATCGGCCTGCCTGCCAGCGCCGTGCTGGCCGATTTCTCGCGCGACGGCATGAAAACGATGGAACAGCGCCTGCGCGCCGAAGGCAGCCTGCGCCTTGAAGGCAGCGCGCTGCGCGGTGACGGCAGCCAGGTTCCGATAGAGATCGGCGTGTTCTTCGATCCGCCGCCGGACGGCAGCGCCGGACACTACATCGTCTTCGCCATCGACATCACGCCGCGCAAGGAAGCCGAACAGGCGCTTATACGCGCCAAGCTGGCCGCCGAAAGCGCCGCTCAGGCCCGCAGCGAATTCCTGGCCAACATGAGCCATGAAATCCGTACCCCGATGAATGCGGTGATCGGCATGACACGGCTGGCGCTGCAGACCGAACTGACGCCGAAACAGCGCAATTTCGTCAGCAAGGCCAACGGTTCGGCGGTGGCACTGCTGGGCATCCTGAACGACATCCTGGATTTTTCGAAAGTGGAAGCCGGCCGCATCGATCTGGAACAGGTCGATTTCCGGCTCGAGCGGGTATTCGATTCGCTGGGCACGGTGATCGCGCTGAGGGCGGACGAAAAGGGGCTGGACCTGCTGTTCGACGTCGCCCCCGACACGCCGGACGTGATCGTCGGCGACCCGCTGCGGCTGGGCCAGATCCTCACGAACCTTGCCGGCAACGCGGTCAAGTTCACCGACCGCGGCGAGGTGATCGTGTCCTGCCGTCCGGTGGCACGCGACGACGATGGCGTAACGCTGGAATTCGGCGTGCGCGACACCGGCATCGGCATGAGCGCGGAACAGATCAGCGAACTGTTCCAGCCCTTCCGCCAGGGCGACAGCACCATTTCCCGACGCTTCGGCGGTACCGGTCTGGGTCTGGCGATCAGCAAGCGCCTGGCCGACCTGATGCACGCCACGCTGCAGGTGCGCAGCGTGCCGGACCAGGGCAGTCATTTCACGCTCACCGCCCGCTTCCCGCTCGGACGCGATGCCGGCAGCACAGGCACCCCTCATCTGCCGGCCGAACTGAACGGCCGGAAGGTGCTCGTGGTGGACGACAACCCGGATGCGCTCGACATCCTGTGCCGCGACCTCGCCCACCTCGGTCTGTTGCCCGAACGCGCGACCTCGGCCGCCGCGGCACTGGAAGTGATCGCCGGACGGCCGCCGTTCGATCTGCTGGTGAGCGACTGGCGCATGCCGGGCATGGACGGTATCGAACTGGCCCGGCAGATCCAGTCCATGCAGGGCCCGGCCCGGCCGCCCACGGTCATCATGGTGAGCGTGCACGACGCCGAGGAGGTGCGTTCCGCCGGCCGAGACCTGGCGCTGGCCGGCGTGCTGAGCAAGCCAGTCAGTCTGTCTGCGCTGCATGACGCGCTGATCGCAGCCTTCGGCCGCGCGCCCTTGCCGAGCGGCGCCCCTGGCGTCGCCGGCAGTTTCGGCCGCAGTGACGCAGCCGCCCTGCGCGGACGCAGCGTGCTGCTGGTCGAGGACAACGAAATCAACCAGGAACTGGGCATCGAACTGCTGCGCAATCTCGGCATGCAGGTAAGCGTGGCCGACAACGGCCGCGAAGCGCTGGATCAGCTGGATCGCCAGCGCTTCGACTGCGTGCTGATGGACGTGCAGATGCCGGTAATGGATGGACTGGCCGCCACGCTGGCCATTCGCAAGCGCCCCGGGCTGGAGGATCTGCCGGTGATCGCGATGACCGCCGGTGCGATGGAATACGAAAGAGCGCAGACACGTGCGGCCGGCATGAACGACCACGTGACCAAGCCGGTGGATGTGGACGCCCTGATCGACGCGCTGCTGCGCGCCCTGTCGGGACGGCCGCCGGTCGATACCGACACGTCGACGGCAGGTTCGCCGTCGCCCGACGACGGTGCACTGCTGGACCCCGGCACTGCGCTGCACGCCCTGCGCGGCAAGGAAAGCACCTATCTGCGGATACTCGGGCTCTTCCTCGACAGTGCCGACCCGACGCTGGACGAACTGCGAAGCAGCCGGGCCGACATGAATATCGAGCGCCTGCGGCAGCTGGCCCACCGGCTGCGCGGCAGCTGCGGCTCACTTGGTGCGCACGCGCTGCATGCGCTGTCGGACCGGCTCGAACAGGCCTGCCGCGCCAACGAAACGGAACAGGCGGCCGAGCTGGCCGAATGTGTGGCAACGACACTCAGCGCTACGCGCGACGCGGTCCGCCACTATCTGGACCGTCACGGCAAGCCGATGGACCCTGCGCTCATGCAAGCAGAACTGAGCCGCCTCAGGACACTGCTGACCAGCAACGACAGCGATGCACTGGACGTGATAGACAGCCTGCTGGCCGGGCCTGTGCCACCGCAGTTGCATGGCCGGCTGAAAGACATCGCCCGGGCCACCCACCGCTACGATTTCGACGCCGCGCTGGCCCATCTGCAGACTCTGCCGCTCCCCCGGTCGGACGCCGGCACCTGACGCGCGGCGCCGGTCAGGGCCGTATGTAGCCGGAATCTCTCATCAGCCGGGTCACATCGGCCTGCGACTTGCGCAGTGCGCTGTCGACATCGAGCTCGCCTCCGAGCACGCGTGCGATCTCGGCGCCGAAGGCATGGCCGATGGCCGGGAACTCAGGAATGCCCACCCACTGCACGCCGCGGTAATGGCGGCCGGGCAGCTGGTTGTTCGAACTCCGCACCGCCTCATGCACGAAGCGTGCGAACGGTGCCGCGGCTGCGTAGGCAGGCTGACCGTAGGTCGACTGCCGCGTGCCCGGCGGGACCGCCACCCAGCCCTCCCGTGCGGCCACCAGCCGTATGTAGTCAGCAGACGTGGCCCATTGCACGAAGCGCCTGGCCAGTGCCTTGTTCGGTGAAGTGTCCGGCACCGCAAGCGCCCACACCCACAGCCAGTTCGCGCCTTCGCGCGCACGGGCGACCGGCGCCGCCGCATAGCCGAGCTGGCCGGCCACTTTCGAGGTCTTCGGGTTGTACAGCATGCCGGCCGCCACGGTCGCATCCACCCACAGCGCACACTTGCCGCGCGCAAACAGTTCCAGCGATTCGTTGAAGCCGTTCAGATGCGCATCCGGAGGGCCGTAGCGACGCAGCAGATCGACATACAGCCGCACCGCCTCGCGCCACGGCTCGCTGTCGAGTTCAGGCTTCCAGTTCTCGTCGAACCAGCGGCCGCCAAAGCTGTTGGCCATGGTAGTGAGCAAGGTCACGTTCTCGCCCCAGCCGGGCCGCCCGCGCAGGCAAATGCCATACACGCCGGCCGCCGGGTCGTGCAGTGCCGCGGCGAAGCGCTGGATGTCAGCCCAACCCGGCTGCGCCGGCATGGTCAGCCCGGCGCGCGCAAACAGGTCACGCCGGTAATAGGTCATCGAGCTTTCCGCATAGAAGGGCAGTGCGTACAGCCGGTCGCGATGGGTCAGACTTTCGCGCACCGGTGGCAGCAGGTCGTCGACGCCATAGGCCGGCGGCAGGTCGTCGAACGGCGTGAGCCAGCCGCGCGCCGCCCACATCGGCGCCTCGTAGGACCCGATGGTCATCACGTCAAACTGCCCGTCGGCGGTGGCCAGATCGGTCATCAGCCGGGTGCGCAGCGAGTTCTCGTCCAGCACACGCCACTCGATGCGCACACCCGGGTTCTGGCGCACGAATTCCTCCGACAGCTTGCGCATCAGCAGCATGTCCGGATTGTTCACCGTAGCGATCGTGAGCACTTCGCGACCCGAAACCACCGGCTTGCGCACGCTCAGCCCATGACGGAGCAGGATGTCGTCTATCCGCCCTTCTGCAACCAGAGCCGACAGGCCGCGGTTGAAATCGGCCAGCAGGCGATCATGGTTCGGCGCCTTGCGTGAGAACGCAATGTGGAAGTCGCTGCGAAACAGCGGCGGATTCAGGAATTCCAGCTGACCGATGAGGTGCGGGCGGTGCAGGATCATCAGATCGCTGGCGCGGAATTTATCGACCACCATCAGATCGATGCGACCCAGCGCCAGCTTGTCCAGATTCTGCAGGTCGCGGTCCACGTAGTCCCGTTTCAGGAAATCAGCCTGATCGAACGCCTGCGATACCGAAGCGCCGCGCACCGCACCGAAGCGCAGCCCGGACAGCGCGCGCAGCGTATCGAGCGGCTTGCCGGGCGCATCTGCCGGGTAAGACAGCTTCAGCGTGCGCTTCTTCAGCAAACCGCCGCTGGCGCCCGGGAAAGGCGCCGACAGCACGAAATCGTCCTCCAGCGAGCGGCTGTCGGACACCGGCAACAGGCCGTCCGCCTGACCGGCCGCTGCCATGCTGCGCGCCCGCGCGAGCGGATAGAAACGCAGTTCCACCCGGTAGCCGGCACGCTCGAACGCGGCGCGCACCAGCTCCGCCACATAGCCCTCGCGCGCGTGGGTCGGACCGATGTAGGGCGACATTTCGGCGGCCACCAGCCGCACGGTGCCGCCCGCCAGCACCCAGCCGGGCAACATGAAAAGCGCAAGCGCGCACGCCATGACGAGCGGCCGCACACGGACACCGTTCGCTGCAGTTGATGAGAGGATGCGCCGCACCGGATTGTCCACCCGCTGACAGAAGGTCGTACGCCGTGCGGCGCACATGCCGCACGGCCCAGAATCAGGCATGCATCATAAGCTGCCCCGGCCGGGCGGACACGACGAGCTTCAGGCGGGATGATCTGCGCAGGCCTGAAAACACCCGGACCGGCAGCGCAAAGAAAAACGGGGAAGCTTGCGCTTCCCCGTTCAGGGTGTTGGAGCGGGAAACGAGGCTCGAACTCGCGACCTCAACCTTGGCAAGGTTGCGCTCTACCAACTGAGCTATTCCCGCGTATCGGCACGTGAGTACCGATCAAATTGTCCTGGAGGCGAGGGTCGGAATCGAACCGGCGTCCACGGCTTTGCAGGCCGCTGCATAACCACTCTGCCACCTCGCCTGAGGCGCAGCCGGCGAACCGGCTGTGAAGCAAAATGGGGAAGCTAGGCTTCCCCATTTCTGTATCTTGGAGCGGGAAACGAGGCTCGAACTCGCGACCTCAACCTTGGCAAGGTTGCGCTCTACCAACTGAGCTATTCCCGCAAGACAGGCGCGCATTATAGGCCTGCCAGAGAAGCTGTCAACACTGACAGCGCACTTTTTTGAAGAAGCTTCACACCGCCTTGCGCGCGCGCAGTTCCGGCCATGCCTTTCGCATGTAGTACACCATGGACCACACGGTGAGCACCGCAGCCACCCAGATGAGCTTGCCGCCGATGGCCGCCACATCGACGCCGAACAGCGGGTCGAAGTACAGCAGCATGGGAATGGCAATCATCTGCGCGGTGGTCTTGATCTTGCCGATCATGGACACCGCCACGCTGCGCGACGCGCCCACCTTGGCCATCCACTCGCGCAGTGCCGAGATGGTGATTTCACGGCCGATGATGATGAGCGCGATGACGGTGCTGGTGCGGTCGAGTTCGACCAGCATGATGAGCGCCGCCGCCACCATGAGCTTGTCGGCCACCGGATCAAGAAAGGCACCGAAGGCCGAGGTCTGGTTCAGCGTGCGCGCGAGGTAACCGTCCAGCCAGTCGGTCAGCGCGGCCACGACGAACACCACGGTGGCGATCAGGTTCTTCTCGTGGAAGGTCAGGGCATGCGCCGGCAGGAAGAACACGCCGACGAACAGCGGAATGAGCAGGATGCGCGCCCAGGTGAGCGCGGTAGGCAAGGTAAACATGAAGCCTAGTTTAACTGCCGGTGTATCTGTTCGGCGAGCGTACGGCTGATGCCGTCCACCCGGCACAGATCCTCGACCGTGGCGTTGCGCACGCCAGCCAGTCCGCCAAAGGTGGTGAGCAGGCGCTTGCGACGTGCCGGGCCGATGCCCGGAATGTCTTCCAGCGTCGAGGTGAGCCGCTTCTTCGCGCGCTTGGCGCGGTGGCCTGCGATCGCGAAACGGTGCGCCTCGTCGCGGATTTCCGCGATCAGGTGCAGGGCCGGGTGTTCCGGGCCGAGCACCAGCGCCTGGTCGATGCCGGGGCGTATCAGCTCTTCTGCCCCCATCTTGCGTTCTTCGCCCTTGGCCACACCGACCAGCGGCAGGTCCAGACCGAGTTCAGCCATCACCTCGATGGCGATGCCCAGCTGGCCGCGGCCACCGTCGATCAGCACCAGATCGGGCCGGGCGCCCTCGCCGCTCGCTACCTTCTCGTAACGGCGGGTGAGCACCTGGCGCATCGCGGCGTAGTCGTCGCCCGGCGTGATGCCGTCAATGTTGTAGCGGCGGTATTCGCTGTTGCGCATGGCGCCGCCCATCCACACCACGCAGGAGGCCACGGTGGCTTCGCCCATCGTGTGGCTGATGTCGAAGCACTCGATACGCTCCGGCGCCACATCCAGTTCCAGCGCCTCGACCAGCGCGCGCACCCGGTGCGAAGCACGGGCGCCTGCGTCCAGCTTCACGCCGAGCGCGATCTCGGCGTTCTTCAGCGCCATGTCGGTCCACGCGCGCTCGCGTTCGTTGCGGGCCAGCGCCAGCGTAGAGCCGGGCAGCGGCGCCTCGCCTTCGTCCGCCTCGGGCAGCGCATTGACCACGATGCGCTTCGGCGCATTGCCGGCCGCGTAGTGCTGGGTGACGAAGGCGAGCAGCATGTCGGCCGCACTGCCCTGCCCCGCGGCCGGAAAATGCGCGTGGTCGCCAAGGTGGCGACCGCCGCGGACCATGGCGTGATTGACGCAGGCCGAGCCGTCGCGCTCGATGGCGACCACGATGTCGAGGTCTTCGTCACGGGCGCTGTCGGCGTACTGCTTGTGCAGCACCTTGGACAGCGCGCGGATCTGGTCGCGGATCTGCGCCGCCTTCTCGAAAGCCAGCGCCTCGGCGGCGGCATTCATCTGTTCCGACAGCCGGTCGATCACCTCACCGTGCCGGCCGTTCAGGAACAGCGTGGCCATGCGCACGTCCTCGTCGTAGTCTTCCTTGGACACGAGGTCGACGCAGGGCGCCGAACAGCGATGGATCTGGTGCAGCAGGCAGGGCCGCGAGCGGTTCGAGAACACGCTGTTCTCGCAGGTGCGCAGCAGGAACACCCGCTGCACCAGCTGTATCGTTTCACGCACCGCCCAGGCGTTGGGCAGCGGACCGAAGTAGCGCGCGTCGCGGCCGACCGTGCCACGGAAAAAGCCGATGCGCGCGAAGCGGTCGTTGCTGAGCCTGATGTAGGGGTAGGACTTGTCGTCCCGAAACAGGATGTTGTACTTCGGCCGCAGGCTCTTGATCAGATTGTTTTCGAGGATGAGCGCCTCGGCTTCCGACCTGACCACGGTGAGGTCCACCCGCACCACCTGCGACACCATCATGCCGATGCGCGGGCTCGACGGCGTGCGCTGGAAGTACGAGGACACCCGCCGGCGCAGGTTCTTCGCCTTGCCGACGTAGAGCACCTCGTCCTCACTGCCTATCATCCGGTACACGCCCGGATCTTCGGTCACCGTCGGCAGGAAAGCCTTCGCGTCGAAGCTCATGCCCCAGACATTCCGTCAGCCGATCAGGCGCTGCACCGCACCGAGCGCGTCGCGGTAGCGCACATCCTGCGCCAGCACTGTGCGGTCGCCGTAAGGCTGCTTGGGCATCAGCGATTCGACGCGTGCGCTGCGCACGCTGTCGAATGCCGGGCGCCAGCCGTCGATCAGCTTCACCGCCTGGTCGCGTGCATTGCACACCAGCACCATGTCGCAGCCAGCCTCCCACGCAGCCTCTGCGCGTGCCACCACGTCGCCCGCAACCGACGCGCCTTCCATCGACAGGTCGTCGCTGAACACCACACCGTCGAAAGCGAGCTTCTCGCGCAGGATGCCCTGCACCCAGGCGCGCGAAAAACCGGCCGGCATGCGATCGACCGCCGGATAGATCACGTGCGCCGGCATCACCGCGTCGATCTGTCTGCCGAGATCGATGTAGGGGCGGATGTCGTCGGCCCAGATGGTGTCGAAATCGCGCTCGTCGACCGGAATCGCCACATGCGAATCCGCCTCGACGAAGCCGTGGCCGGGGAAGTGCTTGCCGACCGACTTCATGCCTGCGGCACGCAGCCCCTCCGCCAGCGCGCCGGCCAGCGGCGCGACGATGGAAGGGTCGCGGTGGAAGGCGCGGTCGCCGATCACGCCGCTGCGGCCGAAATCGAGATCGAGCACCGGCGTGAAGGACAGATCCACGCCGAGCGCGCGCAGCTCGGCCGCCAGCACGTAGCCGGCGGCGCGGGCGTCGGCCAGCGCACCCTGCGCATCCGCCTCGTAGCGCGTACCCAGCGTGCGCATCGACGGAAGGTGAGTGAAGCCGTCGGTCCTGAAACGCTGCACCCGGCCGCCTTCGTGATCGACCGCGATCAGCAGCGGCGGCCGGCGCAGCGCGTGAATGGCCTCGGTCAGCGCGGCGAGCTGCTTCGCGTCGTGGAAGTTGCGCGCGAACAGGATGAGCCCGCCCACCGACGGGTGGGCCAGCAGTTCGCGGTCTTCGGCGTCCAGTTCGAAGCCGGCCACGTCGATCATGACCGGTCCGGGCGGGGTGGTTCTCATGCAGTGTTCTCCGTGCGCTCGACCACGACGAAGGCGAGCGCGTGTTCGGTTTCGTCAGACAGCGACAGATGGGCGCGCAGGCCGCGCGCACTCATCCACGCGGTCAGCGTGTCATCGAAGGCGAAGGCGGGTTTGCCCAGATCGTCGTGGGTCACCGCGATCGAGCGCAGCAGTACCGGCGCGCGGATGCCGGTGCCCAGTGCCTTGCCCAGCGCCTCCTTGGCGGCGAAGCGCTTGGCCAGAAAGTGCGCCGGCTGCTTCACACGCGCGAATTCATCCAGTTCGGACGCGGCGAGAATGCGCCGCGCGATGCCGTCACCGTCCTCGGCCAGCATGCGCTCGAAACGCGCGATACCGCACAGATCGGTGCCGACACCGAAAATCACGCAGCCCTCCCGGCCGCCTCGCGCATCAGCGCCTTCATTTCGCGCACCGCCTCGCGCAGGCCGACAAACACAGAGCGGCTCACGATGGCGTGGCCGATGTGCAGTTCGCGCACGCCCGGCAGTTCGGCCACCGGCTGCACGTTGGCGTAGTTCAGCGCGTGGCCGGCGTTGAAGCGCATGCCGAGGTCGCGGATGAGCTTGCCGCCGGCGCGCACCTTGTCGAGCTCGACCACCACCGCCTGCGATTCGCGGTCGCGACCGAGGCCGTGGAAGGCGTGCGCGTACGGCCCGGTGTGCACCTCGCACACCTGGGCGCCGATGCGCGCGGCCGCCTCGATCTGTGCCGGCTCGGCGTCGATGAACACGCTGGTGACGATGCCGGCATCGCGCAGGCGACCGATCACGCCCTTCAGCCGCGCTTCCTGCGACACGATGTCCAGACCGCCTTCAGTGGTCACCTCGTGCCGGCCTTCCGGCACCAGCATGGCCATTTCCGGCTTCAGCGCGCAGGCGATGCCCACCATTTCATCGGTGGCCGCCATTTCGAGATTGAGCTTGATGTGCACCAGATCGCGCAGCCGGCGCACGTCGTCGTCCTGGATGTGGCGACGGTCTTCGCGCAGATGGACGGTGATGCCGTCCGCGCCGCCCAGGTGGGCCTCGACCGCCGCCCACACCGGATCCGGTTCGTAGGTGCGGCGCGCCTGCCGTATCGTGGCCACGTGGTCGATGTTGACGCCCAGTTCGATCATGTTCAGAGATCCTGTAGTTCGATGAATACCCGCCGCGTGCGCAGCTCCTGTCCCTGCAGATAATGCGCGATCAGCACACGCATCAGTGTCTTGGCCAGACGCGCCACCTGCGCGTCGGCGTAATCGTCCTCGTGCAGCGCAAGCGCCTGCGCGCCGGTCATGCTCACGTCGTCGCCACTGCCCTCGCCTTCCAGCAGGCCCAGCTCGGGCTTGTAGACGTAGCGCGCCTGCGGGTCGAGCGCATCGCCGTTGGTGTCGTGGTCCAGCGTCAGGCCATAGCCCAGTTCGCGCAGCAGGGCCTTTTCGAAGCCGCGCAGCAGCGCTTCGTGGCGCACGGTTTCGGCCGGCGCCAGCGCCAGTTTCTGCACCGCCTCGGCATAGAGGTCAAACAGCGCGGGATGTGCGTCGTCGCGCACCATCAGGCGCTGCAGCAGCTCGTTCAGATAGTAGCCCAGCAGCAGTCGCGGGCCGGACAGCATGGGCCAGGCGCGCTGCCACTCGGCGCGCGCCAGCGTGCGCAGTTCGCCCGCACCGAACCAGCCCAGATCCAGCGGCTGGAACTCGACCAGCACGCCGCGCAGCTGTGAGCGCGGGCGCTTGGCGCCGCGCGCGACCAGGCCGATGCGGCCGAAGTCGCGGCTGAACACGTCGACCACCAGGCTGGTTTCGCGGTAGGGATGGGCCTGCAGCAGGAAGGCGGGCTGGCCGTCCACCCGCTGCTTGCCGGAGGTCACGCCACCGTCCTCCGGCGCGCAGGCTGTGCGGTGCTCATGGTTCGAAGCCCAGACTCTTCAGCGCGCGCTCGTCGTCGGCCCAGCCGCTGCGGACCTTCACGTGCAGCTCAAGAAAAACCTTGGAGCCGAACACCTTCTCCATATCGCTGCGCGCGGCCGAACCGACTGACTTGAGCACCTCACCGCCCTGCCCGATCACGATGCCCTTGTGCGCCTCGCGGCTCACGATGACGCAGGCAGCGATGCGGCGCAGCGCGCCTTCGGCCTCGAAGCGCTCGATCTCGACCGCGAGGCCGTAGGGCAGCTCGTCACCCAGTTGCCTGAACAGTTTTTCGCGGATGTACTCGGCGGCGAGGAAGCGTTCGCTGCGGTCGGTGAAGTCATCGACATCGAACATGGCCTGCCCCTCGGGCAGCAGTTCGCCGGCCACCTTCAGCAGCGCATCGAGGCCGTCGCCGCGCTGGGCGCTGACCGGCATGATGGCGTGGAAGTCGTGCAGCTTCGCGATGCGTTCGACGAAGGGCAGCAGCTTGGCGCGGTCGCCGGTCTTGTCGGTCTTGTTCAGCAGCAGCAGCACCGGCCTGTCCTTGGGCAGCAGCGCGATCACCTCTTCGTCAGCTTCGGTCAGGCGACCGGCTTCGATCACGAACAGGATCACGTCCACATCAGCCAGTGCCTGCGTGACCGCACGGTTCATCACGCGGTTCAGCGCATTGCGGTGCTTGGTCTGAAAACCGGGCGTATCGACGAACACGAACTGGTGGGCATCGCGGGTGAATACGCCGTGTATGCGGTGGCGGGTGGTCTGCGCCTTGGCCGACGTGATGCTCACCTTCTGGCCGATCAGCCGGTTCATCAAGGTCGATTTGCCGACGTTGGGCCGGCCGACGATGGCGATGAAGCCGCAATGGGTGACCGGCGATGCGGCGGCATCGTCCGCCTTCATGTCTTGCTGAGGAATGTCGGTCATGCCGCCCCCTGAAGTTGTTCGAGCGCGCACGCGGCAGCGGCCTGTTCGGCATGACGCCGGCTGCGGCCCTCGCCTTCGGTGCGCAGGCCGAGCGTGTCGATCACGCAGGCGGCACGGAATACCGGCGCGTGGGCGGGACCGGTGGTGGACACGATTTCGTAGCGCGGCGGCTGCTTGGCCCGCGCGTGCAGCCACTCCTGCAGCGCGGTCTTGGGGTCGCGTGCGTCGCGCTCCGGGTTCAGCGCCACCAGCCGGGATTCGAGCAGACGGGCCACGACGGCGTGTGCGGCGTCGTAACCGGCTTCGAGGAATACCGCGCCGATCAGCGCTTCGAGCGCGTTGGCCAGCAGTGCCGGCCGGCCGCGACCGCCGGTCTTCTGCTCGCCCGCACTCAGGCGCAGTGCATCGCCCAGCGCAATGGCGGCGGCGATTTCAGCCAGCGTGTCTTCCTTGACCAGCGAAGCGCGCAGCCGCGACAGCAGACCTTCGGGCGTGTCCGGGAAGCGGCGGAACAGCAGGTCGGTGGCGGCGCAATCGAGCACCGCATCACCGAGCAGTTCAAGCCGTTCGTTGTGAGAGGAGGAAAAACTGCTGTGCGTCAGCGCCTGCGCCAGCAATGCGCGCGAGGCAAAGACGTGGCCGAGCGCCTGCTCGACCCTTGCATCCGGTGCATTCAAGACTTCAGTTCGACCCCGAGGCCGATCCTTCGAAATCGAACAGCAGGCTGACCGGGCCGAACAACGGCACCTTGCGCTGGTAGGAGAAGGAAATCTCGACGCCGGTCGAATCCTTCACGATGTCCAGGTCGGCCGGCGTGACGCTGGACATTTCGTCCATGACTGACCGCTTGCTGAAGGCGTTGCGGTAGTCGGCGACCGTACCGCCGCGCAGTTCGCTGCTCTTGGCGATCGCCTTCACGTTCTTCAGGATGGTGTAGTACTCGATCACCGCCGGCACCGATTTCATGCCGAGGATGACGATGATCGCGATGAAGCTCGCGACGACGAGAAAACCGATCATGCTCAGACCGGACTGCTTGCGCTGCATCGCTGCCTCCCTGTTGACTGTTCTGTGCAGAAGCGGAACGCCTTACCGGAAACTGCCGATGCGGCCGAAATCGATGCCTTTCGGCGGCACGATGGCGTCGGCGTGGAACCACACGAAGAAGGCCTTGCCGACGATGTTCGCATCCGGCACGAAGCCCCACACCCGGCTGTCCGCACTCTGATCGCGGTTGTCACCGAGCATGAAGTAGTGGCCGGCCGGCACTTCGCAGCGCACCCCTTCGTGATTGTAGACACAGTTCTCGCGACCCGGAAAATCCAGTGCCATCGGCACGTCGGCGCGCGCGTCACGGTCGTTCAGAATGGAATGCTCGACCTCGCCCAGCGTTTCCTGGAAACGCTTCGAGTAGTAGGCGCGGTCCTTGTGCAGATAGTCGTCCTGCGCCTTGAGCGGCACTTCGACGCCATTGATGGTGAGCCGCTTGTTCTGATAGACGATCTTGTCGCCCGGCAGGCCGACCACGCGCTTGATGTAATCGACCGACGGATCGGCCGGGTAGCGGAACACCATCACGTCACCGCGCTTGGGGTCGTTCATGTCGACCACCTTGGTGTTGAGCACCGGCAGGCGGATGCCATAGGTGAACTTGTTCACCAGGATGAAGTCGCCCACCAGCAGGGTCGGAATCATCGAGCCGGACGGAATGCGGAAGGGCTCGACCACGAAGCTGCGCAGCGTAAACACCACGATGATGACCGGAAAGAAGCTGGCGCCATACTCGACCCACCACGGATCGGGTGCGCCGGCCGGCCGCCGCTTGGCGAATACCGCCTTATCGAGTCCCCACAGAATGCCCGTGGCCACGCACAGCACGAAAAGAATCAGTGCAAAGTTCAAGATCGGAATCCAGTCCTGTAATCGTTCGGAGAGGCAGGCTGCGCGACGCGCTTACTTGTCGTCGACCCGCAGTACGGCGAGGAAGGCTTCCTGCGGAATTTCCACGTTGCCCACCTGCTTCATGCGCTTCTTGCCGGCCTTCTGCTTTTCCAGCAGCTTCTTCTTCCGCGAGATGTCGCCGCCGTAGCACTTGGCGAGCACGTTCTTGCGCAGCGCCTTGATCGTTTCGCGCGCGATGATGTGGGCGCCGATCGCCGCCTGCACCGGCACGTCGAACATCTGGCGCGGAATCAGCTCGCGCATCTTGGCCGCCACCTCGCGGCCGCGGAACTGTGCGTTGGCGCGATGCACGATGACCGACAGCGCATCGACCTTCTCGCCGGCCACCATCAGGTCGAGCTTCACCACGTCGGCGGCGCGGTATTCCTTGAACTCGTAGTCAAGCGAGGCATAGCCGCGCGACACCGACTTCAGCTTGTCGAAGAAGTCGAACACCACTTCAGCCATCGGCAGGTCATAGGTCAGCTGCACCTGACGGCCGTGGTAGAGCATGTTCACCTGCTGGCCGCGCTTCTGTTCGCACAGGGTGATCACCGCGCCCAGGTAATCCTGCGGCATGAAGATGACCGCCTTGATGATGGGCTCGCGGATTTCCGCAACCTTGGACGTATCCGGCAGCTTGGACGGGTTCTCGACCATCACCACCGTGTTGTCGTTCATCAGCACCTCGTACACCACGGTCGGCGCCGTGGTGATGAGGTCCATGTCGAACTCGCGTTCCAGACGCTCCTGCACGATTTCCATGTGCAGCATGCCGAGGAAGCCGCAACGGAAACCGAAGCCCAGCGCCTGCGACACTTCCGGCTCGTACTGCAGCGAAGCGTCGTTCAGCTTGAGCTTTTCCAGCGACTCGCGCAGCTGGTCATATTCGCTGGCTTCGACCGGGTACAGACCGGCGAACACCTGCGGCTTGATTTCCTTGAAGCCGGGCAGCGCTGCATCAGCGCGGCGGTCGGCCAGGGTGATGGTGTCACCCACCTTGGCGGCCTGCAGTTCCTTGATGCCGGAAATGATGAAACCCACCTCGCCGGCCGACAGCGCGGTTTTCTGCACCGACTTCGGCGTGAACACGCCGACCTGGTCGCACTGGTACTGGGCACCGGTCGACATGAGCAGCATGCGGTCCTTGGGCTTGAGCGCGCCATCGACCACGCGCACCAGCATGACCACGCCGACGTAGTTGTCGAACCACGAATCGATGATGAGCGCCTTCAGCGGCGCATCCGGATCACCCTTGGGCGCGGGGATGCGCGCGATCACCGCTTCCAGGATGTCGTCGATGCCCAGGCCGGTCTTGGCCGAACACGGAATGGCGTCGGTCGCGTCGATGCCGATCACGTCCTCGACTTCCTGCTTCGCGTTGTCCGGATCGGCCTGCGGCAGGTCCATCTTGTTCAGCACCGGCACCACTTCGACGCCGAGGTCGAGCGCGGTGTAGCAGTTGGCCACCGTCTGCGCCTCGACGCCCTGAGAGGCGTCGACCACCAGCAGCGCGCCTTCGCAGGCGGACAGCGAGCGGCTCACCTCGTAGGAAAAATCGACGTGGCCCGGGGTGTCGATCAGGTTCAGGTTATAGACCTGACCGTCCTTGGCCTTGTACGACAGCGCGGCGGTCTGCGCCTTGATGGTGATGCCGCGCTCGCGCTCCAGATCCATCGAGTCGAGCACCTGCGCCTCCATCTCGCGGTCGGACAGGCCGCCGCAGCGCTGGATCAGCCGGTCCGCCAGCGTGGACTTGCCGTGATCGATGTGGGCGATGATGGAAAAGTTTCGGATGTGCTGCATCGGTCGGATCAGATCGGAAAATGCTCAAGGGCCCGGAACGGGTCGGGAACGGCGGTCGCGCCGCGGGCCCGGCAACAAAAAGGGGCGCCCTTTCGGCAGCCCCCGTGATCGGCCGGACCTCTGTTCAAGCGCGCGATTCTAGCAGATAGGCCCTGACCGCCCGCTCGTCCAGTCGATGCCGGCACAGTTCGCGCTCTCCGGCACACAGCACCGGAATATGCTCGCCGTAGGCATCCTCGTACTCTTCGTGTTCGTCGATGTCGATTTCACGCACCTCGACGTTCTGGCCGGCAATCAGCGGTTCAAGCGCTGCCAGCAGGTCGTCGCACAGATGGCACCAGCGTCGCAGATAGAGCGTCAGTTCGCGCGGCCCGCCGCTCACCGCTCGTCACCGCGCTGTGCATCGGGCGCTCGCAGCGTCAGGAAAGTCTGGCTGTCACCCCTGCGCACCAGCACCGTCAGGCCGACCTTGGGCTCGATGCCGGACAGGATGCGGTTGAACTGGTCCAGCGTGCTGACCGGCGTCTGCCTGCCGCGCGCGATCACCGCCAGGATGACATCGCCGGCACGCAGATCGGAGCGCTGGCTGCCCGACACCTGCTCCACCCTCAGCCCGCCCTCAACCTTCAGTTCCCGCTTCTGCTGCGCATTCAGTTCCGACAGCACCAGCCCGAGCCGGTTGGGCGCGGGCCCGGCCTCCGGCGCAGCGCTGCGGCGACCCTTGCGCGGATCGATGCGGTCATCGTTCAGTTCGGCCACCGTGACACGGACGTCGCGCGCCGCCCCGTTGCGCCACACCTGCAGCAGCGAAGCTGCCCCGGGCTTGGTCCCGCCGACCAGACGTGGCAGGTCGCCGGATTTCTCGATCGGCTTGCCATCGAAACGCAGGATGACATCGCCCGGCTCGACGCCGGCCTTTTCCGCAGGACCGCGCGGCTCGACCGAACTGACCAGCGCGCCTTCCGGCTTTTGCAGACCGAAGGAATCGGCCAGTTCCTTGGTCACCTCCTGGATCACCACACCGATGCGCCCGCGCTGCACCCGGCCGCTCACACGCAACTGTGACTGCACGTCCATCGCCACATCGATCGGAATCGCGAACGACAGGCCCATGTAGCCACCATTGCGGCTGTAGATCTGGGAATTGATGCCCACCACCTCACCGCGCAGATTGAACAGCGGGCCGCCTGAATTGCCCGGATTGATGGCCACGTCGGTCTGGATGAAGGGCACGAAGTTTTCCTGCGGCAGCGCCCGCCCCTTCGCCGATACGATGCCGGCAGTCACCGAGCTCTCGAAGCCGAAGGGCGAACCGATGGCGACCACCCATTCGCCCACTTTCAGGCGATTCGCGTCGCCGAAGCGCACAACCGGCAGGCCGCTGGCGTCAATCTTGAGCAGCGCGATATCGGTGCGCCGGTCGGCACCGATCAGTTTCGCCCTGAATTCGCGCTTGTCGGACAGTCGCACCGTGATTTCGTCGGCATCCTCGACCACGTGGGCATTGGTCAGCAGATGACCGTCGGCGGAAATGATGAAACCGGAGCCGAGCGATCGCGCGTCCTGCGAGCCGGGTGTGCCCGGCTGCTGCGGAATGAAGCGGCGGAAGAAATCGAACATCGGATCGTCTTCGTCCACGCCGGGCGGCATCTGCGGCATCGCGCGCGCACTCACCTTCTGGGTGGTGCTGATATTCACCACCGCCCGCCCCTGCTGCTCAACCAGCTGGGAAAAATCGGGCAGTTCGCGCTGGGCGGCTGCGGCGTGCGGCAGGCTCAGGGCGGTCAGCAGGCCGAACAGAGCGGCCCGGATGAAGGCAGTCATGATTTTCCGGCAGGGAATGAAGCGGATACGGAGGTGGACAGCGGATCGGGAAGAATACGGACCGCTGGCAGCAGGCTGCGGTAACGTCGGCTCAGTTGCAACCAGCCAGCCGCCGCGACAAGGCCGGCAAGTACGCCGGCCGCCACCACCGGATCGGACAGTCCGCCGATCAGCACCGCGACGGATACGCCCGCGAACAGTGCCACCAGCGCCACACCGTAAGACAGCAGCGCCGCGGTCAGCGGCCCGCCCTCACCGACTGCCAGATCGACCCGGGCGCCTGGCAGCAGCGCGACATCGACCGGCACGATATAGGTTGATGAGGAAGATGCAGTTTCGCAGCGGCGGCCACAGCCGCCGTTCTCCGCGCAGCGGCCGCAACCGCTCTGGCGCTCTACATCGACCCACGCGTAGCCGTCAGCCACGCGGCGGACAACGCCAGGGCGCACGTTCATCAGCGCTTCGGCCCTACCGCCTCGGCCATGCGCTGCACGCTGTGTGCAGGCACCTCGCCCAGCGCGGTCACGACGAAACCGGCCACCCGACGCTTGAATACATTGACCGCGCCGTGCTTCATCGGGCCAATCTGGCTGCCGTCATCCTTGCGGTAGGGTTCGATGAACACCGAAATCGCGGCCAGACCGTCGGAAAACACCATGTGTACCATGTCCTGCCGGTCCGGCCCGAGCGATCGCCGCATGCCGGCAATCTGCCTGAAGCCGGGCACATCGGCATTCACCGTCCAGCCGAGATCGGCATTCTGGGCCTGGGTGGAATTGGCCGCATGCACCTTCCAGCCGGTGGCGCTGGCCGCCAGCCTGGACTGCACATCGTCGCGGGTCAGCGCCGGACCGATCTGCAGCTGGGCGAAGGCGAACTGCTCTATCGGCTCACCCTTCTCGTTCACCATGCGTGCCTTCAGCAGCAGACCGGACTGGGATTCGATCCAGAACATGTGGCCATAACGGAAACCGTCCTTCGGTTCCAGCACCACGGTCTGAGTGTCGAAACCGGCGACCCGACCTGGCGCCACCTTGCGCACGGTGTAGAAATCACCGAGCGCGGCAACCGCCTCCGGCAGCAGGGACGGAAAGGTTTTCCGTGCGCCGCGGCGGTCTTCGATGATCATCTTTTCCTTCGGCAGATAGCAGCGCACGTCGTCATTGACGCGTATCACCTCGCGCGGACTGCCATCCAGCACCTCCAGCCGCTCGATCGAATTGCCTTCGGTATCGACGTAGTGGGCGATGCGTGAGGTTTCGACGCTGGCACCGCTCTGGTAGACGAAAGTGCCAACGTAGGAGGTTTTCTGCGAGGCGCTGACCGCCCGCCCGAGCAGGGACAGCGCTTCCGGCTGCCCCTGGGCCAGCGCGACCTGCCCGACCAGCAGGCCCGCCAGCAGCCATGCTGCACGAAGAATCATCGACGTTCGTCGGTCTGCAGATCCGAAACGCCGCGCGCGTACAGGGCCACACCCTGCATGCTGCCGGCCGGGGAGTAAGCCTGGTGCGCCACCAGATAGGCGCGCAGAGGAGATTCAGTCTGGGCAATCTGGACGACAGCAGGCGCTGCCACCGGTACTACCGCGAGCTGTTCAGTCGGGGCGGACATCAGATCAAGCCCCAGCCAGGACACCAGCGCAACACCCGCCACTGCAGCCGCGGCCGGCATCCAGAGACGTTTGGCTTCAGGCTGAACGCGAATGGCGACCGGTGCAAGAACCGTGGGCTCGTCTTCGAGGCGGTTCATGACCGAAGCCGTAAAACCGTCGTCGAAATGCTGCTGCTCACCGCGCAGCAGGTCGCCGATCAATACCTGCAGCGCAAATTCGTCACGCAGATCACCGTCGGCATGCAGGCGGTCCAGCACCTGCTGCGACGTGCGCTCATCGAGCTCGTTGTCGATGAAGGCGCTCAGATTCTCTTTCATGCGTGTTACCACCTCTTGTCGGGTGCCGTATCGAGCAGCGGGCGCAGCTTTTCGGCGATCGCCTCACGGGCACGGAAGATGCGCGAACGCACCGTGCCGATCGGACAATCCATCACCATTGCGATCTCCTCGTAGGCCATGCCTTCGAGTTCGCGCAGCATGATGGCCGTGCGCAGTTCTTCAGGCAGCGCTTCCATCGCGGAAGTCACCGTCTCGCCGATCTGCTTGGTCAGCAGCAGCCGTTCGGGCGTATTGATGTCCCGCAGGTTGTCGCTGTCGTCAAAGTTCTCCGCCTCTTCGGAATCGAACTCCGTGCTCGTCGGGGCACGCCGGCCCTGCGACACGAGGTAGTTCTTCGCGGTGTTTACGCCGATGCGGTAGAGCCAGGTGTAGAACGCACTTTCGCCGCGGAACGAGGGCAGCGCACGGTAGGCCTTGATGAAGGCTTCCTGTGCGACGTCCTCGACCTCGGCAGGGTCGCGTATCAGGCGCGACAGCAGCCGCCCGAGCTTGCGCTGGTACTTGCTGACCAGCAGCCCGAAGGCCTGCTTGTCGCCGCGCTGCGCGCGCTCGACAAGTCGCTGGTCAAGCTCTCGCTCAGTCATCTGGGCTGATGTGGTGCCACCCGGATCTTTCGCCGGTGCAGGTTTTGAACTGGCGCGCAGTATATCCGAGCGCACAGGCCTGGGCATTACTTGGAGGGGGTTCAGGGTCGCGTCCATGCCCCTATTGACTGAGGGGTTTCGGCAAAGTTCATCCATTGCGTAACTCGGCGTTTCCGGGCGTGTGTTGCGTTGCACTGCGATATAGTGCAGCCCTTCTCGTGAAACGCGAAAAACCGTGCAGACATTCGACGTGCTGGTACTGGGAAGCGGCCTGGCCGGACAGGCGCTTTCGCTGCGTCTGGCCGAGGCCGGGCGCCAGGTTGCACTGATCACCAAGCTCAAGCTGGAAGATTCGGCTTCGAGCTGGGCTCAGGGTGGCGTGGCGGCGGTACTGGACGACGAGGACTCGATCGAAGCCCACCTGCGCGACACCCTGGTGGCCGGCGCCGGCCTGTGCGATACGGACGCCAGCCGCTTCGTGGTCGAGAACGGCCGGCGCGCGATCGAATGGCTGATCGCCCGCGGCGTGCCCTTCACCCGCGACGAAGGCAGCGCACTCGGCTATCACCTGACCCGCGAAGGCGGCCACAGCCACCGCCGCATCGTGCATGCGGCCGACGCCACCGGCTCCGCCATCCAGATGACGCTGACGCAACAGGTCAAGGCGCACCCGAACATCCACATCTTCGAACGCCATCTGGCGGTGGATCTCATCGTCGGCTGGAAGATAGGCCGCCCGGATCTGGGTTGCGCCGGCGCCTACGTACTGGATCTCGACGATGAGCGGGTAGACACCTTTTCGGCACCGGTGGTCGCGCTGGCCACCGGCGGTGCGGGCAAGGTCTATCTGTATACGACCAATCCGGACACGGCGACCGGCGACGGCATCGCGATGGCCTGGCGCGCAGGTTGCCGGGTCGGCAATATGGAATTCATCCAGTTCCACCCGACCTGCCTGTACCACCCGCACGCCAAATCCTTCCTGATCACCGAAGCGATGCGCGGAGAAGGCGGTCTGCTGCGACTGCCGGACGGCGAACGCTTCATGCCGGAACACGACGAGCGCGCCGAACTGGCGCCGCGCGACGTGGTAGCACGGGCAATCGACTACGAAATGAAGAAGCGCGGCCTGGACTGCGTGTATCTGGACGTGTCGCACAAGCCGGCCGACTTCCTGATCAGCCATTTCCCGAACATCCACGCCCGCTGCCTGGAACTGGGCATAGACATCACCCGCCAGCCGATCCCGGTGGTGCCGGCGGCCCACTACACCTGCGGCGGCGTACGGGTCGATCACCGCGCCCGTACCGATGTCGACGGCCTGTATGCGCTGGGTGAAACCAGCTACACCGGTCTGCACGGCGCCAACCGTCTGGCCAGCAATTCGCTGCTGGAATGTCTGGTCTATGCCGAGGCGGCCGCTCAGGACATTCTCGCCCGCGGCCCGCAGGCGCAGCCGGCACTGCCGGCCTGGGACGAAAGCCGGGTGACCGACGCCGACGAAGAGGTGGTGATCGCTCACAACTGGGACGAACTGCGCCGCTTCATGTGGGACTACGTCGGCATCGTACGCACCAACAAACGGCTCGAGCGCGCGCTGCACCGCATCCGCCTGCTTGAGCGCGAGATCGACGAGTACTACGCCAACTTCCGCATCAGCAACGATCTGATCGAACTGCGCAATCTGGTGCTCACCGCCCACCTCATCGTGCGCAGCGCGATGCAGCGGCACGAGAGCCGCGGCCTGCATTTCAGCCGCGACTATCCGGAAACCAGCGCGACCGCCATGCCGACCATCCTGCGGCCGCGCCGGACGCGTCAGCCCGAAGACCTTCACGCACCGCTCGCCGCAGACGTCTGAAGTCGTCCGGCCGCACGAAGCGGTCGGCCGTCAGCAGCAGCCGTCGCCAACCACGCCCGGCGCCTTCCAGTTCAAGCGAAAGCGTGTGCCGGCTCATCCGTGCATGCGCCAGCCGCAGATGCAGTGTCGTGCCGTCAGCCCGGTACAGCACCACCTCGCGCCCGTCCTCCAGTGACAGCGCCTGCAGGCATCCGTCCCGATGGCGCAGCCATACCGCGCCGCACAGCGCCGGCAACAGGGTACACGCTGCAGCCGGGTGCAGCGACGCCGCCAGCACGGCTACGAGCGCGCAAACAAAAAGGGCCACGTCGAGACGACGTGACCCTTTCAGCTGAATCGGCGCGGCGACTTCCATCCTTGCGGACGTCCGGCGCCGCCCGCGTCAGAGGCGACGGAACACCAGCGTCGCGTTGGTGCCCCCGAAACCGAAGGCATTCGACATCGCGGCACGGATTTTCAGTTCGCGCGGGACCAACGGCACGTAGTCCAGATCGCAGGCCGGATCCTGATCGTGCAGGTTGGCGGTCGGCGGAGCGATCTGGTGGTGGAGAGCAAGAATGCTCACCACTGCCTCGATGCCCGACGCGGCACCCAGCGCGTGGCCGGTCATGGACTTGGTCGAACTGACGCACAGCTTTTTGGCGTGCTCGCCGAAGCAGCGCTTGACCGCCACCGTTTCGGCAATGTCACCCAGCGGCGTGGATGTGCCGTGGGCGTTGATGTAGTCGACTTCGTCCAGCGCGACACCGCCATTGCGCAGCGCGTTGTTCATGCTGCGCGATGCGCCTTCACCATCCTCGCACGGAGCGGTGATGTGATGAGCGTCTGCGCTCATGCCGTAGCCCGCCAGCTCGCAGTAGATGCGTGCGCCGCGCGCCTTGGCGTGTTCGTACTCCTCGAGCACCAGCACGCCGGCACCTTCGCCCAGCACGAAGCCGTCACGGCCGGTGTCCCACGGACGGCTGGCCGTTTCCGGATCGTCGTTGCGAGTAGACAGTGCCTTGGCAGCGGCAAAACCGCCCACCGCGAGACTGCAGATGGTCGATTCGGCACCGCCGGCAATCATCACGTCGGCATCACCGTACTCGATCAGGCGCATGGCTTCGCCGATCGAATGATTGGCGGTCGCGCAGGCGCTCACCGTCGCGAAATTCGGGCCCTTGAAGCCGTAGTTGATCGCGACGATGCCGGAGATCATGTTGATGATCGAGCCGGGAATGAAGAACGGGGATACCTTGCGCACACCACCGGACATCATGGCGGTATGCGTGTCCTCGATCATCGGCAGACCGCCGATGCCGGAGCCGACACAGACGCCGATGCGCTCGGCGTTGGCCGGGTGAGCCTCGAGACCGGCATCACGCACCGCATCCATCGAGGCAGCGATGCCGTAATGGATGAAGGTGTCGTAACGGCGGGCCTCTTTCGGAGACAGGTAGTTGGCGACGTCGAAATCGCGTACTTCGCCTGCGATCTGGACCGGCATTTCCGAAGCATCGAAGCGCGTGATGCGACGGATGCCCGACTTTGCCGCCAGGATGTTTTCCCAGGCTTGTCCGACGGTATTGCCGACCGGGGAAATGATGCCCAGGCCGGTGACGACTATTCTCTTACGTGCCAAAACGTGCTCCGCGGAATGAAACGATCAGGCCTTGCTGGCGAGGTGGCCATTCACGTAGTCGATGGCCTGCTGCACCGAGGTGATCTTCTCGGCTTCTTCGTCCGGGATTTCGCACTCGAATTCCTCTTCGAGGGCCATCACCAGTTCGACCGTATCGAGCGAGTCGGCACCCAGATCATCCACGAAGGACGATTCGTTCTTGATTTCGGCTTCGTTGACGCCCAGTTGTTCAGCGACGATCTTCTTGACGCGTTGTTCGATGTTTTCCATTGCGGTACTCCTTCCCTGTTAGGCCCTGACGAGAGCGTGAGGACGCGAAAAAAAAGTGGCGCGAGTGTATCAGAAAGCCTGCTCCACTTCGCTTCCGGGCGCCAACCGGCGGAAATCCGCCCACCGGCGCCCGACAAAAATCAATGCATGAACATGCCGCCGTTGACGTGAAGCGTGCTGCCGGTCACGTAAGCGGCGCCCGGCGAAGCAAGAAACACCACTGCGGCGGCCACTTCGTCGGCATTGCCCAGACGCCCCAGCGGAATCTGGCCCAGCAGCGCATCGCGCGCCGCATCGCCCAGCGCCTCGGTCATGTCGGTGGCGATGAAGCCGGGGGCGACACAGTTCACCGTGATGTTGCGCGAACCCAGCTCACGCGCCAGCGCCATGCTCATGCCGGCCACGCCGGCCTTGGCGGCCGCGTAGTTGGCCTGCCCCGGATTGCCGGTTTCGCCGACCACCGAGGTGATGTTGATGATGCGGCCACTGCGTGCCTTCATCATGCCTTTCATCACTGCACGCGACATCGTGAACACCGCCTTCAGATTGGTGTCGATCACCGCCTGCCACTCGTCGTCCTTCATCCGCATCGCGAGGTTGTCGCGCGTGATGCCGGCGTTGTTCACCAGAACCGAAACGGTGCCGAAATCCTTCTCGATCGCGCCGATCACGGCGGGAATGGCCGCTGCATCGGTCACGTCCAGCACCAGGCCACGTCCCTTGATGCCGGCAGCTTCAAAAGCCTGCTGGATGCCGGCCGCACCGGATTCCGAGGTGGCGGTGCCGACCACGGTAGCCCCCGCCTGGCCCAGCGCCAGCGCAATCGAGCGGCCGATGCCGCGGCTCGCGCCGGTCACCAGCGCAATCTGTCCGTCAAGTACGCCCATCAATTCACTCCGATCTGTTGAACCAGCTGGTCGAGTGCGGCCGCATCGGCCAGCGCCACGCCAGTGAGATTGCGGTCGATGCGCTTGGTGAGACCGGCCAGTACCTTGCCCGGACCGCATTCCGCCACGGTAGTGACGCCCAGCGCAGCCATCCGCTGGATCACCTCAACCCAGCGCACCGGCGCTGCAGCCTGACGCACCAGCGCATCGCGGATGGCGTCCGGCTCATCCGGCGTCGCCACATCGACGTTGTTTACCAGCGCGATCTGCGGACGGGCGAAGGCGATGCCCGGCAGCACGGCCGCCAGGCGGTCGGCCGCCGGCTGCATCAGGCTGCAGTGGAAAGGCGCGCTGACCGGCAGCGCAACGGTGCGCTTGGCGCCGCGCTCCGACAGCAGGGCCATCGCCCGCTGCACCGCGGCGGCATGGCCGGCGATCACGGTCTGTTCCGGCGAATTGAAATTCACCGCAGCCACCACCTCACCCTGCGCTGCATCCACGCAGGCAGTCCTGACCACGTCGGCATCCAGACCGAGCACCGCAGCCATGGCACCGGTACCCGCAGGCACGGCTTCCTGCATGGCCTGTGCGCGCAGGCGCACCAGCGGCACCGCATCCTTCAGCGCGAGCACGCCGGCCGCCACCAGCGCCGCGTACTCGCCGAGACTGTGTCCGGCGACCACGTCCGGCTGACGGCCGGTACGCTTGATCCAGCTGCGGTACACCGCCACGCCGGCGGTCAGCATCAGCGGCTGGGTGTTGGTGGTGAGCGACAGGCGCTCGGCCGGGCCTTCGGCCGCCATCGCCCACAGATCCTCGCCCAGCGCCTGCGACGCTTCGTCGAAGGTGGCGCGGATATCGGCGTCGTCGCCATAGGCGGCCATCATGCCGACCGACTGCGAGCCCTGGCCGGGAAATACGAAAGCAAGTTTCTGCATGGTGTGTCCGGAATCAGATGTCCAGCGATGCAGGGCGCCCGCCCGGAGCGCCCCTGCGGATCAGTAGCGCAGCAGCACGCCGCCCCAGGTGAAGCCGCCGCCCACGCCTTCGAGCATCACGTGGTCGCCGCGCTTGATGCGGCCGTCGCGCACCGCCACGTCCAGCGCCAGCGGCACCGAAGCGGCCGAGGTGTTGCCGTGATCGGCCACCGTGGTCACCACGTGTTCCATCGGCAGATCGAGCCGCTTGGCGGTCGACTGCAGGATGCGGATATTGGCCTGGTGCGGCACCAGCCAGTTCAGCGCATCGAGCGGAAGACCGGCCGCCGCCATCAGTTCGACCGCGGTATCACCCAGCACGCGCACTGCGAACTTGAATACCGCCTGGCCATCCATCTGGAGCAGTGGCGTGCCGGACACGGCGCCATTGCACACCTGACCAGGCACCGACAGGATGTCATGGTAATGGCCGTCGGCATGCAGCGCAGAGGCCAGGATGCCCGGCTCGTCCGACGCTTCAAGCACCACCGCGCCGGCACCGTCGCCAAACAGCACGCAGGTGCCACGATCGTTCCAGTCCAGGATGCGGGAGAACACTTCCGCACCGATGACGAGAGCGCACTTGTGCGAGCCCGAGCGGATGAACTTCTCCGCCACCGTCAACGCATAGACGAAGCCGGAACACACCGCCTGCACGTCGAAGGCGGTGGCGGCGCGATTGCCCAGCTTGTGCTGGAGGATGCAGGCGGTACTCGGGAAAACCTGGTCCGGCGTCGAGGTCGCGACGATGATCAGGTCTACGTCGGCAGCACTGCGACCGGCCGCTTCCAGCGCCTTCCGGCTCGCATGCAGGGCGAGATCGCTGGAATGTTCTGCCTCCGCCGCGAAGTGGCGGAAGCGGATGCCGGTGCGTTCGCTGACCCACTCGTCAGACGTTTCGATCCCCCGGGCAACCAGGTCATGGTTCGACACCGGGGCACCGGGCAGATAGCCACCGGTACCGGTAATGCGGCAGAAAGTCATGCAGCTACCTCGGTACGTTTCATGCATTGGGTGATGCGGGCAATCAGATCGTTGCGCACCGCGTCGGCGGCACGCGCCACCGCCTGCTCGAAGCCGTAGGCGTCGCTGGAGCCGTGGCTCTTCACCACAACGCCTCGCAGGCCCAGCAGGCTGGCGCCATTGTAACGACGATGATCGACCCGATTGCGGAAGGCCGCGATGACCGGGCGAGCCACGATGTACATCAGCTTGCGCAGCGGTCCGCGGCTGAATTCCTCGCGCAGGAAGGTGCCGATCATCTGAGCCAGCCCTTCCGAAGTCTTCAGCGCGACATTGCCGACAAAACCGTCGCACACGACGACATCGGTCGTGCCCTTGTAGATATCGTTGCCTTCCACATTGCCGTAGAAGTTGAGGTCACTGGCCCGCAGCAGTTCTGCAGCGCCCTTGACCACCTCGTTACCCTTGATCTCTTCTTCGCCGATATTGAGCAGACCGACGCTGGGGCGTTCACGCGATTCGAGCGCAGACACCAGCATCGCGCCCATCAGGCCGAACTGGCAGAGATGTTCAGACGTGCAATCGACATTGGCGCCAAGGTCGAGCACATAGGTGTGACCCTTCACCGTGGGCAGAATGGATGCGATGGCCGGCCGGTCGATGCCCGGAAGCATCTTCAGCACGAACTTGGAAATGGCCATCAGCGCGCCGGTATTGCCGGCCGACACCGCGGCCTGGGCACGCCCTTCCTTGACCAGGTCGATTGCAACCCGCATCGAGGAATCCTTCTTGCCTCTCAGCGCCTGCGCCGGCGGTTCATCCATACCGACCACCTCGGACGCGTGGACGACAGAAAGCCGCGGCTCGCGATCCGCGCCGAGCCGCTTCAGTTCCGCATCGAGGACATCCTGCAGACCTACCAGAAGGAGGTTGCAGTCCGGATCCCTGCGCAGATAGGCCAGGGAAGCCGGAAGGGTGACGGACGGACCATGATCCCCGCCCATGCAATCGATGGCCAGGGTATAGCTCATGCCACGCACCCGATCAATTCACGTTTGCCCGGTTCGGCCGCACGGATGCGGCGGGCCGGAAACAACGGAAAGGCGATGATCACTCGCCCTTGGTCTTGAGCACCTTCTTGCCGCGGTAGAAACCGCTCGGCGAGATGTGATGACGCAGGTGGGTTTCGCCCGTGGTCGACTCGACGGCGGTCGCCGGCGCGGTCAGGAAATCGTGGGCACGATGCATGCCGCGCTTCGACGGCGACTTCTTGTTTTGCTGGACAGCCATGAAACAACTCCCCCGGATAACCGGATAAAAAACTCGACGTACCAACCCGCCAGCACCTGCCGGCGAGCATGAATCAATTCCGTTTCAACTTTTCGAGCACCGCGAACGGCGAGGGCCGCTTTTCAACGACCGGCTCAACCTGTTCACCGGCTTTCGCCGGCATGGCGCACTGCGTGTGCGTCGGCACGGTCGGCAGCGCCAGCAGCACCTCGTCTTCGACCAGGGTCGCCAGATCCAGCGGCCCATCGATTTCGAGTGCCTCGAAACTATCGTCTTCGAGATCCTCGTCGCCCCACTCTTCGCCCGCGAACACAAGACGGAAGCGCGACACCCCGTGAGCCTCGACCACCACACTGCCCAGGCAACGCTGGCACTGCATGGGCACGTCTGCCGTCACATCGAGCGACAGCCAGCACACGCCCTCTGCATCAACCGACCCCTGGAGCGCCCAACGCACCGCGCGCGCTCCGATCTCTTCACTGTCGCATTCAGCGCTCAGCCGCTCGAAAGCGGCCATTCCGACCTCACCCGCTAGGGTGTGTCCGGCACGCGCAAACTGCTGTGCATCGATGCGCACCTGCAATTCGTCGCCCGACAGCGTGTTTCCGGTCTGTTCAGCCATGCCTGTGGCGCCACGACATCTCGCGAGGCGGGAGAAACAAACCGTAAATGATACTATCCGCGGCCTGTGTATGTCAAAGCGCGCTGCGCCCGAATGGCTCAGACCGCCCTGCTTTCCGCCCGCACCATGCCCCTGCCCGAACTCGTCCTTGGCTCGTCCTCGCGCTACCGGCGCGAACTGCTGTCGCGTCTGCGCATTCCCTTCATAACCGCATCGCCGGACATCGACGAAAGCCCGACCTCCGGCGAAACACCGCGCGCGCTCGCTGCCCGACTGGCGCGGCAGAAGGCGGAAGCCATCGCCACCCGCCTGCCCGGCCATACCGTGATCGGCTCCGACCAGGTGGCCTCATGTGGCAACCGTCAGTATGGCAAGCCCGGTACGCGCGACGCCGCCATCGCCCAGCTGGCCGAACTGAGCGGACAGACCGTGGTGTTCGACACCGCACTGTGCGTGATCGACGGCCGCAGCGGCCAGACGTACGAGACGGTCGTGCCGACCGAAGTCGTGTTCCGCCCGCTGTCGCAAGCCGAAATCGAACGCTACATCGATCTCGACGATCCGCTGGACTGCGCCGGCGCAGCCAAATCGGAATCCCTGGGCATTGCACTGCTGGAACGGCTCAGCGGCGACGATCCGACTGCGCTGGTCGGCCTGCCGCTGATACGACTCAGCGCCATCCTGCGCGAACTGGGCTATCCACTGCCATGAGCGACGCACATCGCGCACCGGGCACGCTCTACATGCTGCCCAGCCCGCTGGACGCCGCCACCGGCAGCGCCCTCGACACCCCCGCCGCAGTACGCGAGCGCGCACACGAGCTGGATTACTTCCTGGTCGAAAGCGCCAAATCGGCGCGCGCCACGCTGAAGCGCCTGGAACACCCGACCCCGCTGCGCGAACTGGACATCGTCGAACTGCCCCCGGAAAAAGACGGGCGCCTGCTGCGCGAGCTGCTGGCGCCGGTGCTCGCCGGTCGCAGCGCCGGGGTCATTTCGGACGCCGGCTGCCCAGGTGTGGCGGACCCGGGCGCACTGGCCGCACGCACTGCCCACGCGATGGGCATTCCGGTCGCGCCACTGGTCGGACCCTCGTCCATCCTGCTCGCACTGATGGCTTCAGGACTGAACGGGCAATCCTTCGCCTTCCACGGCTACCTGCCGGTCGACGACGCCGCGCGGAGCAAGGCGCTGACCGAACTGGAAAAGCAGTCGATGCGGCTGCGCCAGACCCAGCTGTTCATCGAAACGCCGTATCGCAATCTGCGGATGTTCGACGCGATACGCGCGCACTGCCGCGGCGACACCCTGCTGTGCATCGCCGCCGCGCTGACCGCACCCGACCAGTTCATACGGACCCGGCCGGTCGCACAATGGACCGCCGACGAGATCGGCCGCATCGACCGCCGTCCGGCCCTTTTCCTGCTGCTGGCCGGCTGAAGCCAGCCGCAGAGGTCAGCGCATGCCGACCTGACCCAGCGCACCCGCCACGCTTTCACCCAGATTGGCCCCGAACTTCTTGGCGAAGCGCTCGGCAATGTTCTGACGCTGGGTGAAATCGACGATGTCGGCCGCTTTCACCACATCGCGCGCTACGAACTCCACGCTGCCGAGATCATCAGCCAGGCCAAGTTCGATGCTGCGCGAGCCGCTCCACATCAGACCGGAAAACATGTCCGGCGACTCCTTGAGGCGATCACCCCGACCCTTGCGCACCACCTCGATGAACTGCTGGTGTACGTCGCCCAGCAGCACGCGGGCGTGGGCTTTCTGCTTCTCGTCCTGCGGAGAGAACGGATCCAGGAAGCCCTTGTTCTCCCCTGCAGTCAGCAGGCGGCGCTCCACCCCCACCTTGTCCATCAGGCCGGTGAAGCCGAAACCGTCCATCAGCACGCCGATCGAGCCGACGATGCTGGCCTTGTCTACATAGATGCGATCGGCCGCCACCGCGACGTAGTAACCACCGGATGCGCAGATGTCCTCGACCACCGCGTACAGCGGCGTATCCGGATAGAGCGCGCGCAGACGCTGGATTTCGTCGTTGATGATGCCGCTCTGCACCGGACTGCCGCCCGGGCTGTTGATTTTCAGGATGACGCCCTGGGTGTTCTTGTCGTCGAAGGCGGACTGCAGCGACGAAATGATGCGGTCGGCACTGGCCTCGCCATTGGGCGCAATCACGCCGCTCAGCTCCACCAGTGCAGTGTGCTTGCGGTGTTCGGCCTGATTGAACAGCGCGCTCCAGTCGATCAGCGCGAAGGCCAGCACGCCCAGATAGGCGAAGCCGACCAGGCGGAAGAAGATGCTCCAGCGCCGGCGACGACGCTGTTCGACGACGGATTCAAGAGCCAGTCGCTCTATCAGCTTGCGCTCCCACGTTGCATCGGTGCGCTGTTCGGACTGACGATCGTATTCGGACATGATGTTTCAGTTACTCGCTGCGTGCTTCGGACAGCCACACCTGTCCTTCGGATTCTTCGAGCCCCAGCGCTTCGAGCCGCTTGCCGCGACAGGGACCGCCCACGCACAGGCCGGTATCGGGTGCGTACAGCGCACCGTGCGTGGAGCAGATCAAGTATAGCTTTGAAGTATCGAAGAACTCGCCATGGTTCCAGTCCAGTTCGATCGGTACATGGCGGCAACTGTTGACATATCCATACACCTTGCCCCGGAAGCGGATCGCAAACGCCTGCACCGGCACACCGGCGCGCTCGATCTCGAAGCGCACGCCGACCCCGCCTTCGTCGAGTTCCCCCGCCGCGCACACCTTCATGCGTGACACCGCAGCCACTCCGCCAGTTCGTCCACGCTGGCCACATGGCCACGCGGCCCGGCCGCCAGCAGTTCGTCCAGCGGATGCGCGCCATAGCTCACCGCCACCGCGGCACAGCCGGCGTGACGGGCCATCAGCAGGTCGTGCGTGGTGTCGCCGATCACCAGCGTGCGTTCCGGCGCATGGCCCAGCTCTTCCATCAGTTCCAGCACCATGTCCGGCGCTGGCTTGGACACCGACTCGTCGGCGCAACGGGTGGCGGCGAACTTCGGCCCCAGCCCGGTATGCCCCAGCGCCCGGTTCAGGCCTGCGCGACTCTTGCCGGTAGCCACCGCCAGCGTATGCCCTCGCCCGGCCAGGTCGTCCAGCAGCTCCGGAACGCCGCCGAACAGCGTCAGTTCATGGTCGCGCGCCAGATAGCGATAGCGGTAGCGGCCGGCCAGCTCCTGATGGCGCGACACCGGCAGCGAAGGCACGGCACGGGCCAGCGCGTCGATCAGGCCAAGGCCGATGACCGAACGCGCGGTCGCGTCGTCCGGCGGCGGAACGCCGATATCGACGCAGGCGTGCTGGATGGCATGGACGATGGCTGCTGCGGAATCGAGCAGCGTGCCATCCCAGTCAAAAACGATGAGGTCGAACTGTGCGGGCATGGGGAATCAGGGCTGTGTGCGGGCCGCACGGTCGAATTCGCGCGGATGCTGCTGGTCGAGCCGGCGCACGAAGCCGGCCAGGTCGTCGGGCAGCGCCGCCTCGATCTGCAGGCGTTCGCCGGTGAGCGGGTGGTTCAGCGACAGGCTGTGCGCGTGCAGGAACATGCGTGGCAACCCCTCCTTGCGCAGCGCCTTGTTCAGCGGGAAATCGCCGTACTTCTCGTCGCCGGCGATCGGAAACCCGCTGGCCGACAGATGAACCCGGATCTGGTGGGTGCGGCCGGTCTTGATGCGCACGCCGAGCAGGCTGTAGCCGGGCCAGCGCGCCTCCAGCTCGACGATGGAATGGGCGGTCTTGCCATCCGGATCCACCGACACTCGACGCTCGCCGGATTCGGTCAGGTATTTGGTCAGCGCCAGCCTGATGTGCTGGACCGGATTCAGCCAGCGCCCCTTCACCAGCGCGAAATAGCGCTTGTCCATCGCGCCGTCGCGGAAAGCGTCGTGCAGCGCGGTCAGTGCCGAGCGCTTCTTGGCAATCAGCAGGATGCCGGAGGTTTCGCGATCCAGCCGGTGCGCCAGTTCCAGCAGCCGGGCCTGTGGCCGCGCCCGGCGCAGGCTTTCGATCACGCCGAAACTGACGCCCGAGCCGCCGTGAACCGCGATGCCGGCCGGCTTGTTGATCGCCAGAAAGGCCTCGTCCTCGTACAGGATGTCGAATTCGAGCGCCGGCACCGCGGCCGGCGCCCCGGGCGCGGCCAGACGGATCGGCGGAATGCGTACCTCGTCGTGCTCGGCCAGCCGGTAGGTCTGGTCGACCCGCTTGCTGTTAACACGCACCTCGCCGGAACGCAGGATGCGATAGACGTGGCTTTTCGGCACGCCCTTGCATACCCGCAGCAGGAAGTTGTCGATGCGCTGGCCCGCGTCCTCCGCGTCCACCACATGCCGCACCACCTTCGGAGCTTCTTTACCCAACTCCTTCATTTCAAATATACTGCGGCGGGTTTTTGTTCTGATTTCAATACAGACGCAGCGTGAAGCGCATCCAGCTCGAAGTGGCGGACGCCGGGTGACATTAAGACGGTGAAGTGCTTCCTCATGCAGTCCTTCTTGAACAGGCCAGAACCGGATCACGGGTTAATCCCGCTCACCCAAAGTAGCGAGTGTACTGAGTAGCGCGAGTACCGTACAGGCAGAATCCCCCAGGCAGTCGCACAGTGCGGCTGCATTGAGAGTTGGCAGACCCCTCCACGTCCCCCGTCCGTTCCCATCGAAAAAACCCGATTGCAGCCGACAAGATAGACGTTATTAATTGACGAGCGGTTTGTCCTGCCCGTGTGCGGTGCGCGCGGGAGAAGTTGATGAAACGAATGCTCTTCAACGCGACGCAGGCCGAAGAGCTGCGCGTCGCGATTGTCGACGGTCAGAAGCTGGTCGACCTCGACATAGAGTCATCCAGCAAGGAGCAGCGCAAGAGCAATATCTACAAGGCAGTCATTACCCGCATCGAGCCCAGTCTCGAAGCCTGCTTTGTCGACTACGGTGCAGACCGTCACGGCTTCCTGCCGTTCAAGGAAGTCTCCCGCTCCTATTTCAAGCCCGACCTCGAGCCGGGCCGCGCCCGCATCCAGGATGCGCTGAGCGTCGGCCAGGAACTGATCGTCCAGATCGACAAGGACGAACGCGGCAACAAGGGCGCCGCACTGACCACCTTCATTTCGCTGGCCGGCCGCTATCTGGTGCTGATGCCGAACAACCCGCGTGGTGGCGGTGTTTCGCGCCGGGTCGAAGGTGATGATCGCGCCGAACTGCGCGAAACCATGGACCAGCTCGAAGTGCCGGGCGGCATGAGCCTGATCGCCCGCACCGCCGGCATCGGCCGCAACGCCGAAGAGCTGCAGTGGGATCTGAACTACCTGCTGCAGCTGTGGACCGCGATCGAAGGTGCGGCCCAGTCGCAGACCGGCGCTTTCCTGATCTACCAGGAAGGCAGCCTGGTCATCCGCGCCATCCGCGACTACTTCCAGCCGGACATCGGTGAAATCCTGATCGACACCGACGAGGTGTTCGACCAGGCCTACACCTTCATGGAACACGTGATGCCGGGCAACGTTGCCCGGGTCAAGCGCTACCGTGATGACGTGCCGCTGTTCTCGCGCTTCCAGATCGAGCACCAGATCGAGTCGGCCTACTCCCGCCAGGTGAATCTGCCGTCCGGCGGTGCCATCGTGATCGACCACACCGAAGCGCTGGTGGCGGTGGACGTGAACTCGGGCCGCTCGACCAAGGGCAGCGACATCGAGGAAACCGCGCTGCGCACCAACTGCGAGGCTGCCGACGAAATCGCCCGCCAGCTGCGCCTGCGCGACCTCGGCGGCCTGATCGTCATCGACTTCATTGACATGGAAAACCCGCGCGCCCAGCGCGAGGTGGAAACCCGGCTGCGCGACGCGCTGCATCACGACCGCGCCCGCGTGCAGATGGGCAAGATCAGCCGCTTCGGCCTGCTCGAACTGTCGCGCCAGCGCCTGCGTCCGGCGCTGGCCGAAACCAGCTACATCCCGTGCCCGCGCTGCAGCGGCACCGGCCACATCCGGTCGACCGAATCGGCCGCGCTGCACATCCTGCGCATCCTCGAAGAGGAAGCGATGAAGGAGAACACGGGTGCGGTGCATACCCAGGTGCCGGTCGATGTCGCCACCTTCCTGCTGAACGAGAAGCGGGCCGACATCAACGCAATCGAACTGCGCCACAAGGTCAACATCGTCCTCATCCCGAACAAGCACCTCGAAACGCCGGCGCACGAAATCATCCGCCTGCGCCACGATCAGCTGAATCAGGAAGGCACGACGCCGCCGTCCTACCAGATGGCGATCAACCCGTCCTCCGAAGGCTATCAGCCGCCGTCCGCCATTCCGGCCGACGAGCGTCCGAAGCGCATGGAAGCGGCAATCAAGCACATCACGCCGGATCAGCCGGCACCTGTGGTGGCCGAACCTGCCGCAACCGCTCCGGTTGCCGCCGCCACGGCGCCCGCGCCGGCTGCCAAGGGCGGCTTCTTCGGCTGGATCGCCTCGCTGTTCGGTGGCAGCCAGTCCGCCCCGGCGCCCGCACCGGCGCCGGCCTCTGAAGCCAAGCCGGCGCAGACGCGCGAGCGCAGCCCGCGCGGTGACGGCGAACGCGGTCGCAACCGCAACCGCCGTGACAACCGTGAGGGCCGTGAAGGTCGCGAACAGCGCGAGGGCCGCGAGCCGCGTGAAGGTCGTGACAACCGCGAAGGCCGCGAGGCACGCGCCGAACAGCCGAACAAGGGTGAAGGCCGCGGCGAAGGTCGTAACGAGGGACGCAATGAAGGCCGTGGCGATGGCCAGCCGCGCAAGCAGCGTGAACCGCGTGAGCCGCGCGAACCGCGCGCCGACCAGGAAGCCGGCGCTGTCCGCGAGCCGCGTGAACCGCGTCCGCCGCGCGAGCCCCGCGAACCGCGTGCCCCGCGCGAA
This sequence comes from Methyloversatilis universalis EHg5, assembly GCF_000378945.1. GTDB lineage: Bacteria > Pseudomonadota > Gammaproteobacteria > Burkholderiales > Rhodocyclaceae > Methyloversatilis > Methyloversatilis universalis_A. Next base: position 1,555,942 of record NZ_KB900539.1, on the reverse strand, counting down.
CGGGCGGCCAATGACGGTCGCGAACAGGCGGTCGCCCAGGCGGCACAGACTGATCTGCCGCTGGCCGCGGCCACTGGCGCTGACGTACCGGCACCGGCCGAAGGCGAGGAAGGCGCAGCCGCGCCGCGTCGTCGCCGTCGCGGCGGTCGTCGTGAACGGGGCGAGCGCCGTCCGGATGCCGCCACCGAGGGGCTGAACGGCGCCGAAGGCGTGGCTGAAGAGGCCGTCGAGGCCGATCTGACGGTCGCCGCAGCAGGCAACGAAGCGACGGGCACCGGCGCTGTCGAAGCCGCTGCGCCGGTCAGTACGCCGGTGGCCGATACCCCGGCTGTCGAATTGCCTGCTGCCGCTGCCCCCGCTGCTGCACAGGCCAGCCTGCCGCTCGAAACCCCGGCTGCCGTCACGTCGGTCGATGCCAGCGCAGCCGTTGCGGCTGTACAGGAAGAAGCCCGGAGCGAACAGCCCGCGGCCGACCACTCCGTCGCCGCAACGGTCGACAGCGCACCGGAAACGGCCGCCGTCACCGTGAGCGAAGCGGTCGAGGCGGTGGTCGAACCGGCGGTGGTCGCAGCGGTCGTGGAAGCAGCGCCGGCGGCGCCGCAGACCGACAGCAGCGAATCCACCCTGGTACGTGCGATGGAAAGCCTGGGCAGCTTCGCCCCGGCAGCCCCCGCGCCGATCCCGGCCCCCGATCTGAAGAGTTCGCTGTCGGACAGCGGTCTGGTCATGGTCGAAACGTCGGCTGCGGCCGGCGTCGAACCGGTCGAGGTCGAACAGACCCCGCTCGGCCGCCGCCGCCGCCCGGCCGCGGTGATCAGCGCCGAACCGATGCAGCAGGTGGAAACGCGCGGCGAATAAGCGCGTTCCGTCGTCCCGCATCGTGCAGAAGGGCCCGACATCGTTCGGGCCCTTTTGCATGGGGGTCCGCAGGCAAATTTCCCGGACACGGGATGTACGTTTTAACCGACACTGCGCCCCGCACTTTCAATCACAACAAACGAGGAGAACACCCATGCGTCTTTTTGCAGCCCTGCTTGCCATCGTCGCCAGCACCACTGTGTTCGCGCACGGCCCGTCACGCCTGAAAGCGAATGAATCCATCACGCTGAAAGCCAGTCCGGATGCGGTGTGGGCCAAAGTGAAGGACTTCACCCAGCTGCAGTCCTGGCATCCGGCGGTCGAAAGCAGCACCGCCACCGCCGGCAGCGAGGTCGGTTCGGTGCGTACGCTGAAAATCAAGGGTGGTGGCGAAGTGATCGAAAAGCTGGAAGCGATTTCGGACGCTGACCGCAGCTTCACCTACACCGCGCAGGACGGCAGTGCGCTGCCGGTCAGCAAGTACAAATCCACGCTGACCGTGAAGCCGGCCGACGGTGGCGGTTCGGTGGTGGAATGGAAGGGCGTGTTCTTCCGCGCCGACGCCAGCGAACACCCGGCCGCAGGCAAGGACGATGAAACGGCGACCGGCACGATGAAGGCGGTCTACACCGACGGCCTGAAGAACCTCAAGGCGCTGCTGGACAAGTAGTCGCCCGCTGACGGGCAGAAGACGACGGGCGGCCCTGGCCGCCCGTTTTCATTTCAGCCGCTGCTGCAGATCGCGCACCAGACCGTCGGCGGCGTTCTCGATCAGGTCGAGCACCCGCTCGAAGCCGGCCGGCCCGCCGTAATAGGGGTCGGGCACTTCGTCTTCGTCGAAGGCATCGGCGTGCTGCAGGAACAGCGCCAGCTTGTGGCGCAGCGGGTCGGGGCAGTTGCGCTCGAGATTGCGCAGGTTGTCTCGGTCCATCGCGTAGATGAGATCGAAACGGTCGAAATCGACCTCCTCGACCCTGCGCGCCCGGATGCCGCCCAGATCCACGCCGCGCGACGCTGCCGCCGCAATGGCCCGGGGATCCGGGCGACCGCCCGCGTGGTAACCGTGAGTACCGGCCGAATCGACCTCCACCCGTCCGCTCAGACCGGCCGTTTCCAGCCGGGCCCGGACCACCCCTTCGGCGGTCGGCGAACGGCAGATGTTACCCATGCAGCAGAACAGGATTTTCATGTCGGGATCCGGCACGGCACGCAGCGGCCTGCGCATCCAGCGTTCAAGCACAGCCGCCACCCGCGGCGACGTTCAGACGGACCGGTATGCCCCCCACCGCATCGTCCTCCACCCATGAGCGCGCCGGCAGTTCCGGCGGATCGAAGGCGGTGTCGCCCTCCTCCACCACGCTGCCCGGCTTCAGTCCGGCGAAATCGAACAGCTTCGGGTCGGCGAGATGCGAAGGCACGACATTGCGCATCGAAGTGGCCATCGATTCGATACGGCCCGGGTAGAGCCTCGCCCACTCCTGCAGCATGGCCTTCACCTGCTTGCGCTGCGCGTTCTCCTGCGAGCCGCACAGATTGCACGGAATGATGGGGTAGTCCATCGCCCGAGCGAAGCGCTCGATATCGCGTTCGGTGCAGTAGGCCAGCGGCCGGATCACGATGTGGCGGCCATCGTCGCTGACCAGCTTGGGCGGCATGGACTTGATCTTGCCGCCGAAGAACATGTTCAGGAACAGCGTTTCCAGCAGATCGTCACGGTGATGACCCAGCGCGATCTTGGTCGCCCCCAGTTCGGACGCCACGCGGTAGATGATGCCGCGACGCAGCCGCGAACACAGGCCGCAGGTGGTCTTGCCTTCGGGAATCTTGTCCTTGACGATGGAATAGGTGTCTTCGGTCTCGATCCGGTACTCGACGCCGATCGATTCGAAGTAGGCAGGCAGGATGTGGTCCGGGAAGCCCGGCTGCTTCTGGTCAAGATTGAAGGCGATCAGCCGGAAGCGCACCGGCGCCCGCTGCTGGAGGCCACGCAGCAGTTCCAGCATCGTGTAGGAATCCTTGCCGCCGGACATGCACACCATGATCACGTCGCCGTCCTCGATCATCGAGTAATCGGCAATGGCCTGCCCGGCCGCGCGTTCGAGCCGCTTGCGGAACTTCAGGAAGGTGTTCGACGGGGTGCCCTGCTCGGGCAGCGGGGCGATGGCAGACTGCATACGGACTCCGGACATGCGGCTGACACATCGATCCAGGCAATCCGGAAGCGGACTGCGGCACGCAGTACATAGCGTGCAGACGATGCATCACAGGAAACCCCGATTATACCGGGCCGCGATCTACGACACGCCGCCCGCCGCAAGCAGGACAGCCCGGACCGGGAAAACCCAATAACATGACGCGCGAGACCTCGTTCCGCCCCCGTGCTTCTCAATGAGCGTACGCCCCCATCTCTGGTCCCTGCGCAGCCGGACAAGAAGCCTGCTGCGCACGATGGACAACCGCCTGAAACCGCTCTACTGCCCATGGCAGCAGCGCGCGAACGGCGCAGTCCTGGCGGTGGACATCGATGCCTGGGTCGGCCTGTTCGCCCAGCTGACCTGGGTGGTCTATCTGCTGCAGTACTGCGAAGAACGCGGAATGGTGCCGCGCATACGGCTGACCGGCCCGCTCTATGCGCGCGCGCCCGGTCTCGACTGGCTGGGCGATCTGTTCGCACTGCGGCACCGGCGCGAGGACAATCACGGCCCTCCGATCGGCGTCCTCCGGATCAGCCGCATTTCCGAATTTGCCCAGCTGGGCCTCGCCCGCGACATTCCGGCACGGATATCGGTGCAGCAGGCCGCCCGGCTGATACGCGAACAGCTGCGCGTTCGCCCGGACATACAGGCCCATGTCGATCGCTTTGCCGCGCAGCACTTCGACCGGCGTCGGGTGATCGGCCTGCACTTCCGCGGTACCGATAAAGTCACCGAAGCGCACCGGGTATCCTGGGAAGACTGCGCAGCCACGGTCGACAACTACCGCCGCGCCCACCCGGACACACAGGCGCTGTTCGTGTCGAGCGACGAAGCGGCCTTCATCGACTGGATACGCGGCCGCATCGCCGGCATCGAAGTGATCGCCCACGACGACCAGGAACGCAGCCGGGACGGCAAGCCCATCCACACCCAGGCTGCCCGCGGCGACAACGGGCAGAAGGCACGCGAAGCGCTGATCAACACGCTTCTGCTGTCACGCTGCGACGTACTGATACGCTCGTCCTCCTTCATGTCCGCCTGGTCCAGCCTGTTCCGGCCTGAGCTGCCCATCATCATGCTGAACGCACCGTTCGATGCGAAATGCTGGTTTCCGGATGCAGAGCTGATGACCCGCTCGATGAAACAGTATCTGCCGGAGGCGCTGCGGGACGTATCTGCGCCCGTCCCGCATTCCTGAGCGAAGAGCGACTGCAAGCCCCTCGCGTCACGGACAGCCTGGAGCTGCGTACGCGTTGAATTCGGGGGTCCCGCCAGCGAGGCGTGACGGCTTGCCCCTTCCGCCATCCGCCACACCCCGCCAACGGGATCGATGTGCCACGACGATCAGCGTCGTCGCAGCGCCGGCGCATGGCCGGTGTGATGGGTACGCGCCGCGCTCCAGGCGGCGTGCATGAGTCTGTCCAGCCCGACCGCATCGCCGGCGAGTGCGCGGAACACGATGCCGGCGCCATTCGGCAGCAGGCTGGCGCCCGCCAGTTCGCCGGCGGGTACCGGCAGCGCGCGCAGCGTCTGCAGCAGTTCGCCCTCTGCCGGGCTGCCCAGCAGCCACAGCGAACCGTGCATGCGCAGACCGGCGTTCGCGCCGGCACCGCCGGCCAGCCAGCCAGCGCCGTCGATGCGCATGCACTCACGTGCGAGCAATTGCCCCTGCGCATCGCGGATGGTCATCGCCGATTCGATGCGCGCGAAACAGCCCTGCCCGCCCTTCGGGTCGTGCGGCAGGAAGCTGTCCGCCACCACCACCAGCGCGCCTTCGGCCAGCGTCACCTCGGTATCGCTCACCATATGACTGCCGGGAAACAGGATGAGCGGCGCCGGCATGTATTCCAGCAGCGCGCCCGGCTGCGCCACGAGCCGCATGCGCTGCACCGCGGACCCGCCCTGCATCGCATGCACGATGGTGGAGGCCGGCGTTGCGACATGGGCGCGCGCGCCCTGCCCCACCTCGATCCGGCCGGCCAGCCGCTCGTGCTCGAACAGGCCGCCGGACACCGACTGCAGGTACACCACGCACAGATCGGGCGCCGAACCATCGACATGTAACGCCCGCCCGACATGCACCGGGTAGCCGACGTACTGACGGCCCAGATAGGTGCGCCCGGCGGCGTCGCGCGCGAACGCGAGATCGACGCAGGGTCGCCCGCCCATGTCGGGCGCCGCCCGGTGTGCCGCGTCAGCCAGTGCCGGTTCAGCGATCAAACAGCACCTCCTGCGCGATGCGCTCGACCACGGCATCGACGCCATCGCCACGGGCACAGTTGGTGAGCAGGGTCGTGCGCCCGGCGCGCACCTCATGCGCCTCGCGCACCATGCGGTCCAGATTCACGTTCACGTGCGGTGCCAGATCCACCTTGTTGATCACCAGCAGATCGCTCTGCAGCACGCCCAGCCCACGCTTGCGCGGAATGTCATCGCCGCCGGCGACGTCAATCACGAACAACCAGTAGTCGACCAGATCGAGCGAGAAAGACGACGCGAGGTTATCGCCGCCGCTCTCGATCAGGATGAGCTCCAGGCCGGGGTAGGCGCGGTCCAGTTCGTCGGCTGCGGCGAGGTTGAGCGTCGGATCTTCGCGGATCGCGGTGTGCGGGCAGGCGCCGGTTTCCACCGCCAGCACGCGCTCTGGCGCGATCAGGCCGCTGCGGCGCACGCGCTCGGCGTCTTCGGCGGTGACCAGATCGTTGGTGATTACGGCGATATCGGTGCCGCGCGCGATGAAGCGCGGAATGAGCTGTTCCAGCAGCGCGGTCTTGCCGGAGCCGACCGGGCCGCCGATGCCGACCCGCGCTGCACCGCGCGGCCGGGTCTTTGAAGAAGGAGAGAGCTGGGCGGACATGGCATCACCTCATCATGTAAAGACGGTTGAGCGGCACGCGGTCGACCGGCGGGCAGCTGATGACGCGGCCGTCGACGCTCACCTCGAAGGTCTGCGGATTGACCGTGATGTTCGGGCAGGCGGCGTTGCGCACCATGTCGGCCTTCTGCAGCGTGCGTGTGCCCTTGCACGGCAGCAGCGCCTTGCGGATGTCGAGCCGGCCGTTGAGGTCGCTGTCCAGCGAGGCGGCGCAGACGAAATTGGCCGACAGACCCTGCGGCGCGCGACCGAAGGCGCCCCACTGCGGCCGCATGATGAGCGGCTCGCAGGTCATCAGCGACGCCGCCGAATCGCCCATCGCGCCGTAGGCGATGAAGCCGCCCTTCACCACGATTTCCGGCTTGATGCCGAAGAAGGCCGGGCGCCACAGCACGATGTCGGCGAGCTTGCCCGGCTCCAGCGAACCGACGTGGTGATCGACGCCGAACGATCGCGCGGCATTGATCGTGTACTTGGCGATGTAGCGCAGGATGCGTTCGTTGTCGGCGCTGCGCGTGGTTTCTTCCGGCAGGCGGCCGAACTGGTCCTTCATCTTGCTGGCCAGCTGCCAGGTGCGGCAGATCACTTCGTTGATGCGCCCCATCCCCTGGCTGTCCGAGCCCAGCATCGAGATCGCGCCCATGTCGTGCAGCACGTCTTCGGCGGCGATGGTCTGCGCGCGGATGCGGCTCTCGGCGAAGGCCACGTCCTCGGGCACGGCAGGATTCAGGTGGTGACACACCATGATCATGTCCAGGTGCTCGTCGAAGGTATTCACCGTGTAGGGATTCGTCGGATTGGTCGACGACGGCAGGCAGTGCTGCAGCCCGGCCACGCAGATCACGTCCGGCGCGTGGCCGCCGCCCGCACCTTCGGTGTGATACATGTGGATGGTGCGACCCTTCGTCGCGGCCAGCGTGTCTTCGAGAAAGCCGGATTCGTTCAGCGTGTCGGTGTGCAGCTGAACCTGGAAGTCCATCTCGTCGGCGACCGACAGGCAGGTGTCTATGGTGGCCGGCGTGGCGCCCCAGTCCTCGTGGATCTTCAGGCCGATGCAGCCGGCCTTCATCTGTTCGACCAGCGATTCCGGGCGCGACGAGTTGCCGCGGCCGAGAAAGCCGAAATTCATCGGCCACTGTTCGGAGGCCTGCAGCATGCGGCCGACGTTCCATGCGCCGCCGCAGTCAATGCCCACCGTGATCGGGCCGAGCGAACCGCCGAACATCGTGGTGATGCCGGAGGCGAGCGCGTGCTCGACCAGCTGTGCGGAATCGAAGTGCACATGCACGTCCAGCCCGCCGGCGGTGGCGATCAGCCCTTCGCCGTCGCGCACCGTGGTGGCGTTGCCCACCAGCAGTTGCGGATGCACGCCATCCATCACGTGCGGGTTGCCGGCCTTGCCGATGGCGACGATGCGTCCGTCCTTGATGCCGATGTCGCCTTTCACGATGCCAGCCACCGCGTCGATCACCACGACGTTGCTGATCAGCATGTCGAGCGCGCCCTGTTCCGAAGTGAGCCCGCCCATCATGCCGAGGCCGTCGCGCAGCGTCTTGCCGCCGCCATGCAGGCACTCATCACCCGGCGTGGTGTAGTCGTGCTCGATCTCGGCCAGCAGCGAGGTGTCGCCCAGGCGCACCATGTCGCCCTTCGTGGGTCCGTACATCGCCGCGTAGTCGCGGCGGGAGAGCGATGTCATGTGGTTCTCCGTGATCTGTCGGTCAGGCGCCGCGGAATCCGGCGGCGCGCGCGCGGGTCAATGCGTCGGGCAGGCCGGCGCCGTCGGCGGTCGATCCTTCGGCCAGCCGGTTCAGGCCGAACACCTCGCCGCTGCCGCCGAAGGCGACCAGCGTCACTTCCTTGTCCTCGCCCGGTTCGAAGCGCACCGCGGTGCCGGCGGCAATGTCCAGGTGCATGCCCCAGGCCAGCGCGCGGTCGAATTCGAGCGCGCGGTTCACCTCGAAGAAGTGGAAGTGGCTGCCCACCTGTATCGGCCGGTCGCCGGTGTTGAGCGCCCGCAGCGTGGCGCGTCGGCGCCCGGGGCTCAGTTCGATGCGGCCCTCGGCCGGAATGATTTCGCCCGGTATGCGGTCCGGCACCGGCGCGTTCGCGGCGTCGGGCCCGGGTCGTATCGGGTCATGCACGGTCACCAGCTTGGTGCCGTCGGGAAAGCTCGCCTCGACCTGGATCATCGGCATCAGCGCCGCAACGCCGGGCAGCACGTCGTCGCTGGTGAGGATCTGCGAGCCGTAGCCGATCAGTTCGGCCACGGTGCGGCCGTCGCGGGCACCTTCGAGGATGTCGTCGACGATGATCGCGATCGCCTCCGGGCAGTTCAGCTTCAGGCCGCGCGCACGGCGGCGGCGCGCCAGTTCGGCGGCATTAAATATCGTCAGTCTTTCGAGTTCGGTCGGTGTGAGCAGCATGTGTGCGTACTCCAGTCAGTTGGCGAACAGCCGGGCGCTGCGCGGCTCGTGGCGCATGGCGGCGAGGTCGAGCACCGGTGCGCCGCTCCACAGCGCGTCGACCGGGCATGGCGGCGCCGCCATGACGCGGGCGATCAGCGGACGCGTACGGGTGAGCAGTCGCTGGCCTTCGGTATGACCGATCAGCCCCAGTCGCAGGGCCGCACCGACCACCGTGGTGCACAGGCCGCTGGACGCCATCGCATCGCAGCCGGAGGCCGACAGTCCGTACGCTCCCCACACCAGGCCCTGCACCACCGGCAGATGGCCGGGCAGACACGACGCACGCACCTGGTCCAGATAGACCTGGGCGATGCCCTGCCCCAGATCGGCATGCACCCGGAGCTGGGTGAAGCCGAGCCGGCGGCTGGCGTCACGCCAGCTGCGCGTCAGGTTCATCGCTTCGCACAGGCGATCCAGTTCGATCGCATCACTGAGCGCGGCGGCGCCGCGCTGCACCCAGGCTTCACGGGCCGCGTGCATCAGCGGCCGGTCGAAGCCGGCCCAGCGCTGTTCGATATGGGCGCACAGCACCTCGAACACCTGTTCCGCATTGCTCACCCGGGCGTCGTGCCGGAGCGATTCCAGCCCCCAGGAGAACGAGGTGGCGCCGCTGGGGAAGAAGCTGTCGGCGAACTGCAGCATGGTGAGCATGTCCAGCGCACCGCCGTCGTCGGCCGGCAGGCCGAGGGCGGGATCGGCGTGATTCATGTCAGTGCGCATGCGGAACCGCCAGATAGCGCACCCCGCCCGCCGGTACGGCCGGGGCGTCGATGATTTCGGCATCGCCACGGGCGATCAGATGCGCGAGGCGTTTCACATAGCCTTCGCGCGGACCTTCGAGCGGCACCCACAGGCAGCTGCCCTCGAAGCGCACCTTCCAGTGCATGTTGCCGGCGAAGTAACCCAGCTCCAGCGCGCCGGCGGCGTGCGGTGCGCGCAGCACCAGCCATTCGGGCTCGTCGAGCACCACGACGACCGCGCGGGCCGGTTCGAGCAGCAGCACCGAGCCGTTGTCGAGCGCCGATGCGCGGTCCAGCATCAAAGCCACCTCGTTGCCGCGGTCGGTCAGCACGCGCTGACGGCGTCGCTGAAGGTCGGTGCGCGACAGGTGGATGCGCTCCACCACGCCGTCGTGTGCCATCTGGTGCAGGCGCTCGGCCAGTTCGGGGTCGGACGCGTGGCCGACGATTTCAGTCAGTCTGAGCATGGTTCGATCTCGAATCTTTCGGTACAGGAGCCCGGCGCTGCGACGGTCGCGGCGCCGGCCGTGCCGCTGCGGTCCCGCTGTCGCGGGACCGCATGCGCTTACAGCGTCGGATACGGATTCGGTTCGATCAGCGGCGATTCGTAGATCAGCTTGACCTGACCGTCCGCCATGAAGGAACCGATGCGCGCCTGCTTCCACAGATGGTGATTGGTGGCGTGGAACTTCACCTTGCCTTCCGGTCCTTCGAACTCGAGGTTGGCCGAGGCCGCCACCACCTTGTCGACGTCGAAGCTCTTGGCCTTCTCGACCGCCTGCTTCCACAGATAGACCGCTGTGTAGGCGCTGGCGAGCGTGTCGCCGGTGACGCGCTTGTCGCCGTACTTGGCCTTGAAGGCGGCGACGAATTTCTTGTTGGCCGGGTTATCGAGGCTCTGCAGATAGCTCATGCAGGTGAGCACGTCCTGCACGTTCTCCTTGCCAATGCCGGACACTTCCTCTTCCGACACCGCGAGCGCCATCACCGTGGTCTTGCTGAAGTTCACGCCGGCCGCCTTCAGCTGCTTGTAGAAGGCCACATTGGAGCCACCGACCACGGTGCTCAGGATGATGTCCGGCTTGGTCGCCTTGATCTTGTTGATGGTGGAGCCGAAATTGGTGCTGCCCAGCGGCAGGTATTCCTCGCCCAGCACCTTGCCGCCACCCTTCACGATGGTCGGGCGCGCGATCTTGTTGGTGACCCGCGGCCAGATGTAGTCCGAGCCGATCAGATAGACGCTCTTGCCGCGGTTGGCCAGCAGCCAGTTGCAGGCCTGGATGCACTGCTGGGTCGCTTCGTGCGCGGTGTACAGGATGTTGGGCGACTGTTCCTGGCCTTCGTAGTAGGTCGGGTAGTACAGCAGACCCTTCTGCTGTTCGAACACCGGCAGCACCGCCTTGCGCGACGCCGAGGTGTAGCAGCCGAACACCGCCGCGACCTTGTCGCGGTCCAGCAGCTTGCGCGCCTTTTCGGCGAAGGTCGGCCAGTCGCTGGCGCCGTCCTCGACCACCGGCACGATCTTCTTGCCGAGCACGCCGCCGGCCGCATTGATTTCGTCGATGGCCAGCTTTTCCGCGTCGACCACCGACGCTTCGGCCAGCGCGATGGTGCCGGTCAGCGAATGCAGGATGCCCACCTTGACCGTGTCTTCGGCCATGGCGTTGCGCACCATCCACGGACCGGCGACTGCCGCGAGGGCCAGCCCCTTGACGATGTCGCGCCTGGATTGATTCTTCATGTTGAACCTCGATTGAAGTGATGAAAGAAAGTGGCTTGCGATCGCACCGTCGTCGTTGCCGGGGCGGAATTACGTGTCGTGAAGGCGAAAAAAAAGGGCCTGCCCGGATCCGGAGATCCAGGGCAGGCCCTTTTGCCTTGTTCCGCGCCGGCAATGCTGGCGACGCGGAAAGTTGAATCGATGATAGGAAGGCTGCTGCGGTGCGTCAAGCGTCGACAGCGGCTTTTTTTCAAATTCTTTTCGACGGTCTGAACGCACGCAGGCGAGCGATTTCAGGCGGTCAGCACATCAGCATTCCGGTACTCGCGGGCAGACGCACATGACGCCATGCGCGCACGGTCGCGGCACCGCAACAGGCGGCGATGCGTGACCGAAGGCACTGCCGCGGTCAGAGGTCCGCTCCTGCAGTATCGCGGCCGCTACCCCTCCATGGCGGTGGATCGTCGGTACATGAATACGCAACGCCCCCCCGCGGCCGCGTTCGACGCGCGCGCCGGGTGCAGCCGATAGCGGCCGGTCATGAAGTCGACCACGGTGCGCGCGGCATTCACCGACAGCGCCGGCTTCCACAGCCAGATGTCGCGCTCCGGGTCGACGCCGCACAGGCCGAACAGCGCGTGTTCCGGGTCGTCCGCCATGCCGATGGACCACTCGTCCATGCGCGCACCGAACTCCTTGATATAGGTGAGGCACTCGAACTTGATCTGCTGCACGCTGTAGCTCATCGCATCACCCCGGAACCGGAATCAGCCGTGCCGGCGACGACACCGCTGCGGTGCGGCTGCGCCACTGGTCGAACAGCGCAGCCCCCTTCTGTTTCTCTTCGGCCGACATCTGGCCGATCATGCCCTCAAGCGCATTGAGCGCGCTGCCCACGCCGTGCTGCGCGGCCAGCGACAGCCAGGCGAAGGCCTGCGCCCTGTCCTTGTCCACGCCCAGCCCGTTGGCGTACATGAAACCCAGCCGCGCCTGAGAGGGAAAGTGCCCCTGCCCGGCCGCCTGCCGGTACCAGTGCGCCGCCTGCGCTTCGTCCTGCGTCGTGCCCTGGCCCTTGAAGTACAGCGTGGCCAGATTGCTCTGCGCCATCGCGTCGCCTGCTTCGGCCGCGGTGCGCAGCCAGTGCAGGCCGCGCTCGGGATCAGTCGGCGTGCCGTTGCCCATCATGAGCATGGCGCCGACATTGGTCTGCGCCGGCACGTGGCCGCCCTCTGCGGCGCGCAGATACCAGCGGAAAGCCTGCGCCAGATCAGCCGGCACGCCTTCACCATTCGCGTACAGCGCGCCGGTCCAGGCCTGCGCCTCCGCTTCGCCTTCTTCGGCCAGCGCCTCGAACAATCTCGCCGCAGTCGGCAGATCGCCATCGCGGTAGGCGGCCACCGCGTCTTCGAGTGACAGCGCCGTTTCCATCAGTGCGTCCATATATACAGATCTCCTGGTTTGCCCGATCAGCGCGCAGCGATGCGCGCCATCACCTGCGTTTCGATCCATCGTCCGCCGGCATCCAGCTGGCCGGCCGGCTCACAGCCGCGTCCGCCTATGCCGCCGCCTTCGATCGCCGCCTGCGCCTGCGCGGCGGCGGCAAGCCGGGTGTGCAGCAACATCTCCCAAGCGAGCGGGCTGTCGTCTGGCCCGAACTGCGCGACCCGGCACAGCGTGCGGGTGAGCGACACCGGCTGCAGCACGACGGCACAGGTGCCAAGCGGTGACGACAGCAGCACGAGATTGGGGAACAGCAGCGCCGCCCGTCCTTCGGCATCGGCACGGCACAACGCGACCTCACCGGATGAGAGCGTGGTCGACGCCGCCAGCAGGTGCTGGGCGACCAGCTTCCAGTTGGCGTCGCAGTCCATCCAGCGGATGCGGTGGCGGTCCGCGGGCTCGCCGCGCCAGGCCGGCAGTGCCGCCGTCAGCGCGCGGGCGATCGGCTCGAACGAGGTCCCGTGCGGATCGAGGCTCACGAACAGCAGCGGCCCCCAGGTCGCGGCGCGCACCGGCAGCAGGCGCTCCGGTCGCAGGCCGAGATACTGGTACATCTGCGGCGTACCCTCGCCCAGCTCGCCGGCAGCGATGGCCGGGCGGTCGAGACTGTGGCCGCAGGAGGTGAAGGAACACGGCGTCTTCGCGCCCTGCTGGCACTGCAGCGGCACCACGCGGCAGCCGCCGTGCTGCGCCTTGTTGAAGCGGCCAGCGAATCCGCCATCCGGCAGGCGCTGAACGTGGATGGCGTGATCGCCGACGGTGAAAGGCAGCAGGTCGCCGGCGGCCGGAATGTCGAGCGGGCTGCCCACGCACACCCATTCGCGCGTCCAGATCGCGTCGTCCTCGGCGCGGGCGAAATCCAGCCCGCGGAAGGCGGCGACGTCGAATGCCTCGCCCGCCCTGCCCGGTCGGCGGTGCAGGTGAACCGGATGTTCGGTCATGCATTCCATCTGACGAATCCTCAGTCTGATTCCATCTGCGCAGGGTTCGCCCGCATGGCGAGCGAACCCTGCGTGCACCTCACATCAGCTCTTCGACGCCAGCGCCGGCGACTCGTAATCCGCGCGACCGCGGTGTTTGATCGCTTCCTTCGGCGCGGCCGGCAGCGGGCCGTCCTGCATGAAGCGGTCAAGCACGTTCCTGGTCAGACGCGAAATGTTGTTGTCGCAGTTGTTCCACGGCAGCGAACCGCAGTAGGCAATGGAGCTGAAGGCAAAGCAGCCGCCGCCGTTGGGCGTTTCGTGGAAGGTGATGTCGGCGCGCACGCGCGGATGCACGGTGCCGTCCAGACCTTGCTGGTTGAAGCCGAAATCCTCCATCACCAGCAGGTAGGCCTCGGTGTGACGACCGGCCGAGGTGGCGACGGTGAGGATGTGCGGCGGCGAACCCAGCATGGTGTCGACGATGTCCAGCTCCAGACCGGCCGCACCGCCGCCGACCAGACCGAAGTTGCCGAGGTTCTCTTCGTAGCCGATGCCGTCGAAGGCCCAACTGACGCGCGGATCCAGACTTTCCGGCGTACGCGAGTAGTAGGACGAAATGTCGAAACCTTCGGACGACATGCCGGTGCCGGCCACCGAGTGCAGGTAGCGGCCACGGTAGCGCCACATCCCGCCCAGTTCGCCGGTGCCCTGGTGGTAGTACTCGCCCGGATCGGCGCGCCAGGTGCGGATGCCGGATTCGCAGCGGCGCATTTCGGTGACGATGCCGCGGCCCAGACCGTCGTAGGCCGGATGGAAGGAATGCACCCAGTACCAGGCGTCGGCGCCCATATACATCAGGCGGCCGCCGCGCTGCGTGTAGTTGTGCAGCGCGTCGAGCTGGGTGCCCGAGTTGTGCTCGGGGTGCGAACCGGTGATGATGACGTTGTAGTTCTCCAGCCGGGCCAGACCGTCATAGGTCACGTCCTCGTCAGTGAACACGTCGTACTCGTAGCCCATCTGTTCCAGCCAGCAGATCAGGTGCAGGTCGGCCGGGTACTGCCACGGCGCCTGCGCCAGGAAGTGGTCGTACTTCGGCCGGATGCTCAGGATGGGCCGCAGTCGGGACGACAGGCAGATGCCGCTGCCGTCGGTGTGGGTGTCGTAGATCGAGCCGCCGTACTCGCGGTGTTCGGCGAGGAACATGTTCTGCTGCTGCATGATGGGCACGCGATAGACGAACAGTTCGGCGCCACCCGCATTGCACGCAACGTGCTCGTTCGCGTAGGCCATGTAGCTGATGGTGGGCACCATCACGGCGATCTTCGACTGTTCCTTACCGATCTTCGGCACGATCCAGAACGGGATGTAGTCCTCGTCACCTTCCGGCGTGGTGAGCTTGGCGGCGTAGAAGCGGCTCTTGATGTCCGCCGGCACGGTCCACTCGAAGCTCACTTCCCAGCGCGCGTTGTCGAGGTCGTCGTCGTGGAAGTGGATGGCGCCGTATTCCTTCGGCGCCACCTTCCAGTCGAAGGTCTGGCCGGCCCAGTTGTAGCCGGTCAGCGCGCGCGTCGGGCAGTTAACAAGCGTGGCGTCGAAGCGGTAGGGGCCGGCATCCTTCGCCACCAGCGTGTCGATGCCGTCGGAAAAGTCCCAGGCGGCGACGATGGCTTCCGACAGCACGCCGGTCGGGCCGGCGTTGCGGCGCTCGGTCAGGCCCGGCTGCGCGCCGCCCTTCATCATTTCGATCTCGAAGCGCGACAGCGCACGGCTGCACAGGCGCGGGCTGTCGATCTTGCCGTTGTACTGGCCGCCGACGATGACGCCCTGCGGCAGCGAGGACAGGCCCAGCGGCCCCGGCTCGACATGATCAACGTAGCCTGCGATCACCAGCGGCAGGTCGGTGTGTTCGACCTTGCCCTTGAAGCTCGCCTTGACCGGCGGAATTTCGGGGTCGAGTGCATAGACCACCTGCGGCTCGTGATACAGCACCACCTCTCCGGTCTTCGCGTCGAAGCTCGCCGCGATGAAGTGCCAGGCGTGGTCACGCAGCGGCGCGCCGGTCGAGTAGGTTTCACCGTTGATGCGCAGCTCGACACAGCCGTCGGTATTGATGAACAGGCCATAGCCCTTGCCGCCGGACCACTTGGTCACCAGGCCCTGGGCGCCGTGCTTCCAGTAGCGCTTGTCGGTCTTGGGCGTGGTCGGCCAGATCCAGCACTGCAGCGTGAAGCTGTCCGGCTTCAGCTGCGGCGCGTCCGCCACGAAACCGTAGGAGCCGCCGTAGACGACCTGCTTGATGCCGTCGTAGTCGCCCTCGCAGTCGGCCTTCACCGCCTTCTCGATGAAGCCAGGGCCGCGCGGGTTGGTGTCGCCATTGATCATCTGCACGATGGACGCGCTGTACTGCTTCGGTCCGTCGCAATTGACGTAGAACTTGATCTTGTCGCCGGGATGGACGCTGAACTTGTCGGCGTATCCGGTCAGTCGCATTGCACACATGGTCGTTTCTCCAGGCCGAGCGCCGCCCTCCGGGGGCTCGGATGCATTTACGGGGATGGGGTGAAAACGGTGCGGCCGCAGCCGCGCACGTCAGGACACAGCGGTGATCAGGTCACCGGCCAGTTGTCGTCGCGCCGCTTGTAGCCTTCGTGGTAGTGCTCAGGCATGCCATCGGTCTCGTCCATTTCGTCGAGACGCATCAGGAAGATGGCGTGCTGGATGTCCTGCTCGCTGGTGTAGACGGTGTCGTCGACGAATACCGGCGGCACGCCGCGGATGCCCGACAGACGCCCGATGCGCCATTCAGCGTCGATCTTGGTGCAGATGACGATGAGCTTGCCTTTGGGCGAGGCGCCGCGCATGCGCAGCAGCACGCGGCGCAGCAGATAGTCTTCATGCACACCGCCGCTGATTTCGGTGGTGTCGCCCGGCGTCGCGCACTTGAGCACTGAAAAGCCGGCCACGCCGGCCATCGACTTCACGCACTCGAGGTGTTCCTGGATCAGCCGGTCGCGTTCCGGCGTGCCTTTCCTGGGTATCGGAATCACTGCACTCTCCTTCAAGGGTTGAACATCTGGAAGCTCCTGTCGCGACCGGCCGGCACTGGCCAATGCGAAAAATCTCGAAAAACTGCGAAAACTCGAAAGCGAAAAACCAAAACAAAAAGGCCTGCCGGATCCGGAGATCCGTGCAGGCCTTTTTGCCCGTCTTCGCGCCCGGCAGTGTTGGCGGGGCGAAGCGTTGAGTGAATCTTAGTGAGCCTCTTTCGCGCGGTCAAGCTCTGTTAGTATCAATCACGTTTTTTGTCACCCGGCCGCAAACCCGTGTCCACAAACGATCCCATCAAGGTCGGTGTTCTGTTCTCGCGTGAGGGCGTGACATCGCGCATCGAAAATACGATGCTGGCCGGCACGCTTTTCGCGATCCGCGAGATCAATGATGCCGGCGGCATCCACGGCCGGGAGCTGGTTCCGGTCTACTACGATCCGCAGTCGAATCCGCAGCTTTTCCGCTCGCTCGCGACCCGTCTGGTCCAGGACGACAAGGTCAATGTCATCTTCGGCTGCTACATGTCGAGCACGCGCAAGGCGGTGCTGCCGGTGGTCGAAAGATGGAACCGCCTGCTGTTCTGCCCGACCATGTACGAGGGCTTCGAGTTCTCGAACAACATCATCTACACCGGTGGTGCGCCGAACCAGAACAGCGCCCTGCTCGCCGACTACATGTCGACCCGTTTCGGCGCGCGGGTGTATCTGATCGGCAGC
Organism: Methyloversatilis universalis EHg5; assembly: GCF_000378945.1. Lineage (GTDB taxonomy): Bacteria > Pseudomonadota > Gammaproteobacteria > Burkholderiales > Rhodocyclaceae > Methyloversatilis > Methyloversatilis universalis_A. Next base: position 1,538,899 of record NZ_KB900539.1, on the reverse strand, counting down.
GACTACATCTTCCCCTACGAGTCGAACCGCATCATGAGCGACTTCGTGCACCACCGTCAGGGCGGAGCCAAGGTGGGCGAACGCTATGTGCACCTCGACGCGAAGGAAAGCGCCTTCACGCCCATCATGAAGGACATCAAGGCCAAGCAGCCGGACTTCATCTTCTCGACCATGGTCGGCAAGACCACCCGCATGCTCTACCAGGCCTATGCGGACGCCGGTTTCGATCCGAAGAGGATGCCGATCGCCAGCCTGTGCACCAGCGAGGAGGAAGTATCCGAAATGGGTATCCGTCTGGCCGAGGGCCACTACACCGGCGGCACCTATTTCCAGTCGATCGGCACACCGCGCAACCGCGACTGCGTCGCGCTGTTCCGCAAGCTGTTCGGCAACGATGTGCAGCCCAATATGAGCTGGGAGTCGTCCTACTACCAGGTGCATGTGTTCGCCGACGCCTTCCGCGAAGCGGGCAGCGATGACCATGACATCCTGCTGCCGCACATTCTCGGACGCGAGTTCGAGGCACCGCAGGGACGCATCCGCATCCTGCCGCACAACCACCACGCCCGCCTCTATCCGCGCATCGGCCGGGTAAACAGCGAAGGCCAGTTCACGATACTGGCCGAGACACCGGGCGGCGTGGAGGCCGATCCCTATCTCGTCAGCCACTCCTTCGACGACTGGAGCACGCGGCTGCGCGTCAATGCGAACGAAGAGGAATCAACGTGAGCAGTCCGCCGCGCACAGGCGTACGCAGCAAGCGCATCACGCCTGAATTCCTGACCCAGCTGCGCAATCTGCGCATCGTCGTGCTGCATCCGCGTGATGCCGACGGCGAGGTGCTGATCCAGCAGCTACAGCGCATCGGCTGTCAGGTGCAGACCTTCTGGCCTCCGGTGCAGGATCTGCCGGACAAGGTCGATGTCGTGTATTACGCGATCCAGTCGAACGAAATGCACGCGCCGCTGAATTTCAGCAACTTCGAACAGCCGCCGGCGGTGATCGCCGTCGTCGGCTACGAAAACCCGACCATTTTCGAGGTCATGCTGCGCATGGGCGCAACCGGTGTGCTGAGCGCCCCGCTGCGTTCGACCGGCGTGCTCGCCTCACTGGTGCTCACCGTCGGCCTGACGCAGGAAATGCGCGGCTACAAGAAGAGGGTGCAGCGGCTGGAGCAGAAGCTGCTCAGCGTGAACCAGATCAACGACGCCAAGGCCATCCTGATGCGCACCCGTGGGGTCAGTGACGCCGAGGCCTACAGAATCATCCGCGAACAGGCGATGAGCAAGCGCATCCCGACCGAGGAAATCGCGCGTGCCATCATCCATGCTGACGAGATTCTTTCTGGATAGCCGCATGCCGGGAGGGGTGATTTCCCCTCCCTTCATCGTCTTGTTGGAGCGTTGAATGCCGTGGCCACCACACGGCCATGTCCGCAAGTATCCGATCTGATTGCGTTCGGCGAATTTCACATTTACCGACGTCATAATCCTGACCATCTCCTGTTAATCTCACACGCCCGGCTGTCATGCTCGCAATCATGGCAGCTCACCGCTTGAGTATGAGATGAAGGAACTCTGATGTCCGGATCACGAATCACGTCACTTCTTGCAGGCCTCGCATCAGTTCTGTTGCTGGCTGGTTGTGCAGTAACCCGTCAGGAACCCTTGGCATTCAAGGCGACAGCAATCCAATCTCCTGCGCGCATCGGTGTGGCCATGACCCCGCTGCCCGCAGTCGACACCTGGTTCCCGGGGGCGAGTTGCCTCCTCTGCCTCGCTGCCGCGTCAGCCAGCAACTCGGAGCTGACCGACCATGCGCGAACCCTTCCCCGCGACGACCTGAGCGGATTGAAGGTCGAACTGGTCCAGCGCTTAGCCGCGAAGGGAATCGATGCTCAAATCATTGAATCCGACCTTGACGTAAAGGCACTGCCGGACGCTCCCAACAAGGGGCCAAATCTCGCAGACAAGGATTTCAGAGCCTTGCAGGGCAAGTACGGCGTCGACAAGATTGTCGTGATCTCGGTCAGCAACATCGGATTCGAGCGGACCTATTCCGCCTACTTCCCGACAGCTGAACCCAAGGGGGCCATACAGGGCGTGGCTTACATGGTTGATCTGGGCAGCAATGCCTACGAGTGGTATCAGCCGCTGAGTGTAAGGAAGGCTGCCGATGGTCATTGGGACGAAGCACCCAAATTCCCGGGCCTGACCAATGCATATTTCCAGGCGATAGAGCTCAGCAAGGACGAAGTGCTGCAGCCGTTCTCACGATGAGACGCCTTAATCGTTCCGGACTGAGCACCGGCCTCCTGTGTCTTGCCGCGCTCTGCACACCGGCAAGCGCCAGTAACGATGCTGCCGGAAAGATTCCAGCTCTCGGCAGCAGCACTTGGGCACTGCGCGTTCCCGATGCCAATGGCGTCAGCTTTCAGGGGCAGGCCAATCGGGACGGAGCCGGTGGCGGAACCGCGCAGATCATGTATCCGGCGCCAAACATGGCTGGCTTCATCGCGGCGCTCGTCACGCACGGATTGATCAACGAGAGCAGCAAGACTGCCGAGCGGCAGCGCATCCAGGAACAGGCCAACCGCATTCTCGAACCCTACGCGGATGTTCTTTCAGTGCTGTCGTATCGAACGCTGATCGAACATGCATCCGGAAAGATCGATAGTGCTTCTTCGCCTGAGCTGATCGGTTCCGCGGAGGCGTCGTCGCGGATGTGGATCATGGAAGTCACTCCACTCTATGTAATGACGCCGGATCAACGAGCCATCGTTCTCGACAATACCGTGCGCGTCTTTGCCAATGGAAGCAAGAATCCGGTCTATTCCCGCGTCATTCGAGTAGTTTCTTTTCCACTCGAGGACATGGACGAGACAGCGATCATCAAGGCCTGGAGAGACGGTGACGGCGCCCTCATTCGAAGCGCCAGCAGCGATCTGCTGGCCGAATCGCTGAAGATCGCCCTGCTCGACGCGCGCTCGGTCCAGGCGGCAGAAGAGCGGCATCGAACCTTCCGATACCGCGAGGGCGGTTTCGAGCGCATTGAACGCGCGCAGCTGGTAAGCGAGGAATGTCATCGACAAGTCCTTCGAACACTGCGCGGCTGGTTGCTTTCGATTCCTTCTTCGCGCCATACAACGTGCAGCGTCTCCGCCCATGAGGTCGAAATCGCCGCCAGCAACAAACCGGAGAACACCCCCAACCCCGGCAGCGACGAGTGAGGCGCTGCTTCGTCGTCTGTTGCAGTTTTCACTCCATCGTCGAGCAGTGCTGAACTCCGACCATTGCAATGAAAAAGGCCGCCCTCGGGCGGCCTTTTTCATTGCTGCGAAAGAACGGTCAGAACAGACCCGACACCTTTCCATGCTCGTCGATGTCGATCTTTTCCGACGCCGGCACCTTGGGCAGGCCCGGCATGGTCATCATGTCGCCGCAGATGGCGACCACGAAACCCGCACCGTTCGCCAGGCGCACTTCGCGCACGTTGAGCGTGTGGCCGCTCGGCGCACCGCGGGCCGCCGGGTCTGCGGAGAAGGACATCTGGGTCTTCGCCATGCAGACCGGGAAGCGGCCGTAGTCCTTGTTCCAGTCGTCCAGCTGCTTGCGCGCGGCGTCGGAGAAGGTGACCGCACCGGCGCCGTAGATCTTGGTGGCGATGGCGGTGATCTTGTCCTGCAGCGGAGCGTTCTCGTCGTACACGAATTTGTGCTGACCCGGCGCGTTGTCGCAGATGTCAGCCACCATGCGCGCCAGTTCTTCCGCACCGGCGCCGCCGCTCGCCCAGTGGCGGGCGATCACGAACTTGCCGCCGAGCGCTTCGATGCGGCCCTTCAGCAGCGCGATTTCGGCGTCGGTGTCGAAGGTGAAGTGATTCACTGACACGACGCAGGGCAGGCCGTAGTGCTCGGTGATGTTCTTCAGGTGACGCTCGATGTTCACGATGCCCTTGGACAGCGCGTCGAGGTTCTCCTGGTTCAGGTCTTCCTTCTTCACGCCGCCGTGGAACTTCAGCGCACGGATGGTGGCGACCAGCACCACGGCGGACGGCTTCAGACCCGCCATGCGGCACTTGATGTCGATGAACTTCTCGGCGCCGAGATCGGCGCCGAAACCGGCTTCGGTCACCACGTAGTCAGCCATCTTCAGGCCGGCCTTGGTGGCCGACACCGAGTTGCAGCCGTGCGCGATGTTGGCGAACGGGCCGCCGTGGATGATGGCCGGATTGTTTTCCAGCGTCTGCACGATGTTCGGCTTGATCGCGTCCTTCAGCAGCGTGGCCATGGCGCCCTGCGCCTTCAGGTCGCTCGCATAGACCGGCTTCTTGTCGCCCAGCGTGTAGCCGATGATGATGCGGCCGAGGCGTTCCTTCAGGTCCATCAGCGAACTGGCCAGACACAGAATGGCCATCACTTCCGAAGCCACCACGATGTCGTAGCCGTCTTCGCGCACGAAGCCGTTGGCGGTACCGCCGAGACCGATGGTGATCTTGCGCAGCGCGCGGTCATTCATGTCGACCACGCGCTTCCACTGGATCAGCCGCGGATCGATGCGCAGTTCGTTGCCGTGGTTGATGTGGTTGTCGATCAGCGCCGACAGCAGGTTGTGCGCGGCACCGATGGCGTGGAAATCGCCGGTGAAGTGCAGGTTGATGTCTTCCATCGGCACGATCTGGGCGTAGCCGCCGCCCGCCGCCCCGCCCTTCACGCCGAACACCGGCCCGAGCGAGGGCTCGCGCAGACAGATCATGGTCTTCTTGCCGATGCGGTTCAGCGCATCGCCCAGACCCACCGTGGTCGTGGTCTTGCCCTCGCCGGCCGGCGTCGGGCTGATCGCGGTGACCAGGATGAGCTTGCCGTCCGGACGGTCCTTCAGGCTGTTCAGGTATTCGAGGGACACCTTGGCCTTGTAGTGGCCATAGGGTTCGATCGCGTCTTCCGGGATGCCCAGCTTGGACACCACCTGGCTGATGCGCTGCATTTTCGCCTGCTGGGCGATTTCGATGTCGGATGCCATATTGGTTTTTTCCGTTCAGTCGTCTATCGGTTGTGGAGCGGCGGGCCTCACTACCCGCCGTTGCTGCATGTGTCTGCTGTCTGCGTCCTCTTTGATCTGTGGATGTAGCGCACATGGCCGGGCACCTCCCCGGCCATTCCTTCACGCCGACCGTGGGGTCAGCGTGCTGCAGCGATCGTGTCGGCCTTGGCGATCAGCGCTTCGGCCATGCGGATGCTGGCGATGTCGATCAGGCGACCGTCGAGCGACACCGCACCGCGGCCTTCCTTCGCGGCCTGGGCCATCGCTTCGAGAATGCGGCGTGCCTTGGTCACTTCAGCGTCCGACGGCGTGTAGACCTTGTTGGCCAGTTCGATCTGCGACGGGTGGATGGCCCACTTGCCTTCGTAACCCAACACGGCAGCGCGGTTCGCTGCGGAAATATAGCCGTCCGGATCATTGAAGTCACCAAACGGGCCGTCGATCGGACGCAGGCCGTAAGCGCGGCAGGCGACCATCATGCGGGTCTGCGCGGCGTGCCACGGATCGGTCCAGAAGGACTGGCGATTGCCCTGCTCGTCCTTGTCGGTCAGCACCACGCTGTCCTTGTTCACGCCACCGATCACGGTGGTGCGGGCGCGGGTCGACGCGGCGTAGTCGGCGACGCCGAAGCTCATCGCTTCCAGGCGCTTCGACGACTGGGCGATCGCCTCGACGTTGGCCATGCCGAGCGCGGTCTCGATCAGCACTTCGAAACCGATGCGCTTGGTGCGCTTCTTGGCCGCCTCGATCTGGGTAACCATCATGTCGACCGCGTACACGTCGGCGGCGGTGCCGGCCTTCGGGATCAGGATCATGTCCAGGCGCGGGCAGGCTTCGACGATGTCCACTACGTCGCGGTACATGTAGTGGGTGTCCAGACCATTGATGCGCACCATCATGGTCTTGTTGCCCCAGTCGACGTCGTTCAGACCTTCGATGATGTTCTTGCGGGCCTGCTCCTTGTCGTCCGGCGCGACCGCGTCCTCGCAGTCCAGGAAGATGATGTCGGCAGCGGACTTTGCGGCCTTCTCGAACATGCCGGGGTTGGAACCCGGAACGGCCAGTTCGGAGCGGTGCAGGCGGGGCGTGGCTTGTTCGATGATCGTGAAGCTCATGTGAAACTCCTCGGTTGGAATGGTGCGAATCGGTTCGGCGTTGGTAAGGCAGTCAGCCTGTCGCGCCGAAGCCGGCGGACACGCAGTTGATCGACAGCAGCAGGGTCTTGCGGAATTCCTCCTTGCGCAGCGCGTCCTCGGTCATCCGGAAGGCGCGCAGCAGAGACACCTGCTGGCGGCTCACCTGATTGACCACCGGCAGCCGGTGATCCAGCTTCTGGCGGTATTCCGGGAAGCGCTCGGCCAGACCGCGGGTGCCGGACAGGCGCAGGATCTGCGCTCGGGTGATGTCGTATTCGCGGGCGATCATGCCGAACACCTGTTCGCGCACGCCGGCATCGGCCACCAGCTGGCTGTATTCACGGGCGATGTCCAGATCGACCACCGCCAGCGTCTTTTCCACCTCATCGACGATGAGGCGGAACAGCGGCGATTCGTCGAACATGCGGGCCAGCAGCGCTTCGCCGCGGCTGCCGCGCACCTCGATGAAATTGGCCAGACTGGAACCGACGCCGTACCAGCCGGTGACGATGTGGCGGTTCTGCGACCAGGCGAACACCCACGGAATCGCGCGCAGTTCAGCCAGCGACTTGGCGCCGAAACGGCGGGCCGGACGCGAGCCGATGTTGAGCAGCGAAATTTCCTCCAGCGGGCTGGCTTCCTGGAAATAGGCGACCAGGGCCGGATTCGAGATCAGGTTCTGATAGGCCGCGTGGGCCGCGCCCGACAGCGCTTCCAGCGCGTCGTCGAATTCCGGGTTGGACGACGTGCCCGCCGCGGCCTGCGACTTCAGCGCGTGATCGAACACGCTGGCCGCCAGCAGTTCCAGATTGAAGGCGGCGGTGCCCTTGTTCGCGTACTTGCTGGAAATGACCTCGCCCTGTTCGGTCAGCCGGAACAGGCCCTGGATGGAGCCGCGCGGCTGAGCGCCGATGGCCCGGCCGGCCGGCACGCCGCCGCGGCTCACCGAACCGCCGCGGCCGTGGAAGAAGGCGATCTTCACCCCTGCTTCGCCGCCCACCGCGGTCAGCTTCTGCTGCGCCTTGAACAGTTCCCAGTTCGACGACAGGAAGCCACCGTCCTTGTTCGAATCGGAATAGCCGATCATCACTTCCTGCACGCCACCCAGCGCGCGCACCGAGCGCTTCACCAGCGGCAGCGCCAGCAGTTCGCGCATGATGGCCGGCGCGCGGCGCAAGTCCTCGATGGTTTCGAACAGCGGCATGATGGGCAGCGAACAGCGCTCCACACCGGCCGGATCGGCGTACAGGCCGGCTTCCTTCGCCAGCAGATACACGCCCAGCACGTCGGACGCGTTGCGCGTCATGCTCAGGATGAAGCTGCCGAAGGCTTCGCGGCCGACCTTGGGCCGCATGTCGGCGATCAGCCGGAACAGGCCCAGCGTTTCGGTGGCCACTGCCGGCAGTCCGGACAGGTCGCGCATGCCGGTGCGCGGGGCGGCCAGTTCGGCCAGCAGCCAGGTCTGCCACTCCTTGCCGTCCTGCGCCGGTGCGGCCACATCGTCCGGCTCGCCACGGCTGGCGCGCCACAGCGCTTCCAGCGTCTGGGTGACCCGGGTGGAGTTTTCGCGCACGTCCAGCCGCACGGTGCTGAAGCGGAACAGATCGACCTGGCGGCGCAGCGGCACCACTTCGGTATCGGCCAGACGGCCCAGACGCGAATCGCGCAGTCCGGCTTCCAGCGTGCGCAGATCGCTCACCAGCCGGTCGGCGGATTCGTAGCCGCGACGGCAGGCAGCGCCCTCTTCCGCTTCGGTACAGGCGATGGTGTCGTCCAGCTTGTTCAGCACGCACACCAGAAACTGGCGGAAGGGCTCACCCGGATTGCGGGCAGCGATCGCATTGCCCTCGCCGCTCTCTTCCAGCGCCAGCGTCAGCGCGTCGCGGAAGTCGCCGGACAGGATGAGCGACGCCTCGGTCACCGACAGCCCGCGCAGCAGCTCCAGCACCGACTGACGGTGGCGGCGCAGCGCGGCCAGCCGGCACTCGACCAGTGCACCGCGCGTGATCGCATTGGTGACGAAAGGATTACCGTCGCGGTCGCCGCCTATCCAGGAACCGAATTCCAGGAAGCCGGGCAGGTTCGCCTCGCCGAAATGCTGCGCCATCGCCTCATCGGCGCGCGCCAGCACGTCGGGGCCGACCTCGAACAGCGTTTCATTGAAGAAGTGCAGGCCCCAGGCGATTTCCTGCGACACATTCGGCTTTTCCAGCCGCAGTTCGCCGGTCAGCCACAGCAGTTCGATCTCGTTGCGCAGCGTGTCTTCGAGATCGTGGCGCTCGCGCGGCGTCCAGCGCGGCGATTCCAGCTCGATCAGCATGCGGTAGATGCGGCGGTGACGCTCCAGCACGGTCACCCGCTTGGCTTCGGTCGGGTGCGCGGTCAGCACCGGACGCACCTTGAGACCGGCGAAGGCTTCGCGCACGCGCTCGGCCGACAGGCCGGCCTTCTTCGCCGATGCAAGCACGTTGGCGAAGGAGCCGGGCAGCGCCTCGCGGCCCTGCAGTCGCTCGACTTCGCGGCGCTTGCGCATGCCGCCATTCTGTTCGGCGATGGACAGCAGCTGGAACAGGATGCCCTGCGCCTGGATGGCACGGCCCAGCATCTGCGGGGACAGCGTGTTGCCGGATTCGCCGGCCAGTACGGGCAGCAGTTCCGGATGGTGACGTTCGACCACTTCGCGCAGCAGCGAAAACAGCAGGTCGATCGCCTTTTCCGAGAACGCCGCCCCGGTCGCGTCGGCCGACGCAGGGACGGAAATGGGATCACTCACCACGGTGGGAGTCTCGCAGGCTGGTGGCGGGCGTCCGCCCCACCGGGGCGGACGGAAAGCAGGGCGCGCTCCGCACGCCCCGTGCTGCTCTGCTCTTACAGCTTGGCCAGAACGGAAGCCACGGTGCTGCCCAGCTCGCCGGCGCTCGGCGCGACGGTCAGGCCGAAGGAACGCATGATTTCCGACTTCTCGGCAGCCGAATCACCGGCGGCCGAGATGATGGCGCCCGCGTGGCCCATGCGGCGGCCCTTCGGTGCGGTCAGACCGGCGACGTAACCTATCACCGGCTTCTTCATGTTTTCCTTCACCCAGGCCGACGCTTCGGCTTCCTGCGGGCCACCGATTTCGCCGATCATCACGACGGCGTGGGTGTCCGGGTCTTCCTGGAACTTCATCAGGTGGTCGAGGAAGGACGAGCCGTTGATCGGGTCGCCGCCGATGCCGACCGAGGTCGACACGCCAATGCCCAGCTGCTTCATCTGCGCGGCCGCTTCGTAGCCCAGCGTGCCCGAACGCGACACGATGCCGATGTTGCCCTGCTTGTAGATGTGGCCCGGCATGATGCCCAGCATGGCCTTGCCCGGGCTGATGATGCCGGCGCAGTTCGGGCCGACCATCAGCGTGCGACGCTCTTTCGGGTAGCGCATGAAGTAGCGCTTGACGCGCATCATGTCCTGCGCCGGGATGCCGTCGGTAATCGAGCACACCAGCTGGATGCCGGCGTCGGCCGCTTCCATGATGGCGTCGGCGCAGAAGGCCGGCGCGACGAAAGTGATCGATGCTTCGGCGCCGGTCGCGGCCACCGCATCGGCAACCGTGTTGAACACCGGCTTGCCGAGGTGGGTGGTGCCGCCCTTGCCCGGGGTCACGCCACCGACGACGTTGGTGCCGTACTCGATCATTTCCTTGGCGTGGAAGGTACCTTTGTCGCCGGTGAAGCCCTGGACGATGATCTTGGTCTTTTCGTTGATCAGAATGCTCATGTCTAAATCCTCGTGTGCATCGGTTATCCGCCGCGCACCGCCCGCCGGGCCGCCCCAAGGGCGGGCGCAGCCCCCTCGGGGGGCAGCGAACGGAGTGCGCGTGGGGGTCTGTTCACTCAGCTGGCGGCGTGGGCGCGGGCGGCATCGACTGCCTTCTGCGCGGCTTCGGTCAGCGAATCGGCGCTGATGATGGGCAGACCGCTGTCGCGGATGATGCGGCGACCCTCTTCCTCGTTCGTACCGGCCAGGCGGACGATCAGCGGCACCGTGATATCGATGTCGTTGCAGGCCTGAACCACGCCCTGGGCAACCCAGTCGCAGCGGTTGATACCGGCGAAGATGTTCACCAGGATGGCCTTCACGTTCTTGTCCGACAGCACCAGGCGGAAGGAATTGGCCACGCGCTCGGGCGAGGCGCCGCCGCCGACGTCCAGGAAGTTGGCGGGTGCGCCACCGGCGTACTTGATGGTGTCCATGGTGGCCATGGCCAGACCGGCACCATTGATGATGCAGCCGATGTCACCGTCGAGGCCGACGTAGTTCAGGTTGTGCTCGGCAGCCTGCACTTCGCGCGGATCCTCCTGCGAAGGGTCGCGCATGTCGGCCACGGCACGCTGGCGGAACATCGCGTTGTCGTCGAAGGACATCTTGGCGTCGAGCGCCAGCACGCGGTCGTCCTTGGTGACGACCAGCGGGTTGATTTCGACCATGGTGGCGTCGAGATCGCGGAAGGCGCGGTAGGCACCCATGATCGCGGTCACCGCACGGGACACCTGCTTGATCGACAGGCCCAGACCGAAGGCGATCTGGCGGGCCTGGAAAGCCTGCAGGCCGACCGCCGGTTCGACCACGACCTGCATGATCTTTTCCGGAGCACTGTGTGCCAATTCTTCAATTTCCATCCCACCTTCGGCAGAGGCGATGACGCGTACGCGCTCGGCTTTGCGATCCAGCACGATGCCCAGATAGAGTTCGCGTTCAAAGGGTTCGGCGACCTCGACATAGACGCGCTGCACCGGCTTGCCTTCGGGGCCGGTCTGGATGGTCACGAGACGCTTGCCCAGCAGTTCGCGGGCGGCGGCATCGACCTCATGGTAGGTCTTGCACAGCTTGATGCCGCCCGCCTTGCCGCGAGCTCCGGAGTGCACCTGGGCCTTCACCGCCCAGTGCCAGCCGCCCAGTTCGGTCGCCGTATACACGGCCTGATCCGGGCTGTAGGCCACGCTGCCGCGCGGCACCGGCACTCCGAAGCCCGCCAGGAGCTCTTTCGCTTGGTACTCGTGAATGTCCATGATTCACCTTCTGTCGTGAGGAAGATAAGGGTGGTCCATCGCTGAACCGCGAGGCGCCCGAGCAGGGTCGAGCACCGGTAATCGTTGGAAAGAATTATGGATGACCTGTTTTCAATTAAGCTTCACTTATACTTATCTCGGCGATAAGAAAGTCCGATACGAGGCCGCGGATGCATCAGATATAGTCCGATCGCCTTGCATTACTTCATAAGGTCTTGCGGAGACGCAGACCGAAAGCTCACATCAGAAAGGTAATCCGAATGTTCGACCCGAAAATGACCATTGCCCAGTCCGATCCCGAACTGTGGGCGGCGATCGAGGCGGAGTACGCCCGCCAGGAGCACCACATCGAGCTGATCGCGTCGGAAAACTACGCCAGCCCGGCGGTCATGGAAGCGCAGGGTTCGGTACTGACGAACAAGTATGCCGAGGGTTACCCGGGCAAGCGCTACTACGGTGGCTGTGAGCATGTCGACGTCGCCGAACAGCTGGCGATCGACCGTCTGAAGGCCCTGTTCGGCGCCGAGTATGCCAACGTGCAGCCGCATTCGGGCTCGCAGGCGAACGCCGGTGTCTACATGGCGATGCTGCAGCCGGGCGACACCATCCTGGGCATGTCGCTGGCCCACGGCGGTCACCTGACCCATGGCGCCTCGGTGAACTTCTCCGGCAAGATCTACAAGTCGGTCGCCTACGGCCTGAATCCGGAAACCGAAGCGCTGGACTACGACGAAGTCGAACGTCTGGCCAAGGAACACAAGCCGAAGATGATCGTGGCCGGCGCATCGGCCTACGCACTGCACATCGATTTCAAGCGCTTCCGCGAAATCGCTGACTCGGTCGGTGCCTACCTGTTCGTGGACATGGCCCACTACTCCGGCCTGATCGCCGCCGGCCTGTACCCGAGCCCGATCGGCATCGCCGACTTCGTCACCTCGACCACGCACAAGACCCTGCGCGGCCCGCGCGGCGGCGTGATCATGGCCAAGGCGGAGTTCGAAAAGCCGCTGAACTCGATGATTTTCCCGGGCATTCAGGGTGGCCCGCTGATGCACGTGATCGCCGCCAAGGCGACCGCGTTCAAGGAAGCCGCCTCGCCCGAATTCAAGACTTACCAGCAGCAGGTGCTGAAGAACGCCCAGGCGATGGCCGAAACGCTCGTCGAGCGTGGCGTGCGCATCGTGTCGGGCCGTACTCAGTCCCACCTGTTCCTCGTCGATCTGCGTGCCAAAAACATCACTGGCAAGGACGCAGAAGCAGCGCTGGGCCGTGCACACATCACGGTCAACAAGAATTCCATCCCGAACGACCCGCAAAAGCCGTTCGTGACCAGTGGCATTCGCATCGGCAGCCCTGCTATGACGACCCGCGGCTTTAAGGAAGCCGAGGCGAAGAAGATTGCAAACCTGATCGTGGACGTGCTTGACGCGCCGAACGACGAGGCGGTGATCGCCCGCGTCGTGGCCGATGTCAGCCGCCTGTGCGCCGATTTCCCGGTGTACGGCCGCAAGTAAGCACGCCTGTCAGCCACCCCGAATCCATCAAGCAATTAATAAGGAGTTTCGCCATGTCTAGAATCGCTGGCCGCAATCACCTCTACGTGCCGGGCCCCACCAACACGCCGGAGCGCATCCTGCGCGCCATGGTCGTGCCCCAGGAAGACCACCGCTCGCCCAAGTTCCCGGAACTGACCAAGTCGGTTCTGGCCGATCTGAAGAAGGTGTTCAAGACCACCGAAGGCACGGTCCTGACCTTCCCGGCATCGGGCACCGGCATGTGGGAAACCGCACTGACCAACACCCTGTCGCCGGGCGACAAGATCCTGTGCTCGCGCTTCGGCCAGTTCAGCCACCTGTGGGCCGACATGGCGCAGCGTCTGGGCTTCGAAGTCCAGATCCTGGACGTCGAGTGGGGCACCGGTGTGCCGTACGACCAGTACGAAGAAGTGCTGCGTGCCGACAAGGAACACAAGATCAAGGCCGTGCTGGCCTGCCAGAACGAAACCGCCACCGGCGTGACCAGCGACATCGGCCGCGTCCGCAAGGCGATCAACAACGCCAATCACCCGGCGCTGCTGATGGTCGATACCGTGTCCTCGCTGGTGTCGATCGATTTCCGCATGGACGAATGGGGCGTCGACTGCGCCGTGTCCGGTTCGCAGAAGGGCTTCATGCTGCCGGCCGGCATGGGCATCCTGGGCATGAGCCCGAAGGCCCTGAAGGCGATCGATACCTCGACCTCGCGTCGCTGCTACTTCGACATCAAGGACATGCTGAACGCCAACGCGACCGGCTACTTCCCCTACACCCCGTCGATCCCGATGCTGTACGGCATGCGTGAAGCGCTGGACACCATCTTCGAAGAAGGCCTGGAAACCATCTTCGCCCGCCACGAATACCTGGCCAACGGCGTGCGCGCCGCCGTCCAGGAAGGCTGGAAGCTGAACCTGTGCGCCAAGGCACCGGAGTGGTACTCGAACACGGTCAGCGCCATCGTCGTGCCGGAAGGCTTCGACGCCGCCAAGGTGATCAGCAACGCCTACGCCAAGTACAACCTGTCGCTGGGCGCAGGCCTGTCCAAGGTTGCCGGCAAGGTGTTCCGCATCGGCCACCTGGGCGACCTGAACGCCCTGTCGCTGATGAGCGCGATCGCCGGTGCCGAAATGTCCATGCTGGACAACGGCATCAACGTCACCCCGGGTTCGGGCGTGGCCGCGGCGTCGACCTACTGGCGCACCCACACTCCGCAGGCCAAGTAATATGCGGCGGCCCGCTTCGTGCGGGCTCGCGTGTCTGCTCGGCCGGGTTCGCCCGGCCTTTTACATCCAATACGCACAAGGGAAGAGAACATGTCGCATCACGTCGTGTTTCTGGACCGCTCCACGCTCAAGGCCAACGTCCGCCGTCCGTCCTTCGACCACACCTGGGAAGAGTACGACACCACGTCGCCCGAGCAGGTCGTCGAACGTCTGAAGAACGCCACCGTCGCCTTCACCAACAAGGTGCCGCTGCGCGGCGACGTGCTGGCCCAGCTGCCGAACCTGAAGTACATCGGCGTCGCCGCCACCGGCTACGACGTGATCGACGTGCCGGCCTGCCGCGAACGCGGCATCGTGGTCGCCAACATCCGCAACTACGCGGTGCACACGGTGCCGGAACACGCGTTCGCGCTCATCCTGGCCCTGCGTCGCAGCATCATCGCCTACCGTCAGGACGTCGAACGCGGCCGCTGGCAGGAAGTGGATCAGTTCTGCTTCTTCGATCACGCCATCTACGACCTGTTCGACAGCACCATCGGCATTTTCGGCGAAGGCGTGCTCGGTCAGGGTACGGCCAAGATCGCGCGCGGCTTCGGCATGAAGGTGCTGTTCGCCGACCACCCGGGCCCGAAGGCACCGGGTGTGGAATTCACGCCGGTCGAAGAAGTGCTGGCCCAGTCCGACATCATTTCGCTGCACTGCCCGCTGACTGCCGACAGCCGCAACCTGTTCGGCATGGAACAGTTCCGCAAGATGAAGCGCAGCGCCATCCTGATCAACACCGCCCGCGGCGGTCTGGTCAATGAAGAGGATCTGGTGACCGCGCTGAAGGAAGGCGTGATCGCCGGCGCCGGCTTCGACGTGCTGACCAAGGAACCGCCGAAGGAAGGCAACCCGCTGCTCGACCTGCGCCTGCCCAACTTCATCCTGACGCCGCACGTGGCCTGGGCCTCGGACGGCGCCATGCAGTTCCTGGCCGACCAGCTGGTCGATAACGCCGAAGCCTTCATCAAGGGCAGCCCGGTCAACACGGTGACCTGACAGCCGCGACACGCATCAAGGTTCGCCGGCTGTGCGGCCGGCGGACTTCCCTCTTCCCGACATCCGAGACATCACAATGAAAAAGCTTCTTTACCAATTCGATACCGATGAACATCCGTCGGTGTTCGACAGCGTCGTGTGTCACGACGGCGGCGCGGACCACGTGATCGGCTACGGCGGCGTGCATCCGCACAACGTCGGCGCCATGGTCGACGGTGCGATCTTCACCCGCGCACCGAAGGACAAGAAGAACACCGCCATCTTCATCGGCGGCAGCAACATGGCCGAAGGCGAAACCCTGTTCAAGGCGGTCAAGAAGAAGTTCTTCTCGAACTTCCGCGTGTCCGTCATGCTGGATTCGAACGGTTCGAACACCACGGCAGCGGCCTGCGTCGCCTGGCTGGCGCACAGCGGTTCGCTGAAGGGCAAGAAAGCAGTCATCCTCGGCGGCACCGGCCCGGTCGGTACGCGCGCAGCGGTGATGCTGGCCAGCGAAGGCGTCTCGGTCACGCTGGTGTCGCGCAAGATCGCCACCGCGGAAGAAGCGGCCAAGCAGCTCAAGGCCAACTTCAACCTCGAAGTCGGCGTTGCCGAAGCGGCTGACAACGAAGGCCGCGCCCGTGCCATCGAAGGCGCGAACGTGGTGATCGCCACCGGCGCCGGCGGCATCCAGCTGCTGGAAGAGCGGCACTGGAAGGACAACCCGACGCTGGAAATGATTGCCGACGCCAACGCCACCCCGCCGCTGGGCATCGAAGGCGTGGACATGATGGACAAGGGTGTGGTCAAGCACGGCAAGATCGTGTTCGGCGCCATCGGCTTCGGCGCACTGAAGATCGCGCTGCAGCGCGCCTGCGTGGCCAAGCTGTTCGAAAGCAACGACATTTCGCTCGACGCGTCGGAAATCTACGCGATGGCGAAAACCATGGTGGGCTGAGCGATGAGCCAGATCAAGGACAAGCCGGTCACCGCCTTCCTCGACGAGCTCGCTTCCAGCGCGGCCACGCCGGGCGGCGGCAGCGCAGCGGCCATCATGGGCGGCATGGGCGCCGCGCTGGTGAGCATGGTGTGCAACCTCACCATCGGCAAGAAAGCCTATGTCGAGGTCGAAGGCGAAATGAAGTATCTGCTGGCGAAGGCGGAAACGCTGCGCGCCACGCTGACCGACTTCATCCGCGCCGACGTCGAGGCGTTCGACGGCCTGATGGCGGCCTACGGCCTGCCGAAGGACACCGACGAACAGAAGGCCGCCCGCTCGGCCGCGATCCAGGACGGTCTGAAGAAGGCCACCGACGCACCGCTGGCCTGCGCCCGCGCCTGCGCCGACGTGATCGCGCTGTCGCTGATCGCCGCCGAGAAGGGCAACACCAATGTGGTGTCCGACGCCGGCGTCGCCGCGCTGGCCGCGGTCGCCGCGCTGCGCTCGGCTGCGCTGAACGTCGATATCAACGTCCCGAGCATCAAGGACGCCGATTTCGCCGCATCGCGCCGCGCGGAAACCGATGCACTGCTGGCCAAGTGGGTGGCGGAAGCCGACCGCGTGGTCGAGGTGGTCAAGAGCAAGCTCTGACCACCGGCTGTAACTGATCGGGTTCGGGGCGCCTTCGGGCGCCCTTTTTTATTGCCGGCTCCGACCGGCTTTACTGCTGCTGGGCCTGAATCTGCGCCTGCACCCGGTTCAGCCATTCGCGCATGGTCGCCAGCAGTTCGCTCTGGCTGAAGGAACAGCTTTCGCCGGAAAACAGCCGGGCCGACTCAAGCCGCATCAGCAGACCATCGAGCACCTCGCGCCATTTCGCCGGCAGCGCCGTGTCGTTCACGCCGTGGCGGCGCCAGGTGGCAACCAGCGCATCCATGTCGATGCGTCCTGCCTCGAAATCGGCCAGCGAGCGGCCGAGCGCTTCGTTCATGTCATCCATCCTTTCGAAAGGCCGCCCTGCCCCGCTTGCGCGGCCTGCGCTGCATGCGCTGCATGCGCGTACAATCGCGACCCTGGTTGCATTGCACAAAATGTTCGCCGGACCGTCATGGTGCGGCCACCGGGATACCGCATGAGCCTCTACGCCCTCGACGGTCAGGCGCCCGTCGTCCATCCGAGCACCTGGATCGCGCCCAACGCCACCATCATCGGCGACGCCGAACTGAAAGCCGATACCAGCGTGTGGTTCGGCGCGGTCATCCGCGCCGACAACGACCACATCTCGATCGGCGAGCGCTCGAATGTACAGGATGGCGCGGTCCTGCACATCGATGACGGCGTACCGCTCACCATAGGCAGTGATGTGACCATCGGTCACCACGCCATGCTGCACGGCTGCACCGTGGGTGATGGCTCGCTGGTCGGCATCCACGCGGTCATCCTGAACCGGGTGGTGATCGGCCGGCACTGCCTGATCGGCGCCAATGCGCTGATCCCGGAAGGCCGGGTCATCCCGGACCGTTCGCTGGTGCTGGGTTCGCCCGGTCGCGTGGTGCGCCAGCTCAGCGACGAGGAAGTCGCCGGCCTGATGCGCAGCGCCGCCGGCTATGTCGAAAAATCAAGGATCTACCGCGACAGCATGGTCGAAGTGAAGCGCGGCTGACGGCTTCGCACTCTGTTTCGCATCGTCACCAGGGCTCAAGCCCGCCCCCTGCACGGTCGTTAATCCGGAAGATATCTTCATCCGGATGACCGCCATGAGCCAGCGCACCCAGTTCTTCTTCACCGGCGCCCACGTGCTGCCCGCCGTCATGCTCGCCGCCAATGGCGAAGCGGCCGGCGCCGCGGTACTCAGCTATCTGGCCCTGCTCGGCATGGCGCTGCTGTCGGCAGTTGCGGACGAACCCGCCCGCGTGCCGGTGCGCATCAAGGCGGACGAGGAGCGCGACATCCGTCGCCGGCGCTGAGCGCCGACACGTGCGGAAACATCTGCAGCCGCGCCATCCGCGGATACGCCTCATTCCACCCGGCTATACTTCCGCGGTCATCACGACGGCGGGAGCCCCATGAAACATCTTCCCTGGCTGCTGCTCGCAGCCTGCATCAGCACGGCCCAAGCGGCCGACACGCCGGCGCCCCGACGCGAGGGCATCGTGGTCGATCTCAACGCCGACGCCTCACGCTTCGCACCGAACGACCTCGCACGCGCGACCGCCTTCATCGAATTAAACGACGCCACGCCCGGTGCGCTGGCAAAGAAGGTGAATGCGGTCATCCAGTCTTCACTGGCCACCGCCAAGCCCTATTCCACCGTCAAGGTACGCAGCGGCAATACCTCGACCTATCCGGTCTATGGCAAGAACGGGCGCACCATCGAAAGCTGGCGCATGCGCTCTGAACTGCTGCTCGAATCCAAGGACCAGGCCGCGCTGTCGGAGCTGCTGGGCAAGCTGCAGGCGCAGATGGCAGTCGGCCAGCTCACGCTGGAACCGAGCGAAGACGCCGCGCGCGACGCCGAAAACGCCGCCATCACCGATGCCATCGCCGCCTTCAATGCACGCGCGAAAATCGTCGCCGCCTCGCTCGGCGGCAGCTGGCGGGTGGTGCACATGAATGTGAACAACACCTCGGGCATGCCGCCGCCGCGGCCGATGATGCGGGCCAAGGTGGCCATGGCCGAAGCGGCGATGGCCGACATGCCGGTCGAAGCCGGCGAGTCGCGGGTGAGCGTGAACATCAGCGGGCAGATCGAGATTGACCGCAGGTAAGTCCTGGCTTCCGGTACGCGCGCTCGCGCTGGGCACCGGCCTGCTGCTGACCGGCTGCAGCACGCTGCCGCCGCCGGCCGCCACGCCGGAGCCACCGGTGGCCAGGCCGGAACCGGCGCCCGTCCCCCCACCGTCCGGGTCACTGCCGAACGCAGCCGCGCTGCAACTGGCCGACGACACCCATGCGCAGGACGCGGTCATCTACGCACTGGGCCTGATCGGCAACCACTACCGCTTCGGCGGGCGCAATCCGGACAGCGGTCTGGACTGCAGCGGCATGGTGAGCTGGATCTTCGAACAGGTGGCCGGCCTGAAACTGCCGCATAACGCGGCCCGCATCGCCAGCCTGTCACGTCCAGTGGAACGTTCCGCACTGCAGCCGGGTGATCTGGTGTTCTTCAACACCAACGGCAGACACTATTCCCACATGGGCATCTACGCTGGCGAGGGGCGCTTCATCCATGCCCCGAGTACGCGCGGAAAGTATGTGCGTACCGACGCGCTGGACAGCGGCTGGTTCGCATCGCGCATCAGCGGTCTGCGCACGCTGCGGCGTGAGGTCTGAAATGTAGCTGGAGAAGGCGACCTGACGGACGTCAGGCGCCGAAACGGCCCGTGCGTGCAGGCGGAATCAGGGTTTGCTGCTGCGCGGTACCTGCACGAAGGCTTCGCCTGGCTTGACCAGACCCAGTTCGATGCGGGCACGCTCCTCGACCGCGTCGAAGCCGGTCTTGAGGTCTTTCACATCGGCTTCCAGCGCGACGTTGCGCGCCTCCAGCCGGGTGTTGAGCGTGCGCTGGGCTTCCAGCGCGCGCTCCGCTTCCCATGCCTGCAGCCACCCGCCCTTGCCAAGCCAGAGCGGGTACTGCAGTGCGGCGATCAGCGTCACCAGCAACAGCGTGGGCCAGTGACGCACCATGATCGCCGTGCCTGCCGCTTACTTGCGCAGGTTGTAGAACGCCGAAGCGCCCGGGTACCACGCGGTATCACCGAGGTCTTCTTCGATGCGCAGCAGCTGGTTGTACTTGGCGATGCGGTCGGAGCGGCTGAGCGAACCGGTCTTGATCTGCATCGCGTTCAGGCCCACCGCGATGTCAGCGATGGTGCTGTCCTCGGTTTCGCCCGAACGGTGCGAAATCACGGCGGTGTAGCTCGCGCGCTTGGCCATTTCGACCGCGGCAAAGGTTTCGGTCAGCGTGCCGATCTGGTTGATCTTGATCAGGATGGAGTTGGCGATGCCGCGGGCGATGCCTTCCTTCAGGATCTTGGTGTTGGTCACGAACAGGTCGTCGCCGACGATCTGCACGCGGCTGCCCAGACGTTCGGTCAGCAGCTTCCAGCCGTCCCAGTCGTTCTCGGCCATGCCGTCCTCGATGCTCACGATCGGGAACTTGTCGGCCAGCGTGGCGAGGTAATCGACCAGCTGGGCCGATTCCATGGTCAGGCCGGCGCCTTCCAGCACGTACTTGCCGTCCTTGTAGAACTCGGACGCGGCGCAGTCCAGCGCCAGCACCAGATCACGTCCCGGCTCATAGCCGGCGGCCGAGGCGGCGTCGAGAATCATGTTCAGCGCTTCTTCGGCGCTGCCAACGTTGGGGGCGAAACCGCCTTCGTCACCGACCGTGGTCGGGTAGCCCTTCTTGTCGGTGAGCTTCTTCAGCGCGTGGAACACTTCGGCGCCCATGCGCAGCGCTTCGCGGAAGCTGGTCACGCCGACCGGCATGATCATGCATTCCTGGAAGTCCAGGCTGTTGTTGGCGTGTGCGCCGCCGTTGATCACGTTCATCATCGGCACCGGCATGGCCATGCCGCCCGAGCCGCCGAAGTAGCGGTACAGCGGCAGACCGGCCTCTTCAGCCGCCGCCTTGGCGACAGCCATCGACACCGCCAGCGTGGCGTTGGCGCCGAGGCGCGACTTGTTCTCGGTGCCGTCGAGCTCGATCAGGGTCTTGTCGATGAAGGCCTGCTCTTCGGCGTCGAGGCCGATGATGGCTTCGGAAATTTCGGTATTGACGTTCTCGACCGCGGCCAGAACGCCCTTGCCGAGGTAGCGGCCCTTGTCGCCGTCGCGCAGCTCGATGGCTTCGCGCGAACCGGTCGACGCGCCGGACGGCACGGCAGCGCGGCCCATGATGCCCGATTCGAGCAGCACGTCCGCTTCAACGGTGGGATTGCCGCGCGAATCCAGTATCTCGCGCGCGACGACATCGACGATTGCACTCATGGTCGCTCCAAGGTCCTCAGTAAATTATTGCGTTTGAATTGTTATACCGTCCTGCACCTTCACGCGAAGGCGGATTCGAGGAATCCGTGCTTCTTGGTGACGGCGTCAAGATCGCGCAGCTGGGTCAGCAGCGCTTCCATCATCGGCAGCGGCCATGCGTTGGGGCCGTCCGACATCGCTTTTTCGGGATTCGGATGGCTTTCCATGAACAGGCCTGCGATACCCACGGCCACCGCGGCTCGCGCCAGCACCGGCACGAACTCGCGCTGACCACCCGAACAGCTGCCCTGCCCGCCCGGCAGCTGCACCGAATGCGTTGCGTCAAACACCACCGGGCAATCGGTGTTGCGCATGATGGCCAGCGAACGCATGTCGGACACGAGATTGTTGTAGCCGAAGGAGGCGCCACGCTCGCACACCATGATGGTGTCGGCGCCGCCATTCGCTTCCTTCGCCTTGTCGACCACGTTCTTCATGTCGCCCGGCGCCATGAACTGGCCCTTCTTGATGTTCACCGGCTTGCCGGTGGCTGCGCAGGCGTGAATGAAGTCGGTCTGGCGGCAAAGAAAGGCCGGCGTCTGCAGCACATCGACGTACTGCGCGACGATGGGCGCCTCTTCCGCGGTGTGCACGTCGGTCAGCACCGGCACGTTCAGCTCGCGCTTCACGTCGGCCAGGATTTCCAGGCCCTTTTCCATGCCGGGACCACGGTAGCTCTTGCCCGAGCTGCGGTTGGCCTTGTCGAAGGACGACTTGTAGATGAAGGGAATGCCCAGGCGGGCGGTGATTTCCTTCAGCTTGCCGGCCGTATCGAAGGCCATGTCACGCGACTCGATCACGCAGGGGCCGGCGATCAGGAAGAAAGGCTTGTCGAGACCGACATCGAATCCGCACAGCTTCATGGTGTGTCTCCTCAGCTCGCGACCTTGCGCGACGAACGCTTCACCGCACCGCGGGCGTCCTGGCGTGCGATGGCAGCGCGGGCGAAGGCGGAGAACAGCGGATGGCCGGCGCGCGGCGTCGAGGTGAATTCGGGGTGGAACTGGCAGGCGACGAACCACGGGTGGTCCGGCAGCTCGATCATTTCGCACAGCGGATCGGTCGCGTCCTGCGAACGGCCGGACACGCGCAGACCCACCTTTTCCAGCTGGGCGAGGTACTGGTTGTTCACCTCGTAGCGGTGACGGTGCCGTTCGACAATGGTGGCCGCGCCGTAGATGTCGCGCGCCAGGCTGCCTTCCGCCAGATTGCAGTTCTGACCGCCCAGACGCATGGTGCCGCCGATGTCGGACGATTCGTCGCGGCGCTCCACCTTGCCTTCGGCGCTCAGCCATTCAGTGATCAGACCGATCACCGGGTACGGCGAATTGCGTTCGAACTCGGTGCTGTGCGCGCCGGTCAGACCGGCCACGTTGCGGGCGTACTCGACCACCGCCAGCTGCATGCCCAGACAGATGCCCAGATAGGGCACGCCGTTCTCGCGTGCAAAACGGATGGCCGCGATCTTGCCCTCGACGCCGCGGCGGCCGAAACCGCCGGGCACCAGAATGGCGTCCATCGGGTCGAGCAGCGAGCGGCCGCCGTCGCTGGCGCGCTCGATCGCTTCCGAGTCGATGTAGTGAATGTTGATGCGCGAGCGGGTGTGGATGCCGGCATGCACCAGCGCTTCCGACAGCGACTTGTAGGATTCGGTCAGATCGACATACTTGCCGACGAAGGCGATATCGACATCGCGCTCCGGGTGTTCCAGCGCGTCGATCAGTCGGGTCCAGGCGCTCAGGTCGGCCGCGCGGGCCAGAATGTTGAGCTTGTGGCAGACGATTTCGTCCAGCATCTGGTCGTGCAGCATGCCGGGGATCTTGTAGATGCTGTCAGCGTCGGTGACCGAAATGACCGCTTCCGGCTGCACATTGGTGAACAGCGCGATCTTGCGGCGCTCGTCATCCGGCACCACGCGGTCGGAGCGGCACAGCAGCACGTCCGGCTGGATGCCGATTTCGCGCAGTTCCTTGACCGAATGCTGGGTCGGCTTGGTTTTCAGTTCGCCAGCGGTGGCGATGTAGGGCACCAGCGTGAGGTGCATGAAGCAGGTGTTGCCGCGGCCTTCTTCGATGCCCATCTGGCGGATGGCTTCGAGGAAGGGCAGCGATTCGATGTCGCCTACCGTGCCGCCCACTTCGACGATGGCCACGTCAGCGCCTTCGGCGCCGCGTTTCACGTAGGCCTTGATTTCGTCGGTGATGTGCGGAATGACCTGCACCGTCTTGCCCAGATACTCGCCGCGGCGCTCCTTCTTGATCACCGCCTCGTAGATCTGGCCGGTGGTGAAGTTGTTGCGCTTGCCCATCTTGGCGCTGGTGAAGCGCTCGTAGTGGCCGAGGTCGAGATCGGTTTCGGCCCCGTCTTCGGTCACGAAGACCTCACCGTGCTGAAACGGGCTCATCGTGCCCGGATCGACGTTGATGTAGGGGTCGAGCTTGAGGTGGGTGACGCGGATGGAGCGCGATTCCAGGATCGCGCCCAGCGAGGCGGCTGCAATGCCCTTGCCGAGTGAGGACACCACACCGCCGGTGACGAATACGTACTTGGTCATGTATTGCGCTGCAGCGGGAAATGCGCAGTTTACCGGAAAAGCGGCGCACCATGAACACCGGCGTAAGCGGCGGGCGTCAGTCCGCCTCGTCTATCCAGGCCTGCTGGATCGCTTCCAGAATGCGCTCGCCGCAGCGCTTGGGA
Organism: Methyloversatilis universalis EHg5; assembly: GCF_000378945.1. GTDB lineage: Bacteria > Pseudomonadota > Gammaproteobacteria > Burkholderiales > Rhodocyclaceae > Methyloversatilis > Methyloversatilis universalis_A. The sequence continues at coordinate 1,515,227 of NZ_KB900539.1, read as the reverse complement.
TCGTCGTCAAAGCCGGGCAGCGCCATCACCCACTCCATCAGGTCGGTGAAGCGCACATAGTGCGGATCGACCTCCGGCTTCGCCTCGGTCAGGGCAATCGCGATGTCCAGCGTATCGGTCCATTTCATCGTGTGTCCCCTTACTTCCGGCCGCCGCCTTCGCCGACCATGTTGATCGTGTATTTCGGAATCTCGACCACCAGCGGCGTGCCGGCCACCAGCGCCTGACAGGACAGGCGGGAGTTCGGCTCCAGGCCCCAGGCCTTGTCGAGCATGTCCTCTTCCAGCTCCTCGGCCGGCTCAAGGCTGCCAAAGCCTTCGCGCACGACGACGTGACAGGTGGTGCAGGCACATGATTTTTCGCAGGCGTGCTCGATATCGATTTCGTGAGCCAGCAGCGCGTCGCAGATGGAGGTGCCGGGTTCAGCGTCGATCACGGCGCCATCCGGGCACAGTTCGACGTGGGGAAGAACAACGATCTGGGTCATGCGTATCTCGGTAGACAGTTCTTTTTACAGGGATTCGACGCTGCGGCCAGCCAGCGCGCGCTGGATGCTGCGGTTCATGCGGCGGGCGGCGAATTCGTCGGTGACCCGGCTCAGCGCATCCAGCGCCTTCTTGATCGCAGCGACGTCCTCACCACCGGCAGCGGTCGCGAGGTCGGCCAGCACCGCGTCAATTTCGGCGCGTTCGGCGCCGTCCAGCAGGTCACCGTCGGCGGCCAGCGCGGCACGGGTGGCTTCGCCCAGCCGCTGGGCTTCGACCCGCTGTTCGGCCAACGCACGCGCGCCCATGTCTTCGGTTGCGTGCTCGAAGCCGTCCTTCAGCATGCGTGCGACTTCGTCGTCACCGAGGCCATAGCTCGGCTTGACCTCGATGCGCGACTCGATGCCGGTGCCCAGTTCGCGGGCACTGACGCTCAGCAGGCCGTCGGCATCGACCTGGAAGCTCACGCGGATGCGCGCCGCCCCGGCCACCATGGGCGGAATGCCGCGCAGTTCGAAGCGGGCGAGCGAGCGGCAGTCGCTCACCCGTTCGCGTTCGCCCTGCACCACGTGGATGGCCATCGCGGTCTGGCCGTCCCTGAAGGTGGTGAATTCCTGGGCGCGTGCGGTCGGAATCGTGGAATTGCGCGGAATGACTTTCTCAACCAGTCCGCCCATGGTTTCCAGGCCGAGCGACAGCGGAATCACGTCCAGCAGCAGCCAGTCGTCGCCGGCAGCGCGGTTGCCCGCCAGCACATTGGCCTGGATGGCGGCACCGATGGCCACCACCTTGTCCGGATCCAGATTGGTCAGCGGTTCCTGGCCGAAAAATTCGCCCACTGCGTGCTGTACGTGCGGCATGCGGGTCGCGCCGCCCACCATCACCACGCCCTTCACGTCCTCCGGTGCCAGACCGGCGTCACGCAAGGCCTTGCGGGTGGGCACCAGCGTCTTGTCCACCAGCTTCTTCGTCATGTCGGCAAAGGCGTCTCGCGTCAGCGTGACATCGATTTCCTCGCCGCCCGACAGTTTCAGACCGATATGCACCGCGTCCTGCGCGCTGAGCACTTCCTTCGCGCGCCGCGCTTCCATATACAGCGTGCGCATGTCTTCCAGCCCGGGCGGGCCGATGCGCGAGGCCTCGATCAGCCAGCAATAGACGCGATGATCGAAATCGTCGCCGCCCAGCGCGGCATCACCGCTGGTCGCCAGCACTTCGAATACGCCGCGCGACAGCTTCAGGATGGAAATATCGAAGGTGCCGCCACCCAGGTCATACACCGCGTAAATGCCTTCGGACGCGTTGTCCAGGCCGTAGGCGATGGCGGCGGCGGTCGGTTCGTTCAGCAGGCGCAGCACGTCGAGGCCGGCCAGTTTCGCCGCGTCCTTGGTGGCCTGACGCTGGGCGTCATCGAAGTAGGCAGGCACCGTGATGACCGCGCCGGTCAGCTCGCCGCCCAGACTGGCTTCGGCGCGCACGCGCAGCGTGCGCAGGATGTCGGCCGACACCTCGACCGGGCTTTTCGCACCCTGCGCGGTGCGCAGGCGCACCATGCCCGGCGCGTCCTCGAACACATAGGACATGGATTCGACATGCGCCACGTCAGCCAGACCGCGTCCCATGAAGCGCTTGACCGACGCGACCGTATTGCGCGGATCCTGCGCCTGCGCGGCCTGCGCAGCGTGACCGACCACGGTCGTGCCATCGGCCAGGTAACGCACTACCGACGGCAGCAGCGCCCGGCCCTTTTCGTCGTTCAGCACCACCGGCACGCTGTTGCGCACGGTAGCGACCAGTGAATTCGTGGTGCCCAGGTCTATGCCCACAGCCAGCCGGTGCTGGTGCGGCGCGGTGGATTCGCCCGGTTCGGCGATCTGCAGCAGGGCCATCAGTTTTCCAGTGTTTCGTGTGCTTCGGCGATGTCCTCGCCCAGACGGGCGATGAACATCATGCGGCGCACCGTCGCAGCAGCGGCCGCGGTGTCGTGCGCCTCATCGAGTTCGTGCGCGAGCAGCGCCTCGGCTTCGCGCCGGGCCGCACGCAGATTGCGGGCAAGACTGTCGAGTGCCGCCGGGTCGCGCGCGTCACGCGCCTCGTCCAGCGCCTCGCGCCATTCCATCTGCTGCATCAGGAAGTCGGCCGGCATCGCGGTGTTGTTCTCCGCACCGACATCGACACCCGACAGTTCGAGCAGATAGCGTGCGCGGGTCAGCGGCGCACGCAGCAAGCGGTAGCCTTCGTTGATGCGGGTGGCCCACTGCATGGACAGCCGGCGCTCCTGTTCGGGGCGATGCGCGTGGCGGTCCGGGTGGGCCGCCGACTGCAGCTCGTGGTAGCGCGACTCCAGCGCCCGCTCGTCGATCGCGAAGCGGCGCGGCAGGCCGAACAGTGCGAAGTGGTCGCGGCTGAACAGGTCTGCGTCCGGCAGCGTGCCGGCAGGCTCAGACATTGAAGCTTTCGCCGCAGCCGCACTCGTCCTTCACATTGGGGTTGTTGAACTTGAACCCCTCGTTCAGGCCTTCGCGAACGAAATCCAGCTCGGTGCCTTCCAGATAGGGCAGGCTTTTCGGGTCGATAAGCACCTTGACGCCGTGACTTTCGAACACGAGATCGTCAGTCGCCATTTCGTCGGCGAATTCGAGCTTGTAGGCCATGCCCGAACAGCCGCTGGTGCGCACGCCCAGGCGCAGACCGACACCGCGGCCGCGCTTGGCGATGTAGTTGGCCACATGCCTGGCCGCCTTTTCGCTCAGAGTGACACCCATTCGCGCTCTCCTCAGTTATCCATCGCGCCACGCCCGGCCCGCCGCGCCGGCCCGGAGGCGGCGCACGCGGCAGGCGTAGCGGCTTTCATGTCAGGCTGCGTCGGCCGACGAGGTCGTGCCGTGCTTCTTGCGGTAATCCTCGACCGCCGCCTTGATCGCGTCTTCGGCCAGGATGGAGCAGTGAATCTTCACCGGCGGCAGCGCCAGTTCTTCGGCGATGGCGGTGTTCTTGATTTCCATCGCCTGGTCGAGCGTCTTGCCCTTGACCCATTCGGTCACCAGCGAGCTCGACGCGATGGCCGAGCCGCAACCGTAGGTCTTGAACTTCGCGTCCTCGATGACGCCATCCGCACCCACCTTGATCTGCAGCTTCATCACGTCGCCGCAGGCCGGTGCGCCCACCATGCCGGTACCGACGTCGCCGTCATCCTTGCCGAACGAACCGACGTTGCGCGGGTTCTCGTAGTGGTCGAGCAGTTTGTCGCTGTAGGCCATGTCTTTCTCCTTGTCTTCCTGTCTGTCCCGGATGCGCTCACCTGTTGGCGCATCCGTGGAGTGCCCTTGTTCTCAGTGGTGAGCCCACTGCACGGTGTTCAGATCGATGCCTTCCTTCACCATTTCCCACAGCGGCGACAGTTCGCGCAGCTTGCCGATCTTGCGATGGAGCAGATCGATGGTGAAGTCGACTTCCTCTTCGGTGGTGAAGCGGCCGATCGAGAAGCGGATCGAGCTGTGCGCCAGTTCATCCTCGCGACCGAGCGCGCGCAGCACGTAGGACGGCTCCAGACTGGCCGAGGTACAGGCCGAGCCGGAAGACACCGCCACTTCCTTGATCGCCATGATCAGCGACTCGCCTTCGACATAGGCGAAGCTGATGTTCAGGTTGTGCGGCACGCGCGCTTCCAGGTCACCGTTCACATAGGTCGCCTCGATGTCCTGCAGGCCCTTGAGCAGACGGTCGCGCAGCATGCGCACGCGCTCGTTCTCGGCGCCCATCTCTTCGCGGGCGATGCGGAAAGCTTCGCCCATGCCGACGATCTGGTGCGTCGCCAGCGTGCCCGAGCGCAGGCCGCGCTCATGACCGCCACCGTGCATCTGCGCTTCGAGGCGGATGCGCGGCTTGCGCCGCACGTACAGCGCGCCGATGCCCTTGGGGCCGTAGGTCTTATGCGCCGAAAAGCTCATCAGATCGACCTTGAGCTTGTCCAGGTCGATCGCCACTTTGCCGGTCGCCTGCGCCGCATCGACGTGGAAGATGATGCCTTTCTCGCGGCAGATCTCACCGATCTCGGCGATCGGCTGGATGACGCCGATCTCGTTGTTCACGAACATGATGGACACCAGCACCGTGTCCGGCCGCAGCGCGGCGCGGAAGGCATCGAGGTCGATCAGGCCGTCTTCTTTCGGATCGAGGTAGGTGGCTTCGAAACCTTCGCGCTCCAGTTCGCGGAAGGTGTCGAGCACCGCCTTGTGTTCGGTGCGCAGCGTGATGATGTGTTTGCCCTTGCCCGAGTAGAAATGGGCCGCGCCCTTGATCGCCAGATTGTTCGACTCGGTCGCACCCGAGGTCCAGACGATTTCCTTCGGGTCGGCATTGACCAGCTTGGCCACCTGTTCGCGCGCTTCCTCGACCGCGGCTTCCGCCTCCCAGCCGTAGGCATGGCTGCGCGACGCCGGGTTGCCGAACTGTTCGGTCAGCCACGGAATCATCTTGGCCGCCACACGCGGATCGACCGGCGTGGTGGCCGAATAGTCGAGGTAGATCGGGAATTTCAGCATGTCATCGGCTCCATCAGGTCCTTGTTCGTTCGGTCACGCCGCGGCCATCGCACGCAGGCCGCGGAGCTCGTCCGCCACCCGCGCCAGTGCGCCGCAAAATTCATTCACATCCTGCATCGTGGTCGAGGCGCCCACGCTCACCCGTACCGCACCGCGCGCCAGATCGGCTGCCACACCCATCGCGGTCAGCGTGCGCGACGGTTCGGGCGAGGCGCTGGAACAGGCGGCGCCGCTGGCCACTGCGAAACCGGCGCGGTCCAGCTTGCCGACCAGGGTTTCGCCATCAATGCCGGGCAGCGCGAAATAGCAGGTATTGGGCAGGCGCTCCGCACCGGCGCCGAACACGCTGCCGCCCTGCTCCGCCACGCAGCGTTCGATCAGCGCGCGCTGCGCCTGCATCGCCTCGCGACGCGCGCCGAGCGCAGCCACCGCCTCTTCGCAGGCCACGCCGAAACCGACGATGGCCGCGATGTTCTCGGTGCCTGAACGCAGGCCGCGCTCATGGCCACCACCGGCAATCAGCGGTTCCAGATCGACCCGCTTGTCCAGCACCAGCGCACCCGCACCCTGCGGGCCGCCGATCTTGTGCGCCGACAGCGTCATCGCCGCCACGCCCAGTGCGCGGAAATCCAGCGGAATCTTGCCCAGCGCCTGCACCGCATCGGTGTGCAGCCAGGCGCCCAGCCGCTTCGCCGCAGCGGCGAAGGCGGGAATGTCCTGCAGCACACCGGTTTCGTTGTTCGCGGTCATGACCGACACCAGCTGCGCGCGGGCATCCAGTGCATCCACCTGCACCCGGCCTTCGGCATCGGCCGGCAGTTCGGCCAGCGTCCAGCCGGCACGCACCAGCTGGCGGGCCGGTTCGCGCACACAGGGGTGCTCGATCGCGGACACCTGCACCAGGCCAGGCTTCATGCGGGCCGCCGCGCCCTTGACGAACAGGTTGTTCGCCTCCGAACCACCGCTGGTAAACACCACTTCGGTCGGGTGCGCACCGACCGCGGCCGCCACCTGCGCGCGCGCGTCATCGATCGCACGCCGCGCTGCACGGCCGTATTCGTGCCGGCTCGACGCATTGCCGAAGCGTGCGCCCAGCCAGGGCAGCATCGCCTCGCGCACTGCATCGAGCAGCGGCGCGCTGGCGTTGTGGTCTAGGTAAACCGGGGCAAACATGGGAATCAGACCTGAACCGACACCTGCTCGCTCGAACAGGTACGCGCAACAACGGTGTCGTGCAGCACCACCTTGTGGCTGTTGCGCGCGCGCTGCTGCACCACCAGGTCGTGCAGATGGATGGAATCCAGATAGTCATGCATGTGACGGCTGAGGTTGGACCACAGGTCGTGCGTCATGCAGCGGTGTTCGTCGTGGCAGTTTTCCTTGCCGCCACACTGGGTGGCGTCCAGCGGCTCGTCGACCGCCAGGATGATCTGCGCCACCGAAATGTCGCGCGCGTCGCGCGCAAGACAGTAGCCGCCGCCGGGGCCGCGCACGCTGGCCACCAGTTCCTGCCGGCGCAGCTTGCCGAACAGCTGTTCAAGGTAGGACAGGCTGATGCGCTGGCGCTCGGCCACGCCGGACAGCGTCACCGGGCCGTTTTCCTGGCGCAGGGCGAGGTCGAGCATCGCGGTGACGGCGAAGCGGCCCTTGGTGGTCAGTCTCATGGCGTGAACTCCCGGAAAGCGGTCGGAAACCGGCACGCAGACGCAGGCCGATTCAATTCCCGATCATTTTTGTCGACTTTATAATTCCCGACAAGTTCAGTCAACAATTCGACCGGATCCGCCCGAGGTCCACATGGGCGTGGTCGGCAATCTCTTCCTTCGCCTCGTCGTCCAGCCGGATGCCGGCGCGCTCCAGTTTCTGCAGCAGGCACTCCAGCCGGCGATCGCTTTCCAGCGCGTGATCGACCAGCGCGGTCAGCGCCTTGGACACCGGGTCTTCCATGTCGCGGGTGATGCCGTAGGCGGTGAAGCCGGCCTGTTCGGCCCGCCGACGCCGCTCTTCCTCGGCCCCGCCTCCACCCGCCTCGATGATGCGCGCCGGGTTGCCGACCGCGGTCGCACCGGCCGGCACCGGCTTCACCACCACCGCACAGGAGCCAACCTTGGCACCATCACCCACCTCGAACCCGCCGAGAATCTGCGCACCGGCGCCCACCACCACGCCGCGGCCCAGGGTCGGATGGCGCTTGGCGCCACGGTAGAGCGAGGTCCCGCCCAGCGTGACCGCCTGATAGATGGTGCATTCATCGCCCACCACCGCGGTTTCGCCGATCACCACACCCATGCCGTGGTCGATGAACACGCGCCGGCCCATGGTGGCGCCCGGGTGGATTTCGATGCCGGTCAGCACGCGGCCGATGTGCGACAGGAAACGCCCCAGCCACAGGAAGCCGCGCCGCCAGCAGGCGTTGGCCATGCGGTGGATGAACAGCGCATGGATGCCGGGATAGCAGGTGAGCACCTCGAAGGCCGAGCGCGCGGCCGGATCGCGGTCGAGCACGCTGGCGACGTCTTCGCGCAGGCGTTGGAACATCGTTTTCTTTCCTTGTGGGAAGCCGGCTACGTTGCCGGATCGTTTAAACCCGAGAATTTTAGTCGGTTTTTGTGCACCTGCGAAGGCGCCACCCCGCCCGCTCAGGCGCCGCCGCGCGGCTTGCGTCCGCCGATGGCCTTCAATGCGCCCATCAGCAGATGGAGTTCTTCCGCCTCGACGCCGGCACGACCGAACAGCCGGCGCAGCCGCGGCATCGCCCGGCCCGGATTCACCCGGTCGAGGAAGCCGGACTCGGCCATCAGGTCCTCGAACAGCGCGTACAGGCTTTCCAGCCCCTCGTGCGGCGCAAGTTCGGCCGGTGGCTCGACCGGCATCACCGCGCCGCCGACCGCCACCCGCAGTTCGTGGCACATGATCTGGGCCGCCGCCGCCACATTGAGCGAGCGGTAGGTGTCGCTGGTCGAAATGGTGACCGGCAGCGAGCACATCGCCACTTCCTCATTGGTCAGCCCGGAACTTTCGGTGCCGAACACCAGCGCGACCTCGGCGTCGCCACCGGCCAGCACGCCCGCCAGTTCGACCGCCGCCGAGCGCACGTCGCGCACCGGCAGCGCCATTTCGCGCCGGCGCGCGGTCAGCGCCGCCTGCGCCACGGTGCCGGCGAGCGCCGCCTCGATGCTGTCCACCACCACCGCGCTGTCCAGCACGTCGGTGGCGCCGGAACTCATGGCCACCGCCTCTTCGTGCGGAAAGTGCTTCGGATTGACCAGATAGAGCCGCGACAGCCCCATGACTTTCATCGCGCGCGCACAGGCGCCGATATTGCCCGGATGGGTGGTGTGCGACATGACCACGCGCACGCGGTCGAGGGAAGCGAACGGGTTCATATTAGAATGCAGGGTTTTCCTGCCGAGATGCGGGCCACAAGGTCCGCGTACAGAGACATTCATGCATCCGACGCTCACCACCGCCGTCAAGGCCGCCCGCCGCGCGGGCCAGATCATCACCCGTGCCAGCGAAGATGTGGATCTGCTGAAAGTCAGCAGCAAGCGCCAGAACGATTTCGTGACCGAGGTCGACCGTGCCGCCGAGGACGCCATCATCGGCATCCTGCGCGAGGCCTACCCGGACCACGCCATTCTAGCCGAGGAGAGCGGCGAGTCCGGTTCGAGCTCCGACTACCGCTGGATCATCGACCCGCTGGACGGCACCACCAACTTCATCCACGGCACGCCGCAGTACGCGGTGTCGATCGCGCTGGAGCACCGTGGCCAGATGCAGTCGGCGGTGGTGTTCGATCCGCTGCGCAATGAAATGTTTACCGCCAGCCGCGGCCGTGGCGCCTTCCTGAACGACCGCCGCATCCGCGTGTCGCGTCGTGCCAAGCTGGGCGAAGCGCTGATCGGCACCGGTTTCCCCTACCGCGTGTGGGACCACGTCGACGCCTACCTCGGCATGTTCAAGGACATGATGCAGAAGACCGCCGGCCTGCGCCGCCCGGGCGCTGCCGCGCTGGATCTGGCCTGGGTGGCCTGCGGCCGCTTCGACGGTTTCTTCGAGATCGGCCTGTCGCCGTGGGACATCGCCGCCGGCAGCCTGCTGGTGAGCGAAGCAGGCGGCCTGGTCGGCAACCTGCTGGGCGAAACCGGCTATATGGAAAGCGGCAATCTGGTCGCCGCCACGCCGCGCATCTACCCGGCCCTGCTGCAGACCATCGAACCCCACCTGACCGAAGCGCTGCGCGCCTGACCCGGCCCGGAGCTTCACGACGAGGATGACGAGCGCCGACCTGTCGCAGCACACCCCCATGATGCAACAGTATCTGGGGTTCAAAAGACAGCACCCCGATCTGCTGGTGTTCTACCGGATGGGGGATTTCTACGAGCTGTTCTTCGAGGACGCGATCCGCGTCGCGCGGCTGCTCGACATCACCCAGACCCACCGCGGTCAGTCCGCCGGCCAGCCCATCCCGATGGCCGGCGTGCCTTTTCACGCGGTCGAGCAGTATCTGGCCCGGCTGGTGAAGATGGGCGAGTCGGTGGTCATCGTCGAACAGGTCGGCGACCCCGCCACCTCCAAGAGCCCGGTCGAGCGCGCGATTTCGCGCATCGTCACGCCGGGCACGCTGACCGACGCCAGCCTGCTGGACGAACGCGCCGACTCGCTGCTGATGGCGCTGCACGTCGAGCGTGCCCGCGCCGGCGTGGCCTGGCTCAACCTGGCCAGCGGCGACCTGAAGCTGACCGAGGTCGCCGCCAACGTGCTTCCATCGCTGCTCGACCGGCTGCGTCCGGCCGAACTGCTGGTGGCGGACGTCGATGGCGCACCCGAAGGCAGCTGGGCGCTCACGCCGCGCAGCGCGTGGCAGTTCGACGCGACCGAAGCCACCCGCCTGCTCACCGCCCATTTCGGCAGCCGTGACCTGTCGGCCTTCGACGTGGCCGAGGTGCCGATCGCGCTGGCCGCCTGCGGCGCGCTGTTCAGCTATGCCCAGGCCACGCAGCAGCGTGCGCTGGCGCACGTGACCACGCTGGCGGTCGAGCATGACTCGAACTGGCTGCGCATGGACGCCGCCACCCGGCGCAATCTGGAACTGACCGAAACCCTGCGCGGCGAGGCCTCGCCCACGTTGCTGTCGCTGCTCGACACCTGCGCCAGTTCGATGGGCTCGCGCTGGCTGCGCCGCGCGCTGCATCATCCGCTGCGCGAACGTGCCCGCGCCGACGCGCGGCAGGAGGCGGTGGCCGCACTGCGCGACACCGACCGCGCCGACCTCGTGCACGACGCGCTGCGCGGCATCGCCGACATCGAGCGCATCGCCGCCCGCGTGGCGCTGCGCACCGCCCGGCCGCGCGACCTCTCAAGCCTGCGCGACTCGCTGACGAAACTGCCGGCCATCGCCGACGCGATTCCGCTGGACCGCGGCCTGCTCGACCAGGCGCGCGCCACGCTGGCCCAGCCACCCGCTGCCGCCGGGCTGCTGGCACAGGCGGTGATGGACGAACCGGCGGCCCAGCTGCGGGACGGCCGGGTGATCCGCGCCGGCTTCGATGCCGAACTGGACGAACTGCGCGGCCTGCAGGACAACTGCGGCGAATTCCTGCTGGCGCTGGAAGCGCGCGAACGCGAACGCACCGGCATTGCCAACCTGAAGGTCGAGTACAACCGGGTGCATGGCTTCTACATCGAAGTCACCAACGCCAACGCCGGCCGTGTGCCGGACGACTACCGCCGCCGGCAGACGCTGAAGAACGCCGAACGCTACATCACGCCCGAACTGAAGGCCTTCGAGGACCGCGCGCTGTCCGCCGCCGAGCGCGCCACTTCGCGCGAGAAATTCCTGTACGAACAGCTGCTCGACGCGCTGGCGCCGGAGCTGCCGCAGCTGGGCGACATCGCGCGCGCGCTGTCCGAACTGGACGGCCTGATCGCCTTCGCGCGCGCCGCCCAGCGCCACGACTACTGCCGCCCGCAGTTCGTGGACGAGCCGGAAATCACGATAGAGCGCGGCCGCCATCCGGTGGTCGAACAGCAGGTCGACAGCTTCATCGCCAACGACACGGTGATGCATGACGCACGCCGCATGCTGCTCATCACCGGCCCGAACATGGGCGGCAAATCGACCTATATGCGGCAGGTGGCGCTGATCGCGCTGATGGCGCACTGCGGCTGCCCGGTGCCGGCACGCGCGGCGCGGCTCGGCCCGCTGGACGCCATCCACACCCGCATCGGCGCCTCCGACGACCTGGCGTCCGGCCGCTCCACCTTCATGGTCGAAATGACCGAGGCGGCAGCCATCCTGCATGGCGCGACCGAGCGCAGCCTGGTGCTGATGGACGAAATCGGCCGCGGTACCTCGACCTTCGACGGCGTGGCGCTGGCGCAGTCCATCGCCCGCCATCTGCTGACGCGCAACCGCAGCTGGACGCTGTTCGCCACCCACTACTTCGAACTGACCCAGCTCGCCGCGACACATCCGGTGTGCGCCAACATGCATCTGGACGCGGTCGAGCACGGCAACCGCATCGTGTTCCTGCACGCGATCGAGGACGGCCCGGCTTCGCAGTCCTACGGGATCGAAGTGGCCGCGCTGGCCGGCGTGCCGGGCACGGTGATCCGCGACGCGCGGCGCGCGCTGCAGCAGCTCGAAGCCAGCCGCGTCAATGCCGGCCCGCAGGCCGACCTGTTCGCACCGCCCCCGCCGCCGCCCGAACCGGTGACGCACGCGGCGGTCGACGCCCTCGGCGCGCTCGACCCGGACAGTCTCAGTCCGCGCGAGGCGCTGGACGCGCTGTATGCGCTGAAAAAGCTGCTCTGAGGAGACCGCAATGGCTCACGCCATCATCTGGATCATCGTTGCACTGATGTTCGGCCTGTGGACGCTGATCGCCTGGACCGCCGACAGCGTGCTCGGCTGGCCGGGCTGGAGTGCGCACACGCTGGCGGAATGGCCGCTCTGGCTGGACAGCCTGCATCCGCCCACCTGGCTGGCGCCCTGGGTGCCTGAAGCCTGGCTGGACGATGCCCGCGCCTGGCTGCTGGATGCCGGCCCGGAAATCGAGGAAGCGCTGCGCGCAACACCGGACCTGCGCGACATCGCCGGCTTCATCGTATGGAGCGCCTGGGCCATCGGCACCGGCTCGCTGCTGCTGATGGGCATCGCCGGCAGCGCGGTGGTGAAGATGTTCGGACCGAAAAAGGCCACCTGAGCCGCTGCCGCCCGTCGCAGATTTCGCCTGCAATGCACGCCCGGGCAGGCCATCACGCCTGATGCGCGGCCCCTGCGCAGGCCGGGCTCATTCCCGCAAGACCCGCGCAGGCTTTCCGGCGCCTTGCAGACGTCCGGCCGCTGGGGGCAGCGAGCCGGCCGCGCAATGACACAACCCTTCCCGGACGAGCGGCCCTGCCCCGGCAATCAGGCCGGCATCAGCTTGCGGTTGCCCGCGCCCGGCAGCACCTTCAGCGCCGGACCGTTCTGCAGCACGTAGCTGCGGCTCTTCACCGTGCTGACAAAGCGCCAGTCGCAGCGGCAGGCATCCTCGGTCACCGTGACCACCATGAAGCCACGGCGGGCGGTATCGGCGTACTGCAGCGGGCCGATGATCTGGGTCAGGCCGGCGGCCACCGCCAGCGGGTTCTCGCTCGGGAAATACTCTTCCAGCCCGGGCGAGGTGACCCCCGGCGTCGCGAATTCAACGCCCACCTGGCGGCCGGCGTAATCGGCGAGATCGCTGGCCCAGGCGTTGTGCGTATCGCCGGCCAGCACCACCAGATTCCTGTCCAGTGCGCGGGCGGTGCCGAGCAGTGTCTCGCGGGCGGCGGCGTAGCCGTCCCAGGCGTCGAGGTTGTACGGGATGGCCGGCTGTGCGAGCACCGCGCGCTCCTGCGGCGTCAGCGTGGCCGGTGCGGTCTGCGCCTTCATCACCAACGCGCTGTAGGCCGAGAAGCTGATCTGGCCCAGCACCAGCGGCGCCGGAATGTTCATGCGGCCCATCAGCACCTGCTGTCCCAGCACATCCCAGGTGGTGTCCGACTGCGCCAGCTGCAGGCCCAGCCAGTCCTGCTGTTCGGCGCCCAGCAGCGTACGGTTCGGGTCGGCCATGTCGGCAGCAAAGCGGGCGGCGTCGAAACCGCTGGCGCCGAAGTAGTTCGGGTAGTCCAGCTGCAGGTCGCGGCCGATCACGCGGGTGTCCAGCATGTGCAGCGACAGCAGGCTGCCGAAACGGAAGCTGCGGTAGATGCGCTCCGGGTGCGCCGGATCGGCCACGCGGGTAGGCATCCACTCGTGGTAGGCACGGATGGCCGCGGCGCGGCGGTCAGCGAACGCACCTTCCACGCCCTCGGTGTGGTTTTCCGCGCCTTCGCGCCAGGCGTCATTGGCGATTTCGTGGTCGTCCCACACCGCGATGACCGGCAGCGCCGCGTGCAGGGCCTGCAGGTCGGCGTCGGTGCGGTACTGCGCATAGCGGGTGCGGTAGTCGCCCAGCGTCAGGATTTCGCCAGCCGGCTGGGCCAGCCGGCCCATCGCCGCCGCGTCGCCCGAGGCATAGCCGCCACGCGGGTATTCGTAGATGTAGTCGCCGAGATGGATGGCGACATCGAGGTCGCCCATCTTGGCCGCTTCGGCATACACGTTGAAGTAGCCGGCCGGGTAGTTGGAACAGGAGAACACCGCCAGCTTCACCTGGCCGACCGCGCCGGCGGCCAGCGTGCGGGTGCGGCCGACCGGCGACAGCTGGCCGTCGGCGCGGAAGCGGTAATACAGGCGGGCGGACGCCGGCAGGCCCAGCACATCGGCCTTCACCGTGTAGTCGATGTCTTCGCCGGTGAGCACGCGGCCACGCCGGATGATGCGGCTGAAGCGCTCGTCCAGCGCCACTTCCCACAGCACCGCCACGGTGCCCGGCCGGGTCGGCGACACGCGGGTCCAGATGATGACGCGGTCGGCCAGCGGGTCTCCGCTCGCCACGCCGTGCTGGAACAGGCTGTCGCCGGCGGCCAGCGCGCCAGCCGAACGCACCACGGCCGAACCGGCCAGCGCACCGGCGCCTACGGTGCGGATGAATTCGCGGCGGGAAAACAGGGGACGGGACATCGCGGACTCCGTGCAGTCATTGAACTGGCGCGGAGTGTGGTCAGTGCCGGTGACAGGTGGATGACGGATTGTTGAAGCGGCGGTCGTCCGGCCGACATGCAGACGTCACACAGGCCGCCTATCGTGCGGCGCAGTCAATGCATTCCGGAGTTCGCCATGAAGAACACCCTGCTCGCGCTGAGCGCCGCAATCGGCGCGCTGTGCACCGCCCTGCCCGCCCACGCGGTCACGCTGGAATCGGCCACGCTGAACGGCAATCTGCTGGACAGCTCGTTCAGCACGCCGTCACTGATCGCGCTGGATCTGACGATGGAGAATCACGCTTCGCTCCGCTTCACTTTCACGGTCGACGCTGGCGACATCGCGGCCGGCAGTGCGGCATTCAATTCAGTGCTGCGCGACGTGAGCGGCCTCGGCTTCGGCTCGCTGACCATCGATTACGACCGGGTCAGCCTGATCATCCCGCCCGGTTCGTTGCGGGCAAGCACGGTCGACGGTGATCTGCTGGAATCCAACCACTTCGCCGGTGCGACGGTGACCGAGTTCTATTTCGGCAATCCGTTCGAGGAAGACGGCGTGAGCGACTGGGTCATCGGCTTTGCCGGCCTGAACGCCGGCGACCGCTTCACGCTGGGCATCGCCACCACGCCCGCGGTGCCGGAACCGGACGACTGGGCCATGATGCTGGCCGGCCTGGGCATGATCGCGCTGAGCGCGGCCCGCCGAATCGGCCGCTGAAAAACCTCCGCCCATCCTGAGCACGGCGGGAAGGCTGCCACCACCGGAATCGGCGCGGCATGTCACCGGCCCGGTGGGAGCGGCGCCCTCGCTGCGATGCGGCGTTTGAACAGCGAGGGCGCCAGTCTGAAGGTCTGAATCGCGGCGAGGCGCCGCTCCCACAGCCCTGGCCCGGCCAGTCGCACCGGACCCGTGGCAGCGGCGCCTCGCCGCGATGACAGTGGTCGCAGAACCGGTCAGCCGCGCCCCAGCCACTGTTTCAGCAGATCGCGGGCCGCGACGCTGGTGCGCGTGGCGGCGGTGACCTTCGCCTGATCGGCCGACGGCGCATCCAGCCGCAGACGGAACTTCATCAGTTCGTCCCGGCGGAAAGCATGCACCTTCACCTCGTCGTCCGGCTGGCGACGCCTGAGCAGCGCATCGAGCGAAGCCGGCGTGACCCGCAGTCCGTCGAAAGCCACCAGCACGTCGCCGGCTGACAACCCCGCACGCTGGGCGGCACCGTGGTCCAGCACCTGGGTGAGCTTCACGCTGTCGCCGTCGTTCGCGGTCTTCGCGCCCAGCACCGGCACGGTTCCGGCCGCGTCGAATGACAGATCCAGTCCGACCGCGTGCAGCAGCCGCTCCAGCGGCAGGTCTTCGGTGCCCTCGGTCGCTTCGTCGAAGAAACGCTTCAGCTTGAGCCCGCTCACTGCCTCGGCCGCACGCCGTATGCCGTCCTCCGGCACGCCCTGGCCGGTCTGGCCGTAATCCGCCCACAGCCGGCGCATCACGTCGTCCAGCGTCACCGCGCCGCGGGTCTTGGTGCGCAGCGTGAGATCCAGCGCCAGCGCGACCAGCGCGCCCTTGGCGTAATAGCTCACCACTGCGTTGGGCGCGTTCTCGTCCTGCCGGTAGTACTTGATCCAGGCGTCGAAGGACGATTCGGCCACGCTCTGCTTGAGCCGTCCGCTGCCGCGCATGACCTGGGTGACGGTCTTGCCCAGCAGCTTCAGGTAATCGTCCTGGGTGATGACGCCGGAGCGCACCAGCGCCAGGTCGTCGTAATAGGAGGTGAAGCCTTCGAACGCCCACAGCAGACGGGTGTAGTTCTCGACCGTCAGGTCGTAGGGTACGAAGGCGGCCGGCTTGATGCGCTTCACGTTCCACGAGTGGAAATACTCGTGGCTGCACAGGCCGAGGAAGCCGCGGTAGGCATCGCTCATCGCGGTCGCACCGGGCGCCGGCAGGTCGTTGCGCGAGCACAGCAGCGCAGTGCTCGCGCGGTGTTCCAGTCCGCCGTAACCGTCGCCGACCGCCATCACCAGGAAGACGTAGCGCTCGAACGGTGCCGGTTCGCCGAACAGCCGGATCTGCCATTCGCACACCCGCTTCAGGTCGGCGCACAGGCGCGCGGCATCCAGATCGTGGCGGCCGGTCACCACGACTTCGTGCGGCACGCCGCAGGCCTTGAATTCGTACAGCGCGAATTCGCCCATCTCGACCGGGTGGTCGATCAGTTCGTCGTAGTCCGCCGCGCGATAGACGCCAAAACCGTGTCGCTTGGCGCCCGACTTGCCCGTACCCTCGGGCAGCGTTGTGGCCACGCGCCATTCCTTGTAGGCGCGGCCGGCCGGCGGGCGGATATCGACCTCGCAGGCCTGACCCTCATGCCCGTGCACCTTCAGGAACACGCTGCTGCCGTTGAAGAAGCCGTGCGTGGTATCGAGATGGGCGGCGCGTACCGACAGGTCCCAGGCATACACCTCGTAACGCACGCGCAGCGCGCCGTCGCAGGGCGCGGCGCGCCAGGTGTGCTTGTCCAGCTTGGTCAGCGGCACCGCGCGCACGCCGTCGCGCGCATCGATGCGCACGATGTGGCGGGCGAACTCGCGAATCATGTAGCTGCCGGGTATCCAGGCTGGCAGCGACAGCAGCTGACCGTCGGCCGCGGGCGTGTCGATGTCGATCTCGACCTCGAACAGATGGGCTTCGGGATGGATGGGCGTAATGCGGTAGCGGACGGCGCTCATGTCGGTGACGGGCGTGATGGCAGCGTGGAGACAGCCTCGATTTCACCACAGGCCGGGGGCTGCGCGTCACCGCATCCGGTCCGTCTTGTCCTACATGCGACACGGACGGCGCCGACATCGGCTGTCATGCGGAATGGCTACAGTGAGCACATGGCCATCGCGCCCCCACATCGCACAAGGAGCCTGACCATGCGACACACCACCCTGCCCCGTCCTTTCATTCTCGCTTCGGCCGCCGCACTGGGCCTGCTGCTGGCCGCCTGCAACGACACGCCGCCGCCGCAGGACGCCACGCTGGGCCAGAAGCTGGACAGCGCCATCGCCCGCACCGAACGCAAGGCGGACGAACTGGGCGCACGCGCCGAAAACGCGCTGGACAGCGCCCAGGTCCGCGCGGAACACGCCACCGCCGACGCGAAGGCCGCGGTCGAATCAGCCACTGAAAAGATGGCCGACCGGATCGACGACGCCACCATCACCGCCCATGTATCGGCGCGGCTGGCCGGTGACCCCGAACTGAGCGCGCTGAAGATCGACGTGAGCACGCACGACGGCCGGGTGACGCTGAGCGGCCCGGCACCGTCCGAAGCGGCGCGCGCCCGTGCGGCCGAACTGGCGGTATCGGTAAAGGGCGTGACCGGCATCGACAATCAGCTGAAGGTGAAGGCCGGCTGACGAAGAGCAGCAGACGAAAGGGCAGGCGGTCCTGCGGTCGGATATATAATCCCGGCTGATGAAAGGACCGTCATGCCAAACAAAAAGACTGATCAATTATTCGAAGCCAACCGCCTGTGGGCCGATCGCATGCGGGCCGACGACCCGCAGTTCTTCGAGCGCCTGGCTACGCTGCAGTCGCCGGAATATCTCTGGATAGGCTGTTCCGACAGCCGGGTGCCGGCCAACCAGATCGTCGGTCTCATTCCGGGCGAGGTGTTCGTACACCGCAACGTCGCCAATGTCGTGGTGCAGACCGACCTGAACTGCCTGTCGGTCATGCAGTACGCGGTGGACGTGCTGAAGGTGAAACACATCCTGGTGGTCGGCCATTACGGCTGCGGCGGCGTGCGCGCCGCGCTGCACGACATGCGCTTCGGTCTGATCGACAACTGGCTGCGCAACGTGCAGGACGTGCGCAACAAGCACCGCGGCCTGCTCGAAGCGGTGGCCGAGGGCGAAGTGCGCGAAGACAGGCTGTGCGAACTGAACGTGATCGAGCAGGCGATGAATGTCTGTGAAACCACGGTCATCCGCGACGCCTGGGCACGCGGCCAGGACGTGCGCGTACACGGCTGGATCTACGGCCTGAAAGACGGCCTGGTGCGCAATCTGCGCATGGAAGCCAGCGGCGAGAACGAACTGGAACAGGCTTACGACAGCGCCCTGAGTTCGCTCACCTGACGTTCGCTCACCGGCCGCCCTGACCCAGGGCGCCGGGAACCGGGTCCGGGCACCTCTGCCCGGACCCGGTTCCAGCTTTCCGGCCCGCTGCCGGTTCGACGCCCCCCTCCCCGCCGCCCGGTCACGATTCGTGTCGCAGTGCTCGATGCGCCCGCCACGCGCAGGTCTTGCCGCCTGCTCCGGCAAGCCCGGCGCAAGGCCGTTTTCCGGCCCTGACCACCGCTGAAATAGTCCGTTCGGACTATCGCCGGCTCCGCTCCCTCTTCTTATCCCTGTCAGAAACGCATCGCAGACTGCGCGCGAACGATTGGCGTGCAAACCATGGCGCCGACGTCCCCGACCACGTCCCCGCAAGGAGCTTCCATGTCTTCGATGCTGCACCCCGACAACGACCAGACGATCAACCCGTCCGGCAACGAATCCATCCGCGACGTGATGGAACAGTTCACCGGCCGCCGCAACTTCATGAAGGGTTCGCTGGCCACCGCCACCCTGGCTACGCTGGGCGGCTTCAGCATGGAATCGCTGGCCGGCGGTTACCCCGGCTACGCCGGCAGCCCGGCCCCGAGCGGCAGCATCGGCTTCACCGGCGTGCCGGCCAACGTCGTTCCGATGACCGACGGCATCACCGTGCCGGCCGGCTACACCGCCCGCGTGCTGATCGCCTGGGGTGACGCCATCGGCAAGACCGGCCCGGACGCGAACACGCACTGGGACCCGGCCACCGAAATGACCACCGCCCGCCAGCTCACCACCTGGGGCGCGCACAACGACGGCATGCACCTGTTCCCCTTCCCGGGCAACGGTGCCGGCAATCTGGCCAATGACCGCGGCCTGCTGGTGTCCAACCACGAGTACGTCGATCCGGCCCAGTTCGTGAACATCACCACGCCCTACACCGGCATCACCATGACCAAGGCCATGGTCGACGCCCAGGTGGCCGGCCACGGCGTGAGCGTGGTCGAAGTGCGCAAGGTGAATGGCGAAATGAAGGTGCAGCGTCCGTCCGCCTTCGCCCGCCGCATCACCGGCGCCACCCCGTGCAAGCTGAGCGGCCCGGCCGCCGGCCACGCGCTGGTGAAGACTGCCGCCGACCCGTCCGGCACCACCGTGCTCGGCACGCTGAACAACTGCGCCAACGGCTACACGCCGTGGGGCACCTATCTCACCTGTGAAGAGAACTTCAACGGCTACTTCGGCTCCACCACCGCCAAGCTGGCCGCCCAGCCGCTGACCGCGCACGAGAACCGCTACGGCCTGGCCGCGGTGGGCTTCGGCTACCGCTGGCACGAAGCCGATGCGCGCTTCGACTTCCGTGACACCCCGAACGAAGCGAACCGCTTCGGCTGGGTGGTCGAGATCGACCCGTGGAATCCGAACTCGGTGCCGGTCAAGCGCACCGCGCTCGGCCGCTTCAAGCACGAAAGCGCGGAAACCGTGGTCGGCGCCGACAACAAGGTCGCGGTGTACATGGGCGACGACGAGCGCAACGACTACGTCTACAAGTTCGTGTGCTCGAAGAAGCTGGACACCAAGAACCGCGCCGCCAACCGCGACCTGCTGGACGCCGGCACGCTGTATGTGGCCAAGTTCAACGCGGACGGCACCGGCAGCTGGCTGCCGCTGGTGTGGGGCCAGAACGGCCTGACGCCGGAAAACGGTTTCGCCGACCAGGGTGAAGTGCTGATCAAGACCCGTCAGGCCGCCGACCGTCTGGGCGCCACGATGATGGACCGCCCGGAGTGGATCACCCACCACCCGGTCACCCGCGAAATCTATCTGACGCTGACCAACAACAACCGTCGCGGCACCACGCCGGCCTCGTCGAACAAGGCTGACGGCACGACGGTCGCCGCGTCGGCCCGCCCGCCGGTCGACGCCGCCAACCCGCGTCGCGACAACCGTTACGGCCACATCATCCGCTGGACCGAAAACGGCAACGACGTGGCTGCCACCGGCTTCCAGTGGGACATCTTCGTCGAGTGCGGTGACAAGCTGAACGCCAACGCCCACCTGCAGGGCAACATCATCGGCGACGACCTGGGCGCCCCGGACGGCCTGTGGTTCGACAAGGACGGTCGCCTGTGGATCCAGACCGACCAGGTCGGCAACGCCACCGGCGACTTCGCCAACATCGGCGGCAACGCCATGTTCTGCGCCGACCCGGCCAGCCGCCGCATCACCCGTTTCCTGACCAGCCCGAAGAACTGCGAAGTCACCGGCATCGCCAGCACGCCGGACGGCAAGACCCTGTTCATCAACATCCAGCACCCGGGCGAAGACTGGAGCGGCAGCTTCACCGCCAACAGCACCTGGCCGGACAGCGGCTTCAACGGCCCGACCACCCAGAGCGGCAAGGCGGTGGTCAAGCCGCGCTCGGCCACCGTGGTCATCACCAAGGACGACGGCGGCGTGATCGGCAGCTGATCGCCTCCCGCGTCCTCTTAACCCTGTCTCATCCACGTCATGGGCGCGACATCGCGTCGTGCCCATGACCGCACCCTTCCGGAAAGGATTCATGATGAAACTGAAACTTGCCGCACTGACCCTGGCACTCGCCGCCGCCCTGCCGGCCCAGGCCGCGCTGACCCATAACGAAGCCGACATCACGAACGCGCTGGTGGCCGATTTCGAAAACTTCGACGGCTTCCTGACCACCGGTCCGGAAACCGTGGTGCCGGGCATCATCTACACCAGCGATGCAGGTTCGGAACTGGGCGCCTACATACGCGACCTGGGCAGCAATGGCGTGTGGGGCGTGGGCAACCACTTCGCCGCCTCCGGCGCGATCGGCGAACTGCGCTTCACCTTCGCCGACCTGACCACCGGCGCCGGTGCCTTCGTGAACCACTTCGCCTCCAGCGTGTTCCCGTTCTCGGTGGTGGTGTCGGTCTATGGCGACAACAACCAGATCCTGGAATCGCACACGCTGTCCATCGACACCGATGAATACGGCTACAACGAAGGCCAGTTCCTCGGCATCACCCGCACGACCGCCGACATCCGCTCGATCTCGTTCAAGGGCAACGGCGTGGTGGTGGACAACCTGGCGGTGTCGCAGCCGGTGCCGGAACCGGAAACCTACGCGATGCTGCTGGCCGGCCTCGGCCTGATCGGCATGGCCGCCCGCCGCCGCGGCTGATCCCCTCCGCTGCACACGCATCGGGTAAGCCCGGCCTCGGCCGGGCTTTTTTTCGCCCAGCCCGGCCGGCCTTCACCGCGACGCATCAGGCGGTCAGACGGCGGGCCAGCCTGCGCACGCCGTACAGCGGCAGCAGCGTGGCCAGGCCGGCGACACAGGCGGCCAGCCATTGAGCGGCCGGCAGCGGCGCGAAGCCGAACCAGGCGGCCGGCGCCGGCAGCACGGTCACCGCCAGCAGCGCCGCCAGCGTGCCGCCGATCACCGCGAGCGCCACCCGGTTGCGCGCCGTGCCAACGGTGCCCGGCGTGCACGCGACGAACACCAGCGCGATGCCGCTGGCCACCAGCGCGACGAATACCACGGTGCGTGCCGCCTCGGCCGGCTGGCCAGACGCGAGCAGCCCGACATGCAGCGCGACCAGCAGCAGCGACACCACCGCACCGTAGAGCAGGCTCAGCGCGAGCCTCGCCGGTGGCAGCAGCACCGCGCCGCGCGGCCGCGGCGGCTCGCGCATCAGACCGGCGTCGGCTGCGTCCGCCTCGAACACGATGGAACAGGTCGGGTCGATCACCAGTTCCAGGAAGGCGATGTGCACCGGCGCCAGCAGCACCGGCAGGCCGAACAGCACCGGTGCGCCGACCAGCGCGATGATGGGCACATGCACCGCCAGCGTGTAGATCATGGCGTGACGCAGATTGCGGAAGATGCGCCGGCCCAGCCGGATCGCCTCGACGATGGACGCGAAATCGTCCTCCACCAGCACCAGATCGGCCGCCTCGCGCGCGACGTCGGTACCGCGCCTGCCCATCGCGATGCCGATGTGGGCGGCTTTCAGCGCCGGCGCGTCATTCACGCCGTCACCGGTCATCGCCACGATGTCGCCGCGCGCCTTCAGCGCCTCGACGATGTCCAGCTTCTGCTGCGGGCTCACCCGGGCAAATACGCAGCAGGCGGCCACCTCGCGCCGGAAGGTGGCGTCGTCCATCGCCGCCAGTTCCGGGCCAGTCAGTACCCGGGCGCCGTCGATGCCGGCCTGGGCCGCGATCGCCCGCGCGGTGCGCGGGTGGTCGCCGGTGATCATGACAATGCGCACGCCGGCGGCACGGCACTCGGCCACCGCGGCCGGCACGTCGGCGCGCAGCGGATCGGCCAGACCGATCAGGCCGATGAAGCGGAAGGCGAAGTCGTGCTGGATGTCGGGCCAGGCGCTGTCGCCCGGGTGCGATGCGTGCGCCACCGCCAGCACGCGCAACCCGCGGTCGGCCAGTTCGGCCGAACGCGCGCTGACCTCGGCCAGCGCCTCCGGTGACAGGTGGCAGAGGTCGGCAATCGCTTCCGGCGCCCCCTTGGCGGCCACCTCCTGGTGGCTGCGATCCGGCGCGCGCCACAGGTGCGACATCGCCAGCAGGTCCGGCGACAGTTCGTATTCGCGCGCCAGCTGCCAGTCCGGGTGCAGGTGTTCGGTATTCGCCAGATGGTCGCCAGCCAGCCGCAGGAAGGCCTGTTCCATCGGATCGTGCGGATCGGTTTCGCTGGCCAGCACCGCGTACTCGAGCAGGCGGTGATAGGTTTCCGGCAGTGCGTCCAGCTTCACGCCGCCACCCAGCATGAGCACTTCATCGCCCACCGCGAGAGCCGCCACTTCCATCCGGTTGCGGGTCAGCGTGCCGGTCTTGTCGGTGCACAGCACCGTGGTCTGGCCCAGCGTTTCGATTGCCGCCAGCCGCCGGGTGAGCACCTTCTGCGCCGCGATGCGGCGTGCGCCGAAGGCGAGGAACACGATGAGGATGACCGGAAATTCCTGCGGCAGGATGCTCATCGCCAGCGTGATGCCGTACAGCACGCCTTCCAGCCAGCCGCCGCGCAGCGTCGCGTAAGCCACCGCCAGCAGTACGCACAGCGTGATGCCCACCACCGCCAGCCGGCGCGCCAGCCGGCCCAGTTCGCGCTGCAGCGGCGAAGGGCCGCTGACGGTACCGGCCAGCGACGTGCCGATGCGGCCCAGTTCGGTCGCCTCGCCCACCGCGCTCACCTCGACCGTGGCGCGACCGCGCACGACCAGGGTGCCGGAATACACCCGCAGCGGCTCGCCGCCCGCCACCGGCAGCTTGCTCACCGGTTCGGACTCGCCGCTCAGCATGGATTCATCCACCGCGAAGTCGTTGGCGCCCAGCACCACGCCGTCGGCCGGCACCCGGTCGCCCTCGGTCAGCAGCAACAGGTCGCCGTACACCACCTCGCGACCGGCGATGCGTTGCACCACACCGTCGCGGATCACCAGCGCGCGCGGACTGGACAGGTCACGCAGCGCCGCCAGCGCGTGCTCGGTGCGGCGCTCCTGGAAAACGGTGACCGCGATGATGAGCATGACGAAGCCGAGCAGCACCAGCGCTTCGCGGGCGTCGCCCATCAGCAGATAGATGGCGCCAGCCCCGAGCAGCAGCAGGAACATCGGCTCGCGCGCCACATCGAGCACGGTGGCCAGCAGCGTATGCGGCTTCTCGGCGGCGATCTCGTTCCAGCCGTCACGCGCGCGTCGTGTCGCGACTTCGGCCCCGCTCAGCCCGCCCTGCCCCTGCAACCCGTTCATGCGCCCCATCCGTCCGTCGGCCACTGCGTCCGCACCCCGGCGAAGTCTGGCACGAAAGCTGCGATGACACGGCCGCACCCGTCGCACGGCAGGGCAAACGGCAATAACGGACCGCTGCACAGGCAGAAGTTGCCGGCAGCGCGCGGCAAATACCGACCGACCACACGAGAGGAATACACCATGTCACGGATGGAACATGCAGCCCACCTCGGCCGCGCGGCCCCCGGCGCCAGCCTTCCGATGAGCGACGCCGACGACGAGCCCAGCCATCTCGGACAGTTCATTCCGCTGCACTATCACCACAACATGCTGCTCGACGCCAACCGCATGAGCAATTTCAAGGCGGCCATCGACGCCGTGGTGTTCAAGGGTGCGCGCGTGCTCGAACTGGGTGGCGGTACCGGCGTGCTGTCCTGCTTCGCGGCTGCCCACGCGAGCAAGGTGTATTGCGTCGAATTCAATCCGGACATGGTGGCCGAATCGCGCCGCCTGCTGGCGATGAACGCGCAGGGACACAAGGTCGAGGTGGTACACGCCGACGCCTTCGAATATCTGCCGCCGGAGCCGGTCGATGTGGTGATCTGCGAAATGATCCACGTCGGCATGCTGCGCGAGAAGCAGATCGACGTGATCGAAGCCTTCAAGACGCGCTACCGCGCGCGCTTCGGCGACCGGCTGCCGATGTTCCTGCCGACCGCCGCCCTGATGGCGGTACAGCCGCTGAACCAGGACTACGACTTCTACGGCTTCAACGCCCCCATCATCCAGTTCCAGCGCGTCGGCGCGGAACATCCGGGCGCGACCGAACTGGGGACGCCGGTGCTGTATGGCGTCATGGATTTCGACCAGACCTGCAGTCGCGACATCGCATGGGAAGGCGACATCGCGATCAGCGCCGACGGCACCGTGAACGCCCTGCGCTTCATCACGAAGAACATCCTGGCGCTGCTCGGCAACAAGGGCCGCACGCAGGACTGGCTGAACGACTATCTGGTGCTGCCGCTGGGCACGCCGGTGCAGGTGCGCGCCGGCGACCGGCTGCACGTAAGCTTCAGCTATCGCGCCGGCGGTTCGCTGCAGTCGCTGGCCCGCACCATGCGGGCACGGGTGACGGAGCGGACCTGCGACAGCGGCGCGTGAAGCGCGGCGGCGTTCAGCCGCCCAGCATCCACTTGATCACGCCCTTGGCGACGAAGCCCATCATGCCGAGCCCGAGGCCGATCAGGATGACGAAGGTGCCGAATCGGCCCGCCTTGGATTCGCGGGCCAGCTGCAGCAGGATGAACAGCATGTAGAGCATGAAGGCGGCCACGCCGAAGGTAAGACCGAATTCGGCGAACTGTTCTTCAGTGATGCCACCCATGGACGAATCCTGCTCCTGCCGTGTTCAAGAAAGAGGTCGAAAGCGCTTCAGTGCGCCCGCACCAGGTCGCGGTAGGCGTGCCAGCTGGCGTGGCCGAGCAGCGGCACCACCACCAGCATGCCGATCAGGCCGGTGGCCATGCCGAACAGCGTGAAGCCGGCAATCGCCACCCCCCACAGCGCCAGCGGCGCCGGGTTTTCCATCACCACCCGCCAGCTGGTGAGCACCGCGCCCCACACGCTGATTTCGCGGTCCAGCAGCATCGGAATCGCCACCACGCTGGACGCGAACACCGGCGCGGCCAGCAGGCCACCGAGCGCCAGCCAGGCTTCAAACAGCCAGCCCTGCTCCGCCAGCACCACCACCCGCAGGAAATCCTGCGGCGTGGACACCGGTGCCGGTGAAAATTTCCAGATCAGCGCAGCCGAGGTCATCACCCAGCCGGTGCCGGCCAGGGCCAGCAGCAGACCGAACACCACCAGCCGCCGGTCGCGCGGCTTCCATGCACGCAGCGCGGTCATCAGGTCGGCCTGCTGCCCGCGCTCCAGCGCCCGGCTGATCGCGTACAGCCCGGTCGCCACCACCGGCGCCACCAGCAGGAAGCCGGTGAACGCGCCGTTGAGCAGCCAGAACTGATCCGGAATCCGCCAGCACAGCAGCACACCGAACACGGCCACCGCCGCACCGTGCAGCAGGCCGGGCAGCGGGCAGCGCAGGAAGTCCCGCCAGCCCTCGATCAGCCAGCCTATCGGCCGGCCAAGCGGAACGGGGCGGGTGTCGAAGCGGCGGGATTCGATGATGGCGTGGCTGTCGTTCATGTCGTTCGGGGTGTCCGGGTCGATCGACGACGCGGGCGGGCGAAGCCGGTGGGCTGCCCTGTGCGTCACGGAGTATGGCGGCACGCCGCAGGCTGCATCTTGACGCAGCTCATGGGGTACGCGAGCGCGGCAAGTATCGACCAAACCCGTGCCCCCGTCACCGCGAACCTGCGAAAACGCACCAGCCGGGTGCCTTTTTCGCACCCCGATTGTGCAAAGCAACAAAACCCTCAAGCCCGCGCCAGACCGGCCGATGAGGCGGCAAACATGCCTGCCGGCGAGCGTGCCGGACAGGCGGATACAAGATTCATTACCCCGGGACCGCCGACATGAAAATCCTGCCCTGCCGCACGCCACCCCCTCGTCTCCACGCATCGCGCCCCCTGCGCTTCGAGCCGCCCTTTCAGGCGCGCTGAGGCGCCCTCACAGCTCGGACACCACGACACGACCGCAGTGCCCGCGCACGGAGCCGTCCGTACGCGGGCCGGTCGCCTGCCGCATTCCCAAAGGAGCTTCCCCATGCTCAAGAGCCACTCGATGGACCTGTCCGCCGGCGAACGCAGCTGGCTGCCGCTGGCCGGCCGCACCGGCAAGATCGCGATGCGCTGGGCCACGCTGGTGAACCGTCACCGCTACGCCGCGATCGAACAGACCTTCGAATCCTTCGCCCGCACCCGCGTGCGCATCCTGAACGACTGGGCCGAACAGCAGTGGGGCTGCCTGGAAAGCCTGTCGCGCGAACTGGCGGCCGGCTGGCCCCGCACGCCACGCGCACCGCTGCAGCATCTGCACCGGCGCGCCGCCGACTTCAGCGAACTGTTCGTGACCGACCGCGAAGGCCGGGTGCTGGCCTCGTCGGCGGACAGCCGCGAAGGCGCGCCCGCAGCCAGTGTGCGGGCACTGGCTGAAGGGCTGAAGGCGCCCTTCCTGCACGGCCCCTACAGCGATCCGGTCACGCTGACGCTGGGCCGCTCCAGTTCGCGCTTCCACGACGCGATGACCCTCATGTTCATCCAGCCTGTACGCGTCGACGGCCGCACCGTGGGCACGGTGTGCGGCCGGGTGCCGAACGACGTGCTGGGCGACCTGATACAGCGCGAGGCCGGACACATCTTCCACGAGTCCGGCGACAACTACCTGTTCATGGTGAAGCCGGAATTCGACCGCGGCATCCGGCCGGGCACCGCACTGTCGCGTTCGCGCTTCGAGGACAACGCCTTCACCCACGGCGACAACCTGAAGGACGGCGTGCGCACCGCCTACGGCACGGTGCGGGTGCAGGCGCACACCGAACTGGAACTGGTGTTCAACGACCCGGCCACCGGCCAGCTGCATCCGGGCGTGCGCGAAACGATACGCAAGGGCGAAAACCTGTTCGTCACCTACCCGGGCTATCCGGACTACCGCCACATTCCGGTCATCGGCAAGGGCGTCACCTTCCGGCTGCCGGGCTCGCCGGATACCTGGGGCATGATGTGCGAAGCCGATCTGGAAGAGGTGTACCGCTACCGCAGCCTGGGCTACCGGCTGCAGAAGCTCTACCTGCTGCTGGTCAGCGCGAGCTGGGGCAGCGCCTTCGCGCTGTCGGCGCTGGCCGGCCTGCCCGGGCTGTTCGCCTGGGCGCTGGGTCTGGTGCTGCTGGCGGCCGGCATGCCCATACTGCAGCGCGCCGGCTGCCAGCCGGTATCGGAGCGCCTGCGCGAAGCCACCCGGGTGCTGCGCAGCACCGCCGAAGGCGGCAACCTGACGCAGCGGCTGCCGCGTGAAAGCGTGCGCATCGACGAAACCACCGTGCTGGCGCAGTGGACCAACAGCCTGATCGACAATCTGGACCAGACGCTGCGGCAGATCGGCCGCACCTCGGGCGAAATCAGCGAAACCAACCGCGGCCTGCAGGCGCGCAGCGAACACGCCGGCCGGGTGTCGGACGACATGCAGCGCGCGGTCGATGACATGGTGAGCGCAGTGCACCAGCAGACGGTGGAAATCGATCAGGCCAGCACCAGCACCCAGGCCATGCGCGACGTGGTGCAGCAGGTGAGCGACAGCGCGCAGGCGCAGTTCGCGCAGATCAGCGCGCGCAGCAGCACGATACGCGGCTCGGTACTGCTGTCGACCGACACCATACGGCAGCTCGAACGGCGCACGCTGGACATCGGCAGCATCGCCACGCTGATCAAGGAAATCGCCGAACAGACCAATCTGCTGGCGCTGAACGCCGCCATCGAGGCCGCCCGCGCCGGCGAAGCCGGCCGCGGCTTCGCGGTGGTGGCGGACGAAGTGCGCAAGCTGGCCGAGCGCACCCGCGGCGCGACCACCGACATCGGTCGCATGATCGAAGGCGTGCAGTCGCAGGCCGAACAGGCGGTGCGCACGGTCGAAAGCGGCATGGCCGACATGGAAGACGGTCTGAAGCTGGCGATCGAAGCGGCGTCCGACCGGCAGGAAATCGAACAGGTGGTCGAGCGGCTGTTCGTCACCATCGGCCAGATCGCCAGCACCACCCACGCCTATGGCGATCGCATCGGTTCGATTTCGCAGGCGGTGGACGCGATGCGCGACGCCACCGTGGCTTCGGCCCGCAGCGCCGAACTGACCGGTCTGGCGACCGCCCAGCTGGAAAAGACGGTGGGGCAGTTCAACGCGAAGGCGGCCTGAGTCGGGTCGGCGGCCCGCTCGCCGCCGTGACCCGTGGGAGATTCTATGTTCGAGCGCAAGCGTTTTCGTGTTGTTTAGGGACGTAGTCGGAAGCGTTCTTCATTAGCGAGAAGGCGATCCTTGCGAGCTTTCTGGCCAGTGCGACCAGCGCCTGGGTGCGGCTGAATCCGCGCTGGAGCATGCGCTGGTAGAAGGGCTGCCAGGTACTGGATCGGCTGGCCGCCATGGCGGCGTTGTAGAGCAGGCGGCGCATCTCGGCATCGCCCTTCTTGCTGAGCACTCCGCGTGCGCGCTGGGTGCCCGATTGGCGCACGGTCACATCCAGGCCGAGGAAGGCGATGAAGGCATCGGCCCGGCCGAATGCGGCGCGGTGAAACGTGGCGCACAGACCGGCGGCGGTGAGTGCGCCGATACCTTCGACCTTGAGAATGCGCCGGTACGGGTCGCCCCAGCCGCTGGTGCCGATCAGCGCGGCGATGCGCTGTTCCAGCCGTTTGATCAGCGCCTGGATCCGCTCGGTGACGGCCCGCACCTGGCGGGCGAAGCCGGGCAGCTCCTCCATGCTCTGACGCATGCGGCCCAGGCAACGCACCAGGGTGGCGCGACGGCGCAGCAGGGCGCGCAGGTCGGTCACCGCACGGGGCGGCAGCGAGAACGGGCGCAGACGCGCCCCTTCGTGGGCGAGATAGCGGGCGATCAGCCCCGCGTCGTGCCGATCGGTCTTGGCGCGCTGGCCCAGCGTGTCGCGGTATCTGGACAGCGTGTAGCCGTCGATCAGATACACCCGATGACCGGCGCCGATGAGCAGCTCGACCAGCGCGCGGTGGTAGGTGCCGGTGGATTCGCAGGCGATGTGGCAGGCGCTCGGGGGCAAGGTGCGCAGCCAGCTGCGGATGGCCGGGGCGGTGTTGTCGATGTGCAGCACCGGCGAGCGGCCGTACTCGGCGATGTCCAGCCAGCGCTTGGAGACGTCGATGCCAAAGCGGGGGGATTCGGTCTGACTTGTCACGATGAGCACCTCCGGACTATGGTTGAAGGGCTTGTCGGGGTCACCTGGGCACAGGCTTGCAGGATATGGTCGGTACCGGGTCAGACGCGGTCCGAAGGATTCCTCATCGGTGCTCGGGGGTGAAGGCGGGACATCTCTCCCACTGTCTGTACGTGCTTGCCGTCAGATGCGGCGCTCGTCCCTCCGCCCGACAAGCGTCCACTACTACGCTTGCCGCAGATGAACATACAAGCGGCGCCCCCGCCGCGATGGGGCCGTCGAGCAGACGCTGTCTCGGTTTCAAGGCTGCAATCGCGGCGAGGCGCCGCTCCCACCGAATCTGCAAAGGCCTTCGCCGTCGTAGGCGCGGCGCCCCGCCGCGATACCGGCAGTCAGGTCTGCGACGGACCGCCCACCTCGGCCAGTCCGTCCAGTATCGGGCAGTCCGGCCGGTGGTCGCCGTGGCAGCAATGCACCAGGGTTTCCAGCGTGCGCTTCATCGCGCTCATTTCGGCGATGCGCCGATCGAGGTCGGCAATGTGCGCTTCGGCGATGCGTTTCACGTCGCCGCTGGCGCGGTCCGGCTTCTGCCACAGCGCGAGCAGACCGGCGATTTCGACCATCGAGAAACCGAGGTCGCGCGCGCGGCGGATGAAACGCAGCGTGTGCACCTCGCGCTCGCCGTACTGCCGGTAGCCGGCGTCGCTCCGCGCCACCTGCGGCAGCAGGCCAAGCGATTCGTAATGCCTGACCATCTTGGCCGACACGCCCGAGCGTGCCGCCGCCTCGCCGATGTTCATGCTTCCGCCCTCCCCGGTTTCCAGCGCCGCAGCAGCAGCGCATTGCTCACCACGCTGAAGCTGGAAAAGGCCATCGCCGCGCCGGCGATGACCGGATTCAGCAGGCCGGCAGCGGCCAGCGGTATGCCGACCACGTTGTAGGCGAAGGCCCAGAACAGGTTCTGCCGGATCTTCGCCCAGGTGCGCCGCGACACGTCCAGCGCGTCGGCCACGCGCGCCGGATCGCCCTGCATCAGCGTGATGCCGGCGGCGTGCATCGCCACGTCGGTGCCGGTGGACATCGCGATGCCGACGTCGGCCGCCGCCAGCGCCGGCGCGTCGTTGATGCCGTCGCCCACCATGGCCACCACCGCCCCGCCCTGCTTCAGTTCGGCGACCACCTCGGCCTTGTGTTCCGGCAGCACCTCGGCGCGCACGTCGTCGATGGCGAGCTGCGTCGCCACCGCCGCTGCAGCGCCGCGGTTGTCGCCACTCACCAGCACGGTGCGCACGCCGGCGGCCTGAAGCCTGCGCACCGCGTCCGCCGCGGAAGGCTTCAGCGTGTCGCCGAAGGCCAGCAGGCCGAGCAGGCGCGGTGAGTCGCCCAAGTCGGCCAGGTCGGCCAGCCAGGACACGGTGCGCCCGTCCGCCTGCAGCTGTGCCGCGCGGTCGGCGAGCGGCGACAGATCGACGCCCAGCTCTTCCATGAAGCGCGAACTGCCCAGCTTCAGCGCGCGACCCTCCACGGAGGCCGCGATGCCACGGCCGGCGACGGCGGTCAGCGCATCCGCCGGCGGTATGGTCACGCCTTCGCGCACCGCCGCTGCGGTCACCGCACGCGCCAGCGGGTGCTCGCTGCCGGCCTGCAGCGCAGCCGCCCGCGCCAGCAGTTCGCTGCGCGCACCGTCGGTCGGTTCGGCCGCCACCAGTTCCGGCCGCCCTTCGGTCAGCGTGCCGGTCTTGTCGAAGGCGACCACCGACACCCGGTGCGCGATTTCCAGCGCTTCGGCGTCCTTGATCAGGATGCCGTGGCGCGCCGCGGCGCCGGTGCCCACCATGATGGCGGTCGGCGTGGCCAGCCCGAGCGCGCACGGGCAGGCGATCACCAGCACCGCAACCGCGTTCAGCAGCGCTGTCTCGACGCCACCGCCGGCCAGCATCCAGCCGCCGAAGGTGAGCAGCGCAAGGCCGATCACCACCGGCACGAACACCGCGCTCACCCGGTCCACCAGGCGCTGTATCGGTGCCTTCTTCGCCTGCGCACTCTCGACCAGGCGCACGATGCGCGCCAGCACGGTTTCGGCGCCGATGGCCCGCGTGCGCACCACCAGCCGCCCCTCGCCATTGACCGCGCCGCCGGTCACCCGGTCGCCCACCTGCCGGGCGACCGGCAGGCTTTCGCCGGTGATCAGCGATTCGTCCACCTGGCTGGCGCCGTCCACGATGTCGCCATCCACCGGCACCCGCTCGCCCGGACGGATCACCACCTCGTCACCCACCACGATCTGCGCCAGCGGCAGTTCGACCTCGACACCGTTGCGGCGCACCCGTGCGGTATCCGGCCGCAGCGCGTTGAGCGCGCGGATGGCGTCGGTGGTCTGCCGTTTGGCGCGGGTTTCCAGCCACTTGCCGAGCAGCACCAGCGTGATGACGACGGCGGAGGCCTCGAAGTACAGATGCGGCATCGTGCCCGGGGCGGCGGTGAGCCACAGCCACAGGCTGAGGCCCCAGGCGGCAGAGGTGCCGAGCGCGACCAGCAGGTCCATGTTTCCGCTGCCGGCACGCAGCGCCTTCCAGCCGGCGACGTAGAAACGGGCGCCGAGCCAGAACTGCACCGGTGTGGCGAGCACGAACTGCAGCCCGCCGGGCAGCATCCAGTGCGCGCCCCACAGCATGCCCACCATGGGCAGCGCGAGCGGCAGAGACAGGGCGACGGCCAGCGCCACCGGCCACCACGCCGGCAAGGTGCTCACCGGCGCGCTGGCCGGCACCGACGACGGCAGCGAGGCGGTATAGCCGGCACGCGCCACGGCCGCCTGCAGTGCGGTCAGGTTGTCGGCCGCGCTGACGATGTCCGCGCTTTCGGTGGCCAGATTGACGCTGGCCGACAGCACGCCGGGCACCCTGTTCAGCGCCTTCTCGACCCGCGCCACGCAGGACGCGCAGGTCATGCCTTCGATGTTGAGCCGCAGCGCCTGCGGCTTCATCGCATAGCCGGCCTTGTCGATCGCCGCTCGCAGGGTGGCCGCGTCGACCGAGGCGTCGGCCTCGACCGTCGCACGCTCGGTCGCCAGATTGACGCTGGCGGACGCGACACCGGGCGTGCGCGCCAGCGCCTTTTCGACCCGGGTCGAGCAGGACGCGCAGGTCATGCCATCGATGCCGAAGTCCCAGCGGGTGAGCGGGCCGGTCGCTGCGGGCAGATCTGAAGTGTTCATCGGAGAATCCTTTTGCTGTCCTGTCGCTGGATGACGGAACCAGTGTCCACCTTCCCATCATGGCAAGGTCAAGCGGATATTTCAGCGACTGCGTCCCGCGCCGCAGACTGGCACGGACGCTTGACCTTCCCACCGTGGCAAGGTCCATCATCTGCTCATCCCAACCCGACACCGGAGTACAGCGATGAGCACGACCATCGAATTCACCGTTCCCGACATGACCTGCGGTCACTGCGCCGGCCGCATCAAGGCCCTGGTCGCCGGCCTCGACGCCGACGCGAAAGTCGACATCGATCTGCCGACCCACCGCGTGCGCATCGAATCGACCGTGGACGCCGACACCTACCGCGCTGCACTGGCGGAGGCGGACTACCCGCCGGCGCAAATGCATCCCGCGTGAGCAGGCGCCCGATCGCGACGGGGCGTCGCTCTCACGACATCCCGCCCGAGGTAAGCGCGCCGCCCCCGCCGCGATTCCAGCGGCGGCTCCGGAAAAGGCGGACGGCTCAGCGATAGCTGCGATACACGCTCGCGTTGCCGTCCGCCTGCACCAGCAGCACGTCGTACGGGTCCTTGCGCCCCTTGTATTCCGGGCCATCCATGCCGGGCGAGCCGACCGGCATCGCCGGCACCGCCAGGCCGAGCGCCTTCGGTTTTTCCTTCAGCAGCTTCTGCACCTCGCTCGCCGGCACATGGCCTTCCAGCAGATAGCCGTCGAC
The DNA here is from genome assembly GCF_000378945.1 of Methyloversatilis universalis EHg5. Taxonomy (GTDB): domain Bacteria; phylum Pseudomonadota; class Gammaproteobacteria; order Burkholderiales; family Rhodocyclaceae; genus Methyloversatilis; species Methyloversatilis universalis_A. The sequence goes on along the minus strand of NZ_KB900539.1, from coordinate 1,481,461 downwards.
CCGCGCGGTGTGGCAGGAGCCGTACTTCGCCGGCATGCCGAGCCGGGCGCGCGCCTCGTTGTTGCCGGTTTCATACACCTTGACCGCGAAGCCGTTCGCTTCGAGATGGGCCACCCAGTCCTTGCAGCAGCCGCAGGTCGGGCTTTTCCACACCTCGACCAGCGGTTTCGGCGCGGCCATCAGCGTGGCGGCGCGCGGCAGCAGTGCAGCGGTGGCGAGTGCGCCGATCAGCGCGCGACGTGTCGTGTTCATGATGCGTCCTTTCAATGGTGATCGTGCGCGCCGGCACCCGGCTTGCGCACCTGCACTTCGATGTCCTGCGGCTGCGCGAGCGGCATGCTGGAGGCGCCGTGATCGTGGCCGGCCGGCGGCGGTGCGGCCGGCGGCGCCTCGCCCACTTCGTGCGCCACCGTACCCGGCGGATGGCGGAACCAGCCGGGGTCGGTGTAATCGCCCCGCTTCTGGTCGCGCCTCACCTTGAACACCGAGAACATGCCGCCCATCTCGACCGAGCCGAAAGGCCCGTCGCCGGTCATCATCGGCGCGGTGTTCTCCGGCAACGGCATTTTCATGTCGGCCATGTCCGCCATGCCACGCTCGCCCATGGCCATGTAGCCAGGCACCAGATTCGAAATGCGCTCGGCCAGCCCGCGCTGATCGACACCGACCAGGTTGGGCACGTCGTGGCCCATGGCGTTCATCGTGTGGTGGCTCTTGTGGCAGTGAAAGGCCCAGTCGCCCTCCTCGTCCGCGATGAACTCGATCTGCCGCATCTGGCCGACGCCGATATCGGTCGTCACCTCCGGCCAGCGCGCACTCTTAGGTACCGGCCCGCCATCGGTGCCGGTCACCTCGAACTCGTGACCGTGGATGTGGATGGGGTGGTTGGTCATCGTCAGGTTGCCGATGCGGATGCGCACGCGGTCGTTCTTCCGCGCCACCAGCGGCGCGATGCCGGGGAAGATGCGGCTGTTCCACGACCACAGGTTGAAATCCAGCATGGTCATGGTTTTCGGCGTGTAGCTGCCGGGGTCGATGTCGTAGGCGTTGAGCAGGAACACATAGTCGCGGTCGACGGTCGCGATCAGCGGATGGCGGCCCTTGGGGTGAGTGACCCAGAAGCCCATCATGCCCATCGCCATCTGCGTCATTTCGTCGGCGTGCGGGTGGTACATGAAAGTGCCGGGGCGGCGCGCGACGAATTCATAGACGAAGGTCTTGCCGGGCGGGATCGCCGGCTGGGTCAGCCCGCTGACGCCATCCATGCCGTTGGGCAGGCGCTGGCCGTGCCAGTGCACGCTGGTGCGCTCGGGCAGCCGGTTGGTCACGTAAATGCGCACGCGGTCGCCTTCGACCACCTCGATGGTGGGCCCGGGCGACTGGCCGTTGTAGCCCCACAAGTGGGCCTTGAAGCCGGGCGCCATTTCGCGCACCACCGGCTCGGCCACCAGATGGAACTCCTTGACGCCGTCCTTCATGCGCCAGGGCAGCGTCCAGCCGTTCAGCGTCACCACCGGGTTGTAGGGCCGGCCGTCCGGCGGCCTGAGCGGGCCGCGCGTATCGGCGGTGGTTTCGATCACCGGCTCGGGAATCGCGGCCAGCGCGACCCGGCTCACCGTGGTGGCCGCGACGGCCGCACCGGCGATGCCGGCACTGCGGAAGAAATCTCTGCGGGAAGTCATGTCATGTCCTCAATCATGTCCGGAGGGCGACCGTGCGGCCGTAGGAGCAGCGCCCTCGCCGCGATGCGTGACGGAGCGGCGGAGGACGCTCGGTCCGGGCAATGCATCGCGGCGAGGGCGCCGCTCCCACAGAAACACGCACACGGGTCGCATCCGGATGCACTCAGTGGGCGGCGTCGGCCGCTGCAGTGGACAGCGCTGCGCCGGGGGGCGGCGCGAGATCGGGGCGACCGACCAGCGCCATGTCGAGATCGGCCTGGGCGATCCAGAAGTCGCGCAGCGCCTCGATATAGCCATTCACGCCGGCCACTTGCGCGCGCGCGTCGGCCAGCAGTTCGAACACGCCGATCAGCATGCCGTTGTAGCGCAGCAGGTTTTCGTCGGACACCCGCTTCCTGAGCGGCACCACCTCGTCGCGGTAGTGGCGGGCGATGTCGAAGGCAGTGCGGTAGCCGGTATAGGCTTCGCGCACTTCGGAGCGGGCATTGACCGCGGCCTCCGCCGCGCGCTCGACCGACTGCATGTAAATCGCCTCGGCACGCGCCACTTTCGAACCGCCCCAGTCGAACAGCGGCAGTTCGAAACTGATTTCATAGCCCTTCTTGTAGGACTCGCTGCGCCGACCTTCGAGCACGCGCGCCGGCCCGACTTCGAGCACGTCGATGAAGCGCGTGGTCTTCGTCAGCCCGAGGTTGCGCGCGGTCGCTTCGGCGTCCAGCTTCGCGATCTGCAGATCGATGCGCGAACCCATCGCCTGACGCTCGATGTCCGGCGCGTCCAGCGCTGCCGCAGGCAGGTCGGGCAGACGGTCGGGTAGCGCGAAGGCGGTCTGTTCGCCCCACAGGCCGAGCAATCGGGTCAGCCGTTCGCGGGCCGCCACCTGCGCCTGCTGCGCGCGCGCCAGATTCAGCGCGGCATCGGCGCGGAAACCCTGCTCGCGCGCTTCGGCCAGCGCGCTGTGGTTGCCGGCGGCGCGCATGCGCTTCGCCAGTTCGGCACCGGCATCCGCGGCTTCCATCACCTGTTCCATGTAGCGCAGCGTCTGTCCGGCGGCGACCGCCTGCACCCAGGCGCGGCGCACGTCCGCCGCCAGCCGCAGCACCTGCAGCGACACCGCGCGCTGGGTCTGTTCAAACACGCGCCGGTTCACCTCCACCGCCTGCGGCATGGTCAGCAGCGAAAAGATGTTGAAGGTGAGCACCTGCTCGATCTTGTAGTCGCGCACGCCGTCTTCCTTCTTGCTGGCGTGGAACATCGAGAAGGTGGGATTGGGCAGGCGGCCGGCGCGCACCAGTTCGGCCTCGCGTATGCCCAGATCGTGGAAGCCGGCCTGCAGGCCGCGGTTGTTCAGCAGCGCGATCTGCACCGCGTCTTCGACCGACAGCGGCCGGGCCAGCAGTTCGGCGACGCGGCCGGCGACCGCCTGCCGGTCTTCGTCGCTGCGCACGCGCTGCACGTCCTTGCCCAGCCGGTCGCGCGCGGTCTGCTCGACCGCGCCGAAACCGCCATCCGGGCTGAAGCTGGTGCAGCCGGCCAGCAGCGCGAGCGCCGCCGCCAGCGGCAGAAGTTTCAGCCGGCCCTGTTCAGTGCGTGTGCGCATCGCCGCCCTCCTTCGCAGTGCCCGGGCTCTGCCCGGATGTCATCGCGCCGTGTCCGCCGTGTCCGCCGTGTCCGCCGTGTCCGCCGTGTCCGCCGTGTCCGCCGTGTCCGCCGTGTCCGCCGTGGTGATCGGCGTGGTGCGGACAGTGCTGCGGTGTGGCCGCCGGGGCGGCGTGGTCATGACTGTCGCCAGCCGGTGCAGCTGCGCGGTGACCGGCGTGCGGATCGGCCACTGGCGCAGGCGTGTGCCCTGCGTGGGGGTCGGGCGCGGACGCCCCGTGATCGTGTGAGTGGCCCACCTGGCCGGCTACCGCATCGTTGGCGGCACGCCAGTCGCCGACCGGCGTGGCGGCGTCGCGGCGCGCGCTGTCCAGCGGTGAGCGGTAATGCAGCGGAGGCACTTCGGCCAGTGGGTCAGCAGGGTCGGCCGCACGCAGCGGCGCGGCCGTGAACGCTGCAGCAATCAGCAGCGTCCGGGAAAGAATCCGGTACATGATGTCCTCGCAAAGACGGATGGAAACAGCGTCCGCGCGTGGGGCGCGGACGCAGATCGTCATGCGGGGAGGTGTCTGGGCGGGCGTTCCGGGCCTTCGGTGATGAAGGCCGCGGCGGGCTGGGGCACGGGCAGCGGACGCTCGTGCAGGTGGGCTGACGCCGGCAACAGCGGCGCTGGCGAGGCAAGTGCCCCACCTATGCAGCAGGCGGCGCAGGCACTGCAGCCGTACTTGCCATGGGCCGGTGCATGATCGGCGCCGTGGGCGGGTTCGCCATCGTGGGTCGGGTGCACGGCGGGCATGGACGGATCGTGATGATGCCCTTCATCGGCGTAGGCGGACGTATCCACCTGCGTGCTGCCGTGATGGGACGGCGCACAGCGCAGCATGGATGCCGCAGCGAAGCCCTGCAGCGGCAGGGCGCACAGCAGCATCAGAATCAGCAGGAAGCGGGCCGGAGCATTCATGGCGAGCGAAGGATATCAGCGGATCACCGGTCTGCACATGACGGCGGTCAAGCGGTGCTCGGGTCCACCGTCCACCGCCGCGCGACACCGCCCTGCCCGTTGATGCTCTCCAGGTGCACAGGGAAGCCCCACAGCCGGGCGACGTGCTTGAGCACCTCGTAGGCCCCGTCGTGCAGCGGCCGGTTGTTGTGCTGGGTGTGACGCAGCATCAGCGACCGGTCGCCACGGGTGTTCACGCTCCACACCTGAATGTTGGGCTCGCGCGAGCCGAGGTCGTACTGACGCGACATCGCTTCGCGCAGATTGCGATAGCCGGATTCGTCGTGAATGGCGGACACCTCCAGCGTCGGTTCGGTGTCGTCGTCGGTGATGGCGAACAGACGGAAGGCGCGCATCACGCGCGGCGACAGATACTGGCCGATGAAGCTTTCGTCCTTGAAGTTGCGCATCGCGTGGTCCAGCGTTTCCAGCCAGCTGCTGCCGGCCATGTCCGGGAACCAGGCACGGTCCTCGTCGGTGGGCGCTTCGCAGATGCGCTTGATGTCGGTGTACATCGCGAAGCCCAGCGCGTACGGATTCATGCCGCTGTAGGCCGGGTGACCGACCGGCGGCTGATAGACGACATTGGTGTGCGACTTCAGGCACTCGATCATGATGCCGTCGTCAAGGAAGCCGTCGTCGTACATGGTGTTCAGCAGATGGTGGTGCCAGAAGGTGGCCCAGCCTTCGTTCATCACCTGGGTCTGGCGCTGCGGATAGAAGTACTGCGCCACCTTGCGCACGATGCGCACCAGTTCGCGCTGCCAGGGTTCGAGCAGCGGCGCGTTCTTCTCGATGAAGTAGAGCAGGTTTTCCTGCGGCTCGGCCGGAAAGCGCGGCGCTTCGCGCTCCGCCTCGTCGCGCCCCGGCTTGCGCGGCAGCGTGCGCCACAGCTCGTTCACCTGCTGCTGCGCGTAGGCCTCACGGTCCTTGGCGCGCGCCAGTTCCTGCGTAAGGCTGAGCTTGCTCGGCCGGCGGTAGCGGTCGACGCCGTAATTCATCAGCGCATGGCAACTGTCGAGCAGCAGTTCGACCGCGTCGATGCCGTGCCGCTCCTCGCAGGCGGCGACATAGTTCTTCGCATAGACCAGGTAGTCGATGATGGACGACGCGTCGGTCCACATCCGGAACAGGTAGTTGCCCTTGAAGAAGCTGTTGTGGCCGTAGGCGGCGTGCGCGATCACCAGCGCCTGCATGGCCATCGTGTTCTCCTCCATCAGATAGCTGATGCAGGGATTGCTGTTGATCACGATTTCGTAGGCCAGGCCCATCTGGCCGCGCCGGTAGTTCTTCTCGGTGGCGATGAATTCCTTGCCGTAGCTCCAGTGCCGGTAGTTCACCGGCATGCCCACGCTGGCGTAGGCGTCCATCATCTGTTCGGCAGTGATGATTTCCAGCTGGTTCGGGTAGGTGTCCAGGCCGAAGCGCTCGGCGGTGGCGCGGATCACGTCGTGGTACTGCTCGATCAGTTCGAATGTCCAGTCGCTGGGCGCCGGCAGGCGCGAGGCGGGACGTTCCTTCAGAGGCATCGGCGCGCGCAGCGGCGCCGGGTGGCGACGGCCACCGTACTCGTCCGGCGAAGCCGCGCGACCGTTGTTGCGGCGGTCGTAGGTATCGCTCATTTGGCAGCTCCTTCCTTCCTGAACAGATCGCGGAATACCGGGTAGATCTGGTCAACCTCGGCCGCCTTGCGGATGGCGAAGTTCGGCACCTCAACCGCCAGATCCGAATACTCGTGCCACAGGTTCTGTTCCTGTTCGACCACCTGGATGTAGGCGAAGTAGCGCACCAGCGGAAGAATCTTCTGCTCCAGGATTTCGCGGCAGCGCGGGCTGTCGTCGTGCCAGTTGTCGCCGTCGCTGGCCTGCGCGCCGTAGATGTTCCATTCGCCGCGCGGATAGCGTGCCTGGATGATTTCCTCCATCAGCACCAGCGCGCTGGACACCACGGTGCCGCCGGTTTCGGTGGCGTGGAAGAAGTCGTGCTCGTTCACCTCCTGCGCCTGCGTGTGGTGGCGGATGAACACGATTTCGATCTTCTCGTAATGCCGGGTCAGGAACAGGTGGAGCAGGATGAAGAAGCGCTTGGCCAGATCCTTGCGCGCCTCGTCCATCGAACCCGACACGTCCATCAGGCAGAACATGACCGCCTTGGCGGTGGGCACCGGCGTGCGCACCCGGCTGCGGTAGCGCAGGTCGATCGGGTCGAGGTAGGGGATGCGGTCGATGCGCGCGCGCAGCGCCGCGATGTCGGCCTCGATCTGTTCGATCTCGTGCAGCCGTGCCGGCGTGCCGGGCTGCGCGCGCAGTTCTTCCAGCAGCGCCTCCAGCCGGTGCAGTTCGCGCCGCGACTCACTGCCGAGCGCGATGCGTCGGCCGATGGCGCCACGCATCGAACGCACGACGTGCAGATTGTTCGGCGTGCCGTCGCTGGAAAAGCCGGCGCGGTGCGTCTTGTACTCGGGCGTTTCCGCCAGCGTGGTGCGGATCAGGTTGGGCAGGGCCAGGTCATCGAAGAAGACCTGCATGAACTCTTCCTTCGTGAGGTGGAAGACGAAATCGTCCTCACCCTCGCCGGAATCGCTGGCCTGCCCGGAACTGGATCCGCGCCCGCCGCCTCCGCCCTGCGGGCGTTCGATGCGGTCACCCTGCACGAAGTCCCTGTTACCCGGATGCACCATTTCGCGCTTGCCACCCTGGCCGTGACCGAACACCGGCTCGCTGATGTCGCGCTTCGGGATGTGGATGTCCTCACCCTGCGCGATGTCGCGTATGCCGCGGCCCTCGACCGCGCGCCGCACCGCCTCGCGGATCTGCTCCTTGTGGCGGCGCAGGAAGCGCTCCCGGTTGCCGATGGACTTGTTCTTGCCCGCCAGTCTGCGATCGATGATCTGCTGCAAGATGTGTCCCCTTCCCGCCGGGGCCGCATCGCCCCGGCTCATGTCAGTGCCGCACGGTCACGAACTCTTGCGCACGCGCAGGTACCACTCGCACAGCAGGCGCACCTGCTTGGGCGTGTAGCCCTTGCCCACCATGCGATTGACGAAGTCCTCGTGCTTCTTGGCGTCGTCAGCGCTGGCCTTGGCGTTGAAGCTGATGACCGGCAGCAGTTCCTCGGTGTTGGAGAACATCTTCTTCTCGATCACCGTGCGCAGCTTTTCGTAACTGGTCCACACCGGGTTCTTGCCGGCATTGTTGGCCCGCGCCCGCAGCACGAAATTCACGATCTCGTTGCGGAAGTCCTTCGGATTGGCGATGCCGGCCGGCTTCTCGATCTTTTCAAGTTCGCCGTTCAGCGACGCGCGGTCGAACACTTCGCCGGTGTCGGTATCGCGGTACTCCTGATCCTGTATCCAGTAATCGGCGTAGGTGACGTAGCGGTCGAAGATGTTCTGGCCGTATTCGCTGTAGCTTTCCAGATAGGCAGTCTGGATTTCCTTGCCGATGAATTCGGCGTAGCGCGGCGACAGGTGTTCCTTGATGAAGGCGATGTACTTCTGTTCCACGTCCTGCGGGAACTGTTCGCGCTCGATCTGCTGTTCCAGCACATACATCAGGTGCACCGGGTTGGCCGCCACTTCGGTCGAATCGAAGTTGAACACCTTGGACAGGATCTTGAACGCGAAGCGGGTCGAAATGCCGCTCATGCCCTCATCGACGCCGGCGTAGTCGCGGTACTCCTGATAGCTCTTGGCGCGCGGATCGGTGTCCTTCAGGTTCTCGCCGTCATACACCTGCATCTTCGAATACAGGCTGGAGTTCTCCGGCTCCTTGAGCCGGGTGAGCGCGGCGAACTGCGCCATCATCTTCAGCGTGCCCGGCGCGCACACCGCGTCGGCCAGCGACGAACCGCGCAGCAACTTCTCGTAGATGTGCACCTCTTCGGACACGCGCAGGCAGTACGGCACCTTCACGATGTAGATGCGGTCGAGGAAGGCTTCGTTGTTCTTGTTGTTGCGGAAGGCTTTCCACTCGCTCTCATTCGAGTGGGCCAGCACCACGCCGTCGAACGGAATCGCGCCGAAGCCCTCGGTACCCTTGAAGTTACCTTCCTGGGTCGCGGTAAGCAGCGGGTGCAGCACCTTGATCGGCGCCTTGAACATTTCGACGAATTCGAGCAGCCCCTGGTTGGCCAGGCACAGGCCACCGGAGAAGCTGTAGGCGTCCGGGTCGTCCTGCGCGAAGGTTTCGAGCTTGCGGATGTCGACCTTGCCCACCAGCGACGAAATATCCTGGTTGTTCTCGTCGCCCGGCTCGGTCTTGGCGATGCCGATCTGCTTGAGCACGCTGGGGTAGCGCTTGACCACGCGGAACCTGCGGATGTCACCGCCGAACTCCTCCAGCCGCTTGACCGCCCACGGGCTCAGGATGCGGTTGAGATAGCGGCGCGGAATGCCGTATTCCTTCTCCAGGATGTCGCCGTCCTCGGCCGGGTCGAACAGGCCCAGCGGCGATTCATTCACCGGCGACCCCTTGATCGCGTAGAAGGGCACTTCCTGCATCAGCGCCTTCAGCCGTTCGGCGATCGACGACTTGCCGCCGCCGACCGGGCCCAGCAGATAGAGGATCTGCTTCTTTTCCTCCAGCCCCTGGGCGGCGTGGCGGAAGTAGCTCACCACCTGCTCGATCGCGTCCTCCATGCCGTAGAACTCGGCGAAGGCCGGATAGATCTTGATCACCTTGTTGGCGAAGATGCGCGACAGCCGCGGATCGTTCCGGGTGTCCACCGTCTGCGGCTCACCGATCGCCTTCAGCATGCGTTCGGCCGCACTCGCGTAGGCCAGCGGGTCGCGCTTGCACTCCGCGAGATATTCCTCCAGCGAAAGTTCCTCTTCGCGGGTGCGTTCGAAACGCGCGGCGAAATGACTGACGATGTCCATGCTGATCTCCAAGTCTCCGTTGACCTTCATACAAGGTGGTCCGGAAGACCCGCGCGGTACGCGCGATTCCACCGCACCCCCACATGTTCAGCTTGGTTCACCCGCGCTCTCGATGAAAGCTCGATAAGCGGCGTGATCACCATCCTGCTCCGAAGCGTGCGCGTCGTGTCGAGACATCGGGCACAAGATGCGCAGATGCAACACTCACGCAACACATGGTCACAAGTCCGTGTCCAGTCGATATTGCGGTCGTCACCGAAGTTCCCTTCCCGCGCTCTCTGCGCATGGAATCGTTGACGTCCATGCACGACACGACGTTGACCGGATCACAGCAAGTTGTGGTCCATGCCTGCCGACGCAGCTTCACCGACCGGCGGCCGATGCGATGCGCTCTCCGCAAACCCTGCGCCGGCGCTGGCTCCGGCATGACATCGACGCGCAGGCCGCCCCCGGCCTGCGCACCGCCACGGGGCGTGCTGCACGACGCGCACCGCCAGCGCGCCCCGGTCACGCCTTACCCGGCAGCGAATGCTGAACACCGGATGTGCGGACTGCGTCGATCGGCACAGTCTTCTTCACGCGCATCGCACTGCGCGCCACAGAGATTGAAAGCGGTGACGGCACCATGTACTGTATAAAAAAACAGTTCACTCCCATGCCTGCCGTCTACGCCGAACTTCACTGCCTCAGCCACTTCAGCTTCCAGCGCGGCGCCTCGTCGCCGGAAGAACTGGTGACGCGCGCCGCAGCGCTCGGCTACGAGGCCCTGGCACTGACCGACGAATGTTCGGTGGCCGGCGTTGTGCGTGCGCATGCCGCGCTGCGTGCCCTGCCCGCGCCCCGGCCTGCTCTCATCATCGGCAGCGAGATCCGGCTGGCCGACGGCCCGAAGCTGGTGCTGCTGGCGCGCAAGCGCGCGGGCTACGGCCAGCTGTGCGAACTGATCACGCTCGGCCGGCGCGCCAGCGAAAAGGGGCGCTATCACCTGAGCCGCGCAAATCTGGACGGCGGCCTGCCCGACTGCATCGCGCTGCTGCTGCCGGACACCGCGCAGGCACTCGACCCGGCCGCGCTGCAGGCGGATGCGGAATGGCTGATGCGGCGCTTCAATGGACGCGCCTGGCTGGCAATGGAGCGACATCTGCAGGCGGACGACAGCGCGCGGCTGGCCACGCTGCAGTCGGTGTCCGCCGCCTGCGGCATTCCGTTGTGCGCAGCAGGTGACGTGCACATGCATGTGCGGGCACGCCGCCGGCTGCAGGACACGCTGACCGCGATCCGGCTGCACCGCACGCTGGCCGAATGCGACGGCGCGCTGTTCCCGAACGGCGAACGCCATCTGCGGCCGCTGCACCGGCTGGCCGCGCTGTACCCGCCGGCACTGCTGGACGCCACCGTGCAGATCGCCCGCGCATGCACGTTCTCGCTGGATGAACTGAAGTACGAATACCCGGAGGAAATCGTGCCGGCCGGCCATACACCGGCGTCCTGGCTGCGCCAGCTGGCAGAGGACGGTTATGTCGAACGCTGCCGCCAGATCCGCCGTGTGCTCCGCATGAGCGACGAAGCTTTCGCGCGCAAGGCGGACTGGCTGCGCAACAAGATCGAGGAAGAACTGGCGCTGATCGCCGCGCTGGAATACGAGCCCTATTTCCTGACCGTGTACGACATCGTGGCCTGGGCCCGCAGCCAGGACATCCTGTGCCAGGGCCGCGGTTCAGCCGCCAATTCGGCGGTGTGCTACTGCATCGGCGTGACCGAAGTCGACCCGTGGCGCGCCCACATGCTGACCGGCCGCTTCATGTCGCGCGAGCGCGCGGAGGCGCCGGACATCGACGTCGACTTCGAACACGAGCGGCGGGAAGAAGTGATCCAGTACATCTACCGCAAGTACGGCCGCGATCGCGCCGCACTGGCGGCCAGCCTTGCCTGCTACCGGCCGCGTTCGGCGCTGCGCGACGTCGGCCGCGCACTGGGTTTCAGCGACGACGCGCTGGACCGCCTCACCCGCGGCCACATGTGGTGGGACGGCGGCAGCGTGCGCGAGGACAGGCTGCGTGAGGCCGGCTTCAGCCCCGCCTCCCCGCGGGTGCAGCGGCTGATGGAACTGGCCAACGAACTGATCGGCGCACCGCGCCACCTGTCGCAGCACGTGGGCGGTTTCGTCATCGCGCGCGGCCGGCTGTCCAGTCTGGTGCCGATCGAGAACGCGCGCATGCCCGAACGCTGCGTCATCCAGTGGGACAAGGACGACCTGGAAGCGGTCGGCCTGATGAAGGTGGACGTGCTGGCGCTGGGCATGCTCACCGCGATACGGAAGGCGCTGCAGTCGCTGGAGGCTTACCAGGACCACCCGGCCGCGGAGGCCTCCGCACGCGGACGCGCTCCGCGCACGCTGGCCGACATTCCGCCGGAAGACATGGCCACCTACGACATGCTGTGCCGCGGCGCATCGGTCGGCGTGTTCCAGGTCGAATCGCGCGCGCAGATGAGCATGCTGCCGCGGCTGCGGCCGCGTCGCTATTACGACCTGGTCATCCAGGTCGCCATCGTGCGCCCGGGGCCGATACAGGGCGGCATGGTTCATCCCTACCTGCAGCGACGGCAACTGTCACCCGAAGCGATCGAATACCCGTCGGACGAACTGCGGCCGGTGCTGGAACGCACACTGGGCGTGCCCATCTTCCAGGAACAGGTGATGCAACTGGCCGTGGTCGCGGCCGGCTTTACCGAAGGCGAAGCCGACCAGATGCGGCGCTCGATGGCGGCGTGGCGGCAGAAGGGCACGCTGGAAAGATTCCAGCAGAAACTGACCGATGGACTGCTCGCCAGAGGCTACACGCAGGCATTCGCCGACCGCATCTACCAGCAGATCCAGGGGTTTTCCAGCTACGGCTTCCCGGAATCGCATTCCGCCAGTTTCGCGCTGCTGGTCTACGCCTCCTCCTGGCTCAAGTGCCATCACCCGGCCGCCTTCCTGTGCGGCCTGCTGAACAGCCAGCCCATGGGCTTCTACGCGCCGGCCCAGCTGATCGCGGACGCGCGGGCGCACGGTGTCGAGGTGTTGCCGGCCGACGTGGCCGTGAGCGGCTGGGACTGCGTGCTCGAACCGGTAGCGGCTGCCCGTGCAGGTACGCCTCACCCCAGCGTGCGCCTGGGGCTGCGCATGCTCAGGGGCGCTTCGGCCGACATCGTGCAGCGCATCGTCCAGGCGCGCGCGCAGGCGGCGTTCAACAGCGTGGACGACCTGGCCCGGCGCACCCGGCTCGACCGCGGCGCATTGCGCGTACTGGCCGCCGGCGGTGCCCTGGCCTCGCTGGCCGGTCACCGGCGGCAGGCCCACTGGCAGGCGGCGGTGCGCCGCCCGGCCGCGCTGCTGCATGATGCCGCACTGAACGAAACGCCGCTGGCGCTGCCTTCGCCGGGCGAAGGCGAGAACATCGTGGCCGACTACGCAAGCCAGGGCTTCACGCTGGGCCGGCATCCGCTGGCGCTGCTGCGCCGCCGGCTGGCGGCGGAACGTTTCATCACCGCAGCCGAACTGCGCACCCTGCCCGACCGCGCGCTCGCCCGCGCCGCCGGCATCGTGACCGGCCGTCAGCGGCCGGGCACCGCAAAAGAGGTGATGTTCGTGACCGTGGAAGACGAAACCGGGCTGGCCAACATCATCGTGCACAAGGACGTGCAGACCCGGCAGCGGCGCGAGGTGCTCGACGCCACCCTGCTCGGCATCTACGGCCAGGTGTCACGCGAGGGCGAAGTGATCCATCTGGTCGCGCGCCGTCTGGTCGACCGCTCCGCGCTGCTGGGCGATCTCGTACCGCGCAGCCGGGACTTTCACTGACGCCTGCCGCCCCCATATCACGCAGCATTCACCGAGGACCTGTCATGACCACCGCACCCTCTTTCGACGCCCTGGACCAGAACGGCATCCGCCACCGTCTCGCCGACTACCGCGGCCGCTGGCTGGCGCTCTACTTCTACCCGCGGGACGACACGCCGCACTGCACGCAGCAGGCCTGCTCGGTGCGCGACCACCGCGAGGCACTGGCCGAACACGGCATTGCGGTGCTCGGCGTATCGGCGCAGGACGGCACCGCGCACCGCGCCTTCGCCGCGAAGCACCGGCTGAACTTTCCGCTGCTGGTGGATGCCGGCCAGACCCTGGGCCGCGCCTATGGGGCGCTGGGCGATGGCGTCGGCGGCTGGCTGCGCAGCCGGCTCGGCGCCTACCGGCGCATCACCGTGCTGATCTCGCCGGATGGCCGCATCGCGAAAGTGATCGATACGCCGGACGTGCAGGACCACGCCGGCGAAATCCTGCGCAGCGTGGCCGCCGGGCAGGCGGCCACGCTGCCCGGAGAGGCGCTCAGTTCTTGATCGAGAAGTCGGCACGCGACGGCGCAGCCTTGCCGTCCTTCGCCTTGTCTTCGGTCTTGTCCGCCGCCCTGTCACCTTCGCCGGCCTTGGGCGCCAGCACGAACAGCCGGGCGTCGTCGACCTTGGCGTTGCGGCTCAGATACTCCTTCACCGCCTGCGCACGGGCCAGACCGAGCAGGCGAAGGTCTTCGTCGCTCACGTCGGTATTGGTCAGGATGAGCTTTTCCATCTCCGGCACCGGCAGGTCCTTGGCCATGCCCACCACATTGCGCGGTTTGGGGAAATCCGAGGCCTTGTACACCGCCTTCAGCAGTTCCGGGTACTCGTCCGGCGACACCGTGACACCCTCGACCGAAGTCTTGGCCCTGGCCGCCTTCGCTGCGCGCACCTTCTGGTCGAGCAGCGCACGGCGGTAGCCTTCGATGTCGGTCGCACGGTCGGTGCGGCCGGTCACTTCCAGTTTCAGCGCCGGACGATCGGCCAGCGCCTTGCCCAGCGTGTCCAGCTTGCCGCGCGCCTCATCATTCAGCACGGCGCGGCCCGGCTCGAACGCCACGTGATCGAGATCGGCGTCGGAGCCGAACAGCGAACCGAGCAGCGCAAACGGCGAGGTGACCGCCTTCACGATGAGGTTCACGATCACCTTCACCACGATGCCGCCGATCGAGAACTGCGGGTCGGACAGCGAGCCGCTGATCGGCAGATTGATGTCGATCACGCCATTGCGGTCCTTCAGCAGCGACACCGCCAGCAGCACCGGCGCCTTGATCGCGTCCGGGCTGTCCACCCGGTTGCCGAAAGTGAGCTGGTCGAGAATCACGTTGTTCTGCGCGGTCAGCTGGTCCTTGTCGATCTTGTAGGCAATGTTCACGCTCAGCTTGCCCTTCTCGATGCCGTAGCCGACGTACTTGCCCGAATACGGCGACAGCGGCGCCAGTTCAATGCCGCGCGCACTGGCCTTGATGTCGAGGAAGAGCGATTCAGCCAGCGGATTGATGCGACCGGTGATGTCGATCGGCGCCGACCCTTCGACCAGACCGCGCAGTTCCACCTCGCCGGCGGTGCCGGAGGCGGAACTGAGGCCGGACACCCGCCCGCCCAGTTCGGACAGCTGGGCGCGGTAGTTCGGCTTGATGAAGAAATCGCTGAAATCAACCCGGCCGCCCTGCATCACGACCGTCTTCACATCGATCGGCGGACGTGCCGCATTGATCATCTGCGCCAGCGCCGCGCTCTGGCTGCCCGCCGGCGCGGCGGCGCCCTTTGCGGGCACGGCCGGCGCCGGTGCCGGCTTCGCGGCAGCGACCGGTGCAGGCGTCGGCGCCGACGGGGCGGCCGCGTCCTTGCGCACCACGTCCTGCAGGTTGAGCCGGCCCTGCGGCGACACGATGATGCGAGCGAAGTAATCCGACAGCGCCACTTCGTTGATCGACAGGCCGGCCAGCAGATCGGGCTTGCGGCTGTCCAGCTTCAGCGCGATGCCGCCGGCAAACAGCGAGCGCCACTTCAGCAGATCGGCTGCACTGCTCTTTTCGGTCAGGTGGATGTTCTCGACATTGGTTTCGCCATTCCACGCCACCGTCCAGTCAGCACCCTCGGTCTTCACGCCCAGGTCGCCGCGAAGGCTGAGTGCGCCGGCCAGCAGTTCGGCATTGAGCTTCTGCGCCAGCCAGGGCTGACCCACCATCAGGTCGAGCCGGCGGGCATCCAGCTTCAGATCGGCCTGCACCGGCGACAGCGCGAAGCCGCCACGGGCGCCGAACAGCCCGCCACGGGCATCACGGAAACCGAAATCGACCTTGGATTTCTGCTTCAGGTCAGTGCCCACGTTTTCCAGCTTCAGCGCGATCCGGTCCAGTTCGATCACCGCCGGCGTGGCGAAGCCCCGGTCCTCGAAACGCACCGCGCCGTCTTTCAGATTGAAGGTGGATAGCTGGGCCACCCAGGCGGGGCCGGACGCCGTACCCGAGGACGGTTTGGCCGATGACGCCGGCGTGTCGCCGGCACGCACCAGCCCGGCCAGATCGATGCTGCCGTCGGCCAGTCGCGCGGCGCGCAGGCGGGGCTTGGTCAGATCCACGCTGTCCACCGCCACCTTGCGGGTAGACAGGTCGATGCGGGCGCCGGTGACCGAAATGTCCTCCGCCTGGGCGAAGGGCTGTTTCTCGCCGCGGCGGGTGAGCTTGAGCCGGGCGACGCCGGCGTCGGTCACGACCACCTCGCCCTGCGGTGCGCCGTCGACCAGACGCAGGCCGAAACGGGTGCCCAGACGCGCCTGCGCCTGATCGACCGAAAAGTTGATCAGGTCGGCAAAATAGGGACTGAAGCGCGGCAGGTCGACCCCGCTCACCGTCAGTTCGCCTTCGATGTCGGGTTTGGCCGCGCGCAGCTTGGCGTCGAGCGACAGCCGCACATTGCCCTCGCCCTGTGCGCCGATCACCAGCGTGGCCGGGATGTCGCCCTGCAGCGAAAAATCGCGCAGCACGATGTCCATGGGCTCGATCGCGTAGCTGAACGCCTTGGCCGGCTGCTCGTCGGTAAAGGCCACGCGCGCCTGCATCACCTCGAACAGCCCCACCTTCACGTCCGGCGGCGCAGCGGGTTTGGCCGTCGGCGCCGGCGCAGCCTCGGCCGCGCTGGCGCGCGGCCGAGGCTGCAGCGCCAGCAGATTGAGCCGGCCGTCCTTGCCGCGCGCGATCTCGAAATCCGGCTGGTCGATGCGGATGCTGGCGATGTCTATCTTGCCGGCCAGCGGCTGGATCTCGTTCAGCACCACATCGAGTGCCGGCAGCTTGAACAGCGGCTTGCCGTCACGACTGTCCAGCTCCAGATCGCGCAGCTCGACCGCGCCGTGCAGCGCGATCAGCGGATCACCGCCCTCCTTCGCCTGACGGAAGCTCAGTTCGATGTCGGTGTCGAGCGAACCCGAGGTGATGCGGAAACCCAGCGGCACCGGCGAGTACTCGTCGAAACGCGCCAGATTGAGCGCGTTGAACTCGATCTTGAGCGCGGCTTCACGCTCTTCGATGAAGGGCTTTACCTTGCCCTTGAGCGAGAACGGCGCGTCGTTGATGCGCGCCGCCAGCGACGGCTCGACGAACAGTTCGACGTCGGCCGGCAGATTGGACACGAAGGGCAGGCCGAGCCGGATGTCGCTGATCACGTGCTGGCGCGCGAAGGGCTGGTCGTCGATGTCGATGCGGCCGTCGCGCAGCTGGATGTTGTTGATAGAGAAACGCGCCGGCTCCTCGCTCGGCGGCTGGTCGAGGATTTTCTGCAGCACGTCGCTGAAGTTGAACTGCCCGTGTTCGTCCAGCCGGACCACTTTCAGCACCGGCCGGTCCACCTCGACCGAACGCACCACCGGCGCGCCCCTGAACAGCGAGGACCATTCGACATCCACCGCCACCCGGTCAAGCGTGAGCGCCTCGTCCTTGCCGTTGGCTTCGAGCAGCCGGATGCCGGACGCGCTCAGTTCCAGCGTGTAGGGGTTGATCGCGACCTCCTGCACCGTCAGCGTGCGGCCAAGGAAGGCTGAGCCGTGCTTTTCTGCCAGCGAACGCACCAGATGCGGTGCGGCGAAGGCGCCGAGCAGTCCGAACAGCACCAGACCCGCAACCAGTCCGAGCAGGGTCTTGCGCAGCGCAGGGCGGGATTTGAGCGAGGAAAGCGTCATGGCGGCGGAAATGGAAAGTGGAAGTGAATCGGCATCAAGCGGTGTCGGCAGCGGCCAGATGAGCTTCGGCAGCGGCGATCGCCTGATCGAGCACGGCGGCAAAATCCTGCAACGCGGCGTGCAGCGGTGCGGCTGACAGCAGGCCGTCGCGCAGTGCGCGTTCCAGCGCGGCGGCCTGCGCGCCGGCTCGGGCAAAGCACAGGTTCAGGCACACGCCTTTCAGCGCATGCACCTGGCGGACCAGATCGCCCTCTGAACGGGCCGGCACGCCGGCGATGAGGGCGTCGCGCAGTGCGCGCACCTCGTCCAGCGTGGTGCGCAGGATGTCGCGATACAGGTCAAGATCGCCGTCGAACTGGTCAGCCACCGCGGCCAGATCGAGCACTGGCGCAAGTGCATGCGACGCGTCGTCCTCTGCCTGCGGCGAAGGCGCGGCAACCGGCGTGGCGCGGTCGAGTGCGGCTGCGGTGTGCGCCAGCACGCCAAGCAGCGCGTGGGTGTCGATCGGCTTGGTCAGATAGGCCCGCATGCCCAGCGCCAGGCATTCGTCGCGCTCTTCGGCCACGGCATGGGCGGTCAGTCCGACGATGGGGGGCGCGGCCGCGCCAAGGCGGGCCAGGATTTCACGGGTGGCGGTCTTGCCATCCATCACCGGCATCTGGATGTCCATCAGCACCAGATCGATGCCACCGGCCGCCACGCGCTCCAGCGCCTCGCGGCCGTTGACCGCCTGTTCGGCATGCGCGCCGGCCCGGGCGACCAGGTGGGTGGCCACCGTACGGTTCACTGCAACGTCGTCAACCACCAGCACGCGCAGGTCGGCCAGCGACGCTTCGGCCACCTTGCGGGCTGCGTCGCGCACCGCGTCGATGTCCGATTCCTCCAGCCACACGTCGGCCCAGAAGGTGGCGCCGACACCCGGCTCGCCGTCGCCACCTACGGTGCCACCCATCGCTTCGGCCAGCCGTTTGCAGATGGTCAGCCCGAGCCCGGTACCGCCGTGACTGCGCACTACCGATGCGTCGGCCTGGACAAAGGGCTCGAACAGTGCGGCGACGTCTTCACCGGCAATGCCGCGGCCAGTGTCGTGCACTGTCATGCGCAGCTTCACCATGCGCTCCGCCCGCTCCTGCAGCGCGACCGCGACATCCACCCGCCCACTGGCGGTGAACTTGATCGCGTTCGATACAAAGTTGCTCAAGATCTGGGTCAGCCGGGTCGGATCGCCCGCCAGCGCGGGAGGCACATCGGGCGCCATCGAAAAAGCCAGGGCGATGCCCTTGTCCTCAGCCTGCGAAACAAAGGTGGCGCGACAGGTGTGCAGCAGGTCGGACAGCGCGAACGGGATGGTTTCCAGATCGAGCTTGCCGGCCTCTATCTTCGAGAAATCGAGGATGTCATTGACGATCATGCGCAGCTGGTCAGCGGCGATGCCGAGCTGGCGACCGTGATCGGCCATCGCACCGGTGCGCGCGTTCTCGGCCAGGATGTGGGCCAGCCCGACCACGCCATTGAGCGGGGTGCGGATTTCGTGGCTCATCGCAGCCAGGAAGGCACTCTTGGCACGACTGGCTTCGCGCGCATCCGACACGGCCTGTTCGGCCCGCGCCAGCAGCGCTTCGCGTTCCTGTTCGCGCGCCTGCAGCGACGCCGCCATGCCGTTGAACGCCCGAGCCAGCACACCCAGCTCGCGCTCCCCCTGCTCAGTCACCCGTGCATCGAGCTGACCGGACGCAATGCGCTGCGCGCCGTCGGACAGGCGGCGTATGCCGGCCGCCAGCCAGCCGCTGAGCAGCCATGAAAACAGCGCGGCCAGCCCCATGCCCAGCGCGGCCACCATGGCGGCCAGTCGCTTTGCCTTGGCGACCTCCAGCCTCGCCTGCCGGCTGTCGATGCCGATCTGCAGCTTGCCGACTTCGGCGCGACCGGCCATGACAGGGGCTTCGACCGCATACAGGTCATGCCCTTCGGCCAGCGGATCGTCCACCGCCTCGAAGGGCCGTGCCAGCGCAGTCGCATCGCCACGTGCCACCAGTTCGCGCCCGTCCTGATCGAACACGCGCACGAACACCGCCTCGTCTCGCGACACCAGATCGAGCGACACCGCCTCGACCTTGGCCAGATCGCTCGCGATCAGCGCATCCGCCACGGCCGCCGAGAACAGCGAGGACGCTGACTGCGCGCTGCGCCGTATCAGGTCGGCCTGCGCATGTTCCATCTGGCCGAGCGCACCGAAAATGGTGACCGACAGCGTGATCGCCTCGATCAGTGCGATACCGATGATGGCCTTCCAGCGGAAGGACATGCGCGCCACACGTGCAGGATTCATGCGGACGATCAACGCGCCGGCGCCGGCTCGGCCAGCAGCGCATCGAGAACGCGGATATCGAGCGCACGGATCGGGTCCCAGTCACGATCCTGCGCGCTCACCAGTCCCTTGAAACCCATCTGTTTCAACAGACTGCTCCCTTGCGGCGTCGCGGCCACCGCCTGCACGCCATCGACGAAACTGCGACCCAGCGCGTCCGGCAAGGTGGGCAGCCGGGCAAAGGCATGCGGCGGATATTCAGCCGAGCGCCAGATCACCTTCAGCCGGTCGCGCACGTCAGCGTCGATCGCCTCCAGCGTCCGCTCGATGCCGCCGCCAGCCACCGCCAGCCCGCGCGACACATTCAGATAGACCGAATCGTGCGACGCAACGAAACGCGGCTTCACGCTCACGCCGCCTTTCTTCAGTTCGGCCAGCGGAATGACAGTCGCCGCGAAAGCGGCTGGCGACGGGAACACCACTTCCCGGCCGTCAAGCTCCTGCACCGAGGTCACCGGACTGTCGCTGCGCACCACCAGCAGGCCGCGCAGCCTGCGGTCCTTTTCGCGGGCGAAAGCCTGGTAGCCGCTGGCCTGATGGAACACCACGTAGTGATAGGGATTCATGTAGGCGATGGCGTAGTCGCCCCGCGCCAGGCGCTTTTCGAATTCGGTAATGGTGGGTGCGGTGGCGAACCGGAACTCACAGCCGGTCGCGGCCGACACCTCCTTCAGCAGCGGAATCCAGCTCTGGGCCAGTTCGCTGGCCGACTGCTGCGGCACTACGCCGACGGTGAGCACGCCCTCGGCAGGGCAGGCTGCCTCCAGAACGGGGGCAAGAAGGGTCGCGCACAGCGCAACGAAATGACACAGGTGCGGACGGAAACGCATGGATTCAGGCCGGTCACGGTGAAGGAAAAACGACGGGACAACCCGTCCACCGTCGATTCTATCGCTCAAGTCGCACGCCGGTCCTGCCGATAGACATATCGATTCCTGCGACGACCCGCATCATTGCCCGCTCATGTCTGACCTCATCGGATCGGTTGCAAACCTCACCGGCTATCGTGATCGCGACCTCATCGACAGCACCTTCGTATCGGTGCTTGGAGACTGGCTGGATCCGTTCCGGCTGAGCCTCTATCGCTGCGTCGGCGACGTGGCCGATCTGCGCCTGCTGCTGCAGGCGCGCATGCGTAAAGGCGTGGGCATGGAGAGCGGCGACCCGAGCTGGACCGCACTCGACGCCCTGCCCGCGCTGTCCGGCCTGCCACATTTCGAACAGGCATTCGCCTCGGAAGAACCGCTGCTCGACCTGCCTTTCGAGAATCAGGACGGCCCCTGGCTCAACCTGTTCGCGGTGTGGGCCGGTGCGCGGCGCTTCGGCATCATCGAACTGGTGAGCGAGCAGCCGCTGCTGCCGGTACAGCTCCGGCTGGTCGAAGGTCTGCTGAAAATCTACCGCAACCAGATCAGCCTGCTCGATTACAGCGAACGCGACAGCCTGACCGGTCTGCTGAACCGGAAAACCTTCGACGAACAGTTCCTGAAGTGCCTGGACACGATGAACGCGGCCAGCGGCAGCGACACGCCACCGCCGCGCTGGTGGCTGGGCGTGGTGGACGTCGATCACTTCAAGCGGGTGAATGACAGCTACGGCCACCTGATCGGTGACGAAGTGCTGCTTCTGGTAGCGCGCATCCTGCGCACCGCCTTCCGTCACAGCGAACATCTTTACCGCTTCGGCGGCGAGGAGTTCATCGTGCTGCTGCGCGCGGACGACGACGACGAAGCGCACCTGGCTTTCGATTTCTTCCGTACCCAGCTGGCCGGCTTCGCCTTCCCGCAGGTCGGCTCCATCACCGCCAGCGTTGGCTTCACCCGGCTGCGGCCGATGGACAACGCCAGCGGTGCGGTCGATCGCGCAGACCGGGCGGTCTATCACGCGAAACGCAACGGACGGAACCAGGTGCATTCCTATGAATCGCTGCTGCTGGCAGGTGTGCTGAGTGAGGTGAACAACAGCGGCGAGATCGAACTGTTCTGAGGACGGCAGCGTTCTGAAGGAGAGCTGCTGCGCGCTGAAAATGAAAAGGGCCGCGTATGCGGCCCTTTTCATTTGCGACTGCGCTCGGTTTGAGCGTGCGCGGAATGTTGGCGGAGTGGACGGGACTCGAACCCGCGACCCCCGGCGTGACAGGCCGGTATTCTAACCAACTGAACTACCACTCCAGAATCGGTGCCGGCGCGAACGCATCCGGACTTGCAGGCCAGCATCCAGCTGGCGTCCCCACGGGGATTCGAACCCCGGTTATCGCCGTGAAAGGGCGGTGTCCTAGGCCTCTAGACGATGGGGACCTCGGGTTTTGTCGACTTTCATCGACAACAAAAAAGGCCGCTTTCGCGACCTCTTCTGTCATCACCCTGCCTTGCGGCAGCGTGACAGGTGTTGGCGGAGTGGACGGGACTCGAACCCGCGACCCCCGGCGTGACAGGCCGGTATTCTAACCAACTGAACTACCACTCCATGTTGGTGCCGGCAGACTGCTTCCGGACTTGCACACCAGCATTTAGCTGGCGTCCCCACGGGGATTCGAACCCCGGTTATCGCCGTGAAAGGGCGGTGTCCTAGGCCTCTAGACGATGGGGACCTAGTGATGAAACTCGGTGCATTTTTACTGCTTTTCTCTTTCGCGCCCAAGTCAGAAACCTTGGTGGAGGTAAGCGGGATCGAACCGCTGACCTCTTGCATGCCATGCAAGCGCTCTCCCAGCTGAGCTATACCCCCGTCGAAAGAGGAGCGCATTATAAACAGTGATCAGCGTTTGTAAAGCGGTTTCGGCGAAATTATTTTCAATCCGCGTCCGCAGGGAACAAGGAAAGAACAAATGAATACTCACATGGAATCCGTAAATCAGTCGCCGCCATCCGCAAGCACCTTGCCCGGATTCATCAGCGCATGCGGATCAAAGGCACGCTTGATGGCCCGCATCATGTCCAGCTCGACCACGCTCTTGCATTCGACCAGCAGCGAACGCTTGAGCTGGCCAATGCCGTGCTCGGCAGAGATCGAACCATTCAGCGCCCTCACCGCCTCGTAGACCACCGCGTTCGCGACCTGCGCGTCCGCCACCAGCCGCGCGTTGTCCGACGCATCGCTGAACGACAGGTTGTAATGCAGATTGCCGTCGCCGGCGTGGCCGAAGGCGACGATGCGCACACCTGGCAGCAACGCCTCAAGCCGCTCGCCGGCCACCTGCAGGAAGAGCGGTATGGCGCCCACCGGCACGCTGATGTCGTGCTTCACGCTGAAGCCCTCGATCCGCTGTGCCTCGGATATGTTTTCGCGCAGCGACCA
This sequence comes from Methyloversatilis universalis EHg5, assembly GCF_000378945.1. GTDB lineage: Bacteria > Pseudomonadota > Gammaproteobacteria > Burkholderiales > Rhodocyclaceae > Methyloversatilis > Methyloversatilis universalis_A. The sequence goes on along the minus strand of NZ_KB900539.1, from coordinate 1,458,580 downwards.
CAGTGCGGCGGCCTGAGCACCGTCCTGGGCGATTACCGCATCGCGTACCGTACCGGCTTCCATGCAGGCCGCGAGCAGCGTTTCAAGCCGTTCGCTGATCCGGTCTCCGCTGCCCGCCAGTTCCACCAGTGCGTACCAGGGCGCCGGAACCGGCAGCGGATCACGCGCTCCGGAGATGTGTTGCAGCACCATGTCGAGCGCGGTGCGCCCGACCAGTTCGAAAGCGTTCAGCGCATCGCCTGCACCGGCCTGGAGCCGATGCAGCAGTTCGATTGCACGCTGCGGGCCGTCGAGCGCCACCCAGGCCAGCGCGGTGTCGGCCGGCTCTGGCGCAAGCTTGAGCACGGCCGCGGTGATGAAGCCCAGCGTGCCTTCGGCGCCGATGAACAGATGCTTCAGGTCATAGCCGGTGTTGTCCTTGCGCAGCGCACGCAGACCGTCCCACAGCCGACCGTCGGGCAGCACGACTTCGAGGCCGAGCACCTGATCGCGCGCGTTACCATGACGCAGCACATGGACACCTCCGGCGTTGGTCGACAGATTGCCGCCGATCTGGCACGACCCTTCGGACGCCAGACTAAGCGGAAACAGCAGTCCTGCCTCACGCGCGGCCTGCTGCACGGCAGCCAGCGTGCAGCCGGCCTCGACCGTGATCGAGGCGTTGTCCGGATCGATTGCGCGGATGCGGTCCAACCGCGACAGACTCACCAGCACTTCGCGCCGTCCGGCGTGCGGTGTCGCACCGCCGCACAGGCCGGTGTTGCCGCCCTGGGGCACCATGGGCAGACGGGCTTCGTTGCAGATGTGAACCACCTGCACCAGCTCATCGACCGTCGCCGGACGCAGCACGCACAGCGCCTCGCCGCTGTAGCGGCCGCGCCAGTCGGTGAAATGCGGCGCGGTATCGACCGGATCGGTGAGCACGTGGGCGTCGCCGACCACGGCACGGAACCGGGCCAGCGCAGAATCGATCAGGCCGCTTTCCATGCCGCTGCGCCTCCGCGCTCAGTCTTCGGTGATGACTTCGGCGTACAGGTCGTGCACATCGCAGTCGGTGATGCGCACACGCACGAAGTCGCCGACCTCCAGATCCTGACCGTCAAGGATGTGCACCAGACCGTCGATATCCGGCGCATCACCCTCGGAACGCGCGACCGCACCGTCCTCGTCGACCTCATCGACCAGCACGATCATTTCGCGATCGATCTTCTCTTCCAGTCGCTGGGTGGAAATGTCTTCCTGGAATTCCATCAGGCGCTGGCGGCGCTCCTCGCGCACCTCGTCCGGCAGCGCGCCCGGCAGGTCGTTGGCGCTGGCGCCCTCGACCGGCGAATAGGCGAAACAGCCGACACGGTCGAGCCGCGCTTCGCCCAGGAAATCGAGCAGCTCCTCGAATTCCTGTTCGGTCTCGCCCGGGAAGCCGGCGATGAAGGTGCTTCGGATGGTGATGTCCGGGCAGATCGAGCGCCAGGCGCGGATGCGTTCGAGATTGTTCTCGGCGTTGGCCGGCCGCTTCATCGCCTTCAGCACGCGCGGGCTGGCGTGCTGGAAAGGCACGTCGAGGTAGGGCAGGATCTTGCCCTCGGCCATCAGCGGGATGATGTCGTCGACATGCGGGTACGGATACACGTAATGCATGCGCACCCACATATCCAGCTCGCCCAGCGCGTTCGCGAGGTCGTACAGCTTGGTACGCAGCGGCTTGCCGCCCCAGAAGCCGGTGCGGTACTTCACATCGACGCCGTAGGCGCTGGTGTCCTGCGACACGATGAGCAGTTCGCGCACGCCAGCGTCGCGCAGCGCTTCGGCTTCACGCATCACGTCGCCGATCGGCCGGCTCACCAGATCGCCGCGCATCGACGGGATGATGCAGAAGCTGCAGCGGTGGTTGCAGCCTTCGGAAATCTTCAGGTAGGCGTAGTGCGAGGGCGTGAGGCGTATGCCCTGCGGCGGCACCAGATCAGAAAACGGGTCGTGCGGCTTGGGCAGGTGGCGATGAACCGCGTCCATCACCTCTTCGGTCGCGTGCGGACCGGTCACTGCCAGCACCTGCGGATGGGCGGACAGTACCTGCTGACGCTTGGGGCCTTCGGCGCCCATGCAGCCGGTGACGATCACCTTGCCGTTCTCGGCCAGTGCTTCGCCGATCGCGTCCAGCGATTCCTCGACCGCCGCGTCGATGAAGCCACAGGTATTGACCACGACGACATCGGCATCGTCGTAGGTCGGCACGATGTCGTAGCCTTCGGAGCGCAGCCGGGTGAGGATGGACTCGGAGTCCGAAGTCGCCTTCGGACAGCCGAGTGAAACGAAGCCAACCTTGGGGGTCGGCTTCGCGGTGCTGCCAGATTCAGAAGTACGGGTCACGCCGCGTCTCCGCCGCAAAACCCGACATTTTACTTGTTTTGCGGGCCTTTATCGCCCCCCGGACCGAAACCCGGGAACTTGAAGCCGGACATCATCGAGCGGGTCTGCTGCTCGATCTGTTCCTGCATCTGCACGAACATGCGCTTGCTCTGCTCCATGTAGGCACCCATCATGCCCTGCATGGCCGGGCCCTGGAAGTTCAGGAACTGCGCCCACAGGTCCTTGCTCATCGCGTTGTTGTCACCATAGATGGTGCGCGCCTGTTCCTGCAGCTTGGACTGTACGTCGGTGAAGGCCTTGATGTTGCCTTCGAGGTACTTGCCCATCATGCCCTGCATCGCATTGCCGTAGAAGCGGATCATCTGCGACAGCAGGTCGGACGTGAACATCGGCACGCCTTCGCTCTCTTCTTCGATGATGATCTGCAGCAGGATGCTGCGGGTGAGGTCTTCGCCGGTCTTGGCGTCGACCACCTGGAACTCTGCGTTCTCCAGCACGAGTTCCTTCACATCGGACAGCGTGATGTAGGAGCTGGTGCGGGTGTCGTAAAGCCGGCGGTTGGGGTATTTCTTGATCAGGCGGTTGGTGGAACTCGTTCCCTCGCGGCTTTCGGAAGCGCTCATTGTGTGGTGTCCTCGCTCGTTTGAACTACCCCGGGGCGGTGTGCCCGCCCACTCTTTTTCGATCATACAGCAAGCAAAGGCCTTATGCGGCAGTGCCGCATAAGGCCTTGCGAACCGTCACAAAGCGATGCTGCTGTGCGATGCGACAGGAATTACTGGTAGTACAGGCCGCCGTTGATGTTCAGCGTTGCGCCAGTCACATAGCCCGCATTCTCCGAAGCGAGGTAGGACACGGCGGCGCCGATCTCTTCCGGCTTGCCCAGACGCTTCATCGGCACTGAGTCGATGATGCCCTGACGGATGTCCTCGCGGATGGCCATCACCATGTCGGTACCGATATAGCCCGGAGCGATGGCGTTCACGGTCACGCCCTTGGACGCCATTTCAGCGGCAAGCGCCTTGGTGAAGCCGACCACGCCGGCCTTGGCGGCCGAGTAGTTCGTCTGGCCGGCCTGGCCCTTGACGCCATTGACCGACGAAATGTTGATCACGCGGCCCCAGCCGCGCTCGGCCATCTTGCCGGCGACGTGATGGGTCACGTTGAACAGGCTGTCGAGGTTGGTGGTCAGCACCGCATCCCACTGCGCCTTGTCCATCTTGGCGAAGAACTTGTCGCGGGTGATGCCGGCGTTGTTCACGACCACATCGACCGGACCGATGTCCTGTTCCACCTGGTCGATCATTGCCTTGCAGGAATCGTAGTCGGACACGTCGCCCTCGGCGGCTTTCATTTCAAAGCCTTCGGCCTGCATCTTGGCCAGCCATTCGTCCTTTTGGGGGAACGCGGGCAGACAGTTCGCCACGACGGTGTAGCCGTCCTTGGCCAGTGCCTTGCAGATTGCGGTACCCAGACCGCCCATACCCCCGGTAACCAGGGCAACTCGTTTCGTCATGACTTCTCTCCCAGCCAGCTGCGTTGAAAACCTTCCACCCCCGCCGGTCGGGGTGGAAGGTGTGCGCGGACCTCCGCGCAGGCGATCAGGACATGTGCTGGCCGCCGTTGATTGCGATGTTGGCGCCGGTGACGAAGGCCGCTTCGTCCGACGCCAGATAGGCCACCAGGCCTGCGATCTCTTCCGGCTTGCCGAGACGGGAAACCGGAATCTGCGGCAGGATCTTGGTGTCCAGGATGTCCTGCGGGATGGCGGTCACCATCTTGGTGCCGATGTAGCCCGGAGAAATCGTGTTCACGGTGACGCCCGCACGCGCCACTTCCAGCGCCAGCGCCTTGGTGAAACCGTGCATGCCGGCCTTGGCGGCCGAGTAGTTGGTCTGGCCGAAGGCACCCTTGGAGCCATTGACCGACGACACATTGACCACACGGCCCCACTTGCGCTCAGTCATGCCGTCGATGACCTGCTTGGTCATGTTGAAGCAGGAGTCGAGGTTGGTACTCATCACCACGTCCCAGTCCGCCTTGGTCATTTTCTTGAAGGTCATGTCGCGGGTGATGCCGGCGTTGTTCACCAGCACGTCCACCGGGCCGACTTCCTTGGTCACCGTATCGACACACGCCTTGCAGGAGTCGAAATCCGACACGTCGCACGGGTAGGCCCGGAAGCCGTAGCCCATGTTGTTCATGGTCTGCAGCCATTCGGCTGCCTTGGTGTTGCCGGGGCTGTGGGTCGTCACCACGCGGAAACCCAGCGCGGCGAGCTTGATGCAGATCGCTTCACCCAGTCCTCCCATACCGCCCGTTACCAGTGCGACTCGCGTCATTTCCTTGTCTCCTATTTATTAGTCGAGGGTGTGTCTTCCGCAGCCCCCCTCATGAGGCTGCCATGCGTTCAGTTCGTTGCGCTGCCTTTCACATAGCGCCCGGGTGCGGGCTCGATCACCGTGTATTGCGCGTTGCCCGCTTGTGACGGGGGCGCGACCTTCTTGCCTGACTTCGCAGTCAGCCACTTGATGTAGTGCTTCCACCAGCTGCCCGGCTGTTCACTGGCATTGGCCCGCCATTCCTCGGCGGTCGAGGCGTCGCCGCCGATCCAGTGCGAGCGCTTGTCCTTGGACGCCGGATTGATCACGCCGGCCACATGGCCGCTGGCGCCCAGCACGAAGGTGGTGTCGCCGCCCAGCAGCTTGCGCACCAGATAGGCGCCGGTCCAGGGCACGATGTGATCTTCCGAAGTAGCCAGCAGATAGGCCGGCATATCCACCTTGCCCAGATCGGCCTTCACGCCCAGCATGTCCACCTTGCCCGGCACACGCAGGCTGTTTTCCAGATACAGGTTGCGCAGGTACCAGGCCAGGAAGGGGCCAGGCAGATTCGTGCTGTCGCAGTTCCAGTGCAGGATGTCGAAGGCCGGCGGAGTTTCGCCCTTCAGATAGTTGCCGACCACGTAATTCCAGATCAGGTCGTTCGGACGCAGGCTGCTGAAGGTCTGCGCCAGTTCGCGACCGGGCAGCAGGCCACCGCGGCCTATGGTCTGTTCGCGCATCGCGACCATGCCCTCGTCCACCAGGCAGCCGATTTCGCCGGCATCGGAGAAATCGAGCAGCGTGGTGAGCAGCGTGACGCTGGCCGCGGGCTTTTCACCGCGACCGCAGGCCACCGCCAGCGCCGACGCCAGCAGCGTTCCACCGACGCAGAAGCCCATGGTGTTCGGCTGCGCGTCGCCACTGATGCCGCGCACCACATCGAGTGCGGTCAGCGGGCCCAGGCGCAGATAATCGTCCCAGGTGAAGTTCGCAAGCGCCGCATCCGGATTGCGCCAGGAAATGAGGAACACCGTGATGCCCTGCTCCACCAGGAAGCGCACCAGCGAGTTCTCCGGCTGCAGGTCCATCAGGTAATACTTGTTGATGCAGGGCGGCACGATGAGCAAGGGCTTCGCGTGCACCTTGTCGGTCTTCGGCGCGTACTGGATGAGCTGTATCAGTTCGTTCTCGAACACCACAGCACCTTCGGTGACCGCCAGATTGCGGCCGACCTCGAAGGCGCCGGGCGCGGACATCGAAATCTGCCCCTGCTGCAGGTCACGCAAAAGGTTTTCCATACCGCGGCGGATGCTGTCGCCTTCGGTACGCAGCGCGGTTTCGACGAATTCGGGATTGGTGGCCGCGAAATTGGCCGGCGACAGCGCCTCGATCACCTGTTTGGACAGGTAGCGCATGCGGTCCTTCGCGCGGCCGTCAGCCACAGGTGTGGCCTCGACGCAGTCACGCACGAAGGCGGAATTGATCAGATAGGCCTGACGCAGATAGTCGAAATACGGCTTGCTCCACTCAGGCGAGCGGAAGCGGCGGTCACCCGGCTCGGCCTTGGCCACCGGCTGCACCTCTTCATCGCCCGGCTTGTGCTGGGCAAAGGCCTGCCAGAGCTTGTGCTGGCTTTCCAGCCACTGCTGCTGCAGGGCCGCAAAGCGGGCCGCCTCGGGCGCCGGGAAGGCGCTGCCGGCGGTCGGCGCGTGCACGGCCAGCGCGCTCTGCTGGCGGGACATGAAATCGCTGAAGTTCTTGCCCATGGCGGCCATCATGGCCGTCCAGTCGGGCGGGAGTGCCTCGTTGCGAGGCGGGACGGACTTTCCGGGTGCTGCCGAGTCACTGCTCATCAAACCAAACCCCGTTCGTTCTTGTCTCAGGCGCGATGCGGCGGCATCGCTCGGATCTGCGAGCATCTTGCCGTCCACGGGCACGCCGGGCGAGCATATCAGTGCCGGACGCGCACGGGCGCCTCCTCTGTTCGGCAATCGCAGTGCGAGAGATTGTTGCATCGCACAAAATCACTGTCAATCCCGGCCGCCGGATGTCCGTTCCGCGCGGTCATACCCGCCCGAAAGGCCCCGATGTACATCGTTGCGATTGCGTGGATCTATGTGGTGCTGATGATGGCCGTGACCGAACATTCGGTGGTGGCCGGTGTGATGACCGTCGTGTTCTACGGTCTGGCGCCGCTGGCACTCTTTCTGTGGCTGTTCGGCACGCCGGCGCGGCGGCGTGCACGGATGGCGCGGCCGCAGCCGGGGGAAGACGGACCTGCGGAAGACTCAGTGGCCGTGGGCGAAGCCGTCGACGAAGTGGTGAATCAGCACGATGCTGCCCACACCCAGCGAAATCAGTAGCACCTGCTGCAGCGTGGCGCCGATCTCAGCCCGCTTGTGCAGGCCCGGAATCAGATCGGCTACGGCCACATAGATCATGCTGGCCGCTGCGATGCACAACAGATAAGGCACCGCGTCACCCACCAGCGACAGCGCGAAATAGGCGCCCACCGCACCGACCAGCGTGGCCATGCTGGACAGCAGATTGAAGGCCAGCGCCCGCATGCGGCTCATGCCCGAGTGCAGCAGCACCAGATAGTCGCCCACCTCCTGCGGAATTTCGTGCGCCACGATGGCGGTGGCGGTCACGATGCCCAGCGGCACGCTCTGCGCGAACGCCGCCGCGATCAGCACGCCATCGACGAAGTTGTGAAAGGCGTCGCCGATCAGAATGAGCGAAGCGGCACGCGCGCCTTCGTTGCCGTGACCATGAGCGTGGCCATGGTGATGCCCGTGACCGTGGTGATGGGTCAGCGCCGCCTGCTCAGCCCGGTGGGCCTCTTCATGCGCCGCCTGGTGCGCCAGCTCGGCCGGGTCGTGCGCCTCGCAGCTGACTTCGTGACAGTGCCGCCACAGCACCAGCTTTTCCAGCAGGAAAAAACCCAGGATGCCGGCCAGCAGCATGGAAGTCGCCAGTTCCACGCTGCCGATTTCCTCGATCGCCTGCGGCAGTACGCCCAGCAGCGCGGCGCCGAGCAAGGCGCCGACCGAGTAGCTGATGAGCATGGGAATGCGCTGCAGATTCACCGCCATTCCGAACAGGGCAGCGGCGCAGACGCTGATCGCACCGCCGGCCAGGGAGGCGAGCACGATCCAGGCAAGGACAGACATGGGAGCGTTTGAAACTGAAAATGGACTCTTATTATCCTTGATACGACGGTTCTGCGCCCAGCTCCAACGCATCGCGCGCCAGCCAGACCAGACTGGCCATGCGGCCACACCGCCCGTCACGGCGATAGGAATGGAACAGGCCCGCCTGGCCCACCGTACACAGGCCACCGCCGTACACCGCATGCACACCGGCACGCGCCAGTTCAAGCCGCGCCAGCAGATAAATGTTGGCGTACAGCCGGTCGCCAGCCCCGGGCCTGAAGGCGGCTGCCGCGCCCGGCAGGCGTTCGAGAAACACCGCCCTCACCTCCGGCCCGACTTCGAACGCGTCCGGACCGATGGCCGGACCCAGCCAGGCCAGAATGTCGCCCGGCGCCCCGCCCATGCGCTGTACCGTGCGCGTCAGCACACCCATCGCCAGTCCGCGCCAGCCCGCGTGGGCCGCGGCCACCACCGTGCCCTGCCGGTTGCAGAACAGCACCGGCAGGCAGTCGGCGGTCATGACCGCGCACACGCTGCCTGCACGGTGCGCAACCGAGGCATCGCCGGTGCCGCAGCGTTCGCGGTCGGCATCGAGCACCTCGACGCCGTGCACCTGATCCAGCCACAGCGGTTCGGCCGGCAGATGGGCACGCAGCAGCGCCCGGTTGGCCGCCACCGCCTGCGCGTCGTCGCCGACATGGGTGGCCGGGTTGAAGCTGTCGAACGGTACGGCACTGACGCCGCCCAGACGGGTGGTGACGCAGGCGCGCACCGTCGGCGGCGCCGGCCAGTCCGGCATGATGAGCGGCAGTTCGGGCGCGCTCATGCCGCCGCCCTCAGACTGTCCAGCAGCGTGACCATGTCGGCCGGCAGCGGCACTTCCCAGCCCACCTCCTCGCCGCTGCGCGGATGCACCAGACCGAGTCGCCAGGCATGCAGGGCCTGACGGGAAAAGCGTTCGGCCACGTTACGCGGGGCATACACCTCGTCGCCGAGCAGCGAATGCCCGATGTGCGCCATATGTACCCGGATCTGATGGGTGCGGCCTGTTTCAAGCCGGCATTCGACCAGCGTGGCATCGCGCAGCCGCTCGCGCACGAAATAGTGGGTACGCGCCGGCTTGCCGCCGGCCTGCACCACCGCCATGCGGGTGCGCTGTACCGGATGACGGCCGATCGCCGCATCCACGGTGCCGTCGGCACCGACCGATCCGGCCACCACCGCGAAATAGCGGCGCGACACGGTACGCGCCTGCAGCTGGCGCACCAGATCGGTCTGGGCCTCTACGGTGCGGGCGACCACCAGCAACCCGCTGGTGTCCTTGTCCAGCCGATGCACGATGCCGGCACGCGGCACGCGGGCCAGCTCCGGCCAGCGGAACAGCAGCGCATTGAGCAGCGTGCCGTCCGGCACGCCATTGCCCGGATGCACCACCAGTCCGGCCGGCTTGTCGATCACGATCACGGTGTCGTCCTCGAACACCACGCGCAGCGGGATGTCCTGCGGCGCGTGCACCGTGTCTTCCGGCAGGCTGCCCGGATCCAGCTCCAGACGTTCGCCGCTGAAAGTGCGTCGCCGCGCGTCGCTGCATTCACGCCCGTCCACCCGCACCCTGCCCTCACGCAACCAGCCCTGCAGGCGGCTGCGCGAGTATTGCGACCACACTTTCGCCAGCACCGCATCCAGCCGCTCACCGACCACGCCCGCGGGTACCGTCGCCTGCAGGCTCTCGGGAGTCGGGTGCGGCGGCTGCTCGGCGATATAATCGTCGTCTTGCGTATCTTCCAGGGTCAGAGCGGTCATGTGGCGTAGTGTAGCGATACTGTGGGTGGCTCTGGCCGCCGGGTGCGGTCTTCTGCCGGACAAGATCGACGAGACGGCGAACTGGTCGGCGCAACGCCTGTACCAGGAAGCGAAGCAGCTCATGAGCGACGGCTCGTACGAGCAGGCGATCAAGATGTACGAAAAGCTGGAGGCCAAGTATCCGTATGGCCGCTACGCCCAGCAGGCCCAGATCGAGGTGGCGTACGCCTACTATCGTCAGGGCGAGCGCGCGCAGGCGGTGGCGGCCTGCGACCGCTTCATACGGCTGCATCCGAACCACCCCAACGTCGATTACGTGTACTACCTGCGCGGCCTGGTCCATTTCAACGAAGACCTGGGCATCATGAGCAATCTGTCGCGCCAGGATCTGACCGAGCGCGACCCCAAGGGCCTGCGCGACTCCTTCGATGCACTGAAGGAACTGGTGACCCGCTATCCGGAAAGCAAGTACGCGCCGGACGCCACCATACGGATGAACTATCTGGTCAATTCGCTGGCCGCTCACGAGGTGCATGTGGCGCGCTATTACGTCAAGCGCGGCGCCTATCTGGCGGCGGCCAACCGTGCCCAGTTCGCGGTGAGCAACTATCAGGAATCGCCGGCGGTCGAAGAAGCGCTCTACGTCCTGATGGTGGCTTACGATTCGCTCGGCCTGGTCGATCTGCGCGACGACGCAAAACGCGTGATGCAGAAGAACTATCCGAAGAGCGAATTCCTTGCCCGCGGCTTCAAGAAGCCGGGCGAGGACGACCCCTGGTGGAAGCTCTGGTAAGCATCGCCGGCTGCGTCGACGGGCTGCGCCGCGGCGCCTGAACGCCATCTTTCAGAAGGAGACGGACCATGTACAACAAGGTACTGCTCGCCTACGACGGCTCTGAATCCGGTCGCCGTGCCCTGCTCGAATGCGCGGAAATCAACGATCTGCTGCATGCGGACATCCATCTGCTTGCGGTAGCCCCGATTGCTGCCACGCTGTTCGTCGCCGAAGGTTTCGTCGCCGACGTGCCTCAGGAAGAGGAGAACGAGCGCTTCTCCGAAGTGCTGAAGGAAGGGCTGGAACAGCTGAAGGCGCGTGGCGTCACCGCCGAAGGGCATCTGGTGACCGGCGACGCGGTGCGCGAAATCGGTCGTCTGGCGAGCGAACTGAAAGTCGATCTGATCGTGATCGGGCACACCCACCATGCCTCCAGGCTGGAACGCTGGTGGAAGGGCTCGGTCGGCGCTTCGCTGGTCGAGGAAGCGCCCTGCAACATTCTCATCGTCGTCCAGCGGCCGGCATGAGCGCGGCCCGCGCGCCCTCATCCGCTTCCCGCGACAGCCAGCGCGACTGGCAGCAGTACTCGGTACTCGTCGTCGATGACGAGGAAGGCATGCGCAGCTTCATCAGCCGCGCGCTCGGCCCGCGCTGCGGGCTGGTCGAAACCGCCGGCAGCGTCGAGCACGCGCAGCAGCTGTTCGCGCGACTGCACTTCGACCTCATCATTCTCGACATTTCGCTGCCCGGCCGCAGCGGACTGGAATGGCTGAACGAGCTGCGCGATCAGGGCCATCAGTGCGATGTCATCCTGATCACCGCCTTCGCCGACATCGAAACCGCGATCAACGCGCTGCGCGCCGGCGCATCGGACTTCATCCTCAAGCCCTTCCGCATCGACCAGATGATGAACGCGGTCGGCCGCTGCTTCGACCGCGCCGGCCTGCTTCGAGAGAACTACGTGCTGCGCCGGGAAATCGCGCGCCAGACCGAGGGCGTGGAAGGCATGGTGGGTGAATCGCAGCCGGTGCGCGAACTGGCCAGCGTGCTGCGGCGCGCCGCGGCGATGCCCAGTACCGTGCTGCTGACCGGCGAATCCGGCGTCGGCAAGGAAGTAGCGGCCCGCGCGCTGCACCAGATGAGCCCGCGCGCGGTCGCGCCCTTCGTGCCGGTCAATTGTGGCGCCATCAGCGCCGAACTGATCGAGTCCGAACTGTTCGGCCACGTAAAGGGCGCCTTCACCGGCGCGCAGGACAACAATCCCGGCCTGCTGTTCTACGCCCAGGGCGGCACCCTCTTCCTGGACGAAATTTCGGAACTGCCTGCGGCCATGCAGACCAAGCTGCTGCGGGTGCTGGAAGACCGCATGATCCGCCCGGTCGGCTCGTCGCGCGAAGTGCCGGTCGATATCCGCGTGGTGGCCGCCACCAACCGCGATCTGGCCAGCGAAGTACGCGCCGGCCGTTTCCGCCAGGATCTGTTCTACCGGCTCGACGTGATGCGCGTCACCATTCCGCCGCTGCGCGAACGGCGCGAGGACGTGAAACTGCTGGTCGCCCACTTCATGGCCCAGCTGTCGTCGCGGCTGGGCGTGGCACCGATCCCGCTCGACCGCGACACCGCCGCGCGCATGGCCACGCACGACTGGCCGGGCAATATCCGCGAGCTGCGCAATCTGGTCGAACGCGCGCTCATCCTCGGTTACTTCCCGGCCGATGCCTTCGGCACGCTCACGCCGCCCCGCTCCACAGAACCGGCCGCGGCGCTGGAAGACGTCGAGCGCAAGCACATCCTCGATGTGCTCGCCGCCTGCGGCGGCAACAAGTCCGAAGCCGCCCGCCAGCTTGGCGTGTCACGCAAAACCATAGAACGCAAATGCGCGCAGTGGGGCCTCGCGGGATAGAGGCGACGCATGCGTCGCCCCCGCGAGGCGGGTTCGCCATGCAGGGCGAACCTCCGACATAAGGGGTTTAGCGACGCAGTGCGCTGCTCCGGCGACACGGGTCGGCCATGCAGGGCCGACCTCCCACCCAAGGGGTTTAGCGACGCACTGCGTCGCTCCGGCGAGGCGGGCTCGCCATGCAGGGCGAGCCTCCCACATAAGGGGTTTAGCGACGTAGTGCGTCGCCCCTGCGAGGCAGGTTCGCCATGCAGGGCGAACCTCCCACATAAGGGGTTTAGCGACTCATGCGTTGCGCCGACCGCGCCTCACGCCGCCAGGCGCTGCACCTTTTCCAGTGCTTCACGCACGGCCAGCACTGCGCGGGCGTCCAGTGCCTGCGCGCGTGCCTGGCCGGCGCACAGCGCACCGCGGAAGCCGAGGTAATCGGGGCACCGCTGCGCCAGCGCCGGGATGTGGGTCACTCGCAGCGAGCCCGCGAGCCCGCACAGCAGGCCGCGCGCGCGGGCGCGTTCGACGAAGCCGGACAGCCATTCGGTGCTGGCGACGTCCGGCAGGCTGTGGCCGGTCTTCAGCGCGGTATCGACCATGACGCCATCGAAACCGGCATCGGCAACCGCATCGACCAGTGCCAGCGGTGGCGAAAGATCAGCGAACATGACCGCAATGCGGCGGGCGCCGGCCAGCGGCGTCAGGCCGCGCAGGCAGGCACGCACGGCGGCGTAGTCGCGCCCGCCCTGCTGCCAGTTCCCGGGGAAAAGTCCGGCCTTCACGTAATCGACACCGGTCGCGGCAATGCGCGCCATCGCGCTCTGCACCGCCTGCGCGTCCGGCTCGACATTGCCGGCGGTGGCGCTGGTGAGCGTACGGCCGGCGACGAAGTCGACGACCTCGCGGATCACCTCTGCCGGCAGTGCGCCGAGCGCGCCGTCGGCCGGCTGCTTCAGGTCGATCAGATCCACCCCGGCTTCGAGCACGATGCGCGCCTCGTCGAGGTTACGCACGCTGGCCAGCATGCGGATCACGCCTGCACTCCGGCGCGGTGTGCGTCTATGCGTTCGACCAGCCAGCCCCAGGCTTCGAGTTCGGCCGGGCCGGCGGTCTTGTCGATGGCGATCTGCAGATAGGCCAGTTCGGCGTCGATCTTTTCCATCGGCAGCATGTGCAGCCGGCTCACCAGGATGGCCGCTTCGATCACTGCCGAACGTGCGCGATTGAAGCCGGGAAACACGCCGTGACTCTCTTCATGCACGGTGCGACAGTAGAGGCGCGGGCGAACTTCGTCCTCCTCGACCTCGACCAGTTCGAGTTCGCGGTGGGCCAGCGTGTTTACCAGCCGGGCGCAGCCTATCTTCTCGGCAGCCTGCACCGGCCAGTCGCGGCGACCGGTCAGCGCGCCGGCGAACACGCGCACGTCATCGGTGAAATTCACCACCGCGATGCGGGTGGCCAGCACATTGTCCAGCGTGCCGGACGGCCGGAAAGGCGCGAGCACGGTGAGGCCGCGCTCTTCGCGCACGCCCAGCGGCGTGATGTGGGTGCGGCCCTGCACGTCCACGGTGGTCAGTATGGTTTCCCAGATCATGCTTGGTCCTGTGTGTCGTCCGGCGGTGCCGGGTCAGCATCGGCTGGCCTGCGCTTCGCCTTGCGCTGCAGCGTAGTACCGGGCGCGCAATGCGCCATCAGGTCCTGCGCCTTCTTCTCGACTGCGGCGCCCCAGTCCAGTTCCTCGTCCTGCGCGTAGCGGCGGCCCAGTTGCCAGGCGATCTGCGCGCGCGCCAGTTCGACACCGAGGTAGAAGGCGTGCGCGCCGTCGTCGGCAACGTTCAGGCCCGGGTACAGCGCGAACGGGTCGGTGCCGACCTGCATGCCGTCGCGGTTGTAGATGTGCACGCCCTGCTCGCTGAGCTGAATGCGGAAGTTGGGGTCGCGCACTGTGGCGGCGATGTCGGCGATGTCCTGCGGCGAGTCCGGAAAAGGACGGCGCTGATGGGTGGTCATCAGCTCGCCGGAATAGTCGCGCGGCAGCGCGTTGTCCTCGCGCGCGGCGAACATGACGCGACGTGCGATATCCGCTTCCTTCACCGCACGGCGGGCGTGCGGGCTCACTTCGGTGGCCAGTACCGCACCGACGCGCAGTTCCGAAATGATGCCGAACAGCAGCGCGTTGATGCCGCTGGTGTCGGCGTCGGTCAGTTCGGTCAGATTGCCCACCCCCATCATGATGGGGATGTCCGGATGGGTCCGCCGCAGCTCGTGATAGCGCACGATGGACGCGGTGAAACCGAAGTGGATGGGCTCGATGATGGGGTCGGCGTAGAACGGCAGACCGCGCGCGGTCATGATGTCCGCCGCCTCGCGTAGCGAATCGAGGTCGCCCGGCGTGTCCGGGATCAGCACCGGAATGGCGTCGACCTCGTCGGCCACCCACAGCGAGCTCTTCTTCAGGCTGAGCAGATAGTCGGCGCCGGCGCGCGCGCCGCGCAGCAGGTCATCGGTGTTCAGCGAATCGATGCTCACCTGGAAGCCTTCGGCTTTCAGCGCGCGGATGCAGTCTTCCATATGCGGAAAGTCGGTGTCCGGCAGACAGCCGATATCGATCACGTCCGCGCCGTCGCGGCGGTAACGGCGCGCGGTGGCCAGCACCGCATCGACATCGACCTGGGGCGCATCGACGATTTCCGCGAAGATGAGCACGTCGTGCCGGTCGAGCACCCGCTTCTTCGCCTTGCGGCCGAAGTGCATCGGCAGGTCCTTCACCTCATCCGGGCCGCGCTGCACCGGCACGCCGTAGTGCTGCGCCAGTGCGTCGAGGTCGCCACGGCAGCGGCCGGGCACGACGATGCGGTCGGCCTGCACCTGATCGACCGGCAGGCGCCGGCGTATCAGGTCAGCGGTCATCAGGCCGGCGACATTGATACCGATGTCCAGCACCCGCGGCTCGAAGGGCAGCGGCAGCATGTCGTCCAGCACCCGGTGCAGGCTCTTGAGCGCCAGATGCCCGGTCAGGAAAAGAATGCGTTCGCCGGGGATGCGTTCGCCAGGGATGGGCTCGCCGGAGGGGACCTGCTGTTCAGCCATGTCGGTGGGGGCGGTCGCCGCAGCGCCCGCTCAGCGCTGGACCGCCGCGAGCCGCTGCCTGAGGGCGACCTGCAGTTCTTCGACGTTCTTCACCACAGTGACGCCCTCGAAACCGGACAGACGCGCGGTGTGCTCCAGGTCGATGGCACGCGGGTACAGCGTCACCCATTCGCTCGGCGATTCGGTGATCACCACCGGCTCGTTGTCGCAGGCGAACACGATGATGGGGATGCGCAGCTTGCCGGCCTGGGCAAAGATATTGCTCACCAGCGTGTCGGAAATGCCGCTGGCGCACTTGGCCACGGTATTGGACGTGGCCGGCGCGATCACCACGGTGTGGTACTGCCCCTGATAGAACAGCCCGACCGGCGCCGCACTGGCGGTGCTGTCGCGGAAGATGCGGTAGCGCTTCTTCATGTCGACCAGCGGGTAGCCATACATGTTGAGCACTTCTTCGCCGGCGCTCGACAGGAACAGGTCGATGCCGCTCAGCGTGTCAGCGAATTCCAGCGATTCCTTCAGAAAGTGGCCGGAGCCAGTCAGCCCCCAGGCGATGCGCGCATCGGGCAGGACTTCCGCTTCATCCGGAATGTCGTTCAGGCGCGGGTCAGTAGCCATCACCCGCCTGCGTATCGGTATCGATGTCCAGTCGCTTCATCTTGCGGTAAACGGTGTTGCGGCTCACCCCGAGCTCGCGGGCGAGGCCGGCGATGTTCCAGCGGTGGCGGCGCAGTTCGGCCAGCAGCGCGTCGCGCTCGGCCGACTGCAGCGGATTGAGGTGGCTGGTCGGCGACGGCGGCGGCACATCGGCGTGGCTGTCGGCCGCGGGCAGTGCGGCCACCGGCGGCGCCGGCATCGGCTCGGGCGCGTCCATCAGTTCGGCCGGCATGTCGCGCAGCGTGATTTCGCCGCCGTCGCACATGGCGACCAGCGTACGCAGCACGTAGCGCAGCTGACGGATATTGCCCGGCCAGCGGTAGCGGTCCAGCACCTGCATCGCCGCCTGGCCGAGACGCACCGGCGGATGACGGCCGGCGCCTTCCTCGTTCAGGCAGCGCTCGATCAGCGCGCGGCGGTCGGTGCGTTCGCGCAGCGGCGGCAGCGTCACTTCCATGCCGCGCAGGCGGTAGTACAGATCTTCGCGGAAGCTGCCGTCGCGCACCATGGCGCGCAGATCGCGGTGGGTGGCACACACCAGCTGCAGATCGACCGGCACCGCATTCTCGCCGCCCAGCGGCGTCACCTTGCGCTCTTCCAGCACGCGCAGCAGGCGCGCCTGAAGCTGCAGCGGCATGTCGCCGATCTCGTCCAGGAACAGCGTGCCGCCATCGGCCTGCAGCACCTTGCCGCGACGGCCGTCGCGGTTGGCGCCGGTGAAGGCGCCCTGCTTGTAGCCGAACAGTTCGGATTCGATCAGCGCTTCCGGCAGCGACGCGCAGTTGATCGCGACGAAGGGGCCGCGCGCGCGCTGGCTGGAGGCATGGAAGGCGCGTGCGAACACTTCCTTGCCGGTGCCGGTTTCGCCGGCGATCAACAGCGGAATGTCGCGGTCGAGGATGCGCATCGCGCTGTGCACATTGCCCGCCATGCGCAGATCGCCCAGATCGAGCTCGGCCAGCGCCTGGGCCGCCGAACCAGAATCGCCGCGCGCGCCGGACTGGGCGCGGTTGCGCGCAGGCTGCTGCGCCAGCAGATACCAGGTCTGGTGCTGTGGCATCGACAGCGTGAGCGGATGGAAACCGGCGCGGAAGGTGCGCGACAGCAGTTCCGGCAGCGACTGACCGAAGAACTCGGTCACTTCGCGGCCCAGCAGCGCCTCGCCGTCCGGCGACAGCAGTTCGAAGGCGGTGTGATTGGCTTCGATCACCTCGCCTTCCGGCGTCAGTGCGAGCAGACCGTCAACCGCGGTCAGCACGCGGCCGGCGTGGGCATGGAAGCGGATGATGTAGTCGGTGGCGTGACGGGCACGGAAGGCGCGGTGCTCGATCACCCGGGCCGAACGTTCGACCAGCGCACGCAGCGCGCGGGCGCCGCCCGGCGAGAGGGAACAGGCAGCCAGTATGGCGGCCACTTCGCCCACGCCGTCGTAGATCGGCGCGCCGGCGCACACCATGTCGGTGTGGCGGGCGAAAAAATGTTCTTCGCGCGAAATGACCAGCGAGTGGCGCTCGGCCAGCACGGTGCCGATGCCGTTGGTGCCCTGAACATCTTCGCTCCAGCGCGCGCCTTCCACCAGCCCGCGCAGTGAGGCCTCGCGGGCGAAGCCCGGGTGGCGCACGATGCTCACGATGACGCCTTCGGCGTCAGCCAGCACCAGCGCGGAATTCGGGTCGTCGAGCTGGCGGTGCAGGGTCTGCATTTCCGGCACCGCGCTGTCCATCACATCGCCCAGCCGGTCGCCCCGCTCGCGCCAGGCCTGAGGGGCCAGCGGCGGCGGCGCGTCCTCGGCAGCCGGATCGAGTGCCAGTTCGTGAAAGCAGCGCAGCCAGGAGCGCGCCACCAGTTCATGACCGGACGGACGCTGCGGGCGGCTGATGATGGCGTGCACCGAACGGACGTGTTCGGCCACCTGACTGGAAGACACCATGTGTTCGACCTTGGGAACCGGTACGGCGGACGTGGGGAAAAAACCGAGCAATGGTAACACCCGGCCTCCGGAGCCGGCCACCGGCGCCCGTTGCGCAGCGCGGCATGGCTGCGCCCGAAGCGGCGCGCCGGTGTCGCGGAAGACGGCCACTGTGTTCCGCCCGGGTGGCGGCTATCCGCTCCGGCGTGGGCGGATGCGCCCGCTCAGTCGTAGATGTCGGTCGACATCGCGCCCGGATTGGCGCCGGAGGCCAGCAGATGAGCCACTGCCAGACGCTGCTTGCGGAACACCGCCCAGTACAAGGCATTGAAACCCGCGCGGTCGGGCAGATTGGGGTCGAAGCCGGCGGCCAGCAGGCGGTCCAGCACCCGCAGATGGCCGAGCGAAGCAGCCAGCGACAGCGCGTGGCGCCCCTGCTCCCGTTCGGTATTCAGCCAGTCAGGCGAAGCGCGCAGCAGTTCCCCCACCGCCTCGTCGCGGTCGAGCAGCACCGCGTCGATCAGCGGCACATGGCCGTTGGCGCTCTTCGCATCGACGTCAGCGCCCGCCTTCAGCAGCAGCGCCACCACCTTGTGATGACCGGCCAGCGCGGCAGCGCCCAGCGGCGTGAAACCGGACGCGCCCTTGCGATCGGGGTCGGCACCGGCGGCCAGCAGTGCGCGCACGGTTTCAGTTTCGCCGGCGGCGGCAGCGTGGGCCAGCACGCTGTCACCCCAGGCATCGCGCACGTTCGGCGCTGCGCCGGCCTTGAGCAGTCGGTTCACCCCTGCCCAGTCACCACGGCGTGCGGCCGACAGCAGCGCGTGATCGGCGCTGCGGTAGTTGCGCGGGCCAGCATCGTCACCGGTGCGGCGGATGTCGGCGTACTCCATCGCGGTGACCGGTACCGCGGCTCGTGTCCGTACCGGTTCGGCAAAGCGGCCCTGCCATTCCTGCGGTACTTCCTGTGCGCCTGCCGGCGCCAGACACAGGGCGCCGGCCAACGGCAGCAATGAGCGGAAAAACGGGCGGATCATCAGACGTCTCCGAAGGCCTCGCGGCCGACTTCATGCGCGCGCAGCGCCGCGAGCCGGGCCACCGCCTGGGCACGGTTGGTCACGTCGAGCTTGCGCAGGATTTTCTGGATATGGTTTTTCACGGTGAGCGGGCTGATATTCAGGATCTGCCCGATCTCATGATTGGTCTTGCCTTCGCGCACCCAGTCCAGCACCTGCAGCTCACGCGCGCTCAGCGTGACCGGCGACGCGCTGCGCCCCACCACGCGCTCGCTGCCTTCGCGCCGCTCGTGTTCGGTAATGCGCAGAAGCGCCAGGTGCAGATTCGGCATCAGCAGTTCGACGCGGCGCGCGTCGAGGTCGGTCGGCGCATCCGGCATGCCCAGCAGCGCGAAGAAAGTGGACTGGTCGCCGCGTGCTTCGCGGCATCCGTGCGCCAGCGCGTGATCCACGCCGGCCACCCTCGGCAGCTGGGCCAGCGCCCGGCCACGGGCACCGCCCAGCACCAGCGGTTCGCGACCGCCGGCCTGCCAGTCGGCCACCAGTCGCGCGATCAGGCCGCCTGCCGGGTCAGTCAGGCGCGCCTCGTACTCCGGCGACAGCACCGAACGAGAAAACACCGAAGCGGTGTATTCACCACGCTCGAAGTCGCCGCAGGCGCACAGCAGCGTGTCATGCGGCAGGAAGGTCTGCAGCGAGCCCTGGGTCCACAGGAAGAACTGGAAGCGCTTCACCACCCGGATGGATGTTTCGATCGTAAACAGCAGCAGCTGCACGTCGATCTGATCCTTCGCGAGCGGGTCGGTCATGGGCGGTTCGCGCGGCGGCCTCAAGGCCGTCCTTGTTCGTGTGGAAAGCGGTGCAACAGGCAGGGCACTCGAACGCAGCGGCCCGCACGCAGGACGTGCGGGCCGCTGATTTGCAAGCGATTGTTGCAGCCGATTGTTGCAGCCGGGTGAAACCCGGCGGCCGATCAGCCCAGGCGGCGACGGGCGATGGCGCCCAGCATGCCGAGGCCGGCGAGCATCAGCGTGTAGCTTTCCGGCTCAGGCACGACCGCGATCTGGAAAGCGGTAGTGTTCGGCACCAGTGCAGCCGAGGCGCTGTTGTTCACCGTATCGATGGTCCAGTTGTTCAGATCACCCAGGGCCGCCTTCGCCGCGGCCACGCTGCTGAAAGTGCGTGTGCCGGTGTACTGGGCGAAATCGGGTTCCGACGAGGCACCCGCTTTGGCAGTCAGACGGATGGCGTTCGAAGTGCCCTCGGTCAGGCCGGTGCCGGTGAGCGAACCGTCGGCGACGAAGGTACCGTTGGTGATGGCGGCCAGGAAGGTGGCAGGCGTGGTGGCGCTGCCGCCCAGATAGGCGTAGAGGGTTTCGCCCGAGTTGGAAATACCCCAGTTGGTATTGCCGGCCACCGAAGTGCGGCTCAGCGTGCCGGCCGACGCCGACAGCGTGGTCTTGTCGTAGGCCAGAAGACGCACGACGGTACCTGCGGAGACAGCGGAAGCACCGGAGTTCCACTGGTTATAGCTCTCGCCGCTATTGAAGGCGGCACCGGTCCACTCGTTGTCAGTGAAATAGATGGTGGTGTTGGCGGCGATATCCGCCAGCGCCACGAAAGACAGGCCGTCTTCGTCGGCGTTGAACGAGGTGAAGGCGATATCGCCAGTCTGCAGTGCGGCCTGGGCGGAACCGGCGGCCAGCAGGGCGGCCAACAGCATCGAGGTGCGGATCATCGTGAATCTCCGGAATGAGAGTGGGATGAAGCACACGATACGGCGCGTTGGTGACCGGCTCTTGAAGCCCTGAACGCGTTTTCGTGGTCTGTTCGGACTACGGCACAACCGGCGTCTGTCGCTCGGACCCGCCGCTCAGCCCTGCGGTGCAGCCCTGTTCGTGCCGCCAGCGCCGGGCCATCAGCGCCGCCAGTATTTCGCTCCAGCGGCTGAACACGAAGAAATGTCCCTCGCCCGCCAGCAACCGCACGCTGGCCTGCGGAAACAGGAAAGCCAGCCGGCTGGCACAGTCGGCCGGCACGATGCGGTCGTCGCAGCCCTGCACGATCTCCACCGCACCGCCGTAGGTGTTCAGCGACAGGGACCAGTCCGACGCCGCAATCGCCAGATCGCGCACGATGGCGGCCGCGCCCTGCCGGGTGGCGCGCGGCAGGTCGTCGAAGAACATGTCGTGGATGTCGCGGCGCGCCAGTTCGGCACGGTCGGATTCGCCGACCAGATGACGCACGATGGCCAGCCAGGTCCGCGGCCACAGCGCGGCCACCAGGGCCAGCGGCTCGAACACCAGACGGGCGAGCCGCGGCATGTGCACCGCCAGCCACACCAGCCGTGCTTCCATCCGGTGCGGCAGCGGCATGCCCACATGCAGGCCGTAGCCGGGCGCCACACCGCTCACCAGTACCAGCCGTGACACCTGATCCCCGAAACGCTCGACCAGTGCACAGGCAAAGGGCGCGCCGCCTGACACACCGCCAACCGCGAAATCGCCGAGCTTCAGGTGCTCGACCAGCACGGCCATATCGGACTGCCAGTCGGTCAGGGTCCAGCCGGGAGCTGAGTCGGACAGGCCGTAGCCGGCGCGGTCGGGCACGATGAGCCGCGCGTGGCGCTCGCTGGTCAGCGCGTCGAAAGGCGGCACCTGGCGGCGCGATCCGGGCACGCCGTGGCACAGGATGACCGGGTAGCCGAACGGATCCCCGTACTCGGCCCACGCCAGTTTTCGCCCATCCGGCAGCCGTATGCTGCGCTCGTCCACGCCCGCCTCATGACATCAAGATTTGACGGGCCAGTCTGCGCCGGCCGTGTTTCAGTATCGGGACAACGCGCATTGCCGGACGAAAAAAAGCCCGCCGTGTGGCGGGCTTGAGACAGGTCCGGCCTGACCGGACGGGCACCGCGTCAGTTCGCGTCCAGGCTGCCCATCGCACGCGGCCAGGTGACGATGCCCCAAGGCAGCTTCTTGTCGGCAATGCGGCCGGTCGCCTCCAGCTTCTGGGTGTCTACCACCACCACCGCATCCGAGCGACCGCAAGCGACCAGGATCTGCGCCTCGTCCGGGGTGAAGGTGAAGTGCCAGCAGCGCTCGGCGTCCAGCGCCACATCCTTAATCTTGTCGAAGGTTTTCGCGTCGAACACCTCCAGCGCCTTGGCCCGCGCGGTGGCGACGTACAGGCGCTCACCCTTGCGGTCAAAGGCCACGCCGTAGGGCGTCTGACCGGTGGCCACGGTCTTCACCGGGGTGAGCTTGTCATCCAGCACCAGGAAGTTGTTGCCGAATTCCAGCGTGGCGACAAAGGTCTTGCCATCCGGCGACAGCTTGATGCCGCGCGGACGCGCACCGTACTTCTCGACATTGACCTTCTTCAGCAGCTTGCCGGTCCTGATGTCATGCAGCGTGAGCGTATTGTCGGCTTCGTTGGTCACCACCAGACGCTTGCCGTCGGCGGTGAATTCGATGCCCTCGGTTTCCGGACCGCCGACGATGTTGCGCAGTACCTTGCCCTTCTGCAGATCGACCACCGCAACCTTGGCCGGCTCCTTGTCGTCATCGTCGTCATCGTGGCCGCCCTCCTTGCCACCGTCCTTCTTCTCCTCCTTCTTGTCGCCCTTGGGCGGCGGGCCCAGCTTGGACGTCGGTTCGAAGGACACGAAAGCCATGTGGCCACGCACCCGGACGAATTCCGGGTTCTTGCCGATCTTGATGCGCTTGTTCACCTTGCCGCTGGCGATGTCGATCAGCGCGATGTCACCGGATTCACGCACCGCCACCACCAGGGTCTTGCCATCTTCGGTCACACCCAGGCCACGCGGCACCTTGCCGCCGACCTCGAATTCACCGGTCACTTCCATCTTCGCCAGATCGATGACGGAAATGCCGCCCTCCTGGTTGCTCACATAGGCGGTACCGGCCGCCTGCACCAGACCGGCAGTGGCCATCATCGAAAACAGGGCGGCCGAAATGAGGCCGCGGCATGCGGACTTCAGTTGCATTGGGGAATTCCTCCGTCGTTTCTTGTCGAGTGCCGGACCGGCAGCGTCGCGCAGTATAGAGAGCGGTCCGGGCCATCCGGTTCAGGATTTCCGCGAATCAGCTCCGGAAACCGGCCCGCGCGGCCACCGGGAAGGCGTCCCGGAACGGTGCGGCAGGCCGGCGGTCGGAACAAGGGAAAACATCCCGGCCGCCTGCGGCGGTAGAATGCCGGGTTTTACGCAATTCGGCCGGTACCCATCATGGAAGCAGAACGCCTCAACGCCATCGCCAATCACCTGACCGACCTGCAGTCGCGGGCCGGCGAACTGCGGAGGTATCTTTGACTACGATGCCAAGGCATCGCGGCTCGAAGAGGTAGAACGCGCGCTGGAAGACCCGACGGTCTGGAACGACACCGCGCGCGCGCAGGAACTGGGCAAGGAAAAGCACGGCCTGGAAGCGGTGGTGCGCACGCTGGAGTCGATCGACGCCCGGCTGGCGGATACCCGTGACCTGTTCGATCTCGCCCGCGAAGAAGCGGACGAGGACACCGTGGTCGCCATCGAGGCGGACAAGGAAAAGATCGAAGCCGACGTCGCCGGCCTCGAATTCCGCCGCATGTTCAACAACCCGCAGGACCCGAGCAACTGCTTCCTGGAAATCCAGGCCGGCGCCGGCGGCACCGAAGCGCAGGATTGGGCCTCGATGCTGCTGCGCATGTACGTGAAGTACTGCGAGCGCAAGGGTTTCGGCGTCGAGGTGATGGAAGAGTCGGAAGGCGAAGTGGCTGGCATCAAGAGCGCCACGCTCAAGGTGAGCGCCGAGTACGCCTACGGCACGCTGCGCACCGAAACCGGCATCCACCGGCTGGTGCGCAAGAGCCCGTTCGATTCCGGTGCGCGCCGCCACACCAGCTTTTCCAGCGTGTTCGTGTATCCGGAAGTCGACGACTCGATCGAGGTCGACATCAACCCGGCCGACCTGCGGGTCGACACCTTCCGCGCCTCGGGCGCCGGCGGTCAGCACATCAACAAGACCGACTCGGCGATCCGCATCACGCACGTGCCGACCGGCATCGTCGTGCAGTGCCAGAACGACCGCTCGCAGCACAAGAACCGCGCCGAGGCGATGGCCATGCTGAAGTCGCGGCTGTACGAAGCCGAACTGCGCAAGCGTCAGGCCGCCCAGCAGGCGCTGGAAGACACCAAGAGCGACATCGGCTGGGGTCACCAGATCCGCTCCTACGTGCTCGACCAGAGCCGGATCAAGGATCTGCGCACCAACCACGAAGTGGGCAATACGCAGGCCGTGCTTGACGGCGATCTCGACGGCTTCATCCAGGCCAGCCTGAAACAGGGCGTCTGACGGTGCGTTTCCTGCTGCGCGCCGTGCTGTCCGGCGTCGCACTGGGCGTCATCGGGTGTGCGGTCGCACTCGCCCTGCTGCTGTGGCGAGGGCTGGATCGCGCGCCGTCGATCGCGGAAGCGCCGCCGGCGCTGTCCGCCGCGTCGGTCGATGCGGCGATGCGCCGGGTCGGCGAGCTGGACCCGCGCAAGGCACGCACCCAGCGGGGCCGCATCACCCTGTCGGCGGAAGAACTGCGCGTGCTGCTGCAGATGGCCGCGCGCCGGCTGCCTGCCACCCGCGCCGAACTGGCGCTGACCGGCCGCGGCGACAGCGCGCTCGGCACCCTGCGCAGCAGCACCGCCCTGCCCGCCGGCCTGTGGCTGAACACCGAACTGCAGCTGGGCATGGATGAGGACGGTCCGGTGCTCGACCGGCTGCGCATCGGCGACCTGCCGCTGCCGCCGGCGCTGGCCCGGCGTCTGGCCGGCATGCTGCTGCCGGGCGTGCTCGAACGCATCGGCTACCACGGCGACCCGGCGCTGATCGCGCAGGCGCTGCGCGGCGCGCAGCTGAGCAGCGCCGGGCTGTCCATCGACGACCGCGCCGGCCGCGGCGCCGCGCGTGAGGGCCTGCGCGCCCTGCTGCCGCCGGGCGAACCGGAACGGCTGGCCGACTACCACGCGGCGCTGCGCCAGTCACTGACCACACCCGGCGAGCGCGGCAACAGCCTGCTGCCGCCGCTGCAGGCGCTGTTCGCCCGGGCCAGCCAGCGCGCCGCCCGCGGCGGTGACCTGCTGACCGAACAGCGCAGCGCGCTGCTGGTGCTCACGCTGCACGTGACCGGCCGCAGCCCGGCCACCCTGCTGCCGGAAGCGGCGGACTGGCCAGCCGCGCCGCGCACCGTGCTCACACTGCGCGGGCGCGAGGACATGGCGCAGCACTACCTGGGATCCGCACTGATCGCCGCCTGGGCCGGCGGCCAATGGGCGCAGGTGATCGGCCTGTCCAAGGAAATGCGCGATGCCCGTTCGGGCAGCGGCTTCTCCTTCACCGACCTGCTGGCCGACCGCGCCGGCACCCGTCTGGGCGAACGCATCGCGGCTGGCCACGCCGAACCGGCGAAACTGCTGGCCGGCGGTCTGAAGGTGGACGCGCTGCTGCCGCCGCTGGACGGGCTGGCCGAATTCATGCCGGAAGCCGAGTTCGTCCGCCGCTTCGGCGGCGTCGGCGCCCCGGGCTACCGCGCGGTGCTGGCCGACATCGACGCACGCATCGCTGCGCTGGAGCTGTACAGATGAGTACCGACAACGCCCACGCCGGCCTCGCCGATTTTCTGGCCGCCGGCACCGACGCTGATGAAGTGCCCGAGCTGGACCGCCTGCTGCGCGCCCGGCCGCTGCTGGGCGCCTTCAGCACGCTGTTCCACGGCTCGGAGGCCGAAGTGCTGATGCGCGTGATGGTGCTGGGCGAAATCGGCCGCAATGCCGACATGCCGCGCTGGTCGCCGGACAGCCTGCGCGCACGCTTCGCCTTCATCGATCCGGTCAAGCTGGAAACCGTGCTGCGCCGGCTGCGCGACCACACGCTGCTGCGCTTCGAGGACGGCCAGTACCTGCTGTCCGACATCGGCCGCAACGCCGGTGCCGCGCTCACGATGCTGCTCGAACTGTCGGGCGAGGAAGACGCCGAACTGGGCTTCCTGACCGCCCAGCTGGCCGGCCTGCAGGCGGTGGACCGCGACACCGGCGACGCGCTGCAGCAGCTGCTCGGCAAGCTGAACGACCTCACGCTGCACTTCGAGGACGCCATCGCGTCTGGCTCCGAATTCCGCATCCTGTCCGCCCGCCGGCGGCTGGCCGCCAACGCGCGCTGGCTGGACCGCGGCACCGCGCTGCTGCGCGACCTGCTGGCCGACGAGGACATCCCGTTCGAGCGCGCCAGCCTGGCCCAGCGCATCGGCCTGGCGCAGTCGCGGCTGGCGCGGGTGGACGCCTCCTTCCAGCGCGCGCTGAACAAGATCGAATCGCAGCGGGTGACGCTGGGCGGCTCGGGCATTTCGTCATCCGACGTGGCCGGCTGGCTGCGCGGGCTGGACGCCGCCGCGCTGGCCGGACTGTGCGCCGATACGCTGACGCCCTGCCCCGACCTCACGCTGCTGGCCGGCGGCCACGAACTGCTGGACCGCGCCGAACCGGCGGCCGCCAACGAACCGGTGCCGGAGGCGGCTGTCGCGGTGCTGCCGGCACCGGACGACGCGCCCATCGCGCCGGCGCCGCAGATGGAAGACCTGCGCCTGCTCGAACTGTTCGGCCAGCGCATGGCCCGCCTGACCGCCCCGTCGGCGCTCGCCGACATCGTGCCCGGCGGCAGTTTCGCCCAGGCCTCCTACCGCATGTCGCTGCTCGCCCTGCTGCGCGATGCCGACGCCGACGGCATGCGCGAAGCCGGCGAAGGCCCGATCGCCGACTTCCTGCGCATGCCGGTGGACGTGCGCTTCAGCGAACAGCTGCAGCCGGTCGAGGACGACAACGTCGCCGCCATCACGGTGGGCGAAGTCGTGCCACGGCCGGCGAATCCAATCTGAATTGACGGGAGTGACGATGGAAACCGAACTGCGCACCCTCACCGCCCGCCTGCTGGCACACCGCTCCATCCCGCGCGCCGACGCGCTGGCCCGCCGCGCACTGGTCGATGACAGCTTCCGCCACGCGCTGGACAACCGGCTGGCCTCCGCCGGCCTGCAGCTGCTCGACAACCCCTATGCCGCCCACATCGCGGTCGGCCTGGCCGAAGACATGCGCGAACCGGTGTTCGGTCAGGGCCGCGAATACGCCGCCTCGAATGTCGGCCTCACCCGCGACGAACTGGCCTGGCTGATGGTGATCTGGGCACTCATCGTGCTGCCCAAGCGCGAGCGCCAGGTAAACCGCCGCAGCCTGCACGACGACGGCCAGAACGACATGTTCGGCGCCGAAACGCCGGTCGAGCACGGCGAGGCGGTGTCCGGCGCGCTGTCGGAAGCGTCGCTGGCGGCCGACTTCGGTGCCCGTCTCGGCGGCAAGACCAAGCTCAATTTCGCGCTCGGCAAGCTGGCGCGGCTCGGCTTCATCGAACGGCGCGGCGGTCAGGTGCTGGAAGGCCCGCTGCTCGACGTGCTGCTCGACTACCGCATCCTGGCCGACCGGGTCATCCACGGCACGCTGGCCGACGTGCTGGCCGAAGCCGGCCACCGCCTGCCCGCCGCCAACGCCTTCGAACAGGCGCAGGCGGCGCATGCCGACGAGGACGGCGAAGAATGACGACGCGGCCCCTGCTCCCCTGCCCCACTCACCTGCGCTGACGCTCCACGACCATGTTCCACATCAAGCAACTCGAACTGGTGCACTGGGACTTCTGGCGCCGCTTCACGCTGCCGCTCGACGCCCAGATCATCACCATCGTCGGCCCCAACGGCTCCGGCAAGACCACGCTGCTCGACGCACTGCGCACGCTGTTCGCGCTGCGCTGTTCCGGCAAGCGCGACTACCGCCGCTACGTGCGACGCGCCGACCGCGACTTCGCCTGGATACGCGCGGTGGTGGCCAACGTACCGGGCGGCACCGGCAAGCGCCCTTTCTTCCCCTGCATCCACGACGAAGTGACGCTGGCCTGCCGCATCCGGCGCGCTGGCGGCGACTGGACGCGCGACTACGCCATCGTCGATGGCAACGTAGCAATCGAACAGCTGGAAGAGGCCGGCGACTGGGCCGGCCTGCGCGACTACCAGAACCGGCTCGCCTGGGGCGGCCTGACGCCGGCCATCGCCAAGGTGCTGTCGCTGGAACAGGGCGACACCGACAAGCTGTGCGAATACTCGCCGCGCGCGCTGCTCGATCTGGTGTTCGACGTGTTCGGCGACAAGGAGGTGCTGGACAACTACCAGGCCGCGCGCGAAGAACAGAAGAGCGCCGAGCGCGAACTGGAAAGCATCGGTCTGGACCTCGACCGGCTGCGCACCCAGGCCGAAGCCAAGCGCATGGAGGCCGACAACTACCTCGAATGGAAGCAGCACAGCGACGAGGCGCACGCGCTGGAATCGGAAATCGTGCCGCGGCTGGAGGTGGCCGAACTGACCCGTGAAACCGAGGGCGAACGCAGCGGCCTGGCGCGGCTGCGTGAAGATGTGCGGCGGCTGCGCTTCGACCACGACGCCGCCACCGCCCGGCTCGACACGGTGAAGTCGGAACGCGACGCCGCCCGCGGCGCGCTCGACGCCGCACGCACCACCGAGAAGGCCACCGAAGCCGAACAGCTGACTGCGCACGACGCGCTGCGCGACATCGAGCGCCTGCTCGACGAAGAGCGCAAGCTGCGCGACCGGGTCGCCAGCGAACACGGCGCCGATGCGCTGGCGCTGGAAGCCGAGCACGCCGACGCCGAATCGGCGGTGGCGAAACTGACCGCCGAAGAGCGCGCGCTGGTGCAGCGTTTCGAGGAAAGAACCGAAGCGCTGCGCGCCGCGCGTGAGCGCCGGGGCGCGCCCAGCGACCGCGAAGTGAGTGAATTCCGCGCCCAGCTCGACGAAGCCGGCATCGCGCACAGCGCGCTGTCCGACGTGGTCGAAGTGACCGACGCCGCCTGGCAGGCGGCACTGGAAGCGGTGCTGCGCCCGTATCGCCACCTCATCCTGCTGGAACGCGAGGACGACCGCCACGCCGCCTGGGCGCTGGGCGAACGCGCGCGCTTCCGTCACTTCATCGTGGCCGAGCGCGAGAATGCGCCGGCCGCCCGCGCCGGCTCGCTGGCCGAGGTGGTGCGCTTCGCCGCCCCGGTGCCGCGCTGGCTGTGCGACCTGCTAAACCGCATGCAGCGCGTCGACGACGCCGAAGCGGCGCGCAGCCTGCCGCGCGATGCCGAGTGGATCACCCGCGACGCGTATCACAAGGAAAGACGCGGCGCCCGCCATCTCGGCCGGCCGAGCGAATTCCACTTCGGCGAACTGGCCCGCCAGGCGCGCATCGCCCAGCTGGGCAGCGACATTTCGGCGCTCGACACGGCGCGCCGTGCGCTGAGCCCGAAACTGGACGCCGCACGCGAGAAGGTGGCCGGTCTGCGCGCGCGCCTGCTCGGCCTGCAGTCGGCCAGCCTGCTGGCCGCACGCAGCGCCGAATTCGCCGAAGCTGCGGCGGCGCTGCCGGCTGCGCGCGAACGTGGCAACGCGGCCGAGGCGGCCCGCGACAGCGCGCGCCGTGAGGTCGAACGGCTGAACGAGAACCTGCGCGGCATCGAGGTCGAATCGGACCGCCGGCGCCGGGAAATCGACGACAGCGGCCGCCGGCTGCGCGAACTGAGCCAGGAATCGGCGCCGCGCCGCGCCGACCAGGCGCGCCGGCTGCTGCGTCTGCGCAGCCGCCGGCGCGGCATGCCCGCACACTGGCTGGACCCGCAGGAACTGGCCCAGCTCACCGAACGCTATGGCGACGCCCGGGCCGCACGGCGCGAACTGGAACGCCTGCGCACGCTGCTGGCGCGCGGCGACTGGATCACCGATCCGTCGGCGCTCACGCTGCGCGAGCGGCTGCGTGACGACCTGACCAAGCGCGAACAGGACTACGCCGCCCGCCAGGGCTACTGCGCCACCGCGCAGCGCCTGACCGACGACGCGCGCTCGGCCTACATCGCCAAGCTGCGCGCCACGGTGCGCCAGTACGCGAAGAACCTGCGTGCGCTGGGCGAACTGGCCGGCGTCGGCGTGGACTGCCCGACGCCGCATCTGGACAACGACGACCTGTCGCTGGCGCAGGCCGGGCTGGACGTAAGTTTCGACTTCGACCGCAAGGGCGCGGTCGGCCTGAACGACGGCGAAGCTTCGGGCGGCCAGCAGGTGATGAAATCGCTCATCCTGCTGATCGCGCTGCTGATGGACGAAAGCCGCCCGGGCGGCTTCGTGTTCATCGACGAACCGTTCGCCCACCTGGACGTGGCCAACATCGATCGCGTCGGCCGCTTCCTCGGTGCAACCCGGGCGCAGTATCTGATCACCACCCCGGTCACCCACAACGCCAACGTGTTCGCGCCGGCCCAGCTCACGCTGGTCACCAGCAAGAAGGCGCCGGGCGAAGGCTGGGCGCCGCCGATCGGCGTGCTGAAGCGGGCGCGCTGAGCGCGGGCAGGAACGCCCGGGCCACCGCCCTGTGACAGGGCTTAACACAACGCGCCGGCGGGTCGTGAGCTATGACACGCCATGCCGGCGCGTCGTGTCCTAAGTTAGTGACCTAAGTTATATTGAACAAACGTCCACCGACCTCGTCGTACGGAGACGTCCCCGCATTCCTGTCCCGATCCGATCATGAACATCCGCCACGTCACCGTCGTTTCAGTCCTGTCCACGCTCAGTTTCCCGCTGTTCGCGGCCATCGGTCTCAACCCCACGCTGGCCGGCAGCTATGCCGCCGGCACCGGTGCCCAGGCACTGTTCGTGAAGGTGGACGACCGCTGGCAGGGCAGCACCGTGCTGTGGGACGAAGCCACCCAGAGCTACGGCGGCGGCAGCCCGATCGGCAGCTATGCCTGGGGCACCGGCGTGTGGGGCCTCGCCGACTGGAATGCGCTGATCGGCCTGCCGGCCGGACAGTCGCCGGTGCTCTCCACCTGGTCGGGTCTGGCCAGCCAGATCAATTTCGGCAACACGCTGTACAACGACCTGTACGCCGGCCAGTGGGGCAACACGGTGGCCATGCCGCAAGCCGAACTGCAGACCAACTGGCTGGCGCAGTTCACCGGCTACATCCGCATTACCGAAGCCGACGCCTATAACTTTTCGGTGCTGTACGACGACGGCTTCTTCTTCAAGCTCTACGGCTCAGACGGCAGCGTCGCGGGCATCGAGCAGGATGGCGTGAACCCGCGTGATCGCGAAGGCTTCGCCGATGACCTGCTGCTCGCGGCTGGCCTGTACCGCTTCGAACTGGGCGTGTACAACCGGCTGGAAGCGGGCGTCGTCGATCTGCGCTGGAGCCGTGGCGGCTCCACCGACTGGGCGCTGGTACCGACCGAAGCACTGGTCACGTCGCCGCTGGCCGTGCCTGAACCCGCCACCTGGGCCATGCTGGCCGGTGGCCTCGCGCTGATCGGCGCAGCGGCGCGCCGCCGCCGTTGATGCGGCGGGATCCGCTTCCCGGCACCGGACGTCGTCTGCTGCATCGGGTCGGCATTCTGGCCGGCTGGATGCTCTTCGCCTGGCTGTGGTCGCGTGTCGCTTTCGACCTGCCGGACTACAGCATGCTCGCCTGGCTGGTACTGACCACGCTGGTACTGTGCCCGGCCATCACGCTGTACTGGGTGTTGCACAACCTCGCGATCTTTCGTGCCAAGGGAGCGCGCACCCATGCGGTCGAAGCCAGCGCCCGCTACGAACAGGACTGGAACGGCCGCGAAGTGCTCGCCGACTGGCCTCTGCTGATGCAGGCCCGCATCACGGTGATCGGCGTGGTCGATGGGCGCAAGGTGTACCGCACGCTGAACCGCCGGACCGGACAGCCACCGGCGCTCGAGCGCATCTTCGCCAAAGGCTGAGCGTGCTGCCGGTACCCGAAATGGTGGCCGCCATCCAGCAGACCGGTGGCTACATGGCGGCGCTGTTCTTCTTCGCCGCCTATCCCATCGTGTCCAGCCTGGTGTGGGTCACCACCTCGCTGTTCTTCGTGTTCCGCTGGGAACGCGGCGACGACACGCCCCAGCCGCGCGACTGGGCTCCAGCGGTGACCATACTCGTACCGGCTCACAACGAAGAGGCCGTGATAGGCCGTTCGCTGGCGGCCTGCTGCAATGTCGACTATCCGGACTATGAGATCGTCGTCGTCAACGACGGATCGAGCGACTTCACGGTGCAGCGCGTGCTGCCCTTCGTGCAGTCCGGCCGCGTGCGTCTGGTCGACAAGCGGGTGAACGAAGGCAAGGCGATGGCGCTGAACGACGCGCTGCCCATGGTGCGCGGAGAGATCGTGCTCATCATGGATGCCGACGCCGAGCCGGAACCGGACATCCTGTGGCACATGGTTCCGCATTTTCGCTCCGCGCGCGTGGCGGCGGTCACCGGCAATCCAAGGGTACGCAATGTCGACACCTTCCTGGCGCGGCTGCAGGCCATCGAATTCACCTCCATCGTGAGCCTGCTGCGCCGCTCGCAGCGCATCTGGGGCCGCATCGTCACCGTGTCCGGCGTGGTGGCCGCCTTCCGCCGGAGCGCACTGTTCGCGGTCGACGGCTTTTCGCCCGACATGCCAACCGAAGACATCGAACTGACCTGGAAGCTGCAGCGACGCTTCTTCGACATCCGTTACGAACCGCGCGCCATCGTATGGATGACCGTGCCCACCCACTTCAGGGCGCTGTTCCGCCAGCGGCTGCGCTGGGCACGCGGCCTGATGGAAGTGCTGCGCCGTCATGCCGACGTGCTCACCCGCTGGCGCTACCGCCGCATGTGGCCGATGTTCATCGAATCGGTGCTGTCCATCCTGTGGGCGGTGGTGTTCATCGGCATGACCGCGCTGTGGCTGGTGTCGTGGTCGGTCGGCATTCCACCGATAGGTGCCTCGCCCTTCCCCAATCTGTGGGGCATGGTGATCGCCACGCTGTGCCTCGCCCAGCTCGCACTCGGTACGCTGATCGATCACCGCTACGACCGTGGCATCTGGCGCTATTTTCCGTACGCGGTGTTCTATCCGCTGATCTACTGGGCCTTCCTCGCCATCACCACCTGCCTGTCGCTGCGCCATCTGTTCATGAAGCCGTCGCGTCTGCCGGTGCGCTGGAACACGCCCCGGACAGGGCCTGAGGCCTGATACATTGCGCGGCATGAAAATACGCCTCCCGATCGCCACCGTCTGCGCCTGCCTGCTCGCGCTCCCGGCACAGGCGGTCCATCCGCAGCGTGAGCAGGCGCGTGCGCAGGTGGCGCAGCAGCAGTACGCACCGGCGCTCGAACTGCTGCGACCACTGGTCGCACAGTTTCCGCAGGACAGCGATCTGCTGATCGAAACCGCGCGGGTCGAAGGCTTCGCCGACCACAACGCGCAGGCCGCCGACCTTTACGAACAGGTACTCAGGGTGGCGCCACAGCGGCGCAACGACATCCTGTCCTCGCTCGCCTGGCAGTCGCTGTGGGCCGGCCGTCACGACCGTGCGATCGAGCTGTTCCGCGAACGGATGAACGAGTGGGCCACGCCGGAACAGACCGCGGACAGCCGGCGCGGCCTGATCGAGGCCCTGCGTGCCCGGCTGGCTGCGCAGACCGCGCAGGGCGACAGCGCTGCCGCGCTCGATACGCTGGACCAGCTCGACGCGGTACGCACCCGAGACGCTGACGCCTGGGCCGAACGCGCCCGCCTGCTCGGCCGACTGGACCGCAACGGCGAATCGGCCGCCGCCTGGGCCAGGGCGATCGAACTGGCGCCGGCGCGCCGCCGGGAATGGCTGTCCGCGCTCGCCTGGCAGACGCTGTGGAACAGCGATGCGCACACAGCCCGCGGCCTGTTCGCCGAAGCCCATGCTGCCGGTATCGACCTGCCGGAAACCTGGCGCGGACTGGCGCAGTCCTGCGCCGCGCTGGACCGACACCCGTGCGCCGCCGAAGCCTGGGACAGGCTGCTGCAGGCGCGCCCGGACGACCGTCAGGCGCTCGGCGGGCGGGCGCGCGCACTGCTGTGGTCTGACCGCCATGACGAAGCCGAGGCGGCCTATCGCCGTCTGCTCGCCGATCGCCCGGACGACACCGAAGCGCGCCAGGGTCTGGCCCAGGTGCTGAACTTCAGCGGCCGCCACCGCGCCGCGGTAAGCGAGTTCCGACGCATTGAGCCCTCCGGCAAGGATGACGAGGGCCGCCGCGTCGCACAGGCGCGTGCGCTGTACTGGGCCGGTTACGCCGACCAGGCCATGCCGCTGCTGGATCCGCTGCAGGACGCGGACGCACAATGGCTGCGCGACGGACGCATCGGCCGCGACACCACGCGGCGTTACGCGTCGGCCGGCCTGGACTATTCGGAAGACGCCGACCGGCTGAACATCCTGACGCCGTGGGCGCTCACCGGCTGGCGCCTGTCACCGGCCGAAAGCGCGGAAATCGGCCTGCGCCTGCCGCGCCTGAGCGGTCGTCCGGTCAATGGCGGCGCACGCACATCCATCAACGGTCAGGAACTGAGTGCCCGCTACGGCAGGCGAATCGGTGATGTCGACAGCCCACGCGGCACCTTGTGGCCCTCGCTGACCTTGGGTGCCCGTGACTACGATGGCTGGACCAGCCTGCTGTGGCGCGCCCGCGCCCGCTATGTGCCGGCAGATCTGTGGCGCATCGACGCGGAGATCGGCAATGGCGTAATCGACACCATCAGCGCATTGAACAACCGGGTCGACTATCGCGACGCTTCGCTGGGCGTGGAGTACCGCCCTACACCGCGCTGGAGCTTCTCCGGCGGGCTGGCGCGGCTCGACTTCGACGATGGCAACCAGCGCAACCGGCTCACCTGGCGTACCGACTACGCATTCAATCTGGTGCCGCGTCTGCTGGTGGGTCTTGAGGGGCAGACCTTCGATGACAGCCGGCCGTGGGACGCCGGACGCCCCAATCGCGGCTACTACAACCCGGAGCGCTACCGCGAGGCCCGGGTCTTTCTTGCGCTGTATCGCGAACACAGGCCATGGGCCTGGTATCTGAAAGGCGCCACCGGTCGCTACAGCGAGCGGGATGGCTTCGGCAGCAGTGCTTCGGGCCGCAACTACCTGGTCGAAGGCTGGATCAGCTACGACCTTGGTCCGGGCTGGGAATTGCGCGCGGCGGCCGGCATGTCGGACAGCGAAGCCGGATCGGCCAGCGGCGGCAGCGGCTACTGGCGACGTTTCGGCAGCCTGTCGATCAACGCCTGGTGGTGAAGGTCAGGCCCTGAGCGGGCCGCGGAGGCGGCTCAGCCGCGCCTGATCGCCCAGGCCAGCGCCAGCCAGCCGGCGATGAAAGCCAGTCCGCCGAACGGCGTCACCATGCCCAGCGCACGCGTACCGGTCAGCGCCATCGCGTACAGGCTGCCGCTGAACAGCAGCAGGCCGGCCAGCATCAGCCAGCCTGCCCGCATCAGCCAGGAGGCATCGCGCAGGTGCAGGGCCAGCAGGCCGATCAGCCCCAGCGCCAGCGCATGCCAGAAGTGGTACTGCACCGCGGTCTGCCACACCGCCAGCATGGGTTCGTCCAGCCGCGCCTTCAGCGCGTGGGCACCGAAGGCACCCAGTACCACGGCCAGCGCACCGGCCAGTGCGGCGAGGAAAAGGAAGCGGCGTGCGTAATCAGGCATGTGGTCGGTCCGGAAGACGGGCGTGCCGGAGCTTACCCCAGCTTTCACCCGCAACCGGCGACGGGTCTGCGTTGATGCCGGTCAGCCGGTGCGGCCGTTCATGAAATTCTTGAGCCGTCTTTCGAGACCGGTTGGAGGTCGGTCCGCGGTCGGCGGCGCAGTATTCGATCCATGCACTGCATCCGCAGTGACCGACCGGACACCTCCAAGGAGACTGACATGAGCTGGCAAACCCCGAAGGCCACCGACCTGCGTTTCGGCTTCGAAATCACCATGTACGTCGCCAACCGCTGATCACCCGCGGCTGGACGAAAAAGAGCGGGCTCCGGCCCGCTCTTTTTTTGTCCACGGCCCCCGCAGCGCGCACAACCGCCCCCTTCGCCGCCTGCGGTAAGCTTGCGGCCCCATGCCGAACACCCTCGCCGCCCCGGTCCACAGCGACCTCACGATCAAGAAGAGCCGTTTCATCGGCTGTGTCGAGACCATGCGCGACCGCGCGGCCGCACAGGCGCGCGTGATCGAGCTGTGGCGTCAGCATCCGGGGGCTACTCATGTGTGCTGGGCGCTGCTGGCCGGCGGCCAGTCGGCCGCGGTCGATGACGGCGAACCGAGCGGCACCGCTGGCCGACCGATGCTGGAAGTGCTGCGCCACCAGGACCTGGAAGGCGTGCTGGCCACCGTGGTGCGCTACTACGGCGGCGTGAATCTCGGCGCCGGCGGCCTGGTGCGGGCGTATACCGACGCGGTGGCCTCGGCACTGGCCGGTGCGGTCAAGGTGCCGCTGACCCGGCTGCGCACGCTGCGCTGCACCCTGCCCTACGCGCTGGAAGGTGCGGTCAGGCGGGAAATCGACGCTGCCCGCGCCACGCTGGTCGACGTCACCCACGACTCGGTGGTGACGATGGCGATCAGCCTGCCGGAACCCGACGCGCCCGCTTTCATCGCCCGGCTCAACGACACCGGTCAGGGGCGCATCGGCTGGATGGAATGATCCGCCTCCCGGCGCGCAGCCCGGCCCCGTCAGGTCAGGCCAGCACGCGCAGCAGCCACTGGTTGATGTCGCGGATCTCTTCCAGACTCACTTCGTGCCCGATGTCATATTCGTGCCATTCGCAGGGCACGGCAAGACTTTCCAGCACCTCGCGTGCGGCGGTGGCGCGCGGCATCACCACCACATCGTCCTGCCTGCCATGCGCCATGAACACCGGCAGATCGCGGCTGGCGTCGCTGCGCTCTGCCGCCGTCCGTTCCGCCAGCGGCAGATAGCCGGACAGCGCGATCACGCCGGCCAGCCGCTGCGGGTGACGCAAACCGGTCACCAGTGCCATCGCGCAGCCCTGGGAAAAACCCATCAGCACGATGCGCGATGCCGGCACGCCGCGTTCGATCTCGCGCGCGACCAGTGCATCCACCAGCGCCTGTGACGCGCGCACATCGGCTTCCGCCTCCTGCCCCGCGCCCGGCGCATACAGGTCGAACCAGGCGCGCATGACGTAACCGCCGTTGCGGGTGACTGGCCGTTCGGGTGCGTCCGGCAGCACGAAGCGCACCGGACCGATCTCGTCCAGCCTGAGCCGGCGCACCACCGGCACGAAGTCGTTGCCGTCGGCACCGAGGCCGTGCAGCACGATGACGGACGCACGCGGCGTCTGGTCGGCCGGACCGCTTTCCAGTTCAATCACATTGAGGGTCATGACAAGGGCCTTGCAGAAAGTTCGGGCAACACGGTACGGTGCTACTGACGGATGTGCAATCTCGCGGCCGGTACGGTCGGACCATCCACCGCCGGACTTCTGAATCAGCCCAGTCGAGTGTTCCGATGACCCCACCAGCGATCCCGGCAAACGAAACCGAACGTCTGAGCACTCTGCGCGCACTGTTGCTGCTCGACACGCCGCCCGAAGAGCGTTTCGACCGTATCGTGCAGTTCGCTGCGCAGGAGTTTGACGTGCCGATCGCCCTCATTTCACTGGTGGACGAAAACCGCCAGTGGTTCAAGTCACGCGTCGGTCTGGACGCCTGTGAAACTTCGCGTGAGGTGTCATTCTGCGGCCACGCTCTGAACATGACCACGCCACTGGTGATCGAGGATGCGCTGCTCGACGAACGCTTTTCCGACAATCCGCTGGTGACCGGTCAGCCACTCATCCGCTTCTACGCCGGCGCGCCGCTGACGCTGCCTTCCGGCCTGGTCATGGGCACGCTGTGCCTGATCGACACCCGTCCTCGTACACTGGACGCGATCGATCTGGGCATACTTGGCAGCCTGCGCGCGCTGGTGGTCGAAGAACTGGTCGCCCGGTCGGCCACCGCTCAGGGAGGCGCGTGACATGCCGAACAGCGCTACAAAGAGCACCGTGCCGGTGAGACGCCCGGTACTGCTGATGGTGGAGCCGGACTTCATGGTCCGTCGCACCATCGTGCTGACCGCCCGCGACCTGAACATTGCCGACATCCACGAAACCAGCGGCAGCGATGCCGCGCTGCCACTGCTCGAACAGGCCCACTTCGACGGCATCCTGATCTGCATTGATGAAGCCGGGCTCGATCTCATCGCCGAAGTACGCGGCGGGCACACGCGCTGCAATGCGCGCACGCCGATGGCGGTGACGATGAATACCTGCAGTGCCGCCGAGGTGACCCGGCTGCGCCAGCTGGACGTCGACAACGTGCTGCTGCGCCCGTTCAAGCTGAAGGCCCTGCTGCAGGCCCTGCAGACGCTGA
Organism: Methyloversatilis universalis EHg5; assembly: GCF_000378945.1. Taxonomy (GTDB): domain Bacteria; phylum Pseudomonadota; class Gammaproteobacteria; order Burkholderiales; family Rhodocyclaceae; genus Methyloversatilis; species Methyloversatilis universalis_A. Next base: position 1,420,215 of record NZ_KB900539.1, on the reverse strand, counting down.
CCTCGACCAGCGACGCAGACAAGGCTGTGTGAGTGCGGGCATGCACGGTACAGTGCTGCACTTCCACAGGAGACCCGCAATGAAAACACTGACCGTACGCGTGACCGCCGAGCTGCAGGTGCCGGACGACTGGACCCTGGTCGACCACGCTGCCGGCATGACGGCGCTGAAGATCGGCGACCAGTTCGTCGATTTCGACATCGCCCCGCTGTCGACCCGGGACGACGACCCCGAGGCGATGTGGACCGACGAGGACGAAACGCTGACCGCCCGCGTGCTCGACTGCGTGATCGAACTGGATTCGGATCTCGACCTGAATTACCAGCAGTAAGTCCTGACCCCGGACGACTAGTCCGGCGGCGGCCCGAGATAGCGCTGGTCCGACCAGGTTGCCAGCCACTCGGGCACGAAGGCAACGAAGATGGCCACCAGCATGCCGGTCAGGAAGGCGTCGCCCCAGGCCATCAGCCAGCGTGCCACCAGCGCATGTTCGAGATCCACGCCATCGAGCAGGTGATGGATGGTTTCATAGGCCGCTCCCGCCGCGAAGATGCACAGCGCTGTGCCGATGAAGCCACGGCCCAGTACGTAGATGAAGGGATGGGGCGGCAGCCGCCGGCGCAGCAGTTCGCCCAGACCGAGCGCCAGCGTGGCCGGCATCAGGCCGACCCACACCAGTTGAGACAGCACCGCAGCAAAGCCGAGCCGGCCCATCGCCCATACCGCGAGCGCCACCAGCACCAGTTCGATCACCGCCAGCGGCCAGCCGAACATGAGCACCAGCAGGCAGGCACCTGAAAGCTGTATGGAAATGCCGGCCGGCAGCGCCTGAGGCAGTACCCACAGCAGCGACAGCAGCACCAGCGATGCCGCCCACGGCGCGGCAAGCGGCCCGGCCAGCATGCGCCACGGGCGCAGCGGCATGCTCAGGCCGAGTGCGGCCAGCACCAGACATATCTCGATCGCGAACACGCCGGCCTCCAGATCACACGGCGCGCAGTGTGGCACGCCGCAGCGCCCGGGTTCATGACGTGAAGCAAGCCGCGCGAGGCAGCGCGCCTCAGCCGGCCAGACTTTCGAGAAACTGCACCGCCACGTCGGCGCTGCGGGTGCGGCGCATTGGTGGCAGGCTGCGCCAGATCACCTTGCCATAGGGTTTGTCGACCAGCCGCGGGTCGCACACCATGAGCACGCCGTGGTCGCGCTCGTCGCGGATGAGCCGGCCGGCGCCCTGCTTCATGCTGATCACCGCGTGCGGCAGCTGGTATTCGGAAAACGCGTTGCGCCCCTGCTTCTTCAGATGCTCGATGCGGGCTGACAGCACCGGGTCGTCCGGCGGCGCGAACGGCAGCTTGTCGATGATGACCAGCTGCAGCGCGTCGCCGCGCACGTCCACGCCTTCCCAGAAACTCTGGCTGGCCACCAGCACCGCGTTGCCGGCGGCGCGGTGGCGGTCCAGCAGTTCGCTGCGCGTGGCCTGGCCCTGGATCAGCAGCGGGCGCTCCGGGTCGTAAGCCGACAGCTTGTCCTCGATCAGTTCGTGGATGCGCTTCATCGCCCGCAGCGAGGTGCACAGCACGAACACGCCGCCGCGACAGGCCTTGATCAGCGGCCAGGCCGCCTTGGCGACCGCTTCGGCATAGGTGGGCGCCGACGGTTCGGGCATGTTCTCGGGGGCATACAGCAGCGCCTGCTGCTCGTAGGCGAAGGGGCTGCCCCACTGCGCGGTTTCGGCGTCGTGCAGGCCCAGTTCGCCACAGTAGTGACCGAAATCGTTGCCCACCGACAGCGTGGCCGAAGTGAAGATCCAGGCGCGCGGGTTGTCTTCCATCTGCCGCCGGAAAATGTCGGCCACCGACAGCGGCGTGGCATTCAGCGCCAGCGCCTGGGTATAGATTTCCGCCCAGCGCACGCGGTCGGTCTTCTCGCCCGGCCGGTCTCCGGCCTGCCAGCGCTCGACCCGCGCGATCAGATCGAGCGCGCGCTGCCAGCACTTTTCCAGCCCTTCGCTGCGCGCGGCCTGGGTTTCCAGCAGGCCGGCCAGTTCGTTCAGCGCCTCCATCACGGTGGCCAGCGCCGGCGCAAAAGCCGGGCGCTCGTCGATCTGGGCCGCCGAAAGCCGCACGTTCTCTTCACGGAACACCAGGCGCAGATCGCGCACCGCCTTCACCAGCCGTTCGGCGGATTCCGGCAGCGCCTTGAAATCCTTGGCATTCACCACCGCCTCGGCGCGGGTGTCGCGCGCCAGTTCCATCATCTGCGAGGTCGATACCGACTCGCCGAAGAACAGGCTGGCGGTTTCGGCCAGCTGGTGCGCTTCATCGAACACCACCGCGTTGCAGGCGGGCAGCAGTTCGGCCACACCCTCGTCACGCAGCATCAGGTCGGCAAAGAACAGATGGTGGTTCACCACCACCACGTCGGCTTCCATTGCCTCGCGCCGCGCCGCGGTAACGAAGCATTCCTTGGCGTTCGGGCAGTCCTGGCCCAGACAGTTGTCGCGGGTAGAGGTGGCCAGCGCCCAGGCGCCGGATTCTTCCGGCACCTCGCTGCACTGCGCCTTGTCGCCGGTACTGGTCACCTTGGCCCAGCGCGCAATCGCCTGCAGGTGCGACGCCTCTTCGCGCGATCCGAGCCGGCCCTCGTGCAGCGCGCGCTCGAGGTGGTAGTGGCAGAGATAGTTGGCGCGCCCCTTCAGCAGCGCGATGCTCACCGGCACGCCGAGCGCGCCGCGCACCGTGGGCAGGTCACGGCCATAGAGCTGGTCCTGCAGCGTCTTAGTGCCGGTGGACACGATCACCTTGGCACCCGACATCAGCGCCGGCACCAGATAGGCGTAGGTCTTGCCGGTGCCGGTACCGGCCTCAACCACCAGCACGCTGCGGTCGGCGATGGCCTGCGCCACCCGCTCGGCCATTTCGGTCTGCTGGGAACGCGGAGAAAAACCGGCGATGGCGCGTGCCAGCGGGCCGTCGGGGGCAAAGGTGGCGGGAATGTCGGACACGGGAGAAAGGCAGTGCGGAGTGCGGCTGAAACCGGCCCGAAGTGTAGCGCAGGCAGCTTCCGGTCACACCCGGGGCCGACCTGCGCGGCTGCGTGTCCTATCCTGAAATCATGATTCCGGCAGGACGCCATCGCCATGCATGCATCTCCGCCTGCGCCGTCAGACTCGACCGGCACCCGCACCGAACGCGATTCCTTCGGCCCGATCGAGGTAGCGGCTGACGCGCTGTGGGGTGCCCAGACCCAGCGTTCGCTGCAGCATTTCGCGATATCGACCGAGCGCATGCCCTGCGAGCTGATACACGCGCTGGCATCGGTCAAGCGCGCGGCTGCGCTGGTCAACGGCCGCTTCGGGCTGCTGCCGGTCGAACGCATGAGCGCCATCGTCGCCGCCGCCGACGAGGTACTGGCCGGCCGGCATGACGACGCCTTTCCGCTGTCGCTGTGGCAGACCGGATCCGGCACCCAGACCCACATGAACATGAACGAGGTGCTGGCCAACCGCGGCTCGCAGCTGATGGGCGGCGGCCTCGGCGAAGCGCGCCTGCTGCACCCGAACGATGACGTGAACATGGGCCAGTCGTCGAACGACGTGTTCCCGACTGCGATGCATGTGGCGGCAGCGGTCGCGGTGCACCGGCACCTGCTGCCCGCGCTCGACGCGCTGCACGCCCGGCTGGCCGACAAGGCGGCGACCTTCGCCGGCATCGTCAAGATCGGTCGCACCCATCTGCAGGACGCGACGCCGCTGACGCTGGGGCAGGAGTTTTCCGGCTACGCTGCCCAGCTCGCACTGGCGCGCACAGGCATTGCCGCCGCGCTGCCGGCGGTGTACGCACTGGCCATCGGTGGCACCGCGGTCGGCACCGGCCTGAACACCCATCCCGAATTCGGCAACCGGGTGGCACAGAAGCTGGCCGACAGCCTCGGCCTGCCTTTCGTGCCGGCCGATAACCTTTTCGCGGCGCTGGCCGGCCATGAGCCGCTGGTGGCGCTGCACGGCGCGCTGAAAACGCTGGCGGTGGCGCTGACCAAGATTGCCAACGACATCCGCTGGCTCGCCTCCGGCCCGCGCTGCGGCCTCGGCGAACTGGCGCTGCCGGAAAACGAACCGGGCAGTTCCATCATGCCGGGCAAGGTGAACCCCACCCAGTGCGAGGCGCTCACCATGCTGTGCGCCCAGGTCATGGGCAATGATGTCGCGCTCACGGTGGGTGCCGCCGCGGGCAATTTCGAGCTGAACGTCTACAAGCCGCTGATCGCCGGCGCGGTGCTGCAGAGCATCCGTCTGCTCGCCGACGGCATGCGCAGCTTCGACGCGCACTGCGTCGCCGGCATCGAGCCGCGGCGCGAACGCATCGCCGCGCTGCTGCAGCAGTCACTGATGCTGGTGACCGCGCTGGTGCCGCACATCGGCTATGACCGCGCGGCGAAGATCGCTGCCCATGCACACGGCGCGGGCCTCACGCTGCGCGAAGCGGCGCTCGCGTCGGGCGAGGTGAGCGGCGAACAGTTCGACCTGTGGGTGCAGCCCGGCGCCATGCTGGGCGTACGCGCGCCCGGCCCGCAATGAAGTTCGCACCGGCCGGATATTCGGACCGGATGACAACCTGCCGTCAGGAGATCGCCATGGACACTACGCCGCATTCGATGGAAACGCTGTTCGCCCAGCTCGGCCTGCCGAACGATCCGCCGTCGATCGAACGCTTCATCGCCACCTGCGGCCACCTCGACAACGGCCTGCCGCTGCACGAGGCCCGCTTCTGGAACCCCGCCCAGGCCGCATTCCTGCGCGACGCGGTAACCCAGGACGCCGACTGGGCGGAAACCGTCGATGCGCTGAACACCCGCCTGCACGCGCGGCCGCGCACAGCCTGAGCGCCAATCCGTCCGTACGGATCGTGGCGTGCGCCGTTGCCCCTTCGTCATGCAGCCGGCGTAAGCTGGCCGCTCATTTCATTCCGGGAGACCGATATGGGACTTTTCGACGCACTCGCCGGGCAGGTGGCCGGCGCACTCGGCGGGCAATCCGGTGCCGGCGGCAACGCCGCGCTGCTGCAGGCCGCGATGAACCTGATCAACAGCCCGCAGATCGGCGGCCTGCAGGGGCTGATCGCCCGATTCCAGCAGGGTGGTCTGGGCGAAGTCATCGCCTCCTGGCTGGGTTCCGGCCAGAACCTGCCCATCTCCGGCGACCAGATCCAGGCCGTATTCGGCGCCGGACAGATCGGCAATGTCGCGCAGCAGATGGGCCTGTCGTCGCAGGAAGTGTCCTCCGGCCTCGTCGGCCTGCTGCCGCAGCTGGTCGACGCGCTGTCGCCGGACGGCAAGGCGCCGGAGGGCGACGCGCTGCAGACCGCGATGGGCATGCTGGGCGGACTGCTGAAGTCGTAATTCCTTCACCGGCCGTGCCCCACCGAAGGGCTCCGCGCGGCCGGTGCCCCGACCAGCCTGCAGTGACATGCGCTACCCGCGCAGCGCCTGCACCTCGCCCACCGCGGTGTGCAGGCGTGCTGCCAGCGAACGCGTCAGCTGGCCGAGCAGTGCGACCACCAGTTCGCTGTGTTCGGCGGCCAGCGCATCGAAACGGGCGCGCGGCAGTGCGAACACCTCGACATCGGTCAGCGCGAGCGCATCCATGCCGTACAGACCGCCTTCGACGAAACCCATGTCGCCAACCAGTTCGCCCGGCCCGCAGGTGGCCAGATGGTAGCTCTGGGTTTTCTTCTGGATGGGCACCGACACCCTGACCAGCCCGCGGCTGACGAAGAACAGGGCCTCGCCGTCGGCGCCGGACTTGAACACCCGTTTGCCGGACTTCACCGCGCGCGGCTCGACCGCGGCCTGCAGCGCCGCCAGAGCGGCGGGCGAACAGCCAGCCAGCGCCGGCATGTCGCGCAGCGTGAGCGCGGCGGCGGCCTGAGCGGACGCTGCGCCACTCATCTGCTGCGCCTCGACCCAGTCCAATGCCTCGTCCAGCTGGCGGAAGGCAACCGCTTTCTCGCTCGGTCTGACCACGCCGGTTTCCTTGAGGAAGCGCTTCATCTTGAGGCCGCTCGGCAGACCTTTCGGGATGTCGCAGAACACCAGATAAGCGTCGCGCTGTTCCAGCCTGTCCTTGATCTGTTCGAGCACGTGCGTGGCGGTCACGTCCAGCGACTGCACCCGCCGCATGCTGAGAATGAGGAATCTGCGGTTGCCGATCTCGGGTTCCAGCGCGCTCTGCAGCTGGCTGGCAGTGCCGAAGAACAGGCTGCCCTGCAGTTCGAACACCACCACCTCACCTTCGTCGGCGTCGCCGGCGTCGGCCGGCACCGGTGCTCCGGCGCGCCGCGAAAAGATTTCCCGGCCTTCGATGCGGCTGCGCACCACCGACGAACGGGTCTGTTCGCGAATGAACAGCAGGATGGAAAAGCCCACACCGGCGGCCGATGCGGCAACCAGATTGGTCGACAGCGCGACCAGCACCACCACCACGATGACCGCGAAATCGAGCCGGGTGTCCGGTGCGAAAAAGAAGGCCAGACCGCGGCGATCGATCATGCGCGCACCCAGCACGATCAGTATGCCGGCCAGCGCGGCCACCGGCACCCAGGCGATCAGCGGCGCGAGCACGAACAGCGCGAGCAGAGCGAAAACGCCGGCCAGCAGCGACGAGCGCCAGCTGATGGCGCCGGATGAAATATTGACCAGCGAGGGGCCCAGCGTGGCCGAACCGGCCAGCCCGCCGACCAGCGCAGACGCCAGATTGCCCACGCCCTGTCCGATCAGTTCGCGGTCCGGATCGAGCCGGACTGCGGTCATCGTTTCCACCACCAGCCCGGTCTTCAGCGTGTCGATGGACAGCAGCGCGGCCAGCGTGAGCGCCGGTGCCAGCACCTGCAGCAGTTGCTGCAGCGTGAAGCCATGCAGCAGAAAGGCGTGTCGCCGCAGCATGTCGGCCACATCGCCGTCGCCACCACCGAGTAAGCCGATCAGCATGCGGTTGCCGGCCAGCAGCCGCAGCGCGGGGTCGAACAGGCTGAGCGTGAAGTAGGCAAGAATGCCCGCCAGCAGCGCGAGGATGGCGACCGGAATCGCGCCGCGCCGCTTCGGCACCGCCACCATCACGCCGGCGGCCACCGCACCGACCAGCAGGCTGTGGCCGCTCCAGCTCAGCGGATGCAGCACGACGTCGGTCAGCGAAGCACCCGCCGGTGCCCCGAGCAGCCGGGGCAGCTGCCCGCCGATCAGGATGAGTCCGACCGCGCTCAGAAAGCCGCTCACCACCGGATAGGGCACAAACTTGATCAGCCGGCCCACGCCGGCGAAGCCGAGCACGATCTGCAGTACGCCGGCGAGGAACACGATCAGGCCGAGCTGCAGCAGCACCGTATCGGCCAGCCCCTGATGCGCCAGTTCGCCGGCGAAGGCCGCCAGCACCGCTGCGGCCGGTGCGCTCGGCGCACTGACGCCGAGCGAGCGGCCGCCGAACAACGGCGCCAGCACGCCGAGAAAGATGGCGCCGAAAATGCCGGCGATGGCGCCCTCTGCGGCCAGCGTGCCGCCGAAAGGGGCGAATACCGTGACGCCGAAGGCGATGGCCGCCGGCAGCGCGACCAGCATGGCGGAAAAACCGCCCCAGGCGTCACCGATCAAGGCCGCGCGAGTTCCGGGCGTATCGTCCTTGTGCATGGTGTCTCTTTATCGTTGTCGTGGTGCCCCGGGCGCAGAATCCTCCCCGGCGGCGCCCGCTTCGATGTTACACCGCGTCGCGCACTGCGGATTTCGCCCGCAGCCGGCACGGCCCCTTCATTTAGACTGCATGCCGCTGCCCCGCCCCAGTCACCCCATCCGATGGCATCACCGCACCCCGCCCTGACCACGCCACACCTCAAGCCTGCCATGCGCACCACTGCGCTGGCCGGTACCGTGCTGCTGTGCGGCCTGCTGGCGCTGCACCTGCTGCTGCGCGGGCCGCATTACCCCTTCATGCCGGACAGCGCGTCCTACATACAGCTCGCGCGCAGCATCGCTGACCTGGCACCCGGCGGCGCGCCGGTACCCGCCTATCAGCCCAACCCGCTGTTCCCGATCGGTTTTCCGGCGCTGCTCTCGGTACTCGCACGCATCGGCGTCGACCCGCGCGACGCCGCCCCGCTGCTGGGCAGCCTGTCATCATTGCTGGTACCGCTGCTGGTGCTGCTCACCTTTCGCCGCGCACTTGGCGACGCGACCGCACTGGCCGTCGCTTTCCTTGCCACGCTGTCGCCTGGCCTGCTGTGGCTGGCCGGATACGGCCTGACCGACCTGCCCGCCTGTGCGCTGTCGCTGGCGGCGGCAGGTTGCCTGCTGTCCGGTCGCTCGGCCAGGCACTGTCTTGCAGCCGGACTGCTGGCCGGTGCGGGCTATGCGCTGCGCAATGCGCAGCTCGCGCTGATCGGCGCGCTGGGCCTGCTCATGCTCTACCGCATGCTGGCGCACCCGGGCGGGTTCCGGCCGGCGCTGCGCGGTGCCGCACTGTTTGCCGCCGGTGCCGCACTGCCGCTGGCGCCGGTGCTGTTTTACAACGCCTGGACTTTCGGCTCGCTGCATCCCTATTCAATGGGGCCGTCCACCGTGGGCGTGCTCGACAACCTGCGCACCTATGTGCAGGAAATCATCTACGACGCCAGCGGATTCCGCGACGCCGGCGTGCAGCTGGCCTGGACGGTGCCCGGACTGCTGGTATGCCTGCTGGCCGTGGCGACTTATGTCCGCACGCTGTGTCGTGCCTGGCCCGGCATGAGCGACGAACAGCGCGAGCTGTGGGTGCTGGCGGCGGCCTATGCGGTGGCCGGTGCGGTCATCGTGATCGCCGCCCGTTCGCGCTACGAATGGGGCGAATTCATCAGCACCCGCCACACGCTTCAGATCCTGCCCTTCGCGCTGGCCGCCTGGCTGGTGGTGCCGCTGCAGACTGCGGTCGCGCGACGCCTGCGTACCGCGGCCCTGCTGCTGCTGTGCGCCAGCCACACGGTGTTCGCGCTGCGACTGGATCCTCAGCTCGATCTGCAGCAGGCGCGCGGACAGACCGCGCGCGAGGTAATCACCGCCGGTCGCCCGCTGCTGTGCGCGCCGCATGACGGAACGCAGCGGCTGTCGAACTGGGCTTACTTGTTCGAGATCGAATGCGCGGCCCCGGTACAGCAGTTCAGTCTGAAGGCGCTGGACACGCACGACGCCACCTTCAGCCAGCTGGTCGCCGGTCTGCGCAAGGCGGCCGACGGCACGCCGGCCGGCGGCGCGCTGCTGGCGATGTATCCGGGCCGGGCCTGGCTGTCGGCCGACAACCTGCGCTTCAGCACCGACGAAGTGGAGGCGATCCGCGCCGCAGGCTGGACGGTGCGTCAGGCCGACGGCCACGCCTTCATCGCGGTCCGGGAATGACGCGCCCACTGCGCGTGACGCCTGCAGCAGCTTGAGCGCTGCGCGGCGCTGCCGGATAATCCGCCGCTTACGGCGCAGCTGCGCCCCGCGGCCACTTCGGCCGGGACCGCTCCTTCCATCATGACGAGTTATCTGTTCATCCTGCTCGGCACCGCGCTGGTCAACAACGTGGTGTTCGTGCGCATCCTCGGCCTGTGCCCCTTCATGGGCGTGTCGAAGAAGCTGGAAACCGCCATCGGCATGGGTCTGGCCACGACTTTCGTGCTCACGCTGGCCTGTGGTTCGAGCTATCTCATCGACACTTACCTGCTGCGGCCTTTCGACCTCGGCTATCTGTCTACGCTGAGCTTCATCGTGGTGATCGCGGCCATCGTGCAGCTGACCGAACTGGTGATCCAGAAGACCAGCCCGCTGCTGCATCAGGTGCTGGGCATCTATCTGCCGCTGATCACCACCAACTGCGCGGTGCTGGGCATTCCGCTGCTGAATCAGGCGGCACGCCACGATCTGCTGCAGTCGCTGCTGTTCGGCTTCGGCTCGGCCGCGGGCTTCGTGCTGGCGCTGGTGCTGTTCGCCAGCATCCGTGAGCGGCTGGATGGCGCCGACATCCCGGCGCCCTTCCGCGGCAACGCGATCGCGCTGATCACCGCCGGCCTCATGAGCCTGGCCTTCATGGGTTTTGCGGGGCTGGATTCATGATCAGCGCGCTGCTCGTGATGCTGGGTCTGGCGCTGGCACTGGGCGCGGCGCTGGGCGCCGCGTCGGTGCTGTTCCGCACCCAGGGCGACCCGCTGGTCGACAAGATCGACGCCATCCTGCCGCAGACCCAGTGCGGCCAGTGCGGTTACCCGGGCTGCAAGCCCTACGCCACCGCGATTGCCGGCGGCGATGCCGACATCAATCAGTGCCCGCCCGGCGGCGACGAAGGCGTGCGCAAGCTGGCCGATCTGCTCGGCCGCGAATACAAGCCGCTGAATGCGGAACACGGCGTCGAGAAGCCGAAGTCAGTGGCGGTGATCGACGAGGCAACCTGCATCGGCTGTACGCTGTGCATACAGGCCTGCCCGGTGGACGCCATCGTCGGCGCCGCCAAACAGATGCACACCATCGTCGCCGACCTCTGTACCGGCTGCGAACTGTGCGTGGCGCCCTGCCCGGCCGACTGCATCGCCATGGTGCCGGTGGCGGACACCGTGGACACCTGGAAATGGCGCTACCCGGTATTCGACCTGAAGCCGGTCATGCACGCGCCGGCGAAGGAAGCCGCCTGATGCTGCGCCAGCTCTTCTCGTTCAACGGCGGCGTCAAGCCGGACCCGAACAAGGGTGCGTCGACCCGCGAACCGATCGCCCGGCTGCCGCTGCCGCCGCAGCTCATCATTCCGCTGCACCAGCACATCGGCGGCACGCCGCGGCCGCTGGTAAAGGCTGGCGACCGGGTGCTGCACGGCCAGCGCATCGGCGCCGCCGACGGCAATGTGTCGAGCGCGGTGCATGCGCCGACCTCCGGCACCGTGGTCGCGGTCGAGCCGCGGCTGATGCCGCACGCCTCCGGCCTGTCGGCCATGGCAGTGGTGATCGAACCGGACGGGCTGGACCTGCGCATCGAGCGCGAACCGTTCGACTGGCACGCCGCCACACCGGGCGAGGTGCGCGACCATCTGCGCGACGCCGGCGTGGTCGGCCTCGGCGGCGCGGTCTTCCCCAGCCACCTGAAGCTTTCGGCCGGCACGGCGGGCAGCACCGACACGCTGGTGATCAACGGCGCAGAGTGCGAGCCCTTCATCACCTGCGACGACATGCTGATGCGCAGCGAGGCGCTGGACATCCTGCGCGGCGCGCAGGTGATGCGGAAAATGCTGGCCGCCAGGCAGGTGCTGGTCGGCGTCGAGGACAACAAGCCGGACGCCGCCGCCGCACTGAAGGCGGCCGCCGCCGAACTGAGCGACGCCTCACTCGACATCGTCGTGGTACCGACCCGCTACCCGGCCGGCGGCGCCAAACAGCTCATTCGCGTGCTCACCGGCATCGAGGTGCCGCACGGCCGCCGCTCGACCGACTACGGCGTGCAGTGCTTCAACGTGGCCACCGCGCTGGCGGTCTGGAATGCGCTGGAGCACGGCGAACCGCTCACCCGCCGCATCGTCACCGTCGCCGGCAATGTCGAGCGGCCGCGCAATTTCGACGTCGCCATCGGCACACCGATCGGCTTCGTGTTCGAACACGCCGGCCTGAAGCCGGACACCGACACGCTCATCATGGGCGGGCCGATGATGGGTGTGCCGCTGCCCGGCGTCGAGGCACCGGTGGTGAAGGCAACCAACTGCCTGCTCGCCTCGTCGCCCGCGCTGTTCCCGCCGCCGGAACCGGAAATGCCCTGCATACGCTGCGGCGAATGCGCGCGCGCCTGCCCGGCCGACCTGCAGCCCTTCGAGCTGTACTGGCATGCACGCTCGCGCAACTTCGGCCGCGCGCAGGAATACCACCTGTTCGACTGCATCGAATGCGGCTGCTGCGCCTATGTGTGCCCGTCGCACATTCCGCTGGTCGACTACTACCGCTACGCGAAGAGCGAAATCTGGGCGCGCGAGCGCGACAAGGACGCCGCCGATTCGGCGCGCGAGCGCTTCGAGTTCCGCAACTGGCGCGCCGAGCGGGAAAAGGAAGAGAAAGCCGCACGGCTGGCCGCACGCAGCGCCGCGAAGCCGGCGGCGAAGACGGCCGACGTGGCGGACAGTGCCCCGTCGCCCGCCGATGCGCAGGCGGCTGCGCCGGCCACGACAGACCCGAAAAAGGCGCTGATCGAAGCCGCCATGGCGCGCGCCAGGGCGCAGAAGGAGGCCGCGGCGGCAAAGAACACCGATGCGCTCACGCCGGACCAGCAGGCCCAGGTCGACGCGGCGGAAGCGCGCCGCAAGCGGGCGGCCGATCTGCTGGCGGAGAAGCAGACGGCCAACGCGCCGGCCGATCCGTCGGCCGGCCAGAACGACGCCGCGCGCTGACCGGCGCCGCAGACCGACACCGACAACGATGTACAACTCTCCCTACCTCCGTCAGAACACCAGCGTGCGCCGCGTGATGGGCACGGTACTGGTCGCCATGCTGCCGGCCATCGCGGTACAGGTGTGGCTGTTCGGCCCGGCGCTGATCGCGCAGCTGGCGATCGCCAGCCTCACCGCGCTGGCCTGCGAAGCCGCCATGCTGGGGCTGCGCGGCCGGCCGGTGGCCCCTGCGCTGACCGATCTGAGCGCACTGGTCACCGCCTGGCTGATCGCGGTCTGCCTGCCGCCGCTGCTGCCCTGGTGGGCGACGATGCTGGGCACCGCCTTCGCGCTCATCATCGGCAAGCATCTGTACGGCGGCCTCGGCCAGAACCCGTTCAATCCGGCGATGCTGGCCTACGCGCTGCTCATCGTGAGCTTTCCGGCGCTGATGTCGCAGTGGCCCGGCCTGCAGGCCACCGACGCCGCGACCCAGTTCGGCTGGGTGTTCGGGGGCGAGCGCATGGTGGATGGCATCACCGGCGCCACGCCGCTGGATGCGCTGCGCACCGGCCTGCTGACCGGCGGCGACGCCACGTCGGTCATGCAGTCGCCCGCCTTCGGCCATGTCGCCGGCGCCGGCTGGGAATGGGTGGCGCTGGCCTGGGCAGCGGGCGGCCTGCTGCTGCTCGCGCTGCGCATCATCACCTGGCACATTCCGGTCGCCTTCATCGGCGCCATGGCGCTGGTGTCCGCCATCGGCTGGCTGATCGCCCCCGCGCAGTTCGCCAGCCCCGCCTTCCACCTGCTGGCGGGCGGCACCCTGATGGGCGCCTTCTTCATCGCCACCGACCCGGTGTCCGGCGCCACCACGCCGCGCGGCAAACTCATCTTCGCCGCCGGCATCGCGCTGATCGCCTGGCTGATCCGCGCCTTCGGCGCCTATCCGGACGGCATCGCCTTCGCCGTGCTGCTGATGAATATCTGCGTGCCGCTGATCGATCTGAAAACCCAGCCGCCGGTGTTCGGCCACAAGAAGGGGGACGCGCCGTGAGCGAGGCTGCAGATCGCCCGGATGCCGATACCGCCGAGCCGGCCGACGCCATCGAGGCGCCGAGCGCGGCGGGCAGCGCGTTGCGTGCGGCTGCACTGCTGGGCGTGTTCACCGTGGTATTTACCGCACTGATGGCGCTCACCCAGGACGCCACCCGCGAACCGATACGCGCCTCGGTCGAGGCCCGCCGGCTGGAACTGATCGCCCAGGTGCTGCCGCGCGCCGACTACGACAACGCGCTGCTGGAAGACACGGTCACGCTGCCAGTGCTGCCGGCGCTCGGCCTGACCGAGCCGGTCACCGTGCACCGCGCCCGGCTTGGCGGCGCGCCGGTGGCGCTGGTGTTCGAGGCGCAGGCACCCGATGGCTACAGCGGCGCGATCCGCCTGCTGATGGCACTGCGCGCCGACGGCACGCTGGCCGGCGTGCGGGTGGTGGCGCACAGGGAAACGCCGGGGCTGGGCGACTACATCGACCCGGCCAAGGACCGCGCGAACCCGAAATGGATTGCCCAGTTCGCCGGCCGCGACAGCAGCGATGGCACGCGCTGGACCGTGCGCAAGGACGGTGGCGACTTCACCTACATGACCGGCGCCACCATTTCCGCACGGGCGGTGACCCGGGCCGCCGGACGCGCCGCCGCGGCGCTGGCACCGATGAGCGACGTGCTGTTCGCGCTGCCGGCAGGCAGCTCGGCCGAAGCGGCATTCAGATGAGCCCCATGACGAGCGATCCGGACACACGACATGAACGCTGACGACCGCGCCCTTTACGGCGACATCACCCGCAAGGGCCTGTGGGAGAACAACACCGCGCTGGTGCAGCTGCTCGGGCTGTGCCCGCTGCTCGCGGTGAGCACCAGCTTCGTCAATGCGGTCAGCCTGTCGCTGGCCACCGTGCTGGTGATGGCGCTGTCCGGCGGCACCGTGGCCGCGCTGCGCACGCTGATTCCGCACGAAATCCGCATTCCGGTGTTCATCCTCATCATCGCTGCACTGGTCACCTGCCTCGACCTGGCCTTCAACGCCTGGCTGCACGACCTCTATCTGGTGCTGGGCATCTTCATTCCGCTCATCGTGACCAACTGCATCGTACTCGCCCGGGTGGAGGCCTTCGCCGCCAAGAATTCGCCGCTGGCCGCCGCCTGGGACGGCGCGGCAATGGGTATCGGCCTGCTGTGGGTGCTTGCGCTGCTGGGCAGCGTGCGCGAACTGGTGGGTGCGGGCACGCTGTTCGGCGGCATCGACATGGTCATTCCGGGCGCGCACGCACTGCAGGTGTTCGGTGAACACTACCGTGGCCTGCTGATCGCCATCCTGCCACCCGGCGCCTTCATATTCCTCGGCCTGCTGGTGGCCGCGCGCAACGCCTGGGTGACCCGCGCACAGGCGCGTGCGACCCACCCGCCTGCCGCCGCGGTGAGCGCCTGATGGCGGGGCGTGCGAGCCGGCTGACCAAGGCCGAGATACAGACGGTTTTCGAACGCTTCCGGGCGGCCAACCCGGCACCGAAGAGCGACCTCGAATACGGCTCACCCTTCCAGCTGCTGGTGGCGGTGGTGCTGTCGGCCCAGGCCACCGACAAAGGCGTGAACGTGGCCACCCGCAAGCTGTTTCCGGCCGCACCGACGCCGGAGGCCATGATCAGCCTGGGCGTGGCGGGCGTCGAGGACATCATCAAGACCATAGGCCTGTTCCGCGCCAAGGCGAAGAATGTGGTGGCGCTGTCGCACCTGCTGCTGGAAAGGCACGGCGGCGAGGTACCGAACGACCGCGCCGCACTGGAGGCGCTGCCCGGCGTCGGCCGCAAGACCGCCAATGTGGTGCTCAACATCGTGTTCGGCGAGCCGACGATGGCGGTGGACACCCACATCTTCCGCATTGCCAACCGCATCGGTCTGGCCCCGGGCAAGGACGTGCTGGCGGTCGAGCACGCGCTGCTCAAGGTGGTGCCGAAGGCATTCATGCTGCACGCCCACCACTGGCTCATCCTGCACGGGCGCTATGTGTGCACCGCGCGCAAGCCGCTGTGCGAACGCTGCAACATCGTCGATATCTGCCGCTACCGGGACAAGACGGTCGCCACCTGAGCGCCTGGCCCGCCCGGCAGTAAGCGGCGCGCCGCTGCGATGGCAGCCCTGAACCGGAGACGGTGCGTACCCGGAGGCCCGATCGCGGCGGGGGCGCCGCTCCCACAATGTCTTTGGCAACGGACTGGGCGAGTTTCCGTGGGAGCGGCGCCCCG
>NZ_KB900539.1:78167-1404426 GCF_000378945.1 Methyloversatilis universalis EHg5 | reverse complement strand
GGCCCCCCGCCGCGATAGCCCTTGAATCAGAGACGGCGCGTGCTCAGAGGCCCGATCGCGGCGGGGGCGCCGCTCCCACAATGTCTTTGGCAACGGACTGGGCGGGTTTCCGTGGAAGCGGCGCCCCGCCGCGATGGCCCTTGAATCAGAGACGGCGCGTGCTCAGAGGCCAGATCGCGGCGAGGGCGCCGCGCCCACAATGTCTTTGGCAACGGACTGGGCAGGTTCCGTGGGAGCGGCGCCTCGCCGCGATGGCCGCCTTGAATCAGAGACGGCGCGTGCTCAGAGGCCAGATCGCGGCGAGGGCGCCGCTCCCACAATGTGTCTTTGGCAACGGACTGGGCGGGGTTCCGTGGGAGCGGCGCCTCGCCGCGATGGCCGCCTTGAATCAGAGACAGCGCGCGCTCAGAGGTCAGATCGCGGCGGGGGCGCCGCTCCCACAGCGTTCCTGCCGAGCAGGAAGCGCTGTTCGAACTCATCGGCCGGCACCGGCTTGCTGGACAGGTAGCCCTGCCAGGCGTCGCAGCCGCGCTCTTTCAGGAATGCATGCTGCTCCGGGGTTTCGACGCCTTCGGCGATCACCCGGAGTTTCAGCGTATGCGCCATCGCGATGATGGTGGCCGCGATTTCCATGTCGTTGCGGTCCTGCGGAATGTCGCGCACGAAGCTCTGGTCGATCTTGAGCACGTCGATCGGAAAGCATTTCAGATAGGCCAGCGACGAGTAGCCGGTGCCGAAATCGTCGATCGACAGCTCCACGCCGAGCGCCTTCAGCGCGTGCAGCGTCGCTTCGGTCTGCGCGTGATCGCCGACCAGCATGGATTCGGTCAGTTCCAGTTCAAGCCGACCGGCTCCGAGACCGCATTCGGCCATCAGGCCGGCCAGGCGGCTGGCCATGTCGGCGTGCTGCAGCTGGCGCGCCGACAGGTTGACCGCGATGCTCAGCGTATGACCGGCGGCCTGCCAGGCCTGCGCCTGGGCACAGGCGGTGCGCAGCACCCATTCGCCGATCGGCACGATGAGGCCGGATTCCTCCGCGACCGGGATGAAACGGGCCGGCGACACCATGCCCTCTTCCGGATCGAGCCAGCGGATCAGCGCCTCGGCACCGATGACCCGGTCGCTGGCCATGTCGATCTGCGGCTGGTAGTGCAGCGTGAATTCGCCCTGCTCGAGCGCGCGCCGCAGCCGGGTGTCCAGATGAAGCCTGTCCTGCGCAGCCCGGCTCATCGCCTCGGTATAGAAGCGGAAGGCGCCACGGCCGGCTTCCTTGGCCTGGTACATGGCCACGTCGGAGTGCTGGACCAGTTCGGTCACCGTGGTGCCGTCGTCCGGATAGACCGCGATGCCGATGCTGGCGCCGATGTAGATCGCCCGGCCTTGACCGACGCTGAACGGTTTCTGCAGCAGTTCGAGCAGGCTCTGGGCGACATGGGCCGCGTCCTCCGGCATCTGCATGTTTTCCAGCAGCAGCACGAATTCGTCGCCGCCGAGCCGGGCCAGCGTGTCGGCCTCGCGCAGCCGGGTGCGCAGCCGGCGGGCGATTTCCTTCAGCAGTTCGTCGCCAACCGGGTGGCCCAGGCTGTCATTGACGTTCTTGAAGTGGTCCAGGTCGATGAACAGCAGCGCAAAATGCTCGCGCTGTCGCTCGGCGCGCTCGATCGCGTGCTGCACCCGTGACTGCAGCAGCAGCCGGTTGGGCAGATCGGTCAGCGGATCGTGGTGCGCGAGGTAGTCGAGCTGGGCTTCGGAGCGCTTGAGCTGGCTGATGTCGGTCATCACCGCCACGTAGCGGCTGGCCAGGCCGGCCTCGTCGCGCACCGTGCTGATGGTGAGCAGCTGCTGGTACAACTCGCCGTTCTTGCGGCGATTCCACACCTCGCCCTGCCAGTAGCCGCTGTCCGTTACGCTGTCCCACATGGCGCGGTAGAAGGCCTGGTCATGCCGCCCGGACTGCAGCATGCGCGGATTCTGGCCCAGTGCTTCGGCCTCGGAATAGCCGCTGATTTCGGTGAACGCGCGATTGAGCGCCACGATGCCGGCATCGAGATCGGTGATGAACACGCCATCACGCGTGCTTTGGAACACCGCGGCCGCCTGCCGGAGTTCGGCGGCGGCACGCACTTTCTGCACCGCCAGCGCAGTGAGGCGGCTGAACTCGACCATCATTGCGAGCTGGTTGTCGTCCGGCAGGCCGGGGCGGTCCACATAGACCGCGAAGGTACCCAGCACCCGTCCGTCCTCCCGCTTGAACGGCAGCGACCAGCAGGCGCGGAAGCCGCCGATGGACACCAGCGGACGGTAAGGCATCCAGTACGGATGGTCGAGCACGTCGGCCACCAGCACCGGTTCGCCCGACCAGGCCGCGGTGCCGCAGGATCCGATGCCCGGGCCGGGCATGACGCCGTCGATGGCCGCGTTGTACTCGGCCGGCAGGCTGGGCGCGGCACCGGTATGCAGCGCGCCACTCAGTTCGTCGCAGAGCAGGATGGACACCCGCAGACCGGATTCCAGTGTCTGCATGTGCTGCACGATGGTTTCCAGCACCGATTCCAGCGGTGCCATGCGAACCACGCCATCGAGCACCTCGCTGCGCGCCTCGTTCAGCAGCGCCAGTCGTTTGTCGCGGGTGATTTCGGTCCATGCCCCCACCAGTTCGACCGAGGGTGCCGCCGGATCGCTCACACGCCGCAATTCGTCGCGCACCCAGATTTCCCGGCCGTCCCGGCAGTGGAAACGGTACTCGAGGCTGACCTGGCCATCGGTCATCAGGGTGTCCATGCGACCCAGTGCGGCAGCGCGGTCCTGTGGATGGAGGTGGTCCAGCCACCATCCGTCGCGGCGGATGTCCTCCATCGAGTAACCGAGAATGCGGCAGGCGTTCTCGCTGACCCACAGCGTATCGAAACGGCCTTCGCGCAGGCGCAGGTTGTAGACGATGATGGGGCTGGAGGCCATCAGCCAGCTCATGCGCCGGTTCACGTCGCGCAGGCGCTGTTCCTCGCGCGCCAGTTCGGCGCGGCGATGCACTTTTTCCAGCGTGGCCGGCAGTTCGTACAGCCAGCCCTCATGCCTGACCAGATAGTCGTCTACGCCCAGATGCAGCGCGCTGGAGGCCAGCTCTTCACTGTCGCGGCCGGCCACCACCACGACCGGCAGCACCGACTGACGTTCGATGCGGATCAGTTTCACCAGTTCCAGCGCGTCGGCCGGCTGGGCGCCGGACTCGATCAGCAACACGTCGATGTCCGGATCGCTGCCGTCGGCCGGTACCCGCAGCGCGGCCTCGTCGGCATCGATCGCCGTTTCCAGCCGGATGTGCGGTGCATGGCGCTGCAGGTGAGTGCGGATGCGGTCGAGTTCGCCGCCGCCACCGGCGGCCAGCACGCGTATCGGCCGGTCGCGCCGCGCGCGCATCGTGCGCTGGCGGTTCAGCGCGGCCTGCAGCACGCGCGGCAGGCGCTCCAGATACTGGTCGCGCTTGATCAGGTAGTCGTCGGCACCGGCCTTGAGTGCACGGATCGCCGCATCGCCGTCACCCGAGCCGGTCAGCACGATGACCGCCAGCGGCAGGCCCTGTTCGCGTACGTGGGCGAGCAGTTCGAGCCCGGTGCCGTCCGGCAGCTTCAGATCAGTCAGCAGTACATCGAAGGGATCCTGCGCGAGCAGTTCGCGGGCACGACCGATCGAGGTGGCGATGCACAGATCGATGTCCAGTCCGCAACGCGCCAGCGCCCGCCGGGTCAGGTCGGCATCGAATTCGGAATCTTCGGTGTACAGGACGCGCATCACGACGGACGTTGGTTCAGTTCGCACCAGTAGCGCTCGATCTGGCTGGCGGTTTCGACAAAAAGATCGAAATTGACCGGTTTGACGATGAATGAGTTCACGCCGAGCGCGTAGGCATCGAGCAGGTCGCGATCTTCAGACGATGAGGTGAGCACCACCACCGGTATGCGGCGGAACACCGGATGCGCCTTCAGATGGCGCAGCACTTCAAGCCCGTCCACCCGCGGCAGCTTGATGTCGAGCAGGATGAGCGACGGCGGCGCCTCGCCCTCTTCCCAGCGCTGCATCAGGTCCAGCGCCTCCTCGCCGTCGCGGGCGATGCTGATCGGATTGGCCAGCCGGTTGCGCGCGAACGCCCGGCAGGTCAGATCGATGTCGACCGGGTTGTCCTCCACCAGCAGGATGGGCAGTTCGCTGGCCTGCTGTCGATTGATCGCCGTCGTCATGCCGGAAGCTCCAGGTTGAAACAGGCGCCCTCGCCCGGTGCGCTCTCCGCCCACACCCGGCCGCCCATGCGCTGCATCGCCTTGCGCACCAGCGCCAGACCGACGCCGGTGCCCGCGAATTCGTCGCTGCGATGCAGGCGCTGGAAGATTTCGAAGATGCGTTCGTGGTACTTCATGTCGAAACCGATGCCATTGTCGCGTATCGACAGCGTGATGCGGTCGCCATCGACCCGGGTCGTGAAGGAGATCACTGGCGGCTTCGCGTCGCGGCTGAACTTGAGTGCGTTGTCGATCAGGTTGCGCAGCACCAGATCCAGCCCCTGGCGGTCGGCCCGGACGATGAGCGAAGGCACTTCGCCCACCACCTGGACCGCAGCCGCGGCCAGTTCGTCGGCCCGGCGCGCGAGCACCGATTGCACCAGTTCGCCCAGATCGACGCGGCTGCTTTCCAGCGAGCGCCGCTCCATCCGGGAATAGGCCAGCAGATCTTCGATCAGCGCGTGCATCTGCGACGCGCCGTTGCGGATGTTGCCGAGAAAGCGTCGCGCCTGGTCGTCCAGCAGATCGCCGTAGTCCTCCTGCAGGATGCGGCTGTAGCCGTCGATGCCGCGCAGCGGCGCCTTCAGATCGTGCGACACTGCGTAGGAGAAGGATTCAAGCTCCTTCATCGCGTCGGACAGCGCGCGCGTGCGTTCGGCCACCCGCTGTTCCAGCTCGCCGTTCAGCGCCCGCAGATCCTCCTGCGCCTCGTGCAGCTGCGTGATGTTGCGGGCGATACCGAGCACGCCCTTCAGTTCCCCGGCCTCGCTGAGCATCGGCAGCTTGACCGTCTGCACCAGGATGCGCTCGCCGGTGTCACGCACGGTGATCCATTCTTCGTTGATGTGACGGCCGCCGGTCCGCTTCGCCATCTCGTCGTGCGCCCGGAAGCTGTCCGCAAGCTCGCGCGGAAACAGGTCGTAGTCGGTCTTGCCCACCAGCTCATCCTCACGCAGGCCGAGTACCCGCTCGGTCATGCGGTTGCACGACAGGAAGCGCCCCTCCGGCGATTTCAGCCACACCATGTCGGGCAGCGCCGCGAACAGGGTACGCAGGTGGGTGCGCTCCTTCTCGACCGCCTGTTCGGCCTGTCGCCGCGCGGTGATGTCGACATCCATGCACACGAAGATGGCATCGCCATCGACCCCCGGAATGCTGAAAGTACTCGATTCCACGTAGCGAAGCGTGCCGTCGCGGTGGCGAACGGTGAATTCCTCCGGGCCGATACGCAGGCTGTCACGCTGCACGCTTTCGAGGCGCGCCATGAAGGCGCGGGCATCCTGCTCGCTCAGCACCAGTTCGCCGATGCGCCGGCCGATGGCTTCGTCGATCGCCCAGCCGTAGAGCGTGGCCGATGCGTGATTCCAGTACAGCACCCGCCCGTCGCGGTCGAACCATTGCACCGCCACATTGGGCGCGTGCTCCAGCGTGGCCCTCAGCCGTTCCTCGGACGCCCGCAGCGCCCGTTCGGCCTGCACCGCTTCGGTGGTGTCGATCAGCGTGCCGGCATACTTGATCACCCGCCCTTCGCCATCGGTCACCACCTGGGCGGACGGCAACAGGTGGCGCACCGGGCCGCACTCCGGCGAGGTGCGGTAGGACAGCGCGGTCAGCGTCTGCGCACCGGCCTTCATCTGTTCCAGCACGACGGCCACCGCGGTCCTATCCTCCGGATGCAGGCAGGCCATGAAAACCTCCATGGTCGGCGCCCGGTTGGCCGGCGCCATGCCGAACAGCGAAAACATCTGCGCCGACCACCAGACACGGCCGCTGCCCGGATGAAATTCCCAGCTGCCCAGTCCGGCGATGCGCTCGGCCGCGCGAAGCCGGTTGCGTTCCAGCATCAGCGCCTCTTCGGCATCGTGGCGCGCGGTGATGTCCTGTACCACCGCGATATGGAAATCCGGCCGCTCGTCCGGCGCCCACAGCGGCGTGACACTGAGGGTGACCCATACGGTGCGCCCGTCGGGGTGGCACAGGCGCTTGTCCATCGAAAATTCGCGTATCCGGCCACGGCGCAGCGCGTCCATCTTTTCCAGCTCGGCCGGCAGATCGTCCGGATGCGTGATCTGCATGAAGTCGAACGCCAGCAGATCCTCTCGGCCATGGCCGGCAATGTCGCAGAAGCGCGCATTGACCTCGATGAAACGCCCGCGCAGCGTATCGATGCGCGCCACCCCGGCACCGGCCAGTTCGAACATGGCGCGCATGCGGCGTTCGCCGTCGCGCAGCGCGTCGTGCTGCGCCTGCAGCCGCAGCGCCATGTCGTTGAAGGCGCTGGCGACCAGCGCCAGTTCGTCGCGCCCGCCGATATTGACCCGGGTATCGAGATGACCGCGGCCGATGGCGCGCGCTGCCTCGGACAGGCGCTGAGCCCGGCGCAGCCAGAACACGTGCAGGAACAGGGCGAGCACCAGTGCCGACAGCAGGATGGTGGCGGCATGCCGCCACAGTTCGAGCCGGCTGGCATGCAGGCGCTGGGCCAGTGGCAATTCGAGGTCGGAGCGCACCAGCAGGCGGTGACCGGAATCGAGGATGAGCGCGGCCAGCAGCGCACGGCCGTCCGGTGAGCGCTCGATCTGCAGCGCCTGGTCGGGCTGTACCGGCAGATCGAGCAGAGCGGCGCCTTCGGCATCGATCACGCGGTCTATCCGGTCCTGGCCCACGTCGGCCCGGGCGAGCGAGCCCACCACCCGGCCACCTGGCGCGATCAGGTAGGCGTGGGTCAGATACGGCCGCAATCCCAGTTCGGCCACCACCCGGCGCAGCTGCAGCAGATTGCCGTTGACGATCAGCCGGTCCAGCGTCGCCTGTTCGACCCCCAGACGCTCGGTCAGCGCGTGGCTCTGTTCCTGTTCGACCAGCACGCGGTATTCGCGGACCTGCAGCAGATTGTTCACCACGCCCAGCAGCAGCGCGAACAGCACGAGCAGCAGCGGCACCAGAGTGCGCGAAGGCAGCGCCGCGACCGCCCTCACGGCTGCGCTCCCGGCGCCGGCACCGCAAACAGGCGACGCCAGTCCGGTTCAGCCATGATGCGCCCGCCGGATCTCAGGTCACTGCTGATGCGCGACAGCGCCAGCGCCGGCGAATCCGGCAGCGCCTGCAGCATGCGGTCGCTCTGGTCCCGGCTGAACAGCCGGATGCGGGACAGCGCGCGGACATATTCGTCCGCATTCAGGTCGGCACCGGGTGCCAGTTCGCGCGCCGCGGCCGGCGGATCGGCCAGCAGCGCACGGCGCCCCTGTTCGAACGCCTGCAGCAGCGCCGCGACCTGGAGCGGGCGGCTGGCCAGCACATCGGCGCGCACCACCAGCACGTCGATCACCTCGCCTTTCATGTCGGCGCTGTCGAGCACGATGTTGAACCCGGCGGACGCCAGCCTGGAAATGACCGGCTCGAAGGTGATGACCGCATCGACGCTGCCGTGGGTGAGCGCCGCTTCGTGTTCGGTGGCCGGCATCACCACGACCCGGATGTCGTCCCGCCGGAGTGCGCCGGCTTCCAGCAGGCGCTGCAGCATGATGGCGGCCAGCGCGCTGTCTTCCATCGCGATGCGGGCACCGCGCAGCTGGCCGGGCGTCGTCAGGCCGGCGCTCGCCAGCACCGCGTCCGCCCCTCTGGACTGGCTCAGTACCGCCACTACCCGGATATCGGCGCCGGCGGCCGCCATTTCCATCGCCTCCGGCAATGTAAGGCCGGCAGCATCGATCAGACCGTTGCGCAACTGCCGGATGCTCTCGCCGCTGGTTTCGAGTTCCACCACGCCCAGTTCGGCCGGTGCGAACAGATGGCGTTCGCGCGCCAGTACCAGCGGGTCATAACCTATCCAGGGATTCAGGCCCACCCGCAGTGGCAGCACCGGTGGCCCATCACAGGCAGACAGCAGGCAGGCGATGACGACGGCAAGCAGCAGGCCCACGCACCTCAGCGGGAGCGGTCGGGCAAGCGCTGCGTTCTGTCCAGCGGTCATGCGGCGGATTCCTGGCGGCATAGAGAACCTGGGCGACGCCGGCGGCACCGGCCCCGCCAGTCTGCGTTTCGAATGCCCAGATTGCAACGGCAGCCTTACGCCAAGCTTGAAGGCGAGCGCGCGTCAGAGGGCGTGGTCAGGGCGGCCCAGCAGGCGCTGCAGCGACGCCAGTGCCGCGTCATAGTCGAAGGCAGCGATGCAGCGCATCAGCGCGCAGCCTTCGTCGCCCAGCGCCTCGATGTCTGCCGCCGATTCGCGCGCCAGGGCGCCGGCGCGCGTGTCTCCGGCCGCCAGCAACGGCTGCAGCGCCGCGATGCGACCACGCAGCGCTGCATCCGGTGCGCGCTGCGCCTGCGGGAAATCGACCCGTTTGCGTTCCAGCCAGCGCAGCAGCACGGCATAGAACTCTTCCGGATCGACCGGCTTGGGAATGAAGTCGTCCATGCCGGCGGCCACGCAGGCACCGCGGTCCTCGACGAAGGCGTTCGCGGTGACCGCGATCACCGGCACCGCAGCCCAGCCGGCCAGGCGCCGCAGCTGGCGGGTGGCGTCCATGCCGTTCATGCGCGGCATCTGCAGGTCCATCAGCACCAGGTCATAGCGCCGCAGCGCCGCACGTTCGAGCGCCTCGATGCCGTCGGTCGCCACATCGGCCTTCAGGCCTGCATCCTTCAGCAACGCGAGCGCGACCTCGCAGTTGGTCGCGTTGTCCTCGACCACCAGCACGCGCCGGTCGCTCCAGTCGCGCTGCAGCCGTTCGCGGGCGTCCTCGGATACGCCGAAGGCACGGCCGGCCTCGTCCGCTCCGATACCCAGCCGTGCGGTGAACCAGAAGCGGCTGCCTTGACCGGGTTCGCTGCTGGCGCCGGCGTCGCCACCCATCAGCTGGGCCAGCCTGCGGGTGATGGACAGGCCCAGGCCGCTGCCGCCGAAGCGGCGCGTGGTGGTCGGATCGGCCTGTTCGAAGGCGCGGAACAGGCGCGGCAGTTCGCGCGAATCGATGCCGATGCCGGTGTCGCTCACTTCGAAGCGCACCAGCACCGTGTCGCCCTCGCGCTCGACCAGTGTGGCTGACAGCTCGATCTCACCGCGTTCGGTGAACTTCACCGCATTGCTCAGATAGTTCAGCAGCGCCTGGCGCAGCCGGGTCATGTCGCCACGCAGTATGGCCGGCACCCCTTCGTGCCGCACGCGGATGAGCAGCCCACGTTCTTCGGCCCGTTCGAGCATCATCGAGCGCGTCTGGTCGAACAGCGCATCGGTGCGGAAGGCGGTGGTTTCGAGCACCAGCTTGTCCGCCTCGATGCGCGACAGGTCGAGCACGTCGTCGATGATGTGGCGCAGGTGGCTGGCCGCCGCCTCGATCTTGCGCGTCTGCATGCGCTGCGTGGCGTCCAGCACCGATTTCGACAGCAGGTGGGTAAGACCGATGATGGCGTTCATCGGCGTACGCATTTCGTGGCTCATATTGGCCAGGAACAGGCTCTTGGAGCGGTTGGCGGACTCCGCGGCCTCCTTCGCCACCGCCAGTTCCGAGGTGCGCGAGTGCACCTGTTCTTCCAGCTGTTCCTGGTGCGCCAGCAGTTCGTCCTTCAGGCGCCGCCTTTCGGTGATGTCCTGCACCGTGCCGCGCAGCCGGACCACGTGGCCGTCCTCCATCACCGGAACGCCCAGCGCGCGTACCCACTTGCTCTGGCCATTCCACGTGGTGATGGACAGTTCGAGGTCATAGCGTGTGCCGTGGGTCACCGCGCGGGAGATGGCATCCAGCACCCGCTGCCGGCCTTCGTCGTCGAGCCGGTCGAGCGCCAGGTCGAGCGAGGACAGCTGGCCGGGCTCGGCACCATAGATGTGCATGACCTCATCGGTGATGGACAGCTGCCCGCTGACGATGTCGAGCGACCAGCCGCCGACCTGGGCGATCTCGCCGATCTCGCGCAGCAGGGTTTCGCGCTCTTCCAGCGCGCGGCGGGCCCGGGCCTGTTCGGTCATGTCGGTGAGCACGCAATGGGTGCGCAGGAATTCGCCCCGGCTGCCGGTTTCGACGCGTCCGACGATCAGGCACACTTTTTCGTGCCCGTCCCGATGCATCAGCCGCACTTCGCCCTGGGTGTTCAGCACGTTCTTGAAGCGCTGGAAATTGCCCTGGAAGCGGTCGCGCTGCGCCGGCACCCAGAAATCGCCGAAAGGCCGGCCAAGCATCTCCTGCGCCTCATAACCCAGCAGTTCGCACAGCATCGGGTTCACGTCGAGGAAACGGCCTTCCTGGTCCAACGACTGGTAGGCGACCGGGGCGAATTCAAACAGGCGGCGGAAGCGCGCCTCGCTGTCGCGCAGCGCGTGTTCTGCGTGCAGGCGCTCGGTCAGGTCGCGCGCCACGCCGTACAGGCCGATCACCCGGCCATCGGCATCGAGCAGCGGCCCCTTGGTGGTCAGGAACACGCGCTCGCCGTCTACCGTGGGCAGGCGTTCCTCGAAACGCACCACCTTGCCCTGCTCCATCACCAGACGGTCGTTGGCGCGCATGCGCTGCGCGGCCTCCGGCGGCAGCAGCGCCGTGTCATCGCGGCCGAGCTGCGCGGCAGCGTCGACCTCGAACAGGCGGGCCACCTCGGGATTCATCATCAGGTAGCGCCCTTCGGCGTCCTTGGCGAACACCGGATCGGACGAGCTGCGGATGATGGCATCGAGCAGCGCCAGCGCCTGGGTGCGCTGTTCCAGCATCGCGTGCTCACGCTCCAGCGAATCGATCGAACGCCTGTACAGGCGACTTACCAGCAGATAGAGCGCCAGTGCGGTCACGGCGACGAACAGCCCGCCCTTGATCATGCTGGCATGGGCGAAATCCAGCGAATCGTGGGTCAGCGCGTACAGCAGGTGATCGGACAGCAGGATCCAGCAGGCGGCCACGCCTGCGTAGCCAAGCACCACGGTCAGCACGGCAGCCCGGGCCTCGGCGCGCGCCTGACGCACCGGCGAACTCCTGCCGGCTTCAGTCAGGGTCCGCATGCCGCCGCGCGACCTCGATGAAATCGGGATAGCAGCGCACGAAGGCCTCCACCACGTCGGGATCGAAATGGCTGCCGCTGTGATCGACGATGTGGGCGTACACCTCGTCGGCCGGCAGTGCGGACTTGTACACG
Organism: Methyloversatilis universalis EHg5; assembly: GCF_000378945.1. Lineage (GTDB taxonomy): Bacteria > Pseudomonadota > Gammaproteobacteria > Burkholderiales > Rhodocyclaceae > Methyloversatilis > Methyloversatilis universalis_A. The sequence goes on along the minus strand of NZ_KB900539.1, from coordinate 1,393,036 downwards.
CGGCGCGACAGCATGGCGTCGAACACGTCGGCCACCGTCATCAGCCGCGCGGACACCGGAATCGCCTCGCCGGCGAGGCCGTCCGGATAGCCGGAACCGTCCCAGTGCTCGTGGTGCCAGTGCGCGATTTCCCGCGCCAACGCGAGAAAGGCGGCCGGTCTTTCCTCGTCGCGCCCGGCGAATTCGATGGCCCGCGCACCAATCGCCGCATGCGTCTTCATGATCACCCACTCGTCCGCGTCGAGCCGGCCGCGCTTGTGCAGGATGTGGTCGGGTATGCCCACCTTGCCGATGTCGTGCAGCGGCGCCGAACGGGTGAGCAGATCGACATAGGCCGGCGTGAGCAGCGCCGCATGACGCGGATGAACGCTCAGCGCCTCGGCCAGCAGGCGGACATAGGCCTGGGTGCGCCGGATGTGGCGCCCGGTTTCCTGGTCGCGTGTCTCCGCCAGATTGGCCAGCGCGCGGATACTCACCGCCTGGATCTGCTCGTTCTCTGCCATGCGCCGGGCCACCTCGGCTTCCAGCCAGGCGTTCTGGTCACGCATCAGGTCGCGCGCAAGCTTGGCCTGCAGCTGGGTACGCACCCGGGCCAGCAGCACCGCGGGCTTGATCGGCTTGGTGATGTAGTCGGCCACGCCCAGCGCCAGCCCGGCCTCTTCGTCGCCGGCTTCAGCCAGCGCGGTCACGAAAATGACCGGAATGTCTCGGGTGGCCTCGTCGGCGCGCAGTTTTTCCAGCACTGCGTAACCGTCCATGCCCGGCATCATCACGTCGAGCAGGATGAGTGCCGGCCGCTCGCCTTCCGCCGCCAGTCTGAGCGCTGTACGGCCGTTGTTCGCCGCCTTCACCGCATAGCCAGCCGCGCGCAGCAGGCCGTCGAGAACCTCGAGGTTCTCCGGCATGTCGTCGACGATGAGCAGGGTTTCAACCGCCGGCGGCAGGGGCGACGGCGCGGATACAGCGTGCGCGCTCACCGCGCACCCCCGCACCTGGCGCGGCGGAATACCGCCTGGCAGTCGAACGGGGTCTGGGCAAGCACCACTCTGAACGGTGGTTCGGACATGGACATGGCGATGTGAGCGTGAAGTCTGACGGCCTGTTTCCGGTTGTTCCGGCGAAACACCTGCGGTCCTGAGATCGGCAGGCGTGGGGGATTTTCTCACCAATTGCCGCTGAGACAGCGGTCAAACCGCAGACCTGCCGCAGCGATGACCGGGGTACACAAGATTTAACCGAAATGCGGATGCGGGAAATCCTTCATGCCCGGTTCCAGAACGAAGAAAGCCCGGGCTGCCCCAGGCTTTCATGGATGTCCGGACCGGCGCGGAACGCCGGCAGGCACCGACGATCACTCCCACTCGATGGTCGCCGGCGGCTTGCCCGAAATGTCGTACACCACGCGGTTGATGCCGCGCACTTCGTTGATGATGCGGTTGCTCACGCGGCCGAGCAGGCTGTGCGGCAGTTCGGCCCAGTGGGCGGTCATGAAGTCCTGGGTCTGCACCGCGCGCAGCGCAACGACCCATTCGTAGGTGCGGCCGTCGCCCATGACGCCGACCGATTTCACCGGCAGGAACACGGCGAAAGCCTGGCTGGTGAGGTCGTACCAGCTCTTGCCGGTCTGCGGATCGATGGTGGCGCGCAGTTCCTCGATGAAGATGGCGTCGGCGCGGCGCAGCAGGTCGGCGTACTCGGCGTGGATTTCGCCGAGGATGCGCACGCCCAGGCCCGGGCCCGGGAAGGGATGGCGATACACCATGTCGCGCGGCAGGCCGAGGGCCACACCCAGTTCGCGCACCTCGTCCTTGAACAGTTCGCGCAGCGGCTCGAGCAGCTTGAGACCCAGCTGTTCCGGCAGGCCGCCGACGTTGTGGTGGCTCTTGATCGTGGTGGCCTTCTTGCTCTTGGCGCCACCGGATTCGATCACGTCCGGATAGATGGTGCCCTGGGCGAGGAAGGTCGCACCCTTGTGGCCGCCGTCGCCCGCCTTGAGCTTGGCCGCTTCCGCCTTGAACACTTCGACGAATTCGCGGCCGATGATCTTGCGCTTGGCTTCCGGGTCGGACACGCCCTTCAGGTGACCGAGGAACTGGTCGGCCGCATCGACGTGGATCACCCTCGCGTGCAGGCGGCCGGCGAACATGTCCATCACCATCTGGCCTTCGTTCAGGCGCAGCAGGCCGTGATCGACGAACACGCAGGTGAGCTGGTCGCCGATCGCGCGGTGGATCAGCGCCGCAGCCACCGACGAATCGACTCCGCCGGACAGGCCAAGGATGACCTCTTCGTCACCCACCTGTTCGCGGATGCGCTCGACCGCTTCGGCGATGTAGTCGCCCATGATCCAGTCGCCCTGGCAGCCGCACACGTCCAGCACGAAGCGGCGCAGCAGATCGGCGCCGCGTGCGGTGTGGGTGACTTCCGGGTGGAACTGCACGCCGTAGAAACGGCGCGCTTCGTCCGCCATGCCGGCGATCGGGCAGCTGTCGGTGGACGCCATCACTGCGAAGCCCGGCGGCAGCGCGGTCACCTTGTCGCCATGGCTCATCCACACCTTGAGCATGCCGTGGCCCTGATCGTTGCGGAAATCCTCGATGCCGTCGAGCAGCTTCGTATGACTGCGGGCGCGCACCTCGGCGTAGCCGAACTCACGCACCGTACCGGCCTCCACCTTGCCGCCCAGCTGCTGCGCCATGGTCTGCATGCCGTAGCAGATGCCCAGCACCGGCACGCCCAGTTCGAACACCGCCTGCGGCGCGCGGTCGGTCGATTCCTCGTAGGCCGACATGTGGCTGCCGGACAGGATGACGCCCTGCGCGCCGAAGCCGCGCACGAACTCGTCGCTCACGTCGCACGGATGGATTTCGCAATACACGTGCGCCTCGCGCACACGGCGCGCGATGAGCTGGGTGACCTGGGAGCCGAAATCGAGGATGAGGATCTTGTTGTGCATGGTGCGCGGTAATGCGGGCGTTGGTACGGGGCGGGCCCCGGAAATGCGACGACCGGCCGAAGCCGGTCGTTCGCACGGTTCAGGCTTGCACGTCAGTCGACGTGGTAGTTCGGCGCTTCCTTGGTGATCTGCACGTCGTGCACGTGCGATTCGCGGATGCCGGCCGAAGTGATCTCCACGAACTGCGCCTTCGAGCGCATTTCGTCCACCGTGGCGCAGCCGCAGTAGCCCATCGATGCGCGCAGGCCGCCCATCAGCTGAGTGATCACGTTCACCACCGGGCCCTTGTAGGGCACGCGGCCTTCGACGCCTTCCGGCACCAGCTTGTCGGCATTGGACGCCGGATCCTGGAAGTAGCGGTCAGCGGCGCCCTGCTGCATCGCGCCAAGCGAACCCATGCCGCGGTAGGACTTGTAGGAACGGCCCTGGAACAGTTCGATCTCGCCCGGCGCCTCTTCGGTACCGGCCAGCAGGCCGCCCAGCATGACAGCGTTGGCGCCGGCGGCGACCGCCTTGGCGATATCACCGGAGTAGCGGATGCCGCCGTCGGCGATCATCGGCACATCGGTCGAGGCCAGTGCGGTGGCCACGTTGTCGATCGCGGTGATCTGCGGCACGCCGACACCGGCGACGATGCGCGTGGTGCAGATCGAACCGGGGCCGATGCCCACCTTGACGCCGTCGGCACCGGCGTCGACCAGTGCGCGGGCAGCGTCGGCAGTGGCGATGTTGCCGCCGATCACGTCGATGTGCGGGAAGGTGCGCTTGACCCAGCTCACGCGGTCGAGCACGCCCTGCGAATGACCGTGCGCGGTATCGACCACGATCACGTCCACGCCGGCTTCGGCCAGCGCGGCGGCGCGGTCTTCGGTGCCTTCACCGACGCCGATGGCCGCGCCCACGCGCAGCCGGCCGTGTGCATCCTTGGCGGCCAGCGGGTGTTCGGTCGACTTCAGCATGTCCTTGACCGTAATCAGGCCGCGCAGCGTGTCGTTCTCGCCCAGCACCAGCACGCGCTCCAGGCGGTTCTTGTGCATCAGCGACCGCGCTTCGTCGAGCGATGCGCCTTCGCGCACGAACACGACGCGCTCACGCGGCGTCATGATGCGCGAGACCGGCTGGTCGAGATTGGTTTCGAAACGCAGGTCGCGGTTGGTCACGATGCCGACCACGCGCTCGCCGTCGAGCACCGGAAAACCGGAAATGCGGTGACTGCGTGTCAACCCGAGCAGCTCGCGAACCGTCATGTCGGGAGCGATGGTGATCGGGTCCTTCAGCACGCCGGCTTCGAAGCGCTTCACCTTGGCGACTTCGGCAGCCTGCTGCTTGGCGGTGAGATTCTTGTGGATGATGGCGAGGCCGCCTTCCTGGGCGAGAGCGATCGCCAGGCGGGCTTCGCTGACCGTGTCCATCGCGGCGGACATCAGCGGAAGATTGACGCGGATATTGCGGGAGATACGGGTACTGAGACTGACATCGCGCGGCAGCACGTTGGAATGGGCCGGAACGAGCAGGACGTCGTCGAAGGTCAGCGCCTTCTGGATAACACGCATGACTACTTTCCCAACTAGCAAAAACGTATTATACGCTGGTCGGCGCAGCCGTCTGCATCCGGCCCCGCATCAGGCCCGGCGCGCAGGCCCTCAGTGTCCAGACCTTCAGCGTCCAGATCTTTACGCCGTGCCTCCGGGCACCCAGACCAGGAGTTTCCGCCGTGTTCACCGCTGAAGCGCGCGTACGCATCCTCGCAGTCCTGCTGCTCGGACTGCCCCTCGCCTGTGCCGCGCAGGTCTATCAGTACAAGGACGCCCAGGGGCGTACCGTGTTCTCCGACACCCCGCCGCCCGGCGCCAACGCCACGAAAAAGAACCTGAGCGTGCCGCAGCCGTCCGGCGACGCTGCGCGCTCGACCCAGGATAAGCTGCAGGATTTCCAGAAACGTCGGGACGAACGTCTTGAAGCCGAATCCAAGGCGTCCAAGGAACAGGCGGACAAGGACAAGGCGTCGGAAAACTGCAACCGGGCGCGCAACCGCCTGAACGCGCTGCAGTCAGGCCAGCGCATCGTGCGTTTCAATGCACAGGGCGAGAAGGAGTACATCGACGATCCGACCCGGGAAAAGGAGATCGCCTCGACCCAGCAGTCAATATCGGAGTGGTGCAAATGAAACGGCCCGCAGGCCGCTGACGTCTGCGGGGCGGGTCCGGCTACTCAGGCCGGGGCGTCCGCCTCGCCCCCGCCCTTCTTCAGCACCTTGCCTTCGGCCGCACGCTGCCGCCGGACTTCCTTCGGGTCTGCGATGAGCGGGCGATAGATTTCCACCCGGTCGCGGTCGCGCAGCGCCTGATCCGCCTTCACCAGTTTGGCGAACACGCCCAGCTTGTTCTTTGCCAGGTCGATGTCCGGGTATTTCTGCAGCAGCCCGGACGCCTCGACCGCCTGCTGTGCGGTCGCGCCCGCAGGCAGTTCGACGGTCACGATGTCCTGCCGCTCCGGCAGCGCATAGGTGATCTGTACGCGTATCCGGTCGTTCGCGACGCCGGTGTTTTCGCTCATGGCCTCACGCTCCCCTGCCATACACCCGGTCCGCCTGCTTCACGAAGGCATCGACGAAGGTGTTGGCGATGTGGCTGAACACCGGCCCGACCACCTTTTCGATCAGCCGGCTGGAAAACTCGTAATGCAGATTGAACTCGATCTTGCACGCCGCATCGCCCAGCGGTGTGAACAGCCAGGTGCCGTCCAGCCGGTTGAACGGACCTTCGACCAGCCGTATCGTCATGCTGCGCGGGAACACCTTGTCGTTGGCGGTGACGAAGTGAGCCTTCACGCCGTGATAGTTGATGTCGATGCGCGCGCGCGTGAGCGCGTCGGTGCGCTCGATCAGCTGACTGCCTCCGCACCAGGGCAGGAAATTCGGGTAATGCTCGACGTCATCGACCAGCCGGAACATCTGCTCGGCCGTACGCTCGATGAGCACGGTTTTTCGGACTTCAGCCATGTCATCAGAAGGTAAAATCCCGATTCTAGCCGCGCCGCATCACCCGGCGCAGCCCCGATTTGATTTCTGCACTCTCCTCACCGGTTCCGTTTCATGAGCATCGCCGACAACAAGAAGGCCTTTCACGACTACTTCATCGAGGAACGCTACGAAGCGGGCCTGGTGCTGGAAGGCTGGGAAGTGAAGGCGATACGTGCCGGACGCACCCAGCTGAAGGAAGCCTATGTGGTGCTGATGGGCGAGGAAGTGTGGGTGATCGGCATGCATGTGTCGCCGCTGCCCACTGCCTCCACCCACGTGAAGCCGGACCCGACACGCAGCCGCAAACTGCTGCTCAAGGGCGAGGAAATCCGCAAGCTGATCGGTGCGGTCGAACGCGCCGGCTACACGCTGGTGCCGCTGAACCTGCACTTCACCCGCGGCCGCATCAAGCTGGAAATCGGTCTGGCCAAGGGCAAGAAGCAGTTCGACAAGCGCGAAACCGAAAAGAAGCGCGACTGGGACCGCGAAAAGGCGCGCCTGATGCGCGACAAGGTGTGACCGCCGTTCAGGCGGTCACCAGCCCGTCCAGCGTGGTTTCGGCTACATAGCCGGTGGCGGCGATGTGCTCGGCCAGCATGGTGTCCATGGTCGAGGCGTGATGTTCGAACCACAGCGGCAGTTCGCGCACCAGCGTGCGCACGATGCCGTGATCACCGGCCGCCGCCAGCCTGCGCACCTCGCGCAGCACCTCCAGCACCCGCTCGTGTTCGCCGCGATGGCAGTGCACCGGCGGAAAATCGCACGCCTCCATCCATACGTCCTCCTGCGCGAAATGGGCCTCGGTATGCGCCAGCAGCGCGTCGAGTGCCGGCAACTGGCCGGCGTCAGACGCGTCGTCGAGCGCCGCGAGCAGGCGCATGAATTCGTGGTGGATGTCGTCCATCGCTTGCAGGCCGAGAACGTGTTCAGATTTGAGCGTCAGTGCGGACATGGTGCTTGCGGTATCGATCGGGATGGCGCGCACGGTAACCGTGCGCGAGGCAGCACATCTTGATCCAGATTAGGTTTCGCCCGTACCGGCGGCGTCACAGCGTGGCCGGCTGCGGTGGTGCCGGCGGAGGTCGGTGCTAAAGTGCGCGCACCTGAGCTTTCCGAACGCATCATGAGCAGCGTCCCCGCCCCTTCCGCCCCCCAATCCATCTCCTCCGACTGGCACATCGCCCACATCGGCCTCGGCGCCAATCTGGACAACCCCGAACAGCAGGTCCGTGCGGCGCTGGACGAACTGGCGGTGACACCGGGCGTGACGCTGGAGCGCCGCTCGTCGCTGTACCGCACCGCGCCGATCGGCTACGACAACCAGCCGGATTTCATCAATGCGGTTGCCCGTGTGCGCACCACGCTGGCCCCTCAGGCCCTGCTCGACGCGCTGCTGGACATCGAACGCCGGCATGGCCGCGTGCGCGAATTCCTGAACGCCCCGCGCACTCTCGACCTCGACGTGCTGCTGTACGAAGACCGGCAGATCAATACCGACACGCTGAACGTGCCGCACCCGCGCGCGCATCTGCGCGCCTTCGTGCTGCTGCCGCTGCTGGAGGTGTCGCCGGATGTGGTCATTCCGGGCATCGGACCGGCCAGCGCCTTCCTCGCACAGGTGCAGGAGCAGGCGATTTCGCGCATTCCGCAGTAAGCGGAGCGCGGCCCGGCGTCAGAAACCCTGATTGATGACGCGCTGAGCCCAGATCAGGGCCGCCAGCGTCTTGGCGTCGGTCAGTTCGCCACGCCACACCGCAGCCATGGCGGCGTCCAGAGACAGTGCGGTGACTTCGAGGAATTCGCCCTCGTCCAGTGACGCGCCGACATGGCGCAGGTCGCGGGCGAGGAAGATTTCGATGCGCTCGTCGGAATAGCCGATGCAGGGGTGCATTGTACCCAGATGTTCCCAGTGCGCCGCTTCGTGCCCGGTCTCTTCGCGCAGTTCGCGGATCGCGGTCTGCTCGATAGGCTCGCCTGCATCGATCTTGCCGGCAGGGAATTCGAGGAAGACACGGCGCGGACCGTAGCGGAACTGCCGCTCGAAAATCATGCGGCCATCCGGCAGCAGGGCGATGATGACCACCGCCCCCGGATGCCGGATGTATTCGCGGACGGCTTCACCGCCGTCCGGCAGACGGACCGTGTCCTTATGGACCTTCAGCAGCACGCCGTCGTAGACCTGACGGCTGTCCAGCGTGTGTTCGGTCAGGTCCGTCGACATGCGTCCCGGTCTTACTTCATCGCCTGGCCGAGCGCGGTCGCGCACAGCGTCAGCAGCGACTGCGGCATCAGGCCGATCACCGCGATGGCCAGCGCGTTCACCGACAGCAGCGCGCGCATTTCACCGGACGCTACCAGCGGCGCGGTGTCGAGCGGCTCGTCGAAGTACATCAGCTTGACCACGCGCAGGTAGAAGAAGGCACCGATCAGCGACAGCATGACCGCGAACACCGCGGTGTAGAGGTAGCCCGCGGCGACGACCGCCTGCAGCACCGCCAGCTTGGCGAAGAAGCCGATGAAGAACGGAATGCCGGCCATCGAGAACATGACCATCATGAGCACCGCGGCGAACCACGGGCTGCGGCGGTTCAGGCCCTTCAGGTCGTCCAGCGTCTCCGCTTCGACACCGGCACGGGTCAGCAGCAGCAGCACGCCGAAGGCGGCCGCGCTCATCAGCACGTAGGCGATGGTGTAGAACATCGCGCTGCCGAAGGCGTAGGACAGCTGGATGTCGCCGGACGCGCGCAGTTCGATCACGCCGCTGACCAGGCCGAGCAGCATGAAGCCCATATGGGAAATGGTCGAATAGGCCAGCATGCGCTTCACATTGGTCTGCGCGATCGCCACCACATTGCCCAGCGCGATCGACAGGATGGCCAGCATCATCAGCATCTGCTGCCATTCCACCGCCAGCATCGGCAGGCCATCGACCAGCAGGCGGATGGCCATCGCGAAACCGGCCAGCTTGGGCGCAGAGCCAATGAGCAGCGTGATCGCGGTCGGCGCGCCGTGATAGACGTCGGGAATCCACATGTGGAAGGGCACGACGCCGATCTTGAAGGCGAGGCCGGCAACCAGGAACACCAGCCCGAAGCGCAGCACCTCCATATTGGTGGCCGGATCGGACAGCTTGCGGGCGATGGCCGAAATTTCCAGCGTGCCGGTGGCACCGTAAATCATCGACATGCCATAAAGCAGCAGACCGGACGCCAGCGCGCCGAGCACGAAGTACTTCATCGCCGCTTCGGTCGACCGGGCCGACTCGCGGTCCAGCGCAACCAGCGCGTAAATCGCCAGCGACAGCAGTTCCAGGCCCAGATAGAGGGTCAGGAAGTGGTTGGCCGAAATCATCACCTGCATGCCCAGCGTGGCGAACAGCACCAGCAGGTAGTACTCGCCGCGTTCCAGACCGCGTGCGATCAGGTAATCGCGGCTGTACACGACCACCGCGAACACGGTGATGTACAGACAGCTCTTGAGCACGTCGGACAGGCGGTCATCGACGAACATGCCACTGAAGGTGAGCGTGGTGTCCGCACCGGCGGTACCGACCTGAATGGCCAGCGCTCCGGCCAGCGTGGCCAGCGTGAGCAGATAGGGCAGCCAGCCCTGACGCTCGGACTTGAACAGGTCTGCGAGCAGCACCACGCAGGCCATCACCAGCACGAAGATTTCGGCCGATGCAGGGAAGAAATCGGGCAGAGGGAAGTTCATTCTTTTGGTCCGTCAGAGCTTGCCGGCTGCGACATGGTCGAGCAGCTGGTTCACGGTCGCATGCATGATTTCGGTCACCGGCTGCGGCCAGATGCCCATGGCCAGCGTGCACACCGCCAGCACGCCCAGGATGAGCATTTCGCGCGAATTGATGTCGTCCAGTTCGGCGACATGGCTGTTGGCGACGTCGCCGAACACCACGCGCTTGTACATCCACAGCGTGTAGGCGGCACCGAGCACCAGCGTGGTGGCGGCCGCGAAACCGGTCCAGAAGTTGAACTGGATGGCGCCCAGCGCAACCATGAATTCACCGACGAAGCCAGAGGTGGCCGGCAGGCCGGCGTTGGCCATCGCGAACAGCAGGAACAGTGCGGCGAACTTCGGCATCGTGTTCACGACGCCGCCGTAGTCGGCGATGTTGCGGGTGTGCATGCGGTCGTACAGCACGCCGATGCACAGGAACATCGCGGCCGACACGAAACCGTGCGAAATCATCTGCACCAGCGCACCTTCAATGCCCAGCGGATTGAAGATGAAGAAGCCCAGCGTGACGAAGCCCATGTGCGAAATCGACGAATAGGCCACCAGCTTCTTCATGTCGGTCTGCGCCAGCGCGACCAGACCGATGTAGATGACCGCGATCAGCGACAGGCCGATCACCACCGGTGCGAAATGCTGGGCGGCGTCCGGCACGATGGGCAGCGAGAACCGCAGGAAACCGTAGGCACCAAGCTTCAGGCCGATGGCGGCCAGCACGGCGGAACCGCCGGTCGGCGCTTCCACGTGGGCGTCCGGCAGCCAGGTGTGCACCGGCCACATCGGCACCTTCACCGCGAAGCTGGCGAAGAAGGCCCAGAAGATCAGCGACTGCGCGGTCATCGCCAGCGGCTCGCGGTGCCAGTCAAGGATGGCGAAGCTGCCACTCTTGTGAAACAGGTAGAGCAGCGCGACCAGCATCAGCAGCGAGCCGAGCAGCGTGTAGAGGAAGAACTTGAAGGCCGCATAGACGCGGTTCTTGCCGCCCCACACGCCGATCACCAGGTAGAGCGGGATCAGCGACGCTTCGAAGAACACGTAGAACAGGATGCCGTCGAGCGCCGAGAAGATGCCGTTCAGCAGGCCCGACATGATCAGGAAGGCGGCGAAGTACTGCGAGGGCTTGTACTCGATCACCGTCCAGCCGGCCATCACCACCAGCACAGTGATGAAGCTGTTCAGGATGACGAAGGGCATCGAAATGCCATCGACCCCGAGGTGGTAGTTGATGTTGTAGTCGCGTACCCAGGGCATCAGCTCGACGAACTGCATCGAGGCGCTCGACGGGTCGAAGCCGGTGTAGAGCGGAATCGTGACCAGGAAGCCGAACAGCGCGGTCACCAGCGCGATCAGCTTGGAAAAGGCCGTGTTGCGGCCGTCTCCGCTAGCAAGCACGAGCAGACCGCCAGCGATCGGCAGCCAGATGGCAAGACTGAGAAGAGGAATATCGGTCATTTCTGTGTTTGTTCAGCCGACACGATCACCGGTCCCGGTCACCGTGCCTGGCACTCCCTCTGAATTCACGCCACGGGCGGCACCCTCGCCGCCCGCACCACATCACTTGAAGCCCAGTCTCCACACCAGCAGGAGACAGACGCCGATCACCATTGCAAACGCGTAGCGGTAGATGTAACCGGTCTGGATGCCGCGGGCCAGGCGCGCCACCGCGCCAACCGCCGAGGCAGAACCATTGACCAGCACACCGTCGATGATCGTGCGGTCACCCGCCGCCCACAGGCTGCGGCCCAGCAGACGGGCGCCACCGGCAAACACGATCTCGTTGAAGCGATCGAAGAAGTACTTGTTCTCAAGCACCTTGGTGATCGGCGCGAACAGCGGCGCGATGCGACCCGGCAGCGACGGCACCAGGATGTACATGACCCAGGCCAGCACCACGCCACCCAGCGCGAGCCAGAACGGCAGCGCGGTGAAGCCGTGCATCGCCATGCCTGCGGCGGAATGGAAGTGTTCGCCCGCCTTGGCCAGCACGTCGTGCTGCGGCAGCACGGTCACGATGCCGGCGAACCAGTCGCCGAACAGCATGGGCTGTATCGTGTAGTAGCCGATGAACATCGACGGCACGGCCAGCAGCACCAGCGGCAGCCACACCACCCACGGCGACTCATGCGGCTTCTGGCCGGGGGCGAGACCGTGGTGTTCGTCGTGGTGGTCATCGTCCGCATGATCATCGCCGTGATGGTCATCGCCATGGTCGTGATGATCGTCGTGCGCCTTGCCGAAGTTCTCCGGACCGTGGAACACGCGGAAGTACATGCGGAAGGAGTAGAAGGCGGTGATGAACACGCCTGCAACCACGCAGAAGTAGGCGTAGCCCGCACCCGGAATGTTCGAGAAATGCACCGCCTCGATGATCGAGTCCTTCGAATAGAAACCGGACAGGAAGGGCACGCCGATCAGCGCGAGCGAACCGATGAGCGAGGTGATCCAGGTCAGCGGCATGTACTTCCACAGGCCGCCCATATTGCGCATGTCCTGGTCGTGGTGCATGCCCATGATGACCGAGCCGGCACCCAAGAACAGCAGCGCCTTGAAGAAGGCGTGGGTCATCAGGTGGAACACCGCGGCCGAGTAGGCCGACACGCCCAGTGCGACCGTCATGTAGCCCAGCTGCGACAGCGTCGAGTAGGCGACCACGCGCTTGATGTCGTTCTGGATGATGCCGAGGAAGCCCATGAACAGCGCAGTGGTCGCACCGATCACCAGCACGAAGGACAGTGCGGTTTCGGACAGCTCGAACAGCGGCGACATGCGGGTGACCATGAAGATGCCGGCGGTCACCATCGTTGCCGCGTGGATCAGCGCGGAAATCGGGGTCGGGCCTTCCATCGAGTCAGGCAGCCACACGTGCAGCGGCACCTGGGCTGACTTGCCCATCGCGCCGATGAACAGCCCGATGCAGGCGGCGGTCAGCAGCGGCCAGTCGGTACCGGCCACCGTCATCGCGACCAGTTCCTCGCGCTTGGCGAACACTTCCGCGTAGTTCAGCGTGCCGGCGTAGGCGGCAATCAGGCCGATGCCCAGCAGGAAGCCGAAGTCACCGACGCGGTTAACCAGGAAGGCCTTCAGGTTGGCGTACACCGCAGTCGGGCGCTTGAACCAGAAACCGATCAGCAGGTAGGACACCAGACCCACCGCTTCCCAGCCGAAGAACAGCTGCACGAAGTTGTTGCTCATGACCAGCATGAGCATCGAGAACGTGAACAGCGAAATGTAGGAGAAGAAGCGGTTGTAGCCCGGGTCTTCCGCCATGTAGCCGATGGTGTAGAGGTGCACCATCAGCGACACCGAGGTGACGACCATCATCATCATCACGGTGAGCTTGTCGATCTGGAACCCGATTTCCATCTTCAGAGCCGTTTCGCCCAGCCCGCTGGTCGCCCAGGTGTAGAGCGCACCGTTGAAGGTGTTGCCGGCCTGCACGTCCTTGAAGATGATCCACGACGCGACCAGTGCGACCGCGACACCGAGGATGGTGACGGTGTGGGCGACCCAGCGCGGGATGACGCGACAGAACAGACCTGCGATGGCGGCGCCGAACAGCGGTGCCAGGGGTACGAGCAGATAGAGCTTTTGCATCGATGTCATGTCGCTCAACCTTTCAGGCTGCCCAGATCATCGACGTGGATGGTGTTCAGGTTGCGGAACAGCACCACGAGGATGGCCAGCCCGATCGCGGATTCCGCGGCGGCTACGGTAAGGATGAAGAAGACGAAGATCTGGCCGGACGGGTCGCCGAGGTAGTGCGAGAAGGCGACGAAGTTCATGTTCACCGCCAACAGCATCAGTTCGATGGCCATCAGCAGAACGATGAGGTTCTTCCGGTTCAGAAAGATGCCGACGATGCTGATCGCGAACAGCACGGCGCCAAGCACCAGGAAATGCGACAGGGAAAGTGTGGCCAGGGAGTTCATGTCGGGCGCGTCCTTATTCTTTCTCGGCGGGCATCGACACCAGACGCACGCGGTCTTCGCGGCGGACGGCGATCTGCTTGGCCGGCTCCTGGAACTTGGTGTCCTTGCGCTTGCGCATGGTCAGCGCGATCGCCGCGATGATGGCGACCAGCAGGATGACCGACGCGAGTTCGAACGGATACACGTACTCGGTGTAGATCAGGCGACCCAGCTCCTTGGTGTTGCTGTAGTCCATCGCCGGCGCTTCCGGCGCCGGTGCGGCACCGGCCGAGAAGTACTTGGCGCCGAGCACCGCGAACATTTCAGCCAGCATCAGGCCCGCCACGATGAGGCCCGGTACCAGATTGGCCCAGAAGCCCTCGCGCAGCCGCTCGATGTTGATGTCCAGCATCATCACGACGAACAGGAAGAGCACCATCACCGCGCCGACATAGACCAGCACCAGCGCGATCGCGAGAAACTCGGCGCGCAGCAGCATCCAGACGCCGCCGGCGGTGAAGAAGGACAGCACCAGGTAGAGCGCGGCGTGCACCGGATTGCGCGCGGTGATCACGCGCAGCGACGCCACCACCAGTATGGTGCTGAGGAAGTAGAAGACTGCTGTCTGGAAATCCATCATCGGTTTCGTTCTTGTCCGTTCCCTAGAGACCGCCCGCGGTGGCGGGCCGGCCGTCAGCGGTACTTCGCATCCGCCTGCCTGTCCTGAGCGATCTGCGTTTCATAGCGATCGCCCACGGCCAGCAGCATCTGCTTGGTGTAGTACAGGTCGCCCCGCTTTTCACCGTGGTATTCGAGCACCCGGGTTTCCACGATGGCATCGACCGGACAGGCTTCTTCGCAGAAGCCGCAGAAGATGCACTTGGTCAGGTCGATGTCGTAACGCGTGGTACGACGGGTACCGTCGTCACGCTGATCCGACTCGATCGTGATCGCCATCGCCGGACACACCGCCTCGCACAGCTTGCAGGCGATACAGCGTTCCTCGCCGTTCGGATAGCGGCGCAGCGCGTGCAGGCCGCGGAAGCGCGGCGACTGCGGCGTCTTCTCTTCCGGGAACTGAAGCGTGATCTTGCGCGCGAACAGGTGACGGCCGGTCAGCGCCATGCCCTTCACCAGTTCGGTCAGCATCAGCCCACCGAACAAATCTCTCATCGAACCCATGAGCGTCCCTTACTTCCAGATCGACAGCGGAGACATCATCCAGCCGCCGATGAACACCAGCCACACGATGGTGACCGGGATGAACACCTTCCAGCCCAGACGCATGATCTGGTCGTAGCGGTAACGCGGGAAAGTCGCGCGCAGCCACAGGAAGAAGAACAGGCAGAACGCGCTTTTCGCGGCCAGCCAGTGGAAACCATCGGGCAGGAAGCCGACCGGCGACAGCCAGCCGCCGAGGAACATGATCGCGGTCAGCGTCGCGATCAGGATCATGTTCGCGTACTCGGCCAGGAAGAACAGCGCGAACGCCATGCCCGAGTACTCGATCATGTGACCGGCCACGATTTCCGATTCGCCTTCCACCACGTCGAACGGCGAGCGGTTGGTTTCGGCCACGCCGGCGATGAAATAGACGATGAACATCGGGAACAGCGGCAGCCAGTTCCACGACAGCACGCCCAGGCCCATGTCGGCGAACAGCCCGTGGCCCTGCCCGCGCACGATGTCGGACAGGTTCAGGCTCTGCGACACCATCAGCACCGTAACCAGCGCGAAGCCCATGGCGATTTCGTAGGCGACGATCTGGGCGGCCGAACGCAGGCTGCCGAGGAAGGCGTATTTCGAGTTCGAGGCCCAGCCAGCGATGATGACGCCGTACACGCCCATCGAGGTGATGGCCATGATGTACAGCAGACCGGCGTTGATGTCGGCCAGCACCAGCCCGTCATTGAACGGAATCACCGCCCAGGCGGCCAGCGACGGCGCCAGCGCCAGCACCGGTGCCAGCACGAACAGCGTCTTGCTCGACGCCGACGGCAGCACGATTTCCTTGAACAGCAGCTTCAGGCCGTCGGCGATCGGCTGTGCAAGACCGCCCAGTGCCTTGATGCCAAAGAAGGTGACGCGGTTCGGGCCGTTGCGGACCTGCATCCAGCCGATGATCTTGCGCTCGGCCAGCGTGAGGTAGGCGACACAGCCCATCAGCGGCAGGATGATCGCGAAGATCTTGACCAGGGTCCACACCGGCACCCAGGCGACGCCCAACAGGTCCTGCACGGGTTGCAGCAGGGCTTCCATTACACCGCCTCCACGTTCAGAGTGCCGGACAGCGCGCCCAGCGGGGCGGTCTGTGGCCAGCCGGCGGACACGCGCACGCAGGACGCGGGCACGGTGTCGTCCAGCGTCAGATCAAGTTCGCACGCCCCGGCGGCACTGCGCACCCGCACCCGCTTGGCAGCGGCCAGACCGGCGGCCTGGGCGGTAGCGGTGCTGATGCGGGCCGACGGCGCAGCCGAATCACGGGTAGCGGCCAGCGCAGGTGCGCGGCGGGCCAGTGCATCGTTGCGGTAGATCGGGAAATCGGCCACGCGCTGCAGGCCGTCAGCAGCCGCCGAGCTTGCGCAGGCGACGTCGCTGGCGGTATTGCCGAGCTTGAATTCGGGGAGCCAGCCGGTCGCACCGGACAGCGCCTCGTCACGCACCTGCTCCGACGAATCGAAGCGGAAGCCGCCCAGTTCCAGCATGCTGCCCAGCACGCGCAGCACCTTCCACGCCGGGCGGGTTTCGCCCTTCGGAGGCACCACCGCGTGGAAGCTCTGGATACGGCCTTCGACACTGACGAAAGTGCCGGAGGTTTCGGTATAGGGCGACACCGGCAGCAGGCAGTCGGCGTAGTCAAGGCCGGTCTTGAACGGCGACATGACGATGACCGTGTCGGCACCCTTCAGCGCATCAAGCGCGGCTGCCGGGTTGGCGGCATCGAGTTCAGGTTCCGCATGCAGCAGTACGACGGCGCGCAGGTCACCGGCGAACATCTGCTGCGGGTTCAGTCCGGTCTGTGCACCGACCACTGCGGCGCCGACGCTGTTCGCGCCCTCGCCCAGATAGCCCAGCGTGGCACCGGTCAGGCGGGCCAGTTCCTGCGCCAGCGCATGCAGGCCGGCTGCCTGGGCATGCTGCTGCACCACCGGGCCAAGGAAGATGGCGCGTGCGCCGTCGTCGATCAGGCTCTGCGCGATGCGACGCGCGGCGTCCGACACCGAAGCCGACGCAGCTGCGGCCGGCACGGCGACACCGCGGATGTCCGCAGCCGCCTTCACCAGCCCGGCCAGTTCGGCCGCCAGCTGCGACGGCGCCACGGTCACGCGGGCGTGGGTGGTCATCAGCCAGTCTTCGCCGCTCACGCCGAGCGCGCTGACGCGGGTACCGCGACGCGCGGCCTGACGCAGACGCTGGGCCAGCAGCGGGTGATCCTTGCGCAGGAAGCTGCCAACGACCAGCGCGGCATCCAGCTTCGAAACTTCGGCAATCTTCATGCCCAGCCAGGGCGTGCCCGACAGCTTGCCGTCCAGACCGAAATCGCTCTGGCGCAGACGGGTGTCGATGCTGCCGCCGCCGAGGCCGCGCATCAGCTGGGCGCCGAGGTAGAGCTCTTCCGTCGTGGCATAGGGCGCTGCCAGCATGCCGACCTTGTTTGCGCCGTGCTGGTCGACGATGCTGCGAAGGCTGCTGGCCGCGTACTCGAGCGCGGTCTGCCAGTCCACTTCGAGCCACTGACCGTTCTGCTTGATCATCGGCTTGGTGAGACGCTCCTCACCGTTCAGCGCTTCGTACGAGAAACGGTCGCGATCGGAAATCCAGCACTCGTTCACGTCCTCGTTTTCCAGCGGCAGCACGCGCTTCACTTCGTCGTGCTTGACCTGGACGACGAGATTGCTGCCCAGGCTGTCGTGCGGACTCACGGTCTTGCGGCGTGACAGTTCCCAGGTGCGGGCGGAATAGCGGAAAGGCTTGGAGGTGAGCGCGCCGACCGGGCACAGGTCGATCATGTTGCCCGACAGTTCGGAATCGACGGTGTGACCGACGAAGGTCATGATTTCCGAATGCTCGCCGCGGTTGGCCATGCCCAGCTCCATCACGCCGGCAATTTCCTGGCCGAAGCGCACGCAGCGGGTGCAGTGGATGCAACGGGTCATGTCGGTCGAGATCAGCGGACCGAGGTTCTTGTTGAACACCACGCGCTTCTCTTCCTGATAGCGGGAAGAGGATGCGCCGTAGCCGACCGCCAGATCCTGCAGCTGACATTCGCCGCCCTGATCGCAGATCGGGCAGTCCAGCGGGTGGTTGATCAGCAGGAATTCCATGACGCCCTTCTGGGCTGTCACGGCCTGTTCGGAATGCGTCTGCACCTTCATGCCGTTGGTGACCGGCGTCGCGCAGGCCGGCAGCGGCTTGGGCGCACGCTCGACCTGTACCAGACACATGCGGCAGTTGGCGGCGATGGACAGTTTCTTGTGATAGCAGAAGTGCGGGATGTGCAGGCCCAGACGGTTGGCCGCATCCATCACGGTGCTGCCGTCCGGCACTTCCAGCTTCTGGCCGTCGATCTCGATCTCTAGCATGCTTGTTCCACGTAAATGCGGCTGCCCTCGCGCTGCACGTCCACCGGGACGAGACAGCGCTTGTGCTCGACGTGATATTCGAATTCGGAACGGAAGTGCTTGATGAAGCTCTTCACCGGGAAGGCGGCGGCATCGCCCAGCGCACAGATGGTGCGGCCGGCGATGTTGCTGGCAACGTTGTCCAGCGTGTCGAGGTCGTCCGGGCGGCCCTGACCGTGCTCGATGCGATGCACCATGCGGTACAGCCAGCCGGTGCCTTCGCGGCAGGGCGTGCACTGGCCGCAGGATTCCTCGTGATAGAAGTAGGACAGCCGCTCCAGCGACTTCACCATGCAGGTGGTTTCGTCCATCACGATGACCGCACCCGAACCGAGCATGGAGCCGGCCTTGGAGATGGAGTCATAGTCCATCGTGCAGTCCATCATGATGTCGCCGGGCAGCACAGGCGCCGACGAACCGCCGGGAATGACCGCCTTCAGCTTGCGGCCGCCACGCATGCCGCCGCACATTTCGAGCAGGGCCGAGAACGGCGCGCCGAGCGGGATTTCATAGACACCCGGGCGATTCACGTGGCCGGACACCGAGAAGATCTTGGTGCCACCGTTGTTCGGCTTGCCCAGTGCCTGGAAAGCCTCGCCTCCGTTGTTGATGATCCACGGAATGGCGGCGAAGGTTTCGGTGTTGTTGATCGTGGTCGGCTTGCCGTACAGACCATGGCTGGCCGGGAACGGCGGCTTGAAGCGCGGCTGGCCCTTCTTGCCTTCGATCGATTCGAGCAGCGCGGTTTCTTCGCCACAGATGTAGGCACCCCAGCCATGGTGCGCGAAC
Organism: Methyloversatilis universalis EHg5; assembly: GCF_000378945.1. GTDB lineage: Bacteria > Pseudomonadota > Gammaproteobacteria > Burkholderiales > Rhodocyclaceae > Methyloversatilis > Methyloversatilis universalis_A. Next base: position 1,373,986 of record NZ_KB900539.1, on the reverse strand, counting down.
AGATCGAAGTCGAAACCCTTGCCCAGGATGTTCTTGCCGAGGAAACCGGCAGCACGCGCTTCCGCCAGCGCTTCTTCGAAACGCTGGTAGAGCGAGAAGATTTCGCCGTGGATGTAGTTGTAGCCACGGCCGCAGCCCATCACGTAGCCGGCGATGGCCATGCCTTCGATGACCAGATGCGGGTTGTAGCGCAGCAGGTCGCGGTCCTTGAAGGTACCCGGTTCGCCTTCATCCGAATTGCAGACGACGTACTTGTCCATCGGGAACTGGCGCGGCATGAAGCTCCACTTCAGGCCGGTCGGGAAACCTGCGCCGCCACGGCCGCGCAGATCGGACTTCTTCACCTCGGCGATGATCTGCTCCGGCGTCATGCCGGATTCGAGGATCTTGCGCAGGGCGGAATAGCCGCCACGCTTGACGTAGTGCTCGATGCCCCAGGTGTTGTCACCGTCGAGGCCGGCGAGCAGGATGGCTTGCGGGTTCTCGGGGGCGTTCATTTCAGTTCGTCCAGCAGTGCGTCGATCTTTTCGCGGCTCATCCAGCTGCACAGGCGGGTGTTGTTCACGATGATGGCCGGTGCGTCACCGCACACGCCCATGCACTCACCTTCCTTCAGCGTGAAACGGCCGTCGGCGGTGGTTTCGTTGAAACCGATGCCCAGCTTTTCCTTCACGTACTCGGCGGCCTGCTCGCCGCCGGACAGCGCACAGGGCAGGTTGGTGCAGACGGTGATCTTCCAGCGACCGACCGGCTTCACGTCGTACATGTTGTAGAAGGTGGCCACTTCCATCGCCGCCATCGGCGGGATGTTCAGATGGGTCGCCACGGCTTCGATCGCCTCGGGCGTAAGCCAGCCGTTCTGTTCCTGCGCAATGCGCAGGCCTGCCATCACGGCGGAAATCGCCTGGCCTTCGGGATACTTCGCGACTTCGCGGTCAATCGCCGCGCGCGAAGCTTCATTCAGCGAGAAAGTCATTCTGTCGATGCTCACCGGATGCTTATCGGTCAATCTCGCCGAACACGACGTCCATCGTGCCGATGATGGCCACGACGTCGGAAATCATGTGTCCGCGGGACATTTCATCCATCGCGGCCAGGTGTGCGAAACCGGGCGCGCGGATCTTCAGGCGGTAGGGTTTGTTGGCGCCATCCGACATCGCGTAGATGCCGAACTCGCCCTTCGGATGCTCGACCGCCGCATAGCATTCGCCGGACGGCACGTGGATGCCTTCGGTGAACAGCTTGAAGTGGTGGATCAGCTCTTCCATATTGCCCTTCATCGCTTCACGCGACGGCGGTGCAACCTTGTGGTTGTCGCTGATGACCGGCCCCGGATTCTTGCGCAGCCAGTCGATGCACTGACGGACGATGCGGTTGGACTGGCGCATTTCCTCGATGCGTACCAGATAGCGGTCGTAGCTGTCGCCATTGGTGCCGACCGGGATGTCGAACTCCATGCGGTCGTACACTTCGTACGGCTGCTTCTTGCGCAGATCCCAGGCGATGCCCGAACCGCGCAGCATCGGACCGGTAAAGCCGAGCGCCTTGGCGCGCTCGGGCGTCACAATGCCGATGTCGACCAGACGCTGCTTCCAGATGCGGTTGTCGGTGAGCAGGGTTTCGTACTCGTCGACATAGCGCGGGAAGCGGTCGGTGAAATCCTGCAGAAAATCGAGCATCGAGCCGCTGCGGTTCTCGTTCAGGCGCTTGATCGCGTCAGCGTTCTTGAACTTGTTCGCCTGGTACTGCGGCATCGTGTCCGGCAGGTCGCGATACACGCCACCCGGACGATAGTAGGCCGCGTGCATGCGCGCGCCCGACACCGCCTCGTAGGCGTCCATCAGGTCTTCCCGTTCGCGGAAGGCGTACAGGAACACCGTCATCGCGCCGACGTCGAGCGCATGCGCACCCAGCCACAGCAGGTGGTTCAGGATGCGGGTGATTTCGTCGAACATGACGCGGATGTACTGGGCACGCTCCGGCACGTCGAGATTCAGCAGCTTCTCGATCGCCATGCAGTAGGCGTGCTCGTTGCACATCATCGACACGTAGTCCAGGCGGTCCATGTAGGGCACGCTCTGAACCCAGGTGCGGGTTTCGGCCAGCTTTTCGGTCGCGCGGTGCAGCAGGCCGATGTGCGGATCGGCACGCTGGACGACTTCGCCGTCCAGTTCGAGCACCAGGCGCAGCACGCCGTGGGCCGCCGGATGCTGCGGCCCGAAGTTCATCGTGTAGTTGCGGATTTCAGCCATGGCCGACGTCCCCGTAGTTTTCTTCGCGCACGACGCGCGGCGTGACTTCGCGCGGTGCGATGGTGACCGGCTGGTAGATGACCCGCTTGGTATCCGGGTCGTAGCGCATTTCGACATGACCGGAAATCGGGAAATCCTTGCGGAAAGGATGGCCGACGAAACCGTAGTCAGTCAGCAGACGGCGCAGGTCGCCATGGCCGGCGAACAGGATGCCGAACAGGTCGAAGGCCTCGCGCTCGAACCAGTTCGCGGCCGGCCAGACGTCGTTAACCGAGGCGACCACCGGGAAGCCGTCGTCGGCCGCGAAGGTACGCAGGCGCAGCCGCAGGTTCGCCGCCACCGACATCAGGTGGACGACCACTGCGTAACGCAGGCCTTCGCTGCGCGAAGTGTGGGTCGAATAGTCGACGCCACACAGATCAATCAGCTGTTCGAACGGCGTATCGGCGTGATCGCGCAGCGCGAGCGAAATATCGTGATAGTCCTCGGCGGCCACTTCGACCGTCAGCTCGCCCAGGGCGAGCGTGGCGCGGATCTTGTCGCCGAACTGCGCGACCAGTGCGTCGCGCAGGGATTCAATGCGTGTGCTCATGGCGGTCGTCAGGCCTCAGCGTGCGATCGTGCTGGTGCGACGGATCTTGTTCTGCAGCTGCATCAGACCGTAGATCAGCGCCTCGGCGGTCGGCGGACAGCCGGGCACATAGACATCGACCGGCACGATGCGGTCACAGCCGCGCACGACGGAATAGGAGTAGTGGTAGTAGCCGCCACCGTTGGCACAGGAGCCCATCGAGAGCACCCAGCGCGGCTCGGGCATCTGGTCGTACACACGGCGCAGCGCCGGTGCCATCTTGTTGCAAAGCGTGCCGGCGACAATCATCAGATCGGATTGTCGCGGACTCGGCCGGAACACGATGCCGAAGCGGTCGAGGTCATAGCGGGACGCGCCCGCCTGCATCATTTCGACCGCACAACAGGCCAGACCAAAGGTCATCGGCCACAACGAACCGGTACGCGTCCAGTTGATCAGCTTGTCCAGCTGCGTCGTGACGAAGCCTTCCTGAAGAACGCCTTCAATGCTCATCGATCAATCCGTCTTGATTACGTGTATGGGCGCAGCGCACCCCGACGCCAGAGGGAATCACTCCCAGTCCAGCGCGCCCTTCTTCCATTCATAGATGAAACCCACGACCAGAATGCCGAGGAAAATCATCATCGCGACAAAGCCGAACATGCCGATCTCTTCGAGCACGATGGCCCACGGGAAGAGGAAGGCGATTTCCAGGTCGAACAGGATGAACAGGATGGCCACGAGGTAGTAACGCACATCGAACTTCATGCGCGTGTCTTCGAACGCTTCGAAGCCACACTCGTAGGGGGAGAGCTTTTCGGGATCCGGTCTGCTGGGGCCGACCAGCTTGCCTGCGATCATCGGCACGAAACCAAAACCGATGCCGATGAGGATGAACAGGAGGATCGGGAAATATTCGATCAACATGACGGGTCATTCATGCCTGAAATCGTGTCCGGCGGCGCGGCGAGTAATCCGGGGCCGGTTTACGGCGCACAACCGATAGGCTGCGCACCACGTTGCACTGCAGCGTGAAACGCGCGGAGTATAGCGCGTTTCACGACGTCTGCGACTTACTTCGGAATGTCGGCGGCCTTGGAATCGGGCTGCGCCGGGGCTGCCGGAGCTTGTTGCGCCGCACCAGGCGCCACCGGAACGGTGACACCCTTGGCCGCATCAATCACCGAACTGGCACCCGATTTCGGCTGATTGGTCGCCAGATAGCTCAGCGCCAGGCTGGTGCAGAAGAACACTGCGGCCAGCGCCGCGGTCGTGCGGCTCAGGAAGTTGGCCGAACCGGACGAACCGAACAGGCTGCCGGACGCACCGCTGCCGAAAGCTGCGCCCATGTCGGCGCCCTTGCCATGCTGCAGCAGCACCAGAACGATGACGCCCACGCCGACCAGCACGTGAACCGACAACACCAGAGAGAAAACGATACCCATCACATCACCTCAAGAAGCGGCCGCCGCCACGATGGCGAGGAAATCCCCGGCCACCAGCGACGCACCACCAATCAGACCACCATCAATATCCGCCTGCCCGAACAGCTCGGCGGCGTTCTGCGGCTTGACGCTGCCGCCGTAAAGAATCGTCGTGCGCGCGGCCACTTCGGCACCGCACCACTCACCCAGTCGCACCCGGATGAAGGCATGCACTGCCTGCGCCTGCTCCGGCGTTGCGGTCTTGCCGGTACCGATGGCCCAGACCGGCTCGTAGGCCAGTACGCAGGCACCCAGCGCAGCAGCACCGCCGCGCTCGAACACCGCACGCAGCTGGCGCTCGACCACCGCCTCGGTCACGCCGCCTTCGCGTTCATCCAGCGTTTCGCCGACGCACAGAATGGGCAGCAGTTTTGCCGCCAGCGCCGCATCGACCTTGGCCGCAACCCGTTCGTCGCTGTCGCCGAACAGCGCACGCCTTTCGGAATGGCCGACGATGACATAGCGGCAGCCGAAATCGTTCAGCATCGCGCCGGACACCTCACCGGTGTAGGCCCCTACCGCATGCTCGCTCAGATTCTGTGCGCCCCATGCAACGTCCGAACCGCCCAGCAACGTCTGCACCTGAGACAGATAGGGGAAAGGAACGCAGACCGCCGACGGGCAGCCCTGATCGCCCGCTGCGCGCAGGGCGCCGAGCAATTCGGCGTTGGCCGCCAGGCCGCCGTGCATTTTCCAGTTGCCTACAACGAGTTTCCGCATTCGTATCCGCCTGCGCGCCAAAAGCAAAGCCCCGGATTCTAGCGCATCGCAGCGCAAAAATCCGGGGCCGGAGCGGGAACGGACTTGATCGCTGTCAGCCGAAGCGGCCGGTGATGTAGTCCTCGGTTTCCTTCTTCTGCGGCTTGATGAAGATCTGGTCGGTCAGGCCGAACTCGACCAGTTCGCCCATGTACATGTAAGCGGTGTAGTCCGACACGCGGGCCGCCTGCTGCATGTTGTGGGTCACGATCAGGATGGTCACCTTGTCCTTCAGCTCGGTCACCAGTTCTTCGATGCTGGCGGTAGCGATCGGATCGAGCGCCGAAGTCGGCTCGTCGAACAGGATGATTTCCGGGTCGGTCGCCAGTGCGCGGGCGATGCACAGACGCTGCTGCTGGCCGCCGGAAAGATTGGCGCCCAGCTCGTTCAGGCGATGCTTCACCTCATCCCACAGTGCGGCGCCGCGCAGCGCCTGCTCCACCCGCTCATCGATCACCGAACGGCGCTTCTCGCCACGCACGCGCAGGCCGTAAGCGACGTTCTCGTAGATCGACTTCGGGAACGGGTTCGGCTTCTGGAACACCATGCTGATGCGCATGCGCACCTCGATCGGATCGACCTGTTCGTCGAGCAGATTGGTGTTGTCCGGATGCAGCAGGATCTTGCCGTCGTAGCGGTTGCCCGGGTACAGGTCGTGCATCCGGTTGAAGCAGCGCAGCAGCGTGGATTTGCCGCAGCCCGACGGGCCGATCAGCGCGGTCACTTTCTTCTCGTGCACCGGCATGTTGATGCCCTTCAGGGCATGGAAGGCACCGTAATGGAAGTTCAGATTCTGGACTTCGGCCTTCGCCTGGGTGCGCACATCGGTCGCAATGGTCATGGTCGGTCTTTCTCGAATGTTGGATTCAGCGGGGGCCGGCGTGGATCACCACTTGATGTTGCGACGCAGGCGGTAGCGCAGCCAGATCGCGGCGCCGTTCATGCACAGCGTCATCAGCACCAGCAGGAAGCCGGCAGCAGCCGCATTGACCTGGAAAGCCGCTTCAGGGCGCGAAGTCCAGTTGAACATCTGGATCGGCATCACGGTGAAGGGGGCGGTCAGCCAGTCGAAGCTGATGAAGGGGAACACCTCGGTGTAGGGCGCCGGCGGCAGGAAGGCGATGAAGGTGAGCGCGCCGATGGTGATGATGGGCGCGGTCTCGCCGATGGCGCGGGCCATGCCGATGATGACGCCGGTCAGGATGCCGGCACTCGAGTACGGCACGATGTGGTCGCGCACCGTCTGCCAGGTCGTCGCACCGCAGGCATAGGCGCCTTCGCGCACCATCTGCGGAATCGCGCGGATCGACTCGCGGGTGGCCACGATGACCACCGGCAGGATGAGCAGGCCCAGCGTCAGACCGGCCGACAGAATGCTCTGACCGAAACCGAACTTGTAGACGAACAGCCCCAGCGCCAGCAGGCCATACACGATGGACGGCACGCCCGCGAGGTTGGTCACGTTGATCTCGATGATGTCGGTCATCCAGTTCTTCGGTGCGTATTCCTCGAGATAGACACCGGCCGCCACGCCCAGCGGCACCGCCGAGAAGGCGGTCACCAGCATGACCAGGATGGTGCCCACCCAGGCAGACAGGATGCCGGCACTGCCTGCGCGGCGCGACGGAAAGTTGGTCAGGAAGTCGTAGTCGATGCGGCTCGCGCCCTTGATCGCCATGTCGGCGAACAGCACGGTCAGCGTCAGCACACCCACCATCAGCGCGAGCAGGCCGAGCAGGCCGAACAGCATGTCCCAGCGCTTGTGACGGGTGATGATGGCCCGGATGGCCTGGAGGTCCTGTTGGTTCATGGATCAATACACCTCGCGGAAGCGCTTGCGCAGGTAGTAGCCAAGCAGGTTGAAACAGAGGGTCATCAGCATCAGCGTCAGACCGGCGGCGAAAATGGTCTGATAGCCGACCGAACCGTGCGGCAGATCACCCAGTGCCACCTGCACGATGTAGGACGTGATGGTCGCACCCGGCTCGGCCGGATTGAAGGTCAGGTTGGGCTGCATGCCGGCGGCTACCGCCAGAATCATGGTTTCGCCCACCGCCCGCGAAATGCCCAGGATGTAGGCCGAGGCGATGCCCGAGGTCGCGGCCGGCACCACGGTGCGCAGCGCGGTCTGCAGACGGGTCGCGCCCATTGCGTACGAGCCTTCGCGCAGGCTCATCGGCACCGCGCGCATCGCGTCTTCGGACAGCGAACTCACGTACGGAATGATCATGACGCCCATCACCAGACCGGCTGACAGCAGACTGAAGCCCGGCAGATCGGGCCAGATGGACTGCAGCGCCGGCGTCACCACCATCAGCGCGAAGTAGCCATAGATGATGGTGGGCACGCCGCCCAGCAGTTCAAGTACCGGCTTGGCGAACTCGCGGGTCTTGAAAGAGGCGAACTCGGACAGCCAGATCGCGATGATGGTGCCCAGCGGCAGCGCCACCGCCAGCGCAACGAATGAACTGGTGAGCGTACCCGACAGCAGCACCATGATGCCGTAGTGCGCATCGTCGAACAGCGGCGTCCACTGCGTGTCGGTCAGGAAATCCCACAGCGACACGTGTTCGAACAGCGTCAGCGATTCGCTGACCAGGATGTAGACGATGGCCGCGGTGGTCAGCACCGAAATCGAGGCGGCGGAAAAGAGGATGAATTCGATCACCCTCTCCTTGACGTGGCGGGATGCGCGCTTGCGCAGACGGTCACTGACCGTATCCGGAGCACTCGACAGGGGAGCGGACATGGGCGGGGCGTTGGCGGACATGTGAAGGGCGCTCATTTTATCGGTGCCGGGCTTGCGCCGGGCACCGGACGACAAAAAGCCCCGGAACACTGTCCCGGGGCCTCGCTACGCGACGCTTATTCCTTCGGATCGCGCTTGAGCAGGTCAGACACCTTGACACCCACTTCCGAGTGGCCACCGAAGGCGGTGCCGGTCTTCTTCTTGCTGAAGTTGTCCAGCGCGTGCTTGTAGTCGGCGTCGGTCAGCGGCACGTACTTCACTTCCTTGGTCAGCGCGGCGCCGTTCTTCAGGTAGAACTCGACGAATTCCTTCACTTCCGGCTTATCCACCGAAGCGGCATTCACGTAGATGAAGATCGGGCGCGACAGCGGCTGGTAATCGCCGGAAATGACCGCTTCCAGCGACGGCTCGACTGCCTTGCCGGTCTTCGGATTGACCACCGGCACCGCCTTCAGCTTGTCCTTGTTTTCCAGGTAGTAGGCGAAACCGAAGTAGCCCAGCGCACCTGCGTCACGCGACACGCCCTGCACCAGCACGTTGTCGTCTTCCGACGCGGTGAAGTCACCGCGGCTGGACTTGGCCTTGCCGACGACCGCTTCGGTGAAGTAGTCGAAAGTGCCCGAATCGGCGCCCGGGCCGAACAGCTTCAGGCCGGTATCCGGCCATGCGGCATTGACCTGGTTCCACTTCAGCACTTTGGCCTGGGCAGCCGGTTCCCACATGGTCTTCAGTTCGGCGACCGTGATCTGCTTCAGGAAGGCGTTCTTCGGGTTCATCACCAGCGTGAGCGCGTCGAAAGCGACCGGCAGTTCGATGTACTTGATGCCGGCGGCCTTGCAGTCAGCCATTTCCTTGTCCAGGATCGGACGCGAAGCGTTCGAGATGTCGGTCTCGCCGCGGCAGAACTTCTTGAAGCCGCCGCCGGTACCGGAAATACCCACGGTCACGCGGACGGCGCCCTTCTTGGCTTTCTGGAACTCTTCGGCCACCGCTTCGGTGATCGGGAACACCGTGCTCGAACCGTCGATCTTGACCAGCGGCTGGTTAGCCAGTGCGGATGCCGAAACAAAAAGGGCGCCGACAGCGGCTGCGAGGGTGGTGATCTTGCGTACGTTCATCAGACTCTCCGTAAGATTGCGTCGTGTTGCGATGCGACGGAACGCAGTTTATGAATGCTTTGTTACGCCTCTGTGACGGTGAAACAATTCATCCAGCCACCCTCTGACCGCGATCAAACAGCCTGCAGTGCCTGGTCCAGATCGGCCAGGATGTCCTCGATGTGCTCGATGCCGATGGACAGCCGCACCATGTCTTCCGACACCCCTGCCCGCTTCAGTTCGTCCTGCGACAGCTGGCGGTGGGTGGTGGACGCCGGGTGGCAGGCGAGAGATTTGGCGTCGCCGATATTGACCAGCCGGGTGACCAGCTTGAGCGCGTCCTGAAAGCGCGCGCCGGCCTCGCGACCGCCCTTCACGCCGAAGGTGAGCAGACCGGACGCCTTGCCGCCGAAATAGCGCTGCACCAGCGCGTGGCTCGGATGGTCCGGCAGGCCGGCGTAATTGACCCACTCGACCTTGGGATGCGCGCGCAGATGGCGGGCCACCGCGAGCGCGTTGTCGCAGTGACGATCCATCCGCAGCGCCAGCGTTTCCAGCCCCTGCAGGATGAGGAAGCTGTTGAACGGCGAAATGGCCGCGCCCATATTGCGCAGCGGCACGGTACGCGCCCGGCCGATATAGGCGGCCGGCCCGAGCGCCTCGGTATAGATCACGCCGTGATAGCTCACCTCGGGCTCGTTCAGCCGGCGGAAGCGTGCCTTGTGTTCGGCCCACGGAAAACGGCCGCTATCGACCAGGATGCCGCCCAGTCTGGTGCCGTGCCCGCCCATGTACTTGGTCAGCGAGTGCACGACGATGTCGGCCCCGTGCTCGAACGGCCGGGTCAGATAGGGGGACGGCACCGTGTTGTCGACGATGAGCGGTACGCCGGCCTCGTGCGCGACCTGGGCGAACGCGGCGAAGTCGACCACATTGCCCAGCGGATTGCCGATGGATTCGCAGAACACCGCCTTGGTGCGTGCATCGATCTTTGCTGCCGCCGACTGCGGATCGGACGCATCGACGAAACGCACCTCGATGCCGTACTGCGGCAGCGTGTGGGCGAACAGGTTGTAGGTGCCGCCGTACAGGGCTGACGTGGCGACGATGTTGTCGCCCGCCTCGGCGATGGTCAGGATGGCATAGGTGATGGCGGCCTGCCCGGACGCGAGCGCCAGCGCACCGATGCCGCCCTCGAGCGCCGCGACGCGCTGTTCGAGCACGTCGCTGGTGGGGTTCATGATGCGGGTGTAGATATTGCCCGCGACCTTCAGATCGAACAGATCGGCCCCGTGCTGGGTGTCGTCGAAGGCGTAGCTGGTGGTCTGGTAGATGGGAACCGCCACCGCACGGGTGGTCGGGTCGGGCGAATAGCCTGCGTGAATGGCGAGCGTATCGAAACGCATGGCGACCTCCTCCTTGTCATGAGGATTCGCAATCTACACGCGTCCGGCATGGCCACCCAAGGGCCGAGCCACCCTCACCTTCGAGGACGGCCCCGGATGGCGATCAGCGCGGCATTCAGGCGGCCATCGCGGATTCGACGACTTCGGCCAGACGACGTGCCAGACGGCTCACCTCGTCGGCGTCCTGCCCTTCCACCATCACGCGCAGCAGCGGTTCGGTGCCTGAAGGGCGCAGCAGCACCCGGCCGCGCTGAGCCAGTTCCCGCTCGACCTCGGTCCTGGCCTGATCGATGGAATTGGCCGCCTTCCAGTCGAAACCGGGGCGCAGCTTCACATTGACCAGTTTCTGCGGGTACAGCGTCAGACCAGCGCAGGCCTGATCCAGCCCGGCGTCCTGGTACTGCAGCGCCGCCAGCACCTGCAGCGCCGCCACGATGCCGTCGCCGGTGGTGTGGCGGTCGAGGTCGATGATGTGGCCGGAATTCTCGCCACCAAGGCGCCAGCCCTGCTGGTGCAGCGTCTCCAGCACATAGCGGTCGCCCACCTTGGCCCGAGCCAGACCGACACCCATCTCGTTCAGCGCGTGTTCCAGCGCCAGATTGGTCATCAGCGTGCCGACCACGCCATTCAGACGACCTTCGCGCAGACGCTGGCCGGCAATCACGTACAGCAGTTCGTCGCCATCGTAGACGCGGCCGCTGGCGTCGCACATCATCAGCCGGTCGGCATCGCCGTCCAGCGAAATGCCGATGTCGGCACCGTGGGCGCGCACCGCCTCGGACAGCGACTTCGGCACCGTGGCGCCGACGCCGTCGTTGATGTTCATGCCGTTCGGGCTGCAGCCAACGGTCACCACTTCGGCACCCAGTTCGTGGAATACCTTGGGCGCGATGCTGTAGGCGGCGCCGTGCGCGCAGTCGAGCGCGATCTTCAGGCCACGCAGATCCAGTTCGGTCGGGAAGGTGCTCTTGCAGAATTCGATGTAGCGGCCGGGCGCATCCTCGATCCGGCGGGCCTTGCCCAGGCGGGACGATTCCATGCAGCCCATGGGCTCGTCCAGCAGCGCCTCGATCTGCAGTTCGACCTCGTCCGGCAGCTTGGTACCGCGAGCGGAGAAAAACTTGATCCCGTTGTCTTCGAACGGATTGTGCGAGGCGCTGATGACCACGCCAGCCTGCAGACGCAACGCGCGGGTGAGGTAGGCCACGGCCGGCGTCGGCACCACCTTGGCCAGCACGGTATCGACGCCGGCGGCGGCAAACCCGGCTTCCAGCGCGGCTTCAAGCATGTAGCCGGACACCCGGGTGTCCTTGCCGATCAGCACCGCCGGGTGTTCGCCCGCCGGCAGATGTTCGGTGGCGACCAGCGCACGACCTGCGGCGTAGCCGAGGCGCATCACGAAATCCGGCGTGATCGGGGCCTGCCCCACCCGACCGCGCACACCATCGGTCCCGAAATAGCGTCTCGACATCTGCTGAATCTCCTAAATATCCGTCTGTTCGAAAATGCCGGCCACCTGCCAGACCGCGATCGCGTCACGGGTGGCCGCCACGTCGTGTACCCGCACCATGTGCGCGCCGCGCGCGATCGACGCCAGTGCGGCCGCCACGCTGGCCGCCACCCTGTCGGTGGCCGGGCGCCCGGTCAGCCGGCCCAGCACCGACTTGCGCGACAGCCCGACCAGCAGCGGATAACCGTAATCGGCCAGCGCGCGCAGCCCCTTGAGCAGCGTCAGGTTGTGGTCCGATGTCTTGCCGAAGCCAAAGCCCGGATCGAGCATGATGCGTTCGCGCGCGATGCCCGCATCTTCCGCGAGTCGCACCTGTTGCAGAAGGAAATCAGTCACTTCCGCACACACGTCGGCATATCGGGGCTCGATCTGCATGGTTTGCGGTGTGCCCTGCATGTGCATGATGCAGACGCCGGCGTCAGTGGCCGCTACCGCCTCCACCGCGCCCGGCGCCCTCAGGCCGTTGATGTCATTCACCAGCGTGGCGCCGGCCGCCAGCGCGGCACGCATCACTTCCGGCTTCCAGGTGTCGATGGACAGCGGTACGCCCAGACCGGCCAGCGCCTCGATCAGCGGCACGACCCGGCGCAGTTCCTCGTCCGCCGGCACAGGGTCCGAGCCCGGGCGGGTCGACTCGCCGCCGATGTCCAGCATGTCGGCGCCGTCGGCGATGAATTTCTCGGCCTGCGCGACCGCGCGGGCGAGATCGAAACCGACGCCATCACCGGAAAATGAATCGGGCGTGGCATTGATGATGCCCATCACCAGCGGGCGATCGAGCGGAAGACGGTAGGAACCGCAGTGCAGGACAGTGTTCATGGCTCTCGCACAAAGAAAAACCGGAGGCCTGGGCCTCCGGTTCGGGGTGGGGTGAAAAGACCGCTCAGGCCGGGGCTGCCGCATTCGCCGGTGCCCCCGGCGCGCCACCGTCGGACGAGGCCTTGGGCGGACGCGAGGTCGGCTTCGGCGGACGGACCGGGCGGTCGTTCATGATGTCGTCGATCTGGTCGGCATCGATGGTTTCGTAATCCAGCAGCGCCTGGGTCATGACCTCGACCTTGTCGCGGTTGTCCTCCAGCAGCTTGCGGGCGACGGCGTAGCGGTCATCGATGATGCTGCGGATCTCCGCATCGACATGCTGCATCGTCGTTTCCGACATGTTGCGGTGGGTGGCGACCGAGCGGCCGAGGAACACCTCGCCCTCCTCCTCGCCGTACACCATCGGACCCATCGCGTCGGACATGCCCCACTGCGTCACCATGCGGCGCGCCAGATCGGTTGCGCGCTGGAAGTCGTTTGCGGCGCCGTTGGTCATCTGGTTCATGAAGATCTCTTCGGCGATGCGGCCGGACAGCATCATCGAAATGAGCTGCAGGCAGTATTCCTTGTCGTAGCTGTAGCGGTCCTTCTCCGGCAGCGACATGGTCACGCCCAGCGCGCGACCGCGCGGGATGATGGTGACCTTGTGCACCGGATCGCACTTGGGCAGCAGCATGCCGACGATGGCGTGGCCGGACTCGTGGTAGGCGGTGTTCTTCTTCTCTTCCTCGTCCATCACCATGGTGCGGCGTTCGGCACCCATGATGATCTTGTCCTTGGCGCGCTCGAAGTCGTCCATATCGACCACGCGCTTGTTGCCGCGCGCGGCGAACAGCGCCGCTTCGTTCACCAGGTTGGCGAGGTCGGCACCCGAGAAACCAGGCGTGCCGCGGGCGATGATTTCCGCCTTCACGTCCGGCGCCAGCGGCACCTTGCGCATGTGCACCGCAAGGATCTGTTCGCGGCCGCGGATGTCCGGCAGCGGCACCACCACCTGACGGTCGAAGCGGCCCGGGCGCAGCAGCGCCGGGTCGAGTACGTCCGGCCGGTTGGTCGCGGCGATCACGATGATGCCGGTCTGCCCTTCGAAGCCGTCCATTTCGACCAGCAGCTGGTTCAGCGTCTGTTCGCGCTCATCGTTGCCGCCGCCGAGGCCTGCGCCGCGCTGGCGACCGACCGCGTCGATTTCATCAATGAAGATAATGCACGGCGCCTGTTTCTTGGCCTGTTCGAACATGTCACGCACGCGGGCCGCGCCCACGCCGACGAACATTTCGACGAAATCGGAACCCGAGATCGAGAAGAACGGCACCTTGGCTTCGCCGGCGATGGCCTTGGCCAGCAGCGTCTTGCCGGTACCCGGCGAGCCGACCATCAGTACGCCCTTGGGGATGCGGCCGCCCAGCTTCTGGAACTTGGACGGATCGCGCAGGAACTCGACCAGTTCGCCCACTTCTTCCTTCGCTTCGTCGCAGCCTGCGACGTCGGCGAAGGTGACCGTGTTGGTCGACTCGTCCAGCATGCGTGCCTTGGACTTGCCGAAGGAGAACGCGCCGCCGCGCCCACCGCCCTGCATCTGGCGCATGAAGAAGATCCAGACGCCGATCAGCAGCAGCATCGGGAACCACGACACGAAGATGCTCATCAGGAAGCTCTGTTCCTCTTCCGGCTTGGCGACCACCTTCACATTGCTCTTGAGCAGATCGCTCACCAGCCAGATGTCCTGCGGCGGTGCATAGGAGGTGATGCGCTTGCCGTCCGTGGTCTGGGCATTCAGCGTGCGGCCCTGGATTTCCACCTTGGACACCCGACCGGCCTTCACCTCATCGAGGAATTCCGAATACTCGACCATGCCCTGGGTGGCCTGGCGCTGGTTGAACTGGTTGAACACCGTCATCAGCACGATGCCGATCACCAGCCAGATCGCAAGATTTTTGAACATGTTGTTCAAGGCAATTCCTCTGTATTCCTGTACCCGTGAAAATCGGGCAGATCAATGCTGCACTGCTGCTGCCACCGACAGACCGGCCGGAACGCTGCTTGTTCCGCCGCACGTTGCCAAAACAATATCTTCCGGCCCGAAAGCGCCGGTTTCAGGCGGTCGGTTCACCCCGTCTGCCGCGACACAGAAGATACACCTCTGCACTGCGATCGCGGGAACTGTCGGGCTTGCGCACCGCCACCGTCGTGAAAAGTTGTTCCATTTCACGCCGCAGTTCATCGAAACCCGACCCCTGAAACACTTTTACGAGCATGTCGCCGCCGCTCTTGAGGTGTTCACGCGCGAATTCGAGCGCAAGTTCGAGCAGATGGATGGAACGCGCCTGATCGGTCACCGCAATTCCGGACAGGTTGGGGGCCATGTCGGATAAAACAAGGTCCACGCGGCGGCCTTCCAGCGATTCGACCAGTTCGGCCAGCGGCTCGTCCTCGCGGAAATCACCGAGGATGAAGCGCACGCCGTGCACCGGTTCCATCGGCAGTAGGTCGATCGCCACCACTTTGCCGGACGCACCGACCTTCTTCGACGACACCTGAGACCAGCCGCCAGGGGTGCTGCCCAGATCGACCACCACCTTGCCCGGACCGAGCAGACGGTCCTTGTCGTCGATCTGCATCAGCTTGAAGGCGGCACGCGAACGGAAGCCCTGGGCCTGCGCCTGCTTTACATAAGGGTCGTTGATGTGGTCATGTACCCACTGCCGGCTGGTTTTGTTCTTGGCCATGACTTAGACTTGCGCGCCTTTCTGGAAGAACGCCATGTTGACCCTGACTCCTGATGAACGCCGTGCGCTGCGCGCACAAGCCCACCCGCTGAAGCCGGTCGTGATGATCGCGCAGAACGGGCTGACCGCTGCGGTACTGAAGGAAATCGAACTGGCGCTCAAGTCGCACGAACTGATCAAGGTACGGGTGTTCGACGCCGAGCGCGAACAGCGCGATGCCTGGCTGGCCGAAGCCTGTGAAACGCTGGGTGCGGCCGCCGTGCAGCGCATCGGCAAGATTCTGGTGCTGTACCGCCCGAACCCTGAGTTGCACAAGGCCGCCGAAGCCCCCAAGACGGTCCGCAAGACACCGGCCAAGGCCGGCGCGAAAGCATCGGCCGACCGCCCGGGCAAGCCGGTACCCACCCGCAGCACGCCGGGCAAGCCGGTGGCCAACCGCCGTGGCGTAGCCCGCAACAGCACCAAGCCGCGCAGCCGCCCGGCACGCTGACCCGGGTTCGCCACCCTGCGGTGGCGCACCCCGTCCGCTTCAGATGTAACGAACGTCCACCACTTCGTATTCGCGCACGCCGCCCGGGGCCTGAACTTCAGCCACGTCGCCGGCGTACTTGCCGATCAGCGCACGCGCAATCGGCGAATTCACCGAAATCATGCCCGCCTTCAGATCGGCCTCGTCGTCACCGACGATCTGATAGGTCACCGGCTTGCCGGCGTCCACGTCTTCCAGATCCACGGTCGCACCGAACACGATGCGGCCGTCGGCGTCGAGCGCCTTCGGATCGATGATCTGGGCGTTCGACAGCTTGCCTTCGACTTCGGCAATGCGGCCTTCGATGAAGCCCTGACGCTCCTTCGCCGCGTCGTACTCGGCGTTTTCGGACAGATCGCCGTGCGAGCGCGCTTCGGCGATCGCTGCGATGACGGCGGGACGATCCACGGTTTTCAGTCGGTGCAGTTCAGCCTTGAGCTTTTCAGCACCGCTGACGGTAAGGGGTACGCTCATGTCTATCAGTTGATCTGCGCGTGCAGGTCCTGCAGCGCATAGGTTTCAAGTTGGGAAATGCGCATGCCCGCACACGCGGCACGCGCCCCTTCGACGGTGGTGAACAGCGTGACCCGGCTGGCGAGCGCGCTGGTCCGGATGGAGCGCGAGTCGTTGATCGCCGAGCGCTTCTCATCCACCGTATTGACGATGAAGGTGATTTCATCGTTCTTGATCATGTCCACGATGTGCGGACGGCCTTCATTAACCTTGTTCACCGGGGTGACCGGCAGGCCGGCTGCAGCGATGGCGGCCGCAGTACCGCGGGTAGCCACCAGCGTGAAGCCCAGTTCGTGCAGTTCGCGCGCCACCTCGATCGCCTTGGCCTTGTCGGCCGGCTTGACCGAAATGAAGGCGCGGCCGCCGGTGGGCAGGCGCACGCCAGCGGCGAGCTGACTTTTGACGAAGGCTTCGCCGAAAGTACGGCCGACGCCCATCACTTCGCCGGTGGACTTCATCTCCGGGCCAAGTATGGTGTCTACGCCCGGGAACTTGACGAAGGGGAACACCGCTTCCTTCACCGAGTAGTACGGCGGCACGATTTCGCCGGTCACGCCCTGATCGGCCAGCGAACGGCCAGCCATGCAGCGCGCGGCGATCTTGGCCAGCGGCAGACCGCAGGCCTTGGACACGAAGGGCACGGTGCGCGACGCGCGCGGATTCACTTCCAGCACATAGACCGTGTCGCCTGCAGCGCCACGCTGGATCGCGAACTGCACGTTCATCAGGCCGACCACGTTCAGGCCGCGCGCCATCAGTTCGGTCTGGCGGCGCAGTTCGTCGCACAGTTCCGGCGTCAGCGAGAACGGCGGCAGCGAGCAGGCGGAGTCGCCCGAGTGCACGCCGGCCTGTTCGATGTGTTCCATGATGCCGCCGATTATGACCTGGGAGCCGTCAGAGAAGGCATCCACGTCCACTTCGGTGGCGTCGTTCAGGAAGCGGTCCAGCAGCACCGGCGAATCGTTGCTCACCTTGACCGCCTCGCGCATGTAGCGCTCGAGGTCGGACTGCTGATGGACGATTTCCATCGCGCGGCCGCCCAGCACATAGCTCGGGCGCACCACCAGCGGGTAGCCGATTTCGGCCGCCAGGCGCACCGCCTGGTCTTCCGCCCGCGCGGTGCGGTTGGGCGGCTGCTTCAGACCGAGGTCGTTCAGCAGCTTCTGGAAGCGCTCGCGGTCTTCCGCGGCGTCGATCATGTCCGGCGTGGTGCCGATGATGGGCACGCCATTGGCTTCGAGATCACGCGCCAGCTTCAGCGGCGTCTGGCCGCCGAACTGCACGATGACGCCAACCGGTTTCTCGATGGCGACGATTTCCAGCACGTCTTCCAGCGTCAGCGGCTCGAAGTAGAGGCGATCGGAGGTGTCGTAGTCGGTCGACACGGTTTCCGGGTTGCAATTGACCATGATGGTTTCGAACCCGTCCTCGCGCAGCGCGAGGGCCGCGTGCACGCAGCAGTAGTCGAATTCGATGCCCTGACCGATGCGGTTCGGACCGCCACCCAGCACCATGATCTTGCGCGCCGAGGTCGGGTTGGCTTCGCACTCCTCTTCATAGCTGGAGTACATGTAGGCGGTGTCGGTCGCGAACTCGGCCGCGCAGGTATCCACCCGCTTGAACACCGGGCGCACGCCCAGGGTCTGGCGGTGCAGGCGCAGCGCGGTTTCGTCGCACTGGAACAGCTTGGCCAGACGGCGGTCGGCGAAGCCCTTGCGCTTCAGGTCGCGCATGGTCGCGGCGTCGACGCTCTTCAGGCTGCGGCCGAAGAAGGCGCGCTCGGTCAGGATGATGTCCTCGATCTGCGCCAGGAACCACGGATCGATCTTGGTCAGCTGGTGCAGTTCGTCCAGCGTCATGCCGTTGCGGAAGGCCTGACCGACGTACCAGATGCGCTGCGGGCCGGGCAGCGCCAGTTCGCGCTCCATCTCGTCCTGGTCGGTCTCGACCTCGTCGAAACCGTAGACGCCCACTTCGAGGCCGCGCAGCGCCTTCTGCATCGACTCCTGGAAGCTGCGGCCCATGGCCATCACTTCGCCCACCGACTTCATCTGGGTGGTCAGGCGGTCGTTGGCCTGCGGGAACTTCTCGAACGCGAAACGCGGAATCTTGGTGACCACGTAGTCGATCGACGGCTCGAAGGACGCCGGCGTGGCACCACCGGTAATGTCGTTCTTCAGCTCGTCCAGCGTGAAGCCGACCGCCAGCTTGGCGGCGATCTTGGCGATCGGGAAGCCGGTCGCCTTGGACGCCAGCGCCGACGAACGCGACACGCGCGGGTTCATTTCGATCACGATCATGCGGCCGTCGGCCGGGTTGATCGAGAACTGCACGTTCGAGCCGCCGGTATCGACGCCGATCTCGCGCAGCACCGCGATCGAAGCGTTGCGCATGATCTGGTATTCGCGGTCGGTCAGCGTCTGCGCCGGTGCCACGGTGATCGAATCACCGGTGTGCACGCCCATCGGGTCGAGGTTTTCGATCGAGCACACGATGATGCAGTTGTCGGCGCTGTCGCGCACGACTTCCATCTCGTATTCCTTCCAGCCGAGCAGCGATTCCTCGATCAGCAGCTCGTTGGTCGGCGAAGCTTCGAGACCGCGCTTGCAGATCTCGACGAATTCCTCGTGGTTGTAGGCGATGCCGCCGCCACTGCCGCCCATCGTGAAAGACGGACGGATGATGGCCGGGAAGCCGATGGTGGTCTGCACCTGCAGCGCCTCTTCCATCGAGTGTGCGATGCCGGAGCGGGCCGAACCGAGGCCGATCTTGGTCATCGCCTGCTTGAACTTCTCGCGGTCCTCGGCCTTGTCGATCGCTTCCTGCTTGGCGCCGATCAGTTCGACCTTGTACTTGTCGAGCACACCGTGGCGGGCGAGGTCGAGCGCGCAATTCAGCGCGGTCTGGCCACCCATCGTGGGCAGCAGCGCGTCCGGGCGTTCCTTCTCGATGATCTTCTCGACCATCTGCCAGGTGATCGGCTCGATATAGGTCACGTCGGCCATGCCGGGGTCGGTCATGATCGTGGCCGGGTTGGAATTCACCAGCACGACGCGGTAACCCTCTTCACGCAGCGCCTTGCAGGCCTGGGCGCCGGAGTAGTCGAACTCGCAGGCCTGGCCGATCACGATGGGACCGGCGCCGATGATCAGGATGGATTGGATGTCTGTACGTTTGGGCATTTGTCTGTGAGGGGCTAGGGATCAGGGGTCAGGGATCAGGGTGAAATTTCCGGGCGGCTGCGCCACCCGCATGCTTTCCCTAGACCCTAGCCTCTGGCCCCTTTCCCCTCCTCCATCATCTTCACGAATCGATCGAACAGATAGGCCACGTCGTGCGGACCGGGGCTGGCTTCAGGGTGACCCTGGAAGCAGAAGGCCGGACGGTCGGTCCAGGCCATGCCCTGCAGGCTGCCGTCGAACAGCGACACGTGGGTCACACGCACATTGGCCGGCAGCGTGGCCGGATCGACCGCGAAGCCGTGATTCTGGCTGGTGATGAGCACGCGGCCGGAGTCGTTGTCCTTGACCGGGTGGTTGGCGCCGTGGTGGCCGAACTTCATCTTCAGCGTCTTCGCGCCGGCGGCCAGGCCCATCAGCTGATGGCCCAGACAGATGCCGAAGGTCGGAATCCTGCGGTCGAGGAAAGTGCGGATGGCCGAAATGGCGTAGTCGCAGGGTTCCGGGTCACCCGGGCCGTTGGACAGGAACACGCCGTCCGGATTCATCGCCAGCACCGTTTCGGCCGGCGTCTGCGCCGGCACCACGGTCAGGCGGCAGCCGCGGCTGGCCAGCATGCGCAGGATGTTGCGCTTGACGCCGAAATCGTAGGCCACCACGTGGAAAGGCGTGGCGTCCGGCTTCACGAAGCCCTGGCCGAGTTGCCACTCGCCCTCGGTCCATTCGTAAGGCTGGGTCGCGCTCACCACCTTGGCCAGATCCATGCCGGCCAGACCGGCGAACTCGCGCGCCTTGGCCACGGCTTCGGCGGCATCGACCTTGCCCGCCATCAGACAGGCACTCTGCGCACCCTTCTCGCGCAGCAGGCGGGTGAGCTTGCGGGTATCGATGTTGGCGATGCCGGGAATGCCCTGCTCGCGCAGGTAGGCATCCAGCGTCTGGTGACTGCGGAAATTGGACGAACGCAGCGGCAGGTCGCGGATGACCAGGCCGGCAGCGAATACGCGGCCAGCTTCAACGTCCTCGACGTTTACGCCGGTATTGCCGATGTGCGGATAGGTCAGCGTGACGATCTGGCGGGTATAGCTCGGATCGGTCAGGATTTCCTGATAGCCGGTGAGCGCGGTGTTGAACACCACTTCGCCGGTCGTGACCGTTTCCGCCCCTATGCTTTTGCCGTGAAAGACCGTTCCATCGGCGAGTGCAAGCAGCGCGGGCGCATGGGCGGACACGTTTAACTCCTGAATTGCGAATCTGGGGGACGGTGACGCGCACGCGCCACATATGCGAAGCGGGAGGCGCCGTTTTGGGCACCTCCCGCTGATCAATTCATTATAGCCTGACGGTGGTGCGGCGCGCAATTTCGGTGCGCACCGGTCGCCGTGGCAAGCCCGCCAGAACGGGGCGATTCCGGCGCCGGATCAGGCGATGACCGAACCTCGACCGGCCACCAGCGCCTCGCCCAGCCGCGCCAGCTGCAGGTCGGCGTCGCGGTGCAGACCGGCCAGTTCGCCGCTTTCGCCGGCCCGTGCCGCCTCTTCCAGGCGAGATACGCTGAATTCGGTGCCGCTGGCGCCAAATACCGACAGCGAACCGCGCAGCCGGTGACCGATGCGGGCCACGATGTCGCAGTCCTGACCGTGCACGCCCACCGCCAGCGTGCGGCGCAGCTCCGGCAGTTCGCCGAGGAATACGTCGATCACCCGCAACACCATGGCGCGATCGCCCTCCAGCGTTTCCAGCGTGTGCGACAGGTCGATCACCGGTTCGGGCGCCTCCGGCGGCCATTCGGCAGACAGATGGCTGTGGCCGGCATTGCGCATCAGGCCATTGATGTCGGAAATCGCGGTGTGCATCATCCCGGCGCCGGCTTCATCGTCCGGCCGATCGAGCACGCGTTCGAGCGCCGCCAGCAGATCTTCCGCCTTGACCGGTTTGCTCACGTAATCGTCCATGCCTTCGTCCAGGCACAGCTCGCGGTCGCCCTTCATCGCGTTGGCGGTCATCGCGATGATGGGCAGGTGCTGCACATGGTCGGTATCCACCACCCAGGAGCGGCGCTGTTCGCGCGCGCGGATGGCGCGGGTGGCTTCGATACCCCCCATCACCGGCATCTGCACGTCCATCAGCACCGCGTCGAAGGACTCGCGGTCGATCAGATCCAGCGCTTCCTGACCGTTGTTGGCGACCGACACCTTGAAGCCGGCGCGCTCCAGCGTGCGGACCGCAACCAGCTGGTTCACCGGATTGTCTTCGGCCAGCAGCACATGCCTGACCGTGGCGCCGCCCAGCCCGGAATGGACCAGCGAGCGCTCGATGTCCAGGTCGCCGATGGTGAGCGCGAAATCGTCCAGTTCGTGCGCGCCCTCGTCCGGCTGGCTGCTCAGCGCATCGGTCAGCGCAGTCGCCAGTTCGGCAGCCGAGAAGGGCTTGTGCAGACGGCCCCGCACACCGAGCGAGCGCGCCAGCGCATTGTCCGCCGCCTGGTTGGCACCGCTGAGCATCATGACGACCCGGTTGAGCCGGTTCGGTCCTTCGCAGAAGCCGGACACGAAATCGAATGCATCCTCGTCCGGCAGCGTGCGATCGACCATCAGGATGTCGAACGGACGGCCACCGTCATGCGCCTGCTTGAGCGCCTGCCGCGCCGCCTGCACCGAGCCGACCGCGAGCGCCGAAGCGCCCATGTCCCCCAGCATGGCGGCCACCGCGCTGCGGCTGGGCGGATGGTCCTCGATCAGCAACACCCGCAGCCCGGGGAATCGCTGGAAATACGGCGACAGACCGGCCGCTTCGAGCACCCGGCAGCGCATCGTGAAATGGAAGGTCGATCCCTGGCCCGGCGTGCTTTCCAGCCACAGCCGGCCACCCATCAGCGAAACGAGGCGGTTGCAGATGGCCAGCCCGAGGCCGGTGCCGCCAAAACGGCGGGTGGTCGAGGTGTCGGCCTGGGCGAATGCCTCGAACACCAGAGCCTGTTTGGCGGCATCGATGCCGATGCCGGTATCGCGTACCCACAGATGCAGTTCGGCCTGCTCCCCTGCGGCCGACGGCACACCGACCGCTTCGCAGCCGATTTCGATCTCGCCGCGCCCGGTGAACTTGACCGCGTTGCCGACCAGATTGACCAGGATCTGGCGCATGCGGCCGGGGTCGCCCAGCACGCGCCGGGGCAGATCGGGCGCGATGCGGCAATACAGCTCCACACCTTTCTGCTGCGCGCCGATAGCCAGCCCGCGGGCCGCATCGCTGACCAGATCGGCCGGCACGCACTCGACTTCCTCTATCGCAAGCTTGCCAGCCTCGATCTTCGAGAAATCCAGGATGTCGTTGATGATGACCAGCAGCGCGTCGGCCGAGGTCTTGATCGCATGCACGTATTCGCGCTGTTCGCTGTCCAGCGAGGTGTCCTGCAGCAGCGCCGACATGCCCATGATGCCGTTCATCGGCGTACGGATTTCATGGCTCATATTGGCCAGGAAGTCGCTCTTGGCGCGGCTGGCGGCTTCTGCCTTCTCCTTCGCGCGCAGCAGTTCGACTTCGGCCTGGCGCCGGGCGTCGAGCAGACCGAGCAGGCCGGACACGCTGACCACCCGGCCGCGCTCGTCACGTTCGGTGGCGGTGGATTCGATGCGCAGCCACAGCACCTCACCGTCGGCACGCCGCAATCGCAGGTCGAAGGCGGGCTGTGCCGCCGCGCCGGCCAGCCGGTCTTCCAGCCATTTGTCGAAACCGGCGACGTCGTCCTCGTGCACGATGTCGCGCCACACCGCCAGCAGTTCAGGCAGTTCGGCCTGGCTGTAGCCGAGCGACTGCCGGAATTCGGAGGGTACGGCAAAGCGTGCGGTGGCCGGCTCCCACTGCCAGGCGTGGCGGGAGGCGTCGGGTTCGCTGCCCGCCTCAACCAGCCGCTCAACCTCACGGAGCGCCGCTGCCAGCGCAGCTGGCGCAGGGCCGGTGGCGAGCCAGTCGGCCACCGACCGGTCATCGGTGGCCGTCAGACCGATCTGCTGCAGCAGGGATGACAGCGAGGGGTGCATGGACGAGGGTAAGAAACTCCAGCCCCAATTAACGACGCACCGTGCGCCGACTGTAGCCGGCGCACCCTGGAAACAGCTCAGCGCAGACCGAGCACGTCCTGCATGTCGTACAGGCCGCTGCTGCGATCGACCAGCCAGCGCGCCGCGCGCAGGCTGCCCAGCGCATAGGGCATGCGGCTGGCCGCCTTATGGGTGATTTCGACCCGCTCACCGATGCCGGCGAACAGCACGGTGTGATCGCCGACGATGTCACCGCCACGCACCGTGGCGAAGCCTATCGTGCTCGCTTCGCGCTCGCCGGTATGACCTTCGCGACCGTAGATCGCACAGTCGGCCAGCGAACGGCCGAGCGCATCGGCCACCACTTCACCCATGCGCAGCGCGGTGCCGGACGGAGCATCCACCTTCATCCGGTGATGGGCCTCGATCACCTCGATGTCGTAGCCGCTGTTCAGGATGCGCGCGGCGACATCCAGCAGCTTGAACACCGCATTGACGCCGACCGCCATATTGGGTGCGAACACGATGGCCAGTTCCTTCGACGCCTCGGCCAGCTGGGCGCGCTGCGCCTCGCTGAAGCCGGTGGTGCCGATGATCATCTTGACGCCCAGGCGCTTGCAGATGTCCAGATGGGCCAGCGTCGCTTCAGGGCGGGTGAAATCGATCAGGAAATCGGCGCCGGCCAGCGCCGCCTCGACGTCGCCGCGGATAAGCACGCCGCTTTTCACGCCCAGGAAGGCACAGGCGTCCTCGCCGATGGCCGGCGAGTCCGGACGGTCGAGCGCCGCAGCAAGCTGGGCGCCTTCATCGCGCGTAGTGGCTTCGATCAGCATGCGGCCCATGCGGCCAGATGCCCCCGCGATCGCAATGCGCATCGGTGACATGAAATCCTTTCGGTTCGCAGGAAGGGCGCCCCGGGCGCCCGATGGAGATTTACTTCGCCTTGTCCGGCGCCGCGACCTCGGACAGGTCGAGCGTACGGGTGCGCTGTTCAGGCGGCTGGATTTCGCCGTCTTCCGCCGCCACCACGTCGCCACCCACGCTGACCAGCTTGTCGTCCTCGAAATAGACGATGAGGCGGCGCTGCTGGGTGTCTTCCGGCTTGTTGCCCGGCTTGAAGAAATACACGTAGTCCCAGCGGTCCGGGTGGAACACGTCGGCCAGCATCGGCGTACCGAGCAGGAAGCGCACCTGTTCGCGGCTCATGCCGGCCTTGAGCTGGCCCACCATTTCCTGGGTAACGAGGTTGCCCTGGCGGATGTCGATGCGGTAGGGATTGAGCTTGCTCACCACGTCGAGCGAATCCGGCACCTCGAAACTGCTGCAACCCGCGATCAGCGGAACGAGGGCGACGCAGGCGCGACGGGCGGTGACAAGGCGAACCAGGGGGGCGAAGGACATCGCGGCAGGACTCGAATGAAGATCGGACGGCCGGCGCAGCACGCCGGGCCGGACACGAAAGTCTATATTATAGCGACCTTGCCAATGCCTCCAGGCGACCCGGATGAGCGCAAATTCCCAGAACCTGAAAAACATCGGGCTCAAAGCCACGCTGCCGCGACTGAAGATACTCGAGCTGTTCCAGCGCGCAGACGTACGCCACATGAGCGCGGAAGACGTCTACAAGGCGCTGCTGCAGGAAGACATGGACATCGGTCTGGCCACGGTCTACCGCGTGCTGACCCAGTTCGAGCAGGCCGGCCTGCTCGAACGCCACTTCTTCGAATCCGGCAAGGCGGTGTTCGAACTGAACGAAGGTCACCACCACGACCATCTGGTGTGCATCCAGTGCGGCAAGGTGGAAGAGTTCTACGACGCCGAAATCGAGCGTCGCCAGATCAAGGTGGCCAAGGAACGCGGCTTCACGGTGCATGACCACGCGCTCACCATCTTTGCCGACTGCGCCACCGACGACTGCCCCAACCGCCGCAAGACGCTGCGGGGCTGAGCCCCCTCCTTCAAAGCCTCTGATTCAGGGCCGACCGCGGCCCGCCACTGCCCCGCCCCATGGACGCACTGATCGCTTCGACCGCGCTGGTCGCGCTCGCCGAAATCGGCGACAAGACACAGCTCCTGTCCTTCGTGCTGGCCGCGCGCCTGCGCCGGCCGCTGGCCATCTGCCTCGGCATTCTGGTGGCCACCGTACTCAATCACGCACTGGCTGCCTGGCTGGGTGCGCTGGTCGCATCGGTGCTGTCGCCCGACGTGCTGCGCTGGATCGTCGGTCTGGCGTTCATCGGCTGCGGCCTGTGGGCGCTGGTGCCTGACAAGCTGGAAGAAACCGAAGTGCGCAGCGCGCATGGCGTATTCCTGACCGCCACGCTGCTGTTCTTCATGGCCGAAATGGGCGACAAGACACAGCTGGCGACGGTGGCGCTAGGCGCCCGCTTCGAGCACGCCTTTGCCTGGGTGGTCACCGGCACCACGCTGGGCATGATGATCGCCAACGTGCCGGCGGTGTATATCGGTCAGAAGCTGGCCGAGCGGCTGCCGGTGAACTGGATACGACGCATCGCGGCCGGTCTGTTCGTCGCCACCGGCATCGTCACGCTGGCGGTCAGCGCCGCCTGAGCGCAGCGGACAGTCTGCCGTGGCTGCGTCCGCGAGGCCCGGCTCCGGAGGTCCGGACCCGGTGTTCGAGGTTCATGGACCCAGCATTTCCCGCGCATGCGCGCGGGTGGTGTCGGTAATCACCTCGCCGCCCAGCATGCGGGCGATCTCATCCACCCGGGCGCCGGCATCGAGCTGGGTGACCGCACTGCGGGTCTGGCCGTTGTCGCTGCGCTTGGCGATGGACCACTGCCAGTGCGCACGCGCCGCCACCTGCGGCAGATGGGTGACGCACAGCACCTGACGCGCCTCGCCCAGCCGCGCAAGCTGACGGCCGACCACCTCGGCCACGCGGCCGCCGATGCCCACATCCACCTCGTCGAACACCAGCGTCGGCGTGCCGCTGCGTGCACTGGCGATCACCTGTATCGCCAGACCGATGCGCGACAGTTCGCCGCCGGACGCCACCTTGGCCAGCGGTGCCAGCGGCTGGCCCGGGTTGGCAGCGACCTGGAATTCGATGTCCTCCAGCCCGGCGGCGGAGGGCAGTTCGCGCGGCTGCAGCACCACTTCGAAGCGACCGCCCTGCATGGCCAGTTCCGACATCGCTGCGGTGACCGCCCCGGACAGCTGGCGCGCCGCCGGTGCGCGGGCCGCGGACAGTGCCTGCGCAGCCTGCACGCAGGCTGCCAGCGCGGCGTCACGCGCCGCCGCCAGCGCAGCCGGATCGGATTCCAGCTGCAGCTGTTCCAGCCGGGCGCGGCTGTCCGTCAGCAACTGCGGCAGCCCATCCGGCTCGACCCGGTGCTTGCGCGCACAGTCCAGCACCGCCGCGATCCGCTCGTCGGCGCGCGCCAGCGCCTGCGGGTCGGCGTCGATGCGGTGAGCGTAGGTGCGCAGCGCCCGCGCCGCCTCGTCCACCTGGGTCGCGGCAGATTCGATCAGGCTGCGACATTCAGCCAGCGAGGCGTCATAGGCCTCCAGCCGGCCGAGCAGCGCCGCGACGTGCGCGAGCTGACCGTCGAGCGCGGCGTCGCCCTCCTCGATCAGCGCCAGCGCTTCGGCCGACCCTTCCAGCAGCTGGGTGGCATGCGCCAGCCGGCCGTGATCCTGCTGCAGTTCGGCCCAGGCCAGGGGTTCGAACGCCAGCGCCTCCAGTTCCTCGACCAGCCACTGCAGCCGTTCGCGTTCGCGTGCGGCCGATTCGCTGTCCTGCAGCGCGCGCGCCAGCGCCTGTTCACGCTGCTGCCATTCGCGATGCAGCCGGCCGACCGCCGCCACCTGCGCGGTCAGTCCGGCGTGCTGGTCGAACAGCGCCCGCTGAGCGGATTCGCGCATCAGCGCCTGGTGCGCGTGCTGGCCGTGGATGTCGATCAGCAGCCCGCCCAGCTCTTTCAGCTGGGCCACGCTGGCCGGCGCGCCATTGATGTAGGCGCGCGAACGGCCGCCGGCGTCGATGACGCGACGGGCGATCACAACGCCCTCTTCCGGCTCGAAATCCTGTTCCCGCAGCCAGTCGCCCAGTGCGTCATTGCCGGCACAGGCGAATTCGGCGGACAGTTCGGCGCGCTCGCAGCCGTTGCGCACCACCGACGCGTCGGCACGGCCGCCCATCAGCAGGCCAAGCGCATCGATCAGGATGGATTTGCCGGCGCCGGTCTCACCGGTCAGCGCACCGAAACCGGGCGAAAAATCGAGCTCCAGCCGATCGACCAGAATGAAATCGCGGATGAATAGACGTTCGAGCATGAAACCCCGGCAGGAAACGGACAGTACTGGACGCTACGGGACGATACAGGGACGGCGGCTCTTCGGCGCAATGCGGGCGCCGCTCAGACTTCCTTCGGCGCCTCGCTCCAGCGCAGCTTCTCGCGCAGCATGGCGAAATAGCTGTAGCCGGGCGGATGCAGCAGGGTGACCTGATGCGGCGAGCGCTCGATGCGCAGCACGTCGTCACCCTGAAGATTGACATGCTCCTGGCCGTCGAAGTGGGCACGCGCATCGTGGCGGGAAAACAGGCGTACGTTCAGCACCGCACTGTCGCCGAGCACGATGGGCCGCGACGACAGCGCGTGCGGACACAGCGGCACGATGAGCATGCCGCCGAGCGAAGGATGAACAATGGGGCCGTTGGCCGACAGCGAATAGGCGGTCGAACCGGTGGGCGTGGCAACGATGAGCCCGTCCGAGCGCTGGCTGTAGACGAATTCACCATCCACCCGCACTTCGAACTCGATCATGCGACCGAGGTCGCCCTTGGAAATGACGACGTCGTTGAGCGCGTAGGCGGAAAACGTGGTGCGGCCCTCACGCAGCACCTGCGCCTGCATCAGCACGCGCCGCTCGGCGCGGAATTCGCCGCGCAGCAGCGAATCCAGCGAATCCAGCATGCTGGAGCGGGCGACGTCGGTCAGAAAACCGAGCCGGCCCTGGTTGATGCCGACCAGCGGCACGTCGAAAGGCGCGAGCTTGCGGGCAGCGCTGATCAGCGAGCCGTCGCCGCCGACCACCACCGCCAGCTGTGCGCGACGGCCGAGGGTATCGAAATCGGCGGATTCGAACCGGTCATCCGGCATCACTTCGGCCGATGCCTGTTCGATCAGCACCTCGCGGCCGGCATCGCGCAGCCAGTGCGCCAGCGTGCGCAGCGACTCGGCCACTTCGGCGCTCTGGTACTTGCCGATCAGCGCAACGCAGCCGTAGGCCGGAGATTCGGTATTCATGCGCGGATTAAACCACAAAGGCCGGGCACGGCCGTGACGTCGCGCCGCCCTGCCCGGCCATCGGTGTCACTGTGTCAAGATGGCGGGCAGGATGCCTGACGCCGTGGCGCGCACTGCTCTAGAATCAGGTGCTGAACATGACTCGCCCCGCGACACGCTGCCCGCTCCATGCTTGAAGACCGTTCGAGACTGCTGCTGAAAACCCTGGTCGAGCGCTACATCGCCGACGGCCAGCCGGTCGGCTCCCGCACGCTGTCGAAATTCGCCGGGCTCGACCTGTCTCCGGCGAGCATACGCAACGTCATGTCCGACCTGGAGGAGCTGGGCTACATCGCCAGCCCGCACACCTCGGCTGGCCGGGTGCCGACTGCGCGCGGCTACCGCTTCTTCGTCGACACCCTGCTGTCGGTGCAACCGCTGGAGCCAGGCCAGATCAGCGAACTGAAAGGCGAACTGCGCCCGGCCGACCCGCGCCTGCTGGTCAATCAGGCCTCGCAGCTGCTGTCCCAGCTCACCCGTTTCGCCGGCATCGTGGTGGCGCCGCGCCGCCAGCTGCCGCGCATACGCCAGATCGAATTCCTGAGCCTGTCGGACAAGCGCATCCTGCTCATCATCGTGACCGAATCCGGTGAGGTGCAGAACCGCATCCTGCTGACCGAGAAGAATTTTTCGCCGTCCGAACTGGTCACCGCGGCCAACTTCCTGAACCAGCACTATGCCGGCCTCGATTTCGACGAAATCCGCAGCCGGCTGCAGGCGGAACTGAAACAGCTGCACGGCGATCTGACGACGCTGATGGCAGCTGCGCTGCAGGCCGGCAACGAGGCGTTCTCGGACGACAAGGGGCAGTACGTGATCAGCGGCGAGCGCAATCTGCTCGAAGTGGATGACCTTGCATCCAATATGTCGCGGCTGCGCGAACTGTTCTCGCTGTTCGACCAGCGCACCCAGCTGGCCAGCCTGCTCGACCTGTCGCAGCATGCGGAAGGCGTGCAGATCTTCATCGGCGGCGAATCCGGTCTGGCGCCGCTCGATGAATGCAGCGTGGTCACCGCGCCTTACGAGGTGCAGGGTCAGGTGGTCGGCACGGTGGGCGTGATCGGCCCCACCCGCATGGCTTACGAGCGGGTGATACCCATCGTGGACGTGACCGCCAAGCTGCTGTCGAGTGCGCTGAGTCAGAGCTGAGACAGATCTGAGCGAGACCTCAGTCAAACCCGAACGCCGTGCTCCCCGGGCCGGCCACAACACGAACACGACATGTCCCGTTTCATCGCTGAACCGTCCTACACCCATGGCCAGACCGCACGCACCGGCGTGCTGCTGGTCAATCTCGGCACGCCGGACCAGGCCGATGCCCCGTCGCTGCGCCGCTACCTGAAAGAGTTCCTGTCCGACGACCGCGTGGTCGAAGTGCCGAAACCGGTCTGGTGGGTCATCCTGAACGGCATCATCCTGAATGTGCGGCCAAAGAAGTCGGCCGAAAAATACGCCACGATCTGGACCGACGAAGGATCGCCGCTGCGCGTGCATACCGAGCGCCAGACCCGGCTGCTGCGCGGCTGGATGGTGGCCGAAGGTCAGCCGGACATCGAGGTGAGGCACGCGATGCGCTACGGCAAGCCGTCGATCGGCGACGTGCTGCAGCAGATGAAGGCCGAAGGTTTCACCCGCATCCTCGCCGTCCCGATGTACCCGCAGGGTGCGTCCAGCACCACCGGCTCGGTGGTGGACGAACTGGCGCGCGCGCTGCTGCGCTGGCGGAACCTGCCTGAACTGCGCTACGTGCGCGCCTTCGCCGGCGACCGCGGCTACATCGACGCGCTGGCCGCCAGCGTGCGCGAGCACTGGCAGAAGAACGGCCGCGCCGACAAGCTGGTCATGTCCTTCCACGGCGTGCCGCACTTCCATCTCACGAAGGGCGACCCCTACCACTGCGAATGCCACCGGACCGGCCGGCTGATCGCCGAAGCGCTCGGTCTCGGGAAAGACGACTATCTGGTCACCTTCCAGTCCCGCTTCGGCCGGGCGCGCTGGCTGGAACCCTACACCCAGCCGACGCTGGAAAAACTGGCCGACGGTGGCCTGAAGAGCGTGGATGTGATGTGCCCCGGCTTCGTCGCCGACTGTCTGGAAACGCTGGAGGAGATCGCGGTCGAGAATCGCGACGCCTTCATCGCGCACGGCGGTCAGCGCTTCGGTTACATCCCCTGCCTGAACGAAAGACCGGACTGGATCGCTGCGCTGGGCAGCGTGGTGCGGCGCGAACTGGGCCACTGGTGGGACGAAGCCGGCCAGCCGCAGCCTGAACGCACGCTGCAGGCACAGCGCGCCCGGGACATGGGCGCCGCGCGCTGAAGCGCGCAGGGCAAATAAAAAGGCGACCCGGAGGTCGCCTTTTTCATGGACGGACGGACATCAGGCCGCTGCGCGCGCCGGCAGCACGTTCTCGTCGTTCTTGGCCTTGCGCGGGCGTCCGCGCCGGGCCGCACCCGGATCGAACTGGCCATCCAGCTTCTTCAGCGCATCCTTGCGCGCCTTCAGCGCCATCTTGAATGCACCTTCCTCGCCGTACTTGTTCACCGAGAACTTCACCCGCTTGCGGCGACCCGACGGCAGCGGCCAGGACGCCACCCAGAACCAGCGCTGCTTGTCCTCGGGCATGTCACGGGTTTCCGATGCGCAGTAGCGGCAGACGCCGACCACGCCGGAACGGTTGTTCTTCTTGACGATGCTGGAATACTCCCGCAGCGAAAACGGCGGGAATTTCGAAATGATGTCGTCGCGGAACTGCTTGGCAGCGGCAAACGCCTTCTGCTTTCCGCCGAACACGCCGTCGCTGAAATGCTTGCGGTGAATCACCCCGCGTCGCTGGATGGTTACGAGCCAGCCGTGGGTGCGGCTGGCCTCGTTATCAACGCGGCTGATGCCATAAACTGAATTGCGGCTCAAGGTTGCTCTCCTTCGATCAGCACCGGGGTGAAGCCGTGTGCTTGCAGGGAGAGTTTCGGCCTGCGGGATGGAAACTTTAGAAGCGGTCCGAGGGCAGACGTCACGCTGCGCGCGACGGAAGACCCGCGTGAAGGGGCCTCTGCGGGTCAGCGACGGACCGGCGCGTCAGGCAGCAGTTCGAGGTCCAGACCCGAGCCGATGACCGAAAAACCGGATTCGGTCGGCATCATTACCTCTTCGCCCTGGGCTGCCAGCGCGGCATTGGCGCGTGCCAGACGCTGCACCACGGTGCTGATGAGCTGGCCGCGGAAGTGCTCCAAGCACTCTTCCGAGGCCAGCGCCAGCGCCGACGGACTGACTTCGAGGAAGGCCACCGGAGAAATCGCCACCACGGTGGCAGAACGACGGACGTGGGCAGGATCGAGGTAACCCATTTCGCCCACCGCCTCGCCCGGCCCCAGTTCGGCCAGCAGACGGCCACCGACCACCACCCGCACATGGCCGGACACGATGAGGCCGAAACGGTTGTCGCCGTCGCCCTCGCGCATCAGTACGGTCCCTTCGGCGTACTGGCGCCAGTTCGAGAAACGCAGCACCTCCCACACCTCGACATCGTCGAATTCGGTGAAGAAGGGCATCTTGCGCAGGATGGAAAAGCGCGTCGTATCCGGCGGCACGTACTTGTCGTCGAGGATTTTGAACCGCACCGACGACAGGTCCTTGGCGAACTCGGCACCGTTCTTGTAGCGCGAGTACAGATCCTTCTCCAGCGCCTTGCGGATCACCCGGTCCATCGCCTCCGGCACTTCCGGGTTCAGCTGCGACGCCGACGGCGGATCGGCATTGATGATCTTGTAGATGAGCTGGGCCGGATGCTTGGCGCGGAAGGGCAGCCGCCCGGTCAGCAGGTGGAACAGCACCACGCCGAGCGAGTACAGGTCGGTCTTCTGGTTCAGCGGATAGCCCTTCACCTGTTCCGGGCTCATGTAGGCCGGCGAGCCCACACCCATGATGAAGGTCGAATCCTTGTCGTTTTCCTTGGCCACATTCAGCGCCAGACCGAAATCGGTCACCTTCACCAGGTCATTGGCGCCGATCAGGATGTTGGCCGGCTTGATGTCGCGATGCACCACGCCGTGGCGGAAGGCGTAGTCGAGCGCCATCGCGCACTTGAACACGATGCTCACCGCGCGTGGCAGCGGCAGCATGGTGTTGAATTCGCAGTAATGGTCGAGTGGCTGGCCGTCGATGAATTCCATGACCAGATAGGCCCGGTTCTCTTCGACCTGCGCGTCGTAGATGCGGATGATGTTGGGGTGGTCCAGCCTGGCGGCGATCGCCGCCTCGGTCAGGAAAAGCTTGCGCATGCGCCGCGACCACTTGCCCTGATCGCGATTCTTGTCGCCGAAATCGACCAGCTTGACCGCGACCATTTCCTCGATGTCGTCGCTCTTGCACAGGTAAACGGTCGCGGTTGCACCTTTGCCGATTTCGCGGATGACCCGGTATTTGCCGATGCGCTCAAGCATGAGAAGGACAGGAAGGAAGCGTGGAACGCGTCATGAAGCGGGAATGATAGGGCATCGCCGGGAGCACGACAAAATAACCCGCGGCCGCGGTCTGCGAAACCACCCGAAAAGGGGCTTGAAAACCTTCCGGATGCCCCCATGTGCGGCGGGTCTCAGAATCAGAGGATCCCCGGAATGACCGAACAGACCCCGAACCCGACGCCGGAAAACCTCGCCGACACCGTGCCGGCCGCCGAAGCGCCGGACGCGCTGGCCGCCGCCGAACAGAAGATCGCCGAACTGCAGGACGCCCTGCTGCGCGCCAAGGCGGAAACCGAGAACATGCGCCGGCGTGCCGCCGAAGACGTGATCAAGGCCGGCAAGTTCGCCGCCGAAAAGTTCGCTTCCGCCATGGTGCCGGTCAAGGACAGTCTGGAAGCCGCGCTGGCGGACACTTCGAACGACGTCACCAAGACCCGTGAAGGCGTGGAACTGACACTCAAGCAGCTGGTGCAGGCCTTCGGCGGCGCCAGCGTCGAGGAAGTGAATCCGCTGGGCGAGAAATTCGACCCGCACAAGCATCAGGCGATCAGCCAGATCGAGGCGCCGGGCGAACCGAACCACGTGGTGCAGGTGCTGCAGAAGGGCTATCTGCTGCACGACCGCGTGCTGCGCCCTGCCCTGGTCATCGTGTCCAGGGCTGCTGCCTGAACGCTCCGCTGGCCGTGAGGCAGCAAGGGCGACAAAAAGCCCCTTGAAATGAAGGGGCATGCGCCCCACCTCCGGCACAGACGAATCTTTCCTCCACCCGCATATATATAGAGGACCCCGAACATGGGAAAAATCATCGGTATCGACCTGGGCACCACCAATAGCTGCGTGTCCGTGATGGAAGGCGGCAAGCCCAAGGTGATCGAGAACTCGGAAGGTGCGCGCACCACGCCGTCCATCGTCGCCTATGCCGAAGACGGCGAAATTCTGGTCGGCGCCTCGGCCAAGCGCCAGGCGGTCACCAACGCCGCGAACACGCTGTTCGCGGTCAAGCGCCTGATCGGCCGCCGCTTCGAAGAGAAGGAAGTGCAGAAGGACATCTCGCTGATGCCCTACAAGATCGCCAAGGCCGACAACGGCGACGCCTGGGTCGAAGTGCGCGGCAAGAAGATCGCGCCGCCGCAGGTGTCGGCCGAAGTGCTGCGCAAGATGAAGAAGACCGCCGAAGACTACCTCGGCGAAGAAGTGACCGAAGCCGTCATCACGGTGCCGGCCTACTTCAACGACAGCCAGCGCCAGGCGACCAAGGACGCCGGCCGCATCGCCGGTCTGGACGTGAAGCGCATCATCAACGAGCCGACCGCGGCTGCGCTCGCCTTCGGCATGGACAAGAAGCCGGGCGACTCCAAGATCGCGGTGTATGACCTGGGCGGTGGCACCTTCGACGTGTCCATCATCGAAATCGCCGACGTCGATGGCGAGCACCAGTTCGAAGTGCTGGCCACCAATGGCGACACCTTCCTCGGCGGCGAAGACTTCGACCAGCGCATCATCGATTACGTGATCGAGGAGTTCAAGAAGGACCAGGGCGTCGACCTGAAGAAGGACATCCTCGCGCTGCAGCGCCTGAAGGAAGCGGCGGAAAAGGCCAAGATCGAGCTGTCGTCGAGCGCACAGACCGAAATC
This sequence comes from Methyloversatilis universalis EHg5, assembly GCF_000378945.1. Taxonomy (GTDB): domain Bacteria; phylum Pseudomonadota; class Gammaproteobacteria; order Burkholderiales; family Rhodocyclaceae; genus Methyloversatilis; species Methyloversatilis universalis_A. Next base: position 1,338,942 of record NZ_KB900539.1, on the reverse strand, counting down.
AACCTGCCCTACATCACTGCCGACGCGTCCGGCCCGAAGCACCTGGCGATCAAGATCACCCGCGCCAAGTTCGAATCGCTGGTGGAAGAGCTGATCGAGCGTTCGATCGAGCCCTGCCGCATCGCGCTGAAGGATTCGGGCGTGAAGATCGGCGACATCGACGACGTCATCCTGGTCGGCGGCATGACCCGCATGCCCAAGGTGCAGGAAAAGGTGCGCGAATTCTTCGGCAAGGAGCCGCGCAAGGACGTGAACCCGGATGAGGCGGTCGCCGTCGGCGCGTCCATCCAGGGCGGCGTGCTGCAGGGCGACGTCAAGGACGTGCTGCTGCTCGACGTGACCCCGCTGTCGCTGGGCATCGAGACGCTGGGCGGCGTCATGACCAAGATGATCCAGAAGAACACCACGGTGCCGACCAAGTTCTCGCAGACCTTCTCGACCGCCGACGACAACCAGCCGGCGGTGACCATCAAGGTCTATCAGGGCGAGCGCGAAATGGCGTCGGGCAACAAGTCGCTGGGTGAATTCAACCTCGAAGGCATCGCCCCGGCGCCGCGCGGCATGCCCCAGATCGAGGTCACCTTCGACATCGACGCCAACGGCATCCTGCACGTGTCAGCCAAGGACAAGGGCACCGGCAAGGAAAACAAGATCACCATCAAGGCGAACTCGGGTCTGTCGGAAGAAGAGATCCAGCGCATGGTGAAGGACGCCGAACTGCACGCCGAAGAGGACAAGCGCGCGCATGAGCTGGCAGACGCCCGCAACCAGGCCGACGCGCTGGTGCATTCGACCCGCAAGGCGCTGACCGAGCACGGTGACAAGGTCGACGGCAGCGAGAAGGAAGCGATCGAAGCCGCGATCAAGGAACTGGAAGACGCCATTCGCAGCGGCGAGAAGGACGCCATCGACGCCAAGAGCGCCGCACTGGCCACCGCCGCGCAGAAGCTGGGTGAGGCGATGTATGCGCAGCAGCAGGCCGAAGCCGGCGCAGCCGGTGCGGCAGGCGCGGCACCCGGCGGCAAGAAGGACGACGACGGCGACGTGGTCGACGCCGAATTCACCGAGGTGAAGGACAGGAAGTAAGCTGCGCGTCGGGCCTGCAGGCCCGCACTCAACAAGCGGGGCACAGCGCGGCGGGAGCCTCTCCTGACGCACTGTGCCTTTGCCGCATCTGTGGTGAACACGAATGGCGAAGAAAGACTTTTACGACATCCTCGGCGTCAACCGCGACGCCTCCGATGACGAAATCAAGAAGGCTTACCGCAAGCTGGCGATGAAGTACCACCCGGACCGCAATCCGGACAGCAAGGAAGCCGAGGACAAGTTCAAGGAAGCGAAGGAAGCCTACGAAATCCTGTCTGACGGCCAGAAGCGCGCGGCCTACGACCAGTACGGCCACGCCGGCGTCGACCCGAACATGGGTGGCGGCGCGGGCGGCGGCCAGGGATTCGGCGGATTCGGCGACGCCTTCGGCGACATTTTCGGAGAAATCTTCGGCAACCAGGGCGGCCGCGGCGGCGGTCGCAGCGGTGTCTACCGCGGTGCCGACCTGCGCTACAACCTCGAAGTGTCGCTGGAAGAAGCGGCGCGCGGCACCGACACCCGCATCCGCATCCCCACCATGGACGACTGCGGCAGCTGCGGCGGCACCGGCGCCAAGGCGGGCACCAAGCCGGTCACCTGCACCACCTGCAACGGCGTGGGTCAGGTACGCATGCAGCAGGGCTTCTTCTCGATCCAGCAGACCTGCCCGAAGTGCCACGGCACCGGCAAGATGGTGAAGGACCCGTGCAACGACTGCCATGGCGCCGGGCGCGTCAAGGGCAGCAAGACGCTGCAGGTGAAGATTCCGGCCGGCATCGACGAGGGCGACCGCATCCGTCTGGCCGGTGAAGGCGAGCGCGGCCAGGGCGGCGGCCCGGCCGGCGACCTGTACGTGCAGATCCACATCAAGCCGCACGCGGTGTTCCAGCGCGAGGGCGACGATCTGCACTGCGAAATGCCCATCGGCTTCGCCACCGCGGCGCTGGGCGGCGAAATCGAGATTCCGACGCTGGATGGCGCGGCCAAGATCAAGATTCCGGCCGAAACCCAGTCCGGCAAGGTGTTCCGCCTGCGCGGCAAGGGCATCAAGGGCGTGCGCAGCAGCTACCCGGGCGACCTGATGTGCCATGTGGTGGTCGAAACGCCGGTGAACCTGACTTCGCGCCAGCGTGAGCTGCTGAAGGAATTCGACGACATCAACCGCAGCGACGAAGCCAATCACAGCCCGCGCGCGAAGTCGTGGATGGACAAGATGAAGGATTTCTTCGCCGGCTGACCGGCGCGCGATCCGCATCCGGAAGGACGAAAGGGGCCGCATCAGCGGCCCCTTTTCATTGCACAACCGCCCTGCTCACTCAAGCTGCCAGCTCACGCCCATCCACGCGGTGCGCTCGGGCATCGGGTAGTAGGTGTTGCTGTAGGCGATGGTGGAATACACCTTGTCGAACAGGTTGCTGACCCCCGCCGACCAGGTGGCGGCGCCGCTGCGCACGCTGAGCGCCAGGTCAAACACGGTGTACGACGGCAGCGGCGCGAAGCTGCGGTTGTCGAGGTCGTTGCCGTCGAAGCGGCGGCCGGCATGGCGGGCGCTGAAGGTGATGCGCCGCGCCTCCGCCGGCGTCCACTCGATGCGCAGATTGGCGGTGCGACGCGGCACCAGCGGTACATCGGCGTCGCTGCCTTCGAAACGCGGCTGCACGTAGCCGGCGTTGGCGGCGAACAGCAGCGAAGGCCGGAGCCGCCAGCGCAGATCGATTTCGACGCCGGTGCGCACGGTCGGCAGCGCGTAGTTGCGGTTTACGCTGAGGCCACTGGCGCTGTCGAAGTAGATTTCGTCCTCAATGTGCATGCGATAGACCGTAGCGCCGAATTCGACCGTGTCGCTCCGCGCCCGCAGGCCGGCTTCGCGCGTGCGGCCGCGCTGCGGACGCAGGTCGGGCGCGGCAAGCGCGAGTTCGTCGATGTTGGGACTGCGGAAGTGACGGCTGTCCGCGGCAAACACGGTCAGCACGGACGAAACCTGCCAGCTCGCCCCCAGTTCGCTCGCCCGGTTGCGCCAGTCCGACGCGGTGGCGTCGGTCGCACGGAAGGCATTCACGCAGCTGCCCGGCACTTCCACCGGAAACGGAATGAAGATGTACTGGCATTCGCGCGTGTAGCGGCTGCCCGTAATGCGGCTGTCGGCGCGGTCGCGACGCAGGCCGGCGTTGATGCTGACGCCCTGCCCCAGCCTGAACACGCCCTCGCCCCACCAGGCGTGGCCATTCAGTTCACCGCTGCGCCGGGTCGAATTGCCGACCACGGAATCGCCGTTCTCGCGACGCAGGTAGTCGGACGACTGGCTGACGTAGCCGAATGCCAGATCGTGCCGCCGGCCGAAGGCGTCGACGCTCAGTTCGTGCGTCATGCGCAGGTCGCGCCGGGTGGAATCGATCACGTTGCGCTGGTCCGCCAGCGCAACGCCAGTCTGCACGCCGATGAAGTACGGGTTCTCGCGGTCGCGATGATCGAGCTGCAGGGTGAGCAGGCCGGCGTCGCCGAAGTCGGCACGCAGCCGGGCGCCCAGCGTGCGGTCGTCGGTGCTGCCGCCGTCCTGCGGCGACGCGCTGCTTGCCCGCCGCCGGGCGCTGCCGGCGCGAAAGGCTTCAGCGCTGACCGGCCCCGGCAGTCCATATTCGTCGATGTGGCGCGCGGCACGCAGGCTGAGGTCGATGAAGGACCACGGCCCGTCCGGCAGCAGGCTCAGTTCGAGCGCGCTGTCGCGCGCGGCGTAGCGGTCGTTGTCGCGATAGCCGTCGCTGTCCAGCCGGCTCAGCGTGACACTGGCGGCCAGCGGCCCGGCGCCGCCGCTGGCGCGCAGCCGCGCCTCGCGTGTGCCCCAGGCGCCGCTGCGCAGATCGAGCTGACCGGTGAGCGGCCCGGGCCGCGGGCGCCGTGTCTGGATATGCACGATGCCGCCGACCGCGCCGTCGCCGTAGCGTACGGCACCTGCGCCACGCAGCACCTCGATGCGTTCGACCTGCGACAGCGCGACCGACGACAGATCGGCGCCCGACAGGTCGTCGGCATTGAGCCGCACGCCATCGACCAGCACCAGTACGTTGCTGACCGCGGTCGCGCCCAGGCCGCGCATGTCGACCGTGGCGCCCTTGTCGCGGCCGAAATAGCTCTGCAGGTTGAGTCCGGCCTCGCGGCTGAGCAGATCGCCCACGCCCTGTGCACCGGCGCGTTCGATGTCACCGGCGGTGATGACCGACACGCCATGCGGCACGGTGCGCAAGGTGTCGTCGGCCGACGGCGCACTGATCACCACTTCGTCCAGCCGCAGCGCGTCGTCTGCCCGCGCGTGCGGCGCGAGCAGGCACAGCAGGCCGGCAAGCGCCGGCCTGAACGGGATGTTCATGAAAGTCGCCTCCGCACCGGCGCCACCACGCGGGGCGGCGCCGTGCCTGTATCTGCGTCAGGCCATGCGACGGCGGGCGACCGCGCTCACCAGCGCCAGACCGGCCAGCAGCAGTGCGGCCTGCTCCGGTTCCGGCACTGCGGCCACCGCCAGGCTGTCCATCGCGAAATAGGCCGGCGTATTCATGCCGAAGGCGCCGCTGTCGCTCGATGACAGCGCGAACTGCAGGCCGCTCACGGTGCCCAGTCCGCTCAGATCCAGCCAGCGCCAGTCGGTCACGATGTAGTCGTCGGCGCCGTTGGCGTAGCGATAGTCCGCCAGCATGAAATCGACGCTGCCGGTGTGCCCGCCGACGCTGTCGAGACCGGTCACGGTGAGCATGAACCAGTCGGCATCACGGCCGTCCTCGCCGCCGAAGCGCTTGGCGAAACCGTCACCATTGAGCATGGACAGCGCGGCATAGGTGCTGTTGGTGAAGAAGGCGCCCAGCACGGTGACCGGTGCGGCGAAGGTCGCCACCGGCGCACCGGCATTGGCCACCGCGTAATTCGCCGAGCCCTGGGCGCCGCCGCCGGCGATGGCGCTGTGCTGGTTCAGGTAGCCCTCGGTGGTGGTGTCGGTGCGGTTGGAATACACCCAGTCGGTATGGCAGCAGTCGCCGCCCCAGTCGTTGAAGCTGTGGTTGAAAGTGGCGGCACCGCTGGTGAAGGTCGTGGACACCTTCGGGAAAAAATGGCTTTCCGGACTCAGTGCCAGGTCGTCGAAGGTCGATACCTCGACCGCGGCAGCGGTCGACTGGCTGAGGGCGAACGCGCCGAGGGCGCAGGCAAGCATGCGGATGTTCATGTGCGGGATTCCCTGTGCGGCGCCCTTCAGGCGCGGTAACGGCGGACGACGACAGACAGCAGGCCCAGCGCGGCGGCGTACATCGCCCACTGCGACGGTTCGGGCACCGGCGGTGTCTGGGCGGCGAAGGCGGCGTAGTGGATGACGCCCACCGCGTCGAGGTCGAAGCCGCTGCTGCCCGAGGTCGGGTACGGGTCGTAGATCGGGTGCGGGCCGCCGTAGGCGGCTGGGTAGCTGTCGAAGGTCGAGCCGTTGCCGATCACGTCGATCAGGCGCACGTACTGCACCCTGTTCACGTCCAGCCCGGCGATGCCGCTCAGCTGGTCCAGATCGAAGGGCGTGCCGTAGCCCTGGCGATACTTGCCGGCCAGGCCGTCGATATTGGTCGGATCGATGCTGCCGAAACCGGACACCGGGCTGGCGGTGAAGGAGTAGTTCGGGAAGCGGAAGAAGTCGCTGCCGTTGGACGACACCTCGACGAAAGCCAGTTCGAGGAAGGTGTTGCTGAAGCTGTTCTCGAACACCGCGAAATCGGCGCCGGCGCCGTTGGTGATGTAGCCATCGAAAGTGAGCGTAATGCGGCCGCCGTCGCCCAGCACCACTACATCGGTGGATGTGCCTTCGGCCTTGCCCAGGCCCTTGGCCGGGTTCTTCCAGGCGGCGTCGACGTTGGGGCCCGGCTGGTAGTCGCGGTAGCCGGTGGCCCACTGGACGAAAGCGGCATTGTCCTTGTGCAGGGCGGTGGAGCCGGCGCTGCCGGCCGCCGGCGCGAACGGGCCGGCGTGTGCGGAAGGGGCCAGCGCGAGGCCGGCCAGAGCGATCAGGGGGGTCAGTGAGGTACGCATGCAGATCTCCGTGCATTGCCGGCATCACCCGCCGGCGAAAAGCAGAAAATCCGATGGCACGCGGCAGGCCGCGCGAGAAACGCACAGGAACGTAACATGACGGCCGCGTGGCGGCCGAACGAACGCATGCGCCCCAGGCCGCCCACCGCAGCCATCGGTCCGAAGGTCAAAAGACCTTGCGCGCCAGGCCGGTCTCCGGGCTTGCGAGGGGGTGTGTGCGATCCGCCTTCCCGTGCGTGGGGCACAGTGGCTGAATGGAGCGCTACGACTCGCTTACCGTTGCGGGGGCAGCGCCGGAATTGCATCACCGTGAGGCGGTCATGCGCACCGGACTTCCCGTTTCACCCCTTGCGACGACAGCCGCGCGGGGCACCTGAGGCGTGCGCAGGGTATGCGATCGGGAAGCGCCGGGTCAAGCCCGCTTGCGCAGGCGGGCGCGGAGCGCTCGTGTCGCGGAAAAGAAAAAAGCCCGCCGAAGCGGGCTTTGAAGCGGTCTGTGTGGCGTGTGCAGCAGGTCGCGGCACCCCCGCGACCTGCGTCGCCATCAGGCGGCCAGCTGGCGGGCGATCTCTGCCTTCACTGCCGACAGCGCTTCCGGCAGACGGTGCTGCAGACGCTCGAACAGCTCGTCGTGCAGCGCGATTTCCTGCTGCCAGGCGGCCACGTCGATCGAGGTGATGCGATCGAACAGTTCGCGGCTGAACTCGGTGCCGGCCCAGCTCAGATCGTCATAGCGCGGGCTGGTGCCGAACAGGTGCTCCGCACCTTCGGCGCCGCCGGCCACGCGGTCCAGCATCCACTTCAGCACGCGCATGTTCTCGCCGAAGCCCGGCCACACGAACTTGCCGTTCTCGTCGGTGCGGAACCAGTTCACGCAGAAGATGCGCGGCACTGCACTGCCCTGGGCCGACAGGTTCTGGCCCACGCGCAGCCAGTGCGCGAAGTAGTCGCTCATGTTGTAGCCGCAGAACGGCAGCATGGCGAACGGGTCGCGGCGCACCACACCCTGCTGGCCGGCGGCCGCAGCGGTGGTTTCCGAACCCATGGTGGCGGCCATGTAGACGCCTTCCACCCAGTTGCGCGCTTCGGTCACCAGCGGCACCGTGGTCGAACGACGGCCACCGAAGATGAAGGCCGAAATCGGCACACCGGCCGGATCGTCCCAGGCCGGGTCGATCACCGGATTCTGGGTGGCGGCCACGGTGAAGCGGGCGTTCGGGTGAGCGGCCTTGGCGCCGGTCTGCTTGGCGATTTCAGGCGTCCAGTCCTTGCCCTGCCAGTCGGTCAGGTGAGCCGGCGGCGTCTTGCTCATGCCTTCCCACCACACATCGCCGTCGTCGGTCAGCGCGACGTTGGTGAAAATGGTGTTGTCCGCGAGCGAGGCCATGCAGTTGGCGTTGGTGCTGTCGTTGGTGCCCGGGGCGACGCCGAAGTAGCCGGCTTCCGGGTTGATCGCGTACAGGCGGCCATCCTTGCCCGGCTTGATCCAGGCGATGTCGTCACCGATGGTGGTCACCTTCCAGCCCTCGAAACCCTTGGGCGGAATGAGCATCGCGAAATTGGTCTTGCCGCAGGCCGACGGGAAAGCGGCGGCAACGTAGTGCTTCTGGCCCTGCGGGTTCTCGACGCCGAGGATGAGCATGTGTTCGGCCAGCCAGCCTTCGTCGCGACCCATGGTCGAGGCGATGCGCAGCGCGAAGCACTTCTTGCCGAGCAGCGCGTTGCCGCCGTAGCCGGAGCCGAAACTCCAGATTTCGCGGGTTTCCGGGTAATGGACGATGTACTTGGTGGCGTTGCACGGCCACGGCACGTCCTGCTCGCCGGCAGCCAGCGGCTTGCCGACCGTGTGCACGCAGGGCACGTACTCGCCGTCTTCGCCCAGCACGTCGTACACCGCTTTGCCCATGCGGGTCATGATGCGCATGTTCACCGCGACGTACGGCGAATCGGACAGTTCGATGCCGATCTGCGAAATGTGCGAACCCAGCGGACCCATCGAGAACGGCACGACGTACATCGTGCGGCCGCGCATGCAGCCGTCGAACAGGCCGTTCAGCGTCTGGCGCATTTCGGCCGGCGCCATCCAGTTGTTGGTCGGGCCGGCGTCTTCCTGGCGTTCGGAACAGATGTAAGTGCGGTCTTCGACGCGCGCCACGTCGGACGGGTCGGACCAGGCGAGATAGGAATTCGGGCGCTTCTCGGGGTTCAGGCGGCGCATGGTGCCGGCGGCGACCATGTCGGCACACAGGCGGTCGTACTCCTCCTGCGAACCATCACACCAGTGGATCGCGTCCGGCTTGGTCAGCGCGGCGATCTCGGCAACCCATTTCACCAGACCGCGGCTTTTGACCCAGGTCGGAACGGGGATTTCTCCGGAGTTCAGCTGCTCCGGCGACAGGACGACTTTCATTGCGACGCTCTCCAATATCCACCGGACTCGGACAACGGTGGTAACCGTTGCCGTCCCGGTTCGACGGTTGAAACAGACTCGGCATCCACCGGGTAGGTGTATGCGTCGGACCCTGCTGACCGCCGACAGCGTCTGCGGTCATCCTTGCGGAAGTGGCACTTTAACCATAACCGTGTCTTATGTCTGCTATAAGAGTCACGAATGATGCGATTTGGGTGGACGCGACCGGCCCTGCCCGCAAAAGGCATTGCATTCCGCAACAAACAATCAGTTTTCCTGATCTTGCGCCGCAAGAAGTGCGGCCAGGCCTGAAGAGTCAATCCGCCAGTGGTAGCGGCTTTCCGCGTCGGCCAGGAGCTTGCTGCGACGCAATACCCCCAGCGCGCGGCTGGCCGATTCCGGGGCGACGCCGAGGATGGCGCCGAAGTCTTCGAGGCTGAGCCGGATCACGCGGTCCGGGGCCTCGGCGGTGCGCAGGCGCAGCAACAGCCGCGCCACCCGGGTCTTCACGTCGGCGTGACCTGCCGCCAGTTCGGCCAGCCAGGCATCGGCTTCGGCCAGCGCGGCGTACCAGTGTTCGAGCAGCGGTTTCTGCAGGCGGGGGGTTTCGCGGTTCAGCCGCTCGATCAGCGTGCGCGGAATGCGGCACAGCTTGACCGGGGCCAGCGTGATCGCGGTGTGGTCATAGCCGGGCCTGACCAGCGCTTCCAGCCCGCACACATCGCCCGGCCGCAGGATGCGCAGGATGCGCTGGTTGCCGTCGGTGCTGTAGCGCACCAGCTTGACCGCACCGGCACGCAGCGTGAACAGCCAGTCGCCGTGCGCACCCGCGTGGTAGATCACCGACCCGGAGGGGTAGTCCAGGTCGTCGATCTGGTCATGCAGCAGCGCAAAATCGGCCTCGACCAGATCAGCGAACAGCACCGAACGACGGATGCTGCACCCTTCGCAATCGCTGTGGCCGTTCCACGCTGCCTTGATCGTGATCGCACGCATGTCTTGCGGCCAAACCCCATGTCACTCCCGTCGCCAGGTCGTTCCGGCGGCGGAATCTTCCAGAATGATGCCCTGCTGTTTCAGCTCGTCGCGCACCCGGTCGGCAGTCGCGAAGTCGCGTGCCTTCTTGGCGGCAACGCGCTGCGCGATCAGTGCCTCGATCTGCGCGTCGTTCAGACCGCCGGCCTGTGCACGGCCTTTGAGGAAGTCTTCGGGAGAACGTTCCAGCAGACCGAGCACGCCGGCCAGTGCGCGCAGTTCGCCGGCCACCGCCGCGTCATTGCCGCGGTTGGCTTCGTTCGACAGTTCGAACAGCACCGCCAGCGCCTCAGCGGTATTGAAGTCATCGTCCATCGCGGCGCGGAAACGGCTGCCGGCCGGCGTGCTCCAGTCCGGCTGACAGGTGGCCGGCGGCACGTTCTTCAGCGTCGTGTAGAGCCGGGTCAGCGCGCCGCGCGCGTCGTCCAGATGGGCGTCGGAGTAGTTCAGCGGGCTGCGGTAGTGGGCGCGCAGAATGAAGAAGCGCACCACCTCGGCGTCGTAGGTCTGCAGCACTTCGCGGATGGTGAAGAAGTTGCCGAGCGACTTCGACATCTTCTCGTCGTCTACGCGGACGAAGCCGTTGTGCATCCAGTAATTGACGAAGGTGTGGCCGTGCGCGCCCTCGCTCTGGGCGATCTCGTTCTCGTGGTGCGGGAACTGCAGGTCGGCGCCGCCGCCGTGAATGTCGAACTGGTCGCCCAACAGTTGCGAACTCATGGCCGAGCATTCGATATGCCAGCCCGGGCGGCCGTCACCCCAGGGCGACGCCCACTTCGCCTCGGCCGGCTCGGCCGGCTTGGCGTGCTTCCACAGCACGAAATCGAGCGGATCCTGCTTGTCGTCGATCACGTCCACCCGCTCGCCGGCACGCAGATCGTCCAGCGACTTGCCGGACAGCTTTCCGTAGCCGTCGAACTTGCGCACGCTGTAGTTCACGTCGCCGCTGGCGGCGCGGTAGGCCAGGCCCTTCGCTTCGAGCCGCTGGATCAGCGTCTGCATCTGCGGCACGAATTCGGTGGCGCGCGGTTCGTGATCCGGCCGCAGCACGCCCAGCGCGTCGGCGTCCTGATGCATGGCGGCGATGAAGCGGTCGGTCAGCGCGCGCATCGTTTCGCCGTTCTCGGCGGCACGCCTGATGATCTTGTCGTCGATGTCGGTGATGTTGCGGACATAGGTCACCGCGTAGTCGGACGCGCGCAGCCAGCGGGTGACCATGTCGAACACCACCATCACACGCGCATGACCCAGATGACAGAAGTCGTACACCGTCATGCCACATACGTACATGCGCACCCGGCCGGGTTCGATCGGCACGAAATCCTGTTTTTCGCGGGCGAGGGTGTTGTAGATCTTGAGCATGGCAGGGGACGGTTTCGGAGCGACGGCTGGAGGACGGCCCGGCTGGGAGCGGGCGGCGAACCGAATCAGGTGCGACGGCAGGACGCCGGGGCACCTTCTTGATAAGATCCGGGGTTGTCAAACGACGTATTCACGCCAAAAAGTCTAACACATGGCCCTCTCGCCCCGCTCCGCCCCGCGCTTCGCCACCCGCCTGCTCGCCGGCCTGTTCGTGCTCGGCGCGTCGCTCGCGCCCGCCTTTGCCAACAGCGTGCAGGAAGCCGAACAGCTGCTGCGCCAGAAACAGCCGCAGCAGGCGCTGGAAAAGATCGATGCCTTCCTTGCGCAGAAACCACGCGATCCGCAGGGCCGGTTCTTCAAGGGCCTGATCCTGACCGAGCTGGGCAAGATCCCTGAGGCAACCTCGGTATTCCAGAAGCTGACCGAGGACTACCCGGAACTGCCGGAGCCTTACAACAACCTGGCCGTGCTGTACGCACAGCAGAAGCAGTACGACAAGGCCAAGACCGCACTTGAAATGGCGATACGCACCCACCCGAGCTACGCGGTGGCGCACGAGAACCTGGGCGACATCTACGCCCGCATGGCCACCCAGGCCTATGACCGGGCGCTGCAGCTCGATTCGTCCAACGCCGGTGCGCAGAGCAAGCTCAATCTGATCCGCGAAATGGTGAGCAACGGCGCCCGCGGCCAGACCCGCCCGTCGGCGCTGGCCCAGGTAGCGCCCTCGCCGCTGCCACCGGTCGCTGCCGCTCCGGCGCCGTCGGCCAAACCGGCCACCCCCGCACCGCAGGCGGCGGCTCCGGCCGCAGCCCCGGCCAAGCCGGCACCGACCACGGCCCAGCCGACCGCACCGCAGGCTGCACCGTCGCTGCCGGTCAAGGCCGCGGTTCAGGTGCCGCCGTCGGACGCACTGCCGGAAGCCGAACTGTCGCGTGCGGTCGAAGACTGGGCTGCCGCATGGTCGCGCAAGGACGTGAAGGGCTATCTCGGCCATTACGCTGCCGATTTCAAGGTGCCGGACGGCAAGTCGCGCAGCGCCTGGGAAAGCGACCGTCGGGTGCGCATCGAGAAGCCGGGCACGATCGAGGTGAAGGTGGAGAACGTCAAGGTCAGGCCGGCGGGTGCCGATCGCGCCGACGTGAGCTTCCGCCAGCACTACCGTTCGGTCGGACTGAAGACCAGTGCCACCAAGACGCTGACGCTGGTGAAACGCGATGGCCGCTGGCTCATCCAGCAGGAGCGGGTCGGCGGATGAGCGCGTGGCAGCATCCGGGCAGCCGCGCGCTCGCGCGCGTGCTGCGCAACGCGCTCTTCCTGTCTTCGCTGTGCGTGCCACTGGCCATCGGCTCGGGTCAGTCCGGCGACGCTGTCCGTTACTCGGACAGCGGGCCGGAGCCCATGCTGGAGCAGGTATTCCGGCAGATCGAGCACAAGCGGCTGGACCTTGCGCTGGAGCAGGTCGACGCCCTGCTCCGCACCTGGCCCAATTTCCGGCTCGGTCACCTGATACGCGGTGACCTGCTGCTGGCACGCGCCAGCGCGCTGACCACCATAGGCAATGCGCCGAACGCGCCGGCCGAAAGACTGGCCGACCTGCGCGATGAGGCGGTGGTGCGCATCCGCGCCTACCGCGACAAGCCGCCGGTCGACAGCGTGCCGCGCTATCTGCTGCAGATGCCGGCCGACCAGCGGCACGCGGTGGTGGTGGACACCCGGCGCTCGCGCCTCTATCTGTACGAGAACGTGAATGGCCGGCCACGCTTCGTCGCCGACTGGTATGTGTCGCACGGCCGCCTCGGCACCGACAAGATGCGTGAGGGCGACAAGAAGACGCCGCTCGGCGTATATCAGGTGACCGGCTTCCTGCCGCCGGAAAGGCTGACCGATTTCTACGGCGCCGGCGCGCTGCCGATCAATTATCCCAACGCCTGGGACCGCAAGCTGGGCAAGAACGGCCACGGCATCTGGCTGCACGGCACGCCGTCCGACACCTTCTCGCGCCCGCCGCGTGCCTCCGACGGTTGCGTGGTGCTGGCCAATCCGGATTTCCAGGCACTGAACCGCTACCTGCAGGGCGCACCGGTGCCGGTGGTCATCAGCGACCAGGTCGAATGGCTGTCGCAGGACGACTGGCAGGCCGAGCGCAGCGAATTCAACCGGGCAATGGAGCAGTGGCGACTGGACTGGGAAAGCCGCAATCCGGATCGTCTGCTGGCCCACTATTCACCGAAATTCAGCGCCGACGGCAAGGACTTTGCCGCCTTCGCCCGCAGCAAGCGCGACGCGCTCACCACCAAGCAATGGATCAAGGTCGGCGTGCGCAACCTGAGCACCTTCCGTAACCCGGGCCGCGAACAGCTGGTGGTGGTCACCTTCGAACAGGACTACCGCAGCGACTCGCTGTCCAACGTGATGCGCAAGCAGCAGTACTGGCAGAAGGAAAACGGCCGCTGGCGCATCGTGTTCGAAGGTTCGGTCTGAACCGGCGGCGTCCGGATCTGTCTGTGTCGCCGCCACCCCTTTAATCCACCTTTCACCCACACGGAGTCTCCCGCATGAAGAAGTTGCTGCTCGGCCTGCTGGCCGGCCTGATGCCGCTGATCGCGTTCGCCACCAATCCTCAGGTCGAACTGAAGACCAGCCAGGGCACGGTGGTGATCGAACTGTTCCCGGAAGCCGCCCCGGCCTCGGTCGACAATTTCCTGCAGTACGTGAAATCCGGTTTCTACGACGGCCTGATCTTCCATCGCGTGATCAACGGCTTCATGATCCAGGGCGGCGGCTTCGATCCGCAGATGAACCAGAAGGCCACCCGCGCCCCGGTGAAGAACGAAGCCAAGCAGGCGATCGAAAAGGGCGTGCGCAACGCGCCGGGCAGCATCGCGATGGCCCGCACCAATGATCCGCACTCGGCCACCGCCCAGTTCTTCATCAATCTGGTCGACAACCGCATGCTCGACTACCCGTCGCGCGACGGCTACGGCTACACCGCATTCGGCAAGGTAGTGAAGGGCATGGAAGTGGTGAACAACATCGCCAACGTGCGTACCGGCAATGCCGGCATGCACCAGGACGTGCCGATGACGCCGGTGGTGATCCAGACCGCCCGCGTGCTCGAAGCCAAGCAGTAAGCACTGCGGGCGGTTCGCCCGCAGAAACAAGAAACGCACAACGCAACCGGAGATACAGCAATGGTCAAACTGCACACCAATCACGGCGTCATCACGCTGGAACTCGACGCCGACAAGGCGCCGCAGACGGTGGCCAACTTCATCGCCTACGTCGAGGCCGGCCACTACGACAACACCATTTTCCATCGCGTGATCGGCAACTTCATGATCCAGGGCGGCGGCTTCGAGCCGGGCATGAAGCAGAAGGACACCCAGGCACCGATCAAGAACGAAGCCGGCAACGGCCTCTCGAACACGGTCGGCACCATCGCCATGGCCCGCACCTCGGACCCGCACTCGGCCACCGCCCAGTTCTTCATCAACGTCGGCGACAACCTGTTTCTGGACAAGGAACAGTCGCAGGACGGCTGGGGCTACTGCGTGTTCGGCCGCGTGACCGAAGGCATGGACGTGGTGAACAAGATCAAGGGCGTGGCCACCGGCCGCTCCGGCTTCCACCAGGACGTGCCGAAGGAAGACGTGGTGATCGAACGGGCCGAAGTGGCCTGATCCGGCGGGCGCGGCATGGACCTGCTCTGTTCCGACCTGCATCTGTCTGCCGCCACGCCCGCACTGAACACGGCTTTCGTCGCCCTGCTCGAAGGTCGTGCGCACCAGGCGCGCCGGGTGTTCCTGCTCGGCGACCTGTTCGAGGCCTGGGCCGGCGACGAAGATGTGGCCGACCCGGCGGTGCGCCCGGTGATTGACGCCCTGCGGGCGCTGCACGCCGCCGGCATCGAAGTGCACGTGCTGCCGGGCAACCGCGATTTCCTGATGGGAGCCGGCTTCGCCGAAGCCACCGGCGCCCGCATCCACGGTGACTGGCTGATCGCCGACATCGGCGGCCGCGACACGCTGCTGCTGCATGGCGACACGCTGTGCACCGATGACCTGCCCTACCAGCAGTTCCGCACCATGGTGCGGAACCCGCAGTGGCAGGCCGCCTTTCTCGCAAAACCGCTGGCCGAACGCCACGCGATCGCCGAAGACATGCGCCGGCGCAGCAAGGAAGCGACCGCAGGCAAGGGCGAATACCTGATGGACGCCAATGCCGATGCGATCGCCGCCATGTTCCGTCACCACGACGTGGGCACGCTGATCCACGGCCACACCCACCGGCCGGCGCAGCACCGGCACACGGTCGACGGCGCCACCTGCATACGCCACGTGCTGGCCGACTGGCGCGACCGCGCCTGCTGGTTCGAGGCGGAAGACGGCGCACTGCGCGCCTTCACCACCGACGACGCCGGCCAGCCGGTGGCCGACACCCGCTACCCCGCCTGAGGATTTCCACGATGAGCACTTCCGAACTGCGCATCCGCATCGGCGCGGATGGCCGCATCGAATGCCGCAAGGGCGACGCCGCCCCGGCACTGACGCTGGATCCGGATTTCTTCGGCAGCCCGGAGTCGGCCGAAGCCCAGCGCGCGCTCGGCCGCTTCGTGTTCGCGCTGCTGCAGGGCGTGAGCCCGGCTGACGCAAGCGATGAGGCGCCGGCAGAGCCGGCCTTCGATCCGAACAGCCCGGGCGCGCTCTATCAGAGCTTCGTCGATCTGCAGAACCGCGCCCTGACCGAATACTCGGGCAGTCTGCTGTCGCTGGCGGAACAGTCGCTGCAGCGCTCGGCCGCCGCCGGTTTCGAACAGGCGATCGAGGCGCTGAAGGACTGGCCGACCATCAAGGGCGTGGCCAGCATGATGATCGCGCGCGGCCCGGAAAACCGCTGACGCACGCCCGCCGGCGCGTTTCAGGGCGCGCCGGACGCCGGAAACTTCACCCGCACGCACACGCCCCTGCCGCCTGCCCGCGGCGGATGCACGCAGGCCTCCGCATCGTGCAGCTGCGCGATCTCGCGCACGATGGCCAGGCCCAGACCGCTGCCCGGCCCACGGGTCTGCGGGCAGCGGTAGAAGCGGTCGAACACCCGCCCCCTGTCCTCTTCCGCAATGCCCGGCCCGTCGTCCTCGACTTCGAGAAAGGGGCGCCCGTCCTCGACCCCGGTGCGCACCGTGACCCGGGCACCCGCCGGCGCGTGAGTCAGCGCGTTGTCGATCAGGTTGGACATCACTTCGCGCAGCAGCCAGGTCGATCCCAGTATCCGCGCCGGGGCCGCTTCGAGCCCGAGGTCGATGCCGCGCTCCAGCGCGCGGTCCAGCGCGTCGCTCACCGCCTCGCCCGCCAGCTCGGGCAGATCGACCTGATGGTGGTCGTGCCCGGCCGCCGCTTCAGGCGCCGCCCGCGCGAGCGCCAGCAGCTGGTGCGCCAGATGGCCGATGCGGTGCGCGGCCGCCAGCAGCTGACGGATGCGCCCCTGCTGCGCCGGTGGCGCCTCTTCGTGCGCCAGTTCGAGCTGGGTCTGCAGCGCCGCCAGCGGGGTGCGCAGCTGGTGGGCCGCGTCGGCCAGGAATTTCTGCTGCGATTCGGAGGCGGCACGCAGCCGGCCCAGCAGACGGTTGATCGCGCTGACCAGCGGCAGCGCCTCGGCCGGCACGCCTTCGACCGGCAGCAGGCCGAGATCGCGCGCCGAACGCGCTTCGATCTCGCGGCTCAGCGTACGCAGCGGACGCAGCCCGATGCTCACCGCCGCGATCACCAGCACCAGCGCGACCAGCATGAAGGTCAGATTGGGCCACATGACCGCAAACAGGATGCGGTCGGCCACCATGCGGCGCTTGTGGGTGGTTTCGGCCACCACCACGGTCACCACGCCGGCGCTGGTGGGCGTGCGCAGTACCGCAGTGCGCACCGGGCGGCCGTCCAGCGTGTCGTCGCCGATGCGCAGCGTGTCGCCGCGCGCTGGCGGCTGCAGGTCCGGCACCCCGGCCAATGTGTCGCCATCCGGCGCGATCACGCGGTAGAACAGCTGGTCACCCGAGCCGCGCAGGATGCGGATCACGTCTTCCGGCAAGGTGACCTCGATGCCGGTATCGCGTACCCGGATACGCGCGGCGATCGCGGCGGCGGCATCGGCCAGTTCGTGATCGTAGGCATCGTTGGCCTGGTCGAGCGCGAAGCGGTAGTCCAGCAGCAGGCTCACCACCAGCAGCAGCACCAGCGGCACGATGAGCAGCGCCATCAGGCGCCGGCGTATGCTTTTCATTCAGCCGGCGCCTCGATCCGGTAGCCCAGCCCGCGCACGGTCAGGATGCGCACGCCGCCCGGCTCCAGCTTGGCGCGCAGCCGCGACACATACAGTTCGACCGCATTCGGGCTCAGTTCGCGGTCCCAGGCACTGAGGCTGTCCAGTATCTTTTCCTTGGCCACGACACGCGGCGCCGCCAGCAGCAGCAGTTCCAGCGTCGCCCATTCGCGGCCGGTGAGCGCCAGCGGTGCGTCGCCCAGCTTCGCCTCACGGGTGGCCATGTCCAGCGTCAGCGCGCCGTGGGTGATCAGCGACGACGCCACCGCCCGGCTGCGCCGGATCAAGGCCCTTACCCGCGCCACCAGTTCGCTCAGGTGAAAAGGCTTGATCAGGTAGTCGTCCGCGCCCAGTTCAAGCGCATCCACCCGGTCTTCCAGCGTGTCGCGCGCGGTCAGGATGAGCACCGGCAGCGCCAGGCCGTCGCGTCGCATGCGGCGCACCAGTTCCAGCCCGTCCATGCGCGGCAGGCCGATATCGACGATGGCGAGGTCGTAGGGCGTGAGCCGCAGACCGGCCAGCGCCGCCTCCGCGGTATCGATCGCATCGACGTTATAGCCTTGGGCTTCGAGCCCTTCGCGCACGCCGCTCGCCAGCAGCACGTCATCCTCGACCAGCAGCAGTCGCATTGCGGTGTCCGTCCTTGTCAGGTCCGGCATCGTAGCGCGGCGGCGGCACTGCGAAACGGGCATAGAGCGTGGGCAGCAGCAGCAGCGTGAACAGCGTGGCCGAAATGACGCCGCCGACGATGACCACCGCGAACGGCCGCTGCGTCTCGGAACCGATGGCGTGCGACAGCGCAGCCGGCAGCAGGCCCAGTCCGGCCATCAGCGCAGTCATCAGGATGGGCCGCAGTCGCGCCACCGCACCTTCGGTCACCGCCTCGAGCGAAGGCTTGCCGTTGTCCAGCAGTTCGACGATCTGCTCGACCATGATGACGCCGTTCTGGACCGAAATGCCGGCCACCGCGATGAAGCCGACCGCCGCCGACACCGACAGGTGCAGGCCGGCCAGCCACAGGCCGACCAGGCCGCCGACCAGCGTGAAGGGCACCAGCGCCATGATGAGCGCGGCCACCCGCATCGAGCGGAAGGCCCAGAACAGCAGCGAGAAGATGGCCAGCAGGCTGACCGGCACGATGACCGCCAGCCGCTTCATCGCCCGCTGCTGGTTCTCGAACTGGCCGCCCCAGCTCATGCGATAGCCGGCCGGAAGCTTCACTTCGCGCTCGACCACACCCATGGCTTCGGCCACGAAACTGCCCTGGTCGCGGCCGATCAGGTTGGCTTTCACGGCCACCGTGCGGCCACCCGCCTCTCGCTGGATGCGCGACGCGCCCTGGCGGATTTCGATGTCGGCCAGTTCGGACAGCGGCAGCACGCCGCCGGCCGGCAGCGACACCTGCAGCCGGCCGAGGTCTTCGACCGCATCGCGGTGCGGCTTGTCCAGCCGCACCACCACGTCGAACACCCGCTCACCCTCGTAGAACTGGCCGACCGCATGGCCGCCGAATGCGGTCTGCACGACACCTGACACGTCGCCCACCCGCAGGCCGTAGCGCGCCAGGCGCGAGCGGTCCGGCGTGACCAGGATTTCCGTCTGGCCGCCGGTCTTGATCGCCGCCACGTCGGTGCTGCCGCGTATGCGGCCGAGAATGGCCGCCACCTGGTCCGCCTTGTCCTGCAGGATGTCGAGATTGGGCCCGTAGATCTTGACCGCCACCTCGCCTTTCACGCCGGACAGCGTCTCCTCGACGTTGTCCTGGATCACCTGCGAAAAGTTGGTCGGCAGGCCCGGTATCGCCTTCAGCTTCGCGGTCATGTCGGCCACCAGCGCTTCCTTGCTGGCGAAGCGCCACTGGTCGTGCGGCTGCAGGTCGGCCAGCACCTCGATGTTGTTCGGGCCTTTCGGGTCGGTGCCCTCGTCCGGCCGCCCAACCTGGGTGAGCACGCTTTTCACTTCCGGGTACTGGCGCAGCAGCGCGCGGATGTCGCGCTCGACTTCCTTGGTCTGTGCCAGCGCGGTGGCCGGAGCCAGCGCCACGGTGAGCCAGATGTTGCCTTCGTCCAGTTTGGGCAGGAATTCGCTGCCCAGCCAGGGCACCAGCGCCAGCGACGCGCACAGCGTGCCAACACTGGCCAGCAGCAACGCGGCCAGACGGTTGCGCAGCATGCCCAGCAGCGCGCGGTAGCGGTTCTGCAGCGTTTCCATCCAGTGCAGGTGCACCTCGGCCATGTCGCGCTTCATCAGCACACCGGCGAGCAGCGTGGGCACCAGCGTGAGCGTGAGCAGGATGGCGCCCAGCAGCGAGAAGGACAGCGTGTAGGCCACCGGCGAGAAAATCTTCCCCTCGACCCGCTGGAAAGTGAAGATGGGCAGGAAGGCCAGGATGATGATGGCCTTGGAGAACAGGATGGGCTTGGCCAGGCTGGTCACGGTGTTGCGCAGCGCGTGCAGCCGGAAGGACACCGGATGTTCGCGCGCCGACACGTCGTTGGCATGCACCGCCAGCCTCACCATCAGCGCCTCGACCATCACCACCGCACTGTCGATGATGATGCCGAAGTCGACCGCGCCGAGCGAAATCAGGTTGGCCGAAATGCCGCGCGCATCCATCAGGATGAAGGCGAACAGCAGCGTCAGCGGAATGATGCTGGCAACGATGAGGGCGGCACGCCAGTTGCGCAGGAACACGATGAGCACCGCCACCACCAGCGCGGCGCCGACCGCGAGGTTTTCCGCAACGGTGTGCACCGTGTGGTTGATCAGGTCGGTGCGCTCGTAGATCGAACGGATCTTCACGCCGGCCGGCAGCTGCCCTTCGGTGTTCAGGCGATCCACGCGTTCCTTCAGCGCCTCGACCACCTTGACCGCGTTCTCGCCCTTGGTCATCACCACGATGCCCTGCACCACCGAATCGCGGTCGTCATAGGCGACCATGCCGGTGGGCAGCGCTTCCCCGGTGGTGACGGCTGCGACGTCACCGACGGTAACGGTGCGCCCCTGGTCGGCGCTCACCACCACGGCACGGATGTCGTCCAGCGAGCGGAACAGACCGATCGAGCGCACCAGCAGGTTTTCCTCGCCGCGCCGGAGTACGCCGCCGGAGGCATTGGCATTGTCGGAAGACAGTGCCGCCGAAATCTGATCCAGCGTCACGCCATAGCGACCCAGTCGCGCCGGATCGACCGATACCTGGAACTGCTTGACCGTGCCGCCGAAGCTCACGATGTCGGCGATGCCGGGCACGCGGCGCAGCGTGGGCCGCACCACCCAGTCCTGCAGCGCGCGCACTTCGGCCATCGGCATGTCGGGCGGCGCGTCGACCACGTAACGGAACACCTCGCCCACCGCAGTGGCCAGCGGGCCGAGCTGGGGCTGCACGCCGGGCGGCAGATCGACGGTCTGCAGCTTTTCCAGCACCTGCGAGCGCGCAAAGCGGTCTTCGGTACCGTCGGAAAACACGAGCGTCACCACTGACAGGCCGGTCATCGACACCGAGCGGATCTGGGTGGCGCGCGGCACACCGCTCATTTCGCGCTCGATCGGCAGGCTGATCGAACGCTCGACCTCTTCCGGCGACTGGCCCGGAAACTGGGTGACCACCTGAACCTGCACGTCCTGCACGTCCGGGAAGGCTTCGATCGGCAGTTCAAGCCAGGCGCGCAGACCGAAGACGGTCAGCGCGAAGGTGATCAGCAGCACGAACACGCGCTGCTGGATGGCAAAAGTGGCAAGCCGCGCGAACATCACTTGGCCTCGCCCAGTTCGGCGTCCAGCAGCAGTGCCCCGCGCACCACCACGGTGTCACCGCCGCGCAGGCCGTCAGGCTCGGCCGGCTGCACATAGGCTTCGCGCGCATCCTGCCGCAACGCCTTGACCCGGCGCTTGCTGAACTGGCCGGGCGCGGTCTGCACGAACACGGCTGTATACAAGCCGTCACTGACCAGCGCCGAGGTGGGCAGGCGCAGCACCCGCTGGCCGCTGTCCGACAGCACGTGGGCGCGGGCGAACATTTCCGGGCGCAGGCGGCCGTCGGCATTCGGCAGGTCGCAGCGCACCTGCACGCGGCGGGTCTGCGGATCCAGCACCGGCGCGATGCGCGACACGGTGGCGGAGAAGCGCTCGTCCGGCCAGGCGTCGATGGACACCTCGATGCGGTCGCCGACACGGAACTTGCCCAGTTCCTGCTCCGGCAGGTCGATCAGCAGCCACAGCCGGGACAGGTCAGACACCACGAACAGCGGCTGTTCGGCGTCCGGCCGTACTTCAAGACCGGGCGTGGCGTGGCGCTCGGTGACCACGCCGGCCAACGGCGTACGCAGCGCCAGGGTCTGGCCGCTGACCCCACGCGGCGCCAGGCTCTGCAGTCGCTGACGCGCGCGCTGCACCTCGGCGTCGGCGGCAGCCGCTTCGGCCTGCGCCACTTCGAATTCGCGCCGCGGCAGCACCTCGGCATCGAGCAGCGTGCGCGCACGCGCCAGCGCCTTGTGCCTCAGGTCGGCATCGGCTTCGGCACGGCGGGCGTCGGCCGAAGCCTGGCCCAGATCCGGCGCGTCGATGTCGGCCAGTGTGGCGCCGGCCGGCACCGTGTCGCCCGGCGCGGCAGCCAGACGCAGCACGCGCCCGACCAGCGGGCTGAACACCCGTGCGGTGCGGTCCTCGGCCACCGCGACCCGTGCATTCAGCGGTGCGGTGAGCGGCAGTTCCACCTCGTCGGTACGGGCGGTGACGATGAAGGACAGCTGGCTTGCGCCCTGCGGCAGCGCAACGCCGCTGCCGGGGGCGGCCGCCGGCGCCGGCGCGGCGGCCTCGACCGGCGGACGGCTGCGCAGCAGTCCGTAGGCAGCAGCGGCGGCCAGCACGGCAGCAGACACGATGAGGACGGTACGACGCCGGCGAGCGGCGACAGAAGACGTTTCGGTCATGGCGGTCAGAAATCGGAATTGAGGGCAGCGGCCAGTTCAGCGCGCGCGCGGGCAAGGTCGGCCTGGGCGTCCAGTGCTTCGGATTCGATGGCGCGCAGCGTGCGGCGCGCATCGAGCACGTCGATCACGCCGACTGCGCCGTGACGGAAGGCGAATTCGGTCGCTTCGGCCGAACGGCGGGCGGTGGGCAGCACGGTGTCGAGGTAGCGGGCCGCGCGGGCGGCCTGCACGTCCAGTTCGGCGCGGCGCAGCTTCAGTTCGGCATCGGCTTCGGCAGCGACGCGCAGCCGGTCATCCTCGGCCGCGCCCAGTTCGGCATAGGCCGAATCGACCTCACCACGGTAGTCATAGCCGTTGAACAGCGGGATGGACACACCGAAGCCGTACATCGCACGCCCGTCCGGCGGGAAATGTTCGTACTGCACGCCGACCGTGATGTCGCGGGTGCGCAGGCTTTCCGCCAGGCTGCGCCCCTGCTGTGCGGCCTGCAGCCGCGACTGTGCGGCGCGCAGATCGGGCCGGTCGGCCGGCAGTTCGGCCGCGGCGACCGCGGTCACCGGCACCACCGGACGCGGCCACGGGTCGGCCGCATGCAGCCGGCCCGCCATGCCTTCCAGCGCCAGCAGGCGGGCCAGTTCGGCCTGGGCGCGGCGCTGCACGGTTTCGGCGACGCGCAGATCGGATTCGGCGCGCAGCCGGTCGAGGCGGATGCGTTCCAGGTCGCTGGGCGCCAGATCGCCCGCCTTCACCCGCACTTCGGCACGGGCGACCGTATCGTCCAGCAGGCCCAGGGTCTGCTGCAGCAGCGTCAGCTTGTCCTCGGCCAGCTTGAGATCGAAGTAGGCGACGCGCAGCGTGCGCAGCTGCTGGCGCAGCGCGTCGGCCTGATCGGCGCGCGCGGCGTCGAGCAGCGCATCGGCGCGGGCCATGCGCAGTTCGCGCTTGCCGCCGCGCTCGAAGGTCTGTTCCAGCCGCACCGTGGTGTCGACCTGCTTGTCCCAGACGGGCCCGGCGCCGATGCCGCGCCGGGGGTTGATGTCAGTGGTATCGATGGACAGCGTCGCGTTCGGGCGGGCGGCCGCACTGCCGGTCGCGGCCTGCGCACGTTCAACGTCACGGCGCGCACGCTGCAGGTCTCGGCTGGCTTCACGCAGCCGCGTCTCGGCAGCCTGCAGCGTGAGCGCGCTTTCGGGCGGCGCCGTCTGTGCCAGCGCGTCGCGGGCCGGATGCAGCAGGCCGAGCGCGCAGGCAAGCAGCAACAATCTGAGTCGCAGGCCACGATGCTGGCAGCGGGAACGCAGGAGGTGTGCGGAATGGGACATGGTCTGCACAGTCTAGACAGCCAGGCTGTCACTTTCCTGTCAGACGCGGTCAGGGATGACCGAATGCCGATGGTCTGCGCTGCCGCCACCGTCATGAGAGACACGCCGCGCGGCCGGCCCGGGGCATCTTCGAGCCGGATTTTCAGGCTGGCGAAGCCTGGCTTGGGTCGGGCTGCAGCACGGCGAAGCGGAGATTCCGTACCAGCGGCGCCGAGCTGCGGTCTTCCGGCAGGGGATGTACGGCCCACCGACGGGGAGACCCGGCACGGCTGACCGCCTGGACCGGCGGGTGACAATGCAGGCGGAAAACGGCACTGCTGCGACAGACGGCCATCCCGCCGATTGGCCGAAACCGGCCGAAACCGGCCGCATCAGGGCTGCACGAATGCAGAAAAGCAAAAGGCCAGTCCTCGCGAACTGGCCTATCTGCTTGATAAATCTGGTGCCGCTTGTCGGAATCGAACTGACGACCTACCGCTTACAAGGCGGTTGCTCTACCAACTGAGCTAAAGCGGCGGCGGCCATGATTATATCGCCTGTCGCAGCTCAATCCGCATGGATTAAACTCACGGTCACCCATAACGATGCCTTCGCGCGTCAGCGCGGCGACCGAAGTCGCCGCGGACGAAGGCCCAGCCGATGCCCGATCCGACCATGCCTACCCAGACGGCTCAGCGCACGCTCAACGTTCTCCTGATCGAGGATTCGGAGGACGACGCACTGCTGCTGCTGCACCGCTTCCGCCAGGCCGGCTACACGGTGCGTTCGACCCGGGTCGAGGACGAAGCCGGCCTGCGCGAAGCGCTGGCTGCGCGCACCTGGGACGCCGTACTGTCCGACCACAACATGCCGCAGTTTTCGGCCATGGCCGCGCTGGGCATCCTGCAGGCACTCGGCCTGGATCTGCCCTTCATCATCGTATCCGGCGTGATCGAAGAGGACATCGCAGTGTCGGCGATGCGCGCCGGCGCTCACGACTATCTGAGCAAGGGCAATCTGGACCGGCTGGTGCCGGCGGTCGAACGCGAGATGCGCGAGGCACGCAACCGCGCCGAACGGCACAGCGCACTCGACGCGGTACGCGACAGCGAGGCGCGCTTCCGGGCGCTGGCCGCCAACATTCCGGGCATGGTGTTCCAGCTGCTGCGGCACGACGACGGCGGCTGGCGCTTCCTGTTCGTCAGTGACGGCTGTCTGGCACTGCTCGGCCTGAAGCCGACCGATCTGATCGCGCAACCCAGCCGCTTTCTTGAAATGGTGGTGCCGGAGGACATGCCGGAACTGAACCGGGCGATGAAACAGTCCGCCCAGTCGCAGTCGACGGTGAACTGGGAAGGCCGCATCCGCCTGCCGGACGGCGACGTGAAATGGGTGAACCTGCGTTCGTCGCCACGGCTGCTGGCATCCGGCGTGCCGATCTGGGAAGGCATCGTTTCCAACATCACGCAGAGCAAGCTGACCGAGCGCGAACTGCGCCAGTCGCGTGGCCAGCTGGCCGAACTGTCGTCCCACCTGCAGATGGCGAAGGAAGAGGAACGTGAGCGCATCGCGCGCGACATTCACGACGAGCTGGGCGGCCTGCTGGTGGCGCTGAAGTTCGAGGTGTCGCTGCTGGCGAGCAAGACCACCGCCGACCCGGAGGCCATCCGCAAGCGTTCGGACAGCATGGGCAAACTGGTCGATGACGCGATTCTGACGGTGGGCCGCATCGCGCGCGAACTGCGTCCGGGCATCCTGAAGGAATTCGGCCTGGCGCCGGCGGTGGAAAGCCACGCTGAAGACTTCGCTGCCCGCACCGGCCTGCAGTGCGAGCTGCTGTGCGTGGACCACGATATCGAGGCGGACGAAGAAACGTCGATCGCGCTGTTCCGCGTGTTCCAGGAAGCGCTCACCAATGTGTCCAAGCATGCGCAGGCGCACAGGGTCGAGGTACGCATGACCCAGGAAGACGACGACATCGTGCTTGAAATTGCCGACGACGGCCGCGGCCTGTCGACGGCCGACCTGAACAAGCCCAAATCATTCGGCCTGCGCGGCATCCGCGAGCGGGTCGCCCACCTGAACGGCCGCTTCGAGGCCAGCGGTCGCGAGGGCGGCGGCACCCGGCTGCTGCTGCGCGTACCGGCCTGCCGCCGCACCGTACTGGAGTTCGCACGATGAGCAGCATTCGCATCCTGATCGCAGACGACCACGCCATCGTGCGCTCGGGTCTGCGGCAGATCCTGTCCGACAGCCCCGATCTGGTGGTGACCGGCGAAGCCGAAAACGGGGTCGAGGCGATGCACAAGCTGCGTGACGGCAACGGCAATGCGAGTTTTGATCTGGTGCTGATGGATGTGTCGATGCCCGACCGCAACGGCATCGACACGCTGAAGCTGGTGCGCAAGGAATATCCGAAGCTGCCGGTGCTGGTGCTGTCCATGCATCCGGAAGAACAGTATGCGATCCGGGCGCTGAAGGCCGGTGCGGCGGGTTATCTGACCAAGCAGAGCGCGCCCGACCAGCTGGTGACCGCCATCCGCCAGGTGGCCAGCGGCAAGAAATACGTGTCGCCGTCGCTGGCGATGGAACTGGCCAATGCGATCACCGACGACAGCGAACGGCCACCGCACGAAAAGCTGTCCGACCGCGAATACCAGACCCTGGTCATGATCGCCTCAGGCAAGACGCTGACCCAGATCGGCGAGGAACTGAACCTGAGCGTCAAGACGGTGAGCGTCTATCGCGCCCGGCTGCTGGAGAAGATGCGCATGAAGAACAACGCCGAACTGACCCACTACGGACTCAAGCACGGGCTGGTCGACTGAGCGCCAGGATCGCACGCGCCATCCGCCGTGAATCTTTTCACATGCGACACCCCTAAAGACCGTCGGACCGCTGCCGTTGTTGTCCTTCGTTACAGACCGTTAAACCCTGCCTTCCATGACTGACTCCATGCAGCCGCTCGATATCGCTCGCGAAGCCTTGCGACGGCTGGCCATGCGTCAGTTGCAGCCGACCCCAGAAAACTACCGCTCGCTGTACCACGAGATTGCCGGTACCAAGGCGGAAGAACTGTTTCCGGAGCGTGCCCTCAAGCTGGTGTGCTCCACGCTACCGCGGCTGAACCAGGCACAGATCGAATTCGCACAGCGTCTGGAAAGCGCGATCGGCAGCCGCAGCTGGTCCGCCATCAGCGGTTCGCTGGTCGGACTGCTGCGCGCCCAGGCTGCGCCGCAGCGCAAATGGACGGCCTTGCTCAAGGACGTGTTCAGACAGCTCGAACGCACGCATGCCTCGCTCAGCTTTGCCCAGAAGAACCAGTCATTGCAGCAGGTGCTCGATTCAAGTAACGGCGAACTGGATGCGCTCTATTCGCGATTGAGCGCGCTGGCGGACAAATGGGAAGCGGCCGATGCTGCCGCCACACCTTCGTCGGCGCCGGTCGAGGCACCCAGCGCAGCCGCGGCCACCGACAACAGCGACGCCGCACTGCGGGATCTGTTTGCACGCACGCTGGAAGGTGTAGTGTCCAGCCTGCTCATCGCCGCGCCTGAACTGCGTGACGAAGCCATAGAGCTGGGCGGTGTGCTGCGTGAAGTGCGCGACATGCGCGGCGTCGATGATCTCGCCGCCCGCCTGCGCAACCTGATCTACCGCCTGAACTGGGTGGTGGATGATCAGGCCGAAATACGCACCGGTCTGATGTCCCTGCTCGATCTGCTGCTGAAGAACATCAGTGATCTGGTGGTCGATGACCGCTGGATGCGCGGACAGATCGACGCGCTGCGCAATCTGTGCGACCACCCGATCAGCGCGCGTGAGCTGGACGAGGTCGAACGGCGGCTGCGCGAAGTGATCGAGCGTCAGGGCTCGCTGCGCGGCAACATCGACGACGCCAAGCACCAGATCAAGCTCATGCTGGCCGGCTTCGTCGAACAACTGGGCAGCTTCACCGATGCCACCACAGGCTTCGGCGACAAGATGGAAGGCTATGCCCGCACGATATCGGAAGCCGACGACATCGGCTCGCTGCAGGGCGTGATCGCCGAGGTCATTTCGGCCACCCACGAGATGCGGCAGACCACCGAACGGTCGCGCAACGAGGTCGACACCATGCGCGACCGCGTACGTGCGGCCGAAGCCGAAATCGAACGCCTGCAGCTTGAACTGGAACAGACCAGCGAACGCATGCGGCACGATCCGCTGACCGGTGCGCTCAACCGCAAGGGGCTTGAAGAGTCCTATGCCAAAGAGGTGTCCCGCGCCTCGCGGCGTGGCACGACGCTTTGCCTGGCAGTGCTGGACATCGACAATTTCAAGCGGCTCAACGACACCTACGGCCACAACACCGGCGACGAGGCGCTGCTGCATCTGGTCGCAACAGTGCGTGACTGTCTGCGTCCGCACGACACGCTTTCGCGCTACGGCGGCGAAGAATTCGTCATCCTGCTGCCGGAAACGTCAATCGACGATTCCGTGGTGGTGCTGCAGCGCCTGCAGCGCGAGCTGACCAAGCGTTTCTTCCTCGCCAACAACGACAAGCTCCTGATCACCTTCAGCGCCGGCGTCACCGTCGTGCTGCAGGACGAAAAGCAGAGCTCGGCCATCGAACGGGCCGACGTCGCGATGTATCAGGCCAAGGCCACCGGCAAGAACCGGGTGGTCGTATCACCGGCAGACGCTGCCACCGTCTGACTGTCGCCTCCGGCCTTCCGGTCGGCATTCCGCTCACATTTGGTAACAGTTGAAGCCCAGCACCGGCGCGGGTTTCCGGGCGGATTTCACGTCTGCCATGCAGCAGAAGGGGCGCGGCGCAAGCGCCCTAAAGTTTTCAGAGGCTGCGGCACAGCCGCACCGGCCGGCCATTTCCGCGGCATGCGCCTGAAAACCGCGAGCACAAAGGCTTTCATCCAGACAAAGGTCTAAAGTTTTGTCTGCCCTCTCCGTTACTTGACTCATCGGCGACACACACGCCGGGACAAACCCGGCAACGCCGTAACAAGACCACTTCGTGACAGGAGAAAGAAAATGCCGCAAATCATCAACACCAACGTTGCCTCGCTCACCGCTCAGCGCAACCTCAATTCCTCGCAGAACTCGCTCACGACCTCGCTGCAGCGTCTGTCGTCCGGCCTGCGCATCAACAGCGCCCGCGATGACGCCGCCGGTCTCGCGATCTCGCAGCGCATGACCGCCCAGGTCAAGGGTCTGAACCAGGCGGCCCGCAACGCAAGCGACGGCATCTCGATGATCCAGACCGCTGAAGGCGGCATGTCGCAGATCCAGGACATGCTCATCCGCATGAAGGAACTGGCCACCCAGGGTTCGAACTCGACGCTGGCCGATGCCGAGCGCTCCTTCATCGCCGATGAAATGACCCAGCTGCGCGACGAAATCAACAACATTTCGACCCGTACCAAGTTCAACGGTCAGCAACTGCTGAACGGTTCGTTCGGCAAGGCACTGGACACGACCTCGACCATCCAGGCCGGCTTCAACCTGGCCACCGGCGGTGTCGCCGCCGTGACCAAGGTGGATATCTCCGGTGCAGCCGCCGGCACGACCTTCACCTTCGCTGACGCCAACACCGGCGAACTGACGCTGTCCGACGGCGTGAATTCGCAGATGATCGACATCACCGCGCTGAACGTGGCTGCGGGTGGTTCGTACGAGCTGAACTACAACGAACTGGGCGTGAAGCTGACCATCCGCACCTCGGCAGCAGAAACCGGCGCGAACATCGCGGCCGACCTCGACGCCGGCACCATCATCACCACCGCTGCCACCGGCGCAGAAATCCAGGTGGGTGCCGATGACCAGGCCGACAACCGCCTGACGCTGACCTTCGGTGACACCCGTATCGGTGCAACGTCCGCTGATGCTCGCATGGTTGCGCTGAATGCGGACATCACGACTTTCTCCGGCGCCACCACCGCCGCGAACTCCCAGTCGCTGCTGACTTCAGTGGAAGACGCGCTGACCTACGTTTCGGAACAGCGCGCCGCACTGGGTGCCCAGCAAAACCGTCTGGACTACACCGTTGCCAACCTGCAGACCCAGGCCGAGAACATCACGTCCTCGAAGAGCCGGATCACCGACGCGGACTTCGCGGCTGAAACCGCGAACCTGACCCGCGCCCAGATCCTGCAGCAGGCCGGTACCGCGATGCTGGCGCAGGCCAACTCGCTGCCGCAGAATGTGCTGAGCCTGCTCCGCGGCTAAGCAAGCCCGCCAAACCGGGCGGGGTACGGGTAACCGTACCCCGCTCCTGATGTAAGGGAGACCATCATGGCTATCACGCCGATCTCGATGACCCCGGCCCAATTCACCCCGTCCGTCCAGGCGACGAACGGGGTGAAGTCCATGGGGGATTCGTCCACGCAGGTCGACGTCACCGCTGCCCAGGCGCTTACCAGCGAACAGATCGAGCAGACCGTCGATGAAATCCGCAAGCGGATCGAACCGGTGGCACAGAATTTGCAATTCTCGATCGACAAGGACACCGGAAAGACCATCGTGAAATTGATCGATACGAGTACCAAGGAAGTGCTGCGGCAGATTCCCTCGGAAGAACTGGTTGCGATCGCCCGCGCGCTCGGCAAGAGCCACGGCGGCCTGATCGAGCGCAAGGCCTGAGGAGACCGCCATGGCATCGTCGCTGGCATTCGGTACCAATCTGGACATCAACACCATCGTCACGCAGCTGATGACGGTGGAAAAGCGTCCGCTGACGCTGCTGGCTGCCAAGCAGTCGGCGATCGACGCCAAGATTTCCAGCTACGGCATGCTCAAGAGCGCCTTCTCCACGCTGCAGACCGCCGCGGAGGGGCTGAGCAAGGCAGACGTTTTTGCCGCCAGGAAGGCAACGATTGCCGACGGCAATGTGGCAACAGTTGCCGCCTCGACCACCGCCACGCCCGGGAACTATTCGATCGAAGTCAGCAGTCTCGCGCGCGCCCAGGTCACCGCGTCTGCCGCGTTCTCCGGCGGCTCAGCCGCCACCGTTGGCAGCGGCTCACTCACCATCGAACTCGGCAGCTACAGCGGCGGCGCCTTCACGGTCAATCCGGACAAGACACCGGTCACCGTCACGATTCCGAATACCGCCACCTCGCTGGGTGACGTGCGTGACGCGATCAATGCCGCCAATGCAGGCGTGACCGCATCGCTGCTGAACGACGGCACCGGCACCCGCCTCGTGATCAACTCGAAGGACGGTGGAACCGCGAATGCGGTGCGCATCACCGCCAACGACAGTGATGGCGACAACACCGACGCCGCCGGCCTGTCGCGGTTGATCTACGACGCGTCGACCGGCGGCAGCTCGAACATGAGCGAAAAGGTGACGGCGGCCGACGCGCTGCTCAAGGTGAATGGCATCGATGTGGTATCCAGCACCAACACGCTGACCAACACGATCGAAGGCGTGACGCTGTCGCTCAAGAACACGAATGTCGGCAGCCCGACCACGCTTACCGTCAGCAACGACTCGAGCGGCGCCAAGGCAGCGGTCGACAAGCTGGTCAAGAGCTACAACGACGCCATCCTGACCATCAAGAACCAGACCGCCTACAACTCAACCACCGAGAAAGGTGCGGCACTGAGCGGCGAAAGTACCGTGCTCAGCCTGCGCAGCCGACTGGCTTCGGTGGTGACCGGTGAGATCGCGCCCGGCGTGTCGCTTGCCAGTATCGGGGTGTCGGTGCAGAAGGACGGCTCGCTGAAGGTCGATTCGGACAAGCTGGCTACTGCGCTCGACAACGGCAAGGCCAAGGCACTGTTCGTCGGAAGTACCGGCGTGACCGGACTCGCCTCAAAGATCGGTTCGATGATCTCGGCTGCCATCGACGACGAGGGCCTGATCGGTAACCGCCTGTCCGGCATGGACGATGCCAAGAAGGCGATGAAGGTTCAGGAAGAGCGTCTGAACGTTCGCATGGATCTGATCGAAGCGCGCTATCGCCGTCAGTTCAGTGCGCTGGACTCGCTGATGAGTTCAATGAACCAGACCAGCGACTATCTCACCAAACAACTGGCCAGCCTTTCCAGTTCGTAAGCGGGCTTAAGGCGTTGCAGTTCCACCCACTCAACCGGGAATCCTGAACATCATGTTTGCCTCTCTTTCCAATCCGCGCATGGCCTACAACCAGGCTGGCGTCGAAGCCCGGGTTGCCAGCGCCGATCCGCATCAGCTCATCCTGATGCTGTACGACGGTGCCCTGATGGCCATCGCAACCGCCAGTCACCAGATCGAAATCGGCGATGTATCCGGCAAGGGCCAGTCCATTTCACGCGCGATCGACATCATCGGCAACGGGCTGAAGGTCAGCCTGGACATGGAAGCCGGCGGCGAACTGTCGCAGCGCATGTACTCGCTTTACGAGTACATGTGCGCCCGGCTGCTGCATGCCAACTCGCAGAATGATCGCGCAACGCTGACCGAAGTAAGCGCCCTGCTCGGCGAACTGCGGAGCGCCTGGGAGGAAATCCGGCAAAAATTGGCGCAAGGCGCGCCGCTCTGACCGGAATCGGTTGAAATAGCACGGTAAAAATCGGCCACATGCACGCCTCGAAAGCAGGTGGCACCTGTAGGCTAGCGGCAGGTTCGGATGCCCGGCGGTTCTGCCTCCGGCACCCCTCACGACAAGACGGTTCGGACACATGAACTCACTGATACTGCTCGAAAACATGCGTCAGATCGCCAGCGACATGGTCGAGGCTGCCCGGGCCAACGACTGGGATCGTCTGGTCACGCTCGAACAGACCGTGGCGGCCATGCGCAACAGCCTTGCCGCCAACGACGAACCGTCGTCATCGCCGGCGGAACGTGCCCGCAAGTTCGACCTGATGAAACAGATACTCGCTGACGATGCCGAAGTGCGTCGTCACGTCGAACCCTGGGTGCAGCACGTGAAGAGCTACCTCGGCCGGCTGCCCGCGGGAACGGCGGAGAACAGCTGAACGCGGCATGAACAACCTGCTGCCAGGGCTCGCACAGCGTCTGGCGGCGCTGACCCGCGACGCAGTCCAGACCACCGGGTCGATTGCGGCAATCGCGGACCAGCTTCCGGACTTCCAG
The DNA here is from genome assembly GCF_000378945.1 of Methyloversatilis universalis EHg5. Classification (GTDB taxonomy): domain Bacteria; phylum Pseudomonadota; class Gammaproteobacteria; order Burkholderiales; family Rhodocyclaceae; genus Methyloversatilis; species Methyloversatilis universalis_A. The sequence goes on along the minus strand of NZ_KB900539.1, from coordinate 1,306,371 downwards.
CCGGGCGAACGCTACACCGCCCGCATCCTCCAGACGCTCAGAGACGGCCTGATACGCGCTGACATCGGCGGTCAGGCGGTCACCGTCAAGCTGCCGGAAGGTGCGCCGCTGCCTCCAGGCAGCACCGTCACCCTGACCCATGTCGAACGTTCAGCACAGACGCTGATCGCCACACTCGATGGCGATACCCAGCCTGCGCCAGCCAATGCGACGCCCCCGAACGATGATGCCGACCCGGTGCGCCTGAGTATCCCGGGCCGCACCATCGCCAGCCTGCTCGACGATCCGCCGCCACAGCCCCCCAGGCTGGCGAACGGTCAGCCCATGCTGGACCCGGCACGCATGCTGGATCCGAGCACTGGTGTGCCGACCGGCAATGCCACGCCGCAGATCGCTGGCCGACTGGCACAGGCGATCGGCGACAGCGGGCTGTTCTACGAATCACATCAGGCGCAGTGGGTGGCCGGCCAGCGGCCGATCGAATCGAGCGCAGCCGAACCTCAGCGCGCCTTCGACCCGGGTCTTCCGCAGCCGGCAACAGCCGATCGCAGCGCCGGCACGCCTCCCGCACCAACAGCCCTGCCCGCGACGACTGCCGACGACTTGCCGGCCGCCGCCACGGACAGCGAAGGCAACGAAACCTTGGCCGTACGCAGCGAGACCAGCACACGGGCACGGGACGACACGATCCGCACCGACGACGGCCCGCCGGCCGAACTGCGGCCGCTGGTGCAGAACCAGCTGCTCGGACTGTCCCAGCCGACGCTCGCGTGGGACGGACTGGCCTGGCCCGGCCAGCCGATGCGACTGGAGATCGACGACCCGCAACCCGAACGCAGCGGCAGTGGCGATGGCTCGGCGGACGAAGGCGCTCCCGAAGTCCCCTGGACCACGCGCGTGCGCATGGTGCTGCCCGGCCTGGGTGAAATCGAAACTTCGCTGACGCTGTGGAACCGGGAACACGCGCTCACCCTGGGCATCGCCGCTGACGACGACGCACGCCTGCGCATGGGCGCGGGACTGCTCGATCTGCAGCAGCGCATGACCGACGCCGGTTTGCGTCTGGGCACCGTCAGTTTCAGCGACGCACCGGCCGCCGATGATGACGCCGGAGCAGCCGCATGAACACCTCGCCCCGCGCCCAGGCGGTCGCGCTCGCCTATGGCGCGGGCGACGCCGCGCCGCGCGTGGTCGCCAAAGGCCGCGGCATGGTGGCGGACGAAATCATCCGTCGCGCACGCGAAGCCGGCGTGTTCGTGCATGAGTCGCGCGAAATGGTGTCACTGCTGATGGGACTGGATCTGGATCAGCGCATTCCACCCGAACTGTATGTCGCGGTCGCCGAACTGCTGGCCTGGATCTACCGGATCGAGAACGGAATGTCCGGCCTGCCCGCGCCACCCGTTAAACTCCCGCCTGCCCAGACATGATTTTCCGTGCGGAGGCTCATCGCCTCCGCCTTCCCGTGACAGGACTGCCTGAATGACCGACGCCATCCGCTTCGATCTGCTCGAGGCCGACGATTTCGCACGCTACGTGCTGGACGGCCAGACCGATATCGCCTTCTATCTGCGCGCGATGAAGGACAGACGCGTCAATCTGTCCGTGTACGCCGGCCGCGCGCCATCGCCCTTCCTGACCGCGGTACTTGCGGTCGATGACAGCCGTGGCACCGTGGTGCTGGATGCGCCGCGCGACCCCGCCCAGCTGGAGCAGGCCGCTTCGGCCTCGCCGCTGGTGGCGCTCACCTCGCTGGAAAAGGTGAAGATCCAGTTCATGGTGGAGCGCTGCACGGTGATCGACCACGAAGGCCATCCCGCGCTGGAACTGCCCTTCCCCGGCCGCATGCTGAGGCTGCAGCGCCGCGACTACTACCGCCTCATCCTGCCGCCAAACCCGCCGCTGCGCTGCCTGCTGCCGTCGCCCGACAGCGATGGGCGCATGGTCGATGCCGCCGTGGTCGATATTTCCGGCGGCGGTCTGGCGGTCATCGTGCCGCCGAGCGGGCTGGATGTGAAGGTGGACAGCGTGATCGACAACTGTCAGATCACGCTGCCCGAACTCGGCACCGTCACCGCCACGCTGCAGGTGCGCAACATGTTCCGGGTGACCGAACGCGGTGGTACCGAACTGCGCGCCGGCTGCCAGTTCATCGGCCTGCCGGCGGCGGCCGATGCGCTGATCCAGCGCTACATACTGCGCATGGAACGCGACCGCAACGCCCGCCAGGGCGGCTGAACACGGCCCCTGGACAAGGCCGGCCGATGAAGCTTTCGTGACAGCTGCATCCGTTTCCGGCCTTCCCGTGTAGAGCGGAGGACAACTCACCGATGGTGACGCGTCCCTCTTCAACCGCCCCGCACAGGAAAGGTCAGACATGTCCGCACGCCTACTCACGGCGCTCGTCGCCACGCTCGGCTTCGCCACCCACTCCGTACACGCCGCCGATTTCATCGGTCTCACCACGGGCAACCAGATCGGCCTGATCAGCGGCGCCAACCCGGCTGCCGCCAGCTTCACCGCCATTTCCGGCCTGACCGCCGGCGAGCGCATCCTCGGCATCGATCTGCGGCCGAGCAATAACATGGTCTATGGCGTGTCCAGCCTGAATCGGCTGTACACCGTGGATGCCACCACCGGCGCCGCCAGCTTCGTCGCCACGCTGAACAACGCCATCATCAACACCGGCATTGCCTACGGCATCGACTTCAATCCGGTGGCCGACATCAATGGCGCCGCGTCGCTGCGCTTCGTAAGCCAGGCCGGCAACAACTACGCCATCAACGCAAACACCGGCGCTGTCGGCAATCTGGCCGGTACCGTGCAGAGCGGCATCACCGCGGTCGCCTACACCAACTCGGACGCTTCGAAGCCGACGATGGCACCGGCCTCGACCGCGCTGTACTACATCAACACCGCAACCGACAGCCTGCTGTTCGCGCCGTCGGCCTTCAACGCCCCTACGCTGAGCACGGTGGGTTCGCTGGGCCTGGGTGCGGACGTGATCGGCGCCAACGGCTTCGAGATCGACGCCATGGGCCGCGGCTGGGCCGCGCTGACGCTGGACAACGGCGACAGCGGCCTCTACATGATCAACCTCGCGACCGGCGCGGCCACGCTGTCCGGCGCCTTGAACGCCAACCTGCGCGGCCTGACCTCGGCACCTTTCATGGCACCGGTGCCGGAGCCCGAAACCCATGCACTGCTGCTGGCCGGGCTCGGCCTGATCGGAGCCTTTGCACGCCGCCGCATGGCACGCAGCTGACCGCATCCGCTTCCGTTCGCGGCCTGCTCCCCCGGGCCGTGTTTCGGGCGCCGCGCTCCTGCGGCGCCCATTTTTCGTTCAGCGGCAGGCGAATGTCCGTGCCTCCCGGCCCGCAGGTTCAGTCAAGTTCAAACTCATCGTCCTGCTCCGGCACCACTGCCCGCCAGCCAAGCTCGCGCTCAAGCTTCTGCCGCAGGCTGTCGGCGGCGACCGGTTCGCCGTGGGTGACGAACACGCGCTCGGGCGACGGATTGACCGGTTTGAGCCAGTCCAGCAGCTCGCGATAGTCAGCGTGGGCAGACAGGCCGTCGATCTGTGCCACCTCGCAGCCTATCGGGGCATCACGGCCAAAGATGCGCAAGCTGCGTGCGCCCTTGAGCAGCGCGTCGCCGCGCGTGCCTTCGGCCTGGTAACCGGCAATCACCACGGTATTGCGCGGGTCGGCACCGAAAGCCAGCAGGTGGTGCAGGATGCGCCCGCCATTGAGCATGCCGGCACCGGCAAGGATGATTTTCGGAAAGCGGTTGGCCGACAGCGCCTCGGATTCCTCCGGCGAACGGGTATAGGTCACCATGGCCTGCAAGCGCTCACAGGCGTCCGGACCGAGTCGATGCTCGCCCTGGAAATGGCGGAACACGCCGGTCACGTCAATCGCCATCGGGCTGTCGAGAAACACCGGCATCGTCCGGATGCGCTGTTCGTCCATCAGCCGTGACAGCAGATACATCAGCGCCTGAGTACGGCCGACCGCGAACGAAGGCAGCAGCACGGTGCCGCCGCGTGCCGCAGTACGGTTCACGATGTCGGCCAGCGCGGCATAGGGATCGTGCTCCGGATGCAGGCGATCGCCATAGGTCGATTCCAGCACCAGCCAGTCGGTCGGCGCCAGCCGCTCCGGCGGCAGCATGACCGGATCATCCGGACGACCCACATCGCCACTGAAAGTGATGCTGCGCCCGGCGCACTCCACCCGCACACTGGCTGCACCCAGGATATGGCCAGCGCGCTGGAAGGTGATCCGGAACGGACCGACGCTCACCGGCTCGCCGAAACCTGTGGCGCGGAACTGCTTCATCACCTGCCGCGCATCCTCGGCGGTGTAGAGCGGCTCGGCCGGATGGTGCTTGCTGTAGCCGTAACGGTTGGCGTGGCGCGCGTCTTCCTCCTGCAGATGAGCACTGTCTGCCAGCAGGATGTCCGCCAGTTCGCGGGTGGCCGTAGTGGCCCATACCGGGCCGTGAAAGCCTTCGCGCATCAGTCGCGGCAGAAAGCCTGAGTGGTCCAGGTGAGCGTGGGTCAGCACCACCGCGGAAATGTCGCGCGGCGCAACCGGAAAGGGTTTCCAGTTGCGGCTGCGGATGTTCTTCACGCCCTGGAACAGGCCGCAATCGACCAGCAGCCGATGGGCACCGTGGGTGAGCAGATAGCGCGAGCCGGTGACGGTCGCCGCTGCGCCAAGAAATCGTATTTTCATTTCCGTGCCTCCTGCAGCGCAGTGTAGAACGCCTGAGCAGACGAAAACCGGGACGAAAAAAAACCGGCCCGAAGGCCGGTTTCTGTCGTCTGACGCGGCTTCCGTCAGACGCCCATGTTCATGATGTCCTGATAGGCATTCACCAGCTTGTTGCGCACCTGCACCATCTGCTGGAAGGACAGGCTGGCTTTCTGCGACGCGATCATCACGTCCTGAAGGTTGGCTTCGGTATTGCTGCCGGTGATGAAGCCTTCGGACATTTTCTGCGCTTCCTGCTGCGCCGCATTCACCTGTTCGATCGCGTTTTTCAGCGCTTCGCCGAAGTCGGCGCCACCGGACGCCGCGTCAACCTTGCCGACCGGTTTGCTGGCAGCGACCTGCGCGGTCGAGCGCAGTTCGGTAATCATCTGGTTCAGGCTGGTGTTCATGCACGTTCTCCTGTGTCCGCCGGCAAAAAATGCCGGTCGCGGACGACCCTGTGGGGCATTTCGGGCTTTTGTCCCCTGTTCAGCAGATTCCTTGCAATATCCGGGCCAGACGTCAGGCGCGCTGCTCTTCAGCCTTCGCGCAGCAGTCCGTCTGCCTTGTAGCGTGCCAGTTTATACCGCAGTGTGCGTTCCGAAATACCCAGTTTCTCGATCGCCTTCTTGCGCGAACCACCGACCGCGGCCAGCGTTTCCAGTATCAGGTCACGCTCCATGTCGCGCACCGACTTCACCTTGACCGGCGCTTCTGGCGTCGCGCTGGGCGGTGCGTCGTTGGCCGCGGACGGAGCGACCGGCGCGGCGGTCACCGGCGCCGGCTCGACCACCGGCCGGCCGGCCGGCCGCTGGCTGCCAAGCACGATGTGCTCCGCTTCCACCGTGTCGTCCGGCGCCAGAATGGCGGCGCGCTGCATGGTGTTTTCCAGTTCGCGCACATTGCCGGGCCAGTCGTGACCGGCAAGGATTGCCGCCGCCGATTCGCCCAGCTTGAGCGCCCTGCCCTGCGCCTTGGCGCAGCCGGCAAGGAAATGGCGCGCCAGCGGCACGATGTCGCCCGGCCGTTCGCGCAGCGACGGAATGGCGATCGGGAACACGTTCAGACGGTAATACAGATCTTCGCGGAAACGGCCAACGCGGGCTTCGGCTTCCATGTCGCGGTTGCTGGTGGCCAGCACGCGGATGTCCAGTGGCACCGGCTTCTTGCCGCCCACCCGCTCGACCTCGCGCTCCTGCAGCACGCGCAGCAGCTTGGCCTGCAGCGACAGCGGCATTTCGGAAATTTCATCGAGCAGCAGCGTGCCGCCATCCGCCTGTTCGAACTTGCCGGCCTGGGCAGTGGTGGCACCGGTGAAGGCGCCCTTCTCGTAACCGAACAGCGTGGCTTCCAGCAGATTGTCCGGAATGGCGGCGCAGTTGATCGCGATGAAGGGCTTGGCGGCGCGCGGCGACTGCTGGTGGATGTAGCGCGCGAACACTTCCTTGCCGGTGCCGGATTCACCGGTCAGCAGCACGGTCGCCTCCGATTTCGCCACGCGCGAAGCCAGGCCCAGCACCTGACGGGTGCGCGGATCTTCCGCCACCATGTCGGTCGGCGTCACCACCGGCGCCGCATAGCGTTCGATGTGGGCGAGCAGCACGTCCGGTTCGAAGGGCTTGAGCAGGAAGTCGCAGGCGCCGGCGCGCATGGCCGCCACCGCCTTCTCGACGTCGCCGAAAGCGGTCATGAGCAGCACCGGCAGCGCCGGCTCGCGGGCGCGGATTTCCTTCAGCAGTGTCAGGCCGTCCATCGGCAGCATCTTGAGGTCGGTGATGACCAGATTCAGTGCGTGCTCGCCGGTGTTGCGCTCCAGCATGCGCAAGGCCTGCGGGCCGTCGGCCGCGCCGATCACGCGGTGGCCGGCGCATTCGATCGCCAGGCACAGCGCATCGCGCAGATTGGGTTCGTCCTCGACCACCAGGATGTTCAGCTTCTCGCTCATTGCCCGTTCTCCAGCACTACTTCCTGCGTCTGCACAGGCAGGCGCAGGGTGAAACGGCTGCCCGCGCCGGGCGCGGACTCGCATTCGATGTCGCCGCCGTGCACGCGGGCCACGCCGCGTGCGATCGCCAGCCCAAGCCCGGTCCCCTCTTCCCGCGTGGTGAAGAAGGGCTCGAACAATCTTTCCTGTATCTCGCGCGGGATGCCGCGACCGTTGTCACGCACCACGAAACTGACGTCATTGCCGGCGAAATCCACCGACAGGCCGACTTCTCCGCCGCCAGCGCAGGCCTGTACCGCGTTTTCCAGCAGGCTCACCAGCGCGCTGGCCACCGCCTTGCGGTCGCCGGACACGGTGCCGGCCAACGGCGGAACCACCGTCAGCGTCACCCCGGCCTGACGCGCCACCGGCTCCACCGTGTGCTGCAGTTCATCAAGCAGCGCCACAACATCGATCGCTTCCCGCCCCAGCACTTCACCACGCGCAAACATGAGGGTGTCGCGGATCAGCCGCTCAAGGTGGCGCAGCCGGTCCTGGGCGCGCGACGAAATCGATCTGACATCGGCCGGCGCCATTTCGCGCGAAATCAGCGTGCCGACATAGAGCGTGGCGGCCGCCAGCGGCGTGCGCAGCTGATGCGCCAGCGAGGCGGCCATTTCGCCCATGGCGGCCAGGCGTTCGTTGCGCGCAGCGGCAATCTTCAGCGCGTGCTGGCGGGTCATGTCGTGCAGCAGCACGATGCGGGCATGGCCGCCTGCCAGCGCCGCTTCACTCATCGACAACCGGCGCGGCTGACCGTTCTCGCCGGTACAGTCCCATTCGGCCGGCGCATCGGCCGGCGCCAGCCGTGCCGCACTGGCGCTCCATTCGGCGCCGGGTCGGGCACCGACCATGTCGAGCGCAGCCGGATTGGCTTCTTCGATCATGCCTGCGCCATCAACCACCACCACGCCGGCCGGCAGCCGGTTCAGCAGCGTGCTGAGACGATCGGTGAGGCGGGCCTTCTCCTCGTACTGGCGGCGCAATTCGCCATTGGCCTGCGCCAGTTCTTCGGTCAGGCTGGCCACCTGCTTTTCCAGCGTGCCGTAGGCCTCGGTCAGTTCGGCCGATGCCGCGTTGAACAGGCGGAAAGCTTCCGCCAGCCGCGCAGCCTCTTCCGGGGCGATGCGGGCGGGTTCTGCCGGGCTGACGGGCGGTTCGGACATGCGCACGATGCAGGGGGATTGATCGACCGTTGCAGCGTAGCAAGCACAGCACCGCCTCTTGGCCGGAATCAGCCGGCCAAAAACCCGCCTTATCCACAGACCGCCGCGCGCGGGACAGTCCGAAAATCCGTGCCATCCTCGCAGAAGTGCCTGTTGTGCCCACTGGATGGCACCGCCCGGCGAGCAACCGCAAGAGACGAACCATGGCCGACGCCGTACTCGATCCGAACGCCGCACAGACCGCCCTGCCCTCGACGCCGCTCGCGCTGGCGCAGCAGCGTCTGGCCGCGATGCCGATGCAGAAGAAAATGGCGCTGGCCGGTAGTCTGGCGATGGCGATCGCGCTGCTGGTCGGTCTGCTGCTCTGGAGCCGGGTGCCTGATTACGAGGTGCTGTTCTCCAACATCAACGACAAGGACGGCGGCGCCATCGTCGCGGCGCTGCAGCAGGCCAACGTTCCGTACAAATATTCCGAAGGTGGCCACGCCATCCTGGTGCCGGCCCAGCACGTGCACGACACCCGTCTCAAGCTCGCCGCCCAGGGCCTGCCGCGGGGCGGATCGGTCGGCTTCGAACTGATGGAAAGCCAGAAGCTCGGCCAGTCCCAGTTTTCCGAACAGGTGACCTATCAGCGCGCGCTGGAGGGTGAACTGGCACGCACCATCGGCACGCTGGCCGCAGTCGATGGCGCCCGGGTTCATCTGGCCATTCCGAAGCAGAGCGCCTTCCTGCGCGACGACCAGAAGCCGTCGGCTTCGGTGGTGGTAAGCCTGCTGGGCGGCCGTACGCTGTCACCGGAACAGGTGGGCGGCATCGTGCATCTGGTGGCCTCCAGCGTGCCGCAGCTGCAGCCGACCGCGGTGTCGGTGCTGGACCAGAACGGCAACCTGCTGTCGAACAATCGCGACGCCAAGGACAACGCGTCGCTGAACCCGACCCAGCTCAAGTATGTGAGCGAGATCGAAGCGGCCACGATACGGCGCATCGAAGGCATCCTGGAACCGCTGGTCGGTCGCGGCAACTACCGGGTTCAGACCGCCGCCGACATCGATTTCAACCAGGCCGAACAGACCGCCGAAACCTACAAGCCGAATCCGCTGCCGCAGACGGCCATCCGCAGCCAGCAGCTGAGCGAGTCGGTAAGCAATCAGCCGAACGCAGGCGGCGTGCCGGGCGCGCTGACCAATCAGCCGCCGGCACCGGCCACTGCGCCGATCACCACGCCGCCGGCCCCGGGCACGCCCGCCCCGGCCGCAGGGGCGCAAGGCGCTCAGGCCGCCACCAACGCGGCCATCCCGATCAACAGCCGCAAGGATTCGACCACCAATTACGAACTGGACAAGACCGTCCAGCACGTGAAGCAGTCGGTCGGCCAGATCAAGCGGCTGTCGGTGGCGGTGCTGGTGAATCAGAAGGTCGAGACCGACAAGGACGGCAAGGCGGTGCCGGTGCCGCTCAAGGAAGAGGAAATCCAGCGCATCACCGCGTTGGCGCGCGAAGCGATGGGCTTCAACGAAGCGCGCGGTGACACGCTGAACGTCGCCTCAGCCCCCTTCACTGCGGTGGCTGAACCGGAACTGGATACGCCGATCTGGAAAGATCCGGAAACCATGGGCTTCGCCCGTGAGCTCATCAAATATCTGCTGGTCGCCGGCGTCGCCGCCTATCTGCTGCTGGGCGTGCTGCGTCCGCTGGTACGCAGCCTGACCGCACCGAATGACACCGAGGAAGATGAACCGGAAGTGCGCGATGTGACGCTGGACGAAAACGGCCAGCCGGTCGGCTCCTTGCAGGGCGGCGAGGCGGCCCAGATCGAAATGTCGCCGGAAGCGCGCGCCCAGCTGGATTTCGAAACCAAGCTGGGTGCGGCGCGCGACTACGCGAAGAACGATCCGAAGGCGGTGGCCGAGGTGATCAAGCACTGGGTGAGCGGCGATGAATGAAGAAGGAATCGAACGCAGCGCGCTGCTGCTGGTGACGCTCGGTGAAGATGCCGCCGCCGAGGTGCTCAAGCATCTGGGTCCGCGCGAAGTGCAGAAGATCGGTACCGCAATGGCCAGTCTGAAGAATGTGCCGCGCGAGAAGGTGCAGGCGGTACTCGATCTGTTCGACGAAGCGACGTCGGCTGGCAGCCGCCTGTCGGCCGACGAAACGCTGATCCGCAACATGCTGACCAAGGCGCTGGGCGAAGAACGCGCGGGCCATCTGCTGTCGCGCATCCTGAACGACTCCGACACCGCCGGCATCGAAGGCCTTAAATGGCTGGATCCGGCCACCATCGCCAATCTGATCAAGAACGAACACCCGCAGATCATCGCCACCATCCTGACCCATCTGGAATTCGATCAGGCGGCCGAAGTGCTCAAGCTGTTCGTCGAGCGGCTGCGCAACGACGTGGTACTGCGGATCGCGACGCTGGACGGTGTGCAGCCGGTGGCGCTGAAGGAGCTGAACGACGCCATGTCGCGCGTGCTGTCCGGCTCGGCCAAGATGAAGAAGACCACGCTGGGCGGCATCAAGGCCACCGCGGAAATTCTCGGCTTCGTCGGCAGCGCCAACGAATCGGCCATTCTCGACGCGGTCAAGGAATACGACGCCGATCTGGCGCAGAAGATCGTCGACGAAATGTTCGTGTTCGAGAACCTGCTCGACATCGACGACCGCGGCATCCAGACCCTGCTGCGCGAAGTCAGCGGCGACCAGTTGGTGCTGTCGCTCAAGGGCGCCTCGCCGGAACTGCGCGAGAAGATTTTCAAGAACATGTCGTCGCGTGCCGCCGAATCGCTGCGCGAGGATCTGGAAGGCCGCGGTCCGGTCAAACTGTCCGAGGTCGAGGCCGAACAGAAGGAAATCCTGAAGATCGCCCGCCGACTCGCCGAAGAAGGCCAGATCGTGATGGGCGGCAAAGGCGGCGAGGAAATGCTGTAATCGGCCCTGTCGCCGCATTCGGCTGAACCACGATGACAGGACAACCCTTTTCTGCCTGGCAGCTGCCGGTGTTCGATGCACCGCAGGAAGCGCCTTCCGCCCTGCCGGTACAGTCGGTCGAGCCCGACCTGCCGCCGGAGGTCGATACGCAAGCGGTCGCGCAGCTGCCGGCCGACAGCGCAGAGGTCAGCGAGGAAGACGCCCCCGTCTTCCGTCTGCCCACCGCGGAAGATCTCGAAAAACTGCAGCAGGACGCTCACCGCGAAGGCTATGCCGCCGGCTACGAGGAAGGTACGGCCCGCGTGCGCATGGAGGCGATGCGCCTGCACAGCGTGATCGAACAGCTGGAAGAGGCGCTGGCCACGCTCGATACCTCGATTGCACGCGAAGTGCTCAACCTGAGCGTGGAGATCGCCCGCAACGTGGTGCGCCAGACCATACGGGTGAAGCCGGAAACGGTGATCGCGGTGGTGCGCGAAGCGATCAACCAGTTGCCGCACCAGCACACTGCCATCTACCTGAACCCGGAAGACGCCTCGGTGGTGCGCAGCCATATCGGTGATCAGCTCACCCATGCCGGCCACCGCATCTTCGAAGACGTGGCGATCGCGCGCGGCGGCTGCAAGGTGGAATCCGGTGGCAGCCAGATCGACGCCACGGTGCCGACACGCTGGGGGCGCATCGTCGAATCGCTGGTCGATGGTGCCGAGTGGATGGAACATGACTGACGGCGCGACCGACGAAGCACCCGCCGTCGACAGCTCAGGCGTCGGCGAAAACGCGCAGCCAGCCAATCCGCATGTCAGCAAGTGGGCTGGCTTCCTGTCCGATTGCGGCACGCTGGCCGGCCGGGTCAGCCCCTACCAGCATGCCGGTCGCCTGACCCGCATCAACGGTCTGGTGATGGAAGCTGCCGGCCTCAAGCTGCCGCTCGGTTCAGGCTGCCGCATCATGGTGCCCGGTGGCAACAGCTGCGAAGCCGAAGTGGTCGGCTTCAACGGCGAAAAGCTGTTCATGATGCCGACCGACGACGTGGTTGGCCTCGCTCCGGGCGCCCAGGTCATTCCGCTCGAAACCGCACCGCAACGCCCGACGCCCACCGAGCGGCTGGAACCGCGCCGGCGCGCGTCCGACCGTGCCAAGCACCTGCCGGTGGGTGACGCGCTGCTCGGTCGCGTGGTCGATGGTGCCGGCCGTCCGCTCGACGGCATGGGCCCCATCGTCACCCGTCATTCGCGCTCGGTGGCCAGCCGCGCGGTCAACCCGCTGCTGCGCGAACCGATCAAGCGCACCATGGACACCGGCATACGCGCCATCAACTCGCTGCTCACGGTTGGCCGCGGCCAGCGCATCGGCCTGTTCGCCGGCTCCGGCGTCGGCAAATCGGTGCTGCTCGGCATGATGGCGCGCTTCACGTCGGCCGAAGTCGTGGTGGTGGGCCTGATCGGCGAACGGGGCCGCGAAGTGAAGGAATTCATCGAGCAGATTCTCGGCGCCGCCGGCCTGCAGCGTTCTGTCGTCGTGGCTGCACCGGCAGACACCAGTCCGCTGATGCGGCTGCAGGGCGCGGCCTACGCCACCACCGTAGCTGAATGGTTCCGCGATCAGGGCCGCCACGTGCTGCTCATCATGGATTCACTCACCCGCTACGCGATGGCACAGCGCGAAATCGCGCTGGCCATCGGCGAACCACCGGTCACCCGTGGCTACCCGCCGAGCGTGTTCGCGCGACTGCCTCAGCTGGTCGAGCGCGCCGGCAACGGCCCGGAAGGTGGTGGCTCGATCACTGCCTTCTACACCGTGCTGGCCGAAGGCGACGACCAGCAGGATCCGATCGCCGACTCGGCCCGTGCCATTCTCGACGGCCACTTCGTGCTCACCCGGCAGCTGGCAGATTCCGGCCACTATCCGGCGATCGACATCGAACAGTCGGTGTCGCGCGCGATGCACGGTCTGGTCAAGCCCAGCCATTTCGATCTGGTCCGTCGTTTCAAGGGCTACTGGTCGCGCTACCAGCGGGCACGCGACCTGATCGCGGTCGGCGCCTACGCGCCCGGTTCAGATCCCCAGCTGGATCAGGCAGTGCAGATGTTCCCGACGCTGGAGGCTTTCCTGCAGCAGCGCATGGACGAACGCGAAGGCTACGAGGACGCGGTGCTCAAGCTGCACCAGATCTTCGGACTGACGCCATGAGGCCGCCCTCACGGATTGCAAAAAACCGTGGCGGCTTGAAAATGCTTGACGCAGATCACGCCTGATCCCGGCGTGCGGATAGAATCTGCCGGACCATGGCTGAACCATTCCGACTCCAATCCATACTCGACCTGAGCATCACGCGCATGGACGAGGCCGCCAAGGCCCTCGCCGCGCTGATGGCCAGCGAGAAGGATCAGACCCAGAAGCTCCAGATGCTCGAGCAGTACCGTGCCGAGTATCAGGGGCAGTTCATGGCGGCTGCGCGCGCCGGCCTCACCCCCAACCAGTGGTCGAACTACCGCGCCTTCCTCGCCCGCATCGACGATGCCATCGTGCATCAGCAGCGCCAGGTCGATCATTCCCGCGACCGCGCCCAGGCCGGCCAGCGCGAGTGGCTGGACACCCGTACCCGGGTCAAGGCGTTTGAAACCTTGTCTGACCGGCATCAGGTCACGGTGCAACGCAAGCAGGCCAAGGCGGAACAACGGGTCGCCGACGACCGCTCAGGCCGTCAGGTCAATCAGGACTGAGCGGCACGCAGGGCTGGCACAGTTAGTGCTGTGAAGCCTCCGTCACAGGAGACTTCAACATGCCTGAAATCGCACTGAAAATCCCCACCAGCGCCACGCCCCTGGCCGGTTCCGGCCCGATCAGCGAAGCGCGCGCCATCACCGGCGAAATGGGCGCGGAAGACGCCGCCAGCTTCGCCAATCTGCTCAAAGGTAATCTGCAGGCCGCCCAGGGCAAGGAATTGCCGCCCGAACTGCTGGCCGACCTGATGGCCGACGCCATGAAGCCGGACGAAGACGTGCAGACCCTGATCACCAGCGAAGACTTGCCGGCAGGCGCCGAAGCCATTGCCGCCGCGCTGATGCTGGCGCCGGCGCTGCAGCAGGCCGAGGCCATGAAGGGCATCCAGCAGCCCGCGGCCGATGCTGAAGACGCCCTTGCGTCAGCCACGGAAGGCGGCGGCAAGTCGAAGGGCGATGATCTTGCCACCCTGTCGCGGCAAGCGGCAGGGATTGCCGCCGAAGTCGGCAGTGCAGCCGATGCCGCCGGCAAGCCGGTGCCGGAACTGGAGCGGGCCAACGAACTGTTGAAGGACAGCTTTGCCGACAGCACCGCGGGCACGCTGCAGCAGGCCCAGCACGCCGATTTTCGCGCTCACATGGCAGCGGCACAGGCGCCGAAGGCCGAACTGGCCGTGGCCACGCCAATCACCCACCCGGGCTGGGCAGAGGACGTCGGTCACCAGATCACCTGGCTGGCCGAACAGGGCACGAGCAAGGCGGAACTGGTGCTCACCCCGCCGCATCTCGGTCGCATCGAAATCAAGCTCGAAATCGGCACAGACCTCAGCACCGCACAGTTCGTATCAGCCAGCCCGCAGGTACGCGAGGCACTCGAACAGGCCATGCCGCGACTGCGCGAAATGCTCGCCCAGGGAGGCATTTCGCTGGGCGAAGCCAATGTGAGCAGCGACCAGCCGTCGCGCGACGGCGGTGGCAGCGATTCACGCAGCCAGCGCGGGCGTGACGGCGGTGGCGACATTGCGGTTGCACCTGCAGCACGGCGCGGCGTCGGCCTGGTCGACCTGTTCGCCTGAAGGTCTGATTGCACCTGTTGAGGCAGAAAACGGCACCAGCGCTAAAAAAACGGAACATTCGGCCGTTATTCGGACATTGAAAGGCATCAGTGCCCGCCGACAATTCCGATCCAGACAGGAGCAGACGATATGGCCAAAGCCGCCGCAACCCCAGAAGAAGCCGGAGCAGAGGCCCCCAAGAAGGGCAACAAGATGCTCATCATCATCATCGCCGTACTGGTGGTGGTGATCGTCGGTGGCGCGGCCGCCTTCTTCCTGATGGGCAACAAGCATGCTGACGAAGGCGAGGACGGCGGCGACGAGGTGGTGGCCGAAGAGGACCATGAAGCTGCCGCCAAGGAAGCCAAGAAGGCCAAGCTGAAGAAGAAGAAGGAAGCCGAAGCCAAGGGCCTGCCGCCGGTGTTCGTCGAACTCGACCCTTTCACGGTCAATCTGCAGGCGGAAAGCGCGACCGATCAGTATCTGCAGGTGAAGGCGACGCTGCGTGTCGATGAACAGCACGCGGCCGACCACCTGAAAGCCTACATGCCGGAAATCCGCCACAAGGTGCTGCTGCTGCTGTCGGGCAAGAAAGCGTCAGAACTGGCTACGCCGGACGGACGAGAACAGCTGGCGGACGAAATCAAGAACGCGGTCAACGCCATCGTCGGCGAGGTACCCAAGGGCAAGAAGGGCGAACCGCAGGAGCCGATAGGTCCGATCGAATCCGTGCTGTTCACCTCATTCATCGTGCAGTGATGCACCGACAGGCGTAACGGATCAGGAACAGACGAGGTCGAACATGTCCGACTTTCTTTCCCAGGAAGAGGTGGATGCCCTGCTCAAGGGCGTCACCGGCGAAACCGAAGAGGCGACCCAGGAAGAGGACACGGGCGGCATACGTCCGTACAACCTCGGTACCCAGGAAAGAATCGTCCGCGGGCGCATGCCCACGCTGGAACTGATCCACGAGCGCTTCGCCCGTTACCTGCGCATCGGCCTGTTCAATTTCATGCAGCGCAGCGCGGAAATTTCGCTCGGGCCGATCCGCGTGCAGAAGTACTCGGAATTCATCCGCAATCTGGTGGTGCCGACCAATCTGAACCTGGTTCAGGTCAAGCCGCTGCGCGGCACCGGGCTGGTGGTGTTCGATCCCAACCTGGTGTTCCTGGTCATCGACAACATGTTCGGCGGCGACGGCCGCTTCCACACCCGGGTCGAAGGCCGCGATTTCACGCTGACCGAACAGCGCATCATCCACGGGCTGCTGGAGGTGTTCTTCGCCGAATACGAGCGCTCGTGGGAGCCGGTGCACGCCATCAAGTTCGAGTACGTGCGCTCGGAAATGAACTCCCAGTTCGCCAACATCGCCACCCCGTCGGAAATCGTGGTGGCCGCCACCTTCACCGTAGAACTGGGCGGCGTATCGGCGGAAATGCACATCTGCCTGCCCTATTCCATGGTCGAGCCGATGCGCGACACGCTGAATTCGTCGATGCAGAGCGACAGCGTCAGTTCGGACAACCGCTGGATACGTCTGCTCACCCGCCAGGTGCAGGACGCAGCGGTGGAACTGGTGGTGCACCTGGGTGACGGATCGCTCACGCTGGGCGGTCTGAACAGCCTAAAGGTCGGCGACATCATTCCGATAACCATTCCAGAAACGGTCAAAGCCGAAGTCGATGGCATCGATGTTCTGGAGTGCAAGTACGGCATACAGAACGGCCATTACGCACTGAAGATCGAGCGCTTCATGGCCGGTGAGGACGAACTGATCGAGCACGCGCTGGGCGCGCGCAGCAAGAACACAGGTGAGGAAGAGCCATGAGCGAAGCCGCTGCAGAAGAACAGGTCAGCGAGGACGACTGGGCCGCCGCGATGGCGGAACAGACCACCGCTGAAGAAGCGCTGGCCGCACTGGATTCCGGCGGGGCTCCCGCCGCGCAACCGGCCAACATATTCCCCCAGTTCGGGGAAAGCGCGCACAAGCCGGACGAAGGCCTGCGCGACTTTGAAATGATTCTGGACATTCCGGTCCAGCTCACCGTTGAACTGGGCCGCACCAAGATTTCCATCCGCAACCTGCTGCAGCTGGGACACGGCTCGGTGGTGGAGCTGGATGGCATGGCCGGCGAGCCGATGGACGTGCTGGTGAACGGCACCCTGATCGCACAGGGCGAAGTGGTGGTGGTGAACGACAAGTTCGGCATCCGCCTGACCGACATCATCACCCCGGCCGAGCGCATGAAGAAGCTCAAGCGCTGATGCACACCTCCTCCTGATCCTCGACAAGGATCAGGCTTCGGGCGACCTCGGGGTCGCCCTTTTTATTTCCGCTTCACGAAAAAGGCCTGGGACAGCAGGCACTTGCGCCCTGCTGTCCCAGGCCAGGGCACTCACGCCAGTCGCGGTGTGCCGTCGGGGGCCACCAGCGGCAGGGTAGCGTCGCTCTCGTCCTTCAGGCCAACGCCGGTCAGTCGCAGCACGCCGGCCTGCTGCATCAGCCAGTTCAGGCGATAGGCCGCCGCGCCATAGGGCTGGCCCTCGGGCCGCACATTCGAAATGCAGTTGCGTTCGGCGTCCGAGCGGCCCACGCGCGGCGCCCAGGTGAGATAGATGCCCAGGCTGTCCGGCGAACTGAGACCCGGGCGTTCGCCAATCAGCATGGCCACCATGCGCGCACCCAGCGCCTCGCCCACTTCGTCCGCCAGGGCCACCCGGGCCTGGGTAGCGATCACTACCGGCGCGATGCACCAGTCCTCCGGCAGCAGCGGATACAGCGCGCCCAGCAGCGGCACCGCGTGACGCGCCACCGCCGCCGACGACAGGCCGTCGCCGATCACGATCGCCAGATCGCAGCCCTCGCCGCGCATGCCGTCCAGCCGCACCCGGTCGTCGGCGTCGAGCCGGCGACCGAGATCGGGTCGGCGCAGATAGATTTCACGGTCAGGTGCGCGGCTTTTCGCCGGCAGCGCCGGCCAGCCCTGCGCATTCAGTTCGGCCGCCAGTGCGGCCACGTCCAGCGGCGTGTGGATGGCGTCGCGTGCCAGCGCGTGCGCCAGTCCGAAGCCCAGGGTTTCGGCGGTGGGCACCGCGGTGCCCACACGGCCGAGACCGATGCGCGCCGAAGTCCAGGTTTTCCACAGCGCCCAGGCGTCACCGTTGTCGCTCAGGGCGGACTGCTTGTCATCATCAGCCATCGGAACTCTCTTCGCTTCACGAGGGCGTTGCCGGCGCTCACGCACCGGCAACGCCCGCCCATCAGAACGCCTTGGTCACGCTCACGAACAGCTTGTCCTTCGCGATATCGGAGGTCGAGCGGCCATTGTCCAGGCTGACGAAGTCCTTGTACGCGTTCGGCTCGCTGGACGCCGAATAGAACAGGCCGGCCGACCAGCCGTCGGGCAGCGTGCGGGTAACGCCCACCTTGTAGTAGCTGATGTCCAGCCCGGTCGAATGACGCACGATCTGGCGACCGATCTGGCCGCTCACGTTCCAGCCTTCGGCCACGTCGTAGGCGGCGTTCAGTTCGAAGTAGTGCGAACCGCGGGTGTTGCCGGTCACGCCGGCGTTCAGGTCACCGAAGAAGCCGCCATTGACCGGCGAATTGTTGGTGCTCCAGCCGAAGTACTCGTTCAGCGTGCGGCCGGTCTTGAAGGTGAGCCATTCCCAGCTCACCGCGACATAGGCTTCGGCGGTGTCCAGGCGGTTGCGGGCGTTGAAGCCGGTGAAGGGCGAATCGCTCCAGTTGGCACCCGGGTACATGTAGTAGACCGCGCCGACAT
Source organism: Methyloversatilis universalis EHg5 (assembly GCF_000378945.1). GTDB lineage: Bacteria > Pseudomonadota > Gammaproteobacteria > Burkholderiales > Rhodocyclaceae > Methyloversatilis > Methyloversatilis universalis_A. The sequence goes on along the minus strand of NZ_KB900539.1, from coordinate 1,287,970 downwards.
CGACGCCGAAGGTGTCGGCCACCTTGGTGCGGTAGCCGCCGTAGAGGTCGGTTTCGACTGCCGCGCCCGGCAGCCAGTGGTCAGACACATTGGAGGCGAAGAAGCCGGCGTAGAAGCCGGAGCTGTGCGCTGCCTCGATGCTCACCTGCAGCGCCGGGCCGCCCCAGGTCTGGGACTGACCGCGGAAAATGTAGTCGCTGACCAGCGTGACGCTCATCGGCACGGTCCAGTCGGAAGCTGGCGCCGGATCGGCGGCGTGGGCGGCCGGCAGCAGGCAGAGGGCCGCGCAGGCGGCAACGAGGGTGCGGATGCGTGTGTTCATCGTGACTCCTGTTTTCATGAAGGGATTCGGTTTGTTCAGGCCGCACGCGGTGTCGGCAGCGCGGCCAGCGACGAGAAGCCATCGACCAGTGCGCGGCCGCTGCCGCGCAGCAGTTCGCCGGTCGGGTCGGTCAGGCCGATGGACTGCAGCCAGCGCTCGAATTCGGGCGCGCGCTTCAGGCCCAGCGTGCGGCGCAGGAACAGCGCGTCGTGGAAGGAGGTGCTCTGGTAATTCAGCATGATGTCGTCCGCCCCGGGCACGCCGATGACGAACGGAATGCCGGCCGCCCCGAGCAGCACCAGCAGCGTGTCCATGTCGTCCTGGTCGGCTTCGGCGTGATTGGTGTAGCAGACGTCACAGCCCAGCGGCAGGCCGAGCAGTTTGCCGCAGAAGTGGTCCTCCAGCCCGGCGCGGATGATCTGCTTGCCGTCGTACAGATACTCCGGGCCGATGAAACCGACCACGGTGTTGATCAGCAGCGGCTTGTAGCGGCGTGCCACCGCGTAGGCGCGCGCCTCGCAGGTCTGCTGATCGACGCCGAAATGCGCGTTGGCAGACAGCGCGCTGCCCTGCCCGGTTTCGAAGTACATGACGTTGTCACCGAGCGTGCCGCGACCGAGTGACAGCGCCGCCTCATACGCCTCGTCCAGCACCGCGAGACTGACGCCGAAGGACGAGTTGGTTTTCTCGGTGCCGCCGACCGACTGGAACACCAGATCCACCGGCGCGCCCTGCTCGATCAGCTTCACCGTATTTGTCACGTGGGTCAGCACGCAGCTCTGGGTCGGAATGTCGAAGCGCTCGATCAGCTCGTCCAGCATGGACAGCAGGTTGTGGATGGCCGGCAGACTGTCGGAGGCCGGGTTGATGCCGATCACCGCGTCGCCGGCCCCGCACAGCAGGCCGTCCAGCGTCGAGGCGGCCACGCCACGCAGGTCGTCGGTCGGGTGGTTGGGCTGCAGCCGCACCGCCAGGTGGCCGGGCAGGCCGATGGTGTTGCGGAACTGCGTCACCACGCGGCACTTGCGCGCCACCGCGATCAGGTCCTGGTTGCGCATGAGCTTGCTCACCGCGGCCACCATTTCCGGCGTCAGGCCCGGCGACACCGCGCTCAGCGCGTCGGCGTCGGCCGCGTCGTCCAGCAGCCATTCGCGAAAACCGCCCACCGTCAGGTGGGCGATGGTCGCGAAGGCGGCGCGGTCATGGCTGTCGATGATGAGGCGGGTGATTTCGTCCTCCTCGTACGGCACCAGTACCTCGTTCAGAAAGGTGGCGAGCGGGATGTCGGCCAGCGCGTGCCGCGCCGCCACCCGGCGCAGCGCCGAACCGGCCGCCACGCCGGCCAGCACGTCGCCGGAGCGGGCCGGGCTGGCGCAGGCCATCACCGTTTTCAGGTCGGGGAAGGTGAAGGTTTCACCCCCCACCATGACGCGATACGCCATGTCGTTCTCCTCAGCGGCTGCCTGCCAGCATCGCGTCTTCCGGCGCATCGGCACGCTGCTGGCCGGTCATGAAGAAGTAGGCGGCAGCCAGTGCGAACAGGCCCAGGAACACGCCGGCCAGCAGGGTGTTGAACCACACCATCGCCCCCAGGCAGAACACGCCGAGCGCCAGCGCAATCGCCGGGAACACCGGATAGAACGGCGCACGGTACGGACGTTCCAGATTCGGCTCGGCGGCGCGCAGCTTGAACAGCGAAGCCATGGACATGATGTACATGACGATGGCGCCGAACACCGACATGGTCACGATGTTCGCGGTCAGCGTCTGACCGCCGAAACTGATCCAGGAATCGCTGAAGATGGCGGCCACGCCGATCACGCCACCGGCCACCAGCGCGCGGTGCGGCGTCTGGAAACGCGGGCTGAGCGCGGCGAAGTAGGCAGGCAGGTAGCCGGCGCGGGCCAGCGCGAAGATCTGGCGCGAGTAGCCCATGATGATGCCGTGGAAGGAGGCAATCAGACCGAACAGACCGATCCAAACCAGCATGTGCAGCCAGCCGCTGTTGTCGCCGACCACCGCCTTCATCGCCTGCGGCAGCGGGTCGTTGATGTTGGCCAGCTGACGCCAGTCGCCGACGCCACCAGCGAACAGCATGACGCCGAAAGCGAGCGTGAGCAGGGTCAGGATGCCGGCAATGTAGGCGACCGGAATGGTGCGCTTCGGGTCCCGTGCCTCTTCGGCTGCCATGGCTGCGCCTTCGATCGCCAGGAAGAACCAGATCGCGAACGGGATGGAGGCGAAGATGCCGGCCAGCGCGGCGCCGGAGAATTCGTTCTCGCCGGCCCAGCCGTGGGCGATGAAATTGTCGAAGCTCCAGCCGGGGGCCACGATGCCCATGAACAGCAGCAGTTCGAAGATGGCCAGCAGGGTCACGAACAGTTCAAAGGTCGCCGCGATGCTCACGCCCACCCAGTTCAGCGCGATGAACACCACATAGGCGCCGAGCGCGATCATTTTCGGATCGACACTGGGGAACTGCACGTTCAGATAGGCGCCGATGGCCAGTGAAATGGCCGGTGGCGCGAATACGAACTCGACCAGCGTGGCGAAGCCGGCGACGAAGCCGCCGAACGGCCCGAAGGCTCGGCGCGCGTAGGCGAACGGGCCGCCGGCATGCGGAATCGCGGTCGACAGTTCGGTAAAGCTGAAGATGAAGGTCGCGTACATCGCGGCCACCAGCACGGTCGCCGCCAGAAAGCCCAGCGTGCCGGCGGTGTTCCAGCCATAGCTCCAGCCGAAGTACTCGCCCGAAATGACCAGGCCGACCGCAATGCCCCACAGCTGCAGCGGGCCCAGCACCTTTTTCAGCGACTGCGGACCACCCTGCCCCGCATTCAGTGTTGACGACATGTTTTTTTCTCCCGGATCCGTTCCGCCCCACGCGGAACCTTTTTCCATTCGAGCACCGGGGATGGAATCCAGACTATCCGGAATCGGAAAAGTCGTGTGCGGCGCACTATCCGGAATCGGAAAACATGTGTCCGCCGTCTGGCACGCCTGATGCTAAATCCCCGTAACAACGGTACATTCCTGTTCGCGCGAGCGACAGGAGGAGAAGCTCAAATGGGACAGAACGACTTCGCGCCAGCACGGAATCCGGAACACGCCGACAGAAGCGTGCCGGGTGACGGCATCCGTATCAGCCGCAGCCACGACGTGGCCGAGCATGCGGACAATATTTCGCGCTGGCATCAGGAATACGAGCAGTTGTCGGGCGGTGTATTCACCGGCTGCATCCGGGAAATGCTGGCCGAAGAAGGCCCGCAGCTGCAGGTGTTTCACGAATACACCGAGCAGGAAACCAGTCAGCAGTGCGGCCCCTGGGCCGGCTCGGTATGGATGGGCCTGCCCGATCTGTCACGCACCGGTGAAGTGCGTTTCTGCGGCCGGCCGCACAGCGATGGGGTGCATCTGATGATGGCGCGTGCCAGCAGCGGCTTCACGCTGCGCACGCCGCGCGCCTTCGGCATCTACGGCATCGTGGCCGACGAGGACTGGCTGGCCGCCCGCCTGAAGGGCCAGCACGGCCACCGGCTGGAACACCTGATCACCCATGGCTCGGTCGCCAGCCGCGCGATCAGCACGGCGCGGCACAGCGAACTGTGTTTCCTGATCGAAGGCCTGCTCGATCCGGCCGGCGCGACCACGCCCTCGGGCGATCTGTGCGCCGATCTGGTCGATCTGCTGCTCGACAGTCTGGGCGACAGCCCCGAGCCGCCAGCCCGCACCGCGCTCGAACAGCGCCGCTTTGACGTGGTGATGCAGGCACGCCGCTTCGCGCTGCAGCCGGAATCGGCGATGGACGGGGTCGATGACCTGTGCGAGCGGCTGCATGTCACCCGTCGCACGCTGCAGAACCACTTCAACACGGTGCTCGGCATGGCGCCCAAGGACTACCTGAAGCGGGTGCGCCTGAACGCGGTACGGCGCGCGCTGCAGTACGGCAGCGATCCGTCGCGCAGCGTGCACGACGTCGCCATGCACTGGGGCTTCTGGCATCTGGGCCACTTCTCGCATGACTACCGCGAACTGTTCGGCGAACTGCCCTCGGCCACGCTCAAGCGTTCGCTGTCCGGCGTCTGAACCCGGCCTTCCTCCGCTGAGCGCAAACAAAAAGGGCGACCGCTTGCGCGATCGCCCTGCGCCCACCTGTCTCACGACAGTTGGACGTTTGAATCAGGTCTGAATCAGGTCTTCGGTTTTTCCGGCTGGGAGCTCTGGGGTTTGGCGTCACCGTGCTTGTCGCCCGGGCAGGCAAAAACGGCGGCAGACGACGCAAACATCGCCAGCCCCAGCAGGATCGCGAGACGTTTCATCACGGATCACCTCCTTTCGTGGTTGAAGAGCCTTTACGATAGGCGCTCCCCCGCCCCCGATCAAGCAAGGATTGTCACCGCATGCTGCACTGGCTGCGGCGCGCGTTCGCGCCGTCCGAACCCGACCTGCCCGAAGTACCGGCCGCCCAGTGGGCGCGCATCGAAGCCCGGCTGCCCTTTCTCGATTTCCTCGACGCGGATGACCGCCCAGCGCTGCGCGAACTGGCGCGCCGCTTCGTCGCGACCAAGGAATTCCACGGCGCACACGACACCGCGCTGAGCGACGACATGCTGCTGGAGATTGCGCTGCAGGCCTGTCTGCCGGTGCTGCGGCTGGGTCTGGACTGGTACGACGACTGGGTGGGCGTGGTGGTCTATCCGGGCGACTTCATCGTGCCACGGCGGGTGACCGACGACGCCGGCGTGGTGCATGAGTACGAGGACACGCTGGTGGGCGAGGCCTGGGAAGGCGGCCCGGTGCTGCTGTCGTGGCAGCCGGAATCGCTGGCGGCCGACGGCATCAATGTGGTGATCCACGAATTCGCGCACAAGCTGGACATGCGCAATGGCGAAGCGGACGGCCTGCCGCCGCTGCACGCGGGCATGAGCGTGCAGCGCTGGGCACGCGTGTGGTCGACGGCCTACGAACGCTTCTGCGCCGATGTGGACGCCGGGGTCGACACCGGCATCGATCCGTACGCAGCGGAAAGCCCGGCCGAGTTTTTCGCGGTCATGTCCGAGTGCTTCTTCGAAATTCCGGATCTGATCCAGCAGACCTGGCCGGATCTGTACGACCAGCTCGCGCAGTTCTACCGGCTGGATCTGGCGCCGCGCGCCCGCGCGCTGTTTCCACCGACCGCGCCGTGATCGAGGAACTGTTCGCCTGGACGCGGCTGGACTGCCTGCCCGCGGCACAGCGTCTGGGACTGCGCCGCGAAGCGGCGGCGCTCGCGGTGCGGCACCGTCGCCTGCGCACGCACTGGGCCGGGCATATCGAACAGACGCGCACCGCCCTGCTCGCCTCCGCCCGCCTTGCCATCGCGTCGCCGCACGCACCGCGGCGCGCCTGGATCATGGGCGCCGGCCTGCTTCAGGATGTGCCGCTGCAGGCAATGCTCGAACTGTTCGATACGGTCGATCTGGTCGACGTGTGCTTCGGCCCGGCAGCCCGTGCCGCCGCCGCCCGCCACCCGGGCCGGGTGCACTGCGTGGCGCAGGATGTGAGCGGCGTGCTCAATGACCTTTCATGTGACCCGCTGCAGGCCGCGCCCGCGATGCCGGCCGACGCCTGGTGCGCTTCGGTGAACCTGCTGTCGCAGTTGCCGCTGCTGCCGTGCACGGCGCGGCTGAAGCGCGGCGACAGTGAAGCCGACGTCGAACGCTATGGTGCGGCGATACAGCAGGCCCACGTCGACGCCCTCGGCCGCGTGCGGCATGCCTGCCTCATCATCGAATACGCGCAGACCCGGCCGGGCGCGCCGGACGAGGTGCTGCTGCCGGGCCTGCCGGCGCGCCTCACGACCGGAGGCTGGACCGCCGGCCCGCGCTGGCAATGGCCGCTGAACCCGGTTGGCGAAACCGCCGAACCGACCGGGCGGGCGATGCAGGCGTGGTGGCGCACCGGAACAAGCGCACACACGCCGTAGGCGCGCGCGGAGGGTGCTGGTCAGGCCATCTCCGCCAGCACCCGCGCAAACGCCCGCAGAAGCGGCGCGCGTGCCGCGTCAGCACCTTCCATCTGGGCACGCACGATGGCGCCTTCGATCGCCAGCAGCAGGTCGGCCGCGACCTCGTCCGGCCGCACGCATCCGGCCTCGTGGCAGGCGCGCTCGATGCGTACCGCCAGTTCCCGCTTGTGGATGACCGTCATCGCCGGTGCGTCGGTGCCGGCTTCGGCATGCCCGTTGATGAAAGCGCAGCCGCGGAAGCCGGGCGCGCGAAACCAGTCGTCCAGCGCGTCCGGCAGCGCGGCCAGCCAGGCCCGCGCATCCGGCGTCGCCGACAGCCGGCTTTCCAGCCAGCCCATCCAGCGCGCGTGGCGCAGATCGAGATAGGCATCGACCAGCGCCAGCTTGGTCGGAAAGTGGCGGTAGAAAGAGGCCTTGGCCACGCCGGACTCGGCAATGATGCGGTCGATGCCGGTGGCGCGCAGGCCGTGCCGATAGAACAGCCGGTAGGCGCATTCGAGCACACGGGTGCGCGCGTCCTGATCGGGCAACGGACCGGGACCGGCGAGATCGTCGAGGGTTGTGAACATGAATGCATGTTGACAGACAGATCTGTCTTGTTCAAGCATGTAGACAGACCTGTCTCTTTTCTGTCACCACCGGAGCACCGCCATGACCGACGCACCCCGCCCGCCTCTGCCGCCTTTCACCGCAGACACCGCCGCCCAGAAAGTGCGCACCGCCGAAGACGGCTGGAACAGCCGCGACCCGCAGCGGGTATCGCTGGCCTATACCGCCGACAGCCGCTGGCGCAACCGCTCGGAATTCGTGACCGGCCGCGCGGAGATCGTCGACTTCCTGACCCGCAAGTGGTCGAAGGAGCACGAGTACCGGCTGATCAAGGAGCTGTGGTGCACCGCCGGCAACCGCATCGCGGTGCGCTTCGCCTACGAGTGGCACAACGACGCCGGCCAGTGGTTCCGCGCCTACGGCAACGAGAACTGGGAATTCGACGACAACGGCCTGATGGCCCACCGCCACGCCAGCATCAACGACCTGGCGATCAGCGAGTCGGAGCGCCTGTTCCGCTGGCCGCAGGGCCGGCGGCCGGACGACCACCCCGGGCTGACTGAACTGGGTCTGTAAGGCAGTCATCGGTGGCGCGAACTTCGTGGCACGGCGGCGATCAGGGTAAATTCCCGGCGCACGCCTCGTGCTGCCCGATCACCGCTCAGTGAAAGACGCCCCATGTCCAGCCTGCTCTTCCAGCCCTGCGAACTCGGCCGCCTGCGGCTGCCCAACCGCATCGTCATCGCGCCGATGTGCCAGTACTCGGCCCTCGACGGCAACGCCACCGACTGGCATCTGATGCATATCGGCCAGATGGCGCTGTCGGGCGCCGGCCTGTTCGTGATCGAAGCGACCGCGGTCGAGCCGGAAGGCCGCATTTCCGCCGCCGACCTCGGTCTGTGGAACGACGACAACGAGGCCGCACTGCGCCGCGTGCTGACCGCCACCCGCGCGCATTCGGACATGCCGATCGCGATCCAGCTCGCACACGCCGGTCGCAAGGCCTCGGTCGCCCGACCGTGGGAAGGCGGCGCGCAGATCGCGCCGTCCGCAGGCGGCTGGCAGACCGTGGCGCCCTCGCCGGTTCCGCACGCTGCGCACGAGCATCCGCCGCAGGCACTCGACGCCGACGGCCTGCGCCGGGTGCGCACCGCCTTCGCCGAAGCCGCCCGTCGCGCGGCGCGGCTGGGCATCGATGCAATCGAGGTGCACGGCGCGCACGGCTATCTGCTGCACCAGTTCCTGTCGCCACTGCCGAATGTGCGGACCGACGCCTACGGCGGCACGCTGGAAAACCGGATGCGCTTCCCGCTCGAAGTGTTCGACGCGGTGCGCGAAGCCTTCCCGCACGAACGGCCGGTGGGCATGCGCATTTCCGCCAGCGACTGGGTGGACGGCGGCTGGGATGTCGAACAGAGCGTGGTGCTGGCGCAGGCACTGAAGGCGCGCGGCGCGGATTTCATCCACGTGTCGAGCGGCGGCGTGTCGACCGCGCAGCAGATTCCGGCCGTGCCCGGCTATCAGGTGGGTTTCGCCGAACGCATCCGCGCGGCGGTGGGCCTGCCCACGATCGCGGTCGGCCTGATCACCGAAGCCGAACAGGCGGAATCGATCCTGGCCGCCGGTCAGGCCGATCTGATCGGCGTCGCCCGCGCCATGCTGTACGACCCGCGCTGGCCCTGGCACGCGGCTGCGCGTCTGGGCGCGCAGGTGAAGGTGGCGCCGCAGTACCTGCGCTGCGCACCGCGCGAGGTGTCCCGACTGTTCAGCTGAAAAAAAGAGCCGGGCACAGGCCCGGCTCGAACGAAACGCCCGGTTGCCCGGGACGAGCGTGATGCTCAGTTGGGCTGCTTGCGACGGCGGGCCGCCAGACCCACCATGCCCAGACCGGCCAGCAGCAGCGCATAGGTTTCAGGTTCCGGCACCGGCGCGGTGACCGGTGCAAAACCTTCGAAGGTGGCGACACGCAGCGGCGGCGAAACGCCATCGAGGCTCGGCGCCTGCCGGATGGTGACCGCATCGACCAGATAGGTGAATTCGGTCGCGTTGGTTTTCAGCACGTACCAGGCCGTCGTCGGGTTCTCTTCCTCGACCGAAACGTCGGTACGGAAATCCACCACGTTGTCGTCGAACACATCGACCGGATTGGTCGGGCGGGTGCGCACGCCATTCGAGTGCGCCACGCTCTGCAGGCGCATGTCGCTGTCGGTACCCGAGTCGTACCAGCCAACCGACACGTCGTAGCCGGCATAGCCGCGACGCAGGATGTCGTTGATTTCGGTTTCGTAGGCGAAGGCGCCGGTGTCGATTTCGCCCACGTCCAGTTCGAAACGCGACGCGAACGCCAGCGTGCCATCGGTGTAGCGATAGACGAAATCGTAGAAGGTGCCGATGTCGGTGCCGTCATAGATGACCGAACTGATGCGGCGGGCGACACGGGTGTAGCCGTTGTCCGCCGGATTCCAGTCAAAGCCCAGGAAGAGCGGATCAGCCGCCGGATTGTTGCTGCCGGTGATGCGCAGCGGGCCGGTCTCCGGCAGGGAGACGAAGGCGTATGCGGACTGGGCCGACAGGCCCAGCAGCAGCGAGAAGGCAAGTGCTTTGAGTTTCATGCTGACCTCTGGTGTGTATGCAGGGAAGGCTGTGGATTCAGGCACGCAGGCGACGGCGCGCGGCCACGCCGATCAACCCCAGACCGGCGAGGAACAGTGCGTATTCAGACGGTTCCGGCACTGGCAGATTGGGCACCACGACCGGCGGCGGTACGGTCGGTGCAAAGCCGGCGATCGTGTTGTAGAGCAGTGCCTGCCCTTCCTCGCCGGCCTGGAAATAGCCGATCGCGCCGGCCATGGTCTTGTAGGCGGTGGCATCGGTCTTGATCAGGTACAGACCGCTGAACGGGTTGCCTTCCGACAGATTGATGTCGGACTGGAAGCTCACTGCGTTCAGGTTCAGCGTCGGCGTGCCGATCAGGCTGCGCAGGTCAGCGCGGGCCGCGTTGTACAGCCGCAGATCGGTGTTGCCGAGGAAGGTCCAGGCAATATCGGTCTTGAACACGGTGCTGCCTTCGACGAAACCGTAGCGGTAGAGGTAGTTCAGTTCCGCGTCCTGATCGTAGGTCGGTTTCTGCCCCAGTTCGACCCGGGTACCGAACACCAGCGTGTTGTCGCGCGAGTCACGGAACACGAAATCGTAGACATCGCCGATGGCAACGCCTCCGAGAGAGGCGCCGAACGTGACGTGTGAATCCACCAGCGTGAGCGTGCCCTGTGCGGTGTGCGTGCCGCGCGCAGGCACCCCGGCCTGGGTGCGCCATTCGGTTGCGAAGTAATCGATAGCCAGCGGTATCTTGCCGTTCTCGCTGCTGTAAAGGATGGGCTTGTAGGCGGGTGTCGTCGCCGTAGCGGCCCGTGCATCCGGTACCTTCAGGTAAAGCTTGTCGCCCTGCACATTACCCGCGCCGGACACCTTGGCCGTCGTGTCGTCCGCCGTGCCGAGGACGCGATCCGGACCGGCGCCGACCGCGTTGGTGTCATCGGCGGTTCCCCACTTCAGGTCGGCGCCAGGGCCGGTGCCGTACAGCAGGCTGGTGAAGTCGCCGGCGTGGGCTGGCAGGGCCGTGGCCGCGAACAGCACGGCCAGGCTACGGTATCTGAGTTTCATCATGGACTCTCCTCGGGTGGACTGCACTCGTGCGGCTTGAATGGGATCGAAGAAGGCGTTCACTGCACGGACGCGACCGTGTCGAAGGCGTAGGTCAGCCCGAACCAGCCAGCGCGCGGCGAGCCGGGGCCGACGAACTGGGAGTGGGTCCATGCGAACGAGTTGTAGTTGAAGCCGGACGCATCGCGGCCACCGAAGCCGCCGGCGACGAAAGGGTTCAGTTCGAGTTCGCTGGCGGTCAGGTACTGCTTGTCGAAAATGTTGTCGACGCGTGCGAAGAGCGTCAGGTCGCGGGTGATGCGATAGCGGCCGACGAAGTTGAAGATGGCGTAGCCGGAGGTACGGCCCCTGCCGATGTAGGCACGCCCGAGGCCGTTGGCACCGCCGCCGAAGGACTCGCCGAAATTGTCGTCACCACCCGCCTGGTGCTCGTTGTTCTCGTTGCCGCGCGAGAACGACCCGGCGTGGGCAATCATGTTGATGCCGACATTCATCCTGTCGTTCACGTCGAAGGCCCAGCCCATGCGCAGCACATCGCGCGGTATGCCGGGTATGCGGTCGCCCGGTTCGATCGTGAATTCGTTCAGCTGGCCGGCGGTGCTGTTCGAACTGCTGTTGGACTGGTTCACCACCTTGGCGTAGGAGCCGAATTTGGCGTCCAGCCGGGTGTAGGCGATGCGGAAGGTGTGCGCCCCGACCTTGGCATTCAGGCCCAGTTCAAAGCCGCGGCGGGAGGTGTGCTTGAAGGTGTCGAACACGCCGCGGTTCTTGCGGCCCAGCGACACGAACAGGATGTCGTCCTCGAGCTGGGTTTCGAACATGGTGGCGTTGAATTCCAGCTTTCCGTCATAGGCTGAACCGCGCACGCCCAGTTCGGTACTCAGCGAACGCACCTGTGGCAGATAGGGATCGCTGGTCAGCGCGGTCGGCACCGAACAGCCGATGCTCTTGCCGTTGTTCGCGTTCTCCAGTTCCTTGTCGCGCGCACAGCCCAGTTCGATCACCGACGGCGTACGCGCACCCTGGCTCACGTTCAGGTACAGGTTGAGCGCCGGTTCCGGCAGCCAGGACACGCCGAAGGACGGGTTGGTGCTGTAGTAGGTGTAATCGCCTTCGGAGCACAGGAAGCGCGCCGCCGCATCGGCCAGCGTGCCGCAACGCTGCTGACGGCTGTTGAGAAAGGCCGGTGTGAACTGGTAGAGCGGAATCGGCTTGTCCGACACCAGCTGATTGCGCACGTGGGTACGGCTCCAGCGCAGGCCGTAGTTCACGAACAGGTTGTCGCGCACGGTCCAGGTATCGGTCGCGAAGAAGGCGAGCGATTCGTTGCTGCCGGTCAGGAAGTTGCGCTGGATCACCGTGTCCAGCGCCGACAGGCCGAGATCCGCCGCCTTGGCCGGATCGGTGTACACATTCCGGTCGGCATCGATGAAGCCCAGCATCTGGCCCTGACCGTAGCTGAGGTCGTTGCGGTCGAAGGTGCCGCCGAACACCAGCTGGTGTTCGTCACCGACATGCACCCACTGCACCGTGGTACCGATCGCTTCCTGCGAAGTGCCGCCGATGTTGAACAGGCCGTTCGGCGCGAAGCCCGGGCAGCCGGGCGAGGTCGGACCGTTCGGATCGTAGGCGCCGTTGGCGGACACGAAGGGAAAATGGCTCAGCGGGCAGTCGTCCAGCCGGCCGTAGGACAGACGGTCAAAATCGTCCCAGAAGTCGCCACCCACCGAGCGCTGGGTGAGCTTGCGCTGATACACGCCCACCGACACGCTGTCCCGGTCGCTGACGTCGAAACGGGCGCGCAGATTGACGTGGGTGAGATCATTGTCCGTGGTGTCCGGCGAGGTAAACACCGACTGAGGGCGGGCCTGCCATTCCTCGTAGGGCACAAGGCCATTGCCGGTCAGCCTGTTGTCCACCTTGAGCAGCGAGGCGGTCCATTCGCTGGCACCGATGCGCGCGTCGATGCGGCCGAAATACTGGTTCACCTGACTGGGCGAATTGTTGCGCCAGCCATCCTCCCGGAATTCGCTCAAGGCAACGAAGCCGGCCAGCGTGCCGTTGTTGCCGCCGACCGCCAGCTGGTTCTGGCTGCGCCCCCACGAACCCTGGGTACGGGTGGCTTCGAAGCGCTCCGACGTGAAGCCGGATTTGGTCTGCAGCGACAGCGCGCCGCCCAGCGTATTCAGACCGAACAGCGGATTGGAACCCGGGATGAGATCGGTGCGGGAAATCGCCAGCGTCGGAATCAGATCCCAGTTCACCACTTCGCCGAAGGGCTCGTTTACCCGCACGCCGTCGAGATACACCGACAGGCCCTGTGGCGTACCCACCAGCGGCGAGGCGGAGAAGCCGCGGAAACTGATGTCCTGCTGGAAAGGGTTGCCGGCGTAGTCGTTGACGGTGATCGACTGGCCCTGCGTGTTGAGGTAGTCGGCGATGTTGATCGACTGCTGGTTGCGCAGATCGGCGTCGGTCGCGCTCTGAACGTTCACCGTCGTCTGCTCGCGCTCCATGCTCACGCCTGGCAGAGGCGTGACGATGCGCGGCGCCCGGATGTTGACTTCCTCCAGGCGCACCTCGGTCTTTTCCTGTGCATTGGCGCCGCCGCAGAGCAGCACCAGGGCGGGCACGAAGCACGCCGCCCCTCCTCGCTTGTCGAGCCTCTTCATCGGATTCCGGGTAGGACAGATTCCTACACGACCACGGGCAGTTTGTTTCCGCGAGTTGTACTGGGCACAGGGCCAGCGGACACAGGGAAATCCTCCCGATAAATTCACGCAGGGAAAATTTCCCGTCCTGTACGCACATTCCGCGCGCATCGACTGCCGGCCACCCCATCCTGCATGCATGAACCGGATGGCGAGCACGCGCCGTATCGCGTACCGGCCGAGCGCTTCCGCCCGGTTCCGGCCAAGCCCCGCACAGGGTGACGAATATCTTTCAGGCAGGCCGCGCGAGCAGGCGCAAACGGGTCAGCCGGGCCCGGGACGGCAGACATCAGCGGCCGTCAGGTGGAGGGGAAAGCTGGGGGAAAGGAAGAAAAGGAACGGAAGCAGAGCGGGCTCGCGACAGGCAGGCGGTACGGCCGCTGGCCGCAACCGCCCGTCGCAGCGACTCAGTCCTGTTCGTCGGCCTGCGCGTCGGCCTGTTCGGCGTCGCGGGCGGCGCGCAGCCGCTCCACCACCTCTGCCGGCGCCTGCGCCGGGATGCGCGGCGTGGCCACCTCGACGTCGCCGCACTGCGCACGGTGGCGCAGCGCGTGGTCGATCAGCACCAGGGCCAGCATGGCTTCGGCCACCGGTGTCGCGCGGATGCCGACGCAGGGGTCGTGCCGGCCGTGGGTGTTCACGATGACCGGATTGCCGGCCTTGTCGATCGAATGCCGGTCCAGCCGGATGCTGGACGTGGGCTTGATGGCGATGGACACGCGCAGGTCCTGGCCGGTCGAAATGCCGCCCAGCACGCCGCCGGCGTTGTTCGACAGGAAGCCTTCCGGCGACATTTCGTCCGAATGTTCGGTGCCGCGCTGTTCGACGCTGGCGAAGCCGGCGCCGACCTCGACGCCCTTGACCGCATTGATGCCCATCATCGCGTAGGCGATGTCGGCGTCGAGCCGGTCGTACACCGGCTCGCCCCAGCCCACCGGCACGCCGCTGGCGACCACGTCGATGCGCGCGCCGCAGGAATCGCCGGACTTGCGCAGCTTGTCCATGAACAGTTCGAGTTCCGGCAGCACGCTGACGTCCGGCGCGAAGAAGGGGTTGTTCGCGATCGCGTCGCGGTCGCGGTACTCGATGCGGATCGGGCCGAGCTGGCTCATCCAGCCGTGGATGTCGATGCCGTAGCGCTCGCGCAGCCACTTGCGCGCGATCGCGCCGGCCGCCACCCGCACCGCGGTTTCGCGTGCGGACGAACGACCGCCGCCGCGGTGGTCGCGGATGCCGTACTTCTGCCAGTAGGCGTAGTCGGCATGGCCCGGGCGGAAGGTTTCGGCGATGTTGCCGTAGTCCTTCGAGCGCTGGTCCTGGTTGCGGATGAGCAGGCCGATCGGCGTACCGGTGGTGACGCCTTCGAACACGCCGGACAGGATTTCCACCTCGTCCGGTTCGCGACGCTGGGTCACGTGGCGCGAGGTACCCGGCTTGCGGCGGTCCAGTTCGGCCTGGATGTCGGCCGCGTCGAGCTTCAGCCCGGGCGGGCAGCCATCGACCACGCAGCCGATGGCCGGGCCATGCGATTCACCGAAGGACGTGACACGGAACAGCGTGCCCAGAGTATTGCCGGACATGGGAAAACCCGCGATTTTTCGAGCCCGTGAGTTTACCATGCAGGCCCCTGCGGCCTTCCGCCGCCCCGCCTGACTGCGCCCCGCCCCCATGAACGCCCCGCTCGCCCTCGCCACCGCACTGACCATCGCCGGCGGCCTGTGGCTGGACGCCTGCGGTCTGGCCTGGGCGCAGCCGGCGGTCGCGCTGTGGACCTGGCTGCTGTTCGGCTTCATGTGGTGGTCAGGCCACGCGGACCAGCGCATGCAATGGACCGTGTGCCTGGCCTGGGCCACCTTCGGCGAAATCGTGCTGTCGCTGCTGTGGGGCCTGTACGACTACCGGCTGGGCAATCTGCCGCTGTTCGTGCCGCCGGGCCATGTGCTGCTGTACGCGCTGGGTGTATGGCTGGCCGACCGGCTGCCACATCGCGCCATCGACGCGGTGCCGCCGCTGGCTGCCGGTCTGGTGCTGGCCGGCCTCGCGGTGGGTGGCGACACCGCCAATCTGCCGCTGTTCGCGCTCTACCTGCTGGCGCTGCGCTACGGCCCGTCGCCGCGGCTGTACTCCACCATGTTCGTACTGGCGCTGTGCATGGAGCTGTACGGCACCGCGCTCGGCGCCTGGACCTGGCGCAGCGAAGTGCCCGGCCTGGCGCTGGTGTCTGCCAATCCGCCGCTGGCCGCCGGCGCCTTCTACTGCATGCTGGACTGGCTGACTGCGCTGCGGCCGCGCCGGCGCGCGGTGCCCGCGTGATGTTCCCGCCCTTCACACTCACCCGCCAGACCGTGCTCGCGCGGCTGTTCCAGACCCTGCGCGCAGGGCACCGCTGGCTGGGCATCGCCGGCTGTCTGCTGTTCCTGATGTGGTTCCTGTCCGGCCTGGTCATGAGCGTGGTCGGCTTCCCGTCGCTGACCGACGCCGAGCGCCTGCGCGGACTGGCGCCGCTCGACGGCAGCCTGCTGCGGGTGACGCCGGACGCCGCACTGCGCGCCGCCGGTGCGCACAATTTTCCGCGCAAGCTGTGGCTGGAATCGCTGGTGCGCGAAGACGGCAGTCGCGAGCCGGTATGGCGCATGGTGCTGGCCGACGGCAGCCGGCACACCGTGAGCGCGCAGACCGGCACCCGCATCGACGCGGTGGACGTGGCACGCGCCGAAGCGATCGCCCGAGCCTTCGCTGGCGCACTGCACACCCGCTGGACCGGCACCGTGGAGCGCGACCAGTGGACCGTGCTCGCCACGCTGGACCGCCAGCGCCCCTTCCACCGCATCGCGCTGGACGATGCCGCCGGCACCGAGCTGTACATTTCGGCACGCAGCGGTGAAGTGGTGCGCGACACCAGCCGGCGCGAGCGGTTGTGGAACTGGCTGGGCGCGGTGCCGCACTGGTTCTACTTCACGCCGCTGCGCGAGAAGTCGGATCTGTGGCGTCAGACCCTGCTGTGGGTGTCCGGCATCTGCTGCCTGTCCGCGCTGAGCGGTCTGGTGCTCGGCCTGCAGCGTCTGCGCCGGCAGTCGCCGTTCAGCCCCTTCATCGGCTGGATGAAGCTGCACCACATGGCCGGACTCGGCGGCGGCCTGTTCGTACTGGCCTGGATGGTGAGCGGCTGGCTGTCGATGTCGCCCGGCGACTGGCTGCGCAACACGCCGCCGGGCAAGGCGGCGATGGCCCGCTACACCGGCAGCGTGGCGCCGGAATTCCCGTGGCCGCAGCAGCGCGCGACGCTCGATGCACTGCTGTCCGAAACCGGCTGGAAGGACATCCAGCTTTACTGGGTGGATGGCCATGCGCGGATGACGCTGACCAATGGCGAAGGCTACCGCCGTGCGCTCGACCTGCCTGGTTTCGATCACCCGGACGTGACCGAACAGCACGCTGAAACCGTGGCGCGTGCGCTGCTGCCGGACGCGCGCATCAATGCGATCGAGCGGCTCACCGCGGAAGACGCCTGGTGGTACGGCCGACGCGATCCGAAGGAACTGCCGGTGTGGCGGGTGCAGATGGAAGATCCGGCCGAAACCTGGGTCCATATCGACGCCCTGGACGGCCGCCTGCTCGGCACCATGGACCGCGACGCACGGCTGCGCCGCTGGCTGTTCAACGCGCCGCATGCGTTCGAGATTCCGGCGCTTTCGGCCCGCCCGGCACTGCGCTGGAGCCTGATGTGGCTGGCCGCCTTCGCCGGCATCGCGGTATCGCTCAGCGCGGTGGTGATCGCCGCCCGGCGTCTGACGCGATAGCACGCACGCTCAAAGACCCGTCACCTTCCTGACTGCGGCGAAGTACAGCCGACCCGGCAGCAGGCGCAGAAGCAGCAGCCAGCGGGTGAAGCGCTTCGGGAAATGGATGTGGAAATCGCCGCGCCGCAGACCGGACAGAATGTGGCCGGCCGCCGCGTCCGGGCTGATCAGTGCCGGCATGTGAAAGTCATTGTTCGCGGTCAGCGGTGTCTCGACAAAGCCCGGGCACACCAGATGCACGCCCAGACCGCGCGGGTGCAGGTCCAGATACAGCGCCTCGGCGAAATTGATCAGGGCCGCCTTGCTGGCGCCATAGACCAGCGCCTTCGGCAGCCCGCGATAGCCGGCCACGCTGGACACGATGACCAGCGCACCGCTGCCCCGCTCCAGCATGGCCGGCAGCACCGCGGCGCAGCCCTGCATCACCGCCGCCACATTGGTGCGCAGGGTCGCATCGATATCGTCTGTCTCCAGTTCCCAGGCGCGCACCGCACGGTAGCGGGCCGCGACGAAGAACACCGCATCCACGCCGCCCCAGCGGGCCGCGATGTCCGTCGCCACACGCTGCAGCGCACCGGGTTCGGCCACATCGAGCGGACACAGGCACACCTGCGGCGACAGACCGGCCACATCGAGCGGACACAGGCACACCTGCGGCGACAGACCGGCCACTTCGGCGAGCCGGCCGGCGTCGCGTGCCGACAGCGCCACCCGGGCGCCTGCGCGTATCAGCCTGCGCGCCAGCGCGGCACCGATGCCGGTGGATGCACCGATCACCCAGACCCGCTTGCCGGCCCAGTCGGCCAGCGGCGGATTCAGCGGCCCGAACATCAGGGCGTACCGCGAGTGAAGGACAGCGTCACCTCACCCAGATGCACGCCGAACTTGCTCATGGCCGAGCGGTTGAGCATCACCCTGTCGTCGATCAGATACATCCAGTCGTCGAAATCGACGTTGTAGACCTTGTCGCCGACCGGCAGGGCCAGCACATAGCGCCAGCGCAGCGCATTGCCGCGTGCCTCGCCCTGCGCCTCGCCCACCACGTCGTCCGCCCGCCCGCTGTAGCGGCCGTCACCGAGGTGCTTCAGCGTCCACACCCGGCGGCTCCGGGTGCCGTCACTCCATTCGAACTGTTCGTCCAGCGTGCCGGTGTCCCCCTGCCAGCGGGCGTCGATTCGCACCACGAAACGCTTGATCACCTCGCCGCCGCGGTCCTGGAACATGCCGTGCCCGAGCACCGGCCCGTTGAAGTACTGCTTCAGATCCAGCACCGGGGTCTGCGCCGCGTAGCGTTCGACCGGAACACCGCCACAGCCGGCCAGCCCCAGTGCGGCCAGCAGCGCACATATCGTCTTTCTCATGCCTTCACTCCTTCGCTTCGATACAGGTCGCCCGCTTCAAGCCAGCGCATGGCCGGCCACAGCAGGCACAGCGCCGCCGCCTTCAGGCCGAGCGGCAGCAGCGCATAGACCGCGGTCAGCGCCGCTCGCCCGGCCTCGTCCTGAACACCCGGGCGGTAGCCGAGCAGGGCCAGTGCCGGCAGCGCCAGCCCGGCGGCCAGCGCCAGATTCAGTTTGGTGACCAGGGTCCAGACGCCGAAGGCGCCACCGGCCGGCAGCGCTTCGCGCCGATCGGCGATCAGCCCGGCCAGCAGCGCCGGCGGCAACGCCAGATCGGCGCCCAGCGCGATACCGGAGCCGATGCAGATGGCCATGAACAGCGGCGCATCACCGGCCTCCAGCGTCCACGCGCCGCCGAAGGCCGCGATCGCGAGCAGCATGGACAGCGCCCAGCAGCGGGCGCGGCCGAAGCGGTCGGCCAGCCAGGTCCACATCGGCAGTGCGGCGATGCCGGCCATGAAATAGAGCGCCAGAAACAGGCCCTCGCGCGCCGGCTCGACCAGCACGTCGGCAATGAAGAACAGCACCAGCGTGCCGGGTATGGCCGCGGCAATGCCGTTGAGCGCGAACACCGCCAGCAGCCGGCGGAAGCGCGCGTGCGCGGCGAGCTCGCGGGCGGTGTCGCGCAGCGGTGGCTGCACCGCCGCCGCGCGCGTATCCGGCACCCGGGTGAGCGTGAGCGCCGCCGCCAGCACAAGCCAGGGCAGCCAGTACAGCGTGGCCCGCCACAGCCCGGCGGGCGCCTGATCGGCCAGCAGACCGGGCGCGACCGAGGCGGCGACCACGCCAACCAGCGCCCAGCCCTCGCGCGACGCGACCAGCCGGGTACCCAGTGCCGGTGTCGCCGACAGTTCGGCGCCCCAGGCCCCGTAGTTGATGGTGGCCAGGCTGTAGCCGGCATAGACCAGCAGCAGCGCGCCGGTCAGCCAGAGCACCGGGTCGATGCCGGCCGCGGGCCGCACCAGGGCCGGCAGGCCGATGGCCAGCGGCAGCAGGCCTGCCAGCACCAGCACGCGGCGGCCGCGCGCGCGGTCGCTGAAGGCGCCGATCAGCGGATCGGCCAGCGCGTCGAGCAGCCGCGCCGCGAACAGCAGACCGCCCAGCAGCGCGAGCGACAGCCCGTAATGTTCCGCGTACAGCTTGGGGATATGCAGATAGACCGGCAGCGCAGCGGCCGCAAGCGGCGCGCCGAGCAGTCCATAGGCGGCGATTTCGCCGGTCTTCACCGGCCGCCGCCGGCCTCGGCCAGCAGACGTTCGCGCAACGCCGGCTCGCGCGTGCGCGGGTCCAGCCAGATCGCGAAGAAGGCGTCGGACAGCGCCCTCTCCTCGACCGCCGGCAGGCCCTTGCCCTGATGGAAGAAACGCGCGCTGCCGTCGGCTCGCTTCACCCCGGTGATCACTTCGCCGGCCTTCACGTTCGGGAACACGCTTTCGAGCACCGACTGCCAGCGCGCGAGCTTGCCCTCATCGCGCTCACCCAGGCGGCGTATCTCATCGATGCTGGCACGCGCCAGCCGCACGCCATCGAAGTCGCGCGCATAGCGCAGGCTCAGCGCAAAGCCCCCTTCTGCGCGGTACTGCCCGCCGCTGGCCCACAGCGTGGCGTCATACAGCTTGAGGCCGAACCAGCGCATTTCGCCGCTGCCCAGCGGCTTCGGGTCGTCCAGTAGCTCCGCAACGCCGGCCGGCGGCTGGGCGCAGACAGTCGCCGTCACCAGACAAAGCAGCCAGAGCAGTCGTCGCATCACGGCTTGACCAGATGGAACTGGTGCACGTCGATCGAGCCGGCACGGAAGCCTGCTTCGCAGTACGCCAGATAGAAGTGCCACAGCCGCTGGAAGCGGGGGTCGAAACCCAGCGCGCGCAGCGCGTCCGAGTGCTCGGTGACGCTGTCGCGCCAGCGCGCGAGCGTCAGCGCGTAATCCAGACCGAAGCGGAAATTCTGCTGCACCTTCAGACCCGCCTTTTCCGCCTGCCGGGTGAACACCGAAGGCGACGGCAGCATGCCGCCCGGGAACACGTACTGCTGGATGAAATCGGTGCCACGCCGGTAGCGCGGGAACAGTTCGTCCGCGATGCTGATGGTCTGGACCACTGCCTCGCCACCCACCCTGAGCAGTCCGCCCAGCTTGCGGAAATAGGTGGGCCACCAGCGCTCGCCCACGGCTTCCAGCATTTCGATCGACACGATGCGATCGACCTGGCCGCGCAGGTCACGGTAGTCGCGCAGTTCGAAGGTCGCGCGGTCGGCAAAGCCGCCGCGCTGCGCACGCGCCTGGGCCCACTCGAGCTGGGCCGGCGACAGCGTGACGCCATGCACCTGCGCCCCGAAATCGCGCGCCGCCACTTCGGCGAAGCCGCCCCAGCCGCAACCGATCTCGATCACCGGCTGTTCGCGCTGCAGCCGCAGCACGCGGGCGATGCGTTCGTACTTGGCGTGCTGGGCGGCCGCCAGATCCCGCTGCGGATTGCCGTCGAACAGCGCGCTGGAGTAAGTCATCGTGCGGTCCAGCCACAGCGCGTAGAAATCGTTGCCCAGGTCATAGTGGGCCATGATGTTGCGACGGCTGCCCGAGCGGGTGTTGGCGCGCGCCAGATGGCGCAGACGGGCCAGCGCCAGCGACAGCAGGTTGCCGTGCACCGCGCTTTCGAGCGCCTCGCGGTTCATCGCGAACAGCGTGAGCACCCGCGTCAGCTGGTCGCAGTCCCACAGCCCCTCGAACCAGGCTTCGCCCAGACCGATGTCGCCGCGCGCAATCACCCGCTCGAACACGCTCCAGTCCTTCACCCGCATCTCGACCGGTTCACCCTGGTGACCGAAGGACAGCATTTCGCCATTGGGCAGCGTCATCAGCAGCCAGCCGTGCTCGATGCGTTCCAGCAGCCGGCACACATGGCGGACGGCGGACGGCAGCACGCTGCGGCGTTCGAGGGCGATCAATGCGTCGGGCTGATTCATCGGGTCAGTTCCTGTACCGGAGGTTGCGGTTTGCGGAAGAAAGGCACGCGGGCGCGCCAGAGGTGGAAGGCCTGGACGTGGATGCGCGCCATCACCGCCAGCGTCATCAGCGGGTGGGCGCACAACGCGCGCAGCGCAGCGGCACGGCTCATCGCCGCAGCCCGGCCGGACAGCCGGGTGCGCAGGCGGCGACCGCCGTCGTCGTGGTAATCGATGGCCACCGCGTGCAGATCGCCGCGGCGGTCGAAACGGAAGCGGTAGTGACCGCTGACCGGAAAGAAGGGCGATACGTGAAACACCTTGCGGGTCTGCATCCACTCGCCGCCGGTGATCGGCCTGCCGTCCGGATGCGCGACCAGATAGTCGTGACGTTCGCCGAAGGTGTTGTTCACCTCGCACAGAACCGCGCGCAGCGCGCCGGCGCGGTCGTGGCAGAACCAGAAGCTGACCGGGTTGAACACGTAGCCGAACAGCCGCGGCATGGTCTGCAACACCACTTCTCCATCGGCACAGCCGAGGCCTTCACGCGCCAGCAGCGCACGTATCCACTGCAGCGGATGCGATCCGTCGCGGGCGCCGTGGTCGCGGTAGTGAAAGGACAGCGGCGCCCAGCGGTTCAGCGCCAGCATGGGCACCGGCTGCTGCTCAAGCCGGCTCAGCGCGATGCGCAGGAAGAACAGCCGGTAGGCGAAACGCGTGCGCACCGGCGTGGCACGCGCGTGCATCACCGCGCCGCGGCACAGGCTGACCGCCGGCTCGCTCACGCGCTCACCGCCTCGCTGCTGCGCAGCCACGGAATGTCGGCACCGAGGTGACGCGCAACCCGCACCGCCGACGACAGACCGTCCTCGTGGAAACCGTAGCCAGTCCAGGCACCGCAGAACCACAGCCGGTCGCGGCCCTGGATTTCCGGCAGTCGCTGCTGGGCGTCGATGGCCGGGCCATCGAACACCGGATGCGCATATTCGATGCGGGTGATCACCTTGGCCGGATCCGGCTCGACGAAGGGATTCAGCGACACCACCACCGGCTGCTGGAAGGGCAGCGGCTGCAGCCGGTTCATCAGGTAGGACACGCTGACCGGCCGGTCGTCCGGCGCCCCCTCGCCCGCCATGTAGTTCCACGACGACCACACCCGTCGGTTGCGCGGCAGCAGCGCGGTATCGGTATGCAGCACCGCCAGATTGGTCTGATAGCCGATGGCGCCCAGCAGCCGGCGTTCGGCCGCGCTGGCCTGATCGCCGAGCAGCTGCAGCGCCTGGTCGGAATGACAGGCGAGCACCACCTGGTCGTAGCGCTCGCGCAGGCCGCCGGCGTCGACCAGCACGCCGTCGGACACGCGGTGCAGCGCCTTGACCGCGGTGGCGCGCCGCACGTCACCCAGCTGCGAGGCGATGCGCTTCACGTACTCGCGTGAACCGCCGCGCACAGTCAGCCACTGCGGCCGGTCATTCACCCGCAGCAGACCATGGTTGTGGCAGAAACGGGCAAAGGTGGCCAGCGGGTAGGCCAGCATGGTGCGGGTCGGACAGGACCAGATGGCGGCCGCCATGGGCAGCAGATACCAGTCACGGAACGCGTCGCCGTAGCGGTGGCGCTGCAGGAAATCGCCCAGCGAAATGTGCTCTGCCGTGCCGTCCACCGCCTTCTGCGTGACTTCGGAATTGAAGCGCAGGATGTCCTGCAGCATGCCCCAGAAGCGCGGACGCGCCAGATTGGACGGTTGCGCGAACACGGTGGCGAGGCTGGAGCCGGCCCATTCGAGATCCGGCTGCCTAAGGCTGACCGCGAAAGACATTTCGCTGTCGGCAATCGGTACACCCAGCTGGGCGAACAGTCCGCACAGATGCGGATAGGTGGCCCGGTTGAACACGATGAAGCCGGTATCGACCGGATGGCTCACGCCATCGAGCGTTACGTCCAGCGTGTTCGAATGACCGCCGAGACGGCCCTCCTGCTCATAGAGTGTCACTTCGTGGCTTCGTGACAGCAGCCAGGCTGCGGACAACCCGGATATTCCGGCGCCGACGACGGCAATCTTCATTTTCTACCTCCGATGTCGGTCACTACCCGGAAACGGCGTATCCGGATGCAGCGGACCGCCCTATTTCGCGAGCGCCGCCTCGATCTCGCGCACCAGCACGTCCGAGTCAGGCGCGACATTGCTGGGGAAGGCCGACACGCTGCGGCCATCCCGGCCGATCAGGTATTTGTGAAAATTCCAGGCAGGTGCCGAGCCGGTCGCCTTGATCAGGTCGCTGTAGAAGGGCTCGCGTGGCTCGCTCCGGACGGCGGTCTTGGCGAACATCGGGAACTTGACGCCATAGGTCATGCTGCAGAACTCGGCGATGTCCTTATTGCTGCCCGGCTCCTGGTTGCCGAAATCGTTGGACGGAAAGCCGAGCACGGTCAGGCCGCGCGCGCCGTAGGTTTCCTGCAGTTTTTCCAGCGCCGCGTACTGTTTCGTGTAGCCGCACCGGCTTGCGGTATTCACCACCAGCAGCACGCGGCCGGAGAATTCGCACAGCGATCGGGGCTTGCCGTCGAGCAGGCCGGGAAGGCTGCGGTCCAGCAGCGTCGGGCAGTTGCCGGCCGCGTGGGCAGTCAGAGAGGTCATCAGCGTCACCAGGGCGGTCAGCAGGAAAAGATCAGCGCGTCGCACGGCTCACCTCGCAGCAAAGTGCCGCAGGTTCCACACCGGCCGGGGCGGACGGCGGGCTGATGCCGGTGGCTGCGCGGTGCAGACGGATCAGTTCGTCATTGCCGCCGACACGCGTGTCGCCAGGGCGCGCATCCACGCCCGGCGCACCGGCGCGCTGCCGGTCGGCGGGCTCGGCGTCCGAAGGCATGACCGCATGGAGGGCCGGGGCCAGCACGCAAGCCAGCAGGCCGAGGACGGAACGGGCACAGTGTTTTCTCATGATTGCCTCCCTTTTTGTCCTGGACAAAACAGGACTCAAGTCGTAATCTAGGACTCATGCGCGATCGTGTCAACGATTTGTCCAGGACAAAATGAATACCACTGCTTCGAGCCCGGCGCTGTCGACCATCGGTGCCGTGGAACGCGAAACCGGTCTGCTGAAAGACACGCTGAGGGTGTGGGAAAGGCGCTATGGCTTTCCCGCGCCGATACGCGATGAGGCCGGCGAGCGGCTCTATCCGCGTGACCAGGTCGATCGACTGCGCCTGATCTGCCGGCTGATGGATCAGGGCTGGCGGCCAGGCAAGCTGCTGGCGCTGCCGGCCGACGAACTTGACGCACTGATCGCCGCCGACCGCACGCGCCGGGCCCCGACGCTGCTGTCCGGAGAGCTGGTCGCCGCGCTGCGCGCGCACGATGTCGAGGCGCTGCGCCGCGGCTTCCAGGCCGCACTGCTGGAAAAGGGGCTGAAAGGCCTGATCACCGACCTGATCGCGCCACTGAACGTGGACATCGGCGAAGCCTGGCTGCGCGGCGAACTGGGCGTGCCGGACGAACATTTCTACACCGAGCAGCTGCAGACCTTCCTGCGCGGCGCCCTGGCCAGCTATCCGCGCCCGGGCAGGCCGCCGCGGGTGCTGCTGACCACCTTGCCGGAAGAAGAACACGGACTCGGCCTGCTGATGGCCGAAGTCATGCTGTCCGCCGAAGGCGCGCACTGCTGCTCGCTCGGTCCGCGCATGCCGGTGACCGACATCGTGCGGGCTGCGCAGACCGCATCCGCCGACGTGGTGGCGCTGTCCTTCAGCGCCGCCTTTCCGGCCCGTCAGGCACTGGACGGGCTGCGCACGCTGCGCGCCACGCTGCCGCCCTCCATCGAGCTGTGGGTGGGCGGCGCCGGCGCACCGGCGCGCTTGCGCGAAGAGCCGGGCATACGGCTGATGCGAGACATCGGCGAACTGCCGGACACCGTGTCCGACTGGCGCAGCCGCCACTGAGCCGGCACAAAGCCGCTTTTCCGTCGATCAACTGACACAGCCGCATGCTTGAATGAGTGCTCCGGGGCCGACCGGCGCGCTGTCATCGGCCTGTCTTTCGCTCGCGTACAATGTTTTTTTCTCAAGGAGCCGCTTCATGCTCTATCCCGAACTGTTCAAATCCCTGGAGTCGGCACGCTGGGACATGGCCAAGGACGTGCCATGGGACAGTTTCGACGCATCGCTGCTGTCCGACGAACAGGCGATGACGGTGAAGATGAACGCCATCACCGAATGGTCGGCGCTGCCGGCCACCGAAATGTTCCTGCGCGACAACCGTGACGACTCCGACTTCTCGGCCTTCATGTCGATCTGGTTCTACGAGGAACAGAAGCACTCGCTGGTGCTGATCGAATACCTGCGTCGCTTCCGCCCCGACCTGGCGCCGACCGAAGCCGAGCTGCACGAGGTGCGCTTCGAGTTCGACCCGGCGCCGGCGCTGGAAACGCTGATGCTGCACTTCTGCGGCGAGGTGCGCCTGACCCAGTGGTACCGCCGTGCGTCCGACTGGCATACCGAACCGGTGATCAAGCACATCTACGATCTGCTGTCGCGCGACGAGGCCCGCCACGGCGGCGCCTATCTGAAGTACATGAAGCGGGCGATCGACCAGGCCGGCGACGCCGCACGCGCCGCGTTCTCGAAGATCGGCATGCTGATGGCCGCCAGCGGCCGTGCCGGCAAACCGATGCATCCGACCAATCTGCACGTGAGCAAGGCGCATTTTCCGCGCGACACGGTGCAGTCGCGCCTGCCCGACCCCGAATGGCTGGAGCGCTGGCTGGACGAACAGATCCGCTTCGACAAGGACTGCGAGGCCCGCGTGATCGGCGGCATCCTGCGCAATCTGAGCTCGCTGTTCGGCGAAAGCTTCAAGACCGTGGGCGACCTGAACCGCTTCCGCAAGCAGTACGCCGGCGCCGCCTGATGCGCGGCGGCCTGCCGGCTTTCGAAGCCAAGATCTGCCCGCCGGATGAAATCGTGGCGCGTCGCGCGGCGCTGCCCGGCCCGGTGGTGTTCACCAACGGCTGTTTCGACATCGTGCATCGCGGCCACGTAACCTGCCTCGCGCAGGCGCGGGCGCTGGGCGGCGCGCTCATCGTCGCGCTGAACACCGACGCGTCGGTGCACCGCCAGGGCAAGGGCGACGACCGGCCGGTCAATGCGCTGGAAGACCGCGCCGCGGTGATCGCCGCGCTGGAATCGGTCAGTCTGGTCACCTGGTTCGACGCCGACACGCCGCTCGACCTCATCAACGCCTGCACGCCGGACGTGCTGGTCAAGGGTGGTGACTGGCCGGTGGAGCGCATCGTCGGCGCGACCGAGGTGCTGGCGCGCGGCGGGCGGGTCGAATCCATCGCCTTCGAGCACGAACGGTCGACCACCGCGCTGCTCCGCAAGATACGCAGCCTGTAACCGCTGTGGCGCGCCTCATCGGCTCATAACCCGGCGGTCCGGGCGCCCCGGCTCGGGCAGCGCTTATCATGCAGCCGGACTTCACGCTGCCCGCTTCGCCATGAACCGCATCTCCATCGCATTAACCACCCGCGCGCTGTTCGGTCTGTTCGCGCTGTCGGCCGCCACCGCCTTCGCCGCCCCCGGCGAACACCCGGACATCGATCTGCGGGTGAAAGCCTGTACCGGCTGCCATGGCGCGGAAGGCCGCGCAGCGGCCGACGGCTACTACCCGCGCATCGCCGGCAAGCCGGCCGGCTATCTGTACAACCAGCTGGTGAACTTCCGCGACGGCCGCCGCCAGTACCCGCTGATGAGCGGGCTGCTGCAGACGCTGACCGACGATTACCTGCAGGAAATCGCCCGTCATTTCTCCGCGCTCGACCTGCCCTACCCGCCGCCTGCCCGCAGCACGCAGAAGCCCGCGGTGCTGGCGCACGGCGAACGGCTGGTACGCGACGGCGACCCGGCGCGCGACATTCCGGCCTGTGCCAGCTGCCACGGCAGCGCACTGACCGGCGTCGCGCCGGCCCTGCCCGGCCTGCTCGGCCTGCCGCACGACTATCTGGCCGCCCAGCTTGCCGGCTGGAAGAGCGGCATACGCCATGCACATGCACCGGACTGCATGGCTGAAGTAGCGCGGAAGCTGAACGCTGAAGACATCCAGTCGGTGGCCCACTGGCTGTCGTCACAACCGGTCAGCCTGGGCGGCAAGCCTGCCGCCGCGCTGGAAAAGCCGCTGCCGATACGCTGCGGTGGCGTGACGGAGGCCGCGCGATGAAACGTCTCGCCCTGTCTGTTCTCGTCGTCACCGCGCTGGCCACGACCGCTGTGTATGTCGCACTGAAGCCGGCGTCGGATACCTCACCCGCCTCGCCGTCCACGGATGAACCGACCGCCCTGGTCGCGCGCGGTGAATATCTGGCGCGGGCCGGCAACTGCCTCGCCTGCCACACCGCGCCCGGCGGCACACCCGGCGCCGGTGGCCGCGCGATGGACACGCCTTTCGGCACCCTCTACACCAGCAATCTCACGTCCGACGCGAAAACCGGCCTCGGCCAGTGGTCGGCGGACGATTTCTGGAACGCGCTGCACGACGGTCGCGGCCGCGACGGCCGGCTGCTCTACCCGGCTTTCCCCTACACGAACTACACCCGCGTCACCCGTGCCGACGCCGACGCACTGTTCGCCTGGCTGCAGACCCTGCCTGCGGTCGACCAGCCGAACCGGACGCACGCGCTGCGCTTCCCCTACGACACCCAGGCGGCGCTGCTGGCCTGGCGCACGCTGTATTTCAAGCCGGGTGTGTTCCAGCCGGATGCCGGCAAGCCCGCCGAATGGAACCGCGGCGCCTATCTGGTGCAGGGTCTGGGCCACTGCAGCGCCTGCCACGCGCCGCGCAATGCGCTGGGCGCCAGCACCGACCCGGACGCGCTGGCCGGCGGCCTGATGCCGGGCCAGAACTGGTACGCGCCGTCGCTCGCCTCGCCGCATGAAGCATCGGTCGCCGACTGGCCACAGGCCGAAGTGGTGGCGCTGCTGCGTGACGGCGTGACGCCGCACGCGACCGCTGCCGGCCCGATGGCCGAGGTGGTGTTCGGCAGCACCCAGCATCTGTCGGCCGCCGACCTGGACGCGATGGCGGTCTATCTGAAAGCGCTGCCGCAGACCCGGCCGGTGAAGAGCGACTTCGCCGGCGTGCAGGACGAACTGCGGCGCGAACGCGGCGCGCAGCTGTACGCCGACCAGTGCGCCGACTGCCACGGCGAGCGCGGCGAAGGCCGGCCCGGCGTGTGGCCGGCTCTGGCCGGCAACCGCGCGGTTTCGATGGACCCGCCGGCCAATGCCATCCGCACCGTGCTGGGCGGCGGCTACGCGCCGGCCACCCGCGGCAATCCGCGCCCCTACGGCATGCCGCCGTTCGCCGCCTCGTTGAGCGATGACGACATCGCGATGGTGGTGTCGCACATCCGCGGCAGCTGGGGCAATAGCGCGTCGCCGGTCAGTTCGGTCGACGTGCAGCGGCTGCGCGGCAACCTGCGCTGAGCCGTTAAGGCCCGGGCCAGCCGGGCGCTGACAGGCAACAGAAGGGCGGCTACGCCGCTTTGCGCGTCGCTCTTCTGCCTCAGCCTGCCGACTTCTGCGTCGGCAGGCATTTTCGCACTCGACGCTATCCGGCCGAGGACAGTTCTCGCGAGCGGCGCGGCTGCGACAGGAGCGGCCGCCTTCGGCCAACAGGGCATCGTTTGAGGACTGCGTCTGCGTAAGGCCGGATGTGTCCTCCGCAGTGTGTCGCCCAGGCAACCGAGCGCATGAAAGAGCCGGCCGCGCGATCGCGGTCAGTCCGCCGCGCGAGGCCGGCTACCCGATCACCACGCGGATGTCATCCTCCGTCTGCACCGGCAGTGGCTGTCAACACCTGCGGGAAACCGTCCCGTAGCGAATCGTCACACCTACGCCTCCCCGCACTCGTGCTGCGCGCGTTCGCCGACGCACGCGCGCACCCGCCCGCGCACCACGAAGGAATACGCCCCCTGTGGTCCGTCGCCCGCATGCGGCTGCCGATGTTGCAACGCCACGGAAGTTTCCGACAGTCGACCGTCCGCGCAGAACGGCGTGTGGCCGAGCTCCGACCCCTGAAAATCGGGAAAACATCCCTGTTTCCGCACCGGCCTTCCGGGTCAAATCTGTCGGGCATTCGGCAGGGTGGGTGTAGGAATTTTTCCTACATCCATGCAGGGCATGCAGCGCCGCATGGATTGTCCCTCACCCGATTGCTTCACCCATCAAATACACGGAGGTCTCATGAAAAAGACTGTCATCGCCGCGTCGCTGGCCCTGATGGCGATCACCGGCAGCGCGCAGGCAGGCGATTTCTTCTCGCTGCCGACCAACCTGAGCACGCTCACCCCGGGCAATGGCGGCCTGATCAACGGCGCCACCAACCCCGCAGCGGATCGCCTCCATCTTGACATCGAGTCAAAGAAATACCTTGCCGGATATGACGATGACCGCGAGTGGAGTGCAGATCCGGAGCTGAGGGGCTCGGGTAATGTGATCGCCGAGAAGATTGCCTACAAGGCAGTCAGCGGCGGCATCACCACCGGAATCGGAACGCTGACGCTGCTGGACTGGCGTGTCACCACCGGCGTGCCGCTGCTGCCTGACGAACCGCAGGCGACCATCTACGACTTCGTCTATCGCGACAGCCGTGACAACGCGCTGGTGTTCGGCACCCGCTACCTGAACCTGGTCGATAACAATCAGGAGGTGAATTTCCTCTACCGGTACGGCTTTACCGGCTACTCGACCGCGGCCGCCTGGACCTTCCTGACCGACAGCGATCTGCGCCAGTATCAGGCCGGCGCGACATCGTCGACGTCCACCTCGAATCTGGGCCTGCCTTATGACCCGGACGCCGTGCGGCAGCGCGGCGACTTCAGCGTATCCGAGGAGAACCCCTGGAGCGGCCTGTTCCTGGTCAAGACCAATGCCACCGCCTACACGCTGGGCAACAAGGCGATCGGTTACTTCCAGGCCGGTGAAGAAGGTCAGTCGCCGGCCGGCGGCTTCATCGGCGGTTTCGTGCCGACCCCACCGGTGCCCGAACCTGAAACCTATGCGCTGATGCTGGCCGGGCTCGGCCTGATCGGCCTGGCCGCACGCCGTCGCGCACAGCGCGGCTGAAACCTTCCCGGCGCGCGGGCCCGCCTCCCCCTCAGGCCCGCACACTCAAAACGATCAGAGGAGTCATCACAATGAAAAAAACGCTCATCGCCGCCGTACTGGCCAGCCTGTCCTTCGGCACCGCGCATGCGGCCTCGGTCACCCTGACCTTCGACTACATGGCCACGAACCTGCTGGGCAGCTTCGCATCGGCCTCCGGCGGCAGCGCCGTCACGGTCGGCACGCTGACGCTGACCGACCTGTCGGACCTCAACCTGGGCGACGGCGAGACCGGTGTGCGTTCGACGCTGACGCTGAACGGCCTGAACCAGTTCTCGTCCGGCACCGGTTCCATCTTCATTTCGTCCTACGAACTGAACTTCCCCGGTACCAGCATCGCCGGTCCCGGTGAGTCCGAACTGTCGTCGGCTACCAACGGCGTGAACTGGCGCTATGTCAGCGGTCTGAACGTGAACACCGCGCGTGGCGGCGGCCCGATCGAATTCGCGGAGAACGGTGCGACCAACGGCTGGGGTGCGGTGACCGGCGATCCGGCCTTCGAACAGGAAATCAACTACGTGGCTGGCGCCTTCGTGAATGGCACCACCTCGACGATCGACTTCCTGAATGGCGAAAGCGGTTACAACGGCTTCTCGGTTGCATCCTTCCTGGCCAACCCGGTCAAGAACACCAATGGCGCACTGCCGGATGCCTACGCGTGGATCCGCATCCGCTCCACCGGCGGTGGCATCGCCACCGGCAACAACGGCAACTGGTGGGAGCCGGCGGTGAGCAATGCCGCAGGCGGCCGCCTCGACGTGCTGGCGCTGGCTCCGGTGCCGGAGCCCGAAACCTACGCCATGATGCTGGCCGGTCTGGGCATGATCGGCCTGTCGGCTCGCCGCCGCATGCGCGGTCAGCGGTAAGACGGGTGCCGGCCTCATGGCCGGCAGCCAGAAAGCAGACGGCCCGGAGCGATCCGGGCCGTCTGCTTTCCAGGGTGCGTTTGGGGTGCGTTGAACGCCTGCTCAGGCCGCCTTTTTCACCTGCTTCTGGTACAGGAATTCCAGCAGCGCGGCGCGGCAGTCGACGAAGTCCCGGTCGTGCGCCAGCGCCAGACGGTCGCGCGGACGGGCGAGATTCACCGGCAGGATTTCGCCTATGGTGGCGGCCGGGCCGTTGGTCATCATGACGATGCGGTCGGACAGCAGCACCGCCTCATCCACGTCATGAGTCACCATCACCACGGTGGCGCCGGTCTTCTCCATCACGCCATTCAGCTCGTCCTGCAGGCTGGCCCGGGTGAGTGCGTCGAGCGCGCCGAAGGGCTCGTCCATCAGCAGTATCTTGGGTTCCATCGCGAAGGCGCGGGCGATGCCGACCCGCTGCTTCATGCCGCCGGAGATTTCGTGCGGATACTTCTGCAGCGCGTGGCTCATGTGCACCATTTCGAGCGCGGCCTCGGCGCGCGCCTTCAGCTTGCCCTTGCCTTCCTTCTTGCCGAACACCCGCTCGACCGCCAGCAGCACGTTCTCGAAACAGGTGAGCCAGGGCAGCAGCGAGTGGTTCTGGAACACCACGGCGCGCTCCGGCCCGGGGCCGGCGATTTCCCGACCGTCACAGATGAGACTGCCGGCGGTCGGCAGCGTGAGGCCGGCGATCAGGTTCAGCAGCGTGGATTTGCCACAGCCGGAATGGCCGATCAGGCTGACGAATTCGCCTTCGGCAATGTTCAGGTCGATGTTGCGCAGCGCGATGAACTTGCCCTTCTTGGTATCGAAGCTCATGCCGGCGTCTTCGACCTTGACGATGGTCTTCTTGCTCATGGTGATCTCCTGTCGGGCCGGCCGGGCCGGCCCGTGATGAAGGTGGACTCAGCTGTTGCCGTACGAGAAGCGGCGGGCCAGCAGCAGCAGCGCCTGTTCGAGCAGCAGGCCGACGATGCCGATGATGAAGATGGCGATGATGATGTGCTCCACCTTCAGGTTGTTCCACTCGTCCCACACCCAGAAGCCGATGCCCACGCCGCCAGTCAGCATTTCCGCGGCCACGATCACCAGCCAGGCGGTGCCGATGGACAGCCGGATGCCGGTGAGCATGTAGGGCAGCACCGAGGGGAACAGGATCTTGGTGACGATCTTCCACTCGTCGAGGTCGAGCACGCGGGCCACGTTCATGTAGTCCTGCGGCACGCGCTGCACGCCGACCGCGGTATTGATGATCATCGGCCAGATCGAGCAGATGAAGATGGTCCAGGTCGCCGCCGGGTCCGCCTGCTTGAACACCAGCAGACCGATCGGCAGCCAGGCCAGCGGACTGACCGGGCGCAGCAGCGAAATGACCGGGTCGAACATCGCGTTCATGAAGGCGAAGCGGCCGATGATGAAGCCGAGCGGAATGCCCACCAGCGCCGCGAAGCCGAAGCCGATACCGACGCGCTGCAGCGATGACAGCACGTTCCAGCCGATGCCCATGTCGTTGGGTCCGTTGTTGTAGAACGGGTCGGCGAACAGCACCTTGGCCGCGTCCCACACCGCAAGCGGACCGGGAATGCTGCCGCCCTTGGCGGCCAGCAGCGCCCACACCGCGATCAGCAGCGCGATGCCGGCAACCGGCGGAAACACCGCCTTGAACACCGCCAGCAGGATTTCTGACAGCGGCGTGCGCGGCTCGCTGGGGCGGGCGGGCGCAACGGCCGGTCCGGCTTCATTGGCGGCCTGAACCTGAGCCACCGGCGGTGACGACGGCATGGACACGATCTTGTCCGAACTGATGCTTGCTGCACTCATGGAGAACTCCTTTCCCGCGAAGGCCGGGCATGGACCCGACCTTCGCCCGCCCCGCGACGCGCGGCCCCGGGGTGGTCAGTAAGAGACGACCGGTGCGGGCGCTGCCCGCACCGTCCGCATCAGGCGTGGATCTTGAAACCGGCGGCGTACTTCTTCGGATCCTTGCCGTCCCACACCACGCCGTCGATCAGCTTGTGGCTGCGCATGTCGCTCTTGGGCAGCGCCACGCCGGCAGCGGTCGCAGCCTGACGGTAGATGTCGGTACGGTTGATCGCCTTGGCCACGGCCAGGTAATCCGGATCGTCCTTGAGCAGGCCCCAGCGTTTGTGCTGGGTCAGGAACCACATGCCGTCGGACAGGTAGGGGAAGTTCACCGCGCCGTCGTTGAAGAATTTCATCGCGTTCTTGTCGTCCCAGCTCTTGCCGAGGCCGTTCTGGTAGCGGCCCAGCATGCGCTCCAGGATGACGTCCATATCGGTATTTACGTAGGACTTGGAGGCGACGGTTTCCGCGGTCTTGCGGCGGTTGGCGAGCGAGGCGTCGATCCAGCGGCCGGCTTCGAGGATGGCCGAAGTCATCGCCCGTGCGGTGTTCGGATACTTGCTTACCCACTCGGCGGTGGTGCCGAGGATCTTTTCCGGGTGATCGACCCAGATGTCCTGGGTGGTGACCGCGGTGAAGCCGATCTTGTCGATGATGGCGCGGTTGTTCCACGGCTCGCCGACGCAGTAGCCGTCCATATTGCCGACGCGCATATTGGCCACCATCTGCGGCGGCGGCACGGTGATCACCTTCACGTCCTTCATCGGGTTGATGCCGTTGGCCGCGAGCCAGTAGTACAGCCACATGGCGTGGGTGCCGGTCGGGAAGGTCTGGGCGAAGGTGTATTCGCCCGGCTTGGCGGCGATCAGCTTCTGCAGGCTGGCCCCGTCGGTCACGCCCTGATCCTTCAGCTTGTTGGCGAGCGTGATGGCCTGGCCGTTGTTGTTCAGCGTCATCAGGTTGGCCATGTCCTTCTTCGGCCCGCCGATGCCCATGTGCACGCCATAGACCAGGCCGTACAGCACGTGCGCGGCGTCCAGTTCGCCATTCACCAGCTTGTCGCGCACCGCCGCCCACGACGCTTCCTTCGACGGAATGATCTTGATGCCGTACTTCTCGTCGAACTTCTCGACCGCCGCCATCACCACGCTGGAACAGTCGGTCAGCGGGATGAAGCCGATGCGCACTTCCTTCTTCTCGGGTGCGTCGGAACCGGCGGCCCAGGCCGCCGAACGTACGCCGGGGGGCACCATGCTCATCAGCGAAGCTCCCACACCAAGTGCGGCGCCCTGCTTGAGAAAGCTGCGGCGGGTTGCACTGGTGTCAATGACGCTGTCTGCCTGCTTCGGATGCTCAGCCATTGTGTTCTCCGTAGGTTCATGATCGATTCCAGAATGAAAAAAGGGTGTGCATCCACGGCAGAGAAGCCGGTTGGATGGACACCCTTGTCCCTTGAGGAGGCTTCCCGCCTCGCTGGCCGCAACGTCGTTGTTACGCCTTGTCACTCCAATAGCAGGGCCTGTGCCAGCGTCGGACAAAAGATGAAAAAACGTTACCTTTCATGCACTTGAAAACAAACCCGGAAAACCACTCCGGTTTCCTGCGCGTGAGGGCGCGCACTTGTGCGGTGCAAGAAGCGTCGGGCTCCGCACCATGACGAAACGATCGGCATCACGGCGTGATGCTGTCGGGGGAACGGGCGTGCGCACGGCCGCGCAGCCGTCACGATGAGCGGCGCCGCGGAATGCGGACAAGCAGGCAGGCAGACGGGGAATGGCCGGCGCGCGAACAGCAGCGCGGGCGCGACTAGCCGAGCAGGCGTGCGGTAGCGATGAAGTCTTCGGACACCGCGGATATGGTCTTGCCACGCTCCATCGCGAGCTTGCGCAGCGTGTGGTAGGCGGCGTCCTCATCGATGCCGCGCAGCTTCATCAGGATGCCCTTGGCGCGATCGATGGCGATGCGGTCATTGAGCTTCTGTCGCGCCTCGTCGCGCGAGCGGCGCAGTTCCTGGTGTTCCTCGAAGCGGGCCAGCGCGACATCGATCACCGGCTTGATGCGCTTGGGTTCCAGCCCATCGACCACATAGGCCGACACGCCGGCCTTCATCGCGCGGCGTATGGTCTTGCTGTCGGAATCGTTGGCGAACACCACCACCGGACGTGGCATCTCACGGTCCATCGCCGCCATGTTCTCCAGCGTGTCGCGCGAGGGCGAGTCGGTCTGGATCAGGATGACGTCCGGCTTGATTTCCTCGACCTTCATGTGCAGGTCGTAGGCGCTCGACAGCACCGCCGCCACCTGATAACCGGCGCAGGCGAGCCCGGCGCAGATTTCGGCGGCGCGTTTGCGTGATTCGTCGACCACCAGCACATTGAGGACAGCCATATCGGCACGGACGGAGAGGACTTCGGTCCGGGTACGATGCAATCACCGTGCCAATGCTGTCTGTCCGACCCACCCGGCGCCCGGACCGCGCGGATCCGGGCGCCAGGCGCGCTGTTCATTCGAGATCGATCATCATCAGCGACACGTCGTCATGCGCCAGAGCACCGTCCAGATGCACGGTCAGCGCGTCACGCACCGAATCGTGGCGCCGCGACGGGGCTGCGTCACGCAGCGTCGCCTCCAGCCGCTGGCTGCCGAAAGCTTCGCCCAAACGATTGTGCGCCTCCAGCAGACCGTCTGAGCACAGCACCAGCTGGTCGCCTGGCGTCCAGCCGAAACGCTGCGGCGGCACGTTGGCGGCGTCGTCCACATCGATGCCCAGCGGCAGGTTCATCGACCCGAAGCGGGCGTTCACCAGTCCGCTGCGGTCCAGCAGCAGCACTTCCGGCGTGCCGCCCACCCACACCTCGCCTTCGCTGCCCTCGATACGCACGATGGTGGCGGCAACGAAACGGCCGACCGGCAACGTCGTGCTCAGGTGGCGGTTGATTTCACTGGCCATCAGGCCGAGCGACAGGTTCTTCTTGGCCATGCCGAAAAACACCTGCAGCACCGGCAGCACGCTGATCGCGGCTGCCAGACCGTGGCCGGTGGCGTCGGCCAGCAGCGCGTAGAGCGCGCCGGACGGCGAATGCGACACCGCGACGATGTCGCCGGAGAACTGCGCGGTCGGCGTGACCGAATAGCGCACCCGGCGATCGTTCACCGCCTTGCCCTGCACCTGGCGCTCGATCACGTGGCGCGCGAACTCGATTTCCTCCTCCTGCTCGGCGCGGTAGTTGGCCATGCTCGCGTGCATCGTGAGCTGGCGACCGCAGTTGGCGAGCTTGGCGGTCAGGATGGCGAAATTGATCGGCTTGGTCAGGTAGTCGTCCGCCCCGGCCTGCAGGCCGGCAATCATGTCGGTGTCGTCGGAACGCGCGGACAGCAGCAGGATGGGCAGGAAGGTGTCGGCCGCCAGGCGACGCAGCTGGCGGGTGGCTTCCAGACCGTCCATGCCGGGCATCACCACGTCCATCAACACCACGTCGGGCCGGTAGGTGCGGTAGGCCTGCACCGCACCGGCGCCATCGGACGCCTCGATGCAGCGATGACCGAGCCGGCGCACCAGCGTGCTCACCGTAGCCCGGCCGATCAGCGTGTCGTCCACCACCAGCACCGTCATCTGGCGCGGTGCGACCTGTGCCGGCGACGGTTCGGCGCCGGCGTGCATGACTGCCTGCATGCTCATTTCACCTCCACCGTCGCGGTAACCACATTGCCGCAGCCCTGATATTCCAGAGACCGGAAACACAGCTGGCGCGCCATCGCGATGCCACGACCATTCGGATCGAAAGCACGGCTGGGGTCGAAATCGAGGTAGCGGACGAATTCGAAGCCCTCGCCTTCGTCGCTCACCGTGTAGCGCACACTGCCGGCCGTACGCTCGACCCGCAGGCGGGCGCGGCGATCGGCATAGGCGGGCAGGCCAAGGCGGCGTTCCACCTCTTCCTGCCAGCGATCCTCCATCCGCAGGCGGGATTTTTCGGCATAGCTGATGGCCAGGTTGCCGTGTTCCACCGCATTGATCAGCAGTTCGCTCAGGCCCATCACGATGTTTTCCGGCTCGGGCGCGGTGAGCGAAGCCAGCGCGGCCAGCTGGCCGGCCTGTTCCAGCGTGGCGAATTCGAATTCCGCCAGTTGCAGCGAACCCATGGCGCGGCGCATGCCGTCAACCTGGATCTGGATTTCGCGGTTGCGGCGCGCTTCTTCCAGCGCCGTCTTGACGATGGCCAGCAGCGCGTCCGGTTCGTAGGGCTTGGTGAGGTAGTAGCGCGCGCCGGCCGCCAGACCTTCGCGTACCTGGTCCGGCGTGGCTGCGGCAGTCTGCATGATGACCGGCAGACCGCTCAGGCGCGGCGTGCGACGCACCCGGCGCAGCAGCTCCATGCCATCCAGACGCGGCATCATGCGGTCGAGCACCAGCAGATCGAATTCGCGCCCGGAATCTTCCAGACACTCCCAGGCTTCGATGCCGTCCCGCGCCATGGTCAGATCGTAGCCATGGCCGTCCAGATATTCGCCGATGATTTCCAGATTGAAAGGTTCGTCATCGACAACCAGTATCCGGGCCGGTGCTGACAGGCTCACCATGAAATCACGCTCCGCTGAGAGGGACGTGGAAGCCTGAGAAAGTTTCGGCTCCCGCACGTCGAACACACTAACGGCAGCCGACAGGCCGCCTTGAGCGCACTCAGTCGTCGAAGGCCGCCCGCGCGACTTCGGCCATCACCGCCTGCACCCGTGCATCCTCACCGACCGCCACCGCCAGATCGATGCGCAGCGACGGATGGGCGGCGCGCACCGCGTCGATCTGCGCCGGCAGGTCGCGCCGCACATGGCCGCTCTGGGCGATGAACATCGGCAGCACCGCAATGCGGCTGACGCCGTCGGCCACCAGCCGCGCGCAGGCCTGTTCCAGCGTCGGTTCGAGGAATTCAAGAAAGGCCAGTTCGACCCGCGGCGCGCCGGCACCGCCCGCCACCCGTGCCGCCACCTCGCGCAGCGGGCGCGCCCATTCCGGATCGCGTGATCCGTGACCGAACAGCACCAGACCGTGACTCACCACGTGTTCTCCTTTGCGCCGCAGCAGGACCGCAAGCACCATCGCATATAAAATCGGGGCCATTCCTTGACGGATGCCCCACCCATGCAGGTAATGATCGTCGAAGACCAGCCCCTCGTGGTCGAAGGGCTGCGCAGCGTACTGGCCGAGGTCGACACCGAACCCGACATCCGCTGCGCGCTGCTCGCCTCGCGCGCGCTCACCCTGTTGCGCACCGGCTGGCGGCCCGATCTGGTGATGCTGGACCTCAATCTGCCGGACGCCGAAGGCACCACGCTGCTGGTGCAACTGCGCAGCGAATTCCCGGACGTGCCGGTGGTGGTCATTTCAGCCCAGGACGACCGCCAGACCATCACCGAGTCGATCGACCACGGTGCGATGGGTTTCATCTCGAAAAGTTCGACCACCGCAGTGCTGGTGAGCGCGCTGCAGCTGGTGCTCAAGGGCGGCATCTATGTGCCTCAGCAGGTGCTGGACAACGCCGCCCACCCGCATCCGCCGCGCCCGTCCATCCAGGACCTGGCCGACATCGGCCTCACGCCGCGCCAGATCCAGGTGCTGCAGCTGATGATCGAAGGCCTGCCGAACAAGCTCATCTGCCGCGAACTGGGCATTTCGGACGGTACCGCGAAAACCCATATCTCGACCATCCTGCGGCTGCTCAATGTACGCAACCGCACGCAGGCGGTGTTCGCGCTGTCGCAGATGGGCATACGGCTGCCGCGGCGCGCCGGCAAGGACTGAATCAGTCCTCGTCGGCCGCGTCCAGCAGGCTGCCGATCACCGCGTCGAGCACCACTGGCCGCACCGGCTTGGCCACCAGCGGAATGCCGTGCGCCTCCAGTTCGATCTCCAGTTCGCGGGTGGCGGCCAGACCGGTCATGATCAGCGCCGGAATGTGTTCGCCGAATTCGCGCCGCAGCGACAGCACCGCACGCAGCCCGTCGCTGTCAGGGCCCAGCTGGTAGTCGCTGATGATGAAGGCCGGTGCGCCGGCCTGGCGCAGCTGGCGCAGCACGAATCCGGCCGAGGTGCCGGCGATCACATCCACCCCGAGCGAATGCAGCAGCTGCTGCAGCGACTGCAGCAGCGCGGCGTCGTCGTCGATCAGCGCCACCCGCTGCCGGCTCAGCCGGCGCAGACCGGACAGTTCGTCCTCCGGCGGGGCTGAAGCGAGCGCCGGCGCCCGTGGCACCTGCACGCTGAAGGTGGAACCGCGCGCCGGGCGCGAACGTACGCTCACCGTATGGTCAAGCAGCGCGCACAGCCGACGCACGATGGCCAGCCCCAGCCCCATGCCTCGACCACCGCTGCCCGGATCGATGCCGGGCAGCCGGACGAATTCGTCGAACACGTCGTCCAGCCGTTCTGCCGGAATGCCCTGACCGCTGTCGCGCACCTCGATGCGCACGCTGACATCCGACACCCGGCGCGCCCCGATCAGCACCCGGCCGTGCAGGGTGTAGCGCAATGCGTTGGACACCAGATTGGCCAGCACCCGCTCCAGCAGCAGCGGATCAGAGCGGCACCACAGCCGGGTCGGATGCAGCACGAAAACCAGCCCCTTTTCAGCCGCCTGCGCCTCGAAGGTGTGGCGCAGGCTGTCGAACACCCGCTCGAGCGGAAATTCGGTCTGCCGCGGCTGGGTGGCACCGGATTCCAGCCGGGCGACATCGAGCAGCACGTCGCGCATGTTCTCCAGCTTCATCGACGAACGTTCGAGCCGCACCAGCAGCGCGCTGCTCTCGGCATCGCGCAGGCGGAGCTTGAGCGTGCGGATGTCCAGGCCCATCGCCATCAAAGGCTGGCTCAGATCATGCAGCAACGCATCGACGAACTGGGTCTTGGCGCGGCTGGCCTGTTCGGCCACTTCCTTCTGCGTCTGCAGCTGGGCGGTGGCGTCCTGCACCCGGCGCTCCAGCTCGGCCCGGGTGCCGCCCAGCGTCACCGCCATCCGGTTGATGCCGTCTTCCAGCACCTGCAGGATGCCGCGCGCACCGGTGCGGGCACGCGCCGAGAAATCGCCCTGTTCAATGCGCCGCACCGTGTCGGCCAGCGAACGCACCGGCGCGGTCACACCGTCCGACAGCGCGCGCGCCAGCAGGCCGGCCAGCACCAGCCCGCCCAGCGTGATCAGCGCGGCGCTCCACATCAGTTCGCGCTGCGCCTGCCGGCTGCCGGCCCGCGATACCTGCAGCACCACCGCGCCCAGCCGGCTGACGCCGGGCAGCTCCGCGCTGCCGTCGTCGAACATCGGATCCGGCTTCGCCTGTTCGCTGAACACCGGCGCCGCGAACAGGTGGTGCGCGTCCGAACTTTCCAGCCGCACCGGCGCCCCCAGCCCGGCAAACGATTCGGGGGCCGGCAGCCGCACCACACCAGCCCGCACCAGTACTTGCCCGTCACGGTCGAACAGCACCACGCCATCGACGTCGCGCTCGCGCAGCGCAGCGTCGG
Organism: Methyloversatilis universalis EHg5; assembly: GCF_000378945.1. Lineage (GTDB taxonomy): Bacteria > Pseudomonadota > Gammaproteobacteria > Burkholderiales > Rhodocyclaceae > Methyloversatilis > Methyloversatilis universalis_A. The sequence continues at coordinate 1,247,138 of NZ_KB900539.1, read as the reverse complement.
CCAGGGTCTGCAGGATGTCGGAATTGCCCGCGAACAGGCCGTACTCGGAGGCCGGTGCAAGGCTGGCGGTGAGCAGCAGCGCGCGATCGACCAGGGCGCGGTCGATGTCGGCGATACGGGTGGAAGTGAAATGAACCGCCAGGGCAAGCGCGATCAGCACCGACGGCAACAGCGCCGCCAGCAGCACGCGACTGCGGAATCCGAGTCGATTGAACCCGAACCGACCCTGCACTCCGCCCCCTTCCGGTAGACCGCCTGTTTATCCGGCGATCATCATAAGGGATAGACGGACGCGCTTCAGAACCAGCTCGAGCGCAGCGTCAGCAGGGTCTGGCGGGCGACCTTGTTGAACGGCACCCGTCGCGCCTGGTCGTCGTTGAAAGTTTCGTAGCCCGGCCCGATGTCGGTGACCGACAACGCCGCCTCCCACAGCATGTCGCCGCTGCGGAATTTCCTGGCCACCCGCGCATCCAGCGTCTGGTAGCTGTCGACCGGCTTGCTGCCGTTCAGGAAGTTGGCGGAATTGACCCCGTACAGCGTGGCCGATACCGACCAGTCACGCGGCAACTGTTCCATCCAGGTCAGCGACCAGGTGGAGGACGGCGCGGTACCGGCGTAGCAGGTCTGGCCCGGATCGCACACCGGATTGGCGCTGATGCGCGGCAACGCGTGCGACCACCAGATTTCACGCCCCTCGCCACGCCAGCGGTACTGGTACTCGAACCCCCGGATGGTGGCGCCCGGCCCTTCAAAGTAGGAGCGACCGGCATTGCGGAAAGCGGGATCGACGAAGCGTGTTTCGGTGATCAGATGATCGAAGCGCTCGTGGAAATAGCGCACTTCGAGCGACGAGGCGCCGAAGCGGCCGACATAGCCGATTTCGGTCGAATCCAGCTGTTCCGGATCGAGATCCGGCTGTCCGACATAGGTACGCTGCACGCGCCCCTGGTAACGGGCGGGCAGGAAGGGGATCAGTTCGCGGTAGATGAAACGCGAATCACCGTAGGCCTCGATCAGCGATGGCTGGCGGAAGGCGCGGCTGACGCCCGCCTTCAGCGCATGATCCGGCGTCAGATGCAGTGTGGCGAACAGGCGCGGCGAGGACTGGTGGCCATAGCCCTCGAAGCGCTCGATCATATTGCCGGCGTTCAGCGTAAGCAGGCTGTTCGGTCGCCATTCGACGTTGGCCGATACCCGCAGCAGCTTCTGCGATTCGCTGCCGGTGAAATAGAACATGCGGGCCGACTGCAGCCTGTCCTCGCGGTGTTCGGCGCCCCAGGCCACCCGCCAGCCGGCCGCCGGCGAGAACTGGTGCTGGAAATCGAAGTTCTCGCGCGTAGCGGTGCGGTTGTAGTCAATCGGCAGGCGCAACGGGCCGAGGACGCCGAACCACTCTTCCTGGCCCTTGTCCTGGTTCTGGTAGTAGCCGACGGACCATTCGTTGTCGACCGAAATGCTGCGCCGGAAGCGCAGATGCACGAACCAGTTGTCGGTGCGTACATCGCGGAAGCCATTGCTGTTGTCGCGGTTGCCGGCCACGCCCAGCGGATAGCCGACACCACGCGAACCCGAACTCTGGCCGGCCATCAGGCTGATTTCGTCCGACGCATTGAGCGTCAGATCGGCGCGCAGCGTGGAGGCATTCAGCCGCGCATCGTCGTAGCGATGCTCGAAGCCCTCGTCGCCCAGGGTGCGCGCATTGATGGCGATGCTGAGCGGGCCGAAGCTGCGACGCAGCCGCGCCGAGGCATCGGCCACATCGCGGCTGCCACGGGTCACCGAGGCAATGGCCGACGGGCCGTCTAGCGCACTGCGGGTAACGATGTTGACCACGCCGGCCACCGCATTCGAGCCATAGGTCGCCGCATTGGAACCTCGCACGACCTCGATCCGCTCGATTTCGTCCATCGTCAGCGGCAGCGCATCCCAATCCACGTAGCCGTACAGATAGGGCGAATAGACCGAGCGCCCGTCGATCAGCACCTGCATGCGATTGGGGTTGAGCGTGCCGAGGCCATGGTAGAACAGCGCCGGCGAATGGCCGGTGTCGCTCATGATGTTCATGCCCGGTACCAGGCGCAGCAGCTGGGGCAGCCGGCGGTAACCCAGACGTTCGATGTCTTCGCGGGTAAACAGCGTGACCGCGCCCGGCGCATCGTCGATGCGCTGCGGCATGCGGGTCATCGACAGCACCACCGGCAGCGTGTCGTCGAGGAAAGGACTTTCCGGCTCTTCACTGGCCTGCGCTGCGGACGATGCGGTCAACGCAAACAGCAGGCTGGAAACCAGGCGGCGGGGTGGAGAACGGCGTTTCGGTGTTACGGGCATGTGCAGCGTCGGCGAAAGATCGTCGGGGCGCGACCGCACGGGCCGGACCGGAATGACATGATTATCCCGGTAAATCGCGCTTACAAAAAGGGCCTGACCGGCCTCACGGCCGGGCCACCGTCAGCCAACGACCAGCAGATGCACCCGGAATGGTCCGTGGGCACCCAGCACGATCACCTGTTCGATGTCTGCGGTGCGCGACGGGCCTGACACGAAATTGACCGCGCGCGGCCAGCCTCCGGCCCCACCGCTGCCCCACTCCTGGCGCGCGTCCGCCCAGGCCGCTTCCATGTCGGCCACGATGTGGCCGGACGGCACCACCGCGATATGGGTTTCCGGTAGCAGGCTGTTGACCGGCGGCATGTCGACACCGGAGCGCAGCATCAGCGTGCCGGTTTCGGCGATCGCGCGGAAACAGCCGGTCACGCCCACCCTGTCGTCGCCGTCAGCCGCCCCCGCGCGCGCCTGCAGACCGGCGGCCGACCAGTCGAGATGGGCCAGCGGCGGTGCCACCACCAGACCGGTCGGCAGCGACTGCCCGGCCAGCCAGCGCGCACAGTGCGCGGGCACGTCAGCTTCGGTCACGCAGCGATCGACCGTGGACAGCATCGCCCGCGCGCGCTCGATGAAACGCTCGATCAGTGCGTCGGCCGATGCCCGTGGCCCGCACTGGCGCGCCGCAATCACCGCCTCGACCCGCGCCTGCGCCTCGGCGCGCGTAGCCTCGGTACGGCCGAGCTGACGGCGCAGCCGGCCGAGAATGTCGTCGCGCGTGCCGCTCACCTTGCGCCTCCCCGGCTCTTCGCCCGCTGGCGTTCAGCGTGGAGTTCGCGGAAGGTTTTGGCTGCCGGTGCCGGAAAATCGCGCTGCGCCGTCCAGCCGGGTGCCAGCCCCATGACCTGGATGCGATCCCGGCCGTCGGCCAGCCAGCGCAGATAGCGCACGCCGATGCGGCTGGCCAGCGCATACAGCTTCGGCCGGCCGGCCACCCAGGCCCAGGCGCGCAGCGCCAGTCGCTCCGACCACGGCCGCAGCCCGCGTTCGACCTGCTTTTCGCGCAGCCGGCGCATCAGTTCCGGCAACGGTATCGATACCGGACAGACCACGCCGCACTGGTTGCACAGCGTGGCGGCGTGCGGCAGATCCTTCGCCTTTTCCAGCCCCTGGTACAGCGGCGTGAGCACCGAACCCATCGGCCCCGGATACACCCAGCCATAGGCATGCCCGCCCACGGTCTGATACACCGGGCAGTGGTTCATGCAGGCGCCGCAGCGTATGCAGCGCAGCATGTCCTCGAACTCGCTGCCGAGCAGATCGGCGCGGCCGCCATCGACCAGCACGAAATACATGTGATCGGGGCCATCCGGATCACCGGCGTGCTTCGGCCCGGTCAGCATGGACACGTAGTTGGTGAGCGCCTGCCCGGTGGCCGAGCGCGGCAGGATGCGCAGCAGCGTGGACAGGTCTTCCAGCGTCGGAATCACCTTCTCGATACCGGTCAGCGCGACATGCACCCGCGGCAGCGTGGTGCACAGCCGGCCATTGCCCTCGTTGGTGACGATGGCCACCGAGCCGGTTTCGGCGATCAGGAAATTGCCACCGGACAGGCCCATGTCCGCAGCGAGGAATTCCGGCCGCAGCACCGCGCGCGCCTCGTGGGTCAGCGCCTCGATATCGGTCTTGGGCGGCGTGCCGTGCACCCGCGCGAACAGTTCGGACACCTGCTCCTTCGACTTGTGAATCACCGGCATGATGATGTGCGACGGTGGCTCGTTATCGTTGATCTGCAGGATGTATTCGCCGAGATCGGTCTCCACCGGCCGCACGCCGGCGGCTTCCAGCGCGGCATTCAGCCCGGCTTCTTCCGACACCATGGACTTGGACTTCACCACGGTGCGTACGCCGTGGCGCTTCGCGATATCCGCGATCAGCTCGCAGGCGTGCTCGCCGTCGCGCGCCCACAGCACGGTGGCGCCGCGCTCGGTCGCTTTCGCTTCGAAGCGCTCCAGCCACACGTCGAGATCGCGCAGCACGCTGCGGCGTATTTCGGTGGCGCGCTGGCGCACCGCGTCGAAATCGGAAAAGGCGGCGACCGCCGCCGCGCGCGAGGCGGCATTGCGGCCACGGGTACGCTTCAGGTTGCGCTGCAGTTCGTCGTCGTCCAGGCGCTCACGCACCCGTTCGACGAAATGCATGGAGCGGATGTCCATGTCAGCCGCCCTCGCCGTCCGGCCCGGCCAGCAACTCGGCGATGTGGATCACCTCGGTCAGTTCGTCGCCGCTGCGCCGCAGCCGGCCTTCGATATTCATCATGCAGCCGAGGTCGCCCAGCGCCACCGCATAGGCACCGGAGCCGCGTATGGATTCGCACTTGCGCTGCACGATGGCGCCGGAAATGTCCGGGTACTTGACCGAGAACAGGCCACCGAAGCCGCAGCACTCCTCGCAGTCGCGCATCTCGATCCGGCGCACGCCGGGCATGCTGTCCAGCAGCGCGCGCGGCTGCGCCTTCACGCCCAGTTCGCGCAGGCCGGAACAGCAGTCGTGATAGGTGACCGAGCCACTGAAGGTACCGGACACCGTGCTCACGCCGGCCACATCGGTCAGGAACTGGGTCAGTTCGAAGGTTTTCGCGGCCAGTGCCTCGGCCCGGGCGCGCCACGCCGGCTCATCGGCGAACAGGTCGGCGTAATGCACTTTCACCGTGCCGGCGCAGGAGCCGGACGGTGCCACCACATGAGGAAAGGACTCGAATTCGGCGATCAGCTTGCGCGCCAGCGCGCGCGCCGCCTCGCTGTCGCCCGAGTTGTAGCCGGGCTGGCCGCAGCAGGTCTGGCTGTCCGGCACCACCACGGTGTAGCCGGCGGATTCAAGCAGCCGGATCGCGGCGAACGCGATCGACGGCCGCATCAGGTCGACCAGGCAGGTGACGAAAAGTCCGACTTCTCCCCGACTGCCCGGCGCGACCCCGGACACGATGTCAGCCCTGACGGGGGCCGTGCTGGGCGAGCTGTTCGACCCAGCGGCGGATGCGGTTGGCGTCGCCGATGCGGGTGAGCTTGCCCCAGGAATCCAGCAGCACGATGACCACCGGCTTCTGGTTCATCCAGGCCTGCATCACCAGGCATTTGCCCGCCTCGTTCGTGAAACCGGTCTTCTGCAGACCGATTTCCCACTCCGAACTGGACACCAGCGCATTGGTGTTGTTGAAACGCATCATGCGGCCATTCACCGCGAAGAAGCCGTCGCGGGTGGTCGAGAACTCGCGGATCAACGGGTAGCGTGACGAAGCGGCGACCATCTTGGCCAGATCGCGTGCCGACGACACGTTGTGCGGATTCAGACCGGTGCTGTCGAAGAAACGGGTATCGATCAGGCCCAGATCCTGCGCCTTGCGGTTCATCGCGGCGAGGAAGGCCGGACGGCCGCCCGGGTAATGACGCGACAGCGCCGAGGCGGCGCGGTTTTCCGACGACATCAGCGCCAGGTGCAGCATTTCCTCGCGGGTGAGGCGGGTGCCGACCGACAGGCGCGAACGGGTGCCCTTGAGCTGGTCGACATCCTCATCGCTCACGTCCAGCACTTCGTCCAGCGCGGGCTTGCTGTCCAGCGACACCATGGCGGTCATCAGCTTGGTGATCGAGGCGATCGGCACCACGGCGTCGGAATTGCGCTCGAACAGCACTTCGCCCGAGCTCTGGTCCTGCACCAGCACCGCGGTGGATTTGACGTTGGGCAGGCCGAGCGCGTCGATGTCGCTGACCGAGATTTCACGCGGAGCGGCGACTGCGGCGACGGACTTGCGGGAGGTTTTCTTGATGCTGGCCTGCTGAACGCGGGCCTGGGAGGTGTTCTTCTTGGCGACCTTGGCGGTTTTCTTGCCGGCCTTGGTCTGGGAGGCGGTGGTCTTGGCAGTGGCGGCTTCGACCGTCGGGGCGACGGTGAGGCCGAGCGCCAGCGCTGTGCAGCTGACCATCAGGACCTTCAGGAACATGCGTTTGACCCCTGCTGGCGTATAGATCGAGGTCGGAGTTTACCTTCTGACATCAATTTATCAAACGAAAATAAGAGCCTGGAAAGCATTCTTAGCCTGGGTTCACGATCGTGACGCAGTCGCCACCGGTCCACTTTCCACGCCCAGGAAGGCACACACATCGTCGGCACGCGCCATGGTGTCGCGATAACCGAGGTCGATCAGCGCCCGGGTGAAAGGCTTCTCGAACAGCAGGTAACTGGCCAGTCCGCCGCCCGCACGCCGGGTACCGCCGATGCCGCCCAGCAGCGTACGCACCCCGATAGGCAATGCATCGACATGCCGGGCAGCGATATCGTCCAGCCGTTCCGACGGCGCGATGACCAGGGTTTCGATCGGCCGCAGCGGCAGACCCATCTGTTCCATCACCTGCGGCGGCACCCGTCCCAGAATGTCGTTCACCCGCTGCAGCTGCTCGATGTCGATCATGAGCTGGTCGAGGAAGATGCTGGCCAGCGCGTGGCCGGCCACCTGGGCCAGCGAGGGGTAACCATCGCCGCGGCGGCGGGTGTCGTGTTCGCTCATGCGCCCCACGCCGACGATGAAAATGCGCTCGGCGCCCAGATGCACCGCCGGACTCATCGGTGCAAGCTGGCGCATCGAACCGTCGCCGAAGTACTCGCGGTTGAGCTTGACCGCCGGAAAGATGAAGGGCAGCGCGCTGCTGGCCAGCAGGTGTTCGACCTTGAGCGGGGTACGTGTGGAGGCACGCTGCATGCGCTTCCACGGCTCCATCCCCTCCCCGCCCTCGAAGAAAGCCACGCTGTCGCCAGAGGTGTAGCCGGAAGCGGTGATCGACAGTGCGTACAGCGCACCGCGCCGTATCGCGCGGTCTATGCGTGAGAAGTCGAGCTTGTCAGACAGCAGTTCGCGCAGCGGCGTGTTGTCGAGCAGTGATTTCGGATAGCGCTCAACCGCCCAGCCCAGCATCAGCGCCATCAGCCAGCGGGCGCCGGTCTTGCCGATGCCCCAGGGATCGGCGCGATACACCTGGCCGGCCTCGAAATTGCGCCAGATGTGCAGCAGGTTATCGACCGCGTCGCCGAAGTCCTCGCTGTAGACGCCCAGCGCGGCCGCGTTGATCGCACCGGCCGAGGTGCCGCACAGGATGGGAAAGGGATTGATGCGCGGGTCAGGCAGCAGTTCGCGCACCGCGGCCAGCACGCCGACCTGATAGGCGGCGCGCGCGCCGCCCCCCGACAACACCAGCGCTGTCCTGCCTCGCTGCACGCCGCGCCCTCCCCTGTGCGGGCAGCCAAATGGCTGCCCGGAAGCGCACTGCGGTGCCCGGGGTCAGCGGTTGTGGCTGGCCTCGACCACGGTCAGTGCGGTCATGTTCACGATGCGCCTCACCGTCGCCGTCGGCGTCAGGATGTGCACCGGCTGTTTCGCGCCGAGCAGGATGGGGCCGATGGTCATGCCCTCGCCCGCGGCGGTTTTCAGCAGATTGTAGGAAATGTTGGCCGCATCCAGCGTCGGAAAGATGAGCAGATTGGCTTCATCCTTCAGACGCGAGTTCGGGAAGATGCGGTTGCGGATGTCGGTATCCAGCGCCGCATCGCCGTGCATTTCGCCTTCGACCTCGAGATCCGGGTGCCCGGCGTGCAGCATGCCCAGCGCACGCCGCATCTTTTCCGCGGTGGCGGTGTTCTCGGAGCCGAAATTGGAGTGCGACAGCAGCGCGATCTTCGGCTGGATGCCGAAACGGCGTGCTTCCTCGGCGGCCAGCACGGTCATTTCGACCAGCTGTTCCGCGGTCGGGTCGTAATTGACGTAGGTATCGCACAGCATGACGGTACGACCCGGCAGGTTCAGCAGATTCATCGCGTAGAAATTGCTGAGACCGTCCTTCAGGCCGAGCACGTTGCGCACGAAATGCAGGTGGCGCGCAAAGTTGCCGAAGGTGCCGCAGATCAGGCCGTCGGCGTAGCCCAGACGCACCAGCAGCGCACCGATCAGCGTGGTGCGGCGGCGCGCTTCCATCTTCGCGTAGTCGACCGAAATGCCCTTGCGCTCGGTCAGTGCGTGGTAGGTGGTCCACAGCTCCTTGTAGCGCGGATCGTTCTCCGGCGTCACCAGTTCGAAATCGATGTCCTGGCGCAGGCGCAGGCCCAGCTTCTCAATGCGGCCCAGCACCACTTCGCGGCGGCCGACCAGTATCGGACGGGCCAGACCTTCGTCGACCACGTTGCGCACCGCGCTCAGCACGCGCTCATCCTCGCCTTCGGCATAGATGATGCGCTTCGGATTGCGCTTGGCTTCGGCGAACACCGGCTTCATCACCAGACCGGAAATCCAGACCAGATTGTTCAGCTGCTGGTGGTAGGCCTCGAAGTCCTCGATCGGACGCGTGGCGACACCCGAATCCATGGCCGCCTTCGCCACCGCCGGCGCGATCTTGGTGATCAGGCGCGGATCGAAGGGTTTGGGAATCAGATACTCCGGGCCGAAGGACATCGGCTGCTCGCCATAGGCGGCGCGCACGATTTCGCTCTGTTCGACCTGGGCCAGTTCGGCGATGGCACGCACCGACGCGAGCTTCATCTCTTCAGTGATCGTGGTCGCGCCAACATCGAGCGCACCGCGGAAGATGAAGGGGAAGCACAGCACGTTGTTGACCTGGTTCGGATAGTCCGAACGGCCGGTCGCGATCACCGCGTCGTCGCGCACCGCCTTCACCTCGTCCGGCATGATTTCCGGATTCGGGTTGGCCAGCGCCAGAATGAGCGGACGCGGCGCCATCTGCTTCACCATGTCCTGCTTCAGCACGCCGCCGGCCGACAGGCCGAGGAACACGTCGGCATCGCCGATCACGTCAGCCAGCTTGCGGGCATCCGTGACCTTGGCGTAGCGCGCCTTGAGCGGATCCATCTCCTCGACCCGGCCCTGGTACACCACGCCCTTGATGTCGGTCACCCAGATGTTCTCGATCGGCATGCCGAGCAGCACCAGCAGATCCAGACAGGCGAGCGCAGCGGCACCGGCACCCGACGTGACCAGCTTCACCTGCTTGATGTCCTTGCCGACCGCCTTCAGACCATTGAGCACCGCGGCACCGACCACGATGGCGGTGCCGTGCTGGTCGTCGTGGAAGACCGGAATCTTCATCCGCTCGCGCAGCTTGCGCTCGATGTAGAAACACTCGGGCGCCTTGATGTCCTCGAGGTTGATGCCACCGAAGGTGGGCTCCATCGCCGCGATGATGTCGACCAGCTTGTCCGGGTCGCGCTCGTCCAGTTCGATGTCGAACACATCGATGTTCGCGAACTTCTTGAACAGCACGCCCTTGCCTTCCATGACCGGCTTGGCGGCCAGCGGTCCGATCGGACCAAGGCCGAGCACCGCGGTGCCGTTGGTGACGACACCGATCAGGTTGCCGCGGGCGGTCATCTGGCTGACCTGGAGCGGATCGGCCACGATTTCCTCGCACGCGGCGGCAACGCCGGGCGAGTAGGCCAGGGAGAGGTCCTGCTGGTTGGTCAGGGCCTTGGTGGGAACGACGGAAATCTTGCCCGGGGTGGGCTTGCGGTGGTAATCGAGTGCAGCGTTGCGAAAGTGCTCGTCCATATGAACAGCAACTCCTCCGGTCGAGTGGCATCACCCTGCACCCGATGCCGCGCCTGATGGGCGAGGCATGATGCAGTGCGAAAACCGGAGATTTTAGCCGTTTGGCGCGTCGAACGGGCTGTGGTTAACCGTCGGACACGCGAGTTCCGCATCCGGCCAGGCGCCGGAAGGCCTTCAGAACGCGACGGAAGCGGTCTGGGTGCGCGGTCCGAACACCGCGGCGAGGCGACGGTATTCGGCCATCACCTTGTTGGAATAGATCTGGTCCGGATCCTCGATCGAGCCGACATAGCGCTGCAGACCGCCTTCGACCGAACCGGTGGCGCGGATGTATTCGCGCAGCACCTGGGCGCCGACGAAAATGCTGGTCGTGGGATCCAGCAGCGTCGCTTCAGGGCCGAACTGCGCCAGCTTTTCCGGATGGTATTTCGGAATGACCTGGGTCAGACCCTGCGCGCCCCAGGCACTCTCGGCGGTCGGGTTGAAGGCGGACTCGACCGAAATCAGCGCGACCATCAGCAGCGGATCGATCTTGTAGCGATTGGCCGCTGCATAGATGTCGGTGACGTACTGCTCGACCGCGACTTTGGCCACGCGATGGCGGCGCGACACGTGATCGGCCACGTTCTTCTGCAGCGAACTCAGCGTCGTGGCCGTTGAAGCGGACACCGGTTGCACTTCGTCGGCGCCGTCGGCTGCTGGCGTGCTGACCGCACCCAGCAGAGAGAACTCCGGCAGCGAGGGCAGCATGCGCGGCGTCAGGCCGGCTTCGGCCACACGCAACACCACGAAGGCGCTGACCATGAGGCCGACAGCGAGCAGACCACCGTGCGCAAAATGCAGCACGACGGCCGCGGCGCCCTTCAGGACGGACAGGAACTTGTTCATTCAGCACTCCTTTCGCGCGCTCCATCCCGCCGCGTGAGCGACGTGAAGTTACGCCTGAGGAACCCGTGCTACGGGTTGTTGCCGTGCCTCGCAACCGTGGCGAGACGTACGGAAAAAGCTTGAATCGCGGTGTTCGCAGATCGCCGCGTGGCGACTGGAACGGATTGAACATCAGGACAACGCTCGGTCATCCGGATCATGCGAGGACTTCAGGTGGCGACGCGTTCAGCAGCGTCGGCCGGAGGGGCGATCAAGCAACGACGCGCGCATCTTCCTGATTTGCAAGGAACAGGTCAAGTAAAGCTTCGTAACAGAGCGTCGTCATGAGGTCGCTAAGAACGAGCCAGGCGTAAAAAAAGCGGCATGGGAACAACGGGCCCCATGCCGCTTTCGATGACGCGGAGTGCGCGATCAGGACGGGCGCGAGCCGGTCGGGAACGGCCATGCAGCAGCCGGATTCAGCGACGACTTGATGCCCGGCGTAGCGGCGGTCGACGGCGTGGCAGCAGCCGGTGCGGCCGGTGCTTCGGCAGCCTTGGTCGCAGCCGGTGCAGCAGCTTCCGCCGCCTTCGCGACAGCCTTGGTTGCAGCAGGTGCAGCGACCTTCTTGGCAGCAGCCTTGGCCGGCGCAGCCTTCTTCGCTGCGGGCTTCGCAGCCGGCTTGGCAGCGGCCTTCGCCGGTGCAGCTTTCGCCGGTGCAGCCTTCTTCGCGGCAGGTTTCGCGGCCGGCTTGGCGGCAGCGGCCTTCGCCGGAGCGGCCTTCTTCGCGGCAGGCTTTGCAGCCGGCTTGGCAGCAGCCTTCGCCGGTGCAGCCTTCTTCGCCGCCGGCTTGGCGGCAGCGGCCTTCGCCGGAGCGGCCTTCTTCGCGGCAGGCTTCGCAGCCGGCTTGGCAGCGGCCTTCGCCGGCGCAGCCTTCTTTGCCGCCGGCTTGGCAGCGGCCTTCGCCGGTGCAGCCTTCTTCGCCGCCGGCTTCGCAGCAGCCTTCGCCGGTGCAGCCTTCTTCGCCACCGGCTTCGCAGCAGCCTTTGCCGGTGCAGCCTTCTTCGCCGCCGGCTTCGCAGCAACCTTCGCCGGTGCAGCCTTCTTCGCCGCCGGCTTCGCAGCAGCCTTCGCCGGCGCAGCAGCCTTCTTCGCCGCCGGCTTGGCAGCAGCGGCCTTGGCCGGTGCAGCCTTCTTCACGTCAGCTTTCTTTGCAGCAGGTTTTGCCGGGGCACTCGCCTTCTTCGCCCCCTTCTTCGCTTCAGCTTCAGCCATGACTTCTCTCCTCACGGATAACAGGATTGGACAGCACCTCAGCCCCTCCGGTGGCGGAAGGTCTGTTCGAGACGACGCACGACGTGCGCCCGGTCAGGAACACCTCACGACGCGAGGGCCTGACCTGCAGCCACTCACGCCTCCGGGTCAACGACCCGAACGGCACACGGGCAACGCTCGCTGCCCGGATGCCGGATCCATACGCGTGAACCATCGGTGGATGGTTACGACTCACAACCGAACTAATGAAGACTCACCCGCGCCACGCCGTGACATCCGTCTCTGAGGAACACACGTCGACCACAGGACGCATGCAGCGTCGATCGAGCGCGCGGGTGCGGGAAAGGCAGACACATCGCCGCGCGGGAAAGGGCCGCAGGCGATGCGAGAAAGTCGACAAGGGTGATGCCTGAACGCGTATCGACCGTCGCCATGTCGGATGCGCGGGCGCGCAGCAGGCGATGCGGGAGCGTTTTTTCAGGGGAAAGAATTTCCGAGGCGCCGTGAAAACCGGCTGCAGATGTGCGGCTTGAAGAGGGCGTCGCAACGGACTGATTCATGGGCCGAAAGTATTGCACAACCATGAGCCGTTAAAGCAACAAACCACACAAAAGTCCAGATTTATTTCGCGTCCGCGCGCGCTTCGCATCATTCGTCGCGAATGAAAATTTCCACACGCGTTTTTATGCGCGCCCCGCAAAGCCTTTCAGGCAAAGGCTTTGCGGGGCACACAAAAAAATCCGCGCGAAGAAGGAGGCTGTCCGGACAGATCGGACGCGGTGTTGCGGAGACGCACACAACGATGCAGCGAAACCTCACCCGTAGTGTGTGACAGGCCTGTCGGCTACTAGATGCAGTGTGTGCTGCAGCGCACCGCGTGCGACCGCTAACCCCACATCGCACGCATGCGCGCAGCGATGTCGATACGTGCGTCGGCAACCGACATCGGCTTCACGTCGTCGGCATCGACACGCGGCCAGCTGCGCTGCTCGAACTGCACGAGCAGACGGTTGGGAATGAAGCGCGTGCGACCGGCGTAGACGTGGCGGTCACCGACCGGCGACTGCGCGGTGAGATGGAAACGCTGCGGCACCAGCAGTTCGAGCTGGTCCTTGGCACGGGTCATCGCGACATAGAGCAGCCGTCGTTCCTCGTCGATCTCTGCCTGACTGCCGGTCGACATTTCCGACGGTATGCCGCCGTCGACCACGTTGAGCACCGACACCGCGGGCCACTCGCGCCCCTTGGCCGAGTGAATGGTGGACAGGATGAGATAGTCCTCATCGAGCAGCGGCTTGCCCGGCGCATCGCTGGTCACTTCCGGCGGGTCCAGCGTCAGTTCGCTGAGGAAGCGCTCGCGGCTCGGATAGGTGGCGGCCAGCAGCGCGAGCTGGCGCACGTCGGCCGCACGCACCAGCGCGTCCTCGTACAGCCTGTCCATCTGCGTTTCGTACCACTGCATCAGCGCTTCACCGCTGCCCGGCCAGGCCCCGTTCGAAGCACCCGCGGCCTCGATCAACGACGCGAACGCCACCCAGGCGGTGCGCACGCCTTCGGCCACCGGCTGCTCGGCCAGCAGTGCCACACCCGGTGGCGCCGCATCAAGGTTGTCGAGAATGCGCGCCGCACCTTTCGGGCCGATGCCGGCCAGCAGCTGGATGGCACGGAAGCCGGACACGCGGTCGCGCAGGTTCTGCGCCCAGCGCAACAGCGACAGCACATCCTTCACGTGCGCCGCCTCCAGGAATTTCAGGCCACCGTACTTCACGAACGGAATGTTCCGCCGGGTCAGTTCCACTTCCAGCCGGATGCTGTGGCTGGCGGTGCGGAACAGCACCGCCTGGCTTTTCAGCTTGAGCCCGGACTCGCGGCGCTCGAGCACCTGTTCGACCACGAAGGCCGCCTGATCGGCTTCGTCGCGCACGCTCACCAGCAGCGGCTTCTGGCCACCGGTGCGGGCACTCCACAGCCGCTTGTCGAAGCCCTCGCCCGCTTCCGCGATCACCGCGTTGGCGGCTTCGAGCAGCGGCGGAATGGAGCGGTAGTTCTGTTCCAGCGTGATGCGTCGCGCCGGTGGGTCGAACTGCATCGGAAAGTCGAGAATGTTGCGCACGGTGGCGCCGCGGAAGCTGTAGATCGATTGCGCGTCGTCGCCGACCACGGTCAGTCCGCGACCGTCCGGCTTGATCGCCCGCAGGATGGACGCCTGCAGACGGTTGGTGTCCTGGTACTCGTCGACCAGCACGTGACGGAAGCGGGCCGACAGTTCGCCGGCGATCAGCGGCTCGCTCACCATCTGCGACCAGTACAGCAGCAGATCGTCGTAATCGAGCACCTGCTGCGCCTGCTTGGCCTCGACATAGCCGCGGAACAGCGCCTTCAGCTCGGCTTCCCATTCGGCGCACCAAGGAAAGGTGGTGCGCAGCACTTCGTCCAGCGGGCTGCAGGTATTCACCACCGCCGAGTAGATGGAGAGGCAGGTGCCCTTCAGCGGAAAGCGCTTCGCCTTCGTCGACAGGCCCTGTTCGTGCCGCACCAGATTCAGCAGGTCGGCCGAATCCTCGCGGTCGTGGATGGTGAAGGCCGGATCCAGACCGATGCTGCCGGCGTAGTCGCGCAGCAGGCGCGCACCGACACCGTGGAAGGTGCCGGACCACGGTATGCCGGCGGCGGCGATCGGCGCCAGACGCGGGGAGGCCGCGGCGACGATGCGCTGCACCCGGCGCGTCATCTCTTCGGCCGCACGGCGTGAAAAGGTCAGCAGCAGCAGCGCGTCCGGCGCCACGCCCTGCATCAGCAGATGCGCCACCCGGTGCGCCAGCGTGCTGGTCTTGCCGGTGCCGGCACCAGCGATCACCAGCAGCGGGCCGTCGCTGTCACCGGGCGCGGCGCCGGCCAGCACGGCCGCGCGCTGCGCGTCGTTCAGGGTGGACAGGTAGTCAGGCTGATCGGCTGGAGTGGGCACGGCACGCTGCTTTCGTTCATGGACTGTATGGCCATACAGTATCGCAGAGCGCAGCCCCGCGCACCTTGTCGGCGGATGCTCACAGCGCCCCTGCGCGCACGCCGACAGGACGACGGACGCGCATCGACGACACTGGACTCATCGCCTTACACCGGTCGCATGGAGATCCGCATCATGAAAAGAACCTTCGTCACCCTGACCGTCGCAGCCTTCGTCGCCACCGGCTGCGCCAATATGAGCGAAACACAGCAGCGCACCGCCATCGGTACCGGCGCCGGCGCGGTGGCCGGCGCCGCACTGGGCAGCGCGGTCGGCAAGAGCGGCGGCGCCACCCGTGGCGGCGCTCTGCTCGGCGCCGCGGTCGGCGGCATCGGCACCTACATCTGGTCGCAGCGCATGGAAGAACAGAAGCGTGCGATGGAACAGGCCACCGCCGGCACCGGCGTCGGCGTCGTGAAGACGGCCGACAACCAGCTCAAGCTGGACATTCCGAGCGACGTGTCCTTCGACGTGGGTCGCGCCGACATCCGGCCCGAACTGCGTCCGGTGCTCGACCGCTTCGCACAGACGCTGAACGCCAACCCGGCCACTTCGGTGCGCATCGTCGGCCACACCGACAACACCGGCAGCGACGCGGTGAACGATCCGCTGTCGGTCAATCGCGCCGCCAGCACCCGGGCCTATCTGGTGAATCGCGGCGTCGCGGCGAATCGCGTCGCGATCGATGGCCGCGGCGCGCACGAACCGGTGGCCAGCAATGCCAACGAAAGCGGCCGGGCACAGAACCGCCGCGTAGAGATCTACGTGGCCGAACCGGGCGCAAACGGCTGAGCCGCGACCCTGCCCGTCGCTGCGCGATGACGCCCGCCCCCCTCACACGTCGCCGTCTGATCCGGCTGCTTGCCGGCGCGCCCCTGCTGTTGGCCGGCTGCGCCGGCCTGCAGCGGAGCGATCCGGTGCAGGTGCGGGTGGCCGGGCTGGAACCGCTGCCCGGCGAAGGGCTGGAAATGCGCTTTCTGCTGAAGCTGCGGGTGCAGAACCCGAACGACTTCGCACTCGACTACGACGGCCTCGCACTGCAGATCGACCTGAAGGACCGGGACTTCGCCAGCGGCGTGAGCGATGTGCGCGGCAGCGTGCCACCCTTCGGCGAAGCGGTGATCAGCCTGCCGATCAGCGTGTCGCCGCTGTCGGCGGTCCGCCAGCTGCTGGAACTGGACGGTGCCGACCTCGAGCGCCTGCCCTACAGCCTGCGCGGCAAGCTCGGCGGTGGCCCGCTCGGCGCGCAACGCTTCAGCGCCCACGGCACGCTGTCGCTGCCAACAGTGCGCAGCGGCGGCTGACCGGATCAGCGCGAAGCGGCCGGCATGGCCTGATGAAAGGTGATCAGATTGCCGTCGCCATCGAGCACCGCGAATTCGCGGCTGCCCCAGGCGGTGTCGTGCAGCGGCGCATTCGGATGGACGATGCCCGCCGCCTGACAGCGCAGGTACAGCGTGTCGATGCCCCCGACTGCCACCCGGCAGCCGGTGGCTTCGGCAATCCGCCGGTCATCGCAGGCCCAGAAATGCAGGTGGATGTCGCCCAGCGCAACGATGCCATACACCCCCTGCTCGACGTGCACCGCCACCGCGCCCAGCCGCTCGACGTAGAAGGCGACCGTGCGGCCGATGTCCAGCGACGCCAGCACCGGGGTCGCGGCGATGAAGCGGATGTCGCCCGCCCCGCCCGTACGTTCCGTCATGTCAGTCTCGTTCAGCGTTCAAGCACGTAGGAACCCGGCGCCGGCGCCAGTTCCGGAAAGTCCGCGGTCGCCGCCGGGCGCGCCTTCACCAGGCTGCCGGCACGCGGCTTGAGCCAGTCCATCCAGTCGCTCCACCAGCTGCCGGGCGTGGCCGCGTTCGCAGCATGCCAGTGCGCGGCCTGGTCGCCCGCCTCCACCGGCGCTGCGCGGAAGCTGCGCTTGGGCGGATCAACCGGCGGATTGACGATGCCCAGGATGTGACCCGAACTGCTCAGCACGAAGCGGCGCTCACCGGACACATGGCGGTGGATGCGAAAGGTTTCGCGCCAGGGCGCGATGTGATCGTCCTCGGCCGCCACCGCATACAGCGGCTGCACGATGCGCCGCAGATCGAGCGGCTCGCCGGCGACGGTCAGCGCGTCCGGCTGCACCAGCCTGTTGTGCAGATAGAGCTCGCGCAGATACCAGCCGTGCATGGCCTGCGGCATGCGGGTCGAATCCATGTTCCAGTACAGCACGTCGAACGGCGGCGGCGTTTCGCCGTACAGCCAGCCATTCACCACGTAGTGCCAGATCAGGCTGTTGGCGCGCAGCAGGCGGAAGGACGTCGCCATTTCCTTGCCCTCGAGACACCCCTTGCGCGCCATCGCCTCGCACAGCGACTGCACGCTCGCCTCGTCGATGAACACCTCGATTTCGCCGGGCGAACGGAAATCGACCAGCGTGGTAAACAGCGTCCAGTCGCGCACCGGCACCGCATCCGCCGCAAAGCGCCGGTTGGCCCAGGCCATGTACATCGCCAGCGCGGTGCCGCCGATGCAGTAGCCAGCCGCATGCACCTTGTCCGCACCGGTCAGCGCGCGGGCGGTCTCGACCGCGGCATGCACGCCTTCGAGCAGGTAGTCGTCGAAGGTGACGTCACGCAGGTCGGCATCCGGGTTCTTCCAGCTGGTGATGAACACGTCCAGCCCCTGATCCAGCAGGTAGCGGATCATGCTTTTCTTCGGCGTGAGGTCGAGCACGTAGAACTTGTTGATCCACGGCGTCACGATCACCACCGGCTCGGCATGCACCCTGGGCCGGGTCGGCGCGTAGTGAATCACCTCCAGCAGGCGGTTGCGCATCACCACCGCACCGGGCGTGGTGGCCAGGTTCTCGCCCACCCTGAAGTCGTCCGGGTCGGTCATGCGCACCTCGCCGGCCTTCAGGTCCTCAAGAAAATTGCGGAAACCGCGCACCAGACTTTCGCCGCGCGTTTCCATCGCCTTGCGCAGCGCGACCGGATTGGTGAACAGCCAGTTGGTTGGTGCCACCGCGTTGAGCCAGTTGCGCCACCAGAACGCCGCGCGTTCGCGGTCCTTGTCCGACATGCCCGGCGTGTCGTACAGCATGTCCTGGGTATGGCGGGTGAAGGCGAGATACCACTCCTTCATCAGGTCGAAGGTGGGCAGTTCAGTCCAGGCCGGATCGCTGAAGCGGCTGTCGCCCTCCGCCGGAGGAATCGGATCCGGGTCAGGCAGGCCGAGCATTCTCTGCAGCGTATGCCACTGCAGACGTGCGAGATCGGACGACAGATGCGCCATGCGGCTGGCCAGTTCGGCCGGATGCGCCATCCACGCGATCTGTGCATGCAGGATGGGGGCACTGACACCGAACGGGTCGCTCACCCGCGACACGCCTTCCAGCCATTGCATGAAAACGTCGTGCGAGGCCGCGGTGCCCTTGCCGTGTGCGTCGTCCCGATGCGGGTGTCCGCCATTCATGTCCGTTCCTTTCATTCGACCGGATGGACGCCGGCGCTCACGATTCCGCCACGGTGACGAAGCGGTAGCCGATGCCTGTTTCGGTCAGCAGATGCTGCGGCCGGGCCGGGTCGGACTCCAGCTTGCGGCGCAGATGCCCCATATATATACGCAGATAGTGCGCGTGCTCCACGCTGTTCGGCCCCCACACCTCCAGCAGCAGCTGGCGCTGGGTGAGCACCTGGCCCGGATGCGCAGCCAGCGTCGCCAGCAGCCGGTATTCCACCGGCGTCAGATGCACCGGCTCGCCAGCCCGCAGCAGGCGGCGGGTCGCCAGATCGAGCGAACACGTGCCGAACTCCACGGTGGACACGCCGTTGCTGCCGGCGGTTCGGCGACGCAGCGCGGCACGGACCCGCGCCATCAGTTCGCCGACCGAAAATGGCTTCACCAGATAGTCGTCAGCACCGGCATCGAGGGCGGCGATCTTGTCGTCGTCGCCGACGCGCGCCGACAGCACGATGACCGGCAGTGCGCTCCAGCTCCTCAGGTCACGGATGAAGTCGATGCCGTCGCCATCCGGCAGACCGAGATCCAGCACCAGCAGATCCGGCTTGCGGCTGGCGGCCTCTATCAGTCCGCGCCGCAGGCCTTCGGCCTCGCTCACCTGGTGGCCTGCATCCTCCAGCGCCTGCCGGACGAAACGGCGTATCGCCGCATCGTCTTCGACGACCAGCACACGGGTAACAGATGGCGGCGGCAGGTTCATGGCGCACAGTCTGCCGCAGGAAGCGGTGGCGCGTCCGCCGGCATGTCACGGTGCGGCAGCGTCCACCGGAACACCGCACCGTGCGCCGGCGCAGCCTGGCTGTCTGCCTCGATATCGCCGCCGTGGGCGCGCACGATGGCGCGGCAGATGGCCAGCCCGAGGCCGACGCCCGGCGTGCTCGATTCCGCCTCGCCACGGGTGAAGGTACGGAACAGCCGCTCCGGGTCGCCCGGTGGCAGGCCCGGTCCGTCGTCACTGACCTCGATCGCGATCCGGTCACCGTCGCGCGCGGCACTGACCCGCAGGTGGCTGCCCTCCGGCGTGTACTTGGCCGCGTTCTCCAGCAGATTCACCAGCACCCGCTCCAGCAGTACGGCGTCGCCATGAATGAGCGGCAGGTCGGGCGGCAACCGCAGTTCGACCACGTGGCGATCCAGGGCCGGTCCGAGCGAACGGATGGCGCTGCCGGCCAGCTCTTCCAGCGACTGCCAGTCGCGGCGCAGCGCCACCGCCCCGGCCTGCAGCCGCGCCATGTCGAGCAGATTGTTCACCAGCTGCGCGGTGCGCCGGGCCTGGTCGGCGATGGCGGTCGCGTCCGCGCCGCGCGGCGAGCCGTCGCGCGCCAGCGCGGCCGACAGGTTTTCCGACAGGCCGATCAGCGCGGTCAGCGGCGTGCGCAGGTCATGCGACAGCGCCGCCAGCAGCGAATTGCGCAGCCGTTCGGATTCGATCGACAGCAGCGTGTCCTGCGCCACCGCGACGAAATGCACCCGCTCGATCGCGATCGCGACCAGCGCAGCATAGGTGTCGAGCAGCTGCCGCTGTTCCGGAATCATCAGCAGGCGCGGGCCGGACGGCTTCACCGCGATCACGCCGCGGGTGCGCATTGGTGCCTGCAGCGGCAGGTAGAGCACCGGCGCGCCGGGCAGCGTACCGGTGCCGGCCCCGGCCGCTTCGGCATGATCGAAGGCCCATTGCGCCAGCCCGGCGTCCGGCACGAAGCGATCGTTGTCCGGCGACACCGCCGCCAGCCGTCCGTCGCCATCCGCCAGCATCATCGCGGTCTGGCAGCGGAAGGCACGGGCCACCGCGCGTTCGCCGATCTCGGCCACCTGTTCCTGGGTCAGCGCGCGGCCGAGGTCGCGCGCCATTTCGAACAGACCACGCGCGCGCTGTTCGCGGTAACCGGCCACCCGTGCCTGGTAGCGCAGCGAAGCGGTGAGCTGGCCGATCACCAGACCGACCGCCATCATGACCGCGAAGGTGAGCAGGTACTGCGCGTCGCTGACCGAAAAGGTGAAGCGCGGCGATACGAAGAAGAAATCAAAGGCCAGCACGTTGAGCACTGCCGCCGCCAGCGCGGCGCGCCGGCCGTGGCGCACCGCGACCGCGACCACTGCCAGCAGGAAGAGCATGACAATGTTGGCGAGGTCGAAATAGCGCAGCAGCGGCGTGGCCACCACGGTGACCGCGGCGCTGGACGCCAGCGCCCAGACATAGCCGCGGGCCCGGCGCGCCAGTCGGTCGGCGTCGTCCGCCCCCACCTCGTCGGGCACCGGCGGGCCGGTGTCCGCGCCCGGCTGGCGGGCGATCACCATGAATTCGATTTCCGGCGCCCGCACCGCGACGCGTTCGCCGAAGCTGCGGTGACCGCGCACACGACGCCACAGCGCGCTCGCCGCGTCGGGCAGTGCGTAGCCGGTGACCACGGTGCCCAGATTGTGCTCGCGCGCATACGCCACCACCGCGTCGGCCGCGTCCTCCGCGGTCAGCGTGGCGGTCACTGCGCCCAGCGATTCGGCCAGCCGGAGCGTGGCCAGTATCGCGCGGCGGCGCGCTTCAGGCAGACGCTGCAGCGCCGGTGTTTCGACATAGACCGCATGCCAGGGCGCGCCGCCCTGGGCCGCGCGCCGTGCCGCGGCGCGCACCAGCCGCTCGGCACCCGAATCCGGTCCCACGCAGGCCAGCAGCGCATCGCTCACCTGCCACACCGCACGCCTGTCCTGCGCCACGTGTTCGAGGCGGTAGCTGCGCACATCGTCCTCGACCCGCTCGGCGGTCCGGCGCAACGCCAGTTCGCGCAGCGCCATCAGATTGCCCTTGCGGAAGAAGTGGCGCACCGCGCGCTCGGCCTGCTCGGGCAGATAGATCTTGCCCTCGCTCAGCCGGCGCAGCAGATCGTCGGTCGGCAGATCGACCAGCTCCACCTCGGACGCCGCGTCGAATACGTGGTCCGGCACCGTCTCGCGTACCCGTATGCCGGTGATGCCGCCCACCACGTCATTCAGGCTTTCGATGTGCTGCACGTTCACCGTGGTCCACACGTCGATGCCGGCATCGAGCAGCTCCTCGATGTCCTGCCAGCGCTTGGGATGACGCGAGCCCGGCGCGTTGCTGTGCGCCAGTTCGTCCACCAGCAGCAGCGCCGGCCGGCGCGCCAGCGCGGCATCGAGATCGAATTCGGGGAGCGAGCGACCGTGCAGCGTCACTGTGCGCGGCGGCAGGCATTCCAGCCCCTGCAGCAGCGCCGCGGTTTCGCTGCGGCCATGGGTTTCCGCCACGCCGACCACCAGATCGACGTTACGGGCACGCAGCCGCTGCGCCGCGTCCAGCATGGCCCAGGTTTTGCCGACGCCGGCCGAGGCGCCGAAATAGATCTTGAGCCGGCCGCGCTCCGCGCGCGCGTCAGCGGCCCGGGCCGCTGCCAGCAGCGCGTCCGGGTCGGGGCGGAGGGGCTCTTCGCTCATGCCGGCAGTCTAACCCTGGCCGCGCATGCGCGAACGGCAGGGAGCGGGCGGCCGGCCATGTCAGCGCACACCGTCCAGCGCGCGGTTCAGCAGCACCACGTTCACCCGCGGTTCGCCGATGAAGCCCAGCCAGGGCAGCCGGGCGTGGGCATCGATCAGCGCATCGACCGACCGCCGGTCGACGCCCCGGGCGCGGGCGATGCGGCCGGCCTGGTAGTGCGCCGCGGCCAGGCTGATGTCCGGGTCCAGCCCGCTGGCCGACGCGGTGACCAGATCGACCGGCACCGGCAGGGCGTTGTCCGGATCGGCGGTACGCAGCGCCGCCACGCGGGCCGCGACCGCCTCGCGCAGCGCCGGCGCGTTCGCACCCAGATTGCTGCCGCCGGAAGCGACGCCGTTGTACGGCACCGGGGCGGTGACCGAGGGCCGCGACCAGAAGCGGCCGGGATCGGAAAAGGACTGGCCGATCAGGAGCGACGCGCCCGCACCGTGCTGGGCAGGCGCCAGCGAGCCGGCCGCGGCCTCCGGCCACAGCAGCCGGGCCAGTCCGGTGACGGCCAGCGGGTAAGCGAGGCCGGTGATCAGGGTGAGCAGGACAAGCACCGAAAGCGCCGGGCGCAGCGTGCTCAGGAAGACGGACAGACGTGCATTCATTGCGGGCTCCTTTTCTCGGGCTTTTTTCAGGCCAGATGCAGCGCAGCAAGCGCCAGGTCGATCAGCTTGATGCCGGCGAAGGGCAGCAGCAGGCCGCCCAGACCGTAGAGGAGACCATTGCGCCTCAGCAGCGCGGCCGCGCCGAGCGGCCGGTAGCGCACGCCGCGCAGCGCCAGCGGAATCAGCGCGACGATGATGAGCGCGTTGAAGATGACCGCCGACAGGATGGCCGACTCACCCGATGCGAGCTGCATCACATTGAGCGTCCCGAGCTGCGGATAGGTCGTGGCGAAGGCCGCGGGCAGGATGGCGAAGTACTTGGCCACGTCGTTCGACAGGCTGAAAGTGGTCAGGGCGCCGCGTGTCATCAGCATCTGCTTGCCGATCTCGACCACCTCGATCAGCTTGGTCGGATTGCTGTCGAGATCGACCATGTTGCCGGCCTCCTTCGCCGCCTGGGTGCCGCTGTTCATCGCCACCGCGACGTCGGCCTGGGCCAGCGCCGGGGCGTCGTTGGTGCCGTCGCCAGTCATCGCCACCATGCGGCCTTCGGCCTGGTAGCGGCGGATCAGCGCGAGCTTGGCTTCCGGCGTCGCTTCGGCCAGCACGTCGTCCACACCGGCCTCGGCCGCGATGGCGGCGGCGGTGAGCCGGTTGTCGCCGGTGATCATGACGGTACGTATGCCCATGCGGCGCAGTTCGCCGAAGCGCTCGCGAATGCCGCCCTTGACGATGTCCTTCAGTTCGACCACGCCCAGCACCCGCGCGCCGTCGGCCACCACCAGCGGCGTGCTGCCGCGGCGTGCAGCGTCGTCGACAATGCGCTGCAGCTCGGGCGAGAAGCCGCCGCCCAGCGCCTCGACATGCCGGCGCACCGCCTCGGCCGCGCCCTTGCGGATCTGCCGGCCCGCCCAGTTCACGCCGCTCATGCGGGTCTGCGCGGTGAAGGGCACGAAGGTGGCGTCGTGCGACAGCAGCTGGCGCTCGCGCAGCGCGAACTGCTGCTTGGCCAGCACCACGATGCTGCGGCCTTCCGGCGTTTCGTCGGCCAGCGAAGCGAGCTGCGCGGCATCGGCCAGTTCACGCTCGCTCACGCCGGGCGCCGGCAGGAAGGCGGCGGCCTGACGGTTGCCCAGCGTGATGGTGCCGGTCTTGTCGAGCAGCAGCACGTCCACATCGCCCGCCGCCTCGACCGCCCGGCCCGAGGTGGCGATCACGTTGGCCGCCAGCATGCGGCTCATGCCGGCCACGCCGATGGCCGACAGCAGCCCGCCTATGGTGGTCGGGATCAGGCACACCAGCAGCGCCACCAGCGCGGTCACCGTGACCGCACTGCCCTGCCCGCCGGCCTCGACCGCAAACAGCGAGAACGGCAGCAGCGTGGCGGTGGCCATCAGGAAGGCCAGCGTGAGCGACACCAGCAGCAACGTAAGCGCGATCTCGTTCGGCGTACGCCGCCGGCGGGCGCCTTCCACCATGGCGATCATGCGATCGAGAAAACTGTCGCCCGGATTGACGGTGCAGCTCACGACGATGCAGTCCGACAGCACGCGGGTGCCGCCGGTGACCGACGAAAAGTCGCCCCCGGCTTCGCGGATGACCGGGGCCGATTCGCCGGTGATGGCGCTTTCGTCCACCGAGGCCGCCCCCTCGATCACCTCGCCATCACAGGGCACGAGATCGCCCGCCTCCACGCGGACCCGGTCACCGACCCGCAGCGTGGTGAGGTCCACGCTGTCCCAGCCGGTGTCGTCGCCGGCGCGCAGCTTCCTGGCATTGCCGCGGCTCTGCAGGCTGCGCAGGCTGGCCGCCTGCGCCTTGCTGCGCCCCTCAGCCAGCGCTTCGGCGAAGTTGGCGAACAGCACGGTGAACCACAGCCAGGCGGCATTGGCGCCGATGAAGCCAGCGGGCGCCTCGCCCTGCCCGGCCAGCGCCTGCAGCCACAGGACGCTGATCAGCGCAGCGCACAGCCACACCGTGAACATGACCGGATTGCGCCACTGCGCGGCCGGATTGAGCTTGATCACCGCGTCGCGGACGGCACCGCGCAGCAGCGCACGGTCAAACAGGGCGGCCGGCTGGCGCGACGTTGACGGAAATGCGTTCATGGTCGTCCTCAGCGGATCAGGTTGATGTGTTCGACCAGCGGGCCGAGCGCCAGCGCGGGCAGATAGGTGAGCGCACCGACCAGCAGCACGGTGAGCACCAGCAGCACGACGAACATCGGGCCGTGGGTGGGCAGCGCGGCGGACGCACTGTCGGTGGCTGCGCGCGTGGCCCGGATGCGGCCGGCCAGCGTGCCGGCCAGAGCCAGCACCGGCACGATGACCGCGAAGCGGCCGAGCGCCATCGCCAGCGCCAGTGCGCAGTTGTAGAAGGGCGTGTTGGCAGAGAGGCCGGCAAAGGCGCTGCCGTTGTTGTTGGCGGCCGACGAGAAGGCGTACAGCACCTCGGTGAAACCGGCGGCGCCGGCATTCAGCAGGCCCGCACGGCCGGCTTCGCTGCCCACCGCGATCGCGGTGCCCAGCAGCACCAGCAGCGGCGTGACAAGTATCGCGATGACCACCGGCTTCATTTCCGCCGGCGATATCTTCTTGCCGAGGTATTCCGGCGTGCGGCCGGTCATCAGGCCGGCCACGAACACCGCCAGCAGCGCGAACAGCAGCATGCCGTAGAGACCGGAGCCGACGCCGCCGAACACCACTTCGCCCAGCTGCATCAGCAACAGCGCGACACCGCCGGACAGCGGCATCAGCGAGGCGTGCATCGCGTTGACCGCGCCACAGGACGCGGCGGTGGTGACTGCGGCGAACAGCGCGCTGGCGGCGATGCCGAAGCGCACCTCCTTGCCTTCCATATTGCCGCCGGCCTGCAGCGCACTCGCCGCCTGATCCACGCCCAGCGCAGCGAAGTGCGGATTGCCGGCCTGCTCCTGCGTCAGGATCACCGCCACCGCGGCGACGAACAGCACGGTCATGGCCGCCAGCAGCGCCCAGCCCTGACGACGGTCGCCCACCACCCGGCCGAAGGCCATGCACAGCCCGGCCGGAATGGCGAAAATGGCCAGCATCTGCAGCACATTGGTCCACGCCGTCGGGTTCTCGAAGGGGTGGGCCGAATTGGCATTCATGAAGCCGCCGCCATTGGTGCCCAGCATCTTGATCGCCTCCTGCGACGCCACCGGCCCCATGGCCAGCGTCTGGCTGCCGACCACGCCGGCATCGGTATGCAGCGGTTCGAGCAGCGCGACCGTCAGGTCGGACGACAGGTTCTGGATCACGCCCTGTGCCGCGAACGCCAGCGCCAGCAGCACCGACAGCGGCAGCAGCAGCCACAGCGTGATGCGCACGACATCGACCCAGAAATTGCCGATGCCGGCCGCCGCGCTGCGGGCAAAGCCGCGCATCAGCGCAAACGCCACCGCGATGCCGGTCGCTGCGGACAGGAAGTTCTGCACCGTCAGCCCCAGCATCTGGGTCAGGTGGCTCATCGTGGTTTCGCCGGCATAGCTCTGCCAATTGGTATTGGTGACGAAACTCACCGCGGTGTTGAGCGCGGAATCCCAGCTTGGCGCCGCGAACTGCTGCGGGTTCAGCGGCAGCAGAGGCTGCAGCAGCTGCAGCACGTACAGCGCCAGCGCACCAGCCAGATTGAACAGCAGCAGCGCGCCGGCATAGCCGCGCCAGCCCTGCTCGGCGCCGGATACGCCGCAGGCGCGCAGCAGCCAACCTTCGATGCCGGCCAGCGGCTGCGGCGCGCGCTCGACCAGCAGGGCCAGCACACGCCCCAGCGGCACCGCGATCAGCCACACCGCCAGCACGAAGGTGGCCAGCAGCATCCACATCTGCGTGGTCATCAGAAATCCTCCGCGCGCCACAGCGCGTAAACCAGATAGAGGGCCAGCGCGACCGCCAGCGCGGCACAGACGGAATAGAGCGGATTCATGGCGACGAGTCCCCGGTCAGCAGCGGCGTCCGCACCGTGCGGACATCCATGGACCGAAGGCTAGACAGGCCGGTGCAAAGACGGCCTATAAATCGCGGACGCCGGTGTAAACACGGCGTAAACGCACCCCGGCGGCGGCAATCCCGCTGCAACCGGAGCGAGATGCGTCTGCAGCCTGCAGCGCTCATGCTGTGCGGATGACCCCGCCCTCACCCATCCATACGCTGGTACTGCTGCCCGGACTGGACGGCAGCGACCGCTTCCTGCGGCCGCTGGTCGATGCGCTGCCGGCGCACATCCGGCCGCGGGTGCTCAGCTATCCGCGCGACGGGGTGCAGAGCTACCCGAGGTTGCTGGCCGATGTCAGCGCACGGGTAAGCGATCTTGAGCGCTACTGGCTGCTCGGCAGTTCGTTCGGCGGGCCACTGGCGCTGCGGCTGGCCGCGCAGGCGCCGTCGCGCGTGTGCGGCGTGGTGCTGTCGACCAGCTTCGTGCGCATGCCGCGGCCGGAGCTGGCGAAGTGGGCGCCGTACGCGAATGCGGCGGTGATCGGCGCGCTGCGCACCGTGCGCCGGCTGCCGGTGTGGCTGGGCCGGGCGCCGTCCGATCCTTTCCGCCGCGCCAAGGCCGACACCTGGCGCTGCGTGTCGTCGCGCGAACTGGCGGCACGGGTGCGCGCGGTGATGCAGGAAGACGCCGCCGCATTGCTGGCGGCGCTTCCGGTGCCGCTGCTCTGCCTCGCAGCCGAACAGGACAGCGTGGTGCCCGCCCACAATCTGGACACGATGCGCGCGCTGCGCCCCGATCTCCGGGTGGCCCACCTGCCCGGCTCGCACATGACGCTGTTTCACCACGCCGATAGCGCAGCCCGCATCGTTGCCGGCTTCATCGACCGCTCGACCGATCGCGGACTCAGCCCCCGCTGAGCGCCTGCACGATCACCAGTTCGCCCTGCGGGTCGGCCGGCCGGCTGAGATCGTGCACCGGCTGGCCATCGACGAAGAAGCGGATGTGGCGGCGGATGCGCCCCTGTTCGTCGACCATGCGGAAGGCAATGCCCGGATACCGGCGGTCGAGCGCGGTCACCACCTCGGCCAGCGTGGTGCCGTCGGCCTCGGCCTGCGCGCTGTCGGTGTAGCTGCGCAGCGCGCCGGGAATGAGCACCTTCATGGGGCGCCGCGCTCGGCCACCTCGACCGCGTAGATATCGGGCAGGTGGCGGGCGATGCAGCACCAGTGCGCGCCCTCGTCGGTACTGGCCCACAGTTCGCCGCTGGTGGTGCCGAAATAGAGGCCGACCGAAGGCTGGCTGTCCGCGGTCATCGCCTGCCGCTTCACGGTCCACCACGCCTGTTCGGCCGGCAGGCCGGCGTCCTGCCGCTGCCAGCGCTCGCCGCCGTCGCGGGTGACGAATACCGCGGGCCGTCCGCCCGGGCTGGTGCGCGGCCACACCGAAGTGCCGTCCATCGGAAACACCCAGGCGGTGTCCGGGTCGCGCGGATGCACCACCATCGGAAAGCCGATATCGCCCACCTCGGCCGGCATGCCGGCGCCGATGTGACGCCAGCGGGTGGCGGGCCGGTCCAGCCGGAAGAGGCCGCAGTGGTTCTGCTGGTAGAGCCGGTCCGGATTGGCCGGGCAGAGGCGGATGCAGTGCGGGTCGTGAAAGGTGGCGTCGCTCACGTCGAAGCCCTCGACCACCTTCAGCCCGTCGATCAGCGGCGCGAAGCTGCGGCCGGCGTCGAAGGATTCATGCACGCCGCCACCGGACATCGCCATATACATATGCGAGGGGTCGCGCGGGTCGATCACGATGGAGTGCAGCTTGGGGCCGTCCGGCGTGCCGTCCTGCGCGGTGCCCATCCACGTGCGGTACTGCGGATCGTCGTTGATGGCAGAGCACGGCGCCCAGTTCACGCCGCCGTCTTCCGAGCGGAACAGGCCCTGCGGGCTGGTGCCGGCGTACCACACGCCCGGCTGGCTCGCATGCCCCGGCGTGAGCCAGAAGGTGTGGTCAACGCTGCGCCCCCTGCCGCCTTCGGCCTTCGCGAACGCCGGCGGCCGCATGGCTTCGGCCCAGTTCCGGCCGAAGTCGGTGGAGCGGAATATCGTGGGGCCGAGGTGACCGGTCTTGGCCGCCGCCAGCAGCGTGCGGCCGTCGCGCGGGTCGAGCACCAGATGACTGATGACATGGCCGAGGAAATGCGGGCCATCGACCTGCCAGGTCCGGCGCGCGGCATCGGCATGGTAGAGCCAGGCGCCCTTGCGGGTGGCGACCAACAGCGTGACCAGGCCAGCGGTGTCGCGGGGTGGGTTCATGACGCATCCTCCAGAGTCGGTCGGATTTCCGGCGGCCCGATCGGCCACCGGCATGTCCGGTCGACGAAGCAGCGGGCGCCGTTTCGACAGGCGGCCGCCGCGTCATGATGCACCGCCGGCCGCGGCCGGCACAGCCCCGGTCAG
Organism: Methyloversatilis universalis EHg5; assembly: GCF_000378945.1. Taxonomy (GTDB): domain Bacteria; phylum Pseudomonadota; class Gammaproteobacteria; order Burkholderiales; family Rhodocyclaceae; genus Methyloversatilis; species Methyloversatilis universalis_A. Next base: position 1,218,040 of record NZ_KB900539.1, on the reverse strand, counting down.
CGGGCCGGCGGCACGCCGGTTGCAGGGCTGGGGCTCAGTTCGGTGTTGTGGTACAGGATGTTCCTGGGGCCGTCGCACATGCGGGTGCGTATCTCGAACGCCGACATGAGCACGCAGAACAGGTCGTCGTGCCGCATCGGCGTGTCACGGTGCGGCCTGAGCTGCTCCATCGTGTAGTCGAAATGGCGGCCCAGCCACACGATGGCAGGGATGTGGGTCTGTTCGCGCGGCGCCAGCATATAGGGCGCCGAATGCAGATAGAGACCGTTCTCGCCCAGCGATTCGCCATGGTCCGACACATACAGCATGGCGGTTTCGTATTCGCCGTCGTACTGCTTCAGCAGACCGATCACCTCGGCCAGGAAGTGATCGGTGTACAGGACGGCGTTGTCGTAGGCGTTGTCGATTTCCTGCTTCGAGCAGTCGCGCAGTTCCTTGCTGCGGCACACCGGCGTGAAGCGCTCGAATTCCTTCGGGTAGCGGCGGTAGTACTCCGGCCCGTGATTGCCCATCTGGTGCAGCACGATGAGCATGTCACGCCCCTTGTGCGATTCGATGTAGCGGTCCAGCCCGTCCAGCATGCCGACGTCGCGGCACTCGTCGTCGCATACCGGATTGCGCTTGGGCGAGCGGAAATCCTCGTAGGTCATCCGGGTGGCGACGCCCTTGGAATCGGAATTGTTGTCGCGCCACAGCACATGCACGCCGTTCTCGAACAGCACGTCCAGCGCGTTCTCGGTGCGCAGCGCCTCGCCGCGGTTGAAATGCGCCTGCTTCTGCACCGAGAACATGCAGGGCACCGACTCGGCGGTGGAGGTGCCGCAGGCGGTCACGTTGCGCAGGCTCACCACGTCTTCCTGCGCCAGCCGCGGATTGGTCGGCCGGCCGTAGCCGTTGAGCGAAAAACGGTCGGCACGCGCGGTTTCGCCCACCACCAGCACCACCAGTTCCGGCCGGTGCTGCGGGCCGATGTGCTGGGCGTCCTCCGCCACCTGGCCGAGCACGCCGGTGTCGCGCTGCTCGAAGCGCTCGCCGATGTAGCGCACCAGCGAATAGCTGAAGAAGATGGGATTGGCGTACATTCGCGTGGTCTTGTGCTCGCGGATGAAAGAGGCGTAACCCGAGGTAAAGGGTGCCGCCACCGCGACCAGGCCGATCAGCAGCAGCAGCAACAGCAGCGCGCGCGCGCCCAGTTCGCGCCAGATCGAGCTTGCGCGCGGCCAGTGGCGCAGCACCCACCAGGCGGGCAGCACACCGAGCAGCACGGTGCGCCAGATCAGGCTGAAGCTGAACAGGCCGGCCACTTCCTCGCGCTGGGTGGCGACGATGTTCTCGATCATCACGGTGTCGATCACCACCGCGTACTGATCCATGAAGTAGGCGGCCTGCGACGCCACGACCAGCAGCGTCGCCAGCACCCAGCGCCCGGCACGGCCCGGCGTCAGCAGCACCAGGAAGAGCACGGTGGCCAGCGTGAAGAACAGCGTGAGCGACGACAGGAAAGGCAGGTTCGCGCCGGTCAGCGGATAGACCTCACCGAGCCGCTCGAACAGTTCGAGATTGCCGGTGGCCATGATGAACAGCCCGGCGAGCGCGGCGATGCGGCTCTGCGGTGTGAGGACGGAAAATTTGCGCACGATCGAATTGTGTCCTGCGGAGCGCTTCCAAGGATTAAGGAAGCCAATAAACCGCCGGCAGCCCGGTGAGCCGGGTGCGCAGCCGTCGTTCCGGCTGCGCATTATAAGGAGGCTCAGATCTGCGACGGGCCGTTCATTCGGTCAGCCGATCGTGGAAATCGGCCACACCACGGCGCCAGTAGGCGGCCACCCTCAGTGCCTCTTTCGGCAGTGCGCGCTCGCCGGCCAGCACATCGCGCACACGCCCCATCAACGCCGCCTCGCCAGCCGCCCAGGCGCAGGCTTCTCCGGCGTAGTCCGGCAGTGAGCGCAACGCCTCGACCAGCGCGTCCTCGCTGGCGACCCAGCGCACGTCGAGCGCGGCGTCGCTGTCGAAGGCCACGCGGTCGGCCAGGTCCGGCACCAGCAGCCGTACCACCGCACGGGTGCCGGCCGGCAGTTCTTCCAGCCGGCGGGCGATCGCCGGCAACGCCGACAGGTCACCCGCCAGCAGATGCCAGTCGTAATCCACCGGCACGATGCGCGAACCGCGCGGCCCGGCAATCGTGGCCCGCTGACCCGGCTGCGCGCGCCGTGCCCAGTCCGACGCCGGACCATCCTCGTGCAGCGCGAATTCCAGCGCCAGCGTGCCGGCCTGTGCATCGTGGCGGCGCGGCGTGTAGTCGCGCCGCACGCGTTCGCCCTGAGGCGTGTCGAAAATGAACTTGATGTGGTCGTCGAAGGACAGCGACACGAAGCCGGCCAGCGAGGCGCCGCCAAAGGTGATGCGGGCCAGATTCGGGCTGGTGCGCTCCACGCCCACCACCTCGACTTCGCGCAGCGCGACCTCGTGCCGGACCCGGCGCGGCGCGCGCGATGCGTGCAAAACAGTCATGATGTGCCTCTTCGATCATTTAGTTGATATTGTCCACAAAGATGCGGGATAAAGTTGACACTGTCAACCAACCAGACCTCGGGGCGCCGGACACCGTGCTCGAAACCATGCATGCGCTCATGCACCTCTACCGCTCGCTGCGGCACGCCGCGCTGCGTGACGACCCGGACGCGCCGACGCAGATGGAACTGCGGGCGCTGTCCTTCTTCGTCCGTCAGCCGGGTTCGACGCTGAGCGATCTGGTCGCCGCCTCCGGCCGCGACAAGGCGCAGCTGGCACGGCTGATCGCCCGGTTGAAGGACGGTGGCTTCCTGTCGGCCGAGGCCGATGGTGCCGACCGTCGCAGCGTGCGCCTCGCGGCGACCGTCCGTGGAATGGCGGTGTTCGACGCGCTGCAGCAGCAGAGCGCCCATCTGGCCGAAGTCGCGGTACGCGGGCTGGACGCCGCGCAGCAGCAGGCGCTGAGCGGGCTGCTGCAGACGGTGAAAGCGAATCTGGAAGCTGAACAGGGCACCGGCGGACGCCGCTGCGGCAGCGCCACCGACGGCCCGCGCCGGCGGCGCGGCTGAACCCGTGAACGACGCTCAGCGCCGGCGCCACTCCGACGGCGTGCAGCCCATTTCCAGCCGGAACATGTAGGAAAACGCCGAGGTGGAGGCGTAGCCGAGATCGAGCGCGATGTCGGTCACGTTGCGCCCGGCGCACAGCCATTCCACCGCCAGAAATACCCGCAGCCGGTGGCGCCAGGCGCGCAGCGTGAGACCCACCTCGCTTTCGAAGCGGCGCAGCAGCGTACGGCTGGACCAGCCCAGCGACTGCGCCCACGCGTCCGCGCTGCGGCTGTCCGCCGGTTCGGACAGCAGGGTTTCGCACAGATGGTGCAACTGCGGGCTGCGCGGCCAGGGCAGATGGAAATCCTGCACCCTGAGCCGCTGCAGCTGCGCGCGGATAAGGGCGTTCAGCGTGCCGGTGTAGTCCGCGCTCTCGGCACGCGTGCCGGCCGCCTCCAGTTCGATGATGAGGGCGCGCATCAGCGGCGACACCGACAGCACGGTGCAGGTGGCCGGCATGTCCAGCCCGGGTACGTCGGCCACATAAAGATTGCGGAAGGCAGCGCCGTGCAGCGCGCCGGTGGTGTGCGGCACGCCGGTGGGCACCCAGATCGCCTGTTCCGGCGTGATCACGTACCAGGCGTCGGCCACGGTCACCACCAGCGTGCCGTCGGTGGCATAGACGAGCTGGTTCCAGCCGTGGGTGTGCATCGGGAAGATTTCGCGCGGCGCGAGGTTCTGCGCGCGCATCACCACGTCGGCCGGCAGCGCGTCGAATTCCGGCACCTCTATCGTCGTCCATTCCTGCAGCCGGAACACCGCACCCTCCTCCCTGACAGCCCGCGCACGCGGTCGGCGCAGAGGCCGTCCGCGGCATCTGTCTGCAGCGTTGTCACTTCATCGATACCGTTGGTCAGTGTATCGAAAGACTCGCCGGTCGCTGCGCACTAGCATGGTGAGCATCCGCTTCCCGCCGCACCGCCATGTCCGTCGCCACCGCCGCCCTGCTCCACCCATACCGGGAAACGCGCGTCCGGGTCATCCTGGCCGGCATCTGCGCGCTGGTGCTGACCGTCGGCCTCGCCCGCTTCGCCTACACGCCGCTGCTGCCCATCATGCGCAGCCAGGCCGGGCTGTCGCACGTGGCCGGCGGCTGGCTGGCGACCATCAACTACGCCGGCTACATGACCGGCGCGCTGATCGCCGCCTCGGTCAGCGACCTGCGTTTCAAGTACCTGTTCTACCGCTTCGGGCTGGTGGTCGCGGTGATCAGCACCGCCGCCATGGGCCTGACCGACGACACCGTGCTGTGGGGCGTGCTGCGCTACGTGTCCGGCGTGTCCAGCACTGCCGGCCTGCTGCTCGCCTCCGGCCTGGTGCTGAACTGGCTGATCCGCAACGGTCACCGGCCGGAACTGGGCCTGCACTTCATCGGCCTCGGGCTGGGCGTAGCGGTGTCCGGCCTCGCAGTGGCGATCATGGTCGAGTGGCTGCGCTGGGACCAGCAGTGGCTGGGGCTGGGCCTGCTTGGCGCGGCGCTGTTCGTGCCGGCCTGGCGCTGGCTGCCGCCGCCGGTGCTCACCCAGGCGGACGGCAGCGCACTGCCCGCCAGCACGGTTGCGCCGCCGGCGGCCCGCTGGACCGGCCTGCTGATGGCCACCTATTTCTGCGCCGGCTTCGGCTATGTGATCAGCGCCACCTTCATCGTCGCCATTCTGGAAAAGCTGCCACTGCTGGCCGGCCGCGGCGGCTGGGTGTGGGTGCTGGTCGGCGCCGCGGCAACGCCGTCCGGCTTCCTGTGGGACCGGGTGGCGCGCGCCACCGGCCAGATACCGGCGCTGCTGATCGCCTACGCGCTGCAGACCGTGTCCATCGTGCTGCCGGTCGTCAGCAGCGATCCGGTGCTCAATCTGCTTGGCGCAGCACTGTTCGGCGGCACCTTCGTCGGCATCGTGAGCCTCACGCTGACGCTGACCGGGCGCCATTACCCGGATGCGCCGGCCAAGGCCATGGCACGCATGACCTTGAGCTATGGCGTGGCGCAGATCGCCGCACCGGCGATGGCCGGCTACATCGCGGCGGCCACCGGCAGCTACCGCGGCGCGCTGATGATGGCGGCCGCCTTCATGATCGCCGGCATGGCGCTGCTCGAACTGCTGCGGCGGACCGACACGATGCCGGACGCGCCCGCCGGGCACTGAGCATTCACCGGTTCAGTCGCCGCTGCCGAAATCACCGGCATCGATGCCGAACCACACCACGCCCGGCGTCTTTTCGACCACCACGGTGTCGCCGTCGAGCCGGTAGCCGAGCTGCAGGTGATGGCGCGGGTTGGCCAGCACCGCCGGATTGAACACCGCACAGTTCTGACCGGCCGGCCGGCGTACCGACTGGATGAGCAGGCCGGGATGCCCCTCGCGGTGGATGCGCGCGCCGACCGACTGCGGGAAGCGGTAGTCCGCCGGGTGCAGCAGATCCGGCCAGTCGGCGGTCAGCGGCCGGAAATCCAGCAGCGCCGCGTGGCAGCTCACCATGTACACCTTGCGCTCGGCCACCACCGACTCGCGCTCGAAGCCGGCGTCGGCCAGCAGGCCCATGCGCCAGTGCCAGGCGGATTCGTACACGGTGGTGTCCACCGATTCCGAGCCGTACCACACGCCGTGGCGGCCGTCGGAAAAGCGGCTGGCCTGCCAGTGCTGGAAAGGCCAGGCGATGGCGTTGAACCAGGCAGCGTCCTCGAACGGGCGGTGCAGGACCGGCGTGGGCGAGCGGTAGGGCGGCGGCTTGGCGTCGCCCTCCACCTTCTGCGCCAGCGCCCATTCGGCCGGATCGTCAGTCAGGTCGTCGAACAGATCCTGCGAACTGCGCAGCGACACGATGTTGCGGAACACGTCCTGCCGCACATCGGCCAGCGTCAGTCGCGCGAACAGATCGCCCTGCCCCGGCGCGCGGCCGGCGTCGGGACCGCTCACTGGCCGCGTGCCCGGTCGAGATAGGCGCGCACCATCAGCAGACCGGCGAAGCCCCACTCCTTCACCACCTCGACCGGTGTCAGATTGTCGAAAGCGCGGTTGCGGGTGCTCATCCAGCGGTAGGCGAGGTCGCGGTTCTGCGGAAACAGCAGGCGGAGATTCTTGTGTATGCCCAGCAGATGCCCGACCCGCTCGTACTGGTCGCGGCTGCCGCCGATCGGCTCGCCGCGCCGGTAGCGCGCCAGCGCCGCGCGGTTGCTGGCGGCGATGCCGAGCAGCGCGGCCTGGTCTTCGGTGCCCAGCTTCCAGTGATCGAGCAGGGTCATGATCATGCGTGCCAGCGCGCCGCGGTCTTCCGATGCGCTGACGGGCTTGTCGGCCAATGCGCCCATGGCGGCTCTCCTGTGGGAATCGGTTTCAGGCTTCAGCATAGCCTATTGGTTTCGATTCACACCGATTTTGTTCCGAAAGAAACAAAATATGGACACCCGGCCGCCGGGCAGCCGGCCGGGTCAGCGGGGCAGCGCCGCCGCCATCGCCTCGCCCATGCGCACCGACCGGCCGGGCAGCCAGTCGCTGCGGGCCTGCAGCACGCCTTTGGGGAACAGCATCACCACGGTGGAGCCGAGCAGGAAGCGGCCCATTTCCTCGCCGCGGGCGAGGCGGATGTCCTGATCCTCGTAACGCCACTCGCGCAACGTGCCAGTGCGCGGCGGGTTGATCAGGCCGTGCCACACGGTCTGCATGCTGCCCACCACCATGGCGCCGACCAGCGTGAGCACGAAGGGGCCGAACGCCGATTCGAACAGGCACACCACCCGCTCGTTGCGCGCGAACAGACCGGGCACGCCCGCCACGGTGGCCGGATTCACCGAATACAGGCTGCCCGGCACGTGGATCATGCGCAGCAGTCGCCCGTCGCTGGGCATGTGGATGCGGTGGTAGTCCTTCGGGCTCAGATAGATGGAAATCGCGTCGCCGCCGGCGAAGGGCGCGGCCAGTGACGCATCGCCGCCGACCAGCGCACGCGCGCTGTAGGGGTGGCCCTTCACCTGCAGGATGGTGTCGTCCTGCAACCGCACGCAGTCGATCACCGCGCCATCGACCGGGCTGACGAAAGGCGCATCGGCCAGCGGGCGCACGCCCGGACGCAGCGCGCGGGTGAAGAAATCGTTGAAACAGGCGTAGCGGGACGGATCCGGCTCGACCGCCTCGCTCATATCCACGCCGTACTTGCGGATGAAGCGCGGGATGATGCCGCGCGTCCATGCGCCACGCGAATTGGCAACGAATTCGGCGAAACGGGTCAGGCCCATCTGGGGCGTCACGTGCTGCATCAGCACGAACAGGCGATCGCGAAGATCAGGTGACGACATTGTCGGATCTCGTGTGCAGGCACGCTGTCCATTCAACGCGCAGGCCGGTAAGGAACACGGCCGCGAGGTGCGCGCGAGGCAGGTGCCCTGTTTTTTGGCCCTGCATATTAAATGTAAATGACAGCCTCGGCCGACGCACGAGCAATGGCGGGCAGGTCCGCAGGCCTGCTCTCATGCCGAACCGGCGCTGAAAGCACACGGGCCCGGCTTTCCGCGGTCAGCGCGAAAAGCCGGGCCCGTTGCGTTTTCCGGCGTCTGCAAACGCCGGAAAATCAGCTGATCAGCTGTGCTTGTAGTGCTTGCGCAGCGGCTTCACCACTTCCCACGACGACTTCAGGCCCTTCGGGAACACGACGAAATCGCCGGCCTTGATCACCACCTTCTCGCCGCCGCGCGGCGTGACGTGGATTTCGCCTTCCAGCAGGTAGGCGCTTTCGGTCATGTCGAAATCGAGCGGGAACTTCGACACTTCCTTTTCCCAGATGGACCAGCTGGCCACGCCGAGCTGCTTCAGCTTCTCTTCCGACGGATTGTGTTCGACGACGATTTGGGACATGTGAGCTCCTGGGGGATGGGTGAAACGAAAGAATCCTGCCGGCCAGCAGAGAGGAAAGTCGGGGCACGACGCAGCCGCTCCGGCCGCTGGCAGCGTTCGGGCTGCATTGTAGGCACACAGTGCAACGCCGCCGGCGCGACGGCACCGGATCGCCGCACGTGCCCGGCGCGGGCGGGCACACTGCGACGCCACGGCAACACCTTCGCGTAAGCTCGCCCGGCTACTGAACACTTTCCGGCCTCCGCATGCGCAACACCCCGCTCACGCCCCTCACAGCCCCCGCCGCCACCGTCCGCGTGCGCGGCGCGCGCGAACACAATCTGAAGGACATCGACGTCGATCTGCCGCGCGACGCGCTGGTCGCGTTTTCCGGCGTGTCCGGCTCCGGCAAGTCCTCGCTCGCCTTCGGCACGCTGTACGCCGAGGCGCAGCGGCGCTATCTCGAATCGGTGGCGCCGTATGCGCGCCGGCTGATCGATCAGGCCGGCGTGCCTGATGTGGACAGCATCGAAGGCCTGCCGCCGGCGGTGGCGCTGCAGCAGCAGCGCGGCACGCCGGGCGCGCGCTCGTCGGTGGGCAGCGTGACCACGCTGTCCAGCCTGCTGCGCCTGCTGTATTCGCGCGCCGGCCGCTATCCGGCGCGCCAGCCCATGCTGCAGGCCGAGGACTTCTCGCCGAACACGCCGCAGGGCGCCTGCCCGGACTGTCACGGGCTGGGCCGCGTGTTCGAGGTGAGCGAAGACACGCTGGTGCTCGACCCGTCGCTGACCATACGCGAGGGCGCGGTCAGCGCCTGGCCGCCGGCCTGGCACGGACAGAACCTGCGCGACATCCTGGTCAGCATGGGCATGGACATCGACACGCCCTGGGCCACGCTGCCGCGCAAGGTGCGCGACTGGATCCTGTTCACCGACGAACAGCCGGTGGTGCCGGTGTATGCCGGTCTGACGCCGGAAGAGACGCGCATCGCGCTGCGGCGGAAGATGGAGCCGAGCTACCAGGGCACCTTCACCAGCGCGCGCCGCTACGTGCTGCACACCTTCGCCAGCACGCAGAGCACGCTGATGAGAAAGCGGGTGTCGCGCTACATGCGCGCCAGCGACTGCCCGGCCTGCGACGGCAAGCGGCTCAAGCGGGAGGCGCTGGCGGTCACCTTCGCCGGGCTGGACATCGGTGCGCTGTCGCGCCAGCCGCTGTCCGAGGTGGCGCGCCTGCTGGCGTCGGCCGCCGCCGGCGCAGCGGACGCCCGGCTGTCCGAGGAAAAACGCCTGGCCGCGCAGCGGCTGGCCGGCGACGTGGTGGACCGCATCGAGGTGCTGCTGCGGCTGGGTCTGGGCTATCTGACGCTGGAACGCAGCACGCCCACGCTGTCGCCGGGCGAACTGCAGCGGCTCAGGCTGGCGACCCAGCTGCGCTCGCAGCTGTTCGGCGTGGTGTATGTGCTGGACGAACCGTCCGCCGGCCTGCACCCGGCCGATGGCGAAGCGCTGTTCGACGCCCTGCTGCAACTGAAGCAGGCCGGCAACAGCGTGTTCGTGGTCGAGCACGATCTCGACATGATCCGCCGCGCCGACTGGGTGGTCGATGTCGGCCCGGGCGCCGGCAGCGAGGGCGGACGCATCGTCTACAGCGGTCCACCCGCCGATCTGGCCGGTGTCAGCGCGTCGGCCACCGCGCGTTTCCTGGCTTCGGACGCGCCACCGCCACGCGCCCCGCGCACGCCGTCCGGCTGGCTGGCGCTGCACGACGTGAGCCGCAACAACCTGAAGCGGCTGGACGCGCGCATTCCGCTGGGCGTGCTGTGCGCGGTGACCGGCCTGTCAGGCTCCGGCAAGTCCAGCCTGATCAGCCAGGCGCTGGTCGAACTGGTGGCCGAACATCTGGGCCACGTGGTCGAGGCGGAGCCGGAGCACGACGACGGCGAACAGCCGCCGGCCGACATCGCGCCGACCGAAGGCCGGCTGGGCGAAGGCGCGGAGGCGATACGCCGGCTGGTACGCATCGACCAGAAGCCGATCGGCCGCACGCCGCGCTCCAACCTCGCCACCTACACCGGCCTGTTCGACGAGGTGCGCAAGCTGTTCGCGCAGACGCCGGCGGCGCGCAAGCGCGGCTTCGACGCCGGGCGTTTCTCGTTCAACGTGGCCAAGGGCCGCTGCCCGACCTGCGAGGGCGAAGGCTTCGTCAGCATCGAACTGCTGTTCATGCCCGGCGTGTACGCCCCTTGCGCCGACTGCCACGGCACCCGCTACAACCCGGCCACGCTGGCCGTAACCTGGCAAGGCCGCACCATCGCCGAAGTGCTGGACCTCACCGTCGATCAGGCCTGCGAGGTATTCGCCGGCGAGCCGCGGGTACTCGCCCCGCTCACGCTGCTGAGCCGGCTCGGTCTGGGCTATCTGCGGCTGGGCCAGCCGGCCACCGAACTGTCGGGCGGCGAGGCGCAGCGCATCAAGCTCGCCACCGAACTGCAACGCAGCGCGCGCGGCGGCTCGCTGTACGTGCTGGACGAGCCGACCACCGGCCTGCATCCGGCCGATGTCGAACGCCTGCTCACACAGCTCGAGGTGCTGGTGGAGGCCGGGCACAGCGTGGTGCTGGTCGAGCACGACATGCGGCTGGTCGCCCGCGCCGACTGGGTGATCGACATGGGGCCGGGCGCCGGTGCCGAGGGCGGGCGCATCGTCGCGCAGGGCACGCCGGCCGAGGTGGCGCAGGCGGCAGACAGCCGCACCGCGCCCTATCTGCGGCGCGCACTGCAGGGCAGCGGCACGGCAAAGACTGCGACGAAGCGGAAGAAGTGAAAGCGCGCCAGCCGGGCGCGCGGTACCGGCACAAACGAAACGGGGCGCCGCAGCGCCCCGTGGGTGGAATTCGGCCTGCGCCGCGTTCAGGCGTAGGTGTCGATGATGTTCTTCGAAGGCGGCGCGACCGGCGGCGGCGTCGGGATGGCCTGAAGCAGCTGGGCGGCGCTCTCCGCCTGGATGTTGAGTGCCTTCTTCAGCACCAGGGTGCCGGCAGCGTCGGCCACCCGCTGCTGCGACATCGCGGTGGCGGCACTGGCAATTGCGGAAACGTCCATGTCAAAACTCCCCTGCCGGTCATCGGCGCACAGTCCCGGATAACGGCCGGTCCGCCGGAAATCTTGAGCGCGGGCTCAGTACGGGCGGCCGTCCTTGTGACTGAACACCCAGCGCCCGTCGACCAGATCGGCCCGCAGATCGTCGTCCGGGTAGCCGGCCTGGTCGCCGCTGCTGCGGTCGCCGATTTCCAGATAGACCACCACCTCGTCGGTATCGTTGATCAGGTGATGCGCATTGCCGCTGCCGGCCGCGAAGCCGGCGCACATGCCGGGCGCAAGACGGGTCAGCCCCGCCTCGGTGTGCAGCGCCGGCCGGCCTTCCAGCACGTGGATGAATTCGTCCTGCCGGCTGTGCGCGTGGCGCAGCGCGGACACCGCGCCCGGTTCCAGGCGCGTCAGGTTCACGCCGAAGGTGCGCAGGCCGAACAGGTCGCCCAGCACGCGCTTGGTACGACCGGCCATGCGTGACGCGAAGGGCTCCGGGTAGAGCGAAGGGCGGTTGCGCGGCAGCACGTCGGCGGCGAACACGGCGATCGGGTGTGAAGTGGTCGGCATGGATGCGTCTTCGGGTGAGCCGGATGAAGGCCCCGGCTTCATGACTGCAGCGTCCAGCCGTAGGCACGTTCGACCCGCGCCACGCGCAGCGCGTAACGCGCATACCAGCGTTCGCGGCCGGTCTGCCGCGCGAGCGTGTGTTCGGCGTGTGCGCGCCAGGCGGCGATGGCCTCTTCGCTGGCCCAGTAAGACACGTTGAGGCCGAAGCCGTCCGGGTTGCGGGCGCGCTCGATGCCGAGAAAACCCGGCTGCTGCGCCGCCAGCGCCACCATGCGTTCGGCCATGTCAGCGTAGCCGTCGTCGCCCGGCGTGCGCTGGGCGGAAAAGATCACCACGTAGTAAGGCGGTTCGGGGGTATCGGCAAAACAGGTCGTACTCATGATGCGTTCCTTGTAGAAGAAATCTGGGCGCAATGGGCCTTGATCAGCGCAACCGTGCGGTCGCCGATCCGGAACTCACCGGACGCCACGCACTGGCGACGCCCGATGCGGTGGGCATGGATGCGGCCGAGCAGCCAGTCGCCCGCGCTGCTCGGGCCGAGGTAGTCGACCGACAGGCTGGCGGTAACCAGACTGGCCTGCGCCGGCAACTGGGCCGCGATGAAGCCGACCAGGAAAATGTCGGCCAGCGTGGCGATGGCGCCGCCGTGGGTGACGCCCAGCCCGTTGCAGTCCTCACAGGTGATGCGGGCGGCGAAGCGATCGCGGTGCCCGCCGGGGCCGGCGTACACGGTGCGACCGCCGAAGAAGGGGCCGCGCAGCACGACCGGCGTGTAGCCGGCCGGTGCGTCGTCGTCATGCGGGATCTGCGGCGGCATCGAGCGCGTCCTCCAGCTGGTCGTTGCCCCAGTACAGCGCATCGCCGACAAAGAAGCTGGGCGCACCGAACAGGCCGCGGCGGGTGCCCTGCTCGGTCTGTTCGCGCAGCGCCTGCTTCACCTCGGGCGACTGCGCACGGGTGATCACCGCATCCGCCGGCAGGCCGATGCCAGCCAGCAGCTCATGCATGGCGGCGGGGTCGTCGATGTCGGCGTCCTGCACGAAATTCAGTTCGAACACCCCGGTGCAGAAGCGGGCGATCCACGGTGCGTCGCTGTGGGCGAGCGCAATGCGCGCCGGCAGCAGGCTGCTGCGCGGGAACTGCGACGGCTTGCGCCAGGGCAGCGCGTGGCGTGCGCACTGCCGCTCGAGGTCGGTCCACATCCAGGCCAGCTTGGCCGGCTGCTGCAGGAAGGGCGAACCCTGCCAGCCCGCCGCCCGGAACACCGGGCCGAGCAGCAGCGGGCGCCACAGCACGCGCAGGCCGCGCGACCGGGCCAGCACGTCGATGTGGGCGGTGCTCAGATAGCTGTAGGGGCTGGCGAAGTCGAACCAGTATTCGATGGCCGCATCGTTCATCGCCGCGCCCTCAGTCGAACAGCACCAGACAGCGCGCCTCGATGCTGGCGCGCAGCGGCGCGTCAGCCGGCGCGGCCGGATCGAGAAAGGCCGCGTGCGGCGTGAAGCGCGACACCCCGCTCGCCTGCGAGTCGTACTGCTTGAACACCAGCACCTCGCGCGTCGTCATGCCCGAGAAGTAGTGCCAGCGGTGCAGCGGCGAGTGCTTCAGCACATAGATTTCCCCGCTGCGCTCCGGGTAGCGGATTTCCGCCGCCACCAGATCCTGCGCCATGACCGAGCGGGCATCGCACAGCGCCAGCGGCGCATCGAGCACCGGCTCGATCAGCGGACGCCACACATTCACCACCGCATAGCGGCAGATGCCCGCGCGCGCCGCCTCGTCGCGCAGCGCCAGTTCAAGGCGCCGCAGACCGCTCGCCTCCGAGTAGTCGTTATGCACGCGCCCGACCGCCGAAGCCTGGGTGTTCTGCCGGCCGAAGGTGAGGTGCTGTTCGCCCCGGCTGCGCCTGCGTATCTGGTGGTCGAAACACAGCGCGCGGGCGCCGCCGGTCGCATCGCAGGCGATGGTTTCGACTTCCGGGTAGTAGCGGGCGCGGACCCGGGCATCGTCATCGACGTCATCGAGCACGGTCGGCACCTCGCGCAGTTCGAAGCCGTGCCGGTCGAGCGAGAAGTGATGCGCCACCGGGCGGGCGTCGACGATGTCGACCGCGTGCGTGCGGTAGCTGCAGTTCTCCCACGGCTCGCCGTCGGGCGGCGGATACATGTAGTTGAACGGCGTGCCGGTGCTGTCATGCAGATAGTCGAGACCGCCGGTGGTGCGCGGCAGGAAGTGCTCGTCAGGGGTGTTCAATGGAAGCTCCTCGGTCGTCAGGGAACGGAAACCAGCAGAAGACGCACGACCCACGCCGTCTGCAGTGCGATCTGGACCAGCATGAACAGGAAGCGCAGCCGGATCGCCCGGCGCCGGCCCGAGCTCAGGTGCGCGACGCTCTGCCCGAAGCGGGCGGCCACCACCCACAGCGCGCTGCCGTCGGTGATGTCCGCGTGGCCGGCCAGCGCGGCGGTGGCGACCAGCACGCCGAACAGCGGCAGGTTTTCGCAGCAGTTGGCGTGCGCCCGGCACAGCCGGCCGGAGAACGGCGACACGTCATCACCGGCCGGACTGAAGGCGTCCGGGGTGCGCTGCCGGGTGATGACCAGCCAGAAACGCATGACCGCAATCGCGACCAGCAGCGACAGGGTCAGTGCGCCATAGAGCAGTGCGGCAAGCAGCGAAGGCGACATCGGACAGGCTCCCGGAACGCACCTGCCACGGCCGGTAAGCAGGGCCGCGGCCATCGGTGCAGAGGTGTCCATGCTGGGCCACGTCCGCCCCGGAATCGAGTGTCCATATCGACACCTATCGGGCTAATATGGACATCATGAAAACCGCCGTACTCATCCTGCCCGGCGTGCTGGACATCAGCCTGGGCATCACGCTGGACGTGATGAACACCGCCAATCGCCTGTGTCAGCTGGCGGCGCGCCCTGCCCTGTTCGAGGTCACGCTGACCGGCACCGGGCGGCGCCGCGAGCGCAGCGGTTCAGGGCTGGAAGTCGGCCCGCTCGAACGCATGACCGACCTGCCGACGCCCGATCTGGTGCTGCTGCCGGGCGCCAATCGCGCCACCCGCGGCGAGCTGGAGGACTGGCTGTCGACACGCGACGTGCTGAAGGCGATGGACCGCGTGGGCGGCTGGCTGGAAGGCGGCGCCGAAGTGGCCGCCTCCTGCGTCAGCACCTTCGCGCTGGCGCAGGGCGGCCTGCTGGACCGGCGCGTTGCCACCACCAGCTGGTGGCTGGCGCCGTGGTTCCGCGAACGCTTTCCGCGGGTCGATCTGGACATGGCGCGCATGGTGGTGAGCGACGGCCCGGTCAGCACCGCCGGCGCCGCGCTGGCGCAGGCCGACCTCATGCTCGCGCTGGTCGCGCGTCACGGCTCGGACGAACTGGCGCGCAACTGCGCGCGCTTCCTGATGCTGGACCACCGCGTGTCGCAGAGCCAGTACGCGATCGCCTCGCATCTGGTGCGGCAGACGCCCACGCTGCAGCGCGCCGACCGCTGGCTGCAGACCCGCCTCGGCGAACCGGTCACGCTCGCCATGCTGGCCGAAGCGCTGCACATGACGCCGCGCACGCTGAGCCGTCACTTCGCGTCAGCGGTCGGCATGTCGCCCATCCAGTACGTGCAGAAGCTGCGCGTCGAGCGTGCCACCCAGCTGCTCGAAACCGGCCACGCCTCGATCGAATCGATCGCCGCCCAGGTGGGTTACGCCGACCCGTCGATGCTGCGCAAACTGCTGCGCCGGGAGCGCGGCATCACGCCGCGCGGGGTCAGACCACGGGCACCCCGCTCGACCGCTGCAGGCGGATGAAGGCGCTCGGCCTGCCGCTCAGATGTTCTTGAAGATGCCGCCCAGAATGCCGCCGATCAGCCCGCCCAGTTCGGCGGCGTCCATCTTGCGGTAGCTTGCCCTCACCTTGGCGATGTGACGTTTCAGGTTGCCGGTTTCCCGCGCGTAGATCTGTTCGAAACGCTCGGCATTGGCGCGGAACACCGGCAGCAGATCGTCGCGCAGGCCGGACGGAAACGCAGCGACCAGACGCCGCTCGCCGATGGCACCCAGCGGGTAGATCGCGTAGGCGCCGCCTTCGACCATCTGTTCCTCGGTCTTGAAAATGCCCTGCATGTCGGAAATGTAGGCCGCCTTCTTCAGCGAGAACTCGTGGTAATCCGCCTTCTGGATGGCGAACCTCGACAGCGATTTCTCGAACGGCATGTTCAGCCCGAGCAGTTCGACCACATGGCCGAGCGGACTCTGGCTGGACACATAGCGCCGCGCCTTGAGTGTGGACAGGATCTTCGCGATGGCTGCGCCGTCCAGCGCGTAATAGCCGTTCTCGTCCGAAAACACCGAAAACCAGACACGGGAGGCGAGCTCAGTGCGGTCCGACGCCGCCAGCGCGATCTTCAGATGCCGGTACAGCGCATCGGAAAACCCCTGTTCGAGCTGCTTGATGTTGCGGAAGAACTCCTCTTCCAGCCAGGTGTAGGACGCCGCGTAGATCACAGACACGCCGTCCACCAGCGCAGGCAGACGACTCTTGATCGAAGCCGGCACTTCGATCTCGAAGGCGTTGAAGAAGCCGATGCCCGGAATGTCATGGCGACCGGACGACACCCTGGGCGCCAGCGGGTCCAGCGCGTTCAGCACGCAGATCTGCAGCGCCGGTGTACCCAGCGCCGCGGCGGCCCGCACCGTATAGAGCTTGTCGTTGAACAGGAACTCGTCGGCGCCCGCGGCACGAAAGCTCTTCTCGCCGGCAAAGTGCCGGGCGATGGAGGCGACGGCGAGGCGCTGTATCTCGTCCTCGATCGCCCGCGACTGTATGCGCAGTTCCACCAGACTGGGCGAAGGAAACCGGCTTTCCAGCCGGGTGATCGGGTCAAGCTCACTGAACATCCGCTGCTTCATGAATCCCTCGGCAAGAAAGGCCATCTGACGCTGGACACGCACACGCTGCATACGCAGCCGGCACGGTCACTCAATCAGAGCGCAACGCGCCAGCAAGCTTCAGGGCATACGCGTGCAGCGCCTCCATGCCCGGCTCCTTGCGCGGCCACGACAGCCCCACGCCGTCGTCCGCGTGTCGCGGCACCACATGCATGTGGAAGTGGAACACCGTCTGGTCTCCCTCCTTGCTAGAGGATCGCAGACGCCGGGCAACGAGAGATCGTCAAACGTAGGCAACGCGTGTTAAACGGACGATACACGAGGTCTTTGGCGACAACCTCAAGAGCGCTCAGACGCGAAAAAAATCACTTGTCACCACCCCTACGCGGGCGCTACGCTTCGGAGACGATCTGACAGACAGATCGCGTCGATATCTCTTGGGGAGTCCAAGATGTCAAAGCAGTTACCCGACATTTCGCGTGTCCGTTTCGATTTCATCGTCTATATCGGCCGTCTCACACCGCCCCATATAGGTCACATTGCCAGCATCGAGCGTGCGCTCGAACTTGCAGATAAGGTGATCGTGGTGCTTGGTTCGGCGGACCGCCCCCGTTCCATCAAGGACCCCTGGACCATCAATGAACGCAAGGTGATGATCCGGCACAGCCTGCAGAAGCAGGCCGCAGCGCGCATCGTCATCACCTCGGTCGCAGACCGGATGTATAACGACGCGCAATGGCTACTGGATGTGCAGCGCGTCGTCGCCTCGGCGATCACGGAGGCCGGGGGCGATCCGGCCTCCGCCGCGGTCGGACTGATCGGCCTGAGCAAGGACGCATCGTCCTTCTACCTCGACATGTTTCCGCAGTGGCCACGTGTCACGGTCGGTTTCGTCGACGGACTGTCGGCCACCGAAGTGCGCGATCTGTATTTCGGCCTGAGCGGCGACGAAGGCGAGGATCGCGGCCGCTGGATGAAACTTGAAGCCTCTGTGCCCGAGCCGGTCATCGCCTGGCTGCGAACGTTCCGCGATTCGGCCGATTACACGCGCTTGGCCACCGAGTGGCGGTTCATCCGGGACTACCGGGCCGCCTGGAGCGCCGCCCCCTACCCGCCCACCTTCGTCACCACCGATGCAGTGGTGGTGCATTCGGGTCACATCCTGCTCATCCGGCGCCGTGCCGCACCCGGCAAGGGTCTGTGGGCGCTGCCCGGCGGTTTTGTCGGACAAGACGAGCGCCTGCAGGAGGCGGCCATCCGCGAACTGATCGAGGAGACCGGCCTCAAGCTTCCGGAGAAGGTACTACGCGGCTCGATCGCGGCGTCGCACGTATTTGACCACCCGGACCGCAGCCTGCGAGGCCGCACCGTCACACATGCATTCCACTTCGACTTTCCGGCCGGCGAACTGCCGAGAGTCAAGGGCGGTGACGATGCGGACAAGGCGCAGTGGTTCCCGCTTGCCCAGCTCGAGAACATGCGTGCGATGCTGTACGAGGACCACTTCGACATCATCAATTTTTTCATCGGCGTCGTCTGACCGGACGCCACTCTGCCGCGGCACGAAAGACGTGCCGCACCCAGCCAACGTTTGAGGGAGTCTCAAACCATGTTCTACACCGACCGCACCCGCAGCCTGCTCGACAACCCCATCCTTGCGACGGACAGCTACAAGCTGTCGCACTGGACACAGTACCCGCCGGGCACCGATGGCATGTTCTCGTACATTGAATCGCGCGGCGGAAAATTCGACCGCGCTGTCATGTTCGGGCTGCAAATAATCCTGATGGATTTCTTCGCACGCCCGATCACCCGCGAGGACGTGGCCCTCGCGAAGGAGATCGCGAGCATGCACGGCGAACCGTTCAATGAAGCGGGCTTCCTCAGCATCGTGGATCGGTACGACGGCTACTGGCCACTGCGCATCCGCGCCCTGCCCGAGGGCAGTCTCGTGCCCGCGGGAGTTCCGATGGTGACAGTCGAGTCCACCGATCCCGAACTCGCCTGGGTGGTGTCGTTTGTCGAAACCATGCTGCTGCAGCTCTGGTATCCGGTCACCGTGGCCACGACCTCATGGGCGGTGCGTCAGATCATTGGCAACTATCTCGAAGAAACGTCGGACGACCCAGCCGGCCAGTTGCCCTTCAAGTTGCACGACTTCGGCTACCGCGGCGTATCGAGCCCACAGACCGCGGCGCGAGGTGGGCTCGCCCACCTCGTCTCTTTCAAGGGCACCGACACGCTGGCCGCGCTGCTCGCGGGTCGCGCCTACTACGGCGAAGCAATGGCCGGCTATTCCATCCCGGCAGCCGAGCACAGCACGATCACGAGTTGGGGTGTAGAGAACGAAGTCGAGGCCTACCGGAACATGATCCGCCAGTACGGCAAGCCCGGCGCCTTGTTCGCCTGCGTGTCCGACTCGACGAACATTTACGACGCGGTCGAGCACCTGTGGGGCGATGTACTCCGCCAGGAAGTGATCGATTCCGGCGCACTGCTCGTGGTGCGCCCCGACTCCGGCGATCCGGTCGAGGTGGTACTGCGCTGTGCCCACATCCTCGAACAGCGCTTCGGCACCGACACCAACAGCAAGGGCTTCAAGGTGCTGCGCAACGTCCGCCTCATTCAGGGTGATGGCATCAACGAACGGGTGATCCGGGACATTTTGGCAACGCTCAAACTCAACGGCTACAGCGCAGACAACATCGCCTTCGGCATGGGCGGAGCGTTGTTGCAGCAGGTGAACCGTGACACGCTCAAGTTCGCGATGAAGTGCTCGGCCATCCGCGTGCAAGGGCAATGGCGCGACGTATCGAAGAACCCGGTGACTGATCCGGGCAAGGCGTCCAAGCCCGGCCGGATGACGGTACTCCGCGATCTGACCTCCGGTGTGCTGAAGACCGCTCGACTGGAAGACGGCATCTGGCACGATTCGGAGAGCTTCGAGGACGCGATGATCACTGTGTGGGAAAACGGCGGGCTGAAGCAGACCTGCACATTGAACGAGGTACGAGCGCGTTTAGGTACAGTGTAAGCGATCTCCAGGGGCATGCATTCGCGCCCCTGGAGATCGGCTGCAACAGCACGATAACCAGAAGGCCGCCCCCCCCCCCAGACAGCCCTGCGCAGCACCGACAGCGTGACGCGTCCGCTCACTCAGCGCGCAACGCGCCAGCGAGCTTCAGGGCATACGCATGCAGCGCTTCCATGCCCGACTCCTTGCGCGGCCACGAAAGCCCCACGCCGTCGTCCGCGTGTCGCGGCAGCACATGCATGTGGAAGTGGAACACCGTCTGATCGCCCTCCTTGCCATTGGCCTGCAGCAGTGTCAGCCCGGGCGGATCAAAGGTGTCGCCGATCGCCGCGGCCACGCGCTGCACGGTGCGCATTACCGCGGCGCCCTCTTCCGGCGTGATGTCGAACAGCGTCGCCGCATGCCGTTTCGTCGCCACCAGTACATGGCCCGGATTGACCTGGCCGATGTCCATGAAAGCCATGGTCAGGTCGTCCTCGAACACCCGCGCAGCGGGCAGTTCGCCACGGGCGATGCGACAGAAGATGCAGACGCCGGGCGGCGAGGTATCGACGAATCTGGGCATGACGGATGAACTCCTGTTTCGGAAAGACGGAGGACCGCGGCGCGGATGCACGCACCTATGCGGCCAGGATGAGAAGGAAGATACACGAGGCGTGACAGGTACCGGCCGGCGTCCTACGGCACCGCGTACGGAACACCTACAGCCACGGCCCTGCCGCCGGACCACACTGAAGGCAGTGCGGGCGCCCTAACCGCCCGCCCCCTTCATGGAGGATGCCGCAATGATCAAGCTCGTTTCCGCTTCACTCGCTCTCGCACTCGGCTACATGTTCGTGCGCCGCACCCGCTCGCCGGCCGACCCGGTGAGCGACTGGCAGCGCTCGCACGACAGCGTCGCCACCGCCTATCCGGAAAGCCAGCAGAGCCTGCCCTGACCGGGCGACATGATCTGCCGGGAAGGGTGCGCCGGACGTCCTTCTGTCCGGCTTCGCCAGGTGCTCGCGGACAGGCTCCCGATCACGGGCCGCGCTGCGTGATCCTGCGCATTACGGGCCTCGCTGACGCATCGAAACCGGCGCAACAGCAGACCTTGCGGACGACGATGCTCTCGCTCGCAAGGCCCGGCGGTAGTCCGGCCAGCCTCGCCCGGCGGGACGCCGGGATTAAGAGGCGTCCGGACCTGGACGGCTCAGGGTGCGGCGGAGCGCGCCAGCGCCAGAAAGCCCTGCACATGTACCCTGTCCCGGTCGCCGTGGCGGAAGCCCACGTGAATGCTCTTCTCAAGGCCGGCGCCCGGCCCCAGACGGAGCGCGCGCAGGGGCAGATCGGCGCTGTCCTGGCGGAGTATCCAGTCCGGGACAACGCACACGCCGCGGCCGTTGGCCACCAGTTGCAGCATCAGCTCGGTTGTTTCGGCCGTCCGTATCCGGCGCGGCCGGCGCTGGGCGGGGATGAGGAAGCGCGTGAACACGTCCAGCCTGTCCAGCGTGACCGGGAAGGTGATCAGATCCTCGTCCGTGAAGTCGGCCGGGCTGGCCACACCGGCTTCCGCCAGCCGGTGGGTGTCCGGGACCGCCAGCACGAGCTCGTAATCGAATACCGGGACGAAGGTCGTTTCCGGCCGCTGCACCGGGTCCGGCGTGATCAGCAGATCGATCTCGTGCCCCAGCAGGGCGCCGATGCCGTCGAAGCGGAAGGCGGTACTGACGTCGAGATCCGCGCCCGGCCAGGCCTTCAGGTAGTCAGCGGCAATCCGCGTCAGCCACTTCTGGCAGGGGTAGCACTCCATGCCGACGCGCAGCGTGCCCCGCCCGCCTGCGGCGAAGTCCCGCAGCGCCCGCTCCGCCTGCTCCAGCTGTGGCAGCAGGCGTTCGGCCAACGCCAGCAGATAGCGGCCGGCTTCGGTCAGGTGCAGCTGTCGTCCCTGCTTCTGCCAGACTGCCACGCCGTGCCTTTCCTCGAACTTGCGCATGGCGTGGCTGAGGGCGGACTGGGTCAGGTTCAGACGCTCTGCGGCCGCGGTCAGGCTGCCCGAGCGGTCGACCTCCCGCAGGATGGCCAGGTGCTGTCTGTCCAGAATCGATGAATCCATTTCATGAATCAGTGAATTAAAAACATTTTAGTTCATCGATCCAGCCCTATACCCTTGCGGTTCGCACCGGCTGCACCCTGGTCGCTCGGAGGGTGAGCCGGCATTTCACACACGCCACACACGCGCCGCCCGCAGTCACGCTGCGGTGGCGCCCCCGGATAGATTCATGTCAGCTCCCGCCGCGCAGCGTCAGGTCATCACGCTCGCCCTTGCCCAGGCACTCTTTCAGACGGTGTCAGCGCTCGTCATGACGGTCGGCGGACTGGCGGGCAGCCGGATCGCGGCCAGTCCGGAATGGGCGACGTTTCCGATTGCCACGATGTTCCTGGGCACTGCAGTCGCCACCTTTCCCGCCTCGCAGTGGATGACGCGCGTGGGACGGCGCAAGGGCTTCATTCTCGGCGCGCTGCTGGGCACCGCCGGGGGACTGGTCGGCGCCCTCGGCATCGCGCTGGGCACGCTGTGGGTGCTGGCGGCCGGTACCTTTCTGGTGGGCAGCTATCAGGCCTTCGCCCAGTTCTACCGCTTCGCGGCCAGCGAAGTAGCGGATGCCGCCTGCCGGCCGAGGGCGATTTCGCTGGTGCTGGGCGGCGGCATCGTGGCCGCCTTCCTCGGGCCACTGCTCGGCAGGCTGGGCGGCCCGCTGCTGGAACCGGCCTTCGTCGGTTCATTCCTGATCGTCGCGAGCGTGTCGCTGCTCGGCGCCGGCGCCCTGCTCCCGCTGCAGATGCCAGCCGCCGCCCAGGACAGCGCCGATCGTGGGCAAGGTCGGCGGTGGGTCGACATCGTGCGCCAGCCGGCTTATCTGGTCGCGCTGTTCGGCGCGGCCACCGGGTATGGCGTGATGATTCTGGGGATGACCGCCACACCGCTCGCCATGTCCCATCACCACCACGACCTGCCCGCCACCTCCACGGTGATCCAGCTGCATGTGCTGGGCATGTTCCTGCCCTCCTTCTTCACCGGCGCGCTGATCGCCCGCCACGGCGAGCTGCGCGTCATGCTGGCCGGTGTGGCGATGCTGGCGGGCCACGTTGTGCTGGCCGCGTCCGGCACCGGCTTCACCGCCTTTGCCGGTGCGCTGACCCTGCTCGGCATCGGCTGGAATTTCCTGTACATCGGCGGAACCACGCTGCTGACCCGCACCTACCGGCCGGAAGAGAAAGGACGCGCGCAGGCGACCAACGACATGACCCTCTTTGTCGTCGGCCTTCTGTGCTCGTTCAGCGCGGGATGGGCACAGCAGGCGCTGGGCTGGCGCCTGCTCAACATGCTCCTGCTCCCCTGGCTGGGCGCAACCGCGCTGGCCCTCATCGCGTTTGCGGTCCTGCGCCGGCGGAAGGCGAGCGGCCCGGCGGGCATCGCGCAGCCGGATTCAGCCGGATGAAGACGCCGCCCGGCGGCAGAGCCGGCCGGCGCCGACGGCCATTCGCTGGCGGCTGAAACGCGGGAGCGTCTCAGACCGCCGCGCGCTGCCTGCGGCGCGCAGCGAATGCCACGCATCCGATGCCGGACAGCAGCATCAGGGCCGCGGCCGGTTCCGGCACCAGCGCCACGTTGTCCAGATAGCCGACGTCGGCCCCGGTCTGATATTCGGCACGGATCTTCAGCGAACTGATGTTCGACAGCACGGCCAGAAACTGCGCGTCGGTCGGTGTAACGCCCGAAAGACTGCCCAGCCGCCACCCGGTGGGCGACAGCGGCACCGAATACGAAGTCCAGCCGTTGTTGACCGGATTGTTCGCTGTGTCATAAACCAGCGTGAGGCCGCTGCCCGAGAGGATCACGTCCTCCGCGTCGAACTGGTTCGGCCCGCCGGGGTAGCGCTGCATCAGGTCAAAGGTGAGCTGCGAGCCGAAGGCGCCGGCGAAGTTGCCGAGGAAGACCGACGGAGCGACGAAGTAGGTGACGCCGCCGGTGGTCAGGTCGTCGATGAACACATTGCCGCCCGGATTGCCGCCGGTGGCGCTCCAGGTCAGCGGCCCCTCGATGTCACCCTGGGCGCTCCAGCCCTCGGCATCCGAGTCGAAGGTGCTGGTGACGGCCAGCGCGGGGAGCGAAGCGGCGAACAGGAATGCCGGTACGGAAATACGAAGTGTGGTGCCTTTCATTGTCGTCAGCCTCCAATGGTCAAGCAGATCCGGGAACGTATTCAACCCGCCGACATGGTGATCCTGAGGGGGTCGGGACTGCAAGGGTCATTGTCGGAGCCCACCGCGCGGTACGCTGGGCTGCGCGAACCGCGCAGGTTTCAAGCGCCGTACCCGCCCTCACGCTGATGCCGTACCGCCAGCACGATGACGACATCGCGACCGGCGTCGTAGTCATACAGCGCAACGTAACCGGTAAGGCCGCGCGAGATGACCAGCTCCCGGAGGTCGTGGTCGACCTTGCGACCGATAAGAGGATGTTCTCGCAACATCGCGAGGCCGGATTGCAGGATGGGCAGCGTCTCGGCAGCGCTTGCAGGCGCATCTGCCTGCAGCAGGAAATCGGTCAGACTTTCCGGTTCAACCAGCGCTCACTGCGCCAGCACCACACGGGTACTCACGATCCCGTCCGCTTCTCAGATCAACGACGGATCGGGCTGGCGCGCGGGTTTTCCTTCGGCGCGCGCCTTCAGGTAATCGAACACCTCGTCGGCATCCACCACCAACCCGTAACGCGCGACCTCTTCGCGCGCCCGCAGCGCGTCGGCAACGAAGGCTGTGCGAAGTTCGGCCAGTTCGGTCTGCAGTTCCAGCGCCTCAACCATGAAAGCGTGCGCGCTTTTTCCGGACTGCTGCGCCACCGCAGCGATGCGCGCTTTCAGTCCGTCCGGAAGTTTCAGCGTGGTCGTAGTAGTCATCGCGCACTCGTGAACATGAGTAACACCACGGTAGTACCAGCCAGACCTCACATCGGCCCGCTGCGCAACATGCGGCGCCTGAGTTCAGCGCCTGCTCATGATTGAGAGCATCCGATGCCTATGCACACTCGGAGCCCTTGCTGCACTGGAAAACTGGTCTTTCCCCGGTTACCCCTTCCGCAGCACATCCAGATTGGCGCACCGTGATATCAAATCAGATGCAACGAGGACATCCCATGCGAACGACCGTGACGATAGACGACGCCCTGTACGAGCGGGCGCTTGAAGTGGCCGATCCGTCCATGGACAAGGCCGACCTGCTCCGCGAAGCGATCAAGACCTATGTCAGGGTGCAGTCGGCCAGACGGCTCGCCGCGCTGGGCGCAACCCAGCCCGACATGCCAAACATCCCGCACACCCGGACTGGCGCACCCCTGTGAGCTGCATCCTTGTCGATACCTCGGTGTGGGTGGATCACTTCCGCCACGGTAACGACGCACTCATCCGGATTCTGGATCGTGACCTCGTACTGATCCACCCTCTGATCATCGGCGAACTGACCTGCGGCACCCCACCGAGCCGCACGCAAACACTGACCGACCTCGCCAGCCTGCAGCCCGCCTGTCAGGCAAGTGCAGCCGAAGTACTGGCTTTCATCGACCGCGAACACCTGTTCGGCCTCGGCTGCGGCATCGTGGACATGCACCTGCTCGCCTCCGCCCTGATTACGCAGGGCGCGAGATTATGGACACTGGCAAGCGACCGGACATGCTCGCAGAGCGGTTCGGCGCGGCGCAACGAACTGGAGCGCACGGAGTAATCGGGACGGCGAAGAACTCCATATGGAATACTCTGGGTCTATCCTCATACGACCATGATTGAGAGAAAAGGCATGCCAGCGCTATATCAACTTGCCCTGCTCGGCACCCCGACGGAAGCTCAAATTTCCGAACTTGAAGAAGTCGTCGGAAAGGCTATCGGCATGTTCGACTTGCGGTTGGGGCATGAGATTGGATGGGAGGTTTGTCCCGATGAATTCAATCCAGACCAACAGCGATCGTCTGCGGCGGCATTTTTCGGAGGTCACGAGCCTCCACTTGCGAATGTGGCACAACTGTTGAAAAGGGGCATCCCGCTGCTCCCAGTCGCTTCTGACGTTAATCGAGTCGGTGCAGAAATCCCTGCCTTGCTGCAACCGCTCAACTGCTTGGCATACACGGCTGGCGGGGCGCAACGTGTCGCAACGGCTTTACTGGAGTGTGCAGGGCTCCTCCCTCGACAGCGCCGTGTGTTCGTAAGCTATCGACGGGGCGAGGCTAGGGAAGCTGCCTTGCAGTTGTTCGATGCATTGTCTGCTCGGCTATTCGATGTATTTCTAGATACACATGGCATTCCACCTGCTGAAGATTTTCAGACCATGCTATGGCATCGGCTTTGTGACTCGGATGTCCTGCTGATGCTCGACACGCCTGGATACTTTGAAAGCCGTTGGACGAGTGCAGAATTCGGCCGCGCTCTGGCTAAAGGCATCAGCGTCTTGCGGGTGGGGTGGCCGGATACAACGCCTTCTGCGCGTACGGCGACGGCCAGTCGGGCGGAACTGCTACCCGAGGAAGTCAATCCGGCGACCGGACGAATCGCAGACGGCGCAGTGGATCGTATCTGTCTTCAATTGGAGGAAGTTCGAAGCCAGAGCCATGCGGTTCGCTCTGTTAATCTCGTGAGCAATCTGCGCAACGCTATTCAAACAATCGGCGGCCAAGTTGTTGGAGTTGGCGCCAACAGAGCTGTTTATGTCCAACTTCCGGATGGGCGGAATGTAATTGCTTATCCAACGGTCGGAGTTCCCACGTCAACTACGTTGCACGATGCGTCGACGAATTCACCAGAACAATCCGTCGCCGTTGTCTACGATCACGTAGGCCTGCATCCCAAGTGGTTGGGCCATCTCGATTGGCTGGGCCAGCATATTCACTCCGCCAGGTGGGTTAAAGCAAGCGAAGCGGGTTGGCAATTTGCGGACTGGGCGGCTTAGCCATGAGCGAAATATTCCTCTCGGCCAGCGTGCCACTTATTGGACGCGGCACTTACCACGAAACTGCCAATCCATTTCTCATCCAATGTGCGGTGAGAGAACTGTTCATAGCCGTCATTCGCCGCCACAGGATCGTATGGGGAGGGCATCCTGCGATTACCCCGATGATTTGGAGCATATGCGAAGACTTAGGCGTCGATTACTCACAGTCCGTCATCTTATATCAGAGCATGTTCTTTAAAGATGCGTTCCCTGAAGAACACAAGAATTTCCAGAATGTAGTTTTCACTGACGCTGTCCCCAACGACAGGGCGGCGAGCTTGCTTGTCATGCGTGAAAAGATGCTCTCGCGTGCGGACCTCAGCGCTGCTGTGTTTATTGGTGGAATGGATGGGGTAGAAGCCGAGCATGAGATTTTCAGGCGATTCCATCCTGCAGCCAAGGTGCTCCCGGTGTCCTCGCCAGGCGGAGCGGCTTTGAATCT
This sequence comes from Methyloversatilis universalis EHg5, assembly GCF_000378945.1. Lineage (GTDB taxonomy): Bacteria > Pseudomonadota > Gammaproteobacteria > Burkholderiales > Rhodocyclaceae > Methyloversatilis > Methyloversatilis universalis_A. The sequence goes on along the minus strand of NZ_KB900539.1, from coordinate 1,191,044 downwards.
AGCCAGGGAGCATGGCTATTTCACCGGTGAAGCGCTCGTTGATGTGGACTTCGCTCAGCTCTTCCATGCGCACCTGGCGGGGCACTTGGCTAGCAACCCGAGTTAATTCTTTTCTGGGCACTATCCTCTAGAACATCGATCGAGGATTTTTCATGCCACGGAAAGTCTTCTACAGCGTTCGCTATCAGAGCGACAGTTGGCGCGCCTCCGAGATACGCAATATCGGCACTGTAGATGGTAACCCGTCATTGATCGATAACACTTTGAAGAAATGAAGCGAGGCGGAGAGGGCGCGATCAAGCCCTGAATCGACGACCAACTGCGGGGGGGGGCTTGCACATTTTTTTGATTGGCGGGGAAACCAAAATTGCCCTTGGATTCAATACAAGATCGAGCAATCACGGAGCAGTAGAAAGGGGCTATTGGGGATACGTTCTCGCAAACTGCTGGACCACACCCAGTAACCATCGGTTATTGCGACGAACCCACTCAATTTATTTGCGTTGAATGACGCTAGAAAGCTATCCATCGTCACCAGTGTCTACGATCCGCCAGGGCTAGCAGTAGCGCGGTCTACACTTCTGTCAGCAACCCCTGGTCGAACTAGATCGAAGCTGCGATCGCCGCAACTAAGAAGTCAAAGTACTTCGTCAAACAACGATCCAGTACGCCTCGGGTACCCATAGAGTTCCGAGATTTGCGATTGGAATTGTGTCTGTCCACCGTAGCTGGGGTGCCTCACGCAAATCACCTGCACCGCATCCGTGATGCGATGAGCTGCAGCGGCAGCATCGTTGCCGATGGCAACGATGCGAGAAGGCTTCAGTAAAACAATAAGCTGCTGGAGCAGTTCTTCGCCGGCTCGCCTTTCTTTCGCGTTGTGCTGGCGGTTAGTAAACGGATCTCCGGATTCATGCGGATGAAGGGGAAAGACATTCCAGAGGAAGATGCGAGCATCAATGTGTTCCAGCATGCCCCATATGACCGCAGCAGTTCGCTCCGCTACAGCGCTTCCTATCGTAGGCCGTTCTGCAACTAGATCGAGATTCCAGCGCTTGGCGTGCTGGCCCATGTGGACGTCATCAGTCAGAGCTAAACCAGTACGGCGCCCTCCGCGATATCCGAGATCCCTTCCGATCCAGATGGCATCTACTGGCTCCTCGGCTGCACGACGCAACATGGCGGAGAGTGCTGCAGCGCGGCGCCGTGGTGCATCGCGCCGATCATAGACTTCACATCGATCCGAATACGGATTGAAGCAGTCTTCGAATTGCAGCGAAGCAACTGCCTCAACGAACGGATGGATCTTCATCTTGCAGACTCAAGTGACATGTACTTGATGGTGCGTTGTTCTCGGTTCCCTACGATCCAGCCGCCTTGATTTTCCTTGAGCTGTCGGAAGACAGCATACCCCTCCAAGATAGCTTTTTCCCAGAGCTTCAGCGGGCATTTCTCTACTTCATAACCACTCACAAACTCGCCGATCGTTTTGAGAATTCCGAGCGAGACTTTGTCCTGATTTTCGAAGAAATTCAGCTCTTTGGCTCTTGAAAAAATCCAAGCAGCAACCCCTTCCTCAACGACGATAGCTCGACCACTGTCCTGCTCTTCATCGAATTTCGGATTACTCTTTCGTTTGTGCCTGATCAATGCCCGCATCACCGGCGACCAGTGAAGGATCGCCGCGTAAGAAAAATGGAAAACGTCATGGAACCGGTAGCCATCGCAGTCAGCAATGTTGTCGGTCAAAGGGTCCCCAATGAATACTCCATTCCATTGAAGATAGCTTTTGCCACTACCTCGTTGGTTGACGCGGATTCTGAATTCCCTGGGCAACTGTTCCTCGGCTCCAAATTTACTATCGAAATCAAGACCAACCAGATCATCTGCCTGTGGTTCCAAGAACGCGCCGCATGCTTTACGAAGGTTGGAGCGAGCCACTTCCGAAAAAGCTAGCCCCGCCGCATGGATTGCATCCAAGTAAGCCCGTGCGAACGCGACCAATTCAGTACGCTGAGGAGTACTTCCCAATAATGCTGCGGCTGACTGCCCCAAGCGTACAAGGGTAGTATCTAGCGATGCCGGCGCAGCAATAGGCACTGCGATATAGGCCATTGCACCTTCGGTGATATCACTTGCAGCACCAACATTCTTGAAATTTCCGTGATTGGCAGCTTCCCCGAAGATCTCATCGAGAGGAATATTCAAGCGCCTGCAGATTGCAGCCAAGTACCAAAGAGTGTCGCCAAATTCTTCTTCCGCAGCTTTCCTAAAACCAGGATATGCCGTTTTGTCTCGAACATGTTTTTTAACAGTGGCCATTATTCCACCAACTTCTCCATAGAGTCCTTGGAGGACCGGATTGAAGTCGCCGGGATTGAGCACGTCAGTGGCCGCAATTTCCGCAGCGTAATCCGAAAGCAAGAGGGAGCCTTCCTTTTTCATCGATCACCTGCGAAGAGTCAGCCATTCAAAAGGGGCGCCTTGGTAGCCACTCAAGGCTAAGCTGCGTATCCAATACTCAAAATTTGAGATCAATTGCGCATCATCAAAAGTGGTAAGGCCTATTCCATTTTTGCATAGAGGGCGGCCCTCCTGATCGCACAATTTATCGGGGAACTCTGGCCCCTCACCCCCAAAATATACGAAATCGTTGCTGATCAAAACCCTGTTGACGCCCGTATCACGCGCAACGTGACCATGGTTCGGCGAGCCATCAGGGCGGGAGTGGAATGAGTCTCGCTGTTGCCAAGAAGCCCCATCCACAGCTCTGAAGTAAATGTTATCCCCGCAACTTTGCTTCCGACTGCCATTGCGGTACGGCTTCTTGGATTCAAACCGTAGGTCTTGGCCGTACTCGTCAAAAGTCATTGTCTCGGTGACCCGCATCGCATAGACCAGACGGCCACCGCGTCGGACACTTCGATCATTGCTTCCGCTGCCGACCACCCAGTCACCGACGTTAGCGCTTTTTCGGATACCGGGCTTGCAAGTCGCTAGCGTGCAATAGCTATAGAACGGATTGGGCGCAAAACCACTGTCGTACCGCACGACATAGGAGTGAATGCGTGTCATCAGCAGGGATGCCGCTTGAGTGGCACCAGGTCGCAGGCACCGCCGTCAGGTTTCTCCCACGAGTCTTTCCCGTTGATCGCGTCGATGACTGAATCACCGTTCCACCCAACCAAGGCGTCCGCGTATTCTATTAGTGCATCCGGCAGGTCGCATTCTTTCTCGCCATGCTCCCAAACCCCAACAATGCGCTTGCCATGTTTGGCCGCGTATTCGATTTCCCAGTTCACCCACTCACTGTTCTTGGTCTGGGGTGAGACATAGCAAATGAACACCCCAGCCCAATTGATGGCAGGCGCAAGAATCTGCGTCTTGATGTAGTGCTCATCAGTGGCATTGTTGAACTTTCCCTTATGGATGGAGGAATCTCGGACCTCTACCCCTTTGGGTGCTAACAAATCCTTGAGGTTTTGCAGCCCATCGTCGTCTTCATGGATATGGCTGATGAATACGTTCCGTATGTCTGCCACCCGTCACCTCCATGGTTTCGCATGTTCGAAATTCGTAACTGGGATTGCCGCAAGTGTGATCTGAGCGCCTCGCCAACTTGCCGACCACTACGCACCTTCGAGCCCTAGGTCTGCTATAAGGATCGAACACGTAGAGGATGAAGCTCAAAGCTCTGCAAACACATTTGACGTTGCGAGCCTCTCCCACAACGGCTGCGGCCGCAGATCGATTCACCGAGTCTGCTTGAGCTCGAACCGCTGCCGGACGGTCGAGAGTCGAAATTCATTGCAGACTTAATACTCAGACCTCATTGGCACATAAAAAATTCTTGGGATTGATTCCATAATGTGAAAAACGCTTGTCGTCGAGTGAGAATTAGGCATCCTGAATGGAAATTATCTATCGCTCGACGACGTAGATTCTCACTAGAGACGAGAATGTCCTTCGAGCGATCTCAATGACCTACCCACACCGGTCTCACTTCAGAAAGTCACGACATCTCATTAGAGACAAGAGCAGCACCGTTTCGTCTCAGTAGAGACGAGATTGGCCGGCGAGTGGCTAAACAGGGGGATCCTGGCACGTCACGCCGGAAGGAATCGAACCCGCGTCCGCCGCGCCTTTGACGATCATTTGGCCGGTTCTTCGCGATTATCGGGCGATTGGTATGTATGCGAAAAATAAGGAGAATTTCTACTCAATAGACGATGTTGGCCGTCTCAGTAGAGACGAGATTGGCCGGCGAGTGGCTAAACAGGGGGATCCTGGCACGTCACGCCGGAAGGAATCGAACCCGCGTCCGCCGACCCGACCAAAAGCACACCCATTTTGCACCCCTTCGAGCTGGGCAAGTACGACAAGATCCACTACGCCATTTGTCATTTTCAGAAGGCGATAGCACGAATTATCAAAAGTCGGCCGCACGGTTTTTTCTGACGGTTGACGTCACCTCAGAAAACGGAAAATAAAGCACGCTTAGGCGTAGTTCCCTTGGCTACACCGCGTCGGTACTGCGCGGTTCTTTCTTCCCTTGCAGTGAAGCAATCAGCGGGCAAGAAACATTCCCCTGCCGCAGGTGGCAGGCACACACAAGTTCGGAAAGCACCGACTCCATACGCGCCAAGTCAGTCATTTTTTCGCGCACGTCCTTGAGCTTGTGCTCGGCCAGACTACTGGCTTCCTCGCAATGGGTGCCATCCTCCAGCCGCAGCAGTTCGGCTATTTCATCCAGACTGAAGCCCAGCCGCTGGGCTGATTTCACGAACCGCACCCGCGTTACATCCGCCTCGCCATAGCGGCGGATGCTGCCGTAAGGCTTGTCCGGCTCCGGCAACAAGCCCTTGCGCTGATAGAACCGGATGGTCTCTACGTTGACCCCGGCCGCCTTGGCGAAAACGCCGATGGTCAGATTTTCCAAATTGTTTTCCATATTGCTTGACTCCGTACATGACTACGGAAGTAAGGTTACGCTATCCAATTTAAATTCGAAAGGACACGCGCATGTCTGAACCACAAAACGGGCGCGGGGCGCTCTTCGCCGGCGGGCTGGCTGCCATCCTCGCCTCGGCCTGCTGCCTGGGGCCGCTGGTTCTGGTCACCTTGGGGTTCAGCGGCGCTTGGATCGGCAACCTGACGGTATTGGAGCCGTATCGGCCGATCTTCATCGGCGCGGCGCTGGTTGCACTGTTCTTTGCCTGGCGGCGCATCGTCCGACCGACCGCAGCCTGCAAGCCGGGCGAGGTGTGCGCGATTCCGCAAGTGCGCACCACCTACAAGCTCATTTTCTGGTTCGTCGCCGTGTTGGTCTTGGTCGCGCTTGGTTTTCCCTACGTCATGCCATTTTTCTACTAATCAGGAGTTCATCATGAAAAAGCTGTTTGCCTCCCTCGCTCTCGCCGCTTTCGTTGCCCCCGTGTTCGCCGCCACTCAGACCGTCACGCTGTCCGTGCCTGGCATGACCTGCGCCTCTTGCCCGATCACTGTCAAGCACGCGCTTTCCAAGGTCGAGGGTGTGAGCAAGACCGACGTAAGTTTCGACAAGCGCCAGGCCGTCGTCACCTTCGACGATGCCAAGACCAACGTCCAGAAGTTGACCAAGGCGACCGAGGACGCGGGCTATCCGTCCAGCGCCAAACGCTGATCCGTTGAACCGAATTCGGGAGCGACACATGGGACTCATCACGCGCATCGCTGACAAAACCGGCGCGCTCGGCAGCGTCGTTTCCGCGATGGGTTGCGCGGCCTGTTTTCCTGCCATCGCCAGCTTGGGCGCGGCCATCGGACTGGGCTTCTTGAGCCAGTACGAAGGGCTATTCATTGGCATCCTGCTGCCGATGTTCGCCGGCATCGCGCTACTCGCCAATGCTATCGCTTGGCTTAATCATCGACAGTGGCGACGCACGGCGCTCGGCACGATAGGCCCGATCTTGGCGCTGGCAGCGGTGTTTTTAATGCGGGCTTATGGCTGGCAGAGCGGTGGGCTGCTCTATGTCGGCCTGGCCTTGATGGTTGGGGTGTCGGTCTGGGATTTCATCTCGCCAGCACATCGCCGCTGCGGGCCGGACAGCTGTGAATTGCCAGAACAACGTGGCTGACGGCAACAGCCGTAGCCACCACAGAAAAGGAAAAATACATGACCACCCTGAAGATCACCGGGATGACCTGCGATTCGTGCGCTGTGCACGTCAAGGATGCCTTGGAAAAAGTACCCGGCGTGCAGTCGGCGATGGTGTCCTATCCGAAGGGCACAGCGCAACTCGCCATCGAGGCGGGCACGTCACCGGATGCGCTGGCTGCGGCCGTGGCCGGACTGGGCTACAAGGCAACGCTTGCCGATGCTCCGCCGACGGACAACCGCGCCGGATTGCTCGACAAGGTGCGCGGATGGATGGGTGCCGCCGATAAGCACAGTGGCAGCGAACGCCCGTTGCAGGTCGCCGTGATCGGCAGCGGTGGAGCCGCGATGGCGGCAGCACTGAAGGCTGTCGAGCAAGGCGCGCACGTCACACTGATCGAGCGCGGCACCATCGGCGGCACCTGCGTCAACGTCGGTTGCGTGCCGTCCAAGATCATGATTCGCGCCGCTCACATCGCCCATTTACGCCGGGAAAGCCCGTTTGATGGCGGCATTGCGGCGACCATGCCTGCGATTGATCGCAGCAAACTACTAGCCCAGCAGCAGGCCCGCGTCGATGAACTCCGCCATGCCAAGTACGAAGGCATCCTGGATGGCAATCCGGCCATCACCGTTCTGCGTGGTGAAGCGCGTTTCAAGGACAACCAGAGTCTTGCCGTCCGTTTGAACGATGGCGGCGAGCGCGTGGTGGCTTTCGACCGTTGCCTGGTCGCCACGGGTGCCAGCCCAGCCGTGCCGCCGATTCCGGGCTTGAAAGAGTCACCCTACTGGACTTCGACCGAGGCCCTGGTCAGCGACACCATTCCCGAACGCCTGGCCGTGATCGGCTCGTCGGTGGTGGCGCTGGAACTGGCGCAAGCGTTTGCCCGGCTCGGCAGCCAGGTCACGATCCTGGCGCGCAGCACCTTGTTCTTCCGCGAAGACACGGCCATCGGCGAGGCCGTGACGGCCGCCTTCCGTGCCGAAGGGATCAAGGTACTGGAACACACGCAAGCCAGCCAGGTCGCGCATGTGGACGGCGAATTCGTGCTGACCACGGCGCACGGGGAATTGCGCGCCGACAAGCTGCTGATCGCTACCGGGCGGACGCCGAACACGCGCAGCCTGGCACTGGACGCGGCGGGGGTCGCCGTCAATGCGCAAGGGGCCATCGTCATCGACAAGGGCATGCGCACCAGCACGCCGCACATTTATGCCGCCGGCGACTGCACCGACCAGCCGCAATTCGTCTATGTGGCGGCAGCGGCGGGCACCCGTGCCGCGATCAACATGACAGGCGGCGACGCGGCCCTCGACCTGACCGCGATGCCGGCCGTGGTGTTCACCGATCCGCAAGTGGCAACCGTGGGCTACAGCGAAGCGGAAGCGCATCACGACGGAATCGAGACCGACAGTCGCACCTTGACCTTGGATAACGTGCCGCGTGCGCTCGCCAACTTCGACACGCGCGGCTTTATCAAGCTCGTCATCGAGGAAGGTAGCGGACGGCTCATCGGCGTGCAGGTCGTCGCCCCGGAAGCGGGCGAATTGATCCAGACGGCTGTTCTCGCCATTCGCAACCGCATGACGGTGCAGGAACTGGCCGACCAGTTGTTCCCCTACCTGACGATGGTCGAGGGGTTGAAGCTCGCGGCGCAGACCTTCAGCAAGGACGTGAAGCAGCTTTCGTGCTGTGCCGGATGAGGAAAAGGAGGTGTTCGATGAACGCCTACACGGTGTCCCGGTTGGCCTTTGATGCCGGGGTGAGTGTGCATATCGTGCGCGATTACCTGCTGCGTGGATTGCTGCGGCCAGTCGCCTGCACCACGGGTGGCTACGGCCTGTTCGATGACGCCGCCTTGCAGCGACTGTGCTTCGTGCGAGCCGCCTTCGAGGCGGGCATCGGCCTGGACGTACTTGCGCGGCTATATCGGGCGCTGGATGCTGCGGACGGCGATGAAGTGGCCGCGCAGCTTGCCGTTTTGCGCCAGTTCGTCGAGCGTCGGCGCGAAGCGTTGGCCGATCTGGAAGTGCAGTTGGCCACCATGCCGACCGAGCCGGCACAGCACGCGGAGAGTCTGCCGTGAACAGCCCCGAGAACTTGCCGTCCGAGACGCGCAAACCGATCACCGGCTACCTGTGGAGCACGCTGGCCGTGCTGACTTGCCCCTGCCACCTGCCCATCCTTGCTGCCGTGCTGGCCGGCACAACCGCCGGTGCATTCCTTGTCGAGTATTGGGTCATCACGGCGCTCGGTTTGACCGGCCTGTTCCTTCTGTCACTGGCGCGGGCGTTGCGGGCATTGAGGGAAAGATCATGAGCGCTTCCCGGCCGGATGGATGGACTACGGCGGAACTGGCCCAAGCGTTCGAGCGCGGGCAAGGCTTTCTGTTCGCAAAGCCGATGCCGGCGGCGGCATTCGCCGTCTTCGTCAGTCAATGGAGGGGTGCCACCATGAATGCAAATGATCCGACCGCCACCAGTTGCTGCGTGTGCTGAAGGAAATCCCGCTCGATGCCGCCTTCACACCGGAAGGCGCGGAGTACGTCGAGCACTTCTGCGGGCTGGAGTGTTATCAACGTTTCCAGGCGCGGGCCAGCACTGCGACCGAAACGAACGGCGAACCGAACGCTTGCGGTTCGCCGCCGTCAAATTGAGACAAACCACGCTTTCGCTACGTCGCCTCATGTCGGCATCAAATTCGGCTGAGTAGCTTCTCGCCATCTGGACGTAGCTCGCCCTTGGGTGAAATATGCCGATACAGGGTCTGTCGCGTGACGCCAAGTTCCTGGCACAGGTCGCCGACCTTGGTCTCTGGCTGCCCCATTGCCGCCATCGCCAGCCGCAGCTTGGCGGCGGTCATCTTGAACGGCCGGCCGCCTTTCCGGCCGCGTGCCCGTGCTGAGGCCAGGCCCGCCACAGTGCGCTCGGCGATCAACTCACGCTCGAACTCGGCCAGCGCGGCGAAGATACCGAAGACCAGCTTGCCGGCGGCGGTCGTGGTGTCGATGGCCGCGCCGTGCCCGGTCAGCACCTTGAGGCCGATGCCGCGTCCGGTCAGGTCATGGACGGTATTGATCAGATGGCGCAGGTCGCGCCCGAGCCGATCCAGTTTCCAAACGACCAACGTGTCGCCTAGCCGTAGTGCCTTCAGACAGCTCGCCAGACCGGGACGATCCTCGCGTTTTCCGGACGCTTGGTCTTCATAGAGATGCGCCGGATCAACACCGGCCGCGACCAGCGCATCGCGCTGCAAGTCCGTCGCTTGGGAGCCATCCGCCTTCGATACTCGCATGTAGCCAATCAGCATCTTGTACCTGTCACATATACGTTCGATTATGTGACAGTGTGCACCGGAAAGTTCGGGCCGTCAAAATTTGTCACTTAACCCGTCATTCTGTCTAAGACATGCAAAGGGTCCATCAGGCTCATAATGTGACAGAAATTCAGGGAGGATGCCTTCCTTCGCGAAGGTGGTGCGCAACCGTTCCAGGGAAGCGGGGTCGCGCCGACCAAAGGAAGCCAACGCGAACAGCGAGCGGGCCGTCTCGGGGTCGTGCCGCGCTTCAATGATCGCCTCATCAATGGCCTGGACCGCCCGTTGCCAGTGATCGACAGGTTCGGGCTTCGGCGCTCTCGCTGGCAGTCCACTGGTGAACCCGGTTTGGGGCTCGGACCAGAATAGCTTTGCCTGCTCGCCCGGCGGGCTTATATCCCTCACTTCAATCAAGTGGATCGCCGTTGCCGCCGCCTCCAGCGTCTGCAACCGTACTGCCGGGTTCAGGGTTTCATACGGTCGCCACAGACTTTGCCCTGCACGCAGCGGATGCCCGCAGCCTTCCCAGACTTGGCGGAGATACCCCGCGTAGGTGCCGCACGCCGAAAGCGGGGTGTTCAGCTCGTCGAGCAGCGTGCGTAGCAGCCGAAACCACAATCCGGCGTGGATGCGTCGGCGCGGCAGTTCCACATGGCCGGTCGTCAGTGCCTGCCAGGTACGCTGGTCCATCGCCGCAATCGCGTCGCTGGCAGTGCGCGGTTCGGCGTCGGCGTTCTCCCAGCCGAGAAACCGCCCTGGCACGCCCCAATAGGATTCCAGCCAGCAGCCATGCAGTGGGCAGCTCAGCATCAGGGGCAGCTTCCACGCGAGCAGTACGGCTTGGTTCTCCGGATCGTTCAGGCAGAGCTGACAGGCGCGGTGTATCGGTTGGGTGGGCAGCCAGGCACGCCAGCTCGTGATGGATCGCGTCTGACGGCGGAGTCTCGGCAGCAGTACCGAGAGCTGGAACGCATAGGTTTCCAATGCGGCTGGAATCTGATCATCAAGGCTGTCCAGTAGCCAAGGCACCCAGCCGGCGAAACTCATGCAGCGCAGCCGATCCAGCTCGATACCGCTCCGCTGGGAGAGCATCGCCAGCAGCGCCAGTGGTGGCGCGGTGTCCAGGTCATCAACCTGGCCGTGACCAAGATCGTGCTCCAGCAGCTCGGACACTTCCATGTGATAGCAAAGGGCCACGCGGTTGAGCCACGAAGACAGGGCTTCGCCTTCCCTGGGAGCCGGATGCAGTGGCCAGCGTGGCGCTGGCTTCACATCAGTTCCCGCTCGAATTGCCGCCGCCGCTCGCTGGGGCCGGTGTAATCGGCCATGCTGAGCGTGCGGTTGTTGATCGCTTCCTCACCGCTCTCCACGGCAGCGACGGCCGCCGCCATCAACAGGTGCGCCAGCTCGCCGATGGTGCCCTCGCTGCGCGTGAGCAGGTAGCGGGCCATATCCAGCGTGGCAATAGACGAGGGGCGCCGCAGCGGGAGCGAAGCCGCGAAGCTGGCCAGCAGTGAGCAGCAATCGTCGTTGGCTTCCCACACCGGCAGCATCATGGGCTCGAAGCGGTTTTCCAACTGGTCATCCGAGCGGATGGCCAGGTAGGCATCGCGCGTGCCCACACCGACCAGCGGGATGCGCAATTCGTTGCCGAGGAAGCGCAGCAGGTTGAGGAATTCCCGGCGGTTGACGCTGTTGCCGGCCAGGACGTTGTGCAGCTCGTCGATCACCAGCAAACGCACACCGAGCTTGCGCAGCAGTGTCAGCGCCAGTTGCTCTATTTCCGGCAGCCGTGGGCGCGGTCGCAATGGTGCTCCCATCGCCGCGAGCAGCGCGACGTAGAAGCGGATCACCGACGGCTCGGACGGCATCTGCACGACCAATACCGGGGTGTGCTCCTGGTCGGCGTCGGAGCTGGCCGGGTGGGCGCGGCGGAACTTCTCGACGATCATCGACTTGCCGTTGTTGGTTGGACCGACCAACAGCAGGTTGGGCATGCGTTGTTTGTTTGGCCACGTATACAGGGCTTCCAGCCGGTTCAACGCCTCGACTGCTCGCGGATAGCCGATCCAGCGGTCGGCGCGAAGGCGATGGATGCGCTCATCCGCCGGGAGACGGGCCAAGCCCTGGGCCGCCGGCAGCAGGTGGGACAGGTCGATGATGGGATATTCGTCCACGGCTACCACTCCTCAATCTGGTCGAACGGTTTGGCAGGTGGCTGGTTGTCCGCCTGCGGGTCTGCCATATCCGTGTCCGCTGGTGGCGTGGTTTTGACAGGTTGTTCCGTTGACTTGAGATGCTGGCGTCGATCCGCGTCGCGCCGCGCCTTGCGCGTGGCTTTCTGCGCAGTGGTCACGATTTCGCGCATCTGCCCGATCATGCGGAACAGCGCCGACTCATCCACCTGTTCGCGCCCTTGCTGCCGCAATTTCGCCAGCGCCTGCCGTTGTTCCCAGAGGGTGACAGCCGGGTGCGACAAGGTACGGTATGGAATTTCCAGATAGTGCTGCCCCTCCGGCTCCAGCACCCAAATGCGGCTGATGTCGCGTGGGTCGCGCCGGATCAGGAACGCAGGCAGGCGGTCGCGCCGAGCTATCCACGGCTTGAGCGCATCGGCGTAGTAGTGGATGTGGTCGATGACGAAGCCAGTGCGGGTCAGGGTGCGGCGGAGGACGGGCAGGAAATCGACCAGAAAAGCCGTGGTGCGAGTGATGACGGTTGGAACGCCGGTACGCGCGACAGCTTCGGCCCAGCGTGCGGCCGGCGGTTGGAGCAGGCCGTTGTGCACGGAGCCGTGATAGGTGCCAACCGCCAATGCGAGCCAGCGTTCCAGCTCGCGCAGTGTCAGGGCGGCCATCTTCTCGGAGGCGTATTCCCCGCGCTGGTCAGGGTTGGAGAAGGTCGTCCCCGGCAATTCGTCGTGGATCATTTGCATCGCCGTGCCGATGATCCGTTCCACGATGCCGCCATAGTGCGGCTGCCCGAGAGGCCGATAGTCCAACCGGATGCCATGCTGCTCGCAGCCACGGCGTAGCGCCTCGCTCTTGAATTCGGCCGCGTTGTCCAGGTAGAGCAGCGCGGGCTTGCCGCTCATCGGCCAGTCCATTTCCACGTCCAACCTTTCCAACCAAGGGCGCTTGTCGCAACCGGCGTGTGCGAGGCACAGGCCGACCGAGACGGCAGATGGCGCTTCTAACGTGACCACCATGCCAACCACGCAGCGGGTGAACACGTCGATGGCGAGGGTCAGGTACGGACGGCCAATCGGTTGCCGGTCGCGCTCGTCCACCACGATCAGGTCGATGACTGTGTGGTCGATCTGTACCTGCTCCAGCGGTGCGGAGACTGGCGGAGGAACACCGCCAACACCTTGCAGGATGCGGGACGCATCCTGGCCTTCCCGAAGTCGAGTGGTCTTGAGTGGATCAAGGCTGGCGATCCGCAACGCGACCGTGTTGCGCGCCGGCATCCGCAGCTTTTGCAGCTTGCACACCCGCGCAACTTCACGGTGGAACGCCGCCAAGCTGCGCTTCTGCTTGGTCAGGAAGCGCTTTTGCAGTAGCTCGCGGATGATTCGTTCGACCGACTCCGGCAAGCGGCCTTTACCTTTGCCACCGCTCGACTGTCCAAGAGCCAAATCAGTGACCAGCCCCGAACCTTGCCGGGCACGGCGGATCAGGACGTAGACCTGCCGCCGGGACAGACCCAGCGCCTGGGCTGCTGCGTCGGCCGCTTCATGCCCGACCGTCTCCGACTGCGCCAACGGCCCAATGATCTCCGCGCGGCAGCGAGCACGCTCCCATGCCTGTTCTGACAGGGTGGCTACGCCGCGCTCGGCAATCGGTACGGTATCGGTCGCCATGCTCGCCTCGCTTTGGTGCACACGAGTATTGAGCATAGACGAGTTTCGTGCAGAGGAGTCCTGATATCGGGCTGTCAGGAGCCGTATGCACAGCAGGCTTCATGTCTCGTTGATTGGTGCAGTCGTCTTCTGAAAATGACACCATTCGCCCCAGCGGAGAGGTGGTGCTGACGCGCCTACGAAAGCAGCGACGTCACCTACCCGGTTTTTCGCAAGATGCTGGAAAGCGGACATCCGCCAGATGACTGGGATCGGCTCCGGGCATAAGCCCAGTGATGGGCGCAGCGTGCGACAACTCGTACCCATCTTGAACTCCCGGGCCTGAGCAACCAGATCATCCAAGGCCTGATGTCGCTCAGCGTGGCTGGCGTGTTGATAGCAGCCCCTGCTGCGCAAAAGCCCCTGCTGCGCAAAAGCCCGTCCGTCGTCAGGTCGATCGCCGACGATTTCGAAGGTCATGGAATTTTGGATTTTTTGGATCTAGACCCAAATTTGGCAACTCATGCAAAGCTTGCCATGTTCTTTCTCAGGGCCTACGAACGGAGCCCGGAAAGCGAGAACTATTTCGAACTTGGCGCCCCCGAAAAACTCAGGTTACTAGCTCCTTGACCGGCATGACTACACGGCTAGTGAATCCCAAGATTGGCTGCGGAGAGGCAAGAAGACTCCCTTGTCGGATCCTTTGAACACAGCGCGTCGCACTAACCGGGCGTCAGCAGGAAGCGGCGCTGCCTTCCCAGGTAGATCCTCGCTGAAATCACGCTATCGTCGAACCCACATTGATCAACGAGCATCTGGAGTTTCCCGAGAGACCTCACCTTGTAGGTCTGCGTCAAATGCTGGAAGCGCCGGATTTCATTTGAGGTACATGCACGCCGTGCAGTAGCCAGAAGGCCGTTCCTCTCCAGGAGTCGGAGATTCTCGGGATGGATCAGGGCCATCAAGCTTTCGATCTTTCCGATCTTTTCTAAGGAAACGCTGATCAAAGCCACCCTTCCGGGATTTTTCGTCCGTGAGGCAGCAACTCCGAAATTCGCATCGTCATGACATCGAATTTCGGCTCTTTTTCAGCCCCGAATCATCGACCCGAGGCCCTTTCGGAGCTCATCGCTCCGATTTCTCGCCCTCAGGACGCACCTGTCCTGTAGGGCGCGCACAGACTTCTCTGCGACAGCACCAGATTCGCCATCGCGAACAGCACATGCAACTGCGCCGTGTTCTTCGCCAAACCCTTGTAGCGGCACTTGCGATGCCGGAACAGGTTCTTCACCACATGGAATGCGTGCTCGACCTTCGAGCGGATGCTCGCCTTGGCGTGCTCCGCCTTCTCGATGAGTTGGCGTCTCGGGTCCGTCTTGTCCAGCCTCTTGTAAGTCGAACGCCGGCGTGCGATCACGAATTCGGCCGGGCAGTCCTTCAGTTCGGGACGCTTGCCTGCACCCTGGTAACCAGCGTCGGCATGCACGTGCTTCTCCTCACCATGCAGCAGCTTGTGCGTCTGGCTCACGTCGGACGCGTTCGCCGCCGTGGCGGCAAGCGAATGAACGATGCCGGTGTGCGCATCCGTACCGATATGCGCTTTCATGCCGAAATACCACTGCTTGCCCTTCTTCGTCTGGTGCATGTCGGGGTCGCGCTCGCCCTCCTTGTTCTTCGTCGAGGGGGGCGCAGCGATCAAGGTGGCGTCGACGATCGTGCCTTCGCGCAGGATCAGCCCTTGCTGACCGAGCTGTTCGCGGATCAGCGCGAAGATGCGCACCGGCATCTCGTGACGTTCGAGCAGGCGGCGAAATTTCAGCAGCGTGGTGGCATCGGGTGCCTGACGCTCGATCAGGTCGATGCCCACGAAGCGACGCACCGCGATGCTGTCGACGATGGCATCTTCAATTCCTTCGTCCGACAGGCCCAGGCAGTTCTGGCACAGATACATGCGCAGCATCGTTTCCAGCCCGACCGGCGGACGACCGCGCTCGCCGCGGTAGTAGTGCGGCTCGATCAATGCCACCAGCTGCGACCACGGCACCAGACGATCCAGGTCGGTCAGAAACTTCTCCCGCCGCGTCGGCTTGCGACGCGCCGAGTACTCGAGATCGGCGAAGCTGGTTTGCTGTTTCATCTGGATGGTTGCGCCTATCGGGATGACCGGGGCATTCTACGGGGACGGGGTTAAATCAGTGTTTCCCTAACAGATGAGCCAGCGCGTCAGATTCTGTAAGCACGCCGAACCGTTTCCATGCGGGCTCGTGATGGAACAGTCGATTGCGAAAATCCCTTACCGTCGAAACAAGGTCATGAACGTGGGAAAGCATGACGGCTGCGTGGGAGCTGGGCCAAGAACCAGCGAAGACGGTGCCCAGTCGGCTCGGCCAGATCAAGCCATTGCCCATAAACTCGTGATCCAGCATGAATCCCCACGTCGAGAATTCCGTCTTGGCCATCACACCGTGGTGGTTTGGGGTGACATGACCAGTGACACCGTATCGGCTGCGTTGCTCGGCAACGAATTTCCGCGTGGCCTTCGCAAAATTATCCCGTACGGCTTGGACTGGATGCGGAGGGGGCGAGCCCCGGACGAAAGATCGGTACCGAAGTTTGGCACCCGACCACCAGAAGTTCCCCAGATGCGCACGCAGTGCCCGGTCGATGGCATTGCGCAGGGCGATCTCGGCAGCCCCAATGATGGGGTAGATCGCACCGCTCACATGGGCATTCCACAGGTAAACACCCACCAGTTCAATGTCGTTCGCGGGTTGGAATACGGGGTAAGCGGATTAAATGGTTGATCTTACCTTTGCATGAGAGTGAGACAGACCGGCATCTCATCGGATTATCTGGTTGATGCTTCACCTACTGCTGGTGCATGTTTCCTTCGCTAATTCCAGCAAGAACCCCACACGCCTCAACTTCCCGGTCATCGTTGCAACTCGCTCTCAGTGAAACGAGTTGATTCTCAAGCGCTTGCAGAGCGGTTATCTGCGACCGCACATGAGAGATGTGATCATCGAGCAAGGCGTTGACGGCGGTACAAGGCTGATGAGGGTCGTCCTGATAGCTCTGTAGTTCGTGAATCTCAGCCAGTGACAGGCCAAGGATTCTGCAGCGACGGATGAAGGCCAGCCCCTCACCATGCTTCTCGGTATAGACACGGTAACCGTTGTCCTGCCGATCAGGCGGCGGCAACAAGCCCTGCTGTTCATAGAAGCGGATCGTCTGTGTTTCGACCCCTACCAACTGCGCCAACTGACCAATGCGCATCAGCCTCCTCCCCAACGGATTCTTTACTCTATTGACCTTATAGTAGCTTTATAGTTTTAAATGGTACCACAACATTGTTCAAGTGGAGTCGTATCATGAGCAAATCCTGTGGTGGCGCCTGTGGCGGTGATGCAACGTCCGCAGCGGATACCGATATACAGGCCTCCTCCGAGGCGCCAGGGAGATGGGTCAGTGTTTATGCCGTGCCGAAGATGGACTGTCCATCAGAAGAACGAATGATTCGCCTAGCCCTGAACGGCTTTGAGGAGATTCGGGCGCTGTCCTTCGACTTGTCGAACCGCCGGCTGAAGGTCGTGCATGACGGCGAGGTCGAGCCCGTCACCTCGAAACTGAAGACCTTGGGGCTAGGCGCCTCGCTTCAGGAAACCGTCGCTGCAAATCCGGAGACCATCAAGGCCGCCGAGTTTTCGGCAGCTTCTGCTAAGCAAGAATCCGGGACCCTGCGCTGGTTGCTCGGCATCAATGCACTTCTGTTCGTGGTGGAAATGACTGCCGGTCTGATCGCCCAGTCCACCGGCCTGATTGGAGAATCCCTGGACAATTTTGCCGATGCGGCGGTGTACGGGCTTGCCCTTTATGCGGTTGGACATAGCGTGAAAATGCAGGTACGTGCCGCGCATCTTGCTGGTGTACTGCAACTGATCTTGGCTGTGGGCGTGCTCGTAGAGGTGGTGAGACGCTTTGTATTCGGTAGTGAGCCTGAATCGCTGGTGATGATGGCTATCGCATTCGTCGCATTGATTGCCAATACCAGTTGTCTGCTGCTCATATCCAAACATCGGGAAGGCGGGGCGCACATGAAGGCAAGCTGGATATTCTCGGCCAACGACGTGGTGATCAACCTGGGGGTCATCACCGCCGGCGCCCTGGTCGCGTGGACCGGTTCCAATTATCCGGATCTGATTATCGGCACCATCGCGGGGGGCATTGTACTTAACGGTGCCAGACGCATTTTGGCGTTGAAGGGTTAAATAATGCTCATTATTGGCAAAAAGCTCTCGCCGTATGCCCTATTGTCCATATCGGGCCTGCTGGCAGCGTCTGATCAGGCTGTAAAGTGGCTGGTGCAGCAATCAATGGCCTATGGCGAGTATGTTTCGGTGACCCCGTTCTTTAACTGGGTGCACCTATGGAACACCGGTGCCGCATTCAGTCTTTTTGCGAATGGTGGAGGCTGGCAGCGCTACTTTTTTATCGGAATCGCGGTAGTGGTCTCGATTTTTCTGATCAAGCTGATCCTTGAAAATCGTCATAAAGGAGAAGCCATCGCTTACAGTCTTATCCTCGGTGGCGCCATGGGCAACCTGATTGACCGGGTCTTTCGCGGCTATGTTGTGGATTCCTTTGATTTCTATTGGCGAGACTGGCATTGGCCGGCCTTCAACCTGGCTGATATTGCAATTGTCCTCGGTGCCTTACTTTTCGTTTCCAGCAGCTTGTTGGGTAAAAAAGCAAACACCAATGCCGAGCCGGATGGATCTGACTGACACCTACGCCTATACAACACCATGACCGAACTTCCCGACAACATCCTTCACCTGCCGCAATACCAAGTACTGGGCTGCAAATCAACCGACGACGAAATGCACTTCCAGGTGGACGTGCCCGATCCCATCGCCTGCGAGGAATGCGGCGTGCAGGGTGAGTTCGTACGGTTCTTTAGCCAACGAAGACAGCTTCCAAGTCATGCGGATGGCAGCGTCCCTGTGCTGCAGGCCAGCGATGGCCTTGCTCAGGATGGAGACGAGATCATCCAGTGATGGGCGAGACAGAAGCTCTCGGACCTGTTGAAACGCCGAATGAGCTCCGCCACGTAGCTCTGCGGAATCGAGCTCAAGATCCTTCAATGACCCGTGCCACGTCGCCGTGGCACTCGGCGCACCTGCCAACAAGCAGCAAGTTCCCGCCTTTTAGGGTGCCGGTGAAGTTGGTGATTGTCACTTCATTGCGGCATCGCCCACACCAGACGTTGGCCAACAGACGTTGACGGATATTGGCAGGGATCGACTCCCAGCGCTGGAGGGCTGGACGGGAGAAATTTGGAAGTGCCTCAATAGCCATGGTTCGTCGCCTACAGTTTTTGATCTACCGTGCCCCTGAAATGTGCAGCCAGCTAGGGAAACGCTGATCAAAGCCACCCTTCCGGGATTTTTCGTCCGTGAGGCAGCAACTCCGAAATTCGCATCGTCATGACATCGAATTTCGGCTCTTTTTCAGCCCCGAATCATCGACCCGAGGCCCTTTCGGAGCTCATCGCTCCGATTTCTCGCCCTCAGGACGCACCTGTCCTGTAGGGCGCGCACAGACTTCTCTGCGACAGCACCAGATTCGCCATCGCGAACAGCACATGCAACTGCGCCGTGTTCTTCGCCAAACCCTTGTAGCGGCACTTGCGATGCCGGAACAGGTTCTTCACCACATGGAATGCGTGCTCGACCTTCGAGCGGATGCTCGCCTTGGCGTGCTCCGCCTTCTCGATGAGTTGGCGTCTCGGGTCCGTCTTGTCCAGCCTCTTGTAAGTCGAACGCCGGCGTGCGATCACGAATTCGGCCGGGCAGTCCTTCAGTTCGGGACGCTTGCCTGCACCCTGGTAACCAGCGTCGGCATGCACGTGCTTCTCCTCACCATGCAGCAGCTTGTGCGTCTGGCTCACGTCGGACGCGTTCGCCGCCGTGGCGGCAAGCGAATGAACGATGCCGGTGTGCGCATCCGTACCGATATGCGCTTTCATGCCGAAATACCACTGCTTGCCCTTCTTCGTCTGGTGCATGTCGGGGTCGCGCTCGCCCTCCTTGTTCTTCGTCGAGGGGGGCGCAGCGATCAAGGTGGCGTCGACGATCGTGCCTTCGCGCAGGATCAGCCCTTGCTGACCGAGCTGTTCGCGGATCAGCGCGAAGATGCGCACCGGCATCTCGTGACGTTCGAGCAGGCGGCGAAATTTCAGCAGCGTGGTGGCATCGGGTGCCTGACGCTCGATCAGGTCGATGCCCACGAAGCGACGCACCGCGATGCTGTCGACGATGGCATCTTCAATTCCTTCGTCCGACAGGCCCAGGCAGTTCTGGCACAGATACATGCGCAGCATCGTTTCCAGCCCGACCGGCGGACGACCGCGCTCGCCGCGGTAGTAGTGCGGCTCGATCAATGCCACCAGCTGCGACCACGGCACCAGACGATCCAGGTCGGTCAGAAACTTCTCCCGCCGCGTCGGCTTGCGACGCGCCGAGTACTCGAGATCGGCGAAGCTGGTTTGCTGTTTCATCTGGATGGTTGCGCCTATCGGGATGACCGGGGCATTCTACGGGGACGGGGTTAAATCAGTGTTTCCCTAGTGGTGCCCAAGGACTGCCAATCAGTATCGGCGCTGACTGCCCAGGCACAACAGGCCTTCGATTCATCCTGGGACTTCTCCCTCCACAAACGGAAGAAGGGCCAAAGGATAGCGCGGCAGCAGAGCGGCGAGAGATCCGGTCGCCATCGGGGATGCCAGTCGAGCCCCCACGGTCAAACTTTCTGGAGCGCATTCTTGTTTTGCCCGAATGAGCCTCGCCCGTCGACGAAGACTTGACGCTCGACATGTGCGTAGCTATATTTGGCTCTGATATTGGAGCCAATCATGGAAGCCATTCTTGCTGAAGTCGCCGTGAGCATGTCCGAGTTCAAGAAGAACCCCGCGGCAGTGCTCAGAGAAGCAAATCACCGCCCGGTGGCGGTGCTCAATCACAACCGCCCTGCCTTCTACATGGTCGAACCACGTCTATTCGAGGCGATGATGGACGAACTTGCCGACCAAGAACTCTACCGCAAGGCGGCGAGCCGGCTGGCCGACAAGTCCCGCGCCATCGAGGTGGACATTGACGACCTCTGAGGGCGCCAAGGCGAAGCACAAGTACGGGCTTCGCTTTATGCCTGAGGCGTTGGAGGAGTGGCGAGCACTTGATGGCTCAGTCAAATCCAACCTCAAGAAGCTCCTCGAAAAGCGCTTGGACAACCCACACGTTCCAGGCGGTGAATTGCACGGTCCCTTGGCGGGCTGCTACAAGATAAAGCTCCGCCAGCAGGGAGTGCGTCTGGTCTATTCGGTTGAGGACGACCATCTGCTCGTCACGGTCGTTGCTGTGGATAAGCGCGAAGACGGGGTTGTCTATCAAGCCGCTATGGCGCGGCTATCGGAGGTTGCGCAATCCCTCGCGAAAGCGTTGCGCGACAAGCTTAAGAAGTAGGGAGATTGATGTACTGTCTTCCTACGGTGTCTGTAGGTCGACACGCCGAGCGAAGGAGGCGTCGGACAGGCGCTTTGACCCAGAGTATGGTCCGTGGCTATACCCAGCACTGTCTCCCTCACCGGGACTCGGATCTTGCAAGACGGTCTGGTTTTTGGTAGAAGAGTGTGTGGTCGTTGGCTGGCACCTCCGACCACACAGGGTTAACTTAGACCCACATCATCAGCACAACGAGAACCAGCGTTGAACTGATGTGAAGCTTGAGTCGAAGTCGTTTGAACACGAGTGAGAGCTTCACCCGCATCACCTCCTTTAGGGAGGCCAGGATTGACAGCAGCGTGACCCGATGTTTATCAGGCGCCGGGCGCCGCTCCTGTCGGCCACCCGCGAAGGAGTGTATCAAAATGAAAAAGCCCCACTCAGGGGCTTTTTCATTTTCAGGCTCTCGCACCTTTGGGCGCAGTCCAGTTAAATTTGTATGACCCCCCCCTAGTTCTACGCGACATTCGCCTTCTGCGTAGATTCTCACTAGAGACGAGAACGTCCTTCGAGCGATCTCAATGACCTACCCACACCGGTCTCGCTTCAGAAAGTCACGACATCTCATTAGAGACAAGAGCAGCACCCTTTCGTCTCAGTAGAGTCGAGATTGGCCGGCGAGTGACTAAACAGGGGGATCTTGGCGCGTCACGCAGGAAGGAATCAACCCCGCGTCCGCCGCGCCTTTGACGATCATTTGGCCGGTTCTTCGCGATTATCGGGCGATTGGTATGTATGCGAAAAATAAGGAGAATTTCTACTCAATAGACGATGTTGGCCGGTTGTTTGGCCGGTTGTTTGGCCGGCGAGTGGCTAAACAGGGGGATCCTGGCACGTCACGCCGGAAGGAATCGAACCCGCGTCCGCCGACCCGACCAAAAGCACACCCATTTTGCACCCCTTCGAGCTGGGCAAGTACGACAAGATCCACTACGCCATTCGCCCCAGCAGATAACAACAAGAACAAGCCGAGCGCCTTCTTCATGGCGATTCTCCGTACCGCAATGGAGCCAGTTTGGTCTGTGCCAACCAACAAATTTCTGACACAAAGATTACATTTCTGTCATCGAACACCTCTGTGATGAAAAGCTGCGCAGAATGCATCTAAACCTGCTTCCAAGGCAATTTTGTGAAAATCCTGATCGTCGAAGATGAGCTTAAAATCGGCACCTATGTCCAGCAAGGACTGGTGGAGGCCGGGTTTGTCGTCGATCTGGATCGTGATGGCGCGGATGGTTTGCATCACGCCCTGACCGAGGCTTATGACCTGATAGTCCTCGATGTCATGCTGCCGGGTATGACCGGCTGGCAGATACTGGAGGGCATTCGTCGAGCGGGCAAGGATGTGCCGGTATTGTTCCTGACCGCCCGTGACCACGTGGAGGACCGCGTCAAAGGACTGGAATTAGGTGCAGACGATTATCTAGTCAAACCCTTTGCCTTTTCGGAATTGCTGGCGAGGATACGCACACTGCTCCGGCGCGGTAGTCGCAGCAAGGAGGCCGAAGTCCTGCGTGCGGCGGACCTTGAGCTCGATCTCCTGCGTCGCCGGGTCAGCCGGGGCGGCAAGCGCATCGAGCTGACGGTCAAGGAGTTTGCCCTGCTCGAACTGCTGCTGCGCCGCCAGGGGGAGGTGTTGCCGCGTTCCCTGATCGCCTCTCAAGTGTGGGACATGAATTTCGACAGCGACACAAACGTCATTGATGTTGCCGTACGCCGTCTGCGAGTCAAGATTGACGATGACTTCGACGCCAAGCTGATTCACACCGTGCGCGGCATGGGTTATGTCCTGGAAACGGCGTACTGAGCCATGTCACGCCGCTCCATGACTTTTCGTCTGACACTGCTGATTTCCGTGGCAGCAACAGCCATCCTGTTGTTGCTGGGCATTCTTGTCGGCACTGCAGTCGAACGACATTTCCGTCACCACGATATGGAAATGCTGGAAGGCAAGATGACGCTGGCGACACATGCCATTGAGAATGCCGCCACGGGTGATGCAATGGCAGCCATTTCACGTCAACTGGGCGACGCCCTGGTTGGACATGCCGACATCGAGATACAGGTAAAACAAGCAGACGATACGACTATTTTTGCGAGCGAACATGCAAACTTTCCCAATCACCTGCTGGCGCGCCAGCCAGCCTCGGTCGATCTGAGTGCAGTCAGCTGGCGCACGGAAAGCGGGCGCTTGTACCTAGGCATTGCCCGTGATGTTCGTTCGCCAGCCAAGCCCGATACGGCATTTCAGGTGATGGTGGCCACCGACATTACTCATCAGGACAGCTTCATGCGGGCGTTCCGCCGAACGCTTTGGTCAGCGGTTGCCTTGGCAATGTTCCTCACGGGCGTGGCGACTTGGTACGTAGTGCGCCGCGAAATGCAGCCTTTGCAGGCGATTCGCCAGGAGGCCTCCGGCATTACTGCGCGGCGACTGGATCAACGTCTTTCTTCCGCTGCTGTGCCGGCCGAACTGGAACCGCTGGTAGACACCTTGAATGAAATGCTGGCACGCCTGGAGAGGTCTTTCCAGCGTTTGACCGAGTTTTCCTCCGATCTCGCTCATGAACTACGCACGCCGCTCAGCAACCTGCTCACGCAGACTCAGGTGACCCTTACCAAAGCGCGCAGCCCAGACGAGTACCGTGAAGTGCTGGCCTCAAATGCCGAGGAACTAGAACGTCTGTCGCGCATGGTCAGCGACATGCTATTCCTTGCCCAGGCAGATCATGCAATGGTCATTCCCACGCGGGAGCCGGTTGATCTGGCTAGCGAAACCCAGGCTGTGTTGGACTTCTATGAGGCGCTTGCCAGCGAAAAACACATTGCTTTGTCACTCGCCGGCACGAGCAGCATGAGTGGCGATCGGCTCATGCTGCGCCGCGCACTCAGCAACCTCTTGTCAAATGCCATTCGCCACACACCGGAAGGCGGAGCAATCAAGGTCGTGCTGTCCTCTGCCGAACAGGCCGTGCAGATTAGTGTAAGCAATACGGGTGACCCCATTCCCGCCGAATTGCATACCCGTTTGTTTGACCGGTTTTACCGAGTGGATGCCTCGCGCGAACGCATGGGGCAAGGTGCAGGACTTGGATTGGCGATAACCGATTCCATCGTCCGTGCCCATGGAGGGGAGATCAAGCTATGTTCGGAGGGCGACATGACTAAATTTACCCTGATATTTCCGCAGCTTGACAACGCGTTAGCCGCTTCCTAGGCTGACTTCCACTTGCCCAGCCCTCATCCTATGTTCAGGCGCCTCATCATCTG
Source organism: Methyloversatilis universalis EHg5 (assembly GCF_000378945.1). Classification (GTDB taxonomy): domain Bacteria; phylum Pseudomonadota; class Gammaproteobacteria; order Burkholderiales; family Rhodocyclaceae; genus Methyloversatilis; species Methyloversatilis universalis_A. The sequence goes on along the minus strand of NZ_KB900539.1, from coordinate 1,166,922 downwards.
GATCATGCTGATTGCACTTCCGTTGCAAAGCTATGCAGCGGCCAGCATGCTCTATTGCGCGCCCCTGCATCATGGCATGGTCATGCAGACCATGGTGCCTGGGGATACGCAGGCGATCCTGGGTGACAATGCAGATACCGTCCTGGCCCATGCCGAGCATTGTGACATGGCGATGGCTGGCGACGATGACGACACCTCCGATCAATCGTCCCAGCCACACAAAGTGGCCGGCAAATGTAGTGCGTGCAGTGCTTGCTGCATGTGCACGATGGCTGTGTTCTGCTCCCCAGCCGACTGGCTGACCTCCTCCGGTGCCGCCATCATGGCACCCCATCCAGTCGATACCCTGACCAGTGTTTCTCTCGAAGCACTGCAACACCCTCCTCGAAGCTCCTCACGCTGACGAGTCTGCGCTTGCAGAGGTCTATGCACGCCTGAACCGCGTGTCGAAAGCCTGGCGCGTTACCCAGTAACGCCTGCATTCGCGATGTTCCCGTGGCGGCATTGCCGCTCACTCAAACGACAAGCGACGTGAGGAAATCATGTTCAAGACGATGAAGTCGGTTCATAAGCCGGCCATGGGGCTGACCTTGCTGGTCGGCGCCCTGATGCATTCCCCAACATTTGCAGAAGAAAAATCCATTCCCGCCATGGATCCGCAGGCGGCCGCCCCGAAGGCGCTCTATCAGTCGGCCTTCGACGGTTATCAGGCCTGGGATGATGCTCCCATGAAGGGCTGGCGCGAAGCCCATGACGATGTGATGGGCAGTGGCCATGCCGGGCATGCCCAGCCTGCTGCCAAAGGTGCTCCCAGTGCAGCTACCGGCAAGCCCGACCCGCATGGGGGACATTCGATGAAGCATGGAGGGCAGCACTAATGAACACGCTATTCCATTCTTCAAAGGTCCGGCTGATTGCGGCATTGCTGGCTAGTTCCGTACTGGCCGGCTGCGCAAGCTTTTCAGCCGATGGCGGCTTCAACCCCGTTGAGAAGACGACAAAGGAACGTCTTGGCAAGGACGTGAAATGGGCACGCTCCGGCGAGGATCAGAACACCATCGACAGTCGCGTGGCCGAACTCCTGAACAAGCCGCTGAGCGTGGATGATGCCGTGCAGATTGCACTGCTCAACAACAAAGGACTACAGGCTGCCTTCTACGAGCTGGGGATTTCGGAGGCTGATCTGGTGCAAGCCGGCCGTCTGCCCAATCCGCGCTTCTCCATGCTGCGTGCCCGGCTTGAAGATGAGTACAAGATCGAACAGGCCTTCACTTTCAATATCTTTTCGCTGATCACCATGCCCTTGGCCCAGAAGGTTGAGGAGCGCCGCTTCGCTCAGACTCAGCGGCAAGTGACGTCCGAAGTCCTGCGGTTAGCCGCCGATACGCGCAAGGCGTATTACACCGCTATCTCTGGCCAGCAGACAGCCGACTACATGGGGCAAGTCAAGGATGTCGCCGAAGCGGGTGCGGAACTTGGCAAGCGCATGGCTCAGGTTGGCAATTGGAGCAAGCTCACGCAGGCGCGTGAACAAGGCTTTTATGCCGATGCTGTTGCGCAAGCGGCACGTGCGCGACAAGCAGCGACCTCATCTAGAGAGCAACTCACGCGCTTGATGGGGCTTTGGGGAAAACAGCTCGACTACAAACTGCCGGAGCGCTTACCCGATCTGCCCAAAATGGCCACCGACCTGCCTGACATCGAATCGTTGGCCATGCAGCAGCGGCTTGATTTGCAGGCCATCCGCCTGGAAACCGAAGGTCTGGCTAGCAATCTGGGTCTGACTAAGGCGACGCGTTTCATCAATGTGCTGGAGTTCGGCCCTGCTCGCGTGCTGGAAGGCCACAGGTCCGACCCCTACAAGAAGGGCTATGAGATCGGCTTCGAACTGCCTATCTTCGACTGGGGTACAGCCAAGGTCACCAAGGCTGAGTCGATCTACATGCAAGCCCTCAATCGCGCTGGCGAGATGGCCGTCAATGCACGCTCAGAGGTACGCGAGAGCTACCAGTCCTATCGCACCAGCTATGACATCGCCAAGCACTACCGCGACGAGATCGTGCCGCTCAAGAAGCGCATCTCCGAAGAGAACCAGCTGCGCTACAACGGCATGCTGCTCAGTGTGTTCGACTTGCTCGCCGATGCACGCTCGCAAATTACCACGGTGAATGGCTACATCGAAGCCCTACGTGATTTCTGGCTGGCACAGGCCGATCTCGATATGGCGCTGATCGGTAAGCCCAGTCCCAGCAACGTTCCGGCATCCATGGGTGCCGTTGCAGCCAACGAAGGTGGCGGCCACTGAGTCGTCCATAACAAGGAAAATCACATGACCTCACGTAGAGACTTTTTTCTGGGTGCCGGTGCTGTCGCATTGGGCGCTGGGCTTGTCAGCAAGGCAGGCGCAGCATCGTTGCCTGAAGCCCCCACCATGAGCAAGGCCAGTACCCAAGGCCCGCTGATGCCACCCAATGGCCGCCCCTACAACCCCGTCGTCACGCTGAATGGCTGGACGCTTCCCTGGCGCATGAAGAACGGTGTCAAGGAGTTTCACTTGGTCGCCGAGCCGGTCGTGCGTGAAATTGCCCCCAGCATGAAGGCACATCTCTGGGGCTACAACGGCCAATCGCCCGGCCCGACCATTGAAGTAGTGGAAGGCGACCGTGTACGGATTTTCGTGACCAACAAGCTGCCAGAACATACCAGCATCCACTGGCACGGCCAGCGTCTGCCAAATGGGATGGACGGCGTCACCGGTCTAAACCAGCGCGGCATACCGCCTGGCAAGACCTTCATGTACGAGTTCGAGGCCAAACGACCGGGCACGTTCATGTACCACTCGCACGCAGATGAAATGGTGCAGATGGCCATGGGCCTGATGGGCTTTTGGGTAACACACCCGAAAGACCCGTCGCAATATAAGGTCGACCGCGACTTTGTCTTCCTGCTTTCCGCTTACGACATTGATCCGGGCAGCTTTACCCCCAAGGTTAATACGATGCTCGACTTCAACCTGTGGACCTTCAACAGCCGTGTCTGGCCGGGGATTGATCCGTTGGTTTGCCGCCAGGGTGACCGGGTGCGTATCCGCGTCGGCAATCTGACCATGACCAATCACCCGATCCATTTACATGGTCACGAGTTCGAGGTGACCGGTACGGATGGGGGCTGGGTTCCGCCCGCTGCGCGTTGGCCCGAAGTGACAGCGGACATCGCGGTTGGCCAGATGCGCGCCATCGAATTCGACGCTACGGACCTCGGCGATTGGGCTTTCCATTGCCACAAGTCGCACCACACCATGAACGCCATGGGCCACGACGTTCCCACCCTGGTTGGCGTGGACCACAAGGGCGTGGCCGAGAAGATCAACAAGCTTATCCCCGACTACATGGTCATGGGCGACAAGGGAGGCTCCATGGAGGGCATGGAAATGCCTCTGCCCGACAACACCCTGCCGATGATGACTGGAGAGGGGCCGTTCGGCGGCGTCGAAATGGGCGGCATGTTCACCATCGTCAAGGTGCGTAAGGATCAACCGCACGGCAACTATAAGGATCCGGGCTGGTACCGTCATCCCAAGGGCACTGTCGCTTCCGAATGGAAGGGCGGCAGTAAGCAGGATATGCCCGCCGCAAAAAACGCGCCCGATGCAAGGACTTCCATCAACCCGGGCGACACCGTCATGAAGGCCCGCAAGGGTAGCAGCAGCCACAACCATTAACTAGAAAGGAAACACCATGAAATCCCCCAAGCACTTTGTTATCAGCACTCTTGTCTCGATGGCGGCATTGACAGCAGGCAGCACCATCGCACACGCCGACGCAGGCCACAGTCATAGCGGCCATGCGGCTTCCATCGGCAAACCTGGTAAGGCAAGTCAAGTGACTCGTACGGTCAATGTCGACATGACGGACAACATGCGTTTCACTCCCGCAAAAATCGAAGTCAAGAAGGGTGAAACCATAAAGTTCCTTGTCAAGAACAGCGGCCAGGTGCGCCATGAAATGGTCCTGGGCTCTGTCGCGGAGTTGAAGGCGCATGCTGAACAGATGCGCAAGCATCCGGAGATGGAGCACGATGACCCGAACCAGGTGCAGGTCGACCCCGGCAAAACCGGGCAGTTCATCTGGAAATTCGCCAATGCAGGAACGTTTGACTTTGCCTGTCTGCAACCCGGTCACTTTGAAGCCGGTATGGCTGGCAAGGTTGCCGTCAAGTAACCCCCCCACTAAAGGAGTCTCAACATGAAACTGATTACTACCACTTTGGTTGCACTGAGCATGGCCTTGTCTTCGGTGGCCTATGCGGATGATGCCCACCACCCCGAGAAAGCAGCGGCTGCTGCGCCGGCAGCGCTATCAAGCGGCGAAATCAAGAAGATCGACAAGGAAGCTGGCAAGGTCACCATCAAGCATGGCCCCCTGGTCAATCTGGACATGGCGCCCATGACCATGGTGTTCCGTGTCAAGGAAGCCGCCATGCTGGACAAGGTCAAGGTCGGTGACAAGGTGAATTTTTCTGCCGACAAGATCAACGGTGCGCTGACCGTAACCCAAGTTGAGCTTGCGAACTGAGTAGTACCGTAGGTTGTGGCTGGGGCGGGCGCTCCAGTCACCTCAAAGGCTGAAGCCAAGAAGGGCCAAAGCCATCACTCAAGGAGTCTGTCATGAAGAAATCGGTTCTGTCGGTTCTGCTATCCGCCGCCCTCGTCGTTGCGTTTCCGGCCATGGCGATGGATCACGAAAAGTCCATGGACAAGGAAATGCCAATGAAGAAAGACATGCCAATGAAAAAGGATATGCCGATGAAGGAGTGCATGTCGATGAAAGAAGGAATGCCGATGAACGAATGTCCACATATGAAGGAGGGTATGCCAATGAAGCCGGCGGCCGGCAAGGCTTCGGAAAAATCGCCGCGGGAAGATGCTGCGTCGGCCCACGACAAGCACAACCACCCTCGTGACGGCAAATAAGCATACTGAGCGTAGCAGAATGACTCTGCAATGAGTCCATCCGTTCCGCTCGCCACCCTTTTCTGGAGGGCCGTATATGGAACAACCACATGAAAACCATGAAACGCCACCTAGTTTCTGGCGCTCCCGTTTCGCGATTGGCTATCTTGTCATCGGCGCAGTCGCGGCCTATTACCTGCTAACCGAACATCTGGCACACGTCGTCGGTGTCTTGCCCTATCTGATTCTGCTGGCCTGCCCCTTGATGCATATCTTCATGCATGGTGGACATGGGCACGGAAGCCATGGGCATCAGCATAGCCAGAACAAGAACGACAAGAATGGGAGCCCATCATGAACCACGCGACCAATGCTTACGGACTCTGGTCTCTGGTCTTGATCAATTCGGCGATTTTCATCTTTTTCGCCTTCAGCTTCTTCAAGCCACAGACTTCGCGCGACTGGCGCACCTTCGGCGCTTTCTCGGCCTTCATCGTGGCCTTGTTCGTCGAAATGTACGGTTTCCCGCTGACCATCTATCTATTGTCGGGATGGTTGCAGACCAAGTATCCGGGGCTGGACATCCTTTCCCATGAGACAGGCCATCTATGGGCAACCCTGCTCGGTGAGAAAGGCGATCCGCACTTCGGCGTCCTACATATCGCCAGCTATGTCTTTCTTGGCTACGGTTTCTATTTGCTATCGAAAGCCTGGCATGTGCTGTACCACGCGCAGCGCCGTCACAGCCTTGCCACAGCGGGGCCTTATGCCCGTATACGGCATCCGCAATATGTTGCATTTGTGCTGATCCTGCTCGGCTTTCTATTGCAATGGCCGACGCTGCTGACCTTACTTATGTTCCCCATCCTGCTGCTGATGTACGGTCGGCTGGCGGTCAAGGAAGAAGAGGAAATGCGTGCGCAGTTCGGTGATGAGTTTGATCGTTATGCCCGGAAGACCCCTCGGTTCTTTCCGCGCTGGGGGCAAAGCGAGCTCGGCCGCCATGAAAACTGAGCTTGTCATTAATTGCTGTCTCTGTCGCAGAGCAGGCCGAGTCTATGTGCTTGTTCCTCTCTGTCTATCGTCTTAAACAGTGTGCAAAGGAGTGCTATCTGGAACAGATCGAACTTGATGTAACGGGCATGACATGTGGGGGGTGTGTCTCGAGAGTCAAACAAGCCATGCTCGACGTACCCGGGGTTTACATTGCAGAAGTGGATTTGGCGAAAGGCGTGGCCCGGGCCAGCGGAGACAATGCCAGTGCCTTGCAGGCTGCGCTCATTCACGCCCTAACGAAAGCTGGCTATCCAGCGACGCCGCTTGGTTCCGCTACTGGCAGCACGCGTACTGGCGGTGGCTGTTGCGGGCATTGACTTGATGCCAAAGGTCATGGCGGATTGGGTTCTTTCTTTCATCAACAAACCGTGAAGACCTACACCGGAATCAAATCTAAATACTCGGGAGAATAAACATGGACCACCATGCTCATAAACATGCGCATCACACCAATCCGCCGCCAGAACCTAATGCCGGGGAGCTGAAAGACCCCGTCTGCGGCATGGTGGTCAAGGCAGACTCTTCCCATGTTTATCGATACGTCGATCATGATTACCGTTTCTGCAGCACCAAATGCCGCGACAAGTTCGTTGCCGACCCGGCGAAGTATGTGACGGACGCAATCCCCGCTGCACCGCAGGCTCACCCGGTACCGACCGGGACGATCTACACCTGCCCCATGCATCCGGAGATTCGCCAGGACCATCCGGGCTCTTGCCCGAAATGCGGGATGACGCTGGAGCCGGAATTACCTTCGGTAGAGGATGAAGAGGATCCTGAACTGAAAGATTTCACCCGCCGCTTCTGGTGGACGCTGCCGCTCTCCATCGTCGTCGTCATTCTGGCCATGTTCGGCCACCGCTATGGCTGGCTGGAGCCACAGACCCAATCTTGGGTCGAGCTCGTTCTCTCCCTGCCGGTCATCCTCTGGGCCGGCTGGCCTTTCTTCCATCGCGGCTGGCTGTCGGTGATGCTGCGCAGCCCAAACATGTGGACATTGATCGGTCTCGGCACCGGGGCTGCCTTTGTCTACAGCCTGGCGGCAACCTTGATCCCGGGTGCATTTCCCGAGTCGTTCTTTTCCATGGGGCGGATTGCGGTTTATTACGAAGCGGCGGACGTGATCATTTCCCTGACCTTGTTGGGACAAATGCTTGAACTCAAGGCCCGCTCACAGACTTCAGCCGCCATCAAGTCCTTGCTCGGCCTCTCGCCAAAAACTGCGCGGCGCATTGGTGCAGATGGCAGCGAGGAAGACGTGCCGCTCACCCATGTGCATGTGGGTGATCTTCTGCGAGTTCGCCCAGGCGAAAAAGTCCCGGTGGATGGTTTGGTGGTCGAAGGCAGCAGCGCAGTTGATGAGTCCATGCTGACGGGCGAGCCGCTACCGGTCAGTAAGCGTGTCGGTGACAAGGTCATCGGCGCTACCATGAACACTAACGGCGCGCTGGTCATGCGCTCGGAGCGTGTCGGCTCGGAAACCATGCTGTCGCAGATTGTGCAGATGGTGGTACAGGCACAGCGCTCGAAAGCGCCGATGCAGCGCCTTGCCGACGTGGTGGCCGGCTATTTCGTCATGGTGGTCGTCGTTATTGCATTACTGACCTTTGTCGGCTGGGGTGTATGGGGACCTGAACCGAGCTGGGTGTTCGGGCTCATCAACGCAGTGGCCGTGTTGATCATTGCCTGCCCCTGCGCGCTGGGTCTGGCTACACCAATGTCCATCATGGTGGCTACTGGCCAAGGCGCCACCCGCGGCGTACTGTTCCGTGATGCAGCCGCCATCGAAAATCTGCGCAAGGTCGACACCTTGATTGTGGACAAGACGGGCACGCTGACGGAAGGCAGGCCGCGTTTTGATCGTGTCGTTCCGGCCGCGGGCTTTGATGCCAACGAAGTTTTACGGCTCGCCGCCAGCCTGGACCAAGGCAGCGAACATCCGCTCGCCGATGCCATCGTTCAGGCGGCCCGAGAACAGGCGCTCAGTCTCGATAAGGTCGAGGACTTTGAGTCTTCCACCGGCATTGGTGTGCATGGTCGCGTGGTCGGAAAGTTGCTGGCACTTGGTAATACTGCGCTGATGGAACAGGCCGGGGTTCAAGTGGCCCCCCTAGTAGCGGATGCCGAACGCCTGCGTAGCGAAGGCGCCAGCGTGATGTATCTCGGTGTCGACGGAAAGCTGGCGGGTCTGCTGGCTGTGTCTGATCCAATCAAGTCGAGCACTGCGGAAGCGCTTGCCATGTTGCGACAAGTCGGCATTCGTCTGGTCATGGCCACCGGCGATGGCTTGACCACCGCCAAGGCCGTGGGTGCGCGATTGGGCATTGATGAAGTGCATGGCGAGGTAAAACCCGCCGACAAGCTGGTTTTGGTCGAACAACTCCAAAAAGCCGGGGCCGTGGTTGCGATGGCTGGCGATGGCATTAACGATGCGCCTGCACTGGCTAGAGCCGATGTCGGTATTGCCATGGGCACAGGTACGGATGTCGCCATGAACAGCGCACAACTCACGCTCGTCAAAGGCGATTTGCGTGGCATTGCTTTTGCCCGGGCTTTGTCGCAGGCAACGGTAGGCAACATGCGCCAGAACCTGATTTTTGCATTTCTCTATAACGCTCTCGGCATTCCGATTGCCGCCGGCCTCCTGTATCCCGTGACCGGGTGGCTATTGTCGCCCTTGATTGCAGCGCTGGCGATGAGCCTTAGCTCTGTTTCCGTGGTCGGCAATGCCTTGCGCCTGAAGTGGAGGAAATTCTGATGAAGCAAACAGATGTTGTGGAGAGAGTCTGAGATGTCGTCGTTAAAAAGCTTGCAGAGCCTGCTTTTGGGGCTGGCCATCAGCAGTACCGCCTTGGCTCAGGAGCCGCCGCTGGGGCGGAATGTCGAAAGCCTGCTGGAATATGCCAAGCCCCGGAATCCGGAATATGCGGCAATGCAGGCGGAAGCCGATGCATCATTCGAGCGCATCAACCCGGCGGGCGCGTTGCCCGACCCTCGTTTCAGAACCGAGTTGCGCGACATTACCAAAATGGGCGAACAGAACGCCACGCTGGCGCCCAGTAAGGTCGGCAGCACCCGCTATTTGCTGATGCAGGAACTACCTTGGTTTGGCAAGCGCGACCTTAAACGGGAAATCGCCGAGCTGGAGGCAGATGGTGCCAAGGGGCAGCTCATGGGAGCTTGGGCTGATATTGCCGGGCAGATCAAACTCAATTTTGCGCAGATGTATTACGCCTATCGTAATGAACAGCTGACCCGCGAAATCCTCGATCTGATGAGCCGTCTGGAGAAGGTCGCGCAAGCCCGCTACGCTGGGGGCCTTGCGGCACAGCAGGATGTGATCCGAGCTCAGGTCGAGCAGACCAACATGCGCAACGAACTGATTGCCGTTGAGGCTGAAAAAAACTATCTGCGGGCACGCCTGAATGCGCTCTTGGCCCGGCCAATCAACTCACCGATGCAGGAACCGGCTCAGCTACGCAAGCTCCCCCAGCCCGTTGCGCTTGAGCTCGCTGCGCTTGAAGACCGGGTGCGCGCCCGGAATCCCCAATTGTTCGCCGCGGAAGCCAAAATCAGGGCGGCCGAGAAGAACCGTGATCTGACCTACAAGAACCGTTACCCGGATGTCACGCTAGGGGTTTCACCCATGCAGTATCAGAACTCGGTCAAGGAATGGGAGCTGATGTTCGAGTTCAGCATTCCCCTGCAACAAGGCACGCGCCGCGCTCAGGAGCGGGAATCGGAATCCATGCTAACCGCTGCCAGAGCGCGCAAGGAGGCAACCGCCAACCAGATTCTGTCTCTGCTGGGCGAAAGCCTGGCCGGCTTGGATGCCGCTCGCCGGACCGAGACGCTACTGACGAACAGCCTCTTGCCGCAGGCCGAGCTGACCTTCAAGGCCGCGCTGGCCGGCTATGAGAACGGCAAGGTTGATTTCGCAACGCTGCTCGATGCACAGCGGCAGATACGTCAGGCACGACAAAACCAAATCAAGGCTGAGGTGGACGCGCAAGTGCGCCTAGCCGAAATTGAACGACTGTTAGGGGAAGAACTATGAATCGGGGTTCAGGATTGGCCGTTGGGGCCCTGGTTGCTGTGTTGGCGGCAGGTGGTGGATATTGGATCGGTCAGCGTGGGGCTTCTCATGACTCAGCAGGAGCGACCGTAGGAGGGGCTGAACGCAAGATTCTGTTCTACCGCAATCCAATGGGGCTGCCCGACACCTCAACAGTGCCAAAGAAAGACCCGATGGGCATGGACTACATTCCTGTCTATGAAGGGGAACAGGAAGCGGAACCCAGCAGCGCCAACCAGATCAGGATTAGTAGCGAGAAGGTCCAGAAACTTGGCGTGCGTACCGAACTCGCGCAATTGCAAACGCTCGACAAGCTTGTCCGCGCGGCCGGCCGAGTCGAACCGGATGAGCGTCGCCTTTATACGATTTCACCTAAGTTCGAGGGCTATGTCGAACGCCTGCATGTCAGCATAACCGGGCAGCCGGTTGGCAAGGGACAGCCGCTGTTCGAGGTGTACAGCCCGGAGCTGGTGTCTGCTCAGCGCGAATACGCCGTTGCGGCACAAGGCGTCGAGTCGCTCAAGGGCGCTGGTGACCAAGCCCAGGCAAGCATGCGTCAACTGGCTGATTCCAGCCTGCTGCGTTTGCGCAACTGGGATATTTCGGATGAGCAGATTAAGGCGCTGGCCAAGTCGGAGGAAGCCCGTCGGACATTGACCTTTCGCTCACCGGTTAGCGGCATCGTGATCGAGAAAAAAGCGGTGCAAGGCATGCGCTTCATGCCTGGAGAGGCGCTGTACCAAATTGCCGATCTTTCCTCGGTATGGGTGATTGCGGATGTCTTCGAGCAGGATATTGGTCTCGTCAAAACCGGTGCGAAAGCCCTGGTGCACATCAATGCCTACCCCGACAAACGCTTCGAAGGCACGATCAGCTACGTCTATCCTACGTTACAGGCTGACACGCGGACGGTTCAGGTACGGATCGAGCTTGCCAATCCGGGGCAATTGCTCAAGCCGGGCATGTATGCTCAGGTAGAGCTGCCCGTCGGTGGTCGCAGCAAGGTGGTCGTCATTCCGAATTCTGCCGTCATCGACAGCGGCACTCGGCGCATTGTGTTGGTGCAGGCCGGCGAAGGTCGCTTCGAGCCACGCGAGGTTCGGTTGGGGCAACGCAGCGATAATCAGGTGGAAGTGCTGGACGGCATCAAGGAAGGCGAAGCCGTTGTCGTTACCGCCAACTTTCTTATCGATGCAGAAAGCAATCTCAAGGCGGCTGTCGGCAGCTTTGGCCATGCCAGTCATGGTGCTGCGCCCCCAGCTTCCCAGGGAGAAGCCACATCTTCCGGTGCAAAGCCCACCACAGTTGGACATCAGGCAGAAGGAGCGGTCGAGGAGATCGATCTCAAGATGGGTGCCGTCACACTTAATCATGGTGCAATTGCCAGCCTCAAATGGCCCGCCATGAGCATGGAGTTCCAGACGGCAAACCCGGCGCTTCTGAGCAGTATCAAGGTCGGCATGGCGGTGAAATTCGAATTCGTCGAGCGCAAGGCTGGTGAATGGGTCATTACCCGCATTACGCCGCAACAGCCGGCCAATTCCGGTTCGGCCACCAATCCTCACGCTGGCCACTGACGGGGAACAGTATGCTCGCCAAAATCATCGAATGGTCGGGACGCAACCGTTTCCTAGTTCTGCTGGCTACCCTGTTTGTCATCGTCGGTGGCATCGTTGCCGTCATGCGCACGCCGTTGGATGCGCTGCCCGACCTTTCTGACGTGCAGGTCATCGTCTATACGGAGTATCCGGGGCAGGCGCCCCAGGTCGTCGAAGATCAGGTTACTTATCCGCTGACATCGGCCATGCTGTCGGTGCCGAAGTCGAAAGTGGTTCGCGGCTTTTCTTTCTTCGGCGCCTCTTTCGTCTACATCATTTTCGAGGACGGCACGGATATCTACTGGGCGCGCTCCCGGGTACTGGAATACCTCAACTCCGCCGCCGGACGCATGCCCAAGGGGGTGACCCCACAGATCGGCCCGGATGCCACTGGGGTCGGCTGGGTCTATCAATACGCCGTTCTGGCCAAGGACAAGAGCCTGGCGGAACTGCGCACCTTGCAGGACTGGTATCTACGCTATCAACTGACCAAGGCGCATGGCGTTGCTGAGGTTGCCTCCATCGGTGGCTTTGTGCAGACCTATCAGGTCACTGTCGATCCAGTCAAACTGCGCGCCTTCGGCATCCCCCTGAGCAAGGTAAGCCAAAGCATTCGCGAATCCAACCGCGATGTCGGCGGGCGGGTCGTCGAGATGGCGGAGACCGAGTACATGATTCGCGGCAAGGGGTATTTGCGGGGGATTTCCGACATTGAGAACTTGGTGGTCAAGACCAGCAATGGTACGCCGGTACTGGTCAAGGACATCGCACGCGTCGAGCTGGCGCCGGATGAACGGCGTGGTCTCACCGAGCTGAACGGAGAAGGCGAGGTTGTTTCGGGCATCGCCATGGCGCGCTATGGGCAGAACGCGCTGGAAGTCATCCACAACATCAAACAGAAAATCGGTGAAATTTCCTCTGGCCTACCTGAGGGTGTCACGATTGAGGCCGTCTATGATCGCTCGGAACTGATTCACCGCGCCATTGACACCCTGAAGCGCACCTTGATCGAGGAAAGCCTGATCGTGGCGCTGGTATGCATGGTGTTCCTGATGCACTTCCGCAGCGCCCTGGTGGCCATCCTGATGCTGCCGGTGGGCGTCTTGATTGCCTTCATCGCCATGCGGCTGCTCGGCATGAACTCTAACTTGATGAGTTTGGGCGGAATTGCCATTGCCATCGGCGCGATGATCGATGCCGCCATCGTCATGATCGAGAATGCCCACAAGCACATCGAGCGGCTGCCGGCGGAGCACTGTCATGCCGAACGAATCGAGGCAATGATTAAAGCTTGCAAGGAAGTCGGCCCGGCGCTGTTCTTCTCTTTGCTCATCATCACCGTATCTTTCCTGCCCGTGTTTACACTGGAGTCACAGGAGGGGCGCCTGTTTGCGCCTCTGGCCTACACCAAGACCTTTGCCATGGCCGGCGCGGCTTTGCTATCGGTGACGCTGGTTCCTGTGCTGATGATGCTTTTCATACGAGGCAAGATCATGCCGGAAGCCCGGAATCCGGTGAATCGCTTCCTCATCTGGGGCTATCGTCCGATCATTGCAGCGGTCATGCGCTGGAAGAAGGCCACTGTGCTGGTGGCCATTCTTGCGCTGCTGGTTTCCATTTTTCCGGCCAGTCGACTTGGCTCCGAATTCATGCCGACGCTGAACGAAGGAACACTGCTCTACATGCCGTCTTCGCTGCCTGGCATGTCGATCACCAAGGCAGGCGAGCTTCTACAGACGCAAAACAAGATCATCAAAAGCTTTCCGGAAGTCGCCTCAGTCTATGGTAAAGCGGGACGCGCCAATACCGCTACCGATCCGGCACCGACCGAAATGTTCGAGACGGTGATCAACCTCAAGCCGGAATCTGAATGGCGAGCCGGCATGACCACCGACAAGCTCATCGCCGAAATGGACAAGGCCTTGCAATTCCCCGGCGTCTCCAATGCCTGGACCATGCCGATCAAGGCACGGATTGACATGCTGTCGACCGGAATACGAACGCCTATCGGCATCAAGGTCTTCGGCAAGGATCTCAACGAAATGGAGCGCCTGGCACGCGAGATCGAAACCGTGGTCAAGGCAGTTCCCGGCACGACCTCAGCATTCGCTGAACGTATTACCGGCGGCTTCTACCTGAACATCGAACCCGATCGTACCCAACTGGCGCGTTACGGCCTGACGATTGGGGAGTTGCAGGATGTAATCGGTCAGGCGCTGGGTGGCGAGATGGTAACCACCACGGTCGAAGGACGCGAGCGCTTTGGCGTTACGGTGCGCTATCCGCGCGAATTGCGTTCAGACCCGCAGCTCATCGCCCGCGAAGTACTGGTGCCGACCATGGATGGTGGCATGATTCCGCTGGGGCAACTGGCCAGGGTCGAAGTCGCCAAGGGCACGCCGGGAATTCGCACCGAAAATGCCTTGCTGTCGGCCTATATCTTTGTCGACATCCGTGATCGCGACATTGGCAGTTATGTCGCCGATGCGCGCAAAGCGGTGGCGGAACAGGTCAATTTCCCGCCGGGCTATTACGCCACCTGGAGCGGCCAATTCGAGTCCATGGAACGCGCCATCGAGAAGATGAAGGTCGTCATCCCGGTCACGTTGCTGATCATCTTCCTGCTGCTCTATTTGAACTTCAAGCGCCTGACGGAGACCATCATCGTCATGCTGTCGGTGCCTTTTGCGCTGGTTGGCGGTGTGTGGCTGATGTGGCTGCTCAACTACAACCTGTCGGTTGCCGTCGCAGTCGGCTTTATTGCGCTGGCAGGGGTTGCGGCCGAAACCGGGGTCATCATGCTGATCTACCTTGACCATGCTTGGGAAGAGATCAAAGAGAAACGGCGGCAGCAGGGGCAGACACCCTCAGTTCACGATCTTTATGAGGCCATCATGGAAGGCGCTGTAGAACGGGTTCGCCCTAAGATGATGACCGTCGTCGCCATCATGGCCGGCCTGCTGCCGATCATGTGGGGCACGGGCACCGGCTCCGAAGTCATGAGCCGGATTGCTGCCCCTATGGTAGGCGGCATGATTTCCTCAACCATCCTGACGCTAGCCGTGATTCCGGCGATTTATGCACTGGTTAAGGAGTGGCGGCTAAAGAAACAGGTTGAGTAACACCCACAAGAGGCCGGCGTTAAATGAGCCGAATACGTCTCGAGTGCTCAATTACGTCACTGAGGCTGTAGTTCTTTGCTGGTCGGCGTACGCGCCCATCAGCTCCACAAACCACAATATCTTGGGAGTGATGAAGTACCTTTAACGCTTCCAGATAGTGCTGTGTTGAACCTGGGGAGCGGCTCAGGGCTTCCGCACTCGGATGTCATTTCAATGAGTCGCATGTCACGTGGGTGAATTGGGGCTGGAACGCCTACCAAAATTGCCATTTCGCATAGAAATCCGGGAAAACTTGATTCGGGCCAGTTGAAACTTGATGTGGAGTTCGCAGAGTGAGGCTGTTTGCGCGGGAAAGTTGCTCAGAATTTAGGCAATCTGCCATGAAAACCCGTCCATGACATCCGAGTGCGGCGGCCCTGGGGAGCGGCTAGCCGACTGGTAAACAAGATCCCTGATAGTGATGGGTTGGTTTAGTGCCGTCACGATCTGCCCTAGATGCTCGTGAATACCTTCAATACAGCGTTGGCGTGAGTCCGGGCCAAAATCGAATGGAGACTGCTGGGTATAACGATCATCCTTGTTCGCATCATAGCCTTGCATAAAGACTCCGGGTTCGAGCTCATGCCCAAATTCGGTAGCATGATCCCAATGAAGGTCTTTCATGACCTCATGTGCCTTGTAGTGATTGGATAGGTGGATTAGCCAGTAATCCCATGTGTTGCTACCTAGTGGGCGTACAAAGAAAAGCGTGGCGAATTGCGCTCCGGTTTCAGTCTTGATCCCGTGCGCCACATGGCGCTGCAGAATTTGGCGCCAGCGCTGCGAGTCGGTTGCTTTGAGTGTTTGGATCTGTTCCCAGGGGATGTATTTCTCTAGGCCGATCCGGGCCATGGGTTTCCGGTTGGCGGCGTGGTCGGAGATATAAGTAAGGAGCGAGCCTACATTGAAGGTCAGGATAATTTCGCTACCTTTGAGGTCTCGCATGAGACCTGCCATCTCGGCCATTGGAAGGTCGTTATAGTTGTATTGGTCCAGAACAAAAATAGCCCGCTCACCGAACCTTCGTTGCTTGATCTCGTTCCGGATGCGTGGCAATTCGGCGAGAAAGTCTGCACAACGGACAGAGGTACGCTGCTTATCCTCCATGTCAATCGCTTTATCGTCAGCGCGCCCGTTGAGCCAGTAGTTTAGATAGTCGATCGTCTCTGGTTCGATGTCGATGAAATCGTAGTTCACGCAGAGTTCACGCGGCTTGTTACGGCCACGATTTAAGGCGGCTCGGGCCTCACGTACCGCACGCATCATCAACAGCGGAGAACCGTCTACGGAAACGCTGATCAAAGCCACCCTTCCGGGATTTTTCGTCCGTGAGGCAGCAACTCCGAAATTCGCATCGTCATGACATCGAATTTCGGCTCTTTTTCAGCCCCGAATCATCGACCCGAGGCCCTTTCGGAGCTCATCGCTCCGATTTCTCGCCCTCAGGACGCACCTGTCCTGTAGGGCGCGCACAGACTTCTCTGCGACAGCACCAGATTCGCCATCGCGAACAGCACATGCAACTGCGCCGTGTTCTTCGCCAAACCCTTGTAGCGGCACTTGCGATGCCGGAACAGGTTCTTCACCACATGGAATGCGTGCTCGACCTTCGAGCGGATGCTCGCCTTGGCGTGCTCCGCCTTCTCGATGAGTTGGCGTCTCGGGTCCGTCTTGTCCAGCCTCTTGTAAGTCGAACGCCGGCGTGCGATCACGAATTCGGCCGGGCAGTCCTTCAGTTCGGGACGCTTGCCTGCACCCTGGTAACCAGCGTCGGCATGCACGTGCTTCTCCTCACCATGCAGCAGCTTGTGCGTCTGGCTCACGTCGGACGCGTTCGCCGCCGTGGCGGCAAGCGAATGAACGATGCCGGTGTGCGCATCCGTACCGATATGCGCTTTCATGCCGAAATACCACTGCTTGCCCTTCTTCGTCTGGTGCATGTCGGGGTCGCGCTCGCCCTCCTTGTTCTTCGTCGAGGGGGGCGCAGCGATCAAGGTGGCGTCGACGATCGTGCCTTCGCGCAGGATCAGCCCTTGCTGACCGAGCTGTTCGCGGATCAGCGCGAAGATGCGCACCGGCATCTCGTGACGTTCGAGCAGGCGGCGAAATTTCAGCAGCGTGGTGGCATCGGGTGCCTGACGCTCGATCAGGTCGATGCCCACGAAGCGACGCACCGCGATGCTGTCGACGATGGCATCTTCAATTCCTTCGTCCGACAGGCCCAGGCAGTTCTGGCACAGATACATGCGCAGCATCGTTTCCAGCCCGACCGGCGGACGACCGCGCTCGCCGCGGTAGTAGTGCGGCTCGATCAATGCCACCAGCTGCGACCACGGCACCAGACGATCCAGGTCGGTCAGAAACTTCTCCCGCCGCGTCGGCTTGCGACGCGCCGAGTACTCGAGATCGGCGAAGCTGGTTTGCTGTTTCATCTGGATGGTTGCGCCTATCGGGATGACCGGGGCATTCTACGGGGACGGGGTTAAATCAGTGTTTCCCTACCAAAGCGTTGGCATCCTCAACCTGATAGCAACCACCGCCGCTGAAGCCATCAATCAGAGTGAGCTGCAGCTTCGGAATATGCGCCTGCGACATGAGTGTCTGGATATAGTTACGCACATAGTTTTCAATAATGCGGTGCTTGACTGCACTGTGTTGCTCCAGAACGGGAGGCGGGGAGCCGATACGCCAAGCGTATTTGTTCTCCTTCTTAGCCATGCCGATTAGGTTCCCATGGCTTGAGCCGGCATTTCATCCCAGGTGCGGCCATGCAACTCGCGGCCATTGTGTTTCTTTGCGCGTTTGACGCCGTCAGCACCCCAGCCCCCCCACTGCTTGAAGAAGAAGGCCACTCCGGCATCTTCGCACTGTGCCCGGATTGAGTCGACCCATTCAATCTTCATCGGGCGCGCTTTCGGCCCGGATTCGCCGCCGACAATAACCCAATGAATATGGTCCAGATTGAGGAAACCAACATCCTCCAGCAAGGGCTCGACGGACAGAAACCGGATAGCGGCATTCACTGTACGCAGGTGGTCGATTCGTGGCACACCGTATTTTCTGTCCTCAACCGATACCCCAAGCCAGGCGTTAGATGGGGCCTTTTTCTTGCGAAAAATCTCGGCCATACGATCGGCCCGCTTGGTGAGAATCTGGAAGGTATGCCAATGCGCCTGCTCGATGACGTCGAAGACCTGTTTGATGTACTCGGTAGGTACGTCTTCATGGAAGAGGTCGGACATGGAATTCACGAAATAAGTGGTCGGCGTCTTGCGCAGTAGCGGGTCACGCAGACGTTGCGGCAAGAGCGTGAGCTCAAAGCCGTTTTCGTATCCCGGCGTTCTCATTGCCTGCAAGCGGCCAGCCATGCCCTCGGCATAGCAGTGCTTGCAGCCCGGTGAGATTTTGGTGCACCCGATGGTAGGGTTCCAGGTGCGCTCGGTCCATTCAATCTTGCTAACGGTGGTCATAGGTCGCCTTTTCCGTGAGTGTGCTGTTCATCTTGCAATTTGGCAATTGCCATTTCAATGACTGCCGCTTGGCCCAATGAAAGTTCCGCGCATAAAGTCTGCAGCTGGTCCGCAGCATTCGCGGATAACCAGGTTTGAAGACGATGATCCCCAGCCTCGCGCTTTCGGGCGCGAAATCCACGTTGGGCGCTAGAGATTTGTTGTTGGCGCTTTTGGGTCATTGCAAGCCGCACGTTTGATTACACTGTAATCATAGGAAACACTGATTTAACCCCGTCCCCGTAGAATGCCCCGGTCATCCCGATAGGCGCAACCATCCAGATGAAACAGCAAACCAGCTTCGCCGATCTCGAGTACTCGGCGCGTCGCAAGCCGACGCGGCGGGAGAAGTTTCTGACCGACCTGGATCGTCTGGTGCCGTGGTCGCAGCTGGTGGCATTGATCGAGCCGCACTACTACCGCGGCGAGCGCGGTCGTCCGCCGGTCGGGCTGGAAACGATGCTGCGCATGTATCTGTGCCAGAACTGCCTGGGCCTGTCGGACGAAGGAATTGAAGATGCCATCGTCGACAGCATCGCGGTGCGTCGCTTCGTGGGCATCGACCTGATCGAGCGTCAGGCACCCGATGCCACCACGCTGCTGAAATTTCGCCGCCTGCTCGAACGTCACGAGATGCCGGTGCGCATCTTCGCGCTGATCCGCGAACAGCTCGGTCAGCAAGGGCTGATCCTGCGCGAAGGCACGATCGTCGACGCCACCTTGATCGCTGCGCCCCCCTCGACGAAGAACCAGGAGGGCGAGCGCGACCCCGACATGCACCAGACGAAGAAGGGCAAGCAGTGGTATTTCGGCATGAAAGCGCATATCGGTACGGATGCGCACACCGGCATCGTTCATTCGCTTGCCGCCACGGCGGCGAACGCGTCCGACGTGAGCCAGACGCACAAGCTGCTGCATGGTGAGGAGAAGCACGTGCATGCCGACGCTGGTTACCAGGGTGCAGGCAAGCGTCCCGAACTGAAGGACTGCCCGGCCGAATTCGTGATCGCACGCCGGCGTTCGACTTACAAGAGGCTGGACAAGACGGACCCGAGACGCCAACTCATCGAGAAGGCGGAGCACGCCAAGGCGAGCATCCGCTCGAAGGTCGAGCACGCATTCCATGTGGTGAAGAACCTGTTCCGGCATCGCAAGTGCCGCTACAAGGGTTTGGCGAAGAACACGGCGCAGTTGCATGTGCTGTTCGCGATGGCGAATCTGGTGCTGTCGCAGAGAAGTCTGTGCGCGCCCTACAGGACAGGTGCGTCCTGAGGGCGAGAAATCGGAGCGATGAGCTCCGAAAGGGCCTCGGGTCGATGATTCGGGGCTGAAAAAGAGCCGAAATTCGATGTCATGACGATGCGAATTTCGGAGTTGCTGCCTCACGGACGAAAAATCCCGGAAGGGTGGCTTTGATCAGCGTTTCCCTTATGATGGCTGCAATCAAGAACGGGCGAACTTTTATATCACTATCTCCTGGGGTAAAGCCCTGCCAAAGCGGCAGAACGGAAAACTTCGGTTTCATTTCGAACCAATGACATAACAATAGAACTAAAATGAAAAGACATTGGTCTGTGTCAGCTTGATTGATTACAGGACGTGCTTCATCTCCGCGTACTGGCCTCGAGTACGAACGATCACCGTGACATCGGCGTCACCACGGTTTCGCCAGAACCAGTGTGGTTGCCACTAAAAGCGGCCTGAATCACGCCATCTCCTGCAGGCGCAGCACGTCCCTTCTTGTAGCTAACAGACTGGCCATCGCCATCGCCGTGGGTATCAAAATTCACCACGCCGCCTTCGGAAACCCAGTCGAATTCGGCTTGCTCGCCAACCTTCATACTCGACTTCACCTCGGCGCCTTGGCCGGGCTTTATCACGACACGCATTTCATCGCGCCAAGCCGAATCGTTCGCTACCGGTGTACCACTTTGTACCTGCGCTGGCATTGCGGAACCGGCGCTCCCTTTCGTCGCAACCTTTTCGGCATCCAAAGCAGCGTCAGCAGCGGCTTCTTCGGCCAACTGCGTCTTGATTTCTCCCATTTCCGTCAAGCCCAGAGCGCGTCCAATCCCGGTCGGGTCGATCGCATACTCTGAGGGAAGGACAATGGCGATCAAAATGGCCATAGTAGCGATGAATGCAATCGACGTCGAGCGAAGCAGTTGTTTAGATGTGGGAAGGTTCGTCGAGCGTCGGCTTGGTTGCGTTGTACATAAGATTTTCTCGGTGTGTGAATCAGAAAAAATAACCAGTGAGTTGATAGCCGACAAGAATGAAACAGGCACTTATCATAGCTACGTTTGCGGCGTACGCATGGCGCCAATAACCAGCTGTTCGGCGCCAATAGCTCATCGCAATCAAAATGGTGCCAAGCGCAAGCAACTGTCCGATTTCAACGCCTAGATTGAATGCCAGCAAGTTGGGGGTCAGGCCGTCAGGCGAAATGTTGTACTCGATGATCTTTGTGGACAGACCAAACCCATGGAAGAGTCCAAATACAACTGTTGCGATTTTCGTGTTGGGCTGAAAACCGAGCCAACGCCGAAGCGCCCCAACATTGTCGAGCGCCTTGTAAACCACCGAAAGGCCGATGATTGCATCAATTATGTAGCCATTTATCCGACATTGAAGTACACACCTAGAAACATCGTTGTCGAATGGCCAACAGCGAACAGCGTCATACACAAGGCAATGGGCTTCATCCGGTACAGGAAGAAAATCACCCCAAGCAAAAACAGGATATGGTCATATCCTGTAGCCATGTGCTTCGCCCCTCAAATACATAAAATGGATGATATTTACGCCAGATATCTCTTGAATGTAGCCCTTGTCGCCCTCGGCCACAGCATGGGCGTGCACCTGACTTGCGCACGCGAACGACAAGAGAAGCGTCGCTATGAGAAAGAGTGAAACTCGTTGCCAGGTTAGCCGATAGCAGCCCGGAATTACGCCAACAAATCTTTGATTCATGAACGCCATATACCCCCCTGAAATTTCCCTGCGTTCTCCGCGCTTTCTAAATCGAACGACAGCGCCCTTCAAGCCGGCTTTTACTGATCACCATCATCCTCAAGTGCGTGAAAGATTGAATATGCAGATCGTTCGCCACCATAGCAACGCCCAATCAACCCCCATCAAATCCGCCATCCGACCCTCATTTACGACCCACCAATCAAAACCATCTACGATCACAACGGAAACTTGAAAACCCCCACAAGAAAATTTCATCCAAAACCTCAACCTCATTCTTTCTGACAGTCCTTTTTGCCTCTTGACTGACTGTTCTGCACGGCCTCCTCGATTATTTTCCGTTTCTTGCGTTCGCTGCGCATTTGCGTAACATCTAGAAATATATACAGAACAAGCATGAGTGCACCACCGCCTCCGAGAATCCAGAAGAAGTAATCGTGCAGCAAGGATAGCAGTGCCAAATCACCCTTCATATCAGTCAACGGTCTTTGCAAGGAGGAATTGGTTCATTGGCTTAGCGACTCAGTTACCGCTTGTCGGCCATCTCAGATGCAATTCATCGATGGCATAGGCGTGCTTGTGTCGGCCTGCACCGTGGGGCTCACCTGTCTCGAGATGAGCAAGACTGGCATCGTCGTCACCATGGGAATGCACCAATTCCTCCGCGTCATTGGCAGACCATAGCGCCCATGCGCTCAACGTACCCAGAAGTGCGACGACCGCCAGTACTCCAAATGCCGCCGGCAGCCCCGCCGCTATCCCGATTTGTCCTGCCAATGGATAGGTCAGCAACCAGCACAGGTGCGAGAGTGAAAACTGAGCTGCAAACACTGCAGATCGATCATCCGCAGTGGCGAAGCGACGTAGCAGGCAGCCACTTGGCGTTTGCGTCATTGAATAGCCAACGCCAATTACAAACAGCGTCAGGAGAAAGAACGGCCACTCTGTGGCTTGCCCAAAAGGCCTACAGCAGCCCCCACCGCCAGGCCCACTGTCATGATGGTCGCCCCCAGAAGCATGGGGCGACGATCAGACATGCGGTCCAGAGATATCGGGAGCCAGCAACGCCACAACCATCGATCCAAACCCAAAGCACGCTAGGGCCAGCGGAACATCGCCGCTCTCACGCCCGAGCCTCGTCTGCACGTAGACCACCGTGTTGACGATCACCATTGAACTCGCAGCGGCAGCGGCTAGATTCAACCGTGGGGTACGCAGATAGATTGACATGCCACGGAACGTTTTCTCATAAACGGTTCCGGTGCGCTCCTTGGCCTCCGACAGGGGCAGCACGACGGATAGAACGAGCAACGCAGAGATCAGGAATCCCAGCGACGTGAATGCAAACAACCAGTGGAAGCTGATCACTGTCAGGAGCGCTGCAGCAATCATTGGACTGAGCAGGCTTTCCATGTCATAGGCCATGCGAGAGAGGGACAGTGCGCGGGTATAGTCCTTTTCGTTTGGCAGAACATCCGGGATGGTTGCCTGGAACGCTGGTGTAAAGGCGGCAGAGCAGCACTGCAGGACAAAGCTGACACATCGGCTCGACCCCGTGGCTGTCGCAGTACTCATCGACCAGCCCGTAAATCACTTCAAACGGCAGTCGAGCTCCGCCTGGGCGAAAAACGCGCTGGCAAGCTTCAGGATCTCGTTGGCGCGGCGCAGCTCCTTGACCTCGCGCTCCAGATCCTTGATGCGCTGCGCATCCGGCGTCTTCACGCCAGGACGTGCCCCCGCGTCGACTTCCGCCTGCTTGACCCAATCGAGCAGTGCCTGCGGCACGCATCTGATCTTCGGTGCGATCGATTCGATCGTTGCCCACAGCGACGGGTACTCCCCGCGGTGCTCCTGCACCAGTCGCACAGCTCGCTCGCTAACCTCAGGTGAGAACTTCGATGACTTCTTGATGGCTCCATCTTCTCAAGACTTGGAGCCTCCACAAAACCCGGGGCGGTTCACATCACTGGAATAAGCTCACCGTTCTCTGTAACCCAGCAAACGAAGCGCATTAAACACCACGAGCAGCGTTGAACCTTCGTGGATGGCGACTGCTGGGCCGATGCCGAGACCAAATATGGTCGCCGGAACAAGGAATGCCACCACTCCGAGACTGACGAAAACGTTTTGCCGAATAACGGCTCGTGTACGCCAACTCAGCGCCACCGCAAATGGTAAGCGGCGAAGGTCATCAGTCATCAATGCAACGTCCGCTGTTTCCAGAGCGACATCAGATCCGGCAGCGCCCATCGCGATTCCAACAGTTGCATTCGCCATAGCTGGAGCATCATTCACTCCATCACCGACCATGGCAACCTTGGCCCGCTCCTTGAGCTCTTTGATCGCTTTGACTTTGTCATCAGGCATGAGACCTCCCCATGCCTCATCCAACCCAACCTCTTTAGCCACCGCTGTTGCAACGACTGGGTGATCACCGGAGATCATGATCATGCGACTAACGCCCAGCTCCCGCAGTTGCTGCAGAACCTCCCGGACACGAGGACGGGGTGTGTCCATCATGCCGATGACCCCGAGATCACGGTTACCTAAGCGTACAGCCATGGTTGTATGACCTGCGTCGCTTAGCCGTGCTATGGCCGACGCCGTAAATTCCCCAAGATCTGGAATGCCGTCGGCACCGAACATTCCCTCTTTACCAACCCATGCCTGGCTACCATTCACCTTTGCAACGACGCCGCGGCCAGTCAGACTTCGAAGATCTGTCGCCGTTGGTATTGATTGCCCTTCCAGACGTTGGCGTCCGTCGCGAGCCAGAGCGAGCGCTAACGGATGATCACTCAAGCTCTCCACCGCCACGGCTATTGATAGCAACTCATCCGACGAAACACCCGGAGCCGGAACGACCTCGGTGATGTGGGGTTTGCCTTCAGTCAGTGTTCCGGTCTTATCGAAGGCCATGGCGCGCAAGGAACCAAGCTCTTCCAGCGGGGCACCGCCTTTCACCAGCACGCCTCCTCTCGCCGCACGCGCAACGCCAGATAACACCGCGCTCGGCGTAGCAATCGCCAATGCACACGGGCTGGCCGCAACGAGAACAGCCATCGCCCGGTAGAAGCTATCACTGAACGGCTCATCAATGACAATCCAGGCAAACAGCAGCGCAAGGGCCAAGCCAAGCACGGCGGGAACGAATATGCGCTCGAACCGATCAGTGAAACGCTGCGTTGGGGATTTGCGGGATTCGGCCTCGCTCACCATCTTCACAATCTTGGCCAAGGCTGAGTTACCCGAGGTTCGTGTGACCTCGATCTCGATCGCACTTGCGCCGTTGATAGTCCCGGCGAATGCGCGTGAAGACGAATCCACCAGATCAGGCTTTGAGCGAGCGTTGGCGACATCTGGGACGGGGTATTTGTCGACAGGAATGCTTTCGCCGGTAACAGGCGCCTGGTTGATACTGGACATCCCCTGTACGAGGAATCCGTCTGCCGGAAGACGCTCATTGGGTCGAACGATAACAACGTCTCCCACTGCTAGATCCTCGACCGCAATCTCCGTAATCTGGCCACCGCGCCGAACGTTTGCAGTGTCTGGGGCGAGTTCTGCCAAAGCTTCGATCGCGCGCCTTGCTCGACCCATTGCGTAGTGCTCAAGGGCATGTCCGAGGCTGAACAGAAATAGCAGCAGCGCTCCTTCGGCTAGTGCGCCGAGTGGAATGGCACCGGCAGCCGCCACGAGCATCAGGGTGTCGATCTCGAATCGCTTGCGCCGAAGATTGTCTGCGGCTTCACGCAGGGTGAAGAAGCCACCAAAGAAATAAGCAACGAGGTAGAGGGCAGACGGCAGCCACGGTGGCGCATCAGCGGTCAGCTTCTCAATTCCGAACCCGATGGCAAGAAGAGCTCCGCAGGTTAGGGCGAAGATCAGCTCGGTGTTGTCCCCTAGGAACTCACCATGCTTGTGAGAATGATCATCGGGTTCAACATTGGTATCTGTCTTGACCGACGGTACTGAAGCACCCCTGACGGGATTGCCGTCTTGTCGGAGAGATACTTTCAGGGAAATTAGGGATTCCCATATCTCTGTCTCATTTGTGCGAGTGCGGTCATATTCCATTTTGATGGAACCTGCGGCGCTCACATCCACTTCCAGCACACCTGGGATTCTGCTTAGTTCATCTTCTATAGACCTAGCTCGCCGCGTATGAGTGATGCCATTCACTTGCCACACGACATGTCCATAACGCTCAGTGCATGCGGCTCCCGCCCTCAGAATCAGAGCGCGGACTCGTGCGAGTTCAATCACATCGGGGTCGTAATGGATGCAGAGTTCGGCGGCGGCAGTACCGCCTTTCGCCACTATGTGGATCCGCTCAACGCCAGGTTGGCCTTGGGCCTCTTTAATCAGACGCTCAACGCATGCATCCGCTTCATCTTGCACATCCGGCAGCACGATGGCGATATCGAGGCTCAGCTTCTCAGTCATCGTCTGAATTCCTTTTGGGATGCCGTGGAAGTATGCTCAATCTGCGAGCACGTAGCGATATTCAACAGACGAGTGACCTGGCTTAGCATGAACATAGCTAAGCCGCAGGCTCGCACCCATAGCTCTGCCTGCTCGTTCGAACAGAGCAAGTCCTCCATCCCGTTGACCTAACAGTAGATGCGGCCTCTGATGTTCAGCAGGCAGTGGGCTGCCTGGCTTCCAGATGATGACCCTCACGCCGGGATAACGTATGCGAAGGACTCCTCCCAGAACTGCGTCATCAGTGATGGTCGGCGTTTCGCCCCGATAACCACTTTTTAGCAAGGTGTCGGTCAGAGCAACTATTGGCTCATAACTCATCAGGTCGATCCCGCCATCCATTCAGGAGATGGTCTGAACGCTGCCACGGCCAGATATAGCGCGGCAAGCACACTCAGAACGACTTTGAGCCACCGGAGGCGCGCATGGCCGACGAGCTTCTTCCGACAACAGAAGAAGGCGAACGGAACTGCGAACAACAATGGCTGCAGCCAGCGTCCCTTGAAGTGCATGACCCCAAAAAAAAGAACAAGGGCCAGTAGCAATGCGGTCAGTGCCCGGAAGTACTGTTGCCAGAATGAACAGATCTGTCGGTCATAGTGGTCTCCCTCATGCCTTTTCCACACTGACCAACCAAGGAGCAACATATAAATAAGGCAAAGCACACCAATAGTTGCCCCAGTGGCGCTGACGAGGCTGCTTATACCTCGAACGATGCCGTACCCGCCTAGGGGCGTCTGACCAAGCTTTTCCATTGTTCGAGTACTCGCCAGATCCCAATGGTCAAGCAGCCACAGTCCGTGCGGTATGAGTAAGAGGTACAGCCTGGGCGTCGGCCTTTCGATCAGACGAATCAGAACGTACAACGTCGCAGCAGCAACTGCTGCCGCAAGTACCGAGTGTGTGAGGTCTCGTTGAGATTCCCATCCGATCTGAGGGATCAGAAGCAATGAGGCGGCAGCTAAGACAGCCAGCGAAGGCGGTAACCAGCGACGTGCGGCTAACCACACGAATCCATAGGTGCTTGCGAGTAAAGTATTCTTCAGCAGCGACAGTGAGAAGATCGACACACCGAACAGCTTGAACACAAGCCACTGGACCCATGTGTACAGCGGAGGCTGAGTGCCAGATCCGAGCGCCAGATCCTGCGTCCATAGCGCCTGCTCTGCTTCATGGAGTTCGAGGCCAGGGGACGCAAAAACGCGAGCGCAGACCTGCGCCCCAAAGTAGACGACGAGAAGAGCGAACGGGCCCTTGATGGCTGAGGTGATCATGCGACCGATTCTCGCAGCGCGCCCTTTTCGCGCCGTTAACGCCTGTTTAAATTGCTCTCGTTAAGAATAAGAGGATCTTCTTCTGCGGTACCGGGGATCCCTCATGCCTCCTGTTACAGAGCGTACTAGCTCGCTCGAACTTCCTTGCCAGGACGGCTGCGTCAACGTTTCCATCGTCGTGCCTATCTTCAACGAGGAGGGAAACGTCGGAGAATTTGTGGAGTGCGTGTTTGCTGCACTCACTCCGACTTCACGTGCTTTCGAACTGATTGTTGTCGATGATGGATCCCGCGATGCCAGCGGCGAGATGCTGCTGCGACTTGCCGCGGAGCGGCCATGGCTTCGTCCTGTACGCCTTGTACGGAACTACGGTCAGTCGAGTGCGCTACAAGCCGGTTTTGACCGCGTGCGCGGTCGCTATGTGGTGACGTTGGACGGAGACATGCAGAACGATCCGTTCGACATCCCCGCCATGCTGGACCGTCTGGACTCCGATGCAGGGATAGATGTGATCTCCGGATGGCGGGAGCACAGACAGGACAAAGCTCTTTCCCGCCGTCTTCCCTCATATATCGCCAATGCACTGATCTCACGGGTCACTGGCGTCCAGCTTAATGACTACGGCTGTGCGTTGAAGGCTTATCGCAGGGAGGTCATCGACCGTATACGGCTTTACGGTGAGCTGCATCGCTTCATCCCGTCGCTCGCACGAGACGTAGGGGCGCGAATCGCTGAGATGCCTGTCCGACATCATGCACGCACACATGGGGTATCGAAGTACGGCATTGATCGGACCTTTCGAGTAGTTCTTGATCTCATGCTCATCGTGTTCTTCATGCGCTACCGTCAGCGCCCACTACATGCTTTTGGTGGTTTGGGTCTATGGCTCGCGGCTCTTGGCGTTGCCATTCTGTCTTGGCTAGGCCTTCTCAAACTCTTAGGGGAGCACATTGCTGGACGCCCCTTACTGACGGTAGGGGTCCTGCTGCTATTGGTGGGCGTCCAACTCGTGGTTGCAGGCTTGGTGGGCGAGCTGTTGAGCCGGATCTACCATGAGGGCCGCGGCGGTGCTCAGTACCATGTTCGAGATACACGCAATTGAAGAAAGCGCGGATTCAACGTTCGCGTTTGGCAATCGGCGGTGTCCTCCTGTTTGGCATAGTTTGGTTTGCCGATCCGCGAGAGGTATTCGCGGTGCTTGCCGGTGCCAACTGGATTTGGCTGACTGCTGGTCTCATTCTGTCTGTGCTGTCCAACGTTATCTCCGCCCTGCGCTGGCGTGAGTTGGCCGCATGGCTTGGTCACCCGATCACTTCGACGACCGCACTACAGATTTACTTCCGCGCGATGGCACTGAATGCGCTGCTACCCGGAGGGGTTGTGGGTGGGGATGTCTATCGTGCGCTGGTTCTTCGTCAGCAAGGCATGCACCCAATGGGGGCAACATTATCTGTGTTGCTCGATCGCGTATGGGGCTTCTGGTTGGTGATCGCAATCAGCATTATGGGGAGTGCTTTCACATGGACGCTGATCGCTGGCCAAGTATCTTGGACGGATCAATTTCCCGAGCCTTCTAAACCGCTGTTTGTCGTCATCGGCATTCTCTGGACCCTCTTGCCCCTTTTGTTCCTGCGTCGGCTTGCTCCTGCGTGGCGACGCTTCCACGAAGAGGTGATCTCTTTGGAGACTTGCCATATGCGGATCCGCCGGCAGTACGTTTTGCAAAGCGTCGCTGCACTGTGTGTGCAGTGGCTCTCCATCGGCGCGCTAGCACTTGGGGCTAAGGCAATCCATCTTGAACTCTCTACTGCTGTCTGGGCCACCGTGTCGTTTCCCATATTCTTGATGGCAGCGATTCCTGTTAGCTGGGGTGGATGGGGAGCCCGCGAAGCTGCTGCTGCGGGTGCGTTATCCGTCTTTGGCGTTTCAGCCGCTCAAGGCGTGGGGGCAGGACTGATTTACGGCATCTATGCCTTGGTTCAAGCAGCAGCAGGGGCAGCCTTATTCGGATGGCCCTCCATGCAGCAACAGACTGAACTGGCACGCAAATTGAATCAACACCGACACACTCGTGACTAAATGTGGCGACGTGCAAACGATGAGCCCATCTGTGGTATAAAAAAAAGATGCAACAGGTTCGTTCCTTCTTTGCCGCTTTTCTTGTCGGAATCTTGATGGTCACGCTGCTCAGTCCTCACTTTGGCTGGGAAGTGGTCGCGAGTGAGTCCGAGCTTGGTCACGTCCTTGGCGACCAGCACAAGACTATGGCAGCAGATTGGGATACGAAATACTCGTCGATCGGTGGTGAAGAACCCCACGCCACTGATCATCATCATGGATGTGCGGGGCATCAGTTCTCCCATACTCCTGCCCAAGCCAGCGCATCTCATGCTTGGCATCCCGCCCCAACTAGCCAAGCTGCGCTCCCCAGCGCAGCGATCAGCTTTCAATCCTTCATTCCGCCCGGCCTCTATCGGCCACCTTTGCTCGCGGCTGCCTGAGGTTCTGATCCTCACGATCAAGACCTGAGTCGCTTCGGTAACGGCCAGCCATGGTCGTGTCCGTGCGCTCGTCAGCTGTTCGTCAGACGTCTCCTGGTCGCCGACATAGCACCTGGAGTTCGTCCAGATCTCGTTCGAGCAAGTTGGAGTGAATTCATGTTCAGCAAACTGCTGCCGCTGGCGGTGGGTTGTGTATGGGCCGTTGTCGTCCATGCTCAACCCACTACCCCGGCGCCGACCTCTGGGCAACCTTTTAGCCCGCGCTATGCCATTTCTCCTGACAACCTGCCAGCAGCGTCGACTGGCGCAGGATTTGTCGAGCCAGTAACACCCCTCTCGCTTTCACAAGCGATCGAGTACGTCCTCACAAACAACGCATCGCTGACGGTTTTGGCGCGCGAAGTGCGGGCACGTGATGGAGATCGCCTCCAGAGCAGCTTGCGCCCCAATCCTGAGTTGGGAATGCGAGTTGAGGATCTGCGAGACCGCAATCGAACGACCACCTTGGAACTGAGCCAGCTCATCGAGCGTGGTGGAAAACGCGAAGCACGAATTTCTGTGGCTGAGCTCGGACAGAGCATTGCCACGCAGGAATTTCTTGCTCGCGAGCGCGCCCTACGGGCCGAGATTGAAGCTGCGTTTCGCGGAGTCCTTGCTGCACAGGAAAGCCAGCGTTTAGCTCAGGGCTCACTCGACCTTGCAGAGAGGGTTAGCGATATCGCCGGCCGGCGAGTTCGTGCAGGAAAGGTGTCTCCCGTAGAAGAGACTCGGGCTCAGTTAGCACAGGCGGCAGTACGCGCGGAGCTTAGCGCGGCAAACGGTGCTCTAGCGGTTGCCAGATCTCGACTGTCTGCACTATGGGGCAATGCGATGCCGAGGTTCGAGTACGCAACTGGATCTCTGAATGATGAGTCCGGCTTGCGCCCGCTGCCAGACATGTTGTCAGGGCTTGATGGCTCTCCTTTGATGGAACGTGCTCGAACTGAGATCAGCCGCCGTCGGGCGGTCGTGGATCTGGAGCGTAGTCGTGGAGTACAGGATGTCAGATTGAGTGTGGGGGCTGCTCGAAACAACGAATTGGGCCTCACCCAGGTCCTGTTCGGTTTCTCCATTCCCTTGGCAATCAATGACCGCAACCAGGGCGCACAACTCGAAGCACTGCGTCGTGCTGATCAGGCTCAGGACGAATTGATGGCGCTGCGAGCTCAGCTTTCGGAAGGCCTGGTGCGTGCCTACGAGCGAGCCTCTACGGCCAAAGGTCTTGTCCGCACTCTGGAGCTGGACATTCTGCCGGGCGCCCAAAGTGCCTACGGCGCAGCAACCATCGGCTTTGAGCTCGGAAAGTTCACGCTTCTCGAAGTACTCGACGCCCAGCGCACCCTCTTTCAGGCTCGCTCCCAGTATGTGCGCGCCCTTACCGAAATGAATGAAGCCATCGCGACTATGCGCAGCATAGTGGGCGATCGAAAGGATGGCGAGTAACCATGATCCTCCAACCGATTACCAACTGGATCCAGCAACGGCCGCTCTTGAGTGTCCTAATCGCAGTGCTGGTCACTGCCGCGGCTGCGGCCTCTTACTCCTGGATGGAGGTCAGTCACGGCCATTCTTCTGGCAAGACCGAGGAGAGTCACGATGGTCACGACCACGCGGCTCCTAGCGAGTCAAAGGAAGACGGCAAGGACCATGACCACAGCAAGGACGAACCCAAGAGACCGAAGTCGAAGGAAGGAGTTCCAGACGCCATACCGATGAACCAAACCCAGATTGCACAGGCCGGGTTGGCGGTTGAAAAGGCCGCTCCCGGGCAGTTGAAAACCCTCCTGGAGCTGCCGGGAGAGATACGCTTCAATGCGGACCGAATGGCACACGTCGTCCCACGTGTTGCAGGGGTCGTTGAGGAGGTAAGCGCCGATCTGGGTGCCTCCATGGCCCAGGGGCAGGTCATGGCAGTGATTGCTAGCACCCAGCTTGCAGAACAGCGCAGCGAGTTGCTCTCGGCAAAGAAGCGCCTCGATCTGGCCCGCACTACCTATGAACGAGAAAAGTCGCTCTGGGAGCAAAAGGTGTCTCCAGAGCTGGACTATCTGCAAGCACGGCAAGCCATGAACGAAGCGGAGATCATGGTGGCGAATGCCCGGGAGAAACTCGCAGCACTTGGTGCGAATACGGGTTCCGGTGAAGACAAGCTCAACCAGTTTGCCTTGCGGGCGCCATTTGCTGGAACAGTAGTCGAAAAGCACCTTACCCGCGGAGAGGCGGTGCGAGAAGACACTCAAGCGTTCATTGTGGCCGACCTCACTACAGTGTGGGCGGAGATCAGCGTTCCGGCGCAGGAATTAATGCGGGTGCGAAGCGGCACTGAGGTGACCGTCCGATCAACTGCGTCAGGCGTTTCTGCAAAGGGGATTGTTACCTACGTTGGAGCGTTGCTCGGGGAGCAGACCCGTACCGCGCCCGCGCGCGTGGTGCTTCGGAATCCTGATCTGGCGTGGAGGCCGGGTCTCTTCGTAACGGTTTCCATCGGCCTGGATACCACCGAAGCTGCCGTGACGGTGCTCTCAGCGGCCATCCAGAACATCGAAGGCAAGGACAGCATCTTCGTGAGCACCCCGTCGGGCTTCGTAGTGCGTCCCGTGAAGCTCGGACGTCGCGATGGTGATCACGTCGAAGTCCTTGAGGGGGTTACCGCGGGTGAAGAGTACGTCGCTCGCAACAGCTTCGTCTTGAAGGCAGAACTCGGCAAAGACAGCGCCGAGCACGCTCATTGAGGAGACGAAGATGTTCGAAAAACTCATTCGTGTGAGTATCGAGCAGCGCCTGCTGGTGTTGCTTGCGGTACTCGGTATGGCTTTATTCGGTATTTACAGCTATCAGCGTCTTGCCATAGATGCAGTTCCTGACATCACCAACGTTCAGGTGCAGATCAATACGCAGGCTGCCGGCTATTCACCCTTGGAAACCGAGCAGCGCGTCACCTATCCAATCGAGACCGTCATGGCAGGCCTGCCAGGCCTCTCCCAGACTCGCTCTTTGTCGCGGTATGGACTTTCCCAGGTCACCGTCATTTTTGATGACGACACGGACGTCTACTTTGCTCGCCAGCTCGTAAACGAGCGCTTGCAGGAAGCTCGCAGCAAGTTGCCCGCGGGCGTGGCGCCGCAAATGGGGCCGATCTCCACAGGCCTGGGTGAGATCTTTCTGTGGACAGTAGAGGCAGCTGAAGGCGCATTGAAGCCTGATGGGACTCCATGGACTCCGATGGACCTTCGGGAGGTACAGGACTGGATTATCAAGCCGCAGTTGCGCACCGTTCGTGGCGTCACAGAGATAAACACGATTGGTGGCTTCGCGCGTGAGTATCTGGTAGCTCCCAATCCAGATCGGATGCGTGCCTTTGGCATCACTCTTGGTCAACTCGTGGCTGCGCTGGAAACCAATAACACGAACGTTGGTGCGGGATACATCGAACGTAATGGCGAGCAGTATCTGGTCAGAGCGCCTGGTCAAGTCAGCTCGCTGTCGGAGGTCTCGGACATCGTTGTGACGACGGTAAATGGAGTTCCCGTCCGCATTCAGGACATCGCGGAGGTGAAATTTGGCCGTGAGCTGCGCACTGGGGCTGCTACAGACAATGGTCGTGAAGTCGTCTTGGGCACCGTGTTCATGCTCATCGGCGAGAACAGCCGCTCCGTTGCGCAGGCGGTTGCCCAAAGAATGGAAGAAATCAATCGAAGCCTGCCTGTAGGGGTCAAGGCGGTGACGGTTTACGACCGTACTACCCTGGTGGACAAGGCAATTGCCACCGTAAAGAAGAATCTTCTTGAGGGTGCAGTCCTAGTCATCGTTATCTTGTTCCTTTTCCTCGGAAACATCCGCGCAGCACTCATCACGGCGCTCGTGATCCCACTTTCCATGCTTTTTACGTTTTCCGGCATGGTTCAGCAGAAAGTAAGCGCGAATCTGATGAGCCTCGGTGCGCTCGACTTCGGGATCATTGTTGATGGCGCGGTTGTGATCGTTGAGAACTGCGTTCGCAGGCTCGCCCATCGTCAGAAGGAAGCAGGACGTCTTCTGAATCTGCGAGAGCGGCTGGATGAGGTCTTCGAGGCTGCGCGAGAGGCACGCCGTCCTCTGCTCTTCGGGCAACTGATCATCATGGTGGTGTACCTGCCGTTGTTCGCCCTCTCCGGGGTTGAAGGCAAGATGTTTCATCCGATGGCATTCACAGTGGTGATCGCTCTTCTGGGCGCCATGATCCTGTCGGTAACCTTCGTTCCTGCAGCACTTGCCATGTGTATAGGGAGGTCGGTGACGGAAGGAGAAAGCAAGATCATGGAGCGTGCGCGCAGCATCTACATGAGACTGCTGGACCGTACCTTTGCCAATCGGACTGTAGTCCTGGTCTTGGCATCAGCGATGGTGATAGGCGCGGGGGTGCTTGCGTCGCGTTTGGGTAGCGAGTTCGTCCCGAGCCTCAATGAGGGCGACTTTGCCATTCAGGCGCTTCGGATTCCAGGCACCAGTCTCAGTCAGTCAGTCGAGATGCAGCAAAAGCTGGAGATGACGCTCAAGACACGCTTCCCGGAGATTGAACGTGTGTTTGCTCGTACCGGTACAGCGGAAGTGGCGTCGGATCCGATGCCTCCAAACATCTCCGATGCCTACGTGATGCTGAAGCCCGTCAGTGAGTGGCCGACGCCGCGTCGCTCCAGAGATGAGGTAATGACCGCTGTTCGAGAGGCTCTGGAAGAGATGCCTGGCCAGAGCTATGAGTTCTCGCAGCCCATCCAACTTCGATTCAATGAGCTTATCTCCGGTGTGCGCAGCGACGTTGCCGTAAAGATATTTGGTGACGACATGGATGCGCTCAATAGAAATGCCGAGAGCATCATGGCAGTTCTCTCCACCATCAAGGGATCTGCTGAGGCCAAGGTAGAACAAACAAGCGGCCTACCCGTGCTTACCGTGCGGATTGATCGTGCGAAGGCTGCTCGCTACGGCGTCAATGTGGGCAG
Source organism: Methyloversatilis universalis EHg5 (assembly GCF_000378945.1). GTDB lineage: Bacteria > Pseudomonadota > Gammaproteobacteria > Burkholderiales > Rhodocyclaceae > Methyloversatilis > Methyloversatilis universalis_A. The sequence continues at coordinate 1,132,321 of NZ_KB900539.1, read as the reverse complement.
TATCCAGGACGCTGTCGCCACGGCCATGGGAGGACGCGAAGCCGGTGTCGTTTTCGAAGGAGACCGTCGATTCGACATCGTTGTGCGATTTGCGGACGAAGCACGAACAGATCTGGATGCGTTCGCGCGCATGCCAATCGAACTTCCTGCGGCAACTGGGGGTGGCGGACGCTTTGTTCCCCTGTCTGAGCTCGCAACGCTCGACATGCAACCTGGACCCAACCAGATCAGTCGCGAAAACGGAAAGCGCCGAATCGTAGTGACCACGAACGTACGGAACCGGGATCTGGGCTCTTTCGTCGCTGAAGCCCAACAGCGTCTGGCAACAGAAGTGAAACTGCCTCCTGGCTACTGGATGACGTGGGGTGGGCAGTTCGAAAACCTCCAATCTGCATCGAATCGATTGAAGCTTGTAATCCCTATTGCCTTGGGCCTGGTGTTCCTGCTGCTGTTCATGATGTTCGGCAAGATCCGCGACGGATTGGTGGTCTTTACAGGGATTCCATTTGCGCTCACGGGTGGTGTGCTGGCGCTATGGCTTCGAGACATTCCGTTGTCCATCTCAGCGGCAGTCGGCTTCATTGCGCTCTCGGGGGTGGCCGTGCTCAATGGTCTGGTGATGATCTCCTGCATCCGTGGTCTGCGCGAAGGAGGGATGTCACTCACAGAAGCGATTCGGGAAGGCGCTTTGCAACGGTTGCGGCCAGTGTTAATGACAGCTTTGGTCGCATCCTTGGGCTTTGTACCGATGGCAATCGCCACGGGAACCGGAGCTGAGGTGCAACGCCCTCTGGCCACAGTGGTCATCGGCGGCATCCTGTCTTCAACGGCACTGACCTTACTGGTGCTGCCGTTGCTTTACGGTGGTCGTCGGCGATCAGAGGAGGACTCCAAGACTCTTTCAGTCTAGTTCAACGAACTGTCTCTTCCGCGTCTCAACCCTAAGGTTGAGACGCCTCAATGAACACGCACTGATTGGGTGAGGAGTCACTCTATGCTTCGTGAGAATTCTGCACGAACGGAGGGCTGGTCTCAGTTCTCCGTAATGGCGTTCGCATCGCTTTGGATTGTTCTTCTTTGCAATCGGGCTTTCTGGACGCGCCTGATTGATGGCCGCGATTTGACGCGGCTTGATGATGTCCTGTTCGTGGTCGGCATCGGGCTGACCTTGGCAATGATTCTCAATGTGGTCTTGGGTGTTCTGGCAGTTGGACGCCTGAGACGGCCGGTACTGATCTTTTTTGTTGTGTTGGCTGCTACGACCAGCGCCTTTGTCGACAGATATGGCGTAGGGATTGATAGAACTATGGTTCAGAACGTCTTTGAGACCGATCCGGCAGAAGCAGCTGAGTTGGTCGATGGACCGTTCCTAGCTTGGGTTCTCGTCGTGGGAGTACTACCGTCCCTGTGGTTGGCACGAGTAAGAGTACGAGTTCGAGAAGGCTCTGCGCTTCGCACGGTCATGTGGCGCTCGGGCTTTGTCGTCGTGAATCTGATTGGTGCTGTACTTCTGTTCGCAATCTTCAGCGCAGAGTACGCATCGGTAATCAGGAACGATCGAGGGCTTCGGTATCAGTTCAACCCCCTGAATGCTGTCTATTCGACTTTTCGATACGTTCAACCAAAGCAAACCACGCCATCCACCGTTCACGTCGGGCTTGACGCTTCTCGTCCCGAGGTAAGACGAGGCTTAACCAGTCCAAGCATTTTTGTACTTGTCGTTGGCGAGACCGCACGTGTTACCGATTTCTCGCTCGAGGGGCATGAGCGAAGGACAAATCCTCAGCTCGAAGCTGCGGACGTTCTCTCCTTTGACAACGTAACCTCGTGTGGGACGTCGACCGCAGTATCACTACCGTGCATGTTCTCCGATCTTGGACAGCGGTCATACAGCGAGGAAGCATTCAGGGGCCGGGAGAATTTGTTGGACGTCCTTGCTCGTGCCGGTTTGGACGTGGTCTGGTTGGACAACAACTCTGGCTGCAAGAAGCTGTGTGATCGCGTCGAATCGCAGAACCTTGCAAAGGAGACTGACCCGCGATTCTGCCGGGATGGCGAGTGTTTTGACGAAATTCTGGTCGATCGGTTGCGGACGAGGTTATCAGACCTGAAGCGAGACACCGTATTTGTTTTGCATCAGAAAGGGAGCCACGGTCCGGCCTATTGGCGACGTTATCCGCCTGAGTTCGAGTTCTTCAGGCCGGTCTGCCAAACCATTAATCTGGATGACTGCTCAGCTGATTCGTTGCACAACGCCTATGACAATACCATTCTCTACACTGATCACGTCCTAGCAAGAATCATAGAGACGCTAAAGGAGTCACCAAATGTAGGGGCTTCTTCAATGCTCTATGTGAGCGACCATGGCGAGTCTCTGGGTGAAGCAGGAATTTATCTCCATGGAGCTCCCCGTTCAATTGCTCCGGAAGTTCAGTTTCAGATCCCAATGATTTTTTGGGCGTCGTCTAGTTTTTTGAAGGATCAACGGCTGTCCATGGAGTGCTTGCAGGCGCAAGCTAGCCGGACGTTGAGCCACGACAACCTGTTTCATTCAGTCCTTGGCGCACTTGATGTGCGCACCTCCGCATACAAGACGGATCTCGATCTGTTTGCTCCTTGTCGGGAGGCCTCACCAGTTGAGGCGGCTCTATGAGGATCCTTGTCGCTACAGATGATCTCTCCCTGCGCGAGCACCTCGTTGGGGCGCTTAAGCAACACTGGTATAGCGTGGAGGCAATCAATACCGCGTCGGAACTGATTTATTCACTCACATCCTTCGAGTGGGGCGGATTGCTACTTGGACCAACGTTTGCAGGGACTGCACTGTGCACTCATCTTGCGTCCCTTCGGTCGCGTTTTACGTCCCTTCCAATTTTTGCGCTCGTTCAGCCAGGCACCCGTCTTAGCGAGGCGTTCAACGCCGGCGCAAATGATGCGGTGATGTCGCCCCCGGATCTCGACGAGGTACTCTCACGGCTACGAGAGCTTGATAGACGTAACAGTGGATCGATTGCGAGCGTGCTAGATACGGGGTCGGTGGCGATCGATCTGGGAGCGAGGTGCGCGATAGTGGGTGATTGCGAGATTCCCCTCCGGCGACGGGAGTTTCAAATATTGAAGCACTTGATCGCTCACGCCGGGCGTGCTGTTGCGGCAGAGGCGCTCTGTCAGTGCGTATATGGTTGGGACGAGGACCTGGGCAGTAATGCTCTGTACGTACACATCCACAACCTGAGGCGAAAGCTCCCACCAGATACCATCATCACCGTAAGGGGTGTGGGTTTCATGGTGAAGACCCGGTGACATGAGTCACTTCGGGCGATTGAGGATGAAATCATCTTCGAAGGAGCAAAGTGCCAGCGCGCAGCGGCATGGGTATTCAAGCAGAGGAGCAAGTAAGGCTCCTCCATCCAGCTCATCGCGAAGCGACGCCGATCTCTGGTTGGTGGCGCTAGTGTGTCTGCTTCTTGCCCTCTTTGCATCGCGTTGGAGCGGCGCCGATCTGTGGTTGTCCAGGCAGTTCTTCGATCCAGGTTCCACTCGCTTTCCACTACGGGAGGCGGAGTTGTGGTCGGGCTTGCTTCATGACGGCTTCAAGTGGCTTTCGCTGACGATTTGGACCGGCTTGCTGTGCATCCGTATATCGGGTATCGGAAGTCTTCACTTGAGGATTGCATCAAGAGAGCTGAATTTTGTTCTGACCGCATCCCTATTCATTGTTCTCGCAACCAGCTATGCCCGAAGCATTTCTCTTCATAGCTGCCCTTGGTACTTGACTCAATTCGGTGGATCAGCCGAGTTCTTTAGATTGCTGGATGTCGCTCCAAGCAATGCGGGCCCGGGACGTTGCCTGCCCAGTGGTCATGCATCGAGCGCTTTCATGTGGCTGGCAGTTGTCCCGATTCTCAGCGGACACAAACGCAGGAACTTGCTTGTGGCCGTGCTGGCTCTTGGCCTTCTGGCGGGCGTGGTTCAGGTCGCAAGGGGAGCACATCTTGCATCACATGTGCTGATGAGCGGAGCTTTAGGTGCGCTTGCGGCGGCTCTGGCACATCGACTGCACATCCGCCGTCTAAGGAAACACTGATTTAACCCCGTCCCCGTAGAATGCCCAAGTCATCCCGATACGCTCAACCCTCCCGATGAAACAGCAAACCAGCTTCGCCGATCTCGAGTACTCGGCGCGCCGCAAGCCGACGCGGCGGGAGAAGTTTCTGACCGACCTGGATCGTCTGGTGCCGTGGTCGCAGCTGGTGGCATTGATCGAGCCGCACTACTACCGCGGCGAGCGCGGTCGTCCGCCGGTCGGGTTGGAAACGATGCTGCGCATGTATCTGTGCCAGAACTGCCTGGGCCTGTCGGACGAAGGAATTGAAGATGCCATCGTCGACAGCATCGCGGTGCGTCGCTTCGTGGGCATCGACCTGATCGAGCGTCAGGCGCCCGATGCCACCACGCTGCTGAAGTTTCGCCGCCTGCTCGAACGTCACGAGATGCCGGTGCGCATCTTCGCGCTGATCCGCGAACAGCTCGGTCAGCAGGGGCTGATCCTGCGCGAAGGCACGATCGTCGATGCCACCTTGATCGCTGCGCCCCCCTCGACGAAGAACAAGGAGGGCGAGCGCGACCCCGACATGCACCAGACGAAGAAGGGCAAGCAGNGGTATTTCGGCATGAAAGCGCATATCGGTACGGATGCGCACACCGGCATCGTTCATTCGCTTGCCGCCACGGCGGCGAACGCGTCCGACGTGAGCCAGACGCACAAGCTGCTGCATGGTGAGGAGAAGCACGTGCATGCCGACGCTGGTTACCAGGGTGCAGGCAAGCGTCCCGAACTGAAAGACTGCCCGGCCGAATTCGTGATCGCACGCCGGCGTACGACTTACAAGAGGCTGGACAAGACGGACCCGAGACGCCAACTCATCGAGCAGGCGGAGCACGCCAAGGCGAGCATCCGCTCGAAGGTCGAGCACGCGTTCCATGTGGTGAAGAACCTGTTCCGGCATCGCAAGTGCCGCTACAAGGGTCTGGCGAAGAACGCGGCGCAGTTGCATGTGCTGTTCGCGATGGCGAATCTGGTGCTGTCGCAGAGAAGTCTGTGCGCGCCCTACAGGACAGGTGCGTCCTGAGGGCGAGAAATCGGGGCGATGAACCCCGAAAGGGCCTCGGGTCGATGATTCGGGGCTGAAAAAGAGCCGAAATTCGATGTCATGACGATGCGAATTTCGGAGTTGCTGCCTCACGGACGAAAAATCCCGGAAGGGTGGCTTTGATCAGCGTTTCCTAAACGCGAAACGACAAAGCGATATCCCATTGCTGCGCTGGCAGGACCTCGCTGCACGGGGACGAATGACAGCGCTTGTCGAGCACGCAGAGTGGCAAGACCTCTACCGTAACGCCGCAAACCTCACGGACAAAGAAGCGGCGACGCATCAGCGTCGCCTCGCCTATGTGCAGGCATTTGAACGAGAGCTCCTCGGACGCGCGCCAACCGAACTCGGACTCATACTGATCAAAAGGGTCGCCGAGGAGCGGTCGGAGAAGCCTCCATCGATCTCTCGCGTCCGGTTCTGGCTGCGCCAATATCGCGAAGCTGGAAGAAATCCTTTGGCCCTCATCACACGAGAGCACCGGACTCGACAGCGTAGGCCCCGTATGAACCACACGGTGATCGAACTTACCCAATCGATCCTCCGTTCAACCTTCCTCGATGACCGACGCCCAAGCGCTCAGGCGATCTATCACCTGCTGTGCGCGGAAATCGAAGGTGAGAATCTAAAACGAAGTCCAGAAGACAAGTTGTGCAAGCCCTCCCGCGCGTCGTTCTACCGGATGGTCGCGGCCCTGGACGCTTACGACGCCGACTTGAATCGCCACGGCAAGCAGTACGCGAAGCGCAAGCACCGCCACGGCGTGCGTATCCACCCACCGTCGATGGTTCTGGAGCGGGTCGAAGCCGACAGCAATTACGTGGACCTGATCGTGGTAGATGAGAACGGCGAGCCGATCGGTCGGCCGGTCCTCACAATTCTGCTCGACATCTTCAGCCGTTGCGTGCTGGGGTGGGACCTTTCGTTCGTTCCCCCGTGTGCCGCGAAAACTCTGCGCGCCTACAAAGACGCCCTTTCTTCGGAAAACGGACGTTTGGCGGGCGGCGCGCCGGTTGAGCTCATTGTCGATGGCGGCTCGGAATTCAGAAACAGCAGCCTGTTCAAGGTGGCGGAGCGCTTTGGTACCTCCGTTCGTATCGTCTCCCCGCGAGAACCCAACGAAAAGCCTCATGTGGAGCGGTTCTTCCGCACCATGAACAGCACATTCGTCCACCTCATGCATGGGACGACTCGATCGTCTCCACAGGATCGAGGTGACTACAAAGCTGTCAAGAATGCGTGGATTCAACTCGACGAATTGCGGGAACGATTCGCGATCTGGCTCGAGCAGATCTATCACAACACCCTGCATTCCGAGCTTGGAATACCGCCCTCAGCGGCCTGGAAGAAGGCGACAGAACTCGACACACCAACGCGTTATCGCGACGAGGGCCTGGACATGGTTTGCCGTAAGTCGGCTGAGCGAACCATTTCTGGCGGGCGCGTGCAGCTTTTCAATTTGTGTTGGACCAGCCCTGCTCTGCCCGATCTGGCGGCCAGACTCGCACAACATCCCGAGAAGGACCGCGTGGTCGTGCTCTACGACGAAACCGATCTCGACCATGTCTTCGTGGTGGATCCCGAAGATTCCACCCGGCTTGTGTGCGCGGACCCCGTGGACCCGCGTTACCAAAAGGGACTCACGCTCACTGAACACCAGGCGGCCAGCAATGCGCTCAAAGCTGCAGGCAAGGAAGCAACGAACACCATCCTTTTGAACCAAGCGCGCAAGCGCCTCTGGGACGAGCTCGATCTCTCAACGACTAAAGCGCGAAAGCGATTCGCTCGGATGCAGAAGGAAAAGATGGCAAGTCGTCTCCGCGCCGCTGGAGATCAGGGTCAGCTTTCCTCGGGTCCGGATACCCGCGCGCGCCCTGCCGAACAGACTCCCCTGCTCGAGGCAACGCTCCCGGCCTTTGAAGAGAGCGCGCAGGGGCAAAACACTGTCGAAGACATCTGGGACGAAGACGGCGACATCTTCAAGTCCCTTTGATCGAGAACGACCAACATGAAACTGGAAAAGCTGCCAACCGGACTCGAAGCGTTTCGGGATGTGTTCTATCAACACGATGACGTGGTGAAGTGCCTTGAAGCCTTCAACGACGTCCTTCGCTTCAATGACGGCCGCCGTGAGCCCGCGTCCCTCGCCATAAGTGGCCGCGCGGGCACCGGCAAGACAACCCTCTGCAATTACCTGCTCGCGCAACATAGCCCCCAAACGCAGGAAGAACCCGAGGGCATCCGCAAGGTAATTCCAGCGTTCTACCAGGCGGTTCCAGCGGCTGCGACGACCAAGGACTTGGCACAGAAACTACTGCTTCGCCTGCAGGTGACCGATATTTCCGGGAACCGTACGCAGCTGACCGAACGACTCGTCCAGAACCTGAAGACGTGTCAGACGCGCTTCTACATCCTTGATGAATTCCAGCACCTCGTGGATCCGAAGAAGGAGAAAACTCACGCAATCGTGCGGAACTGGGTCAAGGACCTGATGAACGAGTCCAAGGTCCCAATCATTTTGGTTGGAACGGAGCACCTGTTGCCGCTTCTGGAGGGTGATGAGCAGATTGAGCGGCGCTTCCGACGCAGATGTTCCCTCACCGAGTTCAGCCTCAACAATGACTATCTCAAGGTTCTAGTGTTCTTTGTTAAGCGTCTGAAGGACCACTGCTCGTTGCAGCCTGGCGCTGCACTGAAGACGCCCCTGTTCGGCCAGCGCATGTACGCCGCCACAGCCGGCAACATGTGCGCGACGAAAGATCTCTTCGTTGAAGCGGCAGATCTCGCACTTCGCAGCCAAAGCGCTGAAATCAACGATGAGCACTTCAAACAAGCATTCGAACGCATTCAGGTCGCTCGCGCGCTGGTTCCGGAAGGCCTCAACCCCTTCACCATGACGGCAGATAGCCTGGAGCTTTCTGGGACGCGTCGATGAACTATCTGCCCTTGCCTATTCCAGGGGAATCGCCTTTGAGTGTGGTGCTTCGTTGCACTCAGGAGAACGGGTACTCGTCGGCAAGCAAGTTCATATACCGCTTGATCAAGAGCCCCGCCCAATCGGTTTTGTTCAGGCGAGGTCATTTCGCCAATAAGCTCGCTGAGCTCTATCCAGACCGGGTCCACGCTCGACTGCTTGCATGCTTCTTCCAGGAATCCCCCAGCGTCTCGTCCCGCAAGCCGGTCCGCGTTCTGAATGCTGAGTTCCCGGGCGACCTGATCCGGTTTTTCTATCAGCCGGTCTGTCCGCAGTGCGCCGAAGAGGGCTATTACCGCGCGGAAACCAGTGTTGCGCTCTTCGAGTACTGCGCCAAACATGGCCAAAAGCTGGTCCGAAAGTGTCCGGAATGCGATTCTCTGTACGGACCTGGTCAGCGCGGCATTGATCAGTGCAGTTGCAAGGCCAAAATATCCACCAACCCACGTATCAGAGGATTCGCGTTTGGTGAGCGACGACTCTACCGGGCCATGGAAGATGGAGACCAGGCTTGGGTGTCGCGCCTGCTCACGTTTGTACGCATTCTCGAAATTGAACGCGAGCCCGACTACGTAAAGCGCTCGAGATTACTCTCCTACGCTGCACTTCTTGCCACGGAAGTGGAGCACGGGGTCCGCGCTTTCGCGCGTCACCAGCAGCGGCGCTATCCGCATCTCATTCCACGGGTTTGGCTAGCACGCCTCCTTGCCAATCATTCGCCGGCACGACAAGCCGCGGAAGATCTTGCCCTGAGACTCTCCCGCGACTACGACGTATCCTACGCAAGACAAACTCCGGAAGCAGTCTCGGACGAAGACCTGTTGCTCCTTCTGGACAGCAGAGCTGCTTCTGCTTCCCTCAGCATCACACCCAACACACTTACGAGTCTGAGCAGCGAAGGCGTCCTGAAGCGCATCGAGCGCAGCTCAATCATCAGAAATCGGTATAGCAGTCACGAGATCTCGGCGCTGATGGCGAGGCTTTCAGCAAGCAGTCGCTCAGAACACCATGGGCCTGAGGATCAGACTCGCACTCACGCATACGCAGACGAATTGGCTGAGCTCGATGCGAAAGTACGAATCGTCGGTCGATTCGACATCGCTCAAGGACTACCCTCTCTGAGGTCAATCAAGATCAAGGATGCACCGAGAACCCCTTCCCGCATTGCGGTACCGTGGGCAGCCGGATCGCGGGAAGAGTTCGACGGGGAAGAAATTCAATCGGAAGATGAAGAGCTCATGGGCCTGCAAGAGACTGCCGAGCGTCTCTGTACTTACCCGGAGGCCGTCCGGCGGATAGAGAAGACCCGCCTGCTCTCCCGCCATGTCCCCTCCGGTGCGAAAGGTCGGCAACCCATGATGTTCGCCGCTAAGGACGTTGAGGCATTCGACCGGCTTTATGTGTTCGTAGGCAACCTTGCAACGCAGTTGGCCACAGGGGCAACCTCCCTATCCGACAAGCTCGCTGCCGTCGGGGTCCATCCGGTATCCGGTCCCAGGATCGATGGCGCCCTGGTCAACGTGTTTCGACGTTCGGACATCGGAAAAGTCGATCTCGAATACGTCAAGACGCTCAAGGACTACCCCACGCGGGCGGGGCGCAAGCCAGCAGGCAGCGTGGCCTACGATCAAACAGTCTGGATGACGGCAGTTGAGGCGGCGGACGAGCTCGCCCTGAACACTCAGCAGATCGCCGCCTTACAGCGCAGCGGGCACTTGCCGGCAGAGGTACCGCCCGATCGGGAAGCAGACAACCGAAACTACTTTCGGAGAACTACCGTCAAGCGATTGAAGGATGAGCTGGCCTCGCTTCGAACGATTGAATCCGTGTCTTCAGAAGTTGGCTTAACGAAGCGGGAGTTCATCGTTCGCTTCATCGAATCCGGCTTCATTGAGTGCGCAGCGCCTCTGGGCGAGGTCCGCGTCAGACAGAGCGACTTGCCAAGAATTCAGGAAAACCTGAATCGGTTCATGAGCGCAGCGCAGGCTGGCACGCTCTTGAACACGCATAGCCGGTATCTGATGAATGCGGAGCGAAGCGGCAGGATCACGAGGGCGCCAGATGACGAGACCAAGATCCCCGGAGTAGCACTGTTCCGCCGGTTCGACGTACTCCAAATGGCAAACATGCCAGAGGTGGAGCCGATTCGAAGAGGCGTGTCGAGGCGATTGAAAGCCTAGTTCCACGCTCCTGACTGTTCCAGCGCGAACTGGGAGGTCCCTTTCCCGATTCCCCGCCGCGGCCAATCAGTGCCAAACACGCCTCCTCCCCCTGGAGCGCGAAGCCCTACTCCACGTCCTTGAGGGTCGAATCCGCCTATTGGCGTCGTAGCCAATGTCTATCGGATCGCGACCTCTCGCCTAGCAACTCTCGTCTCTAATGAGACTTTACGCGTGTCTCAATCGCCCATCTGCCCATGGAGTGGACAGCGTCAAAGTTCTACTTACAGCTGAACTCACAAACCGTGTAGCTGGAACAGGCCTCCTAATCTCGTTTCTAATGAGACGACACTCTTGCCTCTAAGGAGATTCTAGAAACACGGCCGTATCTCGCTGGGCCGAGGGTACGCAACAGCATCGCCCTCGAGTCCGCGTTCTGATCCAGCGTGAGCAAAAGAAAGGGCGCCCGGAGGCGCCCTGAGTTGTGCGTTACTGTCTCAAATGAGACGTTATCGTCTCTAGTGAGATTGCTCTTGTCTCTAATGAGAATCTACGGACGAACAAACCTCAATCCCAACTCAACGCCCCACCCGTCTGATACTCGATCACCCGGGTTTCGAAGAAATTCCGCTCCTTCTTCAGATCGATCATTTCGCTCATCCACGGGAAAGGGTTTTCCGCGCCCGGGTAGAGCACGTCCAGACCGATCTGCTGGGCGCGGCGGTTGGCGATGAAGCGCAGGTATTCCTTGAACATGTTGGCGTTCAGGCCCAGCACGCCGCGCGGCATGGTGTCTTCGGCGTAGCGGTACTCGAGTTCGACTGCCTTGCGGAACAGCGCCTTCAGCTCTTCGCGGAATTCCGGGGTCCACAGGTGCGGGTTTTCGAGCTTGATCTGGTTGATCAGGTCGATGCCGAAATTGCAGTGCATGGACTCGTCGCGCAGGATGTACTGGTACTGCTCGGCGGCGCCGGTCATCTTGTTCTGGCGGCCCAGCGCCAGGATCTGCACGAAGCCGACGTAGAAGAACAGGCCTTCCATCAGGCAGGCGAACACGATGAGGCTCTTCAGCAGCTGCTGGTCGGCTTCGGGCGTGCCGGTCTTGAAGGCCGGGTCGGTCAGCACGTCGATGAAGGGGATGAGGAACTCGTCCTTGTCACGGATGGACTGCACCTCGTGATAGGCGTTGAACACCTCGCCTTCGTCCAGGCCCAGCGACTCGACGATGTACTGGTAGGCGTGGGTGTGGATGGCCTCTTCGAACGCCTGCCTGAGCAAATACTGGCGGCACTCGGGCGCGGTGATGTGGCGGTAGGTGCCGAGCACGATGTTGTTGGCGGCCAGCGAGTCGGCGGTGACGAAGAAGCCGAGGTTGCGGCGGACCACGCGGCGCTCGTCTTCGGTCAGGCCGTTCGGCGACTTCCACAGCTCGATGTCGCGCTGCATGTTCACTTCCTGCGGCATCCAGTGGTTGGCGCAGCCGGCGAGGTACTTTTCCCAGGCCCACTTGTACTTGAAGGGCACGAGCTGGTTCACGTCGGTACCGCCGTTGATGACGCGCTTGTCCTCGGCGCGGATGCGGCGCATGTGCGCGTCACCCTGGGCGGCCGGCGTGGCCGGCGGGGACATCGGCAGGTCACGCACGTCCGGCGCCGGGGTGCGCATCGCCAGGCCCGGTTGCGGGGCGGTCATCGGCAGGTCGTCTTCGAAACTCAGCATTGTTGTTTTCTCCTTCAGTCGGCGCGCGGGCGCGCCGGGTCGTGCGGTGTTTGCGTGCCCCCTGCGCCGGGCGGGCGCAGGGGCGGGCCGTGCTTACTGGCAGGCTTCGCAGGTGGGATCGTCGATCGCGCAGAACTTGGGCGCCGGCTCTTCCGCCTGGCTCGGCACCGCGTTCAGTTCGCCGCCGCGGCCGGTGGATTTCTCGGCGTGGGTGGCGCCCATGGCGCGCAGGTAGTAGGTGGTCTTCAGACCGCGCAGCCAGGCGAGCTTGTAGGTTTCGTCCAGCTTCTTGCCGGAGGCGCCGGCCATGTAGATGTTCAGGCTCTGCGCCTGGTCGATCCACTTCTGGCGGCGCGAGGCGGCTTCGACCAGCCACTTCGGCTCGACTTCGAAGGCGGTGGCGTAGAGCGCGCGGATGTCGGCCGGAATGCGGTCGATGCGCGACAGCGAGCCGTCGAAATACTTCAGGTCGGCGACCATCACTTCGTCCCACAGACCCAGCTTCTTCAGGTCACGCACCAGGTGCTCGTTCACCACGGTGAATTCGCCCGACAGGTTCGATTTGACGAACAGGTTCTGGTAGGTCGGCTCGATGCTGGCATCGACACCGATGATGTTCGAAATGGTGGCGGTCGGCGCGATCGCGAGGCAGTTCGAGTTGCGCATGCCGTAGTTGGCGATGCGGTTGCGCAACGCGTCCCAGTCCATGGTGACCGAGCGGTCGACTTCGAGGTAGCCACCGCGCTGCTCGGCCAGGATGTCCAGCGAGTCGTGCGGCAGGATGCCGCGGTCCCACAGGCTGCCCTTGTAGCTGGAATAGCGGCCACGCTCTTCGGCCAGTTCGGTCGACGCCCAGTAGGCGTAGTAGGCCACCGCTTCCATCGAACGGTCGGCGAACTCGACCGCCGCGTCGGAGGCGTAGGGCGTGCGCAGTTCGTGCAGCGCTTCCTGGAAGCCCATCAGGCCCATGCCGACCGGGCGGTGCTTCAGGTTGGCATTGCGCGCCTTGCCGACCGAGTAATAGTTGATGTCGATCACGTTGTCGAGCATGCGCATTGCGGTGCGGATGGTCTTGCGCAGCTTGTCGTGGTCGAGCACCGGGCCGGCACCGTCGTCCTTCAGGTGGGCGACCAGGTTCACCGAGCCGAGGTTGCACACGGCGATTTCGGTGTCGGAGGTGTTCAGCGTGATTTCGGTGCAGAGGTTGGAGCTATGCACGACGCCGACATGCTGCTGCGGCGAGCGCAGGTTGCACGGGTCCTTGAAGGTGATCCACGGATGGCCGGTCTCGAACAGCATCGACAGCATCTTGCGCCACAGCGACACCGCCTGCGTCTTCTTGAACAGGCGGATTTCGCCGCGCGCGGCCCGCTCTTCGTAGCGGGTATAGGCCTGCTCGAAGGCGCTGCCGTACAGGTCGTGCAGGTCCGGGCAGTCGGCCGGCGAAAACAGCGTCCATTCGCCGTTTTCCATCACGCGGCGCATGAACAGGTCGGGAATCCAGTTCGCCGTGTTCATGTCGTGGGTGCGGCGGCGGTCATCGCCGGTGTTCTTGCGCAGGTCGAGGAATTCCTCGATGTCCAGGTGCCAGCTTTCCAGATAGGCGCACACCGCGCCCTTGCGCTTGCCGCCCTGGTTCACCGCCACCGCGGTGTCATTGACCACCTTCAGGAAGGGGACGACGCCCTGCGACTTGCCGTTGGTGCCCTTGATGTGCGAGCCGAGCGCGCGCACCGGCGTCCAGTCGTTGCCCAGACCGCCGGCGAACTTGGCCAGCAGCGCGTTTTCCTTGATCGCCTCGAAGATGCCGTCGAGATCGTCGGCCACCGTGGTGAGGTAGCAGGACGACAGCTGCGGGCGCAGCGTGCCGCTGTTGAACAGCGTCGGCGTCGAGCTCATGAAGTCGAAGCTGGACAGCAGCTTGTAGAACTCGATCGCGCGCTCTTCGCGGTGGATTTCGTTCAGCGCCAGGCCCATGGCCACGCGCATGAAGAAGATCTGCGGCAGTTCGATGCGGCGGTCGCGGATGTGCAGGAAGTAGCGGTCGTACAGCGTCTGCAGACCGAGGTAGTTGAAGCGCAGGTCGTTGCGGTAGTCCAGTGCCGCGCCCAGCTTGGCGAGGTCGAACTGGGCCAGCTTGGAATCGAGCAGTTCGGCTTCGATGCCCAGCTTGATGTAGCGCGGGAAGTACTCGGCGTAGGCGGTGGCCATCTGCGCCTGCGACACTTCTTCGCCCAGCACTTCGTGGCGCACCGTGTGCAGCAGCAGGCGGGCGGTCACGTAGCCGTAGGCCGGGTCCTGCTCCAGCAGCGAGCGCGCGGCCATGATGGCCGACTTGCGCACTTCCTCGACCGGCACGCCGTCATACAGGTTGGACAGCGTGGCGCTCAGGATGGCGTCGACCGACACCACCTCGCCCAGCGCTTCGCAGGAAGCCTCGATCAGGCCGCGCAGCGCAGCGAGGTCCAGCGGCAGGCGGCGGTTGCCGTCGACCACGTGCAGCACCGGCTCGGCCACGGCCTGGGCCACCTCGTGCTGCTTGGCCGCACGTTCGGCGGCGCGCTTTTCGCGGTAGAGCACGTAGGCACGGGCCACGTCGTGCTCGGCCGAGCGCATCAGCGCCAGTTCGACCTGATCCTGGATGTCTTCGATGTGGAAGGTGCCGCCGTGCGGCTGGCGACGCACCAGCGCCTGCACCACCGAGGTGGTGATGCCGGCCACCTGTTCGCGCACGCGCGCCGAGGCGGCGCCCTGCCCGCCATTCACCGCCAGGAAAGCCTTGGTCACCGCGATCGAAATCTTGGCCGGCTCGAAGCTCACCACCGCACCGTTGCGGCGGATCACCTTGTAGTCGGCGTGCAGCGTCGCAGCGCTCGGCAGTTCGTCGATATTGATCTGATCGATACCGGCGGACGGCGTACGGCTGGTAGCGCTGGTGTGGCCAGCTTCGGCGGTCAATTGCATGCGGGCGTCTCCCGGTGGGCCGTCGAGGGTATCGACGACGGGTTTTGAGATAGGAACGTACGGGGTGGTACGGGGTGCTGCGGAAGGTACTTCCGGCACTCACACCACTAGATCTAGTGGTCGATGAGCACTGAGCTACTAATTCTAGTGAGCCCACCCCTCACCCGCAAGCGCGATTTTTCTGCTAGGCGGTGTCACCGGCCGCATGAAAAGCCCCTGCCCGGTGCAGGGGTTCAGCACCGGAAAAGGCATTGCGGGACGGATTCCGGCGCAAACGCCGGCAGGACGGCGGATCAGCCCGGACGAACCGCGTCCGGCAAGCGTTTCCAGTCGAAACAGGCGCCCGGGTCCACCTTGCGGCCGGGGGCGATATCCGAATGGCCTACCAGGTCGGCCACCGGGTGCCTGCGCTTCAGCGCGGCCACCAGCGCGCTGAGCACCGCGTACTGGGCGTCTTCGTAGGGCAGCACGTTGCAGCCTTCCAGTTCGATGCCGACCGAAAAGTCGTTGCAGCGGCTGCGCCCGCGCCAGCTGGACACGCCGGCGTGCCAGGCGCGGCGCACCGTCGGCACGCACTGCAGCAGTTCGCCGTCGCGGCGCACCACGAAATGCGCCGACACCCGCAGCGGCGCGACATCGACGAAATACGGGTGAGCGGCCGGATCGAGCCGGTTCAGGAACAGGTCCTCGATATAGGGGCCGCCGAACTCGCCCGGCGGCAGGCTGATGCAGTGCACCACCACCAGCGACACCGGGTCAGCGCCGGCACCTGCTTCGTCGGGCCGGGCATCGTCGGGCCGGGCATCGTGATTCGGCGACTCGACCCGGCGGGCAGCGGTGCACCAGCCGTCGGCGTCTATCGTCAGTTCCATGACCGCATCGCTCCAGCGCCGCGTTTCAGGCTCAATCGGCCGCCATGGCCCGTGGGAGCGGCGCCCCGCCGCGATTCCGCGGTGGATCGGGAGCGTGCGGTGTTCGACGGGCGCATCGCGACGGGGGCGCCGCTCCCACACCGGCGCACGGGCGCGGGAGCACGGCTGACGTCACCGGGTACGCTCATGACCGCGGCGCCGCTCCCACAAGGGCGCACAGGTGCGGAAACGGGCGTGCGACCGTGGAATTCAGTCATTGATGCCGAGCCGCTGCAGCCGGTAGCGCAGCGAGCGGAAGGTGACGCCGAGCAGACGGGCGGCGGCGGTGCGGTTGTAGCGGGTCTTGCGCAGCGCGTCCTCGATGGCGGCGCGCTCCATGCGGTCCAGGTAGTCCTGCAGCGGCAGTTCGCCCGCCGGCAGTTCGGGCGTTTCGTCGTCCACCGGCATCAGGCCGAGGTCGGCCGCCTCGATGCGCTCGCCGGCGCACAGCGCGTAGGCGCGCTCCAGCACGTTTTCCAGCTCGCGCACATTGCCCGGGAAGGGATAGGCGCACAGCGCGTCCACCGCTTCGCGGCTGAGCGCAGGTGGCCGGTCACCGCCGGCGGCGATACGGGTGAGCAGCGTGCGCGCCAGTTCCGGTATCGATTCGCGGCACTCGCGCAGGCTGGGCATGCGCAGCTCCAGCACATTAAGGCGGTAGTACAGATCCTGCCGGAAGCGGCCCTCGTCCACCATCTGCTTCAGATTGCGGTGGGTGGCGCTGATCAGCCGCACATCGGTCGCTTCTTCGCTGCGCGCGCCGACCCGGCGCACCGACTTTTCCTGGATGGCGCGCAGCAGTTTCACCTGCATGGCCAGCGGCAGGTCGCCCACTTCGTCAAGAAAAAGCGTGCCGCCGCGGGCAGCCTGGAAGAAGCCTTCGCGGTCGGCATCCGCCCCGGTGAAAGCGCCCTTGGCGTAGCCGAAGAACTCGGACTCGACCAGGTTTTCCGGAATGGCGCCGCAGTTGACCGCGACGAAGGGCCCGTCGCGCCGTGCACCGGCTTCGTGGATGAGCCGGGCGGCGCGCTCCTTGCCGCTGCCGGATTCGCCGTGGATATGCACCGGCGCGCCGCTGCGCGCCAGCTTGGCAATCAGTTCGCGCACCTGGGCCAGCGCCGGCGATTCACCGACCAGCACATCGGCGCCCACCGCCACCGGCTCGTTGCCGCGTCGCGGCAGGTCGAGCGCGGAGCGCACCAGCGCGCGCAGCTGTTCGATCGACACCGGCTTGGCGAGGTAGTCGAAGGCGCCCGCCTTCAGCGCGGCCACCGCGTTGTCCATGCTGCCGAAAGCGGTGATCACCGCCACCGGCATTGCGCGATGGTGTTCGGCGATGTGGCGCACCAGATCCATGCCCTCGCCGTCCGGCAGGCGCATGTCGGTCAGGCACAGCGCGAAGCGCTCGGCCGCCAGCAGTTCGCGCGCCTCGCCGACCGATGCGGCGAGCGAGGCGTGCAGGCCCATGCGGGCCAGCGACATGGCCAGCAGTTCGCGCAGGTCGTCCTCGTCATCGACGACCAGCACCTTCAGCTCACGCTCGGTTCGCCGCCTTTCCATGATTCCTCGATGCTCCTGTTCAGTCCGCGCAGGCGAAAGCGCGCACCCGGTGAATTATCCACGAAGTCCAGCCGCGCCCCGTTGGCGTCGCTCAGCTCCCGTGCGATGTACAGACCCAGCCCGGTGCCGCGGCTATGGGTGGTGAAGAAGGGCTCGAACAGATGGGTGCGGGCGCTGTCCGGCACGCCCTGGCCGTCGTCCACGATGTCCATGCGGGTGCCGTCGTCGTCGCTGCGCACCGTCAAACGCACCGCGCCCTCCGCCGTACTGGCGTAACGCAGCGCATTGCCGAGCAGATTCCACATCACCTGATGCAGATGGCCGCGGTCGAACAGCAGCAGCGCCGCGCCATCGCTTTCGATGCGCACACGGCTGCGCACGTCCGGCTCGCGCATCGCGTATTCCTCGACGAAGCTGCGCAGATAGGCGACCAGATCCAGCAGCTCCGGCTCGGCGCGGTCGCGCCGGCCCAGTTCGAGCACGTCGCTCACCATGCGGTCCAGCCGCAGCGCGTTGTCGGTGATGATGCGGGTAAGCCTCGCCTGGGTTTCGGCGCGGCGTTCGTCGGCCAGCAGTTCGGCGGCCTGGCTGATGGCGGCCAGCGGATTGCGGATTTCATGCGCCATGCTGGCGGTGAGCCGGCCCAGTGCAGCGAGCTTGATCTGCTGCGCCTGTTCGCGCAGCCGGGCCAGATCTTCGATGAATACCAGATGACCGCCGCCCTCGCCGGCCGGCACGCAGCGCACCCGCAACGCCGCGGGCTGCGATGGCAGATCGAGCGCGAACACGCGCTCGCGCGAGGTATCGGCCAGCGCATCGACCGCCGCGGCAAGTGCCGGCGAATAGTCGGCCAGCGTGACCGGCCGCGGCATGACCGGATCGAGCAGCCGGCGCGCCTGCGGATTGGCCTGGCGCACATGGCCGCCCGGATCGACCACCAGCACCCCGTCGTCCATGTCGCGGATGACACGCTCGTTCACCCGCACCTGCTCCGCCAGATCGCGGCCGCGCTCGCGCGCCAGCGCCTCGTTGGCGATCACCCGCCGTGCAAGCAGGCGCACCGCAATGGCGGTGGCGAAATAGCCGATGCTGATGGTGCCGACATGCACGAAGCGGCCAGAGTCGCCGCCCAGATTCACCCACTGCATTGCCTGTTCGAACAGCATGGCCAGACTGGCCACCGCGGCATAGAACAGCGCGAGCCGCCCCTGCCCCATCAGCGCGGCGAACGCCAGCACCACCACATGCATGAAAGGCAGCCCGGTGCCCACGCCACCGGCGGCATAGGTGAGTGCGGTGAGGAAACCGATATCGGCCAGCACGCCAGCTGTCAGCCGCGCGTCGAAGGACGGCAGCAGGCGGTCCAGCCCGGCCATCATGCAGGCCGCGAACAGCCAGTAGGCGCGCACCACGGTCGAGAACAGCGGACCTTCGTAGTCGCCGAAACTGATTTCGCCCGGCACCCCATACACCAGCGCCACCAGCACCGATGCGATGACCAGCCGGTACAGGCTGAAATAGCGCAGCGAAGGCAGACCGACCGGCGACAACCCCCGCACGCCGGTTTCAGTCGCGACCGATGTGTGCATTTCGGTGCTCGACGCTGCAGAAATGCCGCTGATCGCCCTCGGCCAGCGCCTCGCCCTCCGGCAGGCGCAGCCCGCAGTGGGCGCACTGCACGATGCGCTCGACCGGCTTCTGCTCCGGCACCCGGTCGCGCCGCTCGCTCCCGTCACGGACCGACGGACGCTTGAAGAACCAGATCCAGGCCACAGCGGCCAGCAGCAGGAAGAAAAGAATGCGCGACATCGTGATGCTCAGGGGCGACAGACATGAAGACGCGCCAGCGTACCAGCTTGCGGCCGCTGCCCGTCAGCGGCTGCGGCTGTGACCCGGCGCGGCACAGGGCACGGAGTACCGCCTGTCAGTCAGGGCCGGGCCTTCGTGCACGGAGACATCGCAGCCTCGCCCCGCTGCCAGCAGGGGCCGGCCCTGCCGGGGTCTGGGACCGGCGAGCCGGCGGCATCGATCTTCACCACGTGCGTCGTCACCGACACCACGCCGCGCCAGTCAATGTCGGCGAACACCACCCATCCGGTGTTGTTGTCCTCGTCCTCGAATCCGTCGAACACGAAATTTCCGAGGGAGTAGAGGACCGGCTTGCCCTTGTGGATTTCATGGTCCTGGACGACATGGGGATGCCCGCCAATGACAGCGTCCGCCCCGGCCGCCAGCAGCGCACGCGCCGCGGCGCGCTGCCTGTCGTGCGCACGGGGTTCGTGTTCCACGCCCCAGTGCGGCACCACCAGCACGACGTCGGCGCCGTCCCTGCGGGCGCGGGCGATGTCGAGCGCGGCCTGGTCGGTATCCAGCCAGGCCACACCGGCCCCGCCAGGCGTGGCGGCAAACCAGCGCGGGAAGAAATCCAGATAGCCCAGCAGTGCGGTCCGAACACCCTTGCGCTCGATCATCAGCGCGCGATGCGCGGTCTTCAGGTCGCGGCCGCCGCCGAAGGTCTGCACGCCAGCGGCCTGCAGGGCAGAGAGCGTTTCGGCGAAGTCCTCACGGCCGAAATCGCCAGCGTGGTTGTTGGCCAGGCCGGCGATTTCAAACACCGACGCAAACACGCGCAGCGCCGGCTGCGCCGTGCGGAAGGAAAACGGTTTCTCCGCATCCGGTCTGCCCTGTGTGCCGGCAGACGATTCGAAATTGGCCACCCGCAGGTCGGCCGTGGCGAGCAGCCCGCGCACGTGGGCGAACGGATCGCCACCCTCCGCAGCGACTTCGCCGGTCCGTTCGCTTTCAGCCAGCATCACGTCGCCGACAAAGGCGATGCGGACCACCCCGTCAGCCGCGCTGGCCGCAGCGACCCACAGGATCATGAGCATGGCAAGCGCAACAGGATGCCGGCGACTCATCGGGCGGCTCCGCAGGTGTAACCGAGCATGCGCCCGAGCCGGGGCTCGACCACCTCCATGCGGCCGGTATCGAAAGGGGGCTTCGTTTTCTGCGAAGAAATGATGCGGTCGTCACCGTCTGCCGCCTTCGCGTGCACCTCGACCAGCAGCCAGGGCTTGACCCCGTGCGGCACGACCAGCGCCGCACGCAGGCTGAACACGCCAGCCTCATGCCAGACACCGCCCAGCGCATCCGCCTCCGCGCGCAGCGGGACCACGGTCTGCTGCCCGTTGTACTCCACGACACAGGCCACAGCGGGTGACGCCAGGGCGCAGACCGGCAGCAACAGGCATACGCAGGCACAGAGGACCTTCAGGTTCCGATTGCTGCAGAAGGGGATATCGCTCATCGGGCTCGTCATTTCGCATCGACACGACCGGTTGCACGCCGTTTGCACGGCCCGGCGTCCGGTTCGCGTCCCGTCGCAGTGAGAACTGAATACTCGCCCGTGGCCGCAGCGCCTGCAATGCGTGCGCGACCGGATTTTCGGGAAAACGATCGGCGGGCAGGCGTACAGGGGTCGCCGGGGCGCCGTCATGCCACGGAGACAAGCCGCGTGCTGCGAAACCGTGAAGGCAGGAAGCGGGCGCGGAATCCAGATTCCTGGAACGCATGGGACACGGCGCGAGCGCGCCGGAAGCGGAAAACAAAAAAGCCACCCCGAAGGGTGGCTTTTCCGCGGGATTTCTGGTCGGGGAAAGAGGATTCGAACCTCCGGCCCCTGCGTCCCGAACGCAGTGCTCTACCAGGCTGAGCTATTCCCCGAACTTCACTACACACTGCGGAGCAGCTCTTTGTGCCTCGTCGCCCGTAAGCAACGAGGCGCGCACTATACTAAAACTTTCGCTCGACTGCAAACTTTGCGAGATCGAGCAGACTTTGCAGATATTCGTTGGTCGGCAGACCGTCGAGTTCCGCGATCGCCAGCGCCGCTTCTTCACGTGCGCGAACCCGCGCGACTTCAAGCGCACCGCTGTCGACCACTGCCTTCATGACCGGTGCCCAGTCATCGCGACCGCCCTCTTCGATTGCGTGGCGCACCACGGCCACCTGTTCCGGCGTACCGTTCTTCATGACGTGGATCAGCGGCAGCGTGGGCTTGCCCTCGGCCAGATCGTCGCCAAGATTCTTGCCGATAGAACCTTCGTCGCCGGAGTAATCGAGGATGTCATCGACCAGCTGGAAGGCGGTGCCAAGATGCATGCCGAAACGGGCGAACCGCTCTTCAATCTCGGGCTCGGAGCCGGCCAGCATGGCGCCGAGCCGGCTGGCCGCCTCGAACAGCTTGGCCGTCTTGTAGCGGATGACCTGCAGATAGCGCTCTTCGGCGACATCGGCGTCATGACAGTTGAGCAGCTGCAGCACCTCGCCCTCGGCAATGATGTTGGTGGCTTCAGCCAGCACCGCCTGCACCCGCATGCTGCCGACCGACACCATCATCTGGAAGGCGCGTGAGTACAGGAAGTCGCCGACCAGCACCGACGCGGCATTGCCGAACAGCGCGTTGGCGGTCTTGGCGCCGCGACGCAGTTCGGACTCGTCGACCACGTCGTCATGCAGCAGCGTGGCGGTATGGATGAACTCGACCACTGCCGCCAGTTCGGTGCGATGGTCGCCGCGATAATCGCAGGCACCGGAGGTGAGCAGCACAAGCGCGGGCCGCAGGCGTTTGCCGCCGGCGCCGATGATGTACTCGGCCACCTGGCGCACCAGCACCACGTCGGAGTGCAGGCGCGCGCGGATCACGGCGTCCAGCGCACGCATGTCATCCGCAATCAGGCTGTAAAGACGGTTCAGAGAAGACAAGGAAGGACTGCCGGACGCGGAAAAACGCGGATGGTAGCAGCGCCCCAAAACCCGTCAAGCCGTTGATGTATTGGGGGCTTTGACACGGGCCGCGGTACTTCGCTATACTTATGGATTCCCTTAAACCTTACTGGGGTTACACATGTACGCGGTCATAAAAACCGGCGGCAAGCAGTATCGCGTCGCTGCCGGCGAAAAAATCAAGGTAGAACAGATACCTGCGGATGTGGGCTCGGAAATCGTGATCGACCAGATTCTGATGGTCGGTGAGGGCGAATCGGTCAAGATCGGTGCGCCCCTGGTTGCCGGTGCCAGCGTTCGTGCAACGGTGCTCACGCAAGGGCGCCACAAGAAGGTGACCATCTTCAAGATGCGCCGTCGCAAGCACTACCAGAAGCATCAAGGTCATCGTCAGAACTACACCGAACTGCGCATCGACGCCATCAACGGCTGATCGCTGAACGTTTCCAGGAGCACATCTCATGGCACACAAAAAAGGCGGCGGCAGTACCCGCAACGGCCGCGACTCAGAATCGAAACGCCTTGGCGTCAAGAGCTACGGCGGCCAGCTGATTCCCGCAGGCAGCATCATCGTGCGTCAGCGCGGCACCGAGTTCCATCCCGGCGACAACGTCGGCATGGGCAAGGACCACACGCTGTTCGCCAAGATTGACGGCGTCGTGCAGTTCGTCGTCAAGGGTGCAAACCGCCGTCGCGTGGTCACCATCGTTCCGGCCGCAGCCTGATCGCTGTCTGCCTGAACCGAAGCCCTGCCCTCGAGGCAGGGCTTTTCGTTTGTGCCGTCGGTAAAATCCGGTGGCCGGATGGACCTTCTGCCGTCTAACGACACGACAGCAGAACGATTCCCGCCGTTGCAGGACAGGACGGCAATGAAGTCACCCCGCAAGGACGCAGCACGCAATGAAATTCTTTGACGAAGCGAAAATAGAGGTCATCGCCGGCGATGGCGGCAATGGTTCGGCCTCGTTCCGCCGCGAAAAATTCATTCCGTTCGGCGGCCCCGACGGCGGTGACGGCGGCCGTGGCGGCAGCATCTGGGCCATCGCCGACCGCAATCTGAATACCCTGATCGACTTCCGCTACACCCGCATGTTCCGCGCCGAAAGCGGCGAGAACGGCCGCGGCGCCGACTGCTACGGCAAGGGCGGCGACGACAAGGAACTGCGCATGCCGGTCGGCACCACCATCACCGACCAGGTCACTGGCGAAGTGGTCGCCGACCTCGACCACGACGGCGCCCGCGCATTGATCGCCAAGGGCGGCCGCGGCGGTCTGGGCAATCTGCACTTCAAGTCCAGTACCAATCGCGCACCGCGTCAGACCACGCCGGGCGAAGCCGGCGAGCGGCGCGAACTGAAGCTCGAACTGAAGGTGCTGGCCGACGTCGGCCTGCTCGGCATGCCGAACGCCGGCAAATCCACCTTCATCCGCGCGGTATCGGCTGCGCGCCCCAAGGTGGCGGACTACCCCTTCACCACGCTGGCACCCAATCTGGGCGTCGTGCGCGTCGACACCTCACGCAGCTTCGTGATTGCCGACATTCCGGGACTGATCGAAGGCGCGGCCGACGGCGCCGGCCTCGGTCACCAGTTCCTGCGCCATCTGCAGCGCACCCGCCTGTTGCTGCATCTGGTCGATCTGGCTCCGTTCGATCCGGAAGTCGATCCGCTGCATGACGCACGCGCCATCGTCGAGGAACTGCGCCGTTACGACGAGGCGCTGTACCAGAAGCCGCGCTGGCTGGTGCTGAACAAGCTGGATCTGATTCCGGAAGACGAACGCGCACAGCGCGTGCGCGACTTCGTTGACGCCTTCGGTGCCGAACGCGCCTTCAGCATTTCGGCGATGACCCGCGAAGGCTGCGATGGTCTGTGCTACGCCATCATGGATCACGTCGAAGCCACCCGGCCGCCGGAACCGGTCGAACCGGACGTGCGCAATCTGGAGTCCGCCGAAGAGGCTGACGAAGGGACCGACGAAAAGGCAGAAGACGAAAAGTCAGACGACGAGAGCGTCCGATGAGGTCAGGGTTGCAGAACGCGCGCCGGCTGATCGTCAAGGTCGGCAGCGCACTGGTCACCAACAACGGTGCCGGCCTGGACCTCGGTGCGCTGCAGGAGTGGGCGCGCCAGATCGCCGCGCTGCGCGCCGAAGGCCGCGAGGTGCTGCTGGTGTCTTCGGGTGCCATCGCGGCCGGCATGCAGCGCCTGGGCTGGGCCACCCGCCCGAGCGCGATGCACGAACTGCAGGCCGCTGCCGCCGTCGGCCAGATGGGCCTGGCACAGGCCTATGAAAGCGCGTTCTCGCAGTACGGTCTGGCGTGCGCACAGATTCTGCTGACACACGAGGATCTGGCCGACCGCACCCGCTACCTGAATGCACGTTCGACGCTGTCCACGCTGATGGAGCTGGGCGTGGTGCCGGTGATCAACGAGAACGACACCGTCGTGTACGACGAAATCAAGTTCGGCGACAACGACACGCTGGGCGCGCTGGTGGCCAATCTGACAGAAGCCGACTGTCTGGTCATCCTGACCGACCAGAGCGGCCTGTACACCGCTGACCCGCGCAAGGACCCGTCCGCGACGCTGATCAGCGAGGGCGACGCCGACGATGCACGCTTCGAAGCGATGGCCGGCGGTGCCGGCACCGGCATTTCGCGCGGCGGCATGATCACCAAGGTGCGCGCCGCGAAGCGCGCCGCCCGCAGCGGCGCCGACACCGTGATCGCCAGCGGCCGCGAACCGGACGTGCTGCTGCGGCTGGTCGCCGGCGAAGCGCTGGGCTCCTTCCTGAAGGCGGGCAACTCGCCGCTGGCCGCCCGCAAGCAGTGGCTGGCCGACCATCTTCAGCTGGCCGGTACGCTGGTGCTGGACGACGGCGCGGTGAAGGCGCTGTACGAGGGCAAGAGCCTGCTGCCGATCGGCGTGACCGAGGTGCAGGGCCAGTTCGAGCGCGGTGCGGTCGTCGCCTGCCGCGACGCGACTGGTCGCGAACTGGCACGCGGGCTGATCAATTACTCGGCATCGGAAACCCGCCGCATCGCGCGCCGCCCCTCGACCGACATCGAGGCGCTGCTGGGTTATGTCGACGAACCGGAACTGATACACCGCGACAACATGGTGCTCGCCTGAGCACCGCGCCGCGCGTCGTTCAGGCGCGCGGCACTTCAAACTCCAGCAGCGTGCCACCGCCCGGCGCAGCGCCGATCGCGAAGCGCCCGCCGAGCGCATCCGCCCGGTATTTCATGCCGAGCAGGCCGTGCGAACCGGTCTTGCCACGCGCGCCCTCCGGCAGACCGACCCCGTCGTCGCGGATGTCCAGCCTCACCGTATTGCCCTCTTCGGTCAGCCTGATGGTGACCGTATTCGCCTGCGCATGCTTGCGGATATTGGTGAGCGCCTCCTGCGCCACGCGGTAGATCGCGATCGCACGTTCGCGCTCAAGTTCAAGCACTTCAGGCAGTTCGAGCTCGACCGCGAACGGTGCCGACACACGGGTTTCATCGGCCAGCGCTTCCAGCGCCGGCAGCAGGCCGAGATGGGTAAGCACGGTCGGCACCAGCCCCTCGATCACGCGCCGCTTGATCTGCACGCCCTGTTCCAGGATGTCGCACACCCGCCCCAGCGATTCGACGTCCGGGCTGTTCTGCTTGCGCGCCCGGCGCAGCAGCATCGACGCCTCCATCCGGCTGGCGGTCAGGATGGAGCCCAGTTCGTCGTGCAGTTCGCGCGCCAGCGCCGCTTTCTGTCGCTCGGCTTCGGTCTGCAGGTGGCTGGCCAGTTCGCTCAGCTCTTCGGTACGCACCCGCACCAGCGCATCGAGTTCGTCGCGCGCCGCGCGCAGGCGGTCGGCCACCTGGGCCTCGGCCTCGCTGCGCATCGCGTAGGCGCGCAGCAGCAGGATGAGCATGAGCACGCCAACCGCGATCACCACAATGGCCGCCGCCCGCTGACGCTCGATTTCCTCGCCCAGCAGTGTCATCTGTTCTTCGAGGTAGGCACGTTCGGTGCGCACCAGCGGCTCCAGTGCCTGACGCAATTCGGCCTGATCGACCACCGAAGGCAGGAAGGCATCCATCACCTCGACCGGACTGGCGTCCTCCGGCAAGGCCTCGAGCCGCTTCAGTTCTTCCGATTCGGTGGCGGACAGCCGCCGTACCGCGCTCACCCGCTCTTCGTCGATCTGCCGGCGCACCGCCCAGCCCAGCACCACGTTCGACGCGTCCGCCAGGCGCTGCAGCGTGGCCCGATGCTGCGCCAGATGCTCCGCCGACGGGTCCTCGATGTAGCGTTGTTCGGTCTGGTCCGCCTGGGCATTGTCGTAGACCAGGTTGTTCAGCGCAGCCAGCGACAGCCGCGACGCGTCGATCTCCTCCCGCTCGCGCTGCATCGCCAGAAAGGTGGATTCCGACAGCACGGCGAAGGCGATGCCGATCAGTACCACCAGAAGCGCGCCCCAGCGGAAGCGTGCCAGCTTCATCAGCACGCTGTCGGTCAGCCGCTCGGCCCCGTCGGTGGCCGAACCGGCGCGGCGGGCGGCACGCGACAGGCCCTCGACCAGTGCGCGCCGGCGCTGCGCGTGCTGCAGGCTGCGGTCGGCGTCAGACATGTCCGACGTCCCGCGCACGGTGCGGACGACAGCCACTGAAAATGGCTGCGCCTAGCATGGAGTCATGCAGGCAGCGGTACACCCGGACGCTGCTGCCCTTCATCAAGGAGGCCGACATGCTTCACTATGCCCTTATATTCTTCATCGTTGCACTGATCGCCGCATTGTTCGGTTTTGGCGGCCTGGCGGCAAGCGCAGCCGGCATCGCCAAGATACTGTTCTTCGTGTTCCTGGTGCTGACGGTTGCCTCCTTCGTGCTGGGACTGTTCAAGCGCTGACGTGGATAATCCCGCGTAACACTCACTTTTCGCAGCCTTCACATCATGCAAAAGAAACGCGTCCTGCTCGCCGACGACCACCAGATCGTGCGCAACGGTCTGCGCCAGCTGATCAATGCCGAATCCGATCTGGAGGTGGTCGCCGAAGCCTCGACCAGCGCCGAGACGCTTACCCAGCTGCGCCAGACCGAGGTCGACGTGCTGCTGCTCGACATTTCGATGCCGGACCGCGACGGCATGGATACGCTGCGCCTGCTGCGCAGTCACCGCACCGATCTGCCTGTGCTCATCATCAGCGCCTATGCAGAAGAACAGTACGCGCTGAACATGCTGCGCGCAGGCGCCAACGGCTACATCCGCAAGGACGCCGACGTGGACGACATCCTGTCCGCCATCCGCACCGTGCTGCGCGGCCGCCGCTATGTGAGCGACACGGTGGCCGACCTGCTCACCCAGCGGCTCAATGGCGACGCCGACGCACCGGCGCACCAGCAACTGTCGGAGCGCGAGTTCCAGGTGCTGCACAAGCTGGCGACCGGCAAGTCGGTGACCGAAATCGCCGATGAACTGTTCATCAGCGTCAAGAGCGTGAGCACCTACCGCAGCCGTCTGCTCACCAAGCTCAATCTGAAGAGCAACGCCGAGCTGACCTACTACGCGCTGAAGAATGGGCTGATCGAATGAACCGGTCTGTCGGCTCGCACCTACATACCGGCGGTGCCTGTGGTGGAATACTGCAGACCGTGCAATCCCCTGACCGCCACTCCGACGCTTACGCGCACACTGCCGTGCTCCAACGTCCGACCTCCGCTACCCCGATCGCCCGCACCCGCCCGCTGCGCGTGCTGCTCGTCGAGGATTCCGTGCTCATCCGCAAGCATCTGGTCGCGCTGCTGGAAGACAGCGAGGGCGTCGCCGTCTGCGGCGAGGTCGATACCGAAGCGGACGCGGTCACTGCGCTGCGGGTCGGACGCTTCGACGCGGTAGTGGTTGATCTGCAATTGCGCGAAGGCAGCGGCTTCGGCGTATTGCAGCACCTCAAGCTGTATCACCCCGACCTGCTGGCCATCGTACTCACCAACAGCAATACCGCCGCCATGCGCGCCCGCAGCCTGGCCATGGGCGCTCACCACTTTCTCGACAAGTCGAGCGAGTTCGAGCGCGTGGCCGAACTGCTCGAAGGCCTGCGCGGCAACTGATCAGAAGGCCAGCCGCGCGCGCAGCCAGGCCAGCCGCCCTGGTTCGTTCACTCTCTCGGTCTGTACGAAACCTGCCGGCTGGAACACGCCGGTACGGCTGATGTGCTCCGCGTAGCTGCGGTCGAACAGATTGTCGATGCCTGCACTCAACTGCAGCCGGCTGTCCGGCGACCAGCCAGCCATCACTCTCACCGTCGCGAAACCTGGCGTTTCGCCGATGTCGTTGCCCAGTGCATTGCCGTAGCCAACATGCACCCGGTCCTGCCGGCGCACCAGCCGCAGCTGGGTGGCGGCGCTGAAGCGGCCGCTTTCGTACTCCACTCCCAGACGCATTTCCGGCGGCGAGGTCTGCGCCAGCGGAACGTGCTGGGTCAGGTTGTCGGCGCGCACCCAGCTGGCGGCACCGGTCACGCTCCAGCTCTGCAGCAGGCGCCAGCGTGCCTCCAGTTCGCCGCCAAAGCGGCGTGCATCGACATTGATCGCACGGGTGCCCTGCTCAGCCAGGATGAAGTCATCCACCCGGCTCACGAAGGCATGCAGCGACCACTGCAACGCATCACTGCGGCCATTCAGGCCGGCCCCCAGTTCGGTATTGGTTTCGGCATCGATATTGAAGGCGGCAAAGCTCGCGCGCTCCAGACTGCTGGCGGCACGCTGGGCCACGCCCAGCGCAAGATAGTTTTCCAGTCCGTCGCCATGGCGCATCTGCGCCCGCAGAAAGCCGCTGCCCAGCTTTTCGGTGCGTTCGTCGAAACTGCCCGGCAGCAGTTGGGTGCCGAGGAAGTTGCGCAGTTCTCCGGCACGGGTCTGCAGCCGGTCGCTGCGCAGACCGGCGCGCAGCGTAAGGGTGCCAAGCTGCTGCGTCAGCTCGGCGAACGCGCCCTGATTACGCGCATCCAGCGTGTAGAAGGCGCTGCGGGTCGATGTGAACAGCGGGCAGTTCGTGGTGCCGGTGAAACAGGTGCGGGTGGTGCGCAGGTTGTCGCCGAAGTGGTGATCGTCGCGCGCATCGACGCCCAGCAGCAGCGTGCTGCCGTCGGCCGGCTCGAAGGTGGCCACCGCGCGCGCGCTGCGGCCGCGCTGGTCCTGCCGCATCAGCAGGGTGGGCAGCTGGTCGAGCACGCCGGGCACCAGCTCGACCGGCTTTACCGGCCGGTAGCTGTAGTCGTCCATCAGGTGCTTGATGTCCTGCCAGCGCAGCGACAGTTCGAGCGCGGACAGCAACTGGCCCGGCCGGCGATGGGTGAGCTTCGCGCCCCATGCCGAACGGTTGAAGCGTGTGCCGTCCATGTGGAAGGCCGGGTAACCGGCAATCGCGTCACCGTTCTCGTTATCGACTTCGAGCACGGTGTCCGACCCCAGCTTCAGACCGGCGGCCAGCGTGGTGGCGTAGCGCGAATAGAAGGACTGGAAGCGCCGCCCTGCGCCGTCGCGGTAGTTGTCGGAGTCATTGCGGGTGCCGCCTGCGCGCAGCCACAGCACCTCCCCGGCCCAGCTCACCTCGGCCGCCTGATCCAGCCGGTCAAAGCCGCTGCGGGTGGCCGACGCACGCAGCCGCATGCCGGCTTCGGGCGCATCGCGCTCGACCCGGATCAGGCCGGACAGCGCCGGCCCGAACTGCACGGTGTTCGGCCCCTTCACCACGGTGAGCCGGTCATAGGCATCCGGCTGCAGATAAGAGGTGACCGGGTCCATGCCGTGATTGCAGGCCGCATCGGCCACCGCGTCGCCTACCACCACCGGCAGTCGCGCGCCGCCCAGGCCCCGCAGGAACACGCTGCCGGCGGTGCCGCCGACCCGGCTCACGTTGAAGCCGCTCAGGTCGCGCAGGCGCTCGGCCAGATCGGCGCCGCCAACCGGGCTGTCGCGCAGTTCGGTCACCTCACCGGCAGAGGGATCGGCGCGCTTGCCGTGGATATCGACCGCAGGCAGCACGGTGTCGGCACGCGCGGTGTTCAGCGCCAGCAGGCCACAGGCCGCCAGCCATCGGAATTCGGATCGTTTCATGGCAGAAAAAGAGCCACCCCGCCGTAACGGGGTGGAAAGGGGTTTTCAAGCGTGGAATGCGGCGCTACGCCGCGATCAGCCCTGACGCGAACGGCGGGCCGCCCAGCCGGCCAGTCCGAGGCCGGCCAGCATCAGCGCCCACGATTCCGGCTCCGGCACCGGCGGCGTCACCGCACCGGCGAAACCGACGTTCAGCCGGATTTCGTCACGCAGCGGGTCACCCATGCCGGGCATGGCGTGGTGGTGGTACATCGATTCGTTCAGATTCAGCCAGATCGCATCGGCGCTGTAGGCGAGATGAGCGGACGGCTGGAAGCCTTCGATCAGGTTGCCGCGAACACCGCTCACGTAGGCGGTGTTCGCCACGCTGACGCTGTTGAAGGACGGCAGCTGGCTGGCCACATCGGCAATGCGGAAACCGAGGAAGGTCGGCGAACCGAAATTCATGAAGTCGCCGGTGCCGACATACTTCAGGCTCAGGCCGCTGTCGTACAGATTGACCGACCACGAGATCGAGCCAGAAGTGTTGAGCTTGATGGCCGGCAGTTCGACCGCATCGCCAACCGTCACCGTGAAGGTCTGCAGCGCCTGGAAGCCGGCGCCCAGCCCCAGATCCATGCCGTACTGAACGGTGACCGCGTGGTCGACGAAACTGGCGTGGGCGGACGCCGCGGCCGGTACGGCCAGCGCGAAAGCGAGGGAGGTGGCGCGAAGAAGCGTGTTCATCCTTATTTCCTTTTGGTAAGCAAAGAGCCGGCAGAGGCCGGCCCGGGATCAATCAGAAGGTTCAGCCGTTCAGGCGACGACGGGCCACGGCGGCGATCAGGCCCAGACCGCCCAGCATCAGCGCCCAGGCTTCGGGTTCCGGCACCGGCGTGACCGACAGCGCTGCAGTGAAGCCACGCTGTCCGTTGGCGGCGGCGAGGTCGATGTAGGGACTGGCGTAGCGGGCGCCGCCGACGATGAGGCTGTAGCTACCGGCGGCCAGGCGAAAGGTCGCGCTGACCGACTGGTCGGCGCTGCCGTCGCCGGCGATGTCGATCACGCCATCGCCGTTGATGTCCACGCCCGCGCCATCCACGGCCTGACCGATATAGGCCAGCCGGGCCGACGCCCAGTTGGCTTCGCCCACTTCCTCAAGCTTGTTGCCGAGCCAGAAGTCGCCATTTGCGTTGAATGCGCCCTCGCGGTTGCCGAACATGCCGGCGCCCAGATAGGTCGGCGAAATCGTCGGCAGGAAGCCCGGGTGATGAGCCAGGTAATCCGGATGGTCACCCGCCTCGAACGCCGCGCCCGGCGCGATGCCGGCGTACAGCGAAAAGCCGGGCATGAGGTCGCCGGCGGCGGTCAGCGTGCTGCCGCCGCTGAGGTAGGTGAAACTGCTGGCACTGACCGTGAGCGTCACATCGGCGGCTCCGGTCAGCGTGAAGCGGGCCCAGCGCAGCCGGTGGCTGTCGCCCCAGTCTGCGTCGGCGCCGTCGGCCCAGCCGTAGTCCGAGGTGACGCGCTGGTCAGCCAGCGTCCAGGTATTGCCGGACTGCACGCCATTGACGAAGAAATCACGCGAGCTGTAGCTCACGTGGGCGAAGGCCGAAGCCGAGAACAGGCCTGCCAGAACGGCGGCCATGCAGTGCTTTTTCATGTGTGCTGAATCCTGTTCGCGCCGCCGGCGTACCGGCGTGCGTTGCAGACGGCCGCGCCGCAAGGCGTGGCCGGACCGGCGCCCGGACATGTGGTGCTCGCCGGGCGAAGGGGGATTCAGCGCATGGGCGGTGCGCGCGACTGCCAGTGGGCACCGGCGCTGATCGCGTGCAGCGAAGCGCCGGTGCAGGACGCCTCGATGACCGGCTGCAGCGGTGCCGGCAGCGGCAGGCCAAAGGGCGGCGGTGCCAGGCCGGTGCTGCCGGCGCACAGCGAACAGTGGCCGCGATGAGTGGCGTCGCCCGGCGGACGATCGCGGTCGGCGCTGGAGCAGATGTCGTCGCCGGGCATTACCCGCGCGGTCGCCTGACCGGCCGCACCCAGGCCCACCAGTGCCAGCAGCACACAGGCGAGCGCCATCGCCAGCGCACGCGTTCGGGCGTGCGCTGCAATGCGGATGATCGACGGATGGAACGGGAACGGCATCGGACCTGACCGGGCTCGGCGCGTCACCAGGACAGCGCTGGTAACGCATGGGCGCACGCACAGGCGTGCGCCGGCTCAGGGCGTGCTCAGCACGCGCACACGGTGCTCGGGCACCGGGCGCACGGCGTCACGCCGGCATGGGGTCAGGCCAGGGGTGGTGCGCGCGGCGGCGCGGCGCGCCGGAAAACCGGCGGCAGGGGAAGATCGGAGCGCGCGGGCGGCGCTTCCGCCTCGGCATGCAGCGCGAACACCGCGTACGCGGGCTGGGAGGGCAAGGCGATCGCGGCCTGCGCGACGCACCACGGGCAGTGCGGCCGGGCCTCGCCGTCGTCGCTGCCTTCAGCGACGGGCTTCACGCCGAAGGCGGTACAGATTTCTGCCGACGCCACCGGGTCGTCCGACTGCTGCCAGCGCATCAGCGTGGGCAGCAGCACCTGGGCGCACACTGCGAACAGCGCGAGCATCAGGGCGAAGCGGAATCGGGGGCGGGCAAACGTCATGGGCGCGCATGGTAGCGTGCTGACGGCGCGAGCGGCAAGACAGGCGGGCTGTGCGGCGCCGCTTGCGTTAACATGTCGGGTCCGGCGCGAACGCGTCCTGGTCCGAATCACGCCAGAAAGCCCTCTTACTGATGATCCGAAAGTTGCTGCGCCGGATACTCCGGCGCCCCGAAGACAACGCCCGCACACCGGCCGCCAGCAGTGGACCGGTTTCCATTCCGCGCGAACAGCACGGCATTTCGCGCGAACAGATCCTGCCGGCCGCACGCAAGGTGTGCGACGGGCTGCAGGCCGAGGGCTATCAGGCCTATGTGGTCGGCGGCGCGGTGCGCGACCTGATCGCCGGCATCGAACCCAAGGATTTCGACGTCGCCACCAGCGCCACGCCGGAGCAGGTGACCGAGGTATTCCGTCGCGCCCGCATGATCGGCCGCCGTTTCAAGATCGTGCATGTCATGTTCGGCCGCGACGTGATCGAGGTGACCACTTTCCGCGGCGACTCGGAGGCGGTGACCGACGAGCACGGCCGCATCCTGCACGACAACGTGTTCGGCACGATGGAAGAAGATGCCGCCCGGCGCGACTTCACGGTCAATGCGCTGTACTACGACCCGACCACCGAAACCGTGATCGACTTCCATCACGGCGTGGCCGACCTGAAACAGAAGACGCTGCGCATGATCGGCGACGCCCCGCGCCGCTACCGCGAAGACCCGGTGCGCATGCTGCGTGCGGTCCGGCTGGGCGCCAAGCTCGGTCTGATCATCGATCCGGCCGCGCGCGAACCGATACGCTCGATGTCCGGCCTGCTGGAAAACGTGCCGCCGGCCCGCCTGTTCGACGAAATGCTCAAGCTGCTCACCAGCGGTCACGCAGTGCGCTGCGTGCGCCAGCTGCGCGAGGAAGGGCTGCACCACGGCCTGCTGCCGCTGCTCGACGTCATCCTCGAACAGCCGATGGGCGAACGCTTCGTCATGCTGTCGCTGGAGCGCACCGACGAGCGCGTACGCGAAGGCAAGTCGATTTCGCCCGGCTTCCTGTTCGCCACCCTGCTCTGGCACGAAGTGCTGGCCGACTGGGAAAAGCGCAAGCAGGCGGGCGAAGCGGCGATTCCGGCGCTGTTCGACGCGATGGGCAGCGTGCTCGACCAGCAGGCGGAAAAGCTGGCCATCACGCGCCGCATCGCCACCGACATCAAAGACATCTGGCTGCTGCAGCCGCGCTTCGAACAGCGCGCCGGCAAACGCCCCTACCGGCTGCTCGAACTGCCGCGCTTCCGTGCCGCCTACGACTTCCTGCTGCTGCGTGCCGGCAGCGGCGAGGTGGAACAGGAACTGGCCGACTGGTGGACCGACTTCGCGGCCGCCGACGGCCCGCAGCGCGAAGCCATGCTGCGTCCCGAAGAAGCGCCGAAGAAGCGCCGTCGCACCCGCCGCAAGCCTTCGGGCGGCGGCAACGGCCCGGCTGACGCGGCATGACGCTGGCCCAGTTGCCGGCCTGGGTGCAGGCGGCCGGCCTGCTGGTGGCCTCCAACATTTTCATGACCTTCGCGTGGTACGCCCACCTGAAGGACATGAACCACAAGCCCTGGTGGTACGCGGCGATCTTCTCCTGGGGCATCGCGCTGTTCGAATACCTGCTGCAGGTGCCGGCCAACCGCATCGGTCACACGCAGCTGTCACTCGGCCAGCTCAAAATCATGCAGGAAGTGATCACGCTGGCCGTGTTCATCCCCTTCGCCGTGCTCTACATGAACCAGCCGTTCAAGCTTGACTACGTGTGGGCTGCGCTGTGTATGCTGGGCGCGGTGTACTTCATCTTCCGCTGAATTCTCGGCGAATTTCCCGACCGGACTGATCCATCGATGCTCGACAAGGCACGCTACATCGTCGTCGAAGGCCCCATAGGCGTGGGCAAGACCTCGCTGGCCCGGCGACTGGCCGATCACCTGCAGGCGCCGACGCTGTTCGAGAAGCCGGAAGAGAACCCCTTCCTGGCGCGCTTCTACCAGAACATGGAGCGCTACGCGCTGCAGACCCAGCTGTTCTTTCTGTTCCAGCGCATGGAACAGCTGCGTGAGGTGATGCAGGACGACCTGTTCTCCGGCCGGCTGGTGGCCGATTTTCTGATCGACAAGGACCCGCTTTTCGCGTCGATGAACCTGACCGACGACGAGTACGCGCTGTACCGGCAGATCTTCTCGTCGGTCAAGCTGCAGGCGCCGGCCCCCGATCTGGTCATCTATCTGCAGGCCGACGCCGACACGCTGGCCGAGCGCGTCCGCCGGCGCGGCATCGACGCCGAACGGCGCATCAGCGAAAGCTATCTCGCGCGGGTGGTCGAGCGCTACGCCCGCTTCTTCTACCAGTACGACGCCAGTCCGCTGTTCATCGTCAATGCAGAGGAACTGAACCCGGTCGACAGCGACGAGGACTTCGCGCTGCTGGTCGAACGTCTGGGCCAGATGCGCTCCTTCCGCGAATTCTTCGGTTACGCCTCATGACCTATATGCGCGACACCGACCCGGCTCGCCGCCCGGTCACGCTGAACACCCTGCTGCGCATGCGTGCGAACAGTGAGCCTGTCGCCATGCTCACCTGCTACGACTCGACCTTTGCCGCCGTCTGCGACGCGGCCGGCGCCGAAGTGCTGCTGGTGGGCGATTCGCTCGGCAACGTGCTGCAGGGCCACGACACCACGCTGCCGGTCACGCTGGACGACATGGCCTACCACACCGCCTGCGTGGCCCGAGGCCTTGCGAATGTCGGCGGCCGCGCCTTCCTGATCGCCGACCTGCCCTTCGGCAGCTACCAGGAAAGCCGCGAACAGGCGCTGCGTTCGTCGGTGAAGCTGATGACCGCCGGCGCACAGATGGTGAAGCTGGAAGGCGGCGCCCACATGGCCGACACCGTGCGCTTCCTGGTCGAACGCGGCGTGCCGGTGTGCGCCCACCTCGGGCTCACGCCGCAGTCGGTGCATCAGTTGGGCGGTTACCGCGCCCAGGGCGTGACCGACGAAGCCGCCGCCCAGCTGCTGCGCGACGCCGATCTGCTGGACCAGGCCGGCGCCACCATGATGGTGCTGGAAATGGTGCCGGCCCGGCTGGCGGCCGAAGTGACCGCCAACACCCGCCTCATCACCATAGGCATCGGCGCCGGCGTCGAATGCAGCGGCCAGGTGCTGGTGCTGCACGACGTGCTCGGCCTGTTCCCGGGCCGCCGCCCGCGCTTCGTGCGCAACTTCATGCCGGGCGCCGACGACGTGCATGACGCGCTGTCCCGCTATGTCGCCGCGGTCAAGGACCGCAGCTTCCCCGGCCCCGAACACTGCTACTGATTCCGCGAGCTTTCCCGATGCAGATCCACCCCACCGTCGCCGGCCTGCGCGCCGCGCTCGACGCCGAACGCGCGCGCGGCGCGCGCATCGCCTTCGTGCCCACCATGGGCAATCTGCACGAAGGCCACGCCTCGCTGATGCGCCAGGGCCACGACCACGCCGACGTGGTGGTGGCCAGCGTGTTCGTGAACCGGCTGCAGTTCGGCCCGAACGAGGATTTCGACCGCTACCCGCGCACCATGGAGGCCGACTGCGCCCGCATGCAGGCGGCCGGCGTGGCCCACGTGTTCGCGCCGGCCGAAACCGAGCTGTATCCGCAGCCGCAGACGATGAAGGTGGTGCCGGACCCGGTGCTGGCCGACATCCTGGAAGGCGCTTTCCGGCCCGGCTTCTTCACCGGCGTGGCCACCGTGGTGGCCAAGCTGTTCAACATCGTGCAGCCGCAGGTGGCGCTGTTCGGCAAGAAGGATTACCAGCAGCTCATGGTGATCCGCCAGCTGGTGAGCCAGCTGGCGCTGCCGATCGCCATCGTCGGCGGCGAGACCGAGCGCGCGGACGACGGCCTGGCGCTGTCCTCGCGCAATGGCTATCTCGCGCCGGCCGAGCGGGCGCAGGCGGTCCAGCTGTATCAGGCGCTGTCGGCCGCGCGCGACGCGCTGCGCGCCGGCGACCGCGATTTCGCCCGCATCGAAGCCGACGCCATGGCATTTCTTCAGGCTGGAGGCTGGTCTCCGCAATATATTGCGGTGCGACGACAAGCCGACTTACAATCGCCGGCCGCTCACGAATCCAGCCTGGTGATCGTGGCCGCCGCCCTGCTCGGGACGACGCGCCTGATCGACAATCTGGAAGTGTAGGTCGCCACGATGCGCTCAGGCCGGTGGCGTTCCAGTAGCGCACTGTCGTGCATGCCGTCGCGTGCACGTGTTGTCTGAACAGCGCGATATAGGAGCGCCCATATGCAACGCACCATGCTTCAGTCCAAGCTGCACCGTGTCACCACGACGCACTCCGAGCTGCATTACGAGGGCTCCTGTGCGATCGACCAGAACCTGCTCGACGCCGCGGACATCCGCGAATACCAGGCGATCGACATCTACAACGTGAGCAACGGCGAGCGCTTCTCGACCTATGCGATCAGCGCGGAGCGCGGTTCCGGCATCATTTCGGTCAATGGCGCCGCCGCCCGCAAGGCCGCGGCTGGCGATCTGCTCATCATCGCTGCCTACGCGCAATACACCGAACTGGAGCTGGCCCGTTACGAGCCCAAGCTGGTGTACGTCGATGGCAAGAACAACATCGTGAACCAGCGCGGTCACATTCCGGTACAGATGGCGGGCTGAGCACCACTCTGCTCCACCCCTGAAGGCCCGCCCCGTGCGGGCCTTTTTCATGGGCGCCGTTGTGGAACAATGCGTCATCCCCTGTCCTGCCGAACGCGATGAACCTGCACCTGCTGCGCATCTTCCATACCGTGGGCGAGCACGCGAGCTTTTCGCGTGCGGCCGAACACCTGGGCATCAGCCAGCCGGCCGTGTCCAAGGCGCTGCGCGAGCTCGAGGATCAGCTCGACGTGGTGCTGATCGAACGCGGTTCGCGCATCGTGTCGCTGACCGAAGCCGGCAAGGTGCTGTTCGAATACGCCGGCGGCATTTTCGCGATGGAACGCGCGGCGCTGGAAGCGCTGCAGGCCTATTCCAACCTCGAGCGCGGCCGGCTGCGCATCGGCGCCAGCATGACGGTGGCCGGCTACTGGCTGCCGGGCTATGTGGCAGATTTTTCGCAGGCCCACCCGGGCATAGCGCTCAGCCTGACCAGCGCCAACACCCAGGCCATCGCCGAACGGCTGCTGGCCTGCGAAATCGACATCGCGCTGGTGGAAGGCCCGGTCGAGGACGAACGGATCGAATCCCGCCCCTGGCGCGACGAAACGCTGCTCATCGTGGCGCCGCCGGACAGCGATCTGGCCCGCGCCGGCACGGTAAGCGCGGCCGATCTGTCGGCGGTGACCTGGGTGGTGCGCGAACACGGCTCGGGCACGCGCGAAGTGATGAACCGCTGGCTGGACAGGCTGGGCATCGTGCCGGCCCGCACGCTTGAAGCGGGCAGCACCGAAGCGGTGATCCAGACGGTGGCGGCCGGCGGCGGGGTATCGATGGTGCCGCGGGTCAGTTCGGCCGACCAGATCGCGCTCGGCAAGGTCGCCACGCTCACCCTGCCCGGCGTGCAGCTCACCCGCCAGCTCTACCGCCTGCGCCTGCCGCGCCGCCCGCTCAGCCCGGCCGCACTCGCCTTCGAGGCGATGATCGCGACCGACTGAGCAGGCGTACCGGTTCTCAGGCCAGCGCCCGGCCGACCACCTCGGCCACATCCGCCGACAGACCCGGCAGGTCGCGAATGCTCTCCAGCGCACGGCGCGCATGCGCCTGACGGCTGTCGTCGAAACGGCGCCAGCGGTCGAAGGCGCGCGCCACGCGTGACGCCACCTGCGGATTCACCGGATCCAGCTCGCGGATGACGCCGGCGGCATAGGCGTAGCCCGAACCGTCGGCGGCGTGGAAATGCAGCGGATTGGCGGCGCAGAAGGTGCGCACCAGCGCGTACACCTTGTTCGGGTTCTTCAGGTCGAACGCTGCGTGCACCATCAGTTCGCGCACCCGCGCGCGTGCATCGGACAGCGGCGACGTGGCCTGTACCGCCAGCCACTTGTCCACCACCAGCGCCTCGTCCTTCCAGCGCGCGTAGAACTCGTTCAGCGCCACTTCGCGCAGCGGCGTGTCGCTGTGCGCCAGCAGCGAGAAGGCGGCGAACTGGTCGGTCATGTTGTCGGCGTCGCGGAACTGGCTCAGCGCCTTCAGCTGCAGCGCGCTGTCGTCCAGCGTCATCAGATAGCCCAGCGCGAGATTGCGCAGCGCACGGCGGCCCATGGCGGCGGGCTCGGGCGCATAGGCGCCGGCCACGCTGAAGCGCGCCAGCAGCGCCTCGAACTGCGTACGCAGTCGCTCGGCCAGCGTGCGGCGGAACAGCGTGCGCACGCGGTGGATGGCGTCCGGATCGATCACCGCCATCTGATCGCCCAGCCAGGCTTCGGACGGCAGCGTCAGCGCCTCGGCAGCGAAGGCCGGATCGGCATCCGCCTTCGCCAGTACGGCGGCAAAGGCATCGACGAACAGGTCCGGCACCAGCGCGTCGCCCCCGGCCTGCACCTGCGCCACGCCGGCGAGCATGAGCCGGGTGGCCAGCCGCTGGCCGGCTTCCCAGCGGTTGAACTCGTCGCTGTCATGCGCCATCAGCGTGGCCAGATCGCTGTCGCCATATTCGTAGTCCAGCGCCACCGGCGCCGACAGATTGCGCAGCAGTGACGGCAGCGGCGCCGCCTTGAGGCCATGCGCCGACAGGTCGAATTCGAAACGGCCACTGACGTCGGTCAGCGACAGCACGGTGGTGGGCAGGATTTCGCGGCCGTCGGTATCGAGCAGACCCAGCGCGACCGGAATGTGCAGCGGTCCGCGCTCGAAGCGCAGGCCTTCTTCCTGCAGCCGCCTTTCGTAGGCGGTTTCCGGATTCGACTGTTCGAGCGTGAGCGTCCAGCGGCCGGTCGCGGCGTCGAAGGCGGTGCGCGCGCTCAGCCGCGGCGTGCCGGCCTGTTCGTACCAGCGGCGGAACTGCGTCAGATCGACGCCGGACGCGTCCTGCATGGCCGACACGAAGTCGTCGCAGGTGACCGCCTGACCGTCATGTCTCTCGAAATACAGATCCATGCCGCGGCGGAAACCGTCCTCACCCAGCAGGGTGTGGATCATGCGCACCACTTCGGCGCCCTTCTCATAGACGGTAGCGGTGTAGAAGTTGTTGATTTCCTCGTAACTGGCCGGCCGTATCGGGTGCGCCATCGGCCCTGCATCTTCCGGGAACTGCGCCGCCCGCAGGCCGCGCACTTCCTGGATGCGCTGCACCGCACGCGAGTATTCGTCGGACCCGTATTCCTGGTCGCGGAACACGGTCAGGCCTTCCTTCAGCGACAGCTGGAACCAGTCGCGGCAGGTGACCCGGTTGCCGGTCCAGTTGTGGAAATACTCGTGGGCGACCACCCGGTCGATGTTCATGTAATCGACATCGGTCGCGATGTCCGGCCGCGCCAGCACGTACTTCGTGTTGAAGATGTTGAGGCCCTTGTTCTCCATCGCCCCCATGTTGAAATCGCCGACGGCGACGATCATGTAGCGGTCGAGATCGAGTTCCAGACCGAAGCGCTGTTCGTCCCAGCGCATGGACTTCTTCAGCGCGTGCATCGCGAATCCGCACTGGTCCAGCTTGCCCGGCTCGACATAGATGGCCAGATCGACCGTGCGGCCGGAGGCGGTGGTGAAGGTGTCGTCCAGGCGGTCCAGCTTCGCGGCCACCATGGCGAACAGATAGCAGGGCTTGGGGAAAGGATCGACCCAGCGCGCCCAGTGCCGCCCGCCCTCCTCCTCACCCTCGGCGACCCGGTTGCCATTGGCCAGCAGGTCCGGGAAACGCTCCCTGTCCGCATGCAGGGTCACCGTGTAGCGTGCCATCACGTCCGGCCGGTCCGGAAACCAGGTGATGCGGCGGAAGCCTTCCGCCTCGCACTGCGTGAAGTAGCCATCCTTGGAGCGGTAGAAGCCGGACAGCGTGGTGTTCAGGTCAGGGCGGATGCGCACCCGGGTGCTCAGGCGGCAGCGCGCCGGCAGATCGACCAGTTCGAGCCGGCCGTCGCGCACGAAAGAGGCCGGCGCAGGCAGCGTGCGGCCATCCACCGCCAGAGAGAGCAGTTCGAGTTCTTCGCCATCCAGCTGCAGCGGTGCAGCCGCCACGGCTTCGTTGCGACGCAGCGCCAGCGTCGCGGCAACCTCGGTATGGCCGTCATCGGCGATGGACACATCCAGTTCCACCTCATCCACCCACCAGGCGGGCGCCTGGTAATCGCGCAGATGTATGGCCCGCGAAAAAGAATTCTTCATTTGTTAACTTCCGTGTCGATAACACCCAAGGTGCAGGTTCCGACCGCCCCGTTTCGACGGGATTCCCCGGAAACAGCACGTCCGGCGCGCCGCCGCAGCGGGTTTGCAGGAAAACCTCGAAGATAAGGCAGCGCGTCCGGATACAGGAACCCGGACCATCCGGATTAGGGGTAAACCCCTAGTCCGGGTGACCTAAGTTCCGAAGAATGACACATCGCAGCATTACCATCGAACCAACAACTCAAAAGGTATGCCATGGGTGCAAGTCTGAATGAAGGGGCTGCTGTCGCGCGCCACCCGCGTGCTGACGGCGATAACGCCCCCAGCCGCACGAGAGCCAGCTGGCCGCGCTTTTCCGCGAATGCCGCGCGCCACGACAGCACGAACGCGCAGCAGCAGCCGAAGGCTGCACCCGGCATGCGCAACTGGACAGCAGGCGATCTGTCCGCCCTGCTGTGCGAATTCCTGAAGCGCGAACACGCGGCACTTGCCGCCTGCCACGGACAGAATGTCGAAGCCGACTGGATTCCGCTGGCTCGCGCACTGGCCATCCGCCTGTCCGAAGCACCGGGCATGTCGCTGGCCACCAGCCCGCTGAAAACCCGTTTCCTGCTGCGCGAGCAGATCGGCGCATGGCTGGTCGGCACCGCACTCGAAGCCGATGCGGCCAGCACCGTCCACATCGCTCTGCCCGAAACCTGGAATACGCAGCGGGTACTGGCCTACCTGTTCCGCCACGAAATCGCGCCGATGCATCACGTCACCGCCGCGCTGCGCAGCCACAGCGTGCCGCTGGCGATCGGTGCGGAAGTCATGGTGAGCGAGGAGCGCCTGATCAACGGTTGAGACGGGCAGTCATCAGCCCGGATTCAAACGAAAAAGGCGGCCTTGGCCGCCTTTTTTCATTGTGTCGCCGCCGGTCGCATCCACATCGCTGCGGATGCCGGCGCCCTGCCGCGATGGCCGAGGCCACAAAAGCAAAAGGCCCGTTCCGGGGAACGGGCCTTCACTTGCATCCGGGTGGTGCCGCTGACCGGAATCGAACTGGTGACCTTCGCATTACGAATGCGCTGCTCTACCGACTGAGCTACAGCGGCAACAAAGAGCGCGCATGATAGCCGCTGAAACGGCCAAAATCAATGCAAAAGCACGCTTTCACTGCAGACCCGGGCGCATGCGCACGACGATGTCGATGCCATCGGCCACCATGCCCGGCGGCAGCTCAGGCATGCCCTCCACACGCAGCGTGTGATTGGGTATGTCGGTCAGACAGCCGGTGACCACGTCGTACAGATGATGGTGGGGCTCGGTGTTCGGATCGAAGAACACCTTGGTCGGATCGACGATCACCTCGCGGATCAGACCCGCCTCGCGCAACACTTTCAGCGTGTTGTACACGGTCGCCTTCGACGCCGACGGCGATGTTTCATTCACCATCGCCAGGATCTGGTCGGCCGACAGATGCTCCATGCGCGAAAACAGCACATGCGCGATGTCGATCCGCGGCTGGGTCAGGTTGATGTCGTGTGCGCGCAGCAGATCGATGGTCTGTTCGCGGTTGAGCGGTGATTTCATGGTTTCGAGTATATGAAAGGCCACGCAAGCGCGCAAAGACCTGGATCAAGTCTGTGCAAGTTCCTTCGGCAGCGGGAAGTTCACGTTTTCCGGCGTGCCGTCCAGCGTGCGCACCGAAGCGGCGCCCAGTTCGCGCAGTCGTGCGATCACCGCATCGACCAGCACCTCCGGCGCCGAAGCACCCGCGGTCACACCCACCCGCTTGCGCCCGTCGAGCCACGAAGGGTCGATCTGGCCGGCGTTGTCGATCAGATAGGCCGGCACGCCGAACTGTTCGGCCACTTCGCGCAGGCGGTTCGAATTCGAGCTGTTGGGCGAACCGACCACCAGCACCA
This sequence comes from Methyloversatilis universalis EHg5, assembly GCF_000378945.1. Lineage (GTDB taxonomy): Bacteria > Pseudomonadota > Gammaproteobacteria > Burkholderiales > Rhodocyclaceae > Methyloversatilis > Methyloversatilis universalis_A. The sequence continues at coordinate 1,089,143 of NZ_KB900539.1, read as the reverse complement.
GATCGCTGCGTGGTGCCATGAACTTGACCGCGTCCTGCCGGTTCTGGGTGGCGTAGCAGATGTCGTCGCGCTTAGGGCCGACGATGGTCGGAAAACGCGCACGCAGCGCGTCTACGATGGTCTGGGCGTCATCGACCGACAGCGTGGTCTGGGTGACATAGGCCAGCTTTTCCGGATCGCTCACCTGCAGCGTCTGCACGTCAGCCACGGTTTCGACCAGATGCATGCCGCCCTCGGACTGACCCATGGTGCCTTCGACTTCCGGGTGCCCCTTGTGGCCGATCATGACGATTTCGCGGCCAGCGTCGCGCATCTTGGCCACTTCGACATGCACCTTGGTCACCAGCGGGCAGGTGGCGTCGAACACGCGCAGGCCGCGCGAACCGGCGTCGTGGCGGACCGCCTGCGGCACGCCGTGCGCGCTGAAGATGAGGGTGGCGCCCGCCGGCACATCGGCCAGGTCGTCGATGAAGATGGCGCCCTTGGCACGCAGGCTGTCGACCACGAACTTGTTGTGGACGACTTCGTGACGCACGTAGATCGGCGCGCCGTACTGCTCCAGCGCGCGCTCGACGATGGCGATGGCGCGCTCCACGCCGGCACAGAAGCCGCGCGGATTGGCCAGCAGCACTTCCATGCTGTCCTGTTCAGGAGACACCGATCACCTCCACTTCGAAACGCACGGCGCGGCCGGCCAGCGGATGGTTGAAGTCGATCAGCGCGGACTGTTCGTCCAGTTCGCGCACCAGGCCCGGAAACTTGTTGCCGTCGTTGTCGGTGAATTCGATCACCGAATGCACGTCCAGTTCGATATCGGCCGGGATGTCGCGGCGCGCGAAGCGCTCGACCAGATCGGCCTTGTGCTCGCCGAACACCTCGCCCGGTCCGAGATCGAACACGTGGCGGCTGCCCACTTCCAGCCCGGCCAGCCGCGCTTCGAGCGCCGGAGCCAGTTCGCCGCTGCCCAGCTGCAGCGTGGCCGGCGTCGATTCGAAGGTGCTGATCAGCGCCTGGCCGCCTTCGGGCAGCGCCACGCGGAAATGCAGGGTGACCAGACTGTCGGCCTTGATCGTGTTGCTCATGATTCCGTCTCCGCACGGGTGGTGCGCGCCGCCAGACCGAACTGGTCCGCGAGCATCAGCACCACACCTGCCGTGATGGCCGAATCGGCCACGTTGAACGCCGGGAAGCCGCGGCTCCCGGCATGAAAATACAGGAAGTCGACCACCGCGCCGAGCAGCACCCGGTCGATCAGGTTGCCGATGGCGCCACCCAGGATGAGCGCCAGACCGAGCGGCAGCACCACTTCCTTCGCGTGCTTGCGCATCAGCAGGAAGAGCCAGACCGACACGCTGGAGGTGAGCACGATGAAGAACCAGCGCTGCCAGCCGTCATGGTCGGCCAGAAAGCTGAAGGCTGCACCGGGGTTGTACACCAGCACCAGATCGAAAAAGCGGGTGACCGACCAGCTCTGACCGTAGCTGAGCCAGTTCGAGATCAGGTATTTGGTGAGCTGGTCTGCCCCGACCACGAAGGCGGACAGGGCGAGCCAGCCGGCAAGGCGTGCATTCATCGTTTTCAGGCGTGTTCGCGGGCTTCGCCCGCACCGTGCAGATTGGCATCGCAACGGCCGCACAGTTCCGGGTGTTCGGCATTGCTGCCCACATCGGCACGGTAATGCCAGCAGCGGGCGCACTTGGCGTGCGCACTCGGACGCGCGGTCACGCCCTGCTCCGCCTCGCTGCCCACCCTGACCAGCGTGGCCGCCGACGTGATGAGCACGAAGCGCAGGTCGTCGCCCAGCGCAGCCAGATCGTCGTGCAGGTCGCCAGCGGCGCGCACGTCGACCTCGGCCTGCAGCGACGAACCGATACCGCCTTCCGAACGGAGGCTTTCCAGCACCCGCGCCGATTCTGCCCGCAGCGCACGGATGCGGCTCCAGCGGGCCATGAGCGCCGCTTCGCCAGCCTGTTCCGGCAGCGCGTGCCAGGTGGTGAGCATGACGCTGTCGGCCGACTTGTCGCCGAGCACGGTCCAGATTTCTTCGGCGGTGAAAGCCAGCACCGGCGCCATCAGGCGCACCAGGGTCTGGGTGATGTGCCACAGCGCCGACTGCGCCGAACGGCGGGCATGCGAACCCGGTGCGGTCGTGTACAGGCGGTCCTTCAGCACGTCGAGGTAGAAGGCGCCGAGATCTTCCGACGCGAAGTGCTGCAGCGCCTGCACCACGCGGTGGAATTCGTACTGGTCGTAATCGGCGGTTACGCGCGCCTGCAGGTCGCGGGTCAGCGCCAGCGCATAGCGGTCGATGGTGAGCCACTGGTCGGCCGGCAGCATGTCGGCCTGGGCGTCGAAATCGGCGATGTTGGCGAGCAGGAAGCGCACCGTATTGCGCAGCCGGCGGTAGGTTTCGACCACGCGGTCGAGAATTTCCTTCGAGATCGACAGTTCGCCCGAGTAGTCGGTCGAGGCCAGCCACAGGCGCAGGATTTCGATGCCCAGCTTGTTGCCGACTTCCTGCGGCTCGATGCCGTTGCCGAGTGACTTCGACATCTTGCGGCCCTGCGCATCGACCGTGAAGCCGTGGGTCAGCAGCGCGCGGTAAGGCGCCTGGCCGTCGATCGCGCAGCCGGTCAGCAGCGAGGAATGGAACCAGCCGCGGTGCTGGTCCGAACCTTCGAGGTAGAGGTCGGCCACCGGACCGCCGTCGGTGCGCGCCAGATCGGCGTGCGAGCCGCGCAGCACGTGCCAGTGGGTGGCGCCGGAATCGAACCACACGTCCAGCGTGTCGCTGATCTTCTCGTACTGCACCGCGTCGGCACCCAGCAGTTCGGCGGCATCCAGATTGAACCAGGCGTCGATGCCCTCGGCGTCGACGCGCTGCGCCACCGCATCCATCAGTTCGACCGTGCGCGGATGCAGCTCGCCGCTTTCGCGGTGGATGAAGAACGGAATCGGCACGCCCCAGTTGCGCTGGCGCGAGATGCACCAGTCCGGCCGGTTGGCGATCATCGCGGCCAGCCGCGCCTTGCCCCAGTCCGGATAGAAGGCGGTGTTCTCGATCGCGGCCAGCGCCGACTCACGCAGGCTGGGGCCGCCTTCGGGCTTCAGATCCATGCCGACGAACCACTGCGCGGTGGCGCGGTAGATCAGCGGCGTCTTGTGGCGCCAGCAGTGCATGTAGCTGTGCTGGATCTTCTCGTGCGAGAACAGCGCGCCGACCTCGGCCAGCTTGTCGACGATGACCGGGTTGGCCTTCCAGATATGCAGGCCGCCGAAGAAGGGCAGCGATTCGGCATACACGCCGTTGCTCTGCACCGGACTCAGCACGTCGGCCACGGTGAGGCCGTTCTTCATGCAGGAGTTGAAGTCATCCACACCATAGGCCGGCGCGCAGTGCACGACGCCGGTGCCTGCGTCGATGCCCACGTAGTCGGCCAGGAAGACCGGCGACTCACGCTCGTACAGCGGATGGTGGAAGGCGATGCGTTCAAGCTTGTCGCCAGTGGCGGTGGCCAGCACGCGGCCCTCGCGGCCGTAGCGCTTCAGGCTCTGTTCGACCAGCGCCTCGGCCAGCACCAGACAGCCGGCGTCGGTCTGCACCAGCGCATATACGTGCTCCGGGTGCATGTTCAGCGCCTGGTTGGCCGGAATGGTCCAGGGCGTGGTGGTCCAGATCACCGCATGCACGCTGCCGGCAGGCAGTTCGGCCAGGCCGAAGGCGGCGGCCAGCCGGCCGCGCTCGCGCTCAGAGATCGGGAAGCCGACGTCGACCGCCGGGCTGCCCTTGTCCTGGTACTCGACCTCTGCTTCGGCCAGCGCCGAACCGCAGTCGAAACACCAGTTCACCGGCTTCAGGCCGCGATACACCCAGCCCTTCTTCACCATTTCGGCCAGCGCGCGGATTTCGCCCGCCTCGTTGCCGAAATCCATTGTGCGGTAGGGGCGGTCCCAGTCGGCCAGCACGCCGAGGCGGATGAAGCCCTTCTTCTGGATCTCCACCTGTTCGCCGGCAAAGGCACGGCTCAGCTTGCGCACTTCAGAGGCCGGCAGGTTCTTGCCGTGCTTCTTCTCGATCTGGTGCTCGATCGGCAGACCGTGGCAGTCCCAGCCCGGCACGTAGGGCGCGTCGAAACCGGCCAGCGTCTTCGAGCGGACAATGATGTCCTTCAGGATCTTGTTCACCGCGTGGCCGAGGTGGATGTCGCCGTTCGCGTACGGCGGGCCGTCGTGCAGCACGAACTTCGGGCGGCCGGCGGCCTTTTCGCGGATGCGCTTGTAGAGCTGGCTCTGCTGCCACTGCTGAACCCAGCCGGGTTCGCGCTTGGGCAGGTCGCCGCGCATCGGGAAGGCGGTGTCGGGCAGGTTCAGCGTCGTGCGGTAATCAGCCATCTTGATCAGCCAGTTTCAGTCTTCGGAAATCGGGTTTTGCGCGAACCACGCGCGGGTGTTCACCACGTCCTGCGCGATCGCTTCGCGCAGTGCCTCCAGGCCTTCGTAGCGGGCCTCGTCGCGCAGCTTGCGACAGAAGCGCACCGACACGTGCTGGTCGTACAGATCCACGTCGCGGTCCAGTACATACACCTCGCAGGTCGGCTTCAGGCCGTCGGCGATGGTCGGGCGCACGCCCACACTGGCCGCGCCCGGCGCATCGACCAGGCCACCACCGGTCACGGTCACCGCGTAGATGCCGGCCAGCGGCAGCGAACGGTGCTTGAGCTGGATGTTGGCGGTCGGGAAGCCGAGCTGACGGCCGATCTTCTGGCCGTGTTCGACCCGGCCACTGATCGCGTACGGACGACCGAGCAGGCGTTCGGCCCGCGCCAGATCGCCCTGTTCCAGCGCCTCGCGCACGGCGGAACTGGAGGCGCGCTCGCCGCCGATTTCCACCGTATCCATGCTGGCCACGCCAAAACCGTGCAGTTCGCCAGCTTCGCACAGCCGCTGGAAATCGCCCTCGCGGCCACGGCCGAAGCGGAAATCGTCGCCGATGATGAGGTGACGCACCGCCAGCCCGCGCACCAGCAGGTCATCGACGAAAGCATGGGCGCTGAGCGCGGCGAAGCGGGCATTGAAGCGGCACACGTACACCCGCTCGACCCCGGCCTGCCGGAACAGCTCCAGCTTTTCGCGCAGGCTGGTCAGCCGGGTCGGCCGCTTTTCGTGCATGAAGAATTCACGCGGATGCGGCTCGAAGGTCATCACAGCGGCCGGCACGCCCAGCGCGCGCGCCTTCGCGGACAGCTGCGCCAGCAGCGCCCGGTGACCGAGGTGCACACCATCGAAATTGCCGATGGTCAGAACGACCGGCCTGTCAGCGACCGAAGGGATTGCGCGGAAAACCTGCACGGGATGAACGGAAGCGGGATGCGCGTGGGAAACGCGCAAGTATACCTGTGCGCGACAGGCACGCCGATAGAGCGCGGGGAATCCCGCGGGTAAATTGCGGGTAGCGACAGGCTAATTAATGATTGCTCGGCGTTCAAGTTTGGAACGCGACGCCGGAGATAAGCGCCTGATATTTCGCATTGTTTCGCGTTGCGCGAAACCGCAATAAACCCGAGTGGTGCCGGGAGGGGGACTCGAACCCCCACACCTTGCGGCGGCGGATTTTGAATCCGCTGCGTCTACCGATTCCGCCATCCCGGCCGGGAAGGAGGCGGATTATGCGGGCTGCCGCTGCGGTCCGGCAAGGCCGCCGGCGGTACAATGCGCGGTTTTTTCGCGCTTTTCCGCCCCGTTCTACGCCGTGCTCACGCTTTCTGACTTCGATTACACGCTGCCCGACGACCTGATCGCGCAGGCGCCACTGCCCGAGCGCAGCGCCAGCCGTCTGCTGGTACTGGGCGACCGCGCGCCGACTGACGCGCACATCCGCGACCTGCCGCAGTGGCTGAATCCGGGCGACCTGCTGGTGTTCAACGACACCCGGGTCATGCACGCGCGGCTGTACGGCCGCAAGGACAGCGGCGGCCAGGTCGAAGTGCTGGTCGAGCGGCTGACCGGCGAGCACGAGGCGCTGGCCCAGGTACGTGCCAGCAAGACGCCGAAGCCGGGCAGCCGGCTGACGCTGGAAGACGCATTCGAGGTCGAGGTACTCGGCCGCGAGGGCGAGTTCTTCATGCTGCGCAGCCTGAGCGCTGCGCCGCTGCTCGACCTGCTGGAACGCCACGGACGGCTGCCGCTGCCGCCCTACATCGACCGCGCGGCCGCGGAAGCGGACGAAAACCGCTACCAGACCGTGTTCGCGCGCGAAACCGGCTCGGTGGCCGCCCCGACGGCGGGGCTGCATTTCGACGACGCCCTGCTGGCCGCGGTGGAGACGCGCGGCGTCCGCACCGCCCGCGTCACGCTGCACGTGGGCGCCGGCACCTTCCAGCCGGTACGGGTCGAAAACCTGGCCGAACACCACATGCACAGCGAGCGCTTCCAGCTGTCGGCCGACACCGCGCAGGCCATCGCCGACACCCGCGCCACCGGCGGCCGGGTGATCGCTGTCGGCACCACCAGCCTGCGCTGCCTGGAATCGGCCGCGGCCGCCTGCGGCGACGGCCCGCTGACCGCCTGCAGCGGCGATACCCGACTGTTCATCACGCCCGGCTACAGCTTCCGGGTGATCGACGGCCTGCTCACCAATTTCCACCTGCCGAAGTCGACGCTGCTCATGCTGGTGTCGGCGCTGGCCGGACGGCGCCGCATGTTCGACGCCTACGCGCACGCGATCGCGCAGCGCTACCGCTTTTTCAGTTACGGCGACGCCATGTTCATTCCGGCGCGCATGAAGGATGACGATGAAGTTTGATCTGCTGGCCCGCGATGGCCTCGCCCGCCGCGGCCGGCTCACGCTGGCCCACGGCACCGTCGACACCCCGGTTTTCATGCCGGTCGGCACCTATGGCACGGTCAAGGGCATGGACCCGGTGGAGCTGGAAGACATGGGCGCGCGCATCGTGCTCGGCAACACCTTCCACCTGTGGCTGCGCCCGGGCACCGACATCGTCCGCAAGCACGGCGGCCTGCACCGCTTCATGGGCTGGGAGCGGCCCATCCTGACCGACTCCGGCGGCTTCCAGGTGTTCTCGCTCGGCGCGCTGCGCAAGATCACCGAAGAAGGCGTGCGCTTCGCCAGCCCGATCAACGGTGACAAGCTCATGCTGACGCCGGAGGAGTCGATGCGCATCCAGCACGACCTGAATTCCGACGTGGTGATGATTTTCGATGAGTGCACACCCTACCCGGCCGATCACCCGACCGCCGCCGAATCGATGCGGCTCAGCCTGCGCTGGGCGCGCCGCTCGCGCGACGCGCACGACAGTCTGGGCAACACGAATGCGCTGTTCGCCATCGTGCAGGGCGGCATGCATGAAGACCTGCGCGACGAGTCGCTGGCCGGACTGAAGGACATCGGCTTCGACGGCTACGCCATCGGCGGGCTGTCGGTCGGCGAACCGAAGGAGGACATGCAGCGCATCCTGGCCCACACCGGCCCGAAGCTGCCGGAAGGCGCGCCGCATTACCTGATGGGCGTGGGCACGCCGGAAGACATCGTGCACGCGATCGCGCACGGCATCGACATGTTCGACTGCGTCATGCCCACCCGCAACGCGCGCAATGGCTGGCTGTTCACCCGTTACGGCGACCTCAAGCTGAAGAACGCCCGCTACAAGGACGACACCGGCCCGGTGGACGCAAGCTGCGAATGCCACACCTGCAGCCGCTACACCCGCGCCTACCTGCACCATCTGCACCGCTGCAACGAAATGCTGGGCGCGCGGCTGAATACGCTGCACAACCTGCACTTCTACCAGCAGTTCACCCGCGAGGCGCGCGAGGCGATCGAGGGCGGACGCTACGCCGAATGGTCGGCCGCCTTCCTGGCAGAACGCCAGCGCGGCGTGTAATGCGAACCGCCCCCGGGAATTCCTCTGTCCCGGGGCTGTCGGACGCGGCTGATATACTCGCGCGCTTTCCAATAATTACCCGCGGAGACCCCTGTGCTCATTTCCCCCGCCTATGCCCAGGCTGCCGGCGCTGCTGCCGATCCGACCGGCGGCATCATGGGCTTTCTGCCCATCATCCTGATGTTCGTGGTGCTGTGGTTCCTGATGATCCGCCCGCAGATGAAGCGTGCCAAGGAACACAAGACCATGGTCGAAGCGCTGGCCAAGGGTGACGAAGTCGTCACCCAGGGTGGTGTGGCCGGTCGCATCGTCAAGGTCGGCGACAACTTCGTCAGCGTCGAAGTGGCGCCGAACGTCGAAATCACCCTCCAGCGTCAGGCCGTCTCCACCGTGCTGCCCAAGGGCACGCTGAAGGCGCTGTAAGCCCTCGTCGCCGGCGGCATCCATCCGCCGGCCTCCCTCCTCTTTCCGTTCCTGCCTCGCAATGAACCGCTACCCGCTCTGGAAAAACGCGCTGGTGATCGTGGCGCTGCTGCTCGGGCTGATCTACACGCTGCCCAATTTCTACGGCGAGGCCCCTGCAGTGCAGGTGTCGACCGCGCGCACCGGCGTCACGCTCGATGCGAACCTGATGTCCCAGGTCGAGAACACGCTGAAGGACGCCGCCATCGCCCACACCGGCATCACGCTGGACACCAGCGGTGTGCGCGTACGTCTGGCCGACCCCGACACCCAGCTCAAGACCCGCGACGTGCTCGAAAAGGCACTCAACCCGGACGCGGCCGATGCCAAGTACGTGGTGGCGCTGAACCTGCTGTCCAAGTCGCCGTCCTGGCTGTCGCATGCCGGCGCCAAGCCGATGTATCTGGGTCTGGATCTGCGCGGTGGCGTGCACTTCCTGCTGCAGGTGGACATGAAGGGCGCGATGACCAAGCGCCTCGATTCGATGGCCTCCGACCTGCGCATCCAGCTGCGCGAGAAGAACGTGCGCCACGGCGGCATCAACCGTGAAGGCGACACCATCACGCTGCACTTCCGCGACGCCGACGGCCGCGACGCGGCGCGCGGCAAGGTGGAAGACACGCTGCCCGACCTGGCATGGACGCTCAGCGAATCCGGCGCCGATTACGTGCTGACCGGCCGCATGAAGCCGATCGCCGAGAAGGACATCCGCGAATCGGCGATCAAGCAGAACATCCTGACGCTGCAGAAGCGCGTGAACGAACTGGGCGTGGCCGAACCCATCATCCAGCAGCAGGGCGCGGACCGCATCGTCGTTCAGCTGCCGGGCGTGCAGGACGTGGCCAAGGCCAAGGATCTGATCGGCCGCACCGCCACGCTGGAAGTGCGTCTGGTCGACCAGGAAGCCATGATCAGCGGCAACGCCGAAGGCCTCGAGGTCTATCCGGAGCGCGCGCGCAACGGTGTGGTGACCCAGGTGCCGGTGAAGAAGCAGGTCATCCTGACCGGCGAGCGCTTCGAAACCGCCCAGGCCTCGTTCGATGACGCCAACCGTCCGGCGGTCGCGGTGAAGCTGGATTCGACCGGCGGTCGCATCATGCGCACGGTCACCCGCGAAAACCTGAAGAAGATGATGGCCATTCTGCTGTTCGAGAAGGGCCGCGGCGAAGCCATTTCGGTCGCCACCATCCAGGGCGAATTCGGTGACCGCTTCCAGATCACCGGCCAGTTCAGCCCGCAGGAAACCAATACGCTGGCCATCCTGATCCGCTCCGGTGCGCTGGCCGCGCCGATGGACATCATCGAGGAACGCGTGATCGGCCCGTCGCTGGGTGCGGAGAACATCGACAAGGGCTTCCACTCGACGCTGTGGGGCTTCATCGCGATCGCGGTGTTCATGATCGGCTACTACATGGTGTTCGGCTTCATTTCGTCCGCCGCGCTGGCCGCCAACCTGCTGTTCCTGATCGCGCTGCTGTCGCTCCTGCAGGCCACGCTGACGCTGCCCGGCATCGCCGCCATCGCGCTCACGCTGGGCATGGCGATCGACGCCAACGTACTGATCAACGAGCGGGTGCGCGAAGAACTGCGCAATGGCGTGAGTCCGCAGGCGGCGATCTCCGCCGGCTACGACCGCGCCTGGGCCACCATTCTCGACTCCAACATCACCACGCTGATCGCCGGCCTGGCGCTGCTCATCTTCGGTTCCGGCCCGGTGCGCGGCTTCGCGGTGGTGCACTGCCTGGGCATCCTGACCTCGATGTTCAGCGCTGTGGTGGTGTCGCGTGCGCTGGTGAATCTGGTCTATGGCCGTGCCCGCAAGCTCGAGAAGGTGTCCATCGGCACCGTCTGGAAGCCGGGCACCGGCGCGTAACCGCATACAAGGAAAGCTGAACAGCCATGGAATTCTTCCGTATCCGGCGTGACATCCCCTTCATGCGCAATGCGCTGGTGTTCAACGCCATTTCGGTCATCACCTTCCTGCTGGCGGTGTTCTTCCTCGCCACCCGCGGGCTGCATCTGTCGGTGGAATTCACCGGCGGCACGCTGATGGAGGTGAACTACAGCGAAGCACCCAATCTCGAAACCGTCCGCAAGGCGCTGACCGACAGCGGCTTCAGCGATCCGCAGGTGCAGAACTTCGGCACCGCGCGCGACGTGATGATCCGCCTGCCGCTGGTCAAGGACACCGATTCGGCCAAGGTGAGCCAGCAGGTGATGGCCACGCTGGACAAGGCCGAGGGCCCGAAAGCCGAACTGCGCCGGGTCGAGTACGTCGGCCCGCAGGTGGGCAAGGAGCTGGCCGCCGACGGCTCGCTGGCGCTGATGCTGGTGATTTTCGGCATCGTGCTTTACCTGGCCATGCGTTTCGAGTGGCGCTTCGCGGTATCGGCCATCATCGCCAACCTGCACGACGTGGTCATCATCCTGGGCTTCTTCGCCGCCTTCCAGTGGGAGTTCTCGCTGCCGGTGCTGGCGGCGGTGCTGGCGGTGCTGGGCTATTCGGTGAACGAATCGGTAGTGGTGTTCGACCGGGTGCGCGAAGTGTTCCGCAACCCGCGCAAGCGCACGATGAGCGTGCCCGAAGTGCTGGATCACGCGATCACCAGCACCATTTCGCGCACCATCATCACCCACGGTTCGACCCAGATGATGGTGCTGTCCATGCTGCTGTTCGGCGGCCAGGCCCTGCACTACTTCGCGGTCGCGCTCACCATCGGCATCTGCTTCGGCATCTACTCGTCGGTGCTGGTGGCCAGCCCGCTGGTGATGTGGCTGGGCGTGAAGCGCGAACAGCTGGTGAAGCCGCCCAAGCAGAAGCAGGAAGCGGTGGTCTGAGGACCGCTTGCAGACAATAAAAAACCCGGCTTCGGCCGGGTTTTTTATTGGGCGCCCGCCTGGATCAGGGCTGGGCGAACACCTGCTTCACGCGCAGCGTCGTACCGCTGGCGATCAGGTCAATCAGGCGGTCGATGTTCGGATGCTTGCCCGGATTGGCCTGCGCGTCGGCGGTGTGCTCGCCGTAGATGTCCAGCCCCTGCTTGGCCGCGTCGGCATTGATCGCGCCGTGCAGCTGGGCCAGATGGTTGTACACCGCCAGCGAACCGGCCTGACCCGGCTTGTTCTCGATGGTGGCCACCACTTCGCCAGCGGCATCCAGCAGCTGGATAGCGGACAGATGGGACACGCCGGGCAGCGTTTTCAGGGTATCGGCAAAACTCATGAAAGGTCCTCGATGAATGCACCGGAGCGCTGTCCCGTCTCACCGGACGAGACAGCGCCCCGGCTGGATCAGATGGCGCGGGCGAGGCGGACGGCGTCGCCGATGTAGCTGGCCGGCGTCATCGCCAGCAGGCGTTCGCGCTCGGCTGCCGGAATGTCCAGCGTGGCGATGAAGGCGTGCAGGCCTTCGCGGTCGATGCCGCGGCCACGGGTCAGTTCCTTAAGCTGTTCGTACGGATTGGGCACGCCATAGCGGCGCATGACGGTCTGCACCGGCTCGGCCAGCACTTCCCAGCAGGCGTCGAGATCGGCCGCCAGCGCTTCCGGTGCAGCCAGCAGCTTGCCCAGGCCGCGCGACAGCGAATCCAGCGCCAGCACGCTGTAGCCGAAAGCCACGCCCATATTGCGCAGCACGGTCGAATCGGTCAGGTCACGCTGCATGCGCGACACCGGCAGCTTTTCCGACAGGTGGCGCAGCACCGCGTTGGCCAGACCGAGATTGCCTTCGGCGTTCTCGAAATCGATCGGATTCACCTTGTGCGGCATGGTAGAGCTGCCGATCTCGCCGGCCTTCAGCTTCTGCTTGAAGTAGCCGAGCGAGATGTACATCCAGAAATCACGCGCGGCGTCGAGCAGGATGGTGTTGGCGCGCGCCATCGCGTCGAACAGTTCGGCCATCGCGTCGTGCGGCTCGATCTGGATGGTGTAGGGATTGAATTCCAGCCCGAAGGATTCGATGAAGGCGCGGTTGAACTGCGGCCAATCAACTTCCGGGTAGGCCGACAGGTGGGCGTTGTAGTTGCCGACCGCGCCATTGAACTTGGCGGTCATGCTGACCGCGGCGATGCGGGCACGGGCGCGCATCAGGCGGGCGGCGATATTGGCCATTTCCTTGCCCAGCGTGGTCGGGCTGGCGGGCTGGCCGTGGGTGCGCGACAGCATGGGCAGCTCGGCCAGGTCATGCGCCAGACCGCGCAGCCGCTCGATGGCGGCGTCCAGCGCCGGCAGCAGCACGTCGCGACGGCCCTCTTCCAGCATCAGCGCGTGCGACACGTTGTTGATGTCTTCCGAGGTACAGGCGAAATGGATGAACTCGGACACACCGGTCACTTCGGCATTCTTCGCGAGGCGCTCCTTCAGCCAGTACTCCATCGCCTTCACGTCGTGATTGGTGCGCGCCTCAATGGTCTTGATCGCGGCCGCGTCCTCGACGCTGAATTCGCGGATCACCGCATCCAGCTCGTCCAGCGTGGCCTGCGAAAAGGCCTTCACTTCCGGAATCTGGGCGCTGGCGGCCAGCGCGCACAGCCAGGCGATCTCGACGCGGACGCGGTTGCGGATCAGGCCGTATTCGCTGAAATGGCCGCGCAGCGGATCGAGCTTGGCAGCGTAGCGACCGTCGAGCGGCGACAGCGCGGAAAGGGCGTGGGAACTCATGAGGAACCTGCTGGAAAGATGGACTGAAAAGGCGCAGGACGCAGTCGCGTCGTGCAACGCAACACGAATTTTATCATGTGCCCGCCAGGCGTCCGGTCCGGCTGCCGGCGACCCGGCGGTATAATTCCGGCGTCGTCAATCGGTGCTGTCCATGAAACTCGTCGGTTCGTATACCAGCCCCTACGTGCGCAAGACGCGCGTCGTGCTCGCGGAAAAGAAGATCGACTACGAATTCGTGATCGATTCGCCGTGGACCGACACCACCGGTGTGCCGGACATCAACCCGCTGGGCAAGATTCCGGTGCTGGTGCTGGACGACGACACCTGCCTGTTCGATTCCCGCGTGATCGTCGAATACCTCGACGGCGTGGCGCCCAACAACAAGCTGCTGCCCTCGCCGGCGCGCGAACGGGCGCTGGTCAAGCGCTGGGAAGCGCTGGCCGACGGTCTGATCGACGCCGCAGTGGCCATCCTGCTGGAAGGGCGCCGGGCCGACGGCGAACGCAGCGAAAGCTGGGCCGCCCGCCAGCAGCTGAAGATAGAGCGCGCGCTGACCACCCTGGCCGCCGACCTCGGCGACGACGCCTGGTGCCACGGCACCACCATTTCGCTGGCCGACATCGCGGTTGGCTGCGCGCTGGGCTATCTCGATTTCCGCCAGCCGGCGCTGGACTGGCGCAGCACGCACGCCAATCTGGCCCGTCTGCAGGACAAGCTGCAGCAGCGCGCCTCTTTCGCCGACACCGTTCCGCACGACTGAGCGGTCGCCATCGCTTTCCCGCGGACCGGCGCAGCGCGCCCGGTCCGCGGTCATCGGCAGGATTTCAGTCTGCCGATGACACGATGATGCCGCCGCCCAGACACACCTTGCTCTCGTACACCACCACGCTCTGACCAGGCGTGACCGCCCACTGTGGCTCGGCGAACACGACTTCGCAGCGGTCCGCATCGACCGCGTCGATGCTGCACGGCGCGTCCGGCTGGCGATAACGGCTTTTCGCGGCATAGACCCAGTGGGTGTGCGGCGCGTCGCCGGACACCCAGGACAGGTCCGCCGCCACCAGACGGCCAGACAGCAGCGCCGGATGGTCGTGACCGCGCACCACGTAGAGCACGTTCTTCTCCATGTCCTTGCGCGCCGCATACCAGGCGTCGTGCTCGCCGGCGTCATCCGCCATGCCCTTGAGGCCGCCGATGCGCAGCCCCTTGCGCTGGCCTATCGTGTGATACATCAGGCCGTCGTGCTGGCCGAGCACCCGCTCGCTGTCCAGATCGCGGATTTCGCCCGGCGTGACCGGCAGGTAGCGCTGCAGGAATTCGCGGAAAGGGCGCTCGCCGACGAAACAGATGCCGGTCGAGTCCTTCTTCGCCGCATTGGCCAGCCCGGCGTCGGCCGCGATGCGGCGCACGTCGCGCTTGTACAGGTGACCGACCGGAAACAGCGTGCGCGACAGCTGGGCCTGGTTCAGCCGGTGCAGGAAATAGCTCTGGTCCTTGGTGCCGTCCTCGCCCTTCATGAGCTGGAAGCGGCCTTCGAATTCCCCAACCTGAGCGCGCACCTGCGCGTAATGACCGGTGGCGATGCGGGTGGCGCCCAGCTGCATCGCGTGATCCAGAAAGGCGGCGAACTTGATTTCGGCATTGCACAGCACGTCCGGATTCGGCGTGCGGCCGGCCTGGTATTCGCGCAGGAAGCTGGCGAACACGCGGTCCTTGTACTCGGCCGAGAAATTGACCACTTCGAAGTCGATGCCGATCACGTCGGCCACCGCCGCCGCGTCGATCAGGTCCTGCCGGGTGGAACAGTAGTCATCGGTGTCGTCGTCTTCCCAGTTCTTCATGAACAGGCCGACCACCCTGTAGCCGGCCTGCTTCAGCAGCAGCGCCGACACTGAGGAATCGACGCCGCCGGACAGGCCGACGACCACTGTTTCGCCATTTCCGGGCGCGATGCCCGCGAGTGCTTCATTCATCCGGGTATCCCCCGTCCTTCCATCTGTTCAGATCCATCACGACCGCCGGTTCGGCGTGGTCGCGAAACCAGGTATCGACCGCGTAACGATGCCCCTCCGCATCTTCGATCGCCGCACTGAAGTGCTGCATGATGACCCAGCTGGTACGCCGCTGGATGTCGATCACGCGGTGGAATTTCAGCGCACCGACCGCCTGCAGCGCCCGCAGCATGCGGTCGGTCGTGTGGGCGTGGTCGATGCAGTCCATGCGCCCGTGTACTTCATCGTCGAGGAAGTCGCCGGCGCGATCCACATGTATCGGCGACTGTTCGCCCGCCCAGCGGTACATGCGGGCCAGCACGTACTGCAGGCGCCCGCGCTCGTCCGCCGCGTCCGCACTGCCGTCCAGTGCCCTGTGCAGGGACAGCATCTGCGCCGGCGCATAAACCACGGCCTGAGTGTTCTGGCAACCGTAGTTGAAGCACACCTCCAGCGTCTGTTCGCCCGAGCCCGCAGCCAGCAGCGGCAAAGCCGCCAGCAGGCTCGCCAACAACCCGCGCATCAGCCGAAATGCCGGAGCGCAGACAGCGGCAGCCGGATGCCGGCCAGCCAGTCCTGCACGCAGGCGCTGACCAGCGGGCTGCGGTGCCGGTGGCGGCTGGCTTCGATCTCGTCCGGCGTCATCCACACCGCACGGACGATACCCTCGTCCAGTGCGCGGCCGGCAATCTGCTCACCGGCTTCGCCGGCAAAGGCGAAGCGCAGATAGGTCACCTCGCCGTCCGGCCTGCGCCACTGGTAGATGCCCACCAGTTCGCGCGGTGTGAAGGGGTGGGCGGTTTCTTCCATCGCCTCGCGGGCGCAGGCCTCGACCAGCGATTCGCCCTCTTCCAGGTGACCGGCCGGCTGGTTCAGCATCAGACCGGCAGACGTGTGTTCCTCAACCAGCAGGAAGCGGCCCCTGTCCTCGATCAGCGCCGCCACCGTGACGTTGGGTTTCCAGATGCGTTCGCTCATGCGGGGATTTTAACGCGGCAAGCTCACGGCAGCCGCCGCCGGAGGGCCGGCTTCGGCTAAAATCACGGGTTTACCGCAATCTCTGGAGTGTTTCCCATGTCGATGGCCGACCGCGACGGTTTTATCTGGTACGACGGCAAGCTGGTGCCCTGGCGCGAGGCCACCACGCACGTACTGACGCATTCGCTGCATTACGGTCTGGCCGTCTTCGAAGGTGTGCGTGCCTACAACACCGAGATCGGCACCGCCATCTTCCGCCTCAAGGAACACACCGACCGGCTGTTCAACTCGGCGCACATCTACATGATGAAGATGCCGTACGGCCGCGAAGAACTGATGGAAGCGCAACTCGAAGTGGTGCGCGCCAACAAGCTGGAATCCTGCTACCTGCGCCCGATCGCCTTCTTCGGCTCGGAAAAGATGGGCATCTCGACCCGCGGCGCGTCGGTGCATGTCGCCATCGCCGCCTGGCCCTGGGGCGCCTACCTCGGCGAGGACGGCCTGAAGCGCGGCATCCGCGTGAAAACCTCGTCCTACTCGCGCCACCATGTGAACGTGTCCATGTGTCGTGCCAAGTACTCGGGCACCTACGCCAACTCCATCCTGGCGAACATGGAAGCGACCGAACAGGGCTACGACGAGGCGCTGCTGCTGGACGTCGATGGCTTCGTGGCCGAAGGCGCCGGCGAGAACCTGTTCGTGATCAAGGACAACAAGATCTACGAACCGGAAATCGCCTCCGCGCTGGTGGGCATCACCCGCGCCTCGGTGATCGACATCGCCGCCGAACTGGGCTACACCGTGGTGTCCAAGCGCCTCACCCGCGACGACATCTACACCGCGGACGAAGCCTTCTTCACCGGCACCGCGGCCGAAGTGACGCCGATCCGCGAACTGGACGGCCGCCTGATCGGTACCGGCAGCCGCGGCCCGATCACTGAAAAGATCCAGGCCCGCTTCTTCGATGCGGTGAACGGTCGCGCGCCGGAATATCACCACTGGCTCACGCGGATCTGAGGCAGATCCGCCGAACACGATCCGCTGAGACCCATCCGAGCTGTGCGCGGCGCACGCGCCGCACACATCCCTGATTCCGTGCGCGGCCGGTCCGCGCACCTTTCTGTCCGGAGCACACCATGACCCAAGCCGGTAACGATTCCAGCCGCGACCACGCACGCGAGATCGAAGTCAGCGCGAACGACCTTCCGCTGCATTGCCCGCTGCCCGGCGCACCGCTGTGGGCGCGCCACCCGCGCGTCTTTCTCGACGTGACCAAGACCGGACAGGCCGCCTGCCCCTACTGCGGCACCCGCTACAGCTACCACGGCCCGGCCATCGCCGGCCACTGAGCGGCGCGGCATGGAAAGCCAGCGCAAGACCTTTTTCGCCTCGCCGCAGGAGGCGGAAACCGCCTTCTATGACGCTCGCAACCGGGGCGACATAGAGGGCCTGATGGCGGTATGGGCGGACGAGGACGACATCATGTGCATCCTTGCCGGCTGCCCGCGCGCCAGCGGCTACGAAGCGGTACGCGAAGCCTGGCGCCGCATGTTCGCCGGCCCGCACGCCGATGTACGCATCAGCCACGCACTGGTCACGCAGGGCGCGCTGCAGGCGATACACAGCGTGCACGAAACCCTGTCCGCCCCGGGCGACCGCACACCGCGACCGGTGCTGGTGGTGACCAACGTCTATGTACGCGGCCCGCTGGGCTGGCACATGGTGCTGCACCACGCCTCGCCGCTGCCGGCCGAGCAGGACGGTCCCGACCTGCCGAAAATCCTGCACTGAAATGGTCCAGCCCTACCGTCCGGCGCCCTGGCTGCCCGGCGGCCACGCGCAGACCATCTGGCCGCGCTTCATTCCGCTGGCCCGCCCGGCGCTGAGTCGCGAGCGCATCGACACGCCGGACGGCGACTTCCTCGACCTCGACTGGCTACCGCTGCGCGTGCGGCAGCCGCTGGTCGTTCTGTTCCACGGGCTGGAAGGCAGTTCCGGCAGCCATTACGCCAAGGCGCTGATGCATGCGCTGGCCGCACGCGGCTGGAATGGCGTGGTGGTGCATGCGCGCGGCTGTTCCGGCGAATCGAACCGCCTGCTGCGCGCCTATCACTCGGGCGACAGCGCCGAACTCGAATGGCTGCTGCCGCGGCTGCATGCGCGGGCAGACGGTGCGCCGCTGTACGCGGTCGGTGTGTCGCTGGGCGGCAACGTGCTGTGCAAGTGGCTGGGCGAACAGGGCCAGGCGGCCTCGCGCTGGCTGGCGGCCGCGGCCTCGGTCTGCGCGCCGGTTGACCTCGGCGTGTCAGGCCGCGCGCTGGACCGCGGCTTCAACCGGGTCTATGCCCAGTACTTCCTGCGCACGATGAAGCCACGCACGCTGGACAAGGCGCGGCGCTTTCCCGGTCAGGTGGACGCCGCGACCATTGCGCACTGCTCCTCCATCCGCGGCTTCGACGATGCCTTCACCTCGCGGGTGCATGGTTTCCGCGATGCCGACGATTACTGGACGCGCTGCGCCTCGAAACCGCTGCTGAAATCGGTGCGCACGCCGCTGCTGCTGCTGCAGGCGCTGAACGACCCCATGGTGCCTGCGTGGTCGCTGGCCACGCCGGATCAGCTGTCGTCCGACGTGAAGCCGGACTACACCGCACAGGGGGGGCATGTCGGCTATGTCAGCGGCGCCCCCGGCGGCCATCTGGACTGGCTGCCGCAGCGGCTGCTCCACTTCTTCGAACACGGTCGCTGAATCGCCGCCGGCCGCTTGAGCGGGGCGCGGCGATCACGGCGGCGCAAGCGGACGCGGTGTGCCGGCGCCCCATCGCGGCGGGGGCGCCGCTCCCACGAAGCTCGATGGCCTGCGCCGGTCAGCGCGACGACACCATGCTCAGCGCCACCGCCTCGGCCACCTCGATGCCATCGACCGCCGCCGACAGGATGCCGCCGGCGTAGCCCGCGCCCTCGCCTGCCGGGTAAAGGCCGCGCGTGTTCAGGCTCTGATAGCTGTGCGGATCGCGCTTGATGCGGATCGGCGACGAGGTGCGCGTTTCCACACCGGTGAGCACCGCGTCGTGCCGACCAAAGCCCTTGATCTGACGGTCGAAGGCGGGGAAGGCCTCGCGCATCGCGGTAATCGCATACTCGGGCAGGGCCGTCGCCAGACTGCCCAGCGTCACGCCCGGCTTGTAGCTCGGCTCCACCTCGCCCAGCGCCTTCGACGGCCGGCCGGCGACAAAATCGCCCACCAGCTGGCCCGGCGCGTTGTAGTCGCCGCCGCCCAGTTCGAACGCGCGCGATTCCAGCGTGCGCTGCAGGTCGATGCCGGCCAGCGGATGACCCGGGTAATCCTGTTCCGGCGAAATGCCGACCACGATGCCGGCGTTCGCGTTGCGTTCGTTGCGCGAGTACTGGCTCATGCCGTTGGTCACCACGCGGCCCTCTTCCGAGGTCGCGGCCACCACGGTGCCGCCCGGGCACATGCAGAAGCTGTAGACCGAGCGGCCGTTCTTCGCGTGATGCACCAGCTTGTAGTCGGCCGCACCCAGCACCGGGTGACCGGCGAAGTCGCCGAAGCGCGCGCGGTCGATCAGGCTCTGCGGATGTTCCACCCGGAAGCCGACCGAAAACGGCTTGGCTTCGATGTACACGCCGCGCTCATGCAGCATGCGGAAGGTGTCGCGCGCGCTGTGACCGATGGCCAGCACCACGTGGTCGGTGACGATTTCGGTGCCGTCGGCCAGCTTCACTCCACGCACCGCGCCATCCTCGATCACGATGTCCTCGACCCGTGCCTGGAAGCGGATTTCGCCGCCCAGAGATTCGATCTCGGCGCGTATCTTCTCGACCATGCCGACCAGCCGGAAGGTGCCGACGTGCGGCTTGCTCACGTACAGGATTTCTTCCGGTGCGCCGGCCTTCACGAATTCGTTCAGCACCTTGCGGCCGTAGTGCTTCGGGTCCTTGATCTGGCTGTACAGCTTGCCGTCGGAAAAGGTGCCGGCGCCACCTTCGCCGAACTGCACGTTCGATTCCGGATCGAGCACCCGCTTGCGCCACAGGCCCCAGGTGTCCTGCGTGCGTTCGCGCACCGCGCGTCCGCGCTCCAGCACGATGGGACGGAAACCCATCTGCGCCAACAGCAGCGCCGCCATGAAACCGCAGGGGCCCATGCCGATCACCACCGGCCGGCTCGCGAGCCCGTCCGGCGCACGCGCGACGAATCGATAGGCGGTGTCCGGCGTCGGCTGCAGCTGCGGCGACGGCTTGTGCGCCTTCAGCACCGCCGCCTCGTCGCGCAGTTCGACGTCCAGCGTGTAGATCAGGTGGATGGCCGAGCGGCGGCGGGCGTCGTAGCCACGGCGGAACACGTGGAGGGCCAACAGGTCGGCGTCGGGAATGCGCAGCCGTTCGAGCACGGCGGCACGCAGGGCCGCTTCCGGATGGTCGAGCGGAAGCTTGATTTCGGTCAGTCTGAGCATGAGGCAGGGCCTTGTCTATAAGCCAGCCCGACAGTGTACCCGGTCAGGGCGGCCGACCGGAAACCGGCTGCGCTCAGACCCGGCCCGGCTCGCTGCGCAGGCCGCGCGCGCATTCGCGCACCTCGATGCGCCCGGCACGCAGGCGTTCGCCGATCAGCGTAGCGGCGGTCATCGCCTCGGCGTCGCCGCACATGAACACATCCACCGCGGCGTAGCCGTGTTCCGGCCAGGTGTGGATGCTGATGTGCGATTCGGCCAGCAGCAGCACACCGGTCACGCCCTGACCGGGGCCGAACGGATGCAGCTGCGTACCGAGCACGCGGGCACCGGCCATGCGCGCGGCCTCGGTCAGCGTCGCCTCGATCAGCGCAAGATCGGCCAGCGGCGCAGGCTCGATGCCGTACAGGTCAAGCAGCACATGGTGGCCCTGCGGCGGCAGCGTCATTTGTGGCCCGAACCCCAGGACGAACCGGAACCGGAGCCGGACGAGTAGGAACGCGAACGTCCGCCGCCATCGTCGTCGGCATTGATGGCAAGGCTGATCAGCAGCAGCACCAGGGCGTAGATGCCGTAGAACACCCGCATGGTCAGTCGGACTCCTTCACGTTCAGCGGCAGCCACAGCAGGTAGAGCGCAATGCCGGTCACCACCAGCGCATCGACGTTGAAGGGCAGGATGTAGCGCAGATTCAGCACCCCGATCAGACCGGTAAAGACCCAGGCCAGCGGCTTCAGCGTGGCCTTGCCCGCCGCATCGAGCAGCATAGGCTTGTCGATGCGCAGGCCGGCGGGCGCCGGTGCGATGGATGCCAGCCTGCGCCCCGCCCAGCTGGCCACCAGGTCGAGCGGCACCGGTTCGGCCAGCGACCAGCCCATCTCGTGCTCACTGCGCTCCAGATTGAGCACCCGGTCGCCCTGCACATACTCACCGATCTCGGTGCGGTCGCCGGCACGCGCCTGCCACGGAAAGGCGCCCACCACCTGACGCACCTCCGCCACATAGATGTAGCGACGCACAAAGGCCTTGCCGGCCAGCGTCGCCGCAGTGGCTGTGTGGCTCTCCGGCCAGGCATCCAGCACGCGGGCGCGCTGCCAGCCCTGACGGGTTTCCACCAGCCAGGAGAACCCGGCCTGCGGTGCGTACAGCAGGTATTCGAACCACTCGGGTTCGGAGGCGTCGGCCGGCACGCCGCAGCGCAACCAGCCCATCACCCGCCAGGCCAGACCTTCGATGGTGAGCGTTTCGCCCGCCTGCAGCGTGGCGCCGACCGCGCGATCGTCCACCGCCTGCCGGCTCACCACTTCGGCCTGACCGGCCGCCAGCGAAATCTGCGATCGGCAGGACGGGCAGGTCAGATGCTGGGTGGCGCCGGGCACCACCGCGGCGGACGCGCCACAGGCCGGGCAGATCAGCGTGCCCACGCCGCCCTTCAGCCGCCCGGCGCGCGCAGCCACGTCGTCCGCGTCGCGCAGGCGCTGGGCGTACAGGCCGGCCAGCGACACGGCGCGCCCGCGGTAACAGACCGGCGGCAGGTCAGAATAGTCCAGCGTCAGGAATTCGTCGCGGTGGCGGTAGTCGATCACCCGTGCCACCCAGCGCGCATCGACCGGAAACGGCAGTTCGCCCTCGGCGGCGACACATTCCGCCTTGCGGATGTCGGCCGCGTGCCAGAAGGTGCCGCCGAGCGACCAGCGGTTGCCCGGCTCGACCTTGTCGAACAGCGGCGGGCCGACCGCGTCGCCGTCTGGCCGGGTCAGCACGAACTGACCGGCGAAATCGCCCAGCCAGCCGCCGCTGCCGTCGTCGAACAGCAGATACCACTCGTTCCACACGCCGTGTTCGTAGCGCAGCTGGATGCGGCCGACCACGGTGAAGCCCTGACCGGCGTACTGGCCGGCGGTCATGATCTGTACCGGCGAGTGGTCCTCGATCAGCGCCGCCTGCTTGCCGATGTCGCGTACCGCGTCGGCGTCGCGCAGCAGCGTGGTGCGGCAGTAGCCGCACACCGCCATGCGTGACGCGGCCGAACGGAATTCGACCGGCGCCCCGCAGCCGGGGCAGGCCGCCTGATACATCACCGTTCCGCCTGCATCAAAGCATGCACTGAGCGAATTTCACTGATCAGGACGTGTGTCAGCGGCACCACTGCTTCTCGCACGGAACGCCGTCGTTGTTTCCATCCATCTGCGTGCCCGGACAATTCCGGAGGAAATAGGTCGCCTCGGCACAGGATGTCATTTGAGAACAATGGGTCCGGCCGTCGCACTTGAAAGACACGGAGACGGCCTCTTCCTGTGCAACGGCAGACATTTCGGACGGTTCGCCTCGATATGTCGAATTCGCGACGTACTTCCCGTATCCATGCCACGCCAGGCCGACAAGCACGCCTGCAATCAGCAACTTTTTCATAGGCTGTTCGAATGCGCTGAGGCTGGAAGATCAAATGCCGGTGATCTGCTTGATCACGTCCGCCTTGGCCGCGTCATAGTCGGCCTGGGTGATGAGGCCGCCGTCGAGCAGCGACTTCAGCTTGCCCAGCCGGGCCTCGGGGCTGTCGACGGCCGGGGCAGCAGCGGGTGCTGCAGCCGGCGTGCCGGCCTGAGCCGCACGCATCGCCTCGGTCATCACCTGCCCCATGGTCAGGCCGGCGCCCAGACTGGCGCCGACGCCGGCCAGCCCGCCCTCGTTCTGCGCGGCGAGCGGAATCGCATTCGCGGTCTGGTACTGGGTATAGGTGGCCATATTGCCGACCATGCCCATCGAGATGCGGGTGTCGAGCGCCTTCTGCAGTTCTTCCGGCAGCGAAATGCTTTCGACCGCGAAATTGTCGATCGCCACGCCATAGCGCTCGAACACCGGCGTCATCGCGGTCTTCACCGCGTCCGACATCACGCCCAGATTGGCCGCCATGTCGAGGAAGGGCGCGGCCGAATTGCCCAGCGTGCTGCTCATGGTCGACACGACCAGATTGCGCAGCTGCATTTCGAGGTCGTCGACCGTGTAGGTGTCGCGCGTGCCGCTAATTTCGGTGAAGAACTTCTTCGGGTCGGCCAGCTTGTACGAATACATGCCGAAGGCGCGCAGCCGCACCATGCCGAAATCCTTGTCGCGCACCGTCACCGGTTGCGGCGTGCCCCACTTGCGGCCCAGCTGCAGCCGGGTGCTGAAGAAATAGACGTCGCTCTTGAAGGGCGACTGGAACAGCTTGTCCCAGTTCTGCAGGTAGGTGAGCACCGGCAGGGTGTTCGTGTTCAGCGTGTGCAGGCCGGGGCCGAACACGTCGGCCACCTTGCCTTCATTGACGAACACCGCCATCTGCGATTCGCGCACGGTGAGCTTCGCGCCGTACTGGATTTCGAAGTCCTGCATCGGGTAGCGCCAGGCCAGCACGCCGTCGCCGTCCTCGTTCCACTGCAGTACGTCGATGAACTGCTTCTTGATGAAATCACCGATACCCATTGCAGACTCCTTCAGGAAAGACAGGCGGCGTTGACCACGCCGACCACCAGCGACACGGTGCCCATCAGCGCGCCCATCGCAATATTGTTCGCCTCGATCGCCGCCTTCATTTCCGGCAGGCTGCGCTCGATCAGCAGATAGGCCCCCATCTGCACCACCGCCGACAGCGTGCCCCAGACGATGAACATCAGGTAATGGTCGTTATGCAGGATGCTGGACGCCACGGTCAGCGAGAAGCCAGCGATGGCACCGGCCAGCGACAGCGCGGCGGCGGTGCAGCCGCGGCGGATCAGCGGCAGTTCGTGGAAGGGCGTGACCCGCACATAGACCGCGGCGAATGCCGTCACCATGACCAGACCGGACAGCAGATGCTTCAGATAGAGGTAGAACTGGTCCAGCGGCAGTTGCGGCATGATTGCGCGTCTCCAACCTTCTCTGTGGTCTGTGCGCACGCACTCTAGCCGCTGCCCCATGCCGCCGCAATCCCGCTCCACACCCGATCTGCATGACAGCGCGACGCCCGGCACGGATGCCGGCACGCACCACCCGGGACTCATTGTCGCGGTATTCGTGGTCGCCTCCTGCGGCCTGGCCTACGAACTGATCGCCGGTGCGCTCGCCAGCTATCTGCTGGGCGAATCGGTGCTGCGCTTTTCCACCATCATCGGCACCTATCTGTTCGCGATGGGCGTGGGCTCCCACCTGTCGAAGTATGTCGACGAGAAGGCGCTGCTGGCCCGCTTCATCGACATCGAACTGATGGTGGGCCTGCTCGGCGGCCTGTCGGCCTGCGCGCTGTTCCTGATTTACGCCTGGGCGGGTTCGCCGTTCCGCGTGTCGCTGTACGCGCTGGTACTGCTGATCGGCGTGCTGGTGGGCATGGAAATCCCGCTGGTGATGCGCCTGCTTCACCAGCGCAAGCAGGCTTTCGAAGCCCTGGTGAGCCGGGTGCTCACCTTTGATTACCTCGGGGCGCTGGCGGTATCGCTGCTGTTTCCGCTGGTGTTCGCACCGCTGCTCGGGCTGGCGCGTACCGCGGTGGTGTTCGGCCTGCTCAATGCCGGCATCGGCCTCTGGCTCACCCATCGTTACCGGGCCGAACTGCCGCAGGCACGCGCACTGAAGCTGCGCGGCCTGCTGGTGCTGGCGGTGCTGCTGGCGGCGCTGGCCTGGGCGCAGAAACTGACCGACGCGGCCGAAGCCGGTCTGTACGGCGACAGCGTGGTGCATCGCGAAACGACGCCTTTCCAGCGCATCGTACTCACCCGCTGGCAGGACGACACCCGGCTCTATCTGAACGGCAATCTGCAGTTCTCGACCCGCGACGAGCACCGCTATCACGAAGCGCTGGTGCATCCGGCGCTGGCCGCGCTGCCGCAGGCAAGGCGGGTGCTGGTGCTGGGCGGCGGCGACGGGCTGGCGGTGCGCGAAGTGCTGAAATACCCGCAGGTCGAACGGGTGACGCTGGTCGAACTCGACCCGGCGATGACCCGGCTGTTCCGCGACACCGACGATCTGGCTGCGCTCAACGCCCACGCGCTGCGCGATCCGCGGGTCACCACTGTGAACGCGGACGCGGCGCAATGGCTGGAAACGGCGGAAGGGCCGGGCTGGGACCTCATCGTCGCCGACTTCCCGGACCCGTCGCACTACGCGCTGGGCAAGCTGTACGCGGTGCCGATGTACCGGCTGATGGCGCGCCATCTGGCGCCCGGCGGCCTCATCGTCGTGCAGTCCACCTCACCCTGGTACGCACCGCGCGCCTACTGGTGCGTGGACGCCACGCTGCGCGAAGCCGGCCTGCACACCGCGCCCTATCACGCCAGCGTGCCCAGCTTCGGCGACTGGGGCTTCCTGATCGCCGCACGCGAAGCCGGTTACCGGCCACCGTCCGCACTGCCCGCCGGCCTGCGCCATCTCGACGCGCGCACGGTGGCGCAGATGTTCGACTTCCCGCCGGACATGCGTGCACCCGCAGTCGAGCCAAACCGGCTGAACACGCAGATGCTGGTGCATTACTTCGAAGAAGACTGGTCGCGGCAGATGCGATGAAGCGCCGCGACTTCATCGCCGGCACCGGCGCGCTGGCCGCCCTGCCCTGGCTGGCCGGCTGCACGCCGGCCGCACCGCTCGTCACCGTGCTGCGACCGGGACTGCGCGAGGGCCATGCGCTGCGCGAGGCGGCGGCCCTTCCGCCGCCCTCGGGCGAACTGCGCTGCGGTGTGGCCATCCTCGGCTCCGGCGTGGCGGGTCTGACCGCCGCCTGGCGGCTGGCGCGCGAGGGCCGGCGCGACGTCCTGCTGGTCGACGGCCCGGAGCCGGATGGCAATGCCGCCGGCAGCATGCTCGGCGGCATTGCCTGCCCGCGCGGCGCTCACTACCTGCCGCTGCCCGATCCGGGCCTGGTGCACGTGCGCGAACTGCTGGCCGACCTCGGCGTGCTCACCGGAGGCCTGCGCGACGACGCCCCCGAGTACGACGAACAGGCGCTGGTGCATCCGGCGGCCGAACGCACGCTGGCCGGCAACACCTGGCACGAAGGCCTGCTGCCGACCTCGACCGCAGCAGACGCCGCGGCCGCCGCCCGCTTCAATGCCGACATGGCCGCCTGGTCCGCCCGCCGCGGCGGCGACGGCCGCCCGGCGTTCGCGCTGCCGCTGGCCGCCAGTTCAGGCGACCCGACGCTGCGCGCGCTCGACCGCCAGACCTTCGCCCGCTGGCTGGAAGAAGCCGGCCACACCCATCCGCCGCTGCGCCACTACATCGACTACGCGATGCGCGACGACTACGGTGCGCGACCGGACGCGGTGTCCGCCTGGGCCGGGCTGCACTATTTCTGCTGCCGGCGCGGCCGCGCGCGCAATGCCGAGGCGGGCGCGGTAATGACCTGGCCGCAGGGCCTGTCGGCGCTGACCGCCGGCCTGCGGCGCGTGGCGGCGGTGCGCACGCTGTCCGGCCACGCGGTGGCGCTGAGCGAACGGCGCAGCACGGTCGAGGTCATGGTGCAGACCGCCGACCACCGTACCGTGACGCTGGTGGCCGACCGGGTCATCTGCGCCATGCCGCTGCACGTGGCGCGGCACATCGATCCCGCACTGGCCGATGCACTGCCGCGCACGGCGCTGCCGGAAACCGCCCCCTGGCTGGTCGCCAACCTGCTGCTGGACGGCTTTCCGCACGAGCGGCCGGGCGCCGATCTGGCCTGGGACAACGTGGTGCTCGGCGGCCAGGGTCTGGGCTATGTGGTGGCCACCCACCAGCTCACCCGGGTGGCGCGGCCGGCGGCCACCGTATTCACCGCCTATCGCGCCGGCTGGGGTGATGCCGGCGAGGCGCGCCGCTGGCTGGCTTCGGCCAGCGAGGCGGAACTGCTCGAATTCGCGCTGGCCGATCTGGACGCCGCTTACGACCACCGCTGGCACAACCGCCTGCGGCGCGCCGAGCTGGTGCTGCGCGGCCACGGCATGGCGATACCCGCTCCCGGCTTCCTCGACGCACCGGCGCGCGCACTGCGCGATCGCGGCGGCCGCGTGCTGCACGCGCACGCCGACCTCGGCGGCCTGTCGCTGTTCGAAGAAGCGTCGTGGTGGGGCGAGCGCGCGGCGCGCCAGCTGCTGGGCTAGGCGGGAATCGCGATATCGACCGGCGCCGGCAGCCACAGGTCGAGCCGGGTGCCGGCCACCCGGCCATCGGCCAGCGCGACCTCGGCAGCGCGTACCCAGCCCTGGTGCAGGGCCATGATTTCGCGGCACACCGCCAGTCCCAGGCCGATGTCCGGACCATTGCCGCGGAAAGCGCCCACCTGCTCGAACGGATCGAACAGACGCTCCAGACCGCCCTCACCAAGGGCACCGCCCTGGTCGGCCACGCTCACTCGCGCACCGCGACGCCCATCGCTGTTCTCCGCCGCCACCGTGACCACGACTTCACCGCCCTCGGGCGTGGCACGCAGCGCATGCGACAGCATGCGCGCCAGCACCTGCATCAGACGGGCACGATCGGCATCACCCGGCACCGGCTGGCCGGGGCCGTCCAGCCGCAGCGCAAGCCGGCGCTCCACCGCCGCGCCACGCAGGTCGCTCACCGCATCGGACACGATTTCGGCGATATCGCAGCTGCTGCGGTTCAGTACCAGCGCGCCTGACTGCAGGCGCGACAGGTCGAGCAGATCATCGACCCGCGCCAGCAGGCGCTCGCCGTTCTGGCGTATGGCGTCCAGCCGGTGGCGGGTGCCATCCGGCAGACGGTCGGCGTCGCGCAGCGCCAGTCGGGAAAAACCGAGAATGGCGTGGATCGGCGTGCGCAGCTCGTGCGAAACGCGGGCCAGGAATTCGTTACGGGCAGTGTGGGCACGCTCGGCCGACTGCTGCGCCGACAGGTTGTCGGACAGCTGCAGCTCAACCATCTGTGTCAGCCGGTCGCGGTGTCGCACCAGATCGGTTTCGGTGCGCTGACGCGCCCGCTCGCGCAGGCCGGCTTCAAGAATGAGGCTGAACGAACTGACCGCCACCTGCAGGTCGGCCAGCACCGGTTCGTCGAGCCGCCCTTCCGGCACACCCAAGCCGATCAGCCCGGTCAGCCGCGATTCCCGACTCACTGCCATGCAGATCAGGCCGCGTCCCCCCGGACCATCCCCGCCCGCCGCCACCAACTGACCCGACACACTGGGCGCCGCGTCGGCGCGCAGCGCGGCATCAATCAGGTCGGCGCGCTCGCCCAGCCAGTCGATATCGCGACATGCCAGCAGGTTGATCTGGGCGATACCGCCCGCATCGTGCGCCACTTCGGCCAGAAAGCCGTCGGAGCAGCCCGACAGTTCGCAGGCCAGATCGAGCAAAGAAGCGTACAGGCCGTCTTCCGGCTCACCGGCGATGAAACGGGCCTGCAGCCGGCCGATCTCGGCGAAACGGTCACGGCTGCGCGCAAGCGCGGCTTCCGCACGCTTGCGCCCGCCGATGTCACGCGTGTAACCCACCGTGCCCAGCAGCTCACCGTTATCGTCCAGCACCGGCGCGGACCACGATTCGTACCACTGCGCCTGCTCGCCATCGCCGATCCGCTTTTCTGAATAGTGCGGCGAACGGCTGGCCAGCACCTCCATGTCCTCGGCGCGGTAGGCCGCTGCGTCAGCCGACGTCCACAGGTCTTCGTCACCGAGCCCGCACGCTTCGTCCGGATCGCCCAGACCGCCTGCCTGAGCCAGTGGCCGGTTTACCGCCAGGAAACGCAGGTTGCGGTCTTTCAGCCACACCATGAAGGGAAAGTTGTCGAGCAGCGCACGCTGGTAGCGCGAGGCGCGGCGCAGCGCGCCTTCCATGCGGAACTGTTCGCTGGTGTCCTGAACGATGCCGGCCAGCCGCGGACCGCTGTCACCGATCTGTTCCAGCCTGCCTTCGAACAGCAGGCGGCGCTGCCCGCCCTCGCCGTCGTTCATGCTGAATTCCGCCCGGTGGCGGGCGCCGGCATTCGCGGTGCGCCAGGCGCGCTCCAGCCGGGCACGGTCTTCCGGCGCCACATGAGCGAGCAGCGCGGCGAAATCGGACGCCGCGTCCGCCGGCAGGCCGAGGATGGACAACGCACGCGGCGACCATTCGAAACGGCCGTCCGCGTGCGCCCAGGTACCGGTGCGACCCAGCAGTTGGGCGCGTTCGAGTTCGGCCCGTGCGCGCTCCAGATCCAGCCGCGCACGGTCGAGCGCGATGCCGACCGCGCACAGCACCACGCCCAGCAGCAGCACCGGCACCAGCTGCAGCGCGATGCCCGTGCGTGACACCCGTTCGTGCAGCGTGTCGCCGAACAGCGTGCCGAAATCGGCTACCAGCAAAGCCAGCCCGAGAGCGGACATCAGCCATGCCAGCCAGTGCAGCGCGAAATGACGACCGAGCCGGACAACGGAATTCATGCGGAAGACGTGGGAAAGCGGACGGAAGGCGATCCCGGTTGAACGGCCGGCGCGGCCGGTTCTTGAGTCCGGAGCGGGGTACAATCCACGCCGGAAGTCCGCCGGGCAACCGCGGCGCGCAAGCGCGGAGGAAAGTCCGGGCCCCGCAGAGCAGGATGCCGGCTAACGGCCGGGCGCAGCAAGCCGCGCGAAAGCGCGGCCCAAGGCGACGGAAAGTGGAACAGAAAACATACCGCCGATGGCCGCAAGGATCAGGCAAGGTTGAAATGGTGCGCCTTCGGGCGGGCGGCAACGCCGGGTAAGAGCCCACCGCGTACGTGGCAACACGTGCGGCATGCAAAACCCCATCCGGGGCAAGGCCAAATAGGGAAGCCATGACGCGGCTCGTGTCGCTTCCGGGTAGGCTGCTCGAGCGGCGTGGCAACACGCCGCCCAGATGAATGGTTGCCGGTGCGTTCGCGCACAACAGAACCCGGCTTACAGGCGGACTTCCACTCCCTGCCGGATGACCTGACGGCGCTGACCCGCCGCACCGCCCACGTTTCATCCCCTCCGCAGCACAAGCGCTCCACTTTCACCCACTTCGCGCCACGCCGCCGCATGGCGCGCACTTCTGTTCACACCCCACATTCAGTTCATTTTCTATCCCATTAAAAACAAAGGGTTTTTATTTTCAATACGTGACGAAATTCGCATCTAAGTCCTTGTTGCAGCAATGAATTTGCAGCGTTACGGCTATTGACCGGGGGCCGGCCGATGGCTAAAGTGGAGCAATATTGGATAAAAAGTGGAGTGATTGTGGGAAAGACGATTCTGACCGCCGCTCCAGTCCGCCGCTCCTGACCAGGCCTTTCCGGGCACGCGCATGTTCTACGGGACGACACGACTCACCATGGATGACAAGCACCGCATCGTCATCCCTGCTCGTCCGCGCAAAAAGCTGATGGACATGTGCGAGGGCGAAGTCGTCATGACCGCCCGCACCCGCGAACACATCCTGCTCTACCCGCTGCCCGAGTTCGAAGCGCTGCTGGCCCGTCTTGACCAGCTGCCGGATCTCGACCAGGCCAGCAACGATTTCAAGCTCAGCTTCACCGCCAATGCGCGCGACGAAACCATCGATCGCGCCGGCCGCCTGCTGCTCGGCGCCGATCTGCG
The DNA here is from genome assembly GCF_000378945.1 of Methyloversatilis universalis EHg5. GTDB lineage: Bacteria > Pseudomonadota > Gammaproteobacteria > Burkholderiales > Rhodocyclaceae > Methyloversatilis > Methyloversatilis universalis_A. The sequence continues at coordinate 1,058,155 of NZ_KB900539.1, read as the reverse complement.
CGAACGCGCCGGTCTGACCAAAGGCGTCATGCTGGTCGGCCGCGGCAACCGTTTCGAGTTGTGGGACGAAACACGCTGGAACGCCGAAGCCGCCGCCCGCGACGCTCGCGAAGGCGCGGTGCCGCTGCCGTCCGAAGTCACCGGTTCGTTCAGGTTCTGAAGATGGCTGCCCTGCACGCCTTCCCTGCGCACCGGACCGTCGATGCGTGGTCGTCCCGCACTGCGTTGCGCGGCACCGCGGCCCCACGACAGCCGACATCCGGGCGGGCCTGACATGACACATATCCCGGTTCTGCTCACCGAAGCGCTGGATGCGCTGGCGGTGCGCCCGGAGGGCGTCTACGTGGACGGCACCTTCGGTCGCGGCGGGCACAGCCGCGCACTGCTCGAACGGCTGGGCCCGAACGGGCGGCTGATCGCGCTCGACCGCGACCCGACGGCGATCGCCGCCGGTCAGGCCATCACCGACCCCCGCTTCACGCTGGTGCACGCGCGCTTCGCGGAAATGGGGGCAGTACTCGAACAACTGGGCGTGCACGACGTGGATGGCGTGCTGCTCGACATCGGCGTGTCCTCGCCCCAGCTGGACGAGGCGGCACGCGGCATGAGTTTCAGGCAGGACGCACCGCTGGACATGCGCATGGACACCAGCCGGGGTGAAACGGTGGCGCAGTGGCTTGCACGCGCCGAAGAAGCGCACATCAGGGAGGTCATCAGGGACTATGGCGAAGAACGGTTTGCTTCAGCGATTGCAAAGGCGATTGTTGCTGCTCGGAGCGAGCGGCCTGTCGACAGCACAACCCAGCTTGCCGCGATCGTGGCGTCCGCTGTCCGCACGCGCGAGGCGGGCCAGCATCCGGCGACGCGCAGCTTTCAAGCTCTACGGATTTTCATCAATCAGGAGCTTGAAGAGCTGTCGCTAGTGCTGCCGCAGGCACTGGCGGCCCTGAAGCCCGGCGGGCGGCTGGCGGTCATTTCCTTCCACTCGCTGGAAGACCGCATGGTCAAGCGCTTCATGGCTGACCAGGCTTCGCCACCGCAGCCGCCGCGCAATCTGCCGCTGCGCGCCGACCAGCTGCCGCAGCCGAAGATGAAGCTGATCGGCCGCGTCCGTGCCGGCGACGACGAACTGGCCCGCAACCCGCGGGCGCGCAGCGCCACGCTGCGGGTCGCGGAAAAGGTGGCCTGACGTGCTGCGCCTGAATCTGCTCCTGATCGCCGCACTGGTTATCAGCGCGGTGTCCATGGTGTCGTCGCAGCACCGCTCGCGCGCGCTGCACACCGAACTCGAACGTGAGCTCACCCGCATGCGGGTGCTCGAAACCGAGTGGGGCCAGCTGCAGATCGAGCAAGGAGCGCTGGCCGCGCATGCCCGGATTTCCGATCTGGCGGAAACCAAGCTGCGCATGCGTGCGCCCGACCCCAACCGCATCATCGTGATCGACTCCACCGAGGCCGGACAATGAAGTTCGCCCACAACCCGCTGCTCGCCGAACTGCTGCCCGCCTGGCGCGCCCGCCTGATGCTCATCGTCATGATGGCGCTGTTCGGCGGCCTGGTGGCCCGCGCCTTCTGGCTGCAGGTGGTCAATGACGAGTTCTATCAGCGCAAGGGCGAAGAGCGCTTCTCGCGCGTGCTGCCGACGCCGGCCTCACGCGGCCGGGTGCTCGACCGCAACGAGCAGGTGCTCGCGATGAGCACCCAGGTGTCGGCCATCGTCGCCGAGTCGCGCCCGACCCGGAGCGATGCCAAGGCCAATCCGAAAGACATCGGTGCCGAAAAGCTGTCGCCGGCGCAGATCCGTCAGCTGGCCGAACTGCTGGGCATGGACCACCGCGAAATCGCCCGCAAGATTCCGGAAAACCGCGGTCGCAGCTATCTGAAACGCCAGGTGCAGCCTGAAATCGCCAAGCAGATCCTGGCCCTCAAGCTGCCGGGCATCCGCGCCGAACCGGAGTACCGCCGCTACTACCCGCACGGCGAAGTAAGTGCGCACGTGGTCGGTTTCACCGGCATGGACGACAACGGGCTGGAAGGCATCGAACTGGCGATGAACCGGCCGCTGACCGGCCAGGTCGGCCAGCGCCGCGTCATCACCGACGCCCGCCGCAACGTGGTCGAGGACATCGAGGTGCTGGCCCCGCCGCGCGACGGCGGCGACGTACGCCTCGCCATCGACGCACGTCTGCAGTTCCTGGTGCACAGCAAGCTCAAGCAGGCGGTGACCGATCACAAGGCACGTGCCGGCAGCGCTGTGGTGCTGGACACCCGCACCGGCGAAGTGCTGGCACTGGCCAACTGGCCCACTTACAACCCGAACAACCGCGATCAGCTGAGCGGCCCGCCGCTGCGCAATCGCGCCTTCACCGACACCTACGAGCCGGGCTCGACCATCAAGCCCATCATCGCGGCGATGGCGCTGGAAAGTGGTCGCTACACCTTCGACACGCCGGTGGACTGCGCCGGCAAGCTGTTCTTCGGCCGGGCGTCGATCGGCGACGCGCACTCGCACGGCACGCTGTCGCTGGCCGAGGTGATCCAGAAGTCGTCCAACGTCGGTGTGGCCAAGATCGCCGGCACCTTCAAGCCGTCGGACATGTGGCATGTGTATGACCAGATGGGTTTCGGCTCGCCGCTGCGCCTGGGCTTCCCGGGCGAGGCCGGCGGCCGCCTGCGTCCGGCCGCGAGCTGGAAGCCGGTGGAACAGGCCACCATGTCCTACGGCCACGGCATGTCGGTCACGCTGATGCAGATGGCGCGCGCCTACATGGTGTTCGCGCGCGACGGCGACCTGATTCCGCTGTCGCTCACGCGGGTCGACGCGCCCCAGGTCAACGGCATGCAGGTGTTCTCGGCACAGACCGCACGCGAAGTGCGTCGCATGCTCGAAATGGCGGCCGGCCCCGGCGGCACTGCGCCCAAGGCACAGATTCCCGGCTACCGCGTAGCCGGCAAGACCGGTACCGCACACAAGCTCGAAGGCGGCGCCTACGCGAACAAGTACATCGCTTCCTTCGTCGGCTTCGCGCCGGTGTCCGACCCGCGCTACATCGTCGCGGTGATGATCGACGAGCCGTCGAACGGCGTGCATTACGGCGGCCAGGTCGCCGCCCCGGTGTTCTCCGACATCATGAATGCCACGCTGCGCGCCACCGGCGTACCGCCGGATGCGCCGGTACCCGTGCTGCAGATGGCGAAGAATTCGGTCACCGGCAAGGAGGGCTGGTGAGCGCCGCCGACGCCGGACAGACCGTGGCCCGCGTACGCGAGACGCTGGCCCGCCAGAGCATCGCGCCGCGCGCGGTGCGTGCGGATTCGCGCCGTGTACAGCCAGGCGACCTGTTTTTCGCGCTGCCCGGTCAGCGCACCGACGGTCGCCGCTTCATCGACGCCGCCATCGCGGCCGGTGCCTGCGCGGTGCTGTGCGAAGCCGGCGGCGCACCTGCAGGCGCGGCGGTGCCGGTGATCGAGGTCGCCGATCTGCATGCCCATGCCGGCGCGCTGGCGGACGCACTGCTCGACCACCCGTCGGCCGCGCTGCACGTGATCGGCGTCACCGGTACCAATGGCAAAACCTCGGTCAGTCAGTGGATCGCCCAGGCGATGGGCACGCTCGGCACCCGCTGCGGCGTGATCGGCACGCTGGGCTGCGGCCTGCCGGGCCAGCTCGCCGAATCCGCCAACACCACGCCGGATGTGGTGAGCGTGCATCAGACGCTGGCCGACCTGCGCGCTGCCGGCGCCACCGCCTGCGCGATGGAGGTTTCGTCGATCGGCCTGGACCAGGGTCGCATCGACGGCGTGCGCATCCACACCGCGGCCTTCACCAACCTCACCCGCGACCACCTCGACTACCACCCGGACATGCAGCATTACGGCGCCGCCAAGGCCGCGCTGTTCTCCCACCCGGGCCTGCAGGCCGCAGTGATCAATACCGACGACGCCTTCGGCCGCATGCTCGCCACCGTCACTGCGGCCCGCCTGCCGGTGACCGGCTGCGCACTGGACGCCGACCTGCCGCCGGGCGTGACCGGTCTGCGCGCCCGCAACGTCGATCCGGCACACGGCCTGCACTTCGACATCGAACGCGGCGACGAATGTGCGAAGGTGGACGCGGCCCTGGTCGGCCGTTTCAACGTGCAGAACCTGCTGGCAGTCACAGGCTGCCTGCTGCATGCCGGCATTACGCTGGCCGACGCCGCGCGCGTGGCCGGCACGCTGGTGCCGCCGCCCGGTCGCATGCAGCGCCTCGGTGGTCGCGGCGAACCGCTGGTGGTGGTCGATTACGCCCACACGCCTGACGCGCTGGAGCAGGCGCTGCGCGCGCTGCAGCCGGTGGCGGCGGCGCGCGGCGGACGCCTTCTGTGCGTATTCGGCTGCGGCGGCGACCGCGACCCGGGCAAGCGGCCGCTGATGGGTGCGGTCGCCTACGAACACGCCACGCGCACCTGGATCACTTCGGACAACCCGCGCGGCGAAGAACCGGACGCCATCCTCGAAGACATCGCCGCCGGCCTGCCCGCCTGTGCCGACGTGCAGCGCGAACGGGACCGCGGGATCGCCATCCGCGCCGCTGTAACCGGCGCAGATCCGCGTGACGTGGTGCTGATCGCCGGCAAGGGACACGAGCCCTATCAGGAGGTGGCCGGTGTACGCACGCCGTGGTCGGACGCCGATCAGGCCGCCGCCGCACTCGCCGCCCGCGGAGGCGTGCAATGAACGCGCTGTGGACAGCTTCGGACATCGCCGCAGCGTGCGGCGGCACGCTGAGCGGGCCGGATGTCGACATCTGCGGTTTCTCGACCGACAGTCGCGCGGTGAAGGCCGGCGACCTGTTCGTCGCGCTGCGTGGCGAGCGCTTCGATGCGCATGACTTCATCGCCGACGTGCAGGCGGCTGGCGCCTCGGTCGCGCTCATCGCCCACGACTGCGCGCACGCCGTCGGCACGCTGATCCGCGTCGCCGACACCCGCATCGCGCTGGGCGACATCGCGCGCGCCTGGCGCAGCCGCTTCACGCTGCCGCTGATCGGCGTCACCGGCAGCAACGGCAAGACCACGGTCAAGGAAATGATCGCCGCCATCCTGCGTGCCCACGCCGCCAGCGTCGGCTGGCAGCCGGACAGCGCGGTACTGGCCACGCGCGGCAACCTGAACAACGACATCGGCGTGCCGCTGATGCTGTTCGGCCTGCGCGACACGCACCGCATGGCGGTGATCGAGATGGGCATGAACCATCCGGGCGAAATCGCCTGGCTGGCCGGCATGGCGAAACCAACCGTGGCGCTGGTGAACAATGCCCAGCGCGAACACCTCGAATTCATGAACAGCGTGGCCGAAGTCGCGCGCGAGAACGGCGACGTGTTCGACGCGCTCGGCGGCGACGGCATCGCCGTGGTCAATGGCGACGACGAGTTCGCCGATTACTGGTGCGGCCGCAACGCCGGCCGCAAGGTACTGCGCTTCAGCCTCGGCCACGCGGCCGAAGTGGTCGCAGACACCACGTCCGAAGGGCTGGGCTACCGTCTCGACCTGCGCGGCGCCTTCGGCACCGCGCGCATCACGCTGCGCGTGCCCGGCCTGCACAACGCCCGCAACGCGCTGTGCGCCGCCACGGCCGCACTCGCCGCCGGCGCCGACATGGCCGCCGTCGTGTGGGCGCTGAGCCGCTTCGAAGGCGTCAAGGGTCGCCAGCAGGTGCGCGCTGGCCTGGCTGGCAGCGTCGTGATCGACGATACCTACAACGCCAATCCGGATTCGGTGCGCGCCGCCATCGACGTGCTGGCATCCGCATCTGGCCGCCGCATCCTGGTGCTGGGCGACATGGGCGAAGTCGGCGACCAGGGCCCTGAATTCCACCGCGAAGCCGGCGCCTACGCGCTCGAACGCGGCATCGACGCGCTGCTCGCCACCGGCGAGGCCGCACGCGCGGCGGTCGCCGCCTTCGGCAGCGGCGCCCTCCACTACCCCGATCACGCGGCCATCGCCGACGTTCTGCGCCCGCAGCTCGACGCCTCCACCACGGTGCTGGTGAAGGGCTCGCGCTTCATGCGCATGGAGCGCGTCGCCGACGCGCTGATCGCACACTCCGGACACGACACCCATGCTTCTTGAACTTGCCCGCTGGCTGGCGCAGGACATCCGCGCCTTCAATGTGCTGAACTACATCACGCTGCGGGCGGTGCTGGCGATGATGAGTTCGCTGGCCATCTGCTGGATGTTCGGCCCCATGCTCATCCGCAAGCTGACCGAGTACAAGATCGGTCAGGCGGTGCGCGACGACGGCCCGAAGTCGCACCTGACCAAGGCCGGCACGCCCACCATGGGCGGCGCCCTCATCCTGATCGCGCTCGGCGTCACCACACTGCTGTGGGCCGACCTGTCCAACCGCTACGTCTGGGTGGTGCTCATCGTCACGCTGGGTTTCGGCGCGGTGGGCTGGGTGGATGACTGGCGCAAGGTAGTGCATCGCAACCCGAAGGGTCTGCCGGCGAAGCCGAAATTCTTCTGGTCCTCGGTGTTCGCCGCCGGTGCCGCGGTCTACCTCGGCCTGACCGCGCAGGAGCCGGCCCAGCTCGAACTGATCGTGCCCTTCTTCAAGACCGTGGCCTACCCGCTGGGCGCCATCGGCTTCATGGTGCTCACCTATTTCGTCATCGTCGGCACCAGCCACGCGGTCAACCTGACCGACGGCCTCGACGGCCTGGCCACCATGCCGGCCGTGATGGTGAGCGGCGCGCTGGCCATCTTCGCCTACGTCGCCGGCAACGCAGTGTTCTCGCGCTATCTCGGTGTGCCCTTCATCCCGGGCGCCGGCGAACTGGCCATCTTCTGCGGCGCGCTGTGCGGCGCCGGCCTCGGCTTCCTTTGGTTCAACGCCTATCCGGCGGAAGTATTCATGGGCGACGTCGGCGCGCTGGCGCTGGGCGCCGCGCTCGGCACCGTCGCCGTGGTGGTCCGGCAGGAAATCGTGCTGTTCATCATGGGCGGCCTGTTCGTCGCCGAAACGCTGTCGGTCATGATCCAGGTGCTCTATTTCAAGTGGTCCGGCGGCAAGCGCATCTTCCGCATGGCGCCGCTGCACCACCACTACGAACTGGGCGGCTGGAAGGAAACCCAGGTGGTGGTGCGCTTCTGGATCATCACGCTGATGCTGGTGCTGTTCGGCCTGTCGACGCTGAAGCTGCGCTGATGAGCCTCCTCGGAACCCACGTCCTCGTCCTCGGCCTCGGCGAATCCGGCCTGGGAGTGACGGCCCCCACGCTCACTTCGTTCGCTGCCCCCCGAGGGGGCTGCGCTCGTCCTTGGGGCGGCCCGGCGGACGGCGCGGTGTCCCCCACGCTCACTTCGTTCGCTGCCCCCCGAGGGGGCTGCGCTCGTCCTTGGGGCGGCCCGGCGGACGGCGCGGTGGAGGAGCGGAAGTGAGTCTCCTCAGCACCCACGTCCTCGTTCTTGGCCTCGGCGAATCCGGCCTGGCGATGGCCCGCTGGTGCGGGCGTCAGGGCGCGGTGCTGCGCGTGGCGGACAGCCGCGTGGCGCCGCCGGGGCTGGACGCGCTGGCGCGCGACATTCCGGCGGCCGAACTGCGCTGCGGTCAGTTCGACGACAGCCTGCTGGACGGCGTCGCGCTGCTCGCGCTGTCACCGGGCCTCGCGCCGCACGAGCCGCTGGTGCAGGAAGCGAAACGCCGCGGCATCGAGGTGGTGGGCGAGATCGAACTGTTCGCACGCGCGCTGCGCGATCTGGGCTGGCGCGAACGCACGAAGGTGATCGCCATCACCGGCACCAATGGCAAGACCACCACCACCACGCTGACCGGCGCGCTGTGCCGCGCCTGCGGTCTGAGCACCGAAGTGGCGGGCAACATTTCGCCCGCTGCGCTCGACGCACTGATGCGCGTACTCGACGAGGGCCGCGTACCCGATGCCTGGGTGCTGGAACTGTCCAGCTTCCAGCTCGAAACCACCGACACGCTGGACGCCGATGCGGCCACCGTACTCAATGTGACCCAGGACCACCTGGACCGCCACCCGGGCGGCATGCCGGCCTATGCAGCCGAAAAAGCGCGCATTTTCGGCACGCACACGGTACAGGTGCTGAACCGCGACGACCGCTGGGTAAGCGCAATGCGCCGGGACGGCACGCGCGTGATCCGCTTCGGCGACGACGCGCCGTCGGGCGATGACTACGGTCTGCACACGGTCGATGGCCGCATTCATCTGATGCGCGGCGGCCAGCCCCTGCTGGCGCTGGACGACATGAAACTGGCCGGCCGGCACAACGCCCACAACGCGCTCGCCGCACTGGCGCTGTGCGAAGCGGTCGGCCTGCCGCAGGACCGCTGCATTGCGGCGCTGCGCGATTTCGCCGGCCTGCCGCACCGGGTCGAAACCGTGCTGGAACACGCCGGCGTCCGTTTCATCGACGATTCCAAGGGCACCAATGTCGGCGCCACGGTGGCGGCCATCGAAGGCCTTGGCCGGCCGCTCGCTCTCATCCTCGGCGGCGACGGCAAGGGGCAGGACTTCGCGCCGCTCGGCCCGGTATGTTCGCGTCACGCGCGCTTCTGTGCGCTGATCGGCCGCGACGCGCCGGCCATCGCCGAAGTGCTGTCGGCACACGGCGTCAGCCACCAGAGCTGTGCCACGCTGGAAGACGCCACCCGCGCCGCCTTTGCCGCCGCACAGCCGGGCGACGCAGTGCTGCTGTCGCCGGCCTGCGCCAGCCTGGACATGTTCCGCAACTATGCTCACCGCGCCGACGTGTTCATCGCCGAGGCACGGCGTATTGCCACCGAAGGAGTGCGCCCATGAGTGGCAGCATGCGTCTCGACTCCCCGCGTTTCGGCGATTCCGCCAAGACTGCGGAACTCGATCCCTGGCTGCTGTGGCCGGCGGTCGCCCTGCTGCTTATTGGCGTCGTGATGGTGTACTCCGCATCGATTGCGGTGGCCGACATGAGCCGCTTCACCGGCAACCGGCAGGAGTTCTTCCTGATCCGCCAGGCGGTGTTTCTCGCCATCGGCGGCGTCGCCGGCCTGATGGCCTTTCAGGTGCCGGTGCGCACCTGGCAGGCGTGGTCGATGTGGCTGTTTCTCGGCGGCATCGTGCTGCTGCTGCTGGTGCTGATACCGGGCATCGGCTCGGTGGTGAACAACTCGCGCCGCTGGATCAACCTCGGTCCGGTGAACCTTCAGCCGTCCGAACTGGTGAAGCTGTTCACCGTGCTGTACGCGGCCAGCTACATCGTGCGCCGGCTGCCTGAAATGCACTCCTTCCGTCGCGCCTTCGTGCCGATGGCGCTGGTCATCCTGTTCGTCGGCGCGCTGCTGGTGGCCGAGCCGGACTACGGCGCTTTCGTGGTCATCGTGCTGATCGCCTTCGGCATGCTTTTCCTCGGCGGCATCAACGGCAAGCTGTTCTTCTCGCTGGGTGTGGTCGCGCTGGCTGGCTTCGCGGTCATCATCCGATTCAACGAACTGCGCTGGGGGCGCTTCATCGCCTTCCTCGACCCGTTCAACAACGATCCGCTGGGCAAGGGCTACCAGCTCACCCATTCGCTGATCGCCTTCGGCCGCGGCGAATGGTTCGGCGTCGGCCTCGGCGGCAGCGTGGAAAAGCTGCTTTACCTGCCTGAAGCGCACACCGATTTCCTGCTCGCGGTGATCGGCGAGGAACTGGGCCTGTTCGGCGTAGCCAGCGTGATCGGCCTGTTCGCGCTGGTGGTGCACCGCTGCTTCGCCATCGGCCGTCGCGCGCTGCTGCTGGAGCGCGCCTATGCCGGTCTGGTCGCGCAAGGCGTAGGCATCTGGTTCGGCGTGCAGGCCTTCATCAATATGGGCGTGAACGTGGGCATCCTGCCGACCAAGGGCCTCACGCTGCCGCTGATGAGCTACGGCGGCTCCGGCATCCTGGTCAATTGCATCGCGCTCGCCATCATCCTGCGCATCGACTGGGAGAACCGCCGGTGAGCACTGCGCTCATCATGGCCGGCGGCACCGGCGGTCACATCTACCCGGGACTGGCGGTGGCCGACGAGCTGCGCACGCGCGGCTGGCACATCGTCTGGCTGGGCAACGACCAGGGCATGGAAGCCCGCATCGTGCCGCCGCGTGGCTACGAACTGCAGTCCATCCGCTTCGGCGCACTGCGTGGCAAGGGGCTGCTGCGCAAGCTCCTGCTGCCGCTCAATCTGATGCGCGGATTCTGGCAGGCGCTGGGCGTGCTCGGCCGGGTCAAGCCGGACGTGGTGCTGGGCCTGGGCGGTTACGTCACCTTCCCCGGCGGCATGATGGCCGCGCTGCGCGGCACGCCGCTGGTGCTGCACGAACAGAATTCGATCGCCGGGCTGGCCAATCGCGTGCTGGCCGGCGTCGCCGACCGGGTACTCGGCGGCTTCCCCGACGCGCTGCCGAAGGCGCACTGGACCGGCAACCCGGTACGCGCCGACATCGCGGCACTGCCGGACCCGGCTGCACGCAGCGCCGGTCGCAGCGGCCCGCTGCGCATTCTGGTGGTCGGCGGCAGCCTGGGCGCGCAGGTGCTGAACGACACGGTGCCGCAGGCCCTGGCGAAGATTCCCGAAGGCGAGCGCCCGCAGGTGATTCATCAGGCCGGCGAACGCAATATGCCGGCGCTGCAGACAGCGTATGCCGCCGCCGGCGTAGACGGCACGCTGCAGCCTTTCATCCAGGACATGGCTGGCGCCTATGCGCAGGCCGATCTGGTCATCTGCCGTGCCGGCGCGCTCACCGTGGCCGAACTGGCCGCTGCCGGCGTCGCCTCGGTGCTGGTGCCGCTGCCGCACGCGGTCGACGATCACCAGACCGGCAACGCGCGCTTCCTGTCCGACGCCGGCGCTGCGGTGCTGATGCCTCAGCCCTCGCTGAACGCCGACGCGCTGGCCACCCTCATCCGCTCGCTCGACCGCACCCGCCTGCTCGACATGGCACAGCGTGCCCGTGCGCTGGCCCGCCCCGGCGCAACCGCCGAAGTGGCCGACATCTGCGCAGCTCTCGCGCGAGGAAAACAGATATGAAGCACAAGATCAGCCACATCCATTTCATCGGTATCGGCGGCGCCGGCATGAGCGGCATCGCCGAAGTGCTGTTGAACCAGGGCTACGCGGTCAGCGGCTCCGATCTCGCGGACAACGCGGTCACCCGCCGGCTAGCCGCACTCGGCGCGCGCGTGGTGCAGGGCCACAGCGCCGACAACATCGCCGACGCCGACGCGGTGGTCACGTCGACTGCGGTCAGCGCAGACAACCCGGAAGTGGTGCGTGCGCGCGAACGGCGCATCCCCGTCGTGCCGCGTGCCCAGATGCTGGCCGAACTGATGCGCATCAAGCAGGGCGTCGCAGTGGCCGGCACCCACGGCAAGACCACCACCACCTCGCTGATCGCCAGCTGCCTGGCCGAAGGCGGGCTGGACCCGACCTTCGTGATCGGCGGCCGGCTCAATTCGGCCGGTGCCAACGCGCGGCTGGGCAGTGGCGAATTCCTGGTGGCGGAAGCGGACGAGTCGGACGCGTCCTTCCTCTTCCTGTCGCCGGTGGTGTCGGTGGTGACCAATATCGACGCCGACCACATGGACACCTATGGCCACGACTTCGGCAGGCTCAAGCAGGCCTTCGTCGACTTCCTGAACCGTCTGCCCTTCTACGGCGTGGCGGTGCTGTGTACCGACGACGCCAATGTGCGCGAAATCATGCCGCAGGTACCGAAGCAGATCATCCGCTACGGCCTGAACGCCGATGCCCAGGTGCGCGCCGAAAACGTGCGGGCCGACGGCCCGCGCATGATCTTCGACGCGGTGCGCGTAAACGGCACCACCACCCGCATCCCGGTCGAGCTCAACCTGCCCGGCCTGCACAACGTACGCAACGCACTGGCCGCGATCGCGGTGGCCAACGAAGTCGGCGTGCCGGACGACGCCATCGTGCGCGCGCTGGCCGAATTCAAGGGCGTGGGCCGCCGTTTCACCCGGCACGGCGAAGTCACGCTGCCATCCGGCGGCAGTTTCACGCTGGTCGACGACTACGGCCATCACCCGGTCGAAATGGCCGCCACGCTCGAAGCCGCACGCGGCGCCTATCCCGGCCGCCGCATCGTGCTGGCCTTCCAGCCGCACCGCTACACCCGCACCCGCGACTGTTTCGAGGACTTCGTACGCGTGCTGTCGGGCGCCGACGCGGTGGTACTGACCGAGGTGTATGCCGCCGGCGAATCCCCCATCGTCGCGGCCGACGGCCGTGCTCTGGCCCGTGCGCTGCGCGTGGCCGGCAAGGTTGAACCGGTGTTCGTCGAAGACATCAACGAACTGCCGCAGACCCTGCTCGACACGGTACGCGACGGCGACGTGGTGGTCGGCATGGGCGCAGGTTCCATCGGACAGCTGCCCTCCAAATTCGCACAGGACATCCAGAAATGAGTACCCACGATACCGCCGCACTCGGCAAGGTTGCCGTGCTGTTCGGCGGCGCCTCCGCCGAACGCGAAATTTCCATCATGTCCGGCAGCGCGGTGCTCGCCGCGCTGAAGGAACAGGGCGTCGATGCCCACGCCTTCGATCCGGCCGAACGCGATCTGTGGGAGCTGAAGCGCGACGGCTACGACCGCGCCTTCATCGCGCTGCACGGCCGCGGCGGCGAAGACGGCACGCTGCAGGGCGCGCTCGAATGCATGGGCATTCCCTACACCGGCAGCGGCGTGATGGCGTCGGCAATCGGCATGGACAAGTGGCGCACCAAGATGGTCTGGCTGTCCGCCGGCCTGCCGACGCCGCGCTACAGGCTGCTGCACGCCGGCAGCGATTTTGCCGCCGTGGCAACGGATCTCGGCCTGCCGCTGTTCGTGAAGCCGGCACGCGAAGGATCGAGCGTGGGCGCTACCAAGGTCACCCGCGCGGAAGACCTGGCGGCCGCCTACGAAAAGGCCGCCCGCTGCGATCCGCTGGTGCTGGCCGAACAGTTCATCGCCGGCCGCGAACTGACCGCGCCCTTCCTCGGCGACATGGCGCTGCCGCTGATCCGCATCGAAGCGCCCCAGGGCAACTACGACTACCAGAACAAGTACTTCACCGACGATGTGAAGTACCACTGCCCGAGCGGTCTGGACGCAGACCTCGAACAGGAGATACAGGAACTGGTCATGCGCGCCGCGCGCCTGATCGACTGTCGTGGCTGGGGCCGCGCAGACCTGATGCTGGACGACGCTGGCCGGCCGTGGCTGCTGGAAATCAACACCTCGCCCGGCATGACTTCGCACTCGCTGGTGCCGATGGCCGCACGCGCGGTCGGCATCGAGTTCGGCGAACTGTGCCTGCGCATCCTGGAGTCGGCCCGCCTTGGCTAAACGCCCCTCAGCCCGCAAGAAGGCACCGCAGCGCCGCGAAGACGGCCTGTGGGACAGCCCGCGCGCGCTGAACATGATCGCCGACGCCATCCTGCTGCTGGCGAGTGCGGCCATCGGCTACGCACTGGTCATTCTGTTTACCCGGATGCCGGTGCTCCCGCTGCAGGCCATCACGCTGACCCATGCACCGGCCAACCTGAGCAGCGCCCAGATCGAGGACGCCGCACGCCGCGCGGTGACCGGCAGTTTCCTGACCACCGATATCGAACGTGCCCGCACAGTTTTCGAAAGCCTGCCCTGGGTGCGCCACGCCACGGTACGTCGGGTGTGGCCCGGCTCGCTCGAGATCGAACTGGAAGAGCACGTCGCGGTGGCGCGCTGGTGGGCACCGGAAAACGCGCCGGCGCGCATGGTGAATGCACAGGGCGAACTGTTCCCCGCCGATCACCAGGGCGCACTGCCGCTGTTTGTCGGGCCGGACGAAAGCGCCGCCACCATGCTGTCGCGCCAGCTCGAATGGAGCGATCTGCTCGCGCCCACCGGCCGACAGATCCAGAAGCTGGTGCTGTCGCGCCGCGAAGCCTGGCAGCTGGTGCTGGACGACGGCACCCGGCTGGAACTGGGTCGCGAAGACGACAAGCAGCCGATTACCGGGCGTCTCGCCCGCTACGTGAATACCCAGCCGGAAGTGATGCGGCGCGGCGTGCAGAAGGTGATCTACGCCGACCTCCGCTACCCCAACGGCTACGCAATACGCATGAGCAGCACTGAACACCAGGACAAACCATGACCAGAGACAGCAAGGACCTCATCGTCGGCCTCGACATCGGCACGTCAAAGATTTCCGCGGTCGTCGCCCAGCTCACGCCCGAGGGCAGGCTCGACATCCTCGGCCTCGCGGCGCAGGAGTCGCAGGGTCTGAAGAAGGGCGTGGTGGTCAATATCGACGCCACCGTGGACTCGATCTCCCGCGTGATCCAGGAAGTCGAGCTGATGGCCAACTGCAAGGTGCGCGAAGTGTTCACCGGCATCGCCGGCAGCCACATCCGCAGCTTCAACTCGAACGGCGTGGTCGCGATCAAGGACAAGGAAGTCACCCGGCTCGACCTGGAACGCGTGGTCGAAACCGCGCGCGCCATGCCCATTCCGGCCGACCAGGAAATCCTGCATACGCTGACCCAGGAATTCATCATTGACGGCCAGGACGGCGTGCGCGAGCCGATAGGCATGAGCGGCAAGCGGCTGGAAGTGCGGGTGCACATCGTGACCGGCGCGGTGTCGGCGGCGCAGAACATCATCAAGTGCGTGCGCCGCTGCGGCCTTGAAGTGGTCGACCTGGTGCTGCAGCCGCTGGCCTCCAGCCAGGCCACGCTGTCCGAGGACGAGAAGGATCTGGGCGTCTGCCTGATCGACATCGGCGGCGGCACCACCGACATCGCCATCTTCACCCAGGGCGCGATCCGTCACACCGCGGTCATCCCGATCGCCGGTGACCAGATCACAAACGACATCGCGATGGCGCTGCGCACGCCGACCGCCGAGGCGGAAGACATCAAGCTGCGCTACGGCGTGGCGATGTCGGCGCTGGCCGACGCCGAAGACATGATCGAAGTGCCGGGCATCGGCGATCGCGGTCCGCGCCGCATGTCACGTCAGGCGCTGGCCGACGTGATCGAGCCGCGCGTGTCCGAACTGTTCGAACTGGTGCAGGCCGAACTGCGCCGCAGCGGCTACGAGGAACTGCTGTCGTCCGGTGTGGTGCTGACCGGCGGCAGCGCCATCATGCGCGGCATGGCCGATCTGGCAGAAGACGTGTTCCACCTGCCCTCGCGCGTGGGCCTGCCCGACTACAGCGGCAACCTCTCTGATGTGGTGCGTCACCCGCGTTACGCCACCTCGATCGGCCTGATCATGGAAGGCGCCGCACAGCGCCGCCGGGGCCAGGTTGCGCGCGAAACACGCAACGTCCGTCAGGTGCTCGCCAACATGCGGTCGTGGTTCGAAAGAAATTTCTGAAATTCGGGACGCAAACAGCATCAACGGCATGCGTTGCACTAAGTTTAGTCGTATACTTGCGCGCGATCACTAAATCTAGTGGTAGCGCGTGATTTGTAGCCAAAGGGGTCTTCCGGCCCCGAGGCGTTCGTGGAAAACAGGAGGGCGGGTAATGTTCGAGATTCTCGACAAGGAGCCGGTGGGCGCTGTGATCAAGGTGATCGGCGTCGGTGGAGCCGGTGGCAATGCAGTCGATCACATGATCCGTGAAGGTGTGCATGGCGTGGAATTCATCGCCGCCAACACCGACGGCATGGCACTGAACCGCAATCTCGCCCCGGTCAAGATCCAGCTCGGCAAGAACGGCCGTGGCGCCGGCGCCAAGCCGGAAGTGGGCCGCACCGCCGCAGAGGAATACCGCGAACACCTCGCCGACCAGATGCGCGGCGCCGAAATGGTGTTCATCACCGCCGGCATGGGCGGCGGCACCGGCACCGGTGCAGCGCCCATCGTCGCCGAGGTCGCCAAGGAGATGGGCATCCTGACCGTCGCCGTCGTGACCAAGCCCTTCGACTACGAAAACCGCATGCGCGCTGCCGAATCCGGCATCGATGAACTCGCCCGCCACGTCGATTCCCTCATCGTCGTGCTGAACGAGAAGCTGATGGAAGTGCTGGGCGAAGACGCCAGCCTGGAAGATGGCTTCAAGGCTGCGGACAACGTGCTGCGCAACGCGGTCGGCGGCATCGCCGAAATCATCAACATTCCGGGCCTGGTGAACGTCGACTTCCAGGACGTGCGCACCGTGATGGGTGAAATGGGCCGCGCCATGATGGGTTCGGCCGAAGCCGCCGGCATGGACCGCGCCCGC
Source organism: Methyloversatilis universalis EHg5 (assembly GCF_000378945.1). Classification (GTDB taxonomy): domain Bacteria; phylum Pseudomonadota; class Gammaproteobacteria; order Burkholderiales; family Rhodocyclaceae; genus Methyloversatilis; species Methyloversatilis universalis_A. The sequence continues at coordinate 1,041,936 of NZ_KB900539.1, read as the reverse complement.
ATCGCCGCCGAACAGGCCGTTGCAAGCCCGCTGCTCGAAGGCGTCGAACTGTCCGGCGCACGCGGTGTGCTGGTGAATATCACCGCCAGCCGTTCGCTGAAGATGAAGGAAGTGAAGGACGCGATGGAAACCGTGCGCGCCTTCGCCGCCGAAGGCGCCCATGTCATCTTCGGCACGGTGTTCGACGATTCGATGGAAGACCGTCTGCGCGTTACCGTGGTCGCCACCGGCCTCGGCGCACCGCGCGCGATGAGCAGCAAGCCGCCGATGACCATCATCCGCACCGGTACCGACGATGTCGCGATGCCCGCTGCCGCCACCGGCACCGACTACTCGCATCTGGACATCCCGGCGGTCATGCGTGGCCGCGGTGGCCGCACCGCCTCTTCCGCGGTCGAAGCCATGCGCGCCAACGGCGTAGAAACCCTGGACATCCCGGCCTTCCTGCGCAAGCAGGCCGACTGAGCGTCCTCCGCAGCATCCGTCCGGTCACCCGCCCGACCGGACGGAAACGCCCTGTTACACGGGCATGACGCGAAGGTGAGATAATCGTGAATATCCGCTTTCAGCTGTCGTTCCAGCCATGATCCGGCAACGCACCCTCCGCTCCATCGTCCGCGCCACTGGCGTCGGGCTCCATTCCGGCCTCAAGGTCAATCTCGAACTGCGCCCGGCTCCGGTCGATACCGGCATCGTGTTCCGTCGTGTAGACCTGACTCCGCCGGTTGAACTGCGTGCCGACGCGCATGCGGTCGGCGACACCCGTCTCGCCTCCTGCATCGGTCGCGAAGGCGCCACCATTTCCACCGTCGAACACCTGATGTCGGCACTGGCCGGTCTGGGCGTCGACAACGTGTTCGTCGATGTCGATGCGCCCGAACTGCCCATCATGGACGGCTCGGCATCGACCTTCGTCTACCTGATACAGCAGGCCGGCATCGTCGAACAGCAGGCCGCGAAGAAATTCGTGCGCGTGCTGAAGACGGTCGAGGTGAAGGACGGCGACAAGTGGGCGCGGCTCGATCCGTACGAAGGCTTCAGCCTCGAATTCTCTATCGAGTTCCGCCATCCGGCGATCGAACGCACCGGTACGCAGGTGAAGGTGGATTTCGCTCACCAGTCCTATGTGAACGACGTGGCGCGCGCGCGCACCTTCGGCTTCATGCACGAGGTCGAATACCTGCGGCAGAACGGGCTCGCTCAGGGTGGCAGCCTGGAAAACGCCATCGTGATGGACGAGTACCGGGTGCTCAACAGCGACGGCCTGCGCTACGCCGACGAATTCGTGAAGCACAAGGTGCTGGACGCCATCGGCGACCTCTACATCCTCGGTCACCCGCTGCTGGCGGCTTTCTCGGCCCACAAGTCCGGCCATGCGCTGAACAACGCGCTGCTGCACGCACTGCTGGCCGAACAGGATGCCTGGGAATGGGCCAGTTTCGACCAGCCGGCCGCCACGCCGTCGGCGGTGTCGCACCAGTACCGGCCGCTGATCGATGACAGCGGCTCGGCACCCGCCTTTGCCTGAGCACCGCGCGTGCTGATCGTCCGGCTGATCGGGGTATTGCTGATCATCGCGGTCGGCGCCTGCTTCCTCGCCTTCGTTCTGACCGGTGACCGCCGCTATCTGGCACTGGCCTGGCGGCTGATCCGCTACGCGGTGATTGCGGTGCTCGGCTTCTTCGCCCTGCTGGCGCTCGAACGCGTCATCGTGCTCTAGCGCTCCCGCGCCCGCTTTTCCGCCGTTCAGCCCTTCTTCGCGCGCTCGATCAGATGTTCGATCGCCTGCCTCAGCGCGCTGTCCGCCTGCAGTGACGAGACCCCTGCCTGCAGCCCGCGCCGCGCCTGTTCACTCACCGGTCTGGCCGCCACCGTTGCCGGAACCCTTGGCGGATCAAATGCTTGCACCTTCACCCTGACTTCGGTAACCTCGCCCGCACTTTCCTGCAGCGCGATTCTGGCGCTGGGCAGCAACTGCTTCAGCCGGTGAGCAACGGCGCCCGATGAGGCGCTGACCACCACAACACCCTGCTTCACATTCATCACCCGACTGACCTGTGTCAGCTCGGGCGGCAGAAATTTTTCATACGCTCTCTGCACGCGGGCAATCAGCCGCACATGTGCAGACAGGGTGGCCAGTGCGTCCTGCGCGTCGAGATGATGGTGCAGCGGGCGTGCGGACATAAGAAGATTCTTGGGAGCGGATGTGCAGATTATTCTGGTTTCCGACCGCCTGACAACGGCCAAGGCCATCACCATCCGGCCCTGGCATCTTTTCGGCGCACTGTTTGCCTTCACCACGCTGGTCCTGCTGCTGGCCTCGGCCTTTTCCTTCATCACGCTCAAGCACGCGAGCAGCCTGCGCCTGCCGGTGATCGACGAAATGATCGCCGCCGCCCGGGTTCAGGAAACAGAGCGCAGCGAACAGTTCGTCCGCGAGAACCTGAACACGATGGCGATCAAGCTGGGGCAGATGCAGGCCCAGCTGATACAGCTGGACACCCTGGGCAGCCGGCTGGCCAAGCTGGCCGGTGTCAAGGCGCCGGAACCGGTCACCGATCGCCCGCTGCCCGGCCGGGGCGGTCCGCTGATCACGCCGGAAACGCTGTCGGCCACCGAGCTGGAAGCGCAGATGAAGCATTTTTCCGACCTGCTGGCGCAGCAGGACGACTATCTGGGCGTGATCGAGTCGGAACTGCTGCTGGACCAGGCCACGCTGTCGCTGGTGCCGTCCACGCTGCCGGTCACCGGCGGCACCTGGAACGCATCCGGCTTCGGCTGGCGCATCGACCCCTTCAACGGCTCGCGGGCGATGCATGAAGGCGTGGATTTCGTCGCCGACGTCGGCACCCCCATCATTGCCGCCGCCGCCGGCGTGGTGATCGACGCCAGTTTCCATCCGCAGTACGGCAATGTGGTCGAGATCGACCACGGCCGTGAACTGACCACCCGCTATGCGCACGCCAGCAAGCTGCACGTAAAACCGGGCATGGTGGTGCGCCGTGGCCAGAAGATTGCCGAGGTGGGCAGCACCGGCCGCTCGACCGGCCCGCACCTGCATTTCGAAGTGCGGGTGAAGGATGTGGCCCAGAACCCGAACCGCTTCCTTGAACTGGCCCGCAAGGCCCTGCCGCCGGGCGCCCGGATAGAAACCGCCGGCCGCCGTCCCTGAAGCGCCGCACGCGGCGCGCACGCCACGGCCGGGAACCCCGGCCGCCGCATCCAGTCCCTTGCTGCCGCCGGTGACTTCGTCACGCAACACCGCCGGCGTACGCTGGTCGCCGGACCGGGCCACTTCGGCCCGCATGCTAGAATCCGCGACTTTTCCGCCATCGGTTCGCCCGCCACGGGCCTCTGTCTTCGATGATTGCTTCCCTGTTCACCAAGATTTTCGGCAGCCGTAACGACCGCCTGCTGAAAAAGTATCGTCCGGTCATCGCGCGCATCAATGCGCTGGAATCCGAACTGTCCGGACTGAGCGATGAAGCGCTGGCCGGCAAGACTGCGGAATTCAGGCAACGCCTGGCCGATGGCCAGACGCTGGACGACCTGCTGCCAGAAGCGTTCGCCGTGGTGCGCGAAGCGAGCAAGCGGGTGCATGGCATGCGCCACTTCGACGTGCAGATGGTGGGCGGCATCATGCTGCACACCGGCAAGATCGCGGAAATGCGCACCGGCGAAGGCAAGACCCTGACCGCGACACTGCCGGTCTACCTGAATGCGCTGGCCGGCAAGGGCGTGCATGTGGTGACGGTGAACGACTACCTCGCCAGCCGCGATGCCGAACAGATGGGCAAGCTGTACGCCTTCCTCGGCATGAGCACCGGCGTGAACCTGTCGCGCATGCCGCACGACGAGAAGCAGGCCGCCTACGCAGCCGACATCACCTACGGCACCAACAACGAATTCGGCTTCGACTACCTGCGCGACAACATGGTCTATTCGACCGGCGAGCGGGTGCAGCGCGGCCAGAACTTCGCCATCGTCGACGAGGTGGACTCCATCCTGATCGACGAGGCGCGCACGCCGCTGATCATTTCCGGCCAGGCGGACGACCACACCGACCTCTACGTGAAGCTCAACGCGGTCGCGCCGCTGCTCGCCCGCTGCGAGAAGGAAGACGGCCCGGGCGACTACTGGGTGGACGAAAAGGCGCACACCGTGCTGCTGACCGAAGCCGGTCACGAGCACGCGGAAGATATCCTGACGCAGCACGGCCTGCTCGAAGCCGGCCGCAGCCTGTACGAGCCGGCCAACATCACGCTGGTGCACTTCCTGTACGCCAGCCTGCGCGCGCACAACCTGTATTTCCGCGACCAGCAGTACGTGGTGCAGAACGGCGAAATCATCATCGTCGACGAATTCACTGGCCGCCTGATGCCGGGCCGCCGCTGGTCCGACGGCCTGCACCAGGCGGTGGAGGCGAAGGAAGGCGTACAGATCCAGGCCGAGAACCAGACCCTGGCCTCGATCACCTTCCAGAACTACTTCCGCATGTACGGCAAGCTGGCCGGCATGACCGGTACCGCCGACACCGAAGCGTACGAGTTCCATCAGATCTACGGTCTGGAAACCGTGGTCATCCCGACCCATCGGCCGATGGTGCGGAAGGACAACAACGATCTGGTCTATCGCACCGCGAAGGAAAAGTACGCCGCGGTCATCGCCGACATCAAGGACTGCCATGAGCGCGGACAGCCGGTGCTGGTGGGCACCACCTCGATCGAGAGCTCGGAGCTGCTGTCCAACCTGCTGAACCAGGAAAAGCTGCCGCACCAGGTGCTGAACGCCAAGCAGCACGAGCGCGAAGCGGACATCGTCGCCCAGGCCGGACGGCCGGGCGTCATCACCATCGCCACCAACATGGCCGGCCGCGGCACCGACATCGTGCTCGGCGGCAATGTCGAGAAGCAGGTGCAGGCGCTGGAGCGCGACGACAGCATGGGCGAGGCGGACCGCGCCGCGCGCATCGAAAAGCTGCGCAGCGAATGGTCCTCGCTGCACGAACAGGTGGTGAAGGCCGGTGGCCTGCACATCATCGGCACCGAGCGCCACGAATCGCGCCGCATCGACAACCAGCTGCGCGGCCGTTCCGGCCGTCAGGGCGACCCGGGCTCGTCGCGCTTCTATCTGTCGCTGGAAGATCCGCTGATGCGCATCTTCGGTGGCGAGCGCCTGAACGCCATCATGATCCGTCTCAAGATGCCGGAAGGCGAGGCGATCGAGCACGCGATGGTTAACCGCTCGCTGGAATCGGCGCAGCGCAAGGTCGAACAGCGCAACTTCGACATCCGCAAGCAGCTGCTCGAATACGACGACGTCGCCAACGACCAGCGCAAGGTGATCTACGAACAGCGCAACGCGCTGCTCGAAGCCGAGAACATTTCCGAAACCATCACCGCGATGCGCCACAGCGTGCTGGAAGACACTTTCCGCCAGTACGTGCCGGCCGAAAGCGTCGAGGAACAGTGGGACCTGGCCGGTGCGCAAGCCGCCTTCCTGTCCGAGTTCCGCATCGACACGCCGTTCGCGGAATGGATCGCGGCCGAGCCGAATCTGGCCGATGACGATCTGCTCAAGCGCGCTCAGAGCCTGTCGGACGACCAGTACGCGGTGAAGGTGGCGCTGGTGGGCGCCGATTCCTTCGGCCAGTTCGAACGCAACGTGATGCTGCAGAGCCTGGACAGCCACTGGCGCGAACACCTGGCCGCGCTGGACCACCTGCGTCAGGGCATCCACCTGCGCGGCTACGCGCAGAAGAACCCGAAGCAGGAATACAAGCGCGAAGCCTTCGAACTGTTCGAAGGCCTGCTCGATCAGGTGCGTGTCGAGGTCACCCGCGTGCTGGTGAATGTCGAGATCCGTTCGCAGGAGCAGATCGAGGAGAGCGAACCGACGCCGCCGCAGCTGGACAACATGCGTTTCACGCACGCCGACTTCGACCCGGCCATGGCGCGCGACGATGTGGATCCGCTGGCGCCGCCGGCCGGCGACAACGCACCGGCGCAGAGCGGCCCCAAGGTCGGCCGCAACGACCCCTGCCCCTGCGGCTCGGGCAAGAAGTACAAGCAGTGCCACGGCCGCCTCGCCTGAGGCAGTCCGGCACTTCGGGGCGGCCTCAGGGCCGCCTTTTTTGTTTCAGCCGCCCGTACGGCCACAGGAGCCCACCGACATGAGCACCGACACGCCCGCCGCCCTTCCGTTTCCGGTTTCCCGGCGCGCCCGCGACATCGCGCCCTTCTTCGCGATGGAAATCGGCAAGCAGGCGGCCGCGCTCGATGCGCAGGGGCGGCGGGTGATCCGGCTCAATATCGGCGAACCGGACGAAGGCGCGCCGCCGGCGGCCCTGGCCGCACTGCGGACGCAGCTGGACGGCCGGCCGGTGCCCTATACCGACGCGCTCGGCCTGCCCGCCCTGCGCAGCGCCATCGCCGGCTTCTACCGGCAGATGCACGGCGTCGAGATCGATCCGGGCCGGGTGGTGGTGACTGCAGGCGCTTCGGCCGCACTGCTGCTGCTCACCGCCGCGCTGGTCGATCCGGGTGACGAGGTCATCGTGGGCGACCCGTCCTACCCGTGCAACCGCCAGTTCCTGACCAGCTTCGGCGCCGACATCCGGCTGGTACCGACCACCGCGGCCAGCCGCTTCCAGCTGGACGCTGCCGCGGTCGACGCGTACTGGAGTGCACGCACCCGCGGCGTCATGCTGGCTACGCCGTCCAACCCGACCGGCACCTCGATCGCGCCGGCGGAACTGGACGCGATCTGCGCCCTCACCCGCGCCCGCGGCGCCTGGTGCATCGCCGACGAGATCTACCTCAACCTGCAGCAGGACGACGCGCAGGGCCGCGCACCGCAGACCGCGCTGGCGCGCAATCCGGACGTGTGCGTCATCAACAGCTTCTCGAAGTACTTCGGCATGACCGGCTGGCGGCTGGGCTGGTGCGTGCTGCCGGACGCGCTGGTGCCGGCGGTCGAGCGGCTGGCGCAGAACTACTACATCTGCCCGCCCACCACCGCCCAGATCGCCGCGCTGGCCTGTTTCACGCCGGAATCGCTGGCGGTATGCGAACAGCGCCGCGCCGGTTTTGCGCTGCGCCGGGGGCTGGTCACGCGCGGCCTGACCGACATCGGCCTGCCGCCGGCGGTCGCACCGGACGGCGCCTTCTACGCCTGGTTCGACGTGAGCGAAACCGGCCTGCCTGCGTGGGACTTCTGCCAGCAGGCGCTGCAGCAGGTTCAGGTCGCCCTCACCCCCGGCCGTGACTTCAGCGTGCTGGAGCCGGAGCGCTACGTCCGCCTGTCCTGCGCCGCCTCGGTCGAGGATCTGGATGAAGGGCTGGCGCGACTGGGCCGCTTCGTGGCCGGCCTGCGCGGCTGACGCCGGGCGCTCAGATGCGCGCCGGGCGGAACTGGCGGGTATCGTCGAAATAGGCGGGGTCGAGATTGTCCGGCGTCATGCCGGGCAGACCCAGCACCGGCAGCGGCTTCAGATCGCGCGGTGTGGCCGGCCACTGCCCGGCTTCGATGCGGGACGCCAGCCAGCGGTCGAAGGCCGCGACATTGGTGAGCACATCGGCGGCGCCGCCCGACAGCTCGTCCACGTGCAGATGGAGCACCTTGGCGCACAGACCGATATGCGGCGCGCGCGCCTTGTCCATCAGCGCATGACCAATCACGTGCAGCCGGGCCCGTTCGAGCGCGGCGCGACGCTGATGCATGGCTTCGCGCCAACGGTGGCTGCGCAGCGCATCGATGAGCGCGGCATCGTCACTTACCAGCACCAGACCGTCCTCGTCGAACTGGGTCAGCGCGTCGCGCACCTGGCCGCGTTCGCCGGCCGGGCGCAGTGCGATTTCGGCGCAGTGGCGCGCATTCATCGCCGCCTTGATACGCGGATAGCGCAGCCACACCAGCGCGTTGAACAGGTCGTGCCAGCAGGCATCGCGGGTGCCGACCCGTCCGGTGGCGGCGATGCGCGCCTCGTAGCCACCGGGCTCGCCCGGCGCATCAGCGGTAAAGGTGAGCGGAATGCCGGCAAAGTTCAGCGGCCGGCCCACCGTGGCCGCCAGCCGGTCGATGCACACCGCGTCGGGCGGACCGTCCGGCGGCAGACGCTGCAGCAGGGCGTGAACACCCGCATGCAGCGGGCCGGTGCCGACGAGGTCGGCGAGCGACGGCGTCAGGATGGGTCGGCGTCCTTCTTCACCGGCACGAAGGTGAAGTCGTCACCCTTCTTGCGGAAGGTGCCGATGGCCGCCGGCTCGGTGGCCGGCTTGTCGATCACCGCGAACACGCAGTCATTGGTATTGACCGCATACCAGCGGCTGGAACCCTGACGCAGCAGGTAGCGGTTCGGCTCGCCGCCATCGAACACGGTCACCACCGCGGTATTCAGCCGCGCCGGCTTCATGTCGAAACGGCGCTGGCAGGTCGGCATGCGCGACACCACCACCGCCATTTCGTACTGGTCGCTCCAGAAATACGGCTTTTCGCGGTTGATGATGAGGGCGTGTTCCTTGCCCTCGATCATGTAGGCGGCGGTGTCGATTTCGCAGCCGGCCAGCAGGGCGGCGAGCGGCAGCAGAAGCAGCGTGCGCAGGTGTCGTGTCATGGATGGACGGCCGGGTTCATTCGAGGCGCCAGGCCACGCGCTCACCCGCGCGCAGCGGCACCAGTACATCACCATCGGCAAATGCCTGTTCCGCCTTGACCTCCCAGGATTCGCGCACCAGGGTGATCTGCGACGCATTGCGCGGCAGGCCGTACCAGTCCGGGCCATTGAAGCTGGCGAACGCTTCCAGCTGGTCGAGCGCGCCGGCCGCGTCGAACGCTTCGGCATACAGCTCGATGCCTGCGTGCGAGGTGTAGCAGCCGGCGCAGCCGCAGGCGGCTTCCTTCGCGCCCTTGGCGTGCGGTGCCGAATCGGTGCCGAGGAAGAAGCGGCGGTTGCCCGACGTGACTGCGGCCACCAGCGCCTGGCGATGCACTTCGCGCTTGAGCACCGGCAGGCAGTAGTGATGCGGCCGCACGCCGCCGGCGAAGATCGCATTGCGGTTCATCAGCAGGTGATGCGCGGTAACGGTGGCGGCAATGTTGTCACCGGCCGCAGCGACGAATTCGGCGGCGTCCTGGGTCGTGATGTGCTCGAACACCACGCGCAGCGACGGATGACGGGCCAGCAGCGGCCGCAGCACGCGCTCGATGAACACCGCTTCGCGGTCGAACACATCCACGTCACCGTCGGTCACCTCACCGTGGATGAGCAGCGGCAGGCCGCGCTCGGCCATGCGCGCGATGGCGGCGTCGCAGCGGGCGACGTCGGTCACGCCGGAATCGGAATTGGTCGTCGCGCCCGCCGGGTAGAGCTTCACCGCCTTCACGAAGCCGGATTCGATCGCACGATCAATCTCGTCGGGCGCGGTGTTGTCGGTCAGGTAGAGCGTCATCAGCGGCTCGAAAGCCGGCAGACCCGGCGTGGCGGCGTGGGCCGCCAGGATGCGGTCACGGTAGGCGGCGGCCAGCGCCACCGTGGTGACCGGTGGCCGCAGATTGGGCATCACGATGGCGCGGCCGAAGCGGCGCGCGGTGTCCGGCAGCACCGCCGTAAGCGCGGCGCCATCGCGCAGGTGCAGATGCCAGTCGTCGGGGCGGGTGAGGGTCAGTCGGTTCAAGAGCGTTCCAATCAGTCAGCGGAACCCGCCGGCGTCGCGCCGAGGGATGGGTCGCCTGTGATTATCCCGCATAGTCGCCCGCCCGCCCAAGCCGACCGGCCGCTTCAGTCGTCTTCGTCGTCCTGCGGTGCGTCGACCGCCTGTGCCATCGCGTGGTCGTACAGCAGCTTGCGCGGTGCCCCGGTGATGGCCTGGGCCAGCTTCACCGCACGGCTGGGCGGCAGTTCGTCCAGCAGCAGGTCCAGCGTGCGACGCGCATCGGCGCCCAGCCCCTCTTCCGGCCGCGCACCGGCCAGCAGCAGTACGAATTCGCCGCGCTGACGGTTGGCGTCGGCCGCCAGCCAGGCCGGCGCCTCAGCCACCGGCAGGCGAACGATCTGTTCGAACAGCTTGGTCAGTTCGCGCGCAATCACCAGTTCGCGCTCCGGCTGCATGACCGCCGCGATGTCGGCCACGCAGTCGACGATGCGGTGCGGCGCTTCGTAGAACACCAGCGCGCAGTCCTCGCCGCGCAGCGCTTCCAGCGTCTTGCGGCGGGCAGCGGACTTGACCGGCAGGAAGCCGACGAAGCGGAACTGGGCATCCAGCAGGCCGCTGGCCGACAGCGCCACCACTGCCGCACTCGGGCCGCTGACCGGTACCACGCGATAGCCCGCCTCCTGCACCGCGCGCACCACCCGGGCGCCCGGGTCGGACACCGCCGGCGTACCCGCATCCGACACCAGCGCCACCCGCTTGCCGTCGGCCAGCGCGGCGATGAGCCGCTCTGCACCGGCGCGTTCGTTGTGCTCGTGCACTGCCACCAGCTGTGCGCCCAGACCGAGGTGGCTGGCCAGACGCGCGGTTTCGCGGGTGTCCTCGCAGGCGATCAGGTCGGCGGCACGCAAGGCCGCGATGGCGCGCGACGACAGCTCGCCCAGGTGACCGATGGGCGTGCCGACGACATACAATGACACTGTCTTGAATTCGGACTGGGAATCGTCATGACCGGAAGCGGGAGAGGCGTGCATGCTCATCGTCGTGCGGGCTGCGGGCGGGCCGCCATTCTGAGCGCCGCTGCCCGCGGCCACAAGCCGGCATGAAAGCGCCGGCCGACCCCAGGGCCGCCCACGGCGCGGCCGCCGAAGCGCTGGCCGCCCGCTTCCTGCAGTCGCAGGGCCTGACCGTGATCGGCCGCAACCTGCGCTGGAAAGACGGCGAACTCGATCTGGTATGCGAGCACGGCGATACCCTGGTGTTCGTCGAGGTACGCATGCGCCGCAACGACCGCTACGGCGGCGCCGCCGCCAGCGTAGGCGCGGCCAAGCAGGCGCGGGTGATCCGCGCCGCGCAGCACTGGCTGGCCGCACAGGGTCGGCGCATGCAGGCCCGGCCCGCGCGTTTCGACGTGATCGCGATGCGCGCACTCGACATGCAGGGCATCGAGTGGATACGCGATGCGTTCGGTCTTTAGCCTGTGCGCGCTGCTTTGCCTGACCCACGCCGCTCACGCCGGCGATCTGCGCATGCTGGCCCAGCGCTCGCCGCTGGCCGGTGCGCAGTTCCACCGGCTGGCCGAAGTGTGGCCACAGCTGTCGGTCGGCGACCCGCTGACGCTGGAGCGGGAGCCGGACAACCGGCACGACCGCCGGGCGGTGCGGGTGCTGTGGCGCGGCGTCATGATCGGCTACCTGCCACGTGCGGCGAATTTCGAGGCGGCCGACGAAATGGACGCCGGCGCCCGGCTCAGTGCACGCATCGGCCGGCTGGCGCCCGACCCGGACCCGTGGAAGCGGCTGCGGGTGGATGTGTGGGTCGAACTGGCGCGCTAACGACCGCCTCCGGCCCGAAAATTTGCAAGCGCAGGTATCGGTCTGCAAGCAGTCTTCACAAAACCGGCCAGCGCAGCCGATCTTGGTACACTGCCGGCCACAGACAACGCTGCGAGCTCACATGAATCTGGTTTCACGCATTTCAGAGCACTTCATCGACAGCGCGCAGACCAAGCTTTCGTCCACCGAAGTGCTCGCCGCGCCGATCGCCGACGCGGTCGAAGCCATGGTGGAAAGCCTGATGGCCACCGGCAAGATCCTCGCCTGCGGCAATGGCGGTTCGGCGGCCGACGCCCAGCATTTCGCGGCCGAACTGGTCGGGCGCTACGAGCGCGAGCGGCCGGAACTGGCGGCCATCGCGCTGACGGTAGACAGTTCCATCCTGACCGCCATCGCCAACGACTACGCCTTCGAGCAGGTGTTCGCCAAGCAGGTGCGCGCGCTGGGCCAGCCGCAGGACGTGCTGCTGGCCATTTCGACGTCCGGCAACTCGGCCAACGTGATCGCCGCGATCAATGCCGCCCACGAGCGCGAAATGCGCGTGGTCGCGCTGACCGGCCGCGGCGGTGGCCGGATTACGGAACTGATGAGCGATCGCGACATCCACATCTGCGTACCGGCCGAACGCACCGCACGCATCCAGGAAGTTCACCTGCTGACGCTGCACTGCCTGTGCGACGGCATCGATTGCATGCTACTGGGAACCGAATGATGACCAAAACCCGCACCACCCCTTCCTACACCCGTCCGCTGCTGATCGCCGCGCTGATCGGCCTCACCGTGCCCGCGCTGCAGGGCTGCTTCCCGGTGGTCGCTGCCGGCGCCGGTACCGCGGTGCTGTCGGCTCTTGACCGCCGCACCAGCGGCACTCAGGTCGAGGACGAAGGCATCGAACTGCGCGCCGGCAACCGCCTGCGCGAAAAGCTCGGCAACCGCGCCAACGTGAGCGTGACCAGCTACAACCGCAACGTACTGCTGACCGGTCAGGTGGCCGACGAAGCCACGCTGGCCGAAGCGGCCACCATCGTGTCGGAGGTACCGAACGTGCGCGGCGTGAGCAACGAAACCGAAATCGCCGGCGTGTCTTCGCTGACCCAGCGCTCGAACGACGCGCTGGTCACCTCCAAGGTGAAGGCGCGCATCCTCGATTCGCAGCGGGTGAATGCCAACCACGTGAAGGTGGTGACCGAGAACGGCCGGGTCTATCTGATGGGCCTGCTGACCGAAGCCGAAGGCCGGGCCGCGAAGGAAGTGGCCGCCTCGACCTCCGGCGTGCGCAAGGTGGTTGCCATCATCGAAACCATCTCGCCGGAAGAAGCCCGCCGTCTCGACGCCACGGGCAGCGCGAAGAAGTGATGCGCTGAGGGTCGGGTGCGCATCCGCGCCCGACCCGTTTCACCCCGCCGCCAGCCGCCTGCGCAGCGCGCGCAGCACGAAGCCGATCAGCGGCAGTTTCTCGTACAGCTCCTGTGCTGCATCCCAGTAATCCCGGTGATCGATCACCCTGCCCTGCGCGTCGAAACGCAGGCGGGTGGCACCGACGATGGACTGCGCACGACCGCGCATGACGAAATGCATGGTCCATTCCAGCCATGCTGCATCGCCTTCGCACATCGCCGAATGCACCTTGAAGCGCGGCGTCTCGACCTGTTCGAACATGTGACTGAAGATGCGTGCGACTGCAGCGCGCCCACGCACGTCGTTGAACGGGTCGCAGAAGTGCGCATGATCTGCATAGAGCGCGGCGAGCGTGTCGACAGTGGCGGGCGTCAAGGTTTCGAAGACCGAGATCAAGGTGCGCAAGCGGGCATCGGCAGGCATTCGGACATCTCCATTCTTGGGATCGGCGGTGATCGACCGCTGCATCGTGATCGTGAGCAGGCGCGCTCCAACGGAAGACCCGGCTCAAGCCGGGAAACCCGTGGGCGGCTTGTGGGCGCAGGCTTGGTCGCGATAGCCACCGGCAGCACGGCTATCGATCAGAAAAAGTGTCCCAGACTTACCCGTGCGAACGCGACTCCCAGATCTTCTGCAGTCGCTTCACCGATACCGGCACCGGCGTGCGCAGTTCTTGTGCGAACAGGTTCACGCGCAGTTCTTCGAGCAGCCAGCGGAATTCATCGATGAAAGGATCGGTCACACCGGCGCGCGCGCGGGCGATGCGCTCGCGCTCCCACGGAGTGGCCAGCGACTGCCAGTCTGCCAGCGCACGCGCATCGCGCGCCGGGTCGCCGCGCAGCTTGTCGATGCGCAGGGACATCGCCTTCAGGTAGCGCGGGTAGTGGGCCATTCGCTCGAACGGCGTGCGCTCGATGAAGTGTCTGGTCACCAGCGCATCGAGCTGGGCCCGCATGTCGGCGCCTGCGTCCGGGTGCGCCTTCAATGCGACCAGCCGCTTGTTAAGCGCGGCGTACTCGGTCAGCACGCTGCCGGCGAGGCGACCGATTTCCTGCGCCACCAGCGAAATGCGCGGCCGCGCCTCGTCGCGCCGCACCGCAAAGCTCGCGGCGTCAGCAGGCCACGGCTCCATCATGCAGCAGCGCTCCAGCGTGGCGGCGATCAGCTGGGCGCGCAGCTCGGCTTCGCTGCCCAGGTTCATGAACTGCATGGCCATGTCACGCAGGCCGGGCAGACTTTTCTCGATGAATTTCACCTGATCGCGCAGCTCAAGCGCGAACAGGCGGCGCAGACCGCGGCGGTGCACCTCGTACGCCGCTTCCGGCGTATCAAACACGCGCACGCTGACCGCATCGCCATCGTCCTGCAGCGCCGGAAAACCGATCACCATGCGGCCGGCAACCTCGACTTCCATCAGCTCGGGCAGTTCGCCGAAAGCCCAGCTCGTGTAGCGGCCCTCGCCCGCCGTCTGTGCCGCGGCAGCCGGCGGCGGCGCTTCGGCGCGCCCCTTCTTCGCGGCCGGCTGCGGTACCGGCGCCTTGGCGACGGCGTCGCGCGCGCCGAGCGCCGCCAGGGCGTCGGCCATGCTTCCGCGGGCGGCGCGCGCCTCCGGAGCAGGCTTTACGGTGGGTGCCGGCGTCGATGACGTGACGGGCGTGTTCGCCAACGCGGCGGCAGGCGCCGCAGTCGGGGCGGCAGACTGTGGCTGTGCGGCCGGCAGGGCGATGCGCGCCTGTTCGAAGCGACGCGCCACCTCGTCCTTCAGCCGGGTGCGCAGTTCGGCCAGATTGCGCGACTGGCCCAGCACGCGGCCGTGCTCGTCGATTACCCGCACATTCATGATCAGGTGGGCCGGCAGGTTTTCGGCACGTATCGCGTCCGGCGGCAGCTTGAGGCCGACATACACCTCGATCGCCCGCGCCAGCACCTTCACCAGCGGCTCGGCCTGATCGTGTTCCTGACCGAGAAATTCATCGACGAAACCGCTGATCGGCTGGATGCGATGCCTCAGCTTGGGCGGAATGGTCTTGGCGAGCTGCACCACCTTTTCCTCGATCAGGCCCGGCACCAGCCAGTCCAGCCGCGCGGCCGGAATCTGGTTCAGCAACGTGAGCGGCACCGTGAGCGTGACGCCGTCGTCAGCCGCATTCGGTTCGTGCCGGTATTCCAGCTTCAGCTTCTGGCCCAGCAGATCCATCTTCGCCGGGAAGCGCTCGCTGCTGACTCCGGCCGCCTCGTGCCGCATCAGCTGCTCGCGCGTCAGGTGCAGCAGCTTCGGGTTCTCGCGCTCGGCGTCGCGGCGCCAGCGCTCCAGGCCGCGCAGGTCAATCACGTCCGCCGGCAGGATGGAGTCGTAGAAGGCCTCGATCAACGATTCATCGACCAGCAGGTCCTGCCGCCGCTGCTTTTCCTCCAGCCGCTCAATCTGGGCGACCAGATCGAGGTTGTGCTGCAGGAACTTCATCTGCTTCAGCGCGACGTCGCTGACATCGCCATTGACCAGCGCCTCGCGGATCAGAAGCTGGCGCGCCAGCGCCGGGTCGGTCCTGCCGTACTGCACCGCGCGCTTGGCGTACAGCGTGATGCCGTGAATGACGCCGCGCTCCCAGGCCACGGTTTCGCCGCGGCTCTTGGACCAGTGCGGTTCGTAGGTCGAGCGGCGGATCAGATGGGCGCCCACTTCCTCCACCCACTCCGGCTCGATGCGCGCGAGGCAGCGTGCGAACAGCCGGGTGGTTTCGACCAGTTCGCCGCACATGATCCACTTCGTGCTCTTCTTCGCCAGCGCCGAGCCCGGGTGCGGCCAGAACTTGATGCCGCGCGCGCCCAGATAGGGCGGTTCGCCGGCGCGCGCGTCCTCGATGCGCTGACCGAGATTGCCCAGCAGTCCGGTCAGCAGCGCGCGGTGCAGCGCCTCGACCGCGGCAGGCTGTTCGTTCTCCTTCCAGTCGTGCTCGGCGCACAGCGTGTGCAGCTGGGTATGCACGTCGCGCCATTCGCGCATGCGCATCCAGTTCAGGAAGTTGTCGCGGCACCAGGCGCGCTGCTTGGCCTGCGACTGGTGATGCCACACTTCGTCGAAGGCCGACCACGCCTTCAGATACCACAGGAATTCGCTGCGTTCGTCGGCAAACTTCGCGTGCGCCTGGTCGGCGGTGCCGGCACGCTCTTCCGGCCGTTCGCGCGGGTCCTGCACCGACAGGCCGGCGGTGATGATGAGCACCTCCTTCAGCGCCGAATGGTTGCGCGCGGCCAGAATCATGCGGCCGATGCGCGGGTCCAGCGGCAGCTTCGCCAGTTCGCGGCCCAGCGTGGTGAGCCGGCGTTCCTCGTCCACCGCGCCCAGCTCCTGCAGCAGCTGGTAGCCGTCGGCGATCGCGCGCGGCGCCGGCTTGTCGATGAAGGGAAATTCCTCGACATCGGTCAGCCCCAGCGCCTTCATGCGCAGGATGACGCCAGCCAGCGACGAACGCAGGATTTCCGGATCGGTATGCGCGGCGCGCTGGGCAAACTCCTGCTCGTCGTACAGCCGGAAGCAGACGCCGCTGGACACCCGCCCGCAGCGGCCGGCGCGCTGCTTGGCGGCCGACTGCGCGACCGGCTCGACCTGCAGCTGTTCGACCTTGTTGCGGTAGCTGTAGCGCTTGACCCGCGCCAGGCCGGTATCGACCACGTAGCGGATGCCGGGCACCGTCAGCGAGGTTTCGGCCACATTGGTCGACAGAATGACCCGGCGCCCGTTCGAGCCCTGGAACACGCGCGACTGTTCCTGCGCCGACTGGCGCGCGAACAGCGTCAGGATGTCCGGCTTCACGCCGGGCAGCCGGGTGTGGTGCTTGCGCAGCGTTTCCGCGCATTCGCGGATTTCCCGCTCGCCCGGCAGGAACACCAGCACATCGCCCGGGCCGGTCGAGAAGGCCTCGTCCACCGCGTCGGCCACCGCATCGTACAGATCCCTTTCCTTGTTGGCGTCGAACGGCCGCCAGCGCATTTCGATCGGGTAGAGCCGGCCGCTCACCTCGATCACCGGCGCCGCCCTGCCGTTCTGCGCGAAGTGGTTCGCGAAGCGCTCGGCGTCCAGCGTGGCCGAGGTGACGATCACCTTGAGATCAGGCCGGCGCGGCAGCAGCTGGCGCAGGTAGCCAAGCAGGAAATCGATGTTCAGGCTGCGCTCGTGCGCCTCGTCGATGATGAGCGTGTCGTAGGCCGACAGCCAGCGGTCATGCTGCGTTTCCGCCAGCAGGATGCCGTCGGTCATGAGCTTGATGCGGCTGTCTTCCGAGGTGCGGTCGGTGAAGCGGATGGCAAAGCCCACCTCGCGACCCAGCGGCACGTTCAGTTCCTTCGCCACCCGGTCGGCGGTGGCACGCGCGGCGATGCGTCGCGGCTGGGTGTGACCGATCAGCCCGCGCGCACCGCGCCCCAGTTCCAGGCACAGCTTGGGCAGCTGTGTGGTCTTGCCGGAGCCGGTCTCGCCGCACACGATGACCACCTGATGCGACGCCAGCGCGGCGGCGATCTCGTCGCGCCGCGCCGACACCGGCAGCTCTTCCGGATACTCGACCTTGGGCGCCGACGCGCGGCGCGCCGCCACCCGGGCCTGCGACGCCGCGATGCGTTCGGCCAGCTTCGCCGGCCACTTGTCCGGCGCCCGCATGCCGGGCGCCAGATCGCGCAGCGCGCGCGCAATGCCGCCGGCCTCGCGGCTCATGCAGGTTTCGAGAAGGGAATCGATGTCGGTCATGGGGACGATGCAAGGGGCAAGCGAAACCCTCGCAAGCACCCTGACTTGAATCTATGAGCTTGTTACCAGAATCTGACCTCGCCGGTTCAGCCGGCGAGGCGGTGCCAGCCCCACCAGCCGAGCGCGGTTAGCGCCAGCGAACCGAGCACGTGGGTCGCCACCGTCGCCAGCGCCCAGCCGGTGTCGCCGCGCTCGAACAGCGCGAACACCTCGCCGGAAAAGCTGGAAAAGGTGGTCAGCCCGCCGAGGAAACCGGTGGTGGCCAGCAGCCTCAGGTGGACCGGCAGGTCCGGCACGGTCTGCATCAGCCCCAGCGCCACGCCCATCAGCAGGCCGCCGATCAGGTTGGCCGCCAGCGTGCCGAGCGGAAAGCCGGCAAACAGCGGGTTGAGCGCCAGCGACAGGCCCCAGCGCAGCCAGGCACCGAGCGCCGCACCGACGCCGACTGCGATGAAGTTATGCATCCGTAGGCCTGACGATAGACGTGCGGCTCGGATTGTAGGGCCTGACGTGTGCTTTGCCGAATGGCGCACGTCAGGCCCACGCCAGACCGGGGGGCGGGCGCGAGCCCGGAGCACGTGCCCGCCGCCGGCGATCAGCCCTGCAGCCGCTGCAGCAGGGCGCGCAGCTGTTCGATGCCAGCCAAGTCCAGCGGCTGCAGCGGAAGGCGGGGCAGACCCGCATCGAAGCCCTTCACCCTCAGCCCCGCCTTCACGGTGGTCGGCAGGCCGCCCTTCAGAATGAACTGCAGCACCGGCAGCTGGCGGTAGAACAGTTCGCGCGCCGCCACCATATCGCCCTGCACGCAGGCCTCGTAAAGCCGCATCGGCCACTGCGGAATCAGATTGGGCGCCGCGGTACACCAGCCGACCGCGCCGGCGGCGAACGCTTCGAGCGCCAGCGGATTGCTGCCATTGAAGAACGGCACCCGGCCGTCGGACAGCTGAGCGATGCGGTGCATGCGCTGGATGTCGCCCGAACTTTCCTTGACCATGGTGACGTTGTCGATCTGCGCCACCATGCGGCAGATCAGCTCCGGCGACAGATCGATGCCGGCGGTGGCCGGGTTGTTATAGACCATGACCGGAATGCCGATGGCACGCGAAATGCGCTCGAAGTGGCCGAACACCTCCTGTTCGGTGAGCTTCCAGTACGACACCGGCAGCACCATCACCGCGTCGGCGCCCAGCGATTCGGCAAAGCGGGCGCGGCGCATGGCGCCCTGCGTGGTGAGGTCGGAAATGCCGACCACCACCGGCAGACGGCGCGCGACATGGCGTACCGAGGCGTCGGCGACGGCATCCCATTCGTCGTCGTCCAGATAGGCGCTTTCGCCGGTGCTGCCCAGCGGTGCGATGGCGTGCGAGCCCTCTGCGACCAGGCGGTCGATCAGCGCCTCGAGCGCCGGAACGTCGACCGCGCCGTCGCTTTCGCGAAACGGGGTGACCGGGTAGGAAACGACGCCCTTGAGCGGAATGCTGTTCATGTCTGCAGATCCTTGTGATGGTAAGAAACGGGGGAAGGCGGCGGGGCGCGGTATGACGGCTCAGTCCAGACAGTCCGGATGACGGCGCAGCGCGCGGCGCGCGTGGTAGTCGAAGGAGGCCTCGTTACGGCGCGGCGTAGAAATCCAGTCATGCGCCTCGCGGCCGAGCACGTCGGGGATAGGCTTCACGGTGCCGGCGGCCATCGCAGTCAGCTGCATGCGCGCCGCGCGCTCCATCAACAGGGCCAGCACGCAGGCTTCCTCGACCGTGCGACCGGTCACCAGCAGACCGTGGTGCGCCAGCAGGATGGCGCGCCGGTCGCCCAGCGCCCCGGATATGAGTTCGCCCTCCTCGTTGCCGACCGGCACGCCCGGCCACTCGGCCAGAAAGGCGCAGTCGTCGAACAGCGGGCACAGATCCATGTGCGACACCTGCAGCGGCACTTCCAGCATGGACAGCGTCGATGCATGGAAGGGGTGGGTATGGATGATGCAGTTCACCTCCGGCCGCGCCCGGTAGATCCAGGTGTGGAAACGGTTGGCCGGATTCGGCATGCCTTCGCCGGACACGACGTGCAGGTCGTGATCGACGTGCACCAGGCTGGACGCCGTGATTTCGTCAAAGCCGAGGCCGAAGCGCTGGGTGTAGAAGGTGTCGGGCGCTTCCGCCCGGGCGGTGATCTGCCCGGCGAGCCCGGAATCGTGGCCGCCTTCAAACAGGACACGGCAGGTCAGCGCGAGTTTTTCACGGGTGCTGCGCTCGGGCACCTTGAGCGCGGTCTGCATCCGCTCATGCGCCCGGGCCATCAGTTCGGCCTTGGGCAGCGACAGGGTGTCGGTCATCGGGAAACTCCTTACTGGACGTTGCGCCGGCAAGCACCGGCGACACCCATGCTAGGATTTCAATGGACCATCAAAAACATCCAGAATCTGAAACATTGATGGTCCAGAAGCCCTGCCCACACCCTGCCACGGAGACCTGCCTTGCTGCGCCGCTGGACGCTGACCATGACGCTGGACCGCAACGGCCCGCTGCCGGTGCATCTGCAGATCGCACAGGCGGTGATCGACGGCATACAGAGTGGCCGGCTGCTGCCGGGCACGCCGCTGCCCGGCAGCCGCACGCTGGCCGACTCGCTCGGCGTGAACCGCAAGACGGTCGTGCTGGCCTACGACGAACTGCACGCTCAGGGCTGGGTACACACGCAATCCAAGCGCGGCGCCTTCGTGTCCGCGCAGCTGCCGGCGGCTGCCGACGCCCGCCGCCAGCCGGCCGACCGCTGTCCGCTGGCCGACGTCGGCCTGCCCGCGTCGGACAGTGACGGCCCGGCACCCGGGCGGCTGATCGAATTCAGCGACGGCGTGCCGGATACGCGGCTCATTCCGTTCGACGTGCTGTCGCGCGCCTACCGCCACGCGCTGATCGCCACCGCGCGCGCCAACCGGCTGGCCTACGGCGACCCGCGCGGCTGCGCGCCGCTGCGCCAGGAAATCGCCGCCATGCTGAGGCTGGAGCGCGGGCTGGACTGCGGCGAACATCATGTGTGTGCGGTACGCGGCAGCCAGATGGGCATCTTTCTCGCCGCCCGCATGCTGGTCAGGCCGGGCGACCACGTGGCGCTCGAACAGCTGAGCTATCCGCCCGCCCGCGCCGCCTTCGCCTCCTGCGGCGCGGTGCTGCACGGCGTGCCGCTCGACGGCAGCGGGCTGGACACCGATGCGCTGGAAGCGCTGTGCCGTCGCCAGCGCCTGCGTGCCGTGTTCGTGACGCCGCACCACCAGTTCCCGACCACGGTCACGATGAGCGCGGAGCGGCGCATGCGCCTGGTCGAACTGGCCCGGCGCTTCGAGTTCGCCATCGTCGAGGACGACTACGACCACGAATTTCATTTCGCGCACCGGCCCATGCTGCCGCTGGCCAGCATGGACCACGGCGGTCGGGTGATCCACATCGGCTCGCTGTCCAAGGTGCTGGCGCCCGGCCTGAGGCTGGGCTACATCGCCGCTTCGCCGGACGTGATCCGCCGCTGCGCCGCCGAAATCACGCTGATCGACCGCCAGGGCAATGCGCTGACCGAACTGGCGGTCACCGAACTGATGCACGACGGCGAACTGAAGCGCCACATCCGGCGCGTCCGCCGCATCTATCAGTCCCGGCTGGCGGATGCCGCCGATCAGGTGCGCGCGGCGCTGCATCCGCATGTCGATTTCGATCTGCCGGGCGGCGGTCTGGCGCTGTGGCTGAAGCTGGGCGGCGACATCGACATCGACCGGCTGGCCGCCGATGCGCTGGAGGAAGGCGTGCGCATCCTGCCCGGTTCGCAGTTCGCCGACCGCCCGGGCCCGGTGCCCGCTTTCCGGCTGGGCTACGGTTCGCTGGACAGCACCGAACTGGGCCGCGGTCTGGCCCGGCTGCGCAGTGCGCTGCAGCGCCAGACCGGCCCGTTGTAAGGTTGCGGCACGCGCCCCGGTCTGATGCGATGACACCTTCACCACGCCCATTGCCGTGATTCTCGGATTCAACGCACGCAAGAGCTTCGAACAGGCGGTCAGGGCCTTCAGCCCTGACCTGTATCGCTTCGCCTGGTGGCTGTGCCGCGACCGCTTCGTCGCCGAAGATCTGGTGCAGGAAGCCTTTGCCCGCGCATGGAAGTCCTGGGGCAACCTGAAGGACGCCGAAGCCACCAAGAGCTGGCTCATCACCATCGTGCGGCGCGAACATGCACGGCTGTACGAGCGCAAGCAGTTCGATTTCGTCGACACCGAACTGGAAGACCTGCAGATCGCGGCCGAGCACGCGCCAATCGAACTGTTCGAAATGGAAAACCTGCTCGACAGCCTGCCACTCACGCTGCGCGAGCCGCTGGTGCTGCAGGCGCTGGGCGGCTTTTCCTGCGCCGAAATCGCCGACATGCTGGACACCACCGAAGGCGCGGTCATGACCCGCCTCACCCGTGCGCGCCAGACGCTGCGCGGTGCGCTGACCGCCCAACCGGCCCGGAGAGCCGAATCATGAGCCGCCCCGAACACCACGCCCCCGCGTTCAACTGCATCGACTTCCGCCGCGAAAAGCTGGCCGACCCGCGTCGTCTGTCGGAAGCGGCCGAAGAACACCTGATCGCCTGCGCCGCCTGCCAGACCTTCTCGCGCCGGATCAATGCGGCCGAACGCACGCTGCAGCAGGCGGTGGCGGTGGACGTGCCGGACGGGCTGGCCGACCGCATCCTGGCTGGCAACCGCAGCCGGGTGGCGCAGCCGTTCAAGCTGTGGGCGCTGGCCGCCAGCGTGGTACTGAGCGTAGGCATCGGCCTGCAGTACGCCTACCGCACGCCGGGTCAGCAGAATGTCGAACTGGCGGTCGAGCACGTGATGCACGAGCCGGAAGCGCTGATGAGCACGCGGCTGATCGAGCCGCAGCGTGTCGCCCAGGTGCTGGAAAGCTTCGGCGCCGAAATGAAGCTGCCGCTGACCGCGGTGCGTTACGTGAAGCTGTGCCCGGTACCTGGCGGCACCGGCTGGCACATCGTGTTCGACACCGGCCACGGGCCGGCCACGCTGCTGCTGATGCCGCAGAGCCGCGAACGCACGGCGGCCACCCGCATCATCACCGCCTCTTACCGCAATATGGGCGTGCATGTTGAACCCGGCGGCCAGGGCGTGTTCGCGGTGGTGGCCGCGGACGAAACGCGCGCGCGCGCCGCTGCCGAAATGCTGCACCAGCATGTGAGCTGGGGCCCGGGTGCTGCGCTGGCCGACGAGGAACACGTGCAGCGGCCACGTAGCTGATCTCCCCGCGGCGGACCTGCCCCGCCGCAGATCCGCCGCATACCCGGTCCATCGTCACGACAGCGCAGGAACGCAGGGCTTACAATCCTGCGTCCGTTTTTTGCCCGCCGGGCACCACCGACGATGGAACTGACCCGCCTGCTGTCCCAGCTCGACAACCGGATGCTCGGAGAAATGTTCTCCGAGGACACCATTGTGCGCGGCGGCCAGTACGTGACCCGGGTCGGCGATATCGACGTGCAAGGGCCGACACTGCGCGCGCTGGTGCGGGGTACCCGCCCGCAGCCCTACCAGGTCACGGTGCGCCTGGAGCGGCGCGAGTACTTCGGCGAACGCACGCTGGAAATCGCTACCCGCTGTTCCTGCCCGGTCGGCAACCGCTGCAAGCACGCGGTCGGCCTGCTGCTGGCCGCCAAGAAGCAGGGCGAACTGATCGAGCGCCCGCGCGCCGAAGTGCTGCGCTGGGCGCAAAACCTGCAGAAGCGTCTGAGCGACCGGCCAGCCGGTGCGTCGCGCAAGCGCAACGCTGCGAAGGAAGCGATCGCCTATCTGGTCACCCCGCGCGGCACCCAGCCGGCCGACCTGCGGCTGCTCAAGGCACGCCCGGGGCGCGACGGCACGCCGGGCGCCGACAGCCAGCCATGGTTCAACTTCGAACAGGCGCTGCTCAAGCCGCCCGCCTTCGTGCAGGACAGCGATCTGCCTGTGTTCCGCACGCTGCGCGACGCCATACGCAAGCGTGCGGTCAGCGTATTCGTACCCTTCGAGCTGCGCGGCGCCGACGGTCTCGCAGTGCTGCGCGCCGCGCTCGACACTGGTCGCTGTGTCGTGCGCGCCGACGAAGGCAGCGATGAAACCCGCCCGCTGAAGCCGGGCGAAGCGCGCGCCGGCCAGCTCGAATGGCAGACCGAAAAGCTGGGCGTACGCGCCCTGCTCGCCTGCTCACCGCCAGCCGACTGGACGCTGCCGACCGACCCGCCCTGGTACCTCGATGTCGCCCGCGGCATGGCCGGCGAAATCACCCACCCGGCGCGCGAGGCGGTGCAGGCAGTGCTCGAACTGCCGCTGCTCACCACCGCCGAACTGCCGCTGGTGGCCGAGGCGCTGGCTCAGGCTGCGCCCATGCTGCCCTCGCCGCTGGGTCGTGACGCCTCCAGCCTGCCGCGCATCGAGACGGAACTGCGCCCGGTGCTCAAGATGGCCAGCCTGCCGGTGTGGCACGTGAAGCCGCACCGCCGCTACGACAAGGCGCTCGGCCACGCGCTGTACGACATCGCAACCGTCGCGCTCAGCTACGGCCAGGCGAAATTCGCCGCCACCGACAGCGCCGACCTTGCCACCCTGCCCAATGGCCGCGCGGTAAGGGTCACGCGCGATCTCGCTGCCGAACAGGCGGCACTGGCGCTGCTCGGCGAAGTCGGCTTCGCACCGGTGCAGGCGCGCTGGCTGCAGATGTACGAATCGCTGCCGGTCGGCGCGCTGGGTCTCGAAAGCGAAGAGGCATGGGCCCGCTTCTTCGGCGACGCCGCCGCCCGGCTCACCCGCGCTGGCTGGCAGATCGAGTGCCCGCCGGACTTCCGCCACCGCGTACTGGTGGTTGACGAATGGCACGCCGAACTGGACGAGAACGAGAATGGCTGGCTGGAGCTGTCGCTCGGCATCGACGTCGGCGGCCGCCGGCTCGACCTTGCGCCGCTGCTGTACGCGCTGTTCAAACGCGACGGCCGCTGGCTGGACCCGATCGCGCTCGACCGCATGCGCGACGAGGACACCACCGACCTGTTCACCGCCGAAGGCGAACGCATCATCGTGCCGGCCGGTCGCATCAAGCCGCTGGCGCGCACGCTGGTCGACCTGTTCGACAGCCCGGCCGGCGGCGCGCTGCAGGTGTCGCGCATGGACGCACCACGGCTGGCCGATGCGCTGGACGCGAAATGGACGCGTGAAGGCTTCCGCTCGATCGAACAGTGGGTAGACCGCCTGCGCGGCATGCAGGGCGTGGCGCCGGTCGAGCCGCCGGCGGGCTTCGGCATCGAACTGCGCCCCTACCAGCGAGAAGGTCTGGCCTGGCTGCAGCACCTGCGCGCGCACGACCTCGGCGGCATCCTGGCCGACGACATGGGCCTGGGCAAGACGGCGCAGACGCTGGCCCATCTGCTGACCGAAAAGCGCGCCGGCCGCCTGGACCACCCGGCGCTGGTGGTGCTGCCCACCTCGCTGGTGTTCAACTGGCAGCGCGAAGCCGCCCGCTTCGCGCCCGAACTGCGCGTGCTGAAGCTGCACGGACCGGATCGCGCAAAACTGTTCGAGCGCATCCCTGAACACGACGTCTGCCTCACCACCTACCCGCTGCTGTGGCGCGACCACGAAAAGCTGGCCGCGCACGATTACCACCTGCTCATTCTCGACGAGGCGCAGACGGTGAAGAACGCAGGCAGTCAGGCCGCGCGCGCGGTGCGCCTGCTGCGCGCCCGCCACCGGCTGTGCCTGACCGGCACGCCGCTGGAAAACCATCTGGGCGAACTGTGGGCGCAGTTCGACTTCCTGCTGCCCGGCTTCCTCGGCGAACAGAAGAACTTCACCCGCGGCTGGCGCACGCCGATCGAAAAGCACGGCGACCCGATCCGCCGCGAACTGCTGGCGCGCCGGGTGGCGCCCTTCATCCTGCGCCGGCGCAAGGACGACGTGGCGGCCGACCTGCCGCCGAAGACCGAAGTCGTGCGCACGGTCGAACTGACCGGCCGCCAGCGCGACCTGTACGAAACCGTGCGGGTGGCGATGGACAAGCGGGTGCGCGACGAGATCGCGCACCGCGGCTTCGCCCGCGCCCGCATCGTCATCCTCGACGCGCTGCTCAAGCTGCGCCAGGTGTGCTGCGACCCGCGCCTGCTGAAGTCCGACAGCGCCACCCGCGTGAAGGAACGCGCCAAGCTCGAACTGCTGATGGACATGCTGGAAAACCTGCTGGCCGAAGGCCGCAAGGTGCTGGTGTTCTCGCAGTTCACCGGCATGCTCGACCTGATCCACGAACAGCTGGTCGAAGCCGGCATCGGCTCGGTCATGCTCACCGGCGACACGCAGAACCGCGAAGCCGTCGTGCGCCGCTTCCAGGAAGGCACGGTGCCGGTGTTCCTGATCAGCCTGAAGGCCGGCGGCGTCGGCCTCAACCTCACCGCCGCCGACACCGTCATCCACTACGACCCCTGGTGGAACCCCGCCGCCGAAAACCAGGCGAGCGACCGTGCCCACCGCATCGGCCAGGACAAGCCGGTGTTCGTCTACAAGCTCATCGTCGCCGGCAGCATCGAAGAACGCATCGTCGCGCTGCAGGAAAAGAAGGCCGCCCTGGCCGAAGGCATCCTCGGCAACGACGAAGCCGCGCTTGAGAAATTCGGCGAGAACGATCTCGCGGCGCTGTTCGAGCCGCTGGCGGACTAAAGGCCCCGCCCGACCGGCTGCCTCGCGCCGCCAGAAATCCTCCTGGCATCGTCCTCACGCCTCTGGTAGCGTTCGCCGCCATGTCTATGGCATCGAGATATGACAGTCCGTGACGCTGAACGGAGCACGCCGCCCGTCGGGACGTGCGACGCGAATTTGCACCGGGTCAAGTGCTTTCCATCATTCGAGCAGGACCCCGGACCCGGGCTGGCGACATACGGTCTGATTGACAAGCCGATTCCAGGCACATATTCCAACAAACAAGACATCGAACCGATGAACGCCAAACCGAATCGCTGGGTCGCTGTGCTGCTGGCTGTCTTCCTGCAACTGGCGGCCATGCTCTATGTCGCGCGGCCCGGATGGGCGCTTTTCTATTTACTGCTCCCGCTGACAGTGGGCGTGTTGGGCGAAATCCATCTTGGCGACCCGGACGGCCGGAACGTGGCCGCTGCGATCCAGCTCGCTATTCTTCTCACCTGCGCGGTACACGCCTATCACCTCGCGAGGACGTATCCGGGCGAAAAACGCCGCCCAGCCTACAGCCGCTGGTACGGCCTGCTGGGCGCAGCAGCGGCGCTGTTACTGGTGCTCACCACAGTTCGGGCGTTCATCGGAGAACCTCATAGATTCCCATCGTTGGCGATGCGCCCCACCATCCCGCCCGGAGCCCTGCTGATTACCCAGAAATGGGGCTACGGAAACTACAGCGCCTACGGCATCCACTTTCACCGGTCACCGATCACTTCTCCGCTCGTTCGCGGCGACATCATCGTCTTCGAATATCCGGCAGACAGATCCGTGCCATTCGCGAAGCGACTTATCGGCCTCCCGGGCGACAGGGTGACCTACAAGGACGGCCGTCTGGTCGTGAACGACGTTCCGGTTGCATCGCGCCAGACAGCCGATTTCATCGATCCGAAGACCTCGGAACGGCTGCATGCTTTCGTGGAATCACAGGGCGATATCGAGTACTCGATCATCCGACAGAAGGAAGGTCTCAACCTGTCCTCAATGGCCATCAGCTTTCCGCATCGCGACAGATGTATCTATGAAGCGGACGGCGTGACCTGCGAGGTGCCGCCCGCCCACTACTTCGTGATGGGCGATAACCGCGACCAGAGCGCCGACAGCCGGGTGTGGGGTTTTGTACCGGCCGACCACATCATCGGAAAGGTCCGCTACATCCTGCCTTGAGGCAGGTAACTCGACGGGCCATCACGAGCGGGCAGCGTAGAGAAACCAGGCCGGCGGCAGCCACCAAAGAATTGGCTAGGGCACGCCTGTGTTCGTATCTAAAGCTATCGTCGCCAGCAGCTTTGAGAGCGTCGTTTTGCAGAAAATGAGAGCCGCCCTAGCCGCAAGTCCCCTCGGAAACGACGAAGCGGCGCTAGAAAAATTCAGCGAGAACGATCTGGCGGCGCTGTTCGAGCCGCTGGCGGAATAGGCCGCCGTAAGTTCAGCGCCGGGAGCTTCCGGTTCATGCGTACGGAGTACGACCGACCGGGCCAGCAGACGGCGCCCATCCCTTTACGTAAAGGAAGCGCGGGCCGGGCTTCCGGGCAGTCCCGGAGGTCATCCGGATACCCGCGCTGAATCATCGCTGCACGGATGCCTTGAGCATGGCTGCTCGGACAAACGGCTGATGGCGGCAGCCGCGTCGATATCCGATCATGCGGCGCGATTCATGCGGCATACCCACCGAACGATCTTTGCGCGGATGAATGAATCCGCAAGCCCTGATCCGTTACACCGCGCCTTGATGTTCGGACGCCAGCACTCTCCCGTCACGCCCCAGAAAGGATTGGGAATGAAAAAAACCCTCTATGCCGCGCTCCTGTTACTGGCCTCATCCAGCGCGAGCGCAGCGCCGGTCAGGTGGGAACTCGTGGATTTCCGGTTCAGTGACGCGGCCACCGCCTATGGGTCGTTTACCTACGACAGCGACACGGAAACCTTTCACGACATAGACATCCGTACGACCGATGGCCCGACACAGGCCGGACGTCACTATGTGTCCACGGCAGGCACCTGGGGCATGAGTGCGTCCACCGGAACCCTGGCTTTCAGCGACAGCACCGGGCCGGATTTCACCAACGCGGGCTGGTTCCGGATGGAAATCTACGTTCACTTCAACGCGTCGCCGGGGACCATCGCCGAACAGTGGTTTCCAGTCGGCGCCGAGAGCTTCTGCATGAACGAATCGTGCTGGACGGCAGCAAGTGAAGACATTGCTCCGGGCCAATCACGAAGGCTGACGGCCGGTTACCTGATCGCGGCAGCGCCTGTTCCGGAGCCGGCGCCAATCGTACTTAGCACTGCGGGCCTGATGGTGCTCGCCGCGCGTCTCGCCTCACGCAGGCGCCGCATCTAGCCCTGCCGGGCGTGCGCCCGATGCACGCCAGGCACCGTCCGTCATTGAACAGCTACACTCGGGTTCCGCGACCATTGGCCACCCTGCCCGGAGCCCCCATGCCCCACCTCCTCCACATCGAATCCTCTCCCCGCAAGCAGCGCTCGGCCTCGATCGAGGTTGCGCACGCCTTCATCGACGCCTGGCAGGCGGCGCATCCGAACGGCACGGTGGATGTGCTGGACGTATGGTCCGAGCCCTTGCCTGAATTCGACGGCGCCGCGCTGGACGCGAAGTACGCCGGCCTCGCCGGCACGCCGCTGACCGACGCGCAAGCGACAGCGTGGGCGCAGATCCGCGCGCTGGCGGCGCGCATCCAGAAGGCGGACCGGCTGCTGATCAGCGCGCCGATGTGGAACTACTCGATTCCGTACAAGCTGAAGCAGCTGATCGACGTGGTGTCGCAGAAAGACCTGCTGTTCACCTTCGACGAACGCGGCCAGCTCGGCACGCTCGGCCACTGCAAGGCGGTGCTGGTGCTGGCGCGCGGTGTTGAGGTGGGCGACGCGCCGGACGCGCTGAAGTCGTCGGAGTGGGACCTGCAGCGGCAGTATCTCGACCTGTGGCTGCGCATGATCGGGATCACCGAGGTCGAACACGTCATCGTGCAGAAGACGCTGTACGGCCCCGAAGTGGACGCCGGCTCACGCGCCGAGGCGGCGGCGCGGGCAGCCGTGCTGGCGGCGACCTTCTAGGGCCGCTTCGCCTGCGCGCCGGTCTTGCAAGGACTACGCGCAGACACCGCCTTCCGGATCAGCCCACTCACGATCAGGCCGTACGCCATGCAATCAAAGGAACACTGGGAACAGGTCTACAGCAGCAAGTCGTCTACCGGTGTGAGCTGGTATCAGGAACACGCCGAACAGTCGATGCAGCTCATCCGCGCCACCGGTCTGCCGCGCAATGGCGCACTGATCGACGTGGGCGGCGGCGCCTCGACGCTGGTGGATGATCTGCTGGCCGAAGGCTACCGCGACCTCACGGTGCTGGACCTGTCTGCCGGCGCGCTGGCCACCACTCGCGAGCGGCTGGGTGAGCGCGGGCAGTCGGTGTGCTGGATGGAAGGCGACCTGCTGCAGGCCGCCCTGCCCGCCGCTCACTATGGCCTCTGGCACGACCGGGCGGTGTTCCATTTCCTGACCGACGAGGCAAGCCGTCAGGCCTATGTGGCGCAGGTGCGGCACTCGGTGAAGCCGGGTGGCCATGTCATCGTCGCCACCTTCGCCGAGGACGGGCCCACCCAGTGCAGCGGCCTGCCGGTCATGCGCTATTCGCCGGACGCACTGCACGATCAGTTCGGCGCCGGTTTCGCACTGCTGAAGCAGGCACGCACCGACCACCGCACGCCCTTCGGCTCGGTGCAGAAATTCATCTACTGCTACTGCCGGCTGGCGGCGTCCTGACCGCGCTGTCGATCCACCGCCGGCTGCTTCGTCGTTCACACAGCGCGGCGGATGTCCTGCCGCCCCTCGTAGGAGACCTGTCATGCCGCAGCAGATCTACATCAACCTGCCGGTGAAGGAGCTCGCGCGCTCGAAGGCCTTCTTCAGCGCGCTCGGCTTCACGCTGAACCCGCAGTTCTCGAACGACGACGCGATCTGCATGGTGGTGTCTGACACCATCTATCTGATGCTGCTGACCGAGCCCTTTTTCGCCGGCTTCACCGGCAAGCCGATCGCCGACGCGACGAAAACCACCGAAGTGCTGCTCTGCCTGTCGCGCGACAGCCGCGAGGCGGTGGACGAGATGGTGGCGAAAGCCCGGGCGGCCGGCGGCGCGGTGCCGCGTCCGCCGCAGGACTACGGCTTCATGTACGGCCACGGCTTCGAAGACCCGGACGGCCACATCTGGGAGCTGTCCTACATGGACCTGAGCGCCGCACCGCCCGACTGAGCGCGCGGACCGGGCGCACTGGACGGTACAGCCGGGCCGCCGCATGACATGCGGGACGGCTACACTCCAGGCTTCTCCGCCTTGCGGCGGATTACGGACACCTCCATGTACACGCTCCGCCTGGCCGGCCGCCTCCTGTTCATCTGTCTGTTCGCCACGCTGCTGGCCGGCCGCGCCTGTGCCGCCTCGCCCGGCGCCAGCCCCGAGGAACTGACCCGCGACTATTTCAATGCGCTGAAGCTGATGGGCTTCGGCGCGATCGCGCCCTACACCCATCCGGTCGAGCGCTCGCGCTTCAAGGCCATGATGCTGCCCTTCTACGTGGAAGAGGCGCGTGCCGGCCAGGTCGAGCTGCTGCACATGACCTTCGGGCAGGACGCCACGCTGGGCGAGGTGCAGGCCGCTGACCCCTACGTGTTCATGAACAACTTCTTCCGTTCGCTCGAACAGCGCATGCCCGCCAACGTGCAGTTCGAGCGCATCGAGGTGCTGGGCACGGTGGCCGAAGGCGAAACGGTGCATGTACTGGCCCGCGTGACCGTAGCCACCGAAGGCGTCACCTTCACCAAGCTGGAAGTGCTGTCGCTGCGCCGCTACGAAGGCGAGTGGATGGTGATGCTGGCTGCGCAGTACGAAGGGCTGGCGCAGGCGCTGGGCGCCCGCCGCAACGCGCGCTGAGGCGCGACCCAACAGGAGGAACACACGATGACATCCACCGGAAGCTGCCACTGCGGCCGCATCGCCTTCGAGGTCGAGGGCGCACCCGACGCGCTGACCGCCTGCAACTGTTCGATCTGCCGGCGCAAGGGCACGCTCATGTGGTTCGTGCCGCGCGACGCGCTCAGGCTGAAGACGCCAGCCGCCGACATGGCGACCTACACCTTCAACAAGCACGTGATCCGCCACCACTTCTGCCCGGTGTGCGGCATCCACCCCTTCGGTGAAGGCCGTCTGCCCAACGGCGCCGAAATGGCCGCGATCAATGTGCGCTGCCTCGACGGCGTGGACATCGACGCGCTGCCGGTGCGGCATTACGACGGACAGGCGCTGTAGCGGTGAAGCCCTGCGTTTCGCTCATCACGCTGGGCGTGGACGACCTGGAGCGAGCGCTGGCCTTCTACCGTGACGGGCTGGGCTGGCCGACCGAAGGCATCGTCGGCCGCGAATTCGAGCACGGTGCGGTCGCCTTCTTCGAACTGCAGCCGGGGCTGAGGCTGGCGCTGTGGCCGCGAGCCAGCCTCGGGCATGAGACCGGTATCACGCCGGGCGCGCCGGACCCGACCGGCTTTTCGCTGGCGCACAACGTCGGTTCAAAGCCGGCGGTGGACGCGGTGATGACGCAGGCGTCTGCCGCCGGTGCCCGGGTGGTGAAACCCGCCGCGGACACCTTCTGGGGCGGCTACGCCGGCTGCTTTGCCGACCCGGACGGCCATCTGTGGGAAGTGGCGTGGAACCCGGCCTGGCCGATGGACGAATGATTCCGCGCGATCAGGGCTCGGTCGAGAAGTCCCTGGGCCTCGGCGCCAGCGCAAAGCGCACGCAGCCCTCGCGGTTCAGTTCCAGCGTCAGCGCGTAGCCGGCCGCTTCGGCCAGGCGGGCGGACTGATAGAGGCCGACGCCCAGACCGTTGGCGGAGGCGACCGGTTCGCGCAGCAGGCCGGCTTCGACCTCCGGCCGGATGGCGCTGCCGTCGTCCTCGACCGACAGTCGCTCGCCGCCCAGACGCAGCACGATGACGATGCCCGGTTCGGCCAGCCGCTTCTGCAGCGCGTTGGCGATCAGGTTTTCCGCAACCGCCGTATAGAGGGCCCCGGGCAGCCACTGGTCGGGGTCGGTCGCCCCCTCCACCGCCACGCGCTGTCCGGCGAAGCGGGCAGACATGGCAAGCAGCCATTCGGGGGCCGGCATCCATTCGCCGTCGGCTGGCGTGGGCCGGCGCAGCTTGTCCAGCGTCGCTTCCAGCCGCGCGGTGATGACCGGCAGCTGGCGGGCCAGCAGCGCGTTGGCGCGCGCCGCGTCGTCCGGGCCGTCGGCTTCCTGCAGCGCGTAGCACAGCGTGTTCAGCGACTGCAGCAGGTTCTTCACATCGTGGGTGAGGCGGGCGCCGGTGTCGTGAATGGCCGACAGATAGCTCAGCCGTCGCAGTTCCTCGGCGCGCAGCCGCGCCTGATAGAACTGACCGAGCAGCTGCACCAGCAGGTTGAAGTGCCACACCAGCCCGCCTGACAGCGGGCGTTCGGTGTACAGCGCCAGTTCAAGCAGCGGATGCTCGAAATCGTAGCGCTGCGCGCCGCGCCCGCCGAAGCGGCCTTCGTGCGCCGGACCGTCGCCGCCTCGGGTACGCCATTCACCGCCCGCCACCAGCGGCAGCGCCAGCAGACGGTTGGCGGCACGGGCGACGAAATCCTCCGGCCGGCCGTCGCGCTCGGACAGCGCGGCCAGGCTTTCCAGCCAGCGCTCGTAGGGCAGCGCCAGCGACAGCACATAGCGGGTGAAGGCCACGCCCAGCCCGCCGAATCCGCCG
Organism: Methyloversatilis universalis EHg5; assembly: GCF_000378945.1. Lineage (GTDB taxonomy): Bacteria > Pseudomonadota > Gammaproteobacteria > Burkholderiales > Rhodocyclaceae > Methyloversatilis > Methyloversatilis universalis_A. Next base: position 1,008,769 of record NZ_KB900539.1, on the reverse strand, counting down.
CGCGGATTCCACGCCCAGCTCAGCAGCAGCAGCATCGCGGCCAGCACGCCCAGCGTGCCGAGCAGCGCCCGCAGGTAATCGACACCGGACAGCAGCATCGCAGCCAGCGTGCCCAGCGCCAGCACCGCCAGCAGCAGCAGGACGAAGAGGCCGGACACGAAGTCGAGTACGTCGCGGTCGCGGTCAGCGCGTTCGTGGCCGGACACGCCCAGCATCACGGTGAGCGCCAGCGGCGACAGCCACAGGCCGAGCGGGGCGATGCCGGCCGGCACCGACAGGCCGGGCGGCAGAGCGCGCGGCAAGGCCACGGTAAACAGCGCGGTGATCAGATAGGCCAGCGCGCCCAGGTAGTACACCCGCGGCCCGCGCGAGGTCGAATAGAACACCTTGCCGCCGATCAGGCCGGCCAGCAGCAGCATCCACAGACTGAGCACGCGCGGCCCGTAGAACACCACCAGCGCCAGCACCACGACCGCCAGTGCCGCCAGCCCGCGCGCTTCGACGCGGCTGTGCACGCCGACCAGCGGCTGCCACATCAGCAGCAGTCCGACATGGACCAGCAGCAGCACACGGCCGTAGCTCACGTCCTCGCCCACCCAGAGCAGCGCGTGCAGGCTGGCCAGCACGCACAGCAGCAGCCAGGGCCGGACGGCGGACAGCCAGGTCAGCAGCCGGGCGATATGGGCGGAGGTGTCCGGCCGGTTCACGCGCCGGCCCTCACCCGCAGCGGGGCGCCATGCCGATGACCGGATCGTGACGAATCTGTCGAAAAACGGTCACAGCTGGACAGTGATTCGGGCCGTGATTTGAACGTATGACCAAGGTCATACGCGCCCTTTGAAACAGGCATCGAAAAAAATCGTTTCGGATTCAGCATGATGCGCACTGCCGGCCAAATCTGCCCGGAACAGGCACGGAACATGCAGGATTCCTCGCAAGGAGACACTTCATGAAATCCACGCAACAAGGTTTCACACTGGTCGAAATCGCCATCGTATTGGTCATTATCGGTCTGCTGCTCGGCGGCGTGCTCAAGGGTCAGGAACTGATCAACAGCGCGAAGGCGAAAAGCCTGGTGAACGACTTCCGCACCATTTCGACCGCGATCTACGCCTACCAGGACCGCTTCCGCTTCATGCCCGGTGACGACCCGGCCGCCGGCCAGCACGTGGGCGGCGCCAATGCCAGCAGTCCGAACACCGAGGCGCGCGGCAACGGTCGCATCGGCGGCAGCTGGAATTCGACCACCGCGACCGATGAAGCCTTCCTGGTGTGGCAGCACCTGCGCATGGCCAATCTGCTGACCGGCACCAGCGACATCAGCGATACCGGCGCCGCCAGCCCTTACTATCCGAAAAATGCCGACAACGGCCGCATCGGCATCACCGGCGCAGCACCGATCACGCCGGCCACAAGCTCGGCCACATCCAACCCGTCGGCCGCGTTGCCGATGACCGGCGCCTTCTTCATCTGTTCCGACGGCATTTCCGCCCGTCTTGCACGCCAGGTCGATTCAACCATGGACGACGGCGCCACCAACACCGGCAACGTGCGCGCGATGTCGCAGACCGATGGCGCCGGTGCCGCCACCGGCACCGCGGTCGAAATCACGCCGGCACTGGAAGCCGAAGGCCGCCTCTACACGGTCTGCGTCGCCTTCTGATCGACGCCTGACGCCCGGCCGGGAACGCAGCACGCCCGGCCGGTCCTCCCCGCCCCTTCCCGCCTCGTTTCGTCCTACCCCCGCTTCTCTTCCCGCACGCTCGGCCGCTTCAGCAGCCCGGCTTCGCCCTTCAGCAGCCGCGACTCCGCCTTCGCCAGTTCGGCCGGCTCGCCCAGCAGCACCACCACGTCACCGCTTTCAAAAGCCAGATCGGAACTGGGCTCCAGCGCACGGATGCCGCGCCGGCGGATCGCGCTCACCTCGACCCGCACGTCCTCGAAACGGAATTCGTCGATGCGGTGGCCGATGGCCCAGGCGCCGGGTGCCAGCGTGACCGAATGCAGCCGCTTGTGCTGCGCCTCGCTGACCGCCTCTTCCGCCAGATGCTCGGCGCCGCGGTAGAGACCGCGCAGCAGGTGGTAACGGTCGCCGCGCAGCTGGCGAATGCGCTTGAGCACCCGGTTCAGCGGCACACCCAGCAGCACCAGCGCGTGGGTGGCCAGCATCAGCGACGATTCCAGCGATTCCGGCACCACCTCGGTGGCACCCGCGGTCGACAGCTTGTCGTAGTCGCGCTCATCGAAGGTGCGCACCACCACCGGCACGTCCGGCCGCAGGTCGTTGGCGAGGTGGATCACCCGCATCGCCGCGTCGGTATCGACAAAGGTGACCACCACGATGGACGCGCGCGCAATGCCGGCGGCGATCAGCGTTTCACGCTTGCCGGCGTCGCCGAACACCACGGTTTCGCCGGCCGCCGCCGCCTCGCGCACCCGTTCCGGGTCGAGATCCAGCGCGATGAAGGTGATGCCCTCGTTCTCCAGAAAGCGGCCGAGGTACTGGCCGTTGCGGCCGTAGCCGCACACGATGGCGTGGCTGTCGGTGGCCAGGGTCTGGGCGGCGATGGAGGTGAGCTGCATCGAGCGCAGCAGCCATTCCGACGGCACCAGCCGCAGCACGATGCGGTCGGCGTAGTGGGCGATGATGGGCGCGGTGAGCAGGGTGAGCAGCAGCGCGGCCAGCACGATCTGCAGGATGCGGTCCGGGATCAGGTTGGCGGCATCGGCCAGCGCCATCAGCACGAAACCGAATTCGCCACCGGCGCACAGCCACAGACCCACGCGCAGCGCATTGCCGGGCGACGAGCCGAACAGCCGCGACGCGCCGGCCGCCACCACGAACTTGCCGATCAGGATGAACAGCACCGTCGCCAGCACGAAAAACAGGTCGGAAAACACCAGCGTCAGATCCAGCTTCATGCCGATGGTGACGAAGAACAGCCCGAGCAGCACGTCGCGGAAGGGCTTGATGTCCTCTTCCACCTGATAGCGGTACTGGGTTTCCGAAATGAGCATGCCGGCGAGGAAGGCGCCCAGCGCCAGCGACAGGCCGGCCAGTTCGGTCGCGAACGCCATGCCCAGCGTCACCAGCAGCACGTTGAGCATGAACAGTTCGGGCGACTTGCGCATGGCCACGATGTGGAACCAGCGCTGCATCATCCGCGGGCCGAGGTAGAGGATGACGGTGAGCGCCACCGTCGCCTTGACCGCGGCCAGCGCCAGCGCTTCCATGCTTTCTTCCGCACCCAGCGCCAGCACCGGAATGACCACCAGGAAGGGCACCACCGCCAGATCCTGGAACAGCAGCACGCCCACCACCTGCCGGCCGTGGGTGGAATCCAGTTCCAGCCGCTCGACCAGCAGCTTGATCAGCACCGCGGTTGAGGACATCGCGATCGCGCCGCCCACCGCCACCGCACCCTTGAAACTGAGGCCGAACAGCCAGGCGAAACTGACCACGCCCAGCACGGTGAAGGCGACCTGGGCCGCGCCCAGGCCGAACACCAGCCGCTTCATCGAAAACAGCTTGGGCAGCGAGAATTCGAGCCCGATCGAGAACATCAGGAACACGATGCCGTACTCGGCGAAATGACGCGCCTCGTCGGTATCGGGGATGAAAGCCAGCGCATGCGGGCCGGCGAGCGCGCCGACCAGCAGGTAACCGAGAATGGGGGGCAGTCCGACGCTGCGGAACAGGCCCACCACCAGCACCGAGGCGGTAAGCAGAAGAAGAACCAGCTCGAGGGCAGACATGGTGGCTTTGCGTTCGGTCCGGCCCCGCATCCCGGAGCGGCCGCCTGTCGGAGCAGGTTGTTATAATCCGGGCCGATCATAACCGATCGCCCCTGCGCCCGTAGTACGGGCGACTGACGGCGCCCGACCACGCTCTACAGCGCATACGCTGCCACCCATCCCGATTTCCCTGTACCGCGCATGACAAACGCCGCCCCGACCGACAGCCCCACCCTGCTCGCCAGCGCCCGCCGCGTGCTCGACATCGAAGCACGCGCGCTCGACACGCTATCGGCCCGGCTGGGCGAGGAATTCGCCCGCGCGGTACGCCTCATCCTGGACAGCCCGGGCCGGGTGGTGGTGAGCGGGCTGGGCAAGTCCGGCCACATCGCGCGCAAGATCGCGGCCACCATGGCCAGCACCGGCACACCGGCCTATTTCGTCCACGCGGCTGAAGCGCTGCACGGCGATCTCGGCATGATCCACCGCGACGACGTGCTGATCGCGCTGTCCAACTCCGGCGAAACCGCCGAGCTGCTGGCGGTGGTGCCGCTGGTGCGCCGCCAGGGTGGCAGCACCATCGCGATGACCGGCAAGCCGGCCTCCACGCTGGCCACGCTGGCCGACGTGCATCTGGACGCCGGTGTCGAGTTCGAGGCCTGTTCGCTCAATCTCGCGCCGACCGCCAGCACCACCTGCGCGCTCGCGCTGGGCGACGCGCTGGCCGTGGCGCTGCTGGAAGCGCGCGGCTTCCGCGAAGACGACTTCGCGCGCAGCCACCCGGGCGGCGCGCTCGGCCGCCGCCTGCTCACCCATGTGCGCGACGTGATGCGCGCCCGCGACGCGGTGCCCACCGTGACCACCGCCTCCACCGTGACCGAAGCGCTGCTGCAGGTCACCCGCGGCGGCATGGGCATGACCGTGGTGCTCGACGCGAACGGCGCGGTGGCCGGCGTGTTCACCGACGGTGACCTGCGCCGCGCGATCGACCGGCTGGGCGACGTGCGCGCGGTGCCGGTGGCCGACGTGATGAGCCGCCATCCGAAATCGATACCGGCCCACAGGCTGGCCGCCGAGGCGGCCGACCTGATGGAAACCCAGCGCGTCAGCCAGCTGCTGGTGACCGACGAACACGGCGCGCTGGCCGGCGCGCTGACCATGCACGACCTGATGCAGGCCAAGGTGATATGAGCGAAAGCACGGTACTGGAGGCCGCCCGCAGGGTGCGCCTGATGGGATTCGACGTCGACGGCGTGATGACTGACGGCACCATCTGGTTCGGGCCCGAGGGCGATTCGCTCAAGGGCTTCAATACGCTGGACGGCCACGGCCTGAAGATGCTGGCCGGCGCCGGTGTCGAGGTGGTCATCATTTCCGGCCGCTCGTCGCCGGCGGTGCGCCACCGTGCCGCCAACCTCGGCATCACCACCGCGCTGCTCGGCGTCGAGAACAAGCGCGAGGCGATGCGCGAGCTGGCCACGGCCCGCGGGCTGGACATGGACGAATGCGGCTACATGGGCGACGACATCGTCGACCTGCAGGTGCTGCGCGCCTGCGGCTTCTCGGCCGCGCCCGCCAACGCCCACTTCTTCGTGCGCCAGCACGTCGCCTGGGTGGCCGAAGCCGACGGCGGCCGCGGCGCGGTGCGCGAGGTGTGCGAGTACCTGCTCGACGCCCGCGGCGCGCTCGACGACCTGCTGCAGGACTGCCTGCGTTGAACCTCCAGCGTCATGTGCAGCAGGCGCTGCCGCTGCTCATCCTCATCCTGCTGGCCGGCCTGACCGTATGGCTGGAGCGCGCCACGCGGGTGGAAGACAGACCGTCGTCCGGCAAGCTCAGGCACGACCCGGACGTGATCGTCGACAACTTCACGCTGCGCCGCTTCGACGAGAAGGGCGAAGTGCAGCACACGCTGAACGGCACGCAGCTGCGCCACTTTCCGGACGACGACAGCACCGAGCTGGACGCCCCCAATCTGGTGTATCGCGGCAAGGTGTCACCGACCCGGATCACCGCAGACCGCGCGCTGCTGACCAAGGACGGCAAGGAAGCCATCCTGCGCGACAATGTGCGGGTGCGGCGCGAGGCCGGCCCGTCCAACCCGGAAATGACGCTGGACACCACGCTGCTCTATGTCTACCCGGATGACGAGATCGCGAAGACCGACCAGCCGGTGAAGATGACCCACGGAAAATCGGTGGCGAACGGCGTCGGCCTGTTCGCCGACCGCGTCAAACAGACCTACGTGCTCGAATCGCGCGTCAAAGCCACCATCGAAAGAAGCCGCCGCCCATGACCCCGCGCACCGCACTGAAGGGCCTCTGCGCCCTGCACCTTCTGGCCGCCGCCGCCCTCCCGCTGCCGGCGCTGGCCGAGCGCGCCGACCGCGAAAAACCGGTCAACCTCGAAGCCGACAAGGTGACGGTCGATGACCGCACCCGTACCCACGTGTTCGAGGGCAATGTGGTGTTCACCCAGGGCACGCTCACGATCAAGGCGAACAAGGTGGTGGTGACCCAGGACGCGACCGGCTACCAGAAGGGCGTGGCCACCGGCGGCGAAGGCGGCCTGGCACGCTTCCGCCAGAAGCGCGAGGGCATCAACGAGTGGATGGAAGGCGAGGCCGAGCGCATCGAGCACGACGCCAAGACCGAAATCACCCGCTTCTTCGTGCGTTCGCACGTGAAGAGCGGTGGCGACGAGGTGCGCGGCCAGTACATCGAATACAACTCGCTGACCGAGAACTACACGGTGACCAATTCCTCCGACGCGAAATCGGTGCCGTCGGCCGGCGACCAGTCGAAGCGGGTGCGCGCCATCATCCAGCCCAAGACCGCACCGAAGGAGTAAGCGGCGCCGGGTCATGATTTTCATGACCCGCTTTTCAGCAGTGGCACGAAGCCGGCAGCGGTCACCCTTCCCATACTTTCATCCAGGCAGCGCAGTCGCGCTGCTCTGTCAGAAACACAACATTCAGGAGAGAGATATGAGCTGGGAAACCCCGAAGGCCACCGACCTGCGTTTCGGCTTCGAAATCACCATGTATGTTGCCAACCGCTGAGTCGGCGCGTATAGAAAGAAACGGCGGCTTGTCCGCCGTTTTTTTTCGTCCGTTGAAAACTTCGCGGACGGTGCGCGCAGCCGTATGCGGAACGCTTGCTGCACAGCGGCGTCCACGTCGTGGTAAAATATCCCGCGCCGGGTGAGGCGCGGCACGCCCCGGTCCTTACCCACAGGAGACCCCGTGCTGAATCAAGCGGAACCCGCCGCGCCGCGGCCCCCGAGGCAGACGGTGCTGGTGGCCGACGACACGCCGGAGAACATCGACCTGCTCAGCGGTCTGCTGCATCAGGACTACCGGGTCAAGGTGGCCACCAATGGCGAGAAGGCGCTGGCCATCATCAATTCGGACGACCCGCCGGACCTCATCCTGCTCGACGTCATGATGCCGGGCATGAATGGCTACGACGTGTGCCGCCGCATCAAGGCCAACCCGGACCGCCGCGGCATTCCGGTCATCTTCGTCACCGCCATGACTTCGATCGAGGACGAGCGCCTCGGGCTGGAAGTCGGCGCGGTGGACTACATCACCAAGCCGATCAGCCCGCCCATCGTGTGCGCCCGGGTGCGCACGCATCTGGCGCTGTACGACCAGACCCGCGCGCTGGAAGAGCGGGTACGCGAACGCACCGCGGAGCTGCTCGCATCGCGCCAGCAGATCATCCGCCGGCTGGGTCGCGCCGCCGAGTTCCGCGACAACGAAACCGGCAATCACGTCATCCGCATGAGCTACTACGCGCGGCTGATCGGCGAGGCCAGCGGGCTGGAACAGGCGGCCGCAGAACTGCTGTTCAACACCGCGTCCATGCACGACATCGGCAAGATCGGTATTCCGGACGCGGTGCTGCTGAAACCGGGGCCGCTCAGCACCGCGGAATGGGCCGTCATGCGCCGGCACCCGGAAATCGGCGCCGAAATCATTGGCCGGCACGATGACGAGCTGCTGGACACCGCACGCACCATCGCGCTCACCCACCACGAACGTTTCGATGGCAGCGGCTATCCGCACGGGCTGATCGGCGAGGCCATTCCGCTGTTCGGCCGTATCGTGGCCATCGCCGACGTGTTCGACGCGCTGATGAACAAGCGCCCGTACAAGGACGCGATGGCGGTGGAGGACACGCTGCAGGTGATGGCGCGCAGCACCGGTACGCACTTCGATCCACGGCTGGTCGAGGCTTTCCACCGCGCATTGCCGGACATGCTGCGCATCCACGACACCTATGCCGATACCCACGGCCCGATGACCGATGTCGATGTGCCGCCGGAGGCCGCCCGCCCGTCGTCCGGGCCCTTGGCGGAGGCGGCAACCGGCGCGACCGACTGAAGACAGCTCAGCGCGGCGTGCCGGCGCGCTCGCGCAGCGCTTCCAGCCAGCTGGCGGCGCGTTCGAAGTCGTAGCGCTTGAGCGCCTCGTGCAGCGAGGTGGCCAGCGATTCCAGCGGGGTGCCCGACAGCGTGCGCATCAGGTCCGCCGCCAGCGGTCGCGCTTCGGCGTCGCTGTCCGCGATCAGGCTCTGCAGCAGCGACAGCGGCTCGACCAGGGATGCCCGGTCAGGCGGGTCGCGCTCTTCACCGGCCGGGTCGGCCAGCCAGGCGTGCGCCTGCAGGGCGTCGAGCAGCGCGTTCAGTTCGCGCCCGGTCGCGCTCAGCGCATCAGTCACCTCTGCCGCCGGTGCGGCGGCACTGACCCGATCTTCCAGCCTGGAAGCCATGCGGTGCAGCGCATCCGCACCGATGGTGCCGGCCAGGCCGCGCAGCGTATGCACCAGCCGGCCCTGCATCGCGGCGTCGTCCATCGCCCGCGCCAGATCGAACTGTTCGACGAAGTCGCGCTGGCTGCGCACGAAACCGTGCAGTACCCGCCGGTAGAGCGGTGTCTTGCCCATGCAGTGCGACAGGCCGGCGGCGGTATCCAGCCCGGGCAGCGGCGGCACCTCCGCGTCGCCGGCCGGCGCGGCCTCGGGCAGCGGCGCCGCACTGCCGCGCGGCTGCAGCCAGCGAGCCAGCGTGGCGAACATCTGCGGCACGTCCAGCGGCTTCGGGATGCAGTCGTTCATGCCGCAGGCACGCATGCGCTCGCGGTCGGTTTCCAGCACGCTGGCGGTCATCGCGATCACCGGCAGCGCCTCCAGTCCGGGCAGCGCGCGCAGTTCGCGGGTGGCGGTATAGCCGTCGATGACCGGCATCTGGCAGTCCATCAGCACCGCGTCGAAGCGGCCATCGCCGGCCAGCAGGTCCAGCGCCTGCCGGCCGTCGCCGACCACCTTCACCTCGATGCCGGCGCCTTCCAGCAGATCCACCGCCAGTTCCTGGTTCAGTTCGTTGTCCTCGACCAGCAGCACCCGGGCGCCGGCCAGCCCGGCGGCGGCCTCCGCACCGTTGTCGGCACCCGGATGGCGCGCGCTGTCCTGACGCCGGCCGTAAGCCTGCGACACGGCATCCAGCAGCGAGGACGGCGTGACCGGCTTGTGCAGCACCGCCTCGAACTGCCGGCCGGCCGACTGGGTGGCGACATCGTCTCGCCCCAGCGCGGTGACCAGGATGAGACGCACGCCGCGGCGCGGCCAGCGGCACCGTATCTCCTCCGCCAGCTGCACGCCGTCCATGCCGGGCATCTTCCAGTCGATCAGCAGCAGGCCGTAGCGCGCGCCGTCGTGCTCCAGCCTTTCCAGCGCCTCGTCGGCACTGCCGGCGACGTCGGTGTCCAGCCCCATGCCGCGGCACAGCGTGGCCAGTACCTCGCGCGCACCGGCATGGTCATCCACCACCAGCACCCGGGTGCCGCTCGCTTCGCCGGCCAGCGCCGGCCGCGACGGTGCGGCACTCTGCTGCAGACCGAAGCAGGCGGTGAAATGGAAGGTGGAGCCACGGCCGGGCGCGCTGTCCACCCAGATGCGGCCCCCCATCAGTTCCACCAGCTGGCGGGAAATGGTGAGCCCCAGCCCAGTACCACCGTAGCGGCGGGTAATCGAACTGTCGGCCTGGGTGAAGGGCTTGAACAGGCGGGCAATCTGCGCCTCTTCCATGCCGATGCCGGAATCGCTGACCGTGAAATGCAGTTCGACCGTGCTTTCGTCGCATGACTGCAGCGCCACGCCTATGGTCACGTCGCCGCGCTCGGTGAACTTGATCGCGTTGCTGCCCAGGTTGATCAGTACCTGGCCCAGCCGCACCGGATCGCCGATCAACGCGGTGGGTATGCCGGCGTCGGCGCTGAACAGCAGTTCGAGGTTCTTTTCCTCCGCCTTCACGCCGATCACGTCGACCAGGTGGTCGATCACCGCGTCCAGCCGGAAATCGATGCGCTCGATGTCCAGCCGGCCGGATTCGATCTTCGACAGATCGAGAACATCGTTCAGGATGGACAGCAGGCCACGCGCCGCGCGGTGCGCCTTCTCGACGTAATTGCGCTGGCGCGGCGGCATGTCGTCGCGCAGTGCCAGATGAGTCATGCCGAGAATGGCATTCATCGGCGTGCGGATTTCATGCGACATGTTGGCCAGGAAGCTGGACTTGAGCCGGGCTGCCGCCTCGGCCGCGTCGCGCGCACGCTCAAGCGCCGCCTCGGCGTCCTTGCGCACGGTCACGTCGTGCGCCAGCAGGCAGTAGAGCTGGCGCCCGCCCTGGGTGATCGGAATCACCGCCAGCTCGACCGTGAAGACCTGGCTGTCGGCGCGCAGGAACTGCCATTCGCGCGTCTGCGCCCGGCCCTCGTCACGCGCCCGTGCCAGCAGCCGCTGAGCCGCCGCCTCACTGTCCTCGCCACCGGGCTGCAGCGCCGGCGACATCGGCGGCCGCCACGGCAGCAGATGCTGCAACGCCCGCTCCGATGCCGCGCCGAACATCTGCAGCGTGGCCGGATTGCAGCTGAGCACGCCGCCGTCGTCGCTGACGAACATGTAGCTGTCGAAGGAATGTTCGAACAGCGCGCGGAACTTGGCGTCGTTCAGCTTGCGTTCGGTGATGTCCAGCCAGTAGCCGTTGTACAGCGTGCCACCCTCGCCGTCCGGCACCGGCGCGCTGTCGAGCCGGAACCAGCGCGGGCCGGCAGGCGTGTCCATCTGCACTTCGCGGAAGCCGACCGGCGGTTTGTCCTCGTCCAGCCCGGACGCCTGCCAGGCCCGTTCAGGCGAACGCGCCAGTTCGTCCGCCGACACGCCGAAAAGCTGCTCCACTCCGTGACCGAGGAAGGCAAAGCGGCCCAGGCGGCCAAGCGGCTTGTGATACCGGAACACGGTCAGCGGCAGCGCATTGGCCAGATCCAGCAGTTCGCTGCGGGCGCGCTGAGCCTCCAGACTCTGCCGTTCGCGCCGTTGCCACAGCGCCAGCAGGGCCAGACCGAGCAGTGCCACGACGATGCCGCCGCCCACATGGCGCTGCCAGATCGGCGCCTCGTCGCGCATCGGCAGCAGCACCCACACGGTGTAGGGCGCGCCATCCATCGGCCGGCCGATCACCATGTGGCGCATGCCGTCTATCACCTGGAAATGCAGGGTCGTGCCGTCTGACATGTGCGTCTCGTCGTTCTGCCAGGGCAGGAAGGGCGGCGAGGTCTTGTACAGCGCGCGCAGCCTGTCTTCGGGCACCGAGGTGGTCACCGCCGGCACGAAGCGCTTCAGGACCACGCCGGCCGGCGAACCCAGCACCACCACGCCGTTGCTGTCGGTCACCAGCGCGAACTGGTCGTAACCGCCGAACAGGTGCTTCATTGCATCGGCTTCCTGCTTGATCGCGATCACGCCGGGAGCCCGGCCGGTCACATCGACCCGGGCCGCGAAGAAAAAGCCCGGCCGGTTGGTCACCCGCCCCATCAGGTACTGCTGCGACGCACCGGTCTCGACCGCCTCGCGCACATAGGCGCGATCCGAGAAATCGGTACCCAGAATGGCGCTGGCCTGGTGGAAACTGCTGTCGGCGATGGCCAGGCCGCGACCGTCGATCAGGAAGATGAGGGACACGCTGAAATCGTGGGCCACGGCATTGAACAGACTGCTCAGGCCGAGTACGTCGCGCCGGGCCAGCAGATCGTCGCGCACGGAACGGCCCGGAAACGCGCCGGCCGGATCGTCGGCATGACGCTCCAGATACTGCTGCAGCGTGCTCTGGCGCGACAGGGTGACCGGCAGCGCCGCCAGCTGGCGGAAGGTGGTGGACAGGGTTTCGTTCAGACTGCCCAGGCGCAGCGCGGTGCGGGCCTGCATGTCCACCAGATAGTCGGTGTGGGCGCGGTGCAGCAGCCAACCGGTGACCAGCGCGCAGCCGGTCAGCCAGACCAGCACACGCATGGCAAGACGTTGGCGCAGGCGCGCGAGGTCATCTTCCGGCGAGGGCGGCGTGGGCATTGTCATCATCGTGGCCGCCGGGTGGGTCCGGCGGTGCGCTGGTCAGGCAGGTTTTGGGCCTCGCCGCACCGGATACGATCCTTCGGTGACGAAGGTTACCGAAGGGCGGCAGCGTTCGGATCACTATAACGGACACCGCCACGCCGGGCTTGATCCCGCTTAAGGAAACACACCGGACACCATGCCCATGCCGACCCTGCAGATCGAATCCTTCTTCGACCCGGCCACCAGCACGGTGAGCCATCTGGTGCTCGACCCGGACAGCCGCGCCTGCGCGGTGATCGACAGCGTGCTCGATTTCGATCCGAAATCCGGCCGCACCTCGACCGCCTCGGCCGAGCGCATCGCGGCGCGCATCCGCGCGCTCGATGCCCGGGTCGAGTGGATACTGGAAACCCATGTCCATGCCGACCACCTGTCGGCCGCGCCCTGGCTGCAGCAGCAGTTCGGCGGCCGGCTGGGCATAGGCGAGCACATCGCCACCGTGCAGGCGGTGTTCGGCCGGCTGTTCAACGCCGGCCGCGACTTCGCGCGCGACGGCAGCCAGTTCGACCACCTGTTCCGCGATGGCGAACACTTCACCATCGGCAACCTGCAGGCCGAGGCGCTGCACACCCCCGGCCACACGCCGGCCTGCATGAGCTACCGCATCGGCGACGCGGTATTCGTCGGCGACACCCTGTTCATGCCGGACTACGGCAGCGCCCGCTGCGATTTCCCGGGCGGTGACGCGCGCACGCTGTACCGCTCGGTGCAGCGCCTGCTCGCGCTGCCGCCGGACACCCGTCTGCTGCTCTGCCACGACTATTCGCCCGGCGGCCGCGCACCGTGCTGGGAAAGCACGGTGGCCGACCAGCGTGCGCACAACATCCATGTGCACGAAGGCGTGTCGGAAGAGGATTTCGCCGCCATGCGCACCGCACGCGATGCCACGCTGGACACGCCGGTGCTCATGCTGCCGTCGGTTCAGGTCAATATGCGGGCCGGCCACCTGCCGCCAGCCGAAGACAACGGCGTGCGCTACCTGAAGATTCCGCTCGATGCCCTCTGAACGTCACCGATTCTGACCCGATGCTGACCGGCTCCACCTCGCGCCTCGCCCGCTGGCTGCCGCTGCTCGCCTGGGCGCCGCGCTACGACCGCAGCACGCTGTCGGCCGACCTGCTGGCAGCGGCCATCGTCACGCTGATGCTGATTCCGCAGAGCCTGGCCTACGCCCAGCTCGCCGGCCTGCCGCCGCAGGTCGGGCTGTACGCCAGCATCGCGCCGCTGTGCGCCTACGCACTGTTCGGCAGCAGCCACGCGCTGTCGGTCGGCCCGGTGGCCATCGTGTCGCTGATGACCGCCGCGGCGGTCGGCAGCCTCGGCCTGGTCGACCCGGCGCTGCGACTGCAGGCGGCGCTGACGCTGGCCTTCCTGTCCGGCCTGATGCTGGTGCTGATGGGCGCGCTGCGCCTCGGATTCCTGGCCAGCTTCCTGAGCCACCCGGTGGTGTCCGGCTTCGTCACCGCCTCGTCGCTGCTGATCGCGCTGAGCCAGGTGAAGCACCTGCTGGGCATTGCCGGCAGCGGCGACACGCTGCCCGCGCTGCTGGGCAGTCTGGCGGCGCACATCTCCGACCTCCACGGTCCGACCGCCGCGCTCGGGCTGGGCGTGACCGTGCTGCTCCTGCTCGCACGCAGCCGGCTGCGGCCGCTGCTGATGCGCGCCGGCCTGTCGCCGCGCGCCGCCGACATCTGGACCCGCGCCGCGCCGGTGCTGGCCGTGCTCGCCAGCACGCTGCTGAGCTGGGCCGTCGGTCTGGAAGCGGCCGGCGTGCGCACCGTAGGCCTCATTCCGGCCGGCCTGCCGCCGCTCACGCTGCCTTCGGCCGACCCGGAGCTGCTCGCCCGGCTGGCACTGCCGGCGCTGCTGATCAGCGTGATCGGCTTCGTCGAATCGGTGTCGGTGGCGCAGACCTTTGCCGCCAAGCGGCGGCTGCGCATCGAGCCGGACCGCGAACTGGTCGGGCTGGGGGCGGCCAATGTGGCCGCGGCGGTGACCGGCGGCTATCCGGTGACCGGCGGTTTCGCGCGTTCGGTGGTCAATTTCGAAGCCGGTGCGGCCACCCCGGCGGCCGGTGCCTATACCGCGGCCGGCATCGCGCTGGCCACGCTCACGCTGACACCGCTGCTGCGCCACCTGCCGCAGGCCACGCTGGCGGCCACCATCGTGGTGGCGGTCAGTTCGCTGATCGACACCACGACGCTGCGCCGCACCTGGCGCAGCTCACCGGCCGACTGCGCAGCGCTGGTGACCACGCTTGGGGTCACGCTGTTCGCCGGGGTCGAGAGCGGCGTCGGCGCCGGCGTGGCGCTGTCGCTGCTTACGCTGCTGTGGCACGCCAGCCGGCCGCACATGGCGGTGGTCGGCCGGGTGCCGGGCACCGAGCACTACCGCAATGTCGAACGGCACGCGGTGGACACCGATCCGTCGCTGATCGGCCTGCGCGTCGACGAAGGCCTGAACTTCATGAACGCCCGCCAGGTGGAAGACCGCATCCTGGCGCTGGTGGCTGCACAGCCGGCAGTGCATCACGTGGTGCTGCTGTGCTCGGCGGTCAATGACATCGACGCCAGTGCGCTGGAAATGCTGGAAAGCGTGGCGCACCGGCTGGCCGACATGGGCGTGCTGCTGCACCTGTCGGAAGTGAAGGGGCCGGTGATGGACAGGCTGGAACGCACCGACCTGCTGGCCCATCTGGGCGGCCGGGTGTTCCTGTCACATCACGCGGCGGTCACCGCCCTGACTGCCGCATCTGATCCACCGCGGCCCTGAAGCGACGGCGCAGCTCTTCGGTCGGCTGGCCCTTGGCCTGCGCCTCCTGCAGGGCGCGCAGGATGTCGATCGCACCGGCGTCGGCGGCCAGGGTCTGAGCAGCCGGCGTAGCGCCGCCGGCCACCAGTTCGGCGCGTTCGCCGCCGGCCTTGCTGCCGCCACTGCTTCCACGTTTCGCGGAAATGACCAGCGCCGAGGGCGCGGCCTTCACCGTCTGCTTGGCCGATGCCTTGCGGTGCGACTCGACCGCCGCCATGAACTGGCGGCGCAGCGCGTCGGTCGGCTTGCCCTGGGCTTCGGCCTGACGCAGCTTCTTCAGCAGTTCGCTCACTTCGGGCGGCGCCGGGATGGAGGCCTGCGGCGGCAGCGGTGCGGGCTGGGCCGGCAGCGCCGGCGCGCTGACCGCCTCCGCCACGTTTTCCGGCGGCGCCACCAGCGTGGCCATCTTCAGCCGGTTGTAGCGCAGCGCCCAGGCCAGCGCGTTTTCGCCGCGGTCAGACACCGCAGTGGTGCTGGCACCGGCATCGACCAGCGTCTTCGCGATGCCTTCGTTCCCTTCACGCACCGCCATCATCAGCGGCGTGGCCAGATTGGGCGCGCGGGCGTCGATCTTCGCACCGCGTGCGACCAGCAGATCGACGATGCGAGGCTTGCCGGCGAAGGCCGCGTAATGCAGCGCGCTCCAGGTCCGGTCCGGCGGGTCCAGCGACGCCCCCTGTTCGATCAGCCACTCGACCGCCTTCTGGTGTCCTTTCCAGGCGGCCAGCGCAATCGCCTGTTCGCCGATGCGGCTCACGTAGTTGATGTTGGCGCCGCGCTCGATGAACAGCTGCATCAGCGGGATATTGCCTTCGCCGGCAGCGATCATCAGGCCGCTGCCGGTCACGTCGGCTTCGAAATCGGGCGGCATGCCCTCGTCCAGCCAGCGGCGGGCGGAACGGATGTCGCCCAGTTCGATCGCGCGGCCGAAGCCGGCAGGGTCAGGCAGTTCGGCCTGGGCCGAACTCAGGAAGAAGGCGGCGCTGACAGCGAGCAGCGCACGTGCTGCGGTATTCAAATGCAAGGTCCTCTCGGAGCAGTGTGGAAGCGCGCCTGACGGCGCAATATCGGGTACGCAGCATGCCGCATCATCGTTACCGGACGCTTCGCGGGCACGGTCCGGCGCCGCGACTGCGGCACAATGCGCGCAAGTGTAGCCACCCCGCCTTACGGTTTGTCCCGCCTGAAACTTCCTTTCGCACTTGCGCTGTCCGCCCTGGTGCACGCCCTGCTGATGTTCTGGCCCGCGCCGGTCGATCAGGCCGCCCCGGCGCGCCCGGCCTTGCAGGCCCGGCTGCAGCCGCCACCGCAGGTGCCGGCACCCGAGGTGACGGAGGCCGCTCCGCTGCTGAAGGACACCCTCACCGAACAGCCGGCGGACGCGCCGCCCGCCCCGGCCGCGGTACAGGCCGCCCGGCCCTCGCCCGTTTCCGGCGCGCGGGCGCGCGAACGTGCGCAGCGTCAGCTGAACCGCCATGTGTTCTACCCGCAGGAGGCGATAGACCGCGGTCTGGAAGGTGAAGTGAAACTGCGTCTGCTGCTCGACGAACGCGGCCGGGTGATCGAGGCGGCCGTGCTGGCCGGCAGCGGTCATGCGGTGCTGGACCGGGCGGCACTGGACGCCGCACGCCAGATCGGCCGGCTGGAGGCCGGCGGCGCACGCGAACTGCTGCTGCCGGTGGTATTCAGGCTGGACTAGTCAGCCGCAGGCAGCCGCCGGATTCAGGCGGGTTCGTCGTCCGGCGGCAGTTCGGGCGTGGCGTCGGGCACGCGGTATTCCTCGTTCGCCCAGGCGCCGAAATCCACCTGCTTGCAGCGCGGGCTGCAGAACGGACGCGCCGGATTGGCGGGCGCGAACAGCGCAGGCTGGCCGCAGCGTGGACAGGCGACCATGCGCCCTTCCGGATTCTTCGGGGTGCTCACAGATTGCAGAAGGTCAGTTCGAAGGCGACATCGGCGTCGGCCACGCGCGGCCGTGCATGACCGCCGGGGGCGATGAAGCGGATGTTGAGCGCGTACTTGTTGGCGCTGATTTCAGGGGTGAAGGGCTCGTTCTGCTCGACCCGCAGACGCAGCATCTGCGCCGACTTGCCGCCCATCATCATCTGGAAGGCGCCGTTGCCGGCGATCTGCCGCTCCGGCCGGCCGCTGGCGCGCAGCAGACGCAGCACGATGGTGAGGCCGTCGCGTATCGGCAGCATGGGATTGAGCCAGCCGGCCAGATCGGCCTGGCGGGCCGAAGCGTCGCGGTGACGCCAGTAGTGGTAGGACGGCAGATCGAATTCGCACAGCCCGCCGGGGATGGCGGCGCGGCTCTTGATGCTCATGAGCCACTCGTTCTCGCGCAGGTACTGGCCGATCTTGCCGGCCATGGCCAGCAGCGCGGCGCTCGCCTGTTCGATCTCGTACAGCGCGCCGGACAGCGCCTCTTCGGAAATGTCCGGGTTGTTGCGGAAGGTCATCAGCGTCTGGCGCTGACGCTCCAGCTCCTGCACCAGATCGACCTTGAGGTCGGCGCGCGAAGCCACTTCCAGGATTTCGAACAGGCTCACCAGCGCGACATGGTGTTCGTGCGCGCCGTCGCTGCGCATGAAGTGCTGGGTACGCTCGAACAGGTCCTCCAGGCGCAGCAGGGTGCGGATGCGCTCGTTCAGAGGATATTCGTACGTGATCACAGAGGCTTGTCCGATGACAGTTCAAGCAAATTCTGACGATTTTGACTGAAAAGCCGCACCGTCACAACGCGTTTGCAGAGATTTGGCGTGCCGACGCCGTGTGAATCCGGTACACGCCTCATGTGCGGCGTGCGGCCGCCAGGGCCAGGTAGTGCCGGTGCAGCGCGTCGACACGTTCGCCCAGGGCCTGCAGACCGGCTGCGTTGTCGATCACGTCGTCGGCCGCCGCCAGCCGCTGCGCACGCGTGGCCTGGGCTGCGATGATGCGATCCACCTCCTCCGCCGCCAGCCCGCTGCGTGCCATCACCCGGGCGCGCTGCACTTCGGGCGGGCAATCGACCACCAGCACCCGGTCGCAGCGCGTCGACCAGTCGCCAGACTCGATCAGCAGCGGCACCGCCAGCACGATGTAGGGCGCATCGCTGGCGGCGACCTGACGACTGGATTCCGCGCGGATGAGTGGATGCAGGATGGCTTCGAGCCGGCTGCGTTCGGCCGGGTCGGCGAACACGCGGGCCCGCATGCGCGCACGGTCGAGCGCGCCGTCTGCGGTGGCGATGTCATCGCCGAACGCGGCACGCAGGGCCGGCATGGCCTCGCCGCCGGCTGCGGTCAGTGCGTGTGCAATCGCGTCGGTGTCGACCAGCCGGGCGCCGCGCACGACGAACAGATCGGCCACCGTGCTCTTGCCACTGCCGATGCCGCCGGTCAGGCCGACCACGAAGGTCACGGGCAGTCCGCCGCGTCCACGCCGTCCGGCACGCCGCCGGCTTCAGCCAGCACCGCCTCGACATCGGCCGCGGCGCCGCGCAGTTCCACCCGCAGCCGGCCGGCCTTCGCTTCGCGCTCGACGATGCGGGCGCTGCGCACGCCCAGCCCCGACAGCCGGGACAGCAGTTCGCGGGCCGACGCTTCGGTCTTGAACAGGCCCAGCGAAATCGCGAATTTCTGGCCGTCTGCGTCCGGCATCAGCGCCATTTCGCGCACGCCCAGCGCCTTCAGTTCGGCCTGCTTGCGCTCGGCCAGTTGCCGGGTCTGCAGGTCCGCGATGTGCACCCACCAGGACGGGCTGCCCGGCTGCTCGCTCTCGCTCAGCTGCACCGGCGGATCGCGGTCGCGCACGCGGGCGGCCAGCGCGTCGGCCTGTTCGCGGCTCAGCCCGGTCAGCATGCGGCAGACCGCCGCCGGGGTGTCGGCATCCGCGTCGGCGTCGGTCGGCCGCGACGACACGGTGGTGACCGCGCCGTCTTCCGCCACGATGCGCAGACGTTCCGGTTCGATCTGGCTGTTCAGACGCAGCGGTTCGGTCTGGCTGCCGCCCAGATGAACAAGGCCGGCGACGAAGGGCCAGAGCACGATATTGACCAGCAGCAGGAGCAGGAAGACGAGACGCATGGGAAGTCAGCAGGCCGCGGATGCGGCGGTGCGGCAGTGATCCGTCATTTCAACACATCCGCCGCGAGCCGGGCCAGCCCGCGCAGCACCAGATTGTCGGCGCGCCGGAGGTCGCCCTCGATGTGAGGCGACAGCGCGTCAGCACCGCCGCCGCTCAGCAGCAGCGTGGCGCTGCTGCCCAGCCGGTCACGCACGCGAGCGATGAGCGCGGCCTGAGCGCCGGCGCAGCCGTTCAGGATGGCGTCATCGGTGTTGCGCGGCCAGTCGGAGGGCGCGCCCTGGGCGTGCGGCAGGTCGGCGGTATTGCGCGCCAGCGATTCCAGCATCAGATGCAGGCCGGGCAGGATGTAGCCGCCGAGAAAGCGGTCGGCCTCGTCCAGCGCGTCCACCGTTGTGGCGGTGCCGGCGGTGGCCACCACCAGCGGCCCGGCCACCAGCGTGCGCGCGCCGATCAGCGCCACCCAGCGGTCGGCGCCGAGCTGGGCCGGGCGTTCGTACAGATTGGTGAGGCCAGCCGCCTGTTCGCCGGAACGGATGCGGTGCACCGCGCAGCCCGACGGCAGCGCCGCCCGCAGCGCGGCATCGACCGCATCGCCGGCCACGCAGGTGTACAGCGCCGCGGTGGCACCGCGCCAGGCGGACGCGAGCGGCGCGCCATCGAGGGCGGCCACGTCGATGCCCGCTTCGTCGCCCGGCCGGCCGTCGCGCAGCCAGGCCCACTTGAGCCGGCTGTTGCCGGCGTCGATCAGCAGCACCATGTCAGGACGCCCGCACCGCGCGCAGCGATACGTCGCCGGCCAGCACCCGCTCGATGCGGTCGCCGCAGTCCAGGCGCAGCGCGCCATCCAGGTCTGCGCCGAGGCAGATGCCGGACAGCGCGTGCAGATCGCCCTGCACCTCGACCGGCAGGCCGGCGTGCAGATTGAGCGTATTCCAGCGATCGACGAAGGCGGCGAAGCCCTGCGTCTCGAAAACGGCGAGAGCGGCAGCCAGTGCGTCCAGCAGCGCGGCAGCGATGCGCAGCCAGTCTTCGCGCGGCGGCGTGGTGTCGAACAGCGCGACCGGCACATGGGTGTAGCGCCCGGCCGGTGGCGGTGCCAGATTGAGGCCGATGCCGATCACTGCGTCGGTGTGGGCGGCCGAGGAGGACAGTTCGATCAGCACGCCGCCGAGCTTGCCGGCGCCGTGACCGGCGTCGCGCATCAGGTCGTTCGGCCATTTCAGCGCCAGTCCGCCCACACCCTGCTGCGCCAGCGCCTCGGCCAGCGCCACGCCGACCGCGAGGCTGAGGCCGGAGAGCCGGTCGGCACGCAGCGGGAAACGCCAGCCCAGCGAAAAGGTGAGGCTGTCGCCCGGACGGGCCGCCCAGTCGCGTCCGCGCCGACCGCGGCCGGCGCTCTGTTCCAGCGCGAACAGCGCGCGCGGCTGGCCGTCACGCCATTCGAGCAGATCTGAATTGGTGCTGCCGGTGCAGGCCACCACATCGATGCCGGCATCGGCGGGCAGCGCGGGCGCACGGGCGCGCAGCGCCTGTGCGAGCAGAAGAAGGTCGTCGGCGGTCATGCGCGGATTGTAGCTGCGCCGCCGCCCGAGCCGGGCCCTACTCGGCCTCGCCGTCGACGTCGCGACCGCCTTCGATATTGAGTTCCTGGATCTTGCGGGTAATGGTATTGCGACCAATGCCCAGCAACTGGGCCGATTCGATGCGCCGGCCACCGGTGCTGGCGAGCGCGCGCCGGATCAGCGTGCGCTCGAATTCCTGCACCAGATGGTCGAACAGCGCCGGCTGCTTGACCGCGATCAGCCGGTCCACCTCGGCTGCCAGCGCTCCCGCCCAGTCACCGGTGGATTCGCGCGCCGGCTGCGCGCGCAGTTCGGCCGGCAGATCCTTCACATCCACCGCCTGGCCGGGCGCCATCACGGTGAGCCAGTGACACAGGTTTTCCAGCTGCCGGACATTGCCGGGGAAATCCAGGCCTTGCAGATAGCGCATGGCCGGCTCGGACAGGCGCTTGGCTTCGACCCCCAGTTCCTGCGCGCTCTTGGTCATGAAGTGCTGGGCCAGCAGCACGATGTCTTCGCGCCGCTCGCGCAGCGGCGGAATGCGCAGCCGGATCACGTTGAGCCGGTGGAACAGATCCTCGCGGAACAGGCCCTGCTTCACCCGGTCTTCCAGATTCTGGTGGGTGGCGGCGATCACCCGCACGTTCGACTTGATTGGCGAATGGCCGCCGACCCGGTAGAACTGGCCGTCGGACAGCACGCGCAGCAGGCGGGTCTGCAGTTCCGGCGGCATGTCGCCGATTTCGTCCAGAAACAGCGTGCCGCCGTCGGCCTGTTCGAAACGGCCGCGACGGGTGGCAGTGGCGCCGGTGAAGGCGCCGCGCTCGTGACCGAACAGCTCCGATTCCAGCAGGTCGCGCGGAATGGCCGCGGTATTGATCGCGATGAAGGGCGCGTCACGGCGCGGGCTGTGACGGTGCAGCGCGCGTGCGACCAGCTCCTTGCCGGTGCCGGATTCGCCATTGATCAGCACCGTCGCATGGCTCTGGGCAAGCCGGCCGATGGCGCGGAACACGTCCTGCATCGACGCCGCCTTGCCGAGAATTTCCGGCGCCATGTCGGCTTCGACCGGCGCCCCACCCTGGTGCATGCTCTCTTCGATCGCGCGCCGAACCAGTTCGATCGCGTGGTCCACGTCGAAAGGCTTGGGCAGGTATTCGAAGGCGCCGCCCTGGAAAGCGGCGACCGCACTGTCGAGATCGGAGTAGGCGGTCATGATGATGACCGGCAGGCTGGGGTGGCGGGCCTTCACCTTCTCCAGCAGCGTGAGGCCGGACTCACCCGGCATGCGGATGTCCGACAGCAGCACCTGAGGCTGACCGCCGCCGTCCATCGCATCCAGCGCTTCCTGCGCGCTGGAATAGGCCTCGAAAGGAATGGATTCGCGGGCAAGGGCCTTTTCCAGCACCCAACGTATCGAGCGGTCGTCATCGACTATCCAGACCGGGTTCATGGCTTCTCCGTCGTGCCCTGTTTGAAGGGCAGCAGTATTGTGAATACAGTGTGGCCAGGCCGGCTCTGCACCTCGATGGTGCCGTGGTGCTGGTGCACGAAGCTCTGCGCGAGCGTCAGCCCGAGACCGGTGCCGCCATCGCGGCCGGATACCAGCGGGTAGAAGATGCGATCGAGCAGTTCCTCGGGAATGCCGGGGCCGTTGTCGATCACTTGCAATTCGAGTGCCAGCTTGTGCCGGCGCTTCACCAGCGTGGCCTGACGGTAGGCGCGGGTGCGCAGCCGGATCTCGCCTTCGCCGTGCATCGCCTGCGCCGCATTGCGCGCGATGTTCAGAACCACCTGGATGAGCTGTTCGCGGTCGGCGACCAGCTCCGGCAGGCTGGTGTCGTAGTCACGCTGCACGCGCACCTTCGGATATTCCGACGCGATCAGCAGCCGCACCCGCTCCAGCACCTCGTGCACGCTCACCGTGGTGACCTGCATCGCGCGGTGCGAATGCAGCAGGCGGTTCATCAGATCCTGCAGCCGGTCGCTTTCCTTGATGATGACCTGGGTATATTCACGCAGCTCCGGCCGCTCAAGCTCGCCTTCGAGCAGCTGGGCCGCGCCGCGTATGCCGCCAAGCGGATTCTTGATTTCGTGCGCGAGGTTGCGGATGAGCTCGCGGTTGGCCTGTTGCTGCTGCAGCAGCTGCTCTTCGCGCGCCACCCGCAGCTGCTGATCGATGGGCCGGAATTCCAGCAGGATGCGGGCGTTCTCGGCCTGCACCGGCGACACCGTGCAGTCCAGCTGCAGCGGTCCGCCGAGCAGTCGCTCGACCGTAAGGTTGTGACCGGTATAGCTCCAGTCGTTGGCCAGCGCGTTGTCGAGCGCACCGTCGAGTCCGTGCGCCACGCCGATCAGGCGCTCGCAGTGCTTGCCCACCAGCTTGACCGCGCTGACGGCGAACAGGTTTTCAGCGGCGGGATTGAGATAGACGATGTGGCGCCCGGCGTCGAGCAGGGCGACCGCACTGGCCAGAAGTTCCAGCCCGTGGAAACGCTCGGGCCAGCGATGCGAGGACAGTCGGGGAGTGGTCGGCGTCATGGCACCGAACCACGCAAGAAGCGAGCCAGAGCGGCTGCGCGATGCCCGGAGGCGTCAGGGCAGCTTGGACAGCTCCTTGCGCAAGGCATCGACATTGCGTTCGTGCAGAGAAACATTGTCCTTCAGCCCCTGGATGCGATCGAGATACTTCTGGTAATTGCGCTCGTCGCCCAGCCGCACCGCCTCGCCGTCGACCAGCGCCTTGCGGGCGGCCTCGAGGCTTTTCGATTCGGTGTCGAGTTCGGCTTCGAGTATGCGACGGCGCTCGCCGTCACGCGCCTTCTGCTGGTCGCCGCTCACGCTGGGAAAGCTGCCGCCGGCATTCGCCGGCTTCGCGGGCGCCGCCGCCGGACCGGGCACCGAACTGACCGGCATTTCACTGGACAGCGTCTTGCAACCGCGCGCATTCGACCTGTCGTTGGTGTAGGTCACGTGACCATCGGGGCCGACGCACTTGAACACGTCGGCATGGGCCGGCAGCGCGCACAGCGCGGCGGCAATGGCGATCAGGAAACGGGAACAGCCTCTGGACATGTGAATCACCGGAACGGGACGTAAGCGGGCCGCGGCAGTGTAGGCCGCGCATACCGGCAGTGACAATGAAAAAGGACGGCAAGTTGCCGTCCTTTTTCGGGACCGGACGCGCACTGCCTGCGTCCGGCTTCAACGCCCCGCGTGCGGCCTGCGCCGACACGCGGTCCGGCAGGGCCGGATCAGAGGCTGTAGTACATGTCGAACTCGACCGGGTGGGTCGTCATGCGGGTGCGGTTGACTTCGCCCATCTTCAGTTCGATGTAGGCAGCGATGAAGTCTTCCGAGAACACGCCGCCCTTGGTCAGGAAGGCATGGTCGGCTTCCAGCGCGGCAAGCGCTTCGTCCAGGCTGGCACACACGGTCGGGATGAGCTTGTCCTCTTCCGGCGGCAGGTCGTACAGGTTCTTGTCAGCCGGATCGCCCGGGTGAATCTTGTTCTGCACGCCGTCCAGACCCGCCATCATCAGTGCGGCGAAGCACAGGTAGGGGTTGGCCAGCGGATCCGGGAAGCGGGTCTCGATGCGGCGGGCCTTGTCCGACGCGACGTGCGGAATGCGGATCGATGCCGAGCGGTTGCGGGCCGAGTAGGCCAGCTTGACCGGTGCTTCGTAGTGCGGAACCAGACGCTTGTACGAGTTGGTACCCGGGTTGGTGATCGCGTTCAGCGCCTTGGCGTGCTTGATGATGCCGCCGATGTAGTACAGCGCGAACTCGGACAGGCCGGCGTAGCCGTTGCCCGCGAACAGGTTCTTGCCATCCTTCCAGATCGACTGGTGCACGTGCATGCCCGAGCCGTTGTCACCGACGATGGGCTTCGGCATGAAGGTCGCGGTCTTGCCGTAGCTGTGGGCGACGTTGTGCACGATGTACTTCAGGGTCTGCGTCCAGTCTGCGCGGCGCACCAGCGTGTTGAACTTGGTACCGATCTCGTTCTGGCCGGCGGTCGCCACTTCGTGGTGATGCACTTCGACCGGGATGCCGACGGCTTCCAGCGCCAGCACCATGGCAGCGCGGATGTCGTTGTGCGAATCGACCGGCGGAACCGGGAAGTAGCCACCCTTCACCGCCGGGCGGTGACCGGTGTTGCCGCTCTCGAACTTGTCACCGGACGACCAGGCGGCTTCTTCCGAGAAGATCTGCACGCGGCAGCCCGACATGTCGATGTTCCACTCGACGCTGTCGAAGATGAAGAATTCGGGTTCCGGGCCAAAGTAGGCGGTGTCGCCCAGACCGGAGGACTTCAGGTAGGCCTCGGCGCGCTTGGCGATCGAGCGCGGGTCGCGGTCGTAGCCCTTGCCGTCGGACGGCTCGACCACGTCACAGCTGATGACCAGCGTGGTTTCGTCGAAGAACGGGTCGATGAAGGCGGTTTCCGGATCCGGCATCAGCAGCATGTCTGAAGCCTGGATGCCCTTCCAGCCGGCGATCGACGAACCATCAAACGCGTGGCCTTCGGTGAACTTGTCAGCGTCGAAGTGGCTGACGGGCACGCCAACGTGCTGTTCCTTGCCGCGGGTGTCGGTGAAACGGAAGTCGACGAACTTGACTTCCTTTTCCTTGATGATGTCGAGAACCTGCTTCGCGGTGGTCATGAATCTCTCCTACGAGGTATGGATGTGCAACGAGTCGGCTTAGGGTCACGACGAACGGCGCGCGGATGCGCATCCGTTCCGGCGCGATCGGCCAGCGTCGGTCACCCGCGCCGGTCATCGCGACTTTGTCCTGCTGCGCGGCTCAGAAGCAGAACCCGTGCCACGCGATTCCTGAAGCCCGATGATTGTGCCACAGGCGGGCACGCAGGCGATGCGATGCACAAAACAAGCGCAGGCGCGCACCAACAGAGGGCGTTCGCACCATGACGACGCACGATTTTGGTGCAAACCACCTGCTGGCGGCGCGCTATATACTTTGAGTCATTCCAAGACGACGGATCAGCGATGACTACGCTCGGACACATACTGGGCCTCGCGCGCGAGCGCGCCCAGCAGCTGCAACTGCCGTACGCCGGCGCACTCACCCCGGCCGAGGCCTGGGAACTGTTGAAACTGGCGCCGGGCGCCCGCATTGTCGACGTACGCACGTCGGCCGAGTGGCAGTGGGTGGGCCAGGTGCCGGACGCGGTGCAGATAGAGTGGAATCTGTCGAACGGACAGCGCAATGCCGACTTCCTGGCCCAGCTGAAGCACCAGGTCGATCCGGAAGCGCTGGTCATGTTCCTGTGCCGCAGCGGCGGCCGTTCTCACGGTGCGGCCACCACCGCGGCGGCGTCCGGTTACGGCAATGCCTACAACATCCTCGAAGGCTTCGAGGGCGATCTGGATGCCAACGGCCACCGGAATACGGTAGGCGGCTGGCGCAAGGCCGGCCTGCCCTGGCGCCAGGGCTGAGCACTCGAGCGGAACACCCCGCAGCACAAGGATTCAAGATGCAAGTCGCCACCATCAGTTTCGACCGCTTCAATGCCCTCGCCGACGACCAGGCGCAGGCGCGCATCCTCGCCGCCCGCGAAAAGCTGGGCAAGCGCGCGGTCATCCTCGGCCACCACTACCAGCGCGAAGACGTGTATCGCCACGCCGACCTGACCGGCGATTCGCTCAAGCTGTCGCGCCTGGCCAGCCAGACCGACGCCGAGTACATCGTGTTCTGCGGCGTGCATTTCATGGCGGAAGTGGCGGACATCATGTCCAAGCCGGAACAGATCGCCATCCTGCCCGACCTCGCCGCCGGCTGTTCGATGGCCGACATGGCCAACCTCGCCAAGGTGGAACGCTGCTGGCGCGAACTGCGCGGCCTGCTCGGCGACGATCCGGACAACACCTTCACGCCGGTCACCTACATCAATTCCGCCGCCGACCTGAAGGCTTTCTGCGGCGAGCACGGCGGCATCGTGTGCACCTCGTCGAACTGCGGCAGCATTCTCGAATGGTCGCTGGCGCGGCGCGAGAAGGTGCTGTTCTTCCCGGACCAGCATCTGGGCCGCTGGACCGGCTACAACATGGGCATTCCGCTGGAAGACATGCAGGTGTGGGACCCGGACCTGGAGAACGGCGGCCTGACCGCCGAACAGGTGGCGAAGGCAAAAATCCTGCTGTGGAAGGGTCACTGCTCGGTACACCAGATGTTCCAGCCCGCACACATCCTGCGCTGGCGCAACCAGAACCCTGACGGCATCGTCATTTCCCATCCGGAAAGCGCGTTCGAAGTGTGCCGCCAGTCCGATTTCGTCGGCTCCACCGAATACATCCTGAAGACGGTGAAGGCCGGCGCGCCGGGTACGAAGTGGCTGGTCGGCACCGAACTGAATCTGGTGAACCGGCTGGCCGAAGAAGTGAAGCACGAAGGCAAGACGGTGCAGTTCATGGCGCCGACCGTGTGCATGTGCTCGACCATGCAGCGCATCGATCCGCAGCACCTGGCCTGGACGCTGGAAAACCTGGTCGAGGGCAATGTGGTCAATCGCATCAGCGTGCCGGCACACGAAGCCGGGCCGGCCAAGCTGGCGATGGACCGCATGCTGGCCGCTTCACCCTGACCTGACCCCCCGCAGGCCCGCCCTCGCATGACCGACCTGCGCATCTGCACCTGGAACATCCACAAGGGTTTCTCGCAGTTCAATCGCCGCATGGTGATCCACGAACTGCGGGAGCGCCTGCGCGCGTTCGGTGCCGACATGGTGTTCCTGCAGGAAGTGCAGGGCCTGCACCACGGCCACGCGCAGCGGCACGCAGACTGGCCGAGCGAACCGCAGTACGAATTCCTCGCCGACCAGGTATGGCCGGCCACCGCCTACGGCCGCAATGCGGTGTATGACCACGGCCACCACGGCAACGCCATCCTGTCACGTCACCCCATCGTGCAGGCGGTGAATCACGATGTGTCGGCCCACCGCTTCGAGCAGCGCGGGCTGCTGCACTGCGTGATCGAACCGTGCGAAGGCCGGCGGGTGCATGCGCTGTGCGTGCACCTCGGTCTGACCGCGCGGGGTCGCGAACAGCAGTACGCCATGCTGGCCGACCACATCCGGCAGAACATCGCGGCCGACGACGCGCTCATCGTCGCCGGCGACTTCAACGACTGGCACAACCGCGCCGAAGACCAGTGGTCACGCGCGCTTGGCCTGCACGAGGCGCACAGCCTGGTGCACGGCCGGCCGGCGCGCAGCTTTCCGGCTGCCTTCCCGCTGCTGCGACTGGACCGCATCTATGTGCGCGGGCTGGATGTCGGCGAAGTGCGGCTGCACTCCGGCCCCCCCTGGTCCCGGGTGTCTGACCACGCGGCGCTGACCGCGCGCCTGACGCCGACCCCGCGATGAGCCGACTGCTGCCCGGCAACGACATCCGGCTGCTGGTGTGCGGCATGCAGTACTTCCCTGCGCTGGAACAGGCGATCGACGCCGCGCGCAGCGAAATCTTCCTGGAAACCTACATCTTCGCCGACGACGAGACCGGCCGGCGGATCGCGGCCGCGCTGGCCCGCGCGGCGCGGCGCGGCGTTCGGGTGCGCGTGCTGGTCGATGGCTTCGGTGCGCGCGAATTCGAGGACACCCACCAGCAGAGCCTGGAGTCGGATGGCGTACACGTGCTCACCTTCCGGCCCGAGGTCGGGCGCCTCAGCTTCCGGCGCAACCGGCTGCGCCGCATGCACCGCAAGATGGCGGTGATCGACGGCGAGATCGGCTTCGTCGGCGGCATCAACATCATCGACGACATGCATACGCCGCATCAGACGCCACCGCGCTTCGACTACGCGGTCAGCGTGCGCGGTCCGCTGGTGACACGCATGCAGGCCGAATGCCAAAAGCTGTGGGAACGGGTGGCCTGGGCCACGTTGCAGTTCCGGCCACGTCTGCCGCGCGCGCCGCACTACGGCCGTCGTCATGCCGGCCGGGTGCGCGCCGCTCTGCTGGTGCGCGACAACCTGCGACACCGGCATGACATCGAGGACGCCTACATGCAGGCCATCGATGCCGCCTATGACGAAATACTGATCGCCAACGCCTACTTCCTGCCCGGCCGCCGCTTCCGGCAGGCGCTGATCGCGGCGGCGGCGCGCGGCGTGAAAGTCACCCTCATCCTGCAGGGCCGGGTCGAGTACGCGCTGCTGCACTACGCGTCGCAGGCGCTGTACGGTTCGCTGCTGTCACAGGGCGTGCGCATCTTCGAATACCGGCGCAGCTTCCTGCACGCGAAGGCGGCGGTGGTCGACCACGACTGGGCCACCGTGGGCTCCAGCAACATCGACCCGTTCAGCCTCATGCTGGCGCGTGAAGCGAATGTGGTGGTGCGCGACGCCGGTTTCGCCGACGAACTGAGACAGAGCCTGCGCGCTGCGGCCCGACACGGCGGACGCGAACTGCGCCACCGTCAGTGGCGCTCGCGCCCGCTGCACGAGCGGGTGCTGCGCTGGCTGGCCTACGGCGTGGTGCGGATGATGATCGGTCTGGCCGGCGAGCGGGTGAGCCGCCACATGCTGAAGAAATCCTGATCCGCCCCGCTCCGTTTCAGGCTGGTTTCAGCCTGGCCGCCTACACTGGCTGCATGAAACCCCGACGCCTCCACCTGCTGTTCGTACTGCCCGCACTGGCGCTGCTGGTATCGCTCGCCGCGGCCGGCCTGCTGCTGTTCCACGCTGGCGACAGCCTGGCCGGCGACGACGCGCAGAAGGCGCGCGCACTGAGCCAGCGCGGCGACATCCTGCCGCTGGAGAAGATTGCCGAACACGCGCGCGCGGCGAAGCCGGGCAAGCTGATCGACATCGAGCTGGAGCAGAAGCACGGCCGGTGGATCTATGAAGCCGAAGTGCTGGACGACGCCGGCCGTGTGTGGGAACTGAAGCTGGACGCGCGCACCGGCAGCGTGCTGAAGATGGAACTGGATGACTGAGGGACGACCGGGGAAGGACTGACATGCGCCTGCTGCTGGCGGAAGACGACGAAGCGCTGGTGGCCGGACTGAAGCCGGCACTCGAGCGCGCCGGATATGCGGTCGACCTCGCCACCGACGGCGTGTTCGCCCAGATGTCGGCGGAATCCATCGATTACGATCTGGTGGTGCTCGACCTCGGCCTGCCGCGGCGCAGCGGCGTCGAGGTGCTGCGCGCCTGGCGGGCGGCACGCCGCAGCATGCCGGTGGTGGTGCTGACCGCACGCGACACCTGGCAGGAAAAGGTTGAGGTGCTGAACGCCGGCGCCGACGACTATGTGTGCAAGCCCTTCCACACCGAAGAACTGCTGGCGCGCATCGCCGCGGTGCTCAAGCGCAGCGCGGCGGTGGCCGCGCCCGGCCCGCTCGCCCGCGGTGCGCTGCGGCTGGACGAAGGCACGCAGAGCGCCACGCTGGATGGCGCGCTCATCACCCTGAGCGGCATCGAATTCCGCCTGCTGCGCTGCTTCATGCTGCACGCCGGTCAGGTGCTGTCGCAGCAGCGCCTCGGCGAACATCTGTACGACCACGAGGCCGAGCACGACAGCAATGTGATCGAGGCCCACATCACCCGGCTGCGCCGCAAGATCGGTCGCGACTGGATACGCACCCGGCGCGGTCAGGGTTATGTGTTCGGCGAGCCGGAGGGCGCGTCATGAGCGGCTCGCTGCGCAGGCGTCTGGCGGGCGGTCTGGCCGCCGGCTTCGTCGTGCTGGCCGGCCTGCAGTGGTGGCTGGCCGGTCTTGCGGTCGAGCGCATGCTGCAGCAGCAGCTCGCACAGCGCCTGCAGCGCGACGCGGAAAACCTGCTGGCCGCGCTGGAACCGGCAGCTGACGGCACGCCGGCGCTCGATGCCAGCCGCATCGGCGGCGAATATCAGCGCCCGTTCTCCGGTCACTACTACCGCATCGTCGCCGACGGCGTCGATCTGTCCTCCCGCTCACTGTGGGACGCAGCGCTCGCACTGCCGGACGACGCTGCGCCGGTCGTGCAGCAGGCGGCCTCCGGCCCCCAGGGCCAGTCGCTGTGGCTGCTGGCTGCACGCTACAAGAAGCACGGTCGCAGCATTCAGATCGCGGTGGCCGAGGACAGCGCCTCGCTGCGGACCGCGCTGCGCGAATGGCATCTGCTGTACGGCGCACTGACCGTGACGGTGCTGGCCCTGGTTCTGGCGGTGCAGCAGTGGCTGCTGCGGCACGCGCTGGCACCGCTGGACACGCTGGGCCGTCAGATGCAGGCGCTGGAGCGCGGCGAGCGCGACACGCTGGACACCGCGCTGCCGGTCGAGATCGCGCCACTGGTCGATCAGTTCAACCGGCTGCTCGGGCAGCTGCTGCGCCGCTCGCGCCGCTCGCGTGACGCGCTGGGCAATCTGGCTCACGCGCTGAAAACCCGGCTGGCGGTGATGGTGCAGGCGGCGGAATCGCCGGAACTGAGCGCACACCCGGACCTGCGGCAGCGGCTGGCGGACAGCGCCGAACTGATGCGCCGTTCGATCGAGCGCGAACTGCGCCGCGCCCGTCTGATGGGCGGCGCCCATCCGGCCCGGCGCAGCAGCGTACACGGCGCGGCCGACGCGCTGTCGCGCACGCTGGCCATCCTGCACGGCGAACGCGCACCGCTCATCGCGCTCGACCTGCCGCCCGGCCTCACGCTGGCGATGGACGAAGAAGACCTGCTGGAGCTGCTGGGCAATCTGATGGACAACGCCTGCACCTGGTGCGAGGGCCGCGTACGCCTGTCGGTCAGCCCGGCCAACGGCGAAGGCAGGGACGACCTGATGCTGACGGTCGAGGATGACGGCCCTGGCTGCCCGCCGGATCAGCTGGAATCGCTGAGTACCCGGGGCTTCCGCGCCCACGAGGCAAAGCCCGGCCACGGCCTGGGCCTGTCCATCGTGCGCGATCTGGTCGACAGCTATGGCGGCGCGCTCGAATTCGGGCGCTCGCCCTCCCTTGGCGGACTGCGCGTCACCGTGCACCTGCCGTCCCGTCTGGCGCTGAGCGCGCCGGCCACCGTGAAGGAGTGATCATGAAAACGTCCACCACCGCCCTGCTGCTCGCCACCGCGCTGCTGCTGTCGGCCCCCGTGCGGGCCGACGATGACGACCTGCCCAAGATGCGCGCCATCGCCGCCGCGATGAAACTGATATCGCTCGAAGACGCCACCGCCAAGGCCCTGGCGGCGAAGCCGGGCACGGTGATCGAAGCCGACCTCGACCGCCGCATGCTTGGCGGCTACGACTACGAATTCGAAATCATCGATGCCGACGGTCAGAACTGGGACGTGCACATCGATGCCCGCGACGGCAAGGTGCGCTCGGTTCGACGTGACTGGTTCGACTGAGATCGGTTGACGAAGGCGGCAGCCATGCTGCCGTGCGGCGGGAACTTGCGCGGGGTCTGACGCACAATGGGGTCTTTCGACCTGCATCAGACGACCATGATGAGTACGCCCACCGACACCCTCACTCACTGGATCGACGGCCAGCGCAGCGCGCTGGACAGTACCCGCACCGCCGACGTGTTCGACCCGGCCCACGGCCGGGTGGCCCGCCAGGTGCTTCTGGCATCGGAAGCGGACGTGAGCCGCGCGGTGGCCAGCGCGGCCGCCGCCCAGCCGGCCTGGGGCGCACTGGCGCCGCAGCGGCGCGCGCGCGTGCTGTTCCGGATGAAGGAACTGGTCGAGCGCCACAGCGCCGACATCGCCCGCCTGATCACGCGCGAGCACGGCAAAACCTTCCCGGACGCGCAGGGCGAGGTGCAGCGCGGGCTGGAGGTGATCGAATTCGCCTGCGGCATTCCGCACCTGCTCAAGGGCCAGTATTCCGACCACGTCGGCGGCGGCATCGCCAACTGGAGCCAGCGCATGCCGCTGGGCGTGACCGCCGGCATCACGCCGTTCAACTTCCCTTTCATGGTGCCGATGTGGATGGCGCCGGTGGCGCTGGCTTGCGGCAACAGCTTCATCCTGAAGCCGTCGGAACGCGACCCGTCGCCCTCGCTGCTGACCGCGGAACTGTTCCGCGACGCCGGCCTGCCGGACGGCGTGTTCAACGTGCTGCAGGGCGACCGCGTCGCGGTCGATGCGCTGCTGACCCACCCGGACGTGCGTGCGGTGAGCTTCGTCGGCTCGACGCCGATCGCCCGCCATATCTTTGAGACCGCGGCGAAGCACGGCAAGCGCGCGCAGGCGCTGGGCGGCGCAAAGAACCACATGGTGGTGATGCCGGACGCCGACATCGACCAGGCGGCCGATGCGCTGATCGGCGCCGCCTACGGTTCGGCCGGCGAGCGCTGCATGGCGATTTCGGTTGCCGTCGCGGTCGGCGACATCGCCGACGCGCTGGTCGAGGCGGTGCGCGTGCGAGCGCAGAAACTGAATATCGGCGATGGCGAAGGCGACGACGTGGACATGGGCCCGGTGGTGACCGCCGCCCACCGCGAACGCATCGTGTCGCTGATCGATGCCGGCATTGCCGAAGGCGCGCAGCTGGTGCTGGACGGCCGCCGCCATACGGTGGGCGGTCGCGAACAGGGCTTCTTCCTCGGCGCCACGCTGTTCGACCGGGTGACACCCGATATGCGCATCTGGAAGGAGGAAATCTTCGGCCCGGTGCTGTGCGTGGTGCGCGCGGCGAATCTGGCGGAGGCGATCGCGCTGGTAAACGGTCACGAGTACGGCAACGGCGTGTCGCTGTACACCCGTGACGGCGCGGCGGCGCGCGAATTCGGCCAGCGCATCGAAGCCGGCATGGTGGGCATCAACGTGCCCATCCCGGTGCCGATGGCCTGGCACTCGTTCGGCGGCTGGAAACAGAGCCTGTTCGGCGACCTGCACGCCTACGGCGAAGAGGGCGTGCGCTTCTACACCCGCTACAAGAGCATCATGCAGCGCTGGCCGGACAGCGGCTCGAAAGGGCCGGAATTCGTGATGCCGGTGAACTGAGGCGGGCCGCTGCGCTCACTCGATGGTGAGCCGCGGCAGCCAGTGCGTCTTCGCGTCGCCGGGGCTCAGGTCGGCGTCGCGCAGCGGCCGGTTGCGGCGCTCGACCGGCACGCTGTCCGGCGTGATGAAAGGATCCATATCGACGTCGTGGGCTACGCCCTCGATGCGGCCGCCGACCACCTTCATCCGGTAATACACGCCGTTGAACGGATCGATGTGCAGCGAGGCCGGCGCGGTGCGCATGAACATGAGCGCGTATTCCAGCGGCACCAGATCGTCCGCGCTCACCACGGGCTCCTCGCGCGCGACCGCGAAATTGCACAGGCGCTGGCTCGGCCCGGTCAGGCAACGGAAGGGGCGCATCGCCAGAAAGTACTCCTCCAGCTTCGCATCCAGTACCACCGCGAAAGTCGAACGGCCGTCACCGCGCGGCGTAAACACCACCTGCCCCACCTGCACCCGTTCGCCGCCGGCATTCGACAGCACGATGGCGCGCGTGCCGGCGAGCGCCTCCGCCCGCGCCGCTACCGGCGCTGCCAGGGCCATCGCCACGCAGACCGCACTCATCAGTGTTTTCATCATCCCGCTCCCGGAAGGCAATGGAGGAACCCGACCACCGCACCGGTCGAAGGGCTGAACGCACACAGTATCGACCTGAACCCGCCGCCACGGTGACCGGCGTCGTCGACATTCAAAGAAGGGGCCTGATGGGCGTGCTGCTCGCCGCACCCATGCCGTCAACGCGGGCCAACGCAGATGCAGTCACGCGCTTGGGTCACGGGGGATGTGCTGCTGATGCGTCACACGATGACCGGAGCGGGCATCGGCGATCCGCCTGATTTCAGGTTGGGCGACTGCGCGCGGCCGAGGCGACATCCGCCGCCTCGGTCGGATCGGACCTGACGGCGGTCAGTAGCCGGCGGCCTTCACTGCGGCGAAGTGTTCGTCGTAGCGGAACACGAAGTCCTTGTCCTTCAGCGGTGTATGACAGCCACGACAGGTGTCGTACTTGGCTTCGCCATTCAGTTCGCCATTGCCCTTGAAGGCGGTGTAGATCCAGTTGCCATTGCGCTGGGCTTCCGGCACGTTGCTGCCCCAGCCGGTGTTCTTGCCCATCACGAACACCGCGGCCAGCTTGTCCTTCACCAGCTTGCCGTCGGCGCCCTTGACCGGCTTGCCGTCAGCGTCGAGCTTCACCGCCCAGTTCTCCATCACGAACACCGAGCCGTTCGGGAATCCCTTGTCGGCGGAGCCCTTCTTCGCATCCGTGTTCATGTAGATGTCGCGCACCTGCTTCGCGTCCTCGCGCTGCACTGCAGTCAGGAATTTCGGCCAGCTCCTGTAATCGCCAGGCAGGGACAGCTGACCGTCGTTCAGCTGGGCAACCGGCTTCGATTCCATCTGGCTGCAGCCCGCGATCAGCAGACCGAGAACGAGGGCGGGCAGTACAAGGGTTTTCATGGGGCTCACTCCTTTGTTCAGGTTGTTCACGGGATGCCACGATTCAGACTAGCCGTTCAAGCCGATCTTTTCGCGTCCCGGATACCTGTACTACGCGCGAGCTCCGTTTCCGGATGCAGCGGCCGAGAAATTCTTCTGCCGGCGGCGACGAACGCCTTCCAGCGACAGCAGCACCAGCCCGGTACCGATCAGCAGCATGCCGGTCAGTTCGTTGGCCCCCGGCCGCTCACCGAGCTGCAGAGCGGCGGCCACCACGCCGATCACCGGCGTCAGCAGCGACACCATGCTGGTGGTGCCGGCGGACAGCCGGCGCAGCGCGTACAGCCACAGCAGCCAGGCCAGCGCATTGGCCAGCAAGATATTGAAGCCGAGCGCGGCGATCAGCGACGGCGACCAGTTCGCCGGCCGTGCCGGCCAGAACAGCGCGAAGGCGACCAGCGGCAGCGAACCGATCAGCATCTGCCAGGCAGTCATGGACAGCAGATCGATGTCCGGCGCCCGCATCTGCAGGCGCTTGGCGACGATGACCGCCAGCGCCCACAGCGCGCCGGCCAGCGTGGCCAGCGTCATGCTGAACAGATCGCCACCAAGATGGGCCGGGTCGAGAATGAACAGCAGGCCGGCCAGCGTGGCTGCGGCCGACGGCCATTGCCAGCCGTGCAGCCGCTCGCCCAGCAGCGGCCAGGCGAACACCATGACCCAGAACGGCATGGTGTAGGTCAGCACCGCGGTCTTGCCGGCACCGCCGCTGACCAGCGCGATGATGATGAGACCGGTGAAACCGCAGGTCTGCAGCACGCCCATCAGCGCAACGGTCGGCAGGTGGCTGGGCCGGAACGGCCGGCGCAGCACCGCCATCAGCGCGAACAGGCTGAGCGCGCCACCCAGGGTGCGCCAGGCCCCGAACTGGAGGGCGTCCATGTCGGCCAGACCGACCTTCATGACCACCCAGTTGTAACCCCAGATCACGGCCAGCAGCCCGAGGGCAGCCACGGCACGCAGCGACGGCGAGCGGGTATTCATGCGCGTTCCTTCCGTTCCGGCTCAGTTCCGGCTCAGTTCCAGCTCAGTTCCAGATATGGGTCAGCGCGCGCCAGCTGCCATCCGGCTGCCGGCGATACACCACGGTGAGGTGACCGGAAAAGGTCTGCAGTTCGCCGTCGGCGTTCTTCGCCTGGGCGCTCCAGCGGCCGCGCTGGGTCGCGTACGCGTCGTCGCCGGCCACCGCGTGCTGTTCGATCCGGTGGTTGTGGATGCCGCTGGCAATGGCGCCGGCGAACAGCGCTTCGATCGCAGCCGGGCCCGCGGCAGCGTCGCCACCGGCTGGCAGCACCGCCGCTTCGGCATCGTACAGTGCAGCCACCGCAGCGGCGTCGCCCCGGTTGAAGGCGGCGTCCCAGCGGGTGTTGATGTCGGCAATCGTGGCCTGCAGCGTGTTCTGGCTCATGTCTGTCTCCTTGAAAGTGAGGGGTGAATCCAGGTTTTGATACGGAACCTAACTATTTCGGCAAATTTTTTCAGGCGAAGGCGTCGGCCGCGCCCCGCAGCGTGCCCAGCATGGATTTCAGCAGCACACGTTCGTCCTCGTTCAGGCCGGCCATCAGCGCACGCACGCGGCGGTAGTAATCCGGCATCACCGCGTCCAGCACCGCCTGCCCGGCCGGCAGCAGGCGCACCGTGATGCGGCGGCGGTCCGCCGCGTCATACACCCGCTGCACCAGCCCGTCGCGCTCCAGCCCGTCCAGCAGGCCGGTCATGGTGGCGCGGGTCACACCCGCCTTTTCCGCCAGCACCGAGGGCGACGATTCCAGCGTTTCCTCGCGGAACAGCAGGATGAGCACCCACCACCGGCCCTGCAGCAGACCATGCCGGGCCAGAAAGGCATCCAGCATCTGCGACAGTTCGGTCGCAGTGCGCAGCAGGGTCAGAAAGGTGCCGACCCCGCTGATGTCGGCGTCCGGATAGCGCTGCGCGAAACGTTGCAGCACTTCGGGGGTGGGCAGATCGCGTACGGTCAGCATGGTTAGGAAGATTATAGTTAGGATCCGTATTTGTCAACGGGGACTGGCAAGGAGCACCCGGGCTGGCTAGCATGAGACATTCCATCGCCATTGCCCGGACTTCGCCATGGACACACTGGATGCCATCGCCGCCGCTGCCGGCCTCGCCTGGGCCAGTGGCCTGCGCCTCTATGCCGTGGTGTTCCTGGCCGGACTGGCCGGCCGCATGGACTGGATCGAACTGCCGGGCGATCTGGACCTGCTGGAACATCCGCTGGTGATGGCCGCCGCCGGCTTCATGCTGTGCGTCGAATTCTTCGCCGACAAGGTGCCGGCGCTGGACAGTTTCTGGGACGCCGCCCACACCTTCATCCGCATTCCGGCCGGCGCCCTGCTCGCCGCCGGTGCGCTGGCCGATCAGGGGACGGCGGCAGTCCTCGCGGCCGCACTGCTTGGTGGCTCACTGACCGGTGCCACTCATCTGACCAAGGCCGGCAGCCGCATCGCCATCAACACCTCGCCGGAACCGGTGAGCAACGTGATCGCCTCGACCGGCGAGGACGGCATGGCGGTGGGCGGGCTGTGGCTGGCCTTCGCGCACCCGCTGGTCTTTCTTGCGCTGCTGGCGCTGGCGGTGCTCGGCATGCTGTGGCTGCTGCCCCGGGTATGGCGCTTTCTGACCGGGCTGTTGCACTGGGTGGCCGGCAAGCAGGCGCCCGGTTGACCTGCATCAGGCCGTCATGACCCGGCCAGCGCTTCAATGACGAAAACAAGCCCAAAGGGAGGGTGTCATGAAAGCGTGGTCCGATCTGATGACGACCGATTACGGTCTGATGAGTCTGGTGGTGATTGCCATCGTCATCTATATGAGTGTCTGGTTCTCGCGCTTCTTCAAGCGCCATATGGATGAAGATGCGGCCGCAGCGGCACGTGCCGAACAGCAGGCGGGCAAGCCGGGGGCCTGAACCGGCCCGCATCGACCGCTCAGCGGGTGAGCACCCGCCACACCAGTCCGACGCCGGCCACCAGCAGGTCGGCCACATCCAGCCCGCCGGTATCGCGGGCTGTTTCGATGCGCTGCTGCCGCTCGGCGCGCGCACGCGTACGTTCGCTCTCGACGATGGCGTCGGCCATCATCATCGGGTCACGCGTAGTGCGTTTCGCTTCTGCCTGCTGATAGCCCTTCAGGGCGTTCTCGACCGCATCCGGATCGAGCAGCGAAAAGGCGGAGCGACAGTGCGGGCAGGCGTGGTCCTTGCGGATATCGACCGGCGCACCGCAGCTGGTGCAGTAGATCGCCCCCACCCGCTTGGCCAGATCGGCGATTTCGGCGGCCGTCATCTGCCGCACGAAACCCTTCTCCACCATGAAGGACGAAAAGCTGCTGTAGCGGCCGTGCTTCTCCGGACAGCGGTAAGTCATGTAGCGACCGCTGCGCACCAGGTCGAAACCCTTGTCCAGCTTGCGGCTGCAGCGCGGGCAGGCCATCACGTTGGCGACCGGATGCTGCATTTCATCGCGGTGGGCGTGCAGCAGCTTGAACAGGTCGTTGACCGAGCCGGGCGACAGCTGAAGGTTCTCGAAGGTGTCGAACCAGATGCCCTGACAGCTCCAGCAGATGTCCAGCTCCATGTCGTCACCACCATGATTCCTGAAGCGGTGCGCCTTCATCGGCAGCCGGCAGGAGGGGCAGTGCGGAACGGTATTCAGCATGGTGGTCGGCGAAGCTCCGGAACGCGGCGGACGGGCACCTGCACCGTCCTCATCCGCCTTGTCAGCGGCATGCGGCGCGCAAGGTTTAGGGCCGCTGCGCCGAACGGGTCACCTTGACGCCTTCCGGCGCCGTGCGATGGAAGGTGACCGGCACTGCCTGCGCCTTCAGCACGTTCTTGCGGATGCGGCCGACCACGTGCATTTCGCACTTCTTGCAGTCGAAGCGCAGCGTGAGCTTGTCGTTGCCATTCATCAGCGTCATCGGCTCCGCCTTCACCATGCCGCGCAGGTCGTATTCCTTCAGTTCCTTCGGGCACAGGTTGTGGCTGAAGCGCAGGCAGTGCTTGGTGATCATCAGCGACACCTCGTCCAGTTCCTGATTCGCCTCGTAGGCATCGGCAATCAGTTCCACGCCGTGCCTGCGGTAGAAGGCGCGCGCCTTCTCGTTGGACACGTTGGCGAGATAGGACAGTTCGGTATCGGTGAAACGCACCGGCGGCTCCACCGGCACACCGGGCTGCGGCCGGGCGTGGGCGGCAATGCGCTTCACCTCCAGCAGCGCCACCGCGTCGCGGCGTAGGCCGTTCAGCGCCGACGCCGGCAGGAAGCGCGCTTCCGGCAGGTCGATCGCGATGTCGCCGGCTTCGAACAGCGTATTGCCCAGCTTGCCCAGGCTGTCGCGGATGCCGGCCAGCGCCCGTTCGGCGTCACGCGCAGGCTGCTTGTCGTGCGCCAGTTCGACGCGAGCGCTGACGCCGTCCTCGTCGGTCATGGTGAGCGCGAAGCCTTGAGCCGTTTCCGCAAAGTGCAGGTCGGCACGGATGCGACGGTCGGACGACTTCTTTTCCAGCGCGCGCTCGAAGGCCTGGTCGCGGTTGCGGAACAGCGTCATGCCCGGCTTCAGATCGTCCGGCATCACGTTCGGGTAGAGCTTGCGGCCCTGCACGACGTTGATGCGCAGCCCCATCAGTTCGCGGTGGCTGTCGTAATAGCTCAGGCCGTCGCCGTTGTGGATGTCCACCGCGGCATCGACCTCGATGTGGTCAGCGGCGACCTTGACCAGGGTGGCCGCCTCCTCGCCGACGAAGCTCGGCGATTCAAACGCCTCGATGCCGTGCTGGCGGCCGTTGGCGAAGTAATCGGTCGAGCCGCGGTTGAAGGTCTTTTCCGGCTGCGGCACGAAGGTGTAGGTGCAGCGTCCGCTGGCTGCGCGGCGGTAGCCTGGCAGGTCGGGCAGCAATTCGTTCAGCAGCGTGCTGTAGTGGGCGGTGATGTTCTTCACGTAGCCCAGATCCTTCAGCCGGCCCTCGATCTTGAACGAAGACACGCCGGCATCGATCAGCGCGCGCATGTTCGCCGACTGGTCGTTGTCCTTCATCGACAGCAGATGCTTGTCGTGCGCCACCACCCTGCCCTGCGCGTCGGTCAGCGTGTAGGGCAGGCGGCAGGCCTGCGAGCACTCGCCGCGGTTGGCGCTGCGGCCGGTGTGCGCGTGGCTGATGAAGCACTGACCGCTGAAGGCCACGCACAGCGCGCCATGCACGAAGTATTCGAGCGTACAGGAGGTATTCGCGGCGACCTTGCGCACGTCCTCCAGCGTCATTTCGCGCGCCAGCACGATCTGGGTGAAGCCCACGTCCTGCAGGAAGCGCGCCTTGGCCGCGTCGCGGATGTCGGTCTGCGTGCTGGCGTGCAGCTGGATCGGCGGCAGGTCCATTTCGAGCAGCGCCATGTCCTGCACGATGAGCGCATCGACGCCCGCGTCGTACAGCTGCCAGATCGCGCGGCGGGCCGGTTCCAGCTCGTCGTCGCGCAAGATCGTGTTGAAGGCGGTCAGCACCCGCGCGTGGTAGCGGTGCGCGTGGGCGCACAGGCGGGCGATGTCGGTGATGTCGTTGTCCGCCCCCTTGCGCGCACCGAAGGACGGACCGCCGATGTAAACGGCGTCAGCGCCGTGGTTGATGGCCTCGATGCCGAAATCGGCGTTCTTGGCGGGCGCGAGCAGTTCGAGGATGTGGCGGTCGGAAGTCATGGGTACGGCGGACGCTTCAAAACGCGGATTATCCGCGAGCGCGCCACAAATGAAAAACCGGCCCGCAGGCCGGTCCGGTGGCGCGGCCCGGATCAGGTCCGGCGGCGAGCCGATACACCGACCAGCAGCAGGCCGCCGGCCAGCAGCGCCCAGGTGCCGGGTTCCGGCACCGGCGCCGGAATGGTCGCCTGCAGGCTGGCCACCTGCCAGCCGATGTCGTCCAGCGCAGCCCAGTCGAGATCGGTCATGTAGCGACGCGTACCGGGCGGGATGAAGGGCGACAGCAGCGGCACCTGCCCGGCGCCGTTCACATGGCCGGTCAGCGTGGAGGCGAAATGGGCATCCGAGCCGTCGCTGCGCAGCGCGGGTGCGATGCCGCCATTGATCGAGGTCGCCAGCGTACCGGTGAAGGTGTCGCCCACCACCTGGGCGAACCAGCTGTCGG
Organism: Methyloversatilis universalis EHg5; assembly: GCF_000378945.1. Lineage (GTDB taxonomy): Bacteria > Pseudomonadota > Gammaproteobacteria > Burkholderiales > Rhodocyclaceae > Methyloversatilis > Methyloversatilis universalis_A. Next base: position 967,545 of record NZ_KB900539.1, on the reverse strand, counting down.
CTGTGCCGATGCCCAGCACGTGGGCGGTTTCGTGAACCGCCACCGTGTACAGGTCGAACTGGCCGCCGAAGCTTTCGACCGTACTCAGATCGCTGTCGGCATACCAGCTGATCTGCGAACCGAAAGTGATGGTGCCGCCCCAGGGTGCGAAATCGGTGGCCGGATTGAACAGCGCGCCCGGCTGGCCGCGGGATTCCACTTGATTGACGAAAGCCTGGCTGCCGCCCAGCGAGTGGAAGCCGGGGCCGCCCACACCCAGGGTCTGGCCGCCAAAGTCATAGGCGCCGACGAAAATGCGGATCTGGTCGGCCGGTACGGTGAGGTTGTCCACAACGATCGAACTGTTCAGCGGATCGAGCGGGTTGTAGATGCGCGCGACGAACAGTTCGTCCGGGCCGGGCTGGATGGCGCTCAGACTGTCAGTCAGGTTGTCGCTGAACAGACGGGCCACGCCATCGAGCACCGCTCGCCGCTCGGTGGTGAAGAAACCGGCGCTGTCGTAACGGTAGTCGAACACGATGTCTACAGCCTGTACCGGAGCGGCACACAGGATGCAGCCAAGCGCTGCGACGGCAAAATAAGGCTTCATGGGAATCTCCGTAAGCGGGCGGCCGGATCGTTCTGCGCCCGTTGCTGCAGTAAGTTGTACTCTATCCGTTCATGAGCACGTCGTATATGCGGAAGGTTCCACCTCATGCAAGCGGACAACTGCCCCCGCTCACAGGCAACGCCGGCCATCGCGTCGAGCGCGCACAAGTCGCCGCACATGGCTGACCGCAGGGCGCCGCCGTCGGGTGCCACCGGCGCGCTGGCACGCCTGGTGCTGGACGACGATCCCAGACAGCAGATCCGCATCGCACGCAGCCTGACCTCGATGCTGATGTATGTAGTCTGTCTCGGCATTGCCGAGTACTGCCTGCAGCAAGACATGGCCGACCGTACCGCAACACGGCTACTGCAATGCAGCATGATCGGGTGGATGGCCGTTGTCTATGGCACCCTGCGCAGCGGACTGAACCTGCGCTTCGCCGATCCGTCACTGACCTTCATCCAGATCATGGCAGCCGGCGGCTGCATCACGATCGCCTACGCGATCTTCGCGCCGGTGCGCGGCGCACTGCTGATGCTGCTCGCGCTCACGCTGGTGTTCGGCATCTTCAACCTCGACCGTCTGGGCCGCCGCATCTATAACAGCTGTGTCGTGATCGGCAGCGGTCTGACCATGTTCACACTGTCCCATTTCAGTCCGGCCACCCATCCGCCTGAGGTGGAGACGGTGCACTTCGTGCTGACCGCCACCATACTGCCCATCATGGGCATGCTGAGCGACCAGCTGCGCGCCATCCGGTCAAGGCTGCACGCTCAGCGCGACGAACTTGAAGCGGCACTCGCCCGCATCCACGAACTGGCCACGGTGGACGAACTGACCCAGCTGCCGAACCGCCGGCACGCCGGAGAACTGTTCGCGCACATGACCCGGCATGCAGAACGGAAAGGCTCACCGCTCACCGTATGCATGCTGGATCTCGATCACTTCAAGCGCATCAATGACAGCTTCGGCCACAGCGCCGGCGATGCGGTGCTTGTCCGTTTCGCGGAGACGGCATCCGCGTCGCTGCGAGACTCGGATGTGATCGCCCGCTGGGGCGGAGAGGAGTTTCTGGTACTGCTGCCGGACAGCGATGCCCGTCAGGCCGACCTGACGCTGATGCGCGTACGCGAAGCGCTGGCCGGACAGCGCCTGCTGGCCAATGCAGAGGGTGGCACCGTCACCTTCTCCGCCGGCCTCGCCCAGATGCGCGCGGGGGAATCCCCTGAGCAGGCGCTGGAGCGCGCGGACTTCGCGCTCTATCGCGCGAAGTCCGAAGGACGCAACCGCAGCGTGATCAGCGGCTGATCGGCTTGTAGCGGATACGCTTGGGCTTGGCCGCCTCTTCACCCAGACGCTTCTTCTTGTCGGCTTCGTATTCCTGGTAATTGCCGTTAAAGAAGGTCCATTGCGAATCGCCTTCCGCCGCCAGGATGTGGGTGGCGATGCGGTCGAGGAACCAGCGGTCGTGCGAGGTCACCAGCACGCAGCCGGAGAACTCGAGCAGCGCGTCTTCCAGCGCGCGCAGCGTTTCCACGTCGAGGTCGTTCGACGGTTCGTCGAGCAGCAGCACGTTGCCGCCGGAAATCAGCGTCTTGGCCAGATGCAGGCGGCCGCGTTCGCCGCCGGACAGGTTGCCGACGATCTTCTGCTGGTCGCCGCCCTTGAAATTGAAGCGGCCGATGTAGGCGCGGCTGGGCATTTCGAAGCGCCCCACGGTCAGGATGTCGGCGCCGTCGGACACTGCCTCGAACACCGTCTTGGAGGCGTCCAGCCCGTCGCGGGTCTGGTCGACCGCGGCGATCTTGACCGTCGGCCCGACCACGATTTCACCCGAATCCGGCGTGTCCTTACCCTGGATCATCCGGAACAGCGTCGATTTGCCGGCGCCGTTCGGGCCGATCACGCCGACGATGGCGCCCGGCGGAATGGTGAAGCTGAGGTTGTCGATCAGCAGACGGTCGCCGAAGCCCTTGGACACGTTGTGGAATTCGATCACCTTGTCGCCCAGACGCTCGCCCGGCGGGATGAAGATTTCGTGCGTCTCGTTGCGCTTCTGGTATTCGACGCTGCTCATTTCCTCGTAGCGGGCCAGACGCGCCTTGCTCTTGGCCTGTCGCGCCTTCGGATTGCCGCGCACCCACTCCAGTTCGGTCGCCAGCGCCTTCTGCCGGGCGGATTCCTGCGACTCTTCCTGACGCAGGCGCTCGCCCTTCTGGTCCAGCCAGCTGGAGTAGTTGCCCTTCCACGGAATGCCGTGGCCGCGGTCCAGTTCGAGAATCCACTCGGCCGCGTTGTCGAGGAAGTAGCGATCGTGGGTCACCGCCACCACGGTGCCCGGGAAGCGCACCAGGAACTGTTCCAGCCACTCGACCGATTCGGCGTCCAGGTGGTTGGTCGGCTCATCCAGCAGCAGCATGTCCGGCTTGGACAGCAGCAGCTTGCACAGCGCCACGCGGCGCTTCTCGCCACCGGACAGCGGGCCGATCTTCGCCTCCCAGGGCGGCAGACGCAGCGCGTCGGCGGCGATTTCCATCTGCGTCTCGACGTCCGAGCCGGCCGCGGCCAGCACCGCCTCGTACTTCGCCTGTTCCTCCGCCAGCTTGTCGAAATCGGCGTCCGGCTCGGCGTAGGCGGCGTAGATCTGTTCCAGCTTCTGGCGCGCCTCGACGATTTCGCCCAGCGCCGATTCGACTTCCTCGCGCACCGTCTTGTCCGGATCCAGTTCCGGTTCCTGCGGCAGATAGCCGATGCGCACGCCCGGCTGGTGCTGGACCTCACCGTCGTACTCACGGTCGGCGTTGGCCATGATGCGCAGCACCGTGGACTTGCCCGAACCGTTCAGGCCGAGCAGACCGATCTTGGCGCCCGGGAAGAAGGACAGGGAAATGTCCTTGATGATGGTGCGCTTGGGAGGAACCACCTTGCTCACGCGGAGCATGGACATGACGTATTGAGCCATTTTGCCTAGTGCACTGACGAAGAAAACGCGCAAGTATATGCGCCGGGAGGTTGAAAGCCGATCCGGAAGGTGCAGCGCCGGCAGCCTTCAAGTACATTGTATTTTCCGTCGTAAAACGGCTAGTCGGAACAGAACCGGCGCCCGCTGCGCATATGCGCCCAGGTCGCCGGCCACCCACGCCCGGATCTCGCAGCTTCGATGCCCGACACGACACCAGACCCCCTCGGGGGAACGACCGCTGACCGCTCCGTGTGGCAGATCGTGCTGCCGGTGGTCGTGGCCATTGCGCTCGCGGTGGGCGCCTTTTCGCTGGTGTGGTCCGAGATCGGCCGCCGCCACCAGGAGCGGGTGACCGAAAGGCTGGATTTCGCAGCGCATGATGTCGCCCAGCAGATCGAACAGCGCATGCGGGCCTACCGGCAGGTGCTGCGCGGCGCCCGCGCGCTGTTCGACGCTTCCGACGAAGTCACCCGCGAGGACTGGCACGCCTACGTGTCGGCGCTGTCGCTGCAGCGTGACTTTCCCGGCATCCAGGGGGTGGGGTTCTCACGCTTCGTCCCGGCGGCCGAACTGAGTGCCCACGAACTGGAAATGCGCTCGACAGGGCACGGCGACTACCGCATCCGCCCGCCGGGCGAACGCCGCGAATTCAGCAGCATCGTCTACCTGGAACCGTTCGACTGGCGCAACCAGCGCGCCTTTTCCTTCGACATGATGTCGGAACCGGTGCGTCGCGAGGCCATGCAGCGTGCCCGGCTGAGCGGAGAGGCGGCGCTGACCGGCAAGGTGCGGCTGATACAGGAAACCGACCAGGACATACAGACCGGCGTGCTGCTCTATCTGCCGGCCTACCGTCACGGCATGCCGCTGGACACCGAAGTCCGGCGCAGCGAAGCGCTGATGGGCTGGGTATTCAGCCCGTTCCGGATGCGCGACCTGATGGAAGGCACGCTGGGGCGCTCGATGTCCGGCCTGCGCATGCGCATCTACGACGGCGAGGCCCGACCGGAGGCGCTGCTTTACGACAGCCATCCGGACGACCCGGAGCGCTACGACGCGCCGGAACACCGCCTCGAACGCGACATCGATGGCCGGCGCTGGCTGCTGGTGTTCGAACAGCGCGAGCTGGCCCCGTCCGAACTGGACCGCTGGCGTACCGAACTGGGGCTGGTCATCATGTTCGGCGCCCTGCTGGTCGCGCTCAGTGCCAGCCTGGGCGTCGCACGCCGGCGCGCCGCCCGGCTGGCAGCGGTCAGCCGCTCGCTGGCCCGCAGCGAATCGATGTATTCGACGCTGGTCAATCTGTCGGGAGAAGGCATCCTGTCGGTCGATGTCCGGCAGGCCATCGAATTCGCCAACCCGGCGCTGCACCGCATGCTCAATCTGGACAGCCGCGACGTGGTCGGCCTGCCGGCCGACGAGCTGGCGCAGGACGGCGGCCGCCACGCGGTGCAGGCCATGTTCACTGCACTGCTTGCAGGCGAGACGGTCAGGATGGAGCTGACGCTGAAGGCGCGCGACCGCGGCGACGTGACCGTGCTGGCGTCCGGCGTGCCGCGCATCGACAGCGACGGGCGCGTGACCGGGGCCATCGTCGTGATGGCCGACATCAGCGAACGCAAGGCGGACGAGGCGCGCATCGCCTGGCTCGCCACCCACGACAGCCTGACCGGGCTGCCCAACCGCTCGCTGCTGGCCGACCGGCTGAACCGCACCCTGGTGGCGGCACGGCGCTACGACACCCCGTTCTGCGTGCTGTTCATCGACCTCGATCACTTCAAGGACGTAAACGACCGGCTCGGCCACCAGGCGGGCGATCAGGTGCTGATCGAAGCCAGCCGCCGCATGCTGTCCTGCCTGCGTGCCGCCGACACGCTGGCCCGCCACGGCGGCGACGAATTCGTCGCGCTGCTGCCGGAGACCGGCAGCGTGGACGCCGCCTGCGCGGTCGCCGAGAAGATACGCGCGCGGCTCGGCGAACCTTTCATGGTCGATCGGGGCGACGCGCAGATTTCGGCCAGCATCGGCGTGGTGACCTGCCCGGAACAGGGCGAGGACTTCGACACCCTGCTCGCGCGTGCCGATGCCGCCATGTACGCCGCCAAGGCAGACGGACGGAATACCATCGCGGTCTGGAAGGAACAGGACGGCAAACAGGACTTCAGGGACCCCTCATGATCGGATCGATCGGCCTCATCGTCATCGGCGCACTGCTGCTGGCGTCCAATCTCAATCTTTTCTCGCTGCGCGAACTGGCGGAGCTGTTCGGCACCTGGTGGCCGGCACTGCTGATCGCCGCCGGGGTCGCCGGCCTCGCCAAACGCAAGTGAGCGATCCGACCGTCTGTCGCTGAGCGATACAGATTCCGGGGTTTCCTCCGTTATTCAGGCACTTGTTATCAGGAGTGCCCTCATGACCGGACTGAAAACACTGCGCGGCCGGCTGCTCGCCCTTGGCATCGTCGCGCTTGCCGGCCTGATGGCGGCCGGCGGCTTCGGCCTGCTGCAGCTCTACCGCCTCGACCGCGGCGTCGGTGAGGATCTGGGACGTCTGCAGCGCACGGTCGAGATCGGACTGGACGTGCAGAACGCCAGCATCGACTTCAAGACCCAGGTACAGGAATGGAAGAACATCCTGATCCGCGGCAACGATGTCGAGCAGTTCCAGCGCTACGCAAAGAGTTTCGAGAAGCACGCGCAGGAGGTGTCCGCCCGTCTGGCCGACCTCGACGGCCGCCTGCAGGCGGAAGGATCGCCGCGCGTCGCCGAGGTGAAAGCGCTCGCCGCCGCACACGCCGCGATGCAGGCGCGCTATTTGGCGGCCCTGAAGAACTTCGACCCGGCCGATCCCGAATCGGGCAAGAAGGTGGATCGTGCCGTGAAGGGCATAGACCGCAGCGCGACCGAGGCGATGACCGCGCTGACCCGGCTGATCGAGCAGGACGTGAAAGCGCTGGGAGACGACACGCGCGCCCGCACGAGCGCACTCTACCGCACTGGCCTGATCACGCTGGGCATCGCCATCGCAGTGCTTTCGCTGCTGCTGATCGTCGGCATCGTGCTGACGCTGCGTCGTCTGACCACCAGTCTGTCCTCGCTGCAGGGTGCGCTCGGACAGGCACGGGCCCGGATGGACCTTACGGTACGCGCGCCCGACAGCCGCGGCGACGAACTGTCGGCCGCCGGCGCGTCGATCAATGCGCTGTTCGCCGAGCTGCAGTCGACACTGAAATCGATGCGCGACAACGCGCAGCAGGTCGCCAGCCACTCCTCGTCCCTGCACGGCTCGGTCGACACGCTGGCCGGTGCCGTGGCACAGCAGAACGATTCGACCTCGAGCATGGCCGCGGCGGCCGAACAGCTCGCCGTCAGCGTGGCCCACGTCAGCGAAAGCGCCGGTCACGCACGCGACGTGTCGCGCAGCTCGCTCGAACGCGCCGACTTCGGTGGCGGCGTGATCGAAACGACCGCCTCCTCGATGCGCGACGCCGCGGTCGACGTCCAGGCGGCGGCCGGCGGCATGGAGGAACTGAGCAGGCAGGTGGAACAGATCGGGGACATCGCCGGCACCATCAAGGGCATCGCCGACCAGACCAATCTGCTGGCACTCAACGCGGCGATCGAAGCAGCACGCGCCGGCGAACAGGGCCGCGGTTTCGCGGTCGTGGCCGACGAGGTGCGCAAGCTGGCCGAGCGCACGACCGAAGCGACCAAGCAGATCGACGGTGTGGTGGGCAACGTCCAGTCGGTCACCGAACAGACGCGTAGCCGCATGCAGGAACTGGTGTCGCAGTTCGACCAGATCGGCCACTCGACACAGCAGGCGGCGCAGGCGATGGGCGACATCAAGAGCGAATCGCGTAATGCGGTGGGGGCAACCGATGAAATCTCGCGCGCGCTGCGCGAACAGACCAGTGCCAGCGAAAGCATCGCGCAGCAGGTGGAGCGCATCGCCGGCATGAGCGAGCACAACAGCGCGGCGGTACGTCAGGTGAGTCAGGCGGCCGACGCAATGAACGCGCTGTCGCAGTCGATGCGCCAGCGGCTGGAAACCTTCGTCGTCTGATCCGGTGGCACGGCCCGCTCACGCGGGCCGGCGCCCTCACTTGCGGCCGTAGGTGTCCTCAAAGCGGACGATGTCGTCCTCGCCCAGATAGCTGCCGGACTGCACCTCGATCATTTCCAGCGGCAGCTTGCCCGGGTTTTCCAGGCGGTGCGTGGTGCCCAGCGGAATGTAGGTGGACTGGTTTTCCGACAGCAGCAGCACGTTGTCGCCGCAGGTCACGCGGGCGGTGCCGCTGACCACGATCCAGTGCTCGGCGCGGTGGTGGTGCATCTGCAGCGACAGCGAGGCGCCCGGATTGACCACGATGCGCTTGACCTGGAAGCGCGGGCCGGCGTCGATCGAGTCGTAATAGCCCCACGGGCGATACACCTTGCGGTGGTTTTCCGCCTCAGGGCGCTTCTTCGCCTTCAGTTCGGTCACGATGCGCTTCACGTCCTGGGTGCGGTCCTTGGCCGCCACCATGACCGCGTCGCTGGTTTCGACCACCACCACGTCCTTCAGGCCGAGGCAGCTCACCATGCGGGTTTCGGCGAACACCAGACTGTCCGAAGTGTCCTGCAACAGCACGTCGCCGCGCGCGACGTTGCCGGCGGCGTCCTTGTCGGCCACCTGCCACAGCGCGTCCCAGGCGCCGACGTCGGACCAGCCGGCGTCCAGCGGCACCACCACGGCCGGCGCCAGGCGCGGCTCTCCGGCGGCCAGCGGTTCCATGATGGCGTAGTCGATCGAATCCGACGGGCAGGCGGCGAAGGCCGCCTTGTCAACGCGGTAGAAGTCGTGGTCGGCGGCGCCGCCTTCGTAGGCGGCACGGCTGGCGGCCTCGATGTCCGGTCGGAAACGCTTCAGCAGTTCCAGGGCGACGCCGGCCTTCATCATGAAGATGCCGGCATTCCAGAGGTAATCGCCGCTTTCCAGGTAGGCAGCCGCGGTCGGCGCGTCCGGCTTCTCGACGAAGCGGTCCAGCGTGCGCGCCGGGCTGCCGGCCAGCGCCGCACCCACCTTGATATAGCCGTAGCCGGTTTCCGGCCGGTCCGGCGTGATGCCGAAGGTCACCACCGCGCCCTGCTCCGCCTGGGCCGCGCCGATGGCCACCGCATCGCGGAAGGCCGGGGTGTCGCGGATCACGTGGTCGGACGGCATGACCAGCAGCACGGTGTCCGGCCCGGCCGCGGCCAGAGCGGCCAGCGCCAGCGCCGGCGCGGTATTGCGGCCCACCGGTTCGAGCAGCAGCGCGGCCGGATGCACGCCGATCTGGCGCAGCTGTTCGGCGGTCAGGAAGCGGTATTCCTCGTTGCACACCACCAGCGGCGGCGCCAGTTCGATGCCCGGCGCACCGGCGCGCAGCGCGGTGTCCTGCAACAGCGTATTTTCGCCGTCCAGCGGCAGCAGCTGCTTCGGATAACGCTCGCGCGACAGGGGCCACAGGCGGGTACCGGAACCGCCGCACAGGATGACGGGCTGCAGGGACATGACGCTTACCTGAAAAGAATCGGAAGCGCCCGAGTCTACGCGAGCACCGCACTGCTTCTGCGATAAATCCGTTACAGCCTTTGCGTGTTGCCCGGTTTCAGGCCAGCCAGCGCTCCATCTGATGGACCGGCGCATTGCGCAGCCGCCACAGCTGGGGGTTGTCGCGCTCGGCACGCTGGTTCCCTTCGACTACCGCGACCGGCGTACGGTCGAGAATGCACAGCCGGCGGCTGATGCAGTCGGCCCGCCACTGGGCATTGGCGGTGCGGCCGCGCTCCTCGACCGCGATGCGGGTGAGCGCGAATTCGTCCTGCGGCATCTCCCGCTCGATGCGGCGCCTGATCGCGGCGTGCGCCTTGTCCAGGCTGCCCTGCTGCACGCACAGGTCGTACAGCGCGGCCAGACAGCGGAAATTGCGTATCGGTATCGGCCGCACGCCCTTCAGCCAGGCCAGCGCCACCACCAGCTTGCGGCCATAGGTGTCGTAGGCGTAGCGCAGCCATTCGGCACGGAACACCGGTTCGCGGCCCACCGCCTGCAACGCGGCAGTCCACGCCGGATCGAAGCGGGCTTTCTGCGGGCCGCGGCTCAGCGCATCGGCCCAGCGCACCTGGGCGGCCCGCGACGGCATTTTCAGCATGCGCTGCCAGGCATCCCACAGATCGCCGAAGCAGGCACGCAGCCGCGCCTCATCGCGGGCGGCGAAGCGGCGGAACAGTTCCTGCAGCGTGCCGGTGCCCAGATTCACCTGCAGCGGCCCGAAGGACAGGCCGGCGCCATCGAAATTGCCGGTGACCTGCAGATAGGGATCACCGCTTGTTTCGAAGGCGGCGGTGACCGCGATCGCCAGTTCCAGTGCGCGCTCGGCCGGCAGCGGTGGCAGCGCGGCCGGATCCGGCAGTTCGACATACACCCGGTCAGCACGCCGCTCGGCCCGGGCCAGCCCGCCCTCGCGCACCACGCGCTGCGCCGCCGCCAGCAGTGCCGCGGGGTCGGCAGCCTTCAGCCACGCGAACAGGCCATCACGACCGCTGCCCAGGCCCGCCACCGGCGCAAAGCCGGCGATGCTCACGCCCTGCCCGAGCGCGTCGCGCACCGACTGCACCGCGGCCACCAGTTCGCGATGCACCCGCACCGAGCCGTCCAGCCGCGCGTATTCCGCCACCGAAAAGTTGGGCGTCACCGCCGCCCGCGCCGGACCGCCCACCAGCCAGTCACCGTCGTACTTCAGGCCCTTTGCCATCACCACCTCCTCATGCGCCGAGCGCGGCGCGTATCTTCTTCAGCCCGGCGCGCAGCACCCCGGTATCGATCAGGAAGTCGAGGTGGTCGAGCACGGATGCGTGCTCACGTGCGCTGCCGCCGCGCGCGAAGGCGGCGCGATAGGCGTCGGCGATGTCCGCCTGTTCCTGCGCCGCCAGCCGGCCATCGAGCAGCGCACCGAGCAGCAGGCTGTCGCCGACCACCGCGGTACTCCAGAAGTCCGGATTCGGGTGCGCGGCGGCCAGGTCCCGCGCCCGCGCGCACCCGGCACGCACCGCATCGGCCGCCTCCGGCGGCAAGGGCTGTCCGGCGAGACGCGCGTGCAGCAGCCGGGCGGTCCACAGGTTGAGAAAGGCGTAGCTGTCTACCGTCGGCCCTGGCGTGCGCTCGGCCTGTTCCAGTGCGCGGCCGTAGTGCAGGGCCATCGCATCGAGCGCCGCCAGGCGGTCATCGCCCTGCTGCATCCAGGCCAGCCGCTTGCAGGCGCTGCCGGTGAGCGCGCTGCGGCGGGCTGACGGCGTCAGCAGTTCGAGATCGGCGATGGCACGCCGGATGTCGTCTACCGGCGCGCGAGCCCGGCTGCGCTGGGCACGCGCCAGCGCCCAGGCGTCATCGGCGGCACGCACCCTGAAGTTGGCCGACAGTTCCAGCACCCGCAGCGGGCAGTCGCCATCGTCGGATGCGCGCGCGCGGTCCAGCCAGGGCGCGGCCGCGGCATACAGACCCGCTTCGCCCAGATACAGGCCGATGGCGGCGGCGATGTCGGCGCGCGCCAGCCAGTCATCCCGCACCACTGCCGGCATCCGCTGCAGGCAGCCGTCCAGCCAGCCCTGCGCATCGCCGGCGGTGCCGGTGCCGAGCGCGCTGGTGCGGTTGTCCAGTTCGGCCACCAGTTCCGACGGCGTGGTGAAGGGCGGCGGTGCGCTGTCGCGGTGCATCGGGCCGGTCGGATCGAGCCGGTAGTCAGGGTCGCCGTAGCACTGGTAGGCGCCCCAGGTATTGACCCGCGGATGACGGCTCCAGGTCGCTTCGCGCGCCAGCCTGACCGCGTCGCCGAAGCCGCGACCTTCCAGCAGCGCGCCGTACAGCGTTTCGGCGAAGCAGCGGGCCGCCGCGTCATCCACCGCCCAGCCGGCCGCCACCACCGCGCGCACGCCCATGCGGATGAACTGCATCGCCAGATTGGCGGCCAGACGGTTGAATTCCGGCAGTTCGGACGACTCTGTGCCGCGCGCGCCGGTGGCCCCCAGATGGCAGCAGTTGATGAACACCAGCTCGGGCACGAAGCGCATCTGTTCGACGTCGCCCGGGGTCAGGAACCAGCCGTCGCCGATCACCATGCCGGACACGCTGCGCGCCTGGCCGCCACCGGCCGCCGGCAGTGCGTACTCATGCACGCCGTGGCCGGCCAGATGCAGGATGCGCCAGGCATCCTGGTGCAGCGCCGCCATGATGGCGCGGCCCTCGGCCTGCACCAGTTCGGTCACCGCACAGCCGCCGGTGGACAGCACCGCGGCCACGGCACGCGCTTCGGCCGCGGCCTCGGGCAGCGCGGCAAAATCGCGGCCGAGTGGCGCCGGGTCGCCGATCACCAGCGCGCTGGCGCGGGTCGCCCCCTGCGGCCGCTCGCGATACTGCGCGGTACGCAGCTGGCGCAGCATGCCGGAGGCCACCGCCGGCGGCTGCTGGCCGCCCTGCCACCGATCTTCCAGCAGCTCCCACGGGTAGCGGCCGGACACTTCGTCCACCAGCAGCACCAGGCTGCGCCGTTCCGGCGCGAGCTGTTTCATGCGGTGCGGCAGCAGCATTTCGAACAACGTGCGCGCGGTGTCGGCATCGGCCGCGCACGAGCGGCAGGCCTGCCGCACGAAGGCATCGACCTGCTGCAGCTGGCCGCCGACCAGACTGATTTCGGCGCGTGCGCGATCGGTCAGCGCGATGAAGCGCAACTCGTCGAGGCGCGCGTCATGGGTGATTTCAAGCCGGTGCCACCAGCTCGCGTCCTCATCGAAACTGACCCGGCGGCGACCGCCATGGCCGCGACCCAGCACCTGCTCCGGCCACGCGAAGTCGGCTGCCAGCGCGCCGCCCGCCACATCGCGCAGCGCGCCCGCAGCCTGAATGGCGATGTCTTCGTACAGCTCGATGAATTCGACCTCGGCGATATCGACCCGGCCGGCCAGCGCACCATCGCGCAGCGCGCGCCGTGCGTCGGCCACCCCGCGCAGGATGGATTCGACCGAATCGCGCACCCGCATGCCGCCGGCGCCGGTGCCGATCAGCAAGGTCGACACGCACAGCGTACGGGTGGCATCGGCCGGGCCGAAGCGGTCGTCCGGCCACTCGATCACCTGCAGCGCAAAATCGAGCAGCGCACGACGCACGCCGTCCTGCAGCAGGCCGGGGCTCAGTTCGCCGACCTCGCCCAGACCGATCACGATGGCGCCCTGCGGGTGCTGGTGCATTGCACGCGGAATGAATACGCCGTGGGTGCCGGCGGCGCCCGGGTAGCGCCCCAGCTGCTGGCTGCGCGACAGCGCCCCGCTCATCCGGCGGTCCATGCTCGCCTCGGCGCTGACGATGGTGTCGCCGGCGTAGTGCCCCACCATGACCGGGTGCCGGGCGTAACTGAGTTCGCAGTGACGGATGCGCACCGCCACCGGCGACCGCGCGTCCTCAGGCTGCGCCTGCGGCGGCGTGCTGCCGCCGAAACCGAACAGTGCCAGTTCGCCCGGCTGCGGAATGCCATCGGCCGGCGGCACCGGCCGCAGCAGGAAATCCGCCCCGTCGGCTCCGGCGGCGCGCGCGCCGGCCGGCGGGCTGGAGGGCAGACGACGGGTGGTGCCGGTCATCAGCAGTTCGAGATAGCCCTCGAACGCCCGGGTCTGCGCGCACAGGAAGTCGTGCGCGGTGTCTTCGGCGTACCACACCGGCACGCCGGGCAGCGCACCGGACGCCCAGCTCACCGTGCCATCGCCGCGCGCGGTGGCGACGAAATCGATGCGGCTGCGGCCGAGCGGCCACGGGTCGTCCTCGCCGCTCACCTGATAGCCCACGACGGTGGCGGGCTGGCAGCCGGCTACGTAGCAGGTGAGGCGGGCATCCACCGGCATGGTGCGCAGCCTGTTCCAGGTGTCGCGGGCAGTCTTCAGCGTGGCGGCGTCGGCGGTGCGCCAGGCCGCGCCCAACTGACGGCGCAGCGCGGTCCACAGACCGGCATCGGCAAAATCGGGGTCGCTGTCGGCAAAGGGCAGCAGTTCGAGCAGGCCAGGATAGGTACGCACCAGACCGATGATGTCGGTGGTGCTCTGGGTGAAATCGAGCAGCGCCAGGCGCGCCTGTGTCGGGTTATGCCCGGTCAGCCAGCGCACCGCCTCGTGCGAACCGGCATTGGGCGTACCGAGCATCAGGAAGCGGCTGCCGGGCAAGCGGGCGATACGCGCCCACACCGCAGCGCCGCGACCGCCGTCGGCCATCAGCGCACGCACCACCAGACCGCCCATCGAATGGGCCACGATGTGCACCGGCTGGTGTTCGGCTTCGGCGCGGGCCACCAGCGCTTCCAGCCGCTCGGCCAGCCGGGCAGCGGCGGCGCGCACCGACTGCCGCCAGTCGTAGGCGAAGACGTCGACACGGTGGGTGCGCGCGAGGAACTCGACCAGCGGGCCGTAGAACTGATCGACCAGACCGCCCGGCTCCACCTGCGCCGCGCCCATGTCCAGCCGCCGCAGGCCGCCCTTGAACAGCGCGAAGTAGTCGAGCCACACCGGGTCGCCGCCCACGCTCAGTTCGCTGCCCATGGTGCCCGGCAGCACCAGCGCGAACGGCCGCGGCTCGGCGGCGGTCTGGCTGCGCGCGACAGCACCGCGCCAGCGCGGTGCTTCATGCTGCGCGCGGGCGATGGGCAGGAAACCGCCGTCATCGCTGTCGGCGCGCAGCAGGCCGGAGGCCAGCCAGCGCACGCTCTGCGGATTGACGAAATAGCGGAAGTGATTCACCTGCGCACCGGCGTCGCGCCGGAAACGGGCACCGCCCGCCGGCCGGTTCAGGCCGCCGGTCATCGAGCCGGTGTTCACCACCAGATCGTGGTCGGCGCCGTAGAACCAGTCGGTGGCCAGCAGCTTGATCTTCTGCCACAGCGTATCGCCCTCGACATCGCCGGCGATCACGCTCAGGTCGGCCGTGGTGCTCAGTTCGGCGTGGTTGAGCAGACGGGTGAGCGCAGAGCCCGGCATCATCGCCTCAGCACCGGGCAGCGTGCGCGGGTCGGTACGTTCCTTCACCACGGCGAGCAGGAAATCCACCGCGTCGCCGAACAGGCCGTGACCGGACAGGAAATCGAGCACCGACAGCCAGCGGTCCAGCCGGCCGGAGGCGAGCGTGGTGCCACGCGCCGGGCAGGCCACCCGCACGAAGCGCCGCACGCGACACTGCCGCGCCTTCAGTTCAGCCAGCAGCGTGGCCAGCTGTGCGCGGTCCGCCTGATAGGCGGCGTGGCGCGCCGCTTCGGCCGCGGCGTCCAGCGGCCCGAGGCCGATCTGCTCCGACAGCGTGCGGTCAGCGGCGAACAGCGCGTCCAGCCGGCCCTCGACCGCATCGAGGTTCGTGCACTCGCCCAGGCACAGCAGTTCGCCGACCAGCCCGCCGCGCGAATGGCTCACCAGATGCAGTTCCGCCCCTTTGGGCAGGCGACGTGCCAGCGCCAGTGCATTGGTGATCGGGCTTTCGGTCAGCGTACGGTGCTCCAGCGCGAACACGCGCTCGCCATAGCGCGCGGCCAGCCGGCTGCGCAGCGCCGCACCCTCGCGATTGTCCGCCGCCCACAGCCCGCCGAAACTGCCTTCGCAACTGGAGCCGGTACCATGCAGGAACACCAGCAGCGGCCCGGCCCCGGCCGGCAGCGCGTCACCCGCCGGCAGTGGCGTGAGCGCAAAGCGGTCGAGCGCGCAGCGGTACAGGCCGGGTGCGCGCGCCAGACACTTTTCCTCGAAGCCGCGCCCAAGCGCTGCAGCGGCCTGTTTCTTCAGATCGATGCCGAAGAAATCCAGCACCTTGATGCCCAGCCCGAGCAGTCCACGCTCGCCTCCTGCCATCGGTGCCGACAGCGCATCCAGCGCCCAGCCGGCCCCGCCATCGCGGGCCACGGTGCGCCGGCCGTGCTCGCGCACCAGATCGTCAGCGCGGCTCCACAGCACGAAACCGTTATCCAGTTCGATGCGCACCACATCGTCGGCCGGCGCTTCGAAATCGCCCGCCGCGGCGTCGCGTGCGCTGCCCGGATGCAGGCGACGGGCGTGGCTCACGGTCAGCGAGGTCGGCAGCGCCGGCGCCGGGGTAGCCGGCGCGGTGGCACGAATGCGCAGCAGGGGGGGCGTCATGGGGTCGTCCTCCGGTAGAGCGCGCGACAGGCCGCGCGCTCAGGGTTGTCGGGCCAGCACGACGGTGTCGCGCTCGCCGCTGTTGAGCTGCACGCTGCCCGCCATCACGCGCCCTTCCGGGCCGATGCGCAGGGCGAGATGGCCGGTATCGACCACGAAGCTGCCCTCACCGCTGCCTCCTGCGCTGGCAATCACCACCGCCAGGTCGGCGCGGTCAGCCGACAGCCGGCCTTCAGCAGTGAAGATGATGTGGCTCAGTGGCGCGGCTTTCATCGCCGCAAGCGTGTCGAGATAGACGCGCCAGTCCGGATCGTTGTCGATGCGCACCGGCTCGGAACGCAGCTGCAGGCGGTCGCCCTGCTGCCGGATGGACAGCGGAATGCGGTCGCCGTCGGCAGTGGTGAGCAGCCAGCGCCCCTCCAGAAGGCCGCGTTCCTGCTCGACCGTCCTCACCTCCACCGGGCGCGGTGGCGCCGGCTCGGGCCCGGCTGCGGTCGTGGGCAGCACCAGATCATCCGTGGTGGCGTAGCGCACGCCGGCGATGGTGGCCAGCAGCGCCGCAGCGGCCAGTGCCCAGCGCAGCGCATGAATGCGCGGGCGGGGTGTTGCGGCCGCGCCGGCCCGGCTCACGCCCAGCCGCTCGATATCCCCCACGATGCGCGGCAGGTCGAGGCGGCTCCAGTCGTCGGTGCGCAGCGGCAGTGCATGACGCTCGGTCACCAGCTGGATGGAGGATGGCAGATCGGCGGCGAGCGGCATCGGCGTGCCATCGACCCTCAGCGGCATCAGCACCGCGCTGGCATCGATCGCCGATTCGACTTCGAGGCGCACCGGGTCATCGACGTCATGGATGCGCAGCCGACCGTCCGGATGACGGGCACCGGCGAAGCCCTGCGTGATCAGCAGAAGCACCACCGGGCGGTGGCCGATGGCACGCGCGATCTCCTGCCGCCAGCTGCTGCCTCCGCGCAGGTCCTGCCGGTCGAGAAAGACCTGATCGTCGCCGAACACCCGGCCCAGATCGTCGGCCAGCCTGCTCGCGTCCTTGGCACCATCGACGGTGCGATAGCTGATGAAGATGCGGTTCATGCGCGCCACCGGAAGCGGGCCGGCCTTCGCGCCGCATCTTGCGAGGCCTGCCCGGGCGTGTCCGTCCTTCAGCGGCCGGACACCATTGTTTGCAGTCTATGCCCTCAGCAAGGGTGCGGCCACCCGCCCGATGGACGATGGCGCGGCATGACCGCATCCGGCGGAACTTCTTTCGCAACGCAACACTCGATCCACCCCGGGATTGCAACCGGGAGGCCTAATGTTAGACACCGTCGTGCTGTTCTTCGCGCTGGGCTTCGCCGCCCGTCTGGCGAAGTCGGAACTGAAACTGCCGGCGCCGCTGTACGAGGCGCTGTCCATCTACCTGCTGCTCGCCATCGGCCTGAAAGGCGGCGCTGAACTGGCGAAGCAGAATGTGCTCACCGTACTGCCGCAGGTGGGCGCGGTGCTGCTGCTGGGCGTATTCACCGCCCTGCTCGCCTTCGCGCTGCTGCGCGCCGGCCGCATCGCACACGCCGACGCGGCGGCGATCGCCGGCCACTACGGTTCGGTCAGCGTGGTCACTTTCGCGGTCGCCTCCAACACGCTGGTGTCGCAGGGCATCGACTTCGAGGCGGTGATGCCGCTCTTCCTGGTGCTGATGGAGGTGCCGGGCATCGTGGCCGGCATCCTGCTCGCGCGCCTGCTCGGTCCGCGCGACGCCTCCACGCCAGTGGCCTGGGGACCGCTGCTGCACGAGGTGTTTCTCGGCAAGGGGCTGGTGCTGCTGGTCGGCGGCCTGCTGATAGGCTGGGTCGCTGGCAGTGACGGTCTGGCGCCGATGAAGCCTTTCTTCGGCGACCTGTTCAAGGGCACGCTCTGCCTCTTCCTGCTGGAAATGGGCCTGGTTGCGGCCGGCCAGATCGGCGGCCTGAAGCGTGGCGGTCTGTTCCTCGCCGGCTTCGCGATCGTGATGCCGCTGCTCGGCGCCATGATGGGCACCGCGTTCGCGCTGATGATGGGGCTGTCGGTCGGTGGCACCATGCTGCTGGCAACGCTGGCGGCCAGCGCGTCCTACATCGCGGCACCGGCGGCAATGCGCATCGCCATTCCTGAAGCCAGCCCGGGGCTTTCGATCACCTGCGCGCTGGCGATCACCTTTCCGTTCAACCTGCTGGCCGGCATCCCGATCTATCTGTGGATGGCGCGGCTGGCGCATTCGATGGCGGGCTGACCATGAACACGCATCCGATCAAGCTGGTGGTGCTGGTATGCGAAGCGGCGCTGGAAAAACCGCTGTGTGCCGACGTGAAACGGCTGGGCGCGCGCGGCTACACCGTGGTCGACGCGCGTGGCGCCGGCCGGCGCGGCGAGCGCGACGGGAGCTGGGACGAGGACCGCAGCATACGGATGGAGGTGCTGTGCGACGCACCGACCGCCGATGCCATCCTGAACCATGTGCAGGCGGCCTACTTCCGCAACTACGCGATGACGGTCTATACCGCCGACATCGGCGTGCTCCGGCCCGAGAAATTCGGGCCGAGCTGAGTCGGGCCGGGCTGAGTCGGGCCAGGCCGAGTCGTTCAGAGCACGCGGGCGAGACGGGCCAGCACGCGCTCGCGGCCGAAGGCTTCGAGCACCGCGTCGATCGACGGCGTCTGCGGCTGGCCAAGCAGCGCCACACGCAGCGGAATCGCCACCTGCGGCATCTTCAGGCCGCATTCGGTGCAGGTTTCCTTGATCGCGGCCGACAGCGCGGCCTTGTCCCAGGCCGCCGCTTCGAGCCGGGCCGACAGCTTGCGCAGCGCGTCGCGCGCCGGGTCGGTCAGGTGCTGGGCGATCAGTTCCGGCGCAACGTGCAGGTCGATAAAAAAGGCCTCCAGCGCGTCCGCCAGTTCGACCAGCGTAGCGACGCGGTCCTTGTAAAGCGCGACCAGCGGCTCGAGCGCCGGGCCGGCTTCCGGATCGACGCCGCGGCGAGCCAGACGGTTCGCCACGTCGGCCGCCAGCCAGGCGTTGTCGGTCTGCTTGATGTAATGAGCGTTCAGCCAGCGCAGCTTTTCGGTGTTGAACTGGGCGGCGGACGGCGTGATGTGGTCGAGGTCGAACCACTGCACGAACTGCTCGCGCGAGAAGACTTCATCATCGCCGTGGCTCCAGCCCAGGCGCGCCAGATAGTTGATCACCGCCTCGGGCAGATAGCCGTCCTCGTCGTACTGCATCACGCTGACCGCGCCGTGGCGCTTGGACAGCTTCTGACCGTCGTCGCCGAGGATCATCGACAGGTGGGCGTACTGCGGCACAGTGGCGCCGAGCGCACGCAGGATATTGATCTGGCGCGGCGTGTTGTTCACGTGGTCGTCGCCGCGGATGACATGGGTGATGCCCATATCCCAGTCATCAACGCAGACGCAGAAGTTGTAGGTCGGCGTGCCGTCAGCGCGGGCGATGATGAGGTCGTCCAGCTCCTCGTTGGCGATCGCGATGCGGCCCTTCACCTGGTCTTCCCACGCCACCACGCCGTCCAGCGGGTTGCAGAAGCGGATGACTGGCTGCACGCCTTCCGGCGGCGTCGGCAGCGTCTTACCGGGCGCCGGGCGCCAGCGACCGTCGTAACGCGGCTTTTCGTTGTTGGCGCGCTGGCGCTCGCGCAGCGCATCGAGCTCTTCCGGCGTCGTGTAGCAATGGTAGGCGTGGCCCCGCTCCAGCATCTGCGCAATCACCGCCTTGTAACGGTCCATGCGCTGCATCTGGTAGAACGGGCCTTCGTCATGACCGAGGTCCAGCCACTGCATGCCGTCGAGAATGGCCTGCACCGCCTCGGGCGTCGAACGGGCGACATCGGTGTCCTCGATCCGCAGGATGAACTGGCCGCCGTGGCGGCGCGCATACGCCCATGAAAACAGCGCGGTACGGGCGCCACCGATATGCAGATAACCGGTGGGACTGGGGGCGAAGCGGGTGCGGACAACCTGTGACATGACGGTGCGGACTCCAATGTGAGCCTGCAATTGTAGCGCGACGCGAAAGAGCATTTGACGCCGCCGGTTCCGCCGGCTATTATTCGCGCCCTGTCACGAATACAGGGCAGTTAGCTCAGCGGTAGAGCACCGCCTTCACACGGCGGGGGTCAGTGGTTCGATCCCACTACTGCCCACCACATTCAGGGCCCGAGTCCAGCGATTCGGGCCCTTTTTCTTTTCCGGCGCCCGCCGGGCCGTATCCGGTTCAAGCTTTCCGCGAGGTGCCGGCCGCCTGACCGCGCTACACTGCGCCCGCCCTGTAGCCTGTCGCACCACTTTGACGCGCGGCCCAGGAAAATATACATTCACGTCTGTTTGTATAAATCCCCCACAGTTTTCATGGTCAGACGGACGAAGGAAGAAGCGGAAGCGACACGGGTGCAGCTGCTCGATGCGGCCGAACGCTGCTTCCGGGAAAAGGGCGTGGCCAGCACCACGCTGGACGACATCGCAAAGGCCGCCGGCCACACGCGCGGTGCGGTCTATTGGCATTTCGAGAACAAGGCCGACATCTTCGAGGCGGTGTGCGAGCGGGTAGTCACCCCGATGCAGGCCATGCTGGGCGATCTGGCGGCCGACCCGGGCAGCGATCCGCTGGGCTATCTGCGCAAGGACGCCATCCACGTGCTGCGCATGCTGAGCGAATGCGAGCGGGTGCAGTCGGTGTTCGAAATCAAGTTCTGCAAGCTCGACGGCGGCCCGGATTTCGACCGCCTGCGCCGTGCCGAGCTGGAAACCCACGGCCGCTGCCTGTCCATGCTCGAAGTCATTTTCGAAGCGGCAGTCCGGCGCGGACAGCTGCCCGCTCACGTCGATCCCAAGGTGACCGCTGAGGCGATGCACGCCTTCATCGGCGGCCTGATGCGCAGCTGGGTGGAGCGCCACGATTTCGATCTGCGCGCGCACGCACCGTGGCTGGTCGATACCTTCCTGACCGGCCTGCGCAACGCGCCAGTACCGGAAGCATCGACCGACTGAGTCGCGCCGTCGGAAAACAGAAAGGCCACCCCGCGGGGTGGCCTTTTTTCATGGCGGGCGCTGAACGCCCTTGTTTATTGCTGTACCGGATCAGGGCTGCTTGGGCGCCTCAACCAGCTTCTGGTTGATCTTGACCGGGTAATCCTTGCGCAGCGCGGTGATGTAGGACGCAAAATCGTCCTGCGACACGGTCTGTTCAAGCTGGGCCTTGATCGCCTGGATGCGTGCCGGATCCAGCGCTTCCTTCGGCTGCTTGACCGCGCTGATGCGGAAGACGGCGTAACCACCATTGTCCATCGGGAAGCCGAGATAGGCCGGCAGCTTGTTGGCCGGCGCATTGAAGATGGCCTTCACCATGACCGACGCCGGACCCTGCGCCTGGGCGCGCGACACGTCCTGCGGCGGCGACCACACCAGCGGAGCCTCTTCGCCGGCGCGCAGCTTGGTCAGCGAGCTTTCGCCACGTTCCAGCGCCAGCTTGCGGCCGGCTTCGAAACCCAGCTTCTTCTCGATGTCTGCCTGCACCGATTCGAACGGCTTGATCGACGGCGGAATCTGTTCGAGCACGCGAGCGGACACCAGGGTGTTCGGCGCGGTCTCGACCGCCTGGGTATTGCGGCGGTTCTTGATCGCGTCTTCGGCGAAGATGGCATCGCGCAGCTTCACGTTGTCGAACGGGGCCGGCATCAGCATGCCCTTCGGAATCAGCGGGCTGGTCCTGACCTGCAGGCCCAGCTTTTCCGCCGCCGGCGCCAGGCTGTCCGCCTGTTCGTAGACCGTGTTGCTGAAGGTTTCCGCCAGCTCCGCGAAGCGGCGGCGCGCGGCCTGCTTCTTCAGTTCGTCGGTGATTTCGGCACGCGCCTGTTCCAGCGTCTTGCCCTGACCGCCGCGCACGTCTTCGAGCTGGATGATGTGGTAACCGAAATCGGTTTCCACCAGACCGCTGATTTCGCCCTTCTTCAGCGAGAAGGCGACTTCCTCGAACGGCTTCACCATGGTGCCGCGGCCGAAGAAGCCGAGATCGCCGCCGTTGTCCTTGGAGCCCGGGTCATCCGAATTGGCCTTGGCCAGTTCGCCGAACTTCGCCGGGTTCGCCTTCAGCTGTTTGAGCAGCGCATCGGCCTTGTCCTTGACCACCTTGCGCTCTTCCGGCGTCGCCCCCTGCTTCACGCCAAGCAGGATGTGACGGGCCTTGCGTTCCTCGCCCTGCATGTACTTGGACTGGTTGGATTCAAAGGCCTTGCGCACCTCCTCTTCCGCGATGTCCATCCTGGCGGCCAGCGTGGCTTCGCTCAGCATCAGGTACTCGACCTTCACCTGCTCGGGGACGGCGAATTCCTTCTGGTTGTCGTCGTAATACTTGCGGATCTGTTCCGGCGAGATCTTGATCTGTTCGATGAACTCGAAGGGCGTGATGATGGCTTCGCTCACTTCGCGCTCTTCCTGCTGCATCTGCGCCCAGCGACGCGCCAGCGACGGCGGCACGAAAGAACTGCCGGCAACGCCTGCGTACAGCTGGCGCATCACGAGGTCCTGCCGGATGCGGGCCAGCAGGCCGTCACGGCTGTAGCCCTGGGCCTGCGCCACCTGATCGAAACGTGCTTCGGAGAACTTGCCATCGACCTGGAAGCCCGGCACGCCGGCGATGATCTGGCTCATGCGGCCGTCGGACACGGTCAGGTGCTGGCGCTGCGCTTCCTGCATCAGCAGGCGCTGGCTCACCAGGCCTTCGAGCACCTGGGTGCGCGCTTCCGGTGTGTCCATCATCTTGGGATCGAATTCCTCGCCGGCCATCTCGCGCAGACGGTCAGTCTGTTCGCGCAGCGCCTGCTGGAACTCTTCCGGGACAATTTTCATCTTGCCGACCACTGCCGCGTCTTCGCGTGCGGAATCCCGGTTCATGTAGGACTCAACGCCGAAGAATGCGAACGGCAGCACCATCAGCAGCAGGATGATCTGCACCACGCGCTTGTTGTTGCGGACTGCATCGAACATAAGCACCTTTCGCGGAACCCGGCTTTCCGGGCGCGGAAATGAAAAAGGCGAACTGTCGTTCGCCCGCTGTCAGTGTTGGCGGAGTGGACGGGACTCGAACCCGCGACCCCCGGCGTGACAGGCCGGTATTCTAACCAACTGAACTACCACTCCTGATACAGCGCATCCGGGCGTGTGGTGGGTGCTGACGGGCTCGAACCGCCGACATTCGCCTTGTAAGGGCGACGCTCTACCAACTGAGCTAAGCACCCGCTCGGACCGGCATGGAGCCGGCTGCAAAAAACAGCCCGCGATGATACCTCACAAGAGGAAGTTCGCGGGCTGTCGTGCGGCAGCTTTCAGTGCGTAAGGACCGTGCTCGCGGCAGCGGGTTCCTCGACCTTGGCGACCACTGCCGCCGGATCGGCTTCGGGCAGCGGATCGGGTTTGCGCTCGAGCGCACGCTCAAGCACATCGTCAATCCACTTCACCGCGACGATTTCGATCGAGTTCTTCAGGGTGTCCGGCATGTCGGCCAGATCCTTGACGTTCTCGTGCGGAATCAGCGCGGTGCGAATGCCGCCACGCACCGCAGCCAGCAGCTTTTCCTTCAGGCCACCGATGGCCAGCACTTCGCCGCGCAGCGTGATCTCGCCAGTCATGGCGACATCTGCACGCACCGGAATGCCGGTCAGCGCCGACACCAGCGCGGTCGTGATGGCGATGCCTGCGGACGGACCGTCCTTGGGCGTCGCGCCTTCCGGGAAGTGCACGTGCAGGTCGGTCTTCTCGAACACTTCGTCCTTGATGCCCAGACGGCGTGCACGCGAGCGCACCACAGAACGCGCTGCTTCGACCGATTCCTTCATCACGTCACCGAGCGAACCGGTACGCTGCACCGCGCCCTTGCCCGGCATGGTGGCCACTTCGATGGTCAGCAGTTCGCCGCCGACTTCGGTCCAGGCCAGACCAGTCACCTGACCGATCTGATTGTCCTTTTCGGCGATGCCGAAGGTGTAACGGCGCACGCCGAGGAACTTGTCCAGGTTCTTCGCGTTGACCACGACCTTGGACGAGCGCTTGCGCATCACCAGGCCCTTCACCACCTTGCGGCAGATCTTGGACACTTCGCGTTCGAGCGCACGCACACCGGCTTCGCGGGTGTAGTAGCGCACGATGTCGCGCAGCGCGTCTTCGGTGACCGACAGCTCTTCCTTCTTCAGGCCGTTGTTCTTCATCTGCTTGGGCACCAGGTAGCGCTGGCAGATGTTGACCTTCTCTTCTTCCGTGTAGCCGGACAGACGGATCACTTCCATCCGGTCCAGCAGCGGCGCGGGGATGTTCAGCGAGTTCGCAGTCGCGACGAACATGACGTCCGACAGGTCGTACTCGACCTCGACGTAATGGTCGACGAAGGTCGAGTTCTGTTCCGGATCGAGCACTTCGAGCAGCGCCGACGACGGATCACCGCGGAAGTCCTGGCCCATCTTGTCGACTTCGTCGAGCAGGAAGAGCGGGTTCTTCACCGCAACCTTGGTCATGTTCTGCAGGATCTTGCCCGGCATCGAACCGATGTAGGTACGGCGGTGACCGCGGATTTCGGCCTCATCACGCACGCCGCCGAGCGCCATGCGCACGAACTTGCGGTTGGTCGCCTTGGCGATCGACTGGCCAAGCGAGGTTTTGCCCACGCCCGGAGGACCGACCAGGCACAGGATGGGCGCCTTCAGCTTGTCGACGCGCTGCTGCACCGCCAGGTATTCGAGAATGCGTTCCTTCACCTTCTCGAGACCGTAGTGGTCGCGGTCAAGAATCTTCTCGGCTTCAGCCAGATCCTTCGAGATGCGCGACTTCTTGCGCCACGGCAGACCAACCAGCGTTTCGATGAAATTGCGCACGACGGTGGCTTCGGCCGACATCGGCGACATCAGCTTGAGCTTCTTCAGCTCGGATTGGGCCTTGGCGATGGCTTCCTTGGTCATGCCGGCCGCCTTGATCTTCTTCTCGATTTCTTCGAGATCGGCGCCGTCCTCGCCCTCACCCAGTTCCTTCTGGATGGCCTTGACCTGTTCGTTCAGGTAGTACTCGCGCTGGCTCTTCTCCATCTGCCGCTTCACGCGGCCACGGATGCGCTTTTCGACCTGCAGGATGTCGAGTTCGGTTTCGAGCTGCGACAGCAGGCGCTCAATGCGCTCGGCGGTGCCGAACAGTTCGAGGATGTCCTGCTTCTGTTCCAACTTGAGCGGCAGGTGAGCAGCCACCGTATCCGCCAGACGACCGGCTTCCTCGATGCTGGACAGCGAGGTCAGGATTTCCGGCGGGATTTTCTTGTTCAGCTTGACGTACTGGTCGAACTGGCTGATCAGCGCACGACGCATGGCCTCGATCTCGTGCGAGGTCTGTTCCACCGCAGGCACCGTAGTGACCTGGGCCATGAACAGCGTCTTGATGTCCGCGATGTCCTCGACACGCGCACGCTGCGTGCCCTCGACCAGCACCTTCACGGTGCCGTCCGGCAGCTTCAGCATCTGGAGGATGTTGGCGACGCAACCGATGCGGTACAGATCTTCCGCACTCGGCTCGTCCTTGGCGGCCGACTTCTGGGCCACCAGCAGGATGCTCTTGCCGGCTTCCATCGCCGACTCGAGTGCCTTGATGGATTTCGGGCGACCGACGAACAGCGGGATCACCATGTGCGGGAACACGACCACATCCCGCAACGGCAGCAGCGGCAATTCGAGTTGCTCGGGAACGGTTTGGAGGCTGGACATTGCAATTCCTTAACGCGACAGTGTCAGACAGATTGGGGCGGCACTTCCCGAATCAAGCCGCCCCGGCTCCGGCACCCGCGCAGCGCGCAAACCGACGCGCGGGTTTCAGTTCGAACCGGACACCTTGGGCTGTTCGGCGAACAGCATGATGGGCTTGGTATCGCCCTGGATCACGCCTTCGTCGATCACCACCTTTGCGACATTCTCGACGCCCGGCAGTTCGTACATGGTGTCGAGCAGGGCCGCCTCGATGATGCTTCGCAGGCCGCGGGCACCGGTCTTGCGCTTGAGCGCCTTGCGAGCAATGGCCTGAAGTGCGCCGGGGCGCACTTCCAGTTCCACGCCTTCCATCTGGAACAGCTTCTGGTACTGCTTGATCAGCGCGTTCTTCGGCTCGATCAGGATCTGGATCAAAGCTTCTTCATCCAGTTCCTGCAGGGTCGCCACCACCGGCAGACGGCCGACGAATTCCGGAATCAGACCGAACTTGATCAGATCTTCCGGTTCAACTTCCTGCAGCGCCTCACCGGCGCTGCGGCTGTCACGGCTCTTCACCTCCGCTCCGAAACCGATGCTCACGTGTTCGGTGCGATTACGAATCACCTTCTCCAATCCGTCAAAGGCACCGCCGCAGACGAACAGGATGTTGGTGGTATCGACCTGTACGAAATCCTGGTTCGGATGCTTGCGCCCGCCCTGCGGCGGCACGCTGGCCACCGTGCCTTCGATCAGCTTCAGCAGCGCCTGCTGCACCCCTTCGCCCGACACGTCGCGGGTGATCGACGGGTTGTCGGACTTGCGCGAAATCTTGTCGATCTCGTCGATATAGACGATGCCCTGCTGCGCGCGCTCGACTTCGTAATCGCACTTCTGCAGCAGCTTCTGGATGATGTTCTCGACGTCCTCGCCGACATAGCCGGCTTCGGTCAGCGTGGTCGCATCCGCCATCACGAAGGGCACGTTGAGCAAACGCGCCAGAGTCTGTGCCAACAGCGTCTTGCCCGAACCGGTCGGGCCGACGAGCAGGATGTTGCTCTTCGACAGTTCGACCTCGTCCTTGCGCGACATGTGGCGCAGGCGCTTGTAGTGGTTGTACACCGCCACCGCGAGGATGCGCTTGGCCGGCGACTGCCCGATCACGTACTGATCGAGGATTTCGCAGATTTCCTTCGGTGACGGCAGGTCACCGCGCGAACTCTTGCCCGCCTGCTCGTTGCTGATCTCGTCACGGATGATGTCGTTGCAGAGATCAATGCACTCGTCGCAGATGAAGACCGACGGCCCGGCGATGAGCTTCTTCACCTCATGCTGGCTCTTTCCGCAGAAGGAGCAGTACAGCAGCTTTTCGGAACCCGATTTCTTGTCGGTCATGAGTCAACTCCAAACTTGACAGGTACGTCACCCGGCACGCGGTAGTCCGCGTATCAGGCCGCCGAGCTTTCCGCGCGGGTAGTCAGCACCTTGTCAATGATGCCGTATTCGCGCGCCTGTTCGGCCGACAGGAAATTGTCGCGGTCGGTGTCGCGCTCTATCGTTTCGATGGGCTGCCCCGTGTGCTGCGACATGATGGTGTTCAGCTTCGCGCGCAGCGTGAGGATTTCGCGGGCGTGAATTTCGATGTCCGAAGCCTGGCCCTGGAAACCGCCCATCGGCTGGTGAATCATCACGCGCGAGTTCGGCAGGCATGCACGCTTACCTTTGGCACCTGCAGACAGCAGGAAGGCACCCATGCTGGCGGCCTGGCCAATGCACAGCGTGGACACGTCAGGCTTGATGAACTGCATCGTGTCGTAGATCGACAGCCCTGCCGTCACCGAACCGCCCGGCGAGTTGATGTAGAAGAAGATGTCCTTGTCCGGATTCTCGGACTCGAGGAACAGCAACTGAGCAACGATCAGATTGGCCGTCGTGTCGGTCACCGGACCGACCAGAAACACCACGCGTTCGCGCAGCAGACGCGAGTAGATGTCGTAGGCACGTTCGCCCCGACCACTCTGCTCGATGACCATGGGCACCATGCCCAGACCGACGGTTTCCGACATCATTCCTTAAGCTCCCGGACGGGGCCGCAAGCGGCCCCTCTGTCTATCATTCAAGCAAACATCGGCACCGACGTCGCTGGCGACACGCTGAAGAACGCTATCAGTTGGTCGCCATCAGATCGTCGAACTCGACCGGCTTGTCGGCTACCTTAGCGACACCGAGCACCCAGTCAACCACATTGTCCTCGACGACCAGCGCTTCCACCTGTGCAAGACGTTGCGTATCGCTGTAGTACCAGCGAATCACATCGGCCGGATCTTCGTAGCTTTGAGCCTGTTCTTCGACCACGGCGCGGATTTGTTCCGGCTTGGCATACAGTTCATTCTTCTTGACGATCTCGGCCACCAGCAGACCCAGGCGCACGCGACGCACCGCCTGATCGGCAAACCACGCTGCCTCGACCGGAATGTCCTTAACATTCATGCCGCGCGATGCGAGATTGGCACGCGCCTCTTCAGCCATGCGCTGCGATTCCTGCTCGATCAGTGCCGTCGGTACGTCGAAGGTATGCGCTTCGATCAGCAGATTCATCACTTCGTTCTTGACGCGAGCCTGCAGGCGCTTCTTCACCTCGCGCTCGAGGTTGGTCTTCACGTCGGCCTTCAGCTGGGCCACGTCACCCGAAGGCACACCCAGCGACGCCGCGAAATCGGCATTCACTTCCGGCAGTACCGGCGATTCGACCGACTTCAGCTTGACTTCGAACTGTACCGTCGTACCAGCGAGATCCTTCGCCTGATAGTCTTCCGGAAAGGTCAGCGAGAAGGTCTTTTCCTCACCTGCCTTCATGCCTTCGACATTGGATTCGAAATCGGGCAGCATCGCGCCCACGCCAAGCACGACAGGGAAATCTTCCGCGGTGCCGCCATCGAAGGCCTCACCTTCACGGGTGCCACGAAAATCCATGACCACGCGATCTTCCTTGGCAGCCGCCTTGTCGGCAGCCACATAGGAGACACGCTGCTTGCGCAGGACTTCCAGCGTCTTGTCGACTTCTGCGTCACCCACCGACAGAGTGGCGCGATCCAGCGCCTTGTCCGACAGATCGGCAGTCTCGATCTCCGGATACACCTCGAAAGTGGCGCTGAAGAACACTTTGCCGGGTTCGGACGACTCCAGCGGCTCGATTTTCGGAAAACCTGCCACACGCAGATTCTGTTCGCGCACTGCGGAACCGAAAGCCTGTTGCACTGCTTCGGTGAACGCCTCCGAACGCGCCTGAGCAGAATACTGCTGCTCGACGATCTTCATCGGCACCTTGCCCGGACGAAAGCCCGGCATCTTGACGGTACGTGCCATGCGCGCGAGACGGGTCGCGACGTTCTTTTCCACATCCGCGGCGACCACCGACATGTTGATCTTCCGCTCGAGAGTGTTCACGGGTGAGGTGTTCTGCGCCATTAGCGAATGTCCTTGAATCGAAAGGGAAAGTTACGCGTGTTTTTGCGAAGTACCGCGATCGCGGATAGCCGTCAAGAATAGCACACAGAGCCAGCCCTTGTCCGTCGCTCGGTGACCCACGGTATCGAACGGCCTGCATTTTCGATGCTGACGTCGAGCTTGATGTAGTCGTAGGTGCTATCTGGATGCGTGTTTGATTCGCACAAACACGAACGCCCGATCACTGATGAGTGATCGGGCGTTGTGTTGTTGGGTAGCCTGGCGCTGACCTACTTTCGCGAGCGGATTGCTCACTATCATTGGCGCGGCTGCGTTTCACGGTCCTGTTCGGGATGGGAAGGGGTGGTTCCACAGCGCTATGGGCACCAGGCTGAAGCTTTGTCATGGAGGCGCGAGGTGCATCGGGCCGCCATGTGGAAGAAGTAAAGGATTGGGGTGATTGTGTGCGCGAGGCACTTTTGATCACCGGTGCTGTTTCAACGATTTGTTGAGCACACGGTTATAGGGTCAAGCCGCACGGGCAATTAGTACTGGTTAGCTTAATGCATTACTGCACTTCCACACCCAGCCTATCAACGTGGTGGTCTTCCACGACCCTTCAGGGGGATCGAGTCCCCGGGAAGTCTCATCTTGAGGCGAGTTTCGCGCTTAGATGCTTTCAGCGCTTATCTCTTCCATACTTAGCTACCCGGCGATGCCACTGGCGTGACAACCGGTACACCAGAGGTATGTCCACTCCGGTCCTCTCGTACTAGGAGCAGGCCCCCTCAAACTTCCAGCGCCCACGGCAGATAGGGACCAAACTGTCTCACGACGTTTTAAACCCAGCTCACGTACCACTTTAAATGGCGAACAGCCATACCCTTGGGACCGGCTACAGCCCCAGGATGTGATGAGCCGACATCGAGGTGCCAAACTCCGCCGTCGATGTGAACTCTTGGGCGGAATCAGCCTGTTATCCCCAGAGTACCTTTTGTCCGTTGAGCGATGGCCCTTCCATACAGAACCACCGGATCACTATGTCCTGCTTTCGCACCTGCTCGACGTGTCAGTCTCGCAGTCAAGCTCGCTTTTGCCATTGCACTTTAGGTACGATGTCCGACCGTACCAAGCGAACCTTCGAACTCCTCCGTTACCTTTTAGGAGGAGACCGCCCCAGTCAAACTGCCTGCCATGCACGGTCCCCGACCCGGATTCACGGGCCTAGGTTAGAACCTCAACGACACCAGGGTGGTATTTCAAGGATGGCTCCTCGTGATCTGGCGACCACGTCTCACAGCCTCCCACCTATCCTACACAAGTCCCGTCAAAGTCCAATGCAAAGCTACAGTAAAGGTTCATGGGGTCTTTCCGTCTAGCCGCGGGGAGATTGCATCTTCACAAACATTTCAACTTCGCTGAGTCCCAGGAGGAGACAGTGTGGCCATCGTTACGCCATTCGTGCAGGTCGGAACTTACCCGACAAGGAATTTCGCTACCTTAGGACCGTTATAGTTACGGCCGCCGTTTACCGGGGCTTCGATCAAGAGCTTGCACCCCATCACTTAACCTTCCGGCACCGGGCAGGCGTCACACCCTATACGTCCACTTTCGTGTTTGCAGAGTGCTGTGTTTTTATTAAACAGTCGCAGCCACCGATTCTCTGCGACCCCGTTTGGCTCCATCCGCGAGGGATTTTACCTACTAGGGGCATACCTTCTCCCGAAGTTACGGTATCAATTTGCCGAGTTCCTTCTCCTGGGTTCTCTCAAGCGCCTGAGAATTTTCATCCTGCCCACCTGTGTCGGTTTGCGGTACGGTCAATCCATGACTGAAGCTTAGAGGCTTTTCCTGGAAGCGTGGTATCTAGCACTTCAGAGCACGTGGCTCCTCGTCATCACATCTCGGCTAAGCCGCGCGGATTTGCCTACGCAGCACGCCTACCTGCTTAAACCGGGACTTCCAACACCCGGCTGCTATAACCTTCTCCGTCCCCCCATCGCATCATGGACTGGTACAGGAATATTGACCTGTTTCCCATCGACTACGCCTTTCGGCCTCGCCTTAGGAGCCGACTCACCCTACGCCGATGAACGTTGCGTAGGAAACCTTGGGCTTTCGGCGAGCGGGCCTTTCACCCGCTTTATCGCTACTCATGTCAGCATTCGCACTTCTGATATCTCCAGCATCCGTTACCAGACACCTTCGCAGACTTACAGAACGCTCCCCTACCATATGTCTTACGACATATCCGCAGCTTCGGCTCGTGGCTTGAGCCCCGTTACATCTTCCGCGCAGGACGACTCGACCAGTGAGCTATTACGCTTTCTTTAAAGGATGGCTGCTTCTAAGCCAACCTCCTGGCTGTCTATGCCTTCCCACCTCGTTTTCCACTTAGCCACGCATTGGGGGCCTTAGCTGGCGGTCTGGGTTGTTTCCCTCTTGACGATGGACGTTAGCACCCACCGTCTGTCTCCCATGCTCGCACTTCTCGGTATTCGGAGTTTGCTATGGCGGGGTAGATCGCAATGACCCCCCCAACCATTACAGTGCTCTACCCCCGAGAGTGATACATGAGGCACTACCTAAATAGTTTTCGGGGAGAACCAGCTATTTCCAAGTTTGTTTAGCCTTTCACCCCTATCCACAGCTCATCCCCTAATTTTTCAACATTAGTGGGTTCGGACCTCCAGTACCTGTTACGGCACCTTCATCCTGGCCATGGATAGATCACTTGGTTTCGGGTCTACGCCCAGCAACTGAATCGCCCTATTCAGACTCGCTTTCGCTACGCCTCCCCTATTCGGTTAAGCTCGCTACTGAACGTAAGTCGCTGACCCATTATACAAAAGGTACGCAGTCACCCCTTTCGAGGCTCCCACTGTTTGTATGCATGCGGTTTCAGGATCTATTTCACTCCCCTCCCGGGGTTCTTTTCGCCTTTCCCTCACGGTACTGGTTCACTATCGGTCGATCACGAGTATTTAGCCTTGGAGGATGGTCCCCCCATCTTCAAACAGGATTTCACGTGTCCCGCCCTACTTGTCGCACGCTCAGACCCGCCATCTACTTTTCGCATACGGGACTATCACCCTGTATCGTCGGACTTTCCAGACCGTTTTGCTAAGTAAATGGTTTAGTCGTGCAGGCTACTCCCAGTTCGCTCGCCACTACTTTGGGAATCTCGGTTGATTTCTGTTCCTCGAGCTACTTAGATGTTTCAGTTCGCTCGGTTCGCTTCCTCTGGCCTATGTATTCAGCCAGGGATGACCCTTACGGGCCGGGTTTCCCCATTCGGACATCTGCGGATCAAAGCTTCATTGCCAGCTCCCCGCAGCTTTTCGCAGGCTTGCACGTCCTTCATCGCCTGTGATCGCCAAGGCATCCACCACATGCACTTATTCACTTGACCCTATAACGCTGTGCTCGACTTGCGTCTCACACCGCACTACAGGATAGTTCTCAAGCGCTCGCGCTATCTATCCCACCGCTGGTTCAAAGTGGTGGGACGATGCAATCACTACCCATGAGATGCCAGCGCGGTTGAAACGCTGACATCCCTTTACTTCTTCCAAATTTTTAAAGATCAAACTTCGCACCCTTGCGGGTGAGGTCTGGGCAGCATTTCTGCACCCCACGCCTCACACTCAAAGCTACGGCAACAAGTACAGCCGACATCCCGGCCAGAACCAGATGGTGGTGGAGGATGACGGGATCGAACCGACGACCCCCTGCTTGCAAAGCAGGTGCTCTCCCAGCTGAGCTAATCCCCCTATGCCCTCATTCAGGCAATCTGGTGGGTCTGGTTGGGTTCGAACCAACGACCCCCGCCTTATCAAGACGGTGCTCTAACCAGCTGAGCTACAGACCCGGTCTTTCCAGGGTCGGGTGCTCACTGCGGAATCAGCATCTCTGCCTCTCCCGAGCTCCTTGCCCTTGTTGCTTCTATAACAGCCGATAGGTTGTGGACACGTCGCAGTCGTGACTCTAGAAAGGAGGTGATCCAGCCGCACCTTCCGATACGGCTACCTTGTTACGACTTCACCCCAGTCATGAATCTCACCGTGGCGACCGCCCCCCTTACGGTTAGGCTAGCCTCTTCTGGTGAAACCCACTCCCATGGTGTGACGGGCGGTGTGTACAAGACCCGGGAACGTATTCACCGCGGCATGCTGATCCGCGATTACTAGCGATTCCGACTTCACGCAGTCGAGTTGCAGACTGCGATCCGGACTACGATCGGCTTTCTGGGATTGGCTCCACCTCGCGGCTTGGCAACCCTCTGTACCGACCATTGTATGACGTGTGAAGCCCTACCCATAAGGGCCATGAGGACTTGACGTCATCCCCACCTTCCTCCGGTTTGTCACCGGCAGTCTCATTAGAGTGCTCTTGCGTAGCAACTAATGACAAGGGTTGCGCTCGTTGCGGGACTTAACCCAACATCTCACGACACGAGCTGACGACAGCCATGCAGCACCTGTGTTACGGCTCTCTTTCGAGCACCCCCACCTCTCAGCAGGGTTCCGTACATGTCAAGGGTAGGTAAGGTTTTTCGCGTTGCATCGAATTAATCCACATCATCCACCGCTTGTGCGGGTCCCCGTCAATTCCTTTGAGTTTTAATCTTGCGACCGTACTCCCCAGGCGGTCGACTTCACGCGTTAGCTGCGGTACTCAATGAGTCTCCTCACCGAACACCTAGTCGACATCGTTTAGGGCGTGGACTACCAGGGTATCTAATCCTGTTTGCTCCCCACGCTTTCGTGCATGAGCGTCAGTATTGGCCCAGGGGGCTGCCTTCGCCATCGGTGTTCCTCCACATCTCTACGCATTTCACTGCTACACGTGGAATTCCACCCCCCTCTGCCATACTCTAGCTGTGCAGTCACAAGCGCAGTTCCCAGGTTAAGCCCGGGGATTTCACACCTGTCTTACACAACCGCCTGCGCACGCTTTACGCCCAGTAATTCCGATTAACGCTCGCACCCTACGTATTACCGCGGCTGCTGGCACGTAGTTAGCCGGTGCTTCTTCTTCAGGTACCGTCATTAGCAAGCTATGTTAGAGCTCACCGTTTCGTTCCTGCCGAAAGAGCTTTACAACCCGAAGGCCTTCTTCACTCACGCGGAATGGCTGGATCAGGGTTGCCCCCATTGTCCAAAATTCCCCACTGCTGCCTCCCGTAGGAGTCTGGGCCGTGTCTCAGTCCCAGTGTGGCTGATCATCCTCTCAGACCAGCTACAGATCGTTGCCTTGGTAGGCCTTTACCCCACCAACTAGCTAATCTGACATCGGCCACTCCAATCGCGCGAGGTCTTGCGATCCCCCGCTTTCTCCCTCAGGACGTATGCGGTATTAGCACTTCTTTCGAAGTGTTATCCCCCACGACTGGGCATGTTCCGATGTATTACTCACCCGTTCGCCGCTCGCCACCAGGGTTGCCCCCGTGCTGCCGCTCGACTTGCATGTGTAAAGCATTCCGCCAGCGTTCAATCTGAGCCAGGATCAAACTCTTCAGTTTAATTCCCAAAACTCGTCAGAATTCACAGGTATAAGCTTTCGCTTAAAACCTTTGATTCGTATGAGCACTTCAATTTAGTTGTCATGCGACCAACCATCACCCCGGTCACCCGGAAACGACAGCTGCTCGCCATCTCAACCACAACGTGCCCACACCTATCGGCTGTTTGGTTTGTTAAAGAGCGCACTGCAAACCTTGCCAGCAAGTTGCTGGTTGCGGGGACAGGATTTGAACCTGTGACCTTCGGGTTATGAGCCCGACGAGCTGCCAGACTGCTCCACCCCGCGTCAGGGAGAAAAAGATTATGGCAGGACGAAAGGGGTAGGTCAACACCTTTCTCCAAATTCTTTTCATCTCGCGTAGAGCCCCCAGCTTTCGCTTGCCGCCCTTGTGGCAGCATCGACACTCCACAAGTAGGGAGCGACGTTGTCGCTCGACACCATGCATATATATAGAGAGGCGCTGCCCGGTCCCCGGGCGACAACGCGACGCCGCCAACTCGAGCTTCTGATGATAGCCGCCGCGGCCGTACTCACCTTTCTGGTCAGTTCCCGCACAGAGCTGTATGAAAGCCTGCATACGGCGCTGGAACGATACGAAGGCTTCCAGGCAGACGAGCTGGTGTTCGTTCTGCTCAGTCTGCTGGCCGGTCTGGCCGTATTCTCCCTGCTGCGCTGGCGCGAGGCCCGGCGCGAACTTCTGTCCCGCATTTCCGCCGAACGCGCATTGCAGCGGCTGGCGGCCCGCAACCGTGATCTAGCTCAGACGCTGATAGGACTGCAGGAAGCGGAACGTCGCCGCATCGCGCACGAACTTCACGATCACTTCGGCCAGAGCTGCAACGCTATCCGTATCGACGCGGTATTCCTGTGCAAGGCGTTGCCGGACGATGCGATCGAACAGGCTGCGGCCTCGCGTATCGCCGACATGGCGGATGAGCTTTACCAGACCGTACGCGGCCTGCTGTACGAACTGCGACCGGCCGCTCTGGACAGCCTCGGTCTGGTCGGTGCTCTGCAATCCCTGTGCGAGTCCTGGGAAGAGCGTACCGAGGTGAGCTGCGCACTGCTGCCGTCGGGCGAACTGTCTGATCTTGGCGAACAGATCAATATCGCGCTGTTCCGCATCGCGCAGGAATCCCTGTCCAATGTAGTCAAGCACGCCCGCGCCAGCCACGTACGGATATCGTTGCGCCGGGAAAGCGAAGCTGGCCCGATCGAGCTGGAAATCGAGGACGATGGCGTCGGGCACGATGCGGCAAGCGTCCGCGCCGGCCTTGGCTGGCTGGGAATGAAGGAACGTGCGTCGATGCTGGGCGGCGAACTGACGATCGGGCAGAGCCGGCTTGGCGGCGTGATGGTCCGCTGCCGCATACCGGCTGCACCCCGGTCCGAGCAACGCATCTATACAGAAACAGAACAGGAGAACCGATGATCGACGTGCTTCTGGTGGACGACCACCCGGTGGTGCGCTCCGGATATGCCCGCCTGCTGGAAACCGGCGGCGACATCCGGGTCGCGGCCGAAGCCGCGGATGCTGATGCCGGCTACGCCGCATATATACAGCACATGCCGGGTGTGACCGTGACCGACCTGTCGCTGCCCGGATCCAGTGGCATCGACCTGATCCGTCGCATCCGCGCCCGCGACCCCGGTGCCCGGGTGCTGGTATTCAGCGTCCACGACGAGGCGGTCGTCGTGGACAAAGCCATACAAGGCGGCGCCTGCGGCTTCATCAGCAAGCGCAGCGCACCGGAAGTGCTGCTGGAGGCCGTCCGAGCGGTCGCCCGTGGGGAACGCTATTTCAGCGAGGACGTACGCAAGGTGGTCGAAGCGCGGGCGCCCGATTCCGAACGTGCGGTGATCAACGCGCTGTCGCCACGTGAATTCGAAGTGTTCCGCCTGCTCGCCCAGGGCATGTCGGCCGCCGAGTGCGCCACCACGTTGAATCTGAGCCAGAAGACAGTCGCCAACTACCAGGCGCTGATCAAGGAGAAGCTCAACGTCGGCACTTCTGCCGCCCTGGTTCACCTTGCACTGCGTCTGGGCATCGTCGGCGGCTCTCCGGACAGACTCGTGTCCGACGACTGATTCAGGCTCCTGACACTCACGAAGCACCGCCGTCTTTTGCCCGACCGCATCTCGGGAAAATTTCCCGAGATGCGCGCCCTCCTCTCCGTTATCGTCCATCGCGACTTCCGGTCAGCCGTGTCGTCACTGCGAGCACGCCATCAGAACGTGCAGCCCCCGAAACGAGAGGAGTGAAAACGTGAGCACCCATCACGGCGCAGCCGCCCTGCGCCTGACGCCGATCGCCGCACTGATCGGCACCGCCTTCGCCCTGGCGCCGCTTTCCGCGGCCTATGCCCAGACCGTCGCCCCCGCAGTCGAAATCGTCGGCACCTCGCCGGTGCCCGGCCTCGATCGCCCGAAGGACGAAATACCGTCCAACGTGCAGTCGATCCGCCGTGAAGCACTGCGCGATACCGGTGCCGCCGGCCTGCCGGAGCTGCTGGGCAGCCAACTGATGAGCGTCAACGTCAATGAAATCCAGGGCAACCCCTACCAGGCCGACGTGAATTACCGCGGCTTCACCGCCAGCCCGCTGCTCGGCACGCCGCAAGGCCTGTCGGTGTACCAGGACGGGGTGCGGGTGAACGAACCTTTCGGCGACATCGTGAACTGGGATCTGATCCCGCGTAACGCGATCGCCTCGATCGACCTCATCCCCGGCTCGAACCCGCTGTTCGGTCTGAACACGCTGGGCGGCGCGCTGTCGATCCGCACCAAGGACGGCTTCAGCCACGCCGGTACCGGCATCGAAGCCTATGCCGGCAGCTTCGGCCGGCACGCGGTCACCGCCGAGCACGGCGGCAACAA
Organism: Methyloversatilis universalis EHg5; assembly: GCF_000378945.1. Lineage (GTDB taxonomy): Bacteria > Pseudomonadota > Gammaproteobacteria > Burkholderiales > Rhodocyclaceae > Methyloversatilis > Methyloversatilis universalis_A. The sequence continues at coordinate 930,217 of NZ_KB900539.1, read as the reverse complement.
CGGGGAACTGGGCTGGTACTTCACCGCAACCCGCTTCAAGGAAGATGGCTGGCGCGACCTGTCGCCGTCGGACGTGAACCAGTTCTTCGGCAAGATTTCGCACCGTTCGGCCAAGCACGAGCTGGATCTGAACATCACGCACGCCAACAGCGACCTGATCGGCAACGGCCTCACGCCGCTGTCCTTCTACGAACAGCGCAAGCGCTCGATCTTCACGTCGCCGGACAACACCCGCAACCAGATGACCATGGTGTCGCTGACCGGCGGCTACTGGCTGGACGACGAACAGAAGCTGTCGGGTACCGTCTATGTGCGCAAGAATAATGTGCGCACGCTGAACGGCGACGTGAATGACGAGTTCGCGGCCCCCGGCGACCCGCAGGGCGTGCTGAACCGCACCCGCACCCGCCAGACCGGCTATGGCTTCAGCGCGCAGTGGGCACACATCCGTGACGACCGCCAGCTGGCCGTGGGCACGACCTTCGATCACAGTCGCACCAAGTTCCAGCAGACCGAACAGGAAGGCGATTTCCTGCCGGACCGTTCGGTCACGCCGACCGCCGCCGAAGAGGATCCGGATCCCAAGCTGCGTGGCCGCAGCCAGACCTGGAGCCTGTTCGCCACCGGCACCTGGAAGCCGATCACCGACGCCACGGTGTCGCTGTCCGGTCGCTACAACCACACCAGCGTGCGGACGATGGACCAGCTGGACGCCACCTCCAGCCTGAACAGCGATTACACCTACAGCAAGATCAACCCGGCCCTCGGCGCCACCTATGCGCTTTCGCCGGCGGTCACGCTGTACGCGAACGCGCAGCAGGGCAACCGCGCGCCCAGCCCAATCGAACTGGGCTGTTCCGACCCTGCGCAGCCGTGCAAGCTGCCCAACGCGATGCAGGCGGATCCGCGTCTCGACCAGGTGGTCACCCGCGGCATCGAGATCGGCGCACGCGGCACCGCCGGCCCGGTGCGCTGGAACGTGGCCGCCTTCGGTGCGATCAACCGCGACGACATCCTGTTCGTGGCCAGCAACACCGTGGGCCAGGGCTATTTCAAGAACTTCGGCAAGACTCAGCGCAACGGTGTCGAACTCGGCCTGTCCGGCGACTACGGCCGCTTCGGCTGGCATGCCGGCTACACCTGGGTGGATGCCACCTACCGTTCCAGCGAGTGCATCGTTTCGGCCGAAAACTCCGAAGCGGGCAATCAGGGCTGCGGTGCGGACAACATCCGGGTCGAATCCGGCGACCGGATTCCTGGCATCGCCGAGCACTCGTTCAAGCTGGGCCTGAACTGGCGCGCCACCGACTGGCTCACGCTGGGTTCGGACGTGGTCACCCACTCCGGCGTCTATGTCCGCGGCAACGAGAACAACGACCACGACGATCACGGCAAGACCTCCGGCTTCACCTTGGTCAACATGGTCGCTGATGCGCGTCTCGGCGGTGGCTGGTCGGTGTTCGCGCGGGTGAACAACGTGTTCGACAAGCGCTACTTCACCGCCGGCCAGATCGGCGAGAACCCCTTCGTCGGGCCGAACAACAGCTTCGACACGACCGGCGGTTCGCGTGACGAAACCTTCTACGCACCGGGCGCCCCGCGCGCTGGCTGGGTGGGGGTGCGCTACCGCTTCGGCGGCTGACGAAAGGCCACGGTGTATCGCCTCGCGCGATACACCGTCCGCAGAAAGACAGAAGGCACCGCAAGGTGCCTTCTGTCTTTTCAGGAACCCGATCGGTGATCGGGCCTTAATCCATCTACTTCGCTGCAGGCGCCGCGGCCGGTGCGGCCGGAGCCGGTACGGGCGCGGCCGCCGGCGGCGCCGGGGGCACGACCGGCGTGGGCGTCACGGTGACGCCCTTCGCCTTCATCTGCTCGATGTACTTGCCGGCCACCCTGTCCTGCGCCACGGCGAGCTGCTCATTCGCCTTCTTGGTCGCTTCGTCGGCCTTCGCCTTCTTCTCCGCCGCGGCCGCCTTCTGTTCCTCGGTCAGCTCAGGCAGCTTGGCCCAGGCCGCCGAAGTCAGCACTGCGCCCAGCAGCAGCACGATCAGTCTGTTCATTCGATCTCTCCTCTAGGTCCTGACGGCCGCCGGCGCCGACAGGCCGCCCGGCGTCTGTTCCATGCCCTGGTTCTGACGGGCGGCGTCGTACCACAGCTCGTGGTGCTCCTTCGCCCAGGTCTCATCGACATAGCCGGTCTGCATGCCTTCGAGCGCGCCTTCCATGCCCAGCGTACCAATGTAGATGTGCGCCAGCGACAGCGTCATCACGATCAGTCCGCCGATCAGATGCACCAGATTCGCGGTCTGCATCACCGCCCGACCCTGTTCGAAGTTCGGGAAGTTCAGCACCAGTCCGCTGGCGCCGACGGTGAGCGACAGGAACACCACGCCAAGCCAGAACCAGGTTTTCTCGCCGAAATTGAAACGGTGCGAGGGCACATGCTCGCCGCTGAGCAGACCGCCCGCCTTGCGTATCCACAGCGCGTCGATGGCCTGCCACACGTTGTCCTTCACGAACAGCACGATGAACAGCAGCACCGACAGGATGAATACCGGGCCGACGAAGTTGTGGATGTTCTTGCACACCATGGCGACCACCGCGAACAGCGAATAGCCGAACACCGGCAGCAGCACGTGCTTGCCGAACAGCATGATCAGCCCGCTCACCATCAGCACGCAGAACGAGATCGCCATGGTCCAGTGCGACATGCGCTCCAGCGTCGTGAAGCGCTGGATCAGCCGGCCGGTCTTCGGCTCGCTGAGCCGGATCTGGCCGCGCAGCTTGAAGAACACCGCCAGCAGCACCAGCATGGCCGAGAAGACGATGCCGCCGTACAGCGTGATCGGGCCATTGCGCAGCGCCCGCCAGGTCTGGCCGCCGGACTGGATGAGCACCCCGGTTTCCACACCCTTCACCGTGGTGAAGTGCGCTTCACCAGAGCGTACCTCGCGCCAGACCGGAGCGTTGTTCAGCGGCTGCACCTGCTGGCGCAGCGCCTGGTCCGTGGGCGGCGGGTCGGCCGCGAAGGCCGGACCGAAGGCCAGCGCGCACAGCGTGAGCAGCGCGCACAGCAGTCGCCGCCATACCGTCATGTCGTAAGCCATGAACGCTCTCCTAACCGTTGATGCGGCGATATTCGTTCTGGCTCTGGTTGCGCGCCTTGATGGCGGTTTCCCAGTTGCCCTTGTCGCCGGAGAAGGCCTCGTTGTCCCAGGGCTTGCCATCCGCCTTGCCCTGGTACTGGCCCTGCTTGTACACCACCACTTGCGACTTCTCGCCGCAGCCGGCCAGGCCGGCGGCGAGCGCGATCACACAGGCCGTTGCGATCAGCGGCTTCATGATTTGCCTCCTGCTGACGGTGCCGGGGCGGCGGCGGGTGCATCCGGCTTGCCGTAGGCGGTCGACCAGCCCCAGATTTCGGCGCCCTTGCCGCGGGTGAGCACACGCTGGCGGTAGATGTCAGCCAGCACGTCGGCATCGCCGCCGAGCAGCGCCTTGGTCGAGCAGACTTCGGCGCACAGCGGCAGCTTGCCTTCGGCCAGCCGGTTGCGGCCGTACTTGCGGAACTCCTCTTCCGAACTGTTCGCTTCCGGGCCGCCGGCACAGAAGGTGCATTTGTCCATCTTGCCGCGCAGACCGAAAGCCCCCGCCTGCGGGAACTGCGGCGCGCCGAACGGACAGGCGTAGAAGCAGTAGCCGCAGCCGATGCACAGGTCCTTGTCGTGCAGCACCACGCCCTCGTCGGTGCGGTAGAAGCAATCGACCGGGCACACCGCCATGCAGGGCGCGTCGGAACAGTGCATACAGGCGACCGACATCGAGCGCTCGCCCGGCACGCCGTCGTTGATGGTCACGACGCGCCGCCGGTTCACGCCCCAGGGCACTTCGTGTTCGTTCTTGCAGGCCGTGACGCAGCCGTTGCACTCGATGCAGCGCTCGGCGTCACAGATGAATTTCATTCTTGCCATGGTGTTCTCCTGTGTCTGCGTTGCGCCGTCAGGCCTTCATGATCTGGCAGACCGTGGTCTTGGTTTCCTGCATCATCGTCACCGAGTCGTAGCCGTAGGTGGTCGCGGTATTGACCGCCTCGCCACGCACCACCGGCGCCGCACCTTCCGGGTAGCTGTCGATCAGGTCCTTGCCCATCCAGTGGCCGGCGAAGTGGAAAGGCAAAAAAACGGTGTCCGGTCCGACCCGCTCGGTCACCATGGCCTGCACCTTGATCTGCGCGCCGCTGGGCGACTTCACCCACACCATGTCCTTGTCGCGGATGCCCCGGTCGTTGGCCGCCTTCGGGTTGATCTCGACGAACATGTTCTGCTGCAGTTCGGCCAGCCAGGGGTTGGAACGCGTTTCGTCGCCGCCGCCCTCGTACTCGACCAGACGGCCGGAGGTCATGATGAGCGGGTAGTCCTTGCCGACATTGGCGAACTGTTCCTGCACGCTCTTGTACAGCGTGGGCAGGCGCCAGAAGGCCTTCTTGTCCTCGTGCGTCGGGTACTTGGCCACCAGGTCGGCGCGCGGCGAGAAGATGGGTTCGCGATGCACCGGCACCGGGTCCGGGAAGTTCCACACCACCGCGCGCGCCTTGGCGTTGCCGAAGGGGTGGCAGCCGTGGTTCTTCATCGCGACGCGGATGATGCCGCCCGAGGAATCGGTCTTCCAGTTCTTGCCCTCGGCCTTCTTCTTCTCGTCTTCGCTCAGTTCTTCCCACCAGCCCAGCTTCTTCAGCAGCACGTGGTCGAACTCGGGGTAGCCGAACTGCAGGTCGGCCCCCTTCGACGCCGAGCCGTCAGCGGCCAGCAGGCTGGCGCCGTCCTTCTCCACGCCGAAGTTGGCGCGGAAGTTGCCGCCGCCATCCATCACGTGCTTCGAGGTGTCGTACAGATTGGGCGAGCCCGGGTGCTTCATCTCGGGCGTGCCGTAGCACGGCCACGGCAGGCCGAAGTACTCGCCGTCGAGCACGTAGCCGGTTTCCTTGTCGATGCCGCCCTTGGCCTTCAGCGTCTTCGGGTCGAACACCTGCATGTTGCGCATGTGGATCTTCAGCCGCTCCGGCGACTGGCCGGTGTAGCCGATGGTCCAGGTGCCGCGATTGATTTCGCGCAGGATGTCCGCAACATCAGGTTCGTTGTTGTTCACCTTCACGTTCTTGGTCAGCTGTTCGGCGAAGCCGAACTTCTGCGCGAACAGATACATGATGGTGTGGTCAGGCTTGGACTCCCACAGCGGCTCGATCACCTTTTCGCGCCACTGGATGGAGCGGTTCGACGCGGTGCAGGAGCCCTCGGTCTCGAACTGGGTCGCCGCCGGCAGCAGGTAGACGCCGTCCTTGCGGGCGCTGGCCGCCATCGCCGCGGTGGCCGACGGATAGGGGTCGATCACCACCAGCGTGTCGAGCGCCTTCATCGCCTCCAGCATGTCCTTGCCGCGGGTCTGCGAGTTCGGGGCGTGGCCCCAGAACACCACCGCGCGCAGGTTCGGGTCCTGGTCTATCAGTTCGTTCTTCTCGGTCACGCCGTCTATCCAGCGCGACACCGTGATGCCCGACTTCTCCATCAGCGCCTGCGACGCGTAGCGGCCCTTCAGCCACTCGTAATCGACGCCCCACACATTGGCCCAGTGCTTCCACGAACCGGTCGCGATGCCGTAGTAGCCGGGCAGCGAATCCGGGTTCGGGCCGACGTCGGTCGCGCCCTGCACGTTGTCGTGGCCGCGGAAGATGTTGGTGCCGCCGCCGGCCACGCCGACGTTGCCGAGCGCCAGCTGCAGGTTGCACATCATGCGCACGATGGCGTTGCCGGTGGTGTGCTGGGTCTGGCCCATGCACCACACCACGGTCGACGGCTTGTTCTTGGCCATGGTTTCGGCGATCAGCTTCACCTGGTCATCCGGCACGCCGCTCACTTCCTCGACCTTGTCGGCGGACCACTTCATCGCCTCGTCGCGGATCTTGTCCATGCCATAGACGCGGTCCTCGATGTACTTCTTGTCTTCCCAGCCGTTCTCGAAGATGTGGCGCAGCACGCCGTACAGGATGGCGATGTCGGAGCCGGAGCGGATACGCACGAAGTGGTCCGCCTTGGCCGCGGTGCGCGTGAAGCGCGGATCGGCGACCACGATCTTCGCGCCGTTCTCCTTCGCGTGCAGGATGTGCAGCAGCGACACCGGATGCGCCTCGGCGGCGTTCGACCCCATGAAGAAGATCGCCTTCGAGTTCTGCATGTCGTTGTAGGAGTTGGTCATCGCACCATACCCCCACGTGTTGGCCACGCCGGCCACCGTGGTCGAGTGGCAGATACGCGCCTGGTGGTCGCAGTTGTTGGTGCCCCACATCGACACGAACTTGCGCATCAGGTAGGCCTGCTCGTTGTTGTGCTTGGACGAGCCGATCCAGTACACGCTGTCCGGGCCGCTCTCTTCGCGCAGCTTCAGCAGTCGGGCCGACAGTTCGTTCAGCGCGTCGTCCCAGGACATGCGCACCCACTTGCCGTCGACCAGCTTCATCGGATAGCGCAGCCGGTGTTCACCGTGACCGTGCTCGCGGATCGACGCGCCCTTGGCGCAGTGCGCGCCCATATTGATCGGGCTGTCGAACACCGGCTCCTGCCCCACCCACACGCCATTCACCACTTCGGCGTCGACGGCGCAGCCGACCGAACAGTGAGTACAGACGGTGCGCTTCACCTCCACCTTGGCACCGGCTGCGGTGGCGGTCGCCGCCTCGGCGCGGCCGACCATGGAAAAGGGCAGTGCGGACGCGAAAGCGCCTGCACCGGCTGTGATGCCGGAGCGCTTCAGGAAGGCGCGGCGGTCCATCGTGCGCGGCGCGGAGGTGGCAGCATGAGCCGTCTGGGCCGGACGGGCCAGACGGGCAGCGCTGCGGCCGCCCCGTTCAGCCGCCGGGAGTTTGCGGGTCAGTGTCATGTCGACTCTCCTCGGATCAGACGCGGGCGGTGCGGTAGTAGGCCGCCACGTGCTCGGTCAGGCGGTATCCGCCCTGGTCGGCCTTCGCCGCGGTGTCGGTTTTCGCGGCATCGCTGCCGCCCGATTTCACCGCCACCACGGCCGCCGCGGCGCTCACGCCGCCGACGCCCGCGGTCAGCAGGAACTGACGTCGTTTCAGGTTGGCTTTGTCGGTCATTGCTCTGTCCTCCTGGTGATGACTGCCCGGTTTCGGGGTATGGCGCTCTTCAGTTGTCGTGAGGTCATGGGTCTATGCTCAGCGCCGCTTTCTCGACCTCGAAAAAGCAGCGTGCGTACTGCGAAACACGTCGATAGAAATTGGCGCCGGCGGCAGCCCCGACCGCATCGCACAGTCCGCCGTACCAGGGCTGCAGATGACGCGCAAAGAAGCGGTCCTGCAGCGCAGCACGGTCTGCGGCGGTGCGGCTGGCGTCGGTCAGCAGCAGGCGCATCACGTCGCACACCGCGGCGATGTGGTCCTCCGGCAGCGCCTCGCCCTGCGCGCGGGCAAAGCCCAGTTCGGCCAGATCGCCACGCAGCGCGGCCAGCGGCTTTTCATTGACGAAGCCGGCCAGATAGAAGGAGCCGAATACCGTGACCGCCGGCCGGCCGACACCGCCGAACAGCGCGTCGAATTCCAGCCCGGCGGCTTCGGCGTCCATCGCCGAGCAGGCGCCGCACAGCGCGTTCCATGCTTCGGCCATGCGCACCGCCTCGACGGCCGGCGCGTCCTCGTCGATCAGCCAGTCACCGGACGCGGCCATCATGTCCAGCAGCGCGTCGTCCGGCGCCGCATGGAACAGGCGCGAAATCAGCGCGTAGTGATTGGCGCGAGCCAGATCTTCGTCGCTGACCGGGTCGCGCACGAACTGCAGCGGTTCGGTGGTGTGCGCGCTCATGTGTCGAACACCGTGGTTTCGCCGCCCTTCGCCTTCATCAGGTCGATGACACGGCAATCGGCGCACATCTGCAGCCGGCGCAGCGCGTCACCGCCGGCGAACATCGAATGCGCCGAAAGCCGGCCGGTCATCGCGTCGATCATCTGCTTCGTGCCGAAGGGCGTGCCGCAGCTGATGCAGTGGAAAGGTTCGGCTTCGTTCAGCACGCGCTCGCGCCGCACTGCGTCGCCGATCAGCAGACGCGGCTCCAGCGACAGCGCGTTCTCCGGGCAGGTATTCACGCACAGGCCGCACTGCACGCAGTTGCGTTCGAGAAAGCGCAGCGCCGGCCGCTCGCCACCGTCCATCAGCGCCGAAGCCGGACAGGCGCCGACGCAGCTCATGCACAGCGTGCACGCGTCCTTCCTGATATTGACCGCGCCGAAGGGCGCACCGGCCGGCAGCGCGATGGCCTCCGCCTTCTGCGCCGCGTGGCGGGCCAGGTGATCGATACAGAACTCGAGCGCGCCGCGCTTCTCGACCGGCAGCGCAAAGCTGGCGGGCGGACAGGAGAACACCGGTGCAGCCACGCTGCCCAGCGCGTGGGTCAGCGCCGCCGGCTCGTCGGCGATGATTGCGACCAGTGCGGCACCCGGGTAGCCGAGCGCTTCCAGCACGGTGCGGCCCAGCGCGATCTGACCCGCTGTGGCTTCGCGGTAGGCATCCGGCTGATCGTCGTGCGACAGAATGACGCATTGTGCGGCGCCGTAGCACAGCGCCGCGAGCATCAGCTCCAGCCCGACCGACGCCACGTCATGCACCGCCACCGGCAGCACATCGGCGGGCAGGCCGCGCCGGCGTCCGGTCAGCGCAAGCAGATCCTCGCCCTGCTCGCCGCTGTGAAACAGCACGCGCGGCGCTTGGCCGCCTGCGGCGCGCCAGGCCTGCAGGCCCGCCTTCATGCGCACCGCAACATCGGACGCGGACGGGTAGGCGTAGCGCATGGCCCCGGTGGGACAAACTGTCGCACAGGCGCCGCAACCCATGCACAGATGAGGCTCGACGAACACGCCGTCGCCGTCGGCGCGGATGGCCGCGGTCGAACAGGTGTCGATGCAGCGGTTGCAGCCCTGCCTGCTGTTGCGGCTGTGGGCGCACACCGACTTGCGGTAGGTGAAGAACTTCGGCTTTTCGAACTCGCCCACCAAGCCGGCGAGCCGCTGCAGCGCCAGCGACTGGTCGAGCGGATCGCGACCGGGCGCGGCATAGCCCTGCGGCGGATGCGGCATGCGCAGCAGCGGCGGGTCATTGAGGTCCAGCACCAGGTCGTAGCGCTGGCTCTGCCGTGCGCCGATGGCGGCGAAATCGATGGCGCCCACGTCGGCACAGGCTTTCACGCAGGCGCGATGGCCTGTGCAGCGGTCCGGATCGATCTGGTAGTCGTAGCCGATGGCGCCTTCGGGACAGGCGTCGATGCAGGCGTTGCAGCGCACGCAGCTGTCCAGGTCGATGGCGTTGGCGCGCGACCAGCTCACGTCGAAGGCGCCCAGCCAGCCGCTCACCGTCACGTCGCGCCCGCTCACGACCGGCCAGTCACGGCGCAGCGGCAGTTCGCTGCCGTCGCGCGCGGTGATCAGCACATTGACCGCGATGTCTTCGCCGTACTGTCGCTGTGCTTCCGCCGCCCAGCCGAGCGCCGCACCGGCCGGGCCGATGATCAGCAGCTGGCCGCCCGAGTCGTAGCTCACCGCCGGCACCGGCGCCGGTTCGGCCAGACGCGCGATGGCCAGCCGGGCCGCCATCGCCGGCGTCGCATCGCTGCCACGCGGGCTGCGGCCGCCGATGTCGCGCAGGTTGATGAAGGCAAGACCGGCGCCCGCACCGGCGTCGTCGGCCAGCGTGCGCAGCAGCGCCGCTTCCTGGGTACAGCCGACGATCGCGTCCTCGCCGCCCAGCGAGGCGGCAAAGGCGGCCGCGTCGCGGCCGCACAGCTGGTGGGCGAGCTGAAAGACGGCCGGGTCGGCGCCGTCCAGCGCTTCACTCAGTCGCTTGATGTCGATCTCGACCGTGCCGTTGCAATCGCACAGCCGGACCGACTTGTGTGTGTTGTTCATTCAGTCGGGCTCCTCAGGCAAGGCTTTTGCAGCCTTCGTGCCAGAGAACCCGAGAAAGAAACGGACTATTCCGACCCTGAATGACTTCCGGCAACCGGGGGCGACACCGGCCTGTCCGGCTCCGGCCCGGGCGAACCGGCCTCCGCGCCCTGAGCCCCCTGCCCGCCCTGAGCGGCCTGCTCCGCATCGCCGGCGTCTGCCTGCGCGGACTCGCCGGGCGCGGCATCCGCTGCTTCGTCGTCGATCACCGCATCGGCGGCCCGCTCATCGGCGGCCTTCTCCGGGTCGCCGGTCGGCGGGCTGTCCGGGGTGGCGGTCAGCCAGTCCGCCGGCAGCGTGGGATTCAGCGTTTCCTTCGCATGCGCGAGCTGCGACACCATGGACGCCGGCAGCGGCTCGTACAGGTTGAAGTCCTCGATATAGACGTCCAGCCCGTCCATCGTGTTGAAGTGCGGCGTGTGGAACAGCTTCTTCAGCGCCGCCCGCTTCAGGCCCTCGTCCACTTTCTGGCCGAGGAAGGCGCGGTAGTCGGAGTCAAAGCCCAGCGATTCGAGCGGCGGCGGCTCGGCGGCCTCGTCCGGCAGCGCCTGCGCGGAGAGGGAGGGCGGCACGACCGCGTTCGCCTCTTCCGGGGGCGTCGCCACCGGCGGTGCGGGCGGCAAGGCAACGGCGGCGGCGGCCTCCCGCTTCAGCCGCGACCAACGGCCGAGGAAGCCCTTGACCGGATCATCGCTCACGACCGTCTCCATTCACCCCGCCGTAATGCGTGTTGCCGTCGCCGGTCTTCGCGAAGCGCTTCGGCTTGCGCGGCTCCGGCGGTTTCTGGAAGCGACGCGCGAAGTCCTCGACCCAGTCGCGCATGTCAGGCGGCATGGTCAGGCCATCGACCTTCTCCCCCGAGTCCATCCAGCGCGCCGCCTCGCCGTAACTGGCGCTGATCTGCATCGGCCGCACCGGCGGATCGAAGTCCTCGTCCGGTCGCCACATGACGAAGATGCGCGGCTCGGCAGCGGTCACGTTGAGCAGATAGTTGTCGGCCTCGTCGGTGTAGAGCGTGAGGTCGAGCGGCGGGAACAGCCACTGGATCGATTCGGCAGACTGTGCAAAAACCCTTGGCGCATCAGGGCTTTCCGGACCTTCGGGGAGAAGCGCGCGCGCTTCCCAGGCATGGTCTGCCCACTTGTTGTGCAGTACCCTGCGTTCCATAATCACTGCCAATCTGAGGGTGACGGGACTGGTTTCCACGAAATCTTCCTCTGCCTTTCTGTCAAACGGAGCCGGAGAAAAAACGGCTCACGCCGCACCGCCCATGAGCGAAAAGATCATACATCTGCTGGACATCCGCACTGCCGGCCGCACCGCCGCGCGGGTGCCGGAGACGCCCATTCCGGCGACCGGTACGCTGCTCGACACGCGCGGCCGCGCGGTGCGCGACCTGCGCATTTCGGTCACCGACCGCTGCAACTTCCGCTGCATCTACTGCATGCCGAAAGAGGTGTTCGACAAGGACTACCCCTATCTGGCACGCACCGAGCTGCTGAGTTTCGAAGAGATCGAGCGCATCGCGCGCATCTTCGTCGCGCACGGCGTGAACAAGCTGCGCATCACCGGCGGCGAACCGCTGCTGCGCAAGGACGTGGAAAAGCTGATCGAGCGGCTGGCGAAGCTGCCGGTCGAACTGACATTGACCACCAATGGCGCGCTGCTGAAACAGAAGGCGCGCGCGCTGCGCGACGCCGGCCTCACCCGCGTCACGGTCAGCCTGGACGCCATCGACGATCCGACCTTCCGCATGATGAACGACGTCGACTTCCCGGTCGCGCGCGTGCTCGAAGGCATCGACGCTGCGCACGCCGTGGGGCTTGCGCCGGTCAAGGTGAACATGGTGGTCAAGCGCGGCACCAATGACCACGCCATCGTGCCGATGGCGCGCCACTTCAGGGGCAGCGCCCACATCGTGCGCTTCATCGAGTTCATGGATGTGGGATCGAGCAACGGCTGGAAGATGGACGAAGTGCTGCCCAGTGCCGACGTGATCGCGCGCATCGACGCCGACATGCCGCTGGAGCCGATCGACCCGAACTACCCGGGCGAGGTCGCGCAGCGCTGGCGTTACCGTGACGGCAGCGGTGAAGTCGGCGTCATTTCGTCGGTCACCCAGGCTTTCTGTTCGTCCTGTACCCGCGCGCGGCTGTCGACCGAAGGCAAGATATTCACCTGTCTTTTCGCGACCGAAGGGCACGACCTGCGCGCGCTGCTGCGCGAGGGCCGCAGCGACGATGAACTGGCTTCGGCCATCGGCGCCATCTGGCAGCAGCGCGGCGACCGTTACTCCGAAATCCGCACCGCCGAAACGGCCGCGGCAAGAAAAATCGAGATGTCCTACATCGGTGGATAGTGTGCACAGACCCGAACTGACCGACGCCGCACGCCCCGCCACGATAGAAATCCCCGCCATCAACGAGCGCGGCGAAACGGTGCCGACCGCGATCGCCGGCGAACACCCGCTCACCGTCTATCTCGACAAGCGCGAACTGGTGACGCTGATGACGCTGGGCGGCGCACCCGAGGCGCTGGTGATCGGCTACCTGCGCAACCAGCGCCTGCTGCCGTCCATCGACCACATCCTGTCGGTGCAGGTGGACTGGGACGTGAACGCCGCCGCTGTCACCACCCGCGCCGGCGTGGCTGACCTTGACGCACGCATGGCCACCAAGACGGTGACCACCGGCTGTGGCCAGGGCACGGTGTTCGGCGACCTGATGGACGACATCGAACGCATCCGCCTGCCGGAAGACGCGCGCCTGACCGAGTCGACGCTGTACGCAATGCTCGACGTGGTGCGCAGGCACGAAACCATCTACAAGCAGGCCGGCGCGGTGCACGGCTGTGCGCTGTTCCGCGGCGACGAGCTGCTGTACTTCGTCGAGGACGTCGGCCGCCACAACGCGGTCGATGCGATCGCCGGCCACATGTGGCTGGATGGCGTCGAGGGCGGCGACAAGATTTTCTACACCACCGGCCGGCTCACCTCGGAAATGGTGATCAAGGCCGCGCAGATGGGCATCCCCTTCCTGGTGTCGCGCTCCGGGCTCACGCAGATGGGCTACGACATCGCGCAGCAGGTGGGCATCACGATGATCGGTCGCTCGCAGGGCAAGCACTACCTGCTGCTGACCGGCATGCAGCGCTTCGTGCGCGACGGAGAAGGCGCATGACGGAAAGCTCCGTAAGCGAGGCGATCACCGGACTGGTACTCGCCGGCGGCCTCGGCCGCCGCATGGGTGGCGTGGACAAGGGTCTGCAGGCCTTCCGCGACGAACCCATGGTGGCCCACGTGATCCGCCGTCTGGCGCCGCAGGTCGATGTACTCATCATCAACGCCAACCAGAACATCGAGCGTTACGCCGCCTTTGGCCATCCGGTGGTAGCGGACGCGATAGCCGGCTTCGCCGGCCCGCTGGCCGGGCTGCACGCGGGCCTGAGCGCCTGCACCACTCCGCTGCTGGTCACCAGCCCCTGCGACTCGCCCTTCCTGCCGCTCGACCTGGTCGCGCGGCTGCACGCGGCGCTGGAGCGCGAAGGCGCCGACCTCGCGGTGGCCATCACCGGCGACCAGCCGCATCCGGTGTTCAGCCTGGTGCGCGCGCACGTGCTGCCCGGTCTGACCCGATTCCTCGAAAGCGGCGGCCGCAAGGTCGACCTCTGGTACTCGGCGCTCAAGGTGGTCGAGGTGCCTTTCGACGACGACCCGGACGCCTTCGCCAACATCAACACGCTCAACGAACTGGCCGCGCTCGCCGCGCGGCCCGACGCCTCATGACTGATCGCTTCACTCCGGTCGCGGACGCCCGCGCCCACATCCTCGCCGCTTGTGCCACGGTGCGCGGTACGCAGCGCGTGTCGGTACGCGACGCGCTCGGCCGCGTGCTCGCCGCCGACGTCATCTCGCCGGTCAGCGTGCCGCCGCACGACAACTCGGCGATGGACGGCTACGCCGTGCGCCACGCCGATCTGTCGGCCGATGCCGAAACGCGGCTGACCGTGGTCGGCACCGCCTACGCCGGCCACGCCTGGGACGGCGAGGTCGGCCCGGGCCAGGCGGTACGCATCATGACCGGTGCCGTCATGCCGCGTGGCGCCGATACGGTGGCAATCCAGGAAACCGCGAAGGTGGACGGCGACGCGGTGATCATTCCGCCCGGCCAGAAGGCCGGCCAGAACCGCCGCCGTGCCGGCGAAGACCTGAAGGCGGGCGAAGCCGCGCTGCGCACCGGTCGCCTGCTGCGCCCGTCCGACATCGGTCTGGCCGCCTCGCTCGGCGTGGCGGAACTGACCGTGGTGCGCCGGGTGCGGGTCGGTGTGCTGTCGACCGGCGACGAGGTGATGTCCATCGGCGACGCGCCGCGCGAAGGCGGCATCTACGACAGCAACCGCTACACGCTGACCGCGATGCTGACGCGTCTGGGCTGCGAGGTGGTCGACCTCGGCGTCGCGCGCGACACCCGCGAAGCGCTGTCGGCCGCGCTCGAATCGGCGGTCGGCGAGGTGGACGCCCTTATCACCAGCGGTGGCGTGTCGGTGGGCGAAGCGGATTTCGTCCGCGAAATTCTCGCCGCACTCGGCGAAGTCACCTTCTGGAAGATCGCGATGAAGCCGGGCCGGCCGATGGCTTTCGGCCGGCTCACCAAAGGCGGCCGCGACACGCTGCTGTTCGGCCTGCCGGGCAATCCGGTGGCCACCATGGTCACCTTCTACTTCTTCGCCCGTGAGGCGCTGCTGACGCTGATGGGCGCCAGCCCCGTGCCAGCGCCGATCCGCTTCGACGCGATCAGCGGCAGCACGATGAAGAAGCAGCCAGGCCGCACCGAGTACCAGCGCGGCATTCTCGAACTGCGCGACGGACGCTGGCATGCCACGGTCACCGGCGCACAGGGCTCGGGCATCCTGCGTTCGATGTGCGACGCCAACTGCGTCATCGTGCTTGACGACCATGTCGGCAACGTCGCGGTGGGCGACACCGTGGGCGTCATCCCGTTCGAAGGGCTGATCTGAGGTGAGTGCCGACGGCGAATCTCCGCAGGACGCGCCGTCGCCCTATCTCACCGTGCGCGAGGCCGCGGCCTACCTGCACCTGAACGAGAAAACGCTGTACGCGATGATTCAGGACAGCGGCATCCCGGCCACCAAGGTGACCGGCAAGTGGCTGTTCCCGCGCAAGCTGCTCGACGACTGGCTGCTCGAATCCACCCACGGCGGCGTACTGGCCGACCGTCTGCTGATTGCCGGCAGCGACGACCCCTGGCTGGCGCACAGCATCGCCCGGCTGGCGCAGCGCGCCGACGACGGCACGCTGATCGCCTACAGCCCCTGCGGCACGCGCAAGGGCCTGGCGCTGCTCGCGCAGCGTCGTGCCAATGCCTGCCCGATCCACTGGGGCGAGGCACAGCACGCCACGCGCCGGCACGCGCTGCTGCTGCGCGAATACACCGGCAGTTCGAACTGGGTCATGGTGCAGCTGGCGCTACGCGAACAGGGTGTCATGCTGTCGCGCACGCTGGCGCCGGTCACCACCCTGCAGGACCTGTTCGCACGCCAGCCGGTACTGATACAGCGCGGGCCCGGCGCAGGCTCGCAGCATTTCTTCACCCAGGCCTGTGCCGCCGCCGGCATCACCGCGCCGGAGGCGGTGCAGACCGCCGCCACCGAACGCGAAGCCGCCTTCATGGTCGCCAGCGGTGCCGGCGACTGCGCACCGGGCACACGCGCCGCGGCCGGCGAGTTCAATCTGCACTTCCTGCCGCTGGGCAGCGAAGCGCTCGACCTCGTCATGCCACGCACCCTCTACTTCCGCGCCCTGCTGCAGCAGCTGCTGGCCGAACTGACCAGCGACGACAGCCGCGACCTCGCCGAACGGCTGGGTGGCTATGATCTGGCGCCGCTGGGGCGGCTGCGCAGCGACGGCGGCGCAGCCTGACCCCGAATACTCAGTTCGCGCAGTCCTTGTCGCCCTCGCGGCACCCCGATCCGGTCGCGCTATCGCCCAGCCCGACCAACTCGACGGTCAGGATGGAGTTGCGCTCGCGTTCGCTGCGCGAGCCCGACGCCGTCGGGCCCTGTGCATCGGCAGCCGCCTTGTTGCTCTCGGCCGGCGGTGCGGCGGCCGGAGCAGGTGCCGTCGCCGGCGCCACCGTGACGCTACCGCTGAGACCGCCCTTGAAGTTGTCGCCGACGATGCGCTCGGCCACCACGAACACGTTCGGTCCGCCAAAGCCCGCGTCCTGAGCGATCACCGCACCGTCCGGCGCGAACACGTAGAGGTCGGTGTTCGTCAGGTCGATGTCCGGCGACTTCTGCAGCGTCCGCACGCCGGAGCCGGACACCGAGGCGCTGATGTCGAGTACCACCAGATCGCCGCGGATGACCACCTGCGGCGGCGGCGTGGCCGACGCGGTGCTGGAGCCACGGCCCGCGTCGATGTTGCCAGAGGAGGACCAGATCTGGATGTCGCCGCCGCCCATCGAGAACACGCGTGACGGTCCGACCTGGAAGTCGTCGCGCGAAATCGCATTGATTTCGCCGGCGCCGATCGCGAACACGCCCTGCCGTGACGGCGCCACCGCAGTCGCGCCCGAGCCGGCCACACCGACGTTGATGGCCCCGCCGGGCGCCATCAGATCGACATTGCCACCCTGTTCCGACTTCACCTGGCTGGCGAACAGATTGATGTCGCCTCGGCCACTGCCCGGGAAGGCGGCGGCGATCGCGTCATAACCAGGCTTGAAACCGTCTTTGCCGGCGGACAGCAGGTCGCCCAGGCGACCGGCGTACCGGATGCCTTGGTTCAGCAGCGTCGACAGCAGCGGACGCTGCGCGTCGTAGAAGCCATCGCGCACCGCGGCAGGCAGTGCGTCGAAGTGCGCGATCAGCTGCGCGTCGGTGGCGTCACCGTTGCCCGGCTGTGTGCGCATCCAGCTCACGATGGCGCCGTCGAGGCGCTGCAGCGTATCCAGCATGCGCGCGCGTTCTTCGTTGCGCACCCGGATCACGTCCGCCTTCAGCGTCTGACGGGCGGTGTCGTCGCCCGCAGCGGCGGCAAGGAAGTCCTCGACCGACGCAGCGCCGGTTTCCTTCAGCAGTACCGCGTCGAACGGATCGTTGCCCGAGCCACCGCGCACCGACAGCATCAGCGCCCTCAGCGCAGCACCGTCGAAACGGCTTGCGCCGGCCTGTACCAGGATGGACGCGCCTTCTTCCGGCAGCGCCGGATTGTCGTAGTTGCCACGGGTGACGATGCCGAATGAATTAGCCAGTTCGACGCTGCCGCCTGCAATCACCTCCAGCTTGCCGCGGCCACCCACCTGTATGCCTTCCGACACGTCGCCGCTCGGCACGCCGGCGGTCTCCACCGCGCTGAACCGGATATTGCCGCCCGCGCGGATGCGGGTGAGATCGCTGGTCGAGAAGTGCTGCGCCCGCAGCGTCAGGTTGGTGATGTCGCCCCCCGCTTCAGCCAGCACCGGCTGGGGCGAATACAGTGCCAGCAGCAGGTCGGAACCGCCGAAAGGCACGGTGATGTCGCCGTCCTCCGCCACCAGACGTACCGGCGTCACTACGCGCGCCTCGTTCAGCGTCGCGTCGTGCGCCAGGCTGCCAGCCACCAGCGCGGTGCCAAGCAGGCGGTCCAGCGCACGGTCGTTCACGCTGACCGCCGGATTGAACGCGGAGGGCACCGCGGACGGCGCCATGTCGGCAATCTTGATCTGGCTCGCGCCGCCGTCGGCGGTCGCCAGCGTCAGGCTGCCGCGCGCGGCGAGCAGCACGTCGTTACGGGTGGAAGGCATCAGCACCATGCCGTTGCCGACCGACGCGTCGCCACCCATGGCGACCAGCGACAGCGACGCCGGCAGCAGCGGCCGGGTGCCCACCCACAGATCCAGCGCCCCCCACGGCTTCTGGGTATTGCCCAGGGTCGCGCTGCCGCCGTAGCTCAGCACATCGACCCGGTTGTCGCTGGCATAGCGCGAAAAATAGCTTTCGCGGCTGCCGGTGATGCTGGCCGCCAGCTGACGGCCCATCGTGGCCGAGGCCACCGTTTCGAGCTGGATGCTGCCGGCGGAACGCAGCGTGGCTGACGCGTCGCCCAGCACCAGCACCGACCCTGCGCCATTGTTGCGTGCGCTGCCGAAGCCACCGGCGGCCTGCGCCAGCAGCGTGCCGCGGTCGACGTAGAAGCTGGCGCTGCCGATGTCGCCACCCGCCGCCACCGCGATGTCGCCGCCGCCCAGCACCTTCAGGTTCGCCGGATCGGGCACCGTGCCGCCGTCGCCGAACAGCCGGCCGCTGGTCGCGGTCGACACGCCGACGTTGCGGATGTCGGCACCAGCACGCAGCGAAATGTCGCCGCCACCGAAGGTCGCGATGCCCTGGTCGAACAGGTCTATCCGCGCGTACCAGGTCGGGTTGCGCAGCGAACCGGCGCTGCCCGACACCAGCGTGCCGGAGCCGTCGTCGGCCAGGCGGCCCTGACGGAACAGCCAGCTGCCGACCGACTGCGTGCTCTCCGGCGCGCTCACGCTGCCCTGCGCCTGGATGCGGATGTCGCCGCCGTTGGTGGCGTACTCGGCGCGCCGGTTGCCCGAGCCCGCCACATTGAGCTGGGTGGACACGTCGAAGGCGGCGCCGCGCGCGTCCTGATAGCCGGCGGTGTAGATGGCCGATTTCGCGCCCGCCAGTTTCAGGTTGCGGCCGGTAGCGATGTCTATCGTGCCGGCGCCGGTCCGCACCTGGGCGTTGGCCGCCACGGTCAGATCGCCCTTGCCGGTGGCGTCGAGCACGGCGCCCTCCTGCAGCGACAGCGCGTGCGCGGCCGCGGTATCCGCGCCGGAGGCCAGGCGGAAGGACCACGCGGTATCGCGGGTGCCGAGATTGAAACGGCTGGCGGTGAGGCCGCTGCTGGTCAACGCACCCAGCACCGGCGTCGTACTGCCGGTCGCCAGCGCACCGAAGCCGTCCGACAGCGTGCCATTCACGTTCAGGTTGCCGCCGGCCCGCACGGTCAGCGTGCCCGCTTCGGTGCCGCCCAGATAGGTGCGGGTGGCCAGGTCGGTGGCGGCGATCGCGAAATCGCCGCCAGTGCGGAACTCGACTGCCGGACGCACATGGAACTGGGTGCCGGACGCCGGGTTCGCCGCCGGCAGGCCGAGTGCGCTGCGCAGGGCCGACACGTTGCCGCTGCTCATGAAGCTGTTCGAATGCGTGTGGGCGGTCGCCATGTCCAGCGTGCTGCCGGCGTAGATGCGCGTGCCCTCGATGAATACGTTGCGTGCCCCGCTCACCGCGGCACCGACATTGCCCTGCACCGCCACGGTGGTGTTGCCGACCCGCTCGCCGCGCAGCGTCACTTCGCCCTGGCGCGCGGCACTGTCGGTGACCACGCCATCCACGGTCTTCGAGGGGGTGCCGACATCGATGCGCGCACCGTCGGCAATGCGCACGACGCCGCCCTTCGCGGTGCCGGTTTCGCCGCCGGCGCTGAACGGACTGGCTTCAATGATGACGGTACCGCCCTCGCCCGCCGAACCTTGGGCGGCAGCCACCCAGGCGGTGGCCCGGGCATCGAGGCGCGCGTTCGAAGTGAGCACCACATTGCCTGCGCCTTCGCTCGCGCCGGCCACGTAAGACGCGACCGGTCGGGCCGTCAGTTCGATGCGGCCGCCCTTGTCGACGCCCGACGCGTCCAGCGTTCCCCCTACGGTGATCGAACCGGCGTCGGCCGACAGCGCAATCTCGCGCGCGGTCAGGGTGCGGTCGATCCGGGTGTCGCCGGTGCGCACGCGTGCCGACCAGCTGCGGGTGAAGTCGCCGGTTACCGCCACCATGCCGTCAAGCGAGGCCGCGTCATGCGTATCCAGCGAGAACTCGCCACCGGCGCTGCCGCCGGCCGACGCCGCCTTCAGTGTGCCGGTGGCGACACGCACGTCGCCCTGAGGCGCCGACAGCGACACCGACCCGGCCTCGCCGCCGCTGGCCGCCGATACGTCGATCAGTGCGCCGGTGCGCAGGTCCACATCGCCGGTGCGCGACGCCAGCACCACGCTGCCGCCGGGGGTCGCCACGGTGCGGCCGAGATAGTCCTTCGCCACGCCGGCGGCAATGATGCGGCCGCCTACGCTGACATCCTGTTCAGCCTGCAGCGACACGCGACCGGACGGCAGGTCGATCAGCGTATCGACCACGATGTCGCGCGCGGTCACGGCCAGCGATGCGCCCACGCCACCGCCGCCCGGGGTCGCGGCCGCGCCGCCGCTGTCCATCGCCAGCCCGCCGGTGACGTCGATGCGCACCTCGGCACCGGTCCGGGCCGCGATGCGCGGCGTCGTCAGGTCGAGTCGCGCGGCATCGACCGAGTACTGGCCCTGGCCGGCAAGCATGACTGCGCCGCTCGCATCGACCTTCACCGCGTCGTAGCCGCGTATCGCAAAGCCGCTCGTGCCCGGGCTGGCTGCCGGCGTGTCGCCCAGCGACAGGGTGCCGGCGCTGATCTGCAGCGTGCCGCCGTCGAGGCCGGCTGCGAACGCGTCCGCGCCGCGGGCGCTGCCCGCGCTGTTCGACAGCACCACGTTCTGCGCCACGATGCGCTGGCTGCCCCCGTTGTCCCGGTAGCCGCCGATGCCCACCGCGTCCAGCGTGAGGGTCTGCAGCGCCGATGAACCCAGGGTGACGTCGCCATACAGATTGAGACTGCCGTAGGACTTCAGCGTCAGACTGGCCGGGTTGCCCAGCGCCGCGAGCGCGGCGGTGTCGAACACCAGTCCGCCGACACCGGCATCGACCTCGCCGACGCTGATGGTGGAGCCGGTCATCGCCAGCGCGCCACCGGCATCCGGCAGCTTGATCACGGCGCCAACGTTTTCGGTGCCCAGCGTGCTGTCGAGCACCACGCTGCGTCCTTCGATGCGGGCATCGCGGCCCAGCGTGAGCGTGCCACGCTGTCCAGCCGGCGCCTCGCGCAGCGGCAGTGCCACGTCACCGTTGCTCACCCGCAGCAGCGCGCCATCGGCGTCGGCACCGCTGCCGACCACGGCCAGCACCTCCGGCCGTGCGGCACCGCTGGCGGCGATGCGGCTGCCGTCTTCCAGCGTCACCGCGTCGCGTGCGGCGACCACCACATCGGGGGCCGACAGCACGCTGCCGCGGGTGTCGATGCGCACGCTGGACGCACCGTACTGCGTCAGTCCGCTGTCGTTCTGGTCGCGCAGATCCAGGCCGCTCGCGCCGGTGGCCGGATCGCGGCCGGTACGGGTGCCGCCCAGCACCAGGCTTTCGGCATTCAGCGCATTGAGCTGCGCCACATCGATGCCGACCTCGCCGGCGCGCGCCTGCGCGCCGCCGCCG
Source organism: Methyloversatilis universalis EHg5 (assembly GCF_000378945.1). Classification (GTDB taxonomy): domain Bacteria; phylum Pseudomonadota; class Gammaproteobacteria; order Burkholderiales; family Rhodocyclaceae; genus Methyloversatilis; species Methyloversatilis universalis_A. The sequence continues at coordinate 908,856 of NZ_KB900539.1, read as the reverse complement.
AGCACGGCCAGCGCATGCGCCGCGATATCGACCTGTGCGCCGCGCGCGCTGGCGGCGTGCGCCGTGTCGAGCACGCCGGCCAGCTGCAGCGCACTGCCCACCTGCAGCGACAGGCGCGCGGCGTCCTGCGTGCTGCGGCCGTCATCGAACACGTCGCCGGTCTTCGACAGCGTGTATTCGGCCAGCTTGCCCACCTGTTCCGAGGTGTACAGGCGGGCCACATAGTTCTTTCCGCCGGAGGCGTTGCCGGTGGCGGTGATGCGTGCATCACGCGCCGCCACCTGCACCGATCCGTCCGCGGTCACGACGCTGCGGCCGGCCACCACGTCCTGGCTGTCGCGCGACACCTTCACCAGCAGGGCGCCCGGCAGCAGCGCATAGCGCGCCGGCAGCAGGCTGTAGGTGCCGGCGGGTACGCCGTCGATGCCGCCCATCAGCGTGATTGCATCCCCCGCCTTGAGGCCGTTTGCGTCATCGGCGTAGATCGCCGCGTCATGCGGCGCCCAGCCGCTGCCCAGCGACGGCAGGATGGCGTAAGTGTCCTTCGTTTCGGCCGCCGACAGCACGTCGCGCGAGCCGCCGGTACCCGGAATCCACTCCCAGGCCTGCAGGTCACCGCCACCGGACAGATCGACCCGTGCCGCCGGCGCATCGCCGCGGGCGCCCGCCACGTTCACGCGGTCGCCGTTGAGGGTGATCGCCGGCTGCGGTGTCGCGTCCAGCGCCAGCGGGTCCATGCCGCTGATCAGATAGACCCACTCCTGTCCGCTCAGCGTGGTCTGGCCGTAGGGCAGCAGCAGACCGGCCGCCGACACCGAGGTCACGCTGCCGGCGCTCAGGTCCACGGTGCCGCCCATGGCACCGGTGCGGGTGGCCGACGCCATGCTGCCGCCGGTGCGGGTGATGTTCTGCGACAGCAGGCGGATCTGCCCCATCGGCGCCACCACGCGGCCGGCCTGCACGATGTGCGGCGCGGCCAGCGTCAGGTCGCCCAGCGCCGAATAGACCACGCCCGGCGTACGGCCCGACGGGCGCACCGTCAGCACGCCCTGGGCATTGTTCTGGATTTCGAAAGCGTACTTCGAGGCGGTGGTCGGATAGACCTGGGCCGCGGTCAGCGTAAGATTGCCGCTGGTGGCCAGCGTGCCGCCCTCGGCGAAGTAGGCGGGCGCGGCACCGGCGCGCAGATCGCCGGCCGCGTTCAGATCCACCGTACCGAAGCCGCTGGCCGCCAGATTGCCGGTGACCGAAATGAGGTCCGCATTGAGCGACAGCGCACCGTCGCCGGCCGCCCGCGACGTGGCCTGCGCGTGGTCCTTCTGGTCGCGTCCGCGGTTGTGCCAGTCGATCACCGCGGCGGACAGCGCCACGTCGGCACCGTTGCGGCCGACGATGTTGGCGGCATCGATGTCCAGGCGGCCGGCGATGTCGAGACGGGTGTCGCCGTCGAACGCCACCGAACCGTGCGCGCTGGTGCCGACCGCGCCCAGTTCGACGTCGATGATGCCGCTGCCGGCCAAGCTGCTCAGCACGAAGGTGCCGCGACCGGCGAAGCGCGACGCATCGGGCGCCACGCCCGCCAGGAAAGCATCGGCGCCGCTGGCGCCGGACTGGCGCACGGTCAGCGTGCGCGGCCCGGTCAGCGCCGGATCGATGGACAGCGGATCCAGCCAGGCGTAGCCGGCCTGCTCCAGCCGCACCGACAGCGAGCCGCCGGCCGCGGCCGCACCGCCGGCGCGCGCCGACAGCAGCGGATCGAGATACAGGCCTTCACGCGCGCTCAGCGCGATGTGGCCGCCGTTGCTGTCGATGACCGTGCCGGTCAGCCCGCCCAGGCTGCGCTGCATCAGCGTGGCCCGGGTGCCGTCGGCACGCAGCTGGGCACCGGACTGCACCGCCAGGTAACCGCGGCGGGCAGCGAGCGTGATGCGGCCGCCATCCAGCACCTCGCCGTCGGCGTAGGGCAGATCTGGCGTGCGCACGAAGGTGCCGCTCACGTCCAGTTTCGCGCTGCCGGCGAGCACCACAGACGCGCCGGTGTAGTAGTCGCCCTCGGCGGTATCGACCGTGCCCGGCGCCACCTGGTCCAGCGTGATCGAGCCGCCGGGCGCGGTGATCGTGCCGGCCACTTCGATGCTGCGGTTGCCGGTGAGCGTGACCGAACCGCCGGCATCGACCTCGACCCGGGCGCCGGCCAGCACGCGGACCGCGCCGCTGGTGTTGGACAGCGCACGGACCGTCAGGTCCACGCCGTCATCGCGGCGCTCGCGTTCGAGCACTGCGGCGCGCCCGACGCCGGCCAGCGAATCGCGCGACGCGGCGGGCAGGCTGTCCAGCCGGCGGGTGGCCACCTGAGGCGCCAAGCTGACCGCGCCGCCATCGGCGCGGCCGATGGTGACGCCGTTGCCGCCATCGATCGTGAAGTCGTCGAAACCGTACTGCGTGAACAGCGCGTCCGACAGGTAGAGCGTGCCGTCGCGCTGACCCGAGGTCTGCCCGTCGTAGGCGATGCGAGCGCTGCGCAGCGCCAGCGATCCGCTGCCGCCGGAACGATCCAGCCAGCTCACGCCGTAGCCGCCGAGCGCGCCGCCCAGCGTGAGGGTGCCGAAGTAGTCACCCAGCGTGCCGCTCTCGCCGGACGCGCTGGTGAGGCGGGAACCGGCCAGCAGCGCGATGCTGCCGGCGTCGCCGAGATGGATCTTGCCGTCCAGCGTGCGTCCGCCACCGGCCGATACGTCGATGCGGGCGCCGTCCGGAAACACCAGATTGCCGCGCGCGTCGACCGTGACGCTGCCACCGTCGTAGGCGAGGTACTGCGGCGCGCCATCGCGCGTATCGCGGGTCCAGCGGCCGGCGGTGGAGATCGACGCCTGCTGGCCGAAGCGCACGCTGCGTTCCGACAGGCGCAGACCTTCGTCCGGCGCGTCGGTGGTGAGCTTCACGTCACCGCCGGCGGCAGTGATCGTGCCGTCGATGTCGAAGGCGGTGGCATGCAGATCGAACAGGCTGCCGTCGGTCCACTTGCCGCTCGCAGCATCGCGCCGGGCGGTGGCACCGATGTCCAGCGTCACGTCCTGCGGCAGCGTGACGCGACCGGCGCCCTGCAGGCTGAACACGCCGATGCCGCCACCGGCGAACAGGTCGCTGCGCAGCCACAGTTCGTCCGGCAGCGGCGACGTCGCGCTCACCGTGCGCGAGGCCGTGCCATTGACGAAGCGCACGTTCTGCGGCGCGTCGCCATTGGTCAGCGTGAGCAGCAGCTGACCGGCCTGCGGCACGCCGACGGTCTGGCTCACGCCGGGCGCCACCCAGCGCGTGCCCAGCTCGCGCTGGGTCAGGCCGATGGTGCGGGTCGCGGTGATGCGGCCATCCAGCACCATGCCGGACGCGCTCACGTCCATGCGCCCGGCGTCGCGTCCTTCGACCACGCTGGCGACGCTCCGGGTGCGGTCAGCCACGCCGGTGTAGATGCGGTCTGCCTTCGCGTCCTCGACCGACTGGCTGCGCCCGTCCGCCGAGCGCACCACGCTGTAGCCCACGGTGCCCGCGCGATAGGTGACGGTGCCGCCGGACAGGTCCACGCTGCTGCCGCCGTTCATGCGCACGTCGCCATCGGAGGCGAGCACGAAGTGACCACCGGCCACGCTCTTCTCGTCGATGGTGCGCTCGATGCCGCCGATGTAGCCGGACACGTCGAACAGCTGGGTGCCCTTGCGGGTGTCCACCCACATTTCCTTGCCGAACAGCGCCTTGCCGTACTCCGCGTCGCGCAGCAGCGGCGCGTCCTTCACCTCGTCGCCACGCAGTTCGACCCGCACGATTTCGCGGTCGGCGTCCGCCACCGCATCGACACCGGACAGGTCGATGCGCGCACCGGCGCCCACGTACACCGACGGCGTCACCGCAGGATTGCTGTCCACGCCGCGATCGCGGTGAGCGGTCATGCGCAGCGTGCCGGACGGTGCATGGATGGTGGCGCCGGCGGCGCCGGGCGCGGCATCCTCGAGCACGATCTGGCGACCGTACAGATTCACTTCCGAAGGCCGGAACAGCGCGTCGTCGCGCACGGTGACGTCGCGGGTCGCTTTGTCCGGACTGACGTCGATCACGCTGCCGGCCGCCAGTTCGATGCGGCCGGTACGCTGACCCACCGGCACCGATTCGCCGTCGGCCAGCCGTGCCGCGTCCGGGAACATGGCGTCGCTGTCGAGCGCGGCCACGTTGTCGCGCGCCTTCAGATACACGGTGCCGTTCAGCGTGACCGAGGTGGTGGCGCGGGCGGCGCCGGCATGACGGATGTTCAGGCCGACCAGCGTGACATTGCCGCGATCGGACAGCAGTTCGCTGGCGGCTTCGGTCGTGACCTTGCCGCCGTTGTCGACCTCGACCAGAAAGCCGCGCAGGCGGCTGTCCAGCGGATCGGCGATATACACCTTCTCGCCCGCAGCCAGCACCACCTGGCCCTCTTCCGCCTCGATGCGGCCGCCATTGCTCACGTTCGGCGCGGCCAGCAGCACGCGGCCGTTCTTCGCAGCGACGATGCGCGCACCGGGCGCGACCGCAATGTCACCGGTCGGCAGGCCGGCGCGGTTCGCGTCGTCCCACAGCGCGAAGGCCGGCGACTGCGCGCCGAGCGAATTCAGCGCACGCGCCAGCAGTTCGTCATTCAGCTTCAGCGTGGAGCCGACCAGGCCGCCGACGTCCACCTGCGCATTGGCGCCGAACAGGATGCCGGCCTGGTTGAAGATGAACACCTGTCCCTTCGCGGTCAGCGCGCCATCGATCTCGCTGCGCGGACCGCCCGGCGCCACCACGTTGATCGCCCGCATGGCGGCGCTCGACTGGTCGAAGTGCACCGAATTGCCGCGACCAATATTGAAGCTCTGCCAGTTCAGCATGACCGCGTTGCCGGTCTGGTGAATCACCATATTGTTCGCGGTCTGCGACACGGTGGCCGAACCGGGCAGCCGCGCGTCAACGAAGTTCTGCGCCGCCACCGGCAGCGCGCCGGCGGCGAGGGCCTGCGGCGCGAACGCGAGCGACAGCGCGGCCGCGAGCGCGGCGCGACGGACACGACCCGCACTGCGCTTGCCGCGCGCGGACACGTTCTCGGCCACCGGCACCCAGGCGCCGATCAGTTCGTTGAACACCAGACGGTAGCGATCTCGATTCATTGCGGACTCCTGCGGCCCTCGGAACGGGCCCTTGCATCCAGTTTCGGCGTCATGCATGACGCTGCGGTGACGGGCAGGCGCCACTGGGCCGCCTGCCGTGAACGGCGTCGCGCAGCGCTCAGAATTCGTAGGCCAGCTTCAGCAGCAGGCGGTGGTCGCCTTCGCGGGTGCGGCCGTTGCCCACCGCGCCGTCGCGCAGCGCGTAGGCCCAGTCGGCGTGCAGCTTGAAGCCGCGCGGCGTAAGCAGGCGCAGACCGAGACCGGCGCTTTCCAGCGCCGAGCGCGGATCCTGACCGGCAAAGGCCTCGCGTATGCGCACACCGGCCCAGTCGTAGAACATCAGCGCGTTCAGCGCGAACGCCGCATCGAAGAAGGGGCGCGTCGGCGTGGCCAGTTCGAGGCGCAGCCGCTCACCCTCGTCGCCCATGCGTTCCGACTCCAGATAGCCGCGGACCGAATCGACGCCGCCGGCCGAGAACTGTTCGCTGTTGATCAGCGGATCGCTGGTGCGCTGCGCGTCGGCGCGGGCCAACACCAGCCAGCCGCCGGCGAACGGATAGCTGCCTTCCAGCTCAAAGCGGCTGACGAAGAAAGACGGCGTGGCGCCCGCGCGGCGGCAGGCGAACTGTTCGGCGCGCACACCGTTGCAGTCGATGTAGCGCTCGTTCAGGCCGGTCGAACCGGCGGACAGGGTGGTGCCCAGCCGCAGGCGCGCGCCGGATTCGAAGGGCAGCGTGATGCCGTACTGGGCCGACATGACCCAGTAGCGCACCGGCTGGCTGATGACGAAAGAGGTGCCGCCGATGCCGCGGGTGTCCTGATCGTTATCCTTGTAATCCAGACCCAGGCTGATGGAATGGAAGAAGCCGCGACCGCGGTCCGGCAGCGGACGCACGTAGCGCGCGCCCATGGTGTCGCCGCGACCCAGCGAGGCGGTATCGAACTGGGTCGGCACATTGCTGTTGGAGCGCGCGAAAAAGGCGGCCAGGATGCCGTCGCCCAGCGGCGCCGCGTAGTTGAGGCCGAACACCTCGACCTCGTCGCGGTTGCGCGGCGACGAGAAATAGGTCAGGCCGATGGAATGGCGGCGCTGCCACAGATTGTCATAGCGCAGCGTCGCTTCCAGGCGACCGGTTTCGGTGTCGGCGCTGCGCTTGTTGTTCAGTTCGATCGAACCGTGCAGCGGCGAACTGTCTTCCATCCGCAGTTCGACGTTGACCGAACCCGGTACCCGGCCCGGCTGCAGCAGCGGCGTCACGCGCAGGTCGGCGTTGCGCCCGAGCCGGCCAAGATCTTCCTGCACGTCCGGAAAGTGGGGCACGCCGCCTTCGGCCAGCGAAGGCGCGGCGTCGCGCACCGCGCTCGGCAGCGTGTATTCGGCGCCGGTCACGCGCAGACGCTCGATGCGCCCTTCGGTCACCTCCAGCGTGATCACGCCGGAATCGGTCGCCTGCTCCGGAATGCCGACCGCCACCGTCATGTAGCCGGCATCCTGGTAGGCCTTCTCCAGCGCGGCGGCCGCGGCATTCACGTCGGCCGCGTTGCGGCGCGGGCCCAGATGCGGATACACCGCACGCTCGACCGCCTCGGGCGGGAGCACGGTATTGCCCTCGACCACGAATTCGAGAATGTCGAAACGGCCGGCGTCCTGCGCCGACGCGGAGTGTATGCACAGTGCGAACAGCGTCGCGCACAGGCGGATGCAGCGGGAAATCGGACCGGACATGCGTGCCCTGAAGAATATGACGGCCGGAAGCCTGACAAACGAACGGCCCGCCGGGAGGCGGGCCGCGAAATCAACCGACGGTGCGACGGCCGAAGAGCGCCGTCGCACCGTCGCCCTGCTTAGTTGCCGGTGAATTGCAGCGGCGCGCAGGTGTTGGCGTTGCGGGTGTACTTCGCGACAAACAGATCAGCGAAGCGCACGCCCGAGCCATTGACCGCCGAACCGGCGGCATTGGTCAGGCCAGCGTAGTACTGCGGCAGCGACGCGAAGGCGTCCGGGGTCGACACCTGGGTACCGGTGTTCTCGAAGTTGCCAGTGAACTTCGGCGAACCAGCGCGCTTCACGAACTCGTCAGCCACCGCCTTGGTCAAGCCGGCGATCGGAGCAATGGTGATGCCCTGTTCGTTGGTCACCGCAACATTGCGCGACTGAGCCGACACTTCGACCACGAAGTCGTACTTGCCGGCCAGCAGGTTGGCCTTGGACGGCGCAACACCGGTGGCACCGGCGGACGACGAGAAAGTCTTGGTGGTCGAGTTGTAGTCGTAGGTGCCTGCGCCGTCGATGTGACGGAAGCTGAACTTGGCACCAGCGGCATTGGTGTAGGAGTCCAGCGACACGACACCGATCGCCTTCTTCGGACCGGATTCGGCGAAGTTCACGCGGAAGGTGTTGTTCTTCTGCTCTTCCGAATCCCAGGTGGTGAAGGTGTAGTTAGTGCCGTCGTTGGCGGCCTGCAGGCAGCTGCGGACGTTGCCGGACGAGGCGTTCTCGATCACGGTGTAGCCGGCGCTCGCGTCGATGATGTACGGATCGGCGGTGGTACCCGAACCCGCCACCTTGTAGCCAGCGCTGTCGCTCATGCGAGCCGGAGCCACTGAACCAAATTCGTTGGCCGAACACGGGAAGTTGCCGAAGAACCAGTTGTACGAGGTCTGGGTGCCCGAACCTTCCGAACGACGGCACACGGCCACATCGCCGTCCAGCGACGGATCAACCTGGTCCCAGGTCTGCACCTGGCCATTCAGCATGGCGCCATACACGGCACGCGACAGGTGAGTCGACGCCGGCAGCGTGTTGGTGGCGGCCAGACCCATCATCAGCTGGTTGACCGGCTGGACCGAGAGGCGGGCCACTTCGTCGGCAGAGAGGGCAGCCGTGTCGTTCTCGGTGTTGTACGGCTCCTGGAACATGGCCGGCTCAACGTCGGAAATGCCAAAGTCAGGCACCAGACCGGCGTTGGTGGCCAGTGCGTGGTTGGCTTCGCCCGGGTCTGCGCCAGTGATCGCGCACACGAAGGGGCTGGCCTTGGTGCCGGCGCCGCTGGTGCAGTTGGTCACGTCGATGGTCTTGACGCGCTGGGCACGGGCCACCGGGCCGACGCCGAAAGCCGAACCGCCGGCCGAACGCTTGATGAACAGCACCTTGGTGCCGTTGGTCACGCCCGGAATGCCGTTGGCCGAACCGGCAAAGGCCTTGTAGTTGCTGGCGCTGTAGTGGGTGACGCCGGTCATCATGCCTTCGGCGATGTCGGCCAGGAAGTTGTCGGGAGCCGAGGCGCCGGACAGATACACGACGTTGTGCGCCACACCACCGATGCTGACGGTGCCAGCGGCCTGAGCGGCGAAGCCGGCAGCCATGGCGGCGACGGCGAAAGCGATCTTCTTCAGTTGCATGAGTATCTCCAGGAATTCAGGCGTGGGCGGTCGCACCCGGTGCGGCCGCCGGTAAAAAGACGATCAGACGTTCTTGCGACGAGCAGCGAAACCCAGCAGGCCCAGACCGGCCAGCAGCATCGCGTAGGTCTCCGGTTCCGGAACCGGAGCAAGGGCAACCTGCAGGTGATAGCCGTCGGCACCGCTGTAGACACGGGCGATCACTTCCTGACCATCTGCGGTAAGCAGCTGAGCAACGCGACCGGCATTCTGGTTTGAGGTGGTGGCGGTCGAACCGAAAACCCACAGCGACAGAACATCATTCACGCCACCAGTCGAGGAGTAGCCCGGGCCGCCGAAATTGGAGCCGATGCCACCCGCGTAGGACACACCGTCAGCCGAGGTGGTCAGCGCGTAGCCATCGCTCAGGACTTGACCACCGACGTTCGTACCTTTGCCGTTAACACCGCCAATGTAGTTATTGAAGTTGGCAACCGAGGTAATGACCGCGGCGTTGGTCAGCGGGGCCGACGGGTCGGTCGAAACGGTCTGAATGATCCGGCGGATGCCTGCGTTCTCAGCAGAAACCAGGTTCCACTTAAGATTGCTCGCATTGGCGCCTTCGAGGAAGGTCGAGAACGACGGCAGAGCTATGTCAAACAGGATGCCGTTCGCCGGCTTGGCAACCAGCGTGGTACCGATAGCGGCCGTCGTGTTCAGCGAACCGATGATGCTGTTCGTGCGAACGTTGTCGCCGAAGATGTCATCCCAGCCAAGGTCGGACAGGTCGTAGGTGTAACCCTTGCCTGCCGCGCTGTCGTAGGCCGAGAACACGAATTCTGCATTGCCGGTGTCGGTTGCAGTGATAGATGCATTGGCAAAGCCCGAAACGCCCAGCGCAATTGCCGCAGCAATCAGTTTGGTCTTGAACATTGAATATCTCCAGAAAGTTAAGTCGTGGGTGGATTCCGGGATGCACTCCGAACCTCCCTGCTCCACGAGGAAGCGAATCGAAGCGTGACGGCCGCGCGTTACATCAACCGCTGCACGGCAGACGCGTTGAATGAGCCGAACGGACCATGCGCTGTAAGAAATTCCGTCCGATATTCCTCCGGCAAGTTATCGACGGACGATGACAACCCTGTTTCACTGCCGGACCCTTGAGATGAGCCGAACGGCTCATCCTGAAATGAGCCGCGGAGCGGAGATCTGCGCAGAACAGGCGTTTCCGGAATGAGCCGCGCGACAACACCCCGGACATCCGCGTCGGTCATCAGCGTGACGGCGCAGTGACCAGACGCGCTTCGTCCAGACGGTCACGCCAGGTTTCGATCAGGTTTTCGAGCTTCACCCGCGCGGTCTGCGCGAACGGCTCGGACTGTCCGATGCGTTCGCCCAGCGTGCGATTGCGGTAGTGCTCGAGCACCTCGATGCCGGTGCCGTAGAGCGCGCGGTTGTCCTTCTCGCACTGGGCGAGACGGGTGGCTGACTGCTCTGCCTTCACCCGCGACTGTTCGAGATCGCGGCCGGTGCCGGCCAGCGTGTTGCGCGCCTCGTTCAGCTCGCGTTCGCGCTCGGTCAGACGCTGGCTCAGCTGTTCGGCCTGGAGCGCCGACTGCTCACGTGCCTGCCGCTCGGCCGCCAGATCCTTTTCCAGCTGTTCGATCTGCCGGCGCGACGCCTGTGCGCTGCCGCGCGCGGCCCGTGCTTCGGCACCGAGCTTTTCGAGCTCATCAACCTGTGCACCTTTCAGAACCTTCAGTTCGGTCTCGGCGCCCTGGCGCGCCTGTTGCTCGGCCGCCAGCGACTGCTGCAGCTGTTGCGCCTGGGCGCGCAGCCGGCGCAGCTGTTCCTGCTCGCGCGACGGCTTCTCCTGCGCGGCCACCGCGCCCGCGGTCAGCAGCAGCGACAGCATCAGTACGAGGTGCTTCATGCTCAGAACCTCACATTCATGTCGAGCATGACGGTGTCGACCTCGTAGCGCTGACCGGCGATCACGGTCGGGTCGTAGGTCATGCCGTGGATGTTGCGGGCCGAGTACCAGCGCAGGCCGACCGCGGTATCGCGGTAAAGGCCGTAGCTGCCGCCGATGACGAAGCCCTTCAGGTTGGTGCCGCCGAGACCGAAGTCGGAATCGGTGAAGCCATCGACCACCGAATCGGAACCGATGTACTTGTAGGACGCGAACACCTGCCAGTCTTCGGCCAGACGGACCGAAGGCATGCCGACTGCCAGCCGCACGTGCCAAGCGGTGTCCTTGCCGTCGGTCAGGTTGAGGCCGGTTCGACGCAGGATGTCGGCACGGTCGAAGCCGGTGTTCTTCACGTATTCGGCGGACAGCAGCACATGCACCGGGTCGAAATGGGCCAGATCGGCGGTGGCGGTGATCACCCACGGCTCGAACTTCGACGCCAGGCCGTAGATCGGCGCGCCATTCGCGTCCAGCGGGCTGTTGGTGCGCACCAGGGTGTTGCCCTTCTGGCGCAGCGCGGACGAATGTTCGTACCCGCCATAGCCCGGCAGCGCACCGGTCAGGTCGAAGCGGGTGTCGGTACGCGCCTCCAGCCGGCTGTAGTGATACTTGGCCAGACCCACGCGCAGACGGGTGCTGCCGTTGAGGTCGTACTCGGCGCCGATCTGCGCGCCGGCCAGCCACTGCTTGTCGGCGTTCGGCGGGCTGTCGGCGCGCAGCGGAAACCAGCCGGCGGTGGCGAAGGGGCGCAGCGCCTGGGTCATCGTGACGTTGCGCAGGTTCACCGCGATGCCATCGAAATTCAGGTCCTCATCCCACACCAGATCGGTCGCGAACCAGGGGTTCGGAATGCGGCCGCCGCTGAAGGACGCCCATTCCACCGGATCGAACTTCATGTAAGCGCGGTCGACCAGGAAGCTGTACTTGTTGAAATTGCTGCCCAGGGTCTGGTTGGTCGATACCCGGTCGGTCACGTTGCCGGTGGTGAAGCGGAAGCCGGCGCTGACCGTATCGTTGATCTTGGCCAGCACACCGAGCCGGGCGCGCAGACGCAGGCGGTTCACGTCGTCCGACGCATTGCCGGTCGGGAAGCCGTTGTCATCAAGGCCGACACCGGCCGGAAAGCGCGTGCCGAGCGGAAAGTCCGGATTGGTCGCCGCCGGATTGCCGGCCGCACCCGGTGCATAGCTGGCGATCGGGCTGTTGCCCTTGGGGAAGCTGTCTTCCTGCATGCGCACCCGCAGATCGCCCTCGATCCTGATCCGCTCGGTCCATTCGGGAATCGCGTTCGGCGTGGCCCAGCCTTCGGTGCGGGCCTGCGCCAGCACTTCCTGCTTCAGCTGCTCGCGGATTTCGGCCTTCACCGATTCCGGCACGTACTGCACCCGCACCGTGCTGTCCTTCTTCACCCTGGCCGCGGTTTTCGCGGCTTTGGCTTCGGCGGCCCTGATCAGTTCGTCCGCCTTGTCGCGGGTGAGCACGCCGGTGTCGACCAGGGCGTCGATCAGGTTCAGCGTGGTCTGGCGCAACGTGTCGATGGACGCGCCTTCGTCCGCCTGTGCGGGCAGTGCGCACAGCGAGGCGAGCGCGAGCGGGAGCAGTGCTTTCTTCATCACTTCGGTCCGGAGTGTCGTGTGTGGGTGTGCTCAACCGGTCATGCGGTTGCTGATGCGCAGGCGCACCGGTTGGGGCATGTCGGCGGGCGGCGCTTCCCGGAAGGGTCGCATCTGGGCCAGCGCTGCACTGAGCGCGGCGTCGGTCTTGTCATCGCCTGTGGAACCGGCCAGCTCGGCGCGCTGCACGCTGCCGTCGCGCGCCAGCCAGATGGCGACCGGCACGCGGTAGTCGAGCTGCTTGATGTCCTTGTTGCGGGCCAGTTCGTCCTGGATGTGCCGCTGCAGCGCACTGGTGAAGAAGGCGAACTGCATGCGGTTGGACTTCACCTGCGGCGCACCGCCGACCGTAGTACCGACGTCGCCGCCCTTGTACTCGTTGGCCACACTGCCAGCAGCGAAGGGACTGGGGCCATCGCCGGCAGCGCCTTCCATCTTCAGCTGTTCGGCCTGCTGCGGCGGCGCCTCGACCTGCTTCGGCTGCTCGACCTTCACTTCCTTCGTTTCCTTCGGCTCCGGCCGCTTCTCTTCCTTCGGCGGCGGAGGCGGGGGCGGCGGCGTGTCCGGAATGATGGAAATCTTCGTCACCTGACGGGTCGGCGCCGACGGCTTGGAGAACAGATCCTTCAGCCACATGCCGGCCGCCACCAGCAGCGCCACGCCCACCGCCAGCGCGACGAAGCGCAGCGCGCGCGTGCCGCGCGACAGCTCGACCGAATCTTCCGCGAGCGCGCCCATCAGGTGCCGATCCGCGAAGTGATGAGGCCGACGTTGGCGATGCCCATGCGATTGACCAGATCGACCACCTGGATGACGCCGTTGTAAGGCGCACGCGCCTCGCCACGGATCATCACGCTGAATTTCGGATCACGCGCGCGCGCGGCATCGAGCTGGCCTTCGAGCTGGTCCAGCGTCACGCCGACGCCATTGACCATCAGCGCGCCGCTTTCCATCACCTGCACGATCTTCACTTCATGTTGTTCGGTGCTCGGCTTGTTCGACGGCTTGGGCAGCGTCATCGTCAGCCCCTGCACGCCGGCAGTGGTCATCAGGATGAACACGACCAGCAGCACGTAGGCCAGATCCAGCATGGGCGTGACGTTGATCGAGTCGTAGGGTTTGGCTTCGGTATTGATCTGCATGGCTGTGTGTCATCCGCGCGGCATCAGCCGGCCACCTTCTTGGTCACCAGACCGACTTCGGTGATGTCCAGCCGCTTGCAGATTTCCAGCACCGCCGACACCTTCTCGTAGTGCGCGGCAGCGTCGCCCTTGAGCACCACCGGCAGCGCCGGGTTGGCGCCCTTGTACTGCGCGAGCCGGGCTTCCAGCGTGGCCATGTCGACCGGATAGGCATCCAGATAGACGTCGCCGGCAGCGGTGATGGTGATGGCCTTGGTCTGGGGCTTGGCCAGCGAGGCGGTGGTGCGCGTCTGCGGCGCATCGACCTTGACGCCCTGCACCGAGGCGGTGGTCATGATGATGAACACCACCAGCAGCACGTAGGCGAGATCAAGCATCGGGGTGACGTTGATCTCGTCGTAGGGCTGGTTCTCTCCCTTTACGTCGGCGGACATGGCGCGCTGCTGCCCTTATCGGCCGTGCACTTCGGCGACGCGGGTAATGAACTCGTCGACGAAGATCTGCATGTCGGCGCTGATGTTCTTGATGCGCGCCGCGAGGTAGTTGTAGCCGAACAGCGCCGGAATCGCGACCGCGAGGCCGGCCACGGTGGCCAGCAGGGCGGCGGCGATGCCCGGCGCGATGGCGTTCACATTCACGTCGCCCGCCGCCGCGATGGCGGCAAAGGTGATCATGACGCCGACCACGGTACCGAGCAGGCCAAGGAAGGGACCGCCCGAAATCGCGATGGTGAGCAGCACCATCTGCGAGTTGAGCTTGTGCGATTCGCGTACCAGATCGGCGTCGATCGACGCCTTGATCGCGTCCATCGAGGCACCGGTCAGACCGGCGGCTTCACCCTGCACGTCGAAGCGCTTGCGGATTTCCCTCAGGCCCGCACCGTACAGGCGGAACAGCGACGAGCTCTTGTGTACAGCGCCCTGATCCAGCTTCAGGAAGTCGACGCTAGCGCCACGGAAGCGCTGCAGGAAGGCGCGGTTGTCGCCGTCGATGCGACCGACCAGGAGGGCCTTGGCAATCATCACCCAGCAGCTGATGACGAACATGACCGCGAGGATGACGATGACCACCCAGGCATCAACCGTGAGGTTGTCGATCAGGATGCCGAAGTAGTTGTGGCCGCCCTCTTCGCCGCCCGCCGCGTCTTCGCGCACGCTGACGAAGGTGCTGTCCGCACCCTGTCCGGCGGAGGCCAGCTTGATCCAGTCTGCACTGCGCACCGTGTTTGCCAGTTGCAGCTCGTCCAGTTCGCCGCTGTAGGCGTCACCGATCACGACCTCAGCCTGCCCCGCCGGCAGTGCGGCGTCAGCGCTGCCGACCGGCTGGCCGTCGACATACAGCGTGGCCTTACCGCCACCGACCGTGGCCGCGACGTGCTGCCAAGCGCCTGCCTTCAGCGTGCCACCGGCCACACGGGTGCCGGCCACATCGAGCGCGAACGCGCTGCCGTCGACCTTCACCGTCAGCGTACCCTGCGCATACAGCGTCGCCTGCTGTGCGCCGGCCGGCTTGATCCAGGCCGACATCGTCCACGCACCACCCGCGCTGGTCGCAAGCGCTGGCGAGGCCGGCACGCGCAGCGGGCTGCCGGCGAAGATGGCCGCGTCGCCCAACAGTGCGGCCTTCTGGATATTCACGCTACCGGTGGCGCTCAGCGCGCTGACCGAAGCATCTGCCAGCGGCGCCGACTCGGCGAAATGCCAGACACCGACGGTCGAGGCGTCATAGCTGGCCTTGCTGTCCTGCGCGCCACCAACCGCGGCATTGCCGAAATAGGCGTAGACGGTGGTCTTGTCCTGACCGGGCGCCACCAGCGGCACCTGCACCCACACAACCGCAAGCTCGTTCAGGCTGTCGTAGCGCTCGACATGGTGCTTGATCACCGTCTTGTCGTCGCCAGCGACAAAACGCAGATCCGAGCCATCCTCCTTCGCAGCAGTGAAATCGAAGTTGCCGCTGTGCAGGCGCACCACGACTGGCACCGAAGACTGCGGCGCAGCGATGGTGACGCCGGTGGCGGAGGTGTCCAGCGTGACGGTGCGACGGGCGGTCCACGCCTGGTCCCACCAGGCGTTGGCAAAGGAAGGTGCGAGCGCCGCAAGGGCGCCAAGGGCAATGATTTTTTTCATGGCAGGGCGGGAAAAATTCAGGCCGGATTCTCCCGGCCCAACGTGTCCTTGCCATGACATGAAATATTCGCGCGGATAGTCCGAACGGACTATTCAGGCGCGAACCGGTCAGGCGGATCCGCACTGCCTGTCACAGGATCGTGGGAGCGGCGCCCTCGCCGCGATGCAGCTTTCATCCCACCGCCGCACTTCATCTCTGCACCACCACTCATGCCGGGCTCAGCAGCGCGGCATCCCACCCGAACACCTGCGCCAGCTGCTCGAAGGCGTTGCCGGGCCGGCAGCGCAGTGCGATGTCCTCGCCGCTGACCGGGTGGCGGATATGCATATGTATACAGGCGAGCAGCAGGCGGGGCTCGTCGCACAGGGTGGCGACATAGCGGTTGTGCGCGCCCTTGCCGTAGGTGGCGTCGCCGATGATGGGGTGGGCGATGTGCTTCAGATGGCGACGTATCTGGTGGGTGCGGCCGGTCAGCGGCATCGCCTCGACCAGTGCGTAGCGGCTGGCCGGATAGCGGTCGATGGCCACCGGCATTTCGGCCACCGCCCGCCGGCGGTAGCGGGTGAGCGCCGGCTGGGCAGCCACCGGTTCTGCGCCCTCGCGCGCGGCGCGCGGGTCGATTGCGTCGTCGATGCGGCGCAGCGGGTGATCGATGTCACCCGCTTCCGGCGGATGCCCGCGCACCACCGCCAGATAGCGCTTGGCGGGCAGATGCGCCGCGAACTGCTGCGCCAGCGCATGAGCGGCCTCCGGGTTCAGCGCGAACACCAGCACGCCTGAAGTGCCACGGTCCAGCCGGTGCACCGGCCACACCCGCTGCCCGATCTGGTCACGCAGCCGCTGCACCGCGAATTCGGTTTCGTGGCGGTCGAGCGTGGTGCGATGCACCAGCAAACCGGACGGCTTGTCGATGGCGACCATGAAGTCGTCGCGGAAAAGAATGTCCAGCATCGGGGAATCTGGCATGGCAGCCGGCGGCATGGCGGTCAGGGAGACAGGATCGGACGTGTGAGGGGCCAGGGCACTGCGGCCCGCCCGCATGATGCCGCATGTGCGGGAGACGCCGCAGGCGTCACGGCGGATCACGTACAGAAGATGTTCCGTACATGAATCTTGTCCGCGATCAAGATCAAGTCCAAATGGTCACTGCATCATCCGCCCCTGTCGCTCGACGACCCGGTGTCCGGCCCGAGAACCCGGCCGCGCATCGGTACAGAACACCAAGAACAGCCCCGCCGCCATGACCTATCTGCCTGCCCCCGCTCTGCCCGACGAAAGCGCCCGCCTCGCGGCGCTGGCCGAATACGCCATTCTCGACACCGACCGCGAGCCGCTGTACGACGACTTCGTGCTGCTGGCCACGCAACTGTGCGGCACGCCGCTGGCCTATATCAGCCTGGTCGACCGCGACCGCCAGTGGTTCAAGGCGCGCAGCGACCGCGGCCCGCACGAAACGCCGCGCGACATTGCGCTGTGCGGCCACGCCATCGCCCAGCGCGAAGTGTTCGTGATCGAGGACACCCACGCCGATGAGCGCTTCGCCGACAACCCGCTGGTGACCGGTGCGCCGCACATCCGCTTCTACGCCGGTGCGCCGCTGATCACGCCGGAAGGCCACGCAGTCGGCGCGCTGTGCGTGGCCGACCGCGTGGCCCGCACGCTGACCGGCGCGCAGCGCGAAGCGCTGGCCGCGCTGGCCCGCCATGTCGTATCTCAGCTGGAACTGCGCCGCGCCACGCTGAAACAGGCACGCACGCTGATCGCGCTCGAGGCGTCCGAGCGCCGGCTGCTGGAGGCGAACGAACATCTGGAAGAGCGAGTGGCCGCCCGCACGCTGGAACTGCGCCAGCTCAACGACGACCTGTCGGCCTTCGGCTACTCGTGCGCACACGACCTGCGCACCCCGCTGCGCGCGATCGACGGCTTTTCGCGCATCCTGCTCGAAGAGGCCGGCGAAGCCCTGCCGCCGGACCAGCGCGTCTGCCTCGACCGCATCCTCGCCAACACCCAGCGCATGGGCGAACTGATCGACGCGGTGCTCGATTTCTCGCGCATCGGCAGCAAGTCGCCCGAAGTGCAGCGCGTCAATCCGGGCCTGCTGGTGCGCGACGTGGTGGCGGCCCATCCGGGCTATCGCGACGACAGTCAGGTGCGGGTGGATATCGCCCCGCTGCCGGAAACGCTGGCCGATCCGGTGCTGTTCAGGCAGGTATGGCAGAACCTGATCGACAACGCGCTGAAGTTCTCGCGCAGCCAGACGGTCAGCGAAATACGCGTAGACGGCTGGGTCGAGGGCAATCGCGCCTGCTATGCGGTAAGCGACAACGGCCCGGGTTTCGACCCGGCGCAGGCACACCGCATGTTCCGGGTGTTCGAGCGGCTGCACCCGGCCAGCGAACATCCGGGCGTGGGCGCCGGACTGGCCATCGTGGCGCGCATCGTGTCGCGCCACGGCGGCCGCATACGTGCCGAATCGGGGCCGGACGGAGGTGCGCGCTTCGTGATCGACATGCCTCTGGCGCGCGCCGCCACGCCCGGCCGCACGTCGCCAGCGGGCACCGTAGCCTCCATCGCTGCCTGATACGACACGCACGATGACGGCGTACGGTGCTAGATTGAACGCATCGCTGCACGGTTTCTGCCTGCCTTGTCCGGAAAGCTTCATCCCGGACCAGAGTGCTTAGTCCGGAAAGCTTCACCCCGGACCTGAGTGCCCTGTCCGGATCGCTGCACGCCGGACGGCCCCTGGCCCACGTTGAACGGGAGGACGTCATGAGCACGGCCTGCACCACCGACTACATCGTCGATCTGAGCAATCACTCCAACCGCCTGCGCCTCGAATCCGCCGTACCCGGCCGCCCGCTGAAGGTGGTGGTGCGCGACCCGGCGCAGCCGGATGGCCCGGCGCTGCATGGCACCGGCCTGCTGAGCGCGGACGGCAAGGTGTTCGCGATCGACATTCCGACCGCCGGCGGCCTGCATCACCAGACCTGCGACTGGGCCGCGCTCAGCGCGGCACTGGACGCGGAGTCGGAATTCGACTGAAACGGTGGCGACCCGACCGGGTCGTCTCAGCCCGGGCGGCGGCTGCCGTCCGGCAGGCCGAGCGCGCGCCAGCCGTCCAGGCCGAGCCGGTTCAGCGTTTCGATATTGCGCTCGTAGATACTTTCCGCTTCCGGGAAGGCATCGACCGCGCGCGTGACGCTGGCTTCGCGCAGCAGATGGATGGTCGGGAAAGGCGCGCGATTGGTGTAGTTGCCGATGTCGTCCGGCTCGGTGTCGGCGAACTGCCACTGCGGGTGGAAAGCCGCCACCTGGATGACGCCCTCGTGCCCCTGTTCGCTGACCGCCTCGTCCACGATGTCGAGGAAGTCGTTGAAATCGAGGAAATCCTCCAGCAGCGAGGCGTGCATGATGAGCGTGGTATCGACCGCGGCCGGATCGGCCGCAGCCAGGAAGTCGATCTCGCGGTCGATGTCTTCCAGCAGGCCGTCGAGGTGCTTCGCCTCGCTCACCACGTAGCGCACCTGTTCCTTCACATACACCGCCTTGGCGAACGGGCACAGATTGAGCCCGATGACCGCCTTTTCCAGCCAGTGCCGGGTAGTGGCGATGACTTCGTCCTTGTTCATGAAACCGTGTCTTCCAGCAGGAATTGTTGGATCGGCGCGGTCTGCGCGATGTCCATGAACATCGGCGCGTGACCGACACCGGGTATTTCGAGCGTGCGCGCCTTCGGGCCGCGCTCCGCCATCTGCGCCAGCGTATCGCGGGTGATCAGGTCAGATTCTGCGCCGCGCACGCACAGGGTCGGGCAGCGTATCGCGTCGTACAGGCTCCACAGCTCGATGTCGCCGAGGAACTGCATCGCGGCCAGCGGCTTGCCGATGTCCGGGTCGTAGCCCATTTCATAGCCCGGGTCGCCGTCACGCCGCGGCCGGGTGGAGTGTACGGTGAGATGGCGCCACTGTGCGTCGGTCAGCGGCCCGAAAGGCGCGCTGACCACGCGGATGTAACGCTCGGCCTCGTCCAGCGACGCGAATTTCGGCGCCTTGCCGACGTATTCGGCGATGCGGCGCAGGCTGACCGCGGTCACCACCGGGCCGACGTCGTTCAGCACCATGCGGGTGATGGGCGTATCCGGCAGCGCGGCCAGCGCCATGCCGATCAGCCCGCCCATCGAGGTGCCGAACCAGTGCACCCGCTCCACGCCCAGCCGGGCGATCAGCGTGACCATGTCGCCGACGTACTGCGGCACGCCATAGCCGGCGGCGTCCGGCAGCCAGTCGCTGCGGCCGCGCCCCACCACGTCCGGACACACCACGCGGTAATGCGCGGACAGGCGCTGGGCGAGGAAATCGAAATCGCGACCGACCCGGGTCAGTCCGTGCACGCACAGCAGCACGCGCGGATTGTCCGGGTCGCCCCACTCCGCGTAGGCCATGCGGTGAAGCCCTTTCGGGTTCGCGCACTGCACCTGCAGCAGCCGTGGCTGTTCGCTCACCCGCGCCCGCCCGAACCACCCCGCCACCTTGTCGATCACGCCCATATCGCCCCCTGGTCCCCAGCCCCTAGCCCCTAAAACCCATTGTGCCAGTAGCGCGCATCGCGTTCGCGGCTGCTTTCGATGATCAGACCGGTGGCGGCGAAGCGGTAGCGCAGCGCGCCATCGCGGTCGCTGCGCCGCTGTACGGTGGCGGCCGCCTCGTAACGCGCGACCACCGCCGGGTGCGGATGCCTGAAGCGGTTGCGGTAGCCCATGGCGTGCACCGCCTCACGTGCGCTTACCGCCTGCACGAAGGGCTCGGTCGACGAAGTGCGGCTGCCGTGATGCGGCGTCACCAGCAGGTCGGCCGCCAGCGGCGCACCGGCCGCGACCAGCGCCGCCTCGCCATCGGCCAGCAGGTCGCCGGTGATGAGGGCGCTGCCGTGAGCGGCGTCGATGCGCAGCACGCAGGACAGCGCATTGCTCGAACGCGCGCCCCGCTCTACCGCGCCGGGCGGCGGGTGCAGCACAGCGAAGCGCACACCATCGAGCTGCCAGGTCTGGCCGGCGGCGCAGTCGACGGTGTCCGGCCGGCGCAGCCGCAGTGCGTCGTGTGCCGGCACCGAGGACAGCACCTGTTCGACCGTCAGCCCCTCCAGCACCGACGCCGCACCGCCCGAGTGGTCGCTGTCGGCATGGCTCACCACCAGCGTGTGCAGCCGTCGGACGCCGACGGCGCGCAGATAGGGCAGCACCAGCCGTTCGCCGGCATCGGCTTCGGCGCCGTAGCGCGGGCCGGTGTCGAACAGCAGGTCGTGGCCGGCGGTCTGCACATGCACCGCCAGCCCCTGGCCAACGTCGAGCACGGTCACCACCATGTCGCCATGCAGCGGTCGCTCGGGCTGTACCCACAGCACCGGCAGCATCAGCGGCAGCGCCAGCGCGCGCCCTGTCCAGCCGGGCGGCGCCAGCAGGCAGAGCGCACCAAGCCCGGCCGCGACGACCGCCCACACCGGTGGCGCAGCGCTCTGCCACAGCGCCCAGTCGGGCGCGGTCAGCCAGGCGATACCCGCCATTAGCCACGCGGTCAGCGCGTGGGCCAGCCACAGCAACGGATCGAAGGGCAGCACCACCGCCAGCAGCACCAGCGGCGTGACCAGCGCGCTCACCACCGGTATGGCGATCAGGTTGGCCAGCGGCGCGATCAGCGACACCCGGCCGAACAGTGCCAGCGTGAGCGGTGCCAGCCCGATCGTGATCGCGGCCTGTGCGCGCAGCCAGCGCCGTACCGGCCCGGCCGCCATCCCGACATCGCCGGCGACCGCATAGAACAGCAGTGCGACCGCGCAGAAGGACAGCCAGAAACCGGCGTCGATCACCGCCAGCGGGTGGGCCAGCAGCACCGCGCACAGCGCCAGGGCCAGCGCATCCGCCGGTGACGCGAAGCGGCCGCGCCAGAGCGCGAACGCCCCGACCGCCAGCATGATGAAGGTGCGCTGTGCCGGTATGCCGAAACCGGCCAGCAGGCAGTAGGCCAACGCCGCAACCAGTCCGGCAGCAACCCCGGCGCGCTGGGCCGGCAGCCGCAAGGCGAGCGCCGGCACCCGTCGCCACAGCGCGGCGCACAGCCCGCCGGCCAGTGCAGCGACCATGGTGATGTGCAGGCCGGAAATCGACACCAGATGGGTCAGGCCGGCACGCTCGAACAGCGTCCACTGGGCGGTCGGGATGGCGCGCTGTTCGCCGATGGCCAGCGCGATCAGCACGCCGGCCCAGGGTGCGGCGTCCGCGGCCTCCCCATCGACGCCGAGCGCGTGCTCGAAGCGGCTGCGCACCGATGCGCGCAGCCGCTGTACCGCCGGCTCGAACCCGGCCGCCTCGGCGCTGAGCATGCGGGGCGGCAGGCTGGCCCGCACCTGCCCGGTGGCGCCGATGCCGCGCGCAAACAGCCAGCCTTCGTAATCGAAACCGTGCGGGTTCATGTTGCCGTGCGGGCGCTTCAGCCTCACCCGCAACTGCCAGCGGCTGCCCGCCGGCAGGGACGGTGCGGCCACCGGCTCGGCGTCGCCGTGCTCGCCCTGCTCGCTGCGGCGGCCGTCATACCAGTTCAGCATCAGCCGCGACGGCACGCCCGGCGGCGGCACATCGACCGCGAACTCGAAGCGCCGGCCGCGCTCGATGCGCACCGGCAGGCTCACCACCACGCCGCTCAGGTCGATGTCCTGGCCTTCCAGCGCAGGCGCCAGACGGTCGGCGAGCTGCACATGCCCCCAGCCGGCCGCCAGACAGAAGCCGCCGAACAGCACCGACACGAAGCGCGCCCCTGCTGAGCGCCGCCAGTACGCGGCGGGCAGCAGCGCCAGCACACCCAGCCCGGCCAGAACGCCGGGCGCCGGCAGCTGCGGCAGTCGTGACGCAAGCAGACAGGCGATGAGCAGGGCGAACGTGAGCGGCGGCAGCATGCCGCATTATTGCGCCGAAAATTCCATTCGAATAAACCGGAGAAAAATCCGCCCGGCATCCGGATGACCTGTGCCGGGCGGATGAAACCCCGGCTGGCGCCGCCTGTCCTCAACCGGTACGCTCGACGCGCCCGGACCGATCGCCCGCATGAAAAAACTGATACGCAACTACCTTCCCGACAGCGACAGCCTGCGCCGCAACCGCTGGCTGGCGCCCTTCGCCGACAGCCTGGGGCATCCGCGGCTGTGGCGGCTGAACCGGCACAGCTGTGCCGGCGGCGTGGCGGTCGGGCTGTTTTCCGGGCTGATACCGGGGCCGCTGCAGATGCTGGGGGCGGCCCTGCTGTCGGTGCTGCTGCGGGTGAACCTGCCGCTGGCCATGCTGGTCACCTTCTATACCAATCCGCTCACCATCGTGCCGCTTTACGCGGTGGCCTGGGCCTACGGCCGGGCGGTGATGCCGCTGCTGGGCATGACGCTGCCGGCCGGCGCGCGCTTCAGCGCACCGCACATTCCGGACGACGCCGGCTTCGCCGACTGGATGGACGCACTGGTCACCTGGTTCATGGCGCTGGGCGAACCGCTCCTGATCGGCCTGCCGCTGCTCGCGCTCACGCTGGCCGCCCTCGGCTATGTCGCGGTACTCGGGCTGTGGCGCTGGCACCTGGTACGCGCCTGGCAGCGCCGCGCCGAGTCGCGGAAAGCCCGCTCATGCTGACCCGGGACAAGCTGGATCTGTACCGCCGTTTCAACGGCGATCTGGACGACCGCACTCGTCGCGCGCCGGATACCCGCGTGCTGATCAGCGACGAGGAATGGGCCGCGCTCGACGAACTGCGCATGCAGATACGGATCGCGCTCGGCGGCCCGTGCAGCGCAACCTTCCGTACCGCGCTGGACGCCCGCCTCGCCGCCTGCTGCACGCCGGAGGTCCGGGCCGCGCTGCTGGGCGAGGCCTGAGGCTAGCCCAGCCGCCCGTCCACCAGCCGGACCGTACGGTCGGTGCGCGCCGCCAGCCGCTCGTCGTGGGTGACGATGACGAAGCTGGTGCCGCGGGTACGGCTCAGTTCGAGCATGAGATCGAACACGGCACCGGCGGTGCGGCTGTCCAGATTGCCGGTCGGTTCGTCGGCCAGCACGCAGGCCGGCTGGGTCACCAGCGCACGGGCGATGGCCACCCGCTGACGCTCGCCGCCGGACAGCTCACCCGGCTGGTGCTCCACCCGGTGCGCCAGACCGACCTCGGCCAGCATGGCCGCCGCCGCCTCGCGCGCCTGGGCGCGGGTCTGGCGGCGGATCATCAGCGGCATCGCCACGTTGTCCAGCGCCGAAAACTCGGCCAGCAGATGGTGGAACTGGTACACGAAGCCCAGCGCGCGGTTGCGCAGCGCGCCCCGCGCTGCCTCGCCGAGCGAGGAATAGTCCTGTCCCTGCAGCGCCACGCGGCCGGCACTCGGCACGTCCAGCCCGCCGAGCAGATGCAGCAGCGTGCTTTTTCCCGAGCCGCTGGCGCCGACGATGGCCACCCGCTCGCCGCGCGCCACCTGCAGGTCGACACCGGCCAGCACCGGCACCTCCACCTTGCCCTGATGGAACACCTTGGTCAGCCCGCGGCAGCTCAGCACGATTTCGGTCGACACGATGTCACTCATAGCGCAGCGCCTCCGCCGGCTGCACGCGCGACGCGCGCCAGCTCGGGTACAGCGTGGCGGCCAGCGTCAGCACGCCACCGATCACGGTTACGGTGATCACGTCGGACCACAGGATTTCCGACGGCAGTTCGGGAATGAAGTACACCTCGGACGACCACAGCGACACGCCGGCGATCTTTTCGATGGCCGGCACCACCACGTCGAGATTGCCGGCCAGCAGCACGCCGCCGGCCACGCCGAGCAGCAGGCCGAAGCCGCCGATCAGCGCACCCTGCACCACGAACACCGCCATCATCGACGCCGGGCTGGCGCCCAGCGTGCGCAGGATGGCGATGTCGGCCTGCTTGTCGGTCACCACCATGATGAGCATGGACACGATGTTGAAGGCGGCCACCGCGACGATGAGCGACAGGATGATGAACATCATGTTCTTCTCGATCGCGATGGCGCGGAAGAAGTTGGCGTGCTGGCGGGTCCAGTCGCCGACCAGCAGCTCCTGCCCGGCGAACTGTTCGTGCAGCGCCCGCGCCACCCGCGGCGCCTCGAACAGGTCGGCCACCTTGAGCCGCACGCCGGACACGCGGTCCTCCATCCGGTACAGCGCCTGGGCGTCCTGCATGTGGATGAGCGCGAGGCTGGCGTCGTACTCGAAATGCCCGGCCTCGAACACGCCGACCACCGTGAACTGCTTGAGCCGCGGCAGTACCGCGGCCGGCGTCACCAGGCCCTGCGGCGCGATCAGCGTCACCTTGTCGCCCACCCGCACCTGCAGCGCGCGCGCCAGTTCGATGCCCAAAACGATGCCGAAAGCGCCCGGCTGCAGATCGGCCAGCCGGCCGGCGCGCATGTGCTGGCTGAAGGCGGCCACGCCGTCCTCGGCCGCCGGCAGCACGCCGCGCACCATGGCGCCGCGCACCGTCTGGTCGAAAGACAGCATGGCCTGTTCGCTGATGTAGGGCGCGGCGGCCTTCACATCCGGATTCTTCAGCGCTGCGTCGGCCACCTGCTGCCAGCCAGCCAGCTCGTTGTCGTAGCCGGTCACCTGGATGTGGGAGGCCACGCCGAGGATGCGGGTGCGCAGCTCCTTCTGGAAACCGTTCATCACCGACAGCACCGTGATCAGCGCCGCCACGCCCAGCGCCAGACCGAGCGTGGAAATGAGGGAAATGAAGGAAATGAAGCCGTTGCGCCGTTTCGCCCGCACATAGCGCAGGCCGAGCAGGATTTCGTAGTTCATGGGGACGGCATGGTACCGGAGCGCCCGCGCGTGCATGCAGGATTGCGCCGACAGCACCGTGGCACTGCAACGCAGGTACACTTCGCGCATGTCACTGCATCTGGTCCTGCCCGGCCTGCTCTGGCCCTCCACCACGCCGCTGCCCCCGCCCGCCACGCCCGCGCTGTCGCTGCTGCTCGGACGCGGGGTGCGCAGCCGTCGCCCGGCCGCGGCGCCCGAACATCTGCTGGCCGGCCTGTTCGGCCTGAAACCGGATGCGCCGCTGGGCGCGCTGCGCCGCGCCGGCTGCGGTGAGCCGGTGGACAGCCGCTGCTGGCTGGCGGCCGATGTCGCCCACCTGCGCTTCGCGCGCGACGCGCTCATGCTCACCGACCGGCCGGACGTGCGCCCGGACGCCGACGAAGCCGCCGCGCTCGCCGCCGCCTGGAACGCGCACTTCGCCAATATCGGCTGGCTGCATCTGCCAACCGGTGGGCACGGCCATCTGGCGCTGCTGGAGCCACTGTCGGTCAGCACCGTGCCGCCGGGTGCGGCGCTCGGGCGCAAGCTGGACGCGTCCATGCCCAGCGGCCGCGACGCCGCCCGTCTGCGCCAGTGGATGAACGAAACCCAGATGCTGTTCCACGCCCACCCGGTCAATACCGCGCGCGAAGAAGCCGGCCGGCCGACGCTGAACACGCTGTGGTTCTGGGGCGCCGGCACGCTGCCGGTGCAGGCCGCCCTGCCCTGCATGCAGCTGTGGGCGGACGATGCGCTGGCCCACGGTCTGGCGCACGCCGCCGGCGTGCGCGCGGCGCCCTTGCCAGAGCGCCGCGACATCGCGCTGCAGGAAGGCAATCTGGTGCTGCTGCAGGACGCGCTGGCCCCGGCGCTCTACCTGGATGCCGAAGCCTGGCTGCAGGCGGTGCAGACGCTGGAGCGCGACTGGATCGCGCCGGCGCTGCAGGCGCTGAAGCGCGGCGACGTACAGTCGGTGACCGTCACGCTGAGCGGCGACGAAGGTATTCTGGCCTGCACCACCGAAAAGCGTGATCTGTGGAAGATCTGGCGCCGCCCGCTCGCGCCGGCCTGCTGAAGCCCCATCGCGGCGGGGTCGCTCCCGGCCCCTTGAACCTTGAATCCTGAAGCTGCATCCATGACCTGCATCGTCAATCGCCCCATCCCGCCCCGCAGCCATGCCCAGCTGGAACAGCAGGGCGTGCACCCGCTGCTGGCGCGGCTGTACGCCTCGCGCGGCGTGCAGGACCGCAGCCAGATCGACTATTCGCTGAAGGCCCTGCTGCCGCCGGACACGCTGACCGGCGCCAACGATGCGGCACAGATGCTGGCCGACGCGATCGAAGCCGACGCACGCCTGCTCATCGTGGCCGACTACGACTGCGACGGCGCCACCGCCTGCGCCATCGGCATCCGCGCGCTGCGGGCGATGGGCGCCAACGTGAGCTATCTGGTGCCGAACCGCTTCGAGTACGGCTACGGGCTGACGCCGGAAATCGTGGATCTCGCGGCACACGCCGAGCCGGACATCATCATCACCGTGGACAACGGCATCGCCAGCGTCGAGGGCGTGGCACGTGCCAACGAACTGGGCATGTCGGTGCTGGTGACCGACCACCACCTGCCGGGCGACGAACTGCCGCTGGCCGACGTGATCGTGAACCCGAACCAGCCGGGCTGCGGCTTCACCAGCAAGTCCATCGCCGGCTGCGGCGTCATGTTCTACGTCATGCTGACGCTGCGCGCCGAACTGCGCCGGCGCGGCGCCTTCGCCGGCCGCGAGGAACCGAATCTGGGCAGCCTGCTCGACCTGGTGGCGCTCGGCACCGTGGCCGACGTGGTGAAGCTCGATCACAACAACCGGGTGCTGGTCACCCAGGGCATGCAGCGCATCCGCTCCGGCAAGCTCACGCCCGGCCTGCGCGCGCTGTTCGCCGCCGCCGGCCGCGAACCGGAGCGCGCCACCTCCTTCGACCTCGGTTTCGCCATCGGCCCGCGGCTGAATGCCGCCGGCCGGCTGTCCGACATGTCGCTGGGCATCGAATGCCTGATCACCGACGACTTCGCGCGCGCGCTGTCGCTGGCGCAGCAGCTGGACGCGATGAACCGCGAACGGCGGGAGATCGAACAGGGCATGCAGGAAGAGGCGGAAGCGCAGCTGGCGACGATAGACATCGGCGAATCGAAGTCGCTGGCGCTGTTCCACCCGGACTGGCACCAGGGCGTGATCGGCATCGTCGCCTCGCGCATCAAGGAGCGCGCGCACCGGCCCACCATCGCCTTCGCGCGCGGCAACGAAGGGGAGATCAAGGGCTCCGGCCGCTCGATTCCCGGCCTGCACCTGCGCGACGCACTCGATCTGGTGTCCAAGCGCGAACCCGGCCTCATCCTGCGCTTCGGCGGCCACGCGATGGCGGCCGGCCTGACCGTGCCGGAGCGGGCGTTCGAGCGCTTCCGCGACGCCTTCGAACAGGCGGTGACGGACATGGTGGAACCTTCGGCGCTCACCCGCACCATAGAGACCGACGGCGCACTGGAAGCGTCGCTGATGAACCTGCACGCTGCCGTCCTGATGGAAGCGGAAACCTGGGGCCAGGGCTTTCCGCCACCGGTGTTCGCCGACTGTTTCGAAGTGCGCAACCAGCGCCTGTTGAAGGACAAGCACCTGAAGCTGTCGCTCGCGAAGGACGGTAACGTGTTCGACGCAATCTGGTTCAACCGTGCCGAGCCGCTGCCGCCGCGGGTGAACGCCGCCTACCGGCTGGACATCAACGAATACCAGGGCGTGCGCCGGGTGCAGCTGATGGTTGAGCACGCCGAGCCGGCCTGAAGACGCCTTGGATCTTGAATATTGAATCCTGTTGCGTCAGCGCAGCGGACGGCCCAGCCGTTGAGGCCTGCAGACCGAACAGGAATGGAAAGGACAACCCGTGTCGCATGACCGCTTCTTCCGCCGCGAAATGAGCCGCCGAGATTTCCTGTGGCTGTCCGGCATCGCCGGTGCCGCCGTCACGCTGCCGCAGCTGTCCGGCTGCGCCACCGATCCGATCACCGGCCAGCAGGTGCTGGTCGGCATGTCGGAGCAGGACGAGATCGGCGTCGACCGCAAGCATTCGCCGCAGCAGTTCTCGGCCGACTACGGCGCAGTGCAGGATCCGGAACTGAACCGCTATGTAAACGAGGTCGAGCGCTCGCTGGCGAAGAACACCCACCGCCCGGACGTGCCCTACAACGCACGCGTCGTGAACGCCAACTACATCAACGCCTACACCTTTCCCGGCGGCAGCATGGCCTGTACCCGCGGCATCCTGCTGGACATGGACAGCGAAGATGAGCTCGCCGCGCTGCTCGGCCACGAAACCGGCCACGTCAATGCGCGCCACAGCGCCAAGCAGGCCGGCCGCGGCATGATTGCCCAGGCCGGCGCGATGGCGGTGAATGTGGCGGTGGCGATGTCGGACTACCGCGGCGCAGCACCGCTCGCCAACATCGCCAGCCAGGTCGGCGCCAGCGCGCTGCTGGCCGGCTATTCGCGCAACGATGAGCGACAGGCCGACGCGCTGGGCCTGGATTACATGACGCGCGCCGGCTACAACCCGGACGGCATGGTGAACCTGATGGACATGCTGCGCAGCCAGCACAAGGAAAAGCCCAGCCTGCTGCAGACCATGTTCTCGTCGCACCCGATGTCGGACGAGCGCTACG
Source organism: Methyloversatilis universalis EHg5 (assembly GCF_000378945.1). Lineage (GTDB taxonomy): Bacteria > Pseudomonadota > Gammaproteobacteria > Burkholderiales > Rhodocyclaceae > Methyloversatilis > Methyloversatilis universalis_A. The sequence goes on along the minus strand of NZ_KB900539.1, from coordinate 879,905 downwards.
ACACCGCGCAGCGCGAGGCGACCGACGCCTACGGCAGCTATCGCGGCAAGGCGCTGTCACACGAGCGCTACATGGACCACACCGCCGGCCTGCGCCGCATCGCGCCTTCGATCAAGGCGCAGCAGGAAGGCGAATCGCTGATGGCGAAAAAGTCGCTGGACGAAGCGGAAACCCGCTTCGACAAGGCACTGAAGGTGGCGCCGGACGACTACTGCGGCAATGTGCTGATGGGCAAGTGTCTGCTGGCACAGAAGGAATACGCCAGCGCCGACCGGCACTTCTCGCGCGCCACCGAAATCTATCCCGGCGAAGGCCAGGCGATGTACCAGCGCGGCGTATCGAAGCTGGCGCTCGGCCGCGGGCCAGAAGCGCTGGCCGCCTTCAATGCCTACGACCAGGTGCTGCCGGGCAACGCCACCACGCTGTTCCTGAAGGGCGTGGCCTACGAAACCATGCAGGACAAGCGCGCGGCCAGCCAGCACTATGCCGCCTACATCCGCAGCGGTCAGAAGGACGCCCAGGCCCAGTTCGCCTTCCAGCGTCTGCAGGCCTGGGGCATGGTGAAGTAAACCGCTGAGCGGAAAAGTCTTCTTTTACCCATCTGTCACGCTGCACTGCGGATTGTGGCGGACTGCGGGCGAGGTTAGCATCGCGATGCTTCGTGCTGTGCCGGGTACGGGCAACCGTCCGTGCCGGGCCGTGCAAAGCATCCACCACCACGAGGAGGCTTACATCCATGTCTGACCAGAACAATACGCAGTCGGCCCGTCGCAAGTTCCTGGCCAAGGCTGCGGGCACCGCTGCCGGCACTGCCGCCATCGCCTTCCCCAGCATTTCCGTCGCCCAGTCCCCGATCACGCTGCGCTTCCAGTCCACCTGGCCGGCGAAAGACATCTTCCACGAGTTCGCGCAGGACTACGCCAAGCTGGTCAATGAAATGTCCGGCGGCCGCCTGAAGATCGACGTGCTGCCCGCCGGTTCGGTGGTGAAGGCCTTCGACCTGCTGGACGCGGTGAACAAGGGCACGCTGGATGGCGGCCACGGCGTGATCGCCTACTGGTACGGCAAGAACTCGGCGCTGGCACTGTGGGGCTCCGGCCCGGCTTTCGGCATGGATGGCAACATGGTGCTGGCCTGGCACGAATTCGGCGGCGGCAAGGCGCTGCTGGACGAGATCTACAAGAGCCTGAACATGGACGTCGTGTCCTACATGTACGGCCCGATGCCGACCCAGCCGCTGGGCTGGTTCAAGAAGCCGGTCACCAAGGCCGAGGACATGAAGGGCCTGAAGTACCGCACGGTCGGCCTGTCGATCGATGTGTTCACCGAACTGGGCGTGTCGGTGAACGCGCTGCCCGGCGGCGAAATCGTGCCGGCGATGGACCGCGGCCTGCTCGATGCGGCCGAATTCAACAACGCCGCCTCGGACCAGGTGCTCGGCTTCCCTGACGTGTCCAAGGTGTGCATGCTGCAGAGCTTCCACCAGGCGTCGGAACAGTTCGAAATCCTGTTCAACAAGAAGCGTCTGGAGTCGCTGCCGGCCGATCTGCGTTCCATCATCGCCAATGCGGTGCCCGGCGCTTCGGCCGAAATGTCGTGGAAAGCGATCGACCGCTACTCCACCGCCTACCAGGAAATGCAGGAAAAGCAGGGCGTGAAGTTCTACAAGACGCCGGACGCCATCCTGAAGGCGCAGCTGGCCGCCTGGGACAAGGTGACCGAGAAGAAGGCCGCCGAGAACCCGATGTTCAAGAAAGTGCTGGAATCGCAGCGCGCCTTCGCCAAGCGCACCGCGAAGTGGCAGAACGACACCACGGTGAATTACCGCATGGCCTACGAGCACTTCTTCTCGAAGAAGGGCTGAGGCCAGCGCTGTTGCAAACGAGCCGGCGTCTCCAAAAGGGACGCCGGCTTTTTTGACTCCAACCGAATAGGACGGACACCGACAAGTGTCCGCAGACTGCCATGCAAAAACTGCTGCTCGGCGTTGACCGTTTCAATACCTGGGTCGGCCACGCCTTCGCGTGGACCATCGTCGTGCTGACGCTGATCATCACCTGGGAAGTGTTCTCCCGCTATGCGCTGAACACGCCGCACGCCTGGGTGTTCGACGCCACCTACATGCTGTACGGAACCCTGTTCATGATGGCCGGCGCCTACACGCTGGCCACCGCCGGCCATGTGCGCGGCGACGTGCTGTACGGCTTCTTCGAGCCACGCACCCAGGCCATCCTCGACCTCATCCTGTATTTCGTGTTCTTCATTCCGGGCGTGCTGGCGCTGTGCTGGGCCGGCTGGGATTTCTTCAACGATTCGCTGGCCATCCGCGAACACTCGTCGGTGACGTCCGACGGGCCGCCGATCTACCCGTTCAAATTCATCATCCCGCTGTCCGGTGCCGCGCTGATGCTGCAGGGCGTGGTGGAAATCCTGCGCTGCATCGTCTGCATCCAGCACGGTGAATGGCCGTCCCGCACCCAGGACGTCGAGGAAGTCGACGTCGACAAGCTGCGCCACATGGTGCATGCCGACCAGCCCGAGGGCGCCACTGCCGGGAGCACCCAGAAATGAAGAAGGAACTCCGTTTCGGCTTCGGCCTGATGGCGATCATCATCGTCGCCACGGCCGTCCTGATGCCGTCGCCGTCCGAATGGACAGGCGGCCATCTCGGTCTGCTCATGCTGGCACTGGTGGTGGTGGCCATCATGCTGGGCTTTCCGACCGCCTTCACGCTGATGGGCATGGGCGTGCTGTTCTCCTGGCTGGCCTACCGGATGCAGAACCCGGACATCGCCACCCAGCAGACGCTGGACCTGATGGTGCAGCGCGCCTTCTCGGTCATGACCAACGATGTGCTGATCTCGATCCCGCTGTTCGTGTTCATGGGCTATCTGGTCGAGCGCGCCAACCTGATCGAGAAACTGTTCAAGAGCCTGCATCTGGCGATGGCCCGCATACCGGGTTCGCTGGCGGTGGCCACGCTGGTCACCTGCGCCATCTTCGCCACCGCCACCGGCATCGTCGGTGCGGTGGTGACGCTGATGGGCCTGCTGGCGCTGCCGGCCATGCTGCGCTCGGGCTACGACGTGCGGCTGTCGGCCGGCGTGATCACCGCGGGTGGCTGCCTGGGCATCCTGATCCCGCCCTCGGTCATGCTCATCGTGTATGGCGCCACCGCCGGCGTATCGGTGGTGAAGCTCTACGCGGGCGCCTTCTTCCCGGGTCTGATGCTGGCCGGCCTGTACATGCTGTACGTGATCATCGTGGCCAAGCTGAAGCCGGAAATGGCGCCGCCGCTGCCCGAGTCCGAACGCCATGTCGAATTGCCCGCTGCGGCGAAGGAAGTGTCAGTCCGCTATGGCCGCAAGGCGGTGCCGGCGCTGCTGGCCGCGCTGAAGGGGCCGCGCGGCAACGCCGGCACCGGTACGCTGCTGGGCCAGCTGGGCATCGCGCTGCTGCCGCTCATCGTCGCCGCCTTCGCGCTGTCGTCGATACACAGCTCGCTGACCGCGCCCAAGGCGGTCGAGGAACTGCCGGCCGGCATCGAATCCTTCGACAGTGGCATGAGCACCAGCGATCTGGCCGAACCGCCGGCAGATGACGGTGGTCTGGCTGAACCGCCGGCCGAAGGTGGTCTGCAGGAGCCGCCCAGGGAAGGGGGCGACCTGGCCGAGCCGCCGGGTGCCGCGCCGGTCGCGAAGGAGGCTGCGCCCCCGGCGGCCGAACCCGCTGCTGCGGCTACCCCCGCAGCCAGTGCGGAGGCAACGCCGGCACCCAAGGGCTTCTGGGTTGCGGTGGGCGTGATCGTGGCACTGCTGGCGGTGTTCTACGGCCTGCTGAGCTTCGAGCGGCTGGAAATCTTCAAGATGCTGCTGGCGTCCTTCTTCCCGCTGGCCATCCTGATCCTGGCGGTGCTGGGCACCATCGTGTTCGGTCTGGCCACGCCGACCGAGGCGGCGGCAATCGGCGCCTTCGGTGGCGCGCTGCTGGCGGCGGCCTACGGCCAGCTCAGCATGAGCGTGATCAAGGAGTCGGTGTTCCTGACCGCCAAGACCTCGGCCATGGTGTGCTGGCTGTTCGTGGGCAGCGCCATCTTCTCGGCGGCGTTCGCGCTGCTGGGCGGACAGGAGCTGGTGGAAAAGTTCGTGCTGTCGATGGATCTGACGCCGATCCAGTTCATGATCCTCGCGCAGTTCATCATCTTCGTGCTGGGCTGGCCGCTGGAGTGGACCGAAATCATCGTCATCTTCATGCCGATCTTCATTCCGCTGCTGGCGCACTTCAACATCGATCCGCTGTTCTTCGGCCTGCTCGTGGCGCTGAACCTGCAGACCGCCTTCCTGTCGCCGCCGGTCGCGATGTCGGCGTTCTATCTGAAGGGCGTGGCGCCGTCGCATGTGACGCTGAACCAGATCTTCGCCGGCATGATGCCTTTCATGGGCATACAGGTGATCGCGCTGATCCTGCTCTATCTGTTCCCGGGCATCGGCATGTGGCTGCCCAACTATCTGTACAACTGAGCAAGCCGGTACAGATGGCTCTGACTGCGGCGCTCCGGCGCCGCAGTTTTTTTGTACCGCCGCGTAGAATCCTTTTGATGCTCTCCCCCGAACAGACCCGCCTGCTGATCAGGCTGCGCTGGACCGCCTTCTGCCTGCTCGCGGCCGCTTACGTGCTGGTGTTCTTCCACCGCACCGCCCCGGCCGCCATCGCCACCGAACTGGCGCGCGATTTCAACGTCGGCCCGACTTCGCTCGGCGCGCTGGCCTCGACCTATTTCTGGATCTACATGGTGATGCAGATCCCGACCGGAGTGCTGGCTGACACGTTGGGGCCGCGCCGCATCGTGGCACTGGGCAGCGTGGTGGCCGGCATCGGCTCCCTCGTGTTCGCGCAGGCGGACAGCCTCGGCGTGGCCATGGCCGGCCGCACCCTGGTCGGGCTGGGCGTGTCTTTCCCCTTCATCGCGCTGCTCAAGATCAACGCCGCCTGGTTTCCGGAAAACCGCTTCGCCACGCTGAACGGCGTCACCATGTTCATCGGCAATCTCGGTGCGGCCAGTGCGGCGCTGCCGCTGGCCTGGGTGGTCACGCTGGTGTCCTGGCGCACGGTGTTCGTGGCGCTCGGCCTGCTGTCCATGCTGCTGGCGCTGTTCACCTGGCTGCGCGTGCGCGACCGGCCGGAAGACGCAGGCCTGCCCACCATGCGCGAACTGGATGGCAAGCCGGCGCACCCGCCGCTGCCGGTCGGCGACTGGCGGGCCGGCCTGAAACAGGTGGCGGCCAACCCGGCCAGCTGGCCCGGGCTGTTCGTGAATGCCGGCATCGCCGGCAGCCTGTTCTCGTTCGGCGGTCTTTGGGGCGTGCCCTACCTGATGGCCGCACACGGCATGACGCGGGCGGTGGCGGCCCAGCACACCTCGCTCATGCTGGTGGTGTTCGCCTGCAGCTGCCTGTTCATCGGCCGGCTGTCCGACCACCTGCGCCGGCGCAAGGCGGTCATGCTGAGCTATGCCGCGATCTATGTGGCGAGCTGGCTGCCCTTCGCGCTGGCCGACGCCCCGCTGCCGCCAGCGGTCACGTACGGCGTCTGCGCGCTGATCGGCCTGTCGGCCGCTGCCTTCTCGCTCACCTGGGCCTGTGCCAAGGAAGTGAATCCGCCGGCGCTGTCCGGCATGGCCACCAGTCTGGTCAATGCCGGCTGCTTTCTCGGTGCGGCGCTGCTGCAGCCGCTGGTCGGCTGGGTGATAGAGCGCAATTCGCCGTCGGTTGCGGCCGCGACTGCCGGTGCGGTCACCAACGGACTGAAGGTGCTGGCCGCCGCAGCGCTGATCGGCTTCATCGCCGCCTGTTTCGTGCGAGAAACCCGCGGCCGCAACCTGACGGAATTACACGGATGAATGCGCTGATCGGACTGATGGTGCAGGTGATGCTGCCGCTGTCGCTGCTGGTGGCGGCCGGCGGCTGGTGGGCCGCACGCATGGGCGAAGGGCGCGACGCCGACGTGCTGCGCGCACAGCTGAACCGGTTGGTGCTGTACGTGTTCTACCCGGCCATCCTGTTCGCGGTCGCGGCCAGCACGCCGATCAGCCTGGACCTGCTCACGGTGCCCCTGCTGGTCGGCCTCGGTACGCTGGCCAATGGCGCCCTGCTCTATGTGCTGCTGTGGAAGACCCGGCTCGGCGCCGGCCTGCACGACACCACGCGGGCGGCGCTGATGCTCGGCGGCATGTTCGGGAACACCTTCAACGTCGGCGCACCGGTGCTGGAATTCTTCTTCGGCAATGGCGCGATGCGCTACGCCATCTTCAACGACATGTTCATGACCATGCCCTTCGTGTGGACGCTGGGCGTGTGGATCGCCACCCGCCTGGGTTCGCACGCCGAGGGTGAGCGGCCGGACGTGCTGCGCACCGTGCTGATGATGCCGCCGATCTGGGCCTTCGTGCTCGGGCTTGCGGCGCAATACACCGGGCTGGCCTACCCGCCGCTGGTGCAGGCGGCGCGCTTCATCGGCCAGGCGGCGATTCCGGTCATTATCTTCGTTCTGGGCATGACGATTCCGTGGCGCAGGCTGGTGCCGCGCACCGAAATACTGGTCGCCTCCACGGTCAAGCTGCTGGTAGCACCGCTGCTGATCTGGGGACTGGTGCTGGCGGTGTCCGACGCGCCGAACGAGGCGCAGCGCGCCTCGCTGGTCGAATGCGCGACGCCCACCTTCATGACCTCGCTGCTGCTGGCTGAGCGCTTCAAGATCGACGGAGCGGCCTCGGCGCTGCTGATCGGCTGGAGCACGCTGCTGTTCTGGCTGTCACTGCCCCTGCTGCTGGGACTCGGTGTGTTCGGCTGAGGCGGTCGGGGGCGCTGCGCGTTCAATGACGGCGGTGGCGAGCCGCCGTCCCAGCGCGAGCCCGTCCTCGTTGTCGTGGCGGAAGTGGATGCCGCCATAGAGCCGTGACATCGCCGCCTGTTCGGCCTGGGCATCGAACACCGCAGCACGGTCGGGCAGATAGTGGCCCAGCACGCGTGCGGCCGCCCCGCTTGTGGCGGCATGGCCCGACACATAGCCGGGAAACGGCGGCGTCAGGATGGCCGGCTTGAGTTCGACGCCCAGCAACTGCCGGGCCGCGGTAATCGGACGCACGGTCCAGTAGCGGTACTTCACCGCCCAGGTCACGATGAACGCGTCAGCCATGGCCATGTTCAGATCAGCGAACATGTCCAGTGTGCGGCGGGCATCGACAGCACCGCGACCGGCCAGTGCATCAAGGGCAATCTGGTTCCAGTGACCCGGGGGCGTGACCGAACCGTGGCCATCCACCCAGAATTTGGCAATCGCAAGCTGTTCCGGCGTCAACGCGCGCTGCACGTCGATCACCTCCTGCAGATCCTTCAGATAGGCCGGTGACCCGTAACGCGGCGGCACCGGCCTGATCGCGTCATGATCAACCGGCATCCAGGTGCGCCAAAGCGGCGCGAAAGGCTCCGAAGGCGGAAAGTAGAAGTACGGTGGCGTCGGCTCCCAGCTGCCCGGGCCGTAATAGCGCTCCTCTCCGTACCACTGCAGGCGCACCCCGTTCCACCCGTGCTGGGCACCATCCGAATCGCCGTGGGCGACCAGCTGCCGGCCGATCTCGTAGCCGAGCGAAAGCGCCCGAGCGCTCGCGTCGTCAGGCCTGTCGCGCGCATGCCCCCGATAGCGGGCGGCCAGTTCGAACACGATGCGATCGAAGGACCGTTCTTCGGCATTGAACAGATAGCCGAGCACATGCGCTGCCGCCATCGACTGTGCCAGCGCGACATCATGGCCGCAGGTCTTTGCCGCCAGTGCGGCATCGCGCATGGCCACATGCATGAGCGCCAGCCCGCGCGCGGCACGCGTCGGCGACACCTTGTGCTTGACGTGCATGGAAAGCTGCAGCCGCGTCCACGCCAGCCCTGGCGGTTCGGAGGCCCATGACTTCACCATGCCGGCCGCTTCGACACCGGCCTTCTCCCAATCGTGGAACACGGAGGCGGGCAGCAGGCTGCGCACCTCATGCGCGTGGGCCAGTGTTTCACACTCGCCACGCGCGACCCGGGTGTCCTCCAGATTTCGCGCCGCGGCAGCATCGCTCAGCACCAGGGCTGCCATGACCAGCAGGCTGCCGACCAGACGGCTGCGGAGGGGGTAGGCAAGCATCATTCCTTCTCCACGGCCGGCAGCAGCGCCTCGCGGCGGAGGGTGCGCGCCAGCGCGTATGCATCGCGATGATCGTCGTCCTGCTGAGCGGGATCGGCACCGTGCTCGATCAGCAGCCTGACCGCGGCGGCCTGATTGCCGAATATCGCCTGATGCAGCGCCGGGCACGCCGGCTGACCGGCCGATACCGACGCACCTGCCTTCAGCAGCCTGCGCATGATGTCGACATGCCCGCGCCAGCTCGCGGCGGCCAGTGGGCTGCAGCCCGCGTCATCGAGCGCATTGACGTGCGCCCCGGCCGCGATCAGCTGTTCGACGATGCCCGCCTGCGCCTGCGCCACCGCACCGTGCAGCGCGCGCAGTTGTCGCCCCGGCAGCGGATCGTCGGCCGGCACACCGGCGCGCAGCAACTGCTTCACGATATGGGCGTCCCCGATGCCGGCGTACTGGACAAGTGCCGCACGGGTAGCCGGTACACGCGCGGCTTCGAGCGCACGCAGGGCGCCGTCCCTGCCCTCGTCCGCTGCTGCCGTGCCGGAGATCAGCACCAGCGCGAAGCCGGCTGCGCAGGCGCTCAGCGTGGATTCACTGGACATGGCCGTTCTCCTCCGCAACACGGCTGCCCGCCCAGGTTCTGACATGCCGGGCCACTTCGTCCGGGCTCAGCCCCAGCCCGGCACGCCGCGCGGCGATGCGACCGTCCGGATGCAGCGCGATGCGCGCCGGCACGCCGGTCAGACCCAGCGTGCCGAGCAAGGCCGGACTGTGCGCACGCAGCCAGCTCACCTCGCCCAGACGGGCGTAGGACAGCCGCAGCGCATCGAACTGTTCGGCCGTACCGAGCACCAGCACCACCACGTTGCTGCCAAAGCGCTCGTTCTTCGAACCCAGCGCGTCGAGAAAACGGCGGGCGCTCGGCAGGCCACCATCGACCACGACCAGCATCCAGCGTCCGCTCACGCCCGCTGCGTCCACCGTGACCGGCGAGGCATCGGTGTCCATCGCCTCGAACACGGGCAGGTAGGGGTCTGCCGCGGGCGCCACGGACGACCACGCCAGTGCGGCAACGAGTGCGACGGGAAGCAGGAACTTGCGCATGACGTCCTTACGGGATGATGAAATTGAGTATCGCACTGCGTTCGCTGCCGATGCCCCTGAACATGTCCGGGTCGGTGCCGCCGGTCAGCGACAGCGCCTGCGCCCGTGCCGCCTCGGCATCGCCGGCAGTGCGCTGGACGGCGAAATGCATCAGCCCGATGGTGGCGCCGGCCGGAATGCTGACTGACCAGGTGGTCGACATGCTGTCGCCGCTCAGCGTGGTCACCGGCAAGCGCGTTGCGGTGGTGCCTGCGAACACGTGAGCCAGTGCCGGATCGCTGCTCCATGAGCCGTCCGTGGTCACGGCATAGCGCTGGGCCGTATCGACAGGGCTGACGATGACGCTCGTGGCACCGTCGGAACCGAGATTGGACGACAGCGTGACACTGACCGTGGCATCGACCGCCCCGCGGTTGGTAACGAGTTCGATGTAGCGCGCATAGCGGCCGGCCGCCGGCACATACAGACGACGCACCACATCGAAGCTCCCCATGCGGGCCGGGCCGAGCAACAGTTCGCGTCCCGCGGTGCGAAGGCTGGCCAGGGTGATGCACGGGAAGCTGCTGCCGCCCACTTGCAGCGCGTAGGCGGTGTCGTAGGCATCCGTCCGGCCGTTGTATCCGCCGTCACCGAGGGTGCCGCTGCAGCCGAAGTCGTAGCGCGAGGTGTCCGGCGAATCGAAGACGTAGCCCATATTCACCATCTGGCTCACCACCAGGTTCAGCGTTGCCGAGCCGGCCACGAGCTGTTCCAGCGTCGCCTGGCCGACATAGCCGCTGCCGTTGACCTGCAGCCGGATCGAACCCAGCGGCAACATGTCGAACCGGTAACGGCCCTGAACGTCGGCGAGGGCCGACACCTGGAATTCGCCGAACGGACCGACTGCAGGCCCGACCGCGCTCACCGCCACCTCGGGCAGCGGCTCGCCCGATTCGAGCTGCACCTGTCCGCTCAGCGCGAACACGTCCGGCTCGTTCAGCACTACATCAGCCACCTGCCCTTCGCTGCGCAGCACGGCGGTTCCGGTCGCCACCAGACCGTTTGCCGGATTGCGCGCATGGAGGGTCAGTTCGCCTACAGCCATGCGCGGCGCGACGAAGCGGCCGTCAGCGTCAGTGCTTTCGAAGCGGTCGAAGGGCAACGCGCTGGAGCGCAGATGCACCTCGGCACCGATGACCGGCGCACCGCTGCGATCGAGCACGATGCCGCGCACGGTGCCGCTGGCCGGCAGCACCAGATCGCGTGTCTGCACCACGGATGCATCCGGGAAGCTGCCGCTCGCCTCGCCACGCAGGCCGTAACTGTCCTCGAAACCCAGTCGCCAGTTACCCGCCGGCATGCCGATCAGCCGGTACAGCGCATTGTCGTCCGACTGGGTGCTGACATAGGCGCCACCGGCGTCGCCCAGCACCGCCTCGATGAATACCGAAGGTGCAGGCGTGCCGTCGGCATAGCGCGTCACACCCTTGAATACCGACGCCAGAATGTTCACCGTCACCGGCGCCTGATCGACGATTTCAAAGGTCGCGCTGCCGTACTGCGTACTGACGACATACAGCCCGTCAGCCAGCCCCGAGAAGCGAACGCCGTTTTCGCACACCTCGCTGGCGTAGTCGTTACCAACCGGCAGTTCGACCGCCTGCGCTGCGGCCAGCCCCACTTCGCCGCCGCCTCCCGAACCGTTCAGCGAGAAATTGCACAGTGCATCGATGGGCAGGCCATCGGCGGCGCGCACGCTGACGGTGGCATGCGCCGACGGCAGGGTCAGCGCGAGGTCCTGGGTCAGTTCCTGCATGTCGGTGGCGAGCAGTACGGTCTGCACGGTCGAGAACAGGTTGCCGCGCAGCCAGTATTCCACCTGCAGCCGCAGCGGACGACCGACCGGAAGATTGTCGAAGCGGAAGCGCCCTTCGCCGTCGGTACCCGCACCCACGGCAGTTTCCCAGCCCCGCAGATCATCGTAGATGTAGTAGGCAGACACCCAGGCACCCGCAATCGGTACGCCACCGGTAGAGCGCAGCACACCGCTGACGGCGCCACGACCGACCAGCGTCAGATCGACCGTGGTCGGGCTGTCAGACGACAGGGTGACCGTGCGCTGGGTACTGACCGCGTTGTAAGGATCCTGTACCGCGAACACCAGGGCCTCGCCGGCCGGCAGCACGATGCCGCTGTAGCGACCGTCGAAGTCGGTCGAGAAGCCGGTCAGGTAGGCGCGGTCGGCAGCGCGGAACACCTCCACCCACGCCGACATCAGGTGAGGCATGCCACTCGCGGTCAGGATGCGGCCGGACACCTGTGCCCCCTGCAGATGCAGCGTGACCGGCCGGGTTTCACCATCCTGCGGCTGCAGCTGGCGGGTCACCGCGATCAGGCCGCTGTTCGGATGCTGGGCACGCACCGAAACCGTATCGCCGTAGGTGGTCAGCGTGAAGGTCTGGCTGGGCGAGGTACCGCCCGCGAAAACGACCGGCCCCTCGCTGCGGCTGCCCAGTGCGTCGGTCACCGTGAGGTAGAGCGAGGCCGGCACCGGCAGCGAGGTGCCCACCGTCACCTGCACGTCCAGACGCGCCTGCGCCTGAAGTCGCAGCGCATGGCTGCGGATCTGTCCCGCTTCGCCCAGCTGGGCACGCTCGCTGATGAGCACGCGCACGGCGTCGCTGCTCAGCACCTTCAGCTCGTACTCGGCCAGCGGTACCGCCGGGAAACTGAACTGACCGATGCTGTCGGTCAGCGTACGCACCCGCAGCAGCCCGTCGCCGGTCTGCAACTCGACCGGCTGACCGACCGCAGGCGTGACACCGTCGGCACGCACCAGCGTGCCGCGCACGACGCCGCCTCCGACATAGGCAGCCGGCGTGACCGGCTCGCCATTGACGCGCACCTGCAGACGGTAGCCACCCAGATAGCTGCTGTTCGCGCCCCAGTTGTACACCACGACCGGATGGCTGCCGGCAACCGTCACCGGCACCGCGAGCAGATTGTTCCGGTCGTTGTACTGCAGGAAGCTGTTGCGCTGGTCATAGCCGTAGCCACGGGCGAGCAGCGACTTGTCGCCGGCATACACCTCGGCACCGACGATGTAGGCGGAGGGCGTTTCGCCGACCGGTGCCCCGTTGATGTTCACCGACACCACGTCGCCTGCCTGTGCCGGTACCGAGAACAGCTGGCGCTCGCCGGCGAAGCCGAGCACGCCGAGGCGATCCTGCACCGCGGTGATGGCCAGCGTGCGCTCCAGCGTCTGGCCGTCATCCGCGGCCGACAGTACGCCGCGCAATTCGGCGCTGCGGCCCTGCGGCGTCCGCACGCTCACCGTGTAGGCGCCATCGCGCAGCGTGCCGATGAGCACACGGCCGGAACCATCGGTCACGCCGGAATAGCAGTCGGTGCAGCCGGCCATCGTGATGCGCACCGTCGCGCCCTGGAGTGGCGCATTGCCCGCATCGGCATCGACCACGGTGACACGCATCGCCGCAAGCGGCGGCAGCACGGTGGCAAGGTTCTGCGTTTCGTTGTTCGCAGCCAGCACGCCATCGATCACCCGCGCAGTCGAAGAATCCGACGGGTGGCGAACGTTCAGGGAATAGGCACCCACCGGCGTCGGCACCGACAGGCGGCCCTGGCCGTCCGTGCGGCCTACATAGCGGCTGCTGATATTGCCTGCCGGCGCGCTGAGATAGACATTGGCGCTCGCCGCGGCCACACCACGGGCGTAATTCACCTGCAGGGCCAGCGCACCGACACCGGTCAGGGTCACGTTCTGGCTGCTGACCTGGTTGCTGGAGATCGCTACTTCGATCACGGTGGTGCCGCCGGTGCGGCTGTCGGTCGCGGTCAGGCGATAGCGACCGACCGGCAAGGCGCTGAAGGTGTACCGCCCCAGCGAATCGGTCGTGGTGGTGCGGATGATGGAGCGCGGCACATCGATCGAGTCGACACGCATCGCACCGCTCACGCTGGCCTCACCGTTTGCGGACACGACGGTGCCGGTCAGCGAACCGGTGGCTTCGATCTGCAGATCGGTCACGGTCACTTCACCGACCGTGACGGCGACGTCGCTGCGACGGCCGATCAGACCGGTGCCCTGATTGTGCGGCACGCTGGCGTCCAGCACGTAGCGGCCGGCCGGCATGCCGGGCAGCAGATAGCTGCCGTCATTGGCGATGGACACCGACACCGTTCCGCGGCCGCTGGGCACGGTCGTCCGCAGCGAACCGCCACCGACGCCATAGTCGGACGGACCGGTCACGGTACCGGTCAGCACGCCGCTGGGGAACACGACATCCAGCGTGGCGATGCCGGTCTGGGCATCCGGCGTGGCAACGACCGTCGGTGCGGCAATGCCGGTGACCGGATGGCCGGTGCCATAGCCCCATGAGCAGTTCCTGTCGACCGCCTTCGCTTCGACCTCGAAGCCGGCCGGCAGCGCCACCGATCCGGAATCCTGCATGCGACCGGCCAGCGACCACGCTCCCGCGGCGTCCGCCCTGAGCGCAGCGACCCCGGTCGATTCGAACTCGCAGTCCGAACTGTTGAAGCGCACCGGCAGCCAGCTGCGGCCGAACAGCGGGTGCCGGCTGCGCAGCTGCACGCTTCCCTGTGCCACGGTGGTGCGGCGGTCGCCTTCGAGCACCCGTCCGCTGACCGATCCGAGCAGCGAAGGCAGTGCTGCCACGGTGCTCACCCCGTCAGCCGGCAGCGTGAAGTTGGCAATTGATGCGCGTTCGGCATCGGTCAGCGACTGCAGTGCCTCCGGCGGCAGCGCACTCAGGCGCTCGGCGGCGGCGCGCGCCGAGGCGCGGCCGATCTGCGGCGCGGTGAAGTGCATCAGCGTTACACGCCCACCGGCCGGCACCGTGATACGGCTCCATCCGGCCTCGATCCGGTTCGGTCCGGATATGACGTGGCTCAGGCGGTCAGGCGTGCCGCGACTGCGGTCACCCAGCACGAAGGCGGTCGCCGGTTCGGAGGTCGAGATGAACGGATCGGCATCGGTCGTGTCATCGATCACCACCCAGGCGTCGCCACCGGCATCGACCACGGCGTCGCCGCTCGAACTGTCGACCACACGCATCGAGCTGTCGCTGAAACCGCTGCGCAGGCTCACCTCCACGGTCACCGCATCGGCGCCCGGGTTGTCGAAGGTATCGAGGTAACGGGCGAAATAGGCGCCGCGCGGCACGAACACCCTGCGGCTCACGTTCAGCCCCGACAGCGGAGCGAGCTGGGTGATGGCGTACTGGCGCTTGCCGGCCTCCAGGAAGGCCGAGCCATCGCCGACGAAGCGCTCGCCATTGACGAACAGCAGCACGCCGCCCGGCAGGCTGGTGTTGCCGCCCGAGAACATGCTGTAGGAGCCGCGCCAGCCGTTGGCGATCTGTCCACCGTCATCGATGTCGTACTTGAAGTTGTTGGCATCCCACAGCGTGGAAGGCAGCGGAATGCGGTTATCGGCCAGCACCAGCGACAGGTTGCTGTCCTGGCCGTCGCTGCCGAGCAGGAGGTCGGCATCGGCGTAGCGCGAGGTCGCCGCGTCCTCGGCGGACACCGAGTAGCTCGCCACCGGTACGCCGTTGAAGCGGAAATCGCCCAGGCTGTTGGTGGTGGCCGAGCGCGACCACACGACACCGTCGGTACGACGCAGCACCACACGGACGCCAGCGGCCCGCGTACTGCCATCCGGCCGCAGCACGGTGCCGCTGACCGAACCGGCTGCCGGCAGAGACAGGCTGATCGTTTCGGCGGCACCATCGCCCGGCAGCGTCACGCTGGCGGTCTGCGTCAGCGCGGTGTTGTCCGGGTGGCGCGCCTCGACGGTGAGTACCACACCGGCCGGCACCGAGAACTGCACCGAGCCGCTGCCATTGGTGGTGCCGCTGTTCAGGTTGTACACATAGACCGATGCGCCCGGTGCGGCGACACCGCGCGCGAAATTGACCTGCACGGTCAAAGTGCCGATGCCGCTCAGCGTCAGGTCGCTCACCGCCTGGGTGTCCGCCACGACGCTGACCGATGCCGACGCGGACAGCCCGGCGCTGCTGGTGGCGCGCAAGGCATGCGCGCCCAGACGCACGTCGGTGAAGCGATAGCGTCCGCCGGTATCGGTGGTGGTCGAACGGTAGGGGTAGTAGCAGCAGATGTAGTCAGGATCGAGCTGCACGGTCACGCCCACCGCCGGATCGCCGTTGGCGGCGCGGACGATGCCGGTGACCTCGCCGGTCGCCTCCAGCGTGATGTCGGCCACCGTCGTTTCCGCGGCCGGCACCGACGCCGGACCGCCTGCGCTGCCGGTCACCGGCTGCCCCTGCGGATGGCTGAGCGAGGCCTGCGGCAGGTAACTGCCCGGTATCAGCCCGGTGTACAGATAGGCACCATCGCTGCCGATCGACGTGCTGAGGGTGGACACACTGCCGGACGGATGGCGGTAGGAAATGCTCACGCTGCCGGAAGTCACCAGCGCACCGCCGGCACGCCGCACCGTGCCCTTGAGCAGGCCGGTATTGACGAACGCCACATCGCTGACGCGCACCGGCTGCCCGGCGTCGAAGCCGGCGGTGATGACAGGGCTGGTTTCGTAGGTGGACGGATGGGTGGCGTACAGCCGGAAGCGGTCCTGCGGAATGGCACGCACCGACGCGGTGCCGAAACCGGCCGAAGCCAGCGTATAGCTGCCGTCATTGGCCGAGTTCGCGCTGTAGGTACGCGTGTAATAGGGCGATTCGCTCTTGAAGGTGAGCGTCGCGCCCGGCAACGGGGTGCTGCTGTCGCCGGCATAGACCACGCCGCGCACGGTGCTGCCCTCGACCGGCGGCAGCGCTTCCTGCGTGCTCAGACCGTCGGCCGGCACCCGGAAATTGCGGATGATGGCGCGCTCTTCGGCCGTAAGGCCGTCCAGCGCCTCGGGGGGCAGGGCCAGCAGGCGCTGCGCCGATGCGCGCGCCGGAATGCGGCCGGTCTGCTGCACCGTGAAGTGCATGAAGGCCGCACTCGCGCCGGGCTGCAAGGTCACCGACTGCCATTCGACCGACAGCCGCGCCACGGTATTGAGTGCGGTCGTGCCACCGGCTCCGGCCGCGGTTTCACCGCCTTCGCCATCAAACACCCAGGCGACCGACGGATTGCCGCCATCGGTGAAGGGGTCGGCATCGGCATTGTCGTCCGCCACCACCCAGCGGTCGGCACCGGCGCCGGAGCCGACGGTGAAGACCGGGTCGTTGCTGGAACTGTCGACCACGCGCGCGCCCACACGGCCGGCCGCGATATGGCTGCTCACGCGTACGGCCACGGTGACCGGCGCGGCGGTGCGGTTCTCGAGCACTTCGAGGTAGCGCGCGAAATAGCCATGCTTCGGCACATAGACGCGACGGCTCACGTTGAGGCCGGAAGCGGAATGCAGTTCGTCGACCTCGAGCAGCTGGCCGTCCTGGGTCAGGCGGCCGACCGAGCCGTCGCCATTCAGGAAAGGCACGCCGACGCCGCCGACCACCAGTTCGAGCAGTGCGGCACGGCGTGCCGCGCTGCCGTCGCCGTCGAACACCGAATTGTCGCCGCGGGCGATGCTGCCATCGCCCTGCAGGTCGAACAGGAAGCCGTTCGCGTCGTAGCGGTTGAGCGGCAGATTGACCGCGCTGTCCACCATGTTCAGATCGACCTGCACCGCGTCCTGGTCGAAGCGCACCGTGCCGCTGTCCTGCGCCTGCAGACGGCCATCACCGCTGCGCGCGCGCAGCGTGAAACTGCCGGCGGGCACGTCAGTAAAGCGATAGCTGCCGTCGGACTGCGAATAGGCGTCCCAGCTTCCGCCATAGGTCGGATCCGGATTGGACAGCGTCACGCGGATATTGCCGACCGGGGCCGAACCCTGGGCGTTGAGCGTACGTCCGCTCACGCTGCCCACGCCCAGCAGCGCAAGGTCGCGCACCACGGCTTCGCCATCGGCGCTCACACGCAGATCGGCGCGCGCACGCACCCGGCCATTCACCCGTGCCGTCACGCGGTAGTCGATGCCGACTTCCAGCTGTTCGAAGGTGTAGCGACCATCGGTGCCGGTGGTGAATACCCGGTTCTCGCTCGAACCGCTGACACGCGTCAGGCGCACCTCCACAGCGGACTGCGGCGCGGCGGACAGGCCCTGAGTCACCACGCCGGCAACCGAACCGGTCTCCTTGCGGCTCATGCCGATCACGACATCCGCATCGCGCCCGTGGGTCAGCGTGGCCTGCGCGCTGCCACTGATGCGTTCGATGCCGCTGCCGCGCGAGGCGATGACCTCGAAATCACCGTTGAACACCCGCGCAAAGCGCACGCGGCCTTCGCCGTCGGTGACCGCGGTCTGGCTGCCACCGAAGGCGCTGGCGCTGTTCAGGGTGACCGATGCACCGGCCACCGGTGCGCCAGCGCTGTCCTGCGCCAGCACATTCACGTTGCCCAGACCCAGCATGCGGATGCGCACGGTGCGCACTTCGTTCAGCGCGGAAATGCGCGATACCGCCTGCCCCTTGTCGCCATCGGCCGGCTGGGTCGCCAGCAGGGTGAAATCACCCAGCGGCACCGCCGGAATGTCGAACCCGCCGGAGCCGTCGGCAGTCACCGTGATGGCGGTGCGGCCATTGAGCTGCAGCTCCACCATCGCGGCGGCGGCCGGCGTCACGCCGTCAGCGCGCACCACGCTGCCGCTGATGCGGCCGGTCGCCGCGAGCGTGACGTTGGCGCTCACCGTTTCGCCGTCGCCGGACAGGCGTGCGCTGGCAAAGCCGGCCAGATCAGTAGACGGATTGCGGGCGTACACCGTGAAGTCGCCGACAAACTGCGGGCTGGCGCGGTAGCGGCCGCCGGCATCGGTCTGCACCGTGATGCTGCCGCCGAACAGACCGGAACGGGTGATCTGCACCGGCACGTTGGCCTGCGGCACGCCGGACGGATCGCGCACCACGCCCTCGATGCTGCCCTGGCCAAGGAACACGACGTTGGCCGTGACCGGCGCACCAGCCACCACTGTGGTCAGCACGACGCTGGTGCGCCCCCGGTTTCCGCTGCCGTCGCTCGCCTCTATCGTGTAGCTGCCGGCCGCTGCGATGGGCAGGCCGAACTGGCCCTGCGCGTCGGTGGTCGCGCTGCGGTTGCCCGGTGACAGGGTGACCGTAACGCCGGCACCGACCGGCGTGCGGCCGTCGCGCCCGAACACGGTACCGACGATGCCGCTCGAAGCGAGCTGCAGATTGAGCGTGACCTCGGCACCATCGGACGGCACATTGCCGCCGGCATTCGCGGTCTCGCCCTGACTGCCGACCGCGGTGATGCCGAAGGCGCCGACCGGCACGCCATCGATCGCATATGCACCGTTCGTGTCAGTGCGGGCGACATAGCTCAGTCGGCTGCCGACCAGCGACTGTATCGTCACCTGGGCATCGGCCACCGTCGCGCCGCCAGCGCGGGTGATGCTGCCGCGCACCCGGCCGGTCGGCCCGAACACGACATTGCGCACAACCACCTGCCCGCCCTGGTTCAGCACGACGCCGGTTTCCCGGCCGCGCAGCCGGCCGTCCAGCATGGCGTCCAGCGCGTAAGGACCATCGGACAGCGGCAGCGAATCGAAGCGGAAGGCCCCGCCGTCGACCGTGACCGTCTGGGTCACGATACCGCGGGTCGCCGACACCAGGCGGACCTGTACCCCGGCCTGCGACGTGGTGCCGTCAGACGCCAGCACCACGCCGGCGATGCTGGCCACTGGCTGCAGACGCAAGGTCAGCGGCAAGGCCCCACCGGCGGCGATCTGTCCGTTGGCGGTGCCAACCAGTCCGGTGGACGGATCTGTGGTGGACACGCTCAGGAAGCCGGTCGGCACGCGCTCGAACACGACCACACCGGACGCGCTGCTGCGCACGGTGCGAATGTCGCGCGTGGCACCGAGGCTGGTCAGCGTGACCGGCGCATTGCCCACTGCGCTGCCGCTGCCATCGAGCACGGTCACGGTGACCACGCCCTGGCCATTCATGCGCACATCGATGCGCGCGTCCTCGCCCTGGCTCTGCAGCGTGCCAAACGCCTGACCGTGATCGCCGGTCACCGGGTCTACCACCGACACCGTGAAACTGCCTGCACTCACGTCGGGAATCCGGTAGTCGCCGTTGCTGTCGGTGCGTACGGTGGCCAGCGTTTCTCGCGGCTGATTGCGGGTGACCGACACTTCGGCGCCCGCGAGCGGGGTCGCGCCGTTGGCCTGAAGCACGCGGCCGACCAGGCGCCCACGCGGGCCGAGCTGCAGTACGGTGCTGCCCTGCACCCCGTCATTCTGACCGGCCATTACCACGCGCGCGGCGGAGCCGGTTGCGAACTGCGCCATCACGGTCACGCGACCGCCGTCATCCACTGTTGCGATCAGCGGATTGCTCGACGTGAACAGGGTGCCGCGCGTTTTGCCGGTCAGGTCTACCTGACGGCCATCGCGCAGTACGCCCAGCGCGGACAGCTGGGTGGTTTCCCCGCCGCCCAGCCGCGGCTGGGCGGCCGTGATGCCCAGGGCAACCGGCACCGGTGTGGCCGGACGCCATGTGATCTCGCCGGTGTAGACCGCGGTCGAACCGAATTCGGGATAGGCCAGTTCGGTTTCGCCCACCGTGCCGTCGGAGCAGGTGACCCGTACGCGGAAGGGCGGAGCGGGAATCTGCGGCGCGTTTGGTCCGATGGCCGCAGCGGCCCCCGGCAGGTTGTACAGCGTGAACGAGAAATCAGCCTGCAGCGGCGCGTTGCGGTTGAGCGCCGACACGGTGCACGAAGCATCGGCGGACGGCGGTGCCGCATACGCCTGCAGCATCAAGAACAGCGCCAGCGCGACGACGGCAAACGCTGATGCGGCCAGTCTCCGGGCCGGCCCGGAGATCCGTCGCAACGCGTCCGATACCGATGGGAAACGCGCTTGAGCGGGTATCTGACTCGACGTAGAAGTCATCGGTTTCCATCCACGAGGGCATCGGGTGCGACCTGGACACGGCCATTCGGCGCGTTCCAGTTCAACAGCAGCGGGCTGCGTGCAAGCGCCTGCGTAAGCTTCCAGGCGCCGTCCTCCTGCTCGAACGCCACCGTGTCCTTCACCACGATCTGTCCGGAAGCGCCGTCGCGCAGGCGATAGGCGAGCAGCACGTAGCGACCGAAATCGACCCGCGTTTCCACCACGGCCTCCCGGCCCGCGAGCACCTTGGTCCAGCGCTCGACGGCTGCTGCGCGCGCGGCATCACCCGCCAGCTGCCTGGCGGCAAGTTGATGGCGTGCGGAGGCAGTCCAGGTCGAGAGGAAGGCGTCGACGTCGCCACTGCGCATCGCCGCGAAATGCCGCTGCAGAGTGGCCAGCGGATCGACGTCAGCCGAAGGCTTCAGTGCGCCGAGCGACAGTGGCGGATCGAAATCGGTCTGCTTGAACGGGTACACGGTTTCCACGGTCAGCGTGCGGAATCGCTCCGTACCGCCCTCGCCCGCATGAGCGGACAGATTGCAGGCGGCCAGGCATCCCAGGAACATCCATGTACTTGTCTTCATCGCTGCATCTTCCGATCACTGAAACGCGCACCGGCTCCGAGCACTAACGAAGCCGCCAACATCATCAAGGGGAGCCCGAAGCGCTCACCCCAGTCGATGTAATCTCCATCCAGGCGCAGCGCGCCTGTTCCCAGCCGGGGCCGGATGAACACGAAGGTCTGCCCTGTCGGGCAGGCCTCGCTCCATGACTTCCAGGTCGGCACACGGACCGTCGCACCGCCTCCGCTGCCCGCCAGTTCCGCCTCCAGCACCATGCGAACGGTCTGCGTGGAGGGCAAGCCCGGCTGAGGCGCACTCGACACCCTGACTTCCGGGTGGCATGCGATGACCTGCCCCGGCACGCGCTCGACCCAGAACAGGTCGAGCACCTGCAGGGCGGTCATTGCGAGGGTGCCGGCCATCAGTGCCAGCGCGATCGGTTTCAGTCGATCCAGCATGTGCAGCGCCTCAGTCGATGAAGCCGATCAGCGGCAGGTTTCCGGACTGATCCGAAGACCGATAGAAATCGATCAGGCCCCACTTGAAGTTGAACATTTCGATTTCGCTCTTCGCATAGACGAAGAACTTGCCCTTGCAGCTGATGGACGTGAACGTGACCGGGCAGGACGCACCGCCACCGCCACCGACCGTGATGGCATTCAGCTTCACGACGTCGATGACTTCAGCCTTCAGGATCCCCTCGACTGCGGCGGACATGACCACCTGACCGGAACCGTTGCTGAACATCGGCGAGCAGTTGCGGCTGTAGTCGAAACGTATCGTGCCGCCGGCGGTCACCTTGGCCTTCACGAACAGACCGATCTCGACCAGGCCCGGATAGACGAAGGAATAGCCGGGAAGGGGAATGTCGGGCGTTGCGATCTCGACCAGGGGGCCGACCTCGAAGCGCTCGTAGTGCGTCACGTCACCGAGCGATTCGCAGCAACGCTCACGCGGGCTGGCCGAACCGTCCACCTTGAATTTCTGCTTGGTGAAGGCGTCGTGCACCGGCAGCTTCTTGAGCGCGCCGGTGATGAATTCACCGAGACCGGTCTTGGACGCATCGAAGCCGAAGATGCGCGGATTGCCGTCCGGTCTGTCCTTGTTCGGATCGTTCTTGAACTTGCAGGTCGGGCATTCGCCGCTGCTGTCGAGCTCCTCGCAGTACTTGCAGCGGGGCGGCGCGTTCTTTCCGCACTTGTCCGGGTCATACACGCACAGACCGCCCCAGCCTGCCTTGCTGATGCCACTGCCGGCGTCGGTCACCAGCAGCGCACCGTCCTCGCTTACGGTGGCGCGGCCCATGGGCACGAACTGCCCGAGGTCGTGATCCCACTGCACGACAGGCAGGTTGTCGCCGGGCGGATAGGCGCGGCTGTTGGGCAGGGTGACCTCGATCGGCGGATCGAAGCGGGTACCGGCCGGCTGCACCGTCCAGGCTGGCAGACCGAAAGCTGCGCCACCGGCCGGCGGCGCCATCGGCAGCTTGTCCGCGGTGACCGGGCTCACGACCAGGGTGCCGGTACGGCTGCCATCCGGGAAGGTGACGCTGTTGGCCTTCACCTTCATCTGGAAGCCTTCAATGCCCGGAATGGTCAGGATGACATCTTCGTTGCCCCCCACCACCTTCGCCTGCGAGGACAGCAGCGGCGGCAGATAGACCGGGTGCGGCAGCGCGTTCTCCTGGCCCCGCACAGCGAAAGCCTCGAAATGCAGGCTCGGCCAGACCTGACCCAGATGCGAACTGGTGCGACCGTCGACGAACAGGTCAACGCGACCGGGCGGCAGGCTGTCCAGCACGAAGGCACCGCTTTCATCGGTGGTGGACACCACGCTGGTACGCCCCACCGATATGCGCACGCCGGGCAGCGGTTCACCCTTGTCGGTGTAGACAAACCCGCGGAACCGGGTGGTGCCGTCGCGCGCCTCGCGCACCTGAATGAGGTACTGGGCATTGCCGGCCAGCTGCGCCGGATCGTTGATGTCGCCGTCCGCGCTGCGCAGCGCACGCGCGCTGACGCGCACCGTGCCGGGGGTCAGCCCGAGCTGCGGCCGGGTCGCGGTCAGCCCGTTGCGGTCGGTCACCAGCACGCGCTTCTGCGACCTGTTTCCGTTGTCGTCGATGAAGAAGGCATCGCCCTCCTCGATCGCGAACACGATGGGCACGCCGGGCAGGTGGTTGTCACTGGCATCGCGCACGACCAGCGACAGCAGCTCCAGCGGAACGCTGCCGGTTTCGGCGATCTGGTGGATGCCGGTATCGGCCAGCACCTTGGATACCGCCCCGCGCCGGGTCGTCGCCGAGAAATACACTTCGCCGGCGAACGCGCTGGCCTGCGCACCCGCCTGTGCAGACACCTGGGCCCGGACCACATTGGAGCCCGGACCGGTCTGCTTGCCGGGCACCAGCCACACCTGAGCACGGCCGGTACTGTCGGTGCGCACGACAAGATTGCGCGCCGGGTTCACGCCATCCGGTCTCTGCACCTGGCCGCGGACCGTCGTGATGGCACCGGTATTGCGCATGACATCAAAACTGACCGGGAGATCGGCGACCGGTGCGCCGTCCCGATCCAGCGCGACGATGGCGAGCGGCTGCGCCAGCTCGATGCCGACATCGCCGGTCTGGCCATTGCCTGACAGGGCGGCCAGGCGATGGCTGCCGACCGCGATGCGACTCACGCGCAGCTCGCGCGTACGCCGGTTGCCAAGATGATCGGTGGCGGCCACGACCAGCACGTTCTCGCCCACCTGCAGTGGCACGGTGCTGGCCAGGAAATAGCGGTCCGCCACCTGCGCCTCGACGCCATTGACCGTCACCACCGGTTCCGGTGCGCCGGTCATGCCTTCGACCGCATCATTGACGACGCCCCGCACATCGATGGCCGCGGCCGAAGTGACATGGAGGTCCTGCGGCGTTTCGATGCTCAGTATCGGTGCGGTCTGGTCGACCGAAACCGTGATGGTCGAACTGCCTGCGCGACCTGCCGCATCGGTGGCAACGACGGTGAGCACATTCATGCCTTCGCGCAGGAAGAAGCGCTCGAAGGTGAAACCGGTACCGGCCGCATCCAGCACCGCAGCCTGCTGATTCACGGTCACCGCGACCACGGGTTTGCTGACGCGCCCGGTCACCGCGACCGGACGCTCGACGTTGCCGGTCAGGTCGGTCGGGCTGCTGTCCTGCACCCTGCCGAGTATGGCCTTGTCGGTCGGGCCGAGCACGGTGACCCGCGGCGGACCGTCCAGCGCGACCGTGCGTCGCTCGGTCCTGACCGTTCCGTCATCGAAGCGCGCGACGAATTCCAGCGTGTTTTCGCCATCGAGCAACTTGACCGAACCGGTGTAACCGATGCGACCGGACGGGTCCGCGGTCCGCATGCTCATCGCGGAGCCATTCACCGTCAGCCCCTGAATCGCGCTCCGGTTCGAAAACACGGTCGCGGTCACCGGCAGCTCGATCGACGTCACGGTCTGTCCGCCTGCCGGCGACGTCACGTCCAGAACATGCTGACTCTCGGCATCGACATCGAAGCCCCAGGCCGTGCTCGCCAGCACCCCGGCGGCATCGGTCACTTCGACGTAGAGGGTATAAGGCCCCTCCGGCAGCGGCTGCGGCGGGACGTAGGTCAGATCGGCACCGCTGACCCGGACCGCCGGGGTGACATCGCTACCGTTGAAGGTGAAGCGCAGCGAGGCCGGATCGAGCGCCGCTCCGCCGGTGACCAGGCGGGCACGCACGGTCGGTCGCGCACCGTATGCCAGTGTCTCGTCCCGCGGAGACATGTCGGCAATCGACGGGGGAACGCGCGTGCTGAATGCCCACCGCGATTCGGTCGCATTGCCAGCCCGGTCGACCACCGTAAGCTGCACCACATGCGTCGCATCGTTCAACGGAGCCGGAACGGGATAGGTGACGTCCGTCTGCGTGATGCGGGACGACGCACTGACATCGACCCCGTTGAACAGCAGGCGGACCTTCGCCGTATCAATACCTGCGCCAAGATCGGCGAAGCTGGCCCGGATGGTCGGCTGCGCCCCCTGCGGCAGAAAGCCGCCCGGCGGATCCTGGGCCAGCACCTCGGGAGGCGTGCGCGTCACGAAGGCAGTCTGCGCCGTCACGCGGTTTCCGGCGACATCGCTCACCCGCACGACCAGCGTATGCGCCCCTTCAGCCAGAGGAAGTGCGGGGCGGAAGCTGAAGCCCGATGCACTCCTTACCGCCTGAGCGGCGATCGACACGCCATCAAGTTCAAGCTCGACGGACGCACCATCCACGCCGCTGCCTGAATCGGCGAATGCAGCACTCATGTCGGGCAGCGCGTCTGCCGCGAAAACCGCACCGGATACCGGAACGAGGCCGGATATCCGCGGCGGTTCGCTGTCACCCGGCGGATTCGTACCGTCGAAGCGCCAGTTCAGCGCACTCGCCAGATCGATGGCGGTGGAGCGGTTGGTCCGGACGGTGATGGAGTCCTCTGGCACCCGCGTTTCACCGGCAGCAAGATCGCCAACCGTCAGCGAACCATCGTGCACGATGACGTGATCCACCGACGATGTGGCGGTACCGGTGACCGAACGCAGCGCACCACCGCGATTGAGCACCCGGACCCGATACACCGACTCCCACTCGATGCGGGACAGACGCTTGGTGGATATCAACTCGTACGCGGTCACCGACACGGCGGCGTTCTGCGCGAAGGCGTGCGACACCATTACGAACGAGCACAGCAGCAGGGATACCAGGGCGCGCAGCATGACCATGACGGGTGACGTCACCTTTTCAGACATTGTCGGGATTCCGGACCGGACGATCGGTGCAAAGGCGGAGCGCGTGGCCCCGCCTTCGTCTTCAGGTGGAGGTGCGCGAGCGGAAGATGCGGGCCAGCGCCAGACCGGTCACCGCAAGCAGCAGGGGCGCCGGCTCTGGAACCTGGACCGCACCCGCGGTGCGACCGGCGGATACCGTATCGAAGGTGTCAGGATTCACGATCTGGAAGGCCTGCGAGCCCGGCAGGCCGGCACCCAGCCATTCGAATTCGATGGCAAAGCCCGACAGCGTCGCACCATCGGACAGCGGGGCAACCAGTGCGAACAGATCGAGCAGCGCCGGCAGGCCGGCTTGCGAGCCGATCAGCAGCTGATCCCAGTCAGCCGTGAGCACCGGATCACTGACGATGGTCAGGGACGATTCAAGATAGAGGGAAGGATCGAACTCGATGTCGATCAGATGGATGGGGTCTTCGCCGATCTGGTGAGTGATCGTGTATTGATGACGATAGGAAGCACCGCCCAGGGATTGCGTCGTATATGTGATCAGCGCGGCGCTGACCTGCGTCGCCGCAAGAAAGGGGAGGAGCAGGAAGAAGCGGACGGCGGCAAGCACTGATCTCTTTGTCATGATTTCTTCATGAAGAATGGGAACTTGCAACACCAAAGCAGAATCTGTTCCACGCTGAAAAATCAAAGAGATAAACCTTACTCAATTTAACGTTTGTAAAATTTTGCGACACACCCGCGGCGCAGATTCCCCCGGAAACACCGGCGCGGACCCCTGCCGGACCACCCCGCCTCCGGGTAAGCTCCGCACGCCGCACATCCGGACAGGCTCTTGTTGCAGACCCGTCCACCTGCCCGCCAGAGCATCCGACTGTCCCCCAGGAACGATGGAACTTCAGGACCCCGCCCTGCTGAGAACCGAGGCCTTCATCGGTGGCCACTGGCTCGCCGCCGATGACGGTGCGCGCCTCGCCGTGTCAGACCCGGCGAATGGCCGCCTCATCGGTGAGGTGGCGTGCTGCGGTGCGGTCGAAACCCGTCACGCGATCCAGGCTGCGGACGCCGCCCTGCCCGGCTGGCGCGCGCTCAGCGCCCACGCGCGTGCAGCGGTGCTGATGCGCTGGCACGCGCTGCTGCTGGAGCACGCAGACGATCTGGCGCGGCTGATCACCGCCGAGGGCGGCAAACCACTGCCCGAAGCACAGGGCGAAGTGCGCTATGGCGCCCGCTTCATCGAGTGGTTCGCCGAAGAAGGCAAGCGCGTCTATGGCGACCTGATTCCATCGCCGGAGCCAGACAAACGCCTGCTGGTGATGAAGCAGCCAATCGGCGTTTGCGCCGCGATCACGCCCTGGAATTTCCCGCTCGCGATGATCACCCGCAAGGCCGCGCCGGCACTGGCTGCCGGCTGCACGCTGGTGGTGAAGCCGGCGGAAGCGACGCCGCTCACCGCACTGGCGCTGGCGACCCTGGCCGAACGCGCCGGTCTGCCGCCCGGCGTGTTCAATGTGGTGACCGGCGAGCCGGCAGCGATAGGCCGCGAACTGTGCGACAACCCGGTGGTGCGCAAGCTGAGTTTCACCGGATCGACCGCGGTCGGTCGTCTGCTGATGGCGCGGTGCGCACCGACGCTGAAGCGGCTGTCGCTGGAACTGGGTGGCAACGCACCCTTCATCGTGTTCGACGACGCCGACCTCGAAGCTGCGGTCGACGGGGCACTGGCCGCCAAGTACCGCAATGCGGGTCAGACCTGCGTGTGCGCAAACCGCTTCATCGTGCAGTCGGGCATCCACGATGCATTCGTCGAACGACTGGCGGAAAAGGTGGCCGCGCTGTCGGTCGGCCCCGGCATGCAAGCGGGTACGGCAGTCGGCCCGCTGATCAGCGACGCCGCGGTTGCAAGGGTGGAAGCCCAGTTGGCCGACGCGCTCGCGCGTGGCGCCACCGTGCTGTGCGGCGGCGAGCGGCATGCCCTGGGTGGCCGCTTCTTCCAGCCCACGGTGCTGACCGGTGCCCGGCCGGACATGCTGTGCGCCCGCGAGGAAACCTTCGGCCCGCTGGCCCCGGTATTCAGGGTCGATAGCGAAGCGGACGCCATCGCGCTGGCCAACGACAGCGAAAGCGGTCTGGCCGGCTATTTCTATACCCGCGACATCGGCCGCGCCTGGCGGGTGGCCGAAGCGCTGGCCACCGGCATGGTGTGCCTGAACACAGGTCTGCTGTCGAACGAGGTCGCGCCTTTCGGCGGCATCAAGCAGTCGGGCTTCGGCCGCGAAGGCTCAAAGTACGGCATGGACGACTACCTAGACATCAAGTACCTGTGCATCGGCCTCGGCTGACGGACGCTCATACCGCGTCGTAGCCGGCCGCTTCCACCGTTTCCAGCAGGGTTTCGCGGGTCAGCGACGGCGCATGCTCGATTTCGGCATCGCCGTGCTCGAAATGCACGTGGACCCGCTGCACGCCAGGCAGCGCGGTCAGCGCACCTTCGATGCCCCCCACGCATCTGCGGCAGTTCATGCCGACAATGCGGATGCGGGTGATCAAAGCGTTTCCAGCAAGCCCAGGTGAAAGCCCGACACCCGCTCCAGCGCAACACGGCACACCACGGACCCGTTGCCCGGAACCGGCTCCTGACCCGGCGTGAAGTACATCGCGTCACGCAGGTGAATGAAGGTGCGCGCGCCGTCGTCACTGGGCATGCCGGCCACCAATGCGTCCTTCACGCCCTGTTCGATCGAGGCGGTGAGCAGGTGGTGCTGCATGTACTGGTCGCGGCTGACCACGAAGCCGGAAATGAGGAAGCCATCGACCACCAGCGTGATCGCGGTTTCGAGCCGGGTCTTGTCGTTCTCGGCAAACTTGACGATGAGTTCGAGTATCGGATCCTGCATGGCGCCTTCTCCCTGTGGCTGGTCTGTGGTGCGGCCGGTTGCCGGCATGCCGCAGGGTGCACCTTACGCCGCTTTCATCGGCTGGCAATGCGGATACAGGGCGTATTCATGCATGCTTTTCCGGTATTCGCCTCCGTCCCCCAAAAACACTGGCCGTGAAGGAAAAAACCGCGTGCCGCTCACGCGGACACGCGGTTTCCAGTGCAGCGAAACGATGGATCAGCTCAATGCCTTGATATGACCGATCATTTCGCCGACCATACCCTGCGCAGCGCCGTAGCACAGCCGGCAGCTGTCCTCGAAGAACAGCGCGTTCTCGATACCGGAGTAAGCGGCACCCTTGCCGCGCCTGATCACGATGACGTTCTGCGCCTTGTCGGCATTCAGAATCGGCATGCCGCAGATCGGGCGGGTCTTGTCGGTACGCGCGCCCGGGTTCACCACGTCGTTGGCACCGATCACCAGCGCCACGTCGGCCTGGGCGAACTCCTCGTTGATATCCTCGAGGTCGAAGATCTGCTCGCAGGGCACGCCCGCTTCGGCCAGCAGCGTAGTCATTTCATAGACCTTGTGCTGGGCGCCGGCCACCGCCATGCCCTACCCCGGCACGATGATCACCTTCTGCGCGTAGCGCATCATCGAGGCGCCGTCCATCGACGAGCACTCCTTCATCGTGCCGGTCGGGCCCGAACCCGCATGCACCTCACCGGTGTTTTCCCTGACCCGGCAATGACGCAGGGCCCCAGGCCGCAGCGGGACGTCATGCTGCGCTACAAAAAAACAGGCGGGCAACAGGGGCCCGCCTTGGCACGTCGGGCCGGGCCTTCCGGCCCGACACCGTGTCCGATCAACTCTTGAGCGCCACCAGGACCTCGTCGAGCATCTTCTTGGCGTCGCCGAACAGCATGCGGTTGTTGTCCTTGTAGAACAGCGGGTTGTCCACGCCCGCGTAGCCGCTGGCCATAGAGCGCTTCATGACGATGCTGGTGCGGGCCTTCCAGACTTCGAGCACCGGCATGCCGGCGATCGGGCTGGTCGGGTCGTCCTGCGCGGCCGGGTTCACGATGTCGTTGGCGCCGATCACCATGGTCACGTCGGTGTCGGGGAAGTCCTCGTTGATCTCGTCCATCTCCAGCACGATGTCGTAGGGCACCTTGGCCTCGGCCAGCAGCACGTTCATGTGGCCCGGCATGCGGCCGGCCACCGGGTGGATGCCGAAGCGCACGTTCACGCCCTTCTCGCGCAGCAGTTTGGTGATCTCGAACACCGTGTGCTGTGCCTGCGCCACCGCCATGCCGTAGCCGGGCACGATGATCACGTTCTTGGCCTCGCGCAGCAGCTCGGCGGTTTCCGTCGCGCTGACCGGCGTCACCTCGCCCTGCGGCTCGGCCGATGCACCGGCTGCGGCCTTGGGTGCGGGGGCACCACCACCGAAACCGCCCGCGATCACGCTGATGAAGTTGCGGTTCATCGCGCGGCACATGATGTAGCTCAGGATCGCACCCGAGGAGCCCACCAGAGCGCCCACCACGATCAGCAGGTCGTTGCTGAGCATGAAGCCGGTGGCCGCGGCCGCCCAGCCCGAGTAGCTGTTGAGCATCGACACCACCACCGGCATGTCGGCGCCACCGATGGCCATCACCATGTGGATGCCGAACAGCAGCGCGATCACGGACATCACGATCAGCGGCGTCATGCCGGACTGGATGTCGTGCGCGTTCAGGAAGGCGCGGCCGAACCAGATGACGACCAGCAGACCGATCAGGTTGAGCCAGTGGCGCGCCGGCAGCAGCAGCGGCTTGCCGCCGATGCGGCCGCTGAGTTTGCCGAAGGCAATGATCGAGCCGCTGAAGGTGACCGCGCCGATCAGGATGCCGATGTAGATCTCCATCTCGTGGATGGCTTTTTCCGCCGGGGTGGCGAAGACGGTGGACGTGTCCACGTAGCTGGCGAAGCCCACCAGGCAGGCCGCCAGGCCCACCAGGCTGTGCATGAGCGCGACCAGCTCGGGCATCTGCGTCATCTGCACCTTCTTGGCGGCGGTGAGGCCGATGGCGCCACCGACGACCAGCGCGCCGACGATGTACGGGATGCCGGCCGCGGTGACACGCGGGCCGAGCACGGTGGCCAGCACGGCGATGGCCATGCCGACCATGCCGAACAGGTTGCCGCGGCGGGCCGTTTCAGGGTTGGAGAGGCCGCCCAGGCTGAGGATGAACAGGATGGTGGCGCCGATGTAGGCCATGGTGGCCAGACTGGATGTCATGTGTTGTCCTCTTCTTATTACTTGCGGAACATCGCCAGCATGCGGCGCGTGACGGCGAAACCGCCGAACATGTTGATGGCGGTCAGCACCAGCGCGACCACCGCGCAGCCCAGGATCAGGGTGTTGGGCCGGTCGGCGGCACCGGCCGCGTCCAGCGGCGGCGCGACCTGGATCAGCGCACCGATGGCGATGATCGAGCTGATGGCGTTGGTCACGCTCATCAGCGGCGTGTGCAGCGAAGGCGTGACGTTCCACACCACCATGTAGCCGACGAAGCAGGCCAGCACGAACACGGTGAAGTGCGACAGGAAGGAGGCCGGCGCATAGAGGCCGACCAGCGCGAACAGCAGCGCGCCGACGCCGAACACGATGGCCAGGGACTTGGCCGACATGGGCTCGCCAGGTCCATGGCCATGGGCGGGTGCCTTGGGCATGGCCGCGGCGGGTTTGGCCGGCGGCTTGGGCGCAGCCGCGATGGGCGGTGCGGGCCAGGTGACCTCGCCGTCCTTGATGACCGTGAGGCCGCGGATCGCGTCGTCCTGCATGTTGACGTTGATCACGCCGTCCTTGGTCTTGCACAGCTCCTCGGTCAGGCGGAACAGATTGGTGCCATACAGCGTGGACGACTGGCGCGCCATGCGTGAGGCCAGGTCGGTGTAGCCGACGATGGTCACGCCGTGCTTCACGACAGCCTTGCCGGGTTCGGTGAGTTCGCAGTTGCCGCCCTGTTCGGCCGCCATGTCCACGATCACGCTGCCGGGCTTCATGCTGCGCACCATCTCGGCCGTGATCAGGCGCGGCGCGGGTTTACCGGGGATCAGCGCGGTCGTGATGATGATGTCGCACTCCTTGGCCTGCTGCGCGTACATCTCGCGCTGCGCGGCCTGGAAGCCTTCGCTCATGACCTTGGCGTAGCCGCCGCCGCCCGAGCCCTCTTCCTCATAGTCGACCTTGACGAACTCGCCACCCAGCGACACGACCTGGTCGGCCACCTCGGCGCGGGTGTCGTTGGCACGCACGATGGCGCCCAGGCTGGCCGCCGCACCAATGGCCGCCAGGCCGGCCACACCGGCACCGGCAATGAACACCTTGGCCGGCGGCACCTTGCCCGCGGCGGTGATCTGGCCATTGAAGAAGCGCCCGAAGGCGTTGGCCGCCTCGACCACCGCGCGGTAGCCGCTGACGCCGGCCATGGAGGTCAGCGCGTCCATCTTCTGCGCGCGGCTGAGCGTGCGCGGCAGCGCGTCGATGGCCAGCACGGTGACCCTTTTCGCCGCCAGCTGCTGCATCAACTCCGGGTTCTGCGCCGGCCAGACGAAGCCGATCAGGGTTTGCCCTTCGTGCATCAGCGCCACCTCATCGGCGGTCGGCGGACGCACCTTGAACACGATGTCGGTGCTGCTCCACAGCTCGGTCGCAGAGCCGGCGATGCTGGCGCCCGCTTCGCGGTAAGCGCCATCGGACAGGTCGGCCAGATCACCCGCGCCGGTCTCAACGACCACGCCAAAACCCAGCTTGGTCAGTTTGGTCACCACGTCTGGCACGGTGGCCACGCGCTTTTCACCCGGGAAGATCTCTCGGGGGACGCCGATGCGCTGCGGCGTGGGGGCTGCCGCGCTGGCCGCGGCGTTGTCGTTCGATGCGCCAGAAGTCATGGGTAGGTTCTCGGTCGGTTTGTTTGTTTGTTGGAATTCGGTCAGTTGCTGCGCGCTGGCGCATCAGGGGGGCGGAACCGTCAGCCTGCCCCGAACACTGTTAACACAGTCCGTAGCGGCCTTGTGCAGTTGGCGCCCCCAGCGCAGGCCGGCGGCGGACACGCCCTTCGACAGCGGTTCTGTCGATGGCCCAGAGGTGCCGGGGATCACGGGCAAGGCTTCGGGCACCACCAAGGCCATCAAATCCACGAAGGCGCCGTTGTAAGGATCGTACCCTCCCCTGTTCGAAAACGGCCCCTGGCCGCACATGACCGGTCCGGCGACAGGCGCATGACAGCCCGCTCGGAGCACCTGCCGTGCGCTTTCTCCCGCCTTCCGGATCGCGCAGTCTAGCGTGTCGGGCTTCGCGGCGCAGCACTTTGTGCCAAAAAAGATGCACATTGCGCCGCAGCACAATAATTCACCGCAAGGCTATTTACAACGAAAAAGCCCTGTGTTGCATCGCAACACAGGGCTTTTCTGGAGAGCGCCGACCGTCTCCGGCTGTTCCCGCCTCAGGCGTCAGGCAGGGAGCTTTCCGAGCTTGCGGCGCGCCGCGTCAAGGCGGTCCTGTTCGGCTTTCTGGCGGGCTTCGACGTCCACCAGCTTGATGATGATGAGCGACACGTTGTCACCGGTCGGCCGGCCACGCTCGCGGGCCCGCTTGATCAGCACTTCGGCCGCCTCGCGCGCCGAATACACCGACAGCACGCCACCCAGCTCCTCGTCCGAGAAATAGGCCCACAGGCCGTCGGAGCACACGACGAAACTGTCGCCGTCGGTCAGCGCGTCGGTGCCGCCGAAATCGATTACCGGCTCTTTCTGCGCACCGAGACAGTGCAGAAGCAGATTGCGCTGCGGATGGGTCTTTGCGCCTTCCTGATCGAGGCGACCCTGGCGCATCAGCTCGCCGACCAGAGAATGATCCTTGCTGCAGCTGACCAGCCGGTCGTTACGGAAGTGGTAAATGCGGGAATCACCGCAATGCGCCCAGTCCGCGCGACCGCCGTTCATCAGCAGCACGCAAGCGGTCGAGTGCGGATCCTGTTCGGACGTGAAGCGGGTGAGCTTGATCACCACATGCGACTCTTCGACCACGCTGCGCAGCAGATCCTGCGGCTTTTCGACCGAGGGCGCGAAAGTTTCGAAATTCTCGCGTGCCTTCAGCACCACCTGTTCGGCCGCCATGGCGCCGCCGCTGTGTCCGCCCATGCCGTCGGCGAGCACGGCCATGAGCATGCCCTTGTGACGGGAATGCGGAAAAACCGCCGCGCGGTCCTGCTGTTCCTTGCGGTCGCCTATGTGCTGTGCAACGCAGCTATCGAGTTTGAGTGCCATGAAGCTTTCCGGATACCTGAGCCGATTCTAGCGCCCGGACCCGCGGACCTTGTGTAACCGTCCGTTCATGTCTGCAACAGTCGTTCGCATTTCACGATTCTTTACACCGCGAGACTGACGTGACGGTCATTGATTTCGTCGATGTACTCGTCCAGCGCGCTGGCATGTATGCCCAGCTCCTCGAGTATCTCGCCCGAGCGCATGGTCCAGATCGGGTCCGGCAGGCCCTTGTTGTACAGATAGATATGAGTGGCGAGCGCCACGATGCCTATGGTGCTGCGCAGACCGTAGGTATCGTCCTCCGGCATTTCGTGGTGGTAGCGGATGGACTGCACGATCAGTTCCGGCAGCCCCCAGTTGCGCGCGACCCAGTAACCGACCGTGGCGTGGCTCATGTTGAAACGCACGTTTTCCAGGCCGGTATCGACCCAGCACGATTCGTCGTCCAGGTTCAGCGTGCTCCAGTAGTCCTTGAAGCGCTGCGTGAGCAGCGGTACGCCGCAGTCGTGGAACATCGCGGCCAGATAGGCCTGATCGGGGAATACATTGCACACCGCCACCCGCTCGCCGGCGATCTGCGACGCGATGCTGGCGATTTCCTCGCACCGCAGCCAGAAGCGCTCCATCTGCGGCCCGGGACCACCAGCCGCCTGGCGGATCGAAATGCCGCGCACCAGGTTGATGGTCTGGGTCAGGCCGATCAGCATCAGCACCTGTTCGGCATTGGTCGGCGCACGACCCCGGCTGTAGGCAGGCGAGCGGCACAGCTTGAACAGCGCGGCCAGCACGCCCGGATCGCGGGAAATGCTGTCGGCCAGATGCGACACCTCGAAATCCGGGTTGCGCATCAGGTTTTCGATTTCCTGCAGCAGACGCGGCTTGGGCGGCAGCAACAGGGCGGAAGATTCAAGAACGCTTTCGAGGGCTTTGGGGTCGAGCGCTGCAGCGGCGTGCGGCATGAAGGACTCACTCTTCGATTGATCTGCGGGCTGCGACCTTTAACGACCGCCTCCCGCAGAACTTGAGCCCCGGGGGTCGATCGTCAGCCGGCCGCTCTCAAGGCCTCGTCCAGCCACTCGATCCAGTGCCGCACCGCGGTGCCGGTGCCGGTCTGCAGGTGTGCGATGCAGCCCACGTTGGCACTGGCGATGCCCGCCGGCTCGCCGACCTGTAGCGCACGCAGCTTGCTGTCGCGCAGCGTGGCGGCCAGCTCGGGCTGCAGCAGCGAATAGCTGCCGGCCGATCCGCAGCACAGGTGGCTGTCGCTCACCGGCTGCAGGTCGTAGCCGGCTGCACGCAGCAGTGCTTCGGCATGGCCACGCACCTGCTGGCCGTGCTGCAGCGAACAGGGCGGGTGATAGGCCAGCGGCCGCCGGGTCGTGCCCTGGGCAGCGAACAGGCCTTCGATCTGAACACGCTCGGCGGCGAGGATTTCCGACAGGTCCTTCGTCATTGCGGCCACCCGGGACGCGCGCTCGGCGTAAGCCGGATCGTCGGCCAGCAGATGGCCGAATTCGCGCACCGTGCTGCCACAGCCGGAGGCGGTCATCACGATGGCTTCGACGTCGCCGCGCTCGATCGCCGGCCACCAGGCGTCAATCAACGCCCGCATGTCGTCGCGGCCGCCGTCCTGGTCATTCATGTGGAAGCGCAGCGCACCGCAGCAGCCGGCGCGCGCGATCTCGACCAGCGAAATGCCCAGCAGGTCGAGCACCCGCGCCGCAGCGGCATTCACGTCCGGCATCAGCGCCGGCTGCACGCAGCCGGCCAGCACCAGCATGCGGCGCGCGTGACGCACCGGCGGCCAGTGGCCTGCGGGGCGCGCGGGTGCGATCTTGGCCGCCAGCGTCGCCGGCAGCAGCGGACGCGCCAGCCTGCCAAGCGCCAGCGCGGTGTTGAAGATGCCAGGCCGGGCCAGCGCCTCGCGCATCACCCAGCGCTTCGCACGTTCGGCCAGCGGGCGCGAACCGCGGCGCTCTGCCACTGCGCGGCCGATATCCACCAGCTCGTGATAGCGCACGCCGGACGGACAGGTGGATTCGCAGTTGCGGCAGGTCAGGCAGCGGTCGAGGTGGGGCAGCACGGTGTTCGCCGGCACCTCGCCTTCGAGCATCTGCTTCATCAGATAGATGCGGCCACGCGGCCCGTCCAGCTCGTCACCGAGTATCTGGTAGGTCGGGCAGGTGGCGTTGCAGAAGCCGCAGTGCACGCATTTGCGCAGCACCTTGTCGGCGGCGTCGCCTTCCGGCGTGTTACGGATGAAATCGGCCAGTCCGGTCTGCATCAGTCGGCTCTCACAATTCTGCGTACAGGCGTCCGGGGCTGAACACGCCGGACGGGTCGAAGGCCTGCTTCAGGCGGCGATGCACCGCCATCACCTCGGGCGCCAGCGGCTCGAACACGCCGAGCGCGCGATCCACCGCACGGCCGCCACGGAACAGCGTGGCGTGACCGCCCAGCGCGCGCACCGCGTGGCGCAGCGCGTCGGCGTCGATGTCGCTGCGCAGCCAGCGCTGCAGGCCGTTCCATTCCACCAGCGGCCGGCCTTCCAGCGCCAGCGCGGGCGCCATCGGCGGCAGCGCGACGCGCCACAGCGGCGCATCGCCGGCGAAGAAGGGATGGCGCTGTTCGCGCACCGACTGCCACAGGGCCGCCGCGTCATCCGCCGCCAGCGGTTCGCCACCGATGATGCGCACCGCAGCCGCGAGCGCCGGTTCGGCACCGGACAGGCGCACCGCCAGCCGGCCGTCGTGCCACAGCGTGGCCGACAGCGGCAGCGGCTGCGCGCCCCACTCGCGCAGCGTGGACAGCGCGTGCGCCTCGTCCAGCGCCAGCACGCGGGTCTGTTCGGCAGGCGGACGGGGCAGCACCTTCAGCGTCACTTCGAGAATCAGGCCCAGCGTGCCGAAGCTGCCGGCAATCAGGCGCGACACGTCGAAACCGGCCACATTCTTCATCACCTGTCCGCCGAAGCGCAGCACCCTGCCCTGGCCGTCCATCAGCGTCACGCCGAGCACGAAATCGCGCAGGCTGCCGGCAGCCATGCGGCGCGGGCCGGACAGGCCTGTGGCCAGCGCGCCGCCCAGCGTGGCATGCGGCCCCAGGTGCGGCGGCTCGAACGCCAGCATCTGGTTGTGTGCCGCCAGCAGTGACTCGATGTCGGCCAGCCGGGTGCCAGCGTGGGCGGTGATGAACAGTTCCGACGGCTCGTAGGCGATGACGCCCTGAGCACCGCGCATGTCCAGCGGCGTGCCGCTCAGCGCCTGCGCGAGAAAATCCTTGGAGCCGCTGCCGTGCGGGCGCAGCGTGCGACCGTGCGCGGCCGCCTCCAGCACCTGCTCTCGCAGCACCGAATGAAGATGTGAGCTCATGGTCAGAAACGCGGCAGGTCAGGATGCGGCAGTTCGCCGTGGTGCACGTGCATGCGGCCCATTTCGGCACAGCGGTGCAGCGTAGGCACCGCCTTGCCCGGATTCATCAGGCCGGCCGGATCGAACGCCGCCTTCACCCGATGGAACATGTCCAGTTCGTCAGCGCCGAACTGGCTGCACATCTGGTTGATCTTCTCCAGCCCCACGCCGTGCTCGCCGGTGATGGTGCCGCCCAGTTCGACCGACAGTTCCAGGATGTCGACGCCGAAAGCTTCCGCCCGGCGCACCGAATCCGGGTCGTTCGAATCGAACAGGATGAGCGGATGCAGATTGCCGTCGCCGGCGTGGAATACGTTGAGCAGGCCCAGATCGTATTTCTTCGCCATCCCGTCCATCGCTTCCAGCATGTCGGCCAGACGCTGGCGCGGAATGGTGCCGTCCATGCAGTAGTAGTCGGGCGCGATCCGCCCGGCCGCCGGGAAGGCGGCCTTGCGGCCGGCCCAGAAGCGCAGCCGCTCGGCCTCGTCGGTGGATATGCGGATTTCGGTGGCGCCGGCCGCCTCCAGCAGCACGCGCACACGCGCGATCTCGTCCTGCACCTCTTCTTCGGTGCCGTCCGATTCGCACAGCAGGATGGCGGCCGCGTCGAGCGGATACCCAGCATGGACGAACTGTTCAACCGCGGCGGTGGTGGCCTGGTCCATCATTTCCAGACCGGCCGGAATGATGCCGGCCGCGATCACGTCGGCCACCGCCTGACCGGCCTTGCGGATGTCGGCGAAGGCAGCCAGCACGCAGCGCGCGACCCGCGGCTTGGGCACCAGCTTCACCGTCACTTCGGTCACCACGCCGAGCAGGCCTTCCGAACCGATGGTGACCGCCAGCAGGTCGTAGCCCGCGCTGTCCGGCGCGGCGCTGCCGATTTCCATCACCTCGCCGGCCATGTTCGCCATGCGCACCCGCAGCACGTTGTGCACGGTCAGACCGTACTTCAGGCAATGCACGCCGCCCGAGTTCTCTGCCACATTGCCGCCGATGCTGCAGGCGATCTGCGACGACGGGTCCGGCGCGTAGTAGAGGCCGTAGGGCGCCGCGGCCTCGGACACCGCCAGATTGCGCACGCCCGGCTGCACCACTGCCTGCTGCGCCAGACGGTCCACCGACACGATGCGGTTCAGGCGGGCGGTGGATAGCACGATGCCCTGCCTGTGTGGCGTGGCGCCGCCGGACAGGCCGGTACCGGCGCCGCGCGGCACCACCGGCACGCCCAGCCGGTGACAGGTGCGCAGCACCGCCACCACCTGCGCTTCGGTGGTCGGCAGCGCAACCGCCAGCGGCATTTCGCGCACCAGCATCAGGCCGTCGCACTCGTAAGCGCGCAGCCGGCCGGAGTCGGCGATCAGACAGTCTTCAGGCAGCACGCGCGACAGTTCCGCGATCAGCGCGGCGCGGTCGGTGCGGACTTCCGGTGTGGGGCTTGCGGCCTCGTGGGCCTGCGGCAGTGCGCTCATGGCGGCTTCCGGTAACGCGACACAGGGGCTGGATGATAACCGCAGACGTCTGCACCCGCCTTCTGCGCCGCAGGATGAACCCGCACCGGAACGGCAAAAGAAAACGGCGCCCGCAGGCGCCGTTTCCGGGGAGGCCAGAGGTCGTTCAGACCTTCTTTTCGACGTAGATGGCGCGGAAATCGTTGACGTTGGTCAGCGTCGGCCCGGTCACGATGAGGTCACCGGTGCCGGCGAAGAAGCCGTAGGCGTCGTGCACGTCCAGCATGTGACGGGCGTCGATGCCGGCCGCGCGGGCGCGCGCCAGGATGTCGTCGGTCACCAGCGCACCGGCATTGTCCTCGCTGCCGTCGATGCCGTCGGTGTCGCCGGACACCGCATGGATGCCCTTCATGCCGTCGAGCGCGATCGCCAGCGACAGCAGGAATTCCGAGTTGCGGCCGCCGCGCGGCTTCTGGCCCGGCTTGATCGGGCCCAGCGTGACCGTGGTTTCACCGCCGGACAGCAGCACGCAGGGCGGTTCGACCGGCGTGCCATTGATTGCGCAGGCCTTGGCGATGCCGGCCAGCACCTTGCCGGCGTCGGCCGACTCGCCTTCGATCATGTCGCCCAGCACCAGCGGCGTCACGCCGTGCGCGCGAGCCACCTCGGCCGCCGCCAGCAGCGAGGCCTGGGCGGTCGAAATGACGCGGGTTTCGCAGCGCGCCAGTCGCGGGTCATCGGCCTTGGGCGTTTCCGATTCCGGCTTCGCCAGCCAGGCCATGACCGCGGCCGGCACTTCGATGTTGTTGCGGCGGATGATGGCCAGCGCGTCCTCGCGCGTGGTGGTGTCCGGCACGGTCGGGCCGGAGGCCACCACCGCCGGATCGTCGCCCGGCACGTCGGAAATGACCAGCGTGAACACGCGCGCCGGGAAAGCGGCCTGCGCCAGCCGGCCGCCCTTCATCGACGACAGGTGCTTGCGCACGCAGTTCATTTCCTGGATGGCCGCGCCGCTGGCCAGCAGCGCACGGTTCACCGCCTGCTTGTCCTCCAGCGTCAGGCCTTCGGCCGGCGCCGACAGCAGCGCCGAGCCGCCGCCGGAAATGAGGGCGATCACCAGATCATCCTCGGTCAGGCCCTGCACCGTTTCAAGGATGCGCCTGGCCGCCTGCTGACCGGCTGCGTCCGGCACCGGATGCGAGGCCTCGACCACCTCGATGCGCTGACAGGGGGCGCCGTGGCCGTAGCGGGTCACGACCAGGCCGGACAGTTCGCCCGGCCAGTTCTTCTCGACCGCCAGCGCCATCGACGCGGCCGCCTTGCCAGCACCGACGACGATGGTGCGGCCCTTGGGCGGCGGCGGCAGGTTGGCCGGCACGCACAGATCGGGGTTGGCAGCGTCAAACGCGGCCTGGAAAAGCTTGCGCAGGAATTCTTTGGGTTCGGGGGTACTCACGGCAACTCCGTCTGGTCTGTTCGTTCGCGGGGGTGTGGTCTGCGTGTATGTGCAAGAACCGCGCAGCGCTGCCGGGTGATGGCCGCCCGCATATCCGGCTGTCGCGGGGTGGGCGCCAGCGTGGGATGATGTGCAATTCTAGCGTGCGACGGCCTTATATTTGCGCACACTTATAATCAATAGCTCTTATCCAAGTCATCACACGTCATGGGTCATCGACTTTCCAAGATTGCCACCCGCACCGGCGACGGCGGCGAAACCGGCCTGGGCGACGGCACCCGGGTATCGAAATCCTGCCCGCGCGTGCACGCGCTGGGCGATGTGGACGAACTGAACAGCGCGATCGGCGTGCTGCTGTGCGAAGACCTGCCAGCCGACCTGTCGGCGCTGCTGACCGAAATCCAGCACGACCTGTTCGATCTGGGCGGTGAGCTGGCCATTCCGGGCTACCAGCTGTTGAAGGCGGAACAGGTGGCCCGGCTGGACGCCGAACTGGAACGCCTGAACGGAGAACTGACGCCGCTGAAGGAATTCATCCTGCCCGGCGGCACCCGCGCCGCTGCGCTGGCCCACCTCGCGCGCACCATCTGCCGGCGCGCCGAGCGGGCGGTGATCACCGCGGCGACAGAAGGCAAGGTATCGGACGCCAGCCGGCAGTACCTGAACCGGCTGTCCGATCTGCTGTTCGTGCTCGGCCGCACCTGCAACCGGCTGGCCGGCCGCGGCGACGTGCTGTGGCAGCGCGGCCGCGCGCACGACGGCGAAACCGGCTGAAAGGACAGCCGGGGCACCGCCGCGGCTGATCACGGTCCGTGAGCCAAGCATCCGACGCGCCGATCGGCGTTTTCGACTCCGGCCTCGGTGGCCTGTCGGTGCTGCGTCACGCGCGCGCTGCACTGCCGGCCGAGGATTTCCTGTACGTGGCCGATTCCGGCTTCGCACCTTATGGCGAACGCAGCGCCGACTGGATACGGGCGCGCAGCGCGGTACTCGGCCAGTTCCTGCTGGACCAGGGCGCGAAAGCGCTGCTGATCGCCTGCAATACCGCCACCGCGGCGGCGGCCCAGGCGCTGCGCGAACGCTGGCCCGGCCTGCCCATCATCGGCATGGAACCGGCGGTGAAGCCGGCCGCCGCGGCGACTCGATCCGGCACCGTAGGCGTGCTGGCCACCACCGGCACGCTGGCCAGCAGCCGCTTCGCCGCGCTGCTCGACACCTTCGGCCGCGACGTGCATGTGGTGACCCGACCGGGCAGCGGTCTGGTCGAAGCGGTCGAGCGCGGCGAATTCGACACGCCGGCCGCCCGCGCACTCGTGGCCTCGCACATCGAACCGCTGCTGGCCGAAGGGGCTGACGTGATCGTGCTGGGCTGCACCCACTACCCCTTCCTCCGACCGCTGATCGAAGCCGTGGCCGGGCCGGCGGTGCAGGTGATCGACACCGGCGACGCGGTGGTGCGTCAGCTCACCCGGGCGCTCGAAGCGCGCGGCCTGCGCAGCGCAGGCCGGATCGGAGCGGAAAGGTTCTGGAGCAGTGCCGCCCATGCCGGCGGTCGCGCGGCGCTGCAGCGGCTGTGGCAGCCAGGCTGCGCGGTGCAGGCGCTGCCGGTCTGATCAGCGCAGGATGAATACGGTCACCACCACCCAGCCGACCATGGCGGCGATCAGGTGGCGGTCACGGAAGATGTCATGCGACGGGTCACCGCCACCGCCTTCGCGGTGCATCAGGTAGAGGTAGCGGAACAGCCCGTACAGCACGAAAGGCAGCGTGTAGATCAGGTCGGCGGTGCCGTGTATGCGCACCGTGTCCTGATCCACCGTGTACAGCGCATACGCCACCACCGCGCAGCCGCCGGTGATGGTGATGAACTGGTCAAGCAGCGCTGCCGAGTAGTGGTCCAGCACCTTGCGGTGAGCACCGCCCTCCTCTTCCATCAGCATCATTTCGGCGCGCCGCTTGGCGAAACCGAGGAAGAGCGTGAGCAGCAGACCGCACATGAGCAGCCAGTTCGACGGCGGAATGCCCAGGCCGGTGGTGCCAGCCAGCAATCTCAGCATGAAACCGGCACTGATCAGGAACACATCCAGCACCACCACCCGCTTCAGGCCATAGCTGTAACCGAGATTGATCAGGCCATAGACGCACAGCAGCCATACCAGCGTTTCGCCGACCTGCCATGCCAGCAGCAGTGCAGCCGCAGAACAGCCGCCCATCAGCAGCACCGCCACCGACGGCGACAGCGCGCCGGAGGCCAGCGGGCGCAGGCGCTTGACCGGGTGCAGGCGGTCCTGCGCGATGTCGCGGAAATCGTTCAGCGCATAGACCGCGCTCGACATCAGGCAGAACGCCGCGAAGGCGAGCAGCGCCGCCTGTACCATGGCCTGCGCATGCCAGGCGTGGCCGAACAGCAGGCCGAAGAACACGAAACCGTTCTTCACCCACTGTTTGGGACGCATCAGCTGCAGTGCGGCGGCGATCATGGCAGGGTCACTTCCCGAAATAGCGTTCTTCAAAATAGCAGCCGCAGTCCGGCAGCCACTTCGGAATGGCGTACCACAGGCGACGGGCCGGTTCGAGCACGCCCTTGTGATAGGCGGCGTAATCGAAGCCGTGGCCGCGGATGCGCCAGAAGGTCGCGCCACGCACCTGCAGCGTGTCTTCGCTCACTTCGCGGAAGTAAGGCGTGTAGTCGGCGAGATCCGGCTTTTCCTTGCTCAGGATGAGGATGTCGCGGCCCTCGAACGTGCGGAAGTCGGTCAGCACGTCGTCGTGCCGGGCATGGCTGGAGGCCGGGCCGAACACCGCCCAGTAACGGCGATGGTTGTAGCCCAGCGTGACCGAGGGCGAATAGCCGTCGGTCATCGGCACATAGCGCTCCAGGTCGTCACCAAGCGCGGCGATCAGTTCGTCCGCCTTCACCGTCTGCACGATGCCGGCGTAGCGGCGCTCGCCCAGCCGTTTCTCCCAGCTCTCGACCGAGGTGGTGCCGATGGCCAGCAGTGCCACTGCGTGCACCGCCGCGATGACCGCAGTGATGTTCACGGTACGGCGCAGCGTGGCGGCATCGACCGTGCGCGCGTACATCAGGAAGGCCAGCGGCACAAAGGAGAACACCCAATGCAGGCCGATGGTCTTGAGCAGCGACAGCAGCGCAAACACCGCCAGAGGCACGCACACCAGCCAGGGCAGTGCCGGCTGACGCAGCCAGGCCGACGGCGCGCGTACCAGCCGCCACGCCACCATGGGTGTCAGCAGCCATACCATCATGACCAGATAGAGCAGCGGCGTCTGCCAGCCCAGATGCGCGTTGCCGTGCCGGTTGAACACGTTGAACATCACGTTGGCCCAGCAGTGCTGGCTGTTCCACCATGCGTTGTACAGCCCGGCCGGCAGCGCGCACAGCACCAGCAGGCCGAGGCCCTTCCATTTCCACGCCGCCGGCCGCCAGGCCGCCCAGCCGATGTAGGCCAGGCCGAGCAGCACCGAAAAGTACTTGGACAGGAAGGCACCGCCGAGCAGCAGGCCGGCCAGCGCGAACGCCGGCATCGACCGGCTGCGCTGGGCATGCAGGAAAGCCAGCGCCGACGCCACGCTGAAATACACCAGCGGGATGTCGGTGGTGATGAGCACATCCAGCAGACCGGCCGGCGCCAGCAGCATCAGCGTGGCGGTACCCCAGCGCACAGCCGGCGACTCGTCGCGCAGGAAGGCGAGCATCAGCGCCGACAGCAGTGCCGGCTGCAGGATGGACGGCAGGCGCAGCCACCACTCGGCTTCCGACACCGAAATCAGGGCGGCCAGCCACCAGCCCACCATGGGCGGATGGTCGTAGAAGCCGCCGGCCGGAATCCTGCCCCACCAGTAGAAATAGGCTTCGTCGCCGGTGAAGGGCAGCGCCGCACCCAGCCAGCCGCGGAAGACCAGCGTCAGCAGCAGGCTGATGAAATAGAAACGGCGCCAGCTGGAAGCCGGCGCCGCAGCGAACAGCGTGTTCACCGATCAGTCGCGGTCGGCCAGCGCACGGCGGCGGGCGCGCACCGCTTCGGCCAGCACGTCGAGCAGTTCAATGCTCTTGTCCCAGCCCAGGCAGGCATCGGTGATGCTCATGCCGTATTCCGGCTCCTTGCCGGCGACCAGATCCTGACGGCCTTCCTTCAGGTGCGATTCGACCATGACGCCGAAGATGCGGTCCTCGCCGCAGGCCAGCTGGGCCGCGACGTCACGCGCCACGTCCATCTGCAGCGCGCACTGCTTGCGGCTGTTGGCATGCGAGAAGTCGATCATCACCTTGGCCGGCACGCCGGCGGTGGCCAGTTCGCGGCACACCTTCTCG
Source organism: Methyloversatilis universalis EHg5 (assembly GCF_000378945.1). Classification (GTDB taxonomy): domain Bacteria; phylum Pseudomonadota; class Gammaproteobacteria; order Burkholderiales; family Rhodocyclaceae; genus Methyloversatilis; species Methyloversatilis universalis_A. Next base: position 835,494 of record NZ_KB900539.1, on the reverse strand, counting down.
ACCGCCTCGGCGTCGTAGTTCGGTTCCTTGCCGCCGCGCAGGATGACGTGGCAGTCCTCGTTGCCGGCGGTGGACACGATGGCCGAATGGCCAGCCTTGGTGACTGACAGGAACACGTGCGGCGCCTGCGCCGACTTGATCGCGTCGGAGGCGATGCGCACATTGCCGTCGGTGCCGTTCTTGAAACCGACCGGGCAGGACAGGCCGGAGGCCAGTTCGCGGTGCACCTGGCTTTCGGTGGTGCGTGCGCCGATCGCGCCCCAGGCCACCAGATCGGCCGTGTATTGCGGCGTGATGGTGTCGAGGAATTCGGTGCCGGCAGGCAGACCCTGTTCGTTCACTTCCAGCAGGATGCGGCGCGCCAGACGCAGGCCATCATTGATCTTGAAGCTGTTGTCGAGGAAGGGATCGTTGATCAGGCCCTTCCAGCCCACCGTGGTACGCGGCTTTTCGAAATAGACACGCATGACGATTTCGAGGTCGGCTGACAGCCGCTCGCGCTGCGCCTTCAGCAGCTTCGCGTACTCCATGCCCGCCTTGTAGTCGTGGATCGAGCAGGGGCCGATCACCACCAGCAGGCGGTCGTCGGCGCCACGCAGGATGCGGTGGATGGCCTGGCGCGCGGCAAACGTGGTTTCCGAGGCCACATCGCTGGCCGGCAGTTCGCGCAGCACGTGCGCGGGCGGAAGCAGTTCGCGGATTTCCTTGATGCGGACGTCGTCGGTAATCTTGTGCATGGGGGCGTTCATGGGCTTCGTTGTTCGATACCGCGCCGGCAAGATGCCGTTGCAAAGAGAGGGATTCTAACCTGCCGGCGGAGTTCCTTCCTGCGTGCCGACCCTGAACCGGAACACACCGATGTCAGCCGCGCCGCTCGCGCCACAGCAGATGCACCGCCAGATAGCCGATGGCGGCAGCGGAACAGGCCATGATGAACAGTCCGGTCAGCAGCGGTACGCCGGCCGCACCTATCCACAGCCACAGCCCTTCCAGCCAGCCGGTGTTCGCCAGCTGGCCGATGCGGTCGGCACTGTGCTCGACCTGACGCACCTCATCCGGCGCAGCCGGGCGGGCCAGCACGAAGCGGCCAAGTTCGTAGGCACCCCAGTAGATCGGCGTGAAGGTGAGCGGATTCGACACCAGCGTGAAGGTGGCGCTGGTGACCAGGTGGGCGCGCAGCCACAGCGCGGTCAGTATCGCGAACAGGAACTGCGCGAACGGAATCATCAGCCCGAAGAACAGGCCGATGGACACCCCGCGTGCCACGCTGCGGCGGTCGGCGCGCCACAGGCGTTCGTCGCGCAGACGGCCGGCAAAGGGCGCGAGCGCGCGATTGGCGAGGATCTGTTCGCGCGTGGGTATCCAGCGCTTCAGCCAGGACGGCATGGTGCAGCAGCGTCAGCGGAATCGGATCAGGCCGTGCCCCCGACCGTCAGACCATCGATGCGCAGCGTGGGCTGGCCGACGCCGACCGGCACGCTCTGCCCTTCCTTGCCGCAGGTGCCGACACCGCTGTCCAGCGCCATGTCGTTGCCTATCATGGACACCCGGGTGAGCGCGTCCGGGCCGTTGCCGATCAGGGTCGCGCCCTTGATCGGGTAGGTCACCCTGCCGTTCTCGATCATGTACACCTCGGCGCCCGAGAACACGAACTTGCCGCTGGTGATATCCACCTGGCCGCCGCCGAAATTCACCGCGTACAGGCCCTTCTTGACCGAGCGGATGATTTCTTCCGGCTCGCGGTCGCCGTTGAGCATGTAGGTATTGGTCATGCGCGGCATCGGCAGATGGGCGAAGCTTTCGCGCCGTCCGTTGCCGGTGGGCGCCACGCCCATCAGGCGGGCGTTCAGGCTGTCCTGCATATAGCCCACCAGTTTGCCGTCCTCGATCAGCGTGGTGCAGCGGGTCGGGTTGCCCTCGTCGTCCACGGTCAGCGAACCGCGACGGTTGGGCAGCGTACCGTCGTCCACCACGGTCACGCCCCTGGCCGCCACCTGCTGGCCGATGCGGCCGGCGAAAGCGGAACTGCCCTTGCGGTTGAAATCGCCTTCCAGGCCGTGGCCGATCGCCTCGTGCAGCAGGATGCCGGGCCAGCCCGGGCCGAGCACCACGCTCATCGTGCCGGCGGGCGCCGGGCGTGCATCCAGATTCACCCGCGCCTGATGCACCGCCTTGGCCGCGTAGTCGCGCAGCACCGCGTCGGTGAAATAGCCGTAGTCGAAGCGGCCGCCGCCGCCGGACGAGCCCTGCTCGCGACGGTCGCCGTCCTGCATGATGACGGTGACCGATACCCGCACCAGCGGGCGCACGTCAGCGGCCATGTGGCCGTCGTTGCGCATCACCAGCACCACTTCATGCGTACTGGCGATGTGGGCCATCACCTGATTCACCCGGCCGTCCTCGGCGCGGGCATAGCTTTCCAGCCTTTCCAGCAGCTTCACCTTCTCGGTGTCGCTGAGCGAACCCTGCGGATTGCGCGCGGTGTACAGCGGAGCCGGCACGAGCGCCGGCTCCGCGCGCACGATCTGGCTCTGCCCCTGGGCCGCGATCGCGCGGGTGGCACGGGCGGCGGCTTCGAGCGCCGGCAGGCTGATTTCGTCGGAATAGGCGAAGGCGGTCTTGTCGCCCTGGATGGCGCGCACGCCCACGCCCTGTTCGATATTGAAGCTGCCCGACTTCACGATGCCCTCTTCCAGACTCCAGGCCTCGCTGCACTGGTACTGGAAATAGAGGTCGGCGTAGTCGATGCGGTGTGCGCCCAGCATGCCGAACACCTGGTCGAGATGGCTGCGCTCCAGGTCGAAAGGCGCGAGCAGCGTGGAGCGTGCGGTGCCGATCAGATCGGCGGCGGTGACGGCAGTGGCAGCGGAAAGGGTGCTGGCAGGGGTGCTCATGTAGCGGTGACGGTCCGTTTCAGGTGCGTGCCGGACGCCCGAGGCGTTCGGCGATGGCGTCTTCTTCCACCCGCGGGAAGAAGTACTTGAACATCGATTTCTCTTCTTTCAGATCACGCCAGCGGCCGCCCAGTTCATCGACCCGTGCGCGATAGGTTTCGCGGGTCAGTCGCAGCAGCACCGCCGGCGCGCCCACGCGCTGGCAGATGCGTTCCTCGGCGGTGGCGAAGAAATCGAGATATTTTTCGTAGAAGGCGCGATGGCGCGGATTCACTTCGATCAGCGCGTCGTCGCAGTCCTGGATACGGAAGGCGTAGATGCACATCAGGTGGAACAGCGTGCCCATCAGTCGCTTGGATTTGACCGACTGCTCGACCGCGAACTTGCCGAACTCGCACACCTTGCGGCCCTCGCCGCGCAGCGCGCCCATCACGTCCGGATAGGTTTCGTCGGCGGCCAGACCGGTGTCGGAATCCAGATTGACCGTGATCGTGCCATAGACATGGCCGTCGAATTCGGCCACCAGCGTGATCCGGTTCGGCGTTTCGTCGATCTGCTTCTTGGTGTGGTAGCCGCGCCACGAATACATCTTTTCGATCAGCAGGCTGGCGCCTTCGCGCCGGGTGGAATCACTGCTGAGCAGGCGCACCCGGAACTTGTCCTTCTGCTGCGCCATTTCGCGGGTGCCCGGAATGTCTTCCTGCTCGATGCACATCGAGCGCAGACGCTCGACATCCATGACCGTCACCTCCGCCAGCGTAGGCGGATTCTGGGACGGAGTGCGTGCAGGTTGGTCGGACATGCGGACAGGCCTCAGCAAGCGATGCGCCGGTGACCGAGCGCAGGAAGATTCTGCCTTATTTCAACAAGATAATCCGGATCCATATCGCCTATGACCACACCTGGCCCGCGCGCCAGGCGGTTGATCACATTGCCCCACGGATCGATCAGCATCGAGTCACCCCAGGTGCGGCGGCCGGACGGATGCACGCCGCCCTGGGCGGACGCCAGCACGTAGCACTGGTTCTCGACCGCGCGGGCGCGCAGCAGCAGTTCCCAGTGCGCACGACCGGTGGTTTCGGTGAACGCGGCGCCCAGCACCAGCAGCTTCATGTCGCCCAGCGCACGGAAATACTCCGGAAAGCGCAGGTCGTAGCAGATCGACAGGCCAACCCGGCCAAACGGAGTTTCCAGCGACACCGGCCGGTGACCGGCTTCGATGGTGCGCGCCTCGTCGTAATTCTCGGCGCCCTTGGTGAAGGCGAACAGGTGCACCTTGTCATAGCGCGCGACCTGGCGGCCTTCCGGATCGTAGGCCAGGCAGGTGTTGCGTACCTTGTCGTCCACATCGGCATGCAGCGGCACCGAGCCGCCGATCAGCCAGATGCCATGCCGGCGCGCACAATCGGCCAGGAAGCGCTGTATCGGCCCCTCGCCTTCCGGCTCGCGTATGCCCACCTTGTCCGCCTCGTCGCCGGAAATGAGCGGAAAGTACTCGGGCAGCGCCACCAGGCGCGCGCCCTGACGCGCCGCCTCGGCGATCCAGTGGCCGGCTTCCGCCAGGTTCTCGGCCACCACCGGGCCGGACACCATCTGCACCGCGGCGACGCGGATGCGGGTCGATGCATTCATGATCAGCCTCTCGTCTTCAAGGGGTCGCGCCGGACGCATCCGCCAGCTTGGCCACCACCGGGTCGTCCCACGACCCGGTCACCGCATATCGGAAGGAGAACATCTGGCCCAGCGGGTCTTTCAGCACCTTCTGCGCCAGATAGGTGGCTACGCCGACCGCCGGATTGGCAATCAGCGCGCCGACCGACACGCTGTCACCGAGCGCCGGTTGTACGTTCACGGTGACATTCTGGGTTTCCGCCGCGATGTTGGCGCTGCCGCTCATCTGCACCCGGGCGGCCGGGCCGACCAGTTCAAAATCCGTAGTCTTCATGATGCCACGCTCGACCGCCACGCTGCCTTCCACCCGATCAAAGGCGAAGCCTTCGCTGAACACGTCGCGAAAATCCAGCGTGATGCGGCGTGGCAGCGCCTGCAGGCTCAGGATGCCGAGCAGACGCCCGGCGCCGGGATTGATCTTGCTGAACTGTCCGTTGCCCGCCTTCAGGTCGAAGGCGCCGGACAGCGTCGGATAGTCGATCGACGCCGGATTGCCCTGCCAGCGCAGCGTGCCTTTCATGGTGGCCGTGCCGCGGCGCAGGGCGCCGGCATGGCCCAGACGGTCGAGCAGCTTGCCGGCATCCGCGGTGTCTATCGTGAAGTCCAGCCGGGTTTCTCGGCCGCGCAGTCCGCCCAGCGTATTGCCCCAGGCGCCGCTGGCAATAAAGCTGCCCTCCGGCATGGTGAGCGCCAGCCGGTTGATCAGCCAGGCACGGCGCTCGTTGCTGGCCTGAAGTTCCAGCCGGCCCAGCGGCTTGCCATCCAGCACGAAGCGCTCGGCCTCGATGTCCAGACCCGGCAGTTCGTCCAGTTCCTGCGGCGGTTCGCTGCTGCTCACCCTGCTGCCTTCACCGTCGCCGGTATCGAGTTTCAGCTGTTCGAAGCGCCCCTTCACATGACCCTTGCCCTGCGCGTTCCAGGTCAGCCGGCCACGCGCCTGACTGCTGACCAGATCGATGTCCCACTGGTCGCCATGCCGCTGGGCGTCGATCTTCGCCGCCTCCAGCCAGTGGCCGGTCATTTTCAGGTTCTTCGCGTCGATGCGCACCCGCGACACCGGCAGTGGTTCGCCATCACCCTGGCCGGTCGCCACCGGCGGCGCAAAAGCGCGGCGCAGCGCGTCGATGTCCAGCGTTTCGGTGGCGATGGCCAGCGAAACGCCCTGTTCCGGCAGGGCCGGCGGCTGCGGCAGGCCGACCGCGCCACGCTCCAGCAGCCAGCCGCCGGCGCCGCTGCGGCGGACCAGATCGGCACTGCCGAAGCGGCCGGCGCTCACCCGCAGCAGTTCGCGATCGGCCGGCAGGGCCGGCAGCCCACGCCGTGCGGCTTCGCGCGCATCGAGCGCACTGATGCGCTCCACCTTCACCGTGAGCGCTTCGCCTGCCGGCTTGCCGAAGGGTGCCGGCAGCGCCGACGTGATCTGGCTCAGATCGCTTTCGACTGCCAGTTCCAGCCCGTTGCGCCGCACGCCCAGCTTCGCCTGCCAGCCGGCCGTGCCTGACAGCGCGGTCATCCACGGCTGGCCGAACTGGGCGCGCACCGCCTCCATCGAAGCACGACCGCGTGCGTCCACGGTCACCATGCCGCCCCCGCCGGTCCCCACGTCCAGCGTCATCGGGAAGCCGAGTACGCTGGCCTGGGCGCCGCGTATCGACAGCGAACTGTCGGTGAAACCCACCTTGCCGGCGGCGTCGAGCAGCGGCGGCAGCGCACTGTCCACCACCAGCCGGTTGCCGGCGAATACGAATTCGCCTTCGATCCGGGTGTCCTTCGAGTGGCGCAGCGGTATGGTCAATGACAGCGCAAGCCGGCCATTGCCTTCGGCCCGCATGCCGGAGGTGAAACCGTCGATGCGTTCGGCCACCGGGCTGGCGTCGATGTAGCGCAGGAATTCGGAGGTGGCGCCGGCGGCCGAGCCCTTGACCAGCAGCAGTTCTTCCGCGACTTCAAGATCAGGAATCTCGGCCGTGGTCGGGCCGAGCTTCGTGTTCAGGATGCGGCCGTCGCGTGAGGTGATGAGCATGCGCTTGCCTTCGAACAGCACGTCGGCGCGCAGCTGGGTGATCGGCGGCCAGCTTGGCCCGAAATCCACGGTCGTGTCCTCGGCCTTCACCTTGACCTGGAAGATGCCGGGCCGGCCTTCGAACGGGAAATCGTCCAGACGGCCGCGCAGTTTCAGCGTGGCCTCCGGCGCACGGCCTGCGGTCAGCGCGGTACGCAGCCAGTCCCGCGTATCCGGGCCGATGCTGTGCGGCAGGTAACGCCAGACCGCACGCGCGTCGCCATTGAGCAGCTTCGCGTCGAGCTCGATCTCGCCGGCACTGTCGCCGGCGGTGCGGTAGCGACCGTGCGCACTGCCCTGGGCGTCGGCGTTCTGGAAGCTGATCGATTCGATCGCGACCTCGGTTTCGCCCTCGCTGCGCGACCAGCCGGCACGCGCCTTGAACTGTGCAAAAGCGATTTCCGGCTGCGGGAACACCGCCGGCAGATCGAGCACCAGCCCGGGCGCATCGATCTGCACGCTGCCGCGCGCGTCACTGCCCTCGATGCGACCGCTCAGCCCGCGCATACCGGGCAGGCTGCCGTCGGCACGCAGGCCCAGACGCTCCAGCCGGGCGCTGACGCGGAAAGCTTGCGGCGCAGCCAGCGGGCCGGTCCAGCCACCGTCCAGTTCGTGGATCAGGCCTTCGGCGGCATGCCGGCGCAGCCGTTCGCGCACGTCGTCCGGCAGCGGCAGATAGCCGGCCAGCCGGGTGAGCGCATCCAGGTCCAGCGTGCTGGCCGACACCTCGCCGCGTTCCGGCGCGCGTTCGGTAGCCGCCTGCCAATGGATGTCCAGACTGGTCGGCTGCAGCGCCAGACCGTCGCGGGTGGCCAGCTGCAGCTGGCGGGCGGAAGCGACCACCCGCTCGGCGCTGAGCTGTTCGGCGCTGACCCGGCCGGACAGGCTGACCAGATCGAGCAGCGGCAGTGCCGGCGCCAGCCTGAGCTGCACATCGGCCAGCGCCAGTTCGCCGGTCACCTCGTTCAGCCGGGCTCCGTCGAAGCGCGACCACAGCCGGGCGGCGCCACGGCCGCGCGGCAGTTCCACCGGGTAATCCACCCAGGTCTGCCAGACCGCCATGTCCGCACCTTCCAGCGACACGAACAGTTCGCCACTGGCGGTGCGCAGGTCGTTGCGGTCAGGCAGCGTCACCTCGCCGCGGATGTCCAGCCGGCTCGCCAGTTCGGCCGGCGGCGTCGCCGACAGGCCGAAGCGGTGATCGCGGCCGGCGTTGTCCAGCCGCATGTCGACATGGGTGAGCTGCAGCGGCGGCGCCGACGGCCGCTGTCCGTCGTCCCACTCAAGCCGGGCACCGCGGATGTTGATCTGGCCCTGCGACAGCAGCCAGCGGGTGAAGCCGCCCTGCTCGCCGTCCTGCCGGATTTCCAGACCGGCCACGAACAGCCGGCCGTCGGCTTCGCGCCGTATCCACAGATCGGGGCTGTTGATGTCCAGCCGGTGCAGATGCAGTTCGCCGCGCACCAGCGAAGAGAAACCGAGCGCGGCTTCGACCTGTTCGAGCCGCAGCGCGGGCTGGCCGGCTTCGTCCAGCAGCGTCAGGCCGCGCAGCGACAGCTGCGGGTGCAGACCGGTCCAGTCGGCGCTCAGGCTGTCGATGCGCACCTTGCGCTGAAGCGCGTCGCCCAGCGCCTGTTCGATGCGCGGGCGGTGCAGATCGACCTCGGGCAGCACCCAGTGACGGGCCGCCAGCACCACCGCTGCGGCGAACACCCAGGCCCACAGCACGGTTTCGAATGCCCGGCCGGCAAGGCGCCGCCAGCGCGGGCGGGCCGGAACCGCAGGGGTCGGGACGACCGCTGCGGCGGATTCAGCGTGGACAGGCTCGGACAAGATGGATCTTTGCGGGCAGTCAATACGTGGCTGACTGCGTCTGTGAAACGATGCGGAAGTGTACCTGCAACCCGGGCCGCCACGGCGCCTGTCAGCTGCCGCCGACACACGAAGCCTTGCGGGTTTTTTGCATAATGACTTTCCCGTCACTGATATCGCCCCCATGGACGCCGCTGCCGCCATCGCCCACGCCCGCCGCCACAGCCGCTACCTCGCCCGCCAGCTGGACGCGCGGCCGACCCTGGAAGAGGCGCTGACCACCACGCTGCAGGCCCATATCAGCGCCGCACTGCTGCTGGAATGGTTCGCCCAGACGCCGTTCGAGGCGGGCGACGAAGCCGGGCTGAAGTCGGCGCTGCGCCGGCTGCGCATCCGCACCATGGCCCACCTCATCGTGCGCGACCTGGCCGGTCTGGCCGATCTGGACGAAATCACCGAAGGCATGACCCTGCTGGCCGAACAGACGGTGCGGGTGGCGGTGGACCAGGCGCGCGCCGGCCTGGTCGAACGCTTCGGCGAGCCGCGCGGCGAGACCGACAACGCGGTGCAGCCCTTCATCTGCATCGGCATGGGCAAGCTGGGTGGCCGTGAGCTCAACGTCAGTTCCGACGTCGATTTCATCTTCGTGTACCCGGAAGCGGGCGAAACCGACGGTGAAACCCCGACCGGCCCGGGCAAACGCATCGACAACTTCGACTTCTTCACCCGGCTCGGCCGCAAGGTGATCGAACTGCTGGCCGACGTGACCGGCGACGGTTTCGTGTTCCGTGTGGACATGCGGCTGCGGCCGAATGGCGACTCCGGCCCGCTGGCCTGCAGTTTCGACATGCTGGAGAACTACTTCTTCACGCAGGGCCGGGAATGGGAGCGCTACGCCTGGATCAAGGCGCGCGCGCTGACCGGCGGCGTGAACGACGAACTGGAATCGCTGCGCAAGCCCTTCGTATTCCGCAAATACCTGGATTTCGGCGCGATCAACGCGATGCGCGACCTGCACGCGCAGATCCGACGCGAAGTGGCGCGCCGCGACATGGCGGACAACATCAAGCTCGGCCCGGGCGGCATACGCGAAATCGAATTCATCGCCCAGGTGTTCCAGCTGATCCGCGGCGGCCGCGAAAGCGCGCTGCAGATCCGGCCGACGCAGAAGGTGCTCGACCGGCTGGCGCTGCGCGGCGTGCTGGGCGAAGAGGCGGTCGAACAGCTGCAGGACGCCTACGTGTTCCTGCGCCGGCTGGAGCACCGGCTGCAGTACGTCGAGGACGCCCAGACCCACAAGCTGCCGGCCACCGACGAAGATCAGGCGCTGATCGCCTCGGCCATGGGCTTCGACGGCTACGCCGCGCTGCTGGTCGAGCTGGACCGCCACCGCACCCATGTCAGCCGCCATTTCGACGCGGTGTTCGGCGCCCAGGACGCCGAAACATCGACGCCGCGCGCGGTGTGGCAGGACATCGAACAGTGCGAGGCCGGCGCCGGCGAATGCCGCAGCGCACTGGCCGGCATGGGCTTTTCCGACGCCGACGAACTGGCGCACCGGCTGAGCGCCTTCAAGGGCGGCAGCCGCTACCGCCAGCTGCCCGACCCCTCGCGCACCCGGGTAGACGCGCTGGTGCCCAAGCTGCTCGAAGCCTGCCGCGACACGCCGCAGCCCACCGCCACCGCGCTGCGCGGGCTGGACCTGCTGGAAGCAATCAGCCGGCGCGCCGCCTATCTGGCGCTGCTGGCCGAATTCCCGCAGGCGCTGGGCATGGTGGCGCGGCTGATCGGCGCCTCCAGCTGGGCCGCCACCTATCTGGTGCGCCATCCGATCCTGCTGGACGAACTGCTGGATACCCGGCTGCTCACCGCCGAACCGGACTGGCCGGCGTTCGAAGCCGGTCTGCGCGTCCAGCTCGAAGAACTGGGCGACGACACCGAGCGGCAGATGGACATGATGCGCGACGCCCACCACGCCCAGGTGTTCCGGCTGCTGGCACGCGACCTGGGCGGCGACCTGTCGGTCGAGCGGCTGTCCGACCACCTGTCGGCGCTGGCCGACGCCATGCTGCGCATCACGCTGGACATGTGCTGGCGCAAACTGCCGCGCCGCCACTGCGACACGCCGCGTTTCGCGGTCATCGCCTACGGCAAGCTGGGCGGCAAGGAACTGGGCTACGCCTCGGACCTGGACGTGATCTTTCTGTTCGACGACACGCACGAAGCCGCGCAGGAAACCTATGCGCGGCTGGCCCAGCGCATGCTCACCTGGCTGTCCAGCCACACCAGCGCCGGCATCCTGTTCGAAACCGACACCCGGCTGCGGCCCAATGGCGAATCCGGCCTGCTGGTCAGTTCGGTCGAGGCTTTCCGCGACTACCAGCAGAAATCGGCCTGGGTGTGGGAACACCAGGCCCTCACCCGCGCCCGCTACTGCGCCGGCGATGCCGGGGTGGGCGCGCAGTTCGAAATCATCCGCCGCGAGGTGCTGACCCAGCCGCGCGATGTCGACACGCTGCGCAGCGAAGTGCTGGCGATGCGGCAGAAGATGATGGACAGCTATGGCAACAAGTCGCCGCTGTTCGACCTGAAGCAGGATGCGGGCGGTCTGATCGATCTGGAATTCGCGGTGCAGTACATGGTGCTGGCCCATTCCGGCGCGCACCCGGAACTGACCGGCAACCTCGGCAATATCGCGCTGCTGCGCATCGCCGCCAGCGCCGGCCTGCTGCCTGCGCTGGACGCGGTGGCCGCCGGCAATGCCTACCGCCGGCTGCGCCACCTGCAGCACGGCCTGCGGCTGAACGACGCACCGAAGGCGCGGGTGCCGGCGGACGAGGTGCAGACCGAGCGGGCCGCCATCCGTGCGGTGTGGTCGCATCTGTTCGGCGACGCGGCGAACTCCGCGGCACCGGCCGGACTCTGAACCCTATATGAACAGGAGTCCGGCATGACCACCCACCTTCTGCGCCGCGGCCTGATCCGGACCGCGCTGCTTGCCAGTCTGGCGCTGCTGCTCGGCGGCTGCGTCACCGCCCCGCCGCGCCCGCCCGCGCCCACCACCGACGAAATCGTGCAGATGGCGAAGGACGGCATTCCGGCGGCCGAAATCATCCAGCGTCTGGAAGAAAGCCGCGCCCTCTACCCGCTCAAGGCGTCGCAGCTGGCCCAGCTCAAGCAGGACGGCGTGCCGGACGAAGTGATCGACTACATGCAGCAGACGCTGATCGAAACCGAACGCATGCGCGAGGCGATGCGCGAACGCGACCGCATGTGGATGTACGGCTACCCCTACTACCCGCCCTACCCCTGGGGCTACTGGCGCCGGCCCTACCGCTAGAGCAGGCCAGGACTCGCCCCTCTCCGCCGGGCAGGCTTACGCCTCGATGCCTCCCCGCGAACGCCGCACTGCACCCCGCCTTCCAACCGCCCCGACGCCGGCGGTGCGTGCCGGCGTGGCCGAAAAAGCCGATCAGGTCATATCCATAGAACGAAATATCACTTTTTTGGATAAGCATTGCTGACTAGACTGCGCGCTCCCTGAACCAGCGAGCGACCCGCCGTGAAGATCCGCCACATCGACACCCGCCAGACCGAAGTCGGGCAAGCACACGAAGCGCTCGGCCTGCCGCCGGTGGAACAGGTGATCGTCCAGGCGCAGGCGCACCCGCTGGCGACCGTGGCCACCTGGTTCATGCTGTTCGTGCTGGTGGCGCTGCCGCTGTTCCTGCTCGGCCGCGGGCTGCCGCTGAACGATCCGTCGGCCGCGCTGCACATGGTGATCGAGGTGCTCACCTCGTCCGAATTCCTGCACGCGGCGGCGGTGGGCTTCATCGCACAGAGCATCGACGGCGCGCTCGGCATGGCCTACGGCATTTCCGCCACCACCTTCCTGCTCGGCTCGGGCGCCAGCCCGGCGGTGGCCAGCGCCAGCGTGCACATCGCCGAAATCTTCACCACCGGCCTGTCCGGCCTGTCCCATCTCCGGCTGGGCAATGTGGACCGCAAGCTCATGCTCAAGCTGCTGATTCCAGGCGTGATCGGCGGTGTGCTGGGTGCGCTGGTGGTGACACAGTTCGACGGCAGCCAGCTCAAGCCCTGGATTTCCGGCTATCTGCTGCTGATGGGGCTGTACGTGCTGGCCAAGGCCTGGCGCCATCGCCGCAAGCCGGCGCAGGAGCCGAAGCATGTCGCCAAGCTGGCGCTGTTCGGCGGCTTCGTCGACGCCGCGGGCGGCGGCGGCTGGGGCCCGGTGGTCACCACCAGCCTGGTCGGTGCCGGCAGCGACCCGCGCCGCACCATAGGCTCGGTGAACTTCGCCGAATTCTTCATCGCGGTGTCCAGCGCTGGCGCCTTCGTGCTGTTCATCGATGCAGCCCCCTGGGCCACCGTGGCCGGTCTGGTCGCCGGCGGCATGTTCGCCGCCCCGCTGGCCGCCTTCCTGTGCCGCGCGCTGCCGGCCCGTGCGCTGCTGGTGCTGGTCGGCCTGCTGATCAGCAGCCTCAGCGTCTACAACCTGTCGAAAGCGCTGGGCTGATCCGCCCATCGCTTGATCTGCATCTTGAGTCCCGGCCGTCCGCGCCGGGATAATTGCGGGATGAACCGTTACGCCAACACCGCCGCCTACCGCTTCGTGCAGCTCGCCGACCGCGAGGCGCTGCGGCCGCACATCCAGGAACTGGCGCAGTCACGCAGCCTGCTCGGCACCGTGCTGCTGGCCAGCGAAGGCATCAACATTTTTCTCGCCGGCCTCGAAGCCGATCTGCGCGGCTTTTTCGACGCGCTGGGCGAAGATCCGCGCTTTGCCAGCATGGACGTGAAGTGGAGCCACTCGGATTCACTGCCGTTCAAGCGCCTGCGGGTGCGCCTGAAGAAGGAAATCGTGACCGTCGGCCTGCCCGGCTTCGATCCGGCGGAAACGCCGGCGCCCTATCTGCCGCCAGCCGAGCTGAAGCGCTGGTACGACGAAGGCCGCAAATTCGTCATCATCGACACCCGCAACCGCTGGGAGATCGAAAAGGGCACGTTCGATAACGCGCTCGACCCCGGCGTGGACAGCTTCGGCCAGTTCCCGGCCGCGCTCGAACAGTACGCCGACCTGAAGGACACGCCCATCGTCACCTTCTGCACCGGCGGCATCCGCTGCGAAAAAGCCGCGCCCATCATGAAGAAGGCCGGTTTCAATCAGGTGTGGCAGCTGGACGGCGGCATCCTGCGCTATTTCGAGGAAATCGGCGGTGCCCACTGGCACGGCGACTGCGTGGTGTTCGACGACCGCGGCGCGCTGAAGCCGGACCTGAGCCCGGCGTCCGGTTCCGCGGCCTGAGGGTCGAGCCAGCCCAGCAGGCTGGTTGCAGCGGCAAGACAGTCGTTACGCCGCCCTGATCTTCTTGATGCCCAGCACCACCGCCAGCGTGATCGCACCGGCGACCACGCCGGTCAGCGCATCCGCCAGAAAGGGCAGCAGCACGCCGGCCACGCCGCCGAGCGCTTCGGCCTGGTGGGCGATGGCGTGGTGCAGCGCCGGAATGCCGTGGGTCAGGATGCCGCCGCCAACCAGGAACATGGCGGCGGTGCCGGCCACCGACAGCGCCTTCATCAGCCAGGGCGCGACCGCCAGAATGCCCCGGCCCAGCGCACGGACGGCCCCCGAGGCGCTGCGGCTCAGGTAAAGACCGGCGTCGTCCAGCTTCACGATGCCGGCCACCAGACCATAGACGCCCACGGTCATGATGGCGGCAATGCCCGACAGCACCGCGACCTGGGTGCCGAAAGGCGCGTCGGCCACGGTGCCCAGCGTGATCGCGATGATTTCGGCGGACAGGATGAAATCGGTGCGGATCGCGCCCTTCACCTTGTCCTGTTCCAGCGCCACCAGATCGACCTGTTCGTCCGACAGTGCCTTCACGTGTTCGGCGTGGGCGGCCGCGTCGTCCTCGGCGCTGTGCAGGAATTTGTGCGCCAGTTTCTCGACGCCTTCGAAACACAGGAACAGCCCGCCCACCATCAGCAGCGGTGTCACCGCGGCCGGCAGGAAGGCGCTGATCGCCAGCGCCGCCGGCACCAGGATGAGCTTGTTGCGCACCGAACCCATGGCCACCGCCCACACCACCGGCAGTTCGCGGTCGGCCTTCACCCCGGCCACCTGCTGCGCATTCAGCGCCAGGTCGTCACCGAGCACGCCAGCGGTCTTCTTCGCGGCAACCTTGGTCAGCACCGACACATCGTCCAGCACGCTGGCGATATCGTCGATCAGGGCAAGCAGACTGGCTCCGGCCATGCGAAATCCTCTATATCAAATGCAAGGGTGGGATGCGCCGCGCATGCTAGCCGATTTCGGCAACCGGCCCGTGACCGTCTTCAGTCGCGCGGCCAGCGCGGCACCGTCCAGCCGGTGAGCACCGCGGCCAGCCGCAGACCGGCGATCAGCGCCACCGACACCGCGAGCGACAGCAGGGGCGGTGCCTGCACCGCTTCCAGTCCGAGATAGAGCCAGGCACCGGCGAAGGCGCACAGCGCGTACGGACGATGGTCGTGGAACACGTTCGGCACCTCGTTGCAGATGACGTCGCGCATCACCCCGCCGAACACGCCGGTGATGACGCCCATCATGACCGACACGAAAGCCGGCATGTCAGCCGCGTTCGCCAGACTGACGCCGGTGACCGAGAACAGCCCCAGACCCAGCGCATCCGGCAGCATCATCGCGCGTTCGGTGAAGCGCTCGCGCCGGCGGTGCAGCCAGGGGGCGGCCACCACGGTCAGCCCGAACACCAGCCACACATAGCCCGGATGTTCGACCCAGAAGAAGGGCCGCCGGTCGAGCAGCACGTCGCGCACGGTGCCACCGCCGAAGGCCGTAATGAAAGCCACCGCGAATATGCCCACCACGTCCATGCGCCGGCGGGCGGCCTCAATCAGACCGGACACCGCAAAGGCGAGCGTGGCAGCGAATTCGATCGCCGCGATGATGAGCTGGAATCTGGGCATGCGGCGATTCTAGGGCGTCCGCCCCGGTTTCTGCCGTCAGGCTCAGCGCCCTGCCGCCTCGAACACGTGGCGGCCGGCCGGCGTCACCACCGGTTCGAGGAAACGGATGCGCCGGCGATCGGCGGCATCCGGCGGCTCGGACCGGCAGGGAGCCAGCGTGAACGGACGGTATTGGTAGACCGACAGTTCGGGCGATTCGAAATGCACCCGCAGCGATGACATGCGGCGCGGGTCGATCTCTTCCGGCAGCGCGATCTCGGCCACCAGCGTGTAGGCGATCAGCCGGTCACGCCAGGCCATGTTGACCAGCCGGTCATGCAGGATTTCGTACTGCAGGTAATTCGGCAGCGCGTAATTGGCCGGGTCGGATTCGAGCGGATGCACATAACCGGCCGGGCAGACGTAAGCGCCGAAAGGCCATACGCTGCCGAAACGGCGCAGCCGGTCGCGGGCCTGACGGTCGGCTCGGTCGAGCAGTTGCAGCAGTTCGACTTCGGCCAGCGGAGATTCGGGTTTGAACAGCGGCAGGGCCATGATGCGGAATGAGGGGCGCTTGCGGCAGCCTGCGCCCTGAAACAGCGACGGCCCAGTCTATTCTGCGGCCCCCCGCGCAAATGCCTACTGCATCACGGTTCCGGCGCCAGCCGCATGAGGCATGGAAACTCCCCGGACGCATGCTGAACACCGCGGCGGGATTAGTGCTTTCGGCTGATTGCTGCATATGAAAGCGGCTGCGTATAAGGGCCGCTGCTTCGATTCCCCCGCCTGTTCATCGTGTCCGCCACCGCCCCGCGCGCCGCCCAGCTCCGTATCCGCCTCGCCGTCCGTGCCGCTGTCGGCCTCGGCCTGCTGGCCGTGCTGAGTGTCGCCTGTGCACTGTTGTCGGGCTTTGCGCTGGCGCCGCTGCACACACCGTTCGCGCGCTCCGCCCTGCCGCATCTGCTGGTGGCCGGCATGCTGGCCTCGGTCGCGCTGCGCCTGCTGTACTGGCTGTGGGTGCCGCCGCCCGATGGCGCCGGCATCGTGCTGCCGGAATCCCGTGTACCCGGTCTGCGCCGGCGGGTGGATCGCCTGTGTGCCCAGCTCGGCGCCCGCCGCATAGACCGCATCGTAATCACGCCGGACATGAATGCCGCGGTGGTCTGCCGGCCGGCACTGGGACTGCTCGGGCCGATGCGCACCACGCTGCTGCTGGGCATCCCGCTCGCGCACAGCCTGACCGCGCGCCAGCTGTCGGCGGTACTGGCGCACGAACTGGCCCATCTGTCCGCCCAGCTCGACGGCGCGGGCGCCTGGTCGGCTCACCTGCGCACCTGGTGGCTGCGCTGCGTGGACCGCATCGACGGCGACCGCAGCGCCGTGGCCCGTGCAGCGCTCTGGCTGCTGGCGCCGGTGGCGCGGCTGGACCTCGAACAGTCGGTCGCGCTGTCCCGACTGGACGAATTCGAGGCCGATGCGGTCGCCGCGCGTGCGGTCGGCTCGCCGGCACTGGCCGGTGCGCTGATCGAACTGGCGATGAAGGACCGCTTCCTGCACGACGACTACTGGGTGCGGGTGCTGGACCAGGCGGACGACCGTCGCCGGCCGCGCGTACGCCCCTTCCGCGAAATGGGGCTGGGTGTGCAGGTCGGCTTCGTGCGGCGCGAAGCGCTGGCCGGCCTCGATCACCTGCTGCGCTCGGACGCCGGCAGTCTGGACACCCACCCCTCGCTGCCCGAAAGGCTGGACGCGCTGCGCATCGGCCGGCTCGGCGGCCTGCCGGTGGCGGGCGAAGGGCCCAGCGCGGCCGAACACTATTTCGCCGGCCTGCTGCCCACCCTGTCGCTCGCCTTCGACCGGATGTGGTGGGAAGCGTCGGCCGACGACTGGCGTCAGCGCTACCGCCAGGCACGCGGCCAGCACCGGACCCGACGCCAGCCGGTGCTGTAACGGTCCGCTTCGCCGCACAGTCGCGGACCGGCACAGCCTGCCCCGCGCCGTTCCGCACAGGATGGCGCGTACACTGCGGGGCCACCTGTCGTTCGCGTCTTTCTTCGCATGTCCGCCCCGTCTTCCCGGACCAGCGGCTATCTGGCCGCCGCCGGCACCGTCGCCCTCTGGACTGGCTTCATCCTGCTGTCCCGCCTCGCCGGCCGCAGCCCGCTGACCGCGTGGGACACGCTGGCGCTGCGTCTGGGCACCGCGTCGCTGCTTCTGCTCCCCTTCTCCGGCGGCCTGCTGCGCACCGCCTGGCGTGACCTCCGGCTGTGGGTGCTGGCGCTGCTGGGCGGCCTGATCTACGGCCTGTTCGTGTTCGCTGCCTTCAAGTACGCACCGGCGGCACACGCGGCCATCCTGCTGCCCGGCATGCAGCCCTTCCTGGTCGCGCTGGCCGCGGCCTGCATCCTCGGGTCGCGACCGGACCGCCGGCGCATCGTCGCACTCGCCTGCATCGCGCTCGGCATCGCGTTCGCCGGCGTGCATGAATTCCACGCCCACGGCGGGCCCAGCCCCGGCACGCTGACCGGCGACCTGCTGCTGCTCGGCGGCTCGCTGGCCTGGGCGGTGTACAGCGTGCTGGCGCGCAAATGGCAGCAGCAGGCCTCCGCGCACGTGACCTACGACGCCTGGACGCTCACCCGCTTCGTCGCGCTCGCCTCGACCGCGCTCTACCTGCCGGTCTATCTGCTGTGGCTGCCCAAGGCGCTGGACCAGGTGCCGCCAGTCATGCTGGCGGTGCACGGCCTCTATCAGGGCGCCGGCGTCACCATTGTCGCCATGATGTTCTTCCTGAAAGCGGTTCAGGTGCTGGGCGCCGAACGCACCGGCGCACTGGTGGCGCTGGTGCCGGTGCTGGCCGGCGTCGCCGCCGCGCCGCTGCTGGGCGAGGCGCTGTCGCCCTGGCTGGTGGCCGGCCTGTTCTGCGTGTCCGGCGGCGCCTTCATGGCTGCCGGCACGACGGCCCGCCGATCGCAATGATCGGGTGCATTGATCGCACGCACACGCTTCATTCCGGTGCGTAAAGGGCGGGTAAGACCCTGCTTTGAAAAGGGTTTTCAGAACGATCCGGATTGTCTGCCGGCGTCGGCAGCAGCCTGTGCGCTGGTTGATCGCATCTTGATCGCATCGCGCTGACCGGGTGTGGCACGCGGTATGCGAAAGGAAAGGCGAGTGCGGGGGGCACCGATCCCCGGCACCACCTTCCTGAACGCATTACCCACCGGAGATTGCCATGCCCAAAGTCACCCGCCCCGCCAACGAGAAGGGCGAATTCCTCGTCGATTACGAAGAGAAGGTGTTCGAGGACGTGAAGGCCGAGCCCGGCGAGAAGGCGCTGGTCACCTTCCACACCGTCGCCTTCGAGGGCTCCATCGGTTTCGTGAACCTGCTGCAGGCCACGCGGCTGCAGCGCAAGGGCTTCGACACCTCGGTGCTGCTGTACGGCCCGGGCGTCACGCTGGGCGTCAAGCGCGGCTTCCCGACGCTGGGTGATGAAGCGTTCCCGGGCCACCAGAACTTCAACAAGCAGATTTCGAAATTCATCGAGGAAGGCGGCAAGGTGTATGCCTGCCGCTTCGCGCTGCAGGCGCTGTACGGTCATGGTGAAGGCGCGCTGATCGAAGGCATACGGCCGATCAATCCGCTGGATGTGCTGGACATCATCCTGCTGCATCGCAAGTCGAACGCCTTCATCCTCGACACCTGGACGCTCTGATCATGGGCGCCCGCTCGTTCTTCGGCGCCCGGCATGCCTGCGGCGTGCTCCCGCTCGCGCAACGCGGCGCTCCGGCTCCGGTTCGGGTTCCGATGGCCGCGGCTCAGCCCGCACCGGCTGGGGCGGTGGCCTGGCCCTGGGGCCAGACCACGCCCGCGACCGGCGCGGCCACTGCGCACACGGAGGCGCAGACCGCAGCGACCTGGCCGTGGGGACGTGCGGGCGCGCATCGCCCGGTCCGGGCGTCCGGCCGCACGGCGGAGCGCCGGTCATGAGCGCGCCGCGCATCGTACGCGCCGCGGCCATCCAGATCGCGCCCGACCTCGAATCCGCCGACGGCACGCTGACGCGCGTGCTGGCGGCGATCGACGAAGCGGCGGACCGCGGTGCACGGCTTGCCGTGTTCCCGGAAACCTTCGTGCCCTACTACCCCTACTTCTCCTTCGTGCAGCCGGCGGTGCGCATGGGCGCCGACCACCTGAAGCTGTACGAGCGGGCGGTGACGGTGCCGGGCCCGGTCACGCAGGCGGTAGCGGAGCGCGCAAAGGCGCGCGGCATGGTCGTGGTGCTGGGCGTGAACGAGCGCGACCACGGCAGCCTGTACAACACCCAGCTGGTGTTCGACGCCGACGGCCGTCTCGCGCTGAAGCGTCGCAAGATCACGCCCACCTATCACGAGCGCATGGTGTGGGGTCAGGGCGACGCCGCCGGGCTGAAGGTGGTCGATACCGCCATCGGCCGGCTCGGCGCGCTGGCCTGCTGGGAGCACTACAACCCGCTGGCGCGCTATGCGCTGATGACCCAGCACGAAGAAATCCACTGCGCCCAGTTTCCGGGCTCGATGGTCGGCCAGATCTTCGCCGACCAGATGGACGTGACCATCCGCCATCACGCGCTGGAATCCGGCTGCTTCGTCATCAATTCCACCGGCTGGCTCAGCGACGAACAGATCCAGTCCATCACGCCCGACGCAGGCCTGCAGCGCGCACTGCGCGGCGGCTGCCACACCGCCATCGTGTCGCCGGAAGGCGTACATCTGGCGCCGCCGCTGACCGAGGGCGAAGGCATGGTGGTGGCCGATCTCGACATGGCGCTGGTGACCAAGCGCAAACGCATGATGGATTCGGTCGGCCACTACGCGCGTCCCGAACTGCTGAGCCTGGCCATCAACGACCGGCCGGCCACGACGACAGTCGCCCTGCACGACACCTCACCCCGGAGCATTGCCGATGAGCACGATCACCACCCCCGACGCGTCCAGCCGGCAGCTGATGACGGAGCTGCAGTCGTACGGCTTGCGGCTGGCTGACCCGAAGGCCGGCGCGCCCAGCCGCCGCGGCGGCGCCGGGCCGTCCGACCACAAGGCGGTGACAGTGGATGGCGTCACCATCATGGTGCCGGTGCATACCGGCAGCGCCTTCGAGTCGCCGTTCAGCGCCGACGCGCCGGACGCCGACGGCCGCGTGCAGATCCGCCGCGGCCACATTCCGATCGCGCTGGCCAGCTTTCCGAAGCAGCCGCGCTTCTACGCGCTGCAGACCTTCGATGGCATTCCGTACTCGCACATCGCGACGCTGCACGGCGCCGACGTGCTGGCGACCACGGTGCTGCAGACCTGCATCCGCTACGAGAGCCGGCGCAAGGCCTGCAAGTTCTGTTCGATCGGCCAGTCGCTGGCGGCCGGCCGCACCATCGCGCACAAGACGCCGGAACAGCTGGCCGAGGTCGCGCGCGCCGCGGTGCTGCTCGACGGCGTGAAGCACATGGTGATGACCACCGGCACGCCGGCCACGCCGGACCGCGGTGCGCAGGTCCTCTGCGATTCGGCGTTCGCGGTGCGCGCGGCGGTCGACCTGCCGATACAGGGCCAGTGCGAGCCGCCGGACGATGATCGCTGGTTCGCCCGCATGAAGGCGGCCGGCATCGACACGCTGGGCATGCACCTCGAAGTGGTGACACCGGCGCTGCGCGAACAGATCATGCCGGGCAAGGCCACGGTGCCGCTGGCCCGCTACATGGAGGCCTTCGCCGCGGCGGTCGAGGTGTTCGGCCGCGGGCAGGTGAGCAGCTACATCCTGGCCGGGCTGGGCGACACGAAAGAGGCCATCCTCGACATGAGCGCGCAACTCATCGCGCTCGGCGTCTATCCCTTCGTCGTGCCCTTCGTGCCGATCAGCGGCACGCCGCTGGAAGACCATCCGGCGCCGTCGCCGGACTTCATGCGCTCGATACTGGCGCCGCTCGGCGAAAGGGTGTCGGCCGCCGGCCTGCGCTCGGCCGACATCAAGGCCGGCTGCGGCAAGTGCGGCGCCTGCTCGTCGCTGTCCTCGTTCGAACGCGCGGAGGCGGCCCATGCTGTCGGCTGACGCGAAGGATCTGTGCGAACTGGCACCGCGCTTCGCGCCCTGCGAGTTCCGCATCAAGTGGGCGCACGGCGACTGGGAGCACGACCAGGCGATGCGGCTGCGCCGCGCGGTGTTCTGCGTCGAACAGGGCGTGTTCCCGGGTGACGACCGCGACGCCATCGACGAGCACGCGCAGATCATCGTCGCGCTCGCCTGCGTCGGCGGCATGCCGGATCAGGTGGTCGGCACGGTGCGCATCCACGAGGACCGCGCGAGCGACCCCGGCCTGTGGTGGGGTTCGCGCCTCGCGGTGCATCCGGCCTTCCGCAGCCAGGGCCGGCTCGGCGCCACGCTCATCCGTCTCGCGGTGACCAGCGCGCACGCGCGCGGCGCCCATACCTTCCTCGCCCACGTGCAGGCGCAGAACCTGCCGCTGTTCCGTCGCCTGCACTGGACGCCGCTGCAGGCGGAAACGCTGCACGGCCGGCCGCACTGGCTGATGCAGGCTCAGCTCGACCACTATCCGCCCTGCTACGACGTCTACACCGGCTTCGTCGCGCGCAGCGCCGGAGCGTCGGCATGACGCCGGGTGCGCTGACGCTGGCCGAACTGACCGACGCACTGCGCGGCAGCCCGGGCTTCGCGCACAAGCGCGACATTTCCGACGTGATGGCAGCGCTCGGTCGCGCACTGCCCGGCGGCGTCGCCGACATGGCGCAGGCCGTGGCGGTCGGCGACGACTGTGCAGCCATTCCCGATCCGTCGGGCGAGGGCTGGCTGCTGTTCGCGATCGAAGGTCTGGTCGAAGAATTCGTCGCCCGCATGCCGTGGTTCGCCGGCTACTGCGGCGTCATGGTGAACGTGAGCGACATCTGCGCCATGGGCGGCCGGCCACTGGCCGTGGTGGACGCGCTGTGGAGCGACGGCGCAGACAGTTCCGGGCCGGTGCTCGACGGCCTCGCCGCCGCCTCGTCGCGCTACGGCGTGCCCATCGTCGGCGGCCACAGCAATCACCGCGCGGCGCGCGGCCAGCTCGCGGTGGCGGTACTGGGCCGCGCGCGCAGGCTCATCACCAGTTTCGACGCACAACCGGACGACGATCTCATTGTCGCCATCGACCTGCGCGGCGCCTTCGAAGAGCCCTATCCGTACTGGAACGCGTCGACCCGTGCGCCGGCCGAGCGACTGCGCGATGACATCGAAATCCTGCCGCGCCTGGCCGAAGACGGTCTGTGCGACGCCGGCAAGGACGTGAGCATGGCCGGCGCCATCGGCAGCGCGCTAATGCTGCTCGAATGTTCCAGCGTCGGCGCGCAGATCGACCTCGACACCGTGCCGCGCCCCGAGGGCGTGCCGCTGCTGCGCTGGCTGCTGTCCTTTCCCAGCTTCGGCTACGTGCTGTCGGTGCGTCCGCAGCACCGACTGAGCGTGCTCGAACGTTTCGCCGCACGCGGCATCGCGGCCGCGCGCATCGGTCGCGTCACGGCGTCGCCCGAAGTGTGGCTCGCCCAGCGCGGCGAGCGGGCGCTGCTGTGGAACGTGAAGGATGAGCCCTTCATCCGCGCGCCGCGGGAGGTGATCGATGTCTGAGCGACTGCGCATCGGTCTGCTGACGCACTCGGTCAATCCGCGCGGCGGGGTCGTGCATACGGTCGAGCTGGCGCAGGCGCTGCATGCGCTGGGCCACACGGTGACCGTGTTCGCGCCGGCCGCGGCGGGCCAGCGCCTGTTCCGCCACATCGACTGCCATTTCGAGCCGGTGCCGGTCGCACCGTCCGCGACCGACGTGGTCGACATGGCCCGCCGCCGCATCGACGCCTTCGTTGACCACCTCGCGCCGCGCCTCGAACAGACCCGCTTCGACGTGCTGCACGCACAGGACGGTCTGGGCGCCAATGCGCTCGCCACGCTGCAGCAGCGCGGGCTGACAGACGGCTTCGTGCGCACCGTGCATCACCTCGACCCGTTTTCCGATCCGCAGCTGGCCGCCTGGCAGACGCGCGGCGTGCGGGCTGCACGCGCCGTGCTGTGCGTGAGCCGGCTGTGGCAGCAGCGCCTGCAGGACGAACTGGGCGTGCAGGCGCACTGCGTGAACAACGGCGTCGATCTGGCGCGCTATACGGGCACCCCGGACGCCCGTGACAGCGCACTGGCGCAGCGCCTCGGTCTGCGCGGCGCCCCGGTCTTCCTCGCCGTCGGCGGTATCGAGGCGCGCAAGAACACGCGTCGCGTGCTGCAGGCCTTCGCGCTGCTCAAGCCGGCGCTGCCGCAGGCGCAGCTGCTGATCGCCGGCGGCGCCAGCCTGCTCGATCACGCCGACTATCTGCAGGCCTTCCGCGAGGACCTGCACGACAGTGGCCTGAGCGAGGGCAGCGACGTCGTCATCACCGGCGCGCTCGACGACGCCGACATGCCAGCGCTGTTCCGTCTCGCCGATGTGCTGGTGATGGCGTCCACGCGCGAGGGCTTCGGCCTGGTCGTGCTGGAGGCGCTGGCCAGCGGCACGCCGGTGGTCGCCTCGCGCATCGCGCCCTTCACCGAATACCTGGACGACGACAGCGCGAGCTGGGCCGATCCGCTCGACATCACCTCGATCGCGCAGGCGATGCGGCACGCACTCGATCCGGCCCGCGCTGCGCTGCTGCGCACGCCGCCGCCGGTCTGCCACCGCTACAGCTGGGCCGCCAGCGCCGCCCGCCACGTCGAGCTCTACCGCGCCCTGTGCATCGCACCGGCGCGCCAACCCGCAACCGTCTGAGGACCTACATGCCCGCCATGCACTTCACCGTCCGCTGGCCGGACGCGAGCGAAACCCGCTGCTACTCGCCGTCGCTGGTGATCAAGGACTACTTCGCGCCGGGCAGCCGCTATCCGCTGCCCGATTTCATGCATTCGGTGCGCGAGGCGCTGCACATCGCTTCCGAGCGGGTGCGCGCGAAGTACGGCTTCGCCTGTTCGGCCGCGATGGACCAGCTGGCCGACCTCGAACAGCTCGCCGCCCGCTGGGGCGACGACCCGCAGCAGCACATCGACCTGGTCAGTTTCGACGACTGACCGCCGCCAGGAGAACACCATGAGCACCCCCGAATCCATCCCTCACCTTCCCGTCATCATCGTCGGCGGCGGCCAGGCCGGCCTGTCGATGAGCGCCTGCCTGCAGCAGTCGGGCATCGACCATCTGGTGCTGGAAAAGCACAGTGCGATGCACGTGTGGCGCACCCAGCGCTGGGACAGCTTCTGCCTGGTCACGCCGAACTGGCAGTGCGCGCTGCCCGGCCACCCCTACGACGGCCCCGAGCCGCACGGCTTCATGAAGAAGGACCAGATCAATGCCTGGCTCGACGCCTTCCGCCGCAAGGTGAATCCGCCGATGCGCGAAGGCGTGTCGGTGCAGCGCGTGTCGCCGCGACCGGACGGCGGCTTCCACCTGTCGACCTCGGCCGGCGACTGGACCGCCGACCAGGTGGTGGTGGCCAGCGGCGGCTATCACCTGCCCATCGTGCCGCGCATGGCCGAACGGCTGCCGGCCGGCATCGTGCAGCTGCATTCCGAGCAGTACCGCAACGCCGACGCGCTGCCGCCGGGCGCGGTGCTGGTGGTGGGCTCCGGCCAGTCCGGCGCGCAGATCGCGGAAGACCTGCACCTGGCCGGTCGCGCCGTGCATCTGGCGGTGGGCGACGCGCCGCGCTGCGCCCGCTTCTACCGCGGCCGCGACGTGGTCGACTGGCTGGCCGACATGGGCTACTACGACATGCCGGTGACCGCCCACCCGCTGCGCGAAGGCGTGCGCGACAACACCAACCACTACGTGACCGGCCGTGACGGCGGGCGCGACATCGACCTGCGCCGCTTCGCGCTCGAAGGCATGCAGCTGTACGGCCTGCTGCAGGACTACCGCGACGGCGCACTGCAGTTCGCGCCCGGCCTGCGCGACGCGCTGGACAACGCCGACCGCATCTACAACGGCATCAACGCCGTCATCGACAAACACATCGCCGAGCGCGGCATCGCCGCGCCGCCGCCGTCGACCTACGCGCCGGTATGGCAGCCGGGCGACGAATGCGCCGCGCTCGATCCGGTCGCGGCCGGCATCTCCAGCATCATCTGGTGCATCGGTTTCTCGCCCGACTTCCGCTGGGTCGACGCGCCGGTGTTCAACGGCCGCGGCGACCCGGTGCATGTGCGCGGCGTAACACAGCAGCCGGGCCTCTTTTTCCTCGGTCTGCCCTGGCTGCACACCTGGGGTTCAGGCCGCTTCTCCGGCGTGGCGCGCGATGCCGAATACCTTGCCGCACGCATCGCCGAACAGCGCGCCACACTGCCCGCCGACGCGGAGACGCTGACATGCTGATGGACCGCGCCGACCGCCTGCGCCCGGCCTGCGCGCTGCAGCAGCACTACCGCGCCGGCATGCCCCAGCTCGGGCTGTACGGTCTGGCGGAGAACTGGCTGCTGAAGGAGTGCGGCCACCTGCACTGGCTGGCGATCGCACAGGCACGCGGCATGCCGGTGCCGGAATTCGCCGATGAAGCCGGCCACAAGAGCTACGCCGCGCTGACCGCGCTGCACCTGCACGATGCAAGACTGGACGCGGTGAGCGAGAACGCGCCGTTCTCGCTGGCGGTGCGCGCCACCTCGCCCGGCCGTGCCCAGCACTACAGTGCCCAGACCCTGCGCACCGGCACGCAGCGCGGCGCGCGCATCGAACTGCTGTCCGCCTTCGTGCGGCGCGAGGCCGGCAGCAATCGCAGCATCGCGCGCGCCCCGGTCGACGTCGACAGCGCGGAAGCCGACGACCGCACACTGACCGACGCCGCGCTGTCGCTGCAGGCGCGCGCCCGCGTGTTCCGCACCAGCGGCGGCATCGGCCGCATGGGCCTGCACCCCGCCGCACACGGCGGCGCGCTGCGCAGCGCCGACTTCACACCCTGCCCGCACAACGACTTCAACGGCGCCGGCCTGCTCTACTTCGCCAGCTTCCAGGCGCTGGCCGACCGCGCCGAACTGTCGTGGTACGGCCTGCGGCCCGCACGCACGGTCGAGCGCGAACTGTATTTCTACGGCAACATCGATCCGGGCGAATCGGTGCGCGCCGAACTGCTGGCCGAGCGCGACGACGGCGACGAGTGCGCGCACTGGATACGCCTGAGCCGCTGCGCCGACGGTGCCCGCATCGCCGACGCTCTCACCCGCAAACGACGAGTGGCCTGATGGACAAGACCGCCCAGCACTGGCTCAAGCGCATCCGTGCGAGCAACAAACCGGCCTATCTGCTGATCGCCGACCTCATCGCCGAAGACGTGCGCAGCGGCCGGCTGAGTCCGCGTGACCGCCTGCCCGCGCTGCGCGATCTGGCCGACGCGCTCGAACTGAACTACACCACGGTGGCACGCGGCTATGCCGAAGCGCGCAAGCGCGGCCTGATCGACGCGCGCGCCGGCATGGGCTCCTTTGTCCGCGGCAGCACGCCCGGCCTGGCACTGCGCGGCGGCAGCGCGGCGGAAATGACGATGAACCTGCCGCCCGAGCCACAGGACCCGGCGCTGCTCGCCCATCTGCGCGACAGCGCCGCCGAGGTGATGGCGCAGTCCGACTGGAACGATCTGCTGCGCTACCAGGATTTCGGCGGCTCGCGCGAGGACCGGGCGGCCGGCGTGCACTGGCTGCGCCAGCGTCTGCCGCTGTGCGCCGCCGAACGGGTGCTGGTATGTCCGGGCATCCACAGCGCGCTGACCGCGCTGGTGTCGCTGCTGGCGCGGCCGGGCGAGACGATCTGCGTCGAATCGCTGACCTATCCGGGCATCAAGGCCATTGCCGCCCAGCTCGGCGTGCAGCTGCACGCGCTGCCGCTGGACGACGACGGTCCCAGCGCAGAGGCGTTCGAGCAGGCCTGCCGCACGCTGAAGCCGCGTGCGCTGTACTGCAACCCGACGCTGCTGAACCCGACCACCGGCACGGTCACCCGCGCACGACGCGAAGCGCTGGTCGATGTCGCGCTGCGCTACGCCATTCCCATCATCGAGGACGACGCCTACGCCATGCTGCCGCGCGAGGTGCCGCCGCCGCTGGCCACGCTGGCACCGGCGCTCACCTATTACATCGGCGGCCTGTCGAAGTGCTTCGGCGCCGGGCTGCGCACCGCCTACGTGCATGCCCCGGGGCCGCGTCAGGCCGAGCGGCTGGCCGGTGCGCTGAGAGCCACCACCGTCATGTGCTCACCGGTCACCAGCGCGCTGGCCACGCGCTGGATCACGGACGGCACTGCAGACACGATGCTGGACGCCATACGCTCGGAATCCGCCGCACGCCAGGCCATCGCGGCACGACTGCTGGCCGGCCACCCGCTGCGCGCACAGCCTGAAGGCTTCCACTTCTGGCTGCCGCTGGGCCCGGACTGGGCCATGGTCGAATTCGCTTCCAACCTGCGCGCGCAGGGCGTGGCAGTCGTCGCCAGCGCCGCCTTCAGCACCGACGGCACGCCGCCGGACGCGGTGCGCGTCTGCCTCGGCGGCCCGATGTCGCGCGAGGACTGCGACATCGCGCTGCGCCTGATCGCCGACACGCTGGAACATCCGCTGCATCCGCACCTGCACGTGATGTAGCGAAGCGCTGCCGCCTCACGCGTCGCCGCTGCGTCCCCACGGGGCGTGGCCGAAGCGCGCCGCCAGGAAATCGATCAGCACCTGCACGCGCGCAGGCCGCGCACGACCCGGCGGCGTCACCACGTGCAGCGCGATATTCGGCACCTGCCAGTCGTCCATCGCCGTCCGCAGTGCGCCGGACTGCAGGTCTTCCCACACCAGGAACTCCGGTTGCAGCGCCAGCCCGAGGCCGGCGCGCAGGGCCGGCGTCAGACCTTCGGCGTTGTTCACCTGCAGCGGCACCGGCACCGCAATCGAGAATTCGCCATGACGCGCGTGGCGAAAGCGCCACGCGGCAGCGGTGCTGCGCGTGTGCGCGTAATGCAGTGCGCGGTGTTCCGCCAGGTCACGCGGGTGGGCAGGCGTGCCCTGTCGTTCGAAGTAGGCGGGCGCACCGACCAGCAGGATGCGCACCGTGCACAGCCGGCGTGCCAGCAGACTGGAATCAGCCAGCGTGGCAATGCGCAGCCCGAGGTCGAAACCCTGCGCCACCAGGTCGACCTGCTGGTCGCTGAAGCTGACCTCCAGCGTCACCTCCGGGTAGCGCTGCATGAAGGCAGGCAGTTCGGGCGACAGGTGCGATATGCCGAAGGACATCGGCGCGGCGATGCGGATATGTCCGCGCAGCGAGGCCGACTGTTCGCTCATTTCCGCCTCGACCGCCTCTCCTTCGTCGAGGATGCGGGTGGCGCGTTCCAGTGCCGCCTGCCCGCTTTCGGTCAGCGACATGCGGCGCGAGGTGCGGTGAAACAGCGTGGTCCGCATCCGTGCCTCCAGTCGCGTGATGGCCTTGGACACGGTCGCCTGCGACAGCACCAGTTCGGTCGCCGCGCGGGCGAAGGAGCCGGTTTCCGCAACCTTGGCGAAGATGGCCCACGCTTCGAGATCAGGCAGTCTTTTCATCGCATTAATGGAAAGTATCGTTTTCCATATTTTCCATTTTCCATTCGATCTGTGGTGCGTATCTTTGAATCATCGCAACGCGACCTTTCAAGGAGACCTCTCATGATCGAACGCCGCACATTCAACGGACTGGGCAAGGCCGACCACGGCTGGCTGGACGCCAGCCAGCACTTCTCGTTCTCTGGGTACCACCACCCGGCACGCATGAGCTGGGGCGCGCTGCGCGTCTGGAACGACGACACGATAGAGGCTGGCGGCGGTTTCCCGATGCACGGACACGCCGACATGGAAATCGTCACCTATGTGCGCGAAGGCGCCATCACGCACCAGGACAGCCTGGGCAACCGCGGCCGTACCGAAGCGGGCGACGTGCAGGTGATGAGCGCCGGCAGCGGCATTCGCCACTCGGAATACAACCTGGAACGCGGTCGCACCCGCATCTTCCAGATATGGATCGAGCCTGACCGCCGCGGCGAGGCGCCGACCTGGGGCGCGAAGCCCTTCCCGCGGGCCGAGCGGGCCGGCCAGTTTGTCGCGCTGGCCAGCGGATCGGCGAACGACGACGACGCGCTGCCCATCCGTGCCGACGCCCGCGTGCTCGGCGCCACCCTGCGTGCCGGTGAAACCGCCGAATACCGGTTTGCGCCCGGCCGTTACGGCTACCTGGTACCGGCGAGCGGTCAGATCGAGGTCAATGGCGTGGCGCTCGAGGCCCGCGACGGCGCGGCCATCCGCGACGAGGCGGTGATCCGCGTCACCGCGCACGCCGATGCGGAACTGGTGCTGGTCGATACGACAGCCTGACGCAGGCCCCGGCGCTCCGGCGTCGGGGCCTGTTGCAGCACAAATGTTCAATACCGGGCGATCGGCGCTGCATAGGCTGTGTCCGCCTTCATGGTCCGGCCATCCGGCCGGCCGCTCACAGCAAGGAGAATGCAATGCCCATCAACGCCACCCCCACGCCCGGCGCGTCGCTGCTCAACGCGCAGGACCACACGCTGGTCATGATCGACTTCCAGTCGCAGATGGCCTTCGCCACCCATTCGATCGATGCCATCACGCTGCGCTCCAACGCCGGCCTCGTGGCCAGCGCGGCCGCCGGTTTCGAGGTGTCGACCATTCTCACCACGGTGGCCGAGAAGAGTTTTTCCGGTCCGATGTTCGACGAGGTGACCGCGCCCTTTCCGGGTCAGGCCCTGCTCGACCGCACGTCGATGAACACCTGGGAGGACGCCGCCGTCATCCGCCGCATCAACGAGATCGGCAAGGACCGCATCGTGCTGGCCGGGCTGTGGACCAGCGTGTGCATCGTCGGGCCGGCGCTGTCTGCACTCGACCAGGGCTTCGAGGTGTACGTGATCGCCGACGCCTGTGGCGACGTTTCGGTCGAGGCGCACAACCGCGCGATGGAACGCATGGTGCAGGCCGGTGCCCGGCCGATCACCTCGCTGCAATACCTGCTGGAACTGCAGCGTGACTGGGCGCGCACCGGTACCTACGACATGACGACCGGCATCGCGAAGAAGTTCGGCGGTGGCTACGGCATCGGCATCACCTACGCCAAGACGATGTTCGGCGCCCACGAGGGCTGAGCCGGCACGCACGCCCATGAAGCCCTATATCCTCTCCCTTGCCGTCGGTCTGCTCGTGGGCATGATCTATGCGCTGCTGGGCGTGCGCTCGCCGGCGCCGCCGGTGATCGCGCTGGCCGGGCTGCTCGGCATCCTGGCCGGCGAACAGATCCCGCCGCTGGTCAGGCATCTGTTCCAGCGTGAAGCGGACACGCACGGCTGGCTGCAGCACCAGGTCAGGCCACACATGTTCGGCAAGCTGCCGGAATGCGCCCCGAAGGGGTGTCCCAGCACGCTGAACGCACACACTTCGAGCGAGGACCGCCATGGATGACGCATCGCACCCCGACCTGATCCTGTACCACGGCCGCTTCACCACGCTGGACCGCGGCAACCCGGAAGCCGACGCGGTGGCCATCCGCGATGGCGTGTTCCAGCGCGTCGGCCGACAGGAAGACGTGCTGCCACTGGCCGGACCGGCCACCCGCCTGATCGACCTGAAGGGCCGGCGCGTGCTGCCGGGCCTGATCGACAATCACCTGCACATCATCCGCGGCGGTCTGAACTTCAACATGGAACTGCGCTGGGACGGCGTGCGCAGCCTGGCCGATGCGCTCGACATGCTAAAGCGCCAGGTCGCGGTGACGCCGGCGCCGCAGTGGGTGCGCGTGGTCGGCGGCTTCACCGAACATCAGTTCGTCGAGAAGCGCCTGCCGACGCTGGACGAGATCAACGCCATCGCGCCGGATACGCCGGTGTTCCTGCTGCATCTATACGACCGCGCGCTGCTCAATGGCGCCGCGTTGCGCGCAGTCGGCTACACGCGTGACACGCCGGCGCCGCACGGCGGCGAGATCGCGCGCGACAGCGCCGGCAACCCGACCGGCCTGCTGCTGGCCAAGCCCAATGCCGCCATCCTGTACGCGACGCTGGCCAAGGGGCCGAAGCTGCCGTACGAATACCAGCTGAATTCGACCCGTCACTTCATGCGCGAGCTGAACCGCCTCGGCGTGACCGGCGCCATCGACGCCGGCGGTGGCTTCCAGAACTACCCGGACGATTACCGCGTGATCCAGGAACTGGCCGATGCCGGCCAGCTCACGATACGGCTCGCCTACAACCTGTTCACGCAGAAGGCCGGCCAGGAGAAGGCGGACTTCCTGAACTGGACCGCCTCCTCGACCTACAAGCAGGGCAGCGATTACTTCCGCCACAACGGCGCCGGCGAAATGCTTGTGTTCTCGGCAGCCGACTTCGAGGACTTCCGCCAGCCGCGACCCGAGCTCGCGCCGGAGATGGAAGGCGAGCTGGAAGAGGTGGTGCGCGTGCTCGCGCAGAACCGCTGGCCGTGGCGACTGCATGCAACCTACGACGAAACGATATCGCGCGCGCTCGACGTATTCGAGCGGGTCAATCAAGACATTCCGCTGCGGGGCCTGAACTGGTTCTTCGACCACGCCGAGACCATTTCCGAGCGCTCGATCGACCGCATTGCCGCGCTCGGCGGCGGCGTGGCGGTCCAGCACCGCATGGCCTTCCAGGGCGAGTACTTCGTCGAGCGCTACGGCATCGATGCGGCCCAGGCCACGCCGCCGGTGGCGCGCATGCTGGAGAAGGGCGTGAACGTATCGGCCGGCACCGATGCCACCCGGGTCGCCTCGTACAACCCGTGGGTGTCGCTGTCCTGGCTGGTCACCGGCCGCACCGTCGGCGGCCTGCGCATCTATCCGCAGCGCAACTGCCTGGACCGCGAAACCGCACTGCGCATGTGGACCGAGAAGGTGACCTGGTTCTCGAACGAAGTCGGCCGCAAGGGCCGCATCGCGGCCGGCCAGTTCGCCGACCTCATCGTGCCGGACCGCGACTTCTTCGCCTGCGCCGAAGCCGACATCGCCGACACCACTTCGCTGCTCACCGTGGTGGGCGGCAAGGTGGTGTATGCCGCCGGCGATTTCGCCGCGCTCGACCACGACGCGCCGCCGCCCGCCATGCCCGACTGGTCGCCGGTGCGCCGCTTCGGCGGCTATGCCGGCTGGGGCGACGGCAAGGCGGCGCCGCTGACAATGCGTCAGGCTGCGGCGGCCTGCGGCTGCGCCAGCGCCTGCGGCGTACACGGCCACAGCCATGCCGACGCCTGGGGCAGCCGCGTTCCCGCCGGTGATCTCAAGAGCTTCTGGGGCGCGCTCGGCTGTTCCTGCTGGGCCGTCTGAACACACCGCCTCTTCATATCCGCCGGCAGGAGCGCCGCCATGCAGACACACACGACCTCCCCGCCGGCCGCCGGCAGTTTCGCGCCGCTGCGCCAGCCGGTATTCGCCGTGCTGTGGTGCGCGACGGTGCTGGGCAATATCGGCACCTTCATGCGCGACGTCGCCAGCGCCTGGATGGTGACCGAACTGTCGGCCAGCCCGGCCGCGGTGGCGATGATCCAGACCGCGGCGACGCTGCCGGTCTTCCTGCTCGCGCTGCCGGCCGGCGTGCTGTCCGACACGCTGGACCGGCGGCGGCTGCTGATCGCGGTGCAGGTGCTGCTGGCCTGCGTCAGCGTCACGCTGCTGGTGCTGGCGTCGACGCAGGCACTGACCGTCGGCGCGCTGATCACGCTCACCTTCATCGGCGGCATCGGCGCCGCGCTGATGGGGCCGTCATGGCAGGCCATCGTGCCGGAGCTGGTGCCGCGTACTGACCTGAAGAACGCGGTGGCGCTCAACTCACTGGGCGTGAATATCGCCCGTGCTGCCGGCCCGGCCGCCGGCGGCCTGCTGCTGGCCAGCTTCGGCGCAGCCGCCGCCTACGGCGCCGACGTGCTGAGCTACGCGTTCGTGATTGCCGCACTGCTCTGGTGGCGTCGGCCGGCGGCTGAACCGGCCGCGGTGCCGGAGCAGTTCTTCGGCGCCTTCCGCGCCGGCATCCGCTACGCCCGCGCCAGCCGCGAACTGCATGTGGTGCTGCTGCGCGCCGCGCTGTTCTTCATGCTGGCGAGCGCCGCCTGGGCGCTGCTGCCGCTGGTTGCGCGCAACATGCTGGGCGGCAGCGCGGGCTTCTACGGCCTGCTGCTGGGTGCGGTGGGCGTGGGCGCGATCGCCGGTGCGGTGCTGCTGCCATCGCTGCGCCGGCGGCTCGGCCCGGACGCGCAGGTGCTGCTCGCCTCGCTGCTCACCGCGACCGTCGTCGCTGCACTGTCGCTGGCGCCGCCGCAATGGCTGGCGGTGCCGCTGATGCTGGTGCTGGGCGCCGGCTGGATCATCGCGCTGACCACGCTGAACGGCGTGGCACAGGCGGTACTGCCGAACTGGGTGCGCGGGCGCGGGCTGGCCATCTACCTGATGGTATTCAATGGCGCGATGGCGGCGGGCAGCCTGGGCTGGGGCCTGCTTGCGCAGCAGCTGGGCGTGGCGCCGACGCTGCTGGCGGCCGCTGTTGCGCTGGCGGCGGTCGCGCTGGGCGCGCATCGGCTTCGCCTGCCGGCCGGCGAAGCCGACCTGCAGCCGTCCAACCACTGGCCGGAGCCGCTGCTCGCCGCGCCGGTCGCGCACGACCGTGGCCCGGTCATGATCCAGATCGAGTACCGCGTACGCCGCCCGGATCTGCCGGCCTTCATGCAGGCCATGCATGCGCTGGCGCGCGACCGCCGGCGTGACGGCGCCTACGCCTGGGGTGTGGCCGAGGACACGGCAGACCCCGAACGCGTGGTCGAGTGGTTCCTGGTCGAGTCCTGGGCCGAGCACCTGCGCCAGCATCAGCGGGTATCGAAAGCGGGCGCCGACCTGCAGGGCGAGGCGCTGCGCCTCCATGTCGGGCCGGAGCGGCCGAGAGTGCATCACTTCCTCGCGCTCGACCCGCAGCTTTCACGGGTGCCGGTGCCGGCACACCCGCACTGAGCCGCCGCATGAGCATGGACGGCCATGACGCCGGGTCACCCCACCGCCAGCGTGAGCCGCGCAACGGCGTACCGGGTCCGGCCGGCCCGCATGTGTGGATGCTGCATTCGGCCGACGCCGCCATCGTGCGCATGCGCCATGACGGCGGCCCGCTCGGCGTCGGCATGCCCATTCCCTGCGTCGACGCATTCAGCGTCATCGTGCAGCGACGCGACTTCACCGCCCACCGGCTGTGGAAACGCGGACGGCTGGTATTCCGCGGCGGACACGCGGCGGGCACGCTGGCCATCACGCATCTGGGTGACGAATGGCGCTGCGCGCACGACGCGCCGTTCGACAACGTGCGCGTGCAGCTGCCGGCCGCCGTGCTGGAGGACTGCGCGCGGGATGCCGGCCTGCGCGGCGGCGGCACGCTGCGCGCACCGCCCGGTACGCGCGACCCGGTGATCGTGGCGCTACTGCAGTCTCTGCTGCCCGCGCTGACCGACCCGGCCTGCGCCGCGCCGCTGTTTGTCGACGAAACGATGCTGACACTGCAGCAGCACCTGCTGCGCAGTTACGGCGGAGCGGTAGGTCGGCCTGCACGCCCGGGCCGACTGTCTGCCGCGCAGCACCGCATCGCCTGCGAATTCCTGGCTGCCCACGCCTTCGACCGCGTGTCGGTCGCCGCCGTGGCCGAGGCCTGCGGACTGTCACGCAGCCACTTCACGCGCGCCTTTCTCGAAACCACCGGTCGCACGCCGCAGCAGTGGATGCTCGCCCACCGCCTGCAACAGGTGCACTCGCTGCTGCGCGGTCCGCTCACGCTGGCGCAGATCGCCAGCGCCTGCGGCTTCGCCGACCAGAGCCATCTCACCCGCACCTTCCGCCGCGCCTACGGCCTGTCGCCCGGCGCATGGCGCCGGACGGCCGGCGTGACGGATACGGGCTGAGTGCCGGTGCCTAGGGGAACAGGAAGCGGCTGCGCTCGCGGGCGCTTTCGTCCGGTCGCCCGCGGGGTGCGACCACGACGTCCAGCGGCTGCGCGCCGCGCAGCGTGCCGTCGTCCGGCGCCGCCACGGTGAGTCGCAGGCTGGCCACGCTGTTGGCCGCCACGCGCAGCTGGCCGCTGCCGACGAGGGCGGCGCCCGGCACGCCATCGACGCGGGCGACGTAGTCGACCTCGTGGCGCGTCAGGTTGGCCACTTTGAGCAGGTAGGCGTTCTCGATCCGGCCATCCGCCGCCTCGCGCGCCAGCACGCTGCGGTCACGCAGCACATCCACCCGCAGCGCCGGCCGGTTCGCCAGCAGCCACAGCGCGGTACCGGCGCACAGCGCGATCAGCGCCGCATAGACGGCAGCCCGGATTCGCGGACGGCGCAGGTCGCGACCTGCGAGCTGATGCTCCGAGGCGAACCGGATCAGCCCGCGCGCCCGGCCCACCCTGTCCATCACGCTGTCGCAGGCATCGACGCACAGGCCGCAGTTGATGCAGGCGTACTGCACGCCGTCGCGGATGTCGATGCCGGTCGGGCACACCTGCACGCAGATCGTGCAGTCCACGCAGTCGCCGGCACCCACGCTGCGGGCGGACGCGCGCGGCTCGCCGCGCAGCCTGTCATAGCCGACCTGGCGGGTGTGCGCATCGGTCATCACGCCCTGAAAGCGCGAATACGGACACATGTGCTGGCACACCGCCTCGCGCGCGAAACCGGCCTGCACACAGGTGAAGCTGGCGTAGAAAACGAGCCAGAAACCTTCCCACATGCCCACGTCCCAGGTGGTGAGCCGCGGCAGCAGATCGCGTATCGGCGTGAAGTAGCCGACGAAGGTGATCGCGGTCCAGGCCGCCAGCACCCACCACAGCGCGTGCTTGACGCCCTTGATCGCGATCTTGCGCGGGCCCCACGGCGCGGCGTCCAGCGCGCGTCGCGCCGCCGGCTTGCCCTCGATGCGCGCCTCGATCCAGCTGAACATCATCGTGTACACCGTCTGCGGACAGGCGAAGCCGCAGAACAGCCGGCCGGCCAGCGCGGTCACGAAGAACAGCGCCAGCGCCGCGACGATGAGCACGAAAGCGAACAGCAGCGCGTCCTGCGGCCACAGCACCTGGTCGAACAGGTAGAGCCGCTCGTGCGGAATGTCCATCCACAGCGCCGGCCGCACCGCATCGCCATCGCGCCAGGGCAGCCACACACCACCGTAGAAAACGAGCTGGGTGAGCCACACCATGGCCCAGCGCCAGGTGTTGAAGCGCCCGGACACGGCGCGCGCATGCACCGTGCCCGGGCGGGGATGAAAGGTGAGCGGCACGGCGCGGACCACGTCCGCGCTGCCCGCCAGCGTCGTATCGGTGTTCATCTGCAGGCTCCGGAAAGGGATGCCGGCAGTACACCCGCCGCGGGCGGACAGGAACAGATTCAGCGGAGTTGATTCACCTCAGGCACAGATGCGGGGCGCAGAGTCCGGGCCGTGGATCAGGTCATCGCCGCCAGCGGATGCGGAATGCCCTTGTCGCCATAGGTGCGCACCACCTGCGCGATCACCACCTGATAACCCTTGAGCCAGCGCGCCTGCAGCTGCTTCGCCTTGATGTGCTCCGGGTGCTGCATCAGCGCGTGCAGCGCGTCCATCGAGTCCCAGTAATAGACGTTCGAAATGAGCCCGGTTTCGGCGTTTTCCCACGCTTCCTCACCGAGATAGCCGGGAATGGCGCGGGCGACCCCGGCGATGACTGCGTCCAGCGCGTGGAACTCGTCGTCGTACTGGCCTTTGGCGAAGGTGAAGGTGGAGGTGAACATGTAAGGGCGGGGGCTAAGGCTGAAACTCGGGGCGTAGGCCGGGGACTGCGCGGAGCGACCCCGGTTCTTGATCAGCGCCCACTCTTGGACACAGGAGCCTTCGTCGCCGGCTTGCTCGGCGCGGGGTTCTCCGTCAGCCGGCCGGTTACGTACTTGTGAAGCACACTGGCAATCAGGGTCTGATAAGGAATGCCTTCTTCGAGCGCCCTGATCTGGATGTCCGACAGATCGCCGGACGAAAGCCTGATATTCACGCGACGATCTTTCAAGGCTGTCGCGCGCGCGGCAGCCTTAAATCTCGCGAGCTCGCTTTTCGTGGCGACCGACTTCAGTTGCCCTTGTTCGAAGGCTTGAAGAAGTTCGCTCTCGTCGTGATCAACCGGGGTCGGCATCGTCGTCACCTTGCCTCAGGTAATCCCGGGTTGCCTTGCGGCTTGGGATGACCGTCTTGAGAAAGAAATAATCGTCGTCTTCAACAAATGGGACCAAGTAGGCATAACCGTCACGTGCGATGACCAGGACCCGTTGGCGGGGGTACTTACGCTCGTTGGGATGAGCCAGGATGTCCAGCAGACCGCCTGCTTCTATGGCGACGACCATGCTCTCGAAGGAGACGCCCCGCTCTTCCTTGAGCGCTTCATTCTTCTCCGAGCTCCAGCGGAACGGCTTCATCAGGCGATGCTACCTTCGTGTGTGCCTTTTGTCACCAGACCACCCAGCACCCTTACCGCCGCCCGCCTCGCCTCCGTATCCGGATGCCCGAAGTTCAGCCGCACGAAATTCCGGAACTCCCGCCGTGCCGAAAACATCGGCCCCGGCGCGATGCTGATGCCTCTCGCGAGCGCTTCGCGGTGCAGTGCCAGCGTGTCGCAGCTCTCCGGCAGTTCCAGCCACAGGAAGTAGCCGCCTTCCGGTTCGGCCATGCGGGTGCCGGCCGGGAAATGGGCTTCGACATCGGCCACCAGGGCGCCCAGTTGCGCACGCAGCGTGGCGCGCAGCGTGCGCAGATGGCGGTCGTAGCCGCCCTGCTTCAGGTAGTCGGCCAGCGCGTGCTGCAGCGCGACCGGCGTGGCAAGGCTGAATGACAGCTTCTGCCGGCGGATCGCGTCGGCGTAGCGGCCGGCGGCGACCCAGCCGATGCGGAAGCCGGGCGCCAGACATTTCGAGAAGGACGATACGTGCATCACCCGGCCGTCACGGTCCAGCGCCTTGCTGCACAGCGGCGGCTGTTCGCCGTGGTGCAGTTCGGCATACACGTCGTCCTCGATCAGCGGCAGATCGTGGCGGTCGAGCAGCGCCATCAGTTGGCGGCGGCTGTCGTCGGGCACGCAGGCGCCGGTCGGGTTGGCGTAGTTCAGCATGAACAGGCAGGCGCGCACCGGGTGGGCGGCGAGCACCTGTTCGAGCGCGGCGAGGTTCACGCCCTCGCGCGGGTGGCTGGGCACTTCGATCACCTTGAGCCCGAGCCGCTCGGCCGCCTGCAGGCCGGCGTAGAAGGTGGGCGATTCGACCGCGATCAGATCGCCCGGCCGGGTGACCGCCTGCAGGCAGAGGTTGAGCGCTTCCATCGCGCCATGGGTGACGATGATGTCGTCCGGCGACACCCGTGCGCCCTGGCCGAGGTAGCGCAGCGCGATCAGCCGGCGCAGTTCCGGATGGCCCGGCGGCAGGTCGGTCAGCGTGTCCTGCGGCTTCATGCGGCGGGCGGCGGCGGCCAGACAGCGCCCCAGCCGGTCGAGCGGGAACAGTTCGGGCGCAGGAAAGCTGGAGCCGAGCGGCACCACTGCCGGATCGCGCACGCTGTCGAGGATTTCGAAGATGAAATCGCTCACCTGCAGCGCGCTCGAGCGCCGGCCCGGCGCGCTCATCGCCGGTTCGGGCAGCGCGCGGCCCAGCCGGGCGCGCACGAAGTAGCCGGAACGCGGCCGCGCCTCGATCAGGCCGCGGCTTTCCAGCAGCGCGTAGGCCTGGGTGACGGTGATCGGGCTCAGACCGTTGGCCTGGCAGGCCTGGCGCACCGACGGCAGCCGGTCGCCCGGGCGCAGCACGCCGTCGGCGATCTGCCGGGCGATGCGGTCGGCGAGGTCTTCGTAGAGGGTCATTGCAAATGAAAACGGCGCCCGCAGGCGCCGTTCGCGTTCATACGGTAATCAGCGCACATGTCTTAATTTAGCTACCACCGCAATGCACCTTGCTGAGCATCAACGTCAGCTCGTTCAGCCTCTCGTAGCCAGTTATTCGCGATTCCCACCAGCATTGCCGCCGTGCGGGGATACTCCGGCATGGCATCGGCCCAGGCTTGAGACTGGTTCGCAAGGGCTCGCTCTTGGTCACCGCCTTCGTCCATAGCTTTGCTATAGACACCGCGCATGTTGAAGCGCTCAATGGCCAAACCACGCTCAATCTCTGGAGAACAGAGCCTTTCGATGATTGATCTAACCGCCTCGTGCGGCCAAGCATTGTCGCTTCGGCTTATTGGGGCATGAGCCAGAATCGCTCCAATACGCTGATCAGTAATTTTCTCTCGGTCAACTTCGGCGGCGATACAGCGCACTCTTATGCACCAATCAAGAAGAAATTGCCCGTCAATTTCATCATCGTTTTGACCGGGAAGAACATGAACTCCCGCGAGCAATTCGTACGCCGCTGCCGCTTGCTTTTCGGCGCCCTCTACAGGCGGCGGATCATCACCGTTCGCCGGCCTAAATATAAGACAGATCGTATCCATAAACAGTTTAGGATGCCTTATTAGCAAAGAGTGCAATACCAGCGGCTTCTTCCGAACGCGGAACACCGGCAGATAACGGAACTCCAGTGCAGCGATCGCATCCAGATCAGTGTCTATTCTCTTGCGAAGCTCATCAAACGCCCTCTCAATGTTGTAGACCGCCATCGTTCGAGGCGCTTGATCTGACGCGTTTATTTCCGCTACCGATTCATCCAGCAAACTCATGAGCTTCTCGGTCGTAAGGTCAGACATCCTACGACCTGCCGCGTCTAGTGCCGCAAGTGGTCGTTTGCATGCGAGGTACTTGTCGACCGCAAAAACAAGTTCTTCAGCACTGCCACTGACGGGGTAGGAATGCTTGTGCTGCCAGTACGAGTCGTCAACGTCACCCCCAAAATCCCGCACGAAATTCCACGTTTCCGTTGATTCCTCGAGCGCCATTAGGAGTCGAGCAATTCGCCCTGTGGGCACTCGCTCTTCCAAGAGCATCCTGCAGATGGAAGCCTTCCACGTCGCGTTAAAGCGCCGAGCCCCTTCTGCCAGAATTACCGCAGCGACAGTATCTAGCTGCGGATCAGCACGCAGCGCCTCAGAAAAGAAATTGATAAGCGCACCAAAATCCAACTCGAGCCCTTGCGCTACGTATGCAACTTGGTCCGGTAGCTTTACCCTTTCAGCTAGATTAATTAGTCCAGCCGTTCCGGACTCCTTCACCACGTCGCAAATGGCTTCGAAACGTGCTGAATTGATTTCAGCCTCCGGACATCCTCCTTCTTGAGTCTTCCCCGGAACATCAGGCATCCAGTCGTCGAACAACCACGTCGCCCGCGCAACCGCACTGGTTGGTGCGAAGGTCTGCAC
Organism: Methyloversatilis universalis EHg5; assembly: GCF_000378945.1. GTDB lineage: Bacteria > Pseudomonadota > Gammaproteobacteria > Burkholderiales > Rhodocyclaceae > Methyloversatilis > Methyloversatilis universalis_A. Next base: position 794,661 of record NZ_KB900539.1, on the reverse strand, counting down.
CAGTACGTCAAGCTTCGACAGAGCAACTTCCGGCAGCGACCACTCCGCTTCGGCATAGGTTCGATGACGATTGACCTCCTTCCGCAAAGCGTCCCATACGACGACTTGCGCATCGCCAGTGGTGTACGCAAGTACGTTCTCGAGCGCTGCGGCAGTCACTTCGAGGGCCTGTTCCGGGAAATTACTTAAGGCGTCGATAAGGGTCACCCAACGTTCGGGGTCATTGCCTGCATATCCAATTGCCTTGCCGATGACAAAAGCCTGAAATTCCCAAATCACTCCGTAGGTAAGGACTTCCGCACTCCCCTCCCCGTATTCACGAAAGGTCGGCCGCCGTGTTGGGCTTGAAGTATCGTGCGCCGACGGTAGCAATTTTGTTGCTAGTGACCAAGCAATGGAGGGGGCTGAGTCTAGGACGTGTGCAAGTACGCCCATTCGCTGCTTTGAAGTCGCACTCGTATTTGGTGCCCAAGCCAAAAAGATGGCCCGAAGACTGTTAAGGAAACGCTGATCAAAGCCACCCTTCCGGGATTTTTCGTCCGTGAGGCAGCAACTCCGAAATTCGCATCGTCATGACATCGAATTTCGGCTCTTTTTCAGCCCCGAATCATCGACCCGAGGCCCTTTCGGAGCTCATCGCTCCGATTTCTCGCCCTCAGGACGCACCTGTCCTGTAGGGCGCGCACAGACTTCTCTGCGACAGCACCAGATTCGCCATCGCGAACAGCACATGCAACTGCGCCGTGTTCTTCGCCAAACCCTTGTAGCGGCACTTGCGATGCCGGAACAGGTTCTTCACCACATGGAATGCGTGCTCGACCTTCGAGCGGATGCTCGCCTTGGCGTGCTCCGCCTTCTCGATGAGTTGGCGTCTCGGGTCCGTCTTGTCCAGCCTCTTGTAAGTCGAACGCCGGCGTGCGATCACGAATTCGGCCGGGCAGTCCTTCAGTTCGGGACGCTTGCCTGCACCCTGGTAACCAGCGTCGGCATGCACGTGCTTCTCCTCACCATGCAGCAGCTTGTGCGTCTGGCTCACGTCGGACGCGTTCGCCGCCGTGGCGGCAAGCGAATGAACGATGCCGGTGTGCGCATCCGTACCGATATGCGCTTTCATGCCGAAATACCACTGCTTGCCCTTCTTCGTCTGGTGCATGTCGGGGTCGCGCTCGCCCTCCTTGTTCTTCGTCGAGGGGGGCGCAGCGATCAAGGTGGCGTCGACGATCGTGCCTTCGCGCAGGATCAGCCCTTGCTGACCGAGCTGTTCGCGGATCAGCGCGAAGATGCGCACCGGCATCTCGTGACGTTCGAGCAGGCGGCGAAATTTCAGCAGCGTGGTGGCATCGGGTGCCTGACGCTCGATCAGGTCGATGCCCACGAAGCGACGCACCGCGATGCTGTCGACGATGGCATCTTCAATTCCTTCGTCCGACAGGCCCAGGCAGTTCTGGCACAGATACATGCGCAGCATCGTTTCCAGCCCGACCGGCGGACGACCGCGCTCGCCGCGGTAGTAGTGCGGCTCGATCAATGCCACCAGCTGCGACCACGGCACCAGACGATCCAGGTCGGTCAGAAACTTCTCCCGCCGCGTCGGCTTGCGACGCGCCGAGTACTCGAGATCGGCGAAGCTGGTTTGCTGTTTCATCTGGATGGTTGCGCCTATCGGGATGACCGGGGCATTCTACGGGGACGGGGTTAAATCAGTGTTTCCTTAATTGGGCGATTGGAGACTGATCCACCGGGGTCAATCTCCGCCAGTCGCGCCAAGCACAATGCTACTCGAAGGAGCATCTGTGGATCCCACGCCAGTAGTTCCAAGCCCCACAGAACGCCGTAGTAATAGCCGTGAGAGCTAATGAGGCCCTTGTGCTCCTCAAATATAGGCCTAATCCCAGCAGGGTCGCCCTCGAGCAAACACTCGAGGGCTTCAACGAAAGGGATGGGCGCCGCCTCTGCAAGCATAACCATTTGATCTTGCAAGCTAGCCAACAGGCGGTGGTCGCTCGACAAGCCCGGGATCGCTCGCACAACGCTGTTGACATAATCTTGGGGAGTGGAGCCCGAGACCGAAAAACCCGCCTGATCGTGCAGAACAGCCATATGGAGGAGGGTGTTCATCATGCCGTCTCGCAACCACCTACTATGCGAACCCTCTGATCTCTGTGCAGCGGGTCTGAATACCTCGTCTGCCTTTGGTGGTTCCACCGTCTTACTGAAGACAGCCTTGGCAGCCTCTGCAAACCGAGCAAGGTGCTCCGGACCAATGAGGTGGCCAACGTTGACGAATGCGTCAACGGAAGCTCTAAGGACCCATACATCTGCAACGTAATCGATAGGTGGGTCCTGCAATTTGGCGAACGTTCGAAGTGGCGCCTCGAACGCAGAGTATTCATTTGCTGCGGCCAAGCTACACAGCACCTCCTGGTCAGGTTTCGTAGGCGCATGCCAAGCCCCCGCCAAAACCGCCGGCAGCAATTGGGTGCCACTCTCCATCCATTCCGGCCTTGGAGCTATTCCACTGGGCTTAAGCCGAGCGAGGACAGCTAGACTTCGGCCACAACGGCGAGCAAGGTCGTAGCCCTCCTGTTCCGTAAAACCCATTCCCGACAGAGCTTTGCCAAGTTCTGTACTTGACGGCCGGCGCAGATCCTCGTGATTGTTCCTTTTGTCGTCCGCCCCGGCACTGACTACTGTGGGCCCCATCCGAGCTAGGTAGCCAGCCATTCCGCGTGCTTGCGCTCTGGGAAGGAATGTAAGTCCGGAGATACTAGCGAGTTGGCGAGCCGCCTCTTCTGTGTCGACGACTACGGTTTTTGCTTCTAGGGAAACACTGATTTAACCCCGTCCCCGTAGAATGCCCCGGTCATCCCGATAGGCGCAACCATCCAGATGAAACAGCAAACCAGCTTCGCCGATCTCGAGTACTCGGCGCGTCGCAAGCCGACGCGGCGGGAGAAGTTTCTGACCGACCTGGATCGTCTGGTGCCGTGGTCGCAGCTGGTGGCATTGATCGAGCCGCACTACTACCGCGGCGAGCGCGGTCGTCCGCCGGTCGGGCTGGAAACGATGCTGCGCATGTATCTGTGCCAGAACTGCCCTGGCCTGTCGGACGAAGGAATTGAAAGATGCATCGTCGACAGCATCGCGGTGCGTCGCTTCGTGGGCATCGACCTGATCGAGCGTCAGGCACCCGATGCCACCACGCTGCTGAAATTTCGCCCCCTGCTCCGACGTCACGAGATGCCGGGTGCGCATTTTTCGCGCTGATCCCGCGACAGCTCGGTCAGCAGGGGCTGATCCTGCGCGAAAGGCACGATCGTCCGACGCCACCTTTGATCGCTGCGCCCCCCTCGACGAAGAACAAAGGAGGGGCGAGCCGCGACCCCCGACATGCACCAGAACGAAGAAGGGCAAGCAGTGGTATTTCGGCATGAAAGCGCATATCGGTACGGATGCGCACACCGGCATCGTTCATTCGCTTGCCGCCACGGCGGCGAACGCGTCCGACGTGAGCCAGACGCACAAGCTGCTGCATGGTGAGGAGAAGCACGTGCATGCCGACGCTGGTTACCAGGGTGCAGGCAAGCGTCCCGAACTGAAGGACTGCCCGGCCGAATTCGTGATCGCACGCCGGCGTTCGACTTACAAGAGGCTGGACAAGACGGACCCGAGACGCCAACTCATCGAGAAGGCGGAGCACGCCAAGGCGAGCATCCGCTCGAAGGTCGAGCACGCATTCCATGTGGTGAAGAACCTGTTCCGGCATCGCAAGTGCCGCTACAAGGGTTTGGCGAAGAACACGGCGCAGTTGCATGTGCTGTTCGCGATGGCGAATCTGGTGCTGTCGCAGAGAAGTCTGTGCGCGCCCTACAGGACAGGTGCGTCCTGAGGGCGAGAAATCGGAGCGATGAGCTCCGAAAGGGCCTCGGGTCGATGATTCGGGGCTGAAAAAGAGCCGAAATTCGATGTCATGACGATGCGAATTTCGGAGTTGCTGCCTCACGGACGAAAAATCCCGGAAGGGTGGCTTTGATCAGCGTTTCCCTAAGAAGTACCGCACGGCGGGGTCTGAACTCCGAATGGCTGCCACCGTGAAAGCAACGACCTCATCCGGCGCGTCGGCCGCGTACAGAATCTTGCTCACTCCCTCGCTGAGCTTGCGAATCAACGCTTCGGCTTGCTGCTCGCGGCCCGCCAGCAACACCTGCTCCACCAACTGTGGTCCGAAACGGTTTGAATATTCATCCCAGAACTCGTCCGTGCTACGAGCGCCTAACACCGGAAAGAGATTTAGTTCATATCTCGCGTACCTAGCCGCAACTGCAGGAGAACAACGAAGCCAGTCCTCAATCATCGAACCGTCTAGATAGACAACATCCTTCCACAGTCCAAGCTTTTGCTTCTCAGAAACCCATTCCGCGATTTTTTCTCTGCCGTTGTTCCACGTTCGCGGAGTTGCGAACACAAACGTCGTCTGTTTTCGTTGCTCCTCTTCGACCTCGTTCGTTCGCTTTACAAAGTCCGACTCTGCTTTGGCTGCGGCGTTTTCGCTTACGCCAAACTCCCACAAGGACGCCCCGTCAGGCACGTAGGGCCTCACACCGGCGGCATCGAGAACACCATCGAATCCTCTAACCTGCCCCTTGTCGCCATTGGGGAAACGAATCGTGGAGATATCTTGCGCGGACGCTCTTATGAGGTCAGCGATCATGCCCGGAAAGATGTTCTGTGCTGCAAGTGTGTCAGCCCAAGTCTGCAAGTTCAGAGCAGTAATCCAACGCAATTTCCTTCTCCCTGATTTGTCACCAATACGCGAATCGCTCTCTATTCTAGAGTCGCTATTTCTGCAATCGGCGACCTTGGCTCACATGCCCGCCAGAACTGAAGGTGCATCCAAAATCGTACGCATCGGCCCACCACCTAAGGTCTGGACATCCCTTGATCCGTCCCACGCAACAGACTCGCTCGCGTAACTTGCGCGACGGGCGCTGTTGAGTGCCCGTCACTTTGATGAAGGACGTTTTAACCTCGAGTTCTACGATGACGCGACAGCGTGGCAAGCACACTGGCCGCAGCACGCCTTCGGCGATCTGCCGGGCGGTGTGGTCGGCAAGGTCTTCGTAGAGGGTCATCGCGGTCCGGCCGGCAGGTACGCCGGACGGCATTCTTTACAGCCGGGGTGGTGATTCGCGACGGCCATGCCAGAAGGCGAGCACATCGAGGCAGGTGCCGTCGGCGCGGTAATAGATGAAATAGCCCAGGCGACCGAGATAAAGTCTTCGCACATCCGGGACGCGGGAACCTTCATGTCGGGCACCGATGCCTGGCTGCTCCACCAGCAGAGCGATGGCTGCAGAAAAGTCCGCGGCTACGGCGCTCGATGCAGCGGAACGATTCTCCTGCCACCACGCTGCGGCACGCCGGATTTCGGTCGCAGCGCGCGCCGAGATCCGCACCGTAAGTGCCATGCTCAGGATTGGGCGGGCAGGGAAGACAGCAGATCGCCAAGGGAAACGCAGTCGCCCCGCTCGACCTCCGCGATCGATTCCAGCAGTGCATTTTCCTCGGCGCCGGTGAGAGTGAAGCGCTCGCCTGCTCCCCGCGTGATGACCGTGACCTTGCTTCCCTCCGGAAGCGGTACGCCGTCGAGCACGATCTTGCCATTGATGACGGTGCCGGTAGCAAGTTGCATGGCCGGATCTCCTGTCGAGTGTCAGCGTGAGGGCGCCGACATGACCAATCAGAACGGAATGTCGTCGTCCATGCCGCCGAAACCGCCGCCGGACGATGCCGGCGGTGCGGACGGCGCGCTCTGCGGGCGGCTGGGCGCCTGACGCGGGGCGGACTGGCGCTGCGGCGGGGCCTGATCGAAATCGTCGCCACCACCATAACCACCACCACCGCCGCCGTATCCGCCACCGCTGCCGCCGCCTTCACCGCCGGCGCCCTGACGGCTGCCCAGCATCTGCATCTGTTCGGCGCGGATTTCGGTGGTGTAACGGTCCTGGCCTTCCTTATCCTGCCACTTGCGGGTGCGCAGCGAACCTTCGACGTAGACCGGCGAACCCTTGCGCAGGTACTGACCGGCGATTTCGGCCAGCCGGCCGTAGAAGCTGACGCGGTGCCACTCGGTCTGTTCCTTGCGCTCGCCGGTCTGCTTGTCCTTCCAGCTGTCGGTGGTCGCCACCGTGATGTTGCAGATGGCGTCGCCATTCGGTGCGTAGCGGGTTTCCGGGTCGCGACCGAGGTTGCCGACGATGATGACCTTGTTGACTGAAGCCATGTTTCCCTCCCCCGGGAATGTCTGAATGCGGTTGTAGCGGCGACGGCGCCCGGCGGAATCTTACTCCGCGCCGGTCATGCCGTCGGAATAGAAGCGGATCAGGATGCCGCCGGTGCGTCGAGCAGCCGGCGCACGCCGTCCTCGTCCCAGTGTTCGAGATTCACCCTCACGTAGGCCATGCGCCGTTCGGCCTCGATCGACGCTTCGCGCACGCCGGGCAGCACGGCCAGCCGGCTGCGCAGCGTGTCGAGATCGACATGATCGCCGATCGCGTACTCGCGCAGCGCCACCACCGGCGGCGATTTCATCGTGCGCGCCCACAGCCACCACACGGCGGCAATCGCGGTGCAGAAGATGAACACGCCGGCGGCGTCGAAACGCAGCGCAATCGCGCCGCCGACCGAACTGCCCAGCGCCGCGCCCACCGCCTGCGCGGTATTGAACGCCCCCAGCGCCGCGCCCTTGGCTGACGGCGGCGCGATGCGCGACACCAGCGACGGCAGGCTGGCTTCCAGCAGGTTGAAGGCGGTGAAGAACACGAACAGGCCGCCGGCAATGGTGATGAGCGTGTCGCCGGACAGCAGGAACAGCAGCTGGGAGGCCCCCATCGCGGCAATCGCGGCCAGCAGCAGCGTGCGGTGACGGGCACGCTTTTCCGTCCAGATGATGGCCGGCACCATCAGCACGAAGCTGGCCAGCACCACCGGCAGATAGATCTTCCAGTGTTCGGACACCGGCGTGCCGACATGCTCGACCAGCAGGCGCGGCACCATCAGGAACATGGCCATCTGCACCAGATGCACCGCGAACACGCCGAAATTGAGGCGCATCAGCTGGCCGTCGGCCAGCACGCGGCCCAGCGGCGGAGGCGGCTGCACCACCGGCGGCGCCACCGGATCGGGCACAACCTTCAGCAGCAGCGGAATGGCCAGCAGCGCCAGCCCGGCGATCACCAGGAACAGGCCGTCCATGCCGATGGCGGCATACAGCGCCGGAGCGATGACCAGCGAGGCGGCGAACACCAGGCCGATGGTGGAGCCGATCATGGCCATCACCTTGGTACGGTGCTGCTCGCGCACCAGATCGGCCGCCAGCGCGCTCACCGCGGCAGAAATGGCGCCCAGGCCCTGCAGCGTGCGGGCGGCGGTCATCCATCCGATGTCCGGCGCCCACATCGCCATCAGGCTGCCGGCTGCGTACAGCAGCAGGCCGAACACGATGACCGGCTTGCGGCCGTAGCGGTCGGAAGCCATGCCGAACGGAATCTGCATGCAGGCCTGCGCCAGGCCGAAGATGCCGAAGGCCAGGCCTACCCAGAAAATGTTGTCGCCGCCGGGCAGCGTCTTCGCGAACACCGAAAACACCGGCAGCACGAGGAACAGCCCCAGCATGCGCAGGGCGAAAATGGCGGCGAGCGCAGCCCCGGCGCGCTTTTCGGCCGGAGTCATGCGGTCAGAAATCGGGGAACTCATGGCTTGAGGGGAAAGAAGCAGCCCGGATTCTATCAAGCCGCGGGGCGCACTCGGTGCGCAGACCGCTTTTTGTCAGGCAAAGCAGGCCAGGCGGGCGGTACCGGCTTTGCCGCGAAACCTGCCCCGCCTCGCCGGACAGGGGCCGCGCCCCCAACCCCGGGTGGTCAGCGCGCCCGGACGCTCAAGCCCGCAGACGGCGGCGGGCAGCCACGCCGGCGATGAGCAGGCCGGCACCCCACAGCGCGATATCGTCCGGTTCGGGCACGGCGGACACGCTGCCGGCCATCACGATGCGACTGACCCGACCGGTGATCGCCCAGTCGGGCAATGCGGGTGCCGTGCCCGGATCGGGCACGAGCCACGACCACGACGAGGCGTCCGGGTAGTACACGCTCGCCACCAGAAGCACCTGTTCGACATCCAGCTGCCCGGAGAAACGGGTGACCGGAGCGAACGGATTGCCTCCGGTGACACAGGCGCAGACGATCGGGTCCATCGGGCCGTAGAAACCGTCGTAATCGAGAAAGCCCGGTTCCGGCAGGAGTTTCGCGGTGAGCCCTTCCATCGGCAGGAAAGAGGGCAGATGCAGTTCAGGCACCGGCGCACTGCCGGCATCGATCTGCAGCGCACCGAACCAGGCGCGGCGGATGGCCGGGTCGTAGTCGGACACCGTGATGTCCGCGACCAGCGAACCGCTGATCGCGTGGCGGGTGTAATCGCTCACCAGCGTCCATGCCGGGCCGCCGAAGGCGCCGCCGTCCGCGCTGTATGCATAGTGCGCCCTCTCCACCTCGACATGGCTGAGCTGCGGATCAAAACGGTATTCCGCCGCCTGGACGGCACAGGACAGCAGCAGCGCGCAGCTTGCGGCAAGCAGGTGTTTCATCGGCGCGGCCTCCGTGGTGTGCGATGGAGGCCAGCATGCAGCGTGAATGTGATGCCTTCGTTGAGACGGCGCATGGTCCGCGCCGTAATCCGCTCCGGGCCGGGATCAGATCGCCAGCCAGCGCATCGGCTTCATCGGCGACGCGACGAAACCGTGCCGCGCATAGAAGCGCTGGGCATCCACATTGACGGTGTCGGTCAGCAGCGTGATGCGCGGGCAGCCCTGCTCGCGCGCAAACGCGATCGCCGCCTGCAGCAGCGCGCTGCCCACGCCGTCACCGCGGGCGGACGGCGCGACCACCATGTCCTCCAGCAGCAGCACGCGCTCGCCGAGCGCGGTGGATACCGTGAACAGCAGATTGACCATGCCCAGCACCTCACCGTCCTGCCATGCCGCCAGCACCGTACCGACCAGCGGGTCACCGACGATCATCGCCAGCCCGCGTGCCTGGGCGGAGGTATCGGGCGAAAATTCGGCTTCCTGCGAAAACAGCACCGACAGCAGCCCGCACAGCGCGGGAATGTCGGACGGAGTGGCGGTTTCGATCTGCATGACGGGCTCCTGAGGACAAGCCCGTATCATGACGGCATTTTCGTGCCGGCGTTCAGCCAGCCGCGCGCAGCGGCAGGAAGATATCGCTCTGCGCCTCGCTTGCCGGCACTTCAGGAAAGAAGCACAGCCGCTGCAGATAGGGCGGAAAGTCACGCAGCGTTTCGCCGCTGGCCGGCAGCCATTCGGCCTGCAGGAAGCGGATCGCCTCAGCCAGCGTGTCGTCGCTGCCGACATGGCGCAGCACCGCGCAGCGCCCGCCGGGAATCACGCCCTGGGCGTTGGCCGTCACGGGCGCATCGACCGCAACACACAGATCGAGCCGGAAATGTTCCGGCGCCACCGTGCGCGGGTCACCGTACAGCAGGTTGTAGGTCGCGCTGACCGAAGGCGGCAGCCGGTGCGCGCGCCGCCAGTCGATGAAGCGGCGGATCGAGTCGTCCAGCGTGTCCGGAGCGCCGCGATGTGCCAGCACGGCCACCCTGACCTCAGGCTGTTCGACGATGCGCACGTCGGCGCGGTGAAATCTCATGGGCATTCTTGTGCGCCAGCGCCCACGGTCAAGCGGCGACCGGTGCGAAACGCTGCAGCGCCACCCCGCCGATCTCGACCTGACCGACGAACATGTCGAAAGGCCGCACCCACAGCCCGGAATCGTTGTACAGCGGCCGGTACAGCACCATCGGCTCCAGCGTTTCACTGTGCCGCACGACGCCGACGACTTCGTACTCACCGCCCTTGTAGTGGCGGTAGCGACCGGGTGCGATGACAGGCAGCGGCGGCAGATCACTCATGCGGGGACTCCAGTCAGTAAGGATGCGCAAAGCTGATCACTCTACCGGGACAGACAGGCTGCCTGCAGCAGCCCTGCCCGCTCATCGGGCGGTCAACGAGGCGTTCAGGGCAGCAACACAACTGGCGTGCCCGGCTCGACCAGTGCCCACACGACCTCCATATCCTCGTTCGACAGTGCGACACAGCCGTCAGTCCAATCGAAACGCTGCACGAGCGGTGCCAGCCAGCCAAAGCCGTTGCGCTGCCCGTGAATCATGACGGCGCCACCGGGCGACACGCCGCGCCTGCGCGCATCGGCGACATCCCGCGCGTCCGGATACGAAATATGCAGAGCGCGGTAGTAGGCGCTGTCCGCCTTCCGGACATCGAGGAGATAGCGGCCCTCCGGTGTGCGGCGATCACCTTCCTGCCTCTTGTGACCGACAGGATTGCCGCCCAGCGCCACCGGAAATGAGCGGACGATATCACCGCCGCTCATCAGATAGAGCCGCCTGCCCAGCTTGTCGACCTTGACCGCGTCGACCTTGGGTACAGCGCTCACCGTTCCGAGCACTCCGCTCGCCAGGCTGGCAATCAGCGCCAACAGACATCCCCGGAGAACTGGCCTGCGCAACACCATTCCACTACTCGGTCAGCAGCGGAGTGACCGCCTGATACACGCATGCACGCAGAGCACGTTCCTGTGCTTCGGTCAGTTCCAGCCGTATCGCGGCCATCGCCCGCGGCGCGGCATGACGCCCCTGGCAGGCGAGCGCCTCTGTCAGAAAAGCATCGATCTCGGCTTCGGTGGAGGTCGCCATTTTTTCGCCCTGGCAGAGCGGAAAGTAGGCAAATAGCACCGTCTTCGGATCGAACAGCGACCAGCCGTAGGCGCGCGAAGCGATTGGGGCCAGCGTTGCGCGTACGCCTTCTGCCGCCTGGTAGCGCACGGGGTCCTGCGCGTACAACCTTGCCAGTTCAGCGTCTGCGGCGTCGATCGACTCCGCGAGCGACCAGCCCCTGCGCCGGCCCTCGGCCACGAAGGCCGCAGCCACGGCGCGCACCTTGCACTCCATGTCCTCGGTATCACCGAAGCGCGAGAAAGCCCCTCTTGCAGTCGGCGTCCCACTGGCAGGCACCCCGGCTGGCGACGGAAGAGGCGCATTCACGCAACCGGCAACGAACACCGCCAATGAAGCCATGAGAAGCGCCCTACCCCGTTCGAGGGATGAACGCATGCATGCGTGGAATGAGCCGAATATGAAGGGCATGGGCGATCCTGCGGACAGGCATGCGGCAGGTGCAACCCAGGTCATGCGAAGACAGGGGAGGCACGCGCCACGGGCCGCCCGGGCAGTAACGGAGGTTTGAACGCCGGTCAGTATGCCGGGCGCGGGATATCAATCCATCATCCGTTTGAACGACCGGATTACCCGGTCGCCCGCGCCAGCAACGCCTCGAAACCCGGCCAGTCCTCCATGGTCAGCGCGAACTTGCTTGTCGCCTTGCGCCCTTTCCGGTTGTCCTTGTCGCCGGACGTGAGGCCGTCGATGAAGGCGGCGCGATCCTCGACCCAGCTGCCGCCGAGCAGCGTGACGCCGCGGGCGAACAGCGCGTCTGGCAGGCAGCCGGCGCTGGGGCCGACCATGGCGAACCAGCGGGCGGCGCGGCAGTGAGCGAGCATGCGGTCCAGCGTGTCGTTCAGCAGCAGCGTGCAGGTGGACAGCACCTTGCCGCAGCGCTCCAGCGCGCTGGCGTCGGTGGTGACCCGCCAGCCCTCGCGTTCGCCGACCGCGCGCTCGTCCAGCTCGATCACGGTGAGGTCAGCACCGGCGGCGACGATGCGCTCCACCAGCGGACCGAACAGGCCGATCATGCCGATGGCCTCGCCCGGCTGCGGGTCCATCTGGCCGATGGAATCACTGCTGCCCTCCGGCCGGTAGCCGGCGCGGTCGAACAGGCAGCGGGTGATCGCGTTGGCGCAGACGAAGCCCAGCGTGCGATCCACGCCCTGCCCGCTCACGTAGCGGCGGGCCAGCGCCAGCGCGTCCGTGCCCTTCAGGTCATCGAGACCGGGGCCCTTGCGCAGCCGCTCCAGCGTGTCGTCAAGCAGCACGTAAGAGAGGCCGATGCTGCCGTCGTCCAGTTCCAGCGCGCAGAACTCGCCGCGGGCGTGACCGCTGGCGCCGTCGCGGCAGGGCTCTTCGGCCGGCGGGGGCGGCAGATGCAGCGCGCGCACGCGCGGCAGCGGCATGCGTGCGGCCAGGGTTTCGATCTGGGCGAGATAGTCGGTGGCGAAGCTCATGCGTCGGAGTCGTCGGTCGAAGAATGGGGCGGCAGCAGGTGATCCGGCAGCCGCTGGCCGCGGCGCAGGCCGGCCCGCACCGCGGCCGAGGCAACTTCGCCGCTGACCGTGGCGTCGCGGTTTTCGCTGGTGCGCAGCGCGCCCGGAAAATACAGCGCGGTGAGCCGGTGGGTGTGGATGGGCGGTTCGGCGCCGCGCCCTTCGGTGCCGTAGCGGCGCCAGTCGCGCACCGGGTGGATGTGGTCGGCCACTTCGAGAAAGCCGATGGTTTCGCGGTCACCGATCAGCACGCCCTGCACGCGCAGGCCGAGATCGCGCTTGGCGGCATCGAGCCGCGCCACCACCTCGGGCGTGGCGCCGAAGTCGCCATCGGAGGCGACCAGCAGGTCGGCCATGCGCCACGCGGCCTGTTCCAGCCGGGCCAGCGCGTATTCCAGCGGCCCGCAGATGTCGGTACCGCCGCCAAAGCCCTGGCCGAGAAAGCGCGCCAGCCGGGCTATGCCTTCGGCATCGACCGCAATCTCCATGTCCACCACCTCGCCGGCGCCGCCGAAGGCAAACACGTGGCAGGCGCGGCCCTGAGCGTGGGCGGTGCGCACCGCCTCCAGCACCACCGCCTTGGCCACTTCGCCGGCGCCGCCCTGCATCGACGCCGAGGTGTCCACGCACACCAGCAGCGGGCCCATCTCGAGCCGGCGGTCCTGCTGCGGATCGGGCCGCGGCTGCAGCACCGGCGCGTCGACATGACGCACTTCGCGCGTGCGGTCGTCGTCCTCGTAGCAGAGCAGCGTGCGTTCGGCGCGCCGCGCATGCCACACCAGACGCAGCGTCGGGTGGCCGAGCAGCACCGCCTCGGCCGGCAGCATGCGCGCGATGCGGTCGGCGCGATGCACGCCGCGCGTCTCGCCCGGCATGTCGGGCACGCGCACGGTGCGCGCCTCGCTGCGCCGGGCCACCGCCGACTGCATGACGGTCACCGGCGTGCGGCTGGCTTCATCGGTTTCATCGGACAGCCGGGCGCGCCCGAGACGGCGTATGCAGGCGGCCAGATCGGCCAGTCTTTCCAGCAGCCGGCGGATGCGCAGCACGGTCTGCCAGCCTTCCGACTTCAGCACGCCGGCCAGCACGTCCCAACGCGCGTCCTTGCTGTCGTCCGGCAACTTGCCGAACACCTCGATCAGCTGGTCCATCTGGCCGCGACGCTCCCGCCAGTCCGAGCCGAAGGCCTCGATCGCGCGCTGCAGCGCGCCGGCTTCGCTGGCACCGCGGTCGCGGTAGTCGGGCACCAGATCGAGATGGAACAGCAGGCTCTGCACCACGGTGTCCGACAGCCCTTCGCGGCCGGTGCAGTAAGCGGCCAGATCAAGCTCGGCCAGCGAGTCGCACAGCCGGCGGGCCAGTGCCGGACCGGGCCAGGCCCAGTCGCGGTCGGCCGGCACGCGGCCGCTGACCAGCCCTGCACGCAGCGCAACCAGCGCCGCCATCCGCGGTTCGAGCGCACCGTGCGCGTGGGTGAGGCTGCCCAGCCACAGCGTGCGCGGCAGCGCATCGAGTGCGGCCAGCCGGGCTTCTCGGCCGGCGAACAGCAGCGGAGCCGGGCCTTCGCTCACGCCAGCGGCTCGTGCTCGACCGGCTCCGGCAGGTCGCTGAAACGGGCGGCCTCTTCGGCCGACAAACGCGGCAGGTTCTCGAAGCCGCGCCGGGCGTCGCGGGCGCGATCGGCCAGCCCGGCGATCACCGCCGCGGTATCGGCAAGCCGCGCGTCCAGCGCGGCCAGCAGCCCGTCGTCCAGCCACAGTGCGCGCGCGCGGGCCGCGGCAAGACTGGCGCGCTCGGCGGCCAGCTCTTCGGCATAGCCGGCGATGCGCGCGAGCAGATCGTCGATCTGTGCGGTGCGCGCCGCGATGTGGGCCGGGCCGTAGCGGCGACGCCGGCTGTAGTTCATGCGCAGCGCACCGGCACCGCCCTTGGCGTCGCCGATCACGCCGGCCAGTTCTTCAGCTTTCTCGGTCATGGCCTCCGGCGCGCTGAAACGCAGCCGGCCGGATTCGTCGTAGTCGAGATCGCTCGCGTTCTGTTCGGTTTCGAGCTGGGCCTGGAAGGCCTGCACCACACACGACAGGCGCTCCGGCGCGAAGCCTGCGCGCACGCCCAGCCGCGCCAGCAGCCAGTCGGCCACCGCGGCCTGCCGCTCGGCGTCCGGCGCCACGCAGGCCGGCAGCAGCAGCAGGTCCCACGGACCGACCTGGTCGCGGCCCTCGGCCGCGGCCGCCACCCGCAGCAGCCAGGCGGTCTTGACCCAGCGCCGGTCCGACACATAGGCGCCCTCGTCCGCCAGGTGCGCACGCAGTTCGCCCAGCAGGCCGACCACCCGCGCCGGCAGCCGCACCGCCTGCGCGGCATTCGACACCGCGCCCAGATCCTCGTCGCCCAGCAGCAGCGCGTCAGCCGGCGGCGTCCATTCGTCGGCGCAGCCGGCCGCCAGCAGCGCGGCAAAGCCGTCTCCGCTCACCGCGCTGACCGGAATGCGCAGCAGGAAGCGGTCGAAGAAGGCTTCGCCCACCTCGTCGTCCGGCACCTCGTTGGTGGCGCCGATCACGCTGACCAGCGGGCACAGCTGGCGGCCGGCGCCATTGTCGAACTCGCGCTCGTTCAGCAGCGTGAGCAGCGCATTCAGGATGGCGCTGTTGGCCTTGAACACCTCGTCGATGAAAGCAATCGTGGCGTCCGGCAGGAAGCCGTCGGTATGACGTTCGTAGCGGTCCTGCTCCAGCGCGCGGATGGACAGCGGGCCGAACAGCTCTTCCGGCACCGAAAAGCGGGTGAGCAGACGCTCGAAATAGCGGGCGTCGCGGAAGGCGCGGTGCAGCCGGCGCGCCAGTTCGCTCTTGGCAGTACCCGGCGGGCCGATCAGCAGCGTGTGCTCGCCGGCCAGCGCGGCCAGCAGGGTCAGGCGCACCACGTTGCGGCGCTCGACCAGACCCTGTTCCAGCGTGGCGAGCAGCGCGGCCAGACCTGAGCGGAAGGCAGTGGAGGTGTTCATCGGGCAACGTTCTTTCAGGTTCACCGCAGGATGCGGCTGGCCACCAGCGCGTGGGCGCGCTGGGCACAGGTGTCGACATCGATTTCGTGCAGACCGTCTGCCGACACTTCGAAGATGCCGGCTTCGGTCACGATGAAATCCATCGGTATGTCATGCGGCTGCGGATGGATGGTCGGCATGCGCGACAGTTCGAACGCCACGCCTATCTTCAGCGGCTGCACCGCGCACGCGGCCAGCGTGCGGTCAAAGAAGCCGCCGCCGTAACCGAGGCGATAGCCGCGCGCGTCGAAGCCGACCGGCGGTACCAGCAGCGCGTGCGGCTGCACGACATTGGTGTCGTCCGGCACCGGCAGGTCGAATACGCCGGGCGTGGTGGCCACGCCCGGCCACCATTCGCGGAACACCAGCGGTGCATTGCGTTCGACCACCTCGGGCAGTGCGCCGCGCGCGCCCTGGGTGCGCAGCGAGCGCAGCAGATGGCGGCCGTCGAACTCGCCGCGGAAGGGCCAGCAGAAGCCGATGGTCATGTGGGCCAGCAGCGGAAAACCCGCTTCAAGATAGCCGGTGATTTCGACATTGCGCGCCATGCGCTGCGCCGGCTCGACCGCCTCGCGCTCGGCCAGCAGACGCTGGCGCTCGGCGCGGCGCCAGGCGGCCAGATTGTCCGGAGTGTTCATCGGGCGTTTTCCTTCACATCGGTCCCGGCCACGCGCAGCGCGCGCACCATGAGCACGGCAAAAAACAGAATGGACAGCGCGTGCAGCAGGCCAGCCAGCATCAGCGCATCATGCCGGCCGCTGCCGACCGCGGCAATGCGCAGCGCGAGACTGGCGGAAAGCAGCCACAGCGGCCAGCGCGCACGCGCGTCGTAACGCGGCCGCAGGCGCAGCAGCGCCGGCAGCACGATGGGGGCGTGGCCGAACACCATGGCGAATACGAAGCCCAGCAGCACCGCATGCAGCCCGGTGGCGGCCAGCGGCCCCGGATGGAATTCACCGTACAGACCGAGCAGCGCGCCAGCCAGCAGCCACAGATAGCCGACGGTGAGACAGTGCGCGGTGTGGCCGGGCCAGCCGGGCGCGCGCCAGGCGCGCGGCGCGATGTCCCAGCGCAGCAGCCAGAGCGCGAGCAGCGCACAACCCGGCCACAACGCCAGCGAAGCGGGATCGACCGCACCGGCGATCAGCAGCGCGACTGCGGCGATGAACAGGCTGCGCGCCAGCGCCGGCAGCCGTACCAGCTGGGTCAGTTCACGCCGCTCACCGGCAATGGTGAGCACCAGGAAGGCGACCCAGCCACGGGTCGCGGCGGCGAGGTCGCCGCCCAGGGCCCACAGCAGCGCACCGCCCAGCCAGCAGGCGGCGCCGCACAGTTCCACCATCAGGTGCATCGACCACGCACGGCTCATGCCCGCATGAACGTAGAGCGCGACCAGACCGGCCGCGGCAAGCGCCCAGCAGGCCTGGGCCAGCGGCAGCAGCGATGGGCTCCACGCCAGCAGGCCACCGATGCCGGCCAGCAGCGGCGCACCCAGGCCGGCAAGACGACCGAGCGCGACTGCGCGTTCGAGTGCAATCAGCGTGCCGAAAAAGCCGCACACCATCAGCGCACCATGGACCGGCGCCGGCATCACCGGTACCGGCAGCCCGAGCCGCGCAAGACCGCCGCTCAGGCCGGACAGCAGCGCCACCACCGCCAGCAGCGCGCAGGCCGCGACCGCCCGATTCCACATCGGCGGCCGCGTGACACTCATGCCAGCCGTACCGCCCGGCCGCGGCGGTCCACCGGCATCAGTCCGTCCAGCCGCCCGGCCTTGATTGCCTCGACCATGCGGTCGAGCGCGCGGCCGATATCGGCCTCGGCCGGCGGCTGACCGCCACTGCCGGACAGTGCGGCGACGAAGGTAATGGCCCAGTCCGGTGCAAACGCGCGCGCTTCCTCGGCCAGCGCGGCAAAGTCCTGCAGCTCGTGCGGCGACTTGTCCACGCAGCAGTGCGGCACCAGGGCGCCGCCCCGCCCGGACGCGAAGCCGGCACGCTCGGCGGCACTGGCGCCGTCCGGCAGTTCGGCGCGGGTGAATACCAGCAGCAGGCGCTGCGGCTCGGGCTGCTGCCGGGCAGCAGCGATCAGGTCGTCGAACGAGGCAATCTGCATGTCGGGTTCTCCGTCAGATGTTCCAGCCGAAGCGTAACTGGAGTGCGGGACTCATGCGCCCCGGATGCCAGGGCGTGTCCCAGTCGAAAGTCACCTCCACCGCCCAGCCGGGCGGACAGGCGACACGCAGCGCGGCGGTGGCGTCCTCGATCAGCAGATCGCCCATCGGACAGGTGGCGCTGGTCGGGATCAGCACCACATCGACCCGACGGTCGCCGACGCCGATGTGCTTGACCAGGCCGAGGTCGACAATGCTTTCCGCCAGCTCCGGGTCCGGTACCGTGTGCAGCGCAGCGCGCAGCGTGTCGACGTCGGGCATCACGATACCCTCCGCAGCGCTTCGATCGCGCGTGGTGCAGGCGGCAGCAGATCGGCCAGCGTGTGACGGTCGAGATGGGCCAGGAAGTCGGCCAGCGCACCTTCGAAAATGCCGGTGAGCCGGCAGCGGCCATCCAGCGTGCAACCGCCCTCCGCCGCTTCGCCCAGACATTCGACCAGCCGGAAATCCGGCTCTACGCTGCGCACCACTTCGCCCAGCCGGATCTGCGCCGGATCGTGGCCAAGCCGCATGCCGCCCCCCTTGCCGCGTACCGTTTCCAGCCAGCCGGCCAATGCCAGCTGGTGGGTCACCTTCATCAGGTGAGCTTCCGAAATGCCGTAGGCCTGCGCGATTTCGGCGATGGTGCACAGCCGCTCCGGATGCCGGCCGACGTGCATCAGCAGGCGCAGTGCGTAGTCGGTCATCGTGGTCAGGCGCATGGCGAGTGTCCTGTTCGTGTCGTGAAAGTCACCGGTGCATCGACCTGCTCACGGCAGGTCGATGCACCGTGGCCGGGCATATTCATGTCAGCCCCGGCGCGGCGTGATGGACACCGGCTGTGCGGCCGGCCCGGCGCGGTCCGGCCGCGGGCGGATCATCATCGGGAAGAAGCGCCACAGATAGAGCGCGAACGCCAGCGCCCACAGTCCGGCGGCGCCGTGCAGCAGGTGCACCGACGCCGGCGACGGATGCAGCGCGGCCAGCCTCAGCACGGTGGCGGCGATCACCAGCCCGTAAGCGGCCACCATGCTGCGGTCGGTGTCCAGCGGGCGGCCGAGGTGGCCGAGCGCGGTGCGGGTGATCATGCCGATGATGAGCACCGAAAAGCCGCCCATCGCGATCACATGCACGTGCAGCGCGGCCGGGGTGCCGGCACCGGCTGCGTGGGCGGCCGCCAGCAGCAGGCCGATGCCGAGCCCGGCGTAGCCGACGTACAGAATCCACAGCAGCGGTTTGTGCAGCACCCGCCACGGCTTCCAGCTCGCCCACTGCAGCAGCGCGATGCCGCCGGCCACCGTCAGCGCGGCGGCCAGTGCGGTCGCCCAGCCGGCGAACAGGCAGAGCACCGCGATCGCGCTGGCGATCAGCTGGGCCATGCCGCTCTGCAGATGGGCCGGCACGGTGAGGCCGGGCACCGCGCGCATGGCAAAGAAGGGAATCACCCGGCGCGCCACCAGCAGCGTGAGCAGCGTCATCACCAGCAGGCCGGCGTTGAAATGCCGCATCAGCGCGCCGTAGTCGCCGGCGCGGGTGGCGAGCAGGAACAGCAGGTCGGTCAGGCCCAGCCCGAGCAGCATGAGCGGCACCGCGTAATTGCGGGTGTTGCGCGACAGCAGCACCGAGCGCCCGAGCGCGGCGGCAGCCAGCGCGAAGAAGCCGCTCTCGGCCAGTGCGCCAGCCAGAAAGGCGGCGTCGCCCGGCAGCAGGAAGGCGATCCGCGCCAGCACCCACAGCAGGCAGAGCACCGCCAGCGCGCGGCCGGCCAATGGATTGATGCCGGTCCATGCGCCGCCGGCGGTCATCAGGAAACCGACCGCGATGGTGGCGACGAAGCCCCACAGCATTTCGTGCGCATGCCAGGCCAGCCCGCCCAGCGTGCCGCCCGGCAGCTGCGGCGCGAATATCCACACCGCCACCGCGAGCAGCGCCCACAGCGCGCCGGCCAGATAGACCGGCCGGAACCCCATTTCGAGAAAGGCTTCGGCCGACGGCGACTGGGCGGACGACTTCGGCGGTTCATCGATGGACAGCAGCAGGGCCATGTTCGCGCTCCTTCAGTGGATGGGCGAAAACATACATCTTCGATGAATCTTAAAACTTGATGCAGGACAAGGCCGGCAGCCACGACCCGGACAATCCGGGTCGTGCGGCATCAGCGGCGCCTGTCCGTGCTCGCCTCCGCGCTCACCTCGATCACTTCGCCCTCGATCACCCGGCCGCCGCTGGCGGGCACGTCGCCGAAGGGTGACTGCATCGGGTTGTCCATCTGTTCGCGCATGCGGCGGCGCAGTTCGCGCGTCTTCCACCACATGAAGCCCCAGAACAGCAGACCGCCCACCACCGCCACCGCGACGATCACCACCGAAAACATGAGCCCCAGCACCAGCAGCCCGGCGCCGACCAGCAGCGCGAACAGCTTGCCGAAGAAGCCCTTGGGCTGGAGATGGACCTGACGGCCGTGCAGGCGCCGGAAGGACGGATCGGTGTTCATACGGAAGCGCCTCGTGGGTTCAAACGGATCACATGGGGGTGACCACCGGAATGGTCAAGGGTTCGCGCAGGCACCGGATGCGACGCAAGACTGAAACATGCACCCCCTAGTCTGAGCGGTTGCCGATCGCACATCCATCGCGCACACCCACACAACAACAGGGAGGTCCTCCATGAAACTGAAGTCGCTCGCCGCGGCCCTGCTCGCCGCCGCCGCCATGCCGGCATCCGCCGTGTCCTTCATCAACGGCATCGCCATTCCGGGCAGCACCGGCGACCAGTTCGGCAGCAGCGTGAACGACGGCCGTCTGGGCATGTTTTCCGACATCTACTACGACCCGAACCGCAACGAGTGGTGGGGTCTGTCCGACCGCGGCCCGGGCGGCGGCACCCTGCCCTACGACGTGCGGGTGCAGCGTTTCACGCTGGACGTCGACCGCAGCAGCGGCGCCATCTCCAACTTCCAGGTGGTGCAGACCGTCAAGTTCAGCGCCGGCGGCACGGTGATGGGCGGCCAGTTCCCGGGCACGCTGAGCGGTTCGGCCGCCAATCTGGGCACCGCCTTCGATCCGGAAGGTTTCGTCATCAACCCGCGCACCGGCACGCTGCTGGTGTCGGACGAATACGGTCCGTCGCTGTACGAATTCGACCGCAGCGGCGCACTGCTGCGCACCTACAACACGCCGCAGGCGCTGCGCCCGGTGCTGGCCAACGGCCAGTACAACTACGACGGCGACGGCGTAAGCGGCCGTCGCACCAACCGCGGCTTCGAAGGCCTGGCCATTTCGCCGGACGGCCGCTACACCTACGCGATGCTGCAGAGTTCGATGATGGACGAAGGCGGCGCCAACGGCGTGTACAACCGCATCGTCAAGTTCGACAACAGCAATGGCGAAGCGGTCGCGCAGTACGCCTACCGCATGGACACCGCAGCACAGGGCCGCGGCATTTCGGCGCTGGTCGCACTGAACGACAACGAGTTCATGGTGCTGGAGCGCAACAACCGCGGTCTGGGCGCCGAAGCGACGCTGGCCGGCGCGGCAGGCAACAAGAACGTGTACATGATCAGTCTCGCCGGCGCGACCGACGTGAGCGGCATCGATCTGGACGCCCCGGGTGCCAGCTTCGTCGCGGTGAGCAAGAACGGCACGCCCTTCATCGATCTGGCGGCGAACACGCTGCCGGAAACCGGCGGCATTTCGCCGGAGAAGTGGGAAGGCCTGGCCGTGGGACCGCAGCTCGACGACGGCTCATGGCTCATCGTGGCCGGCAACGACAACGACTACTCGGTGACTCAGAACGGCAGCGCGGTGCAGTTCGACGTGCTGTACAACCCGGCCACCCAGCAGCGCATCCAGTGCCCGCTCGGCTCGACCGCCGGCTGCACGCTGGCCGGCACGAGCACCGCCTACACCGGCAGCACCGACGGTTTCGCGCTGATTCCGGGCGTGCTGCACGCCTACCGCGCGTCGGCCACCGAACTGGCCGGCTACACCGCGCCGGTGCCGGAACCGGCGTCGTGGGCGATGCTGGGTGCCGGTCTGGCACTGATCGGCGCCATCGCCCGTCGCCGGGTCTGAAGCAGCAGTAAGGTTCTCGGACCGGGACTGCCCGGCTCCGCGAACCGTACGCACCGCAGCGGCGCTTACAGCCGCCGGTGCGGCTGTTCGACCAGGTTCTGGTAGACGTAGCTCTTGAGGAATACCGAGGTCTGGGCGTTGAGGTCTTCGAACTCGACGCCATAGGCCGATTCGCCGCTATCGACGACGCCGTGGCGGTTGCGGATGACGCCGGTCACGACGATGCGGGTGCGCACCTTGTGGATGTCCAGCACCAGTTCCAGCGACACCTTGTCGCCGACCTCGCGCGCCGGCGACCACACGCGCACCTCGGCACCGGTGGCACTCAGATTGGTCACCACGGTAGGCACCGGCTCGTCGGCATCGGTCACCCGCGCGCTGATCGCGGTGGAGATGCGTTCGGCGTTGCGGATCTGCCGTATCGAAATGCGGCGCGGAAATTCGAGATGCAGGTATTCGAAGGGACGCACCGAGCGCTTGCCCACCAGGGTGCTGAAACCGTAGGCGTGACGCCCGGAAAAGGTGCGCACACCGATCTCGTCGCCTTCGATCGGCGGTCCGGCCCAGGCCCGGGTGTCCGGCATGGTGACCAGCACGCTCAGGTCATTTACCCAGCCGATCAGCTTCACCACGCCCGGCTGTTCCCCCAGCTTGGCCGGCGGTTCGATCACCATGCGGTCACCGACCTTGAGGCCCAGATCCTTGAACAGGACGTCCTTGCCGACCGAGGCGGCATCGGCGCTGCGGGCGAGGTCTTCGATGGAAAGCTCGGCTCTGGTATTCATGTTGTTCCGGCTCGGCAACTGCTTGTATGGATGGGCAACCCGAAGCTTCTTAACGTAAGCGGGCACCGGAACTGAAGATGGCCGGACGCCGGAGCGTGAAAATATTTCACGACCGGCGCCGGAAGTCGGACAGGGGCCGGACGGATGCCGGCCCGTGCGCACTCAGAGCAGCGACTTGGCCGCTTCCAGGCCCTTCTTCGCGCACTCTTCGTCCTCTTCCTCGGTGCCGCCGCTGACGCCGACGCCACCCAGATGCACGCCCTTGGCGCTCATGATGGGCAGGCCGCCGATGATGGCGGTGGTGCGCGGCAGCAGTTCGGCGGTCGGAATGCCCTTGGACAGATCGCGGAACTGACGGGTGGACACCGGCAGGCTGGCCGAGGTGTCGGCCTTCAGGCGGGCCACATTGACGCTGATCAGGATGCTGTCGTCCATGCGGCTGAAGTACTTCGGATTGCCGGCGGTGTCATGCACCGCAATGATCATGCGCCAGCCCTTGCTGGCGGCGTACTTCTCGCAGCCTTCGCCGATCGCCTTGGCGGTGGCGAGGTCGAGCGAGGGGCGCGCGGTCTGGGCCTGAACGGCGAAGGACGCGGCAAGGAGGCCCAGTGCAATCAGTTTTTTCATCGTTTCTTCTCCAGTTGTTGTCATGGCGTCCGGCCTGCTGACCGGACTTCCGTTATGACCGGCATCGGGCGGGCGTGCGGTCCGCCCGATGCCGGCCGCCCGTCCCGCTCAGTACCAGTGCAGTTCGTCGTCCTCGGCGCCAGCCTTGCGTTCGGCAATGGCGACGCGACGCGACTCTTCCCGCAGGAAGGCGATGATCTGGCGCATTTCCTGTTCGCTCAGGCTGTTGCGCCAGCCGCCCATCTGCGTATTCGGTCGCCCGTCGGCGATGATCCTGAACATGTAGTCGTCACTGTTGGCGCCGCCCGGACCCCAGGCGCCCTTCACCAGCTGCGGCCCCTTGCCGCCCTTGCCACGCGAGTTGTGGCACTGCTGGCAGTTGCGGCCGAACAGCTCCTCGCCCTTGCGGGCGTCCTCGACGCTGGCCGTCGGCGGGGCCGCCGGCGCATTGCCGGCGCCCATGGCCAGCGCATCCGCCATCGGCGCTGCCGCGGTGACCCACAGCGCACAGGCGGCCACCCGCCACGTCATCGAATTTCCCTTCAGCATCCCGCACCTCTCCTTCAACACGGTCGGAGCGGCCCGGCGGTACGGCGGCACCGACGGGCCGCCGTCATCACTTCTGTACCGCGAACACCATCATTCCGCCGCCGCGGTTCTGGTGACGGAAGAACTCGTCATAGACCAGCGGCCACAGGCTGCCGCCGCCCGGGCCGTACACGATGGACACGTACTGCTTGCCATCCACCGTGAAGGTGGTCGGGTTGCCGTGGATGCCTGCGCCAACGTTGAAGCGCCACATGGCTTCGCCGGTTTCGTCGTGCAGCGCGTTCAGGAAGCCGGCGGCGTCGCCGGAGAACACCAGCCCGCCCGCGGTCGACAGCAGGCCGCTGGTCGCCGGATAGCTCTGCGGCCGCGTCCACACCAGCTTGCCGGTGGTGGCGTTGAAGGCCTTCACGCCGCCGGTGTAGGGATTGACCGTCAGTTCGCGCGAACGCAGCCACCACTTGCCGCGCTCGAACTGCTGGTCGCGCTTGAGCTGGATGTTCATCGAGCTGTCGATGAAGGGGATGTAGACCAGCTTGGTGCGGTGGCTGTAGGTGGCCGGATGCCATTCCTTGCCGCCGTCGAGCACCGGCGCGATGTCGGTCACCAGCTTGTCGTACTGCGGAATCTTGTCCGGATTGACGATGGGCCGGCAGTTGTCGGCCCAGCTCTTCACCCAGTTCACGCGCGCGATCGGCACCACCCAGTTGCACTTGCCGTTGGTGCGATCGATCGAGTACAGGTGGCCGTTGCGGTCGCCGTGCAGCCACACCTTGCGACCCTTGTCGTCGTCGATCAGGATGGTTTCGTTGTTGCCGGAGTAGTCCCAGGCGTCGTTCGGCGTGTACTGGAAGTGGAACTTGATCCTGCCGGTGTCCGGGTCCATCGCGATGGTGGAATCGCTGTACAGGTTGTCGCCCTTGCGCACATGCGGATCGAAATCCGGCGCCGGGTTGCCGCCGCCCCACAGCAGGGTGTTGGTTTCGACGTCGTACGAGCCGGTGAGCCAGGCCGAAGCCCCGCCGTTCTGCCACGAATCGTTGGCCCAGGTCTTGGCCACCGGGTGGTCCGGGCTGGTCGGGCGGGTGAAGGTTTCCCAGACCTTGGCGCCGGTGTCCGGATCGAGGGCGGTGATGCGGCCGGCGTTGCCGCCCAGATCACCACCGGAGTTGCCGACGATCACCTTGTTGCGCACCACCAGCGGCGCCGAGGTGTAGATGTCGCCACTGGTGTAGTCGCCCAGCTTTACATCCCACACCACCTTGCCGGTAGTGGCATTGAGCGCGACGACACGGGTATCCAGTGTCGCCATGTACACCATGTCCTTGTACACCGCCACGCCGCGGTTGATCGCCTCGCAGCACAGGAAGGGGCCGAGATCGCCGGGCAGCGAGTGTTCGTACTTCCACTTGATGCGGCCGGTCGCGCCATCGACCGCGAACACCTTGTTCTGGCTGGCGGTCACGTACAGCGTGCCGTTGACCGCGATGGCCTGGCTGTCCTGCGCGTCATTCACGCCGAAGGACAGGTTCCACACCGGCACCAGCCGGTCGATGTTGTCGCGGTTGATCTGGCCGAGCTGGCTGAAGCGGGTGGCGTCGTAGCCCTTGCCGTAGTTGAGCCAGTTGCCGGCGTCCTTGTCGGCGTTCATGAGCATGTCGTCGCTCACGTAGTTCGGACGCCACTTGAAAGTGGCTTCGAGCTTGTTTACGCCGAGCGGCGGCTCCGGATCGGCAGCGGCCGCAGGAAAGGCCAGTGCCAGAGCCGCCAGGCCAGGCAGCAGGCGCAGCGAGGGGGAGTGTTTCATTATGGATATCTCCTGTGAGCGGTGTCGGGTCAGCCTCCTCCGGCTTCCGACTCCGTTTTCGTGGGCCAGATGCCCGCCGCGGAAAGCGGCGGACACCGGCATCCCGCGGACAGTGGGATGCCCGTCTCACAGGGCAGATCACGTGCCACACGCCACGACGGCCTCAAAGGCCGATCAGGAAAGATCCAATTCGAATGAATACAAGGATTTAAAGAACGGGCCGCACGCGGTCACCCGGATCACGTGCGGCGGTGTCTCATCCGGTCACCCGCCTCAGCCGAGACAGGGCTTTTGAGACGACAGGGAAATCACCCCCTGTACGGCGTGACACACCCCTCGCGGAGTCGGGATGCAGCCCGGTTCATCAGAACCACTGGCCTTCGTCCTCGGTGGACGCCTTGCGGTCAGCCGCCTGCACGCGCTTCGCCTCTTCGCGCAGGAAGGCGATGATCTGGCGGATCTCTTCGACCTTCAGCGCCGGGCCGAAGCCGCCCATCTGGGTGTTGGGCCGGCCTTCGGAAATGATCTTGAACATGTAGTCGTCGCTGTTCGCGCCGCCCGGACCCCAGGCACCCTTGACCAGCTGCGGACCCTTGCCGCCCTTGCCACGCGAGTTGTGGCACTGCTGGCAGTTGCGGCCGAACAGCTCTTCGCCCTTGCTGGCATCGCTCTCGGAGGCAGCACCGGCCGGGCCGGTGGGGCCGCCCGGACCGAAGGCGGAAACGGAGGCTGCGCCCAGCGCCAGAGCGGCGGCAAGCGCGCAGGCGGCAGCGCCGCGGATCAGTGTGTGTTGCATCGGGTGAACTCCATATGGATAGTCGAGCGCGGTCAGCCGCTGCGGGCTGCCGCACGGGCATCCGGCTCGGCCGGATGCGGGATCAGAACCAGAGATCGTCTTCGGCGCCGGCCTTGGCCTTTTCGGCCGCCTTCACCCGCTTCGCTTCCTCGCGCAGAAAGGCGACGATCTGCCATATCTCTTCCGGCTTGAGTGCCGGACCGAAGCCGCCCATCTGGGTGTTGGGCCGGCCGTTGGCGATGATTCCGTACATGTAGCCGTCGCTGTTCGCACCGCCCGGGCCCCAGGCGCCCTTGACCAGCTGCGGCCCCTTGCCACCCTTGCCTCGCGAGTTGTGGCACTGCTGGCAGTTGCGGCCGAACAGTTCTTCGCCCGCCTGCGCAGCCTTCGGGTCACTGGCCAGCGGATTCACCGCCGGAATGTCGTTGCCGAAGGCCAGGGAAACGTTCGCCGTCGTCAGGCCGGCAGCCAGCATGAAACGCAATGAGTACTGCATGACGGCTCCTGTGCTCACGGGAAGCCCGCCTTGCGCGCCAGCGCGTCCAGCGTGCCGTCGGCCGCGAAAGCCGCCAGCGCCGCGTCGAGTTCGCCGCCCAGCGCCGCATCGGCGCGCCGGTAGGCGATGACGAAACGGGTGGTCAGGGTCGGGTCGCGCAGGACCTGAGCCAGCCTGAGCGAGGCCGGCAGCGGCGTTTCGGCCAGACGGCCGGACCACACCAGTGCGCCGCCCAGTTCGCCGCGAGCCACCGCCTCCAGCATCTGGCTCACGCTGCCGTAAGGCGTGCGGTTGTAGCCGCCGGCCAGCAGATGCAGGTCAGCCGGCGTGGCGGTGATACCGCCCACGCGTGCCGCGCGCAGATCGCCCAGCGCCTTTGCCTTGCTCGCTGCCGGCACCACCAGTGCGTAGCCGACCGAGGCGTAGGGCTTCGAGGCAAGCAGATCGCGTTCGGCCAGATCTTCGCCACCGCCTGTGGTTTCGGGCAGACCGACGAACAGTTCGCAGGTGCCGGCCTGCACCGTCTGCTTGAGCGCCTTGCCCATGCCGCCGCGGGCGGGCACGGTGACCCAGGTGAGCTGCAGGTCGCGACCCATGCGGGCAGCCACCGCCTGCATCACCTCGATGTCCAGCCCCTTCGCACCGCCGTCGCGCGACGAGAAGGGCGCATTGCCCTCGACCACGCAGGCGTTCAGGGGTGCCGCGTGTGCCGCCGGCAGTGCCGCCAGACCCAGCAGGCAGGCAGCGATGCGCAGCACAGCGGATGTCTTGATCGAAATCGTCATCGCGACATGGGGCGCCCTTGCGGGCGCCCCTGCTCCATTACTCGGACAGGCCGAAGATCATCATGCCGCCGCCGCGGTTCTGGTGCTTGAACAGCTCGTCATACACCAGCGGCCACAGGCTGCCGCCGCCCGGGCCATACACGATGGCCACGAACTGCTTGCCGTCCACCGTGAAGGTGGTCGGATTGCCGTGGATGCCGGTGCCGACATTGAAGCGCCACAGCGCCTCACCGGTGTCGTCACGCATGGCGTGGAACCAGCCCTCGGCATCACCCGCGAACACCACGCCACCCGCGGTGGCCAGCATGCCGCTGGTTGCCGGCGTGCTCTGCGGACGCGACCACACCTGTTCGCCGGTGGTGGCATTGAACGCCTTGATGCCGCCGGTGTAGGGGTTGGCCTTCAGCACCTTGGACGACAGGTACCACTCGCCGCGCTTCCATTCCATCTTCTTGGCCTGGATGTCCATCGAGCTGTCGATGTAGGGCACGTAGAGCAGCTTGGTCTTCGGGCTGTACGCCGCCGGGTGCCATTCCTTGCCACCGTCGAGAATCGGCGCGATGTCCTTGGCGACCTTGTCGTAGCCCGGCACCTTCTCCGGATTGACGATGGGACGGCAGTTGTCGGAGAAGCCGGTCACCCAGTTCACGCGTGCGATCGGCACCACCCAGTTGCACTTGCCGGTGACGCGGTCGATCGAGTACAGGTGACCGTTGCGGTCGCCGTGCAGCCACACCTTGCGGCCCTTCTCGTCATCCACCAGGATGGTTTCGTTGTTGCCGTCGTAATCCCAGGCGTCGTTCGGCGTGTACTGGAAGTGGTTCTTGATCTTGCCGGTACGCGCATCCATCATCAGCGTGGAATTGGTGTACAGGTTGTCGCCCTTGCGCACGCTCGGATCGAAGTCAGGCGCCGGGTTGCCCACGCCCCAGTAGATCGTGTTGCTCTTGGGGTCGTAGTTGCCGGTCAGCCAGGCGGATCCGCCGCCGGTACGCCACGAGTCGTTGGCCCAGGTCTTGGCGTTCGGGTCCTTGGCATCGGTCGGGCGGGTGGTGGTCTGCCACACGATTTCACCGGTGTCCGGATCGAGCGCAGTGATCTTGCCGACGTTGGCGCCGACGTCGCCGCCGGAGTTGCCGACCACGATCTTGCCGTCAGCGACCAGCGGCATCGAGGTATAGATTTCGCCGCTCGTGTAATCGCCGAGCTTCTTCTCCCACACCACCTTGCCGGTGGTGTT
Organism: Methyloversatilis universalis EHg5; assembly: GCF_000378945.1. Classification (GTDB taxonomy): domain Bacteria; phylum Pseudomonadota; class Gammaproteobacteria; order Burkholderiales; family Rhodocyclaceae; genus Methyloversatilis; species Methyloversatilis universalis_A. The sequence goes on along the minus strand of NZ_KB900539.1, from coordinate 766,003 downwards.
GTTCAGCGCGACCACGTGGGTGTCCAGGGTGGCCATGTAGACCATGTCCTTGTACACCGCGACACCACGGTTCACCGCTTCGCAGCACAGGCGCGGGCCGAGATCGCCCGGCAGCGAGCGCTCGTACTTCCACAGCATGCGGCCGGTGGCGCCGTCGATCGAGAACACCTTGTTCTGGCTGGCGGTCACGTAGATGCGGCCATTCACCACGGTGGTCTGGCTGTCCTGCGCGTCATTGACACCGAAGGACAGGTTCCACTTCGGCACCAGCTTCTTCACATTGTCCTGGGTCACCTGACGCAGCTGCGAGAAGCGCGTGGCCTGGTAGTCCTTGCCGTAGTGCAGCCAGTTGTTGGCGTCCTTGTCGGCGTGGATCAGCATGTCGTCGCTGACGTAGTTCGGGCGCCACTTGAAGGTGGCTTCCAGCACGTTGATGCCGAGCGGCGGTTCCGGATCTTCGGCATGCGCGACAACCGGTGCCAGCAGCAGGGCTGCCAGCAGACTGCCGGCAAGGGTACTCACTGCACTGGGCCGCAGGGTGCGGCCGCTGTTCTTGTTCATCAGGCTTCCTCCAATGTTGTGAATGCGCAGGCCTGCTGCCGGCCCCGATTTTTTTCGACCGGCACATGGAACGACCGCGTTCCGAAGACATGCGCGCAGGAATGTCTGCAGCATTCGTGCCACGGAGGCCGTGACGACAGGCCCGCGCACGCTTTTCCAGACGGGACGGTGGTTTGCAGAGAAAGGGAAAAATCCCCCCGCGAGAAGTGAGTGACTCACTGAGACACCGGGCGGACGAACAGAGACAGCTGTCTCAGCCGCAGTGCGCTACAAATGTCGCAGCGACAGCGGCCGCAGCCGTCTCAGAAGGACAGCTGACCGGACAGATACCAGGCGCGCTGACGCGGCTTGTCCGCCACATTACCCAGGTCGACCTGGGCGGCGGTAAGCGAGAAGTTCTTGTACGGGAACCAGGCGACGAACACGTCGGAAGCTGCCTGTTCGCGGAAGGCCGACAGGTTGTCCGGCTTCTCGCGGTACTCGATGCCCAGCGCGAGGTTGTCGCGCAGCAGCACAGCGACCGAGGCGGCCGGCATCAGCCTGTAGTCGTCGGACTTGTCGCCGCCAAAGCCGAGCAGGCCGAACTGGTTGGCCCGGGTGGCCTGCAGCGTCACATTGGTCAGCAGGTTGTAGCCGCCCGCCAGGCCCAGATACACCTTGGTCGCCGCCACATAGGCTTCGATGTCCGATTTGCGCTGCGCGCCAAGAAGTGTGGGGACCAGACCGAAATCGCGGTTGTGCTTCCAGCTCAGACCGACCGACACCTGCGGCCACCAGCGGTCCTGGTCATACACCGCATCGCCGAACAGCCTCACCTTGGCACCGATCACGTCGAGGTCTATCGACTGGCCGGGCACCGTGTCCGACAGCCCGAAACGCTGGGTGGCGGCCGACAGTTCGACCCGGTTCCACAGGCCGACCGCGATGCCGCTCGATTCCAGCTGAAAGCCGCCGCGGGTACGCAGCCGTGTGTGGAAAGCGGAGGCACCGACCTGTTCGCGCGTGCCGTAGCCGGCGATTACCGCCCACGGATTGAGACCGCCGCCAGCCGCGCCTTCGATCTGGCTCACGCCGCCGGTGGCGATCAGGCGGTCACCGCTGCGCAGTCCGGGCGCCGGCGTGGGCGGTGAGTCAGGCGCCGCGTCACCGGACCCGGTGGCCGGCAGCTCGACAACCGCCTGCACTGGCCCTGCGGCTGACTGCCAGCCGGACAGGCGCAGGGGCGCGTCGTCCGCCCATGCGCCGCCTGTGGCGAGCGCGAACACGCCGGTCAGCACGGTCAGGCAGGGGCGGAATGTCTTCATTCGTGGGAAATTTGATCAAAAGTCCGAAAGAGCTTACAACGACTCAAGACCGCAACGTGCGACTCCGATATCCGGGTGTCGCACCAAAGGAACACCCGCATGAATCGTGCCCACATCCGTCTGCTGCTGATCGCGGTCCTGACGCTGCTCGCCGGCTGTACCCACCTGCGCGAGGACGACGCGCTGTACCGCGGACTGGGTGGCGAGCCTGGCATACAGCTCATCGTCGATGACCTGATCGACGTCATCGTCACCGATCCGCGTACCCGCCGCTCCTTCGAAGGCATCAAGGTGAAGCACCTGAAGCACAGCATCGCCATGTTCATCTGCAACGTGGCCGGCGGGCAGTGCGACTACGAAGGTGAGGACATGAAGAAAACCCATGTCGACGCACAGATCAGCGAAGCCGAGTTCGACGCACTGGTCGACATGCTGCGCGTCGTGCTGGACCGCCACACCGGCACGGCCGAAAAGAACGAACTGCTGCGCCGGCTCGCGCCGATGAAACGCGACATCGTCGCCGGCTACTGAGGTTGGCCCTGGGCGGTGACTCAGCGCCCCTCGAAGCCCGGCTTGCGCCGCTCGATGAAGGCGGTCACCGCTTCCGCAAAATCGCGGGTGGCCGCACAGCGGCCGAAGGCTGCCGCCTCGTCGGCCAGCTGCTGCGCCAGCGGCTGACCGGATGAATTGAGCAGGCGCTTGATTTCCGCCCAGCCGTGGCGCGGCCCCGCTGCCAGTCGCGCGGCTTCGGCAGCGACCGCAGCATCGAATTCATCCACCGGCACCACCCGCTCGATCAGGCCCAGTGCCTTCGCCTCGTGCGCATCGAAGCGGCGCGCGCTCCACATCAGTTCGCGCGCCCGGCGCTCGCCCAGTGCGCGCAACAGGAAGTGCGACTGGCCGCCAGCGCCCGGCTGGGCCAGTCCGATACCGGCGGTCGAGAACAGCGCGTCCTCGGCCGCGATCGCGATGTCGGATGCCAGCATCAGCGAAAAGCCGTAGCCCACGCAGTCGCCGCGCACCGCGGCCAGCACCGGCTGGTGCGCCGCACGCAGCGCGAGAATGACCGGATTGACCCAGTTGTCGACCAGCGCTTGAAAGGTGGCCAGACGCGCCGGCGCGTCCAGCGGCAGGCTCTGCGAAAACTCGTGCACGTCGCCGCCGGCACTGAAACTGGCGCCGTCGCCGCGCAGCAGCAGCACGCGACATTCCGGGTCCGGCAGCACCCGTTCGACCGCTTCGCGCAGGGCCTGCATCATCGCGGTCGTGTAGGCATTGCGCCGCGCAGGCCGCGACATGGTGAGCGTGGCCACACCTTCGGACAGCGCAGTCAGGATGCGGCCGGAATCATTCGATTTCATGTGCAGGGCGGTCTCAGGTACGAAGGCGCGAGCTTATACCGCCAGCGGGCGGCCTGAACTGAAGCCTGCGGTCCGGCCCTGCCGCTCACACCTTCTCGAACAGGCCCGCCGCCCCCATGCCGGTGCCGATGCACATGGTCACCATGCCAGTGCGCGCCTCGCCGCGCTGCATCGCGGCGATGACGGTGGCGGTGCGGATGGCGCCGGTGGCGCCCAGCGGGTGGCCGAGCGCGATCGCGCCGCCCAGCGGATTCACCTTTGCCGGATCGATATCCAGCGTGCGCATCACTGCCAGCGCCTGTGCGGCGAAGGCTTCGTTCAGTTCTATCCAGTCAATGTCGGCCTGCGCGATGCCGGCCTGCTTCAGCGCACGCGGAATCGCCTCGACCGGGCCGATGCCCATGATTTCCGGCGGCACGCCGGCGACCGCGAAACTGCGGAAGCGGGCGATCGGTGTCGCACCGGTGCGCTGCACCGCCGCTTCCGACATCAGCAGCACCGCGGCCGCACCGTCGGACATCTGCGAACTGTTGCCGGCGGTGACCGAGCCGCGCGCAGCGAACGCCGGCCGCAGCTTCGCCAGGCCTTCGGCGCTGGAGTCGGCGCGCGGACCTTCGTCGGCGCCGACCACCTGCTCGACGATGCGCACCGTATTGCCCGCCAGATCGGGCAGATGGCTGCGCACCGTGTAGGGCAGTATTTCGTCACCGAAACGCCCGGCCGCCTGAGCCGCCAGCGCCTTGCGGTGCGACGCCAGCGCGAAGGCGTCCTGGTCCTCGCGCGACACCGCGTACCTGTGCGCCACCTTCTCTGCAGTCAAACCCATGCCGTAGGCGATGGCCACGTTCTCCGGCGACTCGAAGGCACGCGGATTCACGCTCACCTTGTTGCCCATCATGGTGGGCATCACCGTCATCGACTCGGTGCCGGCGCCGATGGCGATGTCGCACTGGCCGGTCATGATCTTCAGCGCTGCGTCGGCCACCGCATTGAGGCCGCTGGCGCAGAAGCGGTTCACCGTGACGCCGGGCACCGACACCGGAAAACCGGCCAGCAGCAGGCCGATGCGAGCCACGTTCATGCCCTGCTCGCCTTCCGGCATCGCGCAGCCGACCACCACGTCGCCGATGTCGTTCAGGTCGAATTCGGGCACCGCGTCGACCACGCCGCGCAGCGCGTGCGCCAGCATGTCGTCCGGCCGCACGTGGCGGAAGGCACCGCCCTTCTTCGCCACCGGCGTGCGCTTCGCGGCGACGATGTAGACATCCTGTATCTGTTTCATCGCGAATCTCCCGTCAGTTCCGCAGCGGCTTGCCGGTGTCCATCATGTGCGCGATGCGCGCCTGCGTTTCCTTCGTCTTTAGCAGATCGACGAACAGCGCGCGCTCGACTTCGAGCAGCCACTGTTCGTTCACGCGTGTGCCGGTTTCGATGTCGCCGCCGCACAGCGCGGTCGCCGACGCATGCGCGACGCGGTAGTCGTGCGCCGAAATCATGCCGCCCTCGCGCATGTTCACCAGCATCATGTCCAGCGTGGCGATGCCGCTGCGACCGGCCACTGGAATATCGACCGCCGGCAGCGGCGGACGCCACGCGCTGTCGGCCATCGCCACCGCGTTGCGGCGCGCGACGTACAGCAGTTCGCCGGCGTGCATGACGACCACGTCGTCCTGCTTCAGCAGACCCAGTTCCTGCGCGTGACGCGCACTCTTCGACACGTTCGCCATGGCGATGGTCTGGAACACCGACTGCAGGGAATTCATCGGGTCCTTCGTCGCCGAACTCTCGGCCGCCCGCGCGGCACGGATGGCGAATTCCTTGCAGCCGCCGCCGGCCGGAATCAGGCCGACGCCCGCTTCGACCAGACCGATATAGCTTTCGAGCGCCACCACCGCGCGCGGCGAATGCATGACGAACTCGCAGCCGCCACCGAGCGCCATGTTCTGCACCGCGGTGATGACCGGCACCTGGGCGTACTTGATCGCCATCGACGCCTGCTGGAAGTCGTTGATCACCCGGTCCAGCGTCACGAAGTCGCCCGCTTCGAGCACCGGGCGGATCTGCTTCAGGTTGGCGCCGACCGAGAACGGCCCTTGCGGCTGCCAGATCACCAGACCGTCGAAATCGCGCTCGGCGCGCGCGATCGCTTCGCGCAGGCCATCCAGCACCTTCGGACCGACGCAGGACAGGCGGCTCTTGAAGGACAGCACCGGCACCCGCTCGCCGTCGGCGTCGTCCAGCGTCCACAGCCGCACTTCATCGCCTTCCCACACGGTATGCGTTGTACGCGGCACTTCGGCCGGCATGCGCTCCGGAAAGAGCTGGCGCGGCGACACGCTGCGCGGCTCCGGCTTCGCGGCGGATGCGGACCACGAGCCGGCTGCCTCATGCACGCCATGGCGCTCAAACACCCAGGCCGGCAGCGGCGCGTCCGACATCGCGCGGCCGGCGGCGATGTCCTCACGCAACCATTCAGCGACCTGCTGCCAGCCGGCGCCCTGCCAGGTTTCGAACGGGCCGGCACTCCAGCCGAAGCCCCAGCGCATCGCGAAGTCGACGTCGCGCGCGTTGTGCGCGATATCGCCCAGATGCACCGCGACGTAATGGAACACGTCGCGGAAGATGGACCACAGGAACTGCGCCTGCGGGTGCGCGCTTGCGCGCAGCGCGGCCAGCTTCATCGCCGGGTCACGCTCGGCCAGCATCGTCTGCACCTCGTCGGCAATGGCGCCGGCTGCGTCGCGGTAATCCTGCAGCGCGAGGTCCAGCACCTTGATCGCCTTGCCGTCCTTGCGATAGACGCCGGCCTTGGTCTTCTGACCGAGCGCGCCACGCTCGACCAGTGCAGCCAGCCACGCCGGTGCGACGTAATGACGATGCCAGGGGTCGCCCTGCAGGTTGTCGGTCATGGTCTTGACCACGTGCAGCAGGGTGTCGAGGCCGACCACGTCGGCGGTGCGGTAGGTGGCCGACTTCGGCCGGCCGATGGCCGGGCCGGTCAGCGCGTCGACCTCGTCGAAACCGAGGCCCAGCCGCACCGTGTGGTGCATCGCCGCCAGCATCGAGAACACGCCGATGCGGTTGGCGACGAAGTTGGGCGTGTCGAGCGCGCGCACCACGTTCTTGCCCAGCGTGGTGGTGAGGAAGTCCTCCAGCCGGTCGAGCAGCGCACTGTCGGTGCCATGCGCTGGAATCAGTTCGACCAGCGCCATGTAGCGCGGCGGGTTGAAGAAATGCACGCCGCAGAAGCGGCTGCGCATCGCCTCCGGGCAGCCATCGGCCAGCGCATTGATCGACAGGCCGGAGGTGTTGGTGGCGAAGATCGCATCGCTGCGCAGATGCGGCGCGACCTTGGCGTACAGGCCGTGCTTCCAGTCCATGCGCTCGGCAATCGCCTCGATCACCAGATCGCATTCGGCGAGCCGGTGGGCGTCGCGGTCGTAGTTCGCCACCTCGATATGGGCCGCCCGGTCGGCGGTGGCCAGCGGCGCCGGTTCGAGCTTCTTCAGGCCGGCGACAGCGCGCCTGACGATGGCATCCGGATCGCCTTCCCTGGCGGCGAGGTCGAACAGGATGACGGGAACGTTCGCGTTGGCGCAGTGGGCGGCGATCTGCGCGCCCATCACGCCAGCGCCCAGTACGGCGACGCGACGGATGCGGAATCTGGAGGATGTCACGATGCGGACTCCCGGGAGAGGCGACCCGGCCGCCTCGACGACCGGGTCAGGTACTGCGGGGAAAGACTCAGAAGCGGGTCGAGTACTGCACGCCGAGAATATCGACCGAGTTCTCGTACTGGCCTACCAGCGTGCCCTTGGCGGCCGCGTTGCCGCCGGTGTTGTTCACGCTGGAATCCTTGACGAACAGATGGGCATAGCCGACGTCAACCGCGGAGGTCGAGTCCGGGCGCCACTGCAGACCGACCGACAGCCAGACGCGGTCATCGTCCGGCACCCGCGGCAGGCGGGTGGTGTCACGCACTGGCGTCTGGTCCCAGGCCAGACCGAACTTCAGGCTCAGCGCATCGCTGCAGGCATAGGTACCGCCAAAGGCGACACGCCAGGTGTCACGCCACTTCAGTTCCTCGGTCGACACATTGATGCCATTCACGTTGTCGATGCGCAGTTCCTGCAGCGAAGACCAGCCGGTCCAGGCCACGTCACCCATCATGGTCCAGCGATCCGAAATCTTCTGCACCACGCTGAAGGTCGCCACATCCGGCAGTTCGACTTCGGCGCGGACATTGCCACCGCGCGACGCGTTGAAGCCGGCGATGATGGCATTGCCGCCCACGCTGCCCGAATTCGCGCCGTCGAAGGACGCGGTGCCCTTCAGCGTGTAATCCACCTTGGAGCGGTAAGCCAGGCCCAGCCGGGTTTCCGGCGACAGCTGATAGATCAGGCCGACGTTCCAGCCCCAGGCGGTGTCATCGCCCTCGATGCGTGCGCGACCCGCCACGCCCGGCAGCAGCAGCCCGCCGCCCGAAACCTGAGCGATCACAGCGCTGTAATTAACCAGGCTGGTGAGGTCCGCTTCGATGCGCTGGAAGTTGAGGCCCGCACCCACCGACAGCTTGTCATTCACCTTGAAGGCAACGGACGGATTCACGTTGATCGTTTTCAGTTCGCTCTTCAGCGCGTGGAAACGGCCGACCCACTCCGGCGTGTATTCGGTCTTCAGTCCAAAGGGGGCGCCCAGGCCAAGACCCAGCGTGACCCTGTCGTTGAGCTGCCAGGTCAGATAGCCGGCCGGCACGGCGGCCAGATCGCCCGCGTCGCCGCCATTGCCACCGGAGCCCTGCAGCAGCGCATTGGACGACCCTTGATTGCTGAACTTCGCAGAAGGCCGCACCAGATCGACCGAGAAGGCGACATTGCGACCGGGCAGCAGCGTCATGCCTGCCGGATTGAAAAACACCGTGCTGGCGTCCTCGGCCACGGCGGCACTGCCCGCATAGGCATTGCCCAGACCGCTCGCATTGCCTTCGAGCAGCTGGAAGGCGGCGGCGTGGCTGGCCGCGGAACCGAAGGCGCCCAGCACGATGGCCAGTACCTTCATCGCGGTGCCGGGGTAGCGGCGCTGTGTCGTCTGCATCATGTCTCCTCCTGTGTGCGTCATCGAATGGGTGCTGCTTTCAGAGCGTGCCCCGGCACTGGGCACGCAGGATAGGGTTCTGCTCACGGCCTGGCGGGGTCGGGTGGAATCGCCCGCTTGCTGCCGTCCTCGTTCATCGCCACGTAGGTGAGCTGCGCGGTCGCCACCTTGAGCACGTGCAGAGTCTCGTAGCCGGTTTCCGCATACACATCGACATCGACCACGATGGACGTGGTGCCCACCCGCGCAACACGGGCGTAGAAGGACACCAGGTACTGGGTCGTGATGGGCTGCAGGAACACGAATGAATTGACCGCCACGGTCACCACGCGGCAGCGGGTGCGGCGCATCGCGGCAATGGAGCCGGCCACGTCGACCTGCGACATGACCCAGCCGCCGAAAATGTCGCCAGCGGCATTGAGATCGCGCGGCATGGGCAGCATGCGCAGCGCGGGTTGTTCGTCCGGAAGGTGTTCGGTTACGGTGCTCATATGTCAGGCTCAGTGTTTCGTGTTCTGTTCTGTCCGCTCTGTCGCGCGGTTTCCATCTGAAATTCCGGCCGTGGTCCGCGGATGGGAGGCCGCATCATAGTGCAGCGGCCCACCGGTATACGGTGCGAAGCCGGCGCCGAAAATGAGGCCGGCGTCGGCCAGATCCGCATCGCCCACGACAGCGTTATCGACGCAACGGCGGGTCACCTGAACCAGCGGCGCAAGCAGCCGCTCGGTCAGGCCTGCCGGTACGGCGGCCGGCTGCGCACGCTCGGGGTGCCCGTCCTTCCAGACATAGAAGCCGCGGCCGCTCTTGCGGCCGAGATGGCCCTGATCGACCCGCGCCTGCAGGCAGGCCGGCGGCGTGGCACCGCCGGTCAGGCGGGCACCGGCAGCCATCGCGATGTCCAGCCCCACGGTATCCGCCAGTTCGACCGGCCCCATGGCCATGCCGAAATCAAGCGCGGCGCGGTCCACGACCTCGGGCGACAGGCCCTCGTCGATGCATTTCATCGCCTCCAGCATGTAGGGGCCGAGCACCGCATTGACCAGGAAGCCGGGTGCGCTGCTCACCGGCAGCGGCAGCTTGTCGAGCGCACCGACGAAGGCGGCGGCGCGCTGCACCGCGCTGTCGGCACTGTCTGCGCCGCGCACCACTTCGACCAGCGGCATCTTCGCCACCGGGTTGAAGAAATGGATGCCGACCAGCCGGCCAGGCACCTGCAGCGCCTGCGCAATGTCCTCGATGCGCAGGCTGGAGGTGTTGGTCGCGATCAGCGCATCCGGCTTCGCGCGGCGTTCAACGTCGGCGATCAGGGCCCGCTTGGCGTCCAGGTTTTCCCAGATCGCCTCGATGACGAGGTCGGCACCGGCCACACCGGCGCCGGTCGGGTCGGGCACCAGCCGGTCGAGCGCATCGCGCAGCGCCTTGCGGTCACGGCGGAACTTGCGGGCGAAGGCTTTCGCCGCGCGCTGCATGGCCGGCGCGATGCGCTCCAGCCCGTTGTCCTGCAGCGTCACATGGAAGCCGCGCAGCGCACACCAGGCGGCGATGTCGCCGCCCATGACGCCGGCGCCGATCACGTGCACCCGGCGTATCGGCGGCAGCGCGCTGTCCGCCTTGGCGAAGCCGCGCAGCCGCTCGCGCAGGTGATACACCCGCTGCAGATTGGCGGTGGTCGGGTGGGCCACCAGTGCTGTCATCGACGCCGGATGACCGGCCGGCACCGCCAGCGCGTTGCCACCGAAATCACGCCATATCTCGACGATGGCGTACGGCGCCGGGTAGTGGCGGCGCGCCGCCTTCTTCACCACGCCTTCCAGCGCCTTCTTCGCCACCGTGCCGCGCAGCGGGCCGAGCAGCAGGCGCTGCAGCAGCGGCAGTGCGCGCCGCGGCGGATCGGCCAGCACGCGGGCCCGCGCGTGTTCACGCATCAGCCGCGCCGGCGCGATCTCATCGACCAGGCCCGCCGCTTTCGCACGCTTCGCGTCGAGCGCGCGGCCGGTGAGCATCATGTCGAGTGCCGCCGGCGCACCGATGCGCTGCGGCAGCCGCAGCATGCCGCCCCAGCCGGGCACGATGCCCAGCAGCACTTCGGGCAGCGCGAAGCGGGTGCCCGGCTCGTCGACCGCGACGATGTGGCGGCAGGCCAGCGACAGTTCGGTGCCACCGCCGACACAGAAGCCGCGCACCAGCGCGCAGGTCGGGTAGCGCACCGCCGCCAGCCGGTTGAACAGGTTCCAGCCGCGGCCAACGATGTCGCGCGCGCCGGCTTCGTCCTTCACCGCACCGAATTCGCCGATGTCGGCACCGGCGATGCAGCCGCCGGTCTTGCCGGACAGGATGACCAGCCCCTTCGGTGGCGCCGCATCGAGCACGTCGAGCACAGCGCCCAGTTCGCGCATCGCCTCGCCGGACAGCGTGTTCACGCTCTCGCCGGCACGGTCGAAGGTGAGCCAGGCGACATCGCCGGCATCGCGTTCCAGCCGCCAGTGGCGGAAGGTGTTCGCCTGCACGTTCGTGTCCGCAGTCATACCGTCTCCACCAGCATCGCGCCGCCCTGCCCGCCGCCGATGCAGATGGCCGCCATGCCGCGGCCGCCGCCCTGACGGCGCAGCACGTGCAGCAGATGCAGCACGATGCGCGCACCACTGGCGCCGACCGGATGGCCGATCGCGATCGCGCCGCCGTCGACGTTGAGCTTTCTTTCGTCCAGCGTACCGAGCGCCTGTGACAGTCCGAGCTGTTCGCGGCAGTAGTCGCCGGACGCCCACGCCTCGATGCAGGCGATGACCTGGGTGGCGAAGGCTTCATTGATTTCCCAGGCGTCGAGGTCGTTCAGGCCGAGGCCGTGACGCTGCAGGATGGGCGTGGCGGCATGCACCGGGCCGAGCCCCATCTGCGCCGGGTCGAGCGCCGCCCACTGGCTGTCGACGATGCAACCCAGCGGCTTCAGTCCGTACTGGTCCACCGCCCGGCGCGACGCCAGCAGCAGCCAGCTCGCGCCGTCGGTCACCTGCGAACTGTTGCCGGCGGTCACCCGGCCCTGCCGGCGGTCAAACACCGGGCGCAGTTTCGCCAGCCGCTCGACCGACGAATCGCGGCGAAGGCCGTCGTCCTCGGCGTACAGCGTGCCGTCGCTGCCGGTCAGCGCGGCGATCTCGCCGAAAGCGCCTTCATCCACCGCACGGGTGGTGCGCTGATGCGAGCGCATCGCATAGAAATCCATCTGCGTGCGGGTGATGCCGAATCGCGTGGCCAGATTTTCGGCGGTCTGACCCATGTTCAGCCCGATCACCGGATCGGTCAGGCCGCGGATGAGGCCGATCACCGGCGCCAGCATGGCGGGCCGGAACCTCGTCAGCAGTGCTGCGCGCTGGCCCAGCGATTTCGCGGCGTACCACTGCGACAGCCAGCGCACCATGGCGTCGGAAAACAGCAGATGGGCGCGCGACAGCGCATCGACGCCACCGGCCAGCACCAGATCGGCACGGCCGCGCTGGATGTTGGCCATGGCCGAATCCAGCGCCTGCATGCCGCTGGCGCAGTTGCGCATCACGGTCCAGCCGGGCACGCGGTCGCCGCAGCCCATGCGCAGTGCGGCGATGCGGCCGATGTTCGCTTCGTCTGCCGACGGCGCCGCGCAACCGAGGATGACTTCGTCCAGCCGGTCCGGCGCGAAGGGCTGGCGGGCCAGCAGCGCGTTGCCGGCAGCCACCGCCAGATCGGCCGCAGCGAACGGTCCCGGCGTATTGCGTGACTTCAGGAAAGGGGTGCGCGCCCCATCGACGACGAATACTTCAGGCAGCGACATGAACACTCCTCAGGCGGCCAGCGCGTTCACGTGACGCGCCTCGACCGGGGCCGCGGCTTCGGCGTCCACGCCGAAGTCCTGCGGGAAATCGTCGACCTTCACCACACGGTCGCGCAGCTGGTCGCGCCGCTCGATCAGTGCGCGCTCGGCGGCGTCGATCAGGCCGGCGTCGACCGCAGCCTGCATCAGCGCCGGCCCGCGCGCCTTCAGTTCGCCACGCTTCTGCGCCGCGCGCAGCCGCGCCTCGATCGCCTCGGCCGCCACCGTGGCCTTCAGCGCGTGCTCGATGGCGGCCACCGGCTCGTGTTCGTCCTGCGGCAGATACATGCCGTCGGTCAGGCGGTCACGGGTGGCGCAGGGTTCGATCAGACACTTTGCAACCTGCGTGCCGAGGCGGTCAGACGGCACCACATAGGGCCGGCCGAGCGGAAAGATGAGCGCGCGCAGCAGCACCGCGATGGCACGGTTCGGGAAATTGGACATGACGCCTTCGAACGCGTGCTGCGCGTGATACATCGCGTCCCAGATCGCCCAGTGCATCAGCGGCGCGTCTTCGGCCTGGCGGCCTTCCGCCTCGTAGCGCTTCAGCGTGGCCGAGCACAGATACATCAGCGACAGGATGTCACCCAGCCGCGCCGACAGCCGCTCCTTGCGCTTGAGATCACCGCCCATGGTGAGCATGGCGGCGTCGGCGAGGAAGGCGAAGGCGGTCGAGAAGCGGGTGAGCTGCTGGTAGTAGCGCCGTGTTTCCGGCGCCACATCGACCGGCACGCCGACCCAGCGCGAGCCAGTCAGGCCGGTCACCAGCGTGCGCACCGCATTGCTGGTGGTGTAGCCGATGTGCGCGAACAGCGCCGAATCGAATTCGGCCAGCGCGGCCGGCGTGTCCTCGGCCAGCGCGGCGCGCATTTCGCGCAGCACGTAGGGATGGCAGCGCACCGCCCCCTGACCGAAGATGATGAGGCTGCGGGTCAGAATGTTGGCGCCCTCGACCGTGATGCCGATCGGAATCTGCTGGTAGGCGCGGCCGAGGAAGTTGGACGGCCCCAGGCAGATGCCCTTGCCACCCAGGATGTCCATGCCGTCATTCACCACGCTGCGGGCGCGTTCGGTGATGTGGTACTTCACGATGGCCGACACCACCGACGGTTTTTCGCCGAGGTCGATGGCGCCGGCGGTCATGCGGCGTGCCGCGTCCATCATGTACAGATTGCCGCCGATGCGGGCCAGCGGCTCCTGTATGCCTTCGAAGCGGCCGATCGCGGTCTTGAACTGGCTGCGCACCCGGGCATAGCCGCCCACCGCACGCGCGGTGAGCTTGGCCATGCCGGTGTTCGACGCCGGCAGCGAGATCGAGCGGCCGGCGGCCAGACACTCCATCAGCATGCGCCAGCCCTGCCCCGCCATCGCCGGGCCGCCGATGATCCAGTCCAGCGGCATGAACACGTCCTTGCCCCAGTTCGGACCGTTCTGGAACACCGCATTGAGCGGGAAGTGGCGGCGGCCGATCTGCACGCCCGGATGGTCGGTCGGGATCAGCGCGCAGGTGATGCCGAGGTCTTCGGTGTCGCCGATCAGGTGATCCGGGTCGTACAGCCGGAAGGCCAGCCCGAGCAGCGTGGCGACCGGACCCAGCGTGATGTAGCGCTTGTCCCAGGTCACCCGCATGCCCAGCACTTCGCGGCCCTCATGCATGCCGCGGCACACGATGCCGTAGTCGGGAATGGACGCTGCGTCCGACCCGGCCTGCGGGCTGGTCAGCGCGAAGCACGGAATCTCCAGCCCCCTGGCCAGACGCGGCAGGTAGTGGTCTTTCTGCGCGTCGGTGCCGTAGTGCAGCAGCAGTTCAGCCGGGCCGAGCGAATTCGGCACCATCACCGTCACCGCCGACGCCGAGCAGCGGGTGGACAGCTTGGTCACGATCTGCGAATGCGCCCAGGCGGAAAACGCCTTGCCGCCGTACTTCTTCGGAATGATGAGACCGAGGAAGCCCTTGTCCTTGATGTACTGCCAGGCCTCGGGCGGCAGATCCATCAGTTCGTGCGAAATGCGCCAGTCGTCGGACAGCCAGCACAGTTCGTCGACCTCGTTGTCGACGAAGGCCTGTTCTTCCGCGGTCAGCGTCGGCTCCGGGTAGGCGTGCAGCGTTTTCCAGTCCGGGTGGCCGCGGAACAGTTCGCCCTCCCACCACACAGTGCCGGCTTCGAGCGCGATGCGTTCGGTGTCCGACATCGGCGGCAGGATGCGGCGGTAGATCGCCAGCAGCGGCTTCGACACCAGCGCGCGGCGCAGCGGTGCGATGTTCAGCAGTAGCGCCGGCACGCCGAGCAGCAGGGCCAGTGAGACCCGCACCGGCAGCGGCCAGTCGTACTGCAGTGCGGCCACAGCAAGCCCGCCGGCCAGCGCCGTGCAGTGCAGCCACAGCGGCGCGCGGCGGTAGGCCAGCACGACGAAAGCCAGCGCGAAAGCCGCCAGCCACAGCAGCGGAGTCAGTGCGTTCATCCTTGTCCCCTTCCCTGTTCGCGCGCGGATGCGCTCCGGCGCACGGCCCTGTTGCTGCCCATGTCAGACCGCCTCCGGCAGCGGCGCCCGCAGGCCGCCGAGCAGGAAGCTCATCAGCCGGGGCACCATGCGCTTCATCGCATCCGGCCCCTCGACCTGCACGCCGGTCACCGCCTGCAGCGCGTCCAGCCCCGACACCGCGTGCGACATGGCGCCGAACATGAAATGCAGCCGCCACACGATGTCCTCGACCGGCACGGTCGGCAGCGCGCGGCTGAAGGCGTCGCGATAGCGCGCGATCACCGGCGCGTATTCGGCCGCCAGACAGTCGCGCACCACCGCCGACGGCTCGGTGAAGGTGCGGCCGAGCAGACGCATGAACTCACGCCCCTGCCCGCTTTCGGCCGCCATCGTCAGCGAACCGCCGAAGAAGCATTCGACGATGGTGCGCGCCTTGACCGGTGCGCCCTCCGCCTCGGCTTCGACCTCGTCCAGCGCCTGCATGCGCTGCGCGTTCAGCGGCTGCAGCCGGCGCAGGATGACCGCGCGTACCAGTTCGTCCTTGCTGCCGAAGTGGTAATTGACCGCGGCCAGATTGACGCCGGCAGTGGTGGTAATCATGCGCATCGACGTGGCTTCGAAGCCGTGACCGGCGAACAGCGTCTGCGCCGCATCGAGGATGAGCGCCCGTGTCACGGACGCAGGCTCGCCCTGACGGCGGGAACGTGGCGGCAGCGTAGGCAGATCCATGCGCAAAATTCAAACGTTCGTTTGATCGTGCATTCACGATAGGCAGCGTTCGATCCACTGTCAATCCTGCACCGCCGCAATGACCGTGGCGTGTTGACAGTCAATCGCCTGATTCATAGAGTGCGCGATGTAAATCAATCGATTGATTCAATCCATGGAACACGACGCATCCGCTGCCCGCCAGCGCCTGCTGGACGCCGCGCTCCGGCTGTTCGCCGCACGCGGCTACGAAGGTGCAACCACGCGCGAAATCTGCGAGGCGGCCGGCGCCAACCTGTCGGCCATCCGCTACTACTTCGGCGACAAGGCCGGCCTGTACCGCGCCACCTTCTGCGAGCCACTGGGCGAACCGACCGACCCGGCACGACTGGCCGACATGGCGGCACTGCCGCTGCCGCAGGCGCTGAATGCCTTCTTCCGCGAATTCCTGCTGCCGCTCAAGCACAGCGAAGCGGTGCAGCTGGTGATGAAGCTGCACTTCCGCGAAATGATCGAGCCGACCGGCCTGTGGCAGGACGAGATCGACGCGGAAATCCGCCCGCAGCACGACTGGATGGTGGCCCGGCTGTGCGCCGAGCTCGGGCTGCATGCGCCGGACGCCGATGTGCAGCGGCTGACGGTGGCGGTCATTTCGATGGCGGTGCACTACTACGTGGGCCGCGAACTGATCGACCTGCTGGCGCCCGACCTGCTCGCGAGCCCGGACGCGATCGACCTGCTGGCGGAACGACTGGCCGGCTACGCGGTGTCGATGATCGAAGGCGAGCGCCAGCGGCGGGCGGGAGCGCGCGATGCGTGAGCAAGCTGTCGCCACCCCGCTGCTGCTGACACTGATCACTGTCGCACTGGCCGGCTGCGCCAGTGAGCGCGGCCTGTTCGCCACCCTGGGCCCGGACCATGAAACGCCTGCTCCGCGCAGCGCCGAGGCGTGGCAGACCGGCACGCCGGACGGCGTGCAGCTGGCCCATGACGGACGGATCGACGCGCTGGCCGCATGGTGGGCCGGCTTCAATGACCCGCTGCTGATCGAGCTGCAACAGGCCGCGCAGGACGCCAGCGCCGACCTCGCCGCTGCCCGCGCGCGCATCGTGCAGGCACGCGCCGACGCGGTGGCCGCGGGCGCGGCCGGTCTGCCCGCGCTCAGCGTGGACGCCTCGGTCAATCGTTCGTCCTTTACCTTCGGCGGACCGGCCACGCTGCGCACCCAGCAGCAGATCGGTCTGCAGGCCAGCTGGGAAATCGACCTGTTCGGCGGTCTGGCGCGCGAGCGCGAGGCGGCACGCGCCCAGCTGCTGTCGCGCACCGCCGCCTGGCATGACGCACGCGTCGCGCTGGCGGCGGAAACCGCGGACGCCTATCTGGCGGTACGCGACTGCGCCCGCCGGCTGGATCTGGCCGAAGCCGATCACGCTTCGCGCCGCGCCTCGCTGGACAGCACCGAAAAGCTGGTCGAGGCTGGCTTCCAGCCGCCGTCGGAACGCGCGCTGGCGCGTGCGCTGGTGGCCGACGCCGCGTCGCAGGTCGCCGCGCTGCGCGCCGACTGCAGCCGCAACGTGAAGCGTCTGGTCGAACTGACCGCGCTCGACGAAGCCACATTGCGCGCCCGCCTCGCCAGCGACCCGCTGCGCCTGCCGCAGCCGCCGGTATTCACGCT
This sequence comes from Methyloversatilis universalis EHg5, assembly GCF_000378945.1. GTDB lineage: Bacteria > Pseudomonadota > Gammaproteobacteria > Burkholderiales > Rhodocyclaceae > Methyloversatilis > Methyloversatilis universalis_A. The sequence continues at coordinate 748,972 of NZ_KB900539.1, read as the reverse complement.
GGACGCGGTGCCGGCGCGCGCACTGCGGCAGCGCCCGGACGTGGCCGCAGCCGAGCGCGAGGTCGCGGTCGCCAGCGCGCGCATCGGCGTGCAGGAAGCGTCGCGCTACCCGGCACTCAGTCTGAGCGGCAATATTTCGCCCACCCGCATCGCCATCAACGGCGGGCAGGCAGTCACCACCCGCACCTGGTCCATCGGCCCCACGCTCACGCTGCCGCTGTTCGACGCCGGGCGCCGGACGGCGAACGTGGAGGCGGCCCGCGCGGAATACACCGCCCGCGCCAGCGCCTTCGACGCCACCGTGCGTCGCGCGGTGCGCGAGGTGGAAGACGCACTGGTGCGACTGGACGCCGCCGCGGCGCGACTGCCGGAAGCCCGCGCCGCCGAGCGCGACCACGCGGCCCGGCTGGCGGCGGTCGAGGCACAGCGCGCGGCCGGTCTGGCCCGGCTCGACGATGTCGAAACCGCCCGTCGCGCCACGCTGGCGGCCCGCAGCCAGTGCCTCGCGCTGGAACAGGAACAGGTCGCTGCCGCCATCGCGCTCTACCGCGCCAGCGGCGGTGACTGGGCGCTGTCGCCCGAATTCGACGCATTCCCGCATCCCGAGGTGTCCCGATGACACGCCCTGCATTCCCTTTCGCACGTTTCACTGCACCCGGCCTGATGGCAGGTCTGTCGCTGCTGCTGGCCGGCTGCGGTGAAGCGCCTTCCGACACACCGCCCAAGGCCGCCAAGCCGGCACTGACCGCCACGCTGTTGCAACCCGCCCGCAGCACGCTGCCCGACGGCCTGCAGGCGAATGGCAGCATCGCCGCCTGGCAGGAGGCGCTGATCGGCACCGAAGTGAACGGCCTGAAACTGGTCGAGGTGCGCGCCGACATCGGCGACCGGGTGAAAGCCGGTCAGCTGCTCGCGCGCTTCGACGACGAAACCGTGCGCGCCGATCTGGCCCAGGCCGAAGCCGCCGCGCAGGAAGCCACCGCAGCACTCGACGAAGCGGCGCAGAACGCCGCCCGCGCCCGCCGGCTCGAAGGCAGTGACGCGCTCAGCGCACAGCAGCTCACCCAGTACCGGGTGGCGGAACAGACCGCGCAGGCGCGGCTCGCCTCAGCCCGCGCACAGCTGCAGCAGCAGACGCTGAGACTGGCGCGCACCCGCGTACTGGCGCCGGACGACGGCGTCATTTCAGCGCGCAGCGCCACGCTGGGCGCCATCGGCAACGCCGGCGAGCCGCTGTTCCGTCTGGTGCGCGGCAGCCGGGTTGAATGGCAGGCGGAAGTGACCGCGGACGAACTGCCGGCACTGCGCCCGGGTCTGCCAGTGACGGTGCAGGCACCCGGCCTGCCGCCGGTCGACGGCCGCATCCGCACGCTGGCACCGACGCTGGACCCGCAGACCCGCAACGCGCTGGTCCATGTCGATCTGCCCGGCGGCTACGAGAAAGGGCTGCGGCCTGGCGTGTTCGCCCGCGGCCAGATCGCCCGCGGCGCGCGGGAGGTGCTCACCGTGCCGCTGCAGTCGCTCAGCCTGCGCGACGGTCACCGCTATGCCTTCCGGGTGAGCGCACAGGAGGGCGATCTCGCCACGGTGGCGCAGGTGAAGGTGGACACCGGCCTGCTCGCCGGCGACCGCATCGAAGTGCGCGCCGGTCTGGCGGCCGAGGACCGCATCGTGGCCAGCGGCGGCACCTTTCTCGCCGACGGCGACCGGGTGAAGGTGGTCGCACCATGAACTTCTCCGCCTGGAGCATCCGCAACCCGCTGCCGGCGCTGGTGCTGTTCGTGCTGCTCACGCTGGCCGGCCTGCTCGCGTTCAGCGCGATGAAGGTGCAGAACTTCCCCGACCTCGACCTGCCGACCATCACGGTGAGTGCCGCACTGCCGGGCGCAGCCCCCGGCCAGCTCGAAAACGACGTCGCGCGCAAGATCGAGAATTCGATCGCCACGCTGCAGGGCCTCAAGCACATCACCACCCGGATACAGGACGGCATGGTCACCCACATCGTCGAGTTCCGTCTGGAAAAGCCGGTGCAGGAGGCGCTGGACGAAGTGCGCTCTGCGGTACAGCGGGTGCGCTCCGACCTGCCGGACGACCTGCGCGATCCGGTGGTGACCAAGCTCGATCTGGCCGGCACGCCGGTGCTGGCCTTCACCGTGTCGTCGTCGCGGCTGGACGAGGAAGGCCTGTCCTGGTTCGTCGAGGACGTGGTGGCGCGCAAGCTGCTCGCGGTGCCCGGCGTCGGCGCGGTGAACCGGGTGGGCGGCGCGAAACGGGAAGTGCGGGTGGAACTGGACCCGCTGCGCCTGCAGGCGCTGGGCGCCAGCCCGGCCGACGTGTCGCGCCAGCTGCGGCAGATGCAGATCGAAGCCACCGGCGGCCGCGCCCGCCTCGGCACCGGCGAACAGCCGCTGCGCACGCTGGCCACCGCCGACACCGCGGACACGCTGCGCGGCTACCAGATCGCGCTCGCCGACGGACGCCGGGTGCGGCTGGAACAGATCGCGACCATCCGCGACACGGTGGCCGAGCGCCGCTCGGTCGCGCTGCTCGACGGGCGGGAGGTGGTCGGCTTCGAGGTCACGCGCAGCCGCGGCGCCAGCGAGATCGAAGTGGGGCGTGGCGTGCAGGCGGCGATCGAATCGCTGCGCGCCGAACACCCGGACATGACGGTGACCGAGGCCTTCAACTTCGTGACACCGGTGCAGGAGGAATTCGACGGCTCGATGACCCTGCTTTACGAAGGCGCGCTGCTGTCGGTGCTGGTGGTGTGGGCCTTCCTGCGCGACGGTCGCGCCACTTTCGTGTCGGCCGTGGCGCTGCCGCTGTCGGTCATCCCGGCCTTCATCGGCATGTATCTGTTCGGCTTCTCGATCAATGTGGTGACACTGCTGGCGCTGTCGCTGGTGATCGGCATCCTGGTCGATGACGCCATCGTCGAGGTAGAGAACATCGTCCGCCACCTGAAGATGGGCAAGACCCCGCTGGAGGCGGCGCGCGAGGCGGCGGACGAGATCGGGCTGGCGGTGATCGCCACCACCTTCACGCTGATCGCGGTATTCCTGCCAACCGCCTTCATGAGCGGCATCGCCGGCCGCTTCTTCAAGCAGTTCGGCTGGACCGCCGCGCTGGCGGTGTTCGCCTCGCTGGTGGTGGCCCGCCTGCTGACGCCGATGATGGCCGCCCACCTGCTGAAGCCGGCGAAGCACGGCCAGGAGGAGGACGGCTGGATCATGCGCCGCTATCTGGCGTTCGCGCGGCTGTGCATCCGCCACCGTCACCTGACGACGATTGCGGCCGCCGCCTTCTTCATCGGCTCGCTCGCGCTGATCCCGCTGCTGCCCACCGGTTTCATTCCGCCGGACGACAATCCGCAGACCCAGGTATTCATCGAACTGCCGCCGGGCACCACGCTGGCGCAGACGCTGGACATGGCCGAACAGGCGCGCGACCGCCTGATGAAGGTCGAGTACGTGCGCCGGGTGTACACCACGATAGGCAGCGGCTCGGTCGGCAACGACCCGATCGCGGCCCAGGGCGAACCCGAGGTGCGCAAGGCCACGCTCACCGTGCTGCTGGCCGAGCGCAGCGAACGCAGCGTGCGCAAGCAGGTGACCGAACAGCAGATCCGCGCGGCCATCGCCGACCTGCCCGGCGTGCGCACCAAGGTCGGCCTCGGCGCGTCCGGTGAGAAGTACATCCTGGCGCTGAGCGGCGAGGACCCGGCCACGCTGACCGAAGCCGCCCGCGCGGTGGAGAGGGATCTGCGCACCATTCCCGGCATCGGCAGCATTTCGTCCAGCGCCGCGCTGCTGCGGCCGGAAATCGCGGTGCGGCCGGACACCGCGCGCGCCGCCGATCTGGGCGTCAGCGCGGCGGCGATCGGCGAAACGCTGCGGGTAGCCACGGTGGGCGACTACGACCAGTTCCTGCCCAAGCTCAACCTGCCGCGCCGGCAGGTGCCGATCACGGTGCGACTGCCGGACAGCGCGCGCACGGATCTCGATCTGCTCTCGCGGCTGCCGGTGCCCACGCAGCGGCCGGGCGCCGGCCCGGTCATGCTGGGCCAGGTGGCCACGCTGGAGCTGTCCAGCGGGCCGGCAGTGATCGACCGCTACGACCGGCTGCGTAACGTGAATTTCGAGATCGAACTGTCCGGCGTGCCGCTGGGCGAGGTGAGCGCGGCGGTGCAGGCACTGCCCAGCATCAACGCGCTGCCGCCGGGCATATCGCAGGTGGTGGTGGGCGATGCGGAAATGATGACCGAACTGTTCGCGAGCTTCGGTCTGGCGATGCTGACCGGCGTGCTGTGCATCTATCTGGTGCTGGTGCTGCTGTTCAAGGATCTGCTGCAGCCGGTCACCATCCTGGCGGCGCTGCCGCTGTCGATCGGCGGCGCCTTCATCGCGCTGCTGCTGGCCGGCAAGAGCTTTTCGATGCCTTCGCTGATCGGCCTCATCATGCTGATGGGCGTGGCGACCAAGAATTCCATCCTGCTGGTGGAATACGCCATCGTCGCGCGGCGCGACCACGGCCTGTCGCGCATCGACGCGCTGATCGACGCCTGCCACAAGCGCGCCCGCCCCATCGTGATGACCACCATTGCAATGGGCGCCGGCATGCTGCCGATCGCGGTCGGCTTCGGCTCGGCCGACCTGTCTTTCCGCAGTCCGATGGCGATCGCGGTGATCGGCGGCCTGATCACTTCGACCTTCCTCAGCCTGCTGGTGATCCCGGTGGTCTACACCTATATCGACGATGCCGAGGGACTGCTGCGCCGGCTGTTCCGGCGGCGTGGACAGGCGCCACGCCCCGCGGTCTGATGCCTCACATCTGACTCACCCCTGCCTCATTCCTGAGACAGCTGACTCTCCACCGGGAGACAGCCGTCTCGGGAAGCTCTCCCGGAATCGGCCGAACCCGGCACCCTGAAGATTCCGTTCCCGGACATACCGGGAGCATTTCCCATTCTTCGATCTGGCATCGGTATTGCGCTGTGAGACAGGCACGCCGCGGCTGTCCGCACAGCTCGCGTGGCGTGCTCCACGCACATCAGACGGAGAGAGGAAAACGATGAACACTCCCAAGCGACCGGCCCTCAGGCCGGTGGTCAGCGCGCTTTGCATGGCGCTGTTCTGCGGCAGCGCAGCCGCGAACAACTGGACCGAATACAACGGCGACAAGGCGGGCTCGCGCTACCTGGCTGGCGGCAAGGTCAATGCGCAGTCGGTGAAGTCGATGAAGGTGGCGTGGCGCTGGTCCATGCCGGACAACAAGGTGTGGCAGGACAACGCCGAACTGCGCACCTGGGTGAACCAGTCCACGCCGCTGGCCATCGACGGCGTGCTGTATTCCAGTTCGCCGATGGCCATGGTGTCGGCCATCGACGGCAACACCGGCAAGACGCTGTGGACCTACGATCCGAAAGCCTATATTGAAGGCACGCCGCCCAACCTCGGCTTCATCAGCCGCGGCCTGTCCTACTGGGCGGATGGCAACGACAAGCGCATTCTGGTCGGCACCGGTGACGGTTACCTGATCGCGCTGAACGCCAAGACCGGCAAGCCGATCGAAACCTGGGGCGACAAGGGTCGCATCGACCTGACCAAGGGCCTGCGCCGCTTCGTCGACCGCTCGCTGGTCGCCCTCACTTCGCCGCCCATCGTGTGCGGCAACACCGTAGTACCCAGCCTGGCGGTGCTCGATTCGTTCGCGGTCGGCCGCTCGCCGATGAAGTCCCACCCGCCGGGCGACATTCAGGCCTTCGACATCCGCACCGGTAAGCGCGTGTGGCATTTCGAACAGCCGCCGCAGGAAGGCCAGCCGGGCAACGAGTCGTGGGAAGACGGTTCGTGGAAAACCACCGGCTCGGCAAACATGTGGTCGCGTCCGAGCTGCGACGAGGAACTGGGCCTGGTCTATCTGCCCTTCTCGACCCCGACCAATGACTTCTACGGCGGCCACCGCAAGGGCAATGGCCTGTTCGGCGAGTCGGTCGTCGCGCTCAACGCCAAGACCGGCAAGATCGCCTGGTACCAGCAGATCGTTCATCACGGCCTGTGGGACTACGACCTGCCGACCGCACCGAACCTGATGGACCTGACGGTCAATGGCAAGAAGGTGAAGGCGCTGGCCCAGGTGACCAAGCAGGGCTTCGTGTTCACCTTCGACCGCAGCACCGGCCAGCCGGTGTGGCCGATCACCGAAAAGCCGGTGCCGCAATCCACCGTGCCCGGCGAACGGTCGTCGCTGACCCAGCCCTTCCCCAGCCTGCCGGCGCCCTTCGTGCAGCAGGGCGTGACCGAGGACGACCTGATCGACCTCACGCCGCAGCTGAAGGAAGAGGCGAAAAAGATCCTGTCGCGCTACAACTACGGCCCGCTCTACTACCCGCCCACGCTGGACAAGGCGGGCACGCTGCAGGTGCCGGGTGTGCTCGGCGGCGCCAGCTGGGCCGGCGCGGCACACAACCCGAAAACCAATGTGCTGTACGTGCCGTCCTTCACCATCCCCTTCGGCATCAAGCTGAAGAAGGAGAACGAAGGCGTGTACGACTTCACCGGCACCTGGGCGGGTGTGGGCGGTCCTCAGGGTCTGCCGCTGTTCAAGCCCCCCTTCTCCACCGTCACCGCGATCGACATGAACACCGGCAAGCACCTGTGGCGCATTCCGGCGGGCAAGGGTCCGGTCGACCATCCGGCGCTCAAGGACCTGAAGCTGGACCGCGTCGGTGTGCCGCGTGAAAGCTTCATCGCGCTGACCGACGACGTGCTCTTCCTCGCACCGGAAGGCACGAACTCGGTGATCGGCCTGTCGTCGCGCGGCAACGCGCTGATCACCCAGGCGACCGCCGAAGAGAAGGAGCCCTTCCTGTACGCGCACGACGCCCGCACCGGCAATCTGCTCGGCGAAATCAAGCTGCCGGGCGCCGCCTTCGGTGCGCTGATGACCTACCGGGCCAACGGCAAGCAGTACGTCGTGGTGCCGATCGGTGGCGCCGGTCTGCCGGCTGAACTGGTCGCGGTGCAGGTCGACTGAGCATGACCCGGCAGCGGGTGCCCGCATCCGCTGCCGGTTGCCGTCACGCCGCGCCCCTCCCGCGGCGTGGCGGCATTCCAGAACAACGCATCACCCGGAATACTCCATGAAGAAACGTACATTCATTTTTGTCGCGCTGATGGGCTGCATGGCCTCAGCCATGGCTTTCAACGCGGTGCTGCCGGACAAGGCGGCAGAGTCCGGCGCAGCGGCCGGACCGGCGCCCTTCGACCTGCGCGACCCGGCCCGCATCCAGGCCGGCATGGGTCGCTTCCAGTCCACCTGCGCCGACTACTGTCACGGCCACAAGCCGGCGCTGTTCATCGACCGCGACGGGCTGGAAGCCGAATACGTGTTCAACACGATACGCGACGGCGGCAAGGGCGCGACGCCGATGCCGCCCTGGGGCGAAGTGTTCTCGCAGGACGAGATCTGGGAGCTGGTGGCCTACATCCGCTCGCTCGGCAAGTGGTGAGCTGCGCTCAGCGCAGCACGTAGCCGTCGTCCTCCAGCGCCTGGCGGATGTCGGCTTCGCACACCAGCGGGTTGTGCTCGATGCTGATGACGCCGGTCGCCAGCGCGACCTCGACCAGGCTGATGCCGGGCAGTTCGTGGATGGCGTTGATGATGTCGTTGACGTCGTCCTCGCCGCGCAGGCCGTCGACGGTGATGAGCGTGGTGTGCATGGCAATCCTCCGGAAGCGGTAGGCACTTTACAGGCGAGGACGCCGCTCCGGGCAGCCGCGGTCGCCGCCGGTGGCTTCCTCGTTTAAGGTAGCGCCATGGCTATCCCCCGCGCTCCCGCATGCCCGCCGATCTCGACCCGCGCCTGACCGGTCTGGCCGCCGCGCTGGGCATCGGCCTGCTGATCGGCATCGAGCGCGAGCGGCGCAAGGGCGAAGGCCCGACCCGCAGCGCCGCCGGCCTGCGCACCTTCGCGCTGGTGTCGCTGCTCGGTGCGCTCGCCATGCTGCTGGGCGGCGGCGCCACGCTGGCGGTACTGGCCGCCTCGGTCGGTCTGCTGGCGGTGGTGTCCTACCGCCGCTCGCGTGACGACGATCCGGGCCTGACCACCGAAATCGCCCTCATCCTCACCTTCGCGCTCGGCGCGCTCGCCATGCAGGATGCGCCGCTGGCCACCGGCGTCGGGGTAGTGGTCGCCATCGCGCTCGCGGCGCGCAGCGCACTGCACCGTTTCGTGGTGCGCGCGCTGTCGGAGCAGGAGGTGCATGACGGCCTGCTGCTGGCGGCCGCGGCCCTGGTCATCCTGCCGCTGGTGCCGGACCGCGCGATCGACCCGCTGGGGGCGGTGAACCCGCGCACGCTGTGGCAGCTCGCAGTGCTCATGATGACGATCAACGCCTGCGGCCATATCGCGCTGCGGCTGGCCGGGCCGGCCCGCGGCCTGTCCTTTGCCGGCTTCGCCTCCGGTTTCGTGTCCAGCACCGCCACCATCGCCGCCATGGGCGCGCATGCGCGGCGCGAGCCGACCCTGCGTGCGGCCGCGGTATCCGGCGCCGTGCTGTCGTCGCTGGCCACCGTGCTGTATCTGGCGCTGCTGCTGGCGGCCGCCAGCCCGGCGGTGCTGCGTGCGCTGGCGCCTTCGCTGCTGGCCGCAGGCCTGACCGCAGCCGCCTATGGCGTGCTGTGCGCGCTGCGCGGCACCCGGGTGCACGACGGCGAACCGCCACCGCCCGGTCGCCCATTCAATCCGCGACTGGCCCTGCTGTTCGCCGCCACCATGGGCGGTCTGATGCTGCTGACTGCCTGGCTGACCGACCGCTATGGCGCCGGTGGCGCCGGTCTGGCCGCGGCGCTGGCCGGCTTCGCCGACGCTCATTCGGCGGCCGCTGCGGTCGCGGCGCTGCAGGCCGGCGGCCGCATCGCAACCGAACAGGCGGTGCTGCCGATACTGGCCGGCTTCAGCACCAATGCGCTGAGCAAGCTGGTGGTCGCCTTCACCGCCGGCAACCGCGCTTTCGCCGCCCAGGTGGTGCCGGGCGTCCTGCTGTCGGTGGGTGCGGCCTGGCTGGCGCTGCTGGTCTGATCCGGGTCCGCCTCCCCGCTCCGGTCTGCGCCGGATCAGCGCTTCGCGACGCGTAGGCAGGCGCAGTCCCGTCTTCAAACGCTGCATCGCGGCGAGGCGCCACTGCCACCGAGCGGTAACCGTCGAAACCCACGCTGTGCCGCTTAGAATCGAGGCATGAGACGACATGCCACCCTTCCGACGCCCGCCGAACAGGCCCCGGGCGCCCGCCGCCGCGATTCCGAAACCATCCGCAACCTGCTGCCTTACCTGTGGGCCTACAAATGGCGTGTGCTGATCGCACTCGCCTGTCTGGTGCTGGCCAAGGGCTCGAACGTGGCGGTGCCGCTGGTGTTCAAGCAGATCATCGACGCCCTGGCGCCCGCCGCCACACAGTCGCGTGCCGCGCTGGAGGCGGCACCGCTGCTGGTGCCGCTGGGTCTGCTCGCGGCCTACGGCGCGCTGAGATTTTCCACCTCGATGCTGACCGAACTGCGCGAAATCGTGTTCTCGCGGGTCACCCAGCAGGCGGTGCGACGGATTTCGCTGCAGGTGTTCCGCCACCTGCACGCGCTGTCGCTGCGCTTCCACCTCGAACGCCAGACCGGCGGCCTCACCCGCGACATCGAACGCGGCACCCGGGCGATCGGTTCGCTGATCAGCTACACGCTGTATTCCATCCTGCCCACGCTGGTCGAGATCGGACTGGTGCTGGGCATTCTGGCGGTGCAGTACGAAGCGAGTTTCGCGCTCATCACCTTCGTCACGCTGGCGCTCTACATCACCTTCACGGTCACCGTCACCAACTGGCGCACCCAGATCCGGCGCGAAGCCAATGAGCTGGATTCAGCCGCCAACACGCGGGCGATCGACAGCCTGCTGAACTACGAGACGGTGAAGTATTTCAACAACGAGGAATTCGAGGCCCGGCGCTACGACGAGCAGCTGGCGCACTGGCAGCGCGCGCAGGAGCGCAGCCAGGTGTCGCTGTCGTGGCTCAACATGGGTCAGGCCGCCATCATCGCCACAGGCGTGGCGCTGATGATGTGGCGGGCGACCGTGGGCGTGGCCGAGGGGCGGATGACGCTGGGCGACATCGTGCTGGTCAATGCCTTCATGATCCAGCTCTACATTCCGCTGAACTTCCTCGGCGTGCTGTACCGGGAAATCCGCCAGTCGCTGACCGACATCGAGCGCATGTTCGCGCTGATGGACACCCACCGCGAAGTGGCGGACGTGCCGGATGCGGTGTCGCTGCCGGCCGGCCCCTGCGAAGTGCGCTTCCAGCAGGTGAATTTCGGCTACGAGCCGGCGCGGCAGATCCTGTTCGATGTCGATTTCACGATTCCGGCCGGTGGCCGGGTCGCGGTGGTCGGCCATTCCGGCTCCGGCAAATCGACGCTGGCCCGCCTGCTCTACCGCTTCTACGACGTGAGCGAGGGCGGCGGCCGGATCACGATCAACGGCCACGACATCCGCCGGCTCACCCAGGACAGCCTGCGCGGCGCCATCGGCATCGTTCCGCAGGACACGGTGCTGTTCAACGACAGCATCCACTACAACATCCAGTACGGCCGGGTCAGTGCGTCGGCCGCCGAGGTCGAGGCGGCAAGCCGCGCCGCCCAGCTGCACGACTTCGTGCAGAAGCTGCCGGACGGCTACGCAACGAAGGTGGGCGAACGCGGGCTGAAACTGTCCGGCGGCGAGAAGCAGCGGGTGGCCATCGCGCGCGCGCTGCTGAAGAATCCGCCCATCCTGATTTTCGACGAAGCGACCTCGGCGCTGGATTCACGCACCGAACAGGCCATACAGGGCCAGCTCGAACAGATTGCGCGCGGCCACACCACGCTGGTGATCGCGCACCGGCTGTCCACCATCATGGACGCGGACCAGATTCTGGTGATGGAAGGCGGCCACATCATCGAACGCGGCAGCCACGCCGAACTGCTTGCGCTGGACGGCGCCTATGCGCAGATGTGGGCGCTGCAAGCGCAGGAAGATGCCGCTGAGGCGGTACCCGAGGTGGCGGCATGATCCATGACCGCGCCCGGCACTTCCGTCGGCGGAGGCCGATGACGGAAACGGGCCCGGGACGGGAAGACGATGGACGAAAAAAAACCGCGCCGTAGCGCGGTTTTTTTCAGCCGGTAAGACTCAGGCTGCCTTGCGGCGGCGGCGGACAGCCACCATGCCTGCCAGCGCGGTACCGATCAGCGCCAGCGAAGCGGGTTCCGGCACAGCCGGCGGCGGCGGGGTGACCGGCTTGGTGGTCGCGGTGACGCCGGCGATCTTCACATAGTCCAGCGCATCGGCGGTCGAACCCGGGGTGACCAGCCAGTAACGTGAATACGTGGAATTGGTGGTGGCGCGCGGATCGCTGTTGCCGGCGAAATCGCCAACCTTGGTCCAGCCGGTCAGGGTCGAGAAGGTCTTGCCGGAAATCGTCGTGGTGATGTCAGCCACCGAAGCACCGGTGTAGGCATACACGGTCAGGTCGGAATCGGTGCTGTACCAGCCGATGTCGACCAGGCCCAGAGTCATGTCAGAGCCGAAGGAAAACAGCATGCTTTCCATCGCGCCGGCATTGTCCAGCGCGTGCTGGCCGTTTGCCGTCTGAGCGGAACCGGTGGAGGTCACTTCGTCGTTGGCGGTCGAATCACGGCTGGTCATGCCCAGGCCGCTGGTGCCCTGATAGGTCAGGTAGGCACGTTCGATGGTGGAACCGGTCGCGGTGTTCGCAAAGCCCTGAATATTGACGGTCTGGCCTGCGGCGTTGGTGTAGTTCATCGCGGAAAATTCCGTGATGTTGCTGCCAAAGCCCGTCGCGCTGGTCGACGACGTCGCGTTGGACGTGAAGGCCCACGAGTAGTCAGCTGCAGACGCTGCGGTGCCGAAGCCGGCGATCATCACCGCACCCAGAATCCGGATCAGTTTTTTGTTCATTGTCGTTCCTTGGTGAAAGGGGACATTGCTGTCTTGGCCTCTCATTAGCAAGATAAGGGCCAGGCAAAATAAGTCTTTTTAATTCAATACATTACAGAGTGTAAAAATCTGTAGTGTAAATATTACCGACACCTTCAGCGCGGCCCCAGCTCCGTGCGCAGCGCGCGTGCCTTGTCGTCGCCCGGAAAGGACACGCCCGCCTGGAGGGCTGCGTCCAGTTCCTGCCGGGCTTCGCTGACACGACCGGCCTTGGCCAGCGCCCAACCGAGGTGGTAACGGATTTCCGGATTCTGCGGACTGCGCAGACGGGCTTCGCGCAGATGGCGCAGCGCGAGGTCGTGCTGCCCCTTCTGGGCCAGTATCCAGCCCAGCGTGTCGAGCACCACCGGGTCGGACGGCGCCAGCTTGAACGCACGCTCAGCGGTCTGCTGGGCGGCGGGGTCCTGCATCTGCCACTGCAGATTGGCGAGGTTGTTCAGCACCGGCGCCGATTCACCGACGCTCTTGATGACACCTTCCAGCGTGGCACGGGCTTCCTTGAGCTGGCCGGCAGCGGTCTGCACCTGCGACAGCAACAGGCGGACCGCCATGTCCTTCGGTCGCTCCCGGACCAGTGCCTCGATCGCCGCTCGCCCCTGCTGCTGCGAGCCAGCGCGGCGATGGGCTTCGTACAGCCGTCCGGCCACGTCCGCACCGGCACCGCGCCCGAGCGCGCTGCGATAGTGGGCGATTGCGTCGCTCCAGCGGCTGCGGGCCATCGCCGCGTCGCCAGCCACACGATAGGCGTCGGCCGGCGCAGCCGGCGATTTCAGCACCTCCTGCGCACGTGCATCGGCCTTGTCGATCTGGCCCTCGGCCAGCAGCAGATCCGCTTGCATGATCTTGGCAGGCACGAAACCCGGATCACCCTGGAGCGCTTTTTCCAGACTGTAGGCAGCGCCGGCCGGATTGCCGGCCAGACGCTGCAGCTGGGCAATACGGTATTGGGCACCCGGATCGAAATCCGCCACCCGGGTCATCGCGGTCAGCGTTGAACGGGCGCCCGTGGCGTCACCGCGGGCCAGCTGTACCCGTGCCAGCGCGCCCTGCACCTGCAGATAGCCAGGCTGCCCCTGACTCACGCCCTTGGCTGTTTCGAGCGCCTTGTCCAGCGCGCCGGTCTGCAGATACAGGTCAATCAGCGCTACCCGGCCTTCGACATGGTTCAGATGCTTGGCGTGCAGGGTTTCCAGTCCGCGCAGCGCATCAGCGGAACGGCCGGTCGACGCGTCGAGCATGGCCCGCTCGAACAGCGCGGAAGCCTGATCCGGTTTTTCCTTGAGCAGGGCGTCGAGCCGTGCCCGGGCCTGGTCGGGCTTGCCTTCGGCGATGTCGAGCCGGGCGAGGTTGAGCTTGACGCCGTCGAACTTCGGATCGGCGGCCATCACCTTCTCGTAGGCCTTGCGCGCGCCGGCGAAATCCCGTGCCGCGGCACGCGCAACACCGAGCAGATTGAGCGCCGCCAGATTGCCCGGCTCCCGCTTGACCACGGCTTCCATCAGTTCAACCGCCTTGCGCGGCTGGTTCTCGCGCAGCGCCACCAGCGCCAGTGCGGTACTGGCCCGCGCCTGACCGGGATCTTCCCTGAGCGCGTTGCGCAGCTGTTCGGTACCCAGCGCGGTCTGCTTGCCGCCGATCAGGCTGAGACCGAGCGAGGTGCGGACCTGAGACGAATTGCCCAGCTTGGCGGCCTGTTCAAGCAATTCGGTGGCCTGCTGATAGCGCTTCAGCTTGCTGTAGGCATTGGCCATCAGCGTCAGCACTTCCGGGTCACGCGCCCCCCCGCTGCGCATCAACGGCTCCAGCGTCGAAATGGCGGCCGCAGGTTCATCCATCGCAAGCTGCAGCGATGCGAGCGGCTTGCGAGCGGCCATCTGCTGCGGGAAAAAACGTATGTGCAGCTCGAAGTACTCTTTTGCCTTCACCGCGCCCCCCATTGCGAGGTGAGACAGACCGGCGATCAGCGCAAGATGGGAGCGGCTGGTCAGCACCGAGCGCGGCAGCGGGTCGATCAGGCCAGCGACTTCACTGAGCAGCTTGCGCGCCTCGTCCTTGTTGCCCTCGCTTTCGGCAATGACCGCACGCAGATAGGCCGCACGCGGTTCGGTCACGTCGGCGTCCGATGAGCGCAGCAGCGACTGCTTGGCATCCTGCATGCGGCCGAGATCCATCAGCACCGAGCCGCGGCCGAGCAGCGCTTCGCCATTGTCGGGCCCGAACTGTACCGCCCGGTCGTAGTAACCCAGGGCCTGGCTGAGTTGCCCTGCCGCATAGGCCACGGCAGCGCGCTGTCCCCAGGCGTCGGTATCGGATGGCGCCATCGACGTGGCCTGTTCGGCGAGCGACGCAGCCTCGTCCGGCCGGCCAGCCTGCAGCGCGATGCGCGACTGCAGCACCACCGCGGAAGCGGCCGAGGCGTTCTGAGTACGCGCCTCCTTCACCGTGGCCAGCGCCTGCGGATACTGCCCCAGTTCCAGATAGGCCTTGGCACGCACCAGCGTCATCTCGTAGCGCACGCCTGGCGGCAGATCGTCGACCTGCAGGGTTTCCAGCACTTCCTTCTGCCGGCCGATGGCCAGCAGCAGATTGGCCAGCGGCACGATGTACTCGGCCCGCGACACGCCGCGCTTCTGCGCCTCGCGCAGCGCCACTTCGGCAGCGGCGTAGTCGCCCTTGCGCAGCGCGGCGCGACCGAGAAGCATGTGCGCGGCCAGGAAATTCGGATCGGCCTTGAGCGCGTTCTTGAGCTGGATGATGGCGCCGGCGTCGTCCTTCTTCTCGAAGCGGACCAGCGCGTCCTCGTAATAGCGGCCGGCTGCATCGGCGGCCTGTACCGGCGAGAACGCGAACAGCCCTGTTGCGATCAGGGCGGCGGCCAGGGAAGAACGATAGGACATCATGGGCGACCGTCGGGTTGTCGAGGCGCCCGAGTATAGGTCCGTGCCGGAGCCGGTACGCGCGACCGCGTCACGACGCGGTGCGCCTGCCCGGTCGCCGTTCAGCCCGCCAGCAGCTGCAGTGCCGGGCGGGCACGCATGTGCAGCGCAGACGGCCGCTCATCTGCCGGCAGCAGACCGCCCTGCCAGCCGAACGTGAGGCTGGCGACGTCGCCCATCGCCTCGCGCCATACGCGAGCCGGACCCGCGTGTCCGCACAGCAGCAGCTGGCCGCCGTCCGGGCGGGACTGTACCGAAAACAGTCCGTCCAGCGGCGTGGCGCCGACGCGGCGGGCCGCGGTGGCGGGATCGGCCAGCACTTCGCCCACCTTGAGCTGCGGGTCCCACAGCAGGAAGCCCTGGCGCGCGGGCACCAACGGCAGCCAGTGGCCGTGACCGTTGTCGCCGAAGCGCGCGACATAGAGCGCGCCGTGCTGCAGCGCACCGCTGTCGGGCAGCGGGCCGATGAACTTGTACACATGGCGGGGCCGCTCGGCCTCGGTCAGATGCACCACGCCGCGGCCGTCGCGCGCACGCAGCAGGCCGCCGGCCAGATAGGTGACGCCGGCCAGACGTGCGTGGCGGCCATCGGAATCGAGTTCGAGCGGGTGCAGGGCTGCGGACATCATGGACAGTGGGTGTGAATGACAAGAATTCCGACACTGTCGCCGGTCGACATTACCGCCGCATGACGCGGAGGGCCGTGCCCGCGCCCTCAGCTGCGACCCAGCGCACGGTCCACCGCTTCGCGGGTGAGTGCGGCGGCGAACGCCTCGATGAAGGTATAGGTGTAGCCGCGCAGCCAGCCGTTGCGATGCAGGCCGATGCGGGTGGTGCTGGGCTCGAACAGGTGGCTGCAGTCGACCGCGCGCAGACCGCGGTCCTGCTCGGCATCGAAAGCCATCTGCGCGACGATGCCCACGCCGAGACCGAGCGCGACATAGGTCTTGATGATGTCGGCGTCGATTGCGCTCATCGCCACCCGGGGTGTCAGACCACGCTCGGCAAAGGTCTGGTTCACCCGGGAGCCACCGGTGAAGGCGAAGTCGTAGGTGATCAGCGGCCAGTCGGCGATCGCTTCCAGCGTCAGCGGCTTCACGTCCAGCAGCGGATGGCCGGGCGGCGCGATCAGGCAGCGGTTCCACTGGTAACAGGGCAGGCTCACCAGCAGATCGTATTCGTCGATCGCTTCGGTCGCGATGACCAGATCAGCCGCGCCCGACAGCACGTACTCGCAGCACTGGGTCGGATTGCCCTGGTGCAGCTCGATCTGCACGCCCGGGTGCGCCCGCATGAATTCGGACAGCACATGCGGCAGCACGTAACGGGCCTGGGTGTGCGTGGTGGCGATGGACAGACGTCCCTGTTCGCCGCTGGCGTATTCGTCCCCCACCTGCCGCAGCGCGCCGATGTCGCGCAGCATGCGCCGGGCGATCGCGATCACCTCCTCGCCCGGCCGGGTGACCGCAACCAGGCGCTTGCCCTGGCGCACGAACACATCGACGCCCAGTTCCTCCTCCAGCAGACTGATCTGACGCGAAACCCCGGACTGCGAAGTGTGCAGGGCCCGTGCCGCCTCCGACACATTGAGGTTGCGCTGGGCCACTTCGGCCACGTAACGCAGTTGCTGAAGATTCATGTCCGCCGTCCGTCGAAGGGGGAAGTACCGCAGGCCGGTTAGAACCGGAAATCATTTGAATCTTACTTCAAAGCATTTCCAATTATCTTGAGCCGGCGATACCCTGAGAAATTCATCTTGCCGGACCTGCGCGCATGGATTTCGGGTATTCGGTGGCCGGCTTTTTCGTCGGCGCCATCGTCGGACTGACCGGCGTCGGCGGCGGCTCACTGATGACGCCGCTGCTGGTGCTGCTGTTCGGCATCCATCCGTCGGTCGCGGTCGGCACCGACCTGCTGTATGCCGCGATCACCAAGGCCGGTGGCGCAGTGGTGCACGGTCGCAACCGGACCATAGACTGGCGCATCGTGCGGGCACTGGGCGCGGGCAGCGTGCCGGCCGCAGCGCTCACGCTGTGGTGGTTATCGACACATTCCCGCTCGGCGTATGGCAGCCAGTCGCTGATCAGCGGTACGCTCGGTGTGGCACTGGTGCTGACTGCGTGCGCACTGCTGTTCCGCTCGCGTCTGCAGGCACTGGCCGAACGGCCGGGCATCGGCGCCTGGCGCGAACGCCACCTGACGTCACTGACCGTGGCGACCGGTGCGGTGCTGGGTCTGCTGGTCACGATTTCATCGGTCGGCGCCGGCGCGCTGGGCACTGCGGCGCTGGTTTTCCTGTATCCGCGGCTGCCTGCGGTGCGCATCGTCAGCAGCGACATCGCACACGCAGTACCGCTGACACTGGTGGCCGGCATGGGCCACTGGTGGCTGGGCAATGTCGACTGGACGCTGCTCGGCGCGCTGCTGATTGGTTCGCTGCCCGGCATTGCACTGGGCAGCCAGATCGCGGCCCGGATGCCGGAACGCTTCCTGCGACCGCTGCTGGCCAGCATGCTGTTCGGCATCGGCGGAAAACTGAGCCTGAACCTTCTAGGCTGAAAGAGGGCAACGGGTTGTCCGGCGCAGACCGGACACCCATGACGGGACACCCCTATGTATCGCTACGACGACTACGACCGTGCGCTGGTGATTGAGCGCGTCGCGCAGTACCGCGACCAGCTGCAGCGCAATCTGGCCGGCGAACTGTCGGACGACGAATTCCGTCCGCTGCGCCTGCAGAACGGCCTTTACATCCAGCGCCATGCGCCGATGCTGCGCATTGCAGTGCCCTACGGCATGCTGGCAAGCCGCCAGTTGCGCAAGCTGGCCGACATCGCCCGCCGCTATGACCGCGAGTACGGCCATTTCACCACCCGCCAGAACCTGCAGCTGAACTGGCCGAAGCTGGAAGACACCGCCGACATCCTGGCCGAACTGGCCACGGTCGAAATGCACGCGATCCAGACTTCGGGCAACTGCATCCGCAACATCACTACCGACCCCTTCGCCGGCGTTGCGCCGGACGAAATCGTCGATCCGCGGCCGTATTGCGAAGTGCTGCGCCAGTGGTCCACCTTCCACCCGGAATTCGCCTTCCTGCCGCGCAAGTTCAAGATCGCGGTCAGCGGAACGGTGGAAGACCGCGCGGTCACCTATGCGCACGACGTCGGCCTGCAGCTGTACCGCGACGATCAGGGCGAAGTGCTGGTGCGCGTCATCGTCGGTGGCGGCATGGGCCGTACCCCCATCCTCGGCAGCGTGATCCACGACGCCCTGCCCTGGCGCCATCTGCCCACCTATCTCGACGCGGTGCTGCGCGTGTACAACCGCTATGGCCGCCGCGACAACGCCTACAAGGCGCGCATCAAGATTCTGGTCAAGGCCATCGGCGCCGAAGAGTTCGCACGCCAGGTGAATGAGGAATGGCAGCTTGAACGCGACGGCATCGCCACCGTGACCGACGAAGAACTGGAGCTTGCCGCAGCCGCCTTCCAGGATCCGGATGCACCGGCCCGTCCGGCCCGCGACGCCGGCTTCGACGAGAAGCTGGCCGGCGACCGCGCCTTCGCCCGCTGGGTGTCGCGCTGCGTGCGCGCCCACAAGCGCCCGGGCTACCGCTCGGTCACGCTGTCGCTGAAGCCGCACGGCCTGCCGCCCGGTGACATCACCTCCGATCAGATGGACGCGGTGGCCGATCTGGCCGACCGCTACAGCTTCGGCGAACTGCGCGTCACGCACGAACAGAACCTGGTGCTGGCCGACGTGCCGCTGGCCGATCTGTACGCGCTGTGGCAGGAAGCGCGCAAGCACAACCTCGCGACGCCCAATATCGGCCTGCTGACCGACATGATCTGCTGCCCGGGCGGCGACTTCTGCTCGCTCGCGAACGCCAAGTCCATTCCGATCGCCCAGGCCATCCAGGCGGAGTTCGATGATCTGGACTACCTGTACGACATCGGCGACCTGGAGCTGAACATTTCGGGCTGCATGAATTCCTGTGGTCACCACCACGTTGGCCACATCGGCATTCTCGGTGTGGATAAGGCCGGCTCCGAGTGGTATCAGGTGTCGATCGGTGGCGCCCAGGGCAACACCACATCGCTCGGCGACGTGATCGGCCCGTCGTTCGCGGCCGACGAGGTGCCGGGCGTGGTCAAGAAACTGATCGAAACCTATGTCTCTGCGCGCACGCCTGAAGAGCGCTTCCTCGACACCGTACGCCGGCTCGGCGTGGCGCCGTTCAAGGCGCGCGTCTATGGCGAATCCAGCAAGAAGGCCGAGGTGACCCATGGCTGATCTCATCCGTGGCGAAGCCCTCGCCCAGAACGAATGGACCTGGGTGAAGCTGCCCGATTCCGGCGAACCGGTGCGCAAGTCCGCCGGCAAGGTGGTGCTGTTCAAGCTGACAGGCGAACCCGCTGCGGCCGACGACGTGATCGACCGCTGCGAAGTGCCGGCCACCGGCAAGGTGCTCATCCCGCTGTCGGTGTGGCTGCGGCGGCATGAAGCGCTGGCAGCCCGGGTGGCGGCTGGCGAGATCGGCGTATGGCTGGACAGCCATGAAGAACCGACCGAACTTGCGGACAGCCTGGGCGGCGACCTGAACCGGCTGCCGCTGATCGGCGTGAACTTCCCGAAGTTCATCGACGGCCGCGGCTTTTCGGTCGGCTTCATCCTGCGCAGCCGCTATGGCTACCGCAATGAAATGCGTGCGCTGGGCGATGTGCTGCGCGACCAGATGTTCTTCTTCCGCCGCACCGGCTTCGATGCCTATCTGTTGCGTGCGGACCAGAAGCCGGAACGCTGCATCGCGGCACTGAACGACTTCAGCACCCCCTACCAAACCTCCACCGACGGCAACGTCCCGGTGTTCCGCCGTCGCATCGGTCAGAAGGTGCCGGCATGACCAACCCGCTGATCCACCCGAACGTCACCGACGCGCTGCGCGACAAGGTGGCGCTCAAGACGGCCGCCGCGATCGAACTGCTGAAGCAGGCCGCAGCCGAGTTCCAGCCCATCGGTTTCGCCAGCAGCATGGGCGCCGAGGACATGGTGATCACCGATCTGATCCAGCGCAACGCGCTGGACATTGAAATCTTCACGCTGGACACCGGCCGCCTGCCGTCGGAAACCTATGACCTGATGGCGAAAGCCGAAAAGCACTACAACGCTCGCCCGGTCACCTTCTTCCCGCGTCATGAGGCGGTAGAAGAGTATGTCCGCAAGCACGGCATCAACGCCTTCTATGATTCGGTCGACCTGCGCAAGGCCTGCTGCGGGATGCGCAAGGTCGAGCCGCTGAAGCGTGCGCTGGCTGGCAAGAAGGCCTGGATCACAGGCATGCGAGCGCAGCAGTCGGCCACCCGCGCCGAGCTGCCCCTGCGTCAGTTCGACGAAAGCCACGGCATCGAGAAATTCAACCCGCTGTCCGACTGGAGCGAGCGCGAGGTGTGGGTGTATATCCACACCCACGGGGTGCCGTACAACGAACTGCACGAGCGCTTCGTGCCCAGCATCGGCTGCCAGCCCTGTACCCGCCCGATCTCTCCCGGTGAGGACATCCGCGCCGGTCGCTGGTGGTGGGAAAACCCGGAAAGCAAGGAGTGTGGCCTCCATGTCAAGGCCGGCTGAACAGGCGAAGCGGCCGGGCAAGGTGTGGCTGGTCGGCGCCGGCCCCGGCGCCGCTGACCTGCTCACGCTGCGCGCCGCCCGCCTGCTGGCAGAAGCCGACGTGGTGCTGCATGACGCGCTGATCGACGACGACGTGCTGGCCCTCGCTCCGCAGGCCCGGCTGATTGCGGTCGGCAAGCGCTGCGGACGTCACTCGACCGCCCAGTGCTTCATCAACCAGAAGATCATCCACGCGGCACGCACCCACGCTCGGGTGGTTCGCCTGAAGGGTGGCGACCCGATGCTGTTCGGCCGCGCCCAGGAAGAAATGGACGCACTGGCCGCGGCCGGTATCGAATACGAAGTGGTACCAGGCGTCACCGCAGCCAGTGCCGCCAGCGCCCAGCTGAAGGTATCGCTCACCCGCCGCGGCATCGCCCGCAGCGTGGCGCTGCTGACGCCGCGTGCGGGCGAAGGCGAACATCCTTCTCAGGCGCTGCGTGCGAACGCCGATACGCCGACGCTGGCGCTCTACATGGCCTCACACGAATCGATGGCCATCGCCCGCGAGCTGATGAGCTACGGCCGTGCCGCCGATACGCCAGTCGCCCTGATCGAGAACGCCAGCCATCCCGCATCGCGCGAGGCCTTCACCACGCTGCAGGGTCTGTCCGAGCGGACGGTAGGCGCACTGCTGGGCTGCGGAGACCAGGCACCCGAAGGTCCGGTGCTGGTGATGCTGGGCGAAGTTTTCCGCGACGAAATGCAGGCGAGACTGTCGTCGGCACCGTCCGAAAGCGAGCGACGCATTCAGGTCAGCGCCGCCTGATCCAACTCTGGCTCATCAGGGCGCTGTCTTTCCAGCGGCGCCTTCGATCCGCTTCTGATCCCCAAAAAGAAAAAGCCCCGCAATTGCGGGGCTTTCAATTTCAGTCGTCCGAAAACTTATTCGGCGACTTCAACCGCTTCAGCGCTTTCGTCCGGGCGGTCCATCAGCTGGACATAGGCCATCGGCGCATTGTCGCCAACGCGGAAGCCCATCTTCAGGATGCTCAGGTAGCCGCCGTTGCGGTTCGCGTAGCGCGGGCCCAGCACGTCGAAAATCTTGCACACGACTTCGCGATCGCGCAGACGCGAAAAGGCGAGACGGCGGTTCGACAGATTCGGGGTCTTGCCCAGGTTGATCAGCGGCTCGACGACGCGGCGCAGTTCCTTGGCCTTCGGCACGGTGGTCTTGATGGCTTCGTGGCGCAGCAGCGACACGGCCATGTTACGGAACATCGCTTCGCGATGCGAGCTGGTGCGGTTGAGCTTTCTGAGACCGTTACGATGACGCATGATGACTCCGTAAAATTATGCGGCCACCGCGGGTCAGGCAGGTGGCCGGTTTATCGTGTATCCGGCCCGAAGGCCGGTACGGTGTTACGCCCGATCCAGGCCGGCAGGCGGCCAGTTCTCGAGCTTCATGCCGAGCGTGAGACCACGCGAGGCAAGCACTTCCTTGATTTCGTTGAGCGACTTGCGACCCAGATTCGGGGTCTTCAGCAGCTCATTCTCGGTGCGCTGGATCAGATCACCGATGTAATAGATGTTCTCGGCCTTAAGACAATTGGCCGAACGCACCGTCAGTTCCAGATCATCCACCGGACGCAGCAGGATGGGATCGATCACCGCCTGCTTGCGCACTTCGGCAACCGGCGCCGTACCTTCGAGTTCGGCAAACACCGACAGCTGGTCCACCAGAACGCGTGCCGCATAGCGGACCGCTTCTTCCGGCTCGACCGCGCCATTGGTTTCGACATCCATGACCAGACGGTCCAGATCGGTACGCTGTTCCACACGCGCCGATTCCACCGCATAGCTCACGCGACGGATCGGGCTGAAGCTCGCATCGAGAACGATGTGGCCGATGGACTTGTTCTCGGACGAACCCTGACGAACGGTGCCCGGCACATAGCCACGGCCCTGCTCGACCTTGAACTGAAGATCCAGCTTGCCACCCGGGGCAACGTGAGCGATCACGTGCTCCGGATTGACGATCTCGACATCGTGAGTCACTTCGATATCGCCGGCAGTCACCACACCTTCGCCGTTACGGGAAACGCGCAGATAGGCTTCCGAACGATTGTGCAGCTTCAGCACAACACCCTTCAGGTTCAGCAGGATGTCGACCACGTCCTCGCGGACGCCGTCCAGCGTCGAGTACTCGTGCAGAACACCTTCGATCTGCACTTCGGTCGGCGCGTAGCCGGGCATGGACGACAGGAGAATGCGACGGAGCGCGTTGCCCAGCGTGTGCCCGAACCCGCGTTCGAACGGCTCCATCACCACACGTGCGTGAGCCGGCGACAAATTTTGTACGTCAATGATTCGCGGTTTCAAGAGAGCATTGCTTTGCATCTGCAGTCCTCAGTGACGTCAACAGGCTGATCGCCAAAGCGATCAGCGGGAATACAGTTCGACAACCAGACTTTCATTGATCGTCGAGGACAGATCCGAGCGGGCAGGCATGGACTTGAACACGCCACGACCAGCCTTGGCATCGACATCCAGCCATTCCGGGAAGCCACGCGAAGCCTGGGCTTCGAGTGCGCCCTTCGAGCGCAGATGACCCTTGGCACGTTCGGTCAGCTCGACCACATCACCCGGACGCACTTCGTACGACGGGATGTTGACGCGCTTGCCATTGACCAGGATGCCGTTGTGGCGCACAACCTGACGCGACTCGGCGCGCGAAGCACCGAAACCCATGCGGTAGGCGACCGTATCGAGGCGGCTTTCCAGCAGCTGCAGCATGTTTTCACCGGTCTGGCCCTTGCGGCGCTCGGCTTCGGCGTACACACGGCGGAACTGGCGTTCGAGCACGCCGTAGATGCGGCGGATCTTCTGCTTTTCACGCAGTTGCTGGCCGAAACCGGACAGACGCTGGCCGGACTTCTGACCATGCTGACCCGGAGCGTAGGAGCGGCGCTCGATGGCGCACTTGTCGGTGAAGCACTTCTCGCCCTTCAGGAAGAGCTTTTCGCCTTCACGACGGCATTGACGGCATTTCGCGTCGAGATTACGAGCCATTCTCTAAATTCCTCTTAGATGCGCCGACGCTTGGGCGGACGGCAGCCGTTGTGCGGGATCGGCGTGATGTCGGTAATCGACGAAATCTTGATGCCGAGCGCGTTCAGCGCACGAACGGCCGACTCGCGACCCGGGCCGGGACCCTTGATGCGGACTTCCAGATTCTTCACACCGCATTCGACCGCGACCTTGCCGGCAGCTTCCGCAGCGACCTGAGCCGCAAACGGGGTGCTCTTGCGCGAGCCCTTGAAGCCGGCGCCACCGGAAGTGGCCCACGACAGAGCGTTGCCCTGACGGTCGGTGATCGTGATGATGGTGTTGTTGAAGGAAGCGTGAATGTGCGCGATGCCTTCCGCGACGTTCTTCTTGACCTTCTTCCGGACTTTTGCAGCACTCTTGACCATGATCGTGTCCTAAAGATTACTTCTTCGCGCCAGCGATCGACTTGCGCGGACCCTTGCGGGTACGGGCATTCGTGCGGGTGCGCTGGCCGCGCAGCGGCAGGCCACGACGATGACGAACACCGCGATAGCAGCCCAGGTCCATCAGGCGCTTGATGTTCATCGTCACTTCACGACGCAGGTCACCTTCGATGGTGAACTTGCCGACCTCTTCCCGCAGCCGATCCATTTCGGCCTCCGAGAGGTCCTTGATCTTCGCGTTGCGGGCAATGCCAGCAGCGTCGCAGATCTTTTGTGAGCGGGAACGACCAACTCCGAAAATCGCCGTCAGAGCGATTTCAGTGTGCTGGTGGTTAGGAATGTTAACGCCGGCGATACGGGCCATGCAGTCACCCCGAAAAGCGAAACCTTAAATGTTATCAAAGACCACTAGTAAGCGTCAACCTTGACGCTGCTTGTGACGCGGATCGGCGCAGATGATGCGGACGACACCGTGGCGACGGATCACCTTGCACTTGCGGCAGACAGGCTTAACAGATGCTTGGACTTTCATCCCAATTCTCCAGCTGAAACCAAACGCCAGTTTTACTTGGCGCGAAACACGATGCGACCTTTGCTCAGGTCATAAGGCGTGAGCTGCACCGTTACCTTGTCACCCGGAAGAATGCGGATGTAGTGCATCCGCATCTTTCCGGAAATGTGCCCGAGAACCACGTGTCCGTTTTCGAGCTTTACGCGGAACGTCGCATTCGGCAGGGTTTCGACAACTTCACCCTGCATTTCGATGACATCTTCCTTGGACATAGCTATTCAGCGAGTCGGGAACCCGGTCCCGCGGAAGTTGGCCTTCTTGAGAAGACTTTC
Source organism: Methyloversatilis universalis EHg5 (assembly GCF_000378945.1). GTDB lineage: Bacteria > Pseudomonadota > Gammaproteobacteria > Burkholderiales > Rhodocyclaceae > Methyloversatilis > Methyloversatilis universalis_A. Next base: position 724,046 of record NZ_KB900539.1, on the reverse strand, counting down.
ATACTGATGCGACATCACATAGGCCTGAACCTGGGCCATGAAATCCATCGTCACGACCACGATGATCAGCAGCGAGGTCCCGCCGAAATAGAACGGCACGTTCCATTTCAGGATCAGGAACTCAGGCAGCAAACACACCAGCGTGATGTAGACCGCGCCAACCAGCGTGAGCCTCGAAAGGATCTTGTCGATGTAACGCGCAGTCTGCTCGCCCGGACGGATGCCCGGAACGAACGCCCCACTCTTCTTCAGGTTGTCCGCGGTTTCCTTGGCGTTGAACACCAGCGCGGTATAGAAGAAGCAGAAGAACACGATCGCAGTGGCATACAGCAGCACATAGATCGGCTGTCCCGGCGACAGCGTAGCGGCCAGATCCTTCAGCCACCGAGTACTTTCACTGGTTGCAAACCACCCCGCCAACGTTGCCGGAAACAGGATGATCGAGGACGCAAAGATCGGCGGGATCACACCAGCCATATTCAGCTTCAAGGGCAGATGGGAACTCTGGCCCCCATAAACCTTGTTGCCGACCTGGCGCTTGGCGTAATTCACCAGAATCTTGCGCTGCCCGCGTTCCACGAACACCACGACTGCCGTTACCGCAAAGACGAGTGCAACGATGAACAGCGCGGTCAGTTCGTGCATCGCACCGGTATTCACCAGCTCCAGCAGACCACCGATCGAACCGGGAAGCCCCGCTGCGATACCTGCAAAGATGATGATGGAAATGCCGTTGCCAATGCCGCGCTCCGTAATCTGCTCACCCAGCCACATCAGGAACATCGTCCCGGTGATAAGGGTAGAAATCGTCACGAAGCGGAACATCATTCCGGGATCCAGCACCAGCCCCTGCTGAGATTCCAGTGCCACCGAAATACCGAAGGCCTGGAACAGCGCAAGCGCAAGCGTGCCATAACGCGTGTACTGCGTGATCTTGCGTCGCCCTGCCTCACCCTCCTTCTTCAGCGCCTCCAGAGAAGGCACTGCAACGGTGAGCAGCTGCATGATGATCGACGCCGAAATGTACGGCATGATCCCCAGTGCGAAGATCGTGAAACGCGACAGCGCGCCACCCGAGAACAGGTTGAATACGCCGAGTATGCCCCCCTGCTGGCCATGGAACAGCTCAGCCAGGCGTGCAGGATCGATGCCCGGAACCGGGATGTGAGCACCAAGGCGATAGACCAGCAACGCGCCTGCGAGGAACCACAGGCGACGCCACAGATCACCGAACTTTGCGCTACGACCCGGCTGCTGGGCGGCAGTAGCCAACGCTTACTCTCCGACCTGGCCGCCGGCAGCCTCGATGGCTGCGCGGGCACCCTTGGTCGCGCCAATGCCCTTGAGCACGACGCGGCGGGTCATTTCACCCGACAGCACAACCTTGGCCGACAGTGCATCGCGCGAAACCAGACCGAACTGCTTCAGCACCAGCAGATCCACATCCTCGACCGGCAGCTTCGACAGTGAAGAAAGATTCACTTCTTCGTTGCGAGCACGGGTCAGCGAGGTGAAACCACGCTTCGGCAGACGACGCTGCAGCGGCATCTGACCGCCTTCAAAACCCACGCTCTTCCAGCCGCCCGAACGCGACTTCTGACCCTTGTGGCCGCGACCGCAGGTCTTGCCCAGACCGCTGCCCATGCCGCGGCCAACGCGACGACGGGCGTGCTTCGAGCCCTCGCCCGGCTTGATGTCATTCAGTTCCATTTATGCCTCGACCTTCAGCAGGTAGGACACCTTGGTGACCATGCCGCGAACCGCCGGCGTGTCCTCAAGGACGACGGAGTGATGCAGACGGCGCAGACCCAGGCCGCGCACGGTGGCGCGGTGATCCTGTTTGCGACCGATCAGGCTCTTCACCAGAGTGACCTTCAGAGTTTTTTCAGCCATCACAGACCTCAGCCGAGAATTTCCGCCACGGTCTTGCCGCGCTTGGCGGCAACTTCCGACGGCGTGCTCATGCGCAGCAGGCCGTTCAGCGTGGCGCGCACGAGGTTGTAGGGGTTCGACGAGCCGAGCGACTTGGCGACCACATCGGTCACGCCCATCACTTCGAACACGGCGCGCATCGGGCCACCGGCGATGATGCCGGTACCGGCCGCTGCCGGTTGAATCAGCACGGTCGACGCGCCGTGATGGCCGACGATCGGGTGATGAAAGCTGCCATCCCTGAGGTTGACACGCACCATCTTGCGGCGCGCTTCTTCCATTGCCTTCTGGACAGCGACCGGCACTTCACGCGCCTTACCCTTGCCCATGCCGATTCCGCCATCGCCATCACCAACCACGGTGAGCGCTGCGAAACCCAGAATACGACCACCCTTCACCACTTTGGTGACACGGTTGATCGACACCATTTTTTCACGCAGGCCGTCGTCGCGTTCTTCCTGGGCCTGGTTTTGCTTGCGTTGCGGTTTAGCCATCGCTTTAGTCGCCTGATCAGTTAGAACTTGAGACCGCCTTCGCGGGCGGCCTCAGCGAGCGCCTTGATACGACCGTGGTACTTGAAGCCACCGCGGTCGAACGCAACCTGCTCGATACCCTGGGCACGGGCGCGCTCGGCGATCAGCTTGCCAACCAGCGAAGCCGCGTTCACGTTGCCGCCATTGCTCACTTCCTTGCGCACCGACTCTTCGACGGTGGACGCCGATGCCAGCACGCGCGTGCCGCAACCGGAGTACACCTGAGCGTAGATGTGGCTGTTGCTGCGATGAACTGACAGACGGACAGCCTTCAGCTGGGCGATGCGGGCGCGGGTCTGACGCGACCGGCGCAGACGGGAGATGTTCTTGTCCATATTCGTCACCCTTACTTCTTCTTGGTCTCTTTGATCACCACCACCTCATCGGCGTAGCGAACACCCTTGCCCTTATAGGGCTCGGGTTCGCGGTACGCGCGAATTTCGGCGGCAACCTGACCGACCAGTTGCTTATCCACGCCCTTGACGCGGATTTCGGTCGGCGCCGGCGTTTCCACCTTGATACCCGCAGGCATCTCATGGACCACCGGGTGCGAGAAACCAAGCGACAGATTCAGCTTGTCGCCCTGGGCCTGGGCCTTGTAACCCACACCAACCAGGGTGAGCTTGCGCTCGAAGCCCTGGGTGACACCGGCCACCATGTTGGCCACCAGGGCACGCATGGTGCCGGAAAGCGCCTTACTGTTCACCGCACCTTCGATTTGGGCGAAACGGATTTCGCCGCCTTCGACAGTGACGGCCACATTCGGATGCAGCACGCGGCTGATCTGTCCGAGCGGGCCCTTCACCGACAGTTCGCCGGCGTTCAGCGCGACGTCGACGCCCTTGGGCACGACAACCGGATTCTTTGCGATACGTGACATGTCTTCTTCCTCAGGCCACGATGCACAGCACTTCGCCGCCGACCTTCTCGGCGCGGGCCTTGCGATCGGTCATGACGCCTCGGGGCGTCGAAACGATGGCCACACCCAGTCCGTTCATCACGCGCGGCAGATCATCGGTACCGCGGTAGACACGCAGACCGGGGCGACTGATGCGCTCGATGCGCTCGATGACGGGGCGGCCCGAGTAATACTTCAGGACCAGCTCCAGCTCAGCCTTGCCATCATCATTGCGCACGCTGAAACCGTCGATATAACCTTCGGACTGCAGCACCCCGGCGATCGCCACCTTGATTTTCGAGGACGGCATGACAACAGAGCCCTTCTGTGCCATTTGTGCATTGCGGATGCGGGTCAGCATGTCCGCAATCGGATCACTCATGCTCATCTTGTACCCCTGTTACCAACTAGCCTTGACCATGCCGGGCACTTCACCCCGGAAGGCCGCTTCACGCAGTTTGTTACGGCAGAGACCGAACTTGCGGAACACACCACGCGGACGACCGGTCTGCTCGCAACGATTGCGCAGGCGGGTCGGACTCGCGTTGCGCGGGAACGCCTGCAGCTTCAGGCGTGCAGAAGCACGATCCTCGTCGCTTGCCGACATGTCGGCGATGACGGCTTCGAGCGCAGCACGCTTTGCAGCGAACTTCGCCACCAGCTTCTCACGCTTCGCTTCACGGTTTTTCAATGCCAACTTAGCCATGGCAACCTCAATTCTTGAACGGGAACTTGAACGCGGCGAGCAGAGCCTTGGCTTCCTCGTCGGTTCTGGCGGTCGTCGTGATGCTGATATTCATCCCGCGAACCTTGTCGACCTTGTCGTACTCGATTTCCGGGAAAATAATCTGCTCTTTGATGCCGATGTTGTAGTTGCCACGACCATCGAAGCCCTTGCCGGAAACACCACGGAAGTCACGCACTCGCGGCATGGCAACGGTGATCAGACGATCCAGGAATTCGAACATGCGAGGACCACGCAGCGTCACCATGCAACCGATCGGATAGCCTTCGCGGATCTTGAAACCGGCGATAGCTTTGCGGGCCTTGGTGACAACTGGCTTCTGGCCGGCAATCTTGACCATATCGCCAACAGCGTGTTCGAGCACCTTCTTGTCGCCCACCGCTTCGCCAACACCCATATTCAGCGTGATTTTGGTGATGCGCGGAACTTCCATCACCGACTTGTAACCGAAGCGGGCCGTCAGGTCGGCCACAACGGTTGCCTTGTAAAAATCTTGCAAGCGCGCCATCGTCGTTCCTTAAGCCTTGACCAACTCGCCATTCGACTTGAAGAAGCGGACCTTGGTACCGTCTTCAAGCGTCTTGATGCCAACGCGATCACCCTTGCTAGTCGCCGGGTTGAACAGCGCGACATTCGAAATGTCGATCGGCATTTCCTTTTCGACGATACCGCCCTGCTGACCCTTCATCGGGTTCGGACGCTGATGCTTCTTGGCGCGATTGACACCTTCAACCACGACAGAGCGCTCGTCGACGCGACGCAGCACGGTACCGCGGCGGCCGCGATCCTTACCGGTCAGCACAATGACTTCATCGCCTTTGCGAATCTTTTCCATCTGACTCTCCAGCCTCGCCTCAGAGAACTTCCGGCGCCAGCGAAACGATCTTCATGAAACGTTCGCCACGCAGCTCACGGGTAACCGGCCCGAAAATGCGGGTACCGATCGGCTCGAGCTTGTTATTCAGAAGCACGGCGGCATTGCCATCGAACTTCACCAGCGAACCATCGGGACGACGCACACCCTTCGCGGTGCGCACCACGACCGCGTTGTAAACTTCGCCCTTTTTAACGCGACCACGCGGCGCAGCATCCTTGATGCTGACCTTGATCACGTCGCCGATACCGGCATAGCGACGCTTGGAACCACCAAGCACCTTGATACACATGACAGAGCGTGCACCGGTGTTATCGGCCACGTTCAGCATGGATTGCATTTGGATCATTTCTTATCTCCAACTTATCCCGCTCATGGAGCGGACAGTCTTGGACCCGTCAGGGTGAGGACGAGCCCAGCGAAACCGTGTGGCTCGGTGAAACAAAGCACGCAACAATAGCATGCAAAGAGGGGGCTTGCAAGCCCCCTCTCTAATAACGCCTCAGATCACTCGGGCCTGTTCAACGACCTGGGTAACCTTCCACGCCTTGGTACGGCTGATCGGGCGGCATTCTTCGATCTGCACCAGATCGCCTTCATGCGCTTCGAGGCCTTCCACGTGGGCGTGGTACTTCTTCGACCGCATGATCACCTTGCCGTAGAGCGGATGCTTCACGCGGCGCTCGACCAGCACGGTCACGGTCTTGTCCATCTTGTCGCTGACCACACGGCCAACCAGCGTGCGATGGACCTTTTGATTGGTCTCGCTCATTTCGCGCTCGCTTTCTGTTCCAGCAGAGTGCGAACGCGCGCGATGTCGCGACGCACATTCTTCAGCTGGCTGGTATTGGTCAGCTGCTGGGTGGCTTTCTGCATGCGCAGCGAAAACTGCGCCTTCAGAAGATCCATCAGCTCCTTATTCAATTCAGCGGCATCTTTCGTCCGCAGATCCTTGGCTTTCATCGCTTACCCCAGCTGACGCACGACAAAGGTGGTTTCGAGCGGGAGCTTGGCAGCTGCCAGGCGGAACGCCTCGCGTGCCAGCGCTTCGTCGACGCCATCCATCTCGTACAGCACCTTGCCCGGCTGAATCTCGGCAACCCAGTACTCCGGATTACCCTTGCCGTTACCCATACGCACTTCCGCCGGCTTCTTCGAAATCGGTTTGTCCGGGAAAATGCGAATCCAGATACGACCACCGCGCTTGATGTGACGCGTCATCGCACGACGAGCGGACTCAATCTGACGAGCCGTCAGACGACCGCGCGAAGTGGCCTTGAGGCCGTACTCGCCAAAGGAAACCTTGGTACCGCGGGTGGCGAGACCCGTGTTGCGGCCCTTCTGCTCCTTACGGTACTTTCTTCTCGCCGGCTGCAGCATTGCTAGCTCCTGACTTTCTGACTCGTTGCTGAGTGGACTTCACGTCGGCATCACCGGCCGCAGCGCCGCCTTCCGGCTTCGCATCACGGGCGGGACGACGACCTGCCGGACGGTTGTCGCCTTCCGGGCGACGGCCATCACGACGCGGGCGACGTGCATTGTCGTTTTCTTCGGTAACTGCCGGCGCTTCGCCGCGGGCAAGCATTTCGCCCTTGAACACCCACACCTTGATACCGATCACACCGTAGGTGGTCTTGGCTTCCGACGTACCGTAATCGATGTCGGCGCGCAGGGTGTGCAGCGGCACACGTCCTTCGCGATACCACTCGCGACGGGCGATTTCAATGCCGTTCAGACGACCCGACGACATGATCTTGATGCCCTGTGCGCCGAGGCGCATCGCATTCTGCATCGCGCGCTTCATCGCACGGCGGAACATGATCCGCTTCTCGAGCTGCTGGGCGATCGAGTCGGCGATCAGTTGAGCATCGATTTCCGGCTTGCGGATTTCTTCGATGTTCACGTGCACCGGCACGCCCATCATCTTGCCAAGCTGGGCCTTGATCAGTTCGATCTCTTCGCCCTTCTTGCCGATCACCACGCCCGGACGGGCCGAGTACACGGTGATGCGGGCGTTCTTCGCCGGGCGCTCGATAACCACACGACCCACCGAAGCGTGCGCCAGCTTCTTCTTCAGAAAGGCGCGGACCTCGAGGTCCTGGTTGAGCATGCGCGGGAAGTCCTTGCTGGAGGCGAACCAGCGCGAGGCCCAGTTATGCGTGACCGCCAGACGGAAGCCGGTCGGATGAATCTTCTGTCCCATAACCTTCAGTCTCCAACCGTGACGAACACGTGGCAGGTCGGCTTAATGATGCGATTGCCGCGACCCTTGGCCCGGGCGGTGAAGCGCTTGAGCACCACACCCTTTTCCACGTAAATGGTCTTCACCTTGAGGCTGTCGATATCGGCGCCGTCGTTGTGCTCGGCGTTTGCGATTGCGGATTCGACGACCTTCTTGATGATCTTGGCGCCCTTCTTGGGGCTGAAAGCCAGAATGTTCAGAGCCTGACCAACCGACTTACCGCGGATCAGATCGGCAACCAGCCGACCCTTCTGCGCCGACAGGCGCACGCCGCGAAGACTTGCACGGGTTTCCATTGTCATCGCTCCTTACTTCTTCGCTTTCTTGCCCGCGGTGTGACCCTTGAACGTACGGGTCAGCGCGAACTCGCCCAGCTTGTGACCGACCATGTTTTCAGAAACATAGACCGGAATGTGCTGGCGACCGTTATGCACGGCGATGGTGAGACCGATGAAGTCCGGCAGAACGGTCGAACGACGCGACCAGGTCTTGATCGGACGCTTGTCATTCGACGCGCGGGCCGAATCCACCTTGGCCAGCAGGTGGGCGTCGACGAACGGGCCTTTCTTGATTGAACGTGCCATTGCCTACCTCTTATCGCTTGTAGCGGCGCTGCACGATCATGTTGCTCGTGCGCTTGTTGCTGCGGGTGCGGTAGCCCTTGGTGGGCTGACCCCACGGGCTGACCGGAACGCGACCTTCGCCAGTGCGACCTTCACCACCACCGTGCGGGTGATCGATCGGGTTCATCGCGGTACCGCGAACGGTCGGGCGCACACCGCGCCAACGGGTTGCGCCGGCCTTGCCAAGCTTGCGCAGGTTGTTTTCTTCGTTACCCACTTCACCGATGGTCGCGCGGCACTCGACATGCACGCGCCGGATTTCACCGGATCGCAGACGCAGCTGGGCGTAGCTGCCTTCGCGAGCGAGCAGCTGCACCGAGGTACCTGCAGCGCGCGCAAGTTGCGCACCCTTGCCCGGCGTCATTTCGATGCAGTGGATGGTCGAACCCACAGGAATATTGCGCAGCGGGAGCGTATTGCCGGACTTGATCGGCGCTTCCGAACCGCTGACAACTTCCTGACCAACCACCATGCCCTTCGGGGCGATGATGTAACGGCGTTCGCCATCTGCGTAGCACAGCAGCGCGATGTGAGCCGAACGGTTCGGGTCGTACTCGATACGCTCGACCTTTGCCACGATGCCGTCCTTGTTGCGACGGAAATCGATCACGCGGTACTGCTGGCGATGACCACCGCCCTTGTGTCGGGTGGTGATGCGACCGTGATTATTGCGACCCGAGGTCTTGCTCTGGGTTTCGGTCAGCGAATCAACCGGACGACCCTTGTAAAGATGCTCGTGGACGACCTTGACGACCGCACGACGGCCAGCCGAAGTCGGCTTGACTTTGACGAGTGCCATTAGACAGCCCCTCCTTCAGCGAACTCGATGTCCTGGCCCGGCTTGATCCGGACAAAGGCCTTCTTCCAGTCGCTGCGACGGCCGAACGTGCGACCGAAACGCTTGATCTTGCCCTTGACATTCAGAACCTGAACCGACAGGACTTCAACCTTGTTGTCGCCCTTGCTGAACAGCAGTTCGACCGCGGCCTTGATTTCCGGCTTGGTAGCATCCGGAGCAACCTTGAACACGACCTGGTTGTTGCGGTCGGCAATGAAGGTCGCCTTCTCGGAAATCTGCGGCGCGAGCAGAACCTGCATCAGCCTTTCCTGCGAAAAGTTGCTCATGCCCACATCTCCTCGAATTTGCTCATCGCGCTGCGCGTGACCAGCACCTTGCCGAAGCGGATGAGCGAAACCGGATCCGTCTCGTGCGCTTCAAGAACCAGCACGTTGTGCAGGTTGCGCGACGACAGGAACAGGTTCTCATCGAGTTCGTCGGTGATCACAAGCACGGACTCCAGGCCCATGCTCTTCAGCTTGCTGGACAGCAGCTTGGTCTTCGGCGCATCGACATTGAAGTTCTCGACCACGGCGATGCGGTCCTCGCGGGCCAGCTGCGACAGGATCGCGGCGATACCGGCGCGATACATCTTGCGGTTGACCTTCTGCGAGAAATTCTCGTCGGGCGAATTCGGGAAAATGCGGCCGCCGCCACGCCACAGCGGGCTGGACGACATACCGGCACGAGCCCGGCCAGTACCCTTCTGACGCCACGGCTTGCGCGTGGTGTGCTTGACCAGGGTACGGTCCTTCTGTGCGCGGGTACCCTGGCGGGCGTTGGCCTGATAGGCCACAACCAGCTGATGCACCAGCGCTTCGTTGTACTCGCGAGCGAACAGCGCGTCCGGTGCCTGCACCGTGGACGCCTGCTGGCCTGCGTCATTCAAAACCTTCAGTTCAGCCATCGCGCTCTCCTCAGCCCTTGACCGCCGGCAGGACGATTACGTCCCCGCCCTTGGAACCCGGAATTGCGCCCTTGATGAGCAGCAGCTGACGGGCCTCGTCGATACGCACGACCTCCAGACCCTGCTGGGTGCTCTTGGCATCACCGAGGTGACCGGCCATGCGCTTGCCCGGGAAAACGCGACCCGGATCCTGCGCCATACCGATGGAACCCGGCGAATTGTGCGAAATCGAGTTACCGTGCGAAGCACGGTTGGACGAGAAGTTGTGGCGCTTGATGGCACCGGCGAAGCCCTTACCGATGGACGTACCCGTCACATCGACCTTCTGGCCCACCGCGAACACCGAAGCGGCACTGATGACATCACCCGCCTTGAACTGGGCGAGCTTTTCCGCATCGACACGGAATTCGCGCAGCACTTCACCGGCCTCGACACCTGCCTTGGCGAAATGACCTGCGGCGGCTTTGTTCACGCGGGTAGCGCGACGCTTGCCGAAAGCGACCTGCACCGACGTATAACCATCGGTTTCTGCCGTCTTGATCTGGGTAACGCGGTTGTTCGACACATCCACGACCGTCACCGGAACGGTTTGACCGTCGTCGGTGAAGATACGCGTCATGCCGACCTTGCGACCCACAAGGCCTAGACTCATGTTTTTCTCCTCATCCCGGTTGCGATTGACCGGGATCCGTTTCAACTGCCACCGGAAATCCGATGACGCTTACCGGCAAAAAGAACGCCGGAAAAGACTGCTCTTACTGAAGCTTGATCTCGACATCCACGCCCGCAGGCAGATCCAGTTTCATCAGCGCATCAACCGTCTTGTCGGTGGGGTCGATGATGTCCATCAGGCGGACATGGGTGCGGATTTCGAACTGGTCGCGCGAGGTCTTGTTCACGTGCGGCGAACGCAGCACGTTGAAACGCTCGATGCGGGTCGGCAGCGGAACCGGGCCACGAACAACGGCACCGGTACGCTTTGCGGTATCCACAATCTCCAGAGCCGACTGATCGATCAGACGATAGTCAAATGCCTTGAGGCGGATACGGATCTTCTGGCTTTGCATTGGTTTTTCCCAAAGAGCGAAAGAGCAAAGCCGGACGACACGAGGCCGCCCGGCACAAAAGCTAGCGAGTGTACTACTTACTCGACGATCTTGGCAACCACGCCGGCGCCGACGGTGCGACCACCTTCGCGGATCGCGAAGCGCAGACCTTCTTCCATCGCGATCGGGGCGATCAGCTTCACCGTGATCGAAACGTTGTCACCCGGCATCACCATCTCGGTGCCTTCCGGCAGATCGATCGCGCCAGTCACGTCCGTCGTGCGGAAGTAGAACTGCGGGCGATAACCGTTGAAGAACGGGGTGTGACGACCACCTTCATCCTTCGACAGCACGTAGATCTCGGCCGTGAAGTGGGTGTGCGGCTTGATCGAACCCGGCTTGGCCAGCACCTGACCACGCTCAACGTCTTCACGCTTGGTGCCGCGCAGCAGCACGCCCACGTTGTCACCTGCCTGGCCCTGATCCAGCAGCTTGCGGAACATTTCCACGCCGGTGCAGGTGGTCTTCACCGTCGGCTTGATACCGACGATTTCGATTTCTTCACCAACCTTCACGATGCCGCGTTCGATACGGCCGGTCACCACGGTGCCACGACCCGAGATCGAGAACACGTCTTCGATCGGCATCAGGAAGGCCCCATCCACCGCGCGCTCCGGCGTCGGGATGTAGCTGTCCAGCGCATCGGCCAGCGCCAGGATCGCGCCTTCGCCCAGGTCGGTCTTGTCACCTTCCAGCGCCTTCAGAGCCGAGCCCTTGACGATGGGCACGTCATCACCCGGGAAGTCGTACTTCGACAGCAGTTCGCGCACTTCCATTTCGACCAGTTCGAGCAGCTCGGCGTCGTCGACCATGTCGCACTTGTTCAGGAACACCACGATGTACGGCACGCCAACCTGACGGGCCAGCAGGATGTGCTCGCGGGTCTGCGGCATCGGGCCGTCAGCAGCCGAACACACCAGAATCGCGCCGTCCATCTGCGCAGCACCGGTAATCATGTTCTTCACGTAGTCAGCGTGACCCGGGCAATCAACGTGAGCGTAGTGGCGGGTGGCCGTCTCGTACTCAACGTGCGCGGTGTTGATCGTGATACCACGCGCCTTCTCTTCCGGCGCCGCATCAATCTGATCGTAGGCCTTCGCCTCACCACCGAACTTCGACGACAGAATCGTCGTGATCGCCGCCGTCAGCGTCGTCTTGCCATGGTCAACGTGACCAATCGTGCCCACGTTCACGTGCGGCTTGGTGCGCTCAAACTTTCCCTTTGCCATTTCTCTAGCCTCTGATTACTGATTACTTCTTGTTGATGATGGCGTCAGCGACGTTCTTGGGCGCTTCCGCGTAATGCTTGAATTCCATCGAATAAGTCGCACGACCCTGGCTCAGCGAACGCAGCGTGGTCGAGTAACCGAACATGGCAGCCAGCGGAACTTCCGCCTTGATCGCCTTGATGCCACCGGGCATGTCTTCCATGCCCTGGACAATGCCGCGACGACCCGACAGGTCACCCATGACGTTACCCATGTAGTCTTCCGGCGTTTCGACTTCCACAGCCATCATCGGCTCAAGCAGAACCGGGCTGGCCTTGCGCATCGCATCCTTGAAGGCCATCGAAGCCGCCATCTTGAACGCGTTTTCGTTCGAATCGACGTCGTGGTAGGAGCCGTCGAACAGCGTCACCTTGACATCGACGACAGGGAAGCCGGCCAGCACGCCATTCGGCAGCGTTTCCTGCAGACCCTTGTCGACCGCCGGGATAAATTCGCGGGGCACGGTACCGCCCTTGATCGCATCAACGAACTGATAACCCTTGCCCGGCTCGTTCGGCTCCAGCTTGATCCAGACATGACCGTACTGACCACGACCACCGGACTGCTTGACGAACTTGCCTTCCTGCTCAACCGCTTTGCGCACGGCTTCGCGATAGGCCACCTGCGGCGCACCCACGTTGGCTTCGACGCCAAATTCGCGCTTCATGCGATCCACGATGATTTCAAGGTGGAGCTCGCCCATACCCGAAATCACGGTCTGACCGGATTCTTCGTCGGTGCGCACGCGGAAGGACGGATCTTCCTGCGCCAGACGACCCAGCGCCAGACCCATTTTTTCCTGGTCGCCCTTGGTCTTCGGCTCAACCGCGACGTGAATCACCGGCTCCGGGAACTCCATGCGCTCGAGCGTTACTTCCGCATCCGGATCACACAGCGTTTCACCAGTGGTCACCGACTGCAGGCCGATCGCAGCGGCGATGTCGCCGGCGCGCACTTCTTCGATTTCCTGGCGATCATTCGCGTGCATCTGCACCAGACGACCGATACGTTCCTTCTTGCCCTTGACCGGGTTGTACACCGTGTCGCCAGACTTCAGGACACCCGAATACACGCGAATGAAAGTGAGCTGACCGACATATTTGTCAGACATCAGCTTGAACGCCAGCGCCGAGAACTTTTCGTCGTCAGCCGCCTTGCGCTCAACCTGCTCTTCGTCTTCACCCAGGCCCTTGACCGGCGGAATATCGACCGGCGACGGCAGGAATTCGACCACGGCATCCAGCATGCGCTGCACACCCTTGTTCTTGAACGCGGTGCCACACAGCATCGGGTGGATTTCGCCAGCGATGGTGCGGGTACGCAAACCCTGAATGATGTCAGCCTCGGACAGCTCACCGCTCTCCAGATACTTGTTCATCATTTCTTCGGTCGACTCGGCAGCCGCCTCGACCATCTTTTCACGCCACTCTTCAGCGCTGTCCTGCAGATCAGCCGGGATGTCCTCGTAGGCAAACTTGATGCCCTGAGAAGCCTCATCCCAAATGATGGCCTTCATCTTGATCAGATCAACAACACCCTTGAAGTTCTCTTCCGCACCAATGGGGATGACAACCGGCACCGGATTGGCGCTCAGGCGGGTCTTCAGCTGTTCGTAGACCTTGAAGAAGTTGGCACCGGTACGGTCCATCTTGTTCACGAAGGCCAGACGCGGCACGCCATACTTATTTGCCTGACGCCACACCGTTTCGGACTGAGGCTGAACACCACCGACCGCGCAATAAACCATGCAGGCGCCGTCGAGCACACGCATCGAACGCTCGACTTCGATGGTGAAGTCAACGTGACCCGGAGTGTCAATGATGTTGACGCGATGCTCGGGGAAGTTACCGCCCATGCCCTTCCAGAAGGTGGTCACGGCAGCAGAGGTGATGGTGATGCCGCGCTCCTGCTCCTGCTCCATCCAGTCCGTCGTGGCCGCACCGTCGTGCACTTCGCCCAGCTTGTGGTTGACGCCGGTGTAGTAAAGAATCCGCTCGGTCGTCGTCGTCTTGCCAGCGTCAATGTGCGCCGAAATGCCGATATTCCGGTAGCGCTCGATCGGTGTCTTGCGTGCCACGATACAGTCCTTTGAAACAAGAGGCCGCCACAAGTGGCGGCCAAGTCAATTAAGCAAATCTTTGAATCAGAAGCGGAAGTGCGAGAACGCCTTGTTCGCGTCAGCCATCCGGTGAACCTCGTCGCGCTTCTTCATCGCAGCGCCACGACCTTCGGAGGCCTCCAGCAGCTCGGCTGCCAGGCGCAGACCCATCGACTTCTCCGAACGCTTGCGGGCCGCTTCGCGCAGCCAGCGCATCGACAGCGCCATGCGACGAGACGGACGGACTTCCACCGGCACCTGGTAGTTGGCACCACCCACGCGGCGGCTCTTCACTTCCACAACCGGCTTCACGTTATTGATCGCCTGAGCAAACACCTCGAGCGGATCCTTGCCACTCTTGGCCTTGATCTGATCAAAGGCGCCATAAACGATGCGCTCCGCAACCGACTTCTTGCCGGCGGACATGAGCACATTGACAAACTTGGACAGGTCAACGCTGCCAAACTTCGGATCCGGCAGGATGTCCCGTTTCGGTACTTCGCGACGACGCGGCATATTCTTAACCCCTCAATCTCTGCTGTTACGCTTTCTTCGGACGCTTGGCGCCGTACTTCGAACGGGACTGCTTCCGGTCCTTCACACCCTGAAGATCCAGAGAACCGCGCACGATGTGATAACGGACACCCGGAAGATCCTTAACACGGCCGCCGCGAATCAGCACAACCGAGTGCTCCTGCAGGTTGTGACCCTCACCACCGATGTACGAAATCACTTCGAAACCGTTGGTCAGGCGAACCTTGGCGACCTTACGCAGCGCCGAGTTCGGCTTCTTCGGGGTCGTGGTGTAGACGCGGGTGCAGACACCACGCTTTTGCGGGCAAGCTTCGAGAGCCGGCACCTTGGACTTGCTTACCGGCGAAGTGCGCGGCTTGCGTACAAGCTGATTGATGGTTGGCATTTTTTCGAGATTCCAAAAGACCGGAGGCGACGCCTATCCAGTGGCCCGCCTCCGCGACTCGTTCGCCTCGGGCCCGCTACGGTTGGCGGACCCACAAAGAGGCCGGATTATAGGCACATAAAAACAATCGGGTCAACCCTGGGCACCTAGCCGGCTACCCTGGGCTGATCCGGACTGCAACACTCAGACTACTTACTGCTGCGCCTCGCCTGCATCGGCTTCGGCAGTCACCGGATCGTCGCCGAAAAGCAGGCGATCAGCGGCGGCGGCATCATCCCCGGACGTCTGGGCACGGCGGGTCCGGTGATAAGCCAGACCAGTACCGGCCGGAATCAGACGACCGACGATGACGTTTTCCTTCAGGCCGCGCAGCTCGTCGCGCTTGCCCATGATGGCCGCTTCGGTCAGCACGCGCGTCGTTTCCTGGAAGGAAGCGGCGGAGATGAACGAATCGGTAGACAGCGACGCCTTGGTGATACCGAGCAGCATGTACTGGTACTCGGCCGGACGCTTGCCTTCGGCAACCAGACGATCGTTCTCGTCCAGCACTTCCGAACGCTCGACCTGTTCCTCGCGAATGAACTTCGAATCACCCGCATCGACGATGACCACACGACGCAGCATCTGGCGGACGATCACCTCGATGTGCTTGTCGTTGATCTTCACGCCCTGCAGACGGTACACGTCCTGCACTTCGTCGATGATGTAGCGCGCCAGTTCCTCGACGCCCTTCAGACGCAGGATGTCGTGCGGTTCGACCGCGCCGTCGACGATCACTTCGCCCTTGTTCACCACCTGACCGTCGTGCACGGTGACGTGCTTGTCCTTCGGGATCAGGAACTCATTCACCGTGCCATCCGGCTCAGTGATGACCAGACGCTGCTTGCCCTTGGTGTCCTTGCCGAACGACACCGTACCGGTGACTTCGGCCAGCAGACCGGCGTCCTTCGGCGAACGGGCTTCGAACAGCTCGGCCACGCGCGGCAGACCCCCGGTAATGTCGCGGGTCTTTGCCGATTCTTGCGGGATGCGGGCCAGCACGTCACCCACCGAAACTGCCTGACCATCCTTCACCGTGATGATGCAGCCCACCTGGAAGGTGATGGACACAGGCGTATCGGTGCCAGCGATCTTCACCTCGTCGCCCGACTCGGTCAGCAGCTTCACCTGCGGGCGCAGGCCCTTGGTGCTGGTGCTGCGACGCTTCGGGTCGATAACCACCAGCGTCGTAAGGCCGGTCACGTCATCGACCTGCTTTGCCACGGTCACGCCTTCTTCGACGTGTTCGAAGCGCACGATGCCCGAGTACTCGGTAATGATGGGGCGGGTATGCGGATCCCAGGTCGCCAGGCCAGTACCGGCTTTGATGGTCTGACCTTCGTCGACCTGCAGCGTCGCACCGTACGGCACCTTGTGACGCTCACGCTCGCGGCCATGATCATCGGTAATGATGATTTCGGCGCTGCGGGCGATGACGATCTTTTCGTTCTTTGCGCTGGTGACATAGCGCATGTTCTGCGTGAAGCGGATGACACCTGCGCTCTTCGCTTCGACGCCACTGGCTGCTGCGGCTCGCGACGCGGCACCACCGACGTGGAAGGTACGCATGGTCAGCTGCGTGCCCGGTTCGCCGATCGACTGCGCAGCGATCACGCCCACCGCCTCGCCGGCATTCACGATCTGGCCACGGCCGAGATCGCGGCCATAGCACTGGGCGCACAGGCCGTAGCGGGTTTCGCAGGTCAGCGGCGTACGCACCTTCACCTCATCGACGCCGAGCGAATCCATCAGGTCACAACGGTCTTCGTCGATCAGCTCGCCGGCGAAAATCACGGTTTCCTGGGTTTCAGGATTGACGACGTCAGCCGCAGTAACGCGACCCAGCACGCGCTCGCGCAGCGGCTCGATCACTTCACCGCCTTCGACCAGCGCCTTCATCACGAAGCCTTCGGACGTGCCGCAATCGTCCTCGGTGACCACCAGATCCTGGGTCACGTCGACCAGACGACGGGTCAGGTAACCGGAGTTCGCGGTCTTCAGCGCCGTATCGGCCAGACCCTTACGGGCACCGTGCGTCGAGATGAAGTACTGCAGAACGTTCAGACCTTCGCGGAAGTTGGTCGTGATCGGCGTTTCGATGATGGAGCCATCCGGCTTCGCCATCAGGCCCCGCATACCGGCCAGCTGACGGATCTGGGCAGCGGAACCGCGGGCGCCGGAGTCGGCCATCATGTAGATGGAGTTGAACGACTCCTGCTTCACCGTATTGCCGTTGCGGTCGACGGTGTCTTCCTGACCGAGCTGGTCCATCATCGCCTTCGCGACCTGGTCACCGGCACGACCCCAGATATCCACCACCTTGTTGTAGCGCTCGCCGTCGGTCACCAGACCGGAGGTGTACTGCTGGGCGATTTCCTTCACTTCCGCTTCGGCCGCACCGATGATGGTGTGCTTGGCGTCCGGCACCAGCATGTCCTTCACCGCGATCGAGATACCGGCGCGGGTAGCCAGACCGAAGCCCGACTGCATCAGCTTGTCGGCGAAGATGACGGTTTCACGCAGGCCGCAGCGACGGAAGCTGTGGTTCACCAGCTTCGAGATTTCCTTCTTCTTCAGCGGCTTGTCGAGCACCGAGAACGGCAGGCCCGGCGGCAGGATTTCCGCCAGCATGGCGCGACCGACCGTGGTGTCGTAACGCGTGATCTTCTCGCGCTTCTCACCGTCGACGACCTCAACTTCGCGGATGCGCACCGACACCTTCGAGTGCAGCTCGACGAAACCGTTTTCGTAGGCGCGACGCATTTCGTTCACGTTCGCGAACATCATGCCCTCGCCCTTGCCATTGATCTTGGCGCGGGTGGCGTAGTACAGACCCAGCACGATGTCCTGCGACGGCACGATGATCGGCTCGCCGTTGGCGGGCGACAGCACGTTGTTCGATGCCAGCATCAGCGTGCGCGCTTCCATCTGCGCTTCCAGCGACAGCGGCACGTGGACGGCCATCTGGTCACCGTCGAAGTCGGCGTTGAACGCCACGCAGACCAGCGGGTGCAGCTGAATGGCCTTGCCTTCGATCAGGGTCGGTTCGAACGCCTGGATGCCGAGACGGTGCAGCGTCGGCGCGCGGTTCAGCATGACCGGATGTTCGCGGATCACCTCTTCGAGGATGTCCCACACCTCCGGCACTTCCTGCTCGACCAGCTTCTTGGCGGCCTTGATGGTGGTCGCCATGCCGTTCAGTTCGAGCTTGTTGAAGATGAAGGGCTTGAACAGCTCGAGCGCCATCTTCTTCGGCAGGCCGCACTGGTGCAGCTTGAGCTGCGGACCGACCACGATGACCGAACGGCCGGAGTAGTCGACGCGCTTGCCCAGCAGGTTCTGACGGAAACGACCGCCCTTGCCCTTGATCATGTCGGCCAGCGACTTCAGCGGGCGCTTGTTGGCGCCGGTCATCGCCTTGCCGCGACGGCCGTTGTCGAGCAGCGAATCCACCGCTTCCTGCAGCATGCGCTTTTCGTTGCGCACGATGATTTCAGGCGCCTTCAGCTCGAGCAGACGCTTCAGACGGTTGTTGCGGTTAATGACGCGGCGGTACAGGTCGTTCAGATCCGAGGTCGCGAAGCGGCCACCGTCCAGCGGCACCAGCGGACGCAGGTCCGGCGGCAGCACCGGCAGCACTTCCAGAATCATCCACTCGGGCTTGATGCCCGAATGCTGGAAGCCTTCCAGAATCTTCAGACGCTTGGAAATCTTCTTCATCTTCGCTTCGGAGCTGGTGGCTTCCAGCTCGCCGCGAAGCTTCTCGACTTCACGGTTCAGGTCGAGCGAACGCAGCATGCCGCGCACGCCTTCCGCACCCATGAACGCGGTGAAATCGTCGCCGTACTCTTCGACCTTGGCCAGGTAGTCGTCTTCCGACAGCAGCTGACCGCGGTTCAGCGGGGTCATGCCCGGGTCGACGACGACATAGCCTTCGAAGTACAGCACGCGCTCGATGTCGCGCAGCGTCATGTCGAGCACCATGCCCAGACGCGACGGCAGCGACTTCAGGAACCAGATGTGCGCGGTCGGGCTGGCCAGCTCGATGTGGCCCATGCGCTCGCGACGCACCTTGGACAGCGTGACTTCAACGCCGCACTTCTCGCAGATGACACCGCGGTGCTTCAGGCGCTTGTACTTGCCGCACAGGCACTCGTAATCCTTGACCGGGCCGAAGATCTTGGCGCAGAACAGACCATCCCGCTCCGGCTTGAAGGTGCGGTAGTTGATGGTTTCCGGCTTCTTGACTTCGCCGTAGGACCAGGAACGGATCTTGTCCGGCGACGCGAGACCGATGGTGATCGCGTCGAACTCTTCTTCCTGCGTGACCTGCTTGAAAAGATCCAGCAATGCTTTCATGGCAACTCCTTTGGGGCTAGTGGCTAGGGGCTAGGCGGAACGCTTTCGCGCCCAGTCCTAGAACCGCTCCAAATCAATGTCGATGGCCAGAGACCGGATTTCCTTCACCAGCACGTTGAACGACTCCGGCATGCCGGCATCGATCTTGTGCTCGCCCTTGACGATGTTTTCATAGACCTTGGTACGGCCGGTCACGTCATCGGACTTCACGGTGAGCATTTCCTGCAGCGTGTAGGAGGCGCCGTACGCTTCCAGCGCCCACACTTCCATTTCACCGAAACGCTGACCACCGAACTGCGCCTTGCCGCCCAGCGGCTGCTGGGTCACCAGCGAGTACGGGCCGGTCGAACGGGCGTGCATCTTGTCGTCGACAAGGTGGTGCAGCTTCAGCACGTGCATGTAGCCCACGGTGACCTGGCGTTCGAACGCCTCGCCGGTGCGGCCGTCGTACAGCGTCATCTGGCCGCCCGAAGGCATGTCAGCCAGTTCCAGCATGCGACGGATTTCGGCTTCGTGCGCACCGTCGAACACCGGCGTCGCGAACGGCACGCCGAACTTCAGGTTGCTGGCCAGTTCCATCACTTCACCGTCGTTCAGCGAACCGATGTCCTCGGCGCTGCCGCTGCGGTTGTAGATCTCGTCGAGGAAACCGCGCAGCTCGGCGATATTGGCCTGACGGCGCAGCATGGCATCGATCTTCTTGCCCAGACCACGCGCGGCCATGCCGAGGTGGGTTTCCAGGATCTGACCGATGTTCATCCGCGACGGCACGCCCAGCGGGTTCAGCACGATGTCGACCGAGGTGCCGTCTTCCATGTAGGGCATGTCTTCGATCGGCGTGATCTTGGACACCACACCCTTGTTGCCGTGACGGCCGGCCATCTTGTCACCCGGCTGCAGGCGACGCTTCACCGCCAGATAGACCTTGACCATCTTCTGCACGCCCGGCGGCAGTTCATCGCCCTGGGTGAGCTTCTTCTTCTTCAGCTCGAAGGCGAGATCGAAGTCGGTGCGGGTCTTTTCCAGCGATTCGCGCAGGCTTTCCAGCTGCGCCGCGATGTCCTCTTCGGCCATGCGGATGTCGAACCAGCTGTGCGGCTCGACGCCGTCCAGGTATTCACGCGTGATGGTCGCGCCCTTGGCCAGACGCTTCGGGCCGCCGTTGGCGACGCGACCGATCAGCAGGCGCTCGATACGGGCGAAGGTGTCGCGCTCGACGATGCGCATCTGGTCGCCCAGATCCTGGCGGTAGCCGCGCAGCATGTCGTCGATGATGGACTGCGCGCGCTTGTCGCGCTCGATGCCTTCGCGGGTGAACACCTGCACGTCGATCACCGTGCCGTTCATGCCGGAGGGCACGCGCAGCGAGGTGTCCTTCACGTCCGAAGCCTTCTCGCCGAAGATGGCGCGCAGCAGCTTCTCTTCCGGGGTCAGCTGGGTTTCGCCCTTCGGCGTCACCTTGCCCACCAGCACGTCACCGGCTTCGACCTCGGCACCGATGTACACGATGCCGGATTCGTCGAGACGGCCGAGCTGGGCTTCACCGAGCGACGCGATGTCGCGGGTGATTTCCTCAGGGCCCAGCTTGGTGTCACGCGCGACCACGGTCAGCTCTTCGATGTGGATCGACGTGAAGCGGTCTTCGGCGACGACGCGCTCGGACAGCAGGATCGAATCTTCGAAGTTGTAGCCGTTCCACGGCATGAACGCGACCAGCATGTTCTGGCCAAGCGCCAGTTCGCCGAGGTCGGTCGAGGCGCCGTCGGCCACCACGTCGCCCTTGGCGATGATGTCGCCGATCTTCACGACCGGACGCTGGTTGATGTTGGTGTTCTGATTCGAACGGGTGTACTTGACCAGGTTGTAGATATCGACGCCGACTTCACCCGGCACCGTTTCCTCGTCGTTGACACGGACCACGACGCGGCTGGCATCGACGTAGTCGACCACACCGCCGCGCAGTGCCTGCACCGCCGTACCCGAGTCGACCGCCACGGTGCGCTCGATGCCGGTACCGACGAAGGCCTTTTCCGGACGCAGGCAGGGCACGGCCTGACGCTGCATGTTGGCGCCCATCAGCGCACGGTTCGCATCATCGTGTTCCAGGAACGGAATCAGCGATGCAGCGACCGACACGATCTGACCCGGCGCGATGTCCATGTACTGGACCTGGTCCGGCGTCGACAGCTGGAATTCACCCTTGTGACGGCAGGACACCAGTTCGTCGCTCAGCGCGCCTTCGCCATCCAGCGAAGCGTTCGCCTGGGCGATCACGTACTTGCCTTCTTCGATCGCCGACAGGAAGTCGATCTGCTCGGTCACATGACCGGCATCCACGCGGCGGTACGGCGTCTCAAGGAAACCGTACTTGTTGGTGCGGGCATACAGCGCAAGCGAGTTGATCAGACCGATGTTCGGGCCTTCCGGCGTTTCGATCGGGCACACGCGGCCATAGTGAGTCGGATGCACGTCGCGCACTTCGAAGCCTGCGCGCTCGCGGGTCAGACCGCCCGGGCCCAGTGCGGACACGCGACGCTTGTGCGTGATTTCCGACAGCGGGTTGGTCTGGTCCATGAACTGCGACAGCTGGCTGGAACCGAAGAACTCCTTGATCGCGGCCGAAATCGGCTTGGCATTGATCAGGTCATGCGGCATCAGGTTGTCGGACTCTGCCTGCGACAGGCGTTCCTTCACCGCACGCTCGACACGCACCAGACCTGCGCGGAACTGGTTCTCGGCCAGTTCGCCGACCGAACGCACGCGACGGTTGCCGAGGTGATCGATATCGTCGATCTCACCCTTGCCGTTGCGCAGGTCCACCAGGATGCGAATGACATCGACGATGTCGTCATTCGAAAGCGTGGCCGCGCCCTCGATCTCGTCACGACCGACGCGACGGTTGAACTTCATGCGGCCGACCGCCGACAGGTCGTAGCGCTCTTCCGAGTAGAACAGACCGTGGAACAGCGTTTCCACCGCGTCTTCCGTGGGCGGCTCGCCCGGACGCATCATGCGGTAGATGGCCACGCGCGCCGACCACTGGTCAGCGGTTTCGTCAGTGCGCAGCGTCTGCGAAATGTAGGGGCCGCGATCCAGATCGTTGGTGTACAGCGTAGTGATGTCGCCGACACCGGCCGCCGACAGCTTGGCCAGCAGGTCTTCGGTGATTTCGTCGTTGGCGTTGGCCAGGATTTCGCCGCTGTCCTGATCGACGATCTGGGTGGCAATGACGCGGCCGACCAGGAAATCTTCCGGCACGACGATGGATTCGGTGCCCGATTCCGCCAGTTCACGGATGTGCTTGGCAGTGATGCGCTTGTCCTTGGCGACCACAACCTTGCCGGACTTGTCGACGATGTCGAACTTGGCGATTTCGCCGCGCAGGCGTTCCGGCATCAGCTTCATTGCGATGCCGCCCTTGCCGGACAGATTGAAGCCGTCGAAATCGAAGAAGGTCGCCAGGATCTGTTCCGGCGTCATGCCGATCGCCTTCAGCAGGATGGTCACCGGCATCTTGCGGCGACGGTCCACGCGGAAGTACAGGTAGTCCTTCGGATCGAATTCGAAATCGAGCCAGGAGCCGCGGTACGGAATGATGCGGGCCGAGAACAGCAGCTTGCCAGAGCTGTGGGTCTTGCCGCGATCGTGTTCGAAGAACACGCCGGGCGAACGGTGCAGCTGGCTCACGATGACACGCTCGGTGCCATTGATGACGAAGGAACCGGTGGTGGTCATGAGCGGAATTTCGCCCATGTACACTTCCTGCTCCTTCACTTCCTTGATGGTTTCCTTCGGCGCTTCGCGGTCCATGATGACCAGGCGCACGCGCGCGCGCAGCGGGCTGGCAAAAGTCAGACCGCGCTGATGACATTCCTTCACGTCGAAGGCCGGCTCGCCCAGCATGTAGTGGACGAACTCGAGGCGGGCATTGCCGGAGTGCGAAACGATCGGGAAGATCGACGTAAAGGCAGCCTGCAGGCCCTGGTTGCGACGATGCTCGAGCGGCACGTCGGTCTGCAGGAACTGGGTGTAGGACTCCAGCTGGGTCGCCAGCAGGAAAGGCACGTCGAGCACCGCATCGCGTTTCGCAAAGCTTTTGCGAATGCGCTTCTTCTCGGTGTAGGTATAGGCCATGAAATCTCCGGACAAAGAGTGCGATGGCCGGGGAAAACGGATCGTGCGCCACCCGGCGCCCGCCCCGTGTTTCACCACGGAATGCAATCAGGACAGCGTGACCGGCGGTTGGCCGCTACCAACCCCTGGCTGACAGCGAAAGCGCGGGTTGAACACCCGAGGCGGGACTTTCGCTCGACCGGTGACGGTCTTCCGTGATCGCTTCGGAAGACAAGGAAAAAGCAGTTCATGACTGCGTTTTCCTGGTATTCCCAGGCGTTTTCGTCTGTTCCTGCCGTCCCCTCTGAAACGACAACGGGAGCGCGTGCCCGAAAGCACGCACTCCCGCGGGACCAGAGTCGAATTACTTCAGTTCGACCTTGGCGCCAGCTTCTTCCAGCTGCTTCTTCAGCGCTTCGGCGTCAGCCTTGGCGATGCCTTCCTTGACCGGCTTCGGAGCGCCGTCAACCAGGTCCTTCGCTTCCTTCAGGCCGAGGCCGGTGGCAGCGCGAACGACCTTGATGACTTCAACCTTCTTCTCGCCGGCAGCGGCCAGAACGACGGTGAATTCGGTCTTCTCTTCAGCAGCCGGGGCAGCGGCGCCAGCGGCAGCCGGGGCGGCCACGGCAACAGCGGCAGCAGCCGACACGCCGAACTTCTCTTCCATG
Organism: Methyloversatilis universalis EHg5; assembly: GCF_000378945.1. GTDB lineage: Bacteria > Pseudomonadota > Gammaproteobacteria > Burkholderiales > Rhodocyclaceae > Methyloversatilis > Methyloversatilis universalis_A. The sequence continues at coordinate 699,884 of NZ_KB900539.1, read as the reverse complement.
TCCTTGATCAGTTGCGACAGTTCGAGAACCGACATCGCCGAGATCGCGTCGAGGATTTCTTCCTTGCTAACAGCCATTTCTATACTCCTGATTCATGCGCGACACAGGGTACGCGCGGATGGTTTACCTGATCTGCAGGGTGATGCTGAAAACTTATGCGGACTGCTTTTCGCGTTCGTCGCGCAGCGCCGCAACGGTCCGGACAAACTTGCCCGGAACTTCGTTGAGGGTCTGAACGAACTTGGCGATCGGCGCCTGCATCGTGCCCAGAAGGGTGGCGAGCAGCTGTTCGCGGCTCGGCATCGTGGCCAGCGCCTTGACGCCATTGGCGTCCATGACGTGATTGGCCAGTGCACCACCACGAATCACCAGCTTGTCGTTGCTCTTGGCGAATTCCTGAATGACCTTCGCGGCCGAAACCGGATCGGCCGACATGCCGTAAAGCAGCGGACCAGTCATTTCCTTCGCCAACCCCTCGAAAGGGGTGCCCGCAACAGCGCGACGTGCCAGCGTGTTCTTCAGAACACGCAGATACACACCCTGTGCACGAGCCTGAGCACGCAAGCGGGTCACATCGCCCACTTCCAGACCTTTGTTCTCGGCGATCACGATTACCTGTGCGTCCGCAACTGCGGCGGACGCGTCGGCAACCACTTCCTTCTTCTGATCGAGATTGAGTGCCAAGGTCTTGCTCCCATGATTACAGTCGTCCATCCGGCATCGCTGCCTTCCGGATCAACCACTTGCGGCGACCGTATCAGGAGAGAAAACGTCCTTTCGGACACCATCCATCCTGTGTCGGGTAACGCCATCTGCGCAGGCGGCACTTGCATGCCATTAGACCCTTGCGGGCACCTGCGGTCTTTGACAACCCGCTGCGCCTTACTGGCCGCAGCAGCCCAAAGTACTGTTGTCAAACGCCCGGAAAACCGGGCGTGAAAATTACTGCACCGTTGCCTGATCGACGCGGATGCCCACGCCCATGGTGGTCGTTACCGACACCTTGCGCAGGTAGACACCCTTGGCGGCTGCCGGACGCGCCTTGTTCAGCGCTTCGATCAGAGCCTTGATGTTGGTCGTCAGCTGTTCCGGGGTGAAGGAGGCACGACCCACGGTGCACTGAACGATGCCGCCCTTGTCGGTGCGGTACTGCACCTGACCGGCCTTGGCGTTCTTCACCGCGGTGGTGACGTCCATGGTCACGGTGCCGACCTTCGGGTTCGGCATCAGGCCACGCGGACCGAGAATCTGACCCAGCGCGCCGACGACACGCATCGCGTCCGGGGTGGCGATCGCCACGTCGAAGTTCAGATTACCTTCCTTGACCTGGGCAGCCAGATCGTCGAAACCGACCACGTCGGCGCCAGCGGCCTTGGCTTCTTCAGCCTTGGCGCCCTGGGCAAACACGGCCACGCGCACGCTCTTGCCGGTACCGGCAGGCAGCACGACCGAGCCACGGACCAGCTGGTCCGACTTCTTCGCGTCGATGCCCAGATTCACGGCCAGATCGACCGACTCGTCGAACTTGGCGTTGGCGGTTTCCTTGACCAGCACCAGCGCGTCGGCCAGCGGGTATGCGCGGTTGCGATCAACCTTGGCGCGCAGCGCCTGAATGCGCTTCGAGAGCTTTGCCATGATTACAGGCCCTCCACCGTGATGCCCATGCTGCGGGCAGAACCGGCGATCGTGCGCACAGCGGCATCCAGATCGGCAGCGGTCAGATCCTTGTTCTTCACCTTCGCGATTTCTTCAAGCTGGGCGCGGGTGACCTTACCCACCTTGTCGGTGTGCGGCTTCGGCGAACCCTTGGTGATGCCAGCAGCCTTCTTGATCAGGATGGTCGCCGGGGGCGACTTCATCACGAAGGTGAAGGACTTGTCCGCGTAGGCGGTGATCACCACCGGGATCGGAAGACCCGGTTCCATGCCCTGGGTCTGCGCGTTGAACGCCTTGCAGAACTCCATGATGTTCAGGCCGCGCTGACCGAGCGCGGGGCCGATCGGGGGCGACGGATTCGCCTTGCCGGCCGGCACTTGCAGCTTCACGTAGCCGACGATTTTCTTCGCCATGATGACTCCAGTTGCGAGTGATAGCGTGACCGCACCCCGAGAAAGAGGCCGGATCACTCCTCATCCGGCGCCGCGGCGCCGGAAAGCAATCGCGCGGTACCACCCGAGGCGGTACCGCGCACCAGACAGCGCCAGAGGCGCCGCCAAATTCTTCAGATCAGACCTTCTCGACCTGGGAAAACTCGAGTTCGACCGGTGTTGCTCGACCGAAAATGGTCACCGACACATGCAGGCGACTCTTTTCGTAATTGACGCTTTCGACCGAACCATTGAAGTCGGTGAAGGGGCCTTCCTTGACCCGCACCAGCTCACCCACCTCGAACAGCACCTTCGGACGGGGCTTCTCCACCCCTTCCTGCATCTGCTGCATGATCTTGTCGACTTCCTTCTCGGAAATCGGCGTCGGCTTGTTGGCGGAACCGCCGACAAATCCGGTCACTTTCGGCGTGCTCTTGACGAGGTGCCAGCTGTCCTCGTCCATGTCCATCTCGACCAGCACATAGCCCGGAAAGAACTTGCGCTCGGACACGGCCTTTTGGCCACCACGCATTTCGATCACTTCCTCGACCGGCACCAGGATCTGGCCGAACTTGTCCTGCATGCCCGAGCGCGCAATGCGCTCGGTCAGCGCACGCTGAACCGACTTCTCGAAGCCGGAGTAGGCGTGAACAACGTACCAACGCTTGCTCATGATTTCTTCCAGCCCAGGATGAGGTCGTACAACACCCACTCGAGGCTCTTGTCGGTGACCCACAGGAACACCGCCATCACCACGACGAAACCGAACACAATGGCGGTCGTCTGCAAGGTTTCCTTGCGACTCGGCCAAGCCACCTTCTTCGCCTCAGCCACCGACTCGTTCGCAAAAACGATGAAGCGGCGACCGGGCTCGGTGTACCAAGCAACCGCAACGCCCGCCGCCAGACCCGCGACCACGGACAGGACGCGAACCACCATGATCTGGTCGGAAAGAACGTAAAAGCCGGCCACGCCCGCCACAAGCAGAGCAATGGCCAGCGCAAACTTCAGCTGGTCGGTCATGAATATCCGGAAGTGCGCACGCACTCCGCAAAATTACCCGGCTAGGCCACCGGAGTGGCAGGGGCAGAGGGAATCGAACCCCCAACCTTCGGTTTTGGAGACCGACGCTCTGCCAATTGAGCTATGCCCCTGCAAAACACGAACCGGGCTGCTCACGCAACCCGGGGTACGGCAACTTACTCGACGATCTTGGCAACCACGCCGGCGCCGACGGTGCGACCACCTTCGCGGATCGCGAAGCGCAGACCTTCTTCCATCGCGATCGGGGCGATCAGCTTCACCGTGATCGAAACGTTGTCACCCGGCATCACCATCTCGGTGCCTTCCGGCAGATCGATCGCGCCAGTCACGTCCGTCGTGCGGAAGTAGAACTGCGGGCGATAACCGTTGAAGAACGGGGTGTGACGACCACCTTCATCCTTCGACAGCACGTAGATCTCGGCCGTGAAGTGGGTGTGCGGCTTGATCGAACCCGGCTTGGCCAGCACCTGACCACGCTCAACGTCTTCACGCTTGGTGCCGCGCAGCAGCACGCCCACGTTGTCACCTGCCTGGCCCTGATCCAGCAGCTTGCGGAACATTTCCACGCCGGTGCAGGTGGTCTTCACCGTCGGCTTGATACCGACGATTTCGATTTCTTCACCAACCTTCACGATGCCGCGTTCGATACGGCCGGTCACCACGGTGCCACGACCCGAGATCGAGAACACGTCTTCGATCGGCATCAGGAAGGCCCCATCCACCGCGCGCTCCGGCGTCGGGATGTAGCTGTCCAGCGCATCGGCCAGCGCCAGGATCGCGCCTTTCGCCCAGGTCGGTCTTGTCACCTTCCAGCGCCTTCAGAGCCGAGCCCTTGACGATGGGCACGTCATCACCCGGGAAGTCGTACTTCGACAGCAGTTCGCGCACTTCCATTTCGACCAGTTCGAGCAGCTCGGCGTCGTCGACCATGTCGCACTTGTTCAGGAACACCACGATGTACGGCACGCCAACCTGACGGGCCAGCAGGATGTGCTCGCGGGTCTGCGGCATCGGGCCGTCAGCAGCCGAACACACCAGAATCGCGCCGTCCATCTGCGCAGCACCGGTAATCATGTTCTTCACGTAGTCAGCGTGACCCGGGCAATCAACGTGAGCGTAGTGGCGGGTGGCCGTCTCGTACTCAACGTGCGCGGTGTTGATCGTGATACCACGCGCCTTCTCTTCCGGCGCCGCATCAATCTGATCGTAGGCCTTCGCCTCACCACCGAACTTCGACGACAGAATCGTCGTGATCGCCGCCGTCAGCGTCGTCTTGCCATGGTCAACGTGACCAATCGTGCCCACGTTCACGTGCGGCTTGGTGCGCTCAAACTTTCCCTTTGCCATTTTCGATCACCCTGGTTGCTTGATAGAGATCTGCTGACACCCTTGCTCGTCACCAGGATGCCGCACGCAATGAATTGGTGGTGCCCATGGGCAGGATTGAACTGCCGACCTCTCCCTTACCAAGGGAGTGCTCTGCCACTGAGCTACATGGGCACTGAAACTGCTTTTTTGCCCGGACACACGCCCGGACCGTGGAGCGGGAGACGGGAATCGAACCCGCGTCATTAGCTTGGAAGGCTAAGGTTCTACCATTGAACTACTCCCGCCAAACCACTCCCTACCACTGCACCGCCGCGCCAGGCGCTCGCGATGCATTACATCTTTTGCCACCGCATTTCGCCGTCTTCACAACCACTCAACTGGGAGTGGTGGAGGGGGAAGGATTCGAACCTTCGAAGGCAGAGCCGTCAGATTTACAGTCTGATCCCTTTGACCGCTCGGGAACCCCTCCGGCGACCAGCGAAACCCGCGATTATGGTGAGGGTTTCCTGTGCTGTCAAACCCCTCAACAAAAAATTCATCAAGAGACTGTCAGCAACGGCTGGATGTCGAGGAGTCGAGACGCAGTTTGCGCGTCGGCTCCCGACAGCCGCGGAATTATGCCAAGAAATGGCGCGTTGAGGCGAACTTTCAACGCAAAAATCGTCGCATCCTGTTCCAGCATGCCATCGGGCTGGCAATTCGCGACCCATCCGGCCAGCGTCAGTCCGCGGCTCCGGATCGCCTCGGCGGTCAGCAGTGCGTGACTGATGCACCCAAGCCGCAGTCCAACCACCAGCACTACAGGCGCGCCGATATCGATGGCGAGATCGGCGGTCGTCCAGTCATCGCCCAGCGGGACGACGAAGCCGCCAACACCTTCCACCACCACGTGCGCCGCCTGCCGGCGCAGCTGGGACAGCGCATCCAGCACGACATCACGCGCAATGGATCGCCCTTCGCGTTCGGCTGCGACGTGCGGGGCCAGAGGGCGTTCGAACAGATAGGGATTGGTCAGCGCGCTCGGCTGCGCCATGCCGCTTGCCTGCGCCAGCGCGTCGGCGTCCTCGTTGTGCAGGCGTCCGTCGGCATGCCGTTCGGCACCGGAAGCGACCGGCTTCATGCCGACTGCCGCGATGCCCTGCGCGCGCAGGGCGTGCAGCAGCGCGCACGACACCAGTGTCTTGCCTATGCCGGTATCCGTGCCGGCGACGAAATGCACGCGTGCTTCAGTCACATCGTTCTCCAGTTACTCTGCAGCGGTCGCGATCACCCACGCAAGCCGGTAGCTCAGCGGCAGGCCGTCAGGCGTGCGCATCGCTTCAAGTCGCGCGAGCACCGTCTGCAAGGCGGTACGCCCCAGCACCGCGCGCCGCCCGCCCTCCGGCACCCGGGATGCACCGATGTCTCGATTAGACTGCAGCAAGGCGCGCGCATCGGCGAAATGCTCGGTTTCGGTGCTCATCTGCATCCGCTCGATGCGCAGGCCCGCGCCGATCAGGGCGGCTTCCAGATCGCCGGCGGACGGAAAGGCGATCACGTGCCGGTGCGCATCCAGTCCGTGGAAGGCCTGATCGATCTCACCCAGGGTACCGGTCAGTACGGTGCTGAATGCCAGTCTGCCGCCGCGAGCCAGTACACGACGACATTCGGGCAACGCCACGTCGAGTGCACACCACTGCAGCATCAGGCTGGAGAACACCAGATCAAAACAGCCGTCTGCGAACGGAAGGCGATGCGCATCGGCGCACACGCGGGGCACACCCATGCCCGCCTGATGGGCCGCCAGCATGCCGATGGAAAAATCCGCCGCGATCAGTCCGGACGGCGCGCAGCGCGCCTGCAGGCCTGCATTCGCGAAACCGGTGCCGCACCCGAGATCGAGCGCCCGCGTGATCCGCTGTCCGGACGGCAGGCGTTCGAGCAGACCGTCGCACACCCGGCGCTGCAGGGCGGCCGCACCGGCGTACCGCGACGCCGCGCGTGAAAAGGCGACGCGCACACCGGCGTCGCCCAGCGAAGCACGGTCGCTCATGCCACGCCCCCATCGCGCCCGCCGACCAGCCAGCGCGCAAGGCGGTCGGCCGCCTCCGGCCTCCAGGGCAGATGGGCGGCGCCGGGCACCGGCATCCATGCCGCGCCGGCCTGCTCGGCGGCAGCGCGCGCGGCGCCGGCCGCGATCACCTGATCCTGTTCGCCATGCAGCAGCGCAACCGGGCATTCAAGCTGGTTCAGCGCAGCCCGCTCGTCGCGCTGGCTGAGCCAGTCCAGCGACGCGACCAGCGCGTCGTCGGTCGGCGGCAGGTCATCGACCCAGGCAGCCAGTGTCGCACGCACGCTCCGCGCATCGCTGTCGCCCAGCGCCGCCAGCGCGGCAAAGCGGGTGCGGGTTTTCCGCGCGTCCTCACGCACGCCGTCGGCAAAGGCATGGAAACGTTCTTCCGCCATGCCCAGCGGCCAGTCCGCGGCCTGCATGAAGCGCGGCGAAGCGCCCACCAGCGCCAGCCTGCGCACCGGCGCTCTCGCGGCCCAGGCGATCGCCAGCAGCCCGCCCAGCGACCAACCGACCAAGCTGTCCGCATCCGGCACGGTGGAGGCCAGCAGATCGACGCAGGCATCGAAATCCGCACAGCGGCGGTCGCGGTTCAAGCCATAGCCCGGAAGATCCGGCAGCACCACCTGCGCGTGGGCGGACAGCGCTTCGGCCAGCGGTGCGAGCACGCGGCTGTCCCAGCCCCAGCCATGGATCAGGGCCACCACCGGCCCGCGCTCGCCGAGCCGTCGCACACGCAGCGCCTCAGTCATCCGACGCCTCCTGCAGCGCGGAACACAGCGCATCCAGGTCAGCCTCGGAGTGAGCCGCACTGAGCGAAATGCGCAGGCGCGCGCTGCCGGCGGGCACGGTGGGCGGACGGATGGCCGGCATCCACAGGCCGCGCTGTCGCAGCGCCGCCGACAGCGCCAGCACTTCGGCGTTGCCGCCCACCACGACCGGCTGGATGGCGGTGTCCGACGGCAGCAGCGGCCAGCGCAACGTGGAGGCGGCAGCGGCCAGCGTCGCGCGGTGGCTCGCCAGCCGGGCACGCAGCGCGTCGCCCGCCTCGATCAGACGCAGGCTAGCCTGCAGCGCACAGGCCAGCGCCGGCGGTGCGGCCGTGGTGTAGCGGTAGCTGCGGCCGGTCTGCATCAGCCATTCGATGGCGTCGCCGTCGCCCGCGACGAAGGCGCCGGCCACGCCGGCCGCCTTGCCCAGCGTGCCGATATACACGATGCGTGGCGACGCGAGTCCGAAGTGAGACAGCACGCCGCGTCCCTGCGCGCCCAGCACGCCAAAGCCGTGCGCGTCATCCACCACCAGCAGCGCGTCATGACGCTCGCACAGCGCCAGCAGTCCGGGCAGCGGCGCGATGTCGCCGTCCATGCTGAACACGCCGTCGACCACCACCACCTTGCGGCCGTCGGCGGATGCCAGCGCGCGTTCGAAGGCGTTGAGATCGCCATGCGGCACGCGACGCACGGTGGCGCGCGACAGCAGCGCGGCATCCACCAGCGAGGCGTGATTCAGACGGTCCGCGATCACGGTGTCGCCGCGGCCGGCCAGCGCCGGGATCACCGCGAGATTGGCCATGTAGCCGGTCGAGAAGAACAGCGCGCGCGGCAGGCCGGTGAAGCGGGCGAAAGCCTGTTCCAGTTCTTCATGCGGCCGCTGATGCCCGCTCACCAGATGCGACGCACCGGCGCCGGCGCCCCAGCGGGCCGCGCCCTCGCGCAGTGCCTCGACCACCTCCGGATGAGCGGCCAGGCCAAGGTAATCGTTGCCGGCAAACGACAGCAGGCGTCGGCCATCCACCTCGGCGTGCGGTCCGCAGGGGGCGTCCAGCACCGCGCGCGTGCGCAGCAGATCCTGTTCGGCCAGCGCCGCCAGGCGGGCACGGAAATCCAGCGCGCTCATGCCAGTGCTGCGTCCAGTGCGGCCAGCGCGCGCTCGGCCAGCACCGAGGTCTGATCCGGGTCGAGGATGTAGGGCGGCATGAAGTAGAGCGTGTTGCCGATCGGCCGCAGCAGCACTTCGCGCGCCAGCGCGGCGCGGTAGTAGCGACGGCTGAAATCGGCGTGCGGCGTGTCGATGTCGGCTGCCCAGATCATGCCGGCACGGCGGAAGCGGCTGACCGACGCGTGCGCGGCCAGCGGCGCCAGCGCATCGGTGAAGTGATCGCCCCAGACGCGGTTGCGCGCCAGGATGTCCAGCGCATCGAACAGTTCCAGCGTTGCGAGCGCGGCACGACAGGCCAGCGGATTGCCGGTGTAGGAATGCGAATGCAGGAAGCCGCGCGCCATCGTGTCGTCGAGGAAGGCGGTGTAGATGTCAGGCCGGCTCAGCACCAGCGACAGCGGCAGCGTGCCGCCGGTGATGCCTTTCGACAGGCAGATGAAATCCGGCCAGCCCTCGCCATCGGCGTCCAGCGACTGTTCGCAGGCGAAGAAGGTGCCGGTGCGGCCGCAGCCCACTGCGATCTCGTCCGCGATCAGATGCACCCGGTGGCGGTCGCACAGCGCGCGCACCTCGGCCAGCCAGCGCGCGTCGTGCATGGCAAAGCCGCCGGCGCACTGCACCCGCGGCTCGACGATGAGGGCAGCGATGCGCGCGTGGTGGGCGTCGAGAAACGCGGCGAGGTCGGCCAGCGCCTGCTGCGGGTTCTCTCCGGCCGGGCTGGGCAGCACATGCGCCCCGCGCACCATGGGTGCGTAGGCGTCGCGGAACAGCGCCACGTCGGTGACCGCCAGCGCGCCCACGGTTTCGCCGTGATAGCTGCCGGCGAAACAGATGAATTCGTTCTTGCCGGTCTGCCCGCAGTTGCGCCAGTAGTGCAGCGACATCTTCAGCGCGATTTCGGTGGCCGATGCGCCATCCGAGGCATAGAAGGCGTGACCGAGACGGCCGCCGGTGAGCGCCGACAGGCGCTCCGACAGCGCGACCACCGGCTCGTGCGTGAAGCCCGCGAGCATCACGTGGTCCAGCGTGTCGAGCTGGTCGCGCAGCGCCTGCACGATGTGCGGATGACTGTGGCCGAACAGATTGGTCCACCACGAACTGATGCCATCGAGGTAGCGCTGGCCGTCCGGGCCGTACAGCCACGCGCCCTGCGCGCGGCTCACCGCGAGCAGCGGCAGCGACTGGTCGGCATGCCACTGCATCTGGGAGCACGGATGCCAGACGGCGGCGAGGCTGCGGGAAACGAGGGAATCTGGTGCGGACACGAGCGAATACCGGCTGCACCCCTGCACAGCGGCAAGGGCATCGAGGCCGGTATTCTAGCGCCCGTCCGGCCGGTCGTCCTGACCGGCCGGACGGGTCACCGGCTCAGGCGGCCGCCAGCTTCGCCGCCGCGTCGCGCAGTGCGGTGCGCAGGCCTTCTTCCACCACCGGGTGGTAAAAGGGCATTTCGAGCGCGCGCTGCACCGTCATGCCGGACTGCATGGCCCAGGCCAGCAGGTGCGCGAGATGCTCGACATCCGGCCCCATCATTTCGCAGCCCAGCAGGCGACCGCTGCCCCTCTCCGCATACACGTGCAGCAGCCCCTTGTTGCGGAGCATGACCCGCGAACGCCCCTGGTCCTCGAACGACACCTCGCCGGTGACGAAGCTGTCCGGCGCGAGGTCGGCGAAACGCCTGCCCACGGTCGCCAGCTGCGGGTCGGAGAACACCACCGCGATCGGCTCGCGACGCAGACCTGGCTGGACATCCGGGAAACGCACCGCGTTCTCGCCGGCGATCCGGCCTTCGTCCGCCGCCTCGTGCAGCAGGGGCAGATCGTTGTTCGCGTCGCCGGCGATGAAGATGTGGCTGCCGCCGCACTGCATTGTCGTGCGGTCGAATTCAGGCACCCCGTTATCGGCCCGCTTCACCGTCGTGTTCTCCAGCCCGAGGTTCTTCACATTGGGCGTGCGGCCGGTCGCGGCAATCACCCACTGAAAGTGCGTACTCACCACGCCTTCGCCCGCCTGTTCGCGCAAGATGGTCACGCCGTCCGGATCTTCTTCGATCGACACGACCCGCGCATCGGCGTGCAGCGGAAACTCGGCAGAGAAGGCACGGGTCGCGTAGGTCTTGAGCGCCGGATCGGAAAACGGTCCGACGAAATGACCGCGACCGAACACCTCGACCCGCACACCCAGCCGGTGCAGCGCCTGCCCCAGTTCAAGGCCGATCACGCCCGGACCGAACACCGCCACCGATTCCGGCAGATCGGTCCAGTCGAACACATCGTCGTTCACGATGAGCCGCTTGCCGGCTGCCTTCAGCATCGGCGGAACGGCCGGCGACGAACCGGTGGCGATGACCGCGCGGCCGAAGGTGACCACGGTATGGCCATCCACCTGCAGGCTGTGATCGTCGAGGAAGGACGCGTAGCCGCGCAGCTTGTGCTCGGCCGGAATGCCGTCGACGCCGCCCACCACGAAACCGACGAAGCGATCCCGTTCGCTGCGCACGCGCGCCATCACCGCCGCACCGTCGATGCGTACGCTGCCTTCCAGCCGGATGCCGAAGGCGTCCCACTTTTCGGTCGCGTGCGCAGCCTCGGCGGCCGCGATCAGCAGCTTGCTCGGCATGCAGCCGACGCGGGCGCAGGTGGTGCCGTAGGGGCCGCCTTCGATGATGACGGCCGACTTGCCGCCGGCAATGGCGGCACGGTAGGCGGCGAGGCCGGCAGTACCGGCGCCGATCACCGCCACATCCACGATCATTTCCTTCATTGCGTGCTCCCCTTCATTCGATGAACGATCAGGTCTGCGCACCCTGCGGTGCGCACGCCTGATCGCACGGCGGCCGGAGCCGCCGTACGCTGGATCAGGCGCTTACTTCGCGGCGATCCACTGTTCCAGATCTTCCCAACCGCCAATCCGTTCGCCATTGACGAACACCTGGGGCACCGTCTTCGCGCTGGCAATGGCGCCCAGGGCACGCGAGCGATCGGTGTGCGGCAGATTGATCTCGGCGTAGCGGTAGCCACGCTCAGCCAGCAGTGCCTTGGCCTTGGCGCAGAACGGGCAGCCTTCGCGGGTCAGGATGGCCACCTGGTCCGGCTTCTTCGCATCCGGGTTGATGAAGTTCAGCATCGTGTCCGCATCCGACACCTTGAACGGGTCACCCGGTTCCTGCGGCTCGATGAACATCTTGTTCACCACGCCATCCTTCACCAGCATCGAGTAGCGCCAGCTACGCTTGCCGAAGCCCAGATCGGCCTTGTCGACCAGCATGCCCATACCTTCGGTGAATGCGCCATTGCCGTCGGGAACCAGGGTCACATTGTCGACTTCCTGGTCTTTGGCCCACTCGTTCATCACGAAAGTGTCATTGACCGACACGCACAGGATGGCGTCGACGCCGTTGGCGAAGAAGGCCGGTGCCAGCTCGTTGTAGCGCGGCAGGTGGGTGGACGAGCAAGTCGGCGTGAAGGCGCCGGGCAGCGAGAACACCACCACGGTCTTGCCCTTGAACAGTTCGTCGGTGGTGACATTCGTCCACTCGTTGTTTTCACGGACGCGGAAAGTGACGTTCGGCACGCGCTGGCCTTCGCGGTTATTCAGGCTCATGTGAAGCTCCTTTCGTTGAGGTGTCGGAAAAATCTTCTGATGCGCGGCTGAAACCGTGTGTCGCGCATCGATGGAACGCATTCTGGCCACCGGCCGAAAAACGGTCCAATGGATTAAAATGATCCTGTAAATCGATTTTTTCGATCAAAGGAGCGCATTATGGTCAATGCCCTGCCCTCACTGCGCCAGCTGCGCTATCTGGTCGCGGTATCCGACAAGCTCAATTTCACCCAGGCGGCGGAGTCCTGCTTCGTCACCCAGTCCACGCTGTCGTCCGGCATCAAGGAACTGGAAACCACGCTCGGCACGCGACTGGTCGAACGCGAACGGCATTCGGTCATGATGACGCCGGTCGGCATCGAGGTCGTGGCACGCGCCCGCCGGCTGCTGGCCGAAGCGGAAGACCTGGCCGAATGGGCGGGCAACGCCGACCGGCCGATGAGCGGCCTGCTGCGCCTGGGCGTCATCCCGACCATCGCGCCCTTCCTGCTGCCCTCGGTACTGCCGTCGGTGCGCGAGCAGTATCCGGAACTGCGGATCGCGCTGCGCGAAGATCTCACCGCGCATCTGCTGAACCGCCTGAATGCCGGCCAGATCGACTTCGCGCTGATCGCCCTGCCTTACGACACCGGCAAGCTGCAGGTGCAGCCGCTGTTCGACGAAGAACTGCTGCTGGTGGCGCCAGCCGGCCGCGAAGCCGACATGCCGCGCGACATCGGCAAGCTCGATCCGGAGGCGCTGCTGCTGCTGGAAGAAGGGCACTGCCTGCGCGGCCACACGCTGGGTGGCTGCCGGCTGGACGAGCCGCGCAGCACCGGCATGGAAGCCACCAGCCTGTTCACGCTGGCGCAAATGGTGGACAGCGGCCTGGGCATGGCGCTGCTGCCGGAAATGACGCTGGCGTCGGGGCTGCTGGGGTCGATGAAACTGGTCGCGCACCGCTTTGCCGAACCGCGCCCGCGCCGTACCATCGCTCTGGTGGCGCGCAGTTCGAACGCACGCCAGGTGTGCTTCGAACGACTGGGCGCGCTGATCGCCAGCCGCGCTCCGGGACAGCCGCCTGCGGAACCGGGCACGGCGTCCGGCACTCACACCGATGTCCGTACAACGAAGGGAGCGAAGACATGAGCACGATCAACATCGGCATTCCCGAAGACCAGCGTCGCGCCATCGCCGACGGCCTGTCGCGCCTGCTGGCCGACACCTACACGCTGTACCTGACCACGCACAACTTCCACTGGAACGTGACCGGCCCGATGTTCAACACGCTGCACCTGATGTTCGAGGGGCAGTACACCGAACTGGCGCTGGCGGTCGATCTGGTGGCCGAGCGCATCCGCGCGCTGGGCTATCCGGCGCCCGGCACCTATTCGGCCTACGCGAAACTCACCTCGATCAAGGAACCGGACGGCGTGCCCTCGGCCAGCGACATGATCCGCCAGCTGGTGGCCGGCCAGGAAACCGTGGTGCGCACCGCGCGCAGCATTTTCCCGGTGGTGGACGAAGCGCACGACGAGCCGACCGCTGACCTGCTGACCCAACGCATGCAGATCCACGAAAAGAACGCGTGGATGCTGCGCAGCCTGCTCGAGAACTGATCCGGCGGGCGCCGGACCGGCAAGAAAAAGGCGGCCTGCGGGCCGCCTTTTTCATTGTGTCGCCACAGCGGCGCTGCCCATCTGCAAGCGCCCCTGCTTGAACGCCATCGCCGCGGTCTGGTAGTAGGCGATCGCCTCCTTCACTCGCGTCGGGTCGGGCTCGGCCGGCGTCGATTCCAGCGTCTGCGGATCGATGCGCCAGGCCTTCACCACGCGCCGCGGCGACAGCACGGTCAGCAGGTCGCCGCGCAGATAGCCCAGATCCTGGTAGTTCGAAATGAAGGCGCGGTCCAGCGACGGCGTGTCCTCGAAGAAGGAGCGGCCGAAGAAGTGGTCATCGCCGCGCTTTTTCATCACCTCCAGCAGCGTGGGCGCCAGATCGATCTGGCTCACCCGGTCGGTGTAGACGCCCGGCTTCAGCAGCGCCGGCGCGTAGAACACCAGCGGAATGCGGTACTTCGCCACTGGCAGACGGGTCTTGCCTGCGACCGACGCGCAGTGGTCGGCGACGAACACGAACAGCGTGTCGTCGAACCAGGGCTGCTTCTTCGCGTCGCGGATGAACTGGCCGATCGCCCAGTCGGTGTACTTCACCGCACCGTGCCGGCCGCCCGGTGACGGAATGTCGATGCGGCCGTCCGGATAGGTGTAGGGCCGGTGGTTCGACGTGGTCATGAGCTGGGCGAAGAAGGGCTTGCCGGCCGCCGCCTTCTCGTTCATCGCCGCCAGCGCGTTGGCGTACAGCGACTCGTCGGCCACGCCCCAGACGTTCTCGAATGCGATGCTGTCCTTCGGAAAGTCGGTCCGGTCCACGATCAGGTAGTCGTTGCCCCGGAAATAGCTGTTCATGTTGTCGAAGTAGCCATAGCCGCCGTAGATGAACATGGGCACCACGCCCTGCGGCGCGAGGATTTCCCCCACGGTGGACAGATGGTTGTTGTGGGTGCGCCGCACGATGGCCTGGCCGGGGACCGGCGGCGTGCCCAGCGACAGCGCCTCCAGCCCGCGCACGGTGCGGGTACCGGTGGCGTACACATTGGCGAAGCGCAGGCCTTCGGCGGCCAGGCGGTCCAGTTCAGGCGTCAGGCCCTCCTTCGCGCCATAGGCGCCGACGTATTCCGCCGACAGGCTTTCTATCGTCACCAGCACCACATTGCGCGGACGGCGCGAGAAGGGCACGACATCGCCCGGTTCGTCGTCCATCGCGCTCGGCCTATCGTCCGCTGTCAGCGGCAGGCGCTCGACATGCAGTCCGGCCAGGATGTCGTCCGCCTCCTCCTGCGGCAGCGTGGCGTACCAGCGGCCGTAATCCAGCTCGTTGCGCCGCATCGCGGCGGCGAAGGTGAACAGGCCATTGCCCGCCACTTCGTCCGCCAGCGCGTCGCCGCTGCCTTCCATCTGTTCGATTTCGGCCAGCCGGTCGGCCGCCAGCGGCAGCAGCAGCGCTGCCGCCAGCATCGCCAGGCGTGCGCGGCCGCTGCGCGGCGCGTCTGCAAAGCGCACGATGCGGCTCACGCCCCAGCAGAGCGCGCCCGCCAGCAGCGCGATGCCGCCCAGCAGCCGACCGACCGGATAGGACTCCAGGATGTTGCCGATCACTTCCTGCGTATAGACCAGATAGTCCACCGCGATGAAGTTGAAGCGGGTCGAGAACTCCTCCCAGAACACCGCCTCCGACAGCGCGCCGAACAGCAGCAGCGCGATCACGCCGCCGAGCGCAACCCAGCGCAGCCGGCCGAATGCGGTGCTGCCCCGCAGGCGGGCCGGCAGCAGCGCCGACAGCAGCAGCATTGGCGACAGCACCCAGGCCAGCGTGGCCAGATCGAACCACAGTCCGCGCACGAACACATGGCCGGCGTGGCTGGCGCCGGCAGCCAGCCACAGGCCGGCACGCAGCAGCGTCCAGATGAGCAGTGCGGCGAGCGCGGCGACGGTCAGCCAGGGCAGGGTTGAACGGGAGGACGGCGTGGCGGATGTGGGCATCGGACAGGATCAGGCAGCAGCGGAAGGTTCGCCGAAGCGTTTGTACAGGATGGGCAGCAGCACCAGTGTTAACGCGGTGCAAGACACCAGTCCGCCGATCACCACAATGGCCAGCGGCCGCTGGATTTCCGAACCCGGCCCGCTGGCGAACAGCAGCGGCACCAGGCCCAGGGCCGCCATCGATGCGGTCAGCAGCACCGGCCGCAGCCGGCGCTGGGCGCCCTGCACCACGGCATCCAGCATCGACATGCCGGCCGCGCGCAACTGGTTGAAATAGCTCACCAGCACCACGCCATTGAGCACCGCGATGCCCAGCAGCGCGATGAAGCCGACCGAAGCCGGCACCGACAGGTATTCGCCGGACAGCGCCAGCGCGAACACGCCGCCTATCATCGCGAACGGTACGTTGGCCATCACCAGCGTGGCCTGACGCAGCGAATTGAAGGTGCTGAACAGGATGAGGAAGATGAGCACCAGCGCAATCGGCACCACCAGCGCCAGCCGCTGTGCGGCACGCTGCTGGTTCTCGAATTCGCCGCCCCAGGTCAGGCGGTAGCCCTGAGGCAGTTCCACCTTCTGCGCCACCCGCGCACGGGCGTCCTCGACGAAACCGACCAGGTCACGGCCACCGACGTTGGCGATCACCACCATATTGCGGCTGCCCAGCTGGCGGTTGATCTGCACCGGCCCGTCCACCCGCTCGAAGCGGGCCAGCTGGCCGAGCGCGATGCGGCCACCGCCGGGCAGCGCCACCGGCAGCTGCGCCAGTTCGTCGGTCGCACCGGCGCGGCCGGTCGAGCGCACGATGAGCGGAATGCGCCGCTCCTGCTGCTGGATCAGCCCCACCCGCTCGCCCTCGATCTGCGCCCGCAGTGCCGCCGCCAGCGCGTCGATGTCCAGCCCGGCACGGGCCAGCGCGTCGGTGTCCGGCAGCACACGCAGGTACTGCACCCCCTCGTTGCGCACGAAGAACACGTCCTCCGCGCCCGGCGTGCCACGCAGCACCTCGGCAACTTCCTCCGCCTTGCGGTTGAGCACTTCGAGATCCGGGCCGAAGATGCGGATCGCCAGATCGCCGCGCACGCCGAGAATCATTTCCGACACCCGCATTTCGATCGGCTGGGTAAAGGCATAGGCCACGCCCGGAAATTCCTTCAGCAGGGTGCGGATGCGCTCGGTGATGGCCGGCTTGTCCACGCCCGGCGGCAGGCTGACGAAGGTGTCGGTCTGGTTCAGCCCCATCGGGTCGAGACCGATCTCGTCGGAGCCGGCGCGCGCCACGATCTGCTGCGCCTCCGGCACCGCCTCTTTCAGCGCGCGCTGGAAGCGGGTGTCGATGTCCAGCGAAGCCTCCAGACCGATGGATGGCAGCTTTTCCAGCTGCACGATGAGGCTGCCTTCGTCCATCGTCGGCATGAAGGTCTTGCCCAGTCCGATGTAGAGCACCACCGCCACTACGCCCAGCGCGGCGGCAATGCCGCCGACAACGCGCGGTGCGGCCAGCGCCTTCTGCAGCAGCGGCACATAGAGCCGGGCCAGCGTGCGCGGCAGCCAGGGGTCGGCATGGCTGTCGGCGCGCAGCAGCAGGCGGGCCAGCAGCGGAATGACGGTGAGCGACAGCAGCAGCGAGCCGGCCAGCGCGAACACGATGGTGAGCGCCACCGGGCCGAACAGCTTGCCTTCCAGCCCCTGCAGGCTGAGCAGCGGCACGAACACCAGCGCGATGATGACGATGCCGGCGGTGGTCGGCACCGCCACCTCGCGCACCGCCTCCAGCACCACGTCGTGGCGCGACCGGCCTTCCGCCGAGCGGTCGTGCAGATGCGCCACCACGTTCTCGACCACCACCACTGCCGCATCGACCAGCAGGCCGATGGCGATCGACAGGCCGCCCAGACTCATCAGATTGGCCGACAGCCCGGCCTGACGCATCAGCAGGAAGGTCCACAGCGCGGCCAGCGGCAGGATGACCGCCACCGCGATCGCCGCCCGCAGATTGCCGAGGAAGAGGAAGAGCAGCACCAGCACCAGCACCACCGCCTCGATCAGCGCCTTGGACACGGTGCCGACCGCACTGGCCACCAGTTCGCCGCGGTCATAGAAGGGCTCGATGGTGACACCGGCCGGCAAGCTGGCTTTCACCTCTTCCAGCCGCGCGCGCACGCCGGCCACCACCTGCTGCGCATCGGCGCCGCGCAGGCCGAGCACCAGACCCTGCACCGTTTCGCCGCGGCCATTGTGGGTAACGCCGCCCATGCGGGTGAGCGCGCCAAGCTTCACGTCGGCCACGTCCGCCACCCGGATCTGGGCCACCGGCGTCGCGTGCACCACCAGCCGGCCGATGTCGTCGAGCGAGGTGAGCCGGCCCTGCACCCGCACCAGCAGGGTTTCGTCGCCCTCGGTGATGCGGCCGGCGCCGTCGTTGCGGTTGAAGCGCTCCAGCGTCGAGCGCAACTCGTCCAGCGTGATGCCGGTGGCGGCCATGCGGGCGGCGTCCGGCACCACCTCGTAGGCGGCCGCCTCGCCGCCCAGCACATTCACGTCAGCCACGCCGCGCACGGTGCGCAGCGCCGGGCGGATCACCCAGTCGAGCAGCGCGCGCCGCTCGACCAGCGGCAGATCGCCTTCGACCGTGAACATGAACATTTCGCCCAGCGGCGTCGTGATCGGCGCCAGACCGCCGGTCAGGCCGGGCGGCAGGTCGCCCATGATGCCGTTCAGCCGCTCGCTCACCTGGTTGCGTGCCCAGTAGATGTCGGTGCCGTCCTCGAAATCGATGGTGATGTCCGACAGCCCGTACTTGCTGGTCGAGCGCAGCATGGTCTGTTTGGGCAGGCCCAGCATTTCGAGCTCGATCGGCGTGGTGACGCGCGCCTCCATCTCTTCCGGCGTCATGCCCGGCAGCTTGACGATGATCTTCACCTGCGGCGCCGACACGTCGGGAAAGGCGTCGATCGGCAGATTCATCGCCGCGTGCAGGCCGCCGGCGATCAGCAGCAGCGCGGCCAGCACGGTGAGCAACGGTCGCGCGAGCGCGCTGCGGGTCAGGGCGTCGAGCATCATTCGCCTCCGTGACCGAGCCACACCGCCTTCAGCGCCGCCACGCCGCCCACCGCCACCGGTGCGGCGGCGTCCAGCGCGCCGCTGACCGTGGCCACCGTGGCGTCCTGCGCCAGCACGGTCACCTCGACCGCGCGATAGCCGCTGGCGGTGCGCGCGAACACCCAGTTGCGGCCGCCGTGATGGCTGAGCGCCGACGCCGGCACCGCCCACGCATTGCCGGCCGCCACGCTGCGGCGCGCCTTCACCCACTGGCCCGGACGCAGCCCGGCCTTGCCGGCAGGCAGTTCGGCGCGGATGCGCACGGTCTGGGTAGCGTCCGACGCGCCCCAGCCGATCTGCGTCACGCGGGCCTTGGCGTCCTGTCCGTCGAGCGCCAGCAGGTCGCCTTCGCGCACGGTTTCCGCCTGCAGCACCGGCAGATTCAGTTCCAGCATGAGCTTGCGTGCGTCGGCCAGACGCAGCAGCGGGTCGGCTTCGTTGAGCCGCTGGCCCGGCAGCGCCATCCGTTCGAGCACCGTGGCCGCCGCCTGCGCACGCACCTGCACCCGGCCGGCCGATGCGTCGCCGGCCGACACGCCCAGCAGCCGGAGCCGCGACTGGGCTGCGCCCAGCGCCGCCTCGGCCTGCAGCGCGGCGGCTTCCGATTCGCGCAGCCGGCGTTCGGCGATCAGGCCTTCGGCATGCAGCGCGCGGTCGCGGTCGCGGTGATTGCGCGCCAGGTCGGCCGCCGCCTTCGCCTGCGCGAGCGAAGCGCCCATTTCCGGCAGCGCAGCGCTGCGCAGTTCGGCCAGCACGGTGCCTGCGGCCACCTGCTGGCCCTCGACCACCGGCACCCGGACAACCACGCCACCGGACGGTGCGGTCACCACCCATTCGGCATCGGGCGAGGCCACCACCCGGGCCGACCAGGCGGCGGCCCGCGCGTCCTTGGCTGCCTGCGGCTGCGCGTCGCGAATGCCGAGGCGCTGGATCTGGGTGGCGTCGAGGGCGATGTCTGCGGCCTGCAGCGGCAGCGCCGCGCACAGAAGAATGGAAAGAAGGGCGGTACGGAGCTTCACGGCAGGATTCCCAGGCTGTGGTTGTAGCGCGCGATGGCGCGCGACCAGGCGATGTCGGCCAGCGCGGCGGCGCGGCGTGCGCTGGCTGCGCGCGCCTCGACCAGCAGGCGCTCGGCCAGCGACGTTTCACCGATGCGGTAGGCGCGGCGGGCCAGTTCGACCTCGCGCTCGGCCACCGACTTCTGTTCGAAGGCGAGGCGGCGCGCCTGTTCGCGCGCATGCAGTTCGTGCCCGGCTTCGTGCAGCGCGAGCGTGGCGTTGCGCTGCGCCCAGGCCAGTTCGTCTTCGGCGCGCGCCAGATCGAGATGCAGCGGCGACTGCGCCGCGGCGCGGTGGGCTTCGCCGCCGAAAGGAATGGACAGCGTGGCACCCACGCTGTCGGTGGTCGGCGTGTCGGTGGCGCTTTCCGAGCGCACGCCGATCAGCACCCGCGGCACACCGCTGCCCTGGGCCTGCACGCTGCCCAGCGCACGGCGCACCCGCTCGACCGCCGCGCGGGCGATCAGCACCGGCGGGTAGGCAGAAGGCGCCTCGTCCGACAGCCCTTCGGGCACGCTGTCGGCCGGCCGTTCGAGCGCCACCGCCGGCAGCACCTTCAGGCCGGTCAGCGCGGTCCAGCCGAACAGGCTGTGCGCCAGTTCCACCTGCGCCTCGTACAGCAGTGCATCGCGTTCGCGGCGTGCGGTTTCGGCCGACAGCTTCTCGAACGGCGCGGCGTCGCCACCGCGCACCCGCTTTGCCACGTCCTCTTCCAGCGCGCGGTAAAGGTCGACGTCAGCATCGGCCAGCGTCACCTCGGCTTCAGCGGCCAGCACCCGCCACAGGTTCTCGCGCAGTTCGCCGGCCACCCGCCAGCGGTAGCTGCGCTGTTCCTCTTCCGACTGCAGCCGGCTCGCGTCCGCCTCGCGGCGCAGCGCGTCGCGCTGGCCGCCGCGCCACAGCGGCAACTCCAGTCCGGCTTCCAGTTCACGCAGGCCGCCGCCGCGACCGGGCAGGCGGTCGGTCTGGTAACGCATCTGCACCGCCGGCGGCGCGGACAGCAGGCTGTCGGCGCGCTCGGCCAGCACCCGGGATTCGTTCAGGCGGGCCTGCGGCAACGCACCGCCCGGCGCCCGGGCCAGCGCACCGTCCAGCGCGGCGGACAGCGTCAGCGCCGGATCGCGCACCACCGGCTGCTCGTGCTCGTCGGCGTGCGACGCCGCGAGCTGGGCCGCGGCCGGCAGCGCGGCCGTCAGCAGCACGCTGAGGATGAAAGATCGGACCATGGGAGGGGCATCGTTTGAAGACAGCGCAGTGTGCGGTGCGGGGCCTTGCCGGCGGGTGAACGCAACATGAACGATGATTCATGCTGTGGACAGCTTGCAGCAAACTGTCGGGGTGCAGGCTGAATGTCATCATGCCCAGCCCGCGAACGGGCCGACACCTACGGAGACCTCTCATGCATGGCGATACCGCAGACATCGACGACAGCCGCTGGAGCCTGCCGCGCCGGCTGACGCACGGCCTGCTCGCGCTGGCGGTCGTGTTCCAGACCTTCAGCCCTGAATGGATGAGCAAGCCCTGGCGCGAAGGCGACGCCGCCGGCCGGCTCATGTTCGAACTGCACGAATGGGGCGGCCTGATCGCCGGTCTGGCCGCCCTGGCGGTGGCCGCCGGCCTGTGGCAGCGACGCGGTGCCGGCCGCGCCGGCCTGAACACGGTGCTGGCACAATTCCGCCTCGTGCTGGGTGGCCTGACTGCGATGCGCGTGCCACCGGCCGCTGCCACGCAGACGCTGGCGCGAACGGTGCAGGTGCTGGGGCTGGCCCTGATCGGCTGGTTCTGCGCCACCGGCGCCGCCATCTGGTGGGTGGGCGCAGCCAGCGACACCGCGCACCGCATCGGCGATCTGCACGAACTGGCCGCACCGCTGCTCTACCTGTACCTCGGCGGCCATATCGGCATGGCGCTGCTGCACCGCCTCGCCGGCACCGACTGACATCGACGGAACAACCATGCGCATCCTGGTGGTCGAGGACGACAACGAAATCGCCGGCTTCATCTGCCGTGGCCTGCGCGAGGCCGGCCATGTGGTCGACCACGCGCCGAACGGCCGCGAAGGCCTGTTTCTGGCCACCGGCGAACAGTACGACGCCATCGTGCTCGACCGGCTGATGCCGCAGATGGACGGGCTGGCCATGCTGGCCGCGCTGCGCGCCACCGGCTCGCGGGTGCCGGTGCTCATCCTGAGCGCGCTGTCCCATGTCGATGAACGCATACGCGGCCTGCGCGCCGGCGGCGACGACTATCTGGTCAAGCCCTTCGCGATGTCCGAACTGCAGGCGCGGCTGGAGGTGATCACCCGGCGCGGCCTGATGCCAGCAGCCGAATCGGTGCTGCGGGTGGCCGACCTCGAACTGGACCGCATGACCCATCAGGTGAAGCGTGCCGGCGAGGACATTCCACTCAAGCCGCAGGAATACCGGGTACTCGAATTCCTGATGCGCCACGCCAACCAGCTGGTCACCCGCACCATGCTGCTGGAAGGCGTGTGGGACTACCACTTCGATCCCCAGACCAATGTGATCGACGTCCATATTTCCCGGCTGCGCGCCAAGGTGGACCGCGCGCCGTGGGCGCCGCTGATCCACACGCTGCGCGGCAGCGGCTACTGCCTGCGCACGCCGTCATGAGCGAACGCGACGCGGTCGATGCCGGCCAGCCCTATCTGGTCGAACAGGACGGCCAGCTCACGCTGGCCTTCAGCGAACTGGCGGTACAGAGCACGATGGACGGGGCTGCGCCCGAGCGGCTGGTGCTCGAATATTCGCGCCTGATGCTGGCTTCGCTGCTGTTCGTGCCCGAACCCCGGCAGATCGGCATGGTCGGTCTGGGCGGCGGCTCGCTGGTCAAGGCCTGTCACCGCCACCTGCCCGGAGCGCACATGGCGGTGGCCGAAATATCGCCGGCGGTGATCGCGCTGCGCGATCGCTTCCACATTCCGCCGGACGACGAACGGCTCACCGTTCTCTGCGCCGACGGTGCCGGGTGGGTGGCCACGCACGACCGCGCCTTCGACCTGCTGTGGGTGGATGGCTTTGACATCGGCGGCATGCCGGCGGCGCTTACCACGCAGCGCTTCTACGACGACTGCCACGCCGCGCTGCGCGACGGCGGCGTGCTGGCCATCAACATGTATGCCGACGACGCGCTGAACAGTGCCTGGGTCGAACGCGTAGCCGCCAGCTTCGCCCGTTCGGTCAGCGTGGTCGATACCGGCGACGGCGACAACCGCATCGTGTTCGCCGCCCGCGGCAACGCCTTCAGACTGTCGGAAATGAAACTGGCGCAGCGCGCCCGCGCGCTCGAGGCGCAACTGGGCATCACACTGCCCGGCATCGCCCGCGCACTGATCGACGGCCGGCGCCGCGCACTGGCCGAGGCAGACGCATGAAACTCGGCACCGCCGCCCGGCTCACGCTGGCCAACGCCGCGCTGCTGGCCAGCGGCTTCGCGCTGCTGCTGGTGCTGGTGAGCTGGCTGGCCGGCCAGTACATGCTGGGCCACGTCGAAGAAAGCGTGGAGGCGGAACTGGACATCCTGGCCGCCGAATACCGGGTCGATGGCGTGCGCGGCATCACCGGCCTGATCGGCCAGCGGCTGGACATGCGCTCGCCCGACCACGACCGGCTGTACCGGCTGGAAGACGCGCAGGGCCGCGCGCTGGTCGGCAATCTGGATCACTGGCCGGCCGAAGCCGGGCGCGAGGGCGAACCGCTGCGCCTGCCCAGCCTGCGCCATGCCGGCCACACCGACATCGTCGCGCGCTGGCAGCGCCTGCCGGACGGCAGCCGGCTGCTGGTGGGCTTCGACGAATACGAGGTGGAAAAGGTGCGCAGCGACATCCGCCATGCCGCACTCGCCAGTTTCGGCATCATGCTGCTGCTGTCGCTGGCCGGCGGCTGGCTGCTCACCCGCGCTGCGCTGCGGCCGGTCGAAACCATACGGCGGGCGGCGCAGCAGATCATGGATGGCGACCTGCAGCACCGCATTCCGCTCGGCGCCGAAGGCCGCGAAAAGAACGAGTTGAAGGACGAGTTCGACCGCCTCGCGCAGACCCTGAACGCCATGCTGGACCGCATCGAAGGCCTGATCGCCAGCGTGCGCGGCGCCACCGACAACATCGCGCACGACCTGCGTTCGCCGCTCACCCGCCACCGCGCGCGGCTGGAGGCGGCGCTGCGCCACCCGCCGGCCGCCGACGAACTGCCGGACTGGCTGGAGCGCAATCTGGCCGACATCGATCAGGTGCTGTCCACCTTCCAGTCGCTGCTGCGCATCGCCCGGGTCGATTCCGGTCTGCTGCGCAGCGAATTCACCGATATCGACCTGGTCCGGCTGGTGCGCGATGCCGCCGAACTGATGGAAGCGCTGGCCGAAGAACGCGGGCTGACGCTGGAACTGTCGGTGCCGCCGCAGGCGCCCTGCACCGGCCACCGCGACCTGCTGTTCCAGACCCTGCTCAACCTGATCGACAACGCGATCAAGTACAGCCCTGCTGGCGGCCATGTGCGACTGGCGCTGACGCCGGCGGACGAGGGCTGGCGCATCGAGGTGAGCGATCAGGGGCCGGGCATTCCGGCGGCCGAACGCGAACGCGTGTTCGAGCGTCTGTACCGGCTGGACAGCGCGCGCAACACGCCCGGCCTGGGGCTGGGCCTGAGCCTGGTTCAGTCGGTGATGATGCTGCACCGTGGCCGCATCCTGCTGTCGGATGCGCGGCCCGGTCTGTCGGTCACCCTGCTCCTGCCCGGCCGGATGGCGGCCAGCGAGCGCATCAGCGGCAGCTGAGGCGGGGCGGCTGGCCGACGTCTCTAGACGCCGGCGAAGCCCTGATCGTCCTCCGGTGGTTCGGGGCAGCGGAAGCCCTCCAACCAGTCCTGGAACTGATCGGCCGGCATCGGACGGGCGATCAGGTAGCCCTGGGCCACGTCGCAGCCGAGCGCGGCCAGCGCATCCCAGTGCTGTCGCGTTTCGACGCCCTCCGCCACCACCTTGCGGCCCAGATCGTGCGCCAGATCGACGGTGGACCGCACGATGACCGCAGACTCGCTGCTGCCGGTCATCGCGCGCACGAAGGATTGGTCGATCTTGATGCAGTTCACAGGCAGCTTGAGCAGATAGCTCAGCGACGAATAGCCTGTGCCGAAATCGTCGATGTAGAGGCGCAGGCCTTCCGCACGCAGGCCGTTCAGCACGCCCAGCGCGAACTCGGCATCGTCCATCAGCGCACTTTCGGTGATTTCGATCTCCAGCAGCCCGCTGCGCGTGGACCAGTGGCCCAGCATCTGCCGCATCCGGTCCACCAGATCCTCGTCGCGCAGCGAACGGGCCGACAGGTTCACCGCGATCGGCAGCGCGCGCCCTGCCGCCTCCCAGCCGGCGTTCAGCTGCAGCGCACGCTCGATCACCCATTCGGTGAGCGGCCGTATCAGTCCGGTCTGTTCGGCCAGCGGGATGAATTCGGCCGGCGGTATCAGGCCACGCAGCGGGTGCTGCCAGCGCACCAGCGCCTCGGCGCCGCAGACGCGACCGCTGCGCATGTCGACCTTGGGCTGCAGATGCAGTCTCAGGTCACCCGCCTCGATCGCGCGCCGCAGTTCGCCGGCCATGTTCAGCCGGTGCGACGGCACCTGATAGCGATCCGGGTCGAACACCATGCAGTCTACGCCGCGCTTCTTCGCGTGCCGCACCGCGATGTCCATGTGCCTGAACAGATCGTGCGGTGTCGAGCCGTGGTCCGGATACAGTGCGACGCCGATGCGGGTGGACACCTCGATCGGCAGTTCGGCCAGTGCGAAGGGCTGTGACAGGACGGCGCGCAGCCGCTGTGCCATCGCCAGCGCGGCCGCGCGCCCGCTGGCCGGCAGCAGCAGCGCGAATTCGTCCCCGCGCAGACGGGCGATGCTGGCGCCCGGCGGCGCCACCTCGCCCAGCCGCCGTCCGAACTCCTTCAGCATTTCGTCGCCCTGGCCGAAGCCGAGCGCGTCATTGATTTCGCTCAGCCGCTCGATGTTCATCTGCAGCAGCGCGAACGGCCGCGCCAGCCGCTGGCTGTCGTCCAGTTCCGCGGTCAGCAGTTCGCCGAACAGCATCTGGTTCGGCAGCCCGGTCAGCGTGTCGTACTGGGTGAGCCGGTACATCTGCTCACGGGTGCGCAGGCTGGTCACGCCATAGCCCAGATCGTCCGCCGACTCGCGTATCAGTGACCGGTCATCACGGTCGTCCGCGTCCGCCGGCACGCGCACCGCCAGCACGCCGATCAGCAGGCCGCCCGCCTGCAGCGCGCAGGCCATCACCGGACCGCCGCCCAGCACGTCGAGCGGCGGCGGGCCTTCCCGATCGAAGCAGGCGATGCGGTCTCCTGCATGCAGCGCATCGAGGACCGGCCCCGCCTCGACGGCGGAGGCAGGGATCAGCGCCTCCATGCCGCCCGGATGCCCGCACTGCGCGGTCGGCACCAGCGCCCCGCCGGCATCGCTGAGCCACACCGCGGCCATCGGATAGCCGCCCTTATCGACCAGTTCGCGACACATGCTGTCCAGCAGATCGTGCTCGCCGGTCGCGCGCAGCATGGCGCGGTTGCCTGCGCTCAGCGTGCGCAGCGCACGGCTGACGCGCTCCAGCTCGGCGACGCGCTGTTCGAGTTCGCCATTGAGCTGGCGTATCCGCGCCTCCGCCCGCTTACGGCCGGTAATGTCGGCGCCCAGCACGTAGTAACCGGTCACCTGGCCCCGTTCATCGAAGCGCGGCAGATAACTGATGAACTGCCACTCGCCTGGAAATGGCTCCCAGTCATAGTCCTGCGGCGCGCCCTGCAGTACGCGCTCGATCAGCGGCGCCACGACGGCGTAGCGTGCTTCGCCCAGCACCTCTCGCACGGTAAGACCGGCCAGATCACTGCGACCAGGGGCGAAACGCTCCACATACTGGGAATTTGCATAGACATAGCGCTGACGCGCATCGACGTGGGCGATGATGGCGGGTGCCCGGCTGATCAGGCTGCGCAGGTGATCTTCGCTGTTGCGCAGCCGCTGCCGGATCAGCGCATAGGTGGCGCCGAGCAGTGCGCAGAGCAGGATGAACATCGCGACGCCGGCAGCCACCACCGCCTCACGCGTACGCAACTGGGCAGCGGTGCGCTGCTGGAGCTGCCGACGCTGCTCGTCGTCCATCTCGCCCAGCAGGGCATCGATGCGCTCACGCGTCTGCTTCAGCGGCGCGGTGGCGACGAAGGCCGTGGCCGCGGCTTCACCTTCGGTCTTGCGCAGCATCTCGATTTTCCGCGACAGCGCGATGCGCTGATCGATCACTTCCTTCAGCCGGGCCCAGCGGGCGATCTGGGTTTCGTCGTCAGCCAGCAGCTCATGCACCCGCTTCATCGATTCGTCACGTCGCGCAAGCGCCCGGTCACGCTCCACCAGACGCGCCGGATCGCCGGTGAGCCGGAAGCCCTGGGTACTCAGTTCCACCTGCAGCGTTTCAGCCCGGGTCCGGGCAAGTCCGTGCAGCACTTCGTGCGCGGACGCCAGTCGCAGTGCTGCGACGTTGGCCTCGTTCACCACATTCCAGGCAGTCAATGCGATGCCGGCCACGATGAGCACGGCCAGCAGGAATACAAGGCGTATCCGCGCTTCGAAACGGGCGTGTTCAGGCGCCGGACTCATGCAGGTCTCAGTCGCCGGCCACCGCCGGCTTCACGTCGAAAGCGATGCAGATGCGCTCTTCGTTCGACTGGAACGGAATGGTGCGGTGGAACAGCGAGGACGGGAACAGCACGATGTCGCCGACCTCGGGCAGCAGGGTGCGGCGCGGAAAGTCGTCGTGCTCGCGCGGGTAGTCGTCGCCGTCGGTGCTGAATTCGATGCCGCCATCGGTGCTGCCGGCCGGCCGGTCCGAGGGCATGGCGAGGTAGAGCACGCCGGACAGCCAGCCCTCTTCGTGGATGTGCGAGGTGAGGTGGCCACCCCTGCTCATCTTCACGTACCAGGAACTGGCGAATTCGGTGGTCGGCGGAAAGTCCTGCGCATATACGCACGCCTCCCCGGCCAGCCGCTGCCGGTAGCGATCGATTTCGTCGCGGATCAGCGTCATCAGCCGCGCGAACGACGCTTCCGGTCGCCGGAACAGGTGGCCGGACGACTGCACGCCGTAGTGCAGCCGGCCCTGCTTGCGCTGCTGGATGTCGGCGTTGGTCACATCGCGCAGCAGATCGGCCAGCAGGCTGTCGGCCGGGTCGGTCAGCGGGTCGAGACGGGCGTGATGCACCAGCGCCACCGGGTCCGGGCAGAAGCGGTACGGGTCAGGCCGGCGACGGTTGGTCGCGTGATGGGCCGACAGCGTGGCCAGCATCGGCGAACGATGGCGTTCGCCCAGCCGCGCCTGCAGCCGTGCTTCGAACTCGTCGCTGCGACGCAGCTTGTACAGGCAGTACAGCACCCGGTCGTCAGCATCGAGCACGCGCGCCTTCTCGAAATAGGGCAGCGCCTTGTCGTACTCGTGCAGATCGTGGTGCAGCAGGCCGAGGTTGTAGTGCGCGCCGCCGTGGCCCGGGTCAATCGCCAGCGCAGCGCGGAAGGCGGCCAGCGTGCCTTCGCCGTCGCCCTGATCGCGCAGGATTTCGCCCAGATTGCTGTGGGCGTCGGCATATTCCGGCGCCAGCGCGATCGCGCGCCGGTAGCTTTCGGCCGCATCCATCATCAGGCCGTAGGCGCGCTGCGCGGTGCCCAGATTGAACCAGGCGGTGGCGTTGGGCTGGATGTCCAGCGCCTTCTGGTAGCAGCGCACCGCCTGTTCGGCATCGCCCGATTTCTGCAGCGCGGCACCGAGATTGGACCACGCCTCGACGAAACCGGGCTCCGCGTCCACCGCGCGCCGGTAGCTGGCGATGGCCTCGTCGCGCGCACCGGCCCGGTCAAGCACGGTGCCGAGGTTGAAATGGGCGAGCGCAAAGCGCGGCTGCAGTGCGATCGCGCGCCGGTAGCTGGCAGCTGCCTCGTCCAGCCGGCCCAGTGCGTCCTGCACCCCGCCCAGGTTGTACAGCAGTTCGGGAAAGTCGCGCCGGATGGCGACCGCGCGGGTATAGGTGGCCAGCGCTTCGTCCAGCCGGCCGCGCTGCTGCTGCACCAGACCGAGATTGGTGAGCAGTTCGGCCGACGCCGGGTTGGCCTTCACCGCAGCGGCAAACGCCTGTTCCGCCTCGTCCAGCCGGCCCAGGCCGGCCAGCGCCGAACCGAGCACGCTGTGCACCACCACCGCGGCCGGGTAGCGGGCGACCAGCTGGCGCGCGGCCGTCACCGCTTCAGCCAGACGGCCGGCGTTGTACAGATTGAACAGGGGCTGAAGTTCGCCCGGTCCGGGCTGGCGTGCAGTGGCGTTCATGACGGTTCTCGTGGATGCGTGCGCGGCGCGGTGCGGACGCCGGGCGCATATATATAGCGACCCGCGGCCGCGCGCCAGTTGACCGCGCTCAGTCCCCGTCCGATATGGCGACGCAGCAATCGGGCGCCACGGTCTGCGAAGCCCGGAGCACGGGCGATCCGTCCACGCTCACGACAGCGGCATCGATCAGCCGTTGCGCCGCAGCACGCGACGGTGCCAGACCTCTCATCACCAGCAGCGCATCGATGCGCACCTGACCGCCGCGGTCCGGCGGCGCCTTCACGGCAGCCGAAGGCTGCGGTGCCGGTCGTGCGGTGCGGCGGTGAAAGGATTTCACTTCAGCACCGACGGATAGGGTGCACCCGGCAGCACCGCGGTCGGCACGCCGAAGCTGCCGGCCGCCGGGGCCGCGTAGCCGGCAGGCGGATCGCCGGTTTCCAGCTTCACGATGCGGCGCTGCGAAGCCTCGTCCGCCACGTCCTCGACCCAGGTGATGCGCAGCCAGACACCGTCGCGCAGATCCAGCGGCGGCGTCTGCGCATTGGTGAAACCGGGCTGCTGCGCGCCCGGGGGCCAGATGAAGGTGATGCCACCGACCACCACCCGCTCCCAGTGGCGGTAGCGGCGCGTGCTGTCGCGGCGGCTGTCGGTGATGTCCTCGCGCCAGCGCGCGTAGGCGAACACCGCGCCGTCCACGGTCTGCACCTCGCCCGCCGCCAGATGAGCGGCCAGCCGGTTCTGGTCCCAGGTATTGATGCCATAGCCCAGTACCGCCACCAGTGCGCCGAAGCCGGCCACCACCTTCGCGGTGGGCGAACGTTCGCCGCGCCGGCGCGCCCGCCACAGAAAGCCGCCGGCCAGCACCAGCATGCCGGCGCCGAACAGCACGAAGCCGATGTATTCGCCGGCATCGGCGGTCGAAATGTCATAGACGGTGTGCCAGTTCATGGCAGGTCCTCGCCGTCGGCAGTGAATTCCGCCAGTCGCCAGCGGCGGTCGGCGCCGATGCGCAGGTAGAAGGCATGGGGCGCGCAATGCAGCAGGCGGTCCTGTCCTTCGGTCTGCGGGCGCGCCTGCGCCAGACAGCGGCTGAGCCGCGCGTCGAACAGTTCGGGCACCGCGCGGATGAAAGCAGCGCGGTCCAGCCACCGGCCCTGGTACAGAAAGGGCAGCTGCGTGAGATCGGCGATGGCCACGGCATCGCGTGCCACCAGCGCGCTGCGGAAGCGGCTGAGGAAAACGTCGACATCCTCCGCCTGCACCGGCAGCGCGGCCAGCATCAGCACGCACAGCACCAGCCGCTTCATTCGGGATCGCGCCGGCAAGCCGCGTGGTCCGGCTGTTCGGTGCACAGCCGCGGCCAGGTCGGCAGATCGGGCGCGGTCAGCGGATTGCCCTCGATGCCGCCGCAACCGGGCGCGTCGAAGGGGCGGACGCAGGTGCGCGCGTCCTGACCGCCCCGCCCGTCGAACCCCTGTACCGCCTCCAGCCGGCCACTGCGGAAATAGAGGCGCATCAGCAGCGGCGTGTCGTCCGCCGACTGCATCACCCACAGCGTGCGGCAGCCGCTGTAGTCGCGCGAAAAGCCGGCGTTGCGCGGCCACACCAGCAGAAAGCCGCCGGGTGTGGCGTAGGCACCGGCATCGGCCGGCGGTTTCACCAGCGCGCAATGGCGCCCGTCGGCAGGAATGCCCGCAGCGGCGGCCGACAGCCACGGCAGACAGGCGCACAACAGCAGCAGACGGATTTTCATGCCGGCTCCGGAATGACGACGTGATCCCTAAAGTGTAGGGCCTGTCGTCCGCCGCTTCACGTCTGTCGCGCAGTCCGGAATCCGGACGCCCTCCTGTCGTCGCTCGTTCGATTCCTGTCCGCCTCCTGCCGGCGTCTGATCGCCCGCCGGACGTCAAGCAGCACGCGTCGAAGGCACACCCACACTGGTTCTTCGGCAATCCGTCGTCATCAAACGGGATGCTTTCCCGGCGCTGGCACAGCGCTTGCGCAGTCGGTGAGTCCGCGGTCGCAGAGCCGCCCCTCAGGAGACAGGAAGATGAAACCGCATGTCCTCGCCGCCTTCGTGCTGGCCACCCTGGCACACGGCACACCGGCCCACGCCGGCGTCACCACCGCCGACATCGAGAACGACGCCCGCAGCACCGGCGACGTGCTGACCTGGGGTCTGGGCACCGAAGGCCAGCGCTACAGCCCGCTGGCGAAGATCAACACGAAGAACATCAAGCGGCTGGTGCCGGCCTGGTCCTTCTCCTACGGCGGCGAGAAGCAGCGCGGCCAGGAAGCGCAGCCGCTGGTGGTCGGCGGCAAGATGTTCATCACCGCCTCCTACTCGCGCCTGTTCGCGCTCGACGCGAAGACCGGCCGCAAGCTGTGGTCCTACGAGCACCGGCTGCCCGAAGGCATCATGCCCTGCTGCGACGTGATCAACCGCGGCGCCGCGGTGTACGACAACCTGGTCATCTACGCCACGCTGGACGCCCAGCTGGTCGCACTCGACCAGAACACCGGCAAGGTGGTGTGGAAGGAAAAGATCGACGATTACCAGGCCGGTTACTCGTCGTCCGCCGCGCCCATCATCGCCAAGGGGCTGGTGCTGACCGGCGTGTCCGGCGGCGAATTCGGCATCATCGGCCGGGTCGAGGCGCGCGACGCCAAGACCGGCAAGATGGTGTGGGTGCGCCCGACCATCGAAGGCCACATGGGCTACAGGTACGACGAGTCCGGCAACAAGGTCGACAACGGCATCAGCGGCACCACCAACGCAAGCTGGCAGGGCGACCTGTGGAAGACCGGCGGTGCGGCCACCTGGCTGGGCGGCACCTTCGACGCCAAGACCGGGCTGGCCTATTTCGGCACCGGCAACCCGGCGCCGTGGAACAGCCACCTGCGCCCGGGCGACAACCTGTACTCCTGCTCGACGGTGGCCATCGACGTCGCCACCGGCCAGATCAAGTGGCACTTCCAGGGCACGCCGAACGACGGCTGGGACTACGACGGCACCAACGAATTCGTCACCTTCGACGCGGGCGGCAAGCGCCTCGGCGCCAAGGCCGACCGCAACGGCTTCTTCTACGTGCTGGACGCCAACACCGGCAAGTTCGAGCGCGGCTTCCCCTTCGTGAAGAAGCTGGACTGGGCCAAGGGCCTGGACGAGAACGGACGCCCGATCTACGACCCGGCCAAGCGCCCGGGCGACCCCACCGCCAGCGATGACGGCAAGAAGGGATCGTCGGTGCACGTGTCGCCGTCCTTCCTCGGCGGCAAGAACCAGATGCCCATGGCCTACAGCCCGGACACCGGCCTGTTCTACGTGCCGTCGAACGAATGGAGCATGGACATCTGGAACGAGCCGATCAGCTACAAGAAGGGCGCGGCCTACCTCGGTGCCGGCTTCACCATCAAGACCGCCGACCCGAAGGACATCGGCGGCGACTACATCGGCGCGCTGCGCGCGGTCGATCCGAAGACCGGCAAGATCGTGTGGGAAATCACCAACAACGCGCCGCTGTGGGGCGGCGTGCTGACCACCAAGGGCGGTCTGGTGTTCTGGGGCACGCCGGAAGGCCTGCTGAAGGCGGCGGATGCGAAGACCGGCAAGGAAGTGTGGTCCTTCCAGGTCGGCACCGGCATCGTCGCGCCCCCGATCACCTGGGAACAGGACGGCGAACAGTACGTGGCGGTCACCGCCGGTTGGGGTGGCGCGGTGCCGCTGTGGGGCGGCGACGTCGCGAAGAAGGTCAATTACCTGAACCAGGGCGGTTCCATGTGGGTGTTCAAGCTGATGAAGAACTGAGCACCCGCAGCCGCCGACCCGGCGCTGCGCGACAGCAGCCCGGGGCAACGTCTCCTCATGGTGTTCGTCCGTACCGGGCGAACGCAACCGGCGCCGCGTGCGCCGGTCTTTTTTTCCGCCACCGATCTCCGCACCGATGGACATGAACATCCGTACCGCCGCCGCCCTGTTCGGGCTGGCACTGCTGATCGCCTGCCTGCCCGATCTCGCGCGCGACCCGCCGCCGGACGCCACCCCGCGCCCGCTCGGCGCACGACACCCCGGCAAATAACTGTTTCGCTGCTTCAGGAGTACGGAAGCCCTGCCGTTGTTCGGACAGCCCGAAGATTTCACGGGTGAATCAAAAGCACCGTGTCATGATGCGCGCCGCATCAGACCGTCCGTCCACACAGGGATTATCCGAACCATGAAAAAAGCCGCCCTGATCGCCGCGATCGCCCTTCCCGCTGCCTATGCCGGCAGTGCCTGGTATCTCGGCCAGCGCATCGAGACTTCACTGAACGACCAGGCGAAGCAGGTCGAAGGCATACCCAGCATCAAGGTGGTCAAGCGCGACTACCAGCGCGGCCTGTTCTCATCGACCGAAACCGTCACCTTCGAACTGATGGGCGATGTCACCCGCGCCATGCAGCAGGCCGGCGGCCCGGCCATGGAGGCGGTGAAGATCACCGTGCGCTCCGACATCCGCCACGGACCGTGGCTGGGTGGCGCCGAATTCGACGCCGGTGTCGCGCATGCCGAACTGGTGCTCGAAGGCGAAGCGAAGGAATGGGTGAAAAAGGTGTTCGGCGACAGGAAGCCGATCGAAGTGCGCACCGTCTATCACTTCGCCGGCGGCGGCCGCTCGGATTTCAGCAGCCCGGGGTTCACCTTCGATCTGCCGGTCAGCGACCCGTCGGACGCGCTGCACGTGGTGTGGGACGGCATTACCGCCCGCGTCGATTTCGAGGAAGGCATGGCCCGCTACACCATGCAGGGCAGCGCGCCGAAGATGGACATGACCGACGCCAAGGGCGGGCGCATCGTGATGCAGGGCCTGGCCTTCAGCGGCGACCAGACGCGGCTGTTCGCCGACGACCCGCTGCTCTACACCGGCACCCAGCGCTTCACGCTGGACAGCTTCGGCATCCATGACCCGAGCGGCACGCTGCCGCCGGTGGAACTGGCCAAGGTGGTGTACGAGGTCGACATTCCGAAGCAGGGCGATTTCATCGACCTGATCGCCCGCATCGGCAGCGAAAAGCTGACCGTGGCCGGCGCGAACTACGGGCCGGCGCATTACGACTTCTCCTTCCGTCACCTGCACGCGCAGACCGCTTCGCGCATGTACCGCAGCTTCGTCGCGATGTCGTCCGACCCGCAGACCATGCTCAATCCGGCAGCCATGCAGGCCCAGATGGGTCAGCTGATGGGGCCGGCGCTGGAACTGCTGGGCCACGCGCCGGTGATTGCGATCGACCGCCTCGCCTTCAGCACGCCGCAAGGCCCGGCTTCGCTCAGTGCGCAGGTGGCGCTGGCCGGCATCACGCCGGACGACCTGTCGAATCCGCTCGGCCTGCTGGCCAAACTGGACGCCTCGGGTGAACTGTCGCTGCCCGAAGTGCTGGTGCGCGAAACCGTGTCCGGCCGCAACCAGGGCCAGATCTACGCCAGCTACGGCGAAGAGGCCGACCCGCAGGAGGTCGCCGCGATGGCCAATGCCATGTTCGACCAGCAGCTCACCACCTTCGTCGACCAGGGTCTGGTCAGCCGCGCCAACGGTCAGCTCACGGTGAAGGCCGCCTTCAGCAAGGGCCAGATCACGGTGAACGGCCAGCCCTTCAATCCGGCCACCATGGGCGCGGTGCCGCAGTAAGCCCGCGCCCCCCGGCGCCTCAGCGCGCCGGGGCGTGGCGGCGCTCGCTCAGGCGGGCGCCCAGCCACAGCAGCGACAGGCCGGCCAGCATGAGCAGCGACATGCGCGGCTCCGGTACCGGTGCCACCTCGACCGCATTCAGCACGAAGTTATTGCCCTGGCTGGCGCCCGGCGGCAGCACGGTGATGAAGCCGCGCTGCAGCGCGAAACTGCCGGCCGCCCAGCTCGCGGGCACGTCGTCGCCGGTGAGCGAGGCCGACGGCGTGGCGGTGCTGTTGCCGAAGGTGAGCTGGAAGAAGCGCGGCAGATCCGGCGTCGCCGCCTCGACCACCGCCACGCGGAACAGCAGGGTGTCGCGATACAGACCGAGCACGAATTCGTCATTGATCACGTCGATTTCGCTGTTCGGCGCCTGCGCGGTGTACTGGGTGTAGTGCTGCGACCCAAGGGTGGCGCTGAAGCCGGTGATGGCGCCCGGGTAATAGCCCATCCAATTCAGCGGCTGACCGTCGACCACCGTGGGGTCGAACAGCAGCGAGCCGGATACCGCATCGCCGACCGCAACACCCGGAATCGCATAGCCGGCGCTCAGGCTGTCCACCACGCCGGAAAAGGTGAGCCGCGACACCGCACCGGCCGGACCGCTGACCACCAGCATCGCGGCCAGCGCCAGACCGGCCGCCACAGCCCGACCTCCGCGTGCGAGGCCAAGTGCGAAACCCTGACCGCCCTTCGGCCCGTGCCGACGCTTCGCTCCATCCTTCATGCCGTTCTCCTCGCTGTGTGGAACTTCCAGTCAAGCAGCGCCGGGCGGGACCGCATTGACGCGGATCAGACCGGGCCCGGATCGTCCGGCGCCGCTGCTGCGGCCAGCTCATCGGCCAGCACTGCGGCCCGCTCGAACAGCCGCTGCGCTTCGTCCGCGTCGAACTCGCCGTGCTGACGCTTGCGCACGCCGTGTTCGTGCAGCCGCAGGTGACGGTCCGGCTGCAGATCGTGTCGCGCAAGACTGTGGCGCACGCACTCCAGCGGGCAGCCGTCGAGCGCCAGAATCGGGCGGCCTGACAGCGCGACCCGCACCAGCGGTTCGACGTCGCCGCCTACCCCGGCGATGCAGGACATTTCCGCCCGCTCGCTGCGGTCCAGCTTCACCGCGATGTGATTAGCCATCTGCGCCGCGCTGGAACAGCCGGAGCAGGCATAGACGAGGGGCAGCTGACGATGACGGGCGCTCATGGCGGGCCTCCTTGCCGGCGAAGTGCGCAGATGCGGACGCGCCAGTCTGTTCCTCCGCCAGCCCCCCTTCCTTGCGCTGACGCAAACTTGCCGCGAACCGATGGCGCGCGGCCGCTGTCATCCTGACGGAGCCCCTGGATGACGGAAGGGGCGAAGGAGACGTCCATGAACGACACCGCCACCGCAACACCCGGCACCCCGTCACGCGTGCCGCAGGCCAGCGCGCAGCGCATACGCGCCATCCGCCGCTGGACCGCGGACCTGTGGTCGCTGCGCATCGAGCGGCCGGCCGGCTTCCGCTTCCAGCCCGGGCACTATCTGCGGCTCGGCCTGCCGGTGGATGCGCCGGCCACCGCGGTGTGGCGCCCCTACTCCATCGTGTCCGCGCCGGACGACGAGGCGCTGGAAATCGTGCTGGTACGGGTGCCGGACGGCGCCTTCACCTCGCAGCTGGCGCGGCTGGGCGAAGGCGACCCGGTGCTGCTGGAACAGGCGGTATTCGGTTTCTTCCTGGAAAGCCAGCTCGCACCCGGCGACACGCTGTGGATGCTGGCCACCGGCACCGGTCTTGGCCCCTATATCTCGCTGCTGCGCACGCCGGGGGCGCTGGATCGCCACCGCCATGCTGTGCTGGTGCACAGCGTGCGCCGGGCCGCCGAACTGAGCTACCGCGACGAGATCGAGGCCGCTGTGGCGGCGTCCGGCGGGCGGCTGCGCTACCTGCCGGTGGTCACGCGCGAAACGGAGGCTGGCGCACTGGCCGGCCGCATCCCGCAGCTGATCGGGGACGGCCTGCTGCAGTCAGCAGCAGACGCCACGCTGGAGCCGGCGGGCAGCCGGGTCATGGTGTGCGGCAATCCGGCCTTCACCACCGATCTGCGGGCCCTGCTGTCAGCGCGCGGCTTCACGCCCTGCCGGCGCAACAGCCCGGGCACCATGCTATTCGAGAAGTACTGGTAGGCGCGGACTTCAGACGGTGCGCGGCACCCGCCACAGATACCAGCTGGCGGCGGTGCGGTGCGGCGACCAGGGCAGCGCCAGTTCAGTCATCTGCCGCGGTGTCGGCGGGCGGTCTAGCCGTCGCGCACGCCCAGATCGTCCGCCGGCAGCAGGTCGGTGCGACCCAGCGTGTAGATGAGCATCATCTCCACCGTCCACCGGCCGATGCCGTGCAGCGGGGTGAGCCGGGCGACCAGCGCGTCGTCGCTCAGCGTGAGCGCCTCGGCCAGCGTCGGCACCGTGCCGTCGAGCGCAGCCGCCGCGATGGCGCGCAGCGTGTCCGCCTTGCGGCCGGAAAAACCGCAGGCCCGCAGCGCCTCGACCGGCGTGTCGCACACCTGCTGCGGCGACGGAAAAACAGGGTCGCCGTAGAGCGCAAGAAAGCGCGCGATCATGGTGTCGCCGGCGCGCACGCTGAGCTGCTGGTAGGCGACCGCGCGCAGCAGCGCCTGCCACGGCTCGCGCAGCGGCTTGGGCGCGTGCAGGCAGGGGCCGACGGTGGCGACCAGCGCCGCCCAGTCCGGGTCCAGCGCGGCGAGAAAGCGTTCGGCTTCGCGAAAATCGGGGGTGTTCATGGCAGCCGAGTATCGGCAGCCGTGCCCGACCGGGCAAGCACGAATTCGAAAGCAAGCCGCGGAGTGCGCACCGGACATGCGACGATTAAGGTCCGTCCATCGGCACCGCGCGTGCCGCTCCGGAACGATGGCCTCGACAATGAATCCGAACACGCTTCCCACCACGCCCCTCACCTCGCCAGTCTCCTCGCCCACCCGCGCGCGGGCGGCCGCCACGCTGGCCGACCCGCGCTGGGACGCGGTGCGCACGCGCGATGCCGCGGCGGACGGACGTTTCTTCTACTCGGTGCGCAGCACCGGCGTGTATTGCCGCCCGTCCTGCGGCGCGCGCACGCCGCGCCCGGAAAACGTGGGCTTTCACGCGAGCGCGGCCGACGCGGAAGCGGCCGGCTTCCGCCCCTGCCGGCGCTGCCGCCCTGACCTGCCGCCGCTGGC
Source organism: Methyloversatilis universalis EHg5 (assembly GCF_000378945.1). GTDB lineage: Bacteria > Pseudomonadota > Gammaproteobacteria > Burkholderiales > Rhodocyclaceae > Methyloversatilis > Methyloversatilis universalis_A. The sequence continues at coordinate 661,800 of NZ_KB900539.1, read as the reverse complement.
CGAAAGGCAGGCCGCGCTGGTCGCGGCACTGTGCCGGCAGATCGACGCCGCCGACACCCTGCCGTCGCTGGACGCGCTGGCCGCGTCGGCCGGGCTCAGCCGCTTCCATCTGCTGCGCGTGTTCAAGGCGCACACCGGCCTGACCCCGCGCGCCTGGGCAGCCGCCCGCCGCGCAGAGCGGCTGCGCTCACGTCTGGCCGACGGGGCATCAGTGACCGCAGCCATCGTCGACGCCGGCTACGGGTCGACCAGCCGTGTCTATGAAAAATCGGCGCAGCCGCTGGGCATGACACCCCGCAGCTACCGCGCCGGCGGCGCCGACACCGACATCCGCTTCGCGATCGCGCAGTGCGCACTGGGCGCGCTGCTGGTGGCCGAGAGCGGGCGCGGCGTGTGCGCAATCGCGCTCGGCGACGACCCGGACGCGCTGGCACGCGCGCTGCAGGACCGCTTTCCGCAGGCGCGCCTGACTGGCGACGACCCGGCCTTCGCGCGCCGGGTGGCGGAAGTGGCGGGCTTCGTCGAAGCACCGGGCATCGGTCTGGAGCTGCCGCTGGACATTCGCGGCACCGCCTTCCAGCAGCGGGTGTGGGCGGCGCTGCGCGCGATTCCGCCCGGCGCGACCGTGAGCTACAGCGAACTGGCCCAGCGCATCGGCGCACCGGCCGCGGTGCGCGCAGTCGCCAGTGCCTGCGCCGCCAACACGCTGGCGGTGGCGGTGCCCTGTCACCGCGTGGTGCGCACCGACGGCAACCTGTCCGGCTACCGCTGGGGCGTGGCACGCAAGCGCGCACTGCTGGACCGGGAACGCGGCGGCTGATGGACCTGTTCGACGAGCAGGAGCGCGCAACCGGCCTGCAGCCGCTGGCGCCGGGTGCGTCGCTGTTGCGCGGTTTCGCCCGCGACGCTGCACCCGACCTGCTGGCCGCCCTCGCGGACATCGCGGCCACCTCGCCCTTCCGCCATCTGGTCACGCCGGGCGGCCACACGATGTCGGTAGCCACCACCAGCTGCGGCACGCTGGGCTGGCACTCGGACGAAACCGGCTATCGCTACACCGCGCGCGACCCGCACACCGGCCGCCCCTGGCCCGCCCTGCCCGGGTGCTTTCTGGCACTGGCCCGGCAGGCCGCCGAACGGGCCGGCTTCCCCGGCTTCGTGCCGGACGCCTGCCTGATCAACCGCTACGCGCCGGGCGCCCGGCTCACGCTGCATCAGGACCGCAACGAGCGTGACTACGGCGCGCCCATCGTGTCGCTGTCGCTGGGCATACCGGCGACCTTCCTGTTCGGTGGCCTGCGTCGCAGCGACCGGACGCTGAAGCTGCGTCTGGTGCATGGCGACGTGGTGGTGTGGGGCGGGCCGTCGCGGCTTGCATTCCACGGCGTGCAGCCGCTTGCGCACGCCGAACATCCGCTGACCGGCGCCTGTCGCATCAATCTCACCTTCCGGGTGGCGGCCTGAGGCCACCGCGCCTCAGGACAGCAGCGCCTGCATGATGCGGCGGTGGATGCCGCGTGGCGTGATGCGCACCGACCAGGCCGACAGCCTGTTCATCAGGCCCGGCACCACGCAGGCACGCCCGGCTTCCAGCGCGCGCAGGCCGGCTTCGGCCACAGGTCGTGGCTGCATCAGCATGAGTTTCAGCGTGGCGGACGCTTCGTGGCCGGCGGTACGCGTGAAGGCGGTATCGGTCAGCCCGGGCGCCAGCACGGTGACGGTGACGCCGTGCGGCGCCAGTTCGTCGTGCAGCGCTTCGCCCAGGCTGAGCACATAGGCCTTGCTGGCCGCGTAGGCGGCATAGGCCGGCGACGCCATGAAACCGAGCAGGCTGGCGACCAGCAGCATGCGGCCACGACCGCGCCGGCGCATGTCCTCGCCGTACAGCCGGGCCAGCCGGGTGAGCGTCGACACATTGAGGTCCAGCATCTGCTGCAGCCGCTGCGGGTCGGCGCTGACGAAATCGCCATGCACGCCGACGCCGGCGTTGTTGATCAGCACATCGATGCGCAGCCCCTGGCGGTCGGTGCGCCGCTTCAGTTCTTCGGCCGCATCCGGCTGCGCCAGATCCAGCACTTCCACGTGCACCGTGATCCGGCAGGCCGCCATCAGTCCGGTGGCCAGCGCCTTCAGCGGCTCGGCACCGCGCGCCACCAGCACCAGATTGCATCCGCGTTCGGCAAGCAGGTGCGCGAACTCGACCCCCAGCCCGCTCGATGCACCGGTCACCAGCGCCCAGCTTCCCCTGTCCAGGGCCGTCATGTCGTCTCCCGTGATGCGTGCGCCGCGTTCCGCTGCCATCCCGCGGCGGCGCTGCGCCTTCCTTGCGTTCTTTGGGTATAGACCGGCCCCGGCCGCACTGCTGCTAATCTGCAGGGCATGCGCGGCCGGGCCGGCCGCCGGAACGACTTCTCCCGACCCCACGCCGTGCATCTGCCCATCCTCCTCGACACGTCCCGCGACAGCACGCTGCAGGCGCAGATCGTCGCGCAGATGCGCGCGCTGATCGAACACCACATGCTGCCGCCGGGTGCGCCAGTGCCAGCCACGCGCGACCTCGGGCGCCAGATCGGCGTATCGCGCAACACGGTCACCGCCGCCTACGACGAACTGATCGCACAGGGCTATCTGTACACCGAACGCGCGGTCGGCACCTTCGTCGCGCGTACGCTGCCCGACCACCTCATCCGCTCGCCCGACAGCCGCGACGACCTGCGCAGCGGCGCCGAACACCGCGCACTGAACCTGCCGCTGCCCTACGGCGGGCGCGGGCTGACCGGCCTGCACCGGCCGGCACAGCCGGCGCTGAGCGCCGACTTCGTGTTCGGCCGCATCGATCCGCGCAGCTTCCCGGAGCGCATCTGGCGCAAGCTGATCACCGAATGCCTCGGTGGTGCGGCCGAGCGCATGAGCGAATACAGCCACCCGGCCGGCCTGCCCGAACTGCGCCAGCTCATCGTGAACCATCTGGCGACCACGCGCGGCATGGTGGCGTCCGCCGAACAGGTGATGCTGGTGGCCGGCTTCCAGCAGGGCATCGATCTGGTGGCGCATCTTTTCGTCGGCACCCGCACGCCGGTGGTGATGGAAGCGCCCACCTACCGCGGTGCGGCCTTCCTGTTCGAAAGCTATGGCGCGCAGATCATTCCGGTGACGGTGGATGCGCACGGCGTGGACGTGCGTCAGCTGCCGCAGCGGCGGGTGAAGCTGGTCTATGTCACGCCGTCACACCAGTTTCCGACCGGCGGCACAATGCCGCTGCACCGCCGGCTGGCGCTGCTCGAATGGGCGGCGCGCAACGGTGCCTACATCCTGGAAATCGACTACGACGCCGACTTCCGCTACGAAGGCGCGCCGCTGCCCACGCTGCAGTCGCTGGACCGCAACGGCTGCGTCATCTACGTGAATGCCTTCACCCGCTCGCTCGGGCCCGGCCTGCGCATCGGCTACATGGTGCTGCCGCGCGATCTGGTGCGCACCGCGACCACCATCAAGTCGCTGATGGACAACGGCCTGCCCTGGCTGGAACAGGCGGCGCTGGCGCAGTTCATCCGCGACGGCAGTTACGACACCCATCTGCGCCGGCTGCGCACCGCCCATGAGGCACGCCGCAACGCGCTGGTCGGCGCGCTGCGCGCACGGCTGCCCGAGGTCCGCATCCAGGGCGCCGACGCCGGCCAGCACGTGCTGCTGCATCTGCCCGAATCCTGCCCGCCGGCGGCCGACGTACAGGCCGCCGCACGCGGCTTCGGCACCGGCGTCTATCCGCTGTCCGACAGCCCGGTGTGCTTCCACGAACAGCTGCCCGGGCACGAACGCTGCCTGATGCTGGGCTACACCCATCTGGCCGAACCGCAGATCGAACAAGGCATCGCCGGGCTGGCCGACGCGCTCGGTCGCTGACCGCGGCCGTCGGGCCCCGGCGCTGGCACCATCCTTTTTTCTCGGACTGGCCCTGTCTCGCTTGCGCAGCGCTGACTAACTTTCACCCGGCAGACATCAGGAGCGGACCCCGCAGAGGGCCCGACCATCCACCTCTACCGGGAGCAAGCCATGTCCACCCATTCGAGCGAAACCCGTGTCGTACGCGGTGCCTGTCCGCAGGACTGCCCCGACACCTGTGCCTTCCTGTACCACGTCGAGGACGGGAAACTAGTCGAGGTGACCGGCGACCCCGATCACCCGATGACGCGCGGCGGGCTGTGCGTGAAGCTGAAGAACTTCGCCGAGCACCACTACAACCCGGACCGCCTGCTGTACCCGATGAAGCGGGTCGGCCCCAAGGGCGCGGGCATGTTCGAGCGCATCAGCTGGGACGAGGCGCTGGCGACGATCAAGTCCAAATGGACCGACATCATCGCGCAGTACGGCGCACAGGCCATCATGCCGCACGCCTATCTGGGCCATCAGGGCACGCTGAACGGACTGACCTCGGGCGACGCCTTCTTCAACCGGCTCGGCTCCACCGTGGCCGAGAAGACCTACTGCGAATCCGGCTCGTCCACCGCGTGGATCATGACCGTAGGGCCGATCGGCGGCATGGATGTGGAAAGCCTGGCGGTATCGAAGTACATCATCGTGTGGGGCATGAACATGCTCAACACCAATCTGCACGCCTGGCCCTTCGTGCTGAAGGCGAAGGCGGCCGGCGCCAGGGTGGTGGTGATCGACCCGGTGCGCACCCGCACCGCCAAGCAGGCGGACTGGCACATCCGGATCAAGCCGGGCACCGATGCCGCGCTGGCGCTGGGCATGATGAACGTGATCATCAGCGAAGACCTGTACGACCACGACTACGTCGAGAAATACACGCTGGGCTTCGACCAGCTGAAGGCGCGCGCGGCCGAATTCCCGCCCGAGCGGGTGTCCGACATCACCGGCATTCCGGTGGTGGACATCCTGACGCTGGCGCGCGAATACGCCGGCACGCCGCGCTCGGCCATCCGCCAGGGCGTGGCGGTCGAGCGCAGCCCGGGCGGCGGCGACGCGGTTCGCGCCATCACCTGTCTGCCGGCACTGACCGGTGCCTGGCGTCATCCCGGTGGCGGCACGATAGAAATGTCGATCTGGGACTTTCCGATACGCGGCGACTTCCTGTGCCGGCCGGACTGGATTCCGCCGGGCACGCGGGTGGTGAACGAGCTGGATCTGGGCGCCGCGCTGACCGGTGCCATGCCGCTGGACCCGCCGATCCAGTCGCTGTTCGTCTACAACTCGAACCCGGTATCGCAGGCGCCGGCCGCCGGCACCATCGTCGAAGGCCTGCTGCGCGAAGACCTGTTTACCGTGTGCAGCGAACTGTTCATGACCGACACCGCCAAGTACGCCGACATCCTGCTGCCGGCCACGATGCAGGCGGAACAGCTGGACATCATGGTCACCTGGGGCCACTTCTACGTGTCGCTGAACCAGCCCGCCATCGCACCGCCGGGTGAATGCGTACCCAATGTCGAACTGTTCCGCCGTCTGGCGAAAACCATGGGCTTCACCGACGCGCACTGGGATCTCGACGACTGGGACATGCTGGCGCGCAGCTATGACTGGGACGCGCCGGTGATGAAGGGCATCACGCTGGATCTGCTGAAGGAAAAAGGCTGGATGCGGCTGAACGTCGGCGCGCCGGACGAACGCGCACCGCACGCCACCGGCGATTTCAAGACACCTTCGGGCAAGTGCGAATTCGCCGCCAGTCTGGCCGCCAGCGGCAACTTCGTCGCACCGGTCTGGCGCTCCGGCTACGAAGCCTTCCAGCCCGGCACGCCGGTCGATCCGGTGCCCAATTACATTCCGCCGGCGGAAACGCTGGCCGCGGACGGCGAAGCCGCCTTCCCCATCAGTCTGGTGTCACCGAAGCCGCACGCCTTCCTGAACACGCAGTACGCGAACGAGCCGACGCAGCAGCGGCGGCAGGGCGAACAGATCATCGTCATCCATCCGATCGACGCCGCGCCGCGCCGCATCGAACAGGGCAGCTATGTGCGGGTGTTCAACGAACGCGGCGCCTTCGAGGCGCGCGCCGAAGTGAGCGAAGACGTGTGGCCCGGACTGATGATGACCAATGTCGGCCACTGGCCGGGTCTGAACCGCAGCGGCACCGCGGTGAACTCGACCACTTCGACCCGGCACTGCAATCTGGGCCAGGCCGGCACCTATTCCGACAACCGCGTCGACGTGCAGAGGGTGTGAGCGATGACCCATGTCGTGACTGATAACTGCCGCGGCTGCCGCTACACCGACTGCGTGGCAAGCTGCCCGGTGGCCTGCTTCCATGTGAACGAGGTGCGGGTCTACATCAACCCGGAGGTGTGCATAGACTGCAGCGCCTGCATACCGGCCTGCCCGGTCGGCGCCATCGTCGAGGAATTCGATCTGCCGGACGACCAGCAGCACTGGATGCGCATCAACGCCGAGGCGGCGCAGCGCTATCCGGTCATCCGCGCGCGTCTGGCACCGCTCGACAGCGCCGAGGCGCGGCGGCGGCAGCTGGGGCGGTGACGCGCGATGGCGATTCCCGGAACTGAAAGCCACCCGCTGCGCGTGGCCATCGTCGGCAGCGGGCCCGGCGGCTTCTACGCCGCCGAAGCCCTGCTGGAAAGCGGCCTGCAGGTGGAAATCGATCTGATCGAACGTCTGCCCGTGCCCTACGGTCTGGTGCGCTTCGGCGTCGCGCCCGACCACGCGAAACTGAAGTCGGTCACCGCGGTGTTCGCACGCATCGCCGAAGACCCGCGGCTGCGCTTCTTCGGCAATGTCGAAGTCGGGCACGATCTGTCGGTGCAGCAGCTGGGTGCGCTCTACCACGCGGTCGTCGTCGCCACCGGCGCGGCCGGCGACCGCCGGCTCGGCATCGCCGGCGAGCATCTGCCCGGCGTGCACGCGGCCGGCGATTTCGTCGGCTGGTACAACGGCCGGCCGGAATGCGCCGATCTCGAATTCGATCTCGATCAGGAGGTCGCCGTGGTGATCGGCCAGGGCAATGTGGCGATCGACGTGTGCCGCATCCTCGCGTCGCCGATCGACGCGCTGCGCCGCACCGACATCGCGGCGCACGCACTCGACGCGCTGGCGCGCTCGCGCGTCCGCGAAATCCATCTGGTCGGCCGGCGCGGCCCGGTGCAAGCGAAATTCACGCCGAAAGAGCTGCGCGAACTGGGCGCCCTGCCCGGCTGGCAGCCTCGCGTAACGCCGGACGCGCTGCAGCTGAATGTCGCCAGCCAGACCGAACTGACGCTGCCCGGCTTCGTCCACGCAGCGCGCAATCTGGACATCCTGCGCGGCTTCGCGCAGTCGCCGGCCGACGACGGGCGACGCCCGCTGCACCTGCATTTCCACCGCGCGCCGGTGGCGCTGAGCGGCGAGCCGCGTGTAGAACGGATCGAACTGGAAGCGCAGGCGCTGTCGGGTGACGCCGGCGCGCAATCGGCCACACCGACCGGCGAGCGGCTGAGCCTGCCGGCCGGGCTGGTGCTGCGCAGCGTCGGCTACCGCGGCACGCCCTTGCCCGGCCTGCCCTTCGATCTGGTGCGTGGCGCGCTGCCGCACCGCGACGGTCGCCTGGTCGACACCGCAGGCAAGGTTCTGTGCGGCTGGTACGCCACCGGCTGGATCAAGCGCGGCCCGAGCGGTGTGATCGGCACCAACCGCGCCGACAGCGTGGACACGGTGGCCACTCTGCTGGCCGACGTGGCGGCGCTGGACGCGGTGAAAGCCGGCCGCGCCGGGCTGTGCGCACTGCTGGCGGCCGGCGGACAGCGGGTGGTCGATTTCACCGGCTGGAAGGTGATCGAGCGCGCCGAGATCGAACGCGGGCGACGGGATGGCAAGCCGGCGGAGAAGTTCGTGCGGATCGACGACATGCTGGCGGCGGCAACCGCCTGACCGGCGGGTACGCCCGGGCGTTCAGCCATAACGCTGCCGCGCCACCACCGCCAGACCGCAGCCGACGCTGCCGTACAGATCGCCTTCGACCGGCGTCGCATCCGGGAAGCGCGCGGCCAGCGCGCGGCGCAGCGCCGGCACGCCGCTGGAGCCGCCGGTGAAGAACAGCGTATCGACCGCGGACGGCGCAAGCCCGGCCTGGGCCACGCAGTCGAGCGCGGCGTCGCCGACCCGGGCGATTTCGGCGGCGATCGCGTCCTCGAAGGCGGCGCGGCTCACCGGCACGTGCAGGCCGGCTTCGGCCACGTCCAGATCGAGATCGACCGTGGGTGCGTCCGACAGTGCGATCTTGGCCGCTTCGGAGCGGATGGCGAGGTGGTGGCCGCTGCGCTCGCGCAGCACCCGCAGCAGGCGCTCGAAGCGGCGGCCGTCGACCACGTCGCGCGCCATGTCCTGCAGGCCGGGCAGCACGTCGCGCCGGTAGGCGAGATGGATGGTGTGCCAGGTGGCGAGATGGAAATAGGTGCTGTTGGGCAGCACCGCGCCCTTGGTCAGCAGGCCGCCCATGCCCAGTTCGGGCATGACGCAGGCCAGCGACAGCCGCTTGTCGAAATCGGTGCCGCCGATATGCACGCCGGTATTGCCCAGCAGATCGGCCGAGCGGTCGGCCTGCGTGCGGCGGTCGGGCGACAGCCGAACCAGTGAAAAGTCCGAAGTACCGCCGCCGATGTCCACCACCAGCACCAGCGATTCGCGCTGCACCGTCTGTTCATAGGCGTGCGCGGCGGCGATCGGCTCGAACTGGAAGCTCACGTCGCGGAAGCCGGCCCGGCGCACGATGTCGGCCAGCGTGTCTTCGGCCAGCCGGTCGGCTTCGGCGTCGTCGTCGACGAAGCGCACCGGCCGGCCGACCACGACCTGGTCGAAGCGCGTGCGCGCGGCCGCCTCGGCGCGCTTCTTCACCTCGCCGATGAAACCGCCGATCAGGTCGCGGAAAGCCAGGTGACGGCCGCCGACATCGGTGCCGGCGTCCATCAGGCCGCTGCCGAGCAGGCTTTTCATCGAGCGCATCAGCCGGCCTTCGTAGCCTTCCAGGTATTCGGCCAGCGCGGCGCGGCCGACCGCCATCGAGTCTTCGTCCAGATTGAAGAACACCGCCGACGGCAGCGTGGGCTTGCCGTCTTCCAGCGGCAGCAGGCGTGCCGGCCCGTCGTCGAGGATGGCGACGGTGGAATTGGACGTACCGAAGTCGATACCGCAGGCGGAGGTGTTCATCGTGCGGGGGGATGCAGCGGGGGCGCGCAGGGTAAGCGGCCTGCGCCCGCGGTGCAAGCCCGGCTGCGGCTCAGGGTGCGGCGCGCAGTGCGGCCGCCAGCCGCTCGGCGCTGCCCGGCGCGGTGTCGAGGAAGAGCGAGGGCTCGATCAGTTCCAGTTCGATCAGCACCGGCCGGCCGTCCAGCCTGAGCATGTCCACCCGCGCATAGACCCCGCCCGCCGGGGCGGCGGCCAGCGCCGCCCCGGCCAGCGCGCGCTCGTCGTCGTCCGGCTGATGCGGCAGCGCGACGCCGCCGTACAGATCCTGGCAGCGGAAATCGCCAGCCTGCGGCACCTTGCGCACCGCGTGCGAAAACTGCCCGCCAAAGTAGATCAGCGACACCTCGCCGTCGGCGATGGCGGGCAGAAAGGGCTGCAGCAGCACGTCGCCTTCGCCGGCCAGCGCCCGCAGGTGGTCTGCCACCGCAGCACTGTCGGCTGCACCGCGCAGCGCACCGAAGGCACCGATGGACACCGCCGGCTTCACCACCACTTCGGCCCCGCCGAACGCAGCCAGCGCCGCCTCCGGTGCCAGCTCACCCTGTTCGATGAAACGGGTGGGCACGATGGCCACGCCCTGACGCTGCAGGTCGAACAGATAGCGCTTGTGGCTGTTCCACTCGATCACCGGCAGCGGGTTGAGCAGCCGGCTGCAGGCCGCCACCCGGCGTGCCCAGGCCAGAAATTCGGGCAGACGGGTGTGGTAGTCCCAGGGCGAGCGCAGCACCACCCGGCCGAAGCGCGACCAGTCGACATCGGCGTCCCAGGACAGCAGTTCGACCGGCTCGCCGAGCGCGGCCATCAGCAGTGCGCCGTCGCTGTCCGGCTTGGGCATTTCAGCGCAGGTGACCAGCGCAAACGGCGTCCGGTCAAGGTCAGGAAGGTTCATGGGCAAGAGGGTTCAAACAACTTTGAAAACAAGGGGATGAATTTCAAGTCCGGAGCGCGCCGACCGTTAATCCGGATTGGCGGACATCATGCATCCGGCCCACCGGATGCGGGACACCATCCCACACGCGACACGGCAGAACCTCATCATGAACTCCTCCGATCAAGCCGGTTTCGGCAGCGCGCCGGCCGACGACTCGCACACCGAGGCACGACGGCTGGAAGCACTGCGTGTGTACCAGATACTGGACACCGTGCGCGAGACCCACTACGACCGCATCACCACGCTGGCTGCTTCGGCGCTGGACATGCCGGTGGCGCTGATCAGCCTGGTGGACCGCGACCGCATCTGGTTCAAGTCGGCCCACGGACTGGAGGTGAACGAAATTCCGCGCTGCGAGGGCTTCTGCGGGTCGGCCATCCGGCAGGACAGCGTGTATGAGGTGCCGGACACGCTGGAACATCCGGTCACGCGGCACGATCCGCTGGTCACCGGTGCGCCCGGCATCCGCTACTACGCCGGCGTACCGCTGCGGGTGGGCGAAGGGCACGCGGTCGGCGTGCTGTGCGTGCTCGACTTCAGACCCCGCCACCTCGACGACACCGGCCGCGCACGGTTGCGCGCATTCGCCGAACTGGCGTGCGACCAGATCGAGTTCCGCCACGCACTGAACCGGGTGCGCACGCTGGCTGACGCCGACCGGCGTTTCCGCGTGCTGTTCGAAAAGATCGCCGATCCGATGCTGCTGCTGGATGTCGAATCCGGCGTATTCACCGACTGGAACCCGGCCGCGCTGCGCATGCTGAACTACCCGGGCCGGGCACAGGTGATCGCGCTGCGGCCGGCCGACATTTCGCCCGCACTGCAGCCGGGCGGCCGGTCGTCAGCGGAAAAGGCCATCGAAATGATGGCCATCGCACGGCGCGACGGCAGCCACCGCTTCGAATGGGTGATCTGCAGCCCCTACAGCCCCGAGCGCTCGATCGAGGTGCTGCTGACCGCCGTGGTGATGGACGGTCGCGAGGTGTTCATCACCACCTGGCGCGACCTGAGCGCGCACAAGCAGGCCGAAGCCGCACTGGCGGAAAGCCGGCTGCGTCTGAAATTCGCGCTCGACGGCGCCGGTGACGGCGTGTGGGACTGGGACCTGGCGAACAGCACCGTGTTCTTCAGCCCGCGCTGGAAGAGCATGCTGGGCTACGCTGAAGACGAGATCGGCGCGACGCTGGAGGACTGGGCCGACCGGGTACACCCGGACGACAAGACCCGGGTGATGGCCGATGTGCAGGCGCATCTCGCCGGCCACACCGACCACTACGCCAACGAGCACCGCATGCGCTGCCGCAGCGGTGACTATCTGTGGATACTGGACCGCGGCAAGGTGGTGGAACGCGACGCCGACGGCCAGCCGCTGCGCATGGTGGGCACGCATACCGACATGTCCGAGCGGCGGCGCGTGCTGAGCGAACTGGAACATTCCGAGCACACCCAGCGCGCCCTGCTCGACGCCATGGCCGACGGCGTCTTCGTCGCGCAGGACTTCCGCTTCGTGTTCGCCAATACTGCGCTGCCGCGCATCCTCGGCTACTCCCGCGAAGAATTCATCGGCCTGCACTTTACCGACGTGGTGCATCCGGACTTCCTCGAACTGTGGTGCGAGCGCTTCCGGCTGCGGATCAGCTCCGGCCCCGAACCGCTGCGCCGCTACGAGGTGCAGTTCATGCACAAGAGTGGCCAGCGGCCAGTATGGATAGAACTGATCGCCTCGCGCTTCGTGCACGAAGGCGATCCGGCGGTGCTGGGCATCGTGCGCGACATCAGCGAAAAGAAGATCAACGAACAGATGATCTGGCGTCAGGCCAATTACGACGCACTGACCGGCCTGCCCAACCGCCACATGCTGATGCACAGGCTGGACCAGGAAATGAAGCTGTGCCAGCGCCACAACTGGTCGCTGGCGCTGCTGTTCATCGACCTCGACCGCTTCAAGGAAGTGAACGACACGCTGGGTCACGCGCTGGGCGACCGGCTGCTCAAGCAGGCGGCACAGCGCATCAGCGGCTGTCTGCGCGAAACCGACGTGGTGGCCCGCTTCGGCGGCGACGAGTTCACCGTGCTGCTGGGCGCGATCGAACAGCCTGAAGTGATCGAGGCCATCGCCGCGAAAATACTCGACCGGCTGCACCAGCCCTTCCAGCTCGACCAGCAGCTGGCCTATGTGTCGGCCTCGATCGGCATCACGCTGTACCCGGGCGAATCGGACAGCGTGGACGACCTGATGATGCATGCCGACCAGGCGATGTACGAAGCCAAGCGCGCCGGCCGCAACCGGGTGAGCTATTTCACCCGCTCGCTGCAGGACGACGCGGAGCGGCGCATGCGTCTGGTCGCGGACATGCACGCCGCGATCGAGCGGCATCAGTTCAGCCTCGTGTACCAGCCCATCGTGCACATCCCGTCCGGCAGCGTGCGCAAGGCGGAAGCGCTGATACGCTGGCAGCACCCGGAACGCGGCTATGTGTCGCCGGCCGACTTCATTCCGATCGCCGAAGAAACCGGCCTCATCCTGCCTATCGGCGACTGGGTGATGCGCACCGGCATCGAGTTCGCACGCGATCTCAAAACCCGCTTCGGCGACACCGTGCAGATCAGCCTGAACAAGTCGCCGGTGCACCTGCGCAACCGCAAGCCCGGCTATCCGTCGGTGGTGGAACTGCTGGCCGAATACGACGTGCCGGGCAGCCTGATCGCAGTGGAAATGACCGAAGGCATGCTGATCGAAGCCGACGAGCACACGCTGCAGCGACTGTACGCGCTGCGCGACGCCGGCGTGCAGGTGTCGCTGGACGATTTCGGCACCGGCTACTCCTCGCTGTCCTACCTGAAGAAGTTCGACATCGACTACCTGAAGATCGACCAGTCCTTCGTGCGCGGGCTGGCACCGCACTCCAGCGAGCGGGCGCTGTGCGAAGCCATGATCGTGATGGCGCACAAGCTGGGCATGCAGGTGGTGGCCGAAGGCGTGGAAACCCACGAACAGCTCGCGCTGCTGCGCGAGGCCGGCTGCGACTACGCACAGGGCTATCTGTTCTCGCGCCCGCTGCCGGCAGAACACTTCGAGGTCTGGTTGCGCGAGAATGGCTGAAAGGGGTTCCTGAACCCGAACCACCCGCCGGCGGCAGAGGCGGAAAAGAACGCAGCAACCGAAACGACCATGGCACTCGACCTCATCAAGGCCACCGCACTGCTGCTGGCACTCAGTCTGCTGGTAGGACTGAATGCCCGCTTCTGGCGCCACCGCGTGCTGGCGCGGCAGATCGGCGAAGGGCTGATCTACGGGGGCATCTGCGTGGTGGGCATGATGATGCCGATCACGCTGGCGCCCGGCCTCATCTTCGACGGCCGCTCGGCCGTACTGTCGATGGGGGCGCTGTTCGGCGGTCCGCTGACGGCCGGCATCGCGGGCCTGATCGCCGCCGGCTACCGGCTCAGCCTGGGCGGCACCGGCGCCGCGGTCGGGGTCAGCGTGATCGCGCTGTCGCTGCTGTGCGGTCTGGCATTGCGCCTGCTGATACGCAGCAACCGGGTACGCGAGGGGTTTTTCGCCTTCCTCTGTCTGGGCGCGGTCGTGCATCTGGCCGCGCTGATGCTGTTCATGACCTTCCCGTCCGCGCTGTCGCAGCGGGTGCTGGACGAACTGGCCCTGCCCTACCTGCTCACGCTGGCGCCGGCCGCCGCGCTGCTGGGCATGCTGCTGCTCGACCTGGAACGCCGCCGGGCGACCGAAGACGCGCTGGTGGCCAGCGAGGCGCGCATGCGGGCGATCACCGAAGCGATCCCGGACGTGCTCATGGTGATCGACGAGGACGGCCGCTACCGCAAGATTCGCGCTCCGGACAGTTCGCTGCTCGCCGCCGGCATCGACCGGCTGGACGGCCAGCTCATGTCCGCGGTGCTGCCGCCGGACAAGACCGCGCTGTTCCAGCGCTACATCGACCGCACGCTGAAGTCCGACACCACCGAAGTGCTCGAGTATTCGCTGGACACGCTGTCCGGGATGCGGGTGTTCGAAGCGCGCGCACGCGCGCTCGACATCACTTTCGACGGTCGCCGTGCGGTCGTGCTGCTCACCCGGGACATCACCGACCGGGTGCGGCTGGAGGAGGAACAGCGCATCGCCGCCATCGCCTTCGAATCGCAGCAGGGCATGATGATCACCGACGCCTACAGCGTCATCCTGCGGGTGAACAAGGCCTTCACCGCCATCACCGGCTTCAGCGCGGAAGAGGCGATAGGCAAGCGCACCAGCCTGCTGTCCTCCGGTCGCCACGACAGCGCTTTCTACCGTGCGATGTGGACCCGGTTGCACGCAGACGGCGCATGGGAGGGCGAAATCTGGAACCGGCGCCGCAACGGCGAGGTGTTCCCGGAGCGGCTGTCGGTCAGCGCGGTGCGCAACAGCCAGGGCCTGGTCACCCATTACGTCGCCGCCTTCATGGACATCACCTTCAGCAAGGCAGCCGAAGACGAAATCCGCCGGCTGGCCTTCTACGACGCGCTGACCGGCCTGCCCAACCGCCGTCTGCTGTCGGACCGCCTGGGCCAGACCATGGCGGCGAGCGGGCGCAATGGCCGCCACGGCGCGCTGATGTTCATCGATCTCGACGATTTCAAGAACGTGAATGATCTGCTCGGTCACCACAACGGTGACCTGCTGCTGCAGAAGGCCGGTGCGCGGCTGCGCGACATCGTGCGTGAAACCGACACCGTGGCCCGCTTCGGCGGCGACGAATTCGTGGTGCTGCTGGCCGACCTTCCGGACCAGTCGATCGACGCCGCACAGCAGGCCGAGCGGGTGGCCGAAGCCATGCTGGCCGCGCTGAACCGGCCCTATGTGCTGGACGGCCAGACCCGCCAGATCAGCGCCAGCATCGGCATCGCCATGTTCGCCGGCACCACGCACAGCATCGACGAAATGCTGCGCCGGGCCGATCTGTCGATGTACGAATCCAAGCAGCTGGGCAAGAACCGGCTGCAGTTCTTCGATCCGGTCATGCAGGAAACGGTGACCGCGCGGCTGCGGCTGGAAGACGAAATCCGCCTCGGTCTGGGGCGCGGCGAATTCGTCGTGTTCTACCAGCCGCAGGTGCGCGAAGGCCAGGGCATCGTGTCGGCCGAAGCGCTGGTGCGCTGGCGCCATGCCACCCGCGGCTTCGTGCCGCCGGCCCAGTTCGTACCGGTGGCCGAACGTGCCGGACTGATGCCCCAGCTCGGACGCGTGGTGATGGACGCCGCGCTGGAGCGCCTTTCCGCGTGGGCGCGCGAACCCGCCACCACCCACCTGTCGGTGTCCATCAACATCAGTGCCGCCCAGCTCTACCAGGACGGTTTCGCCGAATCTGTGCTGGAGGCGCTGAAGCGCACCGGCGCACCGGCGTCGCGGGTGGTGCTGGAACTGACCGAATCCATCCTGCTGGGCGACGTGGATGGCGCCATCGCGGTCATGCAGCGCCTGCGCGAACACGGCGTGCGCTTCTCGATCGACGACTTCGGCACCGGCTACTCGTCGCTGGGCTATCTGCAGAACCTGCCGATCAGCGAACTGAAGATAGACCGCACCTTCGTGCGCGATCTGCCGGACAACGAAAGCAATGTCGCCATCGTGCGCGCGGTGGTCGGTCTGGCGTCCGCAATCGGCCTCACCGTGATCGCCGAGGGCGTGGAGACCGAAGGCCAGCGGGCCGCACTGCTGGCCAACGGCTGTACGCTGTTCCAGGGCTATCTGTTCGCGCGGCCGCTGCCGGCGGAAGAGTTCGAACAGCTGCTGGCGACCGCCTGAGCCCGCCACCGGCGTTGATGTCGATCAACGCCGGCTGCAGATCCAGGTGGGAGCATGTCCGTACGGAGGACATGCAGATGGTCACATACACCCTGAATACCGCCGATCTGGAACGGCTCACCGCCCGCCTGCTCGCGCGTCGTCACGCGCTGGCAGCGCAGCGGCACATCCACCTCGGCGGCCAGAGCCGCACCGAGCATGCGCACGAAGTACTGCAGCAGGACGGCGACGACGCGCCACAGCGCGCGGCCGACCGCGAAGTCGACCTGATGCTCACCGATCAGGAAGAGGTCGAACTGGGCGCCATCGACGCTGCGCTGGAACGTCTGGCCGAAGGTCGCTACGGCCTGTGCGAGGACTGCGGCGAGAACATTCCGCTGCAGCGTCTGGAACTGACGCCCCAGGTACAGCACTGCGTCGGCTGCCAGGCGGTACGCGAACGCGGACGACTGCGCTGCACCAGCCTGTAAGCGGCTGCAGCGGCCATCAGGTCGCCGGCTGCACCAGCACCGCAGGCAGTTCGTCCACCGGCCGCGGGCGACTGAGCAGATAGCCCTGGAAGGCCGGGCAGCCGTGGCGCGCGAGGAAGGCCAGCTGTTCCGCCTTTTCCACGCCCTCGGCCACCACCCCGAGTTCCAGGCTGGCCGCCAGCGACAGGATGGTGCGCGCGATGGCGGCGCTGTTGGCGTCGGTCAGTACCTCGTCGACGAAGGACTTGTCGATCTTGAGCTGGTCCAGCGGCAGCTTCTTCAGATAGCTCAGCGACGAGTAGCCGGTGCCGAAATCGTCCAGCGCGAAGCGCACGCCGCGCTGCTGCAGCGCGCGCATGGTGCCCAGCGTCATGTCCAGATCGCGGTGCAGCATGCTTTCGGTCAGTTCGATGCGCAGCCGGTGCGGATCGGCCCCGCTGCTGGCCAGCGCCGCTTCCACCTTCTGCAGGAAGGCCGGATCGTGGAACTGACGCTCGCTCACGTTCACCGCCACGGTCCAGCACGCGCGCAGCGGGTCGTGCGCCCAGGCCGCCAGCTGGGCGCAGGCGGTTTCCAGCACCCACTGCCCCACTTCGAGAATCAGCGCGCTCTGTTCCGCCAGCGGTATGAACAGACCGGGCGGCACCATGCCGCGCTCCGGGTGGTGCCAGCGCAGCAGTGCCTCGACGCCGAGGATGCGCCAGTGCGCATCGGCCACCGGCTGGTAATGCAGTGCCAGCTCACCGCGTGCACCGGCACCGCGCAGTTCGCGCAGCAGCGTGGCACGGCGGGTGGTTTCCGCCTGCAGTCCGGGGTCGAAGAAGCACACCCGGTTGCGGCCGGCTTCCTTGGCCTTGTACAGCGCGATGTCGGCCTGCTTCAGCAGTTCGTCCGGGTCATCGCTGGCGGCGCGGAAGAACACCACGCCCATGCTCACCGTACTGCCCACCATCTGCCCACCCAGCTCGCAGGGCTGCTGCAGCGCCTCGCGCAGCGCTTCGCAGATGTGACCCATGCGCACCGAAGCGTCATCGATGTCGCTGCCCAGCTCCTCGACGATGACCACGAATTCGTCGCCGCCAAAACGGGCCACGGTGTCGCTGGCGCGCAGACGCGACAGCAGGCGGGACGACACCTGACGCAGCAGCGCGTCGCCCTGGGCGTGGCCCAGCGTGTCGTTGATCTCCTTGAAATTGTCCAGATCCATCAGCAGCAGCGCACCGTACTGGTGATCGCGATCGGCGCCGTCGATCGCGTGGCGCAGCCGGTCGCTCATCAGCCGCCGGTTGGGCAGGCCGGTCAGTTCGTCGTGGAAGGCCAGGCGCTGCGCCTCTTCTTCCGCCCGCTTGCGCTCGGTGATGTCGGCACGGATGGCGATGTACTGCGCCGGCTGACCGTCGGCATGCGACAGCGGCACGATGGTGGTATGCACCCAGTACAGCGAACCGTCTTTCGCCCGGTTGCAGATATCGCCGTGCCACACCTGACCGGAGGCGATGGTGCGCCACAGCTCGTCGAAAAAGCTGCGCGGATGACTGCCGGAATTGATCACCTTGTGGGTGCGCCCGATCAGCTCTTCACGTGCGTACTGCGAAATCTGGCAGAACTTGTCGTTCACCCGGGTGATCACGCCGCGCGCGTCGGTCACCGCGACGATGGCGTGCGCATCCAGCGCTGCCTTCAGTTCGCGCACCTCTTCCAGCGATTCCAGCCACTGCTGCCGCGCACGTTCGCGCTCGGTGGTGTCGGACAGCATGATGAGCAGACTGCGCGGCCGACCGTCAGCCGCCGGCTCCGGCACCAGCGTGACCGCCAGATGCAGGTCCTGTCCGGACGCGTCGCGCTGGCCTGCGTCGAACTCCACCCGCTCGCCGGCCAGCGCCCGCGGCAGATGAGGCTGCATCGCACTCATCAGGAAGGGCGGCAGGATGTCGCCAGCACGGCGGCCGACCAGGGCCTCGATCGACTGCCCCAGCAGACCGGCGCACACCCGGTTCACATAGCGCACCCGGAACTCGTGATCGATGCGGGCGATGCCTACGGGCACATTGCCGAGCAGCGCGTTCAGTTCGCTCTTGCGCGCCCGCGCCCGGATTTCCGACTGACGCAGCAGGTCGTAGGGCTCGCGCAGCCCGAGCACGAAACAGGCGCGGAACACGAATCCGTAGGCCACGATCTTGAACAGGTGGCCGAACACGTTCAGGAAATCCGACGGCGTGACATAGCTCGAAAAAGCCAGTTCACCCACGCCCATGACGAAGCTGGCCAGCGCGAAATGCAGCGTGCGCGGGTCCTGCGTACGGCGGTACTGCGCGAACAGCCAGGCCGCCACCAGCACGTTGCCGGCGCACAGCAGGTATTCCGTCAGGGACTTGAACCGGGTCACGCCCTGACCGGGCACGAAGGTTTCCGGAAACAGCGGCAGGCCGAAACTGCCGAACAGCAGCGCCGCCAGCACCGAAATCAGGCCCAGCGCCAGCCACAGCGTGCGGCCACCAGGCAGGCGCATGCGGGCGGCCAGCAGCAGTACGGTGAGCAGTTCGACGCTGCGGCCCAGCAGCCAGAAGAAGATGGCGCGCGAAGTGCTGCTGTCGACCAGCAACGGCGGCATGCCCTCATAGGTCAGCGCGTGGATGAGATCGGCCCCCGCCACCACGCTGAAACCGTAGATCAGTATTCTTGACGCGTCGTCGGCGGTGCGGTCCAGCCGGTGCCAGGCCATGACCACCACCAGCGACGACACCATGACCGAGAAGATTTCCAGCAGCAGATGGGTCGCCAGCATGGCGCCGTGCCGGTCCTTGAACAGGGCGACAGGCGGCATCATGATGGCTACCGCCATCAGCAGCACCGCGCCGAGGCAGACTGCGGGGACCCAGGCAGGTACCGGGGCGGCTGTATTCGCGTGTGTTGTCGTGGTCATGGAGAAAGAGTTCAGGCCGGCATGGCACGCGGCTTTCCGGGCTATGGTCTCACGCTAAGACCTCACCCGCAGCGGGTCAAGCCGGAGCGCACCGGCCACTCCGACGGACTGCGCGGTGTGATGTCGATATGCACACGGCCCGTTCGTCGTGCAGGAAGGCCGGCACGTCGCCGGCCCCGAACCGAGAGGAGAACGCATATGAGCGACCCGCGCAGCGGCGCCCTGCCGCCAGGCCTGCACACCGTCACGCCGCACCTGCTCTGCCGCGACGCGGCAGCCATCATCGACTTCTGCGTGCGCGCCTTCGGCGCCAGCGAAATCCTGCGCCTGCCCGCGCCCGGCGGCCGCATCATGCACGCGCAGATCCGCATCGGCGACTCCGCCGTCATGCTGGCCGACACCCATCCGGACTGCGGCAGCCGCGACCCGGACGGCCTGGGCGGCACGCCGGTGGTGCTGCACCTGCAGGTGCCGGACGTGGATGCGATCTACGACCGCGCGCTCGCCGCCGGCGCGGTGTCGGTCATGCCGCCGCAGGACATGTTCTGGGGTGATCGCTACGGCCAGGTGCGCGACCCGAATGGCCATGTGTGGGCGCTCGCCACCCATGTGCGCGACGTATCACCGGACGAACTGCTCGCCGCAGTTGCCGCCATGGCCGGCAACTGCGCACCGAAGGAGGCCTGAATGCCGCACATGCTGCTCATCATCGAACCGGTCGGCCAGCGCGCCACCCGCACCGAAGCCGAAGGCCGCGCCGCGTACGACAGCATGACCGCCTTCGCTGGCGAACTGGCGGCGGCCGGCCTGCTGACCGGTGCCGAATCGCTGAAGGTCGACGCCCGCCGCGTGCAGGTGCGTGGCGGCCGCACCGAAGTCATCGACGGCCCGTTCGCCGAAGCCAAGGAAATGATAGGCGGCTACTTCATGCTGGCCACCGAAGACAGGCAGCAGGCGCTGGACATCGCCGCACGCTGCCCGGCCGCCGCCTGGGCCACGGTGGAGGTGCGCAGCTTCGGCCCCTGCTTCGACGACAGCCACGCGCCCGGCTGACCCGGCCCGCGCCGTGTCGAAAACCGGCGCCGTCGTCCGTCGTGACGATGACGGCGCCCATCCGACCTTCACTGGCGCCACTGCCGGGGAGACCGCACCATGCGTTACATGATCATCGTCAAGGCCAGCGCCGACAGCGAAGCCGGCGTCATGCCGGAGGCGCCGCTGCTCGCGGCCATGGCCGGCTATCACGAAGAACTGGCCCGCGCCGGCGTGCTGCTCGACGCCAACGGCCTGCAGCCCAGCGCGCGCGGATGGCGCATCCGCTACCGCGGCGGCGAACGCAGCGTGACCGACGGCCCGTTCGCCGAATCGGCGGACATGATCGCCGGCTACACGCTGATCCAGGTCGGCTCGCCGGAAGAGGCGCTCGAATGGAGCCGCCGCTTCCCTAATCCGGCCGGAGAGGGGCAGGACGCTGAAATCGAGGTGCGCCGCGTATTCGAGCTGGAGGACTTCACGCCCGGCGCCGAGATCGAGCGCTTCCGCGCGCTCGACGGGCGCGCCGCCTGAGCATGGCCGGCAGCGACCTGCACCGCACGCTGGACGCGGTCTGGCGCATCGAGTCGGCGCGCATCATCGGCACGCTGGCGCGCATGGTGCGCGATGTCGGCATCGCCGAAGAACTGGCGCAGGACGCACTGGTGGCCGCGCTCGAACAGTGGCCGCACAAGGGCGTGCCGGACAATCCGGGCGCCTGGCTCACCGCCACCGCCAAGAACCGCGCGCTCGACCTGCTGCGCCACCGCAGCATGCAGGCCGGCAAGGCCGACGCGCTGACCTGGGAGATCGAAACCCAGCTGCAGGACGGCGCCCCGCCGGCACCGGACGCCGGCTTCGACAACCCGGTGGGCGACGACGTGCTGCGCCTCATATTCGTCGCCTGCCACCCGGTGCTGCCGCCGGAAGCCCGGGTGGCGCTCACGCTGAAAATGGTCGGCGGCCTCGCCACACCGGACATCGCGCGCGCCTTTCTGGTGCCGGAAGCCACGCTGGCCCAGCGCATCGTGCGCGCCAAGCGCACGCTCAGCGAAGCGCGCGTGCCCTTCGAACTGCCGGGCCCGGCCGAACTGGGCGAGCGGCTCGACGCGGTGCTGCGGGTGATCTACCTCATCTTCAACGAAGGCTACGCCGCCACCGCCGGCGAACACTGGACCCGCCCGGCACTGTGCGACGAAGCGCTGCGCCTGGGTCGGGTGCTGGCCACGCTGGCGCCTGACGTGGCCGAGGTGCACGGGCTGGTCGCGCTGATGGAAATCCAGGCCTCGCGGCTGCGCGCCCGCAGCGACGCCGACGGCCGGCCGGTGCTGCTGCTGGACCAGGACCGCGGTCGCTGGGACCGCCTGCTCATCCGCCGCGGCCTGGCCGCGCTGGAACGGGTGGATGCGCTCGGCGGCGCCTATGGCCCGTACGCGCTGCAGGCCGCCATCGCCGCCTGTCACGCGCGGGCCGCCCGCGCCGGCGACACCGACTGGCCGCGCATCGCCGCGCTGTACGACGCGCTGGCCCAGGTTGCGCCGTCGCCGGTGGTGGATCTGAACCGCGCGGTCGCGGTGGGCATGGCCTTCGGCCCGGCCGCCGGGCTGGATCTTGCCGACGCACTGCGCGACGAACCCTCGCTGCAGCACTATCCGCTGCTGCCCGCAGTGCGCGGCGATCTGCTGGAAAAATGCGGCCGGCTGGCCGAAGCAGCCGATGCCTTCCGGCTGGCCGCCGCCCTCACCCGCAACACGCGCGAACAGGCGGTGCTGATCGGACACGCGCAGCGCTGCGCCGGCCACCCGGAAGACGGCGGCCACTGAGCGCCCGGCATGACCGGCGGGGGCAGAGACTCAGGGCATGAAGACTCAGGGCGTAAAGAAATAGCGCGTCAGGTGGAAAAACACCGGCGCGGCAAAACTGACCGAATCCATGCGGTCCATCATGCCGCCGTGCCCCTCTATCATGCGGCCCCAGTCCTTCGCGCCCAGACTGCGCTTGACCGCAGACAGCACCAGCCCGCCGAGAAAGCCCATCAGCACGATGGCTGCCGCCATGCCGGCGGCCTGCAGCGGCGAGAAGGGCGTGATCCACCACATCGCCGCGCCGACCGCGGTGGCCGACAGCGCGCCACCGACGAAGCCCTCCACGGTTTTTGACGGGCTCACCACCGGCGCGATCTTGGTGCGCCCGAACAGCTTGCCGAACACGTACTGCAGCACGTCGGACAGCTGCACCACCAGCATCATGTAGAACAGCAGCAGCGCATTGCGCCCCTCGTAGCCGGGTATGTCGAGCAGCAGCAGCGCCGGTACGTGGCTGATGCAATAGACGGTGAGCATGACGCCCCACTGGATCTTGGCCGCGCGCGCGAGGAAGTCGCCGGTGTCCTGCGCCAGCACTGACAGCGAGGGCAGCAGCAGGAAACCGTAGACCGGGATCAGGATGGAAAACAGCCCGTACCAGTCGCGCGCGATCAGCAGGTACTGCAGCGGAATGGCGATGAAGAAGGCGACCGACAGCGCCCGATGGTCGCCCGGCCGGGTCGGTGTCAGCGTCATGAATTCGCGCAGCGCGAACCACGACACCAGCGCGAACATGACGATGGTGGCGGTCGGCCCCAGCAGATAGGCCAGCGCGAACACGCCCACCATCACCCACCATGCGCGGATGCGCGCATTCAGGTTGTCCACCACCGCGCGCGCGCCCTCGCCCGCCCGGCGCCCGAGCACAGCACCGATGCCGGAGGCCAGCGCCAGCACCGCAGCGATGCCGCCCATGAGTACATAGAAGGTCTGCTGCGCAGTCATGCCTGCTCTCCATGGGCCAGCGCGACCACCGCAGTGCGCGCGCGTTCGAGGAAGTCGGTGCGCGTTTCGCCTTCGATGCGCACGAGCGGCGCGCCGAAACGCACGGTACAGATCAGCGGCACCGGAAACAGGCTGCCCTTGGGCAGACAGCGGTGCAGGTTTTCCAGATACACAGGCACCAGTTCCACCGCCGGAAAACGCTGGGCCAGATGGAACAGGCCCGCCTTGAACGGGCCAGGCAGCGGCTGCAGATTGCGCGTGCCCTCCGGGAACAGGATGAGCGAATCGCCCGCGCTCAGCGCCTCGGCCAGCGGCGCCAGCGGATCGGCCGCCGGATCGCTGCGCTGGCGCTCGATGAAGACCGCATTGAGGCCGCGCACCGCGATGCAGCGGCGCAGCGCGTCGGTGTTCCAGTAATCGGCGGCAGCCACCGGCCGTGTGTGCCGGCGCAGCGCCGGCGGCAGTGCTGACCACAGCGCCAGCGTGTCGATGTGGCTGGAATGGTTGGCGAAATAGATGCGCTGTACGTCGCTGGGGCCCGCCCCCTGCCAGCGCGGTGCAGCACCGACCAGCGCCCGGGTCAGGCCGATCAGCAGGGCGGAGATCAGCATGTGCGTTCCGCCTCCAGCAGCGCCTGCGCGATGCCGCGCGTGCGCGTGACGCAGGTGATCGCCGACCCGACCGCGATCACCGCTGTCGCCAGCTGCAGCGCATGCAGGCTGCCGGCCCAGGCCTGCTCGGCGGCGCCGATCAGGCAGGCCGCGGTCAGTACCGCCATCCGGTGCTGCTTGGCCATCGGCCCGCGAAAGCTCTGTGCCTGCCCCAGCGCACCGCCGGACACCCGCACGTAGGCGGTGAGCGCCGCCGCCAGTGCGCCGAACCAGCCCAGCGCCGGCCAGCCGGCGGCATAGCCCAGCGCCACGATGAGCAGCGAATCCGCGATGCGGTCAGGGAATTCGTTGTACAGCGCGCCCAGCGCCGATTTGCGCCCGCCCTCCACGGCCACCATGCCGTCGAGCAGATTGCAGATGAGCCGGCCCTGCACCGCCAGCGCACAGCCGATCAGGCCGGCCGGCGTCGGCCGCCAGAGCAGCAGCGCTGCGCCGAGTGCGGCGAACACGATGCTGAAAACCGAAATCTGGTTGGGCGTGATGGCGCTGCGCGCCAGCGCCGCCGCACTGCGCCGCGCCCAGCCGGCCGAACGCGCGGCAATCGGCCGCCGGTTGTCCTGCGCATCATTCATCGATCATCTCTCCCGCGGTAAAGGACATCACACCCCGTGCCAGCCACCGTGACGACAATGGATTGTGCCGTCAACACACACCGTCGTCATGACCCGCGCTCTTCCCTCCGGAACGCCCGGCCGGCGCGGCCGGGCGCGCTGTCACGAGAACTTCATTCAAATCGCCGCGGCGCCGGCCGATGTCTGCCGCAACATCGGCTTCAGCTTCGCTCCATGAAAATCGCTTCCCTGCTCTGCACCCCAGCCGTACGCGCAGTACGCCATCTCGGCTTCCGCACCAAGCTCACCCTGATCGGCGGCGTGAGCGCACTGTTCATGCTGCTGCTCGTGCTGCAGCTGGTTCATGGCTGCTACGGCGAACTGGCCGAAGCGTCGCGCGAGCACCGCGCCACCGGTCTGGCCGGCGAACTGGTCGCGCTGATGGAGCACAGCCAGCACTGGCGACGCACACTGCTGTCCGGTCAGGACGCCCAGGCCGCCGCCGCCGCGGTATCTGGCCGGCTGGCCGTACTGGCGGCCGACCCGCGCACGCAGGCTGCCGGCATGCATGAGGCGCTGGCGCAGATCGCGCAGGACTGGCAGGTGCTGCAGGACAGCGAAGCGCCCACGTCCATCCGCGCCCGCCAGCGTCTGCTGGAAACGAGCGGCCACTGGCTGGACCGGCAGCTTGACGGTCTGCGCGCACTGGGCGAACGCAACGGCCTGCTGACCGACCGCGACGGCACCGGGCAGCAGCTGGCCGCACTCGCGCTGATCGAACTGCCGGCCATCGGCGAAGCGATGCAGCGGGTAGACCTGATCGGCAGCCAGGCCATCGCGGACGGCAGCCTGCCGGAAAAGGCGCGGCTCGCACTGATCGACAACAGCAGCGCCGCACGCATCCACGCGCACGCACTGCGTGCCGGCTACCGGCGCCTGGCCGGCAGCGAACTGATGACCGACGCCGGCACGCTGGCCGAGCAGCCACAGCGGCTGCTACAGGGCGTCGAGGACGGCGGCCTGATGGTGGCCGGGCTGTCGGTGAATACCACCTACGGCGCCGACGAATTCAAGCGCACGTTCGCGCCCGCGCTGCAGGCGGCGACTACCCTGCAGCGTGCCGCACTGCAGGCCAGCGACCGACATTTCGCCGCCCGGGTCGAACGGACGCGGCAGTCGCTGTGGCTGCTCGGCCTGCTGTCGGTGCTGCCGGTCGCGCTCACCGTGGTGCTGGTGGTCGCGGTCTATGCCTCGATGCGGCGCGAACTGGACCAGATCCGCCTGCTCGCCGACGCGCTGTCGCGCGGCAACCTGACGGTGCGCGCCCGCGTCGAAAGCCGCGACGAGATCGGCCAGGTCGGGCATGCGCTGAACGCGGTGGCCGATTCGCTGCAGTCGCTGGTGCGCGAACTGCTGGACGAGGGCGACGACATGGCAGGCGCGGTCGACAGCTATGCCCGCGCGGCCGGTGCCGCCACCGGCGCGGTCGACCACCAGCTCTCGCACAACGGCACGGTGCTGGCCGGCATGGAGGCACTGGCGGTCGAAGCACAGCGGCTGGCCGAGCAATCGGGCACCGGCTTCGCGCTGATGGAAGCCGCCAGCAGCTCGTCGGCCGAAGGCGCAACGCTGCTGCGCCGGGTCGGCAGCGACGTCAGCGCCGTGGCCAGTGCGGTGGAGGCGGCTGCAAAGCGCATCGCCCGGCTCGACAGCGAGGCGCGCGACATCCAGCGCATCGTCGGCCTCATCCGCGAAATCGCCGACCAGACCAATCTGCTGGCGCTGAACGCGGCCATCGAGGCAGCGCGAGCCGGCGAACACGGCCGCGGCTTCGCGGTGGTGGCCGACGAGGTGAGAGCGCTGTCCGAACGGACCGGCGCCGCCACCCAGGACATCGCCGCGGTGGTGTCGCGCATTGGCAGCCTGAGCACTGAAGTGGCTGGCACGATGAGCGACACCGCGCGCCAGACTGCGCGCAGCGCACGCTTCAGCGACGAAGCCGGCCACATTCTGGAACGCATCGAACGCGCGTCGGCCGACGCGCTGCACGCATTGAGCGCAGTGCGCAGCTCGATCGAAGGACAGGAACGTCAGGCTGACGGGGTGATCGCTTCGGCCCGCGAAGCAAGCCGCATCACTGAAGACAGCGGATCGGCCATCCGCGCGATGTCGGGCCAGACCCGCCGGCTGTCCGATCTGGCCGCACGGCTGCGCGCCACCACCGCCCGTTTCACCGTTTGAGCGGCAATCGAGAGTAGATCGGGAGCGGCGGGAGCAAAAACATCCATCGTCCGGGGCAGGACGATGGATCAAGAACCACAGCAAGGCTGTGGAGGAGGAGGCCGGCAGTGTGCCGCGGCAAAGTGACGTGCGTGCGACAGCGGCCTCCGGTCGCTTTCAGCCCGGCGCGACCGGATAGACCGGAAACACGATGAGGCCGCAGCCGGCCAGCAGCCAGAACACCGCCGAGAACGCGTACGGTGCCACCATGGTCAGCACGACCACGCCCTTCCAGCGCTCATGCCGTGGCGGCCGCGGCAGGGCGCCGGCGGCGTAGGCGGCCTCCTGATAGAAGGTGACCAGCCGCGAAATGCGCAGTTCGGCCAGCAGGAAGAGCACCGACAGCACCAGCCCGACCGCCGCCAGACCGACCCGGTGCGGCACATGCGCGATGAACAGCGTGCCGCCCTGCGAAAACGCGAACGACAGCAGCGCGCCCAGTACCGCCGAAAACACGGTGAACATGGCGAAACGCATGGTGCCGTAGTGGCGGGCGGTCTCACCGGCGATGCGTGCCAGTTCAAGGCGGGGATTTTCGTGTTCGCCACTCATGATACGAACCTCCGTGATCGATGACGGCACGATACACGCTGCTGTCGCGGCACCGCCCTTTCAGCCGGTCAGCAACGCCTGCAGTGTCTGCGGCGTCTCGCACAGCCGCACGCCGGTCAGGCCGGTGAAGCGCGCCGGCGCGGTGTAGCCCCAGGCGACCGCGATGAAATCCAGCCCGAGCGTGCGCGCCACGTCGAGGTCGCGCAGCTCGTCGCCCACGCTGACCGTGCGTTCAGCAGGTACGCAGGCCGCCTTCATCACCCGCCGGGTGAGCGGCGCCTTGCCGAACAGCGAAGCACCGCAGCCCCAGTGCGCGACCAGCGGCCGGCAGGCCGGGCCGAGCACCCGCTCAACCGTGTCGCGCGCATTCGACGTGACGATGCCGACCGGCACGCCCGCCGCTTTCAGCGCCTGCAGCAGTTCGGGCACGCCGTCGAACAGCCTCACTTCGTCCGCCCGCCGGCGCACGCAGTCGCGCATGGTGCGCGCGACCCAGGGCAGCTTCCAGAACGGAATGCCCGACTCAGCCACGATTTCGCGCGCACTGAGCTGGCGCAGGCGCGCCAGCTCCGCATGCTCGAAACTGCGGAAGCCATGCCGCTTCGCCGCGTAAGTCCAGGCGTCGAGGAACAGATGGAAGGAATCGGCCAGCGTGCCGTCGAAGTCGAACAAGACGAGGTCGGGCTTCATGGTGATGACGGGCTGATCGCGGCAGACCGCATCGGCCGACCTGCCGTGACGGGATGAGAGGCCTGTGTACCGGCCCCGCCCGCGCTCAGCGTTCGAGATACCACACGTCGATCAGCGGACCGACGTTCGCTTCGCTCACCTCGGGGCGCGCGGCGAGCCAGGCGCGGACCGCCTCGCGGTGCGACTCGTCCGCCGAGCCGCGCTTGCGCAGACAGGCCATGCCGTCGGTCGAACCGCCATAGAGCAGCCCGTTGGCTTCGATCGCGTCACCGATGAAGGCATCCCAGAAGGCGCCCATCTGTTCGGCGGACAGGCCGGCGTTCAGCCTGAACATGAGCTCGAAACCCATTTCCTGAAACTCATCGACATGCAGCTTCTTGCGCAGACGGCGCGAACGGTGGCGTGACATTCAGTACTCCTGACGACGGACAGCGTGAAATGACCGAGGGCAGCTCACGACGCGAGCCGACCCTTCGGCATAGTCCGGCGCGAATCGCCGGATGTCGCGCATTATCGACGAGCGGCGCGCCCGTGCGCGTTCAGGTGAGGCTGATCACCAGTCCGGCACCCCGCTCCGCCGCCCGCATCACGAAGGCCCTGAGTTCGCTGAAGTACTCCATGCAGTAGCCCAGGCTGTCGTCGTCGGCCGGATCGCGGTCCCAGATGCCGGGGTAGATGTCGAGCTGCATCATCTGCGCCGGGTCAAAGCGCGCGCGCATGAACGCCTCGTCGATGCCGGCGAGCGCACCGGCCACCGCCTTCACCTCGGCCGCCGTCATGCCGCGCGCCGGGCCATAGCCGACCTCGACGTCGCCGATCTCCACGCCGCCGTGCATCAGGAAGTTCAGCGGCGGCGTGCCTTCCCACGCGGTGCCGGTCAGCATGAAATGAATGCCGTGCCAGGCCTTGTCGAGATCAATGGTGTCGACCTCGCCCGGGGCCAGCGAAAAATCCACCGACGGCGGCTGCGTACGCCCGGGCCGGCCGAACAGGCGCTGGAAGAAACCGGCCTCCGCGCCACCCGCCTCGGCGCGCGCCGCGTCGTACAGACTGTCATCGTCCGGCGACACCACCTTCCACACCAGCGGCGGATCGGCCAGCACCCGGGCCAGGCTGGCGTCGCTGACGGTATGCAGTTCGAGAATCATGCTCATGGAGGGGGCTCACTCGAGGAAATCAGGCGATGCGGGACATCGAAACGCCACAGAAATGAGCATGAAGTACGGCGTGCCGGCTGTCAGCACATCGCAAGCGCATTATCGTGCGGTGCACCTCATTCACTGCCCGCCTGCGGCTCCGGCACCTTGTACTTCGACTTCAGTATCGCGCGAGCGACCTCTTGGCGTATTGCGCGCACGATCGGCCGGTCATAGTTGGATCTGTAGATGAAGTACTCGCCGTTCGCGTTGGTCGCATAAACCGTCAGGAAGTAATGAATCACGGTCTGATTCCGCGCCCATTCGACCTTCTCCTCGACGATGCACGCCTCGCCGCCATCGAAAGCGCCATGCAGCGGCGTCGCCGGCAGCTTCATCTGCCGGAACTCAGCGAGCGCGCGGGCGCGATGTACCCGCATCTCGCGGCGATGCAACCACCACTGGCTCGCTCCGAAAAAGACGGCGCTCAGCAGAAAGAAAATCTCGAACATGCGCCGTCTCTCAGCCTTGCATCAGTGCGAAAGCCATGATGACCGCCACCGCAACGCACGCGCCCCGCAGCGGATACAGCGACCACGCATTCAGCAGCAGGAACAGCCCGAACAGGCAGCGGCCGCGCCAGCGTCTGTCCTGCCGAAGCAGGCTCAATCTGGCTCGCACCGCGTCGAGCTCACCCGGGCTGGCGAAAAACCCGCGGTAAAGCGGCAGGCAGATCAGCCAGATCGCGGCGAAGAAGGCGCACAGGAAGAGCAGGGCCATGTGGCCGTTCCCCGTCACAGCGTGGTGAACATGCCGGCATCACGATGCAGCGCCACATCAGGCCTTTCGCTCGCATGAAGCGTGCGGCGCATACCTTGGCCAGTCGGCCGGAACCACCAGAGCACGCCCGATGAATGGCCCGAACGCGACCAGGGCCATCGAGAGCAGCGCAAGCGACAACGGCGTCTTGACGCCGAAAAGCAGCGCTCCGCCATTCAGTATCGCAACCCCGATCAGTACCCACCGCGAGGCAGTGCATTCAAACGGGTGAGGATTCAGCTGCAGCGCGCCGGTGCAGGCCGAACATTCAAGAAACCATCTGAATGCCAGCCATGACGATTCGCCGGGAAGCGGCACCTTCTTCAATCGTCGGCGCGAGAGGTTCGCGCCGCAAAGAGGGCAATCACACTTCATGGGAAGTCTCCACATTACGTGTGATCAGGTGCGAAGGTAGGCGACATAGAACAGAAACCCTGAGAGCGCGCACTCCACACTGGCGGCAAGCCACGAGGCGCCAAAAGCCGGATACCCGAGCCGTACGAAAGCAAGAAAGCCCAGAAAGGGCGAGAACAGATAAAGCCAGACTTGCAGACGCGATAAGGGCATCGACGAAATGCCCTCTATTGGTAGCGGTACTCAATGTCTATGCCCGCGAAAAATGCGTCCTTGCGGAGGACACGAACACGGGCGTCATAGCTTGCCTCAAGCTTGGTGTTCGATATCCATCGAATCGTCACTTTGGGGCCGCCGTACTGCGTTCTTGGCGCGGGGTCATTGTTAGACTCCACGACGAAGAAACTCGTCACACCCCACAGCCTCCGGTCCTCGATCTCAAACGCGCTGCCTCCGGGGATGATGGATACATGCGTATTGAATCCGGTGGTCGCACCGCAGTCGATCTGGTACGACACGGCTTTCAACTTCCCATTCGGCGAGAGGACGTCACCCTCCACGTAAGTTCCGCACAAGTGGTCATCAGCGTTTGACAGAAGGGCCAGCAGAGCGGCGAATGTGAGCACGCTCATCAGCATCAGACCGATCACGCACTTTTTCCAGAAAGCCATGCGTTTTCCCGGGACAAACTGCATGAGACTCGAATCCTTCATTGAAGCTGCGGTCAATCAACTTCAACCGTGGCACGGCTAACGTCGCCACCGGGCGTGCGCCTGACTACCAGCACGCTGTGCCGCCAGTCCCCATGGCATTGGCCGAGGCCATAGCGCAGAGTCTCCGTGGCGCCTTCGTCCGGCGCACCGAGCAGCGCAATCACCTCGGCGCGGGTGCGTCTGGACATCGCATCAGTGCGCGCGAGCGCCAGCGCCATGCCGCCCCGGACGCAACCCGGATCGTTGAGCTGCGACTGATCGCGCAAGCGCTGCCACCGCACGGCATCGAATGGCTCTTCTGCAACCTGCGGGGACTGGAAATACCGGACAACACCAGCAGCCAGAGCGGAAATGGACACGACGATTGCGACGAGGCGCTTGCTCTGCATAGTGCAAAAGATTGGCAAAAAGGCGACCGAACGCACTTCAACATGCGCTCATCGCTATTTCCATCGGCATTTCGTATGACTGCGCTGCTCGCGTCTCCGCACGTCACACTGAGCCCGATGGCCGTTGCGGTTACCTGAGCAAAAAAATCTTGAGCCGTACAACGACTCGAAGGCCAAGGCGCCGACTGCGTCGTTCGCGGAGCGGACGCAGAGCGTCGGTAGATCAAGGTCGTTGTAGACGAGGTGGCAGAGCGCGAACTCGAAGGTGCCGGGCAGCACCTGCTGCGCGAGATCGACCGGGATGAGCTTCTGGCCGTAGTCAGGCGTCTTGAATCGCAGCATCGCAAGGCTCCGGAGAGGCGGCGCGCAATTATAACGATGGCATTTTAACGGCGGTGGGGTGGGAGGGGGGGGGGTTCTACAGCCTCAACGTAGAAGTAACAGGCGCTGCGCGGCTTTATCGCGCAGCGGCCGGTTGACTGCCGAGTTGGGCCAATGCCTTCCCGATGACATTGAGTTCAGACTCATTAAATGCGGCGAATTGCCTTCCTCGGCAAGAAAAGTTACCGGCTTCTATCGCTGTGCCGACTTCACTCCAAATGTTCGTAACCAATGAGTCAAACGGTGTTGAGCCGCTGCCTGAAACTCCACCTGAGGCAAATAGACTGGGAGCTTGGTTCTCTTTACCTGACGTGATTGCAACAGCCGTGACAGGAGGAACGGACCCGGTTACTTTTGTAACGACGAGCTGACCAATGTCAGGGCAACGATACACGTGATGAAAATACCCGTTCGCGCGGTGTGATCGCATCACATCAACCAATGTTTCAAGCTCCTTTCTTGGTTGATCGTCCGAGCTACTCCTTGCTCCGACAGGAATGCGTAGCGCTCCAATTAAGAATGGAAAAGTCAGCGCATGACGGAATTCGTATTTTTGCCAATACGTCAGCAAAGAAAACCAGCGTTCATCCATGATGAATTCCCTTGATGACATAGTCACGACGACTGGGAGAAGCGAGAGACCCAACGCCGAGCTTAAGCCGCAACCGCGCCGGGGCGCAGCGGAGGCATGGACGTCGGCTTGAAGCTCTGGTCATGTTCACTTGTGCTCATAAGTCACCGGGATGGTGCAGTGCCCAAGGATTGCAGGTTGGATGTCGGAATTGTAAACGTGAATGTCCGAGAAATTCTCCTTTATGTCCTGCTGCGCCAAGCTCTCAAAGCGCACGGCGATCACGACCGCTTCCTCTGCAAGCGATTGGCGGCCAGTAAACAGATGCGCCAAGCAGTAGATGCTGCTCTTTGCATAAGACACCGACGCCAAGGGCGGGCGCGCCTTAAAGCCCTCTTTCAATATGGCCGGCAGATTTTGCTTCGGCGTTGCATGAAAGAGCACCAGTTCGTCGTCTTCCAGTTCGGCCGGAAATAGCCGGTAGCCTTTTTCTTGATTGGGCCAAGGAAAGTCAAATTCCTGCACGGTTCTCTCCGTGAACGTCAAAGATCAGCGGGCGGCGAAGCCGTCCGCTGCAGCGAAAGGTTGGGCGTCACGCTCGGCGCACCGCGTTACCGACGAGCACGGCCAACTCAAACGCGGCAGAGACCACCTCATGTAGTTCCCAGAGGCTATGGAAAAAAGGGCGGGGGTATGCCGGTGTTGGCGCGGGCATTTGCTGAGCGGCGTTGGCTGAGAACGCTAGAACCGAGTAGTTGGTGCCTGACCTAGCTCCGTTCTCAGTGAGGCCGAGACAAGGTTCGATGATGGCACCTGCGCCCTGAATGATGAACGCAAAGTCGACCGCCTCAAGCAACCTGGGTGCGGAGATCTCATAGACACGCCCCGGCCCCTTGAGCTTTGAGACGCTTCCAACATCGGCAAGCGTTGCCAATATCTCCGCATTTGGAAGCTTCTGCGAGGCGGTAGTTCTCAAAGGATGTTTCGCACAAAGCTCGTAGTACTTGCTGGCGAAGCTTGCGTCAACGAGGGCAGTTTGTAGTGCGGGTGAAATCATGAGTTCACTGACGCCCAACGTTTAAGCTCAGCCGACCGCATAGGCGGACGAAGCCCGCTGTAGCGGTTCGGCTGGAGCGCAGGGTTGGGCATCACTTTGGGCATACCAATTTGGCTTCTAACTCAACTTTGCGGCTCATTGCTGCCTTAACTTCTTCTGCAGAGGATAGCTTTTCGACATGAGACACACCGCTGGCTGCATCGTCATTGTTGGGTGCGGCTATGTACAGCCACGCTAGTGCCTCTGCTTTATTGGACGAGCCAGCTTCTCCCGAGTAGAGGAGGTGTGCGAGCTGGTTCTGAGCAGTGGCATCACATGAATATGAGGCTTTACTAAAATATTCCTTGGCACGACCAATATCAGGCGATACACCTTCACCTTTCAGGTACATCAGACCAAGCATCGTGTCTGCTCCTGTTTCCCCTTTCTCGGAACTACTCTCGAAGAGTGACTTTGCCTTTGCGTAGTCTTTAACTACACCCTCTCCAAAGTAGTAATAAGTTCCCAAGGCAAAAATAGATTTTGGGTCACCTTTCTCCGCTCCTTGCTCAAAGAAAACTATGGCCATCTTGATGTCACCTCTCTCGTGTTGCGCGACACCAGCTTCGTAATCCGACTTAATACGAAGTCGAAATTCGGCAAGAGCCACTTGGCATGAGATAGCAAAAACAATTGCAATTAGGGTTTTGAGAAAATACTTCATACTAAGCCTCGACCATTAAAATGATTTTTGATGCCCAACTTTGTTTTATGGAGCAGTTTTGCGCCATAACTATGGGCGCTGCCGGATAAAAAGGCAGGGGTGGTCGTTGTGAAAAGGTTTCCGGCTCAAGGTTTCGGCACTTCATGCTGTATTTTCATCCAGTATTAAACCGAGATGAAAAGCCTCACCTCTTCGATTTCGACGCGGAACTCATACGGAATGTACCCGAACAGGCTGCTGCTAACTATGCCATCAGCCTTTCGGCCAGCCAATCCATAAGTACCCTGACCCGATGCGGCACATGGCGGTTGCCGGGCAGCACGGCATACACGCCCAGCTCCGGCGTTGCGCAGTCGGTGAGCACCGGCAGCAGGCGGCCGTCGGCCAGCCAGGGGTCGAGGATGAAGTCGGGCTGGCAGGTGAGGCCCATGCCGCGGGCGGCGGCTTCGGTCAGCAGGTCGCCGTTGCTGGCGGTGAGCGGGCTGCGCAGCGGCACGGTGACGGTGCGGCCATCGGGCGTGGTGAAGGTCCAGGTGGGGTTGGCGGCGACCGCGGTATAGCCGAGGCAGGCGTGGTGGGCGAGGTCTTCCGGCGCGGCGGGCAGACCGTGGCGGGCGAGGTAGTCGGGGGCGGCCACCGCGATCAGGCGGCTGGTACCGATGCGGCGGGCCACGGTAGCCGGGTCGAGCTTCGCGGTGACGCGGATGGCGAGGTCCATGCCCTCTTCGATCAGATTCACCCGGCGGTCGTTGTAGTCGATGTCCAGCGTCACTTCCGGGTAACGCTCGGCGAAATCGAGCAGCAGCGGCGACAGGCGTTTCAGGCCATAGCTCAGCGGCGCGCCGACCCGGATCGGGCCGCGCGGCGTCTGCCGCTCTTCGGCGATGCCGGTCTCCGCCGCTTCGACCAGATTCAGGATGACGCGGCATTTCTCCAGATAGGCGGTGCCGGCCGAGGTGAGTGACAGCCGGCGGGTGCTGCGCGCCATCAGCTTGGCACCGAGGTGGGCTTCGAGCGCGGCGATCTGCCGGGTGACCACCGAGCGCGCCACGCCGAGCTGCTGGGCCACAGCGGAAAAGCTGCCCAGTTCGGCCACGCGCACGAACAGCTGCATCGCGTCGAGACGGTCCATTGTTGTCAATCCAGCAACGATGATTTCCGGATTGTCGCCTATTTCGATCAAACCGGAATGACTAAGCTGCAGTCATCGAATCAAGGATGTCTGCCATGTCTGCCCGTCCCGCCCCTGCCAGTCTGTTCGTACCTCACGGTGCGCCCACCTTCGCGCTGCGCCCGGGTGCCGCCGGTGCCGCGCTGGCCGCCCAGGCCGAAGCGCTGCCGCGGCCGCGCGCGCTGGTGGTGGTGAGCGCGCACTGGGACAGCGCCCAGCCCACCGTAGGCACCGCCGACCGGCTGGACACGATTCACGACTTCTACGGTTTCCCGCCCGAGCTGTACGCGATCCGCTACCCAGCCACCGGCTGCCGCGAACTGGCCGGACTGGTCGCCACGGCCATCGAAGACGCCGGCCTGCCGGTGCGACTGGACGGCGAACGCGGCCTGGACCACGGCGCCTGGGTGCCGCTGCGGCTCATGTACCCGGATGCCGACGTGCCGGTGATTCCGCTGTCGCTGCAGAGCCGTGGCGGCGCCGAAGGCGCGTACCGGCTGGGCCGCGCGCTGGCGCCGCTGGCCGCGCAGGGCCTGCGCGTGCTCGGCTCCGGCAACCTGACCCACAACCTGCGCGACTGGCAGATCGTCGCGCACGGTGACGGCCGCCCGCCGGCCTATGTGCGCGCCTTCGCCGACTGGTTCGCCGCACGCTTGGCCGAGGGCGACACCGCCGCCCTGCTCGACTACCGCCGCCGGGCGCCGGACGCGGTGCGCGCCCACCCGAGCGAAGAACACCTGCTGCCCTTCTTCGTCGCGCTGGGCGCGGCGGGCGAAGGCGCGCTGGCCGAGCGCTTTCACGCCGGCATCGACGACTACGTGCTGGCCATGGACGCCTGGGCCTTCACCCCCGCGCAAGGAGCACTGCAATGAGCCTGAAGAACACCGCAGCGAACTACGGCCGCGTCGCCAAGTGGCTGCACTGGAGCACCGCCGCGCTCTTTCTGGCGGCCTATGTGTCGGTCTATTACCGCCAGTGGTTCACCGAGAAGCAGACACCGGAGAACTGGACTGCGCTGCAGATCCATCTGTCGGTGGGCGTGAGCATCGCGGTCATCGTGGCGCTGCGCGTGATCTGGCGCCTGATGAACCGGGTGCCGGACGACGAACCGGGCACGCCGCTGGCGCATCGCGCCGCCCACCTCGGTCATCTGGCGCTGTATGCGGTGATGATCGTGGCGCCGATCACCGGCTACCTCGGCACCGGCGTGAATACCGAATTCTTCTTCCTGTTCGAGCTGCCGAAGTTCGAAAGCACCGCACTGTTCCAGAGCGCGGTGGTCGACGGCCTGGGTCTGGATTTCAAGACCTTCGAAAAGCCGATCGATTTCATCCACAAGGATGTGCTCGGCGCGCGACTGATCTGGCTGCTGGTGCTGGGTCATGCCGCGGCTGCGCTGTACCACCACTTCGTCAAGCGTGACCGCACGCTGGTGAAGATGACTTCCGGCGGCTGAGCCGCCCTCACCCTCGCTGCATATATATACAGATGTACTTCAACCGGAGAACTGCCATGACCTCGCTCAAAACCCTCGTTGCCTCGCTCGCCTTCGCCGCCGTCGCCGCACCGGCACTGGCCGCACCGCAGACTTTCAAGCTCGACGCCAACCACACCTTCCCGCGCTTCTCGTACAGCCACTTCGGCTACTCGACCCAGCTGAGCCGCTTCGACAAGACCACCGGCACCGTCACGCTGGACCGCGCCGCCAAGACCGGTGCCGTCGACATCACCATCGACACCAAGTCGGTCAGCACCGGCTCGGCGCTGTTCAACGAGCACATCCAGGCACCGGACTTCCTGGACACCGCCGCCTACCCGACCGCCACCTTCAAGTCGACCAAGGTCACCTTCGACGGTGACAAGCCGGTGGCGGTCGATGGCGTGCTGACGCTCAAGGGCGTGAGCAAGCCGGTCACGCTGAAAGTGACCAGCTTCCAGCTGATGCCGCACCCGATGTTCAAGAAGGACGCCATCGGCGCCAACGCCACGGTGACGGTAAAGCGCACCGACTTCAACATGGGCAAGTACGCGCCGCACGTTGGCGACGACGTGACCATCGACATCGCGATCGAAGCCATCAACGAGTAAGGTCTGACGCGGCGACGCCCGGCCGGGGCGTCGCCGCTGTTCAGCCACGATTCAGGTCAGTCACCGGACGGAGAAACCGATGAGCGCCACGCCTCCGCAAGCCCACGTCACCCGCATCGCCCGCCGCCGCGCAAAGCTCGGTTACGAGCAGGAATACGAAGCGCTGGTGCGCGAAATGTTCGCCGCCATGCGCGAGGCGCCGGGCTTCATGGGTGCGCAGATGATCACGCCGGAAGCGCCGGGTGGCGACTATCAGGTGATCGCCCACTTCCGCTCCGAAGCCGACCTGAAGGCCTGGGACGAAAGCCCCACCCGCGCCGCACTGCAGCCGCGCCTGTGCGCGGCCGGCGAAAACGAACCGGAATACCGGGTGGTGACCGGGCTCGAAGCGTGGTTCGGCCCGCAGGTGGTCGCGCCGTCCACCCACCCGCCACGCGCCCGCATGGCGCTGGTCACCTGGATGGGCATCTTCCCGACCGTGTCGCTCTTTCTGTGGCTGGTCGCGCCCTGGCTCAACCCGCTGCCCTTTCTGGCACGCGTGGCGCTGCTGACCGGGCTCATCGTGGTCACCATGACCTGGGTGGTCATGCCGCGCCTCACCCGCCTGATGCGCGGCTTCCTGAACCCCGCCGCCAACCGGTAGGGTGTGCTCGCCAACGGCGAGCGCACACGGATGCCCGATCGCCACATTCGCGGACAGCGTCTGAGCCTGCGAGAGCCGTACCTCCCGGCCGTTACGGACGCATCTGCCGCTACCGGCAATGACGGCCGTTGAGCGTCGCATGCGCCGCGAGTCCGCGTGCGCAGGCCTGCGGCCTGCACACCCTACGGTGTCACCATGACCGGGGGGATGCCCCCTGATGTGCACGGCCTCCCAAACCCGGCCGGTAGGGTGTGCTCGCCCACGGCGAGCGCACGCGGATGCCCGATCGCCACATTCGCGGGCAGCGTCTGAGCCTGCGAGAGCCGCGCCACCCGGCCGTTACGGACGCGCCTGCCGCTGCCGGCGATGACGGCCGTTGACCGTCGCAGGCGCCGCAAGTCCGCGTGCGCAGGCCTGCGGCCTGCACACCCTACGGTGTCACCATGACCGGAGGTGATACCCCCTAATGAGCACGGCCTCCCGAACCCGGCGGTAGGGTGTGCTCGCCTATGGCGAGCGCACGCGGATGCCTGGTCGCCCCCCTGCGCGGGCAGCGCCTGGGCTTGCGAGAGCCGTACCTCCCGACCATTACGGACGCGTCTGCCGCTGCCGGCGTGACGGCCGTTGACCGTCGCAAGCGCCGCGAGTCCGCGTGCGCAGGCCTGCGGCCTGCACACCCTACGGTGTCACCATGACCGGAAGGATGCCCCGACTCATTCGCCTGATGCACGGCCTCACGAACCCGGCCGGTAGGGTGTGCTCGCCCACGGCGAGCGCACGCGGATGCCCGGTCGCCCCATTCGCGGGCAGCGTCTGAGCCTGCGAGAGCCGCGCCTCCCGGCCGTTACGGACGCGCCTGCCGCTGCCGGCGATGACGGCCGTTGAACGTCGCAGGCGCCGCGAGTCCGCGTGCGCAGGCCTGCGGCCTGCACACCTACGGTGTCACCATGACCGGATGGATGCCCGACTCATTCGCCTGATGCACGGCCTCCCGAACCCGGCCGGTAGGGTGTGCTCGCCCACGGCGAGCGCACGCGGGTGCCCGGTCGCCCCCTGCGCGGGCAGCGTCTGAGGGCACCTCCCGGCCGTTACGCCGATGCCAGCCCCGCAGGCGATGACGATTCAGGCCGGCAGTTCGTCCAGCGCGCCATCGAGGTGGGCGACGTCGCCCCAGCGCTCGATGCGCCAGCCGGCTGCGTCGTGGGCGATCCAGTTCAGTGCGCAGTTGGCGATGTCGAAATCGCGCTTGCCGGTGAGCGGCAGGCCGCGCACGCGGCGGGCCACGATGTCGAGCACGCCGCCGTGGGTCACCAGCAGCAGCGTGTGACCGGCGTGCCGGACGCGCAGGGCCTCGACCAGGCCCCAGATGCGGGCGTCGAACTGGACCAGGCTTTCGCCGGTGTCGCCCGGAAAACGCAGCGCCGGCTCGCGGGCCTCGAAGCGCTGGAAAATGTCCGGATGCCGCTCGCGCGCCTCGCTGTAGGTAAGGCCCTGAAAGGCGCCGTAGTGCCGCTCGCGCAGCAGCGGCTCGGGCATCACCGCCTGTCCGCGCGGCACCGCGATGCGGCCGGCGGTCACCCAGGCGCGACCGAGGTCGGAGCCGTAGAGGTGATCGATGCGCTCACCCAGCAGCGCCTGCGCGGTGGCCTGCGCCTGCCGCAGCCCGTGATCGTTCAGCGGAATGTCGATCTGGCCCTGCACCCGGCGGTCGACATTCCAGGTGGTTTCGCCGTGGCGGACGAGGCAGATGCGGGTGGTAGCGGTCATGACGGGCAATCCTTGTGCGATGCAGTATTGTAGGTCGCCGCTTCTGCCGGTGGGCGCGGCGCTGTTCTCGCGCACGCGGCCAAGCCATTGTGGGAGCGACGCCTCGTCGCGATTCCGCCCGGGACCACGAACAGTGTCTGATCCACCGCCCTGATCGCGGCGAGGCGCCGCTCCCACGAAATCCGCTCAAGCCCTCGCCAGGCCCGGGTGGGCGCGGCGGCCTCGCCGCGATGTAGCCTCCGGCACCTCGCCACACGCCATCCGGCCCACCGCTGCCGCCCTCGTCAGTGCGCAACCGACAGACAGGCGGGCACCGCGGAGCGCCCGCTGCCGGTACCATCGCGCCTTCATCCTTCACCCGCCCGCCATGCGCGCACTGCTCTCGCTTGCCGACCTGATCGACCGCCTGAACGAGGCCTGCGGCAGGGTTCTGCCGTGGACCATCCTGGGCGCGGTGCTGCTGGCGGTGGGCAATGCGCTGGCCCGCAAGTTCGACGCCGGATCGAACGCGCTGCTGGAAGCGCAGTGGTATCTGGTATCGGCCGCCTTCCTGCTCGGCGCCGGCCGGGTGCTGAAACTGGACGAGCACGTACGCATCGACCTGCTGACGTCGCGCCTGTCGCCGCGCGGCCGGCTGAAGGCCGACATCGCCGCGCTGGCGCTGACCGTACTGCCGGTGTCGCTGCTCATGCTGTGGCTGTCCTGGCCCTGGTTCGTCGGCGCCTGGCTCAGCCACGAAGTGTCGGCCAGCGCCGGCGGCCTGCCGCTGTGGCCGGCCCGCATCCTGGTGCCGGCCGGCTTCGCGCTGCTCACGCTGCAGGCCCTGGCGCTCATCGTGCGCCGGCTCGCCACGCTCGCCGACGGCGTGGAGACGGTCCGATGACCGCCTGGCTGGCCGCCAATCTGGCCCCGGTGATGTTTTTCGCCATGGTGCTGTTCCTGCTGTCAGGGGCGCCGGTGGCGTTCGCGCTGGCCACCTGCGGCATCGTGTTCGGGCTGATCGGCATCGAGCTGGGGCTGCTGTCGGCCTCGCTGGTGCAGGCCATGCCGGACCGGGTGTTCGGCGTCATGAGCAACGACACGCTGCTGGCCATTCCCTTCTTCACTTTCATGGGCCTGCTGCTCGAACGGTCGGGCATGGCGGAAGACCTGCTCGATACGGTGGGCCGGCTGTTCGGCACGCTGCGCGGCGGGCTGGCGGTGGCGGTGGTACTGGTCGGCGCCATGCTGGCCGCCACCACCGGCGTGGTCGCGGCTTCGGTCATTTCAATGGGCCTGATCTCGCTGCCCATCATGCTGCGCGCCGGCTACGACGCGCGGCTGGCCAGCGGCGTGATCGCCGCCTCGGGCACGCTGGCGCAGATCATTCCGCCTTCGCTGGTGCTCATCGTGCTCGGCGACCAGCTCAACCGCCCGGTGGGCGACATGTACCGCGGCGCATTGCTGCCCGGTCTGGTGCTGACCGGCCTCTATCTCGTGTACGTGCTGGCCATGGCCTGGCTGAAACCGCACAGCGCACCGGCGCTGCCGGAAGCGGACGACCATGACGCCGCGGAACGGCGTGGCGTATGGGCGCTGTTCGCGCTGGCGGTGGCGGCCGGTGTCGCGGCCAGCCAGCTGCCGGCGCTGCAGGCGCACACCACTGACGCGCGCGCGCTGCTGTCGGTCACCGCCGGCGGAGCGGTGGCCTGGCTGGCCGCGCTGGCCGACCGCCTGCTGCGCCTGAACCTGCTGCCGGATCTGGCGCGCCGCGTGGCCTTCGTGCTGATGCCGCCGCTGGCGCTCATCTTCCTGGTGCTGGGCACCATCTACCTCGGTTTGGCCACACCCACCGAAGGCGGCGCGATGGGTGCGGCCGGCGCGCTGCTGATGGCGCTGGCGCGGCGCCGCCTGAGCGGCGAACTGCTGAACCAGGCGCTGGACCGCACGGTGCGGCTCACCTGCTTCGTGCTGTTCATCCTGATCGGCGCGCGGCTGTTTTCGCTCACCTTCTACGGCATCGACGGCCACCTGTGGGTCGAGCACCTGCTGCTGTCGCTGCCCGGCGGCCAGACCGGCTTCCTGATCGCGGTCATGCTGCTGGTGTTCGTGCTCGCCTTCTTCCTCGACTTCTTCGAGCTGGCTTTCATCCTGGTGCCGCTGCTGGCGCCGGTGGCCGACAAGCTGGGCATCGATCTGGTGTGGTTCGGCGTGCTGCTGGCGGTGAACATGCAGACCTCCTTCATGCACCCGCCCTTCGGCTTCGCGCTGTTCTACCTGCGCTCGGTGGCGCCGAAGACGCTGCCCACGCGTGACATCTACTGGGGCGCGGTGCCTTTCGTCGGCATACAGATCGTGATGGTGGCGCTGGTGCTGGCCTTCCCGCAGCTGGTGACCGCCAATCTCGGCGGCCCGCAGCGGGCGGCCGGTCAGGGCAGCGTGATGGACGCCGACTATGGCCGCGGCGCCGGTCAGCCGCTGCTGCCGGCCGGCCACCCGGACGCCGGGCTGGAAGCGGCCATCGAGCGCGCCGAAGCGCTGTCAGGCGGCGCCGAGTAGCGCCGCCACCGCCTGCGCGCAGGCCCCCGGCGCCTCCATCGGCACCAGATGGCCGGTCGGCAGTTCCACCCAGTCGCGGCCCCAGAAACGGCGATTCTGCTCACGGCCGGCCAGCCGCAGTTCATCCGAATCGCGACCGGCGATGAAGCCCACAGGCACGCCGCGTGCACGCAGCCGACGCACCGCTCGCAAGGCTTCGCGGTGGGCGATGGTGGCATACACGTCGCGCTCGATTTCGCGCGCAATGGCCAGCGTGACGCTGCCGTCAGGCAGCGTGCGCAGGCCGGCCTGCAGAAAGTCGTCAAACACGCCGGGCGCCCAGCGCCGCACGAACTCCTTCGCGCCGAGGTGAGCGCGCGCTTCTTCGCGCGATGCCCAGTGCTGGCGCCTGCGCGCCGCCACCGGCGCCGGGCCGACCCGCCAGGTCAGGCCGGAGGCCTTGGCCGCCGACACCAGCGCGGCGCGCCAGCCCAGCACCATGGGCGAATCGATCAGCACCACCCGCACCGGCCGGCCGTGCTGGCGGGCAGCAGCCATCGCCGCCAACCAGCCGCCCATCGAGTGGCCGACCAGATCCAGCGGGCCTTCCGGCAGCCGTTCGATGACGCCGCACACCTGCGCGTGCAGACGCCGCCAGCCGCGGCCGGGGCCATGCTGCACGTCAATGCCCAGCGCCTCGATCGCATGCACCGAACGGGTGGCGGCCAGCGGCTCCAGGAAGCGCCGATACACGCCGGCCGGGTAGCCGTTGGCATGAAGGAAAAGCAGTGGCGGAAGTGATAAGGTCATCGTGCGTCACAGCATAGCGTTGGAGTACGAGCGCGGATATCGCGCGCGGCCTCCGCTTGAGACACGTCAATGCTGCAGCGCACGATCCAGCGCAGACTGGACTTAACTACCCCACCAATCGGAAGGAAGACATCATGAACAAGCCATGGGCCGTCATCGCGCTCTCCCTCTGTATCAGCGCCCCGGTCTGGGCGGACGCGTCGGGCAAGCACGCCGGCGCCGACCACCCGGCCGAGGCGGTAAAGGGCAAGAAGGCCGCGAACATCGCCACCAAGCCGGCGCTGCCGCCCGGCGTGAGCACGAAAACCAAGAAGGTGCACGCCGGTCAGGAACACCCGGCGATCGAAGGCCATGACCAGCACATGCCGACCGCGGTCGAAAACACCCCGGCGCTGCCGCCGGGCGTAAGCACCGCGACCCACCATGTGCATGCTGGTCAGGAGCACCCGGCGGTCGAGGGCCATGACCAGCACATCCCGACCCGTGTCGAGAGCAAGCCGGCGCTGCCGCCGGGCGCCAGCACCGCGACCCATCATGTACATGCCGGTCAGGAACATCCGGCCATCGAAGGCCACGACCAGCACATCCCGACCCGCGTCGAGAGCAAGCCGGCACTGCCGCCGGGCGTGAAGCCCTGAGGCCTGCCCGCGCGTCAGACGGTGGCGCCGTCCGGCATCAGATGCCGGCGGCGCGCTCCGCCTCGATCAGCCGCTCACCGGTTTCGGCATCCACGCCGACCCGGGTGAGCACATGCACCCCCATCTGCAGCGCCGCCTCCAGCGCCTCGGGAATCACTTCGCTCGCGCCCGCCTCGACCAGCTGACGGCCGTGCTCGGCGTCGCGCGCCCGCGCGATCAGCGGCAGCGACGGGAATTCGGCGCGCAGGCTGAGCACCACATGGCGCGCCGCCGCACTGTCGTCCATCGTGACCACGATGGCACGTGCGCGCCCCGCCCCCAGGTGATGCAGCAACGCCGGCCGGCCGGCATCGCCGACGATGACCGGCAGCCCCTGTTCGTGGTGACGGGTGGCGGCGGCAACATGGCGCTCTATCGCCACCCAGCGCACGCCGGCACGGTCCAGCAACCGCGCCACCATCTGTCCGACGCGGCCGAAGCCGGCGATGATGACCACGCCGTCGTCGGCGTCCGGCCCGGGCGGCGGCGGAATCGCCTGATCGCCACGCGCGTCCAGCCGGCGGTGCAGCGCGTGGCCGAGGCGTGCCGCCAGCGGCGTCAGGAACATGCTGAGCGTGACCACCAGCAGCATGAAGTTGCCGACCGGACTGGCCAGCACACCGGTAGCAGTGGCCAGCCCGAGCACGATGAAACTGAATTCGCCGGCCTGGCCGAGCAGCAGCGCGGCCTCGGTCGCCTCACCGCGTGCCAGCCCGGCGCG
Source organism: Methyloversatilis universalis EHg5 (assembly GCF_000378945.1). Lineage (GTDB taxonomy): Bacteria > Pseudomonadota > Gammaproteobacteria > Burkholderiales > Rhodocyclaceae > Methyloversatilis > Methyloversatilis universalis_A. The sequence goes on along the minus strand of NZ_KB900539.1, from coordinate 617,384 downwards.
GCGGAACAGCAGATACATGGTGGCGCTCTTGATCGCGTACAGACCGAATACCGATGCCACCAGCCAGCCAGCGTTGCCGGCCGCCTCAGGCAGGTTCAGGCTCATGCCGACCGACACGAAGAACAGGCCCATCAGCAGGCCCTTGAAGGGCTCGATCGCCAGCAGCGCGGCGTGGCGGTATTCGGTTTCCGCCAGCATCAGGCCGGCGAGAAAGGCACCGAGCGACATCGACAGGCCGGCCGCACCGGTCAGCGCCGCCACGCCCAGCGTGGCCAGCAGCGTAAGCGCCATGAAACTGTCGGCCTGGGTGGTGACCGATACCCGGCGGAACAGCGGGGTGAGCACCAGCCGACCGGTCAGCAGGATGAGCGCCACCGCCGCGGTGGCCTTCAGCAGCGCGGTCAGCATCAGGGTCAGGAAGTGACCACCGCCCTCATTGCCGGCCATCAGGCCGAGCAGGATGAGCATGGGCACCACCGCGATGTCCTGCAGCAGCAGCACCGCGAAACTCATGCGACCGACGGTGGACCGGGTTTCACCGCGCTCGGCCAGCAACTGCATGACCACTGCGGTGGACGACATGGCCAGCCCCAGGCCGAGCACGACCGCCGCTTCCTCGCCGTGGCCGAAGGCCAGCGCGACGCCACCGATCAGCGCGCCGCAGACCAGCCACTGCGCGCTGCCGATGCCGAGCACCCAGCGCCGCAGCGACCACAGCTGGCGCGCCGGCAGTTCGAGGCCGATCACGAACAGCATGAACATGACGCCCAGTTCGGCCAGCACCCGCACGCCTTCGCCGTCGGCGATGGTGAACCAGCCCAGCCAGCGGTGTTCGGCCGCCAGCCGGCCCAGCGCATGCGGCCCGACCAGCGCGCCGGCGACCAGGAAGGCCACCACCTGGCTCACCCGCGCGCGGGCGAGCAGCGGCATCACCAGGCCGGCGATGGCGAGGAAGAGGAGGATGGGCTGCAGGTGAGGCAGGCCGGCGTGCGCGTCCATCTTTTCAGAATGGCGGGGGGTGCGTCCGGCCGCCTTGATTCAGGTCGTACCAGGGCCGGAACGAACAGGCCGTTCCGGCGTATCGGTCACTCGGTCGGCGCGTAGACGTTGCTCAGCGTGCCGACACCGCTCACGGTCACCTCGACCGTGGTGCCCGGTTTCATCGGCAGCACACCCACCGACGTACCGCAGCAGATCACGTCGCCCGGCATCAGCGTCATGTCGCGCGAAATGCGCGACACCAGTTGCGCCGGATTGAAGATCATGTCGGTCACCGGGTAGCGCTGGCGCTCGCGGCCGCCGACCGTGGTGACGATTTCGGCATCGGCCGGCAGCGGGTCGGTCGAGATGACCGGACCGAAGCAGCCGAAGCCGTCGAAGCTCTTGGCGCGGGTCCATTGGCCGAAGGACGGGTTCCTGTCCACCAGTTCGAGCGCGCTCACGTCGTTGATGCAGGTGTAGCCGAAGATGGCGTCGGCCGCCTGCGCTTCGTCCAGATTGCGGGCGACCTTGCCCACCACCACGCCCAGTTCGCCTTCGTAGAACACGCGGCCGTCGAAACCGGCGGGCTTCGGAATCGGTTGTTGGTGCCAGTTCAGCGCCTGCGGCGAGCGCACGAGGTAGAGCGGGTCTTCCGGAATCGGGTGACCGGCCTTCTCCACCGCAGCGCGGATGTTGTGCACGATGATGACCATCTTGGGCGGCACGCAGGGCATCAGCCACTCGATGCCCTCGACCGGTACGGTTTCGCCAGTCGGCGTCGGGGCGGCGAACAGGTCGCCGTCCAGCAGTTCGACCGTGCCGCCGTTCAGGCGACCCAGGCGTTCGGCGCCGTTGTGGCGCAGGCGCAGGTACTTCATGTCTCTTCAGTCTCTCTTTTTATATGGAAAACGGGTGCTGCGTACTCAACCGCGCAAGCGTGACGCGACGTCGACCAGCCGGGCCACGGTGCGGTCCAGCATCTGCTGCAGCCGCTCGTCGGCGAGGCGGTTGTCCGGGGTGAAGGCGCTGCCGGCGCCGCCGACCGCGATCTGTTCGGACAGCACCAGCGCACCCACCGACTGCAGCACCGCACGCAGATGCACCAGCCCGCGCAGGCCGCCAAGCGCGCCGGGCGAGGCAGCGCCCAGTGCGACCACCTTGTTGGCGTAGGGCACGGTGCCGGCTTCATCGCCGGCCGGGCGCGACACCCAGTCCAGCGCGTTCTTGAGCACCGCACTGACCGAGCCGTTGTACTCGGGCGAGGCGATGAACAGGCCGTCGTGCGCCTTGAACAGCTCCTTCAGCGGACGCACGCCCAGCGGCAGGCCGGCCGACGCTTCCAGATCGCCTTCGTACAGCGGCAGCGGGTGGTCACGCAGTTCCATCAGCGTGGCTTCGCCGCCCGCTTCCCCGATCGAACGCGCGGCGGCCATGGCCAGCCGGCGGTTGAACGAGGCCTCGCGGGTGCTGCCGGCGAATACCAGGATGCGCGCCTTGGCGCCGTCGAGTTCGGAGCTGTCGCGGACGACCGCCAGGGTCTTGCCGTTGCGTGTAGTCATGGGGAATCCAGCCAGTCGATGAGGGGTTGCCACTGTTCGCGGTCCGGCAGGGTGCGCGCCCGCGACAAGTCGAATATCGTCATGCCGTGCGCCGCTGCCTGCACATAGAGCTGCGAATTGCGCAGATAGGTGAGCACCGGCAGGTCCAGCCCGGCGCAGAAGCGCTCCAGTTCCTGTGCCGCACGGGTGCGCGTATCCACCCGCATGCCGACGATGCCTATCTTCACCTTCTTCGCGGCCACCCGCTTGTGTTCAGCCAGTTCGGTCAGGAAATCGCCGGTGGCGAGGATGTCGAAGATCGAGGGCTGCACCGGAATGAGCACCCGGTCCACCATCTTCAGCATGGCTTCCAGCCGCTTGCCGCGCAGGCCGGCCGGCGTGTCGAGCACGACGTGGGTGGTGCCGCGCGGCGGACGCGCCGGCTGTTCAGGTTCGATGTCCCAGGTGGAAATCGGCGACAGCAGCGGCGAACGCATCGCCAGCCAGTGGCGGGCCGACTGCTGGCGGTCGATGTCCCCCAGCATGACGCGCGCGCCCTGGGTGGCCCAGTGGCCGGCGACATTGGTGGCGAGGGTGCTCTTGCCGGCACCGCCCTTGGGATTGGCGATCAGTACGCTGTGCAGCGCGCGTTCGGTCATGGAATGGCTTGGGTTGCGAAGAAGGCTCGGGGTTGAAGGCTCGGGGTTGCAGGCTCGAACGCGCGCCCCCGGGGCGGCGCGTCCGGCAGGATAGGCTCAGGACAATACTATTTCGCGGGCGAACTGACCCGGCGGCTGCGAATGCAGCGTCCAGAAAGCGTCGGCCACACGGGCGGCATCAAGCAGGCTGCCTTCTCGCAGCACGCCGGCAATGGTGACGATGGCCGCATGCACGCCGGCCGGCGACAGCTCCTGGTGCAGGCTGAACACCAGATTGCGCAGCGCCGCCTTCTGCACCGACAGCGAGGCCGCCGCCGCAACCGGCTCGACGGCGAGACCGCCGCCGGTGTAGAGAATGCTGCCGTGGCCATCGGCGCGCATCGCCGGCAGCACGGCACGGGCCGCACTCAGTGCGCCGAGCACGCCGACCCGCAGATCGGACGCCAGCGCTTCCGGGTCGAGCAGCGAGGGCGCGCTTTCGCGCGGCACCGAAGCATTGAACACCAGCACTTCGGGCGGCGGCATGGCCTGACGCATCGCCTCGATCGCCGACACCAGCGATTCGTCGCTGCCGGCATCGACCACGAAGCCTTGCGCGGTCACGCCGCGTGCGGCCAGTTCGTGCTCATAGCGTTCGAGCCTGCCGGCATCGCGCGAAATCATCGCCACGCAATAGCCTTCGGCCGCAAAGCGGCGCGCGACGGCGGCGCCGACCTCGGAACCCATGCCGACGATGGCACACACCTTGGAACCCATACGCGTTTCTCCCGACCTGCCGAACGGCGTGTTTTTCGTGTGCTTATCTGTTCTTCGCAGCGACGCGCGCGGCGGCCAGCGCAGCGCGACGTTCTTCGTCGGCCTGCGCGATCGCCTGCTTCTGCTCGTCGGTCAGCGCTTCGCCCAGCTGCTTCTCGATCGCCGCAGCCACCCGTGCCGACGGCTCGGTAATGCGGCCGGCAGCCGGCATCGCCTCGCGCACCTGCGACGCAGGCAACTGGGTGATCTCGACCACGCGACGGACAAACTGCTCGTCGATGCGACGGGTTTCCGCCTTCAGGAAACCCGCCTGCGCCGGTGTCTGCGCGAGGGCGGGAGACAGCATGCAGCAGCAGGCGAGCAGCGACAACAGAAACTTCATCAGAATGGCTCCGAAAGGGCTCCGAAAGGAGAAGGCCGACAGCGAAGCCGGCCCCTCGTCACGGCGGCAATCACTGCGGCAGCAGAATGGTCGAACCGGTGGTGCGGCGGGCCGCCAGCTCTTCATGTGCACGGGCACTCTGCTGCAACGCATGACGCTGCCGAACGTTGATCCGTATCGTGCCGTCGAGCACGCGGGCGAACAGTTCGTCGGCCGCCGCCACCAGATCGGCACGTGCGGCGATGTAGTGGAACAGCGTGGGACGGGTCAGGAAGAGCGAACCCTTCTGCGCCAGCAGCCCCGGTTCGATCGCCGGTGCCGGACCGGACGCATTGCCATAGCTCACCATCATGCCCATCGGCGCCAGGCTGTCGATGGACGCCATGAAGGTGTCGCGGCCGACGCCGTCATACACCACCCGCACGCCACGCCCGCCGGTCAGCGCACGCACCTGTGCCGGCAGATCGGCCGCTGCCACGCCGGTGAGCACGTGTTCGCAGCCATTGGCACGCGCCAGTTCCGCCTTGTCGGGCGTGCTCACGGTGCCGATCACGGTGGCACCGAGCGCGCGCGCCCACTGACAGGCGATCAGGCCGACACCGCCGGCAGCGGCGTGGATGAGCACCGCGTCGCCCGCCTCGACCCGGCAGGTGCGGCGCAGCAGGTAGTGCGCGGTCAGGCCCTTCAGCATCAGCGCGGCCGCGGTTTCGAAATCGATGCCGTCCGGCAGCGCCACCAGCTTGTCCGCCGGCATGTTGCGCGCAGTGGCGTAGGCGCCGAGCGGGCCGCTGGCGCAGGCCACGCGGTCACCCACCGCAATGCCGGTCACGTCCGGACCGAGCGCCTCGACCACACCGGCCGCCTCCTGCCCCAGTCCGCTCGGCAGCGGCAGCGGATACAGGCCACTGCGGTGATAGATATCGATGAAATTGACGCCGACCGCGTGGTTGCGCACCCGCACCTCGCCGGCCGCCGGCGGCGGCAGATCGACCGCCTCGTACTGCAGCACTTCGGGACCACCGGTGCGGTGGAAGCGGACAGCGTATTCGCTCATGGTTGCCTTCCAGGTCAGCCTTCAAGGGGATCGGCGCTGGATTCTACCGGTCATGGCGCGGCGCGGCCGCATTCAGCACGGCCGGGCCACCGCCTGCGCAGCGCGGGGCGCACGCCGTTGCCCGGGCTCGGGCGTCATCCACCTGTCCGCCGGGCGCGCTTATTGTGCACTGCACCCAAGGATTTGGCAGAATGCGTCTTTCGGTCGAGGAGCTCGTCATGCGTCGCGTCGTATTCAACCAGAAAGGTGGCGTCGGCAAGTCCACCATCACCTGCAACCTGGCGGCGATCAGCGCGGCCGAAGGCCTGCGCACACTGGTGATCGACCTCGATACCCAGGGCAACTCCAGCCACTACCTGCTGGGCGATGCGGCAGACGGCGTCGAACTGGGGGCGGCCGACTTCTTCGACCAGCTGCTCAATCTGAAGCTGTCGCCGAAGGACACCTCGGAATTCGTCACGGCCACCGCCCATCCGCGGCTGTCGGTCATGACCGCCAGCCCGCAGCTGGCCGAGCTGGAAGGCAAGCTGGAGTCGCGCTACAAGATCTACAAGCTGCGCGAGGCGCTGGAAGCGCTGGACAGCTTCGACCGCATCTACATCGACACCCCGCCGGCGCTGAACTTCTACTCGCGCTGCGCACTGATCGCGGCCGAATCGGTGCTCATCCCGTTCGACTGCGACGAGTTTTCGCGCAAGGCGCTGTACCAGCTGATCGACAACATCGAGGAAATCCGCGCCGACCACAACGCGGCGCTGAAGCTCGAAGGCATCGTGGTGAACCAGTACCAGGCGCGCTCCAGCCTGCCCGCCCGCGTGGTGCAGGAACTGCGCGACGAAGGCCTGCCGGTGCTCGACGCCACGCTGTCGCCGTCGGTCAAGGTGAAGGAATCGCACGAAGCGGCGCTGCCGCTGATCCACTTCGCGCCCGGCCACAAGCTGGCGCAGGAATTCGTCGCGCTGCACGCGCTGCTGAACCGCGCCTGAACATCGCCCCACGGCGACGGGGCAGCGAGCCGGGCGCCGAACTCTCCCCGGGGGCGCACGGTCTGAGCCGCCATGAACCGACGACTGCCCTGCCTGTTCGCGCTCGCACTGATGGCCAGCTCACCGGCCTCGGCCGACGCCGGACGCTACCGTGCGCTGATCGAACTGGACGCCGGCTGGCCACGCGGCTGTGGCAGCGCGGTGACGGTGGGCGGCTGGGACATCCGCGTCGTGCGCCAGCGTGACGGCGACGAGGTGAGCGCACGCATCGAAGTACAGCCGCCGGAGGGCAATCCGGCGCTGCCGCTGCTGGCGCGGCTGGAAGTGGAACAGTTCAGGCCGGCAGTGCTGCTGGTGTCGCGCGACGGTCTGCTGGTGCTGCCCGGCTTCGATTCGGACCGGCGGGTGGACTGGGCCACGCTGATGCGCAACTTCATGTTCTTCGGCGGCCGGCTGGTGCTGGGCGAAGTCGGCGGCGACGTCGAGATCGCGTTCAGCGGCCCGGCGTCGCGCGACGTGACCGCGCAGTACCTGAACTGCGCGGGCGATCTCACCGCGCCCTTCCGCAACGGCAGCTGACACCGCTCAGGCGGTGGCGGACGGCCGCAGGAAGCGGCGCTCGAACTCTTCGGCAGTGAGCGCCGGGGCGTACAGATAGCCCTGGCAGGCATCGCAGCCGCGCGCACGCAGCAGATCGCGCTGAGCCACGGTTTCCACCCCCTCGGCCAGCACCGACAGACCCAGCTGATGGCCCAGCGTGATGATGGTGTCCACCAGTTCGACCGCGCTGGCGTCGTCCGGCAGGTCGCACACGAAGCTGCGGTCTATCTTGAGCTTGTGTGCCGGCAAGCGCTTCAGGTAGGCGAGCGAGGAATAGCCGGTGCCGAAATCATCGATCGCCAGCCGCAGGCCCAATGCACCGATCGCTTCCAGGAACTGCTGGGCACGCTCGCCCTGTTCCATCGCGCCGGATTCAGTGACTTCCAGCTCCAGCAAGGACACCGGATAGCCGCTGTCGGCCAGCTGCTGCGCAATGCGCTGCTCCAGCCCGCCGCGGCGGATTTCCGCGACCGACAGATTGACCGCCAGCGTGACCGGCGGCAGCCCGGCTTCCAGCCAGGCGCGCCCCTGGCGCAGCGCCTGGCTGCGCACGAAATCGCCCAGCGGCACGATGAGGCCGTTGGCTTCCATGATGGGAATGAACTCGGCCGGCGTACTGTTCAGCCCGGCCGCCGGCGACAGCCGCACCAGCACCTCGGCGCCGATCAGCCGGTCGTTGGCGAGGTCGATCAGCGGCTGGTAGCGCAGTTCGAACAGTTCGCTTTCCAGCGCCCGGCGCAGGCCGGTTTCCAGCGACAGGCGCTGGGTGGCCGCGTGCGTGTATTCGTCGGAATAGAAGCGCAGCGCGTTGCGACCGCTGAGCTTGGCCTGGTACATCGCGGCGTCGGCATCGCGGATCAGATCGTCGGCGTCCTGCCCGTTGTCCGGGTACAGGCTGATGCCCATGCTGGCCTGCAGATAGATGTCCTGCCCGGACGCCAGCCGCACCGGCGCAGCCAGGCTGTCGAACACGCCCTGGGCGACCACCGCCGCTTCGGCCGGCGCGTCCACGCCTTCGAGCACCAGTACGAATTCGTCGCTGCCCTGTCGGCCCAGCGTGTCCTGCCGCCGCAGGCGGACACGCAGGCGGTGTGCCACTGCCGCCAGCACTTCGTCGCCGGCGGCATGACCCAGGCCGTCGTTGATGGTCTTGAAATTGTCCAGATCGAGAAACAGCACCGCCACCCGGGTACCGCGTCGCTGCGCCAGTTCGATCGCGTGCACCAGACGGGCGTGGATGAGCACCCGGTTGGGCAGGTCGGTCAGCGGGTCATACTGCGACAGGTGCTGCAGTTCGGCTTCGGTGCGCCGCGCCTGGGTGATGTCGGTCAGCACCAGCACCCGGTGGGTGGGCTGACCGTCGTCGTCGCGCACGCTTGCGCAAGAAAGCCAGCCGGACCACGGTTCGCCGCCGGTCCGGCGGGCCGACACCTCGCCCTGCCAGGCTTCGCCATCGCGCAGCGTGCGGTCGATGTCGGCGAACAGGGCCGCGGCGCCATCGAATACCGGCTGCGCGGCGAGCGGCCGGCCGAGCAGCGCAGCCTCGTCCAGCCCGGTCTGTTCGCAGAAGGCGTCGTTGGCCGACACCACCTCGCCCGTCAGATCGATGAGCACCACGCCGTCGCGCGTACTGCGCAGCGCGGCCGCCAGCAGGCGGGCCGACTGTTCGGCGCTGGCGCGCTCACGTTCGTCGCGCAGCCGGCGCAGCGCGAACGACAGATCCATGATGACTTCGTCGAGCAGCCGCGCCTCGTCCTCGTCGTCCGGATCGACTTCGCGCGCCAGCAGACCGAGCACCGCCACGGTATCGCCGTCAAGCTGCAGCGGCAGGCCGACATAGCCGGAGCAGCCGGCCGCCCGTGCGGCCGGGATCCAGGCGTCATCGCCATCGAAGGAGGCCAGGCGCAACAGCCGGCCATCGCGCAGCACGCGGGCAGTCAGGCTGCCACGACCGACCGAGGCCTGGCCGGACAGCAGCGCACGGTCGGCCACCGCGCCACCGGCACTGGCCTGCAACGCCAGCTGGTCGCGGGCGTCCAGCCGCATCAGCCAGGCCATGCGGTAGCCGCCGAACTCGATCGCCACCCGGCAGATGCGCTCGAACAGGTCGTCCTCGCTGGCCGCCCACACGATGGTCTGGTTCACCTGGCTCAGGAAGTTGTACAGCCGGGTCAGCGCCCGCGCATGCGCCTCGGCACGCCGTCGGGCGGTCACGTCCCAGCTCGCCCACACCACGCGGTCGGAGCCGGGCACTGGCGACACCCGGGCGTCAAACCAGAACGCGCGCCCTTCAATGTCCAGCGTGTATTCGTAGGACTGGGTGCGCTGGCGCGCCAGTGCCTGACGGATGACGGCGAGGAAGCGGCTGCTGGTTTCCGCCGGGAACACCTCGTCCAGCGTGCGGCCGACCAGGGTGTCCGGCGGTGCGGCCAGCAGCGCGCTGGCGCTGCCGAAGGATTCGAGATAGCGGCCGTTGCGGTCCATCATGAAGGCGATTTCCGGCAGGCTGTCGGCGAAGGCGCGCAGCCGGGACTCGCTGTCCAGCAGTGCATCGACCGCGATGTCGCGCCGCCGGTGCGCCACGTACAGGAAGAACAGCACCACCAGCCCGAGCACGGCCACCAGCCCGAGCGTGATCGCGTCATGCCGCTTCAGCGTCGCGCGCTGGCGGGCGAGATAGCGCAGCAGTGCCTCCTCCATCGCTACCACGCGGGCATCGATCGCACGCTGGGCGAGCAGCAGCGCACTGCCGCCGGCTTCGAAGCCATCGAGCTGGCGCTCCATGATGGCGCGTGCGTCAGCCAGCGCCGCGACATAGGCATCCACTGCCGCCGCCAGATCGCCCGGTATGCGCGCCTGGGCGGAAAACCCCGCAATGGCCCCGCTGCCCTGGCGAAGATCGCGCGCGACCGTGATGGCGCGGTCGAGGTGGGCCAGTACGCGGGTGCGCGGAATGGCGGTCTGACCGGCCAGCAGGCGTTCGGTGTCGAGCTGGGCCAGCAGTGCATAGCGGCGCGACTGCGCCAGGTTGTCACGCGCAGTGATCGCCGCCGCCAGCCCCTGGTCCCAGCGCACATGGGCATAGGTCATCAGCCCCATGCACAGGCACAGCAGCAGCGCCAGCCCGAACACCGGCGCGCCGCTGGCCATGGTGCGCGGCCCGTTCACGGCCGCGCCTCCACCGTCAGATTGCGCGGTGCGAAACCGAAACGGGCCACCAGCGCGCGGTGCTCCGCACTGCCCAGGAAGCCGGCCAGCGCCTCGTCCAGCCGGCGGGCCAGCGTCTCGTCCTCGATGCGCAGCGCGAAGGCGGGCCAGCCGGCGTCATCCTGTCCGTCGCGCTGCGGCTGCCGGAAGGGGTGGGCCGGCTCGACGCCGGTGAAGCCGGAACTGGTCAGTATGTAGCCGATGGACACGTCGGACAGCGCCAGCGCGTCGGCCCGCCCTTCGATCACTGCCACGGTTGCGCTGGTGGCGTCGCCATGCCGCTGCAGACGCACCGGCGGCACACCGGCACGGCGGGCCTGACTCATTTCGACCGCCCCATCGATCAGGGCCAGCACCGCCTCCGGATGGGCTGCCACGTCGTCCAGCCCGTGCAGGTGGAGCGGATTGCCGGCAGCCACCATCAATGCGGTCCCCACCCGCGCGGTCGGACGGGTGAAGCGGACTGCACGCGCACGCTCCGGCGTCACGAACACGCCGCTGGCGACCACCTCGGCCCGGCCGTTCATCAGGTCATGCAGCAGCTGGCCGAATTCGGCATGCACGAACTCGACCTCGCGGAAACCGGCGCGGCGGGCGACGATGCGCAGCACCTCCGGCGCCTCGCCGGTCACCCGGCCGTGGCTGTCGACGAAGGCAAAGGGCGGCTCGATGGCGTACAGCACGCGCAGGGTGCCGGCGCCGGCATCACGGGATGTGCCGGCAAGGATGACCCAGCCGAGCACAAGCGCAACGGCGGCGACCAGAAGGCCGGCGAGCACATAAGGGGTACGCATAACGGACCGCGATCAGGAAGCAGGACACCATTCTAGCGCTGCGTCATGGCGCGTCCATCAGCGCCGCACGAACGGCGGCGATGACGTCAGGTTCGCTGCGGCCGCCGCGCAGGCGGTCGCTCAGTTCCAGCTGCACGCCCGCCCCGCTGCGGCCGCGGTTGCACAGATTGAGCGGATCCAGCCCGGGATAACGGTGACCGGTGGTATGTGCGCGCACGCCGCGCAGGTGGAGCTGATCCGCAATGGCACAGGCCAGCACCCGGTCACGGCCACCGATCAGCGCACGCTCGCCGGTATCGGCCACGCCGTGCACCGCCACCACCCGCTCGCTGTCGCCGATCAGCGACAGTGCCTGCGCTTCGTCGAAGTGACGGCTGGTCAGATGCAGGGTTTCGAAGTTCAGCGCCGGCAGGCAGCCTTCGAACAGATAGAGATCGAAGTCGTCACCGGCGATGGCGCAGGCAACTTCGGAGGTGCCGCGCTCGATACGTCCGGCGTGCGGCGCGACGATGGCCACGCCGCTGCCTCTGCGCAACACGGTGATACGGAAGTCGCGTCCCTCGACGTGCCGGGCGGCCAGTTCGGCAAAGCAGCGGTAACGGTCACGATGCATGGCGTATCGGCGCGCAGCCGCCCCGCTACGGCTTGTTCAGGAACAGCTTCTCGATGCGGGCCATGCCCGGGTGGTCGCGGCCGGAGCGGCGCAGTTCGGCCAGATCCTCGCGCAGGATTCGACGGAACTCGTCGGCACCGCGCAGCGTCATGTTCGCCGCATACACCTCGCGCGCATTGCCGACCTGGCCGTTGAGCAGCAGTGCGTGCGCGTGGTTGATCTGCGCCGCCTTGAATTCGGGCGCGTCCTTCGGCACCTGCTGTACCGCGCGCAGCACTTCGTCGTAGCGACCGAGGTTGAGGCAGGCCCAGGACCAGGCCACCCACACCGAATTGTCGCGATAGCCGGCAACGATGGCCTTGTCCAGCCAGCGCGCCGCTTCGGCGTAGTCGGTCTGGCGGCCGCCACCGCTGTACTGTCCGGCCAGATGGACATAGGCGGGCGGGTAGTTCGCGTCGGCCGCACGACGCGCCCAGGCCAGCGCCAGTTCCTGCGCCAGCGGGTCGGCCTGCGCGCCGATCAGCTTGGCCAGCAGCAGCATGCCTTCGGCGTCGCCCGCCCCGGCCGCCTTCTCGTACCAGCGGCGGGCCGCCGCCGGGTCGGTCTGCACGCCGAGGCCGCTCGCATAGATCTGGCCGGCCACCACCTGCGCCCGCGGCAATCCGGCTTCGGCCGCGAGCAGCGCCCAGCGGGCGGATTCGGCGTCATCCTTGGTCAGACAGGTGCCAAAGAAATGCCAGTCCGACATCTGCAGCATGGCTTCCGGTTCGCCCTTTTCCGCCGCCGCACGCGCCTCGCTCAACGCGCTGTCGCACTCGCCACGCAGATGGGCGGTGCGCCACGGCTCAGACGCTGCGGCCGCCCCCGCCACGGACAGCGTCAGCAGGGCACAGAACAGACCGAGGCGCGGATTCATCGTCGTCAGGCCGGTGTGAGCTTGGCCACGGCCAGCGCCAGCCACTTGACGCCGTGGGCACCGAAATTGACCTGGACCCGCGCATCCGAACCCGACCCTTCAGCATTGACGATGACGCCGGCGCCGAACTTGGCGTGCGCCACCTGCTGGCCGATGCGGAAACCGCTGTCATTGACCGCAGGATTCTTGCGGCCACTGCCAAAGCTGCGCGGATTGCTGCTCGCCGGCGCCGCCGGCGCGGCGCTGCTGCCGCCGAAGCCGCCATAGCCGCGCGCGCTGGCTGGCGGCGTGAGCCACTTCATCAGTTCGGCCGGAATTTCGTCGAAGAAGCGGCTGCGCAGGTTGTAGCGGGTCTGGCCGTGCAGCATGCGCGACTGCGCGAACGACAGGTAGAGCCGGTGCCGTGCGCGGGTGATGGCCACATACATGAGCCGGCGTTCCTCCTCCAGCCCGTCGCGCTCCAGCACCGAGTTCTCGTGCGGGAACAGCCCTTCTTCAAGGCCGCCCATGAACACCACGTCAAATTCCAGCCCCTTGGCCGAATGCACGGTCATCAGCTGCACCGCCGACTGACCGGCGTCGGCCTGGTGTTCGCCCGCTTCCAGCGAGGCGTGAGACAGGAAGGCGGCGAGCGGGTCAGGTGGCGCGGCTTCGTCCTCGGCCGCGACCTGGGCATAGCCCTCTTCGGAAATGAAGTTGGCGGCGGCGTTGATGATTTCATCGAGGTTGGCGATCCGCTCCTGACCTTCCTTCTCGGTCAGGTAATGGGCGCGCAGGCCGGACAGTTCGAGCACCTGCTCGACCATTTCCGGCAGCTTCAGCCCCTCGCAGGCGAAGCGCAGCTGATCGACCAGCTTGATGAAGGCGCCGACCGACTGTGCCGCCTTGCCGGTCAGGAAATTCAGCGCGCCGTACAGACTGGTGGAATGCGCCTGCGCCGCGTCCTGCAGCTGTTCCAGCGAACGGGCGCCGATGCCGCGGGTGGGGAAGTTCACCACCCGGGTGAATGCGGTGTCGTCGTGCGGATTCGCGATCAGCCGCATGTAGGCCAGCGCGTGCTTCACCTCCTGCCGCTCGAAGAAGCGCAGGCCGCCATACACGCGAAACGGAATGCCGGCCGAGAACAGCGCGTGTTCGAGCACGCGCGACTGCGCATTGCTGCGGTAAAGCAGCGCGATGTCGTCGCGCGCGGTGCCGTCGTGGATGAGCGCCTTGATTTCCTCGACCACCCAGCGCGCTTCCTCGATGTCGTTGAAGGCCTCATAGACGCGCAGCGGCTCGCCGCTGCCGGCTTCGGTCCACAGATTCTTGCCCAGCCGCCCGCTGTTGTGCCGGATGACCGCATTGGCGGCGTCGAGGATGTTGCCGTGCGAGCGGTAGTTCTGTTCCAGCCGGATCACGTTGTCGACGTGGAACTCGCGCTCGAAGTCGCGCATGTTGCCGACCTCTGCGCCGCGGAAGCGGTAAATGCTCTGGTCGTCGTCGCCGACCGCCATCACCGCCGCCTGGCCCTCGGTGCCGAGACCGGCCAGCAGCTTGAGCCAGCGGTACTGCAGCACGTTGGTGTCCTGGAACTCGTCGACCAGGATGTGGCGGAAGCGGCGCTGGTAGTGAGCGCGTATCGGCTCGTTGCGCTGCAGAAGTTCGTGGCAGCGCAGCAGCAGCTCGGCGAAATCGACCACACCCTCGCGCTGGCACTGCATGTCGTAGGCTTCGTAGATCTGCACCCGCTTGCGCGCGAAATCATCGAAGGCTTCGACCTCGTGCGGGCGCAGGCCCTGTTCCTTGGCCGAATTGATGAAATACATCAGCTCGCGCGCCGGGAATTTCTCGTCGTCGATGTTCAGCGCCTTCAGCAGCCGCTTGATCGCCGACAGCTGGTCGGCCGAATCGAGTATCTGGAACAGCTGCGGCAGCCCGGCTTCCTTCCAGTGCGCGCGCAGCATGCGGTTGCACAGGCCGTGGAAGGTGCCTATCCAGAGGCCGCGCGCATTCATCGGCAGCATGGCGGTCAGGCGCGCCAGCATTTCCTTGGCCGCCTTGTTGGTGAAGGTGACCGCGAGAATGCCGTGCGGCGACACCTGGCCGGTGGAAATGAGCCAGGCCAGCCGGGTGGTGAGCACGCGCGTCTTGCCGGAGCCGGCACCGGCCAGGATGAGTGCGGACTGCGAGGGCAGCGTGACGGCCTGGAACTGCTGTTCGTTCAGGCCGGAAAGAAGCGGGTTGGAGGTCATGCGCACGATTCTACCGGCGCACCGGGGCGCGGTCTGCCCCGGGCGGCGGCGGTGACAGCCTATAATCGCGGGTTCGCGCCCATCCGGGCTTCCGCCCGGCGCCCAACCTTTGCCGTACCGCCTCATGCAAGAAAAACAGACGCCCGCCTATACCCCCGCCGACATCGAAGCCGCCGCCCGCGCCTACTGGGACGACAGCCAGGCCTTCAAGGCTGTCGAGGACGCCTCGAAGCCCAAGTACTACTGCCTGTCGATGTTCCCCTACCCGTCGGGCAAGCTGCACATGGGCCATGTGCGCAACTACACCATCGGCGACGTGCTGACCCGCTTCCACCGGATGCGCGGCTACAACGTGCTGCAGCCCATGGGCTGGGACGCCTTCGGCCTGCCGGCCGAGAACGCGGCGATCAAGAACGCGGTACCGCCTGCGAAATGGACGTACGACAACATCGCCTACATGAAGCAGCAGCTGCAGGCGCTGGGCTTCGCCATCGACTGGAACCGTGAGCTGGCCACCTGCCAGCCCTCGTACTACAGGTGGAACCAGTGGCTGTTCCTGCGCATGCTGGAAAAGGGCATTGCCTACAAGAAAACGCAGACGGTGAACTGGGACCCGGTGGACCAGACCGTGCTGGCCAACGAACAGGTGATCGACGGCCGCGGCTGGCGCACCGGCGCGGTGGTCGAGAAGCGCGAAATCCCCGGCTACTACCTCGGCATCACCCAGTACGCCGACGAACTGCTGGACGACCTGGACACGCTGGATGGCTGGCCTGAGCGCGTAAGAACCATGCAGGCCAACTGGATAGGCAAGAGCACCGGCGTGCGCTTCGCCTTCGGCCACGACGTCCGCGACGAGTCCGGTGCGCTGATCGGTGACGGCAAGCTGTGGGTGTTCACCACCCGTGCCGACACCATCATGGGCGTCACCTTCTGTGCGGTCGCTGCCGAACATCCGCTGGCCACCCACGCCGCACGCAACAACCCCGAACTGGCAGCCTTCATCGAGAAGTGCAAGCACGGCTCGGTGATGGAAGCCGACATGGCGACCATGGAGAAGGAAGGCCTGCCCACCGGGCTGACCGTGGTGCATCCGCTGACCGGTGAATCGGTGCCGCTGTGGGTGGGCAACTACGTGCTGATGAGCTACGGCGACGGCGCGGTGATGGCGGTGCCGGCGCACGACGAACGCGACTTCGGCTTCGCGAAGAAGTACGACCTGCCGATCAGGCAGGTGATCGCTACACGCCACCATTTTGACCTTCTGAGAGACCTCGCCGTAGTCGAACGCGACCACGCAACTCCGGCCGGCTTCTCGTTCCAAGACTTATTGTCTCAACATGGTCCAGAACGAGCGCTGACCATGATTGAGGATCGAGTTAGTGACGACGCGTATGCGGAATTTGACTATGTGGCGGCGAAGTGGGCCGAGTACAGACCAGAAGACCAGCTTCCACTGACGGACAACGAAGCCACCGTCTGCATCAACTCTGGTCCTTACGATGGCTTGGCTTACGCCGCAGCGGTCGATGCGGTCGCCACAGACCTGGCTAGCAAGGGCGGCGAGAAGAAGGTGCAGTGGCGCCTGCGCGACTGGGGCGTGTCGCGCCAGCGCTACTGGGGCTGCCCGATTCCCATCATCCACTGCGACCACTGCGGTGACGTGCCGGTGCCGGACGACCAGCTGCCGGTGGTGCTGCCGGAAGACTGCATTCCGGACGGCTCGGGCAACCCGCTGCTCAAGCGCGACGACTTCATCAACGTGGCCTGCCCGAAGTGCGGCGCCGCGGCGAAGCGCGAAACCGACACCATGGACACCTTCGTCGATTCGAGCTGGTACTACGCCCGCTACTGCTCGGTCGGCAACGACGGCGCGATGCTGGACGAACGCGCCAACTACTGGATGCAGGTGGACCAGTACATCGGCGGCATCGAACACGCCATCCTGCACCTGCTGTATTCGCGCTTCTGGTCCAAGGTGATGCGCGACATGGGCCTGATGACCGTGAAGGAACCGTTCGCCCGGCTGCTCACCCAGGGCATGGTGCTGAACCACGCCTGGCTGCACAAGCCGGAAGGCGGCGGCAAGAATTACTACTGGGAAAGCGATGTAGACGTCCAGCGCGACGCCAAGGGCCAGATCACCGGCGGCCGGCTGAAGGCCGACGGCACCGTGCTTGAGCACGAGCTGACCACCATGTCGAAGTCGAAGAACAACGGCGTGGACCCGCAGGCGCTGATCGACCAGTACGGCGCCGACACCGCCCGTTTCTTCATGATGTTCGCCAGCCCGCCGGAACAGACGCTGGAATGGAACGACGCCGGCGTCGAAGGTGCGCACCGCTTCCTGAAGCGGGTGTGGAACTTCGCCCAGGATTACAACGCGGAACTGCGCGCCCGCGTGCCCGCCACGTCGACGCTGGGCAGTGCCAAGCTGCCGGCAGCGCTGGCCGACCTGCGCCGCGAACTGCATCTGGTGCTGAAGCAGGCGAGCTACGACCTGGCCAAGCAGCAGTTCAACACGGTGGCCTCCGGCTGCATGAAGATGCTCAACGCACTGGAAAAGGCGCCGCGCGACGGCAGCGACGCTGCAGAGGTGATCGGCGAAGGCCTGTCCATGCTGCTGCGCGTGCTGTCGCCGATCTGCCCGCACATCACGCACGCGCTGTGGCGCGACTGCGGTTTCGGCGACGACATCCTGAATTCCGACTGGCCGGAAGCGGCCGAGTCGGCGCTGGTGCAGGACGAGGTCGAACTGATGCTGCAGGTGAATGGCAAGCTGCGCGGCAGCCTGCGCGTGGCCGCCGACGCACCGAAGGACGCGATCGAAGCGGCCGCACTGGCGAACGAGGCGGCGCAGAAATTCATGGAAGGCAAGCCGGCAAAGAAGGTGGTGGTGGTGCCCGGCCGTCTGGTCAACATTGTGTGCTGAGGCAGGAGAACTCCGTGAGCGCATTCGTCGATACTTCGCGCCGTGGCCTGCTGCTGGCCGCGCTCGCCACCCTGCCGCTCGCGGCCTGCGGCTTCCGGCTGCAGGGCGTGCGCGACCTGCCCTTCCGCACGCTGTACGTGAACGCCCCGCGCAATCAGGCGGAACTGGTAGACCAGATCCGCCTCGCAGTGGTGACCCAGAGTACGACCCAGATCGCCGACCAGCCTTCTGCGGCCGATGCCATCCTGGACATCATCGACAACAGGTTCGAAAAAGTCATCCTGAGCCTGAACTCAGCCGGCCGCGTGCGCGAATACCAACTGCGGCAGAAGGTGAAATTCCGCGTACGCACGCAGGACCACACCGAACTGATTCCGGAAACCCTGATAGAGATCCGGCGCGATCTGACCTACAGCGATGCCGAACTGCTGGCCAAGCAGCAGGAAGAACTGACGCTGCAGAGCGAAATGCGGACCGATCTGGTGCAGCAGCTGCTGCGTCGGCTGCAGGCGCTCAAGCGGCCGCAGGCCAGCTGATCCGCATGGCTCTGCGCGCCGACCAGCTGGATGCCCACCTGAAGGGCACGCTCGCGCCGCTCTATGTGCTGCACGGCGACGAGCCACTGCTGGTGATCGAGGCGGCCGACGCGATACGCGCCGCCGCGCGCACGCGCGGTTTCGGCGAACGCGACGTGCTGGTGGTGACCCAGTACTTCAAGTGGTCGGCGCTGGCCGAAGCGGCCGGCAACATGTCGCTGTTCGGCGGCGACAAGCTGATCGACCTGCGCATACCGACCGGCAAACCGGGCCGCGAAGGCAGCGACGCGCTGGCCCGCTACGCCGCCAATCCGCCGGCCGGCACGCTGACCCTGGTCACGCTGCCGCTGATGGACTGGAAGGCGAAGAAGAGCGCCTGGTTCGCCGCACTGATCCAGCACGGCGTCGAGATGGAACTGAACGCCCCCGGTCTCGACCGCCTGCCCGCCTGGCTGGCCGGCCGTCTGGCGCGCCAGCAGCAGACCGCCACGCCGGACGCGCTGGAATTCATGGCCGGTCACGTCGAAGGCAATCTGCTGGCCGCCAATCAGGAAGTGATGAAGCTCGCACTGCTGCACCCGCCGGGCGAACTGACTCTGGAACAGGTGCGCAACGCAGTGATGGACGTCGCCCGCTACGACGTAGACGACCTGCGGCAGGCCCTGCTCGCCGGTGACGCCGCACGCGCCAGCCGGCTGCTCGACGGCCTGCGCGCCGAAGGCGTGGCGGCGCCGCTCATCCTGTGGATCGTGGTGTCGGAACTGCGTGTGCTGGCCACCGCGCGCGCCGAAATGGATGCCGGCCGCAGCGCCGACGACGCGCTGGCCGCGGCGCGCATCTTCGGCGCCCGCCAATCGCCTTACAAGCGGGCGCTGCAGCGCCTGTCCTCGTCGGCCCCCCGCACCGCGCTGATGCAGGCCGCGCGGCTGGACCGCATGATCAAGGGCGTGGCCCGCGGCGACGTGTGGGATGAGTTCCTGCAGATCGCGCTGCGCCTCTGCGCCCGCTGAGCGCGGCTGACTGGCAAGTCGCCGCGCTTTCTGCTTTCATCCGTGTTTGGCCGCAATTTCGATGAAACGCGCGGCCGGAGCATTTCGGGAATCAAGATGGACATCCAGGACTACATGACCACGCTGGGCCGTCAGGCCCGCGCCGCCTCGCGCATCGTTTCGCAGGCCTCCACCGCTGCCAAGAACGACGCGCTCAACCGCATCGCCGCGCTGCTGCGCGAACGGGCTCCGCAGCTGCTCGAAGCCAACACTGCGGATGTCGAAGCAGCGCGTGCCAATGGCCTGGACGCGGCCATGATCGACCGCCTGACGCTGACCGCCAAGGGCGTCGAAGCGATGGCGCAAGGTCTGGAACAGGTCGCTGCCCTGCCCGACCCGGTCGGCGAAATGACCGATTTCAAGCGCCGCCCGACCGGCATCACGGTGGGCAAGATGCGGGTGCCGCTGGGCGTGATCGGCATCATTTACGAAGCCCGCCCGAACGTGACAGCCGACGCCGCCGCGCTGTGCCTGAAGAGCGGCAACGCCGCCATCCTGCGTGGCGGTTCAGAGGCGGCGCGCTGCAATCAGGCGGTCGCCGCCTGCGTGCGCGAGGGCCTGGTCGCCGCCGGCCTGCCGGAAACCGCGGTACAAGTGGTCGACACCACCGACCGCGCGGCGGTCGGCGCGCTGATCACGATGCCGGAATTCGTCGACGTGATCGTGCCGCGCGGCGGCAAGGGCCTGATCGAGCGCATTTCGCGCGAAGCCAAGGTGCCGGTGATCAAGCACCTGGACGGCAACTGCCACGTCTATATCGACGAGTTCGCCGACGATGACAAGGCGGTGCGCATCGCCGACAACGCCAAGACCCACCGCTACGGCACCTGCAACACGATGGAAACGCTGCTGGTGCACGTGGCCGCGGCGCCCCGCGTGCTGGGCCGGCTGGCCGACATCTACCTCGGCAAGGGCGTGGAACTGCGCGGCTGCGAACGCGCCCGCGCGCTGGTGCCGGCGATGAAGGCGGCGACCGAGGAAGACTGGGCGACCGAATACCTGGCGCCCATCCTCGCAGTGCGCATCGTCGATACGCTGGACGACGCGATCGCCCACATCAACCGCTGGAGTTCGCAGCACACCGACGCCATCGTCAGCGAAAACCACACGCGGGCGATGCGCTTCATCCGCGAAGTCGATTCAGCTTCGGTCATGATCAATGCGTCGACCCGCTTCGCCGACGGCTTCGAGTACGGGCTGGGTGCGGAAATCGGCATTTCGACCGACAAGATCCACGCCCGCGGCCCGGTCGGCCTCGACGGTCTCACCAGCCAGAAATGGGTGGTGCTGGGCGACGGCCACGTGCGCAGCTGAACCCGGCGACGGGATGGCACGCCATCCCGGCCCCTAGCCCCTAGCCCCCGGAATTGTCCGACAGCTTCCTCTCCGCCAGCATCCTGCTTCTGCTGCTGTTCGATCCGTTCGGCAACGCGCCGGTCATGACCGTGCTGCTGAAGGATGTGCCGAAAGCGCGCCGTCAACGCGTGGTGCTGCGCGAGTGCTTCTTCGCCTGGCTGGCGCTGCTGCTTTTCATGTGGGCCGGCGAGTCGGTGATGCGGGTGCTGCAGCTGTCACAGACCTCGCTCGGCATCGCTGGCGGCGTGCTGCTGTTCCTGATCGCGCTGCGCATGATTTTTCCGCAGCCGGCCGGCGTATTCGGCGAGTGGTCAGGCGGCGAGCCCTTCGTCGTACCGCTCGCCATCCCGCTGATCGCCGGACCGTCGGCGATGGCCATGGTGATGCTGCTGGTGTCGCGCGAACCGGAGCGCTTCTGGACCTGGGCCGGTGCCATGAGCGCGGCCATGACCATCACCACCTGCGTTCTGCTGGCTGCCGGCCCGCTGATCCGCCGGCTGGGCGAACGCGGTACCGCGGCGCTGGAGCGCCTGATGGGCCTGCTGCTGTGCGCGGTGGCGGTGGAAATGCTGCTGACCGGCCTGCGCAGCTTCGTCGCCTCGCTCCAGAGCTGACCCTGCGGCCCGCTGTCAGTGGGCCTGGGCCAGCGCGTGACGCGCCATGCCCAGCGCGATTTCGGTTTCACCGATCACGGTGTGGCTGGCCCCGTGCTTCTGCAGGTGCTCCACTTCGGCATCGGTATAGGCGCGCGCCACCACCTCGATATCCGGATTGAGCTTGCGCGCGTGCTCGATGATCTGCCCGGCCTCCAGCGCATCCGGTATCGCCACCAGCAGATGGCGAGCACCCGCGATGTTTGCCGCTTCCATCATGCCGGGCGCCGCGCCGTTGCCATACAGCGCCGGAATGCCATCAGACTGCAGCGCTTTCACCACTTCGGCGTGGTCCTCGATCACCACAAAGGCACGCCCCTGCTCCTGCAGCGCCATCACGATGCGGTGACCCACCCGGCCGAAACCGACCAGCACCACATGACCGGCCTCCGGCATGCGGGTGCCCGTCGGCTCCGTCACCTGCCCCGCCCGCGCGTCCAGCCACGGCTGCATGCGGTCCAGCAGCACAAACAGCACAGGGTTGAGCAGGATGGACAGCAGCGCACCGCCCAGAATGAGATCACGCCCCGCCTCCGGCAGCAGACCCAGCGACAGGCCCAAGGTCGCGAGAATGAAGGAGAACTCGCCGATCTGCGCCAGGCTGACCGAAATGGTGAGCGCGGTGCCCAGCGGGTAGCCGAAGGCACGCACGATGAAGGCGGCGGCGATGGACTTGCCGATCACGATGATGAATACCGTAGCCAGCACCCACAGCGGCTCGCGCAGCACGATGGCCGGATCGAACAGCATGCCGACCGACACGAAGAACAGCACCGCGAAGGCGTCGCGCAAGGGCAGCGACTCTTCGGCCGCACGATGCGACAGTTCGGATTCACTGAGGATCATGCCGGCGAAGAAGGCGCCGAGCGCGAACGACACGCCGAACACATAGGCCGAACCGAGCGCGAAACCGAGCGCGATGGCCAGCACGCCAAGCCGGAACAGTTCGCGCGAACCGGTGTCTGCGATGCGCTCCAGCACCCACGGAATGACCCGGCGCCCCACCACCAGCATGACCGCGACAAAGGCCACCACCTTGCCCAGCGTGAGCGCCAGCGTCTTCGCCAGCGCCTCACCCGACAGCTGTTCGCCACTGCCACCGAGCAGACCGCTGAGCGCAGGAATGAGCACCAGCGCCAGCACCATCGCAATGTCCTCGACGATGAGCCAGCCGACCGCGATGCGCCCGCGACGGGTCATTTCCAGCCGTCGCTCCTGCAGTGCGGTGAGCAGCACCACCGTGCTGGCGACCGACAGCGCCAGACCGAACACCAGGCCGGCGCCCGGCGCCCAGCCCATGAGCCAGGCCAGCCCCATGCCCATCAGCGTGGCGATCGCGATCTGTACCACCGCGCCCGGAATGGCGATGGCCTTCACCGACATCAGGTCCTTGATCGAGAAATGCAGGCCGACGCCGAACATGAGCAGGATGACGCCGATTTCGGCCAGTTCCTGGGCAAGCGCCCCGTCGGCGACGAAACCCGGCGTGTGCGGACCGACCGCGATGCCGGCGATCAGATAGCCGACCAGTGGCGGCATGCGCAGGCGCTGGGCCAGCGCGCCGAAAATGAAGGCCAGCACGAGGCCGCCAACGATGGTGGCGATGAGTGGGGTGTGATGAGGCATGGCTGTGTTCTCGTTGTTGTGTCACCTACAGGCTTCAACGAGACAGCGCCACGCCGCGAAAGGTTCGCCGGGAACGACGCTTGCCGACGATGAAAATCGCCGCGACGGCGATGCGTCGCCGTCGCGGGCCATGCTCAGAGGCTGGGCTGGCTCAGCGAAGTCTGCGTAAACACAGCCGCCCCGCTCACCGTGCCCTTGGCGGTGTCGCTGTTGAAGTTGTACAGCATGCCGGCACGGGCACCGCCGGGCCCGGCAAAGAAACCAGAGAAGTCACCCGACCAGTTGGCACCACAGTTGTTGCAGCTGTTGAACGCGCCACCGAACACCGCGCCGCCCGCGCTGACCGATCCGCCGCCCTGCAGCCCGAAGGTGATCGTGCTCACATTCACATTCATGTTCACGAGCATCGAATACGACGAAAAGTCGACGATCATCATGCCGGTCACCGCCCCGCCGGTAATGCCCGAACTGGTGGTGGGCAGCGTGTGGCCGGACAGCGAGTAGTTGCCGACCATGCCGGTCAGACCGGCCAGATCCGTGCTCGGACGGCCGACGATGTAGTGCACATCGGTCAGCGACCCGGTATTGCAGACCAGGCACTGGGCGCTCGCCCAGCGGCCCCAGCCGATGATGCCGTCCTGATGCGACTCGGCTACGGAAACTGCGGTGTAGTCGCTGCCCCCCTGCGTCGCCCGGACCAGCGTGGAGCCACTGAATTCGGCGCTGGCCGCAGACAGCAGGACCTGACCGCCATAGCCACCGTACTGGTCGGTGTACTGGCCGAACACGTAGAAGCCGTCACCGGTGGTCAGGCCACCGGCAAAGCCGTTCAGCACGTCCAGACCGCCGCCTTCGCCGCGGTTCTCCGACACCAGGAAAGTGTCATCGATGGCCGGCGGCGTCAGCTGCCCGCTGTTCGACGGCGGCGGCGGCGGCAGATCGGTCTTCACCTCGATGATGACCGGCGGCGTGTTCTGGTCAGCCACATAGGCGCTCTGGCCATCGGTCACGGTCAGGCAGCCGCCGCCGTTGCACACGTCGACCGCGCCGTCACCGGTGGTGACATTGATGCTGTTGCCGTAAGCCACCGAATATTCGGTACCGCGTATGCCTATGGTGGCAACCGAGGTGGTGAGTTTGTAGGCATCGCGATTGCCCTTGCCGACCAGGCCGGTGATGGTGCGCAGCCCGCCCTTGATCAGGCTGAAGAAGCCGCGGTCCTCGGCCGGCTTGCCAGCGAAGGCGTACTGGTCGATGCGGAACTGGGTCTGCGGCTGCAGCGACACCAGCGCGCCGTCGGTGAAGCGCATCTGGGCACGACCGCTGCCGGTGTCTATCGTGTCGCCGCTGCCCACCTGGGCGCCGCGCGCGAGCACACGGCTGCTGCCGTCGGACGCCGTTGCACGCACTTCGCCAGCGGTAAATTCGACGCGGGCAGCCGGATTGGCCAGCGCACAGAGCGGAAAAGCCGATGCGACGGCCAGTGCGATGCGTGCGGGTCGGAAGGATTTCGCCATGACTGGGCTCCTTAGAACGTGCGACGCACCGCGAACTGGGCAACCCCGCGGCGGTACTCGTTCAGACTGATGTTCGAATCGTTGCGGATCAGCGACACCGACGGCGTCAGCAGCCATTCCTTGGCCACCGCGTAGCTGGCGCCCAGCGACAGCGAGGTCAGCGTGTCGCCGCGCTGCACGCCGAAGATCGGATCCAGTGCGCTGTAGTCGCGCGCCTCGTGCGCCAGCGCGCCGAACAGCTGCAGCCGCTCGTCCAGCGTGTGCTGCGCGCCCACACGGAAACCGACAATCTCGTTGGCCGCGATGTTCACGCCTGACGGCAGATCCTTGCGACCGGTCTCGGCACCGAGATAGAAACTGCCGAACAGCATGGTCTGCCCGTTCGGCAGCACATGCGCGTGACCCACGCCATAGATGTTGCGATTCACGTCGCGCACATCGTTCGTGCCTTCGTAGCGCAGCCGGCTCTGCTGGGCGAATACCGTGGTCTGGTTGCGCGCGTCGTGGGTGTGCTGCCACTGCACCGAGCCGCCGGTGTAATCGCGCAGCTTGTCCTGATCGACTTCGAACATGCCGAGCTGCAGCACCGCGGTCACCCGGTTGGGGCCGCGCGTCCAGGCCACGCCGCCATTGCCGTCCACCGCGGTGGTGTCGAAGCTGGACGCGCCACCGTTGAAGCGGGCCGAACCCGACGCACCGGCCACGAAAGCCCATTCCGGATTGATCGGCACCCGCACGTTGGCACCGCCGGACAGCGCGGTAAACCACGCATCGCGGCTGCGGCTGCCCGGTGCGAGCTGGAAGGCACCCAGCCCGGGAATGGCGACCGACGAATTGCCGGTGGCGCTGTTCACGTTGGTATCGCGCCCGACCGCAGCTTCGATATAGCCGGAGAAGGCGGTTTCTCCGCGCACCGGCGCCCGGTCCACCGCCGACAGCAGGCGATCGATCGAACGGGCAACATCGGGCGGCACGTTCTGGCGACGCACCGCTTCAAGTTCGCGCCGTGCGCCGGCCGATTCACCGAGCAGCAGATAGGCCCGGCCGATTTCGGCACGTGCCCGGGCGTTGTCCGGCTGCAGCGCCAGCACGCGTTCGAGTGCGAACACTGCCCGCGTGTGCTGACCGACTTCCAGCGCCGCGATACCCAGCAGCAGATCGAACTGTGGATCGCCGGCCCGTTCGGATTCCTGCGCCGACAGCATCTGGTAGGCCGCCGCATAGCGGCCCGCATCGATATGTGCCGCGGCGGCGTCGGTCAGCGATTGCGCACCGGCCGCCGACGAGGCGCCGACCAGCATTGCGAAAAGCCATGGATGAATGCGTCTGTGTGCGCGCATGCGCCTCCCTTGGCTGCCACGCAGCCTGAAATATCCCCAATGGAACAATAATTACATTTGCAACCAAGAAAAACAATAGCTTGCGCGAATTTGTTAATGTGACTTCGGTAACAAGCACTTCGTTTAACAGTTGATGCACCCGGCGTATCGGCTGTCGTCGGATAATGGCCGCCCCGAAGATGTACGGAGACCGCAGCCATGTTTCTTCGCCTGTTTGCCCTCGTCGCAGCACTGCTGGCGACACCGCTGGCCACTGCCGCCGAGATCGAGGGCGTACGCCTGGAAGCGGCCACCCGCCTCGGCGACACGTCGCTGCAGCTCAACGGCGCGGGCGTACGCAGCCGCTTCATCATCAAGGCCTATGTGATCGGCCTTTACCTGGGGGCACCCGCCGATACGCTGGACGGCGCGATGGCCGCTCCCGGGCCGAAACGGATAGAGATCGTGCCGCTGATGGGCTTTTCGGCAGAGCAATTCACTGAACCACTGGTCAAGGGCATGAAGAAGAATCTGCCGCCGGCGGAATTCGAAGCGATGCAGCCGCGCATCAGAGCCTTCGTCGACGACCTCACCGCAGTGAAGGAAGTGCGCAAGGGCAGCCGGATCGCGCTGGAATGGCTGCCGGGTCGCGGCAGCCGCGCCACGATGGACGGGCAGGAAATCAGCCGCATCGTCGAGGGCGAGGATTTCTACCGGGCGCTGCTGGCCATCTGGGTGGGCGGCAAACCAACCCAGGACGATCTGAAACTGCAGCTGCTGGCCGGCAAGGCCGCTCGCTGATGAGGCCGAGCGGCACCACCGAATGGGATGCGATGGTCAGCGCGCCCGGCTTCGCGCTGGGCATACTCGCCGACGACCGGGCGCTCACGCTGATCGAGTTCCTGAGCCCGCGCGCCGCACAGCCGGCACGCACCCCGCTGGCCGCCGAAGCGGCCGCCCAGATCGGACACTATCTGAAGGACGCGAACCACCGCTTCGACCTGCCGCTGGCCCCGGGAGGCAGCACGCACCAGAACGCGGTGTGGTCGGTCATGTGCGGCATCCCGGTCGGCGACACGCTGACCTACGGCGAAGTGGCGAAACGCATCGCTTCATCGCCGCGTGCAGTCGGCGCGGCCTGCGGTGCCAATCCGCTGCCGGTCATCATTCCCTGCCACCGCATCGTCGGCGCCGCAGGCGCGCTCGGCGGTTTCGCCCATGCCCGCGAAGGCTTCCTGCCAGGCATCAAGCGCTGGCTGCTCTCTCACGAGGCGGACGCAGCGGGCTTTGCGCTCAGGGCCGACTGCCGCGCTCTATCGTGACGCCGACCTGGCGCACGTCTTTCATGATGCCGGTCTTGGCGATCGAAATCTTGACCCAGGACGCGCGGAAGTCTTCCAGCATCATCTTGATCACGAACTCGCCCAGCGTTTCCAGCAGATTGAAGTGGCGCTGCGCCAGTTCGGCGCGGATGCGGTTCACCACTTCGGCGTAGTCGATGGTGTCGTTGATGTCGTCGTTCTGGGCGGCGGCATCGGGCACGCCGAAGGTCATGCTGATTTCGAGCTGCTGAGTGTGCGCACGCTCGCGTGCGTAGATGCCGACCGAGGCGGTCACCTTCATGCCTTCGATGAAAATACAGTCCATGTCTGCCCTGCTGGCCGTGTCGAACTAGAATTGCGGGATTCTACGTCCGACCTGCACCCCAACGTGAATTCCGCATCCAGCTTCGTCCTCGCCATCGTTCTCGGTTACGCGCTCGGCTGCATCCCGTTCGCGGTCGTCAGCAGCAAGGTGTTCGGCCTGCCGGACCCGCGCAGCTATGGCTCGGGTAATCCGGGCGCCACCAATGTGCTGCGCTCCGGCAACAAGAAAGCGGCGCTGATGACGCTGATCGGCGACGCACTGAAAGGCGTAGCCGCGGTACTGCTGGTACGCGCCCTGGGCATGGGTGAGGTATCGGCACTGCTGGCCGGCGTGGCGGCTTTCGTCGGCCACGTGTTCCCGGCCACGCTGGGCTTCCGCGGCGGCAAGGGGGTGGCGACCGCTGCCGGCGTCATGCTCGCCGCCGTTCCCTGGGCCGGCGTGATCGCGCTGGCACTCTGGCTGGCGGTCGCCTTCATCACCCGATATTCGTCGCTGGCTGCGCTGGTCGCTGCCTGCAGCGCGCCGATCAGCGGTCTGATGCTGACCGGCTCGGCCACCGTATGCGGCGCACTGGCCGCGATGTCCGGCCTGCTCATCTGGCGCCACGCCGAGAACATCCGCCGGCTCATGAACGGCACCGAAAGCCGCATCGGCGGCAAGAAGGCACCAAGCGCGGGCTGAGCCGCCTTAAAGCGTGTCGAGCGGCCAGCGCGGCCGCACCGCGATCTCGTGCGCCTCTGCGGACTGCGCCACGCCTGCGGCAAGGCGCTGGGCGCCGGCGAAGGCGATCATGGCGCCGTTGTCGGTACACAGCGCAAGCTCCGGATAGAACACCCGCCCCTTGCGCTGTGCCAGTTCCAGATCAAGCCGCTCGCGCAGCCGCCGGTTGGCGCCCACGCCACCGGCCACCACCAGCTGCTTCAATCGGGTCTGCCGCAGCGCGGCCAGCGACTTGCCGACCAGTACATCAACCACCGCCTCCTGGAATTCCGCTGCCAGATCGGCACGGCCCGCCTCGTCCAGCCCCTTGTTCACCGCATTGAGCACCGCGGTCTTGAGGCCCGAAAAACTGAAGTCGAGATCGCCGCTGTGCAGCATGGGTCGCGGCAGCTTCACCCGGCCCGGGGTGCCTTGCTGCGCCAGCGCGGCCAGTGCCGGACCGCCCGGATAGGGCAGCCCGAGCAGCTTGGCAGTCTTGTCGAAGGCCTCACCGGCCGCATCGTCCAGCGTTTCGCCCAGCATTTCGTATTCACCGACCGCCGACACCCGCATCAGCTGAGTGTGGCCGCCGGACACCAGCAGCGCGACGAAGGGATAGGCAGGCGGGTCGGCCGACAGCAGCGGCGACAGCAGGTGGCCTTCGAGGTGATGGATGGGAATGGCCGGTTTGCCGAGCGCGAGCGCCACCGATTCGGCGAAGGCGGCACCAACCAGCAGCGCACCGGCCAGACCGGGCCCGGCCGTGTAGGCCACCGCGTCAATGTCGGCCGCCGCGATGCCGGCTTCGGCCAGCACCTGACGGTAAAGCGGCACGATGCGCCGCACATGGTCGCGCGAAGCCAGCTCGGGCACCACGCCGCCATAGGCCTGATGCAGATCGATCTGGGAGTGCACGACGTGCGCGACCAGCCCCCGCTGGTCGTGGTACAACGCCAGCCCTGTTTCGTCACACGACGATTCGATGCCAAGAATCCACATGCGGCGCATTGTACTTGCGCGCTCCGAAAATAGGACTTGGCACACCACCCGGCCGGAGATATAATCGCCGGCTTTCCGTTATGCGTCCGCTCACGTTTTGTGGAGCAGACGTTGTTTGCACACATTGCAGGCTGTCTAGAGGGCTGTTGTTATGCCGGGTATCCGCGTCAAGGAAAACGAGCCGTTTGAAGTTGCGATCCGCCGCTTCAAGCGCACCATCGAAAAGGCTGGCACGCTGACCGAACTGCGTTCGCGCGAGTTCTACGAAAAGCCCACCGCCGAGCGCAAGCGCAAGCTGGCCGCCGCCGTGAAGCGCCACCACAAGCGGCTGCGCAGCCAGACCCTGCCGCCGAAGCTGTACTGATCGTCGAGCCCTGCATCGTCGCAGGGCTTGAAACCGAAAAGCCGAATGCGCCTGCCGCATCCGGCTTTTTGTGTTTGTTGCAGCCCTTCAACCGCAGCAGCGAGTAACACGATGAGCCTCAAAGAACAGATCAGCGAAGACATGAAGACCGCGATGCGCGCCAAGGACAGTGCGCGTCTGGGCACCATTCGCCTGCTGCTGGCCGCGATCAAGCAGAAGGAAGTCGACGAGCGCGTGACGCTGGACGACACCCAGGTGACCGCGGTGATCGACAAGATGCTGAAACAGCGTCGCGACTCGATCAGCCAGTACGAAGCCGCCGGCCGCCAGGATCTGGCCGACGCCGAGAAGTTCGAGCTCGAGGTACTGAACGGCTACATGCCGCAGCAGCTGAGCGCGGACGAAGTACAGGCCACCATCGCTGAGGTGATCGCAGCGGTCGGCGCGAGCGGCCCGGCCGACATGGGCAAGGTAATGGGCCCGCTGAAGGCGAAGCTGGCCGGCCGCACCGACATGACCCAGGCCTCCGCACTGGTGAAGGCCGCCCTCAGCGGCAAGGCCTGAGCAGCGGCGGGATGATCCCGCAGTCCTTCATCCAGGAACTGCTCAACCGCGTCGACATCGTCGACGTGGTCGAACGCTACGTCCCGCTGAAGAAGGCCGGCGCCAACTATCAGGCCTGCTGCCCCTTCCACAACGAGAAGTCGCCCTCCTTCACGGTCAGTCCGGCCAAGCAGTTCTATCACTGCTTCGGCTGCGGCGCGCACGGCAGCGCCATCGGATTCCTGATGGAGTATTCCGGGCTGAGCTACCCGGACGCAATCGAGGAACTGGCGCGCAATGCCGGCATGACAGTACCGCGCGAGGACTTCACGCCGGAAATGGCGCAGAAGCGCAAGCAGGCCGCCTCACTGACCGACCTGATGGCGCGCGCAGCCCAGTTCTACAAGCAGCAGCTGAAGAAGAATCCGCGCGCGATCGACTACCTGAAGGGCCGCGGCCTGACCGGCGAGATCGCCGCCCGCTTCGGCATCGGCTACGCACCGGGCGACTGGCAGTCGCTGCGCGATGCCTTCGACGATTACGACGCACCCACGCTGGCCGAATGCGGACTGGTGATCGACGCCGAAGCGTCGGAAGGCCAGACCAAGGGTCGACGCTACGACCGCTTCCGCGATCGCATCATGTTTCCGATTCTCGACGGGCGGAACAACGTGATCGGCTTCGGTGGCCGGGTGCTCGACCGCGGCGAACCCAAATACCTGAATTCACCCGAAACACCGCTGTTCTCAAAAGGCCGCGAGCTGTACGGCCTGTCGCAGGCACGCACCGCGATCCGCGACGACGGTTTCGTGCTGGTGGTCGAAGGCTATATGGATGTGGTGGCACTGGCCCAGTTCGGCGTCGGCAGCGCGGTCGCCACGCTGGGCACGGCCACCACGCCGGACCACATTCACAAGCTGTTCCGCCAGACCGACCGCATCGTGTTCTGTTTCGACGGCGATCGTGCCGGCCGCAAGGCGGCCTGGCGTGGACTGGAATCGGCGCTGCCGGAACTGGGCGATGGCCGCGCCGTGTCCTTTCTCTTCCTGCCGCCGGAGCACGATCCGGACAGCTTCGTGCGCGAACAGGGCGCCGAGCGCTTCCGCCAGCTCGCGCTGTCGGCGCAGCCGCTGAGCGAATATCTGCTGCACGAACTGCAGACACGCTGCGACATCCGGAGTGCGGAAGGACGCGCCCAGTTCGTCAGCGAAGCCAAGCCTCTGGTCACCCAGGTGCCGGCCGGCGCACTGCGCACCCAGCTGCTGCATCTGCTGACGCCGGCGGTCGGGCTGTCAGCAGAAGAATTCGCCGAGGCCTGCGGCCTGCGCCTGCCGCGCCGCAACACCCGCTTCGGCCACAAGACACCGCCGCCGGCCGCGCCGCGCGTGCCGCCAAGCACGCCCGCGCGCAAGCTGCTGTGCATGCTGATGCAGCGCCCGTCGCTCGGCGGCAAGGTCGGACACCTCGAGAACATCGAACACGACCCCTGGCTGCAGGCCGTGCAGGCGCTGGCCGATTGCATCGAGCACGGCGATGCCGACAGCGAGCACCCGGCCGCGCTGGTCGAATACTTCCGCGAAAGCCCGCACGGCGCGGCAATCGAAGCGGCGCTGGCGGCCACGATCGACGATCCGGCCGACGAAGGCGCGCTGCCGCACATGTTTGACGACACGCTGCAACATCTGAGAAGAACGGAAATCAGTCGTGCAATCAATCACCTGACCGCACTGAGCCGGCAGGCGCCGCTGAGTGCGGAACAACAGAGCGAACTGGGACGTCTGTTGCGGGAGAAAGCTCGAAACTGAGCCGGCATCGAAGGGCGCTGCCGATGGCGCTTGAAAGACGAGAAGACAGACCCTAAAACGGGTATAATGTCGGGTTTTCCCTCACGTCCGCTTGCATAGGTCGGGCAGGCAGGTTTGCCGAAGGCAGACCTCGTTGCCGACCCGGATTGAGGGGGTTCGACGCACGCACCGGGAGCCGAAAGTTCGCGGCTTCGCGTCGTCACGCGGGAGATGGCGGTTCCTGAGCGCCCTGTTCAGGAACCGGCTGCCCGCGCCGCAGGCTACACGCAGATCTGAGGATATACATGGTCGCCAAGGACAAGTCGAAGGATACACGCAAGCAGGCTGAAGTCATCGCAGAAAAGCCTGCAGCAGCCGCAAAACCTGTCACCGCCCGCGGCGCCAAGTCCGCGAAGGACGCCAAAGCCAAGGATCAGAAAGCCGCCAAAGGCGGTTCCGCCGAAGCGAACGCGCTGCCGATGGACGCCGACCAGCGCCGCCTGCGTCTGAAGACGCTGATCGCGCTGGGCAAGGAGCGCGGCTACCTCACCTACGCCGAAATCAACGATCACCTGCCGGACGACATCGTTGACGCCGAGCAGATCGAATCCATCATTTCGACCTTCAACGACATGGGCATCCGTGTCTTCGACGAGGCGCCGGCCTCGGAAGACCTGCTCATGGGCGAGAACGCGCCGGCCGTGGTCGATGCGTCCGAAGTCGAGGAAGAAGCCGAACAGGCACTGTCCACGGTGGAATCGGAATTCGGCCGCACGACCGACCCGGTGCGCATGTACATGCGCGAAATGGGCACGGTGGAGCTGCTGACCCGCGAGGGTGAAATCGAGATCGCCAAGCGTATCGAGGACGGCCTGCGCCACATGATCCAGGCGATCTCGGCGTGTCCGACCACGATTTCCGAAATCCTCGACATGGCCGACCGCGTCGCGCGCGATGAAATGCGCATCGACGAACTGATCGACGGCCTGATTGATCCGAACGCGATCGAGGAAGAAGAGGCCGCCGCCAGCGCCGAAGCCGCCGACGAAGAGGAAGAGGAAGGCGAGGAAGAGGACGAAGACGGCGAAGGCGGCGCGATGAGCGCCTCGCTGATCCAGCTGAAGGCCGACGCGCTCGAGCGCTTCGAAAGCATCCGTACGCTGTACACCAAGATGCAGTCCACGCTGGACAAGAAGGGCTCGCAGGACAAGACCTATCTGAAGCTGCAGAAGCAGCTGTCGGACGAGCTGATGAACATCCGCTTCACCGCGCGCATGATCGAGAAACTGTGCGACTCGGTGCGCAACATGGTCGAATCGGCGCGCAAGCACGAACGCAAGATCCTGGAACTGTGCGTGGACAAGGGCAATATGCTGCGCGCCCACTTCATCAAGGTGTTCCCGGGCAACGAAACGAATATCGACTGGCTGAAGGGCGAAATCACCGCGGCCAAGGCCAACGGTGCCCAGCTGCTGCGTGCCGCGCCGGCCATCATCGAGGAACAGGGCAAGCTGATCGACATCCAGGACCGGATCGGTCTGCCGCTGAAGGAGCTGAAGGACATCAACAAGCAGATGTCCACCGGCGAAGCCAAGATGCGCCGCGCCAAGCGCGAGATGACCGAGGCCAACCTGCGTCTGGTGATCTCGATCGCGAAGAAGTACACCAACCGTGGCCTGCAGTTCCTCGACCTGATCCAGGAAGGCAACATCGGTCTGATGAAGGCGGTGGACAAGTTCGAATACCGCCGCGGCTACAAATTCTCGACCTACGCGACCTGGTGGATCCGTCAGGCCATCACGCGCTCGATCGCCGACCAGGCCCGTACGATCCGGATTCCGGTTCACATGATCGAAACGATCAACAAGATGAACCGCATTTCGCGTCAGATCCTGCAGGAAACCGGTGCTGAGCCGGATCCGGCCACGCTGGCCATCCGCATGGAAATGCCGGAAGAGAAGATCCGCAAGATCCTGAAGATCAGCAAGGAGCCGATCTCGATGGAAACGCCGATCGGCGACGACGACGATTCCCATCTGGGCGACTTCATCGAGGACACCGCGACGCTGGCGCCGACCGACGCCGCGCTGTTCGCCAGCCTGCGTGACATCACGAAGGAAGTGCTGGACAGCCTGACGCCGAGGGAAGCCAAGGTGCTGCGCATGCGTTTCGGCATCGAAATGAACACCGACCACACGCTGGAAGAGGTCGGCAAGCAGTTCGACGTGACCCGCGAGCGCATCCGCCAGATCGAAGCCAAGGCGCTGCGCAAGCTGCGTCACCCGTCGCGCAGCGAAAAACTGCGCAGCTTCCTCGACACGGAAACCTGATTTTCGTGTGAAACTTGAGCGACCCCATCGTCACGGAATAGAAAAGGGAGGCCTACCGTGAAGACCATCGCTCAGGTGATTGAAGGCAAGACGGGTCCGGTCGCGACCGTCGAGGCGGACAACACGGTCGTCAGCGCGCTGCGCGTGATGGCCAACCGCGGCATCGGGGCCGTGCTGGTGACCGACAACGGCGCACTGGCCGGCATCTTTTCCGAGCGCGATTACGCACGCAAGGTGGTGCTGCAGGGCAAGGATTCGTCCACCACCCCGGTGCGCGACATCATGACCAGCAAGCTCATCCACGTGACGCCCGACATGACGGTCGACCAGGCGATGCAGCTGATGAGTGAAAAGCGCATCCGCCATCTGCCGGTGCTCGACGGCGCCGGCAGTCTGATCGGCGTGGTGTCCATCGGCGACATGGTCAAGGAAACGATCGAGTACCAGCAGTTCCTGATCAAGCAGCTCGAAAGCTATATCGCCGGCTGAGGCCGGCAACGCCGGGTGCGCGCCAGCGCGCCCGGCTCCCTCCCCCCTACCCCAGCGAACACGCCACGAGCGGCACCTGCATTTCCGCCTCGCTGGTGCCACCATGTACCCCGATCAGCCGGAACGGACGTTCGCCCGGCACCGTGTCCCGCAAAGTCCAGTCCGCTTTCATTTCCAGCGTCCAGTCGCCGACGCGCTCGCGAAGTCGCGGGTGCGGATCGCCCGGACCGAACCGGCCGGCGGCAAGCAGATCCGACGATTTCCAGGGTTGGCAGGCATGCTCGATATCCGCCAGGGCGCGCTCGAAATCGCGCTCGCGCCCCGGTTTCAGATGACAGAACACCGCCCGTCGTTCGCCCGACAACGGTGACGCGAGGCAATCGGCCAGGGCAGGAAAACGCTCCAGTTCCAGCAGGCGTTCGGCCGGTGCGTCGATGAAACCATGGTCGGCGGTGATCAGCAGCTGAACCGCATCGCCCTGTCTGCGGGCCACCCAGGCTTCAAGCGCGGCGTCCATGCCTCGCAACAGAGCGAGCGCCTGTTCCGACGCGCAGCCGCGAATATGGGCAAAGTGGTCGAAATCGGGCCAGTAGGCATACAGGTAGGCGGGCGGAACCGGTGCGTCCAGCGCCGCATCGAGCGCGTTGAACAGACCGTCCAGCCCATCGTAGCCGGTGCGCTGCGCACCCTCGCTGTGCCGGCGGTTGAACGGCGAATGGGCGATATCGGCAGGCGATACCACCTGCGATGCGACCGGCAGTCCGGAAAACAGCGACGGCGCACGACAGGTCAGCGCCAGCGCCTCGTCCGCCTGCATGTCCAGCGGTCCGCCGCCACGCGGCGTCACCGGCAGGATGGCGAGCACCCGCCCGTCCAGTCCGGGTTCGACACAGCGCACATGCCAGCCGGTCAGCCCGTGCTCGACCGGCGGCCGGGCGGTCATGAAGGTGGTGATCGCGGTCGCGGTGGTGGAGGGGAATACCGAACTCAGGCCACGCACGATGTGCCGGCGCAGGAAGGCGGATTCCGGCAGGGACTCGATCTGCTTCAGCCCGACACCGTCCAGCACCAGCAGCACGACGGTGCGGGCAGCCCGCCAGTCGCGCACATCGACACCGGTCACACCCGGCAGGCTGCTGCGCCCACCGCGGGCCCGCACGATGTCCTGCATCAGATTGACGATGGACCCGCCTTCGAAGTCCGGCCACACGCGTTTCTTCCTCCCGAAATCGCCCTGCCCGGCCCGACGCCGCGGCGCTTTGCTATAGTACCGCTCCCTCACGGGCCTCTAGCTCATGCTTGGTTAGAGCAGCGGACTCATAATCCGTTGGTGCTGGGTTCGACTCCCAGGGGGCCCACCAGACTACAAGCGGCCTGCAGCAATGCAGGCCTCTTCCCCCTCAGAGTGCTGCAGCTTCATGTAGCCACTGTGTAGCCGCTTTTGTTGGAGCTGCAGCGTCCCTCTTTGGACACTGGCAGCCGACCAGCTGCCCTTGGTCATTGGCCGTCGGCCAGTGGCCAGTGACCAAGGGTAAGACAACTGCATCACCACACCAGCGCACCAAGCTGGCACGCCTTTCTCCCAAGGAGAATTGCATGCCAGGCACGATATTCTCCAGGCATATACCTTGCTTGACGGGGTGGCTTTTTTGCGGTGCAGGAAAACCTGCGCGTGCCCACCCCTCCCAAAAACCGCCGGCAACTTTTCAAACTTTTTCATTTCTCGCCACCGCTCGATGCAGAATGGTTATGACCTCAGGCTTATGCCTTGGTCAAAATTCGAGATAACAAAGAGGGGAAAAGTTGATGAAAGTGATTGGGGCTGTCTTGATGAGCGTCGGCGTGCTCTGGCTCATCTACGCGATCAACATGGAAACATCCGTAACGACAGGCGGAAACACCATCGGCGGTGAAATCATGGGTAGCGGTGAGTACGCATTTCGTACCCCCGAAATAAAGATTCCACGCCAAGAAGTCTTCAATCTAGACAAGGCGGAAACAAGACGCACTCATATAACCCTTGCCGCAATCACGCTCATTTCAGGTGTCGCGCTCTTTGGCTTTGGCACCCTGAACGGCTCATCCCTGAGCCTCTCTGCACCGAAGGACCGCAAGTGTCCCTCCTGTGCGGAGATGGTGAAAGGTGAGGCGACAGTCTGTCGCTTCTGCGGTACGAAACTTGACCCGATAACGTCGCCGGAGAAGGGTGGTTCAGCTAACGTTCTCGAAGCTTATTACGCCGCCCATCCGACACCTCAGACCGGGGAACCCACCTCATTCACTATCTGCGAAACGTGCAGGGCGACAAACGACGCTAGGGCAACAGTTTGTTTCCGCTGCGACGCTGCCCTGCAGACAGAGGCATGACCTCGTAAGCAGTCATAGGGCGCGCGTTGAGCCCTTGCAGGTATCTGCAAGGGCTCCCACGCTTCCTAGCCATAGCCGCAGGGATTTGCAGCCCGCTACGGCCAACAGGCCCACACCAACCCCGTCACGGGCCGTAGCCCACGTCCTGCCCCTGATATCAGGGTAGAGAGCCCGCAAGTGTCTCTCTCGTCTCGCTGAGGCGCAGTCCGCCCGGAATGCGCTCAATGCCATGAGTTCGCGAGAGGTCCGCTTAGGCATTGCGTGCCGCCTTGTTCATTTGGTGCAACGCTCCGAGCGTCTGCAGGAGCACCGATTGCGCGCGCAGCGCGATTGTCTGAAGTGCTTTCCGGTCTTCAGCCTTGCGCTCACCTACCGCGGCGAAGGTGTAGGCAGCCGCCACCTGCTCCAGGATGACGACCTGATCCGCAAGCGCTTCCTTGATTGCGTCATCACCCCCGACCATCAGAGCTCGATTGCGCTGCGTGAGAGCGTCCAGGGCGGACTTTCCAGCGATAAGAGGGTGGCCACCGCCCAGAACAGCCAAGACTCGCGCCTTGGCCTCCCGGTGGTCCAGGACAGGCATATCGTCAGCGGGGGCGGGCTGTGCCCGAGATTGCCGGCCAGTGGCCAGCGGTGAATCTGTCTGCTCTGCGCTCATTCTTCTTGTTCTCCTTGCGCGTGAGTTCGCCGTGAGTTTCGCGTGAGTCATCTAAAAACCCCTGAAACCCAATACTGGCAACGGTTCTCGTTGATATTACCCGTATATCCCGTGAGTCATGATTTCAAGACTCACAGAGGACCAATCGGCTGAAACCAAAGCTGGTGGCTGATCTCCAAGCAGCCCCCACCTTTTCTGTGAGTCTGTGAGTCTAGAAGTACGCTCCATATACGTGGGCGCATGCATGCGCCCTACCTGCAATGTGTGGGCTATACCTCTCTCACACGTAGGACTAGGGGTACAAACTCACAGACTCACAGAAATCACTGAAACCCAAT
This sequence comes from Methyloversatilis universalis EHg5, assembly GCF_000378945.1. GTDB lineage: Bacteria > Pseudomonadota > Gammaproteobacteria > Burkholderiales > Rhodocyclaceae > Methyloversatilis > Methyloversatilis universalis_A. Next base: position 579,458 of record NZ_KB900539.1, on the reverse strand, counting down.
ACCAGACTGGGTTTCAGTGCCGTGAGTGATGTGTGAGTCTTGTGAGTCTGGGACTGTGACTCACAACAAACTCACACACATTGCGGTATCAGATGGCCGCTAGCGCCCAGACCGCCCCATCACGACGCGGAGCCCCAGCTATCGGCATCAGTCTCTTGCCGTCGACAACGCGCCCCTTGTGAGCCTTGAACCATGCCCCGAGTTTGCGCAGCGATATCTCACCGCGCTCGCCCGCTATTTCGTCAAAGGCTCCAAGTAACACCGCCCCAGCCCCCGCAGACTTGCTGCGGATTTCCCTGAGGGCATCCTTCAGGGTTATAGGGTCATGCCCGAAGACTTCGCCCCAAGCCCACACCACGGTTTCAAGCTCCTGCCGGTCATCATCGTCATCCACTTGCGTGATGACCGCCCCGACAACGTCCGGCAAGCCGTACCACACCACTGCACCCCTGATCAGCTCCGACCACTCGCCGAATGAACCCAGTGGTGACAGTTGCGGCTTTGCGCCGCTCACGACAAAGTCTTGCAGCACCTTCAGGGCCAGCGTTACCCATCGACCGCGATCCGCCCGGACGACAGCGACCGGGTCTCCTTGAAACTCGCGACCCATCGGGCGTGCCACCCGTGCATCAAGATTGATCGGGACCACCCTTCGCGCCAGATCAACGCCCGCTTTGATGTTGTTCCCCGTGGCGAGGAATAGACACCGGGTAGAAACCGCAACAGTCTCCGACGCACCAAGCACGCGGTCACCGTATGTCGGATTGGTAAGAATGGCGGCCAGCGTGTCGGACTTCCAATCGGAGGAGAGGTTATCGAACACGACCAAGGGCAGCCCTTCCATGAGCAGAGCAAGGAGAGACTTGGACTGCTCCTCCGAACCCCTCCCCCATCGGCGCATCGGAACATCCGCCGACGCAAACAACCCGATCAGCTCCGCCAAGAAGGTCTTGCCGCTTCCTTTCTCATAGGCAGCGACAAGGAATGCCGGCGCGGTACGCAGTGCCGGGCGTGCAACGGCCGTGAGGATTGCAGCAATGGCACACGCGCGATCCAGTTCCGACGCGAAAGGAAACTCACCCAGCAACCCGTTAAGCTCTTCCAACGCCTCACGGCCCGTGCCGGCGTACTGCGGAAAGCCACTTTCATCAAAGGAAGGCTCAAATCCATCAGCAGCCCCGACGGACCCATCTTTGATAATCGTAGGTTGCTGCGCTACCCCAACAATCTCACGCACCCCCGGCCAGTGGCCAGCGGCCGCCACACCCCTGATGACTGCATCGTCTGGTGATCCGATGCCACCAGGGTGTTTCCACTTCGCCACCTTCGACAAGAGATAGCGCAGCCGGTCATGGGACACCTCATGAAGTCTTCCGCGCTGCACCTCTACAAGCTTGCCGGACCGGACACGCAGGTCAGTGGCCAGCGGTAGCACATCGAGCGCGCTGTCGACGGACGCCGCGTGATCAGCAGGATGAACGTGAATGAACGGTCCCTCACCGTCATCGGGGGAATACAGGTCTTGCTGCAAAACCTTGAGGGACACCCCTGCTGCCTTGGCAACGTCCTTCAAGAGCCCCGTCTGCACAGTTGCAGGCAGTGACTGGTCAGCAAACACACCCCGGGCAAATTGCACTAGCTGGGACCGGTCACGCCCAGCCTCAGCCAACCGACTTGCATAGTCGGGCCTGTCTTCCCGTGCGTCTGCCTCAATCCCCCGTAGGTCTGACGTGTCGGCACCTGCAGGGAGGATGTCGACGAGGGCTGGAACGCTGAAGGCATACCCGGATTGACGCCCGACATAGCGATGCAACCGGATCAGCTCACCTTCACGCCAACGTCGGTCGTGTGCCCGGTTGTCCGATTGATGTTTCTGGCACAGTCCTTCGCATTCGAGGACCAGGCGATCGGAGTCCCATTCGAGCACGTGGGCAAGGCTCGCAAGCTGTATCGCGATCTTGTTGAAACCCTCTTCACGCGAAGGCTTATCGCCCGCCAGCAAAGGGCGCACGCAGGGCGGCGCGTCGCCTCCCCACCGCTTGCGAATCTCCGTTTCGGCCTTGGTCCATGCTGCAGGCCGCACTGGGGCGCTCTGCGCCTGCGTAGCCTGTGCACGGCTGAACACGTCGGCCAGCTTCGGCACCAGCACCGCAGGTTTGAGCTGCGGAAATTCGCGGGGCTGCGCCGTCAACTCGCTGTAGCTTTCCGGCGTGACACGCCGCGCTTCATCCACCGATAGCGGCACCTTGAACTTCCCATTGGTCCGCTCGCGGTTCGGCACGCGCCACATGCGCCCCCGACCTTGTGAATAGACGCGCAGGTCAACGCCCTCGACCCCTTGTTCGCTGTCGTCCGTGAGGTCGGCCAGCACCATTTCACGGAAAACGCGGGGCAAGTCCTTAACGGGCTCGGGCTCTCCCATGAAGCACCGCAGAGGAACTTCAATGTGGAAGCCCTTACCCCCACTTGCAAACAGCCTCAACATCTCCAGATCAACGCCAAGGGCGGCCAGGCAATCCAACATCCTGTGAAACGCGGCGATGGCGACCGCGATATCTTCGTGATCGAAGTCGAGATAGAGCGGGCCTGCATAGCGGGCGGCGTCCTCATCCCCGCAGCGGGCAAGGATGGTGCGAAACTCCGGCGGGGAATCACCCTCAAGGCACACTTGCAGTTCCTGCGGCGACACGTCCATCCAATGCGTTCCGCCTTCCGTGTGGTGCGAGTAGGAACCTTCGTCATGGAGGCCCATGCAGCTATCCCATGAGGTGCAAATCATTTCGCACCTCCCCGCAGCGCATAGACCCCTTGGAAGTGAGGAACCCCGCTTTCATCCTCTACCCACATGCGGCGAGTCTCGATATCGAACCCTGCCGCACGCAGTTCCATCACCCGTGCGGCAGGGGACATGACAGCCAGCACCGTCCGAGCCTCCGACGTTGCAATCTGTCCGTGAGCCACCAGGTATTCGAGCAACCGCCCCCGTTGGGCGGCACAGCTCAGGTCGGGCGCGTGCTCCGCACCTCTTGTTGTTTTTGTCATACCATAACCTCTTGTTTTTAGGGCTTTGATATAGCATGCTCTGCATGCCATATGCACTGTCAGAAAGAGTCCTGAAAGCCCGCCCGAGAAGCGGGCTTTCTTCTTTCCGGTTATCACTTTCGTCGCTGGGTCGTCTGTTCCTCCTTTGCTGTGGCCGCCTTCAACAGCCTGGCAACCTTTTCACGGTACTGGCTCTCTGCCGTCACGATATGGGACAGTTCGTGATGCAGATCGCGCAGGCTCTGATGCACCTGCCGGGGAAGTATTACGTTGTGGGGATCGGACATAACCGCGCTGAAGGTGGCGCGGTTGTCCTCAAGCCACCACACGAATTCCCTCAACTTCTCCACGGCAGCGTGGTGGGCGATTGGCACTAGTTCGGCGTTTCTCTGCATGGGGCGCTCCTTGATGGTTTCCACGAAAACCAAGACTAGAGAGCGCCCCGGAGAAACGGCGGATATCAGATACCTCCTATCTGATATCCGCTATCCGGTGTCGGCTACTTCGATGACGCCAGCTTCAGCGTTTGCCGCCCCACCAGCCCACTGGGCTGCGACTCCGCCGCTTGGACACTTGCCCAAGCCTGATCGAGTGTCGCGAGTTCTGCAGCCTTGTCGTCTTTACCGCGCCGACCGGGCACGCACTCAGTTACGTGTCCCTTTTCTTTGAGGTGCTTGGCTAGTGAATCAGGTCTGGTCTGTGAGAGCTCAACGACATTGGCCATAAGCCACTCCTTAACGGTGCAGCGGTGGATGTCGCCCCATGCAAGCCCTCCCTTCTCAAGCGCGGCAAGAGCCCTCTTTATCGCTCTGCCATCCACCTGACGCTCCTTACCTTCCCCTCTGTGCGACTTCCGTTGCTTTTCGGCTGAGGAAACATCTCCCAGCCACTCCCGGAGATATGGACCGACGTCGCCCAAGTCGGACAGATGGGGGCGCAGGGAATCTCTATGGACGTAGTGGTCAGTCCCCTTGGAGGAGGTCGTCGCCATCCATCGGACCCCAGCTGAGCCCATCACGCCGAAGAGTGGAGTACCGCGCCTCTCAACTTCTACCGAACGGACAGGCACAACCAAACCACACTTGATCAAAGTGTGGAGCGATGAACGCAGGCGATTGTCATTACCCCGTCCAAAAGGATTTTCTGCGCTGCACAGGGCAAGCCCAACAATGTCGTCCAGGCTCAACACGTCAGACAACGTGCCGTGCTTGGCTCGGGCAAAGAGACTTTCTTGGGACGGATTGAGGCTGTCGCCGCTGCCACTGGCAGCGGGATGGGTATTTTTCATTCTTGTTATCCCCGTTTTACTCCCCCGGTTTCGTGAAGCAGGGCAGGCGCGGAAACGGGGGGAAACGCGCTTTTCGGTCTGCAGAACCTAGCCCTCTCGCCTGAGATTACCGAAAGCGGCAAAGACAATGCAAGGGGCTCCCGGACCAACGTCCCGGACTGAAGAAGTGACACTAGGGGGAGAAAAACCAGCCGCTGAACAGGGCCGGTAGGAAGTGCATCAGGTGCTGCTGGTGCGCTATTCGTTGCGCTTGCTTCAGGTGCTACTGGGGCTTCAGGCCGCGAAAACCGCGCCCCGGTGTTCGACGTAGTTATCCGTCAGCAGTGATGCAGCAACCTCAACGTCATTGAAGATTGCTGCAGCGTTATCCAGCCACTCCTCCCCCTCCCCCATAGGCACCGCATGGGTGAAGAAGGCGTACAAGAAGACCCTTTGATACTCCAGAAAGACAAACTGCTCGCGGCCTGCATCAGAAAGCTGGTTGCAGTCTTTCAGCTTTTCCCGGACAACATTCACTGCGCGTTCGTGTGCCATCCAGGCCACGCCGGGTGCAAGCTCATCCATCATCCCGATGCGGTCAAGTGCGCTGTCATGCCGTGCGTTCAATTCGTTGAAGCGATCCACGTTGTTTCCCCATTCAATGTCTCACCGGCAACCGGCCGGTGGCGGTTCCGCCTTGATCAAGCCCCGACAACCTTGTGAAGATTCGGGGCCCTCTCATCAGGTTGCTCGATACCAGCCTGAGCCAACATCCAGCCTTCAATCTTCGTATGCCACATGCGCAGCAAGTCCAGCGGACGGCGACGGTAGTGCTTTTCCGCGATAGCGGAAGGCTTGTGGCCCATGATCTGCGCAACGATGCCGACAGGCACTTCCACCCATTCGGACAGCGTGCCGAAGGATCGCCGCAGACCGTGCAGGGTGAGAGGAGGCAGGCCGGCGGCGTCCAATGCCTTGTTGTGGGATATGCGCGGTTCCTGAAGCCTGCCGGACGCAGCGGTGGGGCTGCTGAACACCCATTGATGAGCTCTAGCCGCCCCCTCGTTTGCACGCCGGGCCCGGGCAACGGACCTTTTCAGATTCGGTCCACGGACGGGAATCGCTCTCACAGCGCCCATATCCCGGCGGGCCTTCAATTCCTGAAGCAGCTTTGCGACATAGGGGGTCAGAGGGATGGTCCGCTCCCCCTCAACCTTGTCGCGGATGGTGAGGCTCTTCCACTGGAAGTCGACATCATCCCAACGCAAGTCGACGAGTTCCTCCCGACGTGCGCCAGTCAGCAGCAACACTTGCAAGTAAGCGGAGTGAATCGGATTGGGTAAGGCGCGGACCCGCCCGAACCACAAACCTAGTTGCTCGCGCTGCAGGCAGTCATTCTTGGCCGCTTTCTTCGGTAGCTGATCGCGCACGCTGCGAACCTTGCAGGCGTCCACATGCACCTGCTCCGCAAGGTGCTCGGAGCTTGCACACCAGTTCAAAAAGGCCCGCAGCAGGCGGAAAGCCAGTGCAGCATGAGTCGGGCGCTTCACTATCTCGAATGACAGCCAGACCCGCACAGCTTCAGCGTCAATCCGGTTCAGGGGGCGAGACAGCAGAGGACGCAAGATGCCGGGCTTGGTTGTGGTGCCTTCGCCGGGTCTGCGGCCACGCGTCTTTGGTTTGCCACCCTCGGTCGTCATGACGTAGTGGTCGGCCAGACTACGGGGTGTCCATTTAGGGCTGCGGGCTTCGATGTAAGCAGCCCAGGCATCAAGCGCGAGGGCATCAGTGCGCTGCGCCCTTTCCCGCTCCCCCTCCAAGGCTTCAAGGCGTTGCTTGCGCTCTTGGGCGGGGTCTATGCCTTGGTCAACCAGGGTTTGCAGCCTGCGCGCTTCAGCCCTCGCATCGGCGATATCCCACGCTTGCACGCTGCCGATTGTCTGGCGGACCGTCTTTCTGTGCAGCTTGGCCTCAAAGATGAAGGACTTGCTGCCGGCAGTCGCACGGACCGCCAAGCGGGGCGCTTCCGTGTCCCACAGGAAGGCCTGCTGCTTGTCGGCAGGGCAGACGAATCGGGCGATTCGATCAAGGGTCAGGCGCTCTCGGTTCATGGTGCCAAACGAGCTACTACGATCAATCGGCGGTTACATCATGTAGCCATCGTGTAGCCAAAACCATAGCACCAACAAGAGGGGTTCACAATAACGCGAGCCATCTTTTTCATATAAATCATTTGGTTGAAACGAACGTACAAAGAGCAGGGTAGCTGATGAGCATCCATTTTCGCGGACTCATAATCCGTTGGTGCTGGGTTCGACTCCCAGGGGGCCCACCAAGCATTCCCAATACTGGCGCGGGTTTCAGAACAATCGCCAGTTCTGAAGGGTGCGCACTGTTCGCACTATTCTGCCGGATCGACCCGTGTCCAGGGCCGCTGTAAGCCGCCCCGACACCCCCGAACAGGGGGCTGCGCGGCAGGGTTGTCGCGGTTAAGGTTCGCTCGTGTCCATTCGTCGAGTGAGTCGCCGCCGTGCCTGCCTCCACATCCGCCCCGCACACCCGCCTGCGTCGTCTGAGCGCGCTCTGCGCCGCACTGTTTGCCGGTGCCGGCCTGTCTGCGCCCCTGGCCGCGGCCGACTATGTCTGGCTCGGTCAGGCCGACACGCTGTGGAACACCAATAACCGCTCGGTCGGCGGCACCACCTACTGGAACTGGTCGCCGAGCGGCCCGCCGACCCACTACCCGGCATCGCGGGTATTCATCGACAACGACCCGTCACGCAACAGCACGGTGCAGATCGCACCGCCCTATGCGGTCACGCCCAGCCCCTACTGCACCCAGCGCATCGATTGCGCGGCCTTCGGCGGTTCGGCCACCCATCTGGCCATCGACGCAGGCGACACGCTCATCATCGGCGGTTCGGCCGCCTTCAGTGACGCGATCAACTACAGCTTCGGCGACGCCCGGCTCATCGTCAGCGATCCGGGCGGCGGCGCATCGCTGATCAACAACGGCACGCTGCGCCTCAGTTCCGATGGCCGGCTGGCGCTGCTGGGCATCAGCGGCACGGTCACGCTGTCCGGCAGCGGCAGCACGCTGCTCGGCAACGGCTACGCCAACGAACGCGCCACCTTCAACGACAGCCAGATCATCTACGGCGCCAGCACCGACGCCAATACGCTGGTGATCGCCCAGGGACACACGCTGCGCGGTGCCGGCAAGCTCGGCTACAACGGCAATCTCGCCAGCGGCCGTCTGTCGGTCGTGAACCAGGGCAGCGTGGTGGCGGACAACGCCGGCAGCTTTCTGATGATCAGCGGCCTCCTGACCGGCAATCCGGCCTCGCCCTACTCGACCCTGCATTCACTGGTAAACCGCGGCGACATGCGCGCCGAGAACGGCAGCCGCATCTGGATCACCTCGGCCATCGACAATGCCGGCGGCCTGATCGAAGCCCGCAACGCGTCGTCCATCGATCTCGGTGCCGCGGTGTACGGCGGCACGCTGCGCAGCACTGGCAGCGGGCGCATCTACACCGACGGCACCAACGCTCTGGCCACCTTCTTCACCGGCGTCACCATCGAAGGCCGGGTCGAAGCGACCTCGGGCAACGAAATGAATTTCGGATGGAACGGTGCCAGCAGCACGATCACCAATAACGGCACGCTGGCCTTCGGCCTGGCGCATCCGCGCGACGTGAGCCCGACCACCTACGCCAAGCTCCGCCTCTACGGCGACACGCTGCTGGCCGGTACCGGCCGGGTCGAATTCACCGATGACGCCGGCAACGTGCTGGATTACTACGGCAACTACATCGGCCGGGTACCGGTGCTGACGCTGGGGGCGGGCCAGACCTTCAGCGGCGCGACACGCATTCGCGGTGCGGTAGTGAACCGGGGCCTGATCGAAGCGAACACCGCGGTCAATCCGCTGCTGCTGGACAGCTCCGGTTCGCTGGTCAATGAAGGCCGCATGGTGGTGTCCGGCAGCGCACCGGTGGGCTTCCAGACCAATGGGCAATTCCGCAACCAGGGCGAACTGCGGATCGAAGCCGGCAGCACCTTCTCTGGCTTGATGACCCAGACCGCCGGCACAACCACGGTCATGGGCACCTTCGCCGGCAACATCATCCTGCAGGGTGGTGTGCTCAAGGGCACCGGCAGCATCACCGGCAACGTGAGCAACAGTGGTGGCATCTTCGCTCCGGGCACCTCGCCCGGCACGCTTACGCTGCAGAACTATACACAGACCGCAGGCGGCGAACTGGTGCTGGAAATCGACGGCGACGCGCCGTCGCAGCGCGATCACCTGATCATTCTCGGCAACGCCAGTTTCTATGGCGGCCGCATCGTGATCGATCTGGGCGAATACACCGGCACCGGCGCGGTCAGCTTCGCCGACCTGCTGTCGGTGGGCGGCACGCTGCGCCTGGCCCATCCGGTCACCGGTGCCGGCGCGGTGATCGACGTGATCGGCCTCGCGCCCGGCCGCACCGCACAGGCGAGCTGGAACGGCAGCACGCTGGGCCTGAGCATCGCCGCCGCGGTGCCGGAGCCGTCGGCCTATGCACTGATGCTGGCCGGCCTCGGCCTGATCGGACTGGCGCGCCGCCGCAGCGCATGAACGGCCCGGGCGGCGCTTGACCCCGATCAAGCGCCGCCGGCAGACCGGCGGGCACAATCACGCGCGGTCCGCAACGGACCGCCGTCAGCACCCGCGACCACCCTTGTCATGATCGGCGCCCTCAGCCGCGGGACCCGGGGCCTGCTGATGCACAACGTATGATGTGACATTGGCATCGGCAGGGAGAACGATCATGGCGGTGGAGCTGTTCAACGACGGCAGGCATGTGTGCCTGGCCTTCTACGATCTGGTGGACGAAGGCGCCGATCACGCGGTGCAGTGCAACCAGTTCCTGGTGGTGGATGGCGACCACGGCGCGCTGATCGATCCCGGCGGCAACATGACCTACAGCGGGCTCATGATGGCGATGCAGCGCTACTTCTCGTCGCGCGATCTCGATCTCATCCTCGCTTCGCACGCCGACCCGGACATCATCGCGTCGATGAACAAGTGGATGGTGAGCACCTCGTGCAAGGTGATGATCTCGAAGCTGTGGGCGCGCTTCCTGCCGCACTTCACCACCGGCCGCGACTACACCGACCGCATCATCCCGATTCCCGACCAGGGCATGCGCATACCGCTCGGCCAGATGGAAATGCTGGCACTGCCCGCGCATTTCATGCACTCGGAAGGCAACTTCCAGTTCTACGACCCGGTGTCGAAAATCCTGTTTTCCGGTGACATGGGCGCATCGATGATCGGTCATTCCGAAGCGCTGCCGCCGGTGGCCGATTTCGACGCCCACATCCCGCACATGTTCGACTTCCACCGGCGCTACATGGTGGCCAACAAGATCTGCCGCTACTGGGCGCAGATGGTGCGCGGTCTGGACGTGCAGATGATCGTGCCTCAGCACGGCGCGCGCTTCGAAGGCCCGGCCATGGTGAAGCGCTTCGTCGACTGGATAGAGAACCTGCCCTGCGGCGTCGACCTGATGACGCAGGCGCACTACGCAGTGCCCTGACGCCTCAGCGCCCGGCCAGTTCCAGCCCGTTGTCGACCGCCCGCACGCCGGGTACCGAGGCGGCCGTCTGCAGGATGCGTGCGAGCTGCGAAGCGTCCTGAACCACACCGCCCAGCGTGACCCGGCCGGCATGGGCACTGACCGCCACATAGCACCCGCTCAGCGAACGATCGGCCGCCAGCGCGCCGCGTATCGCATCGCGCAGGCTGCGGTCCTGGTCATCCGATCCGGGGTCGGGCAGCACCGGACGCGCCGCTTCGACAAAACCGGCGGCCTGTGCCGGCGGGCAGATACCGTAAGCCAGTGCGGTGGTCGCCAGCAGCGTGGCGATGGTGTGTCTTTTGATCATGGAAGCTCCCACAGGTGACATGCCGTGCCTGTTCAGCACGGTGCATGCCAACCCTCTTCCACGCTATGAATCAATGACTTGGAAAATCCCGGATACTGCGCGTGTCGGGCTGTGGCGACGCGCATCCGGCCCGGGAAGGCCGGTCGGCCAGCGCGCGCGGATCAGGCGCGTCGCGCCTCGGCGACATCGCCACGGAACAGCCCGGGGTCGAGGTCGTAGCGCTGCAGCAGCCGGTAGAACTCGGTCCGGTTGCGGCCAGCGATGCGGGCAGCGTCGGTTACGTTGCCGGCGGTGAGCTTGAGCAGCTGCACCAGATAGTTGCGCTCGAAACGCTGCTTGGCTTCGACATAGCCCAGCGCCTCCATCGGCCGCACCCGCAGCGCGCGGTCGACCAGTGCGCGCGGCACCAGCGGCGTGGTCGCGAGTGCGCAGGCCTGTTCCACCACGTTATGCAGCTGCCGCACATTGCCGGCCCAGTGTGCGGTCGCCAGCGCCTCCAGCGCGTCCGGTGCGAATCCGCGCAGACGCTTGCCGTACTTGTCAGCCAGCGTGCGCAGGAAGTGCTCGGCCAGCAGCGGAATGTCCTCCCGTCGCTCGGCCAGCGGCGGCAGCGTCAGCGTGACCACATTGATGCGGTAATACAGGTCCTCGCGGAACTGCCCCTGCTCCAGCAAGGCATCCAGATCACAGTGGGTGGCCGACACGATGCGCACATCCACCGGCTCGGCGCGGGTGGCACCGACCGGTCGCACCGCACGCTCCTGCAGCACGCGCAGCAGTTTCACCTGCAAGGCCGGCGCCATATCGCCGATCTCGTCGAGGAACAGCGTGCCGCCGTGCGCCGCACGGAACAGGCCGGTATGACGCGCCACCGCGCCGCTGAATGCACCCCGTTCGTGGCCGAACAGTTCGGATTCGAGCAGCGCATCCGGAATGGCGCTGCAGTTGATCGCGACGAAGGGCGCGGCCGCACGCGGACTGGCGCGGTGCAGTGCGCGCGCCAGCAGCTCCTTGCCGGTGCCGCTCTCGCCGCGTATCAGCACGCTGGCATCGGAGGCGGCCACCAGCCTCGTTTCGTCCAGCAGCGCGGCCATGCGGGTGCTGCGGCTGATCAGGCCGTCACGCCAGCGGGTGTCCGCCGGCGACGGCGATCCGGACGGCGCGGCATGCGCCAGCGCGCAATCTATGCGTTCGAGCAATGCCGCGCTGTCGAAAGGTTTGGTCAGATAGCCGGCCACGCCGCGCGACGTGGCGTCGACCGCGTCCGGAATGGTGCCGTGGGCGGTGAGCAGAATGACCGGCAGCGCCGGATGCTGGGCGCGTATCGCGTCGAACAGCGACAGACCATCGCGGTCCGGCAGCCGCACGTCGCTGATCACCAGCGCGAACGGCTCAACCGCCAGCCGGGTCAGCGCGGCTTCGGCGGTTTCGGCAGTACTGACCCGGTAGCCGCTGGCGGTGAGCCGCAGCGACAGCAGGCGCAACAGGTCGGTGTCGTCATCGACCAGCAGCAGACGGGGTCCGCTCATCGCGGTACGCCACGCGACGGCACACGGGCGCCCGGCAGGCTGCGTTCGATGTCGGCCAGCGCGTCCAGCTTGCGCTGCAGTTCGTCAGCGCGCGCCTGGCTGTCCTTGGCTTGCTGGCTGCTGCGCTCCAGCTGCTGGGTCAGCTTCTGGTTGGCGGCATCCAGCCGCTGCCGTTCATTCAGCAGATCGAGCAGCGCGCGCGCGTGCGGGTGCACCGCCTTCGACGCGTCGTCCTGCGCGGCCAGCAGCGCGTCGAGCAGCGTGCGCGCGCGCGCCGGATTGCCGCCGCGCGGCTGTGCGGCCTGCAGCGCCTGCAACAGCTGGCGCTCGGCATCACTCATCAGCGCCTCGGGCTGCGCCGCTGTCGGCGATGCGGCAGGGGCTTCCGGCGAAGGCGCCGGGCGACCGCCTGCGCAGGCGGTCAGGGCCAGCGGCAGCAGCAGGGCGAACAGGCGCAGGCGAAGGTGATCAGCGGGCATGAGGCAGTTCTATCCTGAAGTGGGCACCGCGTTCGGCGGGCAATACCCGGGCGCTGCCGCCATGCGCGGCGATGAATTCGCGCACGATGGCCAGCCCCAGGCCGTTGCCTTTGTCCGGCCGCGGCGCGCGGCGGCTGCCGCGGAAGAAAGGTTCGAAGATGCGTTCGGTTTCGTCCGGCGCGACACCCGGCCCTTCGTCGATGCAGTCGATGCGGGCGGCCGCTTCGTCGCTGCTCAGTTCCACTCGCACCGTGCCGCCGTGCGGGCTGAAGGCGATGCCGTTGGCCAGCAGATTGCTCAGCGCGATGCGCAGCTTGGCGGCGTCGCCGCGCACCGGCGGCGCGTAGCCGCTCACGTCCAGCCGCACATCCTTGGCCTGGGCCTGCAGCTTGAGATCGGCAGCGACCTCGCGCGCCAGCGCACGCAGCGCGGTCGGCTTCAGTTCGAGGTGACGGGCGTCGAACTGGGTGGCGTTGTAGCCGATGAGCTGTTCGATACGCTCCTGCAGCGCACGCGCGTTGGCATCCAGAATGCCGCTCACCTCCTGCTGTTCGGTACTGAGCTTGCCGGTCACGCCGTCCTGCAGCAGCGCAATGCCTTCGCGCAGCGAAGCCAGCGGCGTCTTCAGTTCATGCGACACATGGCGGAGCACCCGGTTGCGGTGGGCTTCGAGGTCAGCCAGACGCTGGCGCAGCCACTCCAGCTTGTCGCCGAGGCGACGCAGGTCGGCCGGCCCCCCCACCTCCACCATCTGGTCGAAGCCGCCTTCGCCCAGTCGCGTGATGGCACGCTCCACCGCCTTCAGCGGGCGCAGCACCCACCAGCCGGCCAGCAGGGCCAACAGCAGCGCAAGCGCGATGGCGGCCATCACTTCGCGCGCCAGCATGTCGCGGCGTTCGTCCAGCGTGTCGAGCAGATCGGCGTTGCGCCGGTCTATCTGGGTACGCACCCGTTCGGCCAGCCTGTCGTTCAGCGCCACCAGATCGGGCATGTCCACAGCGTCGCCGCCGGCGGGCGCATCCAGCGACGCCGCCAGCGCAGTGGCGGCTTCACGCCATTGCGCGGTCAGTGGCGTCGGCGCCAGCGTGGCATCCAGTGTCGCCAATGCCTCCAGCGCCTGGGTCTGCGCAGTCCGGTAGCGCTCGCGTACCGCTTCGTCGCGCAGCACGACGTACTGGCGCGCGCTGCGTGTCATGTCGAGTGCGCGCTCGTCGAGCTGTTGCATCGCGGTGCTCAGACGCAGCGCTGCGCTGCCGGCCTCCCGGCTGGCGCGCGCGAAATCCTGCAGCATGAGCCAGCCGCTGCCGGCAGCGGCCCCGAGCGCGCCGGCAATGAGCAGTACGGTCAGCAGCAGCGTGGTGCGAAAGGAAAAACGGGGCATGCGGAATACGCGGGGCAGAAAGAGGGCCAGCCTCCAAGTCTAGGCAGGCATCGGAGGGCACGCGGTAAGCCCCGGTTATCGAATGCAACAGAACGTTAAACAGCGCCTCATGTCGCTGCGGCACGACAGCCCCGGCAGACGGCCCCGGGCGCCAGCCGGCCGATGTGGCCGCCCGTCTGTCGTGCGCAGGCGACGGAAAACGGCTTTCCCTGCCCCGCTTCTAGTGCAAAAGGCGAACAGGGCTCCGCATCCGATTGATATGAAAAACAAAACCCAATCAGGCACGCCGCTTGCACAAGGACAGCGCGCATCGATTCATCCGGTGCGGACCCTTTCAAGGAGACGTCATGTTCAACAAGCCCGCCCTGTTCCCGAAAACGTCCGACGCCGCATTGCCGCGCACCTTGCGTCCGGGCGGCGGCAGCACCGGCTTCACGCCTGGCACGCCCGCCTCGCAGAGCACGCAGACCTCCACCGCAGGCAGCCACGGCTCGACCAGCGCGCCGTCGCAGCGCGAGGACAGCCCACAGAGCGGCGCGACGCGCAGCGAGGCACTGGAGCCGTCGCCGACCCAGGGCAGCCGCCTGATCGTCGGGCCGGACGTGAAGCTGCGCGGCGCGGAAATTCTGGACTGCGACACGCTGGTGGTGGAAGGCCGGGTCGAGGCGACGATGGACAGCCGCGTGCTGCGCATCGCGGAGAACGGTGCCTATGCGGGCACGGTGAGCATCGACGTGGCGGAAATCCACGGTCACTTCGACGGCGAACTGACCGCGCGCGAGCGGCTCATCGTGCATGCGACCGGACGCATCAGCGGCAAGATCCGCTACGGCAAGATCCATGTCGAAGAAGGTGGCGAACTGTCGGGTGACATCAAGTCGCTGGCGGCGGCCGGCCGCGACACGATCAAGGACAGCTCGCGCACCACCGAGCGCAAGGACGACGCGCGGCCGCTGGCCGCGATCGCCGGTTGAAACGCCTCAGTTCGCAGCCGGCAGGGTGGTCGGGGCGGCGGCGTCCGGCGCGGTCGCCCCGTCCGCAGCCCATCCGCCACCGAGCGCGGCATACAGGTTCACCACTTCGGCCAGCTGGCCCTGGCGTGAGCGGACGAGCGCCAGCGACGCCTCGTTCGCGGTGCGCTGCGCGTCCAGCACTTCCAGGTAGCGCGAATAGCCGGCGTCATAGCGCTTCTGCGCCAGCTGCAGGCTGCGTGTCGCGGCATCGGCCTGCCTCTGCAGCGCCTCGACGCTCTGCGCGTACTGTTCGGCCGACACCAGCGCGTCGCGCACGTCGGTGAAGGCGTTGCGGATGGCCGACACATAGCCGGCCAGCGCCTGCTTCTGCTGCGCGCTGGCCTGATCCACCCGCGCACTGCGGCGGCCGCCGTCGAACAGCGGCAGATCCAGCGACAGGCCGAGCGACCAGATGTTGGAGGGCCCGCTGAACAGGTCGGACAGCTCGCGGCTCTGCGAACCGTAGTTGCCGGTCAGCGAAATCGACGGATAGAGCGCGGCCTTGGCGACGCCGATCAGCGCATTGGCCGACGCCAGTTCGGATTCCGCCTGGCGCACGTCCGGACGCGCATCCAGCAGCGAAGACGGCAGGCCGGCCGGCGGCAGCGGCGGCAAGGGCAGCGAGCGCAGGTCGCCCGGCGCGATCTGCTGGCCGAGCCGGCCGGTCAGCAGCGCCAGCTGGTTCTCGACCAGCGCACGGCTGCGCGACAGGTCGGCGATCTGCGCCTCGATCTGCGCCTGCGCACCGAGCGCCTGCTGCAGTTCGAGCTCATTGGTCAGGCCACGCGCCACCCGGGTGCGCAGGATGTCGGCGTTCTCGCGCCGGGTGGCCAGCGTATCGCGCGACAGCGCGAGCTGGGCATCGAGCGCCCGCAGGTTCAGGTAATTGCCGGTGACCTGGCTCACCAAGGTCAGTTCGACCGTGTCCTTCGCGTAGCGGGTGCCCAGCGCCTGCGCGCGGGCCGCTTCGCTGGCACGCCGCAGCTTGCCCCAGAAATCGAGTTCGAACGAGGTGGCGATCGCGGTCTGGAAATTCTTGCGGTACAGCGGCGCACCGGCCGGAATCGGCGCACCCACCCCGCTGATGCGCGAGCGGCTGGCGCCGGCTTCGAGCCCGACATCCGGGAACAGCGCCGCACCGGCTTCGCGCAGCAGCGCGTCGGCCTGTTCGATGCGGGCGGCGGCACGCTGCACGTCGCTGTTGTCGGCCAGCGCCTGGTCGACCAGCGCATTCAGCGTGTCGTCATTGAACTGCTTCCACCAGCCGCGGGCCACCGCAGCCGGCGCGACCGCGTCGGTGGCGCCGTACTGCGCCGGCAGATCGACCGACGGGCGCACGTAGTCAGGGCCGACCATGCAGCCGGACAGCAGCGCGGCGCAGGCCAGCGCGAGCGGGGTTTTCACGGACATCATGCGGTCACCTCTGCCGGTGCGTCGTCGCGGCGCGAAGCCGCCTTGCGGCCGGCCAGCCAGCTGTAGAACATCGGCACGAAAATGGTGGCGATGAAGGTGGCGGCCAGCATGCCGCCGAACACGCCGGTACCCATCGAACGCCGGGCCGCGGCACCGGCGCCGGTGGCGATCACCAGCGGCACCACGCCGAGAATGAAGGCGAGCGCGGTCATGCAGATCGGCCGGAAGCGCAGGCGGGCAGCCTCCAGCGACGCGGCCAGCGCGTCCATGCCCTCCTGCTGCTTCTGCAGTGCGAATTCCACGATCAGGATGGCGTTCTTCGCCGCCAGACCGACCAGCACCACGAGGCCGATCTGGAAGTAGATGTCGTTCGGCATGCCGCGCACCCACACCGCCAGCAGCGCCCCCAGGATGGCGAACGGAATGGCCATGATGACCGCCAGCGGCAGCGACCAGCGCTCGTACTGCGCCGCCAGGATGAGGAACACCATGATGATGCCGAAGCCCAGCGCCAGCACCGAGGTGATGCCGGTGCGCTTCTCCTGGTAGGCCTGACCTGTCCATTCCAGGCTGTAGCCGGCCGGCAGCACCTGACGGCCCACCTCTTCGACCACGCGGATGGCATCGCCCGAGCTGTAGCCGGCGGCCGAATTGCCGAGCACCTTGGCGGCGACGAAGCCGTTGAAGCGCTCGACCATTTCCGGGCCGATCACCGGCTTGACCGAAATGACCGCGGACAGCGGAATCATCGCGCCAGTGGCGGAACGGACATAGGGCTTGCCGAGATCTTCCGGCTTCATCCGGTAGGGCGCATCGGCGCTCAGCTGCACCTTGTAGGTCTTGCCCGAGCGGTTGAAGTCATTCACGTACAGCGTGCCCATGGTGGCCTGCAGCGTGGAATAGACAGAATCGAGCGGAATGCCCAGCGAAATCGCCTTCGGCTCGTCCACCTCGACCGCGAGCTGCGGCGCCGACACGCGGAAGAAGCTGTTCAGGCCGGTCAGTTCCGGGCGCGCGCGCAGCGCGTCGAGGAACTGGCCGGTGATGGCGGACAGCTTGCGCGCATCGGAATCCTCGCGCGCCTGCACATACACCTCGAAACCGCCGGCCGTACCCAGACCCTGGATGGGCGGCGGATTGAAGATGAGACCCATGCCGTCGTTGAGCTTCATGCCGGCCGCGGCGATCTTCTTCTGCAGGTCGTCAGCGGTGGTGGTGCGTTCGCGCCAGGGCTTCATGACGACGAAGGTCATGGCCACGCTCGCCCGGTTGTTGCCGGTGATGAAGTCCATGCCGCGCACCATGAACACGTTCTCGACCGCCGGATCGTCATTGATGATCTGGCGCAGCTTTTCGAAGGACTGTTCGGTGCGCTGGGCCGACGCGCCATCCGGCAGCGTGACGAAGCCGAACAGATAGCCCTGGTCCTCGGACGGCACGAAGGCGCCGGGCACCATGCGGAACATGAAGCCGGCGCCGGCAAACATGGCGATCACCACCAGTGCGGCGACGACGCGGTGACGCAGCGTGGCGCCCACGGTGCCCGTGTAGACCCGGGTGAGCCAGTCGAAACCGCGGTTGAACGGGCGGAACAGTTTCGACTCGCCCTCATGGCCGTTCAGCATGAGCGCGCACAGTGCCGGCGTCAGCGTCAGCGCGACGATGCCGGAAATGGTGACCGACACCGCCACCGTGGCGGCGAACTGCTGGTACAGCTTGCCGGCGATGCCGCCGAGGAAGGCGACCGGGATGAACACTGCGTCCAGCACCAGCACCATGGCCACCAGTGCGCCCGAGGTTTCGCGCATCGCCTCCAGCGCCGCCTCCTTGGGCGAGCGCCCGAATTCGCGCATCTGGCGCTCGACGTTCTCCAGCACCACGATGGCGTCATCGACCACGATGCCGATCGACAGCACCATCGCGAACAGCGTCAGCGTGTTGATCGAGAAACCGAAAGCCCACAGGCCGGCGAAGGTGCCGACCAGCGACACCGGCACCGCGATCAGCGGAATCAGCGTGGCGCGCCAGCTCTGCAGGAACACGAACACCACCAGCACCACCAGCACCGTGGCTTCGGCCAGCGTGTGGCTCACCTCGCGGATCGACTCGCTGATGAAGCGGGTGGTGTCGTTCGGGATGATGAATTCCAGACCTTCCGGCATGCGGATGGTCAGTTCGGCCAGCTTTGCGCGCACCGCCTTGGCGGTGTCGAGCGCGTTGGCGCCCGACTGCAGGTAGAGGCCGATGCCGGTCACCGGCGTGCCATTCACCTTGGTCGTACGGTCATAGCTTTCGGCGCCCAGCTCGATGCGCGCGATGTCCTTCAGTCGCACCACGCCGGACGGCCCGTCGGCACGCAGGATGATGTTCTCGAACTCGGCGATCGACAGCAGCCGGCCCTTGGCGCTCACCGTGTAAGTGAGCTGCTGACCGTTCACCACCGGCTCCTGACCGATGCGGCCGGCCGCGTTCTGCGCGTTCTGCACGCGGATGGACGCCGCCACGTCAGTGGTGGTGATGCCCAGACGCGCCATCACGTCCGGCTTCAGCCATACCCGCATCGCGTACGGCGCGTCGAAGGTGAGCGCGTCGCCCACGCCGGGAATGCGGCGCAGTTCGTCGAGCACGTTCACCGACACGTAGTTGCTCAGGAACAGCGTGTCGTACTTGCCGTCGGTCGACTTCAGCGCCGCGATCATGAGCAGGTTGTTCGAGCGCTTGCGCACCACCAGGCCGGAGCGGCGCACGTCTTCAGGCAGCCGCGACTCGGCCACCGAAATGCGGTTGTTCACCGCGATCAGCGCGGTATCCGGGTCGGTGCCCACTTCGAAGGTGAGCGTGATGCTCACCGTGCCGTTCGAGGTCGAGGTCGAGTTGTAGTACAGCAGGCCTTCGATGCCGGACAGCTGTTCCTCGATCGGCGCCGCCACCGTGCGCGCCAGCGTTTCAGCATTGGCGCCCGGGTAGGTGGCGGTGATGATGACCGTGGGCGGCGAGATTTCCGGGTACTGCGCGATCGGCAGCGACAGCGAGGCCACCAGACCCGCGATCATGATGACGATGGAGATGACGCCCGAAAAGATCGGGCGGTTGATGAAGAAGCGGGCCATGTCGCGCGCTCCTTCAGGACTTGGACGGCGCGGGCGCGGCAGGCGCTGCCGGTGCCGCCGGGGCTTCACCCGGCGCGTGCGGGGCCACCGG
Source organism: Methyloversatilis universalis EHg5 (assembly GCF_000378945.1). Lineage (GTDB taxonomy): Bacteria > Pseudomonadota > Gammaproteobacteria > Burkholderiales > Rhodocyclaceae > Methyloversatilis > Methyloversatilis universalis_A. Next base: position 560,196 of record NZ_KB900539.1, on the reverse strand, counting down.
TGCCCCCGGGCGCAGCTTGAGCAGGTTGTCGGTGATCACGCGGTCGCCCGGCTGCAGGCCGCCGGTCACCACCCAGTCCTTGCCCTGCCACAGCCCGAGCTTGACCGGCCGCGGCTCGACCTTGTTGTCGGCGTTGGCCAGCATGACCACCGGGCCGTTCTCGGTCTGGCTCACCGCCGACTGCGGCACCAGATAGACGTTGTCCTGTTCGCCGGCGATCACCCGCGCCCGCACGAACTGGCCGGGCAGCACCCGGCCATCGGTGTTGGTGAATTCGGCGCGCATTTCCAGCGTGCCCAGCGAGGGGTCGATGCGGCTGGCCGAAAAATTGATGCGGCCGCGCTGCGGCAGGATGGAGCCATCCGGCAGCTGCAGTTCGACCTCGCGGAAGCCGCGCACCGCGGCGCGGCCACCAGGCACCGCCACCAGATCGGTGTCGGACAGACTGAAGCGCACCCAGATCGGGTCGAGCTGGGCGATGGTGGTAAGCAGGCTGTCCGCGCCGGTACTGACCAGCGAACCTTCGGACTTGACCGCCCGGCCGCTGACGCCGCTGACCGGCGCCGTGACCTGGGTGTAGCCGAGGTTCAGTTCGGCTTCGCGCACCGCGGCTTCGGCCGACTTCACCGCCGCCCTGGCCACCGCAGCCGCCGAACGGGCGTCGTCGAATTCCTTCTGGCTGATTGCCTTGTCGGCCACCAGACCGTTCAGGCGCTGCGACTCACGGGCGGTCTGTTCTTCCACCGCCTGCGCTTCGGCCAGCCTGGCCTTGGCCTGCGACAGCGCGATCTCGAACGGCGCACGTTCGATCTGGAACAGCAGCTGCCCGGCCTTCACCGGCTCGCCCTCGCGGAAGCGCCACTTTTCCAGAATGCCGCTCACCCGCGCTCTCACCTCGACCTCGCGCATGCCTTCGGCCTGAGCCACCGCCTCGACCACCAGCGGCGCTCGGGTGGGTGCAGCCTGCAACACGGTCACCGGCACGGCGGGAGGGGCAGCCTGCGCCTGCGGCGCGGACTGAGCCTTGTCGCCACACCCGGCAACCAGGGCGGACAGCGCAACCGCGAAAGCACAGATGAAGGAGGAACGGGAAGACAGGACGGGGCGCAGGGCGGACGCCGCAGCGGTGCGGACAGGCATCGGAAACTCTCCGGAGGTCGGCCTGCGATTATATACAAGCACGAATGTTTGTAAATTTAGCGAACGAATCCTTGATCTGTCCGCAGTGCCCCCGGACGCCTGTCCGGCGCCCCGGTCGTCAGCATGCCCGCGCAGGTTCCGGTGCGCTGCACAGCTCACCGCGCTTGGTCAGTATGGCGCCTAATCAGTTCCACCCGGCTTCTGTCCGGGCACGGGTCCGTCCTGTCCGGCAGTCGCGTCGCTGTCCTCCGGCACGGCTGCCGCGTCACCCTGCAGCCGGCGCCTGACCATGTGGATGTGAGCACGCAGCTGGTAGTAGTAATCGGAATGCGCCAGCGGCACCGTAATGCGGGCGACGGCCGCCTCGATGCGCTCAAGGTCGTCCAGCCCTTCCGCCCGGCTGCGCGGCGCGTCGTCCATCAGCGCCTGACGCTCGACGTCCTTCAGTTCGCCGTACCAGCGGTACAGCTTGCTGCGCACCCGCCAGACGTAGAGCTGGGGCAGTATCTTGAACAGCGGCAGCGCCAGGGCCAGCAGCGGTACCAGCAGCACCAGCATGCGGTCGAGCAGGTTGGCGATCGAGAACGGCAGGTAGCGCTGCAGGAAGGGCGGGCCGGCTTCGTAGAAGCGTTTGGCGCGCGGATGCAGTTCGAAGTCGCCGGCGTCCGCCTTCGGGAATTCGCCCGGGCGCTGGAATACGGTGGCTTCGGCGTGCGCCGGCTTCATCGCGCCCAGCATCAGGTCGATCAGCGCCGGGTGCGTGTCCTCGCGCGCCACCACATAGGCCTGGGTGGCAACCAGCGACACGTCGCGCGGCGGAATGTCACGCACGAAATCGATTGCACCGCGCGGCAGCGTAAGCAGGCTCAGGTGCGGAAAACGGCGCGAGTACGCCGGCGCCTGCGCCAGCGACATCAGCGACACGCCGTCGGCGTACAGCAGCGACCAGACCGAGGCGGAATGCACCGCGCCAACCACGATGAGCACGTCGATGCGCCGGTGCAGCAGCGCCGCCACGCCCTCGGTGCCACCCAGCGGCAGCAGGCGGCGCCGGTCGGTATCCATGCCGTGAGCGGCCAGCATCTGCAGCGCGAGATGGCGGGTACCGCTGCCTTCGGCGCCGATGCCGATGCGCAGCCCCTTGAGCTGGTCCAGCCGGTCCAGCCCCGGCCGGCCGCGATAGAACACCCACACCGGTTCGTAATAGGCCGCCCCCAGTGACAGCAGTCCGGGCGGATGGTCGGGCGCGCTGCCGCCCTGGATGAAGGCGAAATCCAGCGTCTGTTCCGGATCGCTGATCCGCTTGAGGTTCTCGATCGAGCCCGCGCTCTCCCGTGCGTCCAGTCCGATGCCGTACTGCTCGATCAAGGGCTTGTAGCGCGCGCAGAAGGACTCGTAGGCCGAACCGGACGCGCCACAGCTGATGATGGCCTGATCGGGCGGCGCCGGCTTGATGTAGCGGGCGGCGAACCAGAAACCGGCGGCGATGATGAGCAGCGCCGGCAGACCGAGCGCGAACATGTCGCGGAAGGACAGCTGGCGCAGCCAGTTGCGCAGGGCCGATGCGCGCAGCGTGTAGGGCATGGGGGCTTTCATGTCGGGAATGGCGGCGGTCCGGTGCGTGACAGCCCGTTAAAGTCGCATGCCTTGATGACCGTAATCAAGCAATGCGGAGGCGTCCGATGCGCATCCGTCGTCCCTGCGGTCGGCCGATGCTGCGCGGCCAGCCCAAGACGGGGCTTACACATGGAGTTTCCGGATGAATGTTGTGGTGGTGGATGACGCGCAGGTCAATCTGGTGCTGATGTCGGCCCTGCTCGGCAAGCTTCCGGACGTCGAACCGACGACCTTCCAGGTGCCGGCCGAAGCGCTCGAGCACTGCATCCGCACCGATCCGGATCTGGTCATCGTCGATTACATGATGCCCGACATGGACGGCATCGAATTCATCCGTCGCTTTCGCGCCCATCCGGCCCGCACCCAGACGCCGCTGCTCATGGTGACCGCGGACCACGAGAAAGAGGTGCGCTACCGCGCGCTCGAATCCGGCGCCAACGATTTCCTGACCAAACCGGTCGATCGCATCGAATTCACCTCGCGCGTACGCAACATGCTGTCGCTGCGCGCCGGTCAGGTCGCCCTGGCCAATCACGCACGCACGCTGGCGGCGGAAGTGCGGCGCGCGACCGCGGAAATCTACGAGCGCGAACGCGAAACGCTGAACAAGCTGGCGCGCGCAGCCGAATTCCGTGACCCGGAAACCGGCGCCCACATCCTGCGCATGGCCCACTTCTCGGCGCTGATCGCCCGCCGCATGGGGCTGGACGCCGACACCCAGGAATCACTGCTGATCGCCGCCCCGATGCACGATGTAGGCAAGCTGGGCACACCGGATCACATCCTGCTGAAGCCGGGAAAGCTGACGCCGGAGGAGTTCGACATCATGAAGCAGCACGCCAGCATCGGTTACGAAATCCTCAAGGGCTCTGCCTCGCCCTACATGCAACTGGCCGCCACCATCGCGCTCAGCCATCACGAGAAATTCGACGGTGGCGGCTATCCGAACGGCCTGGCCGGCGAGGACATTCCTCTGTTCGGCCGCATCGTCGCGGTGGCCGACGTGTTCGACGCACTCACTTCGGCCCGCCCCTACAAGCCGGCATGGGAACTGGAACGTGCCCGCCAGTTCCTGGTCGATGGTCGCGGCAGCCATTTCGACCCGATCTGCGCCGACGCCATGCTGGACAGCTGGAACGACGTGCTCGACATCCGGGCCACCTATCGCGACGAAAGCTGATCGATGCTGGCATCTGTCCCCAGTCCGCGCCGGCTGCTGCACCGGATCACGCTGCTGTTCGCGCTGGTGTTCGGTGTCGGCGCCGTGGGCAATGCGCTGTACACCGCGCACGAACAGGCTGAAGAGACAGTCGCCCTGCTGGAACGCGTCAGCCTGTCCGAATCGCGCAGCATCGCCAGCGGCCTGATCGCCGACCTGAACTACGGCAGCAATCAGGTGCCCGACCTGCGCCCTCGCCTGTCCGACAACGCGGAACTGCTGGCCGCGGCCCTGATCGCCTCCGACGGCAGCACGCTGTCGGCGCTCGAACACGGCAGCGACGGCCACTGGCACACCGCCGGACACCTGACGGCCGATCTGCCGCCGGCCGCGCTGATCGCACGCGCACGCGCGGGCGCTGCCGGCGTCGATGGCCGTCGCATCATCGTCAGCTGGGTGCCGATCACCGGTGGCGGACAGACGCTGTGGCTGCGCACCGAACACGACACGCCTGAAGCGCGCGAGGTACGCGCGCACATCCTCGAAGACAGCCTGCTGCACGGCCTGATCGCCCTGCTGCTGGGCGTGACGCTGCTCTATGTGCTGCTGCGCCGGCCGCTGGCGGCGTTGAATGACTGCACCGACTTCGCCGAGCGGCTGGACCACTCGATGGGCGACACACTGCCCACCACCACTGGCGCACACGAAACCGACCGGCTGGCACAGGCACTGAACTGGGCTTCTCTGAGCCTGTACAACCAGCGCAGCGCGCTCGAGGAGAGCGAAGCGCGCACCGGCGCCATCCTCGGTGCGGCACTGGACGCGGTGATCACCTTCGACGGCTTCGGCAACGTGATCGAGTACAACCCGGCAGCCGAACGCATGCTGGGCTGGAGCACGGCCGAAGCGATGCAGCATCCGGTGATCGAACTGCTGGTGAGCGCGAACGAGCGTGAGCCGGGCGAACATGATCTGCTGCAATGGCTGGGCCGTCGCTACGACGCGGTGATCGGCCACCACCTCGACCTCGAGGTAAGCCCCCGCGACGGCCGGCGTTTCCCGGCCCAGATCGCGATCACCTCCACCCACATGAAGGGCCGGGCGCTGTTCACCGCCTTCCTGTCGGACATCGGCGAACGCAAGGCCGCCGAAGAGCAGATGATGGCCGCACGCGACGCGGCCGAGGCGGCCAACCGGGCGAAGAGCGACTTCCTGGCGAACATGAGCCACGAAATCCGCACCCCGATGAATGCCATCATGGGCATGACCGAACTGGCGCTGGACACCGACCTGAGCGCGGAACAGCGCGAATACCTGTCGCTGGTGAAACAGTCTTCGGAAGCGCTGCTGACGCTGATCGACGAAATCCTCGACTTCTCGAAGATCGAAGCCGGACGGCTGGATTTCGAACACATCCCGTTCAGCCTGCGCGACGTGGTCGGCACCATCGTGCGCACGCTGGCGCCCAAGCCGGGCAAGCCGGTGCAGCTGGGCTGCCGCATCGACCCGTCGGTGGCCGACGGCGTGATCGGCGACCCCACGCGCATCCGTCAGGTGCTCACCAATCTGATCGGCAACGCGCTCAAATTCACCGAACGCGGCAATGTTGACGTGTCGGTCACGCTGGAGCGCAGCGACGAGGACGCCCAGCAGCTGCGCTTCGCGGTACGCGACACCGGCATCGGCATTCCGGAGGACAAGCAGGCGCTCATTTTCGACGCCTTCTCGCAGGCCGACAGTTCCACCACCCGCAAATTCGGTGGCACCGGTCTGGGACTGGCCATCTGCACCCGGCTGGTACGGCGCATGGGCGGCACACTGGGCGTGACCAGCCGTGCCGGCGACGGCGCGACCTTCCATTTCAGCATTCCGCTGGCCCGGTCACGCGGCCATGCACCCACCCTGCTGTCGCCGGGCACGCTGGAAGGCCTGCCGCTGCTGGTGATCGAACCGGACGACGGGTCGCGCCAGCAGATCGCCGCCCAGCTCGCGCAATGGCAGGTACATGCCCGGCTGTGCGCCAACCTGGACGAGGGCATCGGAGCCATCGTGTCGGCGGAGGCCGAAGCACAGTGCTTCCGTGCGCTGCTGGTGGCAGAGGATCTGGCCGCCCGCGACGGCTGGGCGCTGGTGCACACGCTGTCCGGCCAGAGTGCCGCGGAACTGCCCCTCATCCTGCTGCATGACGGCGCGGCACCGACCTCGGGGCTGCCGCCTTCGATCAGCGGGGTGGTTGCACGGCCGGCGCAGGCCACCGCCCTGCTGGACGCACTGATTACCGCCACCGGGGCCGGCAGCGCACGTGCGCATATGGGCGCCCCTGGCCTCGCGGCCGGCGAACGCCCCGCTCTGTCCATCCTGCTGGCCGAGGACAATCCGGTGAACCAGACCCTGGCGGTACGCCTGCTGGAACGGCTCGGGCATCGCGTAAACGTGGTCGACAACGGTCTGGCCGCGGTGCAACAGGCAGCGGAACAGCGCTACGACGTCATCCTGATGGATCTGCAGATGCCGCAGATGGGTGGCTTTGAAGCCACCCGGCACATCCGCGCCCAGGACGGCGAACGGCACACGCCCATCGTCGCGATGACGGCCCACGCCATGGCCGGCGACCGCGAAAAGTGCTTTGCCGCCGGCATGGACGCCTATGTATCGAAGCCGGTGCAGGTGGCCGCGCTGGTGCGCGCGCTGGACGAGGTGCTCAAGCAGCCTTCAGCCTCCGCGGCTGTGCCAACCGGGCACGCCACGGCGGCCCCGTCGCCCGAGAGTGCCCCGCCATTTGACCGCAATTTCACGCTGGGCAATCTGGGCGGCGACGAAACGCTGATGCACGACATCATCCTGATCTTCCTGCGCGACTACCGCAGCATGCTGGCAGAACTGCGCTCTGCCGCAGCGGGGCCGCGCGAGGCGCTGGCTGAACAGGCGCATGCGCTGAAAGGTACGGTCCGCAATTTCGGCGCCAGCCACGCCGCCGGCCTGGCCGGGCGACTGGAGCGCACCGGCGACCAGGCCCCGGACGACGCGGCCACCGCTGCACTGCTCGACCGGCTCGAATCCGCGGTCGAAAGTCTGGCCGAGGCGCTGCGCGGCGAAATGAAGGCGAACCGGGTCGCCGCCTGATCAGGCGCGGCGGCGCAGCGCGGCGGACAGCACACCTGCACCGGCCAGCATGAAGGCCCAGGATGCCGGCTCCGGCACTGCGCTGATCGACACGTTGTCGAGCGCAGTGGTTTCGACCACGCCGGATATGTATTCACCACGGATGCGCAGCCGCTGCAGATCGCCGAGTACCGCCTGCATCTGCGCGCCGGTGGCGAAGCTGCCGTCCAGCGCGCCGACGCGCCAGCCGCCCGCGCTCAGCGACACCGCGTAATCGGTCCAGCCGGTGCCCGGCTGGTTCGGGTTCTGATAGACCAGCACCAGACCGCTGCCATTGACCAGCACCAGATCCGGATCGTCGCGCCACTGCGGCGTCTGCACCGACAGCGTCTGGCTGTAGCGCAGCACGCCGCCGTAATAGGCGGACAGATCACCGAGGAAGGATTCCGGCGCCTCGAAGAAGAAGCTCATCGACGACGGATCGGTGTAGCGGATGAACTGCCCCGCCTCGTCATAATCCGGCGTGAACGAGCCGCCGAAGGAATCGAAGGGCGGGTTGGTGTCGGACACCGTCCAGCCGTCGTTGCCGGCATCGAAGATGCTCGACGGCGCCGCCTGCGCCGCCTGGGTGGCGCCCAGCGTCAGCAGCGCCAGGGCGATGAGGGATGAACGCATGGCTTCCGACCTCCTTCCGGGTGATGGAAGCCGGCACGCTAATCCTGCAGGGGGCGCACGCCACGTGAATATGTCACGGACCTGCGCGGTGGCGCACGGCTCAGCCGGCCGCCTGCGTGCCGCGCTGGATGAACTCGATCTTGTAGCCGTCCGGGTCTTCGACGAAGGCGATCACGGTCGAGCCGTGCTTCATCGGGCCGGCTTCGCGCACCACCTTGCCGCCGCGCGCCTTCACCTGATCACAGGCGGCGTAGGCATCGTCCACCTCGAGCGCGATATGGCCGTAGGCATTGCCCAGGTCGTACTTCTCGGTGCCCCAGTTGTAGGTCAGTTCCAGCACCGCACCGTCGGCTTCGTCCTGATAGCCGACGAAAGCCAGCGTGAACTGGCCGTCCGGATAGTCCTTGCGGCGCAGTTCGCGCATGCCGAGAACCTGGGTATAGAAATCGAGCGAGCGGTCGAGATTGCCGACCCGCAGCATGGTGTGGAGGATGCGCATGGGAATGTCCTTTCTTCAGGGGGCGACGATGCGGCCCGGGTGGTAGGCGCGCAGTTCGCGGCGGGCGTCCTCGAAACCGGGCAGGATGGCCGCCACGGTGTCCCAGAACGCGCGGGAGTGATTCAGTTCCTTCAGGTGCGCCAGTTCGTGCGCGATCACGTAGTCGATCACCGCGGACGAGAAATGGATGAGCCGCCAGTTCAGCCGGATCACGCCCTGCGCGGTGCACGAACCCCACAGCGTGCTGGCCGAACTGAGCACCACGCGCGACGGTGCCACGTCGATGGCGGCCGCCAGTTCGCCGGCGCGTCGGGTGAACAGCGCCAGCGCTTCCTGCTGCAGGAAGCCGGACACCGCATCGCGGATGCGGTCATGGTCGGCGTCGGCCGGCAGCGGCAGGCGCAGCACTTCCGCCTCAACCAGCGGCCGGGCGCAGGTGTCGCCCAGGCGCAGCGTGACCGGATGACCCATGTAGGGAATGCGGGCGCCGTCGCGCCAGTCGGTGCGCACCGGCGCGCGCCGTGCGCGCACCTCGCCCAGCTTGGTGAATATCCAGCGCTGCTTCTCGCGCAGCGCCTCCTCGATCTGCGGCATCGTGACCCAGTGCGGCGCGGTCACGCGCAGGCCGGACTCGCCGATCGAGAAGCCGATGGAATTGCGACGGCTGCGGCGCAGCGCGTACTCGACGATCTGCTGGCCGAGCACGATATGGCGTCCGCGCACCGGCGGCGGTGCGTTGTCAGGCACGTCGAGCGCCAATTCAAGCTGCTGCGGGCACGGGGGCGTTTTCATAGTGGTGCGGGAACAGCCTGCGCATTTCGCTTTCGATCCATGCCTGAGCCTGCCGGTTGATCTGTTCCGACGTCAAGCCCCGGGTGTCGATCGCCGGGCCGATGCTCACGGTGATCTCGCCCGCCTGCTTCAGGAAGGCGTTGCGCTTCCAGAAGTCGCCGGCATTGTGCGCGATCGGTATCACCGGCGCACCGGTCACTTCAGCCAGCCGCGCACCGCCGATCTTGTAGCGCCGGGTCTGGCCCGGCGGCATGCGGGTGCCTTCGGGAAACACGGTGACCCAGAAACCGAGGTCAAGCAGGCGCGCCCCCTGTTCCTCGACCTGGGTAAGCGCGTCCTTGCCGGCGCCGCGGTCGATCGCGATCATCGGCATGCAGCCCAGTCCCCAGCCAAAGAAGGGAATGCGCAGCAGTTCGCGTTTGAACACGAACGCCACCGGCGGCAGGATGACCTGCAGCGCCAGCGTTTCCCAGGCGGACTGGTGCTTGCACAGCACCACCGCCTTGCCCTTCGGCAGGTTCTCGCGGCCGATCACGCGATGGCGCAGTCCGACCACCCAGTACAGCGCCCACATCACCATGTGGGTCCAGAAGCCGATCACCCGGTAGCGCACGCGCGCCGGCAGCGGGCGCGCCAGGATGGCGAGCAGCGAGTACGGCGGCGTAAGGACGAACAGAATGACGAAGAACAGCAGCGAACGGATGAAGGTCATCAGTCGGTATTTACCGTGAGTGCGCGCACATAGGCGGCGAGATTGTCGTGGATGGGCGTACCCGGCGGCAGGTCAGGATCGAGCGCGGTCTTCTCGCCCTTGCCGGTGCGCACCAGCACCGGCTGCGCGCCGGCGCTCACCGCCGACTGCAGGTCGCGCAGGCTGTCGCCGACCACCGGCACATCCTCCAGATCGACGTTGAAGCGCTCGGCGATCTCCAGCAGCATGCCCGGCTTGGGCTTGCGGCAGGCGCACTTGGAATCGGCCGCGTGCGGGCAGAAGAAGATGGCGTCGATGCGGCCGCCAGCCTGCGCCACCGTGCGGTGCATCTTGTCGTGGATGGCGGCCAGCGTGTCCATATCGAACAGGCCGCGGCCCACGCCCGACTGATTGGTCGCCACCACCACACGCCAGCCCCACTGGTTCAGCTGCGCGATCGCCTCCATCGAACCTTCGATCGGCCGCCACTCCTGCGGTGACTTGATGAACTGGTCGGAGTCGTAGTTGATGACGCCGTCACGGTCCAGAATGATGAGCTTCATGAGCTTCACGGGCGCGCTCCGTCCTCAGTCCTTCAGTTCGAGGCGCGAAATGTCGGCCACCGCATTCATCGCCGCGGCCAGCTGGCCAAGCAGCGCGAGCCGGTTGGCGCGCACCGCGGCATCGTCGGCATTCACCATCACGTCGTCGAAGAAGCGGTCCACCGGCGCGCGCAGCTGCGCCAGCGCGGTCAGCGCTTCGGCGTAGCGACCGGCGGCCAGATCCGCCTCCAGCGTCGGCTGCACCGCCACCAGCGCGGCGTGCAGTTCGCGTTCGGCGGCTTCGGCAAACAGCGCGGCGTCGACCGTGCTGCCGACCGATTCGGCCTTCTTCAGGATGTTCACGATGCGCTTGTTGGCGGCCGCCAGCGACTGTGCCTCCGGCAGCGCCGAGAAGGCGACCACGGCAGCCAGCTTGGCCGGCACCCGGTCAATGCGGGTCGGGCGCTGCGCCAGCACCGCGTCGATCGCGCGCGCGTCGTGGCCGGCGTCGCGCAGCAGATTGCGCAGGCGCTCGATCATGAAATCCAGCAGCTGACCCTCGAAATTCGCGCTCTCGCCCTCGCCCACCTGGCCGGCGCGGAAACCGCCGCGCGAGGCGGCGATCAGTTCCGCGAGATCCAGCGGCAGCGGCGCTTCCATCAGGATGCGCAGCACGCCCAGCGCGGCACGGCGCAGCGCGAACGGGTCCTTGTCGCCGGTCGGGATCTGGCCTATGCCGAAGAAACCGGCCAGCGCATCGATCTTGTCAGCCACCGACACTGCGCAGGCGATCGGGCCTTCCGGCAGCGCGTCGCCGGCGAAGCGCGGGCGGTAGTGCTGGTCGACCGCCTGCGCCACCACTTCGGCTTCGCCGTCGTGCTGCGCGTAGTAGCGGCCCATCACGCCCTGCAGCTCAGGGAATTCGCCCACCATATCGGTCATCAGATCGGCCTTGGCCAGCAGACCGGCGCGCGCCGCCTGCATCACGTCGGCGCCGAGGCGGCCGGCGATGTCGGTGGCCAGCCGCTGGATGCGCATGACGCGGTCCATCTGGCTGCCCAGGCGGTTGTGATACACCACCGCCTCCATCTTCGTGATGCGCGAAGCCAGCGGCGCCTTCTTGTCCTGTTCGAAGAAGAAGCGCGCGTCCGACAGCCGTGCGCGCACCACGCGCTCGTTGCCGGACACGATGTTGTGCGGGTCCGCCACCTGCATGTTGGACACCACCAGGAAGCGGTTCAGCAGGCGACCGGCGGCATCGAGCAGCGGGAAGTACTTCTGGTTGGCCTTCATCGTCAGGATGAGGCACTCCTGCGGCACGGCGAGGAATTCCGGTTCGAACTGCGCGACATACACGTTCGGGTTCTCGACCAGCGCGGTCACTTCATCGATCAGCGCCGCGTCGTCGACATGCTGCACGCCGTCGCCGAGCGCACGGCAGGCTTCGGCCAGACGCTGCACGATGAGCGCGCGGCGGGCGTCGAAAGAGGCCATCACCGCGCCACGTTCGTACAGCGCGCGGGCGTATTCGTCGGCATTCGCCAGCGTCACCTCGCCCTCGCCCATGAAGCGGTGGCCGCGGGTGCTGCGGCCGGCCGCATGGCCGAAGGCCTGGCCCGGCACGATGCGTTCGCCGTGCAGCAGCACCAGGCCATGCACCGGGCGCACGAACTGGTAGTCACAGTCGGCCCAGCGCATGAGTTTCGGAATCGGCAGCTTCTTCAGCGCGTCGAGCACGATGCCGGCCAGCACGTCGTCGAGTGCTGCGCCCGGTACGGTCATCGCGAAGAACAGCGTTTCGCTCTTGCCGTCCATGCGGCGCGTGAACTGCGGCAGCGCCTCGACCGGAATGCCCTTGGCCTGCAGCTTCTTCAGCAGCGCGGCGGTCGGCTTGCCTTCGGCATCGAGCGCAACCGCGACCGGCATCAGCTTTTCATCGACCACCGCATCCGGTGCGCGATCGGCCACGCCCTGCACGGTGAGCGCAAGGCGGCGCGGGCTGGCGTAGCGGTCCATGCGCGCATCGGCGGCGACCAGCTTGCGCTCGACCAGCGCCTTGAACACCGCATCGGCAAATACTTCGCCCAGACGCGACAGCGCCCTGGGCGGCAATTCTTCGGTCAGCAGTTCGACCAGCAATGTGGCTTGCATAGTTATTCCAGACAGGCCGCCGCAGCAGCCTCAAAACGGTTCGGTCGGATCAGGATGGACGCATGGCCCGTCAGGCCGCGCGCAGTGCCTCGATGCGCTGGCACTCTTCCTCGCCCAGCAGCGCGCGCAGACGCGGGCTGCTCAGGTCGGCCATCGGGAAGCCGCGCTGTTCGCGCGACGCGTAGTAGGCCTGCGCCACCAGTCGCGCCAGCGCACGCACGCGGCCGATGTAGGCGGCGCGCTCGGTCACCGAAATGGCGCCGCGCGCATCCAGCAGGTTGAAGCTGTGCGAGGCCTTCATGACCATTTCGTAACCGGGCAGCGGCAGGCCGGCCTCGATCAGGCGCTTCGCTTCCGACTCGTAGTCGCCGAACTGGCGGAACAGCCACTCGACGTTCGAATGCTCGAAGTTGTAGGTCGACTGTTCGACCTCGTTCTGGTGATACACGTCGCCGTAGCGGATGCCCGGCGCCCATACCAGGTCGTACACGTTCTCGACGCCCTGCAGATACATCGCCAGACGCTCGGCGCCGTAGGTGATTTCGCCCAGCACCGGCTTGCACGGAATCGAACCCACTTCCTGGAAGTAGGTGAACTGGGTCACCTCCATGCCGTCCAGCCACACTTCCCAGCCCAGACCCCAGGCACCCAGCGTGGGCGATTCCCAGTCGTCCTCGACGAAGCGGATGTCATGCTTCGTCGGATCGAGGCCAAGCGCGCGCAGGCTGTCGATGTACAGCTCCTGGATGTTGGGCGGCGACGGCTTCAGCGCGACCTGGAACTGGTAGTAGTGCTGCAGCCGGTTCGGGTTCTCGCCATAGCGACCATCCTTCGGACGGCGCGAGGGCTGCACGTAGGCGGCACGCCAGGGCTCCGGGCCGATGGCGCGCAGGAAGGTGGCGGTGTGGAAGGTGCCGGCACCGACCTCGATGTCATAGGGTTGAAGCAGCGCGCAGTTCTGGTCGCCCCAGAAGCGGGACAGACGCAGCAGCACTTCCTGGAATGTGGGTGCAGCGGACATGGAGCCAGACCGTGAGGGAAAGGCGGGATTTTACCGGCTCAGCCCTTTTTGCGCTGCACCGCGGCAACGATGACGGCGGCAAGCGCCAGCAGCAGTACCGGCAGATTGCCCCAGCGCAGGAAAGGGGTGAGTCCCTGATACCCCTGCAGCTCGACCCGCAGGGCCGCGCGGCTGAAGGGCGGCAGCGCCGCGACCACACGACCGTCCGGCTGGATGGCGGCCGTCATGCCGGTATTGGTTGCGCGCAGCATGGGCCGCCCCAGTTCGAGCGCGCGCACCTGGGCGATCTGCAGGTGCTGCGGCTGCGCCCAGGAGTCGCCGAACCAGGCGGTGTTCGACACATTGACCAGCAGTGTCGCGTCGCGCGCACCGGCGATCAGTTCCTCGCCGAACACGTCCTCGTAGCAGATGTTCACTGCCACCTTCTCACCTGCCAGATCCAGCGGCGGCTGCACCGCGGCGCCACGCCCGAAATCGGACATCGGAATCGACAGCAGCTTCAGCGTCCAGGCGAACAGCGGCGGCGTGAATTCGCCGAAGGGCACCAGATGTGCCTTGCTGTACTGCGCATCGTCCCGGCCCAGCGCGCGTGCGCTGTTGAAATAGCGCGCGCGGCCATCGACCTCGCCCACGGTGACCGCACCCATCAGCACGTCGCGCCCGGTGGCGCGCACCGCCTCCAGCCAGCGCGGGTCGATTTCGTCGTAGGGCAGCGGCACCGCGGTTTCCGGCAGCACCACCAGATCGGCCGGCCAGGCGCGGGCCAGATCGAGGTAGGCGTTCATCGACTCGGGCAGGCGCTCCGGCACCCACTTCATGCTCTGTTCGATATTCCCCTGCAGCAGGCTCACGGTCAGCGTGCGGCCGGTTGGCACGGTCCAGCTGACGGCACCGAGCAGCGCACCACCGGCCAGCAGGGCGGCGAGCGACAGCAGCACCGGCCGCAGCGCCAGCCGCTGCGTGACGAAAGCGGCCAGCAGGCCGGCCATCAGCGCGGCCACGAAGCCGGCGCCATGCACACCGAATACCGGCACATAGCCGGCCAGCGGGCTGGGTGCGGCGTGCGCGTAGCCGCTGGCCAGCCAGGGAAAACCGGTGAACAGCGTGCCGCGCAGCCATTCGCCCAGCACCCACAGCGCGGCGAACAGCAGCGGCGCCAGACGCGGCGACGGCGCGAACGTACGCAGTGCCGCCAGTGCGGCGGCCGGGAACAGCGCGAGATAGGCGCAGAACAGGAAGGTGGCCAGCAGCGACAGCGGCAGCGGCATGCCGCCGAACTGGCTCAGGCTCACATTGACCCAGGACACGCCGGCCAGAAAACCGCCCAAACCGAACACATAGCCGGTCAGCGCAGCGGCTCGTGGCGGCAGTCCGTCGATCAGCCACAGCAGGGTAGCCAGCGTGAGCACCGGCAGCACGAACACGCCGAAGGGCGCGAAGCCGGCGACAGTCAGCGCGCCGGCAACGAAAGCCGCGGTCAGCCGCAGCGCCGGCTTCATTCGCCGGCGGCGGGCGCTGAGGTCTGCGGGAGGCGGTCCACCATCAGCGTATGCACCCGGCGGCTGTCGGCGCGCAGCACGGTAAAGCGCAGTGCGTCGATCTGCACCACCTCGCCGCGCTTGGGCAGGCGACCGAGCTGGTGGATGACCAGACCGCCGACCGTGTCGTAGTCGTCGTCCTCGAAGGCGGTGCCGAACACCTCGTTGAAGTCCTCGATCTCGGTCGCGGCCTTCACCCGGTAGCGACCGGTCTGGTCGGCGCGGATGTTGTCGGCCGACTCGTCGAAGTCGTACTCGTCTTCGATGTCGCCGACGATCTGTTCCAGCACGTCCTCGATGGTGACCAGGCCGGCGACGCCGCCGTACTCGTCGACCACGATGGCCATGTGGTTGCGGCTGGCGCGGAATTCGCGCAGCAGCACATTCAGGCGCTTGGATTCGGGGATGAACACCGCCGGCCGCAGCATGTCGCGCAGGCTGTCGTCATCGCCGGACATCAGGCGCAGCAGATCCTTGGCGAGCAGGATGCCGATCACGTCGTCGCGGTTTTCGCCGATGACCGGGAAGCGCGAGTGCGCGGTGCGCAGCGCGGTCTGCACGATCTTTTCGAGCGGATCGTCGATGTCGATCACGTCCATCTGCGCGCGCGGAATCATCACTTCGCGCACCGGCATGTCGGACACCTGGAGGGCGCCTTCGATGATGGACAGCGCGTCGGCGTCCAGCAGATTGCGTTCGAAGGCGGAGTGCAGCAGCACCAGCAGTTGTTCGCGATCCTCCGGCTCGCGCATCAGAAGATGCGACAGCCGTTCGAGAAAACCGGGGCGCTGCGAAGGTGAGGAACTACTGTCCATGCGGACCAAGGGTGACGAACATGCCCCCAGTGTAACCCGGGGAGCGTGTCCGTTTCGAGTCAGCCCCGCGCAGGCGGGGCTGGCAACCGGCTTACTGGACGCGAATTTCCACCCGGCGCGCCTCTTCCGGCGGGCCGTCGGCGGCGGTCACTTCCGGCTTGCGCAGGTGGATGCGGCCTTCCGCCACACCGGCCGCGACCAGCGCGTCGCGCACCGCCAGTGCGCGTGCCTTGGCCAGCTCCGCGTTCTGCGCGGCGTCGCCCGACGGATCGTGGAAACCGGACAGCAGCACGATGGCATCGGGCGTTGCGCCCAGTGCCGCCTGTACCCGCGCGATCGCGTCGGCGGCCTCGGCGGCGAGTTCGGCCTGGCCGATCTCGAAATACAGGCGGGCGAGCGCCTCGCCCACCGGCTCCGGCACCTCGACCACCACCACCTCGGCCACCGGTGCGGCGGCCGGCTTGCCGGCCAGCGACACTGCATAGCCGACTACCGCAGCCACCACCGCGGTCACGATGACCGCCACCACCTTCAGGCCAACATCGCTGTCGTCGCTCTGATCCGACATTTCAAACCTCCGTTGATTGAATCGAGTAGTCACCGGCGTAGGGATCTGCGATCCCGAGCCCGGCAAGGATATGACGTTCTTCGTCTTCCATCGCGTCGGCATCTTCATCCGACGTTTCGTGGTCCCAGCCCTGCAGGTGCAGCGTGCCGTGCACGATCAGGTGGGCAGCGTGGCCGGCGAAGGCCTTGCCCTGTTCCGCCGTTTCGCGCACCAGCACCGGCAGGCACACCACCAGATCGCCGGCCAGATGCGCGCCCTGTTCGTACGGGAAGGACAGCACATTGGTCGCGTAGTCGCGGCCGCGGTATTCGAGGTTGAGCGCCTGCCCTTCGTCCGCGTCGACGAAACGCACCGTGATGTCGGCGCGCGTGATCACGTCCGGGTCGAGCGCGGCACGCACCCAGCGCTTCACGTCCTCGCGCGGCGGACAGGCCTCGCGCGCGCAGGCGTACTGCACCGACAGATTGAGCCGCATCAGCCGCGCGGCCCCTTGCGCATTGCTTCTTCGGCGTCGCGCTGCGCCTCGAAGCGCTCGTAGGCCGACACGATGCGGGCCACCAGCGGATGGCGCACCACGTCTTCGGCCAGGAATTCGGTCATCGCGATGCCGCGCACGTCGGCCAGTACCTTGCGCGCCTCACCCAGCCCGCTCTTGTGGCCGCGCGGCAGATCAATCTGCGTGAGGTCACCGGTGATGACCGCCTTCGAGCCGATGCCCATGCGGGTCAGGAACATCTTCATCTGTTCCGGCGTGGTGTTCTGCGCCTCGTCGAGAATGATGAAGGCGTTGTTCAGCGTGCGGCCGCGCATGTAGGCCAGCGGCGCGATCTCGATCACCTGCCGCTCGAAGGCGCGGGCCACGCGCTCGAAGCCCATCAGGTCGTACAGCGCGTCGTACAGCGGCCGCAGATAGGGGTCGACCTTCTGCGCCAGATCGCCCGGCAGAAAGCCGAGCCGCTCGCCAGCTTCCACCGCCGGCCGGGTCAGCACGATGCGGGCGACCGTTTCGCGCTCGAGTGCATCGACCGCGCTGGCCACCGCCAGATAGGTCTTGCCGGTACCGGCCGGACCGATGCCGAAGGTGATGTCGTGTTCCTGGATCTGCCTCAGGTACTGCGTCTGTCGCGGCGTGCGGCCGTGCAGATTGGTCTTGCGGGTGTGCAGCACCGGCGCGGCCGGCTCGGCCGCCTGCCGGTTCGACAGTTCGATCAGCCCGAGCTGGATGGCATCGATGCTCAGATGCGCGTCGGCCACGCTGTAGAAATGGCGCAGCGCCGCCGCAGCACGCTGCGACTGACCGGGCTCGCCACTGACGCGGAAGCGCTCGCCGCGGCGGGCGATCTCGACGTCGTAGGCGGTTTCAAGCTGGCGCAGATTCTCGTCGAGCACGCCACAGAGGTTGGCCAGCCGCGTGTTGTCCAGCGGCTCCAGCACCAGTTCGAGCGGACGGGTCTTCAAGCGCTGACTGCCTCGCGGGTGACCACTTCGCCGCGCAGGCTGTGCGGCAGCGCGCTGGTGATGCGTACGTCGATGAACTGGTTGATCAGGCGCGCCGCGCCGGGGAAATTCACCACCCGGTTGTTGTCGGTGCGGCCAGCCAGTTCGGTTGCGTCCTTGCGCGCATGGCCTTCGACCAGGATGCGCTGCACCTTGCCCACCATGGTCTGGCTCACTGCCTGCGCCTGTTCGTCAATGCGCTTCTGCAGCCTTGCCAGCCGCGCCAGCTTCGCGTCCTGTGGCGTGTCGTCGGCCAGGTCGGCGGCCGGCGTGCCCGGGCGGGCGCTGTAGACGAAGCTGAAACTGCCGTCGAAACCGACGTCGTCGATCAGCTTCATGGTCTTCTCGAAATCCTCTTCGGTCTCCCCCGGGAAGCCGACGATGAAATCGGAGGTCAGCGACAGGTCGGGGCGCGCGGCGCGCAGCTTGCGCACCACCGCCTTGTATTCGAGCGCGGTATAGCCGCGCTTCATCGCCGCCAGCACGCGGTCGGAACCGGACTGCACCGGCAGGTGCAGCTGCGACACCAGCTTGGGCAGCTTCGCGTAGGCGTCGATCACCCGCTGCGTCATTTCACGCGGATGCGAGGTGGTGTAGCGGATGCGCTCGATGCCCGGCAGGTCGTGCACGCATTCGAGCAGGAAAGCGAAATCGCCGATGTCTTCGGAATCGCGGCTGATCGGCGCGCGCCAGGCATTCACGTTCTGGCCGAGCAGCGTCACTTCCTTCACGCCCTGCCCGACCAGCATGGCGATCTCGGTCAGGATGTCGTCCAGCGGCCGCGACACTTCCTCGCCACGGGTGTAGGGCACGACGCAGAAGGTGCAGTACTTGGAACAGCCTTCCATGATGGACACGAAGGCGGTCGCGCCCTCGACCCGCGCCGGCGGCATGTGGTCGAACTTCTCGATTTCCGGGAAGCTGATGTCCACCTGCGGCCGGCCGCTGGCGCGGCGCTTCGAAATGAGGTCGGGCAGCCGGTGCAGCGTCTGCGGGCCGAACACCAGGTCGACGTAGGGCGCACGCTCGACGATGGCCGCCCCCTCCTGGCTGGCGACGCAGCCGCCGACACCGATGATGAGGTTGGGGTTTTCGCGCTTCAGATGCTTCACCCGGCCGAGGTCATGAAACACCTTTTCCTGCGCCTTCTCGCGCACCGAACAGGTGTTGAACAGGATCACGTCGGCCTCTTCCGGGCGGTCGGTCTTTTCCAGACCTTCGGCATCGCCGAGCACATCGGCCATCTTGTCCGAGTCGTACTCGTTCATCTGGCAGCCGAAGGTCTTGATGTAAATCTTGCGGGTCATCGGGGAACGGAAAAATTACTGTTTGGGCGCCGGCAGGTCGATCTCGTCCGGCGACAGCACCCAGACGCGGAACAGCTCGCCATTGGCGTCGAGCTGGTAACGCACCACCTGCTCGCTGCCTATCATCACCGGCAGCATGATGCGGTTGTCGGTCGAACGGATCTGCGCACCGGGCGCCAGCTTGAATATGTATTTGCCGACTTCGGCCACGCCGTTCTGCGGCGGCTTCATCTTGGCCTTGATCGCGTCCGGCGGGATCGGACGCAACTGCGCCGACGCGAACAGCGGCAGGCACAGCAGCAGAAAGCTTGCGACGGAACGGAACATCGTTGGCGGAAGTCGGCCCATGGAAGCCCCGGATTGTAGCGCGCGCCGCCGGACCGGCCCACAACCGTCCGGCGAGCGCTCAGGCAGGCCAGCGCAGACGATTGAGAAGCGTCGCTTCACAAGGCTTGCGGAAACCTTCGTGCAGCGGTGGTATTCCACGCCCTAGACTTGATCACATCGTCGGCCACATTCTTCTGTTGCCGCCCTATTTCTCACGCCTTATTTCTCACGCCCGATTCCGCAAACTGCCCGGAGACCGCTCATGAAGACTTACGCCTACGCCGCCCGTTCCGCCACCGCCCCGCTCACGCCCTTCTCGTTCGAGCGACGCACCCCGGGTGCGAATGACGTGGCGATCGACATCCTGTACTGCGGCGTCTGCCATTCCGATCTGCACACCGCCCGCGGCGAATGGCCGGGCACGATCTACCCGTGCGTTCCGGGCCATGAAATCGTCGGCCGGGTGACTGCGGTCGGCACCGGCGTCAGCAAGGTCAAGGTGGGCGACCTGGTCGGCGTCGGCTGCATGGTCGACAGCTGCCGCAGCTGCCCGTCCTGCGGCGACGGACTGGAACAGTACTGCGAGCACGGCTTCACTGCGACCTACAACGGACCAGTGTATGGCGGCGGCGAGAACACCTACGGCGGCTATTCCACGGCCATCGTGGTGACCGAACACTTCGTGCTGCGCATCAATCACGGCGAACAGGATCTGGCCGGCGTGGCGCCACTGCTGTGCGCGGGCATCACCACCTGGTCGCCGCTGCGGCACTGGAAGGTCGGCCCGGGCAGCAAGGTGGGCGTGGTCGGCATCGGCGGCCTCGGCCACATGGGCATCAAGCTGGCACACGCGCTCGGCGCCCACGTGGTCGCCTTCACCACCTCGCCCTCCAAGCGCGACGATGCACGGGCGCTCGGCGCCGACGAAGTGGTGGTGTCGAAGAACGCGGACGAAATGGCCGCCCACGCCAGCAGTTTCGACTTCATCCTGAACACGGTGGCCGCCCCGCACGACCTCGACGCCTTCGTAACGCTGCTCAAGCGCGACGGCACGCTCACGCTGGTCGGCGTGCCGGCCGAGCCGCATCCGTCGCCGTCGGTCGGCAACCTCATCTTCGGCCGTCGCCAGATCGCCGGCTCGCTGATCGGCGGCATCGCCGAAACCCAGGAAATGCTGGATTTCTGCGCCGACAAGGGCATTACGGCCGACATCGAGATGATTCCGATGCAGGCGATCGAGGACGCCTACGGCCGCATGCTGAAAAGCGACGTGAAGTACCGCTTCGTGATCGACATGCAGACGCTGAAGGACGCCTGAAAGCAGGCGGGGCGCGCACCGGGTCACGATTCAAGTTTTGATACGAACTCGCCCGAACGCATTGTTAGCACTCCCTGTCAGAGAGTGCTAATGTTGACCCTCAAGGGAGGAATGAATCATGACCCATGCTCTGATGGTTCCGAATCTGCCGGCGCCCGGTGCGCTGGGCAATATTGACAGCTACATCCAGGCGGCCAGCCGCGTTCCGCTGCTCACCGAAGAGCAGGAACAGTCGCTCGCCCGCCGCTTCCGTGACGATGAAGACCTCGGCGCGGCGCGTACGCTCGTCATGTCCCACCTGCGCCTGGTGATCGCAATCGCCCGCGGCTATCTGGGCTACGGCCTGCCGCACGCCGACCTGATCCAGGAAGGCAATATCGGCCTGATGAAGGCGGTGAAGCGCTTCGACCCGGACCGCGGCGTGCGTCTGGTGTCCTTCGCCATCCACTGGATCAAGGCGGAAATCCACGAATACATCCTGCGCAACTGGCGTCTGGTCAAGGTCGCCACCACCAAGGCGCAGCGCAAGCTGTTCTTCAATCTGCGCAGCCTCAAGCACAGCAGCAACACGCTGAATCCGGCGGAAGTGCAGGAAGTGGCGAAGACGCTGGGCGTGAAGCCGGAAGAAGTGGTCGAGATGGAAACCCGCCTGTCCGGTCAGGATGTCGCGCTGGAAGGCAGCAGCGAGGATGACGACCGCGACAGTGCCCGTCTGGCGCCCATCCACTGGCTGGCCGATTCGGCCGCAGAACCGCTGGACGTGATGGAAGCGGCGCAGAACGTCCGTCTGCAGGAAGAGGGTCTGCACTCGGCGCTGGCTGCGCTGGACGACCGCAGCCGTGCCATCGTGCAGCGGCGCTGGCTGGTGCAGGACGGCGAAGCGGCCACGCTGCACGAACTGGCCGCCGAGTACGGCGTGTCGGCCGAGCGCATCCGCCAGATCGAAGCCAAGGCCATGCAGAAAATGAAGGCGTCGATGCAGAAGATGCTGGGCATGGCGGCCTGAGTCTCCGGGCACCCGAACAAAAAAAGCGACCTTCGGGTCGCTTTTTTGTTGCCCTGTTCACCGCCGCGGGATCACCCCTGGGCGAGCAGTGCCTTCAGGTCGTCGGCGATCTTCTGCGGCGTTTCGCCGTGACGGATGAACAGCCGGACATGGCCTTGTGCGTCGTGTACATAGGTGCCGGCGGAGTGGTCCAGCGTATAGCTGTCCGGCGTCTTGCCCGGCACCTTCTGGTAGAAGATCTTGTATTCCTTGGCCGCGGCCGCCGTCGCCACCGCATCACCGCGCAGGCCGACGAAGGACGGATCGAACTTCGGTACATAGGCGGCCAGCAGTTCAGCGCTGTCGCGCTCCGGATCCAGCGTGACGAACAGCACCTGCACCCGCGCAGCGTCCGGCCCCATCAGCGTGAGCGCCTGCTTCATGGTGGCCAGACTGGTCGGACACACGTCCGGGCAATGGGTGAAACCGAAAAACACGGTCACCACCTTGCCCTTGTAGTCGGCCAGGGTACGGGCAGCACCGGTGTGATCGGTCAGCGAGAAGCCCTTGGCGTACTCAGCGCCGGTGATATCAACGCTGTGGAAGCGCGGCCCGGACCGGCCGCAGCCGGCCAGCGCAATCGCCATCGCGCCCGCCAGAAGCGTGGCGATGAAGGAGCGGCGCTTCACAGCTTCACGTAGTGGTCGACCAGCAGCGCTGCGAACAGCAGCGACAGGTGCCACAGCGAGAAGCGGAAGGTTTTCTTCGCCAGTTCGTCTGAGTAGTTCCGCATCAGCCGCCAGGCGTACACGATGAACATGCCGGACAGCACCACCGCGGACACCAGATAGATCCAGCCGCTCATGCGCGACGCGAAGGGCAGCACGGTGACCGCGAACAGGATGAGGGTGTACAGGAACACCTGCAGACGGGTGTATTCCGCACCATGGGTCACCGGCAGCATGGGCAGGCCGGCCTTGGCGTATTCCTGGGTGCGGTAGAGCGCCAGCGCCCAGAAGTGCGGCGGCGTCCAGGCGAAAATGATCAGGAACAGCAGCAGCGCATCGGCCGACACCTCACCGGTCACCGCGGCCCAGCCCAGCACCGGCGGCATCGCGCCGGAGGCGCCGCCGATCACGATGTTCTGCGGCGTGGCCGGCTTCAGGAACACGGTGTAGATGATGGCGTAGCCGATGAAGGTGGCCAGTGTGAGCCACATGGTGAGCGGATTCACCCAGTGGTAGAGCATGGACAGACCGGCGCCGCCGACCACGCCGGAAAAAGCCAGCGTCTCGAACGAATTCACTTCACCACGCGGCAGCGGACGGGCACGGGTGCGCGCCATCACCGCGTCGATCTTCTGTTCGACCAGACAGTTCACCGCGGCGGCGGCACCTGCCACCAGCGCGATGCCCACGGTCGCCGCCAGCACCACACCCATGTCGGGCAGGCCGGAGGGCACCGCGAGGAACATGCCGATCACGGCGCAGAAGACGATGAGCGAAACGACCCGCGGCTTGGTGAGTTGCAGGTAATTGGACAGTTTCAGCTGGAAGGGCTGTCGATCAAGCCGCAGGGCTTTCATGCAGGGCTCCGGGTGTTCAGTACTGCGCGTTTGCGCGGACGCGGTAGTTTATCAGCACCATCAGGATCACCAATGCTGCAGCGCCACCATTGTGGGCGGCGGCCAGGGGCAGCGGCAGGCTGAGCCAGACGTTGGCCACGCCCAGCGACACCTGCGCCACCAGCACCGCCAGCAGCGCATTGCCCAGCGTACGGTGGTGGGCAGCGCGCAGCGCGAACGCCAGCGCACCGATCACCAGTGCTGCGATGATCGCGCCCAGCCGGTGCATCCAGTGGATGGCGGTCAGCGCATCCATGGTGAGCGTTTCGCCATCGGCGCTCTGGCCCAGTTCGCGCACGATGTGGAAGCCGTTGCGGACATCCATCTGCGGCACCCATTCCCCGTGGCAGGTCGGCAGATCGGTACAGGCCAGCGCCGCGTAGTTGGTGCTCACCCAGCCGCCGAGAGAAATCTGTGCGGCCAGCACGACGAAAGCGATCGCGGCGAAGGTGCGCAGACCCGGTCGGGCCGGGCGCCCGCTGGCGCCCCGCGCCCGCGCATACAGCCACACCAGCAGCGTGAGCACGGTCAGACCGCCGATCAGATGGCCGGTCACGATGGCCGGCTTCAGCAGCATGGTGACCGTCCACTTGCCGAACAGCGCCTGCAGTATCAGCACGCCGATCAGGATCGTGGCCAGCACCGGTGAAGCACCCCGCTCGCGGCGATGGCGCCAGGCCAGTACCGCGATGGCCACGATGCACAGGCCGACGATGCCGGCGAAGTAGCGGTGGATCATTTCCTTCCACGCCTTGGCGAACGACACCGGCCCGTCAGGGTTGGCGGCCAGCGCCGCCGAAATGTGCTCGGAGGCGTGGATCACGGTCGGATGCCCGTAGCAGCCGGGCCAGTCCGGACAGCCCAGACCGGCGTCGGACAGACGGACATAGGCGCCGAGCACGATCAGCGCGAAGGTCATGACCACCGTGGTCAGCAGCAGCGTGCGATAGGTCTTCATCAGCCCAGCCTCGAATACTTCATCAGACGTTGAAAATCCTTGATCATCTTCTTGGGGTCCGGATCATCCGGGTAGCGCATCATGACCTGCCCCAGCGGATCGACCAGATGGATGGCGCGCGGATGCGCCGGATCGGTCGCGAACGCGGCCAACGTCGCGCTGCCTGCAGCCCGCACGACGTGCATGCCTTCGACCGCTGACAGCAGTTCGGGCTTGGGCTGCGCCGCATCGGTCAGCAGCCACACACGCTCGATGCGCTCCTGGTGTTCGCCCTGCGCCTTGCGCACCTGGCGGATGAAGTACAGAAGTTCCTCGCACTTGGCGTCGCAGGTGGCGCCGTCGGCCAGCACCAGGGTCCAGCGCCCCTTCACCGACGAGAACTCGAAGGGCTTGCCGTCCACCCCGGTCAGCGTTTCGCTCGGCAGAGGGCGCGGCGACAGCAGCTGGCCGTAATTGACCGTGCTGTCCGGTCGCCAGAAGAAATACATCGCGTAGGACGCGAGCAGCGGCAGCACGCAGACCGCCGCCAGAATGATCAGAATCTTCCTGCCCTTCAAGACTTCTCTCCCGTTTTCCTGATCGCCGCATACAGGCCGGACACCAGGGTGACCAGCGCAAAGCCGTACCACTGGGCGGCATACATCCAGTGCTTGTTGATGCCGAAATCCGGGCGCACCGAGTCTCGGCGCAATCCGTCGTCCGCGCCTCCACCCTGAACCAGGATGAAGGGCGCCAGTTCCAGTCCGGACGCCCGGCGCACCCGCTCGACCGTCACGTTCTGCCAGACGCTGCCCTGCACCGCGTCGCCCGACAGTTCGACGAAACGCCCGGCCGGCGCGGTTACCACGCCGTCCACCTGTTGCTCGCCCGACGGCGTGTCCACCACAGGCAACACGTCGCGTCGTCCGCCATGACCCACCCATCCGCGGGCAACCAGCACGCAGCGGCTGGCGGCCTGGCAGAGCGGCATGTATACGCCGTAACCGGCCAGCCCGTCCTTCACCTGGTTGTCGGCGAAGATGAGCATGTCGGTCCGCCAGATCCCGCGTACCGACGCCCGAACGTACTCGGGTGGCGCATCGGCGGCCCAGCCTGTCAGGTCGAGCGGAGGCCGGGTCTGCGCAAGGACATACGCGTCCTCGAGCGACTGCTTGTAGTGCGCCCGCGCGGTCTGCCAGCGCGCCGCCATCAGCGTGACGGCGATGACGACCAGACAGGCCAGGGCGGGCCAGAAGCGAATGCGGAACGAACGCTCCGCGAAATTGAACTCAAGCATTGCCGTCGCTCACCCGGCGGGTACACTGACCGACCGAGCCAAGGATTCCTTTGATGCGCTACCTCGTAATCTTCATGCTGCTGACCGTGCTTGCAAGCCTCGGTTCAGCGCTCTTCTTCCTGTTCCGCGATACCGGCAACTCGACCCGCATGCTGCGCTCGCTGGCGATACGGGTCGGCCTGTCGATGGCGCTGTTCATTCTGCTGATGCTGGGCTACCGCTTCGGTTTCATCACCGGCAAGCTCTGACTGTTCTGCCCTGCGCGCCGGCGCTCGCCGGCCCGCCCACGCCCTCTCCGCCCTTCCGCCTTGCCCAGGCCCGCCACAGCGGGCTGCACGCGTCTCGTGCGCCAGACATACGGGCACGGCACCTCGGCACAAAACCTGAGCACGAAAAAAAGCGCCGCACGATGTGCGGCGCCGAGCGTTTATTTTATAAGGGCTCTTCTTTGCTTACCGGCCCACTCTCCTCCTCGCAGATCCCGATTTGACGTCAGATCCAATACACGACGACGAAAAGCAGAAGCCAGACGACGTCGACAAAATGC
Organism: Methyloversatilis universalis EHg5; assembly: GCF_000378945.1. Lineage (GTDB taxonomy): Bacteria > Pseudomonadota > Gammaproteobacteria > Burkholderiales > Rhodocyclaceae > Methyloversatilis > Methyloversatilis universalis_A. The sequence goes on along the minus strand of NZ_KB900539.1, from coordinate 534,047 downwards.
CAGTACCACGCAACCGCTTCGAAGCCGAAGTGGTTTTCCGGGCTGAAGTGGCCCGCAAGGACGCGGCACAGTATCACGATCAGCATGGTTGCACCAACAGTCACGTGAAAACCGTGGAAGCCGGTGAGCATGTAGAAGACGGAACCGAACACGCCGGTGGTCATTTTGACGTTCAGCTCTGAGTAGGCATGCGCGTACTCATAACCCTGGAAACCGAGGAACACGACACCCAGCGCAATGGTCAGGAACAGGCCCAGCTTCAGCTGACCACGGTTGTTGTGCAGCAGTCCGTGGTGCGCCCAGGTCAGCGTGACGCCGGAGGTCAGCAGCAGAAGGGTGTTGATCGCCGGGATGCCCCAGGCGCCCATCGGGCTGAACGGACCACCGTCATAGCCCGGGCCCGCGTTCGGCCACAGCGCCTTCGCTTCCGGCCACAGCAGTGCCTGATGTTCGAGGCTGGCCAGATCAGGCATGGCGAGCACACGAGCGTAGAACAGCGCGCCGAAGAAGGCGGCGAAGAACATCACTTCAGAAAAGATGAACCAGCCCATCGCCCAGCGGAAGGACACGCCAACACGCTTGCTGTACAGACCGCCTTCGGACTCCTGGGCGACTTTTCCGAACCAGGTGTACATCATGTAGAACAGCACCAGCAGACCGGCGCCGAGCACGAAGCCACCGCCACTGATCTTGTTCATCGTCAGCACCGAACCCAGTGCGAACAGGAACAGCGCGATCGACCCGGTGATCGGGTAGGTCGAGGGTGCTGGCACGTAGTAGTAAGGGGCCTGCTGTGGCGTATGCGAGCTGCTCATTTGTGTTTTTCCTTCCCGGTTTCTCTCAAGCGATGCTTATCAGAATTCTTACACCCAAGATCACTGCAATCACGAACAGCGCGGCTGCAACCACGCCCGTGACTATAACCTGTAGCGGTGTCAGCGAGGTCGCCGCCTCGTCGTGATCGCCCTTGCGGCGAATCCCGACGAAGGCTGACAACACCGTCACCACATTCTTCACCAGCCCGGCCAAGCTTCAGCCCCCGGCCTTCTCAGTCTGCACGCTCGCCGCATTCGCACCCGGCACCTCGAAGAAGGTGTAGGACAGCGTGATCGTGTTGATGTCCTTCGGCAGGGACGGCGACACGAGGAAGGCGATCGGCATGCGCCGCGTCTCCCCCGCTGCCAGCGTCTGCTGCTTGAAGCAGAAACAGTCCAGCTTCTGGAAATACTGCATTGCCGCGGACGGCGTGTAGCTCGGGATGGCCTGACCGGTCACCGCGTCTTCGCGATTGTTCGAAACTTCGTACTCGACCGTCACGATCTCGCCCGGATGAACCACCAGCGAACCGGTCACCGGCTTGAAATTCCACGGCAACCGGTGAAGGTTGGCGTCGAACTCCACGGTGACGCTGCGCGACCGGTCCACCTGGGTGTTCAGCGGCAGCGCGTTGTCCTGCTTGTTCAGGTTGTTCACGTCGAGCACCTGGCACAGCTTCTCGTAGAACGGCACCAGCGCGTAGCCGAAGCCGAACATCAGGAAGGCGGATACCACCAGGCGGATCAGCGTAGAGCGGTTGCGGCCAGTGGCCTCTTCCGCTCCCGACCTCGGTTCGGTCATTGGGACGAAATCCCGTAACGCACGATGAACATCACGAACACGGCGATTGCGGTCGCCGCCAGCCACAACGCGGTACGCACGTTGCGGCGGCGGAGTTCTTCATCCATCCCGGTCACGTGATCGCTCACTTGACGACCGGCGGCACTTCGAAGGTGTGGTGCGGCGCGGGCGACGGCACGGTCCATTCCAGACCTTCCGCACCATCCCACGGCTTGGCCGAAGCCTTCTCGCCACCCTTCAGGCACTTCAGCACCACAACCAGGAACACCAGCTGCGACAGACCGAAACCGAAAGCACCGATCGACGAAATCTTGTTGAATTCGGCGAACTGCAGCGAGTAATCCGGGATACGGCGCGGCATGCCGGCCAGGCCCAGGAAGTGCTGCACGAAGAAGGTCATGTTGAAGAAGATCAGCGACAGCCAGAAGTGCAGCTTGCCGAGCTTTTCGTCGTACATGTGACCGGTCCACTTCGGCAGCCAGTAGTACGCGCCGGCATAGGCCGAGAACAGCGCACCCGCCACCATCACGTAGTGGAAGTGCGCCACCACGTAGTAGCTGTCGTGCAGCTGCACGTCCACCGCGGTCATCGACAGCACCAGGCCAGAGAAACCGCCCAGCGTGAAGAGGAACAGGAAGCCGATCGAGAACAGCATCGGGGTTTCGAAGCTCAGCGAGCCGCGCCACATGGTAGCCACCCAGTTGAACACCTTCACGCCGGTCGGGATCGCGATCAGCATGGTGGCGAACATGAAGTACAGCTGGCCGGCCACCGGCATGCCCACCGTATACATGTGGTGCGCCCACACGATGAAGGACAGGATGGCAATCGACGAGGTCGCGTACACCATCGAGGCATAACCGAACAGCGGCTTGCGCGAGAAGGCGGGAATCACCTGCGACACGACACCGAAGGCCGGGATCGCGATGATGTACACCTCGGGGTGACCGAAGAACCAGAAGATGTGCTGGTACAGGACCGGGTCACCGCCACCGGCGGCGTTGAAGAAGCTGGTGCCGAAATGACGGTCGGTCAGGATCATGGTGACCGCGCCGGCCAGAACCGGCATCACGGCGATGACCAGATAGGCGGTGATCAGCCAGGTCCAGCAGAACAGCGGCATCTTCATCAGGGTCATGCCCGGGGCGCGCATGTTCAGGATCGTGGTCACGATGTTGATCGAGCCCATGATCGAAGAAATGCCCAGGATGTGCACCGCGAAGATCGCCATGTCCATGCCGATGCCCATCTGTACGGTCAGCGGCGGATACAGCGTCCAGCCCGAGGCGGCGGCGCCGCCCGGAACCAGCAGCGAGCTCGTCAGCAGGATGGCGGCCGGCGGCAGCAGCCAGAACGACCAGTTGTTCATGCGCGCGAACGCCATGTCGGATGCGCCGATCATCAGCGGAATCATCCAGTTCGCGAAGCCGACGAAGGCCGGCATGATGGCGCCGAACACCATGATGAGACCGTGCAGCGTGGTCATCTGGTTGAAGCGGTCAGGGTCGACCACCTGCAGGCCCGGCTGGAACAGCTCGGCGCGGATGACCAGCGCCATGATGCCGCCGACGATGAACATTGCGAACGAGAACCACAGGTACATCGAACCGATGTCCTTGTGGTTGGTCGTGGTAACCCAGCGCATGAAGCCGCTGGGGTGATCATGTGCGTGATCGTGCGAGTGGTCGGCACCGCCCGGAATCGCAGCCATGTATGTCTCCCGAAATCTAGAAATTGACTGAACGTTCAGAGAGGCCGCTTACTCGCGCGCCATCTTGATGTCCGACGGTTGGATCACTTCGCCGGTCTTGTTGCTCCAGCTGTTGCGCGTGTAGGTGATCACCGCGGCAAGGTCGGTATCGCTCATGTGCTTGAACGATGCCATCGCGGTGCCCTGACGGCCATGCAGCAGCACGCCGATCTGGCCGTCCTGCGGGCCGAGCACGACCTTGGAGCCGTCGAGCGCCGGGAAGGCCGGCGGCAGGCCCTGGCCATTGGCCTGGTGACAGGCAGCGCAATTGGCGGCAAAAACCTTCTCGCCACGCGGAGCCAGTTCCTCAACCGTGTACATCTTGTTCGGATCGTCAGCGGCAGCGGCCTGCTCGGCCTTCTTCTTCTCGGTCCAGGCGGCGTATTCCTCTTCGGTCACGACCTTGACGACGATGGGCATGTAGCCATGGTCCTTGCCGCACAGTTCTGCGCACTGACCACGGAAAGTGCCGGTCTTCTCGGCACGGAACCAGGTATCACGGATGAAGCCCGGAACGGCATCCTGCTTCACCGCCAGCGCGGGCACCCACCATGCGTGGATCACGTCGTTGGCCGTGGTCAGGATGCGGACCTTCTTGCCGACCGGCACGACCAGCTCGTTGTCGACCTCGAGCAGGTAATCGACGGTCTTTTCGGCTTCGTTGCGGATCTGCGGTTGCGGGGTCGACAGGCTGCTGGTGAAGCTGATGCCTTCGCCCGCGCCCTTCAGGTAGTCATAGCCCCACTTCCACTGGTAGCCGGTGGCCTTGATGGTGATGTCGGGATTGCTGGTGTCGCGCATCGCGAGGATGGTCTTGGTCGCCGGCCAGGCCATGCCCAGCAGGATGAACACCGGAACGATGGTCCAGAGGATTTCGACCGTGGTGCTTTCATGGAAGGTCGCGGCCTTGTAGCCCGCCGACTTGCGGTGCACGAACACCGACCAGAACATCACGCCGAAAACGGCGACGAAAATGACGCCACAGACAATGGTCATCAGCAGGTGCAGGTCATACACCTTGTGACCCAGTTCGGTGATCGGCTCCTGCAGGTTGAGCCTCATTTCCGCCTGGGCGAGCCCAGCCAGCAGAAACAACCCCATCCCGGCCCATGCCCGACGGGCGATGGACGAGCCACCTCTTGATAGCGCCATATTGCAACCCCAGATATATGTTGTGATTGATTCTGAAACCGCGGTCTTAAAACCGTTTTTCCCGCAATCTAGCCGACAGCTCCCGCGCCAGCAACTCGCGGTCTCCCTCATCCAGATAGCGCCCCACCACGATCTGATGATCGCGGCAGCGCACGACAACTTCGGAACCCAGGCCTACCCTGCGTGTCTCCACCCGGGCCCATGCGGGCACAAATTCATGCCTGCAGACGCGATCTCTTTCGCACAGCTCCACCACGAGACGGTCGTCATCGAGATGGATGCGCTCGAAATCTCCCACGCGCCTGCCGAACGCAACGAAGGCAATACCCAGCGCACCGATTTCGATTCCCGCGAACGGGAACACCCACCAGACGCCGACCATTGCCCAGGCCGTCGCGATCGCGAGGGACAACACAGCCGTGACCAGGAAGAAAACCAGAAGCGCGCGCGGCGACAACGAACAGTTGCGTCGCGCAACGATGCTGAACCCGTTGGATTGGCTGAACACTGCGGACACTGCACCACCGCCCCGAAAGTGTTATCTCCCCTGACACGGCTTCTGCTGGCCGCTTAACAGGCATAAGCTAACACGGGTATTGATCCTTATCAATATTGCCCCGCACCATGTCAGTGCCCTCAGCGGGGCTGCGCGAGCTTCTGCAGCAGCCGGCCGTGGATGCCACCGAAGCCGCCATTGCTCATCACCAGCACGTGATCTCCCGGCTGCGCATCCCGCGCAATCCATGACACGAGCTCATCGACCGACGCCCCCACCTTTGCCCGCTCTCCCAGCGGCGACAAGGCTTCCGCGGCATCCCAGCCAAGCGCACTGCCACCCAGGCAGTAACAGACATCAGCCTCTTCCAGCGCTGCCGGCAGGCGCGCTTTCATGACACCGAGCTTCATCGTATTGGAGCGCGGCTCGATCACCGCCAGGATCCGCGAACGCCCGACCACCGAACGCAGCGCACGCAGCGTTTCGTCAATCGCGGTCGGGTGATGGGCGAAATCGTCGTAGACGGTCACCCCACCCGCTTCGCCCACCCGCTCCAGCCGGCGGCGTATGCCGCCGAAGTCGGCCAGCGAAGCCAGCGCGTGCTCCGGCCGCACGCCGGCATGACGTGCCGCCAGCATGGCGGCCAGCGCGTTGTTCGCATTGTGGCGACCTGGCATCGAAAGACGGCCGGCAACCCGCTCGCCCGTCGGGCCGACCACAGACAGCTCATCACCGGTCGATTCGACCTGCCAACCCGCCGCATCGTTGAACCACTCGATTTCGCTCCACAGACCGCGCGCCATCACACGCTTCAGTGATTCCTCGCCGCCGTTCGCAATCACCCGGCCGAGGCGCGGCATGGTGCGCACGAGATGATGGAATTGCGTTTCGATCGCAGCCAGATCAGCAAAGATGTCGGCATGATCGAACTCAAGATTGTTGAGGATCGCGGTGCGCGGCCGGTAGTGCACGAACTTGGAGCGCTTGTCGCAGAAGGCGGTGTCGTATTCGTCCGCCTCAATCACGAAGAATGGCGCGTCGCCGAGCCGGGCGGACACGCCGAAATTCTGCGGCACCCCCCCGATCAGGAAGCCGGGCTTCAGTCCGGCTGCCTCCAGCATCCAGGCCAGCATCGATGTGGTGGTGGTCTTGCCATGCGTACCGGCCACCGCCAGCACCCAGCGTCCGGCCAGCACGTGTTCGGCGAGCCACTGAGGTCCTGAAACATAAGACAGCCCGCGATCGAGGATTTCCTCCAGCAGCGGATTGCCGCGCGACACCGCATTGCCCACCACGAACACGTCCGGTGCCAGTCCGATCTGCCCCGGGTCGTAGCCCTCGATCAGTTCGATACCCAGACTTTCCAGCTGGGTACTCATCGGCGGATAGACATTGGCGTCGCATCCGGTAACGCGGTGCCCCGCCTCCCGTGCCAGCGCGGCGATACCGCCCATGAAGGTGCCGCAGATGCCGAGGATGTGAATGTGCATGGTGGAGCGATGTGACAGAATGGCTGGGGATTCTACCAACCCGCCTCACCTTTCCCTGCTGCACCCGACCATGCGCCCCAGCAACATCCGACGCCAGATCGCCAGTGCCGCAGCACGCCTGATCGCGGAAGAAGGCATGCGCGACTACGGCATGGCCAAGCGCAAGGCCGCACGCCAGCTCGGCGTCGGCCCGAACGAGGAATTGCCCACCAACGCCGAGATCGAGGAGGCGGTGCGCGAATACCAGGCCCTCTATTTCGCGGACGAACAGCCGGAGCAGCTGCGTACGCTGCGCAACGCGACGCTTGAACTGATGGTTGAGCTGAACCGCTTCAAGCCCTACGCCACCGGCAGCGTGGTCGATGGCACCGCCGGGCGCTTCTCGGCCATCGAACTGCAGGTGTTCGCCGACAGTGCCAAGGAAGTCGAGGTGTTCCTGCTGAACAACGGCGTCGATTTCGACAGCCGCGACCCGCGCCGACCCGACCGCAACAGCCCGGAAACCACGCTGCTGTTCGACTGGGACGACCTGCCGGTCGAACTTTCGGTCTTCCCCTCCGGTCTGGAGCGTTCGCGCAGCCGTGAACGGATGCGCGCTGAATCGCTGCGCGCGCTGCTCGACAAGGAAGAGGAAACCGAATGAACGCATGGACGCGCCGCGGCCTGATCGCCGCGGTGAGTGCCAGCGCAGGCCTGGCCGGCATCTGGTTTGGCCAGAGCCGCCTGCCCGCGCTGACGCCCGCCACCGCCGGTGACGCCGAGCGACTGGAAGCAATGAAACTGGCCGATGCCGAAGGCAGGCCCATGCCCTTCTCCGCCTGGCGCGACCGGGTTCGCGTAGTGAATTTCTGGGCCACCTGGTGTGCGCCGTGTCGCGAGGAAATGCCCGCCTTCTCCCGCCTGTCAGAGAAGTACGCTGCACGCGGCGTTCAATTTGTCGGCATCAGCATCGACAATGCCGACAACGTGCGCCGTTATCTGCAGGAAGAAAGGATCGCCTATCCACTGCTGATCGGTGGCGCGGACGCGATACAGCTGTCGGCCGATCTGGGCAACACGCAGCAGGCCATGCCTTTCACCGTCATCTTCTCGCGCGACGGGAAGATCGTCGAACGCAAGCTCGGCGCCTACAAGGAAGCCGAACTGGACGCCATCCTGCAGGCCCGGACGCAGTAGCGCACAGCCGCCGGACACCGGCCCGGCCGTCGCCTGGACAACCGCCTCACCCGGATCCACGGTTGCACGAAACGGGTCGGCGCCAGCACGACGCGGCTGCACGGGCAGAATACCCTTGCTGGACAATCTGACGCGAATTCCGGCAAACTTGCCGCCATGCAGCCCACAACGCGCCGCAAGGCGACCAAACCTGCCACGCAGCCGGCCGCCGCGGAAAGCGGTGCGAACGCCCGCCGCATCCTCGTGCTGCACGGGCCCAACCTGAATCTGCTGGGCACGCGCGAACCGGAAATCTACGGCCATCTGACGCTCGCCGACATCGACGCGAAGCTGAAGGTGGTTGCGCTGGGCGTCGGCGTCACGCTGGAGTGTTTCCAGAGCAATCACGAAGGCGATCTGGTCAGCCGCATCCAGGCCGCACGCGGCGAGGGTGTGAACTTCATCGTGATCAACCCGGCGGCCTACACGCACACCAGCGTCGCCATCCGTGACGCACTGGCTGCAGTCGCCATTCCGTTCGTCGAGGTACATCTGTCGAACGTGCATGCGCGGGAAGCCTTCCGTCACCACTCCTACCTGTCGGACATCGCGGTCGGCGTGGTGTGCGGCCTCGGCGCCTACGGCTACGAAGCTGCGCTCGAATTCGCGCTGCGGCGTCTCGGCAGCAAACAATAATCACTCGCCGGTCCGACGAGGCCGGCTCACGCGGGGAAACACCATGGATTTGCGCAAACTCAAGAAACTGATCGACCTGGTGCAGGAATCGGGCATTTCCGAACTGGAAGTGACCGAAGGCGAAGAGAAGGTCCGTATCGCCAAGCACCTGCCCGCCCCGGTCGCTCAGGCCACCTACGTCGCCGCGCCGGCGCCGGTTGCCGCAGCGCCCGCTCCCGCGGCGGCTGCAGCCCCGGCCGCTGCAGCCGAAAGCGCACTGCCTGAAGGCCATGTCGTGAAATCGCCGATGGTGGGCAGCTTCTATCGCTCCGCCACGCCCGGCGGCAAGGCCTTCGTCGACGTCGGCCAGACCGTTGCCGCCGGCGAAACGCTGTGCATCATCGAAGCGATGAAGCTGATGAACGAGATCGAATCCGACGCCGCCGGCGTCGTGAAGGCCGTTCTGGTCGAGAACGGCCAGCCGGTCGAATACGGCCAGCCGCTGTTCATCATCGGCTGAGCGACCGCCCCATGTTCGGAAAGATACTGATCGCGAACCGCGGCGAAATCGCGCTGCGCATCCTGCGCGCCTGCCGCGAACTGGGCATCCGCACGGTGGCGGTGCACTCCGAGGCCGACACCGAGGCGAAGTACGTCAGGCTGGCCGACGAATCGGTCTGCATCGGGCCGGCACCGTCTGGCCAGTCCTACCTGAATATCCCGGCCATCATTTCGGCGGCAGAAGTGACCGACGCCGAAGCGATCCATCCGGGCTACGGCTTCCTGTCGGAGAACGCCGATTTCGCCGAGCGCGTCGAGCGCAGCGGCTTCGTGTTCATCGGCCCGCGCCCGGAAACCATCACGCTGATGGGTGACAAGGTGTCGGCCAAGGACGCGATGAAGGCCGCCGGCGTGCCCTGCGTGCCCGGCTCGGACGGCGCGCTCGGCGACGACCCGAAGGAAATCGTGCGCATCGCGCGCAGCATCGGCTATCCGGTCATCATCAAGGCGGCCGGCGGCGGCGGCGGTCGCGGCATGCGCACGGTGCATACCGAGGCCGCGCTGATCAACGCAGTGCAGATGACCCGCACCGAAGCCGGCGCGGCGTTCAACAACCCGTCGGTCTACATGGAGAAGTTCCTCGAGAACCCGCGCCATGTGGAAATCCAGGTGCTGGCTGACGCACACGGCAACGCGGTGTATCTGGGCGAGCGCGACTGTTCGATGCAGCGCCGCCACCAGAAGATCATCGAGGAAGCGCCGGCGCCCGGCATTCCGGCCCGCCTGATCCAGCGCGTCGGCGAGCGTTGCGCCGAAGCCTGCCGCCGCATCAAGTACCGCGGCGCCGGCACCTTCGAATTCCTGTTCGAGAACGGCGAGTTCTATTTCATCGAAATGAACACCCGCATCCAGGTCGAGCATCCGGTGACCGAGCTGATTACCGGCATCGATCTGGTGCAGGAACAGATCCGCGTCGCGGCCGGTGAAAAACTGCGTTTCAAGCAGCGCGACATCAAGCTGACCGGCCACGCGCTGGAATGCCGCATCAACGCCGAAGACCCGTACAAGTTCACGCCCAGCCCGGGCAAGATCACCGGCTATCACCCGCCGGGTGGCCCCGGCGTGCGCGTCGATTCGCACGTGTACCAGGGCTACACGGTGCCGCCGCATTACGATTCGATGATCGGCAAGGTGATCACCTACGGCGATACCCGCGAACAGGCGATCCGCCGCATGCGCATCGCGCTGTCGGAAATGATCGTCAGCGGCATCAAGACCAACATCCCGCTGCACCAGGAGCTGATGCACGACAGCCGTTTCATGGACGGCGGCACCAGCATCCACTATCTGGAACAGAAACTCGCGGCGCAGGAAGCCGCCAAGGCGAAGTAAGTGGCGGACGAAGACGCAGGCATGAGCGACGCGCAGCAGGGCGGCGGCTGGATCACGGTCACGCTGCTGTCCGATTCCGGCAACGCCGAAGCGCTGTCTGACGCGCTGCTCGAAGCGGGCGCGCTGTCGGTGGACATCGAGGACGCCGACGCCGGCACGCCGGAAGAGAAACCGCAGTTCGGCGAGCCGGGCATGCCGGTGGCGGTCGAGCTGTGGCCGCATTCGCGCATCCACGCGCTGTTCGACCGCGACGCCGACTACGCGACCGCGATGGCCGAAGCGGCGGAAGCCGCCGGCCTGACCGCGCCGCCGCCCTACACCACCGCACCGCTGGACGAGCAGAACTGGGTGCGCATCACGCAGGCGCAGTTCGAGCCGATACCGGTATCGAAACGGCTGTGGATCGTGCCTTCGTGGCACGATCAGCCGGACCCGGCGGCGATCAACATCACGCTGGACCCGGGCATGGCGTTCGGCACCGGCTCGCACCCGACCACGCGCCTGTGCCTGGAATGGCTGGATTCGGTCATCGCCGGTGGCGAAACCGTGATCGACTATGGCTGCGGCTCGGGCATTCTGGCACTGGCGGCCGCCAAGCTGGGCGCAGCCCGGGTGACCGGTACCGACATCGACCCGCACGCGATGGATGCTGCCCGCTACAACGCCGAACGCAATGGTGCCACGCTCGAACTGCTGCATTCGCGCGAAAACATCGACCACACCGCCGACGTCGTGGTCGCCAACATCCTGGCCAATCCGCTCACCGTGCTGGCGCCGCTGCTGTGCGGTCTCACCCGCAGCGGCGGACGCATCGCGCTGTCCGGCATCCTCGCCGCGCAGACCGACATGGTGCGTGCCGCCTACCGCCCTGCTTTCGAACTGGAGGTGGCCGGTGAGCGCGAAGGCTGGGTGCTGCTGACCGGGACCCGCGCCTGATGCTCACCCGCTGCCCGGCCTGCGCCACCGTGTTCAGACTGGACACGGTACAGCTCCGGGCACGCGAAGGCCGGGTTCGCTGCGGCCGCTGTCACACCGTGTTCGACGCCGTCGACGCCATGGTCGAACTGCCGCTGCCGCGCAGTCCCGGCGCCACCACAGCGATCGACGACAGCCCGGCAAGCGAAGCGCCACCGCCGCCCGAGCAGAGCCACGCCACACTGAGCGTGCTGGCTGCCCCTGATATCGAAGCGCCCACCCCGTCGCCGGCCGACGTTGTCACCGACTGGCAGGCTGACGATCTGCCGGAAGACAGCGGCGATCTGCCGGCACCGGTGGCCGGCGAAAGCGTGGAATCGCTCGTCGAACGGACCACCGGATACTGGGCTGCGCAGAACGTCGTCGATGCCGGCAAACCGCCCGCAGACAACACGCCGGTCGACCACCCCGACCACAGGCCCAGCGATGACGACGCGGTCACGATAGATCTTGGCGCACCGCTGGACGACCTCGGCGACACGCCTGCAGACACGCCCGACCCGGACATCACGCAGCCGGTTCCGGTGGCCGAAATGCTGGCAGAGATCAACTCGGCGGACGAACTGCCCGCGGCGTCCGGTGCCATCGTTGAGGATGTCCCGTCTCCGGCGGCTGATGAACCTTTCCCCGAGCAGCCGGCCGAGCCCGCCGAGCGCCCGGACGACACGCCCTCTGCAGACAGTGGAAGTGCGCCCCGGCCCGCCGGGCCCGATCCACTGCTCGACGCACCGACCCGGCTGGAGCCGGTGCGCGACCCGGCAATGCAGCGCATACGCCGCGAGCTTTACGGCGACGCGGCACCGGCCCGCCGCAGCATCGCCGCCACCGTGCTGTGGACCACCGGCAGCACACTGCTCGCTCTGGCCGCCGTGGCCCAGCTCATCTATCTGTTCCGTACTGAACTGGCGGTCGCCCAGCCGGCGCTCAAGCCGGTGCTGGAGCGCGCCTGCGAACGTCTGGGCTGCAGCGTGCCGGCGCCGCGCCGCGCCGACCTGATCAGCATCGAATCGTCCGAACTGAACCCGGACGCGCAGCGTGCACCGCTGCTCAGGCTGAACGCGCTGCTGCGCAACGGCGCCGCCTTCCCGCAGGCCTGGCCACATCTGGAGCTGACACTGACCGACAACGCCGACCGGCCGGTGATACGGCGGGCCATCGCCCCCGAAGACTATCTGCCTGCGGCCGACCGTCCCGAAACCTTCACGGGAAACTCGGAACATGCAGTCAGCCTGCTGGTCGATCCGGGCACGGCATCCGCCGGTGGCTACCGGCTCTACGTATTCCATCCCTGATCGTCAGGATCGGGGCATACCGCAGTCCGCACGCCGTTAAGGTGCGCATCACACCACGCCAGGAGGAAACGACATGACCCAGACCATCACGCTCGGCGGCAACCCCATTCACCTCGCCGGCCATTTCCCGGCCAAGGGCAGCAAGGCGCCGGCGTTCTCGCTGGTCGGCACCGATCTGGCCGACGTATCGCTGGCCAGCCTTGCCGGCAAGCGCAAGGTGCTCAACATCGTGCCCAGCCTGGACACGCCGGTCTGCCAGACCTCCACCCGCAAGTTCAACGAACAGGCCGGCAACATCGCCAACACCGTGGTGCTGGTCATTTCGGCCGACCTGCCGTTCGCGATGAAGCGCTTCTGCGAAACCGAAGGCCTGCAGAACGTGCAGTCGCTGTCCACGCTGCGCGGCCGCGAATTCATGGCCAACTACGGCGTGGAAATCATCGACGGCCCGCTGGCTGGCCTGACCGCACGCGCAGTGCTGGTACTGGACGCCGACGACACCGTGCTGCACGCCGAGCTGGTGCCCGAAATCAAGCAGGAACCGGACTACGCCGCCGCACTGGCAGCCCTCCGCTGATCCGTTTCGGCCGGGCGGCGCCACGCGCGCTGCCCGCCTCCCCTCAGGAACACTGAAATCCATGCAGGAAAGTCCGTTCAAGGGCAAGACCGGGCTGCGCCGGCTGATCAATGCCGCTGGCTACTCGGCGGCCGGCCTGCGCGCCGCCTTCCGCCACGAAGACGCCTTCCGCCAGGAAGTGGTGGCGGCGCTGGTGCTCATCCCGCTGGCGCTGTGGCTGGGCAACTCGGGCAGCGAACGCGCGCTGCTGTGCTTCAGCGTGCTGGCGGTGCTCATTGTCGAACTGCTCAATTCGGCGGTCGAGGCCACGGTGGACCGCATTTCACTGGAAAACCACCAGCTCGCCAAACGGGCCAAGGACATCGGCTCGGCCGCGGTCATGGTGGCGCTGCTCAACGCCGGACTGGTGTGGGCCCTGGTGCTGGCCGACCATTTCTGAACGCGCGTTCACCTTTCGCTCGCAAGACCGGAACCATGCGATAAAATGATCCGTTAATGAAGCAAGCCGGACGTCAGATCCGGTCCGAACGGACAGCAGTCGTGCCGCGCCCGACCCCCGCGCAGCACCGTCTATGTCGGAGCTTCGGCACAACGGCATACAGGGGGCGCCACTCATGGCCCGCAGCACACCTATTCCGGTTGCGTCCCGGCACTTGGGGTCGGGGGCGACAGGCACCGTTTCGGTGCAGGCCGCTGCGCCACTCGCCCCTCAATATCCCAAAGACATAGACCGGCCGGCATGGCAGCCGCTGTTCGACGGCGTGCCGGACGCCCTGTTCCTGCTTTCACCCGACGGCGAACTGCGTGACGCCAACGCCGCCGCCGAGGCGCTGCTTGGCTACCGGCGCGACGAGCTGGCCGGGCGTCCGGTATCGCAGATCCATCCGGCGAGCGAAACCGTGCGCATCGCTGCGGCTTTCGACCAGGTCCGCACTGTCGGCAGCGCCCGCTACGACGACGGTCTGATCGTCGCGCGCGACGGCGAAATCATTCCGGTGGACGTCAGCGGCGCACGCATCCATCTCGACGCCAGTGACTATGTGATCGCGGTGGTACGCGACATCCGGGCCCGCAAACGGGCGGAAGCGGAAATGCAGGCGGCGCAGGAGCGCTTCTACCTGCTGGCCGAGCACATCCGCGAAATCTTCTGGGTGAGCGATCCGCAGACCGGCCGCATCCATTACGGCAGCCCGGCCTTTTCCGAACTGACCTCGCTGTCCGGCGTTCCGAGCAGGGATGACATCGCGCACTGGCGCACGCTGATCGCACCACCCGACCGGCCACGATTCGACACCTTCCTGGCCGCGCAGTCGCAGGGCGACAACGCCCAGGTCGAGGTCCGGATGGTCGCCCCCGGCGGACAGCTCATGTGGCTGCACTGCCGCGCCTTCCCCTGGCAGCCACAGGGCGGCCGGGTGCGGGTGGCTGGCGTGGCCGAAGACATCACGGTACGCAAGCAGGCCGAGGCGCACACGCTGGCGCAGGCGGAGCGGCAGTCGGAAACTCTGGTGCGCGAGGCGCATCACAGGATGAAGAACAGCCTGCAGGGCGTGGTCGGTCTGCTGCGACGCTGCGCCGGCCAGCATCCGGGTCTGGCCAGCGCGCTGACCGGCGCCATCAGTCAGGTCAGGTCGATCGCGGTCATCCACGAACTGCAGGGCAGCCATCCGGGCGAACCGCTGGTGCTGGGCGATCTGCTGCGCATGATCGCCGGCAGCATCGAAGGCCTGTTCCAGTCGCCGGTGCGGCTGCAGGTGAATGACCGCAGCGGCGACACGCGCATCCTCGCCGACGCCGAAATGGTGCCGCTGGCCGTCGTGCTGAACGAACTGCTGATGAATGCGGTGAAACACCACCGCAGCGACGGAGACGAGGACGGCATCGGCATCGATCTCGAACTGTGCAGCGAAGGGGCACGCATCGTCATCGCCAATCACGGACGACTGCCCGAAGGATTCGACTTCCAGGCTCACCGGCACCTTGGTCAGGGCCTGGAACTGCTGGCGGCACTCCTGCCAGCCGAACATGCGGAACTGACCTACCGTCAGCACGCCGACCGGGTGCAGGCACACCTGCTTCTGCGCCCCCCCATCATCACGCTTTGAAGAGCGCTTTGAAGAGATTTCCAAGATGAGCACCCCACAGGACGAAGAACCGGACCAGCGCCCTCACCTGCTGCTGGTCGAGGACGACAGACTGATTTCCGCCACGCTGTCGGCCGGCCTGCGCGATCACGGCTACCGTGTCGCCGTCGCCCGTTCGGCCGAGGAGGCAATGCCCCAGATCGCGGAACACGCCTTCGATCTGGTCATTCTCGACGAACAGCTGCCGGGCATGTCGGGCCTGGAGCTGGCGGCGCTGCTCAACGCCCAGCTGTCGCTGCCGGTCATTTTCCTGACCGCATTCGGCGATCCGGGTCGGGTACGCAGCGCGGTGGAGCGCGGCGCACTGGGCTATCTGGTCAAGCCGATCGATGTGGAACAGCTGCTGCCTACGCTGCGTACCGCGCTGGCACGTTCGGAAGACCTGCGCCGCCTGCACCGCAACGGCCAGAACCTTCAGCGCGCGCTCGACGAGCGACGGGAAATCAGCATCGCGGTCGGCATCCTGATGGAACGCCTGCGCATCGAGCGGCAACCGGCTTTCGAAATGCTGCGCAAGACCGCGCGCACTCAGCGGCGCAAGATCGAGGACGTGGCACGGGATCTGATGCAGGCACCGGCCGAAAATCTGGCCCGGATGCGCTGACCAAAAAAAGACGCCGGCAGCGCATATCAGGAGGAGCTGATGTCGCATGCCGGCCCAAGGTGAGGAGAGCCGAGGGCTCCCGGGTTCCCTCGAGTGCGCCGGCCGGATGAAGCGCTGAAGCAGACGAAGTCTGCCCGGCCCGCCGGGACAGGCCTGCACCGGCCCGGTGCATGTGAAGCATTATTGCGATCACCCTGCTGGCCCACAATTCTCAAGAGGGAGTAAGCCATAGGGGGTAGAACCGCAGGCACCGCAATGACAGGCGGGTGACCCGTCCTTTTCCTGCGCCCCTCCCGGCACCCCGCTTCAGAATCCATGCGTGATGCATTCCGCATCACGCTCCCTGCACGACCGGACGGACGATGCAGCGGGTTCACGCAAAGAAAAAGGCCGCCCGGACATCAGTCCGGACGGCCCTTGCTGCGCCGCCTGCGGCGGACCGCAGGCGGTTCGCGGATCTCAGTACACCGCGAGGTTGTGCGCCACGATCACCACCACCACGCCAGCTGCCAGCGTGACGTAGGGCAGGATGCCGGCGCGTTTGCCGCCCTTGGGCAGCGCGTCACCGAGGTGCATGTCCTCGAGCATCGCATCCGGGAACTGGCCCTTGTCCTGCACATAGTGGCGGTACAGGAACACCGGGATGATGAGCGAGGCGAACACCAGACCGGCGGTCAGCGTGCCGGCACCGTAGATGTCGGCGCCCAGACCCATCAGCGACAGATTCACGAAGCCCAGGATGACGCCCAGTCCGAGCACGATCTTCGGTGCCTTGAACGGACGCTCCCAGTCCGGACGGTCGATGCGGTGGATCCAGCCGGAATTCAGGTTCAGGAAGTTGAACATGATGTAACCGACGTTGGAGCAGGCCAGCACGAACACATAGTCCGACATCAGCAGCAGGATGAGGTTGAAGCCGAGGTCGGTCCACATCGCGTGCGTCGGGGCGCCGTGCTCATTCACGTGCGACAGGTAGCGCGGCAGCCAGCCATCGACCGATGCCTGGTACAGCGTGCGCGACGAGCCGGCCATCGAGGTCATGATGGACAGCAGCACCGCCAGCACCAGCATCACCACCAGCAGGTTGGCCACGATCTCGCCACCGCCGACCATGTGCGACATCACGTTCGCCACGCCCATGCCGCTGTAGATTTCCGGGGCCAGCATGCCGCTGTAGACCGCCGGAGTCGACACCGTACCGTCGGCTTCCACCACCGGCGGGGTCACCACTTCACCCAGGCCCAGATGACCCTGGAAGGCCAGCGGAACCAGCGTGAACACCACGATGCACAGCAGGCCGGAATAGAAGATCGCCTTGAAGGTGTCCTTCTTCGGGTCCTTGAATTCGCGGGTGTAGCAGACCGCGGTTTCGAAGCCGTAGGTAGACCACGCAGCGATGAACAGGCCGCCCGCCATCAGCGTGATGCCGGCCATGTCCCAGGCACCGTCGATCACCAGCCCCTGCGCGTCGCGAGCGATCGGCAGCATCGGCGAGAAGTGGGCCGACGGAATGTCACCGGTCAGCAGCGGCACCAGCGCGATCAGCATCAGCGGAATCAGCGCGACCACACCCAGCACCATGGTGGTCCGTGCAGAGCGCAGGATGCCACCGTGTTGGATGGCAAACACCGCCAGCAGGATGACCACGCCGACCAGGAAGGTCGCGTTGATGCGCAGCGACAGCCCGGCCTTGATCGAACTCAGATCGACCAGCGTGAGCTGCCAGGTATTGATCGCGGCATCGGCCGGGAACAGCGCGCCGAGAATGTAGCCCGCGGCCAGCCCTGAACCGATGGCGAGCACCGGCGACCAGGCGAACCAGTTACACCACACGGACACCGGTGCGATCAGCTTGCTGTAGCGCACCCAGGCGACCGCGCCGTACACCGACGCGCCACCCGACTTGTGCGGGAACAGGCCGGCGATTTCGGCATAGGTGAAGGCCTGGATGAAACCGAAGCCGATCGACAGCGTCCACACCAGCCAGGACGGCTTGCCCACGGTCGCCGCGATGGCACCGATCGAAAACAGCACCAGCGCGGGCACGCCGCTGGCCACCCAGAATGCACCGGTCCAGTCGATCTTCCGGTGCAGCGCGGCATTTTCAGCCCGGCTGGCCGAAGCCCCGCCAGACATGCTGCCGATTACATCTGCATTGCTGCTCATGGTCATTTCCCTCGATACGAAAAGGGCGCCGGCTTACGCCGACGCCCAGGGATTCATCAGAAGGTGCGCTTGATGTAGGCGAGCCACTTGCTGTCGCCGGTGTCCTTGCAGCGGATGCCGTTGTCGCAGATGGTGTAGAAGTTCTTGTCGGCATTGGTGTCGATATAGGCCACCGCTGCCTGCCAGCCACCGTCGAAGCTCTTCGTCACGCCCACCTTCCAGTCGGTGAAGTTGTACTCCTCGTAGTTCTTCACCTTCTGGTGACCCACGTGCAGGTTCAGCTGCCACGTCGGCAGGAACTCGTAGTTCGCGTTCGCCTCGAGGTAGTGCGAACCATCCGAGTCGCCACGACCCAGACCGAAGGTCTTGTCGTTGAAACCGAAGTAGTCGGTCACCGAATGCGAGTACTTCAGCTGGATGAACTTCCAGGTCACCGCCGCGTTCAGTTCCAGCGTGTTCAGGCTCTCGCCCGACGGATCATACTTGCCGCCCGGGAAAATGAACTGCAGGAAGCCCACGTCAAACGTCCAGTCGCCGTAGGTCTTGGCATAGCCACCGTACACGTCGATCTCGCCGGTCGCGTTCGACAGCGCCAGATCGCTCACATTGGTGCCCCAGATGCCCAGATAGGCGCCGCTCTCGTGCGCGAAATCGAAGCCGCCCTGCACCGCCGGGTTTTCCTGCGTGTACGAAATGCCGCGGAAGATGTACTGCGAGAACACGCCGATGTTCGACGTGATGGTGTACGAAGGGGCCGGGGCCTCTTCCGCCTGCGCACAGAACGGTACGGCGAACAGCGCAAGCATGGCTGCGCCCAGGGTGCTGCGATGACGTCGATGATTTGACACGGAGTTCTCCCTCTGTTGATCCACGGTTTCGGGCGATTTGAGAAACGGAAGGCCTGCCCATAGCCAACCGGTTATGAGTCGGTCCGCGACCCGACGGCGCTGCCGGATGCGAACCTCGATACTCGGGACGGGGTGAAGCGGAGATGCCTCCGGCTGCGTCGATGCAGCCGGCGGACAGGAAAGGGCGGGCGGAGCGGACGCCGCAAGGCAGTCCGGCGAGCGGTGGTACGAATGGCAGTGGCGCTGCGTCACACTGATCTCCCCGCACTTCGCGACCGGCAGGAGTGCACGGTGTTGCGATGTCGGGCCGATTATTGGAAGCGCACAGTTGTCGGAACAATTCTCACAAGGGATTACCCACAAAGAGGTAAGCGCGCGCCCGGCTCCCTCTCCTGCTGCGCTTCTGAGCGCCGTCGCTGCATGCAGAAGGAATGACGCCCGGGCCGGCAACCGCGCCAGCGCCCACGATCCGAACACCCGCCCCCGCTGCGCAGCGTTCTCGCGGCAGCCGTATGCCGCAGCGCCGCAAAACCCCTTACCCCTTTGGGGGTAATCCCTCTTGAGAATTGTGGGGGTTGATCCGCCTTCGCATCATTCGCCGCACCTGAGACGCGGCGACAGTCCTGCGTCCAGCCCGCGACCGCGCGGACAGGAACATGCCGCGGTCGTATCCACACACGGACCACAGAAGAGGGATACAGATCATGAAGAAGCGCGTTGCCATCATCGGTGCCGGCCCCAGCGGCCTTGCCCAGCTCCGGGCCTTCCAGTCAGCCCAGGCCAAGGGTGCCGATATTCCCGAGATCGTCTGCTACGAAAAGCAGTCCGACTGGGGCGGCATGTGGAACTACACCTGGCGCACCGGCCTGGACGAGCACGGCGAGCCGGTGCACGGCAGCATGTACCGTTATCTGTGGTCCAACGGCCCGAAGGAATGTCTGGAATTCGCCGACTACACCTTCGACGAACACTTCGGTCGCCCGATGGGCTCCTACCCTCCGCGTGAAGTCCTGTGGGACTACATCAAGGGCCGCGTTGAAAAGGCCGGCGTGCGCAAGTACATCCGCTTCAACACCGCCGCCCGCAACGTCACCTTTGACGACGCGACCAAGAAGTTCACGGTCACCGTGCACAACTACGACCAGGACGTGACCTACTCGGAAGAGTTCGACTACGTCGTCGTCGCCAGCGGTCACTTCTCGACCCCGAACGTGCCCTACTTCCCGGGCTTCGAAAGCTTCGGCGGCCGCGTGCTGCACGCCCACGACTTCCGCGACGCGCTGGAATTCAAGGACAAGGACGTGCTCATCGTCGGCGCCAGCTACTCGGCGGAAGACATCGGCTCGCAGTGCTACAAGTACGGCGCCCGCTCGATCACCAGCTGCTACCGCACCAACCCGATGGGCTACAAGTGGCCCGCCAACTGGGAAGAGAAGCCGCAGCTGCTGCGCGTGGACGGCAAGACCGCGCACTTCGCCGACGGCACCAGCAAGCACATCGATGCAATCATCCTGTGCACCGGCTACAAGCACCATTTCCCCTTCCTGGCCGAAGAGCTGCGCCTGAAGACCGACAACCGCCTGTGGCCGCTCAATCTGTACAAGGGCATCATGTGGGAGGAGAACCCGCAGCTGATGTACCTGGGCATGCAGGATCAGTGGTACAGCTTCAACATGTTCGACGCCCAGGCCTGGTACGCGCGCGACGTCATTCTCGGCCGCCTGCCGGTGCCGTCGTACGAAGAGATGCACGCCGAGGACATGAAGTGGCGCGAAGAGGAACTGACGCTGGAAGACGCCCAGCAGATGTTCGAATTCCAGGGCAAGTACATCCAGCACCTGATCGATGGCACCGACTATCCGAGCTTCCCGATTCCCGAAGTGAACCGCACTTTCCTGGAATGGAAGCAGGACAAGTACGAAGACATCATGGGCTACCGCAACAAGTGCTACCGCTCGCTGATGACCGGCACCATGGCCACGCCGCACCACACCTCGTGGCTGGAAGCGCTCGACGACTCGCTCAAGGCCTATCTGAACGAGCCGGAATCGACCGAACAGGCCTGACGCGCCCAGGTCTGACGCCACCGCGCCGGACCTGCTGATCGATCCATCCTGACGCGACCCGGTCTGTCCGACCTCCCTCGGACACGCCGGGTCGCAGGTGCTTCCAAGACATGAACACGATCGTCGAACCTACGCTGAATCCGGCGACTGCCGCGCGAACGCGAGCACGCCATGTCCGCCACGTCGCCGCCGGTGGCTGCTCGGTCTCCTTCGACCTGGCCGCCGGCGACCGCCTCACGCTGACCGACCCGGAAGGTCTGCAACCGGGCCATCTCTATGTCGCAGGCCCGGCCGGCATCGCGGAAGCCATGCTGCCCGGTCTGCCCGTCACCACCCCGGCCGACGTGCCGGCCTTCGCCCGCGCGCTGCTCAGCGGTGCGCCGGCCGGCTGGAGCCTGGTCCGTGCCGAGGTGTTCGGCAGCGACGGACTGGCCGGCGGCCAGCGCATCATTGCCGCGCCGGGCGCCGTGCGCTGCGCGCTGCACGCACCGGGCGAAGACATGCAGCCCGACGCGCAGAACGCGCCCACCGAACTGATCGCCGACGTCGAGTGCGCCGAACCGGTGGCCGGCATCGCGCCGCCGCCGCTGGCTCCGCCGGTGCTCGACCTGCGCATCGGTGCCGGCACCGCGCACGCCTACCGCGTGAAGGCCGGTGACTACATCCAGGTGATCGACGTCGATGGCCGCCAGTGCTCCGACTTCCTCGCCTTCGACGCTGCCGCGCTGGCGCAGGGACAGGAATACGACCTCGACCCGACCACCACGCGCACGCTCATGGGTTCGGCCAGCCCCGGCCCCGGCCTGCTGAACAAGTACTACGACGAGCGCCAGGTACCGCTGGTCGAGGTGGTCCGCGACACCGTCGGCCGCCACGACACCTTCATGCTCGCCTGCAGCGCGAAGTACTACGACGACATGGGTTACCCCGGTCACGCCAACTGCAGCGACAACTTCAACAACGCGCTCGAACCGCACGGCGTGGCGCGTCGCGCAGGCTGGCCGGCGATCAACTTCTTCTACAACACCATCGTCAATCACGACGACAGCATCAGCCTGGACGAACCGTGGTCGCGTGCCGGCGACTACGTGCTGCTGCGCGCGATGACCGATCTGGTCTGCGCCTCCTCGTCCTGCACCGACGACATCGACCCGGCCAACGGCTGGAACCCCACCGACATCCACGTCCGGGTCTATGACGCCTCGAACAACTTCTCCAAAGGGATCGCACACCGCATGACGCCCGACGCCGCCCCAAAACTGACCCGCGAGACCGGCTTCCACGCCCGCACCTCCGCGCTCACCCGCCGCATGGTCGAGTACCGCGGCTTCTGGCTGCAGGATTCGTTCTCGTCCAACGGCCCGATCGACGAATACTGGGCCTGCCGCGAACGCGCGGTGATGATCGATCTGTCCGCGCTGCGCAAGTTCGAAATCACCGGCCCGGACGCCGAGCAGCTGCTGCAGCTGGCCACGACGCGCAATATCCGCAAGCTGGCGGTCGGCCAGATCGTCTACACCGCGCTCTGCTACGAGCACGGCGGCATGATCGACGACGGCACGGTGTTCCGGCTGTGCCAGAACAACTTCCGTCTGGTGTGCGGCGACGACTACTGCGGCGTGTGGCTGCGCGAACTGGCGGCGAAGAACAACCTGCGCGTGTGGGTGAAGTCCTCCACCGACCAGCTGCACAACCTGTCGGTGCAGGGCCCGAAGTCGCGCGACATCCTGCGCGAAATCGTGGTCACGCCGCCGGGCAATGCGTCGATGGACGAACTGAAGTGGTTCCGCCTGACCGTGGGCAAGATCGAGGGCCTGCCGGTCGTCGTGTCGCGCACCGGTTACACCGGCGAACTGGGCTATGAAGTGTGGTGCCACCCGAAGCACGCGGTGCAGGTGTGGGACGCCATCGCGAAAGCCGGCGAGCCGCACGGCATTGCGCCGATGGGCCTGGCCGCGCTCGACATGCTGCGCATCGAAGCCGCGCTCATCTTCGCCGAGTACGACTTCTGCGACCAGACCGACCCGTTCGAAGCCGGCATCGGTTTCGCGGTGGCGGCCGACAAGGAGGATGACTACGTCGGCAAGGCCGCGCTGGAGCGCCGCAAGGCCCACCCGGCGCGCGTCATGGTCGGCCTCGACATCGAAGGCACCGAACTGGTGGCGCACGGCGATCCGATCTTCAACGGTCGCGCGCAGATCGGCCAGATCACCAGCACCACCCGTTCGCCGATACTCGGCAAGACCATCGCGCTGGCGCGACTGGACGTGTCGGCGGTCGAACTGGGCGCCACGGTGGAAGTCGGCAAGCTGGACGGCCACCAGAAGCGCATCAAGGCCACACAGGTGAAGACCTCGCACTACGACCCGACCAAGGCGCGCGTGCGCGCCTGATCGCAGTCCGCAGGCAGCAGGGCGCGGAGCGGCGAAAGCCGTTCCTCGCCCTTTTTCATTTCAGGCGCCGATGTGCCGGCCGGCCCGCACGGGGTACGCGGCCGGTCGCGATGGAGTCGTCATCCGGCGCAGCCCGACCGCCGCCGCGGGGCCGGAAACGGCCTACCAGGCGTCGCTGCGCGGCAGATCGTCGTCGATGTCGTAATAGTCGGCGCGCGAGCCGGCGAAGATGTGGGCCGACAGCTTCAGCCCGGCCGGCCGGTCCAGCGTGCCGGCGGTCACGTAGGTGACCGCGCTGGTCGCGTCCTTCCAGAACAGGTTGCCGCCGCACCGCTCGCAGAAGCCGCGCTTCACGCTGGCTGATGAGGCGTACCAGCGCAGCGTGCCGCCGGCGGATACGTCCAGATCCGCGTCGGCACAGCAGGCCATCACCGCATGGTGGCCGCTGGTGCGTGCGCACTGGCTGCAGTGACAGGCCACCGGCGCATCGAGCGTGCCCCTGATCGCGTATCGCACCCCGCCGCACAGGCACGCACCCGTGTAACCGCCCGCTGTCGCCATCCTGCGTCTCCGCTGTCGTGATGGGCAAAGCCTACGCAGCCCATGCGGCGGCGCACATACCACCTAGGGGGTAACCCCTCTTGAGAATTGTCCGCCCCTGCCCCCGGCAACAGAATCGGTCTCAGATCGCACGCGCTGCGCGGCGACACCTCAGACAAGGAGAACCGGGAAATGCAAAGGAATTCGATTCTGAACGAGCGTCACCGTCAGCTCGGCTCGAAGCTGGATGGCGATACGTGGAACAACATGCCGATCCCGTGGAGCTACAACAGCTGCCCGCACGATGAAGTGATCGCCACCCGCTCGCGCGCCGGCCTGTACGACGTGTCGGCGCTGAACATCGTGAACGTGTCCGGCCCGGACGCCGAAGCCGTGATCGACCGCCTGGTCACCATCGACGTGACCAAGCTGAAGCCGGGCACCGCCCGCCTCGGCGGCGAAGTGAACGAAGCCGGCGCACTGGTCGATGACATCATGATCATCCGCGATGCCGCCGACAAATTCCGCATTTCGCACGGCAGCGGCGCCACGCCGAAGACCCTGGCCGAACTGTCGGTCGGCAAGAACGTGACCATCGCCGCCGACCTGGATGTGCACATCCTGTCGCTGCAGGGCCCGGTCTCGCTCGACGTGCTGTCCCCGCACACCCCGGCCAACCTGGCTGCGCTGCCCTACTTCAACCACGTCGAAACCACGCTGTTCGGCAAGAAGGTGACTCTGGGCCGCGGCGGCTACTCCGGCGAGCGCGGCTACGAGGTGTACTGCACCGCTGCTGACGCCGTGTTCCTGTGGGACGCCATCGTGGAAGCCGGCAAGCCGAAGGGCGTCATCCCCTGCTCCTGGACCGCGCTGGATCTGACCCGCGTCGAAGGCGGCCTGCTGTTCTTCCCGTTCGAAATGCCGGAAGGCGACACCACGCCGTGGGAAGTGAACATGGACTGGGCGGTCGACCTCGACAAGAAGGGCGACTACATCGGCAAGGCCGCCGTGCTCGCACTGAAGGGCCGTGAGCGCGTCAAGCAGGCCGGCATGATCGTGACCCACCACGAAGCGGTGGAAGCAGGCGCCAAGGTCTATGACGGCGAGAAGGAAGTCGGCGTGGTCACCTCGGCCTCGTACAGCCGCCTGCTGATGCAGTCGCTGGCCATGGTGCACCTGAAGCCGTCGCATTCGAATCTGGGCACCCGCCTGACGATCGGAGCCAAGGCCGGCAAGCTGGCCGCGCTGGTCGTGCCGACGCCGTTCTACGACCCGCTGCGTCAGCGCACCCATCCGGACAAGAAGCGCTGATCGCGCTCTGATCCCACCGCCGCGCGTGGATTGCCGCGCGCGGCGGCACCCTGCAACACCACGTATCGAGACGCCGCATGTCCACCCTAGCCACCAAAAGCCAGCCGATCTACGCCGAGCTCGAATGGGACCGTACCGGCACGCACCACATCCTGTTCGTCAGCGCCGAAGACGCTGCGCTAGCGCAGCGCCTGCTGTCCAATCCGCCCGGCGGCACGCTCACGCTCGTCCATCTGCGCCCGGCCGACGACAGCCGCAGCGTGTGGTCGCAGAACCTGCCGGACACCGCCCTCTACCTCGAGGCGCACACCCTGGCCGAGGCGCTGGAAGTACTGCGTGACGCCTTCTACGTGGCGCAGATGGGCACGCGCATCTACCTCGCCGGCTCCGAAGACGCGATCTGGCAGGTCTCGCAGCTGGCCGAAACCTTCGGCGTGAGCCGCGACGAAATCCGTCACGCACAGCTGGGCACCAAGGCGCGCCCGGTGTTCTGCGTCCATTGCCGCACCATCACCCGCGGCGTGCATACCAATATCGTTTCATGCAGCGGCTGTGGCCGATCGCTGTTCGTGCGCGATCACTTCTCCCGTCGCCTGGGTGCCTACATGGGCTTCCAGATCGATGCCGAAGTGCCGGGCGAAGTGCCTGCTGCGGAGGTGGCTTACCCATGAGCAGCGCATCCCTGAACGTCGAAATCCGACGCATCCGCGACCTGGCGCCGGGCATCCGCGAATTCAGCCTGTCGCGCACCGACGGCGATGACTTCCCGATCTATTCCGGCGGCAGCCACATCGTGCTGTCGCTGCCGCTGAGCGACCGCCCGCACCGCAATCCATACTCGCTGCTCGGCGACCCGACCGACCGCAAGACCTGGCGGGTGGCCGTGCGCAAGCAGGAAGATTCGCGCGGCGGTTCGCGCTGGCTGCACGAACAGGCGCGCGAAGGCATGCGCATCGACATTTCCGCGCCGGTGAACCTGTTCTCGCTGAACCGCCTCGGCCGCCGCCACATCCTGGTGGCCGGCGGCATCGGCATTACGCCGATTCTTTCGCAGGCACGCGAACTGGCCCGCCTCGGCGCCGACTTCGAAGTGCATTACGCCTACCGCGCGCCGGAGTACGGCGTGTTCGTCGACGAGCTCGAAGCGCTGGCTCCGGGCCGCATCCATCACTACGTGCAGTCGCGCCGCGAACAGATCGAGTTCTCGTCGCTGCTGGCCGGCCGCCCGCTGGGCACCCACTTCTACATCTGTGGCCCGGGCGGCATGGTGGCCGCCAGCATGAACGCCGGCAAGGCGCTCGGGTGGCCGGAAAGCCACCTGCACAGCGAGCAGTTCCTGGCGCCGACCGGCGGCGAACCGTTCGACGTGCAGCTCACGCTGTCGGGCAAGGCCTTCACCGTGCCGAGCGACCTGTCACTGCTGGAAGCGATCGAACAGCAGGGCGTCGATGCGCCCTACCTGTGCCGTGGCGGCGCCTGTGGCCAGTGCGAACTGGAAGTGGTCGACGCCAGCGGCGAACTGATCCATCACGACCTGTACCTGAGCGCCGAAGAACGCGCCTCGGGCAAAAAGATCATGCCCTGCGTCTCCCGCCTGAAGGGCGGTTGCCTGACGCTGAACCTGTGAGGAGGAGCACACCATGACCATCGCATTCAAGCCGGACGAAACCTTCCGCGGTACCTACACCTACCGCAACTCGCCCCAGGCCATCAAACGTTTCCCCTTCCCCTTCCATCAGGACCAGTACATGTACTCGGTCAACATGGAGCCGCACACCAAGGGACCGGAAGGTTCGGTGTTCGAGAACGCCTTCGACATCGACGAACACTACATCGCCGAAATGCGTGACCGCGCGATCACGCTCGAGCGCGACCCGGGCCGCTGCGTGTCACTGCCGCACATGATGGACGCCGAGTGGGACACGCTGGAACTGATCATGGAGTCGCTGTCGCGCGACTACCCCGAACTGTTCACGCTGACCAAGGACGGTGAGCGCTGGCACTGGGTTAACAAGCCGCTGGGCATCGACCAGACCTTCACCTTCGGCGACGCCGCAACGCTGCCCTGCCCGCCGTTCGAGTACATCGGCCGCCAGTGTCAGGGTGATTTCGTCATCATGGACCAGCGCGACAACAACCTGTTCGCCGACTCCGGCATGATCACCTCGCAGGCCGACTGGTCGCTCATGTTCGACGCCGGCATGAGCTTCATGGAATGGCACGGCCCGGTGCCGCTGGCCCACGAACTGGGCGTGTTCGACCGCGCGCTGAAGTATCTGCTCATGCTGCAGCAGAGCCGCCCGGTACGCCGCCTGAACTGGACCATGACCATCAACCCGCGCCTCGACACCTCGCCGGAAACCTACCCCGAGTGGGGTCCGGACCGTGCCAGCGTCACGCCGGACAACGTCGGTGACAAGGTGCATCTGCGGGTCGAACTGCAGGCCCTGTTCCGTCTGCCGCGCAGCAACGGCATGCTGTTCTCGATCCGCGGCTATCTGGCCAGCATGAACGATCTGGCCACCCACCCGCGCTGGGCCAAGCGCTTCCACCGCGTGCTGAGCACGCTGCCGAACGAACTGGCCGAGTACAAGGGTCTGGTGCGCTACAAGCCCACCACCATCGAGTGGCTGTCGAAGTTCGACGACGGAGAAGTGCTGCCGGGCGGCACGCAGCCCTAGCAAGCAGCGCCGCACAGCGGCAGCTCACGGCGGACATGGGGGGTGCCCATGTCCGCCGTTTTCGTTTGTGGCGTCTGCTTTCGTCATTGCGCAGCGGTAGTGCGGCAGCGATAGCTGGCGCACTACGCCCGCCCCATCGCAGCGAAAGCGCCGCTCCCACCGCATATTCACCGGTGGAGCATGCCCCGTGGGAGCGGCGCCCCCGCCGCGATGCGGCCTCGGCGAAACGCGTACTTTCCCCGCTGAAGCCCTGCTCCCAAACAATCAGGCCTTGCGCGGCAGCCCGCGGTTCGGCCGGGGAAGTAACCGGTGCAGCCCGTTGGGCAGTACGCCGGATCGAGCGTCTTCAATTCACCGCTGTCTGACCGTGGAAAGACAGCAGCACAATACGCCCGCCCCATCGCGGCGAAGGCGCCGCTCCCACCGGATATTCACCCGCGGAGCATGCCCCGTGGGAGCGGCGCCCCCGCCGCGATGCAGCCTCGGCAAACCGCGTACCCTCCCCGCTGAAGCCCTGCCCCGCAACCAATCAGGCCTTGCGCGGCAGCACCCAGTTCGGCCGCGGAAAGTGGCAGGTGTAGCCGTTCGGGAAATGCTCCAGATAGTCCTGGTGCTCCGCTTCGGCTTCCCAGAAATCGCCCACCGGTTCGACTTCGGTCACCACTTTGCCCGGCCACAGACCGGAGGCATCGACGTCGGCGATGGTGCGCAGCGCCTCTTCGCGCTGCGCCTCGCTGCACCAGTAGATCGCCGAACGGTAGGACGGCCCGCGATCATTGCCCTGGCGATTGGGCGTCGTCGGATCGTGAATCTGAAAGAAGCACTCCAGCAGCTGGCGGTAGCTCAGCACCGCCGGATCGAACACCACCTCGATCACCTCGGCGTGCATGCCGTGGTTACGGTAGGTCGCGTTCGGCACATCACCGCCGCTGTAGCCCACCCGGCTCGACAGCACGCCGGGCAGACGGCGCAGCAGCTGCTGCATGCCCCAGAAACAGCCTCCAGCGAGCACCGCTCGTTCGCTGCTCATCGCACGTCCTCCACCTGGTCGAGATAGTCGCCGTAGCCTTCGGCCACCATGTCGTCACGGTGAATGAAGCGCAGCGACGCCGAGTTGATGCAGTAGCGCAGTCCACCGCGGTCACGCGGACCGTCAGGAAACACGTGACCGAGGTGGCTGTCGCCGTGCTTCGAGCGCACCTCGGTGCGGATCATGCCGAGCGAGGAATCGCGCAGCTCCACCACGTGCGCCGGCTCGATGGGTTTCGTAAAGCTCGGCCAGCCGCAGCCGGACTCGAACTTGTCGCCCGACGCGAACAGCGGCTCGCCGGACACGATATCCACGTAAATGCCCGGCGCGTGGTTGTGCAGGTATTCGCCGGTGCCCGGATATTCGGTGCCGCTCTGCTGGGTCACGCGGTACTGCTCGGGGTCGAGGCGGGCAATCGCCTCGGGTGATTTCGTATAGGTTTTCATGCGTCCTCCTGTGGCGGCGTAGACC
Source organism: Methyloversatilis universalis EHg5 (assembly GCF_000378945.1). Lineage (GTDB taxonomy): Bacteria > Pseudomonadota > Gammaproteobacteria > Burkholderiales > Rhodocyclaceae > Methyloversatilis > Methyloversatilis universalis_A. Next base: position 504,721 of record NZ_KB900539.1, on the reverse strand, counting down.
GTGCAGGTCTGCGCGCGTTCGACGTCCTTTCGGGGCACGGCAGCCTGCGCTGCGCACCGGCCGCGCAGCACGCAGGCCGGGGCGCAGGGCGCCGGAGTCCGCCACGCGCTGCGGCTGCACCGGAAGAACCCGGCGTGCGGGCTTCAGCGGCTCAGCAGTTGCCCTTCTTGGCCTGACCCGGCGGGCAGAATCCGCCGCCCGAACCACGCGGCCCCGCGGGGTCAATCACGACGGCGCCGGACGGCGTATAGACCGCGCAGCCGGCAAGGGATGAAACGAGTATCGCCAGTGCGATGAGTACTCTCATGCGTAAAACCTCTGTTGTCGGAACACCGGAGTCTACGCGCACGACTGCGGCGCGTTGACACCGGTCATCGCCGGAGGCAGCGGCCGGCCGGAACCGGCGCGATCTGCGTCGGCCCCGGCGCCCGGGTGGGTCTGGCGCGCAGGCAATCCAGCCGCGTCCTGATCCGCAGCGGTGAAGGCCTGCCGCGGCGTCCCCGGTCTAGGCCTCGGGCGTGCCGGTGTCCTCGAAGCCGCGCCCCATCTCCGCCCGCGCATGTGTGGCGAGCAGCTGATAGCGCTTGCGGAAGGCGTCCAGCGTTTCGTCTTCCAGTTCTTCCAGATCGAGCAGCGCGTTGTGGGCGCCGCGGGTCGCGCGTATCAGCTCGTCGAGCTTCACCTGTATCGCCTCGGTGTCGCGGTTCTGCGTGTTCTGGATCAGGAACACCATCAGGAAGGTGACGATGGTGGTGCCAGTATTGATCACCAGCTGCCAGGTGTCGCTGTAGTCGAAGATCGGCCCGGTAACCAGCCAGACCACGATGACCAGCAGCGCCACGACAAACACCCGTGGCCGCCCGCAGAAACGCGCGGTCGCCTTCGCGAAATTCGAATACCAGCTGCTTGTGCGCATGAATGCATTCCGGAACAGGCCCGCCGGGAATGAAGATCGCCCTCAACGCCGGCGGATCGCCGGGCGACGGACGATCATAGCAATGCGAGGTCGCCGGCCGCGCTCTCCGCCGATTACGCGCCCTGTACACGCAGGTCGCGGGTCATCCGGAATCGGCGCAATGCCACGCCCTGCCGCAGCACGTCCTCTTCCGCGACCACCGCGAAGCCCTGCCGCTCGAAAAAGGGCCGGGCGGCCAGACTCGCCTCGGTACTCAGGCGCTGCGCGCCCGAACGGCGCATGTCCGCGCACGCCGCACCGAACAGCGCCGTCGCCACGCCCCGGCGGGCGAACTGCGGCGCGGTGAACAGCAGATCGACATGCCCGCTCGGCGCATAGCCAATGAAACCGGCCACCTGCTCACCCTCGCACGCGAGCAGCACGTTCAACGCGGACAGCCGGTTGCGCCAGACCTCCGGATCCGGCGGAATCGGTGCCCAAGCGGCGCACTGTTCGGCGGTGTATGCGCCGCCAGCGAGCGCATGTACCGCCGCGGTGAACACCGCCACCAGCGCTTCGAGATCGGATTCGAGGGCTTCGCGTATCGCCATTGAAACATCGTATGAGAAGGGCCTGCACTTCCCAACATTACAGGGCATGAAACACATCGCCCATCAGGGCCGATTTGGTCACACCCTCAGGGGCGAACGCCTATACCCCTTCCCGCGGCAAAACGCGTGCTTCTTGTATCGATTGGCGCTCGCCGCGCAGATTCCATGTCGGCACGGATCACTCAAAACCCACTACGGATGCCGGATAGATGACTGCAAGTGATCTACCCGGTAAAACCAGACTGTCGGTCAGTCTTGATTTTGGAGGGAGTTCATATACGAAAGGCTAGGAATTATGCCATTCCGATGTTAAGTGAACAATCAAGCCGCAAAGTACGCCTGGTAGGCAGCCAACGAATATGGCACCGGGAGACGTACAGTCTTCTACGTGAAAATTCTCGGGTACCGCTTGGAGACAGAACCCAACGTACCCAGAAAGCGCTCCAAGAGCAATCGCAATACCTACCTGGATTCGTGATGTCTGTGCTTTTCTCCATCTAAGCGAGCTAGACATAGTCATGCCAAATATCAGACCAGCGATCATCGCAGCCTGAACGCCTACTTGATAGGCAAACATCACAGGAAATACGAAGAGAAAGAACAGTGGCCAAATTGGCCCAACCTGCGCGTCTGTCAGCATCCCAATCATGCCGATCAATGGCCCAACCCCTACGAATACAAGAACGGAGTTCAGCATAATGGCTGCACGCGACAGATCAGCCATGATACCTAACGACGCTGTAGAAATACCCCATTCCGGGGCAAGCGGTTGCTGCCGGCCTTGGCCAGTCCGAAGTGGTTCATCCTCATCTCAGCTCCGCAATCTTCGTTGCATCGTCGTCCCCTGACGTCAGCCGTGGCCCGTGACCTGCGCGATGCCGTAGTCTTGGCCTGCCCGTGAGCTTACCTAATTTGCGTATCCGTGGCACCCGAGCTTCTCGATGTTGTGCACCAGGCAATACAGCCTCCATTGCTGCGACAGGTCCGCTGGAATGACGAATTCGGCGTCATCTCAGCCCCCCTCGCCTTCAAATCTTCAATCTGATCGCATACCGAGTTAAAGAGATCAAACACGTCGACTGCCTCACCACGCTCAATGCGCTTTGAAATCATGGTCTGTGGATACAAAACAACCGATGTTCCTTCCGCCACGAGACATGGGCTGATTCCGTACTGATCTTCGAGCATTTTCCAAACCAAACCCATCTCAGCAGATAGTGCGTCCCCGAGGATGATGCCGAGACCCTGGAGTTCAAAGGTCTGATCAGATCGAAAGGTGCAACCCTCTAACACTGCCCGGATGGTGCCGAGCTTTCCGGCCGAAGTCTGATACTTGAGTTGTGCATCGGGATTCCCGGCAAGCAGCTTTTCAATCGTGCGCCGTTGGTCGGATAGCCATTTTCGATCCTCGTCACCGAGATCGCGGAACCGTTGATCAGAGTTCATGCTTGTGACGCCGAACGTTCGCGTTGAGCGGCCCGGAACGGCAAAGGCCGGAGCTGCCAGAAATGAAGAGCAAGGCCACGAGAGCCTTTGCCGCGGAGGGTCCGATCGAACACAAGGTTAGGCATCGCGTTCGCCGTAGCTCAAAGGCTTGCCGTCCTCGAATGGATCCAGACGATCCCTCGCGCGCGCGATAAGCATTTCGATAGCATGCAACGGAACAGACTCAACGAACTGGCTGAAGGAAACGGTGTGATCGGCATCGCATCGGAACACCGCAGCCACGACTAGATCCGCACCGTCGATGAGTTCTACCCCGAGCCCGTCACGAATTACGTCGGAAGCCACCTGAGTGCGCCACGGTGAAGGCTCGGCCATAGATGTCTGACGCCCGAGTTAACAGGACGCAGCCAGCGAAGCTGGTAGGCCTCTTGTTGAACGACCAGTTAGGCTGGGGCGCGAAGGCTGGGTGGATTTGTTCATTTAGGCATGTGCATAAATATGCCATATGCAATTGCAGATAAGGCCAACAAAGCAACAGCAGTGCGAAGTGAGAAGAGAGGCTGGCTTGATGTGTCCCAGATTTCGCCCCAAATCCACACGACCAAAGAGATACCTCCCAAAAAACCTACAACGGCTCCAGCAAGGACAATCCACTTGCCGATGTCCTTAAATGCTTCTACTTGCTCAGCGCCCCATGTGCCTGTGTGAAAGAACAGCAAGGTTGCATACGTTGCTCCCGCAGCCACGCCGGAGAAAGCGGCCGCAAAGCAGCGTTCGAAAATGGACGGGTTGTCGGTCTCGAAATTACGCATAATGCCTAACGACGCTGTAGAAAAACCCCATCTCGGGGCAAGCAGATGCTGCCGGCCTTGGCCGGTCCGAAGTGGTTTATCCTCATTTCAGCTCCGCAATCTTCGTTTCATCGCCGTCTCCTGACGTCAGCCGTGGCCCGTGATTGGCGCGATGCCGTCGTCGTGGCCTGCCCACGAGCTTACCTAATTTGCGTATCCGTGGTGCCCGAGCTTTTCGATGTTGTGCCCCAGGCAGTACAGCTTCCACTGCCAATCCGTTCGCGCGCGCCCGCGCAGCGTGAAGCGGGCGGCGATCATCCAAGCGCGCATCTGCTACAGCGTGCTGCGCGATGCCGCCGTCTACGGTGACCCCCAACCCCGGCTTGCAAGAAAGGCAGACCAGGCTTCGTTCGCCGTGACTGCCTGAGCAGAGTCACCCCCTCCCGCCACCGCTTGCCACGAGACAGATCGCCCATCATGGCCAACCGGGTCACACCCTCGGGGACGAACGCCGATAACTCTTCCGACAGCCAAACGCGTGCCGCTTGTATCGATTGGCGCGCCCCGCACAGATTCCATGTCGGCACGGGTCACTCTGAACCCATTACGATGCCGGATAGATGACTGCAAGTGATCTACCCGGAGAAACCAGACTATCGATCAGTCTTGATTTTGAGGGAGTCCATATACGATGGATTGGGCACCTCAGCGCACACTTTGGATAGGTGGTGCATTCTCGACGCGACCTCCAATGCTTTCCTCGGGAACGAACCCTTGGTACCGGCTATCCCTGCTTGAGTCGCGATTGTCTCCCAGTACAAAGAAGTGCCTCGGCGGTACTGTGCAGGTGAACCCGCCGTGAGCGTATGTACAGCGGTCATGCCAAGGAAAGCCCTCGATGGCCTCAATTGCAACGGCGGGCGCGCCATCGCGGAGCTGAATGAGATGCTGCTCTGCGTCTATCGCCTCCACGAAAGTTCGCACGTTCGGCAACTCGCGAGGCGTCTTGAGTTCAATCGGGGTGAGAGTAACCGCAACGCCATTCACGTGCAGGCGCTTGGTCCGGTCATAGGAGACCGTATCGCCGGGAATTCCTACAACTCGCTTCGCCAGGAAATGTCTTCCGTCGGCGCTACGGTAGACAACGACATCCCAACGCGCAGGTGAAGTGAACAGGTAAGCGAAGAGATCTATCTTTAGCGCGGCTCCGCTTGCAAACGTAGGTTCCATGGATGAGGACGGCATCGACAGAGTCTTCTGTGCGGCCGCCGTCATGCAGGAGCAAGCAAGCGCGATGCTCGTCAGACAGGCGCGAGCAGTTCTATCAAACCGACGCAAAGTGCTCCGATTCATCCCGTACGACGTCAAGGTGCCCAACGTGAAGGTGAAGGGCGCCGGGCCGGCCTCGCCGGCACGGCGTCCCAGCGGCGAAGCCGCGCCTCGACCGGAGTGTTAGCCCACAACGCCGGAATGAGGGACAGGCGGTTAAGAATGACCAGCATGAAAGCCACCACTCACATTGGACGTTGGTTCATTCAACTCTTCGAGGAGACCATCAACAATCGTGCGGGTGGTCGCGGTGGGTGCCGCGCCTAGCTCCTCCGCCATTGCATTCGATAAATGACGGATAACATCCGCGAGCAAAGTGCCCCAAGCGGCAGGTTCGTCCATCCCCTGTGCGCTCCACATTCCGACGTTCATCGTGCAATGGAGCCCACGCTCCGCTACCCAAGCGCTGAGCATTTGGACAGCGTCGTCATCACGTTGTGCGGCAGGCGGAATCACTAGTGCTCGCATGGGGTTCCTTGAGGGCTAACGACGCTGTAGAAAAACCCCATCTCGGGGCAAGCGGTTGCTGCCGGCCTTGGCCGGTCCGAAGTCGTTCATCCTCATTTCAGCTCCGCAATCTTCGTTTCATCGTCGTCTCCTGACCTCAGCCGTGGCCTTTGATCGGCGCAATGCCGGCGTCGTGGCTTGCCCGCGAGCTTACCTAATTTGCGTAGTCGTGGTGCCCGAGCTTTTCGATGTTGTGCACCAGGCAGTACAGCTTCCATTGCCCATCCACTTTTGTGCGCCCGCGCAGCGTGAAGCGGGCGAGCCGCTTGTTGTGCCGCAGGTTGCCGAACACCGGCTCTACGGTGGCAAACCGCGCGGCGATCATCCGCTTGCCCTCGCTGGAATCGATGCGCCGCTTCATCCGCTCGGTGTGTGATTCGACGCCGTCGCGTTTGCCGCGGAAGAAAGCGACCTGTCGCACCTTGGTCTTCTCTGGCGTGCGCAGGCAGCGGCTGCGCTGCTCGCACGGCACGCAGTCGCGCTCGGCACCGGTGTACTTGGTGGCGGCGTAGCCGTTGATCGTGCATTCGGCGCCGTTGCGATAGAGGCGCTTGCCCGCCGGGCAGAGGCAGTGGCTGCGGTCTTCCGCTTCGGTGAAGTCGGTGTTGGCGTAGCGCGTGTTCTTGCTGGCCGTGCGTGCCAGCTTCGCCTTCTCGCTCTTGTCCCACAGCGCGTCAGGCTTTGCTTTGTGTCTGGCCTGATCGGCGTATCTCGGGTCGCGCTGCCGGTAACCGTTGTCACACACCCAGGCGGGGACGTTCCGGCTCTCCAGCCCGGCGAGGTTCTTCTCGGAGTGATAGCCGGCGTCAGCGCAGATCGCGGTGTGCTCTTTGCGCTGTGCGCTGCTTGCATCGATCACTGGCAACAGCAGTTCCTGTTCCGATCCGGTGCCGTGTGCCTGGGCATCGACCACGATCTGGTGGGCCGCATCGACCGTGGCCACGCCGGTATAGCCCTGGACCACGCCCTTGGCGGTGGCCATCTTGGCCGAGTCGTTGTCGGTGCGGTTGGACAGGCGCAGCGCGCCCTTGGCGCCTTGCCTGTCACGTGGGTTGCGCGCGAGCCAGTCGCGGATCTTTGCTGCTTCGTGGCTCAAGCGCTCTCGGGTGCGCTGTGCACGGGCTGCGTCGTCATTGCTCGCTTGCGCATCGCGCGCCTTCTGCTCACCGATCATGCGCTGCACGGCCGCTTCCATCTTTGCGGCTTCGCGCTCGAAGTCGGCACGCGTGCCGCTCTTGGCCTTGGATGCATTCGACGGCAGCTTGACGCCGTCGATGGCGAAGAGTTCGCGCCCGATCAGCCCCTGGCGGTCGCACACGAGCAGTACCTGGGTGAAGAGCGCGCGAGCCTCATCGCCCAGACGGCTGACGAAGTGGGCGACGGTGGTGAAGTGCGGTGCGCTGTCGCCGGAGACGGCCATGAACAGCACGTTGGTGCGGCAGGCGGTGGCGATGGAACGCGAACTGATCAGCCCGCGCGAGTACCCGAGCAGCACGATCTTGAGCAGCACGGCCGGATCGAAGGCCGGGGCACCCCCGGCATCGTTGGCGTAGCGGGTGCGGAGCGTGGAGAGATCGAGTTCGTTGTCGACCAGGTGGCAGAGCGCGAACTCGAAGGTGCCGGGCAGCACCTGCTGCGCGAAATCGACCGGGATGAGCTTCAGGTCGTAGTCGGGCGTCTTGAATCGCGGCATCGCAGGGCTCCGGGGAGGCGATGCGCAATCATAACGACGGCATGTAAACGAACGAAGGTGGGGAGGGGTTTTTCTACAGCCTCAACGTCTGAGCTCAGAGGCGCGCCGCCGATAGGCGGAGCGCCCCCTGCAACGATGGGTTAGCGCCCAGGAATAGAAGGAGGGCAGACAAGTCGCCATTCGAAGCGGGAGTTGCGGCGAAGTACAGCGATGCGGCATTAGGCGGCGACGGTTGCATTTGCTTTCTTTCGAGCACGAAGAACATGCCCCCACATTTGATAAACAGCGATGACCTTTCCCAATAGAAACGGAACGAAGATGACCAAGAGTAGCCATGGCACTGGGTCCTTACCCAAGGCCTTTGTGAGTGACCATAGCTTTACCCAGAAAAAGAGCGTTGAAATGGCAAAGGCAAGGCCACCGCTGATTGTGATGGGTGACTTGTCGCCCTCACCAAGAGCTAGGACCACTGAGACAGAAACGAGAATTACGATAAATGAACGATACATGCCTCGCCAGGCACTCTCGATATTTGGGAGAGACTCAACGGCATCGCGTTCTAGCTGTAGTTGCTGATCTTCTCGTGCCTTTTCAACTGCTGTTGCTTCAATACCGCGTTCCTTTAGTATTTCATCGAGGACTTCGTATGCGGTATCCGTAAGAGTGTCACGAGTTCGCAATTCGATCAGGTCAGTGGTATCCCGGCCTGAGTAATCTTCTCGAAGCTGTGCCTTCATTGCATCCATAGTTCCTCCAATGTGATGGGCGCTAACGTGATGCATAAATCACATTTGCGTGATATCTCAGACCACTGCGTGATATTCCAGCGAACCATGCAGACGATTCATTCGTAAATTCAAGGTATTGAGCACTGCGTCGATTTATCCAAGCCTCTCATCTGCGGTGTTACACGGCTATCGACCTTTCGTACGAGCCAGCGCTGCGCCGACCCGCGATAATGGGCGGCTCGCCCCAGCCGTACCGCCATGTCCGCCCCGCCCGTTTTCCGCCTGACCGACGTACCCCGCGCGATCGCGTTCTTTCTGGACCGCGACCGGCGGCGCTATCTGTTTTTCGTATGCGTGCTGGGCGTGGTGCAGTTCTATCCGATGCTGCCGCCTTACCTGATCGGGCGGGTGGCGGATTTCCTGCTCGGCTGGCAGCGCGGTGACAGCCTGACGCCGCTGTATGCGCTGGTGGGCACGCTGGGCGTGGCGCACGCATGCGTGGCGCTGGTGCGGCTGTCGACCAAGCGGGTGATCGGGCGCATGGCGATCGACGCGCGCATGCGCGCCAAGGTGTGGGGTTTCGAACGGCTGCTCGATTTCTCGCTGGCCTGGCACCAGAAGGAAAGCACCGGCAACAAGGCGCAGCGGGTGATCACCGGGGCGGACGCGGTGCGCGACTGGACCAGCGATCTGGTCAATGCGCTGCTCACCGCCAGCGGTGCCTTCTTCGGCGCGCTGATCGCCTGCATGCTGCTGCACCCGGCGACCGCGCTGTTCTTCCTCTACTACTGCGGCGTGCTCGGTTTCATCGAGTGGTACTTCTACCGTCGCATCGCGCGGCTGTCTGACCAGATCAACGCGTCGATGGAGAACGCCAGCGGCAGCTTCGTCGAGAGCGCGGCCAACATCCTGTCGGTGAAAGCGATGAATGCCGCGGCCGACATGAGCGCGCGGGTGGCCGAGCGCGAGCGGGCGGCGCGCGACTTCGCCTACCGACGGCTGCGGCTCACCAACACGAAGTGGATGCTGTTCCAGCTGCACACCGCGGCGGCCTGGGCGCTGTACATCTACGGCGTGGCCTGGGGCGTGATGGAAGGCGGGCTGTCGGTCGGCCTGGTGCTCACCTACAGCGCCTACTTCAACACGCTGCGCGAGGCGTCGATGGACATGACCGACCGCGTGCAGACCATGATCGAGCGCACCTCCAACCTCGGCCGCATGATGCCGCTGTTCGACGCGCCGCCCGGCCCGCAGGGCACGCAGGACTGGCCGGCCGGCTGGCAGCGCATTTCGGCGCGCGCGCTCACCTTCGCGCACGACGGCCGGCGGGTGCTCGGCCCGCTGGACATGGACATCGCGCGCGGCGAACACGTGGGCATCGCTGGCCGTTCCGGCTCCGGCAAGAGCACGCTGGTGAAGCTGCTGCTGGCGCTGTACGCGCCGGAATCCGGCCGGCTGTTTGTCGATGACCGCACCGACAGCAGCAGCGTGCCGCTGGCCGACATCCGGCACGAGGCGCTGCTGCATCACGTGGCGGTGGTACCGCAGGAAACCGAACTGTTCAGCCTGTCGCTGCGCGAGAACCTGACGCTGGGCCGCGAAGTGAGCGAGGTCGACGTGCTGGCGGCCTGCCGCATCGCCCAGCTGGAGGACGTGGTCGCGCTGCTGCCGGAGGGGCTGGACAGCCCGGTCGGCGAGCGCGGTCACAGCCTGTCCGGCGGCCAGCGCCAGCGCGTAGGCATCGCGCGTGCGGTGCTGCGCAACGCCCCCATCCTGCTGCTGGACGAAGCCACCTCGGCGCTCGACGCCGACACCGAGGCGCGCGTGATCGACGCGCTGATGACCGAGCACGCGCCGGGCCGTACCGTCATCCTGATCGCGCACCGGCCGCGCGCCTTCGAGCGCGTCAGCCGCGTGCTCACGCTCGACGCCGGCCGGCTGCTCGCCGACGACGCGCGCCCGGCCGCCGCACCGGCTTCGGCATAGTTCCATCGGACCGGCCGGCTACCCCCAATGCGGTATTGTGCGCGGCCGCCCGCGGGCGGATTCTTGCGTCGTGGGCGCCGCGCAGCGACGGCCCGGTGCGGGGGAAGACTGCAATCGAACCATGCACCGCACGTACTGCATGCCGGACGGATGTGAGCCCGGACGGCAGGCCGCGCACCGCACGCACGCGGCCCCCACACCCGCCTTTCACGGACCGAGCAGCACCGACCTGACAGAGCACGACACGATGAACGCGCCCGCCACGAAGCCCGCCAGCATGTTCCAGCAGATCGGTGGAGAAGAGCCGCTGCGCCGGCTGGTGAATGCCTTCTACGACATCGTCGAAACCCACCCGGACGGCGAGCCGGTGCACAAGCTGCACCTGGAAGGCTTCGGCGTCGCTCACCTGCGCGAGGCGCAGTTCGAGTTCCTGTGCGGCTTTCTCGGCGGCCCGCGCTATTACGCCGAGCGCATGGGCCACTCCAACCTGCGGCAGATGCACGCCCACGTCGCGATCGGGCAGGCCGAAGTGGTGTCCTGGCTGCGCTGCATGGTGCATGCGATCGAAGCCACCGGCATTCCGACCGATGTCGGCGTGCGCCTGATGCAGCACTTCACCCGCGCCGCCGAAGCGCTGAAAAACCGGGACTGAGCGAGGGGCGGTTAAACTGCCGGCGGATTCCCGAACCGCCGCTCCGCCACCGTGTCCGCACCCTCATCCGCCCCCGCCGCGCCCGTCACTGTCGCCCCTCTGCCGCCGGATGCCCGGCGCGCCGCCCCGCCTGCGCTGTTCAGCGTGGTGGTACCCGCCTACAACGAAGCCGGTGCGCTGGCCGGCACGCTGGACATGATCGCCGGCCAGCTCGCAGCCCAGGTGCCGCACTACGAAATCGTGGTGGTCGATGACGGCAGCCGCGACGACACCGCGCGCATCGCGGCCGCCTGCGCCGCACGGCTGCCGGTCACGCTGGTGCGCTTCTCGCGCAATTTCGGCAAGGAGGCGGCGATTTCCGCCGGTCTGCAGCACGCGCGCGGCGACGTGGTGGTGTGCATGGACGCCGACGGTCAGCATTCCGCGGACCTGATCGGCCGCATGCTGGCGCTGTGGCGCGAAGGCTGGGACATGGTCTATGCGGTGCGCGACGACCGCGCGCAGCAGGGGCTGCTGAACGAAGTGGGGTCGCGCCTCTTCTACCGGCTGATGAACCTCGGCGGCCGGCTCGACATTCCGCCCAATGCCGGCGACTTCCGGCTGATGGACCGCAAGGTGGTCGATGCCCTGCTCGCACTGCCGGAGCGCCAGCGCTTCATGAAGGGCATGTACGCCTGGGTGGGCTTCCGCTCGGTCGGCATTCCTTACACCCCGCTGCCGCGCGCCGCCGGCACCACCACCTTCAACCGCTTCAACCTGATGCGGCTGGCCTGGACCGGGCTCACCAGCTTTTCGGTGCTGCCACTGCGCCTGGCCAGCCTGACCGGGCTGGCGCTGTCCACGCTGGCCTTCGCCTACGGCCTGTTCATCGTGATCGAGAAAATGCTGCTCGGCATCGACGTGCCCGGCTGGCCGACCGTGGTGGTGAGCATCATGTTCTTCTCCGGCGTGCAGCTGCTGTTCATCGGCATCCTCGGCGAATACCTCGCCCGCGTGTACGAGGAAGTGAAGGGCCGGCCGCCCTATGTGGTGGCCGAAGTGGTGACGCCGGCGCAGCCGGCGGGCAAAGACAGTCGGGAGGCGCAGGGCTGATGCGCGCGTCGGTGCTGCTGTTCCTCATCGTCGGCGGCTGCGCCGCGGCCACCCATTACTTCGTGACGCTGGGCGTGGACTGGGCCACCGGCATCGCGCCGGCGTGGTCCAACCTGATCGGCTTCCTGTGCGCCTTTCCGGTGAGCTATCTCGGCCACCGCAACCTGTCGTTCGCCGGCACGAAGGCGCCGCATCGCACCGCACTGCCGAAACTGATGGCGGTGTCGGGCACCGCCTTCGTCGGCAACCAGATCATGCTGGCGGCGCTGCTCGAATACACGCCGCTGCCGCTGTGGCTGGCGCTGGGCATCGTGCTGTTCTTCGTCGCACTGAGCACCTGGCTGCTCGGCCGCTACTGGGCGTTCGCCCACCCGCCGGCATGAGGACGGTGTTCGTGACCGCAGACGACTACGGCTTCAACGCCGCGGTCGATGACGGCATTCTGGCGCTGGCCGAAGCCGGCCGGCTGGCCGGCGCCGGCTGCATGACGCGTGCGCCCGGCTGGCGTGCGGCGGCAGCGCGGATTCCGGTCGCGTCACCGCCCGCCAGCGATGCCGGGGGCGACGAGGATGACGGCAGTGATCAGGGCCCCGTCTGCGGCTGGGGTCTGCACCTCGACCTGACCGAATTCAGCCCGCTGCGCCGCGGCCTGTGGCCGCTCATCGCCGCCAGCCTGATGCGGCGGCTGAACCCGGCCGCACTGCGCGCGGAAATCGCCGCCCAGTGCGCGCTGTTCGAAGACGCCACCGGCCGTGCGCCCGACTATGTGGACGGACACCAGCACGTGCACCAGCTGCCGCAGGTGCGCGAGGCGCTGGTCGACGTACTGGCCGCGCGCTACGCCGGCCGGCTGCCCTGGCTGCGCATCAGCGGCGCCCGCATCGGCGACGGCGCGAAGGCGCTGTTCATCGCCGCACTCGGTGCCGACGAACTGGAACGGCTGGCCACCGCCGCCGGCATGGAGTGCATGCCGCGCCTGCTCGGCGCCTACGGCTTCGACGGCGACGCCGAAGGCTACCGGCGCCGGCTCGGCGACTGGCTCGCGCGCGCCGCCGACGGCCACGCACTGATGGTGCATCCGGCGACCGCAGCGCTGCCCGGCGACCCGATCGGCCCGGCCCGGGTGCGCGAGTACGGCGTGCTGATGGACCACCTGCCGGGGCTGATGGCGGCCACCGGCACCGGGCCCGGTTCGCTGGCGCGACCCCTGGCCGGATCGTGACGCAGTTCCGCATTCGGCCGGCTGGCGCGGCTTTGCCGGTTGTTGCGACGCAAAACGTAACGAATCGCCCGGCCCGGGCGTGACCGATTACCGGCGCTCTGCCGCCAGTCTCCGTAGCATGGAATCCATCGCACGGCAGCCGCCGCGCACATGCAACCACGCATCGGAGTCACCGCAATGACCAAGCTGTTCGCCCGCCTCGCACTGCCGCTGATCGCCACCTTCGCCATGCACGGCGCGCACGCCGAATCGTGCGGTGCCACCACCTTCTCGTCGGTGGCTGCCAGCAGCTGCTCGGGCGCCTACTCCGGCAACCTGAATGGCAAGGTGGCCGAACTGGACGCGCTGGCCAGCCTGTTCGGCGGTACCTGGAGCTATCTGGGTGCCAGCAACAGCAGCAACTACGGTCCGTTCTCGGCTGCGCCGAACGGCGCCACCAGCGGCACGCTGAGCTTCGACAACGCGGTCAGCGGCCGTTTCGTGATCGGCCTGAAGGCGGCCAACCAGTACAGCTACTACTTCTTCGACAGCGCTTCACCGGTCAGCAGCCTGAGCTTCAACACCACCGCCGGCGTGGCGACCAATGTGCGCGGCATCGCGCAGAACCTGTCGCACGCGGTGCTCTACACCGGCAGCGCACTGCCGCCGATCGCGCCGGCCATGCCGGTGCCGGAACCCGGTGGCTGGGCCATGTTCGCCGCCGGTCTGGGCGTGCTCGGCCTGATCGCCCGCCGCCGCGCCTGATTCCGGACACCGTCCGCACGACGCCCCGCCCGCGCGGGGCGTTTTCTTTTGTGCGGCTGTCAGCGCCGGGCGGGGTCGTGCGTTGAGCGAACGCTCACTTCTTCCACCCCCTCTCCGTGATTCCAGCCGCTTTTCGCCGCTTCGCCCCCGCCCTGCTGTCCATCGCCCTCGTCCTCTACGTGCTGCACGGCTTCGGCCAGCACGGCCTGAGCAATGACGAAGAGGTGCAGCACGTCTATGGCCGCCTGCTGCTCGACTACTACGCCTCCGGCCTGACCGACCTGTCGGCCTTCCAGTACAAGAACCTCTACCTGTACGGCGGCCTGTTCGACCTGATCGCGGCGCTGGCCGAACGCCTGCTGCCGGCGATGAATGTGTGGGACCTGCGCCACCTGCTGACCGCGCTGTTCGGCCTGGGCGGGCTGTACGCTGTGCATCGCACCGGCCGTCTGCTCGGCGGCGCCACACACGGGCTGACCGCAGTGGTGCTGCTGATGCTGACCGGCGCCTGGGGCGGTGCGCTGTTTACTCATACCAAGGACATTCCGTTCGCCGCCTGCATGGCCTGGGCCACCTTCTGCATCGTGCGCCTGGTGCCCGCGCTGCCCCGGCCACCGCTGTCGCAGGTGCTGCAGCTGGGTGCGGCCATCGGCTGCGCCTTCGGGCTGCGGGTAGGCGCGGTGTTCGCGGTGATGACGCTGGGGCTGACCGTGCTGGCGGCGAGCGCCCTGTCCGCCGGCGACCTGCGCGCGCGCGCGGCCCACCTCTTCGCTTCGCTGCGCGCACTGCTGCCGGCGGTGCCGGTGGCGGTGGTGCTGATGGGCGTGTTCTGGCCGTGGTCGGTGCAGGCGCCAGGCAATCTGTTCAGCGCGCTCACCACCTTCTCCCACTTCACCTTCGAACTGTTCACCGTGCTCGACGGCGTGCAGATGAAGATCGGCGAAGTGCCGCGCCACTACCTGCCGCTCTACCTCGCGGCGCGCCAGCCGGAACTGACGCTGGCCGGACTGCTGCTCGCCGTCGGTGCCGGCCTTGTCGGCGCCCGCCGCATCCGCTGGATGCACTGGCTGCCGGTGCTGCTGGCCGCCGGCCTGCCACTGCTGCTGGCCATCGCCACCCGCCCGGCGCTGTACAACGGCGTACGCCACTTCACCTTCCTGCTGCCGCCGCTGGCGCTGATCGCCGCCGGCGGTCTGGTCGCTACCGCACGGGCGCTGCGTGGCCGGCCGCTGCCGGCCGCGCTTTTCGCTGCGCTGTGCGCGGTGGGCGTCGCGCTGCCGCTGATCGACATGGCGCGCCTGGCCCCCTACCACTACATGAACTACAACCGGCTGGCCGGCGGCTTCGCCGGCGCGCCCGGCCGCTGGGAAACCGACTACTGGTCGGACGGCGTGCGCGAAGCGACCGGCCTGCTGCGCGCCCGACTCGATGCGGAACCGGCTCCGGCCGAACCGTGGCAGGTGGCGGTGTGCGCCGAGTCGGTGCAGGCCCAGGCCTGGCTGCCGGCCGCGCGCTACCAGGTGACCAAGGACTGGGTGCGCGCCGATTTCTTCATTTCGACCACCCACATGGCCTGTGATGAAGTGCTGGCCGGCCAGGAAATCGCCCGGGTCGAACGCATGGGCTTGCCGCTGACCGTGGTGAAGGACAGGCGCGCGGTGCCGCCGGAACAGCGCCGGCCGCTGCGCTAAACTCGCGCATCCCGTTCGCCCGCAGCCTGCCGCCGCCCGCCGATGACCGCACCGTCGCCCGTCGCCCGCCATTTCCGCCAGATCCTGCTGTGGCCGCTGCGGCTGATGCCACTGCGCTCAGGCGAACAGGTGCAGCGCCACTCCGAGGCGCTGGCCGCCATTACCGAGAACAATCCGTGGCGCGAGCAGCGCGACGAATTCACCGGCTCGCCCACCGACTTCCACGAACGCCACTACCGCGAGTTCGTCACATTCCTGCCGCACGTGCAGCGCTTTCTGTACGGCCAGGGACGCTCCAGTTCCAGCCTGCGCGGCTATGGCGAATCGCCGATCCGGGTGTTCCGCCGGCACGACATCGACCGCGTGCGCCTGGGCTGCGAAGACGGCAGCGAGCTGGATCTGAAGGTGCAGCACCTCGACCTCTACTTCTTCTATGACGTCGACGTGGTGCTGCTGGCGCTCGAGGTGTATGCCGACGATCTGCCGCTGACCCGGGTGCAGGAACTGATGTTCCGCTTCGGCCGCGCCTTTCCCGCGAAGTGGAGCGACGACGGCCGGGCCGCTCAGTGCATGCGCAGCGTGCAGTGGCTGGACCGCGAAGGCCGGGTGCTGGCCGAGTCCGACTACAACGAGCGCGAACGCTATCTGCGCCATGTGTGGGAACACCGCGCCTCGGCCATCGGCCGGCACTGGGAATATCTGCTCCATCCGATGGTGCAGCACCACTCGGAAGCGCCGGGCGACATCCGCTACCGGCAGCTGGAATATCACCGCCAGCCCAAGATGACCTACCTCGCCTTCGACGACCCCTTCGCGCTGACGCGCGAGGATTTCGTCCGGCTGGGCCAGGCCACGCAGCCGGACGACGGCCGGCCGCTGCCGTATTCCGAGGCGGTGATGTCGGATTTCGAGCGCACCGCCTGCTACGACCGTTTCTGGGGCCCGGAACGGCGCAGCGACAACGCCAGCACGCGGGTCATCTGCACCGGGCCGAACATGGTAATGGTGGGCAAGCACGGGCTGGCCGGCTATTCCGACCCGCAGAACGGCCTTCTGGCCGAGTTCCGCCACCAGTATTTCCTGATCGGCCTGATCGCCCACTTCCACCGCGCTTCGCTGCTCATGCTGATGGACCGGCTGGTGGTGGCGGTGAGCCTGCTCGACGCCGACGAAGTCGATTCACGCCGCCGCTTCAAGCGCAGCATCCGCGCGACGATGGAAATCTTCCTGCGCTTCAACCACCGCTACTGGTTCGGCGAGGTGTCGAAGCAGTCGATGGCCAAGGATCTGTTCGACATGTGGAGCCGCAACCTCGGCAACGAGGCGCTGTACAACGAACTGCGCGCGGAAATCCTGGACATGGACAACTATCTGGAAGCGGACGACAGCCGCCGCCAGAACGAAACCCTGCTGCGCCTGACCGTGGTGACCATCTTCGGTCTGGTCGGCACCATCGTCACCGGCTTCCTCGGCATGAACATTTTCGACGGCCCGCCGGCCACGCTGGCCGGCAAGATCGGCGCAGTGGTGGCGGTGGCGGTGCCCACGCTGCTGCTCACCTTCTACACGCTGAAAAAATCGAGCGCGCTGTCCGAATTCATGGACGCGGTATCCGACGACGCGCTGACGCCGCGGCAGAAGGTGCGCTCCTTCCTTCGCATCTGGCGCAGGCGGCCGCAACCCGGCCGTCGGCGCGGCGATGTCGCCCCCCCGCCCCGGAACAGCGCGTCCGAGCCCCAACGCCCCTGACCCCCAGCCCCGCCACGCTGTCGGCTTTCTTGACAGCCCCCCGGGCTTGCCGCCGGCCGCTGCCCGCAAAGCAAGACGGCACGCGACCGTCCGATTGCGGCATGCTTATTGCAAGAGCGTGATGTTTTCAATTTCCGACGAGGATGTTCGATGAAAGCTCTCGCCTTCGCCGCCGTACTGGGCGCCTTTGCCCTGCCGGCCTCAGCCGCCTTCCAGACCGTCGATTTCGGCGGATATTCGGTCACCTATGACGACAGCTCCGTGCTCGGCGGCATTTCGTTCAATTCCGGAGGCGGTGGCAACACGGTCGGCTTCGGCTGGACGCTGCCGGACTCGCTGGTGGTCAATGACGCCACCACCGAATTCGTGCTGCCCAGCTTCACCGTGGTCGCCAACCCGGGCTACACGCTGAGCGGCGCGCTGACCGGCTTCATCGGCAATCTGTCCTTCTCGGAGTTCGGTTCCGGCGAATCCGGCGCCTGGATCAGCGGCACCGTGTCGATCAACGGCAGCCCGCTCACCGCCTTCTCCGAACTGCTGAACCGCACCACCCAGCTCAGCCTGCCGACCATCCGCACCGGCTACTACAACCTGGGCGGCACGCAGTCTTTTGGCAGCTTCTCGTCGCTGGTGGTGTCCAACCTGACGCTCACGCTGAGTGCCAGCTCGACCGCCGCGGTGTTCAGTACCGACCAGGGACGCCTTGAAATCGGTTTCGTCGCCGCACCGGTGCCGGAAGCCGACACCTACGCCATGCTGCTGGCCGGTCTGGGCATCGTGTCCATGGTGGCTCGTCGCCGTCTGCCGCGCTGAGCTCGGCATGCACCATGAAAAAAGCCGGCTCACGCCGGCTTTTTTCATTTCAGGCCTGTCCGATCTTCAGTCCGCCTCACCACTTTCCGGCGCTGCGGGCGTCACTTCAGGCAGCGGCGCCTCGGCCGGCGGCGTGTCAGGCGGCAGTTCGGCTTCGGCGATCTCTTCCGCCAGTTCCTCTTCCGACACCGCGGCTGCACCGGCCAGCGCAGCCAGATCGCCCACCCAGCGGGCGCGGGCGTCATTGCCCAGCAGGTCGATCTGCTCCACCTCGACCTCGACCCGCGAACGCGGATCGCGCGCCGGCAGGCTGGGGCAGCGCAGCACCAGCGGAATCTGCTCGAGACGGATGAGTGATTCGCGCAGCACGATGGCCGACAGCGGCGACGCATCGCCATCGGCAGCGCGCTGGCGCAGCCAGCGCAGGCACCAGTAGCGCTCCATCGAGCGCTGGAAGTCGGCGTAGGCGGCGTACACCAGTTCGAAATCGCGCAGCGCCGACAGCAGCGCCTCGGACTTGGGCGGGAACACCGGCGGCTCGCCGCGCAACAGCGTGATCATCTGCCACTGGTTCACCAGATCGACGTAGCGGCGCAGCGGCGAGGTCGACCATGCGTAGCAATCCACGCCCAGACCTTCGTGCGGCGCGGCGACCGTGGTCATGCGTACCTTGCCGGCGCCCTGGGCGCGGTACAGCGCCGGAATGCCGGCGTCGCGCAGATCCGCGCCCCAGGTGTTGTTGGCGACGATCATCAGCTCAGCCACCAGCTTGTCCAGCGGGCTGCCACGGGCACGGCGCAGGATGTCCACCCGGCCTTCGCCGTCTTCGGTGCTCTGTGCCCAATCGACGTAGAAGTTGAAATCCATCTGGCCGCTGTTGGCGGACGGCTTGCCGCGGCCGGCTTCGAGCACTTCAGCCAGACGCCACAGCAGCAGCAGTTCGTCGCGCCACTCGAAAGCGGGCAGGTCGCCCGCGGCCAGCGTGTCATCGTTGAACAGCGGCTCGATCGCGTGGTGACGCAGATTGGCGGCCACGTTCACGCGGTCGATGCGGGTTTCCTTCGCGGTGATGCGCAGATCGGTCTCGACGTCGAGATAGAGCGACAGCGCCGGGCAGTCACGGCCTTCGGCCAGCGTGTAGGCCTCGACCGCTTCGTCCGGCAGCATGGTGATCTTGCGGCCGGGAAAGTAGACGGTGGACAGCCGCCCGCGGGCGATGTCGGCCAGCGGCGTGCCCGGCTGGATGGCCAGCGACGGCGCGGCGATGTGGATGCCGATGCGCCAGCCGCCGCCCTCTTTCGGGCGCACCGAGAAGGCGTCGTCGATTTCGGTGGTGGTGGCGTCGTCGATCGAAAAGGCACGCACGCCGGCATCCGGCAGTTCGCCGACCGGCGGCACTTCGTGGGTCGGAAAATCGGTGCCCTTCGGGAAGTACTCGAACAGGAAGCGGCCGAGGTGATATTCGTGGCTGGACGCGAAGGCCCCGGCCCGGGCCATGATGCCGACCACCGACAGACCGGCGGCCACGGCGGCGGCCTCGACCGCCTTGGTTTCCAGGCGGTTGCGGTCCGGCTTGTACAGGATCTGCGCGGAGCAGGCCGCGATTTCGGGCGGCGTGCGGCCAGCCTGCAGTTCGGCGCTCCAGTGTTCGATCTGTTCCTGCTGCAGCCGTTTCTTTTCCAGGCCGGCCAATGCGGCTTTCAGAATGTCCGGCGGCGCCTTGCGGAAACGGCCGCGGCCCTTGCGGTGGAAATACACCGGCGCGGCATGCAGGCCCAGCAGGACGGCGGTGGACTGCACCGCCGTCGGTGCGGCCCCATGGTATTCACGCGCCAGTTCTTCGAAGGCGAACTCGTCGTCTCCGCACACTTCCCACAGGAAGGGGGCGTCAAGTTCGGCGGCCTGGGCTTCGGCGGCAGCCAGCAGCGCGGACGGCTCGGGGCTGGTGAAGCGCAGCAGCACATGGGCCGCCTTCACCTTGGAGCGCTTGCCACTGGGCAGTTCGACCTGCAGCGAGGACACGCTGTCAGTCATCACGGAACCGGCGCGGAAGTGGCCGTCCTCTTCGAAAAGAACGTTCATGAAACGGGGCAACAGGAATTCGGCCCGTGATTATCGTTGAAAGCGGTCTCGCACTGTCGCATCGCGGCAAAAAGCCTCGGGACCGTCACGTCTGACGGCTACAATCGGCTGCCCGCCCGCCACCCCGGCTGGCCCGACCCGGAATCCGCGACACGTGGCCGACGCCGACGAAATCCTGCACTCCGACGCGATGCAACAGCGCCTGCAAGAGGTGAGGACGCTGCTCGACCGTCAGAAGCGGGTGGAAAGCCTGGTGCACCGCCAGGAAATGCCGCGCCACGAGCTGGTCGAGAACCTGATCGCGAAACAGCATCACAACGAGCTGACCAAGAAGCTCGATGCGATGCACCCGGCCGACATCGCCTACATCCTGGAAGCACTGCCGCCGGACGACCGTCTGCTGGTGTGGGATCTGGTGCGCGCCGAGCGCGACGGCGAAATCCTGCTCGAAGTGTCGGACGCGGTCCGCGAATCGCTGATCGACGCGATGGAGCCGAAGGAGCTGGTGGCCGCGGTCGAACAGCTCGACGCGGACGAACTGGCCGACCTCGCGCCCGACCTGCCGACCGAGGTCATGCAGGACGTGTTCAGCTCGCTCGATCACGAGGAGCGCGAACAGCTGCGCGCAGCGATGTCCTACCCGGAAGATTCGGTCGGCGCGCTGATGGATTTCGACATGGTGACCGTCCGCGAGGACGTGACGCTGGAAGTGGTGCTGCGCTACCTGCGCCGCTTCGACGAACTGCCGGACCACACCGACCAGATCTTCGTGGTCGATCGCGACGACAAGCTGCGCGGCGCGCTGTCGCTGAATACGCTGCTGGTGAACGACGTCGAGGTCGAGGTGGCCAGCGTGATGCAGGATCATCAGCTGGTGCTGCACGCCGATGACAGCGCCGAATCCGCCGCCCAGGCCTTCGAGCGCTACGATCTGGTGTCGGCGCCGGTGATCGACCACCACGACCAGCTGATCGGCCGGCTCACCGTGAATGAGGTGATGGACTTCATCCGCGAACAGTCGGAAGAAGAGCTGCTGGCCCAGGCCGGTCTGCGCGAGGAAGAGGACATTTTCGCGCCGATCATGGATTCGGTGCGCAACCGCTGGGCCTGGCTGGCGATCAATCTGGTCACCGCCTTCTTCGCTTCGCGCGTGATCGGCGCCTTCGAAGGCTCGATCGAAAAGCTGGTGGCGCTGGCCGCGCTGATGCCCATCGTGGCCGGCATCGGCGGCAACTCCGGCAACCAGACCATCACCATGATCGTGCGCGCGATCGCGCTTGGCCAGCTGCAGCCTGAAGCCGCACGCCGCCTGTACCGCAAGGAAATGGGCGTGGCGCTGATCAACGGCATCGTGTGGGGTGGCCTGCTCGGCCTGCTCGCCTGCT
The DNA here is from genome assembly GCF_000378945.1 of Methyloversatilis universalis EHg5. GTDB lineage: Bacteria > Pseudomonadota > Gammaproteobacteria > Burkholderiales > Rhodocyclaceae > Methyloversatilis > Methyloversatilis universalis_A. Next base: position 483,305 of record NZ_KB900539.1, on the reverse strand, counting down.
GGCTGTACGACTCGTGGGCGCTCGGCATGGTGATGACCGGTGCGATGACGCTGAACCTTCTGCTGGCCGCCTTTGTCGGTGTATCGGTGCCCATGCTGATGGCGCGCTATGGACGAGATCCGGCGGTGGGCTCTTCGGTGCTCATCACCGCGGTGACCGATTCCGGCGGCTTCTTCATCTTCCTCGGACTGGCCACCCTGTTCCTGCTCTGACGGAGGTGTCCATGCAGTTGCGGCTTTTCGCGATCGGGCTGGCGATGATGGTGGCCGGCACCTGCGCCGAGGCGGGCGACCGGGCACTGAGCGTGCCGTGCGCCGAAGCCGGCGCGCTGGAACTGTCAGTGCCGGACGACTGGACGGTGGACATCCGCCGCCACGATCCGCGCATGCCGCCCACGGTGACCCTGGCCGCACCCGACGGTCTGGCGCAATGGGTGCTGACGCCGGTGTGGAAGGCGGCCGACCGCAAGCCGCCCTCCAGCCCGGCGGAAATCCGCGCCCGGGTACAGCGCACCGCTGAAACCGTGGGCGCCGGCGGCGCACCGCTGCGCGAACTGCCTGGCGGCCTCTATTTCGACGGCGCCGCGGGCAGCACGCCCGAGCCTTACACCCGGCTGCGTCAGGGCATGCTGAAGGTGGGCGAACTGACCGTGAGCTTTACCGCGATGAGTGCCGACGCCCGCGCAGCCGACCAGGAGCAGGCGGTGAGCCGGCTGGGTGCCGCGGTACACCGGGCCCCCTGAGCACCACGCTCACGCCGCCGCCCAGAGCTTCCACAGCATGCGCGCCGCCAGCGCGACCAGCAGGATGGAGAACACCCGCTTGAGTGTGGCCACCGGCACCCGGTGCGCCGCGCGCGCACCCATCGGCGTGGTGAGCAGGCTGGCCGCAACAATGGTCACCAGCGCCGGCAGGTGCACATAGCCGATGGCCTGGGCCGGCAGATTGTCGGCGTGCAGACCGTTCCAGATGTAGCCGGCGGTACCGCCGAGCGCGATCGGCAGACCAAGCGCGGCCGAGGTGCCGATGGCGTTGCGCATGTCGCGGTTGCACCAGGTCAGGAAAGGCACGGTCATCGCGCCGCCGCCGACCGCCACCAGCGCGGACACCAGACCGATGCCGCCGCCGGCAGCGATCAGCCCGCCGGTGCCCGGCAGCTGGCGCGAAGGCTTGGGCTTGATGCCGATCAGCATGTTCAGCGCCACATAGACGACGAACACCGCGAAGAACAGCGACAGCGTCTGGGTCGACACCAGCCGCGCGACATAGGTGCCGGCGACGGTACCGATCAGCACGCCTGCCGTCATCGTGCGCACCGTCGGCCAGTCCACCGCACCGTGCGCGTGGTGGGTGCGCAGGCTGATGATGGACGACCCCACGATGGCCGCCATCGAGGTGCCGAGCGCCAGATGCAGGATGTGGTCGGGCGTGACGTGGATCTGCTCGAACAGCATGACCAGTATCGGCACCAGCAGCGTGCCGCCGCCAATGCCCAGCATGCCGGCGAAAAAGCCCGCCACCGTCCCGAGCGCAAGGCAGGCGAGCACGAATCCGAGGTCTGGGAAGAACATGGTGGTGCGCCGCAAAAAGGACGAAGGGGCGCTATCTCAACACAAAAACAAACGGGGCGCCCGCAGGCGCCCCGCTGTGTCACACAGTCGGCGAGGTTCAGCCGGCGATGGACAGCTTGCCCTTCTTGTCCGCCAGCGAGCGCGCCAGCAGCGACACCAGCGCGTAGACGGCGTCGATGTTGGGCGTCGCGATGCCGGTGATGCGGCCCAGTTCGCGCACCGAACCGACCAGCGCCTCGAACTCCAGCGGGCGGCCAGCTTCGACGTCCTGCAGCATCGAAGTCTTGTGCGCCCCCACCGCCTCGGCACCGGCGATGCGCTTGTCCAGACCGATCTTGAATTCGACGCCCAGCTTCTCGCCGACCGCCTGCGCCTCGCGCATCATGTTGGCGGCCAGTTCGCGGGTCAGCGGAAAGCGGCAGATGTCTTCCAGCGTCGCGTGGGTCAGCGCCGAAATCGGGTTGAAGCTCAGGTTGCCCCACAGCTTCACCCACATTTCGGAGCGGATGTCCTTCGACACCGGCGACTTGAAGCCGGCGGCGATCATGGCCTGCGACAGCGCCTCGATGCGCGGCGAACGCGAACCGTCCAGCTCGCCCAGCGTGAAGCGGTTGCCTTCGATCAGCTTGATCACGCCCGGCTCGACCAGTTCGGACGCCGGATAGACCACCGAGCCGATGACACGCTCGACCTCGATGTTGGCGGCGACGATGCCGTCCGGATCGACCGAGGTAACCGGCGTGCCTTCGTAGTCGCCGCCCAGCTTGTGGAAATACCACCAGGGAATGCCGTTCTGCATGGTCACCACCACGGTGTCCGGGCCGAACAGCGCGCGCATGTCGGCCGCCACGTCCTTCACCTGATGCGCCTTCAGCGTCAGCAGGATGACGTCCTGCACGCCGGCATCACTCATCTTCTGCACACCGCGGATGTTCGGCGCGTCTTCGACCGTGCCGTCCTCCAGGATGAGCGACATGCCCTTGGCCTGGATGGCCGCCAGATTGGGGCCACGCGCGATGCAGGTCACGTCATTGCCCGCGCGGGACAGCTTCACCGCGAGGTAGCCACCGATGGCGCCGGCGCCAACGACTGCAATCTTCATTCGTTCATCTCCTTCGATGTAGCGCGGCGGAGCGCCCGGTCAGAGCGCCCCGCCGCCTGTGCCGCCCGGCCGTCGTGCGGCGGGCGGCCCTGTTTCCGATCAGCCGCGGCCGCGCAGGTAGTGCTTCAGTGCCGGCACGATGGGCCACAGCAGCATGGTGAAGGACAGCAGCATCAGACCGGCCACCAGCGGGTTGGCCCAGAAGATGTCGAGACTGCCCTGCGACAGCAGCATGGACTGGCGGAAGCTCGATTCGGCCATGTCGCCGAGCACCAGCGCCAGCACCAGCGGTGCAAGCGGGTAGCGCAGCTTCTTGAACAGGTAACCGAACACGCCGAACACCAGCATCATCACCACGTCGAAGATCGAGCTGTGCACCGTGTAGGCGCCGATCGCGCAGATCACGATGATGACCGGGCCGATGACCGAGAACGGAATGCGCAGGATGGCGGCCCACCAGGGCACCGTGGTCAGCACCACGATCAGGCCCACGATGTTGCCGAGGTACATCGAGGCAATCAGGCCCCAGACGAAGTCCGGTTTCTCGGTGAACAGCAGCGGACCGGGCTGCAGGCCCCAGATCAGCAGACCGCCCAGCAGCACGGCGGCGGTCGGCGAACCCGGAATGCCCAGCGTCAGCATCGGCAGCAGCGCTGAGGTGCCGGCGGCGTGCGCCGCGGTTTCCGGTGCCACCACGCCTTCGATATTGCCCTTGCCGAAGGTGTCCTTGTCCTTTGCACCGCGACGAGCCAGACCGTAGGCCATGAAGGACGCCGGCGTCGCACCGCCCGGGGTGACGCCCATCCAGCAGCCGACCAGCACCGAGCGCAGCGAAGTCCGCCAGTAGCGCAGCAGTTCCTTCCAGGTCTGCAGCACGACGTTGAGCTGGATTTTTGCGCTCTTGCCCTTGAAGGCCAGACCTTCTTCCATCGTGAGCAGGATTTCGCCGATGCCGAACAGGCCGATCACCGCGATCAGGAAGTCGAAGCCTTTCAGCAGTTCCGGGTAGCCGAAGGTCATGCGCAAGGTGCCGGTCACCGTGTCCATGCCCACCGCCGCCATCGCGAAGCCGAGCGCCATCACCGCCAGCGTCTTGGCCGGAGGTTCCTTGCTCATGCCGACGAAGGAGCAGAAGGTGAGCATCTGCACCGCGAACATTTCCGCCGCACCGAATTTCAGCGCGAACTTCGCCACCAGCGGCGCGAGGAAGGTGATCAGCAGCACCGCAAAGAAGGCACCGACGAAGGACGACGTGAAGGCGGCCGTCAGCGCCGCGCCGGCCCTGCCCTGCTGGGCCATCGGGAAGCCGTCGAAGGTGGTGGCCACCGACCAGGGTTCACCCGGAATGTTGAACAGGATGGAGGTGATCGCCCCGCCGAACAGCGCGCCCCAGTAGATGCAGGACAGCATGATGATGGCGGACGTCTGGTCCATCGAGAACGTGAGCGGCAGCAGGATGGCGATGCCGTTGGCACCGCCCAGGCCCGGCAGCACGCCGATCAGGATGCCCAGCGTGATGCCGAGCACCATGAAGCCGAGGTTGGGCAGGGTCAGCGCGACGCTGAACCCGTGCATGAGGTTGTTGAGTTCTTCCATCTCGATCTCGGATGTGGGTTGTTCTGACGATCAGAGGCCGAGCATCAGCTCGAGCGGCCCCTTGGGCAGCGGCACGAGGAACCAGCGCTCGAACAGCATGAAGGCGGCCAGCGGCACACCGACCGAAGTCAGCACGGTGCCGATGACACCGAACTTGCCGTGCACCTTCATGAAGTAGGCGATCAGCACGAAGGAGGACACATACAGGCCCAGAAAGACCACTGCCACGATGTAGATGGACAGCGGCACCAGCATCTGCATGACCGACCGCAGCTCTTCCCAGGTGGCGAACTGAGGTTGCGGCTTGCGTATCCTGGCCAGCGCACCGATCAGGATCCAGCCGCTCGAAATCAGCAGGATGCTGCCGATGTAGAACGGGAAATAGCCGGCGCGCGGACCTTCACCCTCTTCCCAGCCGGTACCGACACGGATGCTGTCGGACACGACGATGACGCCGATGGCGAACAGGAAGAGCGCGACCAGGATTTCCGGCCAGCGGTTGGACATGCCGGCTTCGGCGGCGTCCTCGGATCGCTCCATCATGAATCTCCAGAATCAAAAAAACAGGAAGTGAACATCTTTGCGGCGCATCGAAACGAATACGGGCGGGGAAGACCCGCCCGTATGCATTGCCACTGCAGCCGGGATTACTTGGCCAGGAAACCCGCTTCCTTCATCAGGCCGTAGTGCATGGCTTCGGTCTTGCCGAGCCAGTCACTGAATTCCTTGCCGGTCATGAAGGTCTGCTTGAACGCACCCTTCTTCATGAACTCGGCCCAGTCCGGCGTCTCGCGCACCTTCTTGAACAGATTCACGTAGAAGTCGACCTGGTCCTGGGTCACGCCCGGCGCCAGGAAGATGCCGCGCAGCATCAGGTACTCGACCGGAACGCCCGCGCTCTTGCAGGTCGGGATGTCGCCCCACGACTGGGTCGCCGTCACCTTCTCGTTGTACGGCAGCTTTTCGCTGTCCATGATGCACAGCGGGCGCAGCTTGCCGCCACGCCAGTGGGCTTCCGCCTCGATCGGGTTGTTCACGGTCGAATCGACGTGGGCACCGACCAGCTGCACCGCCACGTCACCGCCGCCCTTGAACGGCACGTAGGTCATCTTCTTGCCGGTGGCCTTGTCGATCATCGCGGTGATGATCTGGTCTTCCTGCTTCGAGCCGGTACCGGCCATCTTGAAGGTGTTGGCCGGCTTGGACTTGACCGCTTCGACGTAGTCCTTGGCGGTCTTGTACGGCGCGTCGGCATTCACCCAGAGCACGAACTGGTCGAGCGCCAGCATCGCACCCGGGGTGAGGTCACGCCAGTTGAACGGAACACCGGTCGCCAGCGGCGTGGTGAACAGGTTCGACAGGGTGATGATGATCTTGTGCGGGTCGCCCTTGGCGCCCTTCACTTCCAGAAAACCTTCCGCGCCGGCACCGCCGGACTTGTTCACGACCACCAGCGGCTGGGCCATCAGCTTGTTCTTGGCCACGATGCCCTGGATGAAGCGGGCCATCTGGTCGGCACCGCCACCGGTACCCGCCGGCACCACGAACTCGACCGGCTTGGTCGGCTCCCACGCCTGTGCGACGCCGGTCAGACCGATGGTGGCAATGGCGGTTACGAGGGCACGGCCGGCCCACTTCCCGAATTTGGTCATGTGCATGTCTCCTTTTTTGTGAAAAACGGTACTGCGCGGAAGGGAGAGTGCCTGTCAGCCACCCAGGCCCAGTTTCTGGGCGAGACCGATGCGCTGCAGCTTGCCGGTCGCACCCTTCGGGATTTCGTCCATGAACAGAATCTTGCGCGGCACCTTGAAATCGGCCAGCCGGGTCGCGGCGAAAGCGGTGATTTCCTTGTCGGTGGCCTGCTGACCTTCACGCAGCACGACGACCGCGCCGACTTCCTCGCCCAGCTTGGGGTGGGGAATGCCGAAGGTCACGACCTGCGCCACGGCGGGGTGGTCCATCAGGACTTCATCGACTTCGCGCGGAGAGATCTTCTCGCCACCGCGGTTGATGATTTCCTTCAGGCGGCCGGTCAGCGACAGATAGCCTTCGGCGTCCTTGCTGCCCTGGTCGCCGGTGCGGAACCAGCCGTTCGTGAAGCCTTCCTTGTTGGCCTTTTCGTTGTTCTCGTAGCCCGGCGTCACGTTGGCGCCGCGGATGACGATTTCGCCGATTTCGCCGGCCGGCAGGATGTTGCCGTCGTCGTCCATGATCTCGACTTCAGGGCCGGCGGCCAGACCGACCGCGCCCGGCTTGCGGGCGCGCGGCGGCAGCGGGTTGGACGCCATCTGGTGCGACGCTTCGGTCATGCCGTAGGCTTCGATCAGCGGTGCGCCGAAGGTTTCTTCCAGTTCGCGGATCACCTGCGGCGGAATCGACGACGACGACGAACGCATGAAGCGCAGCGGATTGCGCTCGATGATTTCCTTGTTGCGCGAGGCGCGCGACAGGATGGCCTGGTGCATGGTCGGCACCGCGGTGTACCAGGTCGGGTGCGCTTCATCCATCAGCGAGAAGAACTTCAGCGCGTCGAAGCCCGGCGTGCAGAACACCGAAGCACCGGCGGACAGCGGCGCCATGATGCCGGCGATCAGGCCGTGAATATGGAACAGCGGCATGATGTTCAGGCCGCGGTCTTTTTCGGTGAAGGCCAGCGTCGCGCGGATGTTCTGCGCCGAGGCGGACACGTTGCGCTGGGTCAGCGGAACGATCTTCGGACGCGAGGTCGTGCCCGAGGTGTGCAGCACCAGCGCGACGTCGTCAGCCTGGGCCGAACCGCCGTTGGCGGCCGGAGCGACAGTGGCCGCGTCACGCGGTTCGAGCGAGAAGTCGCCGGCGGCTTCGTTCGACACCAGGTCGAGCACGCGCACACCCAGCTTCTGCGCGACTTCGATCGCCGGCGACACGCTGCCGCGTTCGACCACCAGGGCCTTGGCGTTCAGGTCGGACAGGTAGAACTCGAATTCCTCGGCGCGATAGCCCGGGTTCAGCGGCGCAGCAGTGGCACCGGAGGCGATGCTGATGAAGGAGCTGGCCATGTCCGGGCCATTCGGCAGGACGATGGCGACGCGGTCGTTGCGACCGATGCCCAGTTCATTCAGTCGTGCAACGGTGCGCGACATCAGTGCGCGCAGGTTGCCGAAGCTCAGATCGGTGCGCGCGGGCGCAGACAGCGCCACTGCCGAATCGGCACCGTTGGAAAACAGCTCGGCAAGCGTGGAAATACCGGACATACAGACTCCGCAAAGCTCAATAGAACGAAGGAACGGATGGGTGCATCCGGTTCCGCGACAGGCCCGTATGCGTCGTATGGACGCACCGGACGATATGGGCGACCGAGTCTTTCCGAGTTTGAACGCTGGTTCAAGACGCGGCGCCGCAAAACGGTCTGCTCCAGCAAAGCTGGCGCAGCACAAATCTTCAATGGAGCACTGTGTAACAGATGCGCTACACAGGCAGACCCTGACAGGGTAGCCAGGGCAAGGAGAGAAGGCCGCTTCTGGCGGCCGGGTCAGTCAGCCCGGGGTGTCGGGCGACGGACCGTACTACTTCGAATCGGGGACCCCCGCGTATGTCGCTAGGCCGGCATCCTGAACCGGGGGTTCAGAGCGGCCGCGTTCCTGCCACATCAGGCACACCCGCAAGGGGTGCGCACAACAGCGGCGTCGATGGTTCGCGACCTCATGCCAATGAGACATTGGTTCAAGGAATCTATGACCTTGGCGAACACCGCAGGGGATTGATGCGCAAGGACTTTCACCTTGCTGCAACCGCTTCTAGAAGAGCTTTTCCTGTGCGGAAAGCGCCTCGTCGACACGCGACTGCATGGCATTGATTCTACGCCGCAGCGGCACCAAATCAACACCGCCAGTCGCCTGGATCTGAAAAATTTCGTGCGCGAGATTCAGCGCACACATGACCGCAAGACGCTCGCCGGACGCACGCGTCGCTTCAGCCAGATCGCGCATGCGGCGCTCCACCAGCTCGACCGACGCGTTCAACGCATCGCGTTCGCCTTCGCGGCACTGCACCCGGTATTCGCGACCGAGTATCGTGATTTCGACCAGATTGGAATCGCTCATTCCTGGGGCAGCCTTTCCAGAAGACCGCTCACCTTTTCGCGTGCTGCGGCGACCTTGTCGCCGAGCACCCTGTTCTCGCCTTCGAGCGCCGCAACGCGATTGCGCAGGACGATGTTTTCGTCATGCAGCGCGCGGAAGCGACCGAGCAGGATGTCGAGCCGGTCGCCGAGCTGGTTGATATCGTGATCCATCGGCGAACTATAGGTGCGCGCCGGCGGAACGGTCAAGACAAGGGCCCGCCGCGCCGTCCGGCGGCGCGGTCTTACAATCCGCATTCCTATTGCAGAGGGCTGGAGCGTGCGCGAACTGATACTGGGTGGGGCCCGCAGCGGCAAGAGCGCCTACGCCGAACGCCGGGCCGCCGACAGCGGCCTCGAGGTGGTGATGGTGGTGACCGCCGAAGCCGGCGACGGCGAGATGGCGGAGCGCATCGCCCGCCACCGTGCAAACCGGCCAGCGGACTGGACGGTGGTCGAAGCGCCGCTCGGACTGGCACAGGCGCTGCGTGACACCGCTGCACCCGGCCGCTTCCTGGTGGTGGACTGCCTGACGCTGTGGCTGTCCAACCTGCTGATGGATCTGGACGAGCAGCGCGGCGCACCCCTGCCCGAGCGCTTCGTCCACGAGCGAAACGCACTGCTCGAAACACTGCCCGACCTGCCGGGCCGGATCGCGCTGGTGTCCAACGAGGTCGGCTGGGGCGTGGTGCCCATGGGCAGACTGTCGCGCGTCTTTGTCGATGAAGCGGGCCGGTTGCATCAGGCGATCGCGGGCGTGTGCGAGCAGGTCACCCTGGTCGCTGCCGGCCTGCCTCTGCATTTCAAGCAACCGTGAAACGGCTCTGGCTGGTGCGGCATCCGCCGGTCGCGGTTCCGCCGGGCATCTGTTACGGACGCACCGACGTGGCGCTGGCCGCACCGCCGGACGCGATGGCCGCAGCACTGAACGCTTGCCTGCCCGAGAACTTCAGCCTGCTGAGCAGTCCACTGCAGCGCTGTGCAGAACTGGCCCGCCTGCTGCACCCCGCGCCGCACTTCGATGCCCGCCTGCAGGAAATCGATTTCGGCGCCTGGGAAATGCAACCCTACGACGGCTTGCCACGCGCCGACATCGATCGCTGGGCGGCGGATGTCTGGGGTTTCCGACCACCGGGCGGCGAATCCGCCAGCGATATGGCGCGTCGGGTGGACGCCGCCTGGGCTGAACACGCAGAGCATGTTCAGGTAGTGGTGGCCCACGGCGGGCCGCTCAGGGTGATCGCCGGTCGCCTGCTCGGGCTGCCTCAGCCGGCGTGGCTGGACATTGCCTGCCCTCAGGGCGGCTGGATTGAATTGCGGCGTGACGGCCTCAACTGGCAGCAGGTCGGCCAAACAGCAAGGGAAGTCCGCTCAGGACAATGACGGAAAGCGGATCGGCAAAAGAAAAAGCCACCCTTTCGGGTGGCTTTTTCAGATGCTGCGGTGACCGCGATGGATCAGCGGCTGGCTTCGGCCTTCTCGACCCGCTTGTCGGCGGACGATTCGGCGACACGTGCGCTGTCCACCTTGCGGGTGAACACCCAGCGCGACGGGGTCTTCACGAAAGCGTAGCCGGTGGGCGCATCGATGAACACCCGGTAGTCTTCGGGGTGACCGACCGCGCCGGACGACACCGATGCTTCGGTGGCGGCCGAGGCGCCGAGCGTGGCGATCGCGAGTGCAGACGCGAGAGCGATGCGGAGTGCAGTGGTTTTCATGGTGAAGCTCCTTGCAAGTTGAAAAGCAGAAAATGCTGTCGTTGAGTTGAATGTAGTGCAGCGCAGCAAACCTTTCAACCCCGCACGGGGAAGGCATTTGCGTCAGATCAAGTAAGAATTTTTTGCAGCGCATCACAGTGCAATCCCGGCGTTACACAGTGCTCCAACCTCACATTTCGAAACGATGACGCCCGGTTTGGCGTCATGCCATGAATGCAACACCATGAACGAACTGTTCCGCCTGAGTGATCCGCTGGACCTCTACCTGATACGTCATCCGAAGCCCGAGGTGGATCCGTCGCTGTGTTACGGCGCGGTCGATCTGCCGTTGGCGGAAGACGCTGCCGCAGTCGCCAGCCGGCTCACGCCACTGTTGCCGGCGGATGCCCGCGTGGTCAGCAGTCCTCTGAGCCGTGCCCGTCTGCTCGCCGAAGCACTGGCGACGCGGGTGAACACCGACGCACGGCTGGCAGAACTGGATTTCGGCGAATGGGAAATGAAGCCCTTCGCCGAAATCCCGCCCGAAGGCTTCGAGGTGTGGGGTCATTCGCTGATCGACTTCCGCGCACCGGGCGGAGAGCTGTACGCCGACATGGCGGCGCGGGTGTGGGCAGCGTTTGAAGCGCACCGGGCCGATACGAAGGCGCTGGTCATCGTCGCCCACAACGGTCCGATGCGCGCGCTGACCGGCACCTTGCTGGGCCTGCCAGCGAATCGCTGGCTGAATCTGGAGTTCGAATTCGGCCGGCTCACCCATCTGACGATCGGCCCGCTCGGCCCCAAGCTGCGCGCGATGAACCGCTAGCGGTGGCAGATCCTCGGCGCCGGTGACGGAAAACCGCGTGATCCGGGATAATCGCGGCTTCTCCGCCCTACGCCTGCCATGACTTCACCCCAGGTTTCCAGCCGCGCGCTTTATGTGCGCCTGCTCGGCTATGTGCGCCCGTACTGGATCGCCTTCGCCGTTTCCATCGTCTGCATGGCACTCACCGCGGCCGCCGAACCGGCCTTCCCGGCCATCATGAAGGCGCTGCTCGACGGCGGTTTCAACGGCCAGGACCCGGACGCGATCTGGTTCTACCCGCTGGCCATCGTGCTGCTGTTCGTGGTGCGCGGCATTTTCGGCTTCATCGCTGACTACGCCTTCGCCTGGGCGGCGAACAACGTGGTGCTGGACCTGCGCCGCGCCATGTTCGGCCGCCTGCTTGCGCTGCCCACCCGCTTCTTCGACAACCAGTCGTCCGGCGCGCTCATTTCAAAAGTGGCCTACGACGTGCAGGGCGTGACCCAGGCCGCCACCAACGTGATCACCGTGTTCGTGCGCGACTCGCTCACCGTGCTCGGTCTGATGGCCTGGCTGCTGTGGCTGAACTGGACGCTCACGCTCATCGTGCTGGGCATGCTGCCGCTGATCGCGCTCATCGTGCGGCTCAGTTCGCGCCGCATCCGCGAATCGGCGCGCGGCGCGCAGACCGCCATGGGCAGCATCGCGCACACGCTGGAAGAAACCATCGAAGCGCACAAGGTGGTGAAGATCTTCGGCGGCCAGGACTACGAAATGGGCCGTTTCGAGGCGGCCTGCCGCAAGCAGCGCCGGCAGAACATGCGCAACATCGTGGCTGCCTCGCTGGTGTCGCCCATGACCCAGGTGCTCACCGCGATGTCGCTCGGCATCGTGATCGCGATCGCGCTGAATGATTCGGCGGCACAGCGCACCACGGTCGGCGGCTTCATGGGTTTCGTTACCGCCATGCTCATGCTGCTGGCACCGCTGAAGCGTCTGACCGACGTGAACGCGCCGCTGCAGCGCGGCCTGGCCGCGGCGGAAAGCGTGTTCCAGCTGATCGACCAGGACGCGGAACGCGATGCCGGCACGATAGAGATCGCGCGCGCGCACGGGCGCATCGACTTCGACCAGCTCGGCTTCGGCTATCCGGACCGGGAACAGAAGGTGCTGCAGCACTTCGACCTGTCGATCGCACCGGGCGAAACGGTGGCGCTGGTCGGCGCGTCCGGCTCCGGCAAGACCACGCTGGCCCATCTGCTCGCGCGCTTCTATGCGCCGACCTCGGGCCGCATCCTGCTCGACGGGCACGACATCCAGAACGTGAAGCTGGCCAGCCTGCGCGCGAACATGGCGCTGGTGAGCCAGGACGTGGTGCTGTTCAACGATTCGGTCGCGGCCAACATCGCCTACGGCGCGATGCGCGGCGCCAGCCGGGAAGACATCGAGGCGGCCGCGCGTGCAGCGCAGGCCTTCGATTTCATCCAGGCGATGCCGGAGGGCTTCGACACGCTGATCGGCGAGAACGGCGTCAAGCTGTCCGGCGGCCAGCGGCAGCGGCTGGCGATCGCGCGCGCGCTGCTGAAGAACGCGCCGGTACTCATCCTGGACGAAGCCACGTCGGCGCTGGACACCGAATCGGAACGCCAGGTGCAGGCCGCGCTGGAGGTGCTGATGAAGAACCGCACCACGCTGGTGATCGCCCACCGGCTGTCCACCATCGAGCGCGCCGATCGCATCGTGGTGATGGACCGCGGCCGCATCGCCGAAATCGGCCGGCACGCCGATCTGCTGGCGGCCGGTGGCATGTACGCCAACCTCTACAACTCGCAGCTGGGCGGCGGCGAGTAAGCGGGCAGACGGTTCAGCGCGCCATCAGCGCGTCGAGTTCGGTCGCAATGCGGGCACCGGTGAGCACCGGGTCGGCGTCGACGTGCCGCGCAGCCAGTTCAGCCGCCGCCTGCGCAAAGGACGGTTCATCGCGCAGCCGGCGCAGCAGCGCCGGATAGTCCACCGACTTGCTGCCCGGCGCCACCGCCAGACCGAAACCGCCATCGGCGATGCGGCGCGACACCATGTACTGTTCCATGTGATTGGGCAGCGTCAGCTGCACGCAGCCCGCCAGCGCGGCGGCGCTGACCGTGCCGATGCTGGCGTGGGTGATCACGATGTCGGCGTCGCGCACCACCGGCGACATCTTGACCGGCTGCGATTCGAAACGCAGCCGCGGGCCGGCCAGCCGGGCTGCGGCATCCGGAGACAGCCCCTTGGCATGGACCAGCGCGCGCAGGCCGCTGTCGCGCAGCGCACCCATCACCGCGTTGAAGTCCGCATGTTCGGGCGACAGATAGGCGAACACCCGCGGGCCTTCGCCCGCCGGCCACACCGGGTCAACGCCGCTGTCACCGACAAAGCTGGGGCCCACCATGTCGACCCTGTCGTCGTAATCCGGGTAATGCGCCAGTTCGGGCAGCGTGGCGGCGAGGCAGCGCACGCCGTCGAACAGCGCGGTCAGCCTCGGCATCGCCGGCTCACCCAGCAGCTCAAGTGCGCGGTTGGCCGGCGCAAGCACTGTGGCGTCGCTGCGCGCGCACAGCTGCACCTCATCGTGATTCCAGTAATTCATCGCCGGATACACGTCGCGATGCGGCGGAATCTCGAAACAGTTGCCGATGGCCGCCACCGGTACGCCGCGGCCCCGCATCGCCAGCATGGCGGTGGGTGCGTGGTCACACACCAGCAGATCGGGTTCATACAGATCGAACAGCGCACGCCAGGCCGACATCAGCCCCGCCAGACCAGCGGCATCGAGCCAACCGGCTGCGGCCAGCACTGCGGAGTAATTGACCAGACGCGGCGGATTGACCATGCGCGGCAACCACACCGGCGACTGCAGTACCGGAAAGCCATCCGCCACCACCCGACCGTGCGCGCGCGCCAGATCCTTGAGTGCGAACGCGACCTCATGCCCCCGTTCGCGCAAGCCGCGTGCGGTGATGAGCATACGGTCGATATGACCCATATTGGCGCCCAATTCCCACGCCATCAGTACGCGGCTCATTCTGTGGATTCCTGTCGCCCGTTTTTACACAACCCCGGATGCAATACGCACAGAGCACCCCAAGCCATTGATTTAATGATTTGTTAACAATTAGGCACGCTTCTTGTTAATGAAGACGCGGTCGCATCCTACAGGACTCAAACACAATGAAAGTACGTCTTCATACCCGCCCGACGCTGATGGCCGTATCGCTGGCCTTCTGGCTGGGCCATGCACCGTTCGCTGCGGCGGCGCCGGTACTGGGTGCCAGCACCTCGGCCAGCAGCAACGGCAGCGTGGGCGTCGAGAGCACCTACTCCTATGCCGGTTACCAGAACAGCAGCACCTACGCCTGGGGTGGCAGCTATGACTCCGCCTCCGGCTACGCCTTCTCGTCGTCGTCCGGTGCCTATGCCGTTTCAAGTTATGCCACCGGCTACACCGGCAGCGGCACCGCCTTTGCCAGCTTCCTGAACACCGTGGTCAATACCAGCGGCGTCGCCCAGCACTACACGCTGAGCTTCAAGATCTACGGTGGTTCTCTGTCCACGTCCGCCTACGCTACGCTGGATCCCGACGAATACCTGCGCTCCAGCTATTCGGCGTCGATCAAGGTGAATAGCCAGCAAGTGTGGTTCTCGTCCGCCGGCATCGACAACACCGGCGGCAGCACCACGTCGACCAAGTCGGGCACGGACCTGAACTCGGGCGACGACGGCAGCGACGGCTACTACAGCTGGGGCAGCAGCTATGTCACGGTGGATCTGGGCATTCTGGATCCGGGCGAGTCGCTGGACGTGCTGGCTGAACTGAGCGACAGCGCACTGAGCAATGTCGGGGTGTATTCCTATTCCGGCAGCGGTGGCTATGACGGCTACGGCGGTTATGGTGGCTACAACTACTGCGGCTACGGTGAAGTGGCGACGCTGGCTGCGGCGACGGCCGACACCGGTCTGGTCGAGGGGTGTGTGACCTCCAAGGGCAACGCCAGCGCCTTCTACGGCGACCCGTCCGAAATAGACGCCGACCCGCTGGCGTTTGCGGTCACCGCGAACGCGGTGCCGGAGCCGGGCAGCCTGGCATTGCTGGCGATGGCCGGCGGTGCCGCTGCACTGGCACGACGACGCCGTCGCGACAGCTGATCGCAGCGTACTCCAGAATGAAAATGGCACCTTACGGTGCCATTTTCATTTGCAGGCCTGTGCCGCGCGCACGCGCGCCTGCGGATCAGCGCTCGACGAAGGCGCGCTCGATCACGTAGTCGCCCGGTTCGCCGATCCCCGGGGAGATGACGAAGCCGCGCGCATCCAGCAGATCGGCGGTGTCCTTGTTCATGCTCGGGCTGCCGCAGATCATCGCACGGTCGGTTTCCGGGTTCAGCGGCGGCAGGCCGAGGTCGTCGGTCATCTTGTTGCTGATGATGAGATCGGTCAGACGACCGCGGTTGCGATAGGGCTCGCGGGTCACGCTGGGGTAGTACAGCAGCTTGTCGCGCACCAGCTCGCCGAGGAACTCATCGTTCGGCAGTTCGTTCTCGATGTAGTCCTGGTAGGCCAGTTCGTTCACGTGGCGCACGCCGTGGAACAGGATGACCTTGTCGAAGCGCTCGTACGCTTCCGGGTCGCGGATCAGGCTCAGGAAGGGCGCCAGGCCAGTGCCGGTGCCGAACAGATACAGATGCTTGCCCGGCTTCAGATCGTCCAGCACCAGCGTGCCGGTCGGCTTGCGGCCGACCAGGATTTCATCGCCCGGCTTCAGGTGCTGCAGCTTGGAGGTCAGCGGACCGTCCTGCACCTTGATGCTGAAAAATTCGAGGTGCTCCTCGTAGTTGGCGCTGGCGATGCTGTAGGCGCGCAGCAGCGGCTTGCCGCCGGTTTCCAGTCCGATCATGACGAAATGGCCGTTGCGGAAGCGCAGCGACGGGTCACGCGTGGTCTTGAAGCTGAACAGGGTGTCGTTCCAGTGATGAACGCTCAGGACTTTTTCAGGGGCGACGGCAGCCATGGCAATTAAAGAAAGGTCGGAAATTGATGGGATGATGATTTATAGCGCCGCAGCGCACCATAACTCAAGGAGTCAAAAGACAATAATTCAATAACCTTGAGTTATCTCAACCACGATCCGCCAGGTGGCGCGCCAGCGTTTCGATCAGCTGGCGGGCGTGGAAGGGCTTGGAAATGAAGTCGTTCATGCCGGCTTCGCGGCAGTGCTGCCTGTCCTCTTCCAGCGCGTTCGCGGTGATGGCGATGATGGGCGCGTGCTGCCAGTAGACATCGTCCAGCGCCCGGATGTGCCGGGTGGCGTCCAGGCCGTCCATGACCGGCATCTGCACATCCATCAGCACCAGATCGAAATGGCGCTTGCGGCAGGCCTCGACCGCCTGTGCGCCATCGGAAGCCTGGGTGATGCGCACGCCGTGGCGCGACAGCAGGCGCTTGAGCAGCACCTGGTTGACCGGCGTGTCTTCGGCGATCAGCACGTCGGCGTCCAGCGTCAGTACTTCCGCGTCAGCCGCCTGCGCCGGCGCCTGCGCATCCCGGTTGCGGGCCGCCGGCAGCGGCAGATCCACCCGGAACACAGTGCCCTCCCCCGGCTCGCTCTGCACCGAAAGCCGGCCCTTCATCAGTTCCACCAGCCGCGACACGATGGACAGGCCCAGACCGGTGCCCCCGTAATTGCGGGTGGTCGACGAATCGGCCTGCGAGAACGGTGCAAACACCTGATCGATCTTGTCCGCCGCGATGCCGATACCGCTGTCGCGCACGGTCAGTACGATCATGCCTTCCGCCAAGGGCGCCAGCCCGACGGTCACGCCGCCACGGTCGGTGAACTTGATGGCGTTCGACACCAGATTGGACAGCACCTGGCGCACCCGCAGCGGATCGCCCACCACCAGCGACGGCAGGCCGGGTTCCAGCCTGCTGTTCAGCGCGATGCCCTTGGCCGAGGCCTGGGCGGAAAACAAGGCCAGCGTGTCAGCCAGCAGCGCGGGCAGATCGAAATCCACCGCCTCCATGGTCATCTGCCCGGCTTCCACCTTCGAATAATCCAGGATGTCGTTCAGGATGCCCATCAGACTGTCGGCAGACGACTTCACCCAGCCCAGGCTTTCGCGCTGTTCGTCGCTGAGCGGACCGTCGAGCACCACGTCAGTCATGCCGATGATGCCGTTCATCGGCGTGCGGATTTCGTGGCTCATGGTGGCCAGGAAAGCCGCCTTGGCGCGGCTGGCCTTTTCGGCCTCTTCCTTGGCGCGGCGCAGTTCGTCCTCCGCTGCACGGTCGGCGGTAATGTCCTCGCTCAACCAGAGCCGGCCGATTTCCCGTCCTTCGTCGTCACGTACCGCGAAGCTGCGCTGCAGCAGCGTACGGCCGTCGTCCAGGTGCAGTTCGCGCACATCGTCGACCGGCGCGAACACCGGCGCCCGCTTCGGACCGGACACGCAGCCCCGGCAGATGGCCTCTATCCGCTCGAGCGAGGCCAGCCGTTCCGGTTCCGGTGACGGCGGCAAGGCCCACACGCGCGGCAGGTGCTCGTTCATGTAGAGCACATGGCCTCCTCGATCGGCCAGCAGCACGCCGATGTCCATCGCCTCCAGCAGCGCCTCGAAGCGGCCGTTGGCTTCTGACGCCTCACGTGCCAGACCGCGTTCCTTGTCGTGCAGCGCCTCCAGCTCGCCGATGCGCTCGCGTATCGCGGCCGACATGGCGTTGAAGGCACGACCGAGCTGGCCCACCTCGTCCTCGCCTTCGACCACCGGGTCCGGCGTCACCCGCCCCTGTCCGACTGCTTCGGCGGCCCGGGTGAGCTGCACCAGCTGGCGGGTGAGCCACAGCCCGAGCACGGTGAGCAGCGCCACCGACAGCAGCAGTTCACCGCCGGCGATGGCCGCGCCCTGCAGCAGCAGCTGCCGGTTCGCAGCCTTCAGCGCCGACATGTCCAGACCGAAACGCAGCACGCCCAGCTGCTGGCCGGCCAGCGCGATCGGTGTGCTGAGGTCGTACACCGGCGGATCTTCTTCGCTGGCGAGATCGAATACCGGGTCCAGTTCGGGCAGCCTGGCATGGCGGGCGATACCGCTGGCCGCCATTGTCTTGCCCTGGGTGTCCTGCAGCAGCAGATAGGCGATGCCGCGGCTGGACACGCTTTCGTCCAGCACCGCCTGCAGCGTGGCGTAATCGCTCTGCGCCATCGGCGCGACCAGTGCCGCGTTCAGGATGGGCATGATCTGACGCGCGTGCTCTTCCGCCTGCTCGGTCATATTGGCCCGTTGCAGCCGCACGCTGTTGCTCACCAGCAGCGTGAGCATGACCGCCTCGACCAGCAGCGCGGCAAGCAGCAGGCGCCCGCGTACCGAGCGTTTCAGACCGAGGCGGAAGGGGTTGTTCACTGCAGGCTTTTCACTGCGGCTTGTTCACTGTGCCGATTTCTTCAGCTGCTCCCGCACTTCGGCGGCGTAGGGCGCCATCACCTCGAGTTCGCCCGGGCCCAGCTTGCGGTAGCCCTCCAGCTTGTAGCGCACGAAATAGTCGCGACCGGCCTGTGAATCCGCGAAAGACCACAGCGCAGCATCGATGGCCGCCGCCCGGGCAGACTCCGACGGACTGAGCAGATAGACGCGGCCGGCCAGCGCCGGGCTTTCCGACAGGAAGCGCAGCTGGGCCTGCACTTCAGGCGTGAGCCCCTGGAAATTGGCCAGCGACATGGTGCCGGCCGCTACCTCCCCATTCAGCAGCAGTTGGGCCACGCTGTCGGCAGCGCTGACGAAGCGCACCTGGGTTCCGGTGGCGCCGTTGTCGGCCATCCAGTGCAGGCCCCACAGGGTGACCAGCGAAGACGGACTCAGGCCGGCCACCGGCTGGCCGGTCAGGTCGCGCGCGCTGCGCGCCTTGCTGCCGGCGGCGGTCACCATCACCGCCCGGAAAGGCGCCTTGTACGTCAGCAGGGGCCGGTAGCGGGCGTCACTTTTGAGCAGTTCGGCCTGGTGGCCGGTGGTGATGACCAGGTCGTACTCGAGGTTGATCGCGCGCCGGGCGAATTCGGTGAAATCGGGGGCGGTCATGATGCTGGCCGGTACCCCCAGCGCCTTCTGCAGATGCAGGCGCAACGGTTGATACATTTCGATGATGACGCGCGAACTGGTGTGGGGCGCCACACCGATGCGCAGCGGCCGCGCGTCCTGCGCAACGGCAGGAAGGCAGAGCGCGCACAGCGCCACGATCAGGAGGACGATTCGACCCAGCATGCCGCTTTCAGCCCAGTTCGACAGAACAGAATCAATTATCGGTGCAAAGCGTCCGTCCTTGAGATGAACCGCGCATGAAGAAATGTGGCGCCGGCCCCGCTTTCAGGCCGCCCTCAGCCAGTCGAACAGCGGCCCGAAGCAGGCGTCCGGCGTGAAGCGGGCACGGGCGGCGGCATGGGCAGCGGCGGCCAGCGCGGCACGACGCTCTGGCTCGTCCAGCAGCGACTGGCAGGCGGCGGCGAACCCGGCCGCGTCGTCCGCCTGCAGGAAAGCGCGGCTGGCCAGATCTTCCAGCCCGCGCGCCCCCTCCTTCGTGGTGACCAGCGGCAGCCCGGCCGCCAGCGCCTCCACCGTCTTGATCTTCAGGCCGGAGCCCCAGCGCACCGGATTGATCGCCACGTCGATGCCGCACCACAGGTCGGCGACGTCGGGCACGAAACCGCGCCGGGCGACCCCGGGCGGCAGCGGATCGGCCACGCAGGCGGCGATGTGGCCGGCCAGATCGAGCCGGGCACCGCTCAACGCCGGCCAGACCTGGTCGAAGAACCACTGCAGACCATGCCGATTGGCCACCCACTGGCTGGCGGCATAGCCGATCACCCGGCTGTCCGGCCGCAGTGGTTGCGCCGGCAGCACCACCGGATGCGGCACACACAGCGCGCGCTCACCCAGCACCGCCGCCACCCGCGCATGGTCGTTCGGCTGAATCAGCAGCACCCGGTCGTACTGGCCGAGGAACGTCATTTCCTGCGCGAATTCCAGCGGTTCAGGCACTTCTGCGCCTTCGCGCCGGCGCGCAGCGGCGTTGTCGCTGACCAGATCGTGGGTATCCATTACCAGCCGCACGCCCGGCGGCACAGCGCGCCGCAGGAAATCCAGCTGCAGCCGCGACAGCACCACCACGTCCGGCGCCAGCTGCCGGCACAGCGACTGCATCGCGGCCAGTACACCGGCCCGCTCCGGCCGCTCCACGTTGCCGGCGGCCAGCCGGTAGCGGTGGGGCGCCGCCTCGACACAGGTCCGCGCGCTGTCCTCCGCGCGCTCCGGGAAAAATACGGTGAGATCGCACACCGCGGCCAGCGCCTCGATCAGCGCCGCGGTGCGGGTGGCTTCGCCATTGCCCGGCCGCCAGTAGCGGCTACGGGTGACGAACAGCAGTTTCGGTCGGTACATGGGCAGGGACGGAACGGTACGGGGCGGATAGAATTCCGCTTTTACCCGATTCTGCAGGAGCTTCCATGCCCGCCTACCGTTCCCGTACCTCGACCCACGGCCGCAACATGGCCGGCGCCCGCGCACTGTGGCGCGCCACCGGCATGAAGGACGGCGATTTCGGCAAGCCCATCATCGCCATCGCGAACAGCTTCACCCAGTTCGTGCCCGGCCACGTGCACCTGAAGGATCTCGGCCAGATGGTCGCGCGCGAGATCGAGAAGGCCGGCGGCGTGGCCAAGGAATTCAACACCATCGCGGTCGATGACGGCATCGCGATGGGCCACGGCGGCATGCTGTACTCACTGCCCTCGCGCGAACTGATCGCCGACAGCGTCGAATACATGGCGAATGCCCACTGCGCCGACGCGCTGGTCTGCATCTCGAACTGCGACAAGATCACCCCGGGCATGCTGATGGCCGCACTGCGGCTGAACATCCCGACCGTGTTCGTGTCGGGCGGCCCGATGGAAGCCGGCAAGGTCGTGCTACCCAACAGCGGGGGCCAGAAGATCATCGCGGTCGACCTGGTCGACGCGATGGTCAAGGGTGCCGACAGCAACTGTTCGGACGAAGAGGCCGAAGCCTACGAGCGCAGCGCCTGCCCCACCTGCGGCTCCTGCTCCGGCATGTTCACCGCCAATTCGATGAACTGCCTGACCGAAGCGCTGGGCCTGAGCCTGCCGGGCAACGGCTCAGTGCTGGCCACCCACGCCGACCGCAAAGCGCTGTTCCTGCGCGCCGGCCAGCTGGCGGTGGAACTGTGCCGCAAGTACTACGAAGGCGACGACGCCTCGGTGCTGCCGCGCTCGATCGCCAGCTTCCAGGCCTTCGAGAACGCGATGGCGCTGGACGTGTCGATGGGCGGCTCGACCAACACCGTGCTGCACCTGCTGGCCGCGGCCAAGGAAGCCGGCGTGCATTTCACGATGGCCGACATCGACCGCATTTCGCGTCACGTGCCCTGCCTGTCCAAGGTGGCACCGGCCAAGTCCGACGTGCATATGGAAGACGTGCACCGTGCCGGCGGCATCATGGCCATCCTCGGCGAACTGGACCGCGCCGGCCTGATCCACCGCGACCTGCCGACCGTGCACAGCGCCACGCTGGGCGAGGCACTCGACAAGTACGACATCGTGCGCACCCAGGACGAAGCGATCCGCACCTTCTACCGCGCCGCGCCCGGCGGCATCCCGACCCAGGTCGCGTTCTCGCAGGACCGCCGCTACCCGGAACTGGACATCGACCGCGAGAACGGCGTCATCCGCAACAAGGCCAATGCCTTCAGCCAGGACGGCGGGCTGGCCGTGCTGTACGGCAATATCGCCGAGCGCGGCTGCATCGTGAAAACCGCCGGCGTCGATGATTCCATCCTGAAGTTCTCCGGCACCGCCAAGGTGTTCGAAAGCCAGGACG
This sequence comes from Methyloversatilis universalis EHg5, assembly GCF_000378945.1. Taxonomy (GTDB): domain Bacteria; phylum Pseudomonadota; class Gammaproteobacteria; order Burkholderiales; family Rhodocyclaceae; genus Methyloversatilis; species Methyloversatilis universalis_A. Next base: position 461,523 of record NZ_KB900539.1, on the reverse strand, counting down.
ACGCGGTGGCCGGCATCCTCGGCGACCAGGTGAAGGCCGGCGACGTGGTGGTGATCCGCTACGAAGGCCCGAAGGGCGGCCCGGGCATGCAGGAAATGCTGTACCCGACCACCTATCTGAAGTCCAAGGGCCTGGGCAAGGCGTGCGCGCTGCTGACCGACGGCCGCTTCTCCGGCGGCACCTCGGGCCTGTCGATCGGCCACGCCTCGCCGGAAGCAGCCCAGGGCGGCCTGATCGCGCTGGTCAGGGACGGCGACGTGATCGAGATCGATATCCCGAAGCGCACCATCCATCTCGCCGTGGACGACGCCGAACTGGCGCACCGCCGTGAAGCGGAAGAGGACCGCGGCGCGGCCGCCTGGACGCCGCACGCACGCGAACGCGTGGTGTCGACCGCGCTGCAGGCTTACGCGCTGATGACCACCAGCGCCGACACCGGCGCGGTGCGAGACCTGTCCCAGCTGAAGCGCGGCTGACCCGGCCCAGCCACCGCTGCTCGTGCGGCGGTGGCTGCCTGCGCGCGCCGGCGTCCGACTCAGCGCAGCGCCGCGACCGCCTCCACCCGGGCTTTCTGCACCGCCTGAGCGATGGCCGGGCCTGAGGCCTTGCCGGACTCGGCCAGTTTCTTCGCCACCGCGCCGGCATCGACCGACCTGAATGCGGCGGCCGCCGCACGCACGATGCCGGCCTGCGGATAGCCGGCCTCATCGCGACCCGGCCGGCTGCGCGCGTCCGCCTCGCAGGCGAGCAGGATGTCTTCCAGCCGCTCCGGCTTGCGCATCACGTCCAACCGTTCCAGCAGTTTCACCATCGTGTCGGCGCGCAGTTCGGCGGCGCGGTGCACATTCGTGTGTTCCTGCGCCACCAAGCGACCGATGTCGGCGATGTCGACCGGTACGCGCAGACGCTCGGCCACCTCACGCGCCAGCTTGGCGCTGCGCGCCTCGTGCGCGATGTGGCGCGGCCATTCTTCCTTCGGCGTGGTGCCCTTGCCCAGATCGTGCGCCACCAGCGCCCAGCGGGTGGCCAGCGACGCACGGTGCGCCGCCGCCCAGTCCAGACACTGCATCAGGTGGAGACCGGTGTCGATTTCCGGATGGTGCTGTGGCGGCTGCGGCACGCCGAACAGCGCGTCCGCCTCCGGCAGCACCACCTTGAGCGCGCCACAGGCGCGCAGCACCTCGATCATGCGCGAAGGGCGGGTCTCCATCAGCCCGCGCGACAGTTCCTGCCACACCCGCTCGGCCACCAGCGCATCGGCTTCGCCGTTGTCCACCATGTCGCGCATCAGCGCCATGGTGTCCGGCGCCACCGTGAAGTCGTGGAAGCGCGCGGCGAAGCGCGCCAGGCGCAGGATGCGTACCGGGTCTTCGACGAAGGCTTCGCTCACGTGGCGCAGCACGCGTGCCGCGATGTCGGCGCGGCCGTTGCACGGATCGATCAGCGTGCCGTCATCAGCGCGCGCAATCGCGTTGATGGTGAGGTCGCGGCGGAGCAGATCCTGCTCCAGCGTGACCGTGCGGTCGGCGTGGAACACGAAGCCGCGGTAGCCGGGCGCGGTCTTGCGTTCGGTGCGCGCAAGCGCGTGTTCCTCGTGCGTGACCGGATGCAGGAATACCGGGAAGTCGCGGCCGACCGGGGTGTAGCCGGCGGCGACCATGTCTTCCGGCGTCGCGCCAACCACCACCCAGTCGCGATCGCCGGGCGGCAGGCCCATCAGCTCGTCACGGACCGAGCCGCCGACGCGGTAGATCTCCATCTATCTGTGCGCCTTCGAGCGCGCATGCTCGAAGCGGTCGGTCGGCCGGAAATCGGCCAGACAGGCGTCGATTTCGCTCTCCAGCGTCGCCGGCACGAAATCGAAGGGCAGCGTGCAGCCGGATTCGCACACATTGTCGACCTGCATCGAGCGCAGGTTGTCGCGCGACATCAGCGTGGGGCCGGGCGCCAGCTCAAGCGCCAGCGCCTGCAGCGACGCCAGCGGACCAGGCAGGCCGATCACGCAGCGCTCGGCGCCGATGGCGCGGCCGGTCATCCTCACCAGTTCGCGCATGGTGTAGACCTTGGGGCCGCACAGCGCAAAGGTCTGCCCGATGGCGGCATCATCGTCCAGCGCGCGCACGATGCAGCGCGCGACATCGCGCACCGACACCGGCTGGTAGCGGGTGTCCGCACCGGCCAGCGGGAACACCGGCGCGATCTTCAGCAGGCCGGCGAACATCGACAGGAAGCACTTGCCGTCGCCGAAGATGAGCGAGGGGCGGAATACGGTCCAGGGCACGCCGCCGTTGCGGACGGCGGCTTCACCCGCGGCCTTGGAACGCAGGTATTCGGACGGCGCACCATCGGCTGCGCCCAGCGCGCTGACGTGCACCAGCCGCTGCACGCCGGCCGCCTTCGCCGCGGCGGCGATGGCCTTGGGCAGCGCGACGTGGGCACGGTCGAAATCGCGGCCCCAGGGCTGACCGCTGCGGGAGTGCAGGATGCCGACGCAGTTGATCACCGCGTCCGCGCCGGCTGTCAGCCGTGCGAGTTCAGCCGGGTCATGTACGTCGGCTTCGACCACATCGACCATGGGCAGCAGGATGAGGTGCTTGGCACGGTCACGGCGACGGGTGGGCACGATGACGCGCACATTGCGTTCGGCCAGCAGGCCAGCCACCTGGCTGCCGACGAAGCCGGCGCCACCGATCAGAAGGACGGTTTTCGGAAACATGACTCAACACCACTCGCGCAATGGATACGGCGCAAGATGCTACCAGCCTGCGTCAGACGGCGTGCGTCGGTGCGCCACGCGGGTGAAGGCAACCGTCTTCCATGTCGTAGCACCTGCCTGCAATGCCACGCAGGAAAAGCCTGTCGTGCGACACCACGAGCATGGCCTGGGGCAATCGCCCGAGCACATGTATCAGACGCTCACGGGCCGCCGGGTCGAGGCCGGTATCTGGTTCGTCAAGCAGCAGCAGTTCTGGCCGCATGGCAAGCAGACCGGCCAGCGCCACCAGCCTTTTCTGTCCGCCCGAAAGATGCCCTATCGGACGACGGGCGAGCGACGCAATGTTCAGCGTGTTCATCACTTCGTCGACGCGGGCCCTGACTTCGCCACGGCTGCACCCCTGATTGAGCGGGCCAAAAGCAATGTCCTCCTCCACCGTCGGGCAGAACAGCTGGTCATCGGAATCCTGGAACAGCAGTCCGAGCCGCCCGTAAAGCGGACGGAAATCGTCTTCGCTGCGGCAGGCGCAGCCGAACAGTTCGACCGACCCTTCTCCCGGCGCGATCAGTCCGGCCACGATCTGCAGCAGCGTAGATTTTCCGCAGCCGTTATGACCGGACAGCCCGACACGATCACCGGGATTCATTTCGAGATTCAGCCCCCGGATCAAGGCCTCGCCGGGAGATCGCCCGAACCGCAGATTGCTGAGCACAAGCACCGTATTCAGGATGCACTCCATACCTGCAGAAGCCCGAGTACGAGCAGCAGTAAAAGAATGCCGGCCGCATCGATGCGGCCGGCACTGAAGTGCAGCAGCACAGGAAACTCTCCACGCCAGCCACGGCATTTCATGGCCAGTGAAATCCGGTGCGCACGATCCACCGCGTCGGCGATCAGCAGGCAGAGGGCATAGCCGGTCGTGCGTACGGTATGCAAATCGGCCCGGGGAACGAAGCCGCGCAGCTTCATCGCCCGGAACCGACGCAGCCGCACCTGATCAAGCACATCGATATAGCGCAGCGCGAACAGGAAGACGCGTATCAGTCGCTTCGGCACACGCAGATGTAGCAGCGCATGCCCCAGGGTGATCGGCTCGATTGCGGTCACGAACGCGGTCATCGTCAGCAGCAGCACATTGCCGGAGAGCAGCATGCGCACCGCCTGTTCCAGCCCCTCGTGCGACGCGCTCCAGCTTCCGAACTGCGCCGCCGGCGCCCCGGACACCGAGAAGGGGAGCGTGCAGACCGCCAGCAGCATGAACACATTCATTGCCCCCAGCCGTCTGAGGGCGTGCACGCCCGAGTACGACACGGTGCCCAGCAGCATCAGCAGGGCCACCGCGAGCGCGCTCAGGGACGGACCGGCAATCACCCACAGCGACAGCAGACCTGCCGCGGCCACGCGGCAGCGCGGATCGAACCGCCGCATCAGGTCAGGCTGCGGCAGGTTCATGCCTGAGCCGCCAGCAGTGCGGGACGCATGCGGATCAGCGTGCTCAGCACGATGCCGGTCACCAGCGCTTCGATCACGGCTACCGGCAGGTGGGCGACCAGAACGCCGGTCATCAGCGGCATGAAGGCACGGCCGCCGCTGAGATACAGAGCCAGCGTCATCAACAGCACACCGCCGGCAATGGCGACGGCACCTGCCAACCCGCCGCGCATCAGTGCTGCCCTGGGCTGCAGACCGGCCGGCGGGGCGAACAGCAGGCCGCACAGCAGTGCCGGCAGCCCCATCACCACGGCATTGACACCCAGCGAGGTCAGCCCGCCGAAGCCGAACAGGAGCGCCTGCAGCAACAGGGACACCAGAATCACCGGATAGGCGGCCCAGCCCAGCATGATTCCGCACAGACCGTTCAGCACCAGGTGCACGCTGCCGACCCCTACCGGCACATGGATCAGCGACGCAACGAAGAACAGCGCGGCCATCATTCCGGCAAGAGGCAGCCTGTCGTCGTCGAGCCGCTTCAGCCCGACACCGGTCAGTACCGCAGTGATCGCCGCCCCCCCTGCGAGCACAGGCCAGTTCAGCACACCCTCAGCAATATGCATCCGCTCTCTCCGGCTCCTCGTCAGCGGCGCGCGCGCCACATCATCATCAACCCGGCCAAGCCAACCAGATAGCCGACCCCGCCGATCACCTCATGCATGCGGATGCGCGATTCACTGCGCGCGAAATCCTCGCGCAGCTGCTGCAGTTCGGTTCGCATCACCGTTGCACACGGCTGTTCGGCCGGCGGCGCGAAATCGAGGATGGCTTCGCTGCGATGCCCCTCCTCGCCCGACGCCACCAGCGTGTAGCGTCCGGCCACGGCTATCGGCAACGTGAAGCGGCCGTCCGCCCCGGTCAGCGTGTCCGCAACGGACTGCCCGTCCGCCGTCAGCGCCCGCACCCGCTCGCCCGCCGCAGGCGTATCGTCGGAATAGTAGGCACGGCCGGCAAAGCCGGTCGCCGAAGCAGCGGCCGACAGGCGCAGTCCGTGTGCCCAGGCTGGCAGGGACAGGGCCAGCAGCAGGGCGATCAGCACGCCGCGCATCATGGCGTCTGATAGCGCAGATTGGCGGCGAGCGTGGTGCGCTCTGCCTCGGGGCCAGCATAGGGGATGACATGCGACACGCCGATCAGCTGTCGCCCGGCACGGACCGGCACGGACACCTCGCCCCGCTCGTCGGTACGCAGGGTCGATGCAGACGCGTGGCCGTCGAGTTCCACCGCCGCACCGGCCAGCGGCTTGCCTTCGAACAGTACGCGCAAGGTCAGGCGTTCTCCGGTCCGCGGCGCGCGCTCGGCGAGCGGCACGATTTCCATGCGCAGGCCGACCGGTTGCCGCACTCGTGGCGTCCAGCGCAATACCGTCTTGCCGAACTTCAGTGATTGCCCTGCCTCACTGGCCTCCGGCACCGCTGTGCGAGGCAGATTCTTCCACTCTCCGCCCACCTTGGACCAGAAGCCGTTATCGAACTCGACCGTCATCAGATCAGGTTCGCCGCTGCCCTGTGCCGCCACCGGCTGCACGGACCTGTCCAGCGCAACATCAAGTTCTCTGGCGCCCTGCCAGGCGCGAACTCGCTGGACCTTCGTCGCATCGTAGGCCAGCACGTCAGCGCCATGCCCGTACAGGACCGGATAGCGGGGACCGTCCAGCTCCACCCAGGCGTCATGAGCCATGACAGGCAGTACGCCGAGCGCACACGCTGCGCTCACAAGGCATCGAATCAATGCATTCATGTGTTGTCCCGTATCGTTCAGAGAGGAATCTGGATGCCGGTGGTGAGCTGCAACTGCGGGCGGGGCGATACGCCCACGGCGCCCCCGCCGAAGTCGAACTGCACCTCGTTCAGCGGGCGGTCGTAATACACCGCAGACGCGAATACGCTCGTACCACGCCAGTCCGGACGAGACCACGCGATCCGGCCGGTGTAGCGGTTGTAGCGACCGGCTCGCATCGAATCGTCTGACGTCAGCGACTGCGGCCCGGTGAGGGTGTCCGCCAGAGAAAGATCAAAGCGATTCACTCCGGCCTGCATGACGCCATCCACTCCCAGCGTCAGGCTGTACTCCGGCACATTGGTGATGTGATCGGCGCCGGGCGTGGTCGGATTCAGGCTGCGGGCACGCACCCGGCTGAAGTTGCCGAACACGTTCAACGCGTCACTGAAATGCAGGCGGCCCTCGACGTCCATGCCGTCCCGGTCCGTCTTCTGGAAACTTTCGAACACGCCCACGCTGTTTACCCCGGCCTCACTGTCCTGACGGGTGTTCCAGAGCGCCAGCCGCCAGCTGTAGCGGCGGTCGGCCGCTGCGCCCTGCAGACCGGCCTCGTAACTGCGCACGGCAGACACGTCCAGCCCCGGTAGTGCTGCAGTCACCCCCAGGTTCGCGTAGTAGTCGGCGAACGGATAGGGGCTTTTCAGCCCGCGAGCGGCATTGGCGTAGATTTCCGCCCGGTGCTCCCCGCTGTCGGAGAGCGCCCAGGCCAAGCCGAACTTCGGACTGAACTGGCTGCGCGAACGCGACACTGACTCTGCGCCAACCAGCGCAGCGGCAGCAAAGCTGTCGTCTTCCGGGCGCAGTCCGATATCGAAACGGAGATGGTCGTAGCGCAGCCCCGCACTGAGCTTCAACCGGCTGACCGGCTGCAGCTGATACTGGGCATAGAAGGCCGAAGTCCGGGTGTCGACATCGCGACCGACCGACACCACATCACCGGGACCGCTGATGCGATGCCGCCAGGCATCGGTCCGGAAGCGTCGTGCGTCGATGCGTTCGTCGTTGAACTGGACACCGGCCATCAGTTGCGACGGCATGCCCGCGGTATCGAAAGTGCGCGTCTTGCGCACGTCAAAGCCGAACTGCGACAGCCGATCGCGCTCCTGACCGAGGTCCACGCTGGCGCCTATCGGTCCGCCCAGCGCGTAGTTGGTCCATCGCCGGCGCACGTCCTGATTCACATAGACCGTTGCAAACCATCCTCCTCCGGCATGCTGCCCCGCCTCATCGTTCGAGCGGTAGTTGAACACCAGATTCTGCTGCGATTTGGCATCGCCGATACCTCGTGACAGCGCGTCGCGACGGCTGATCTCGCCGCTGCGTATACGCCCCAGATCAAGATAGCCCGGCGCATCGGCCTCTGCCTCGTAGGCCTGGAATCGCACCGACGCAAGACCCTGACCAAGGTCGAACATGTAACGCGCAAATACGTTCTCGCGCTCGATGCGGCTCTGATCTGCATAACCGTCACCACGCGTCACATCTGCCGCCAGCAGCAGACGCCCGTTGCCCACTGGCGTATTCAGCACCGGCAGGGCGCGCACCTGACCGAAGTTGTCGACCGTCATCTTCACCCCGGAGCTGGCATGCGCATCCGTGAACAGCTGAACCGACCCGGCGATTGCATGGTTGCCGGCCAGCACGCTGAATGGCCCCCGCACGAACTCGACCCGGCTGATCAGTTCCGGAATCAGCTGGGCCATGTCCATATAGCCATTGGTGTGCTGAGAGCCGGTGACATTCAAGGGCATGCCATCAAGATAGACCGCGATATCCCTGCCGTGCCCGCTGGAAAATCCCCGCGCCTTGATTTCGTAGGCGACCAGACCCTGACCGTACTGCATCAGGCTGACTCCGGTCATGCCGCGAAAGATGTCACCGTAGCTGGTGATGGTCCTGCGATCCAGCTCCGCCTTCTCAAGCACGGTGACCGATGCCGGCAAGGCCTGCACATCGTCGCTGATCTCGTGCGGTGCAACCCGCACCAAATCGGCACGCACCTCGACTTCCGGCAGACGCACCGCTTTTCTGTCCTCCGCCGATGCGGCACCTGCGTCCGCAGCTGACAGCACAAGCAGCGGAAATGTCCGCAAAACGGCTGTCAGCCTCGATCCTTTCAATCCGGTCTTCACTGCCTGGTCTCCCTTGTTGTCATCCGGGGCTCCCGCAGCAAAGCGAGGCCACAGACTGGATGTTGATCGTAAGAAAATTTTTTATTTCTTCTTACGCAAACTCCGTACCAAGGCGACGGCGTTCCGGAAACGGCTTGCCGTCGAGGGATGGCGCTACAGGAATGGAAACCGGTCATCCGCCCGACCGGCCAAAGCGAAAGCCAGCCGATCAGTGCCGGTGGGCGGACTCAGTGGTGCGACAGATCAGATCGGGTCGTCCGGCGACGGACCGGCGCCCGGCTGTATGGTGCCGAGACGTTGCTTGAGGCCAGGCTCTTTCAGGCCGAACACCAGGCTGTACATCACCGCATTGGTCATCACCTTCTTCACGTAGTCGCGGGTTTCGGTGAAGGGGATGGTTTCGGCATAGATGGCGCCTTCGAGCGGTCGTGCCGCGCGCCATTTTTTGGCGCGGCCCGGGCCGGCGTTGTAGCCGGCGCTGGCCAGCACCGGGTGGTCGTCCAGGCTGTCCAGCACCAGCCGCATATAGCTGGTACCCAGCCGCAGATTGGTGTCGGTATCGGCGATCTGCGACGGGTGATAGCCGTTCATGCCGATCTTCTTCGCAACCCACTTGGCGGTGGCCGGCATCACCTGCATCAGCCCCTGAGCACCGGCAGAGGACTTCGCGTTCATGACGAAGCGGCTTTCCTGCCGCATCAGGCCATACACCCAGGTCAGATCGAGGGCGCGGGCATTCACGTGCGGTTCGACCGCCGAGCGCATCGGCGCGATGTAGCGCAAGGCGTAATCGTGCTCAGCCACGGTGCGGTCCGCGGTGGCGATCGCGCGGTCCCACAGCTGCTTGTTCACCGCCAGATGGGCGACCGCGAGCAGCGTGCGGTCGTCCGCTTCGCGGATGGCCCAGTTCCATTCGCGCAGCGCCTCGGTGCGCAGATCGAGCGCGAACAGCTTGAGCGCCCGCTGTATCGGCGGCATCAGTTCTGCGCGCCGGATGTCTTCCGGCGTCGGCTCGGCCGCGGCCGGCGGCAGCGCCGCCTGCTGGCCCAGTTCCTCGCGCGCCAGCAGGCCGTAGAACTGCGGCTGGTCGGCGATGCGGCGGTACTGTTCGCGCGCCTGGTCCACATGCCCGGTCGCCGAGCGGGCGCGGCCGTTCCAGTAGATCCACTCCGGCCGGTCGGCCAGCGCTTCCGGCATGCGGCCGGTGAAGTCACGCACCGCCTTCCAGTTGCCGGCGCGCAGCGCGGCGCGGGTGCACCAGCCGAACACTTCATCGCCGGACAGATCGTCGTCGGCCGAACGGCACCACTGCAGCGCACGCGGGTCGTGCTGCATGCCGCCCTGCCAGCCGAGCTGGCCGAAGGCATAGCCGCGCTCGCGCGGGCTCAGGCGCGCGGCAATCACTTCCAGCGCGCGCTCGGCGGCCCGTACGTCGCTGCGTGCAAGCCGGGCGATGGCCATCAGCGCCAGTTCGCGGCCGCGACGGGTGATCGAGAAATTGGCCGGCTGGCGGTCCAGCCAGCGGGTCGGACTGGCGACGATGTCATCCAGCACCCGGCCCGGGCGGCTGGCCTCGGGCAGCAGATCCAGCAGTGCGCCCGCCTGCCCCGGCCGCTTGGCTTCCATCTGGCGGCGGGCGCGTGCCCACACATCGTCCTCGCTCAGGCGACCGGCATCGAACAGCGCGGCGAAGACCTGCGTGCAGGCCGACGGCGCATCGTCCAAGGTGTCCCACAGCGCACGCGCTTCGGTGGCGGCGGCCGGGTCGCCCAGAACCTGCAGCGCCCGCGCCGCGTGGCAGCGCAGATCATTTTCGGGCGTCGGGTTCTTGGCCGGCAGCTTCGCGTACTCGGTACGGTAGCTGCTCCACTGTTCGTTCTTCGCCAGCAGGCGCAGCCAGTCGCTGCGCAGCCGCTGCGCGATCACGGTGTCGGCATTGCGCTCCAGGAAGATGGCGACGGTATCGGGCGAGGTCCGCTCCAGATCCATCTTCAGCCGGTAGTACTCGACATACGCGGCGAGCGTATGCGACTGCAAACCGGCGGCATGGCGTTCGAAGAGCTGGCGGTTACCGGCGGCAAAGGCGTCGCGCGCGGCGAGAAAGGCGGCATCCTGGGCGGAGGCGGCAGCCGGGAGGAGCAGGCTGGCGCCCAACAGCAGCGCGCGCAGCGGGAAAAGCGGGATTCGTATGGCCATCTGCTAGTGTTTCCGGGTGTGCACGAATGATACCTCTCGCAGATGAATGTTCCCGACGATCGCGCGCGCCGCAAGGCGCTGCGCCTCGAACTGGTCGGCCGCCGGCAGGCCATGGATGCCGCCACGCTTGCGCCGCTACATGCCGCACTGGAAACCCGGGTCGAGGCGCTGCTGGCGCAGCTCGGGCCGGTTTCGGTCGGCTTCACCTGGCCCTACCGCGGCGAATTCGACGCGCTGCCGCTGATGCGCCGCTGGCTGGCCGCCGACCCGGCGCGCTGGGCCGCGCTGCCGGTGGTGGGCGAAAAGGGCCAGCCCATGACCTTCCGCCGCTGGGCGCCGGACACCGTGATGGCGACCGACCGCTACGGCATCCCCTACCCGGCCGACGGCGAAGCGGTGGTGCCGGCGCTGCTGCTCATCCCCTGCAACGGCTTTGACGGCCGGGGCTACCGGCTGGGCTATGGCGCGGGCCACTATGACCGCACGCTGGCCGCCCTCGTGCCGACGCCGGTGGCGGTCGGCGTGGCCATCGAGGACGGCCGGCTGGACGACCTGCAGCCGCAGCCGCATGACCTGCCGATGGACTGGATCGTGACCGAAGCAGACGTCTTCACGTCCCGCCGCTGAAGCGCCGGGCAGGCATGCGCAGGCGGTCTATGCTGGAAGCAGTCCCGACCTGATCGCGCGCCTGCCGTACCCGGGGTGCGCGCCTGCAAGGCCCTGCATGAAGGAGGACGTCATGAAGCGCATCTATTTCCTGGTACCCGGCATCGACACCGCGCGCACCATCGTCAATGACATGCTGGTCGCGCGCATCCCCGAACGACACATCCACGTCCTCGCGCGGCGCGGTACGGCGCTGGATGAACTGCCGGAAGCCAGCATGCTGCAGAAGTCGGACTTCTCGCCGGCAGCGCAGCGCGGACTGGCGCTGGGTGGCGGCGTGGGCATACTGGGTGGCCTGATCGGGCTGGCACTGTCGCCGGGTGCGGCGATGATCGCCGGCGGCGTGCTGCTTGCGTCCGGCCTGGGTGGCGCCGGTGCCGGCGCCTGGGTGGGCGGCATGGTGGGGCTGACCGCGGCCAATTCGCATCTGAAGGCGTTCGCCCAGGCGATAGAGCAGGGGCAGATGCTGGTCATGCTGGACCTGCCGCGCGCCCGCCTCGAAGAAATCACCGAACGGGTGCGCAGCCTGCACCCGCTGGCGATGTCGCACGGCGCCGATCCGGACATTCCGGTCTTCCCCTGAGGCGCACACACCGGACAACGGCGAAAAAAAGCCGGGCCACCGGGCCCGGCTTTTCGTCATGGAGAGACGGCTTACTTCTCCATGATTTTCTTCAGGTTTTCCAGACCGCTCTTGTACACGCCGGACACCGCGGTCAGCGCGGCTTCGTCGTCCTCACCCTTCGGGGGATCGTTGTTCATGTACTTGCGGTAGAAGGCGCCGCGCCATTCGACCACCGAGGTGCCGCCGTCGCCGGCCTTCACCGTGAGGTTGGAACTGTAGTTGGTCACCGGCAGCGCACCGCCGTCCTTGGCACGGTAGGAGAACTTCTTCGCTGCCGGGTCGATGGCTTCCAGCGTCTCGACCAGCTCGCCGCCACCCTTGAGCTTCAGCGTACGCACCGAACCGGCATTGCTGCCATTGGTGGCCGTGCTGCTTTCCACCGCCGGATGCCAGCCCTGCAGCTGGGTGAAGTCGCTCACCTTGGCCCACACCGCGTCCGGGCTGGCCTTGATGGTGACGGTTTCGAAAGCCTTCTGGCGCGTGGGGCCGTGAGCATGGGCGACCGATGCGGCCAGCGACGCGGCCAGCATCATGATGAACGCCGAAACAAAACGCATGGGGTGACTCTCCTCGTTGTCAGAATGGTGCGGCGAACCGCCCGGAAATTGAAAAGGCTTGAAACGATAGCGGCAACGGCGAGCCCGATCAACGGGCTGCCGGCCGGTGGATGAAGCGACCGAATCCGCGCGGATTGCGCCCGAGTTCGATGCTGCCCAGCGACTGCCCGGTCCGCGCGTCGTACACGCCGACCAGATCGTCCATCCAGCTCACGACCAGCAGTTTATCGCCGGCCACCGCCACGCCCTCGGGATAAACGACCGATGGCCAGGTCGCGATGACGCGGCGTGCGGCGGTATCGATCACCGACACGCTGTCGCCCTTCTGGTTGGTGACATAGGCGCGCGCACCGTCTTCCGAAAAGGCGATGCCGTACGGCGCCTTGCCCACCGGCAGCGTCGCGACCACGCGTGCCTGCGCGGTATCGACCACGCTCACGTCGTCGCTCCACACATTGAGCGCATACAGCGTGCGGCCGTCGGCCGACAGTTCGAGCGCGAACGGATGGCTGCCAACCGCGATCGACGCGGTCTGCTTCATCGTTTGAAGGTCCAGCACGCCGACCGCGTTGTCATCCCGGTTGGCGACATAGACGGTACGGCTGTCCGGTGCGGCCACCAGACCGGCCGGCGCATTGCCGACCTCGATCTCGCCCAGCGCGGCGAGGCGGGCAGCGTCGAACACCAGTACCCGGTGCGAGAACCAGTCGGCCACCAGCACGCGGCGCCCGTCCGGCGTGACGGTGATGCCGACCGGGCTGCGACCGGCCTTCATCTCACCAGCCACGGTGCGGGTGGCGAGATCGATGGCGGTGACGCTGGCGCTGTCCGGGCTGCTGATGAAGGCGCGGCCCGCCGCTTCGCTGACCCAGACACCGGCCGGCGACTTGCCGGCCGGCAGCCTGGCCACGATGGCCGAGGCATCGACATCGACCACCGTCACTTCGTGCGAGCCCTGGTTCGTGATGTAGGCCAGCGGCCCTGCCTGCGCCGCGGCGCAGACCAGCACGCCCATGACTCCCGTTGCGCCGGCCAGCCAGCCGGACAGCCGCCGCACCATGCCCGCGGCCCGCCTCATCCGAGGAACAGCTTGTAGGCCGGGTTGGCGGTTTCTTCGGTGTAGTCGTAACCCAGCGTGTCGAGGAAGCGCTGCAGCGCATCTGCATGGCCCGGCGGCACCTGGATGCCCACCAGCACCCGGCCGTAGTCGGCACCGTGGTTGCGGTAGTGGAACAGGCTGATGTTCCAGTCGCGGCTCATCGAATCGAGGAATTTCATCAGCGCGCCCGGGCGCTCCGGGAATTCGAAGCGGAACACCTGCTCATGGCCGACGTCCGGACTGCGGCCGCCGACCATGTAGCGCACGTGCAGCTTGGCCATTTCGTCGTCGGTCAGGTCCAGCGCCGGATAGCCGTTGGCCGCCAGATGGCCGACCAGTTCGGCCGCTTCGGTACGGCCGGACACCTGCACGCCGACGAAGGCATGCGCTTCCTTCGCGTCCTTGTAGCGGTAGTTCAGTTCGGTGATGTTGCGCCGACCGAACAGCGACACCAGTTCGCGGTAGGCGCCCGGACGCTCCGGCAGCGTCACCGCCAGCACCGCCTCGCGCGATTCGCCAATCTCCGCGCGCTCCGCGACGAAGCGCAGGCGGTCGAAGTTCATGTTGGCGCCGCTGGCCACCGCGACCAGGGTCTTGCCCTTCACGTTGTTGCGCGCCGCCCAGGCCTTGGCGCCAGCCACCGCCAGCGCGCCCGCCGGCTCCAGAATGGAGCGGGTGTCCTCGAACACGTCCTTGATTGCGGCGCAGATGGCGTCGGTATCGACCAGCACCATTTCATCCACGTACTGCTGTGCGAGCCGGAAGGTTTCCTCGCCCACCAGCTTGACCGCGGCGCCGTCGGCGAACAGCCCGACGCTGTCTAGCTGTATGCGCTTGCCGGCGGCCAGCGAACGCGCCATCGCGTCGGCGTCCGACGCCTCGACGCCGATGATGCGGGTGTTCGGGCGCAGCCGCTTGATATAGGCCGCGACACCGGCGATCAGACCGCCACCGCCGACGCAGCAGAACACCGCGTCGATCGGCTTCGGATGCTGGCGCAGGATTTCGACGCCTATGGTGCCCTGGCCGGCAATCACGTCCGGATCGTCGAAGGGGTGCACGAAGGTGAGCCCCTGTTCCGCCTCCAGCTTGCGTGCGTGCGCATAAGCCTCGTCATAGGATTCGCCGGCCAGCACCACCTCGCCGCCGCGCGCCGCCACCGCGTCCACCTTGATGCGCGGCGTCGTGGTCGGCATCACGATGACCGCCCGACAGCCCACCTTGGCCGCCGACAGCGCCACGCCCTGGGCGTGATTGCCGGCCGACGCACAGATGACGCCGCGCGCGCGGGCTTCGTCCGACAGCTGGGCGATCTTGTTGTAGGCGCCGCGCAGCTTGAACGAAAACACCGGCTGCATGTCCTCGCGCTTGAACAGCACGGTATTGCCGATGCGCCGCGACAGGTTGGGCGCAGCGTCCAGCGGCGTTTCGACCGCAACGTCGTACACTTGCGCGTTGAGGATTCTTTCGAGGTAGTCGGTTTGCATGATGGGTACGGAATGCGGCCCGCAGCGGCGCGGGTCTGGCCGCTGCGCAAGCCTGCAAGCCTAGCAGCGCGCGCGCGCCGTGGGCAAATGGCGGTCGCCGGCCGGTGCTGAGCATGGACTTCATGCCGGGCGCCGACGCCAGCCTGGCCGGGCTCGCGGCCGCCAGCTTCCTGTCGGCGACCGTGCTGCCCGGCGGTTCGGAAGCGGTGCTGCTGGCGGTGCTTCTCGCCCACCCGGAACAGCGCGATACCGCGCTGCTGCTGGCCACCGCCGGCAATACCGCCGGCGGCATGGTGAGCTACGCGATGGGCCGCTTCATCCCGCGCAAGGAACTGCCGGGCCGGCTGGCGCTGCTGCAGCGGCACGGTACGCCGGCGCTGCTGCTCTCATGGGTGCCGCTGATCGGCGACGCGCTGTGCATCGCCGCCGGCTGGCTGCGGCTGCCGCCGCTGCGCAGCGCCTTCATGATGGCGCTGGGCAAGGGCGCCCGCTATGCCCTCATCGCAGGCATCGTGACATGACCCGACCGCCCCGCCCGGCCTCGCCGCACACCACCCACCTCGCGCGCAATCTGGCGCTGCTGTGGACGCTGCTCATCGCCTACGCCAGCCTGCACCCGATGGGACCGGTGCGCGACGCCGGCGGCGACCTGTTCGGCTTCTTGCTCGCCCCCTGGCCGCGCTACTGGACACGCTTCGACGTGATCGCCAACGCGCTGGGCTATCTGCCGCTCGGCTTCCTGGCGGTGGCGGCGCTGACCCCGGGCCACCGCCGCGCGGCGGCCTTCGGCACGGCGGTGCTGCTGTCCTGCGGGCTGTCGGTGTCGATGGAAGTGCTGCAGCACTTCCTGCCCAGCCGGGTGCCGTCCAATCTGGATGTCGCCTCCAATACCGTCGGCGGCGCGTTCGGCGCGCTGCTGGGCCTGCGCTGGGGGCCTCTGCTCGGCCACGGCGGCCTGCTGGCGCGCTGGCGCACGCGGCGCATCGTGCGCGGCCACATCGGCGAATTCGCGCTGCTGCTGCTGTTCCTGTGGTGGCTGGCGCAGATCGACCCGGACACGCCGCTGTTCGGCCTGGGCGACCTGCGCGGCCTGTTCGGGCTGGAGGCGCCGGTCGATTTCACCGAGCGGCGCTACCGCGCGGTCGAGATCGGCGCCTGCGTGTGCGCCATGGTGAGCGTGGGCGTGATCGGCTGGCACACCATGCGGGCGCGCAGTCTGTGGCTGCTGGGCAGCACCTTCGGCATCGCGCTGGTGGTGAAGGCCGGTTCGGGCGCGGTGCTGGTGCCGGACGGCGGCGCCTGGCTGTGGATGACGCCGGGCGCGCTGGCCGGACTGGCGGCCGGCACGCTGGCGCTGCGCGTCGCGCTGTGGCTGCCGCTGTCGCTGCGCTTCGGCGTCGCTGCGCTGGCGCTGCTGGCCGGTGTGGCCCTGGTCAATCTGGCGCCGGACAACCCCTACCCGTCGGCCGTGTCAGACGCCTGGCGGGCCGGCCACTTCTTCAACTTCAGCGGCCTGACCCGGCTCACGTCGGCGCTGTGGCCCTATTTCGCGCTGCCCTACCTGATGGCTTTGCAACTGAAGGAAAGCCGGGGCCGCCACGCGGCGCACGATCACCGATAATCACGCTTTCACCGGAACCGCACGCTCATGAGTCACTTCAAGCACCACGTATTCTTCTGCTGCAACCAGCGCGCCGAAGGCGAACAGTGCTGCGCCGCGCTCGGCGCCTCGGCGCTGCGCGACTATGCCAAACAGCGGGTCAAGGCGCTGGGTCTGTCCGGCGAAGGCAAAACCCGGGTGAACATGGCCGGCTGTCTGGACCGCTGCGATCAGGGGCCGGTCATGGTGGTCTACCCGGAAGCGGTCTGGTACACCTATGTCGACCGCGAGGACATCGACGAAATCATTGCCGAACACCTGCAGCACGGCCGCGTGGTCGAGCGGCTGAAAGTCTGATGAACGCGCGCATCCAGTCCGACCGCACGGTCATCGCCGGCCCGGTCGGCGGCATCGAAGTGCTGGCCGAGCAGCCGGACCACGCGCCCCGCGCACTGGCGCTGATCGGCCATCCGCACCCGCTGTTCGGCGGCACCATGGAAAACAAGGTGGTGGTGACCGTGGCGCGCGCGCTGCGCGAGCTGGGCTGCGTCACGCTGCGCTCGCAGTTCCGCGGCGTCGGCGCGACCGAAGGCACGCATGACGAAGGCCACGGCGAAACCGACGACCAGCTGGCGGTGATCGAGCATGGCCTGAATGCCTACGGCGACCTGCCGGTCATCGTCGCCGGCTTCTCCTTCGGCGCCTTCGTCGCCACACGCGTGGCCGACCGGCTGGCCGAGAACGGCCGGCCGGTGGCCGGCATGGTGCTGGTCGGCCTGGCCGCCGGCAGCGTCGAGGGCATACGGCACTACGCACCGGGCCCGGTGCGCGAGGACGCGCTGGTGATCCATGGCGAGCGCGATCAGGTCGTGCCGCTCGCCAACGTGCTGGCCTGGGCGGCGCCGCAGAGCCTGCCGGTGTCGGTACTGGGCGACAGCGGCCATTTCTTCCACGGCAAGCTGCATGTGCTGCGCCAGCTGATCGAACGCTGGTGGCGCGCCACCGCACCGGCCGGGCAATGAGCGCCGGCCTGCCCAGCGCGCTGCTGGTACTGACCACGCTGCCCGACGCCGACACCGCGGCGCGCATCGCACGTGCGCTGGTCGAAGGCCGCCACGCCGCCTGCGTCAGCATTGGCGCGCCGGTGCGCTCGGTCTATGTCTGGCAGGGCGCGCTGGAAGACGCCAGCGAAGTGCCGCTGGCGATCAAGACCACCGCCGACGCCTACGCCGGGCTTGAAGCGGCGCTGCGCGCACTGCACCCCTACGACCTGCCGGAAATCATCGCGCTGCCGGTGACGCGCGGCCTGCCGGCCTATCTGCAGTGGGTGGACGCCGGCTGCGGCGGAGCGGACGAACCATGCTGATGCGCATTCTGCTGGTCTGGCTGGCGCTGCTGGCCAGCCCGGCCCTGCGTGCAGGCCCCGAACTGCTGCCGCTGGAACAGGCCTTCAGGCTGTCGGCCCGGGTGATCGACCGCAACACGGTCGAAGTGCGCTTCGACATCGCCGACGGCTATTACCTGTATCGCGACAAGTTCGGTTTCGCGGCCGAACAGGCGGTGCTCGGCGTGCCGGACATCCCGCCGGGCAGCCGCAAGAAGGACGAGATTTTCGGCGAAGTCGAGGTGCACCGCGGCAGCCTGCCAGTACTGCTGCCGCTGACCGCCGCCGGCGGCAGCCCGGTCACGCTCAAGGTCAGTTCCCAGGGCTGTGCCGATGCCGGGGTGTGCTATCCGCCGACCGAACAGACGGTCAGGCTGGATCCGGCCCGGCCGGGCGAGCGGGTGTGGGCGGCGAGCGACCCGGAAGGGCGCGGGCTGCTGGACAGGCTGCGGGCGCAGACGGCAGGCCCTGCCAGCGAAACGCCGCCCGCTGCCTCGAAAGCCGACGTCAGCGGGGCACCGACCGCCGACGACGGCTCGTTCGCCCGCCGCCTGCTCGAAAACGGCCACCCCGCCTGGGTGGTCGCCTGCTTTTTCGGCTTCGGCCTGCTGCTGTGCTTCACCCCCTGCGTGCTGCCCATGGTGCCCATCCTGTCCGGCATCATCGTCGGCCACGGCGCGCAGGTGACACGCGGACGCGCGCTCACGCTGTCGACCGCCTACGTGCTGGGCATGGCGGTGACCTATGCTGCGGTCGGCGTGGCGGCCGGGCTGTCCGGCACGCTGCTGTCGGCCGCGCTGCAGAACGCCTGGGTGCTGGGCGGCTTCGCGCTGCTGTTCGTCGCGCTGGCGCTGTCCATGTTCGGCCTGTACGAACTGCAGCTGCCGACCGCACTGCAGTCGCGGCTGTCCGACAGCGCCAATCACCGCCGCGGCTCGGTCGGCGGGCTGGTCGCGATGGGCGCGCTGTCGGCGCTCATCGTCGGTCCCTGCGTCGCCGCGCCGCTGGCCGGCGCCCTGCTCTACATCGCGCAGACCGGCAATGCCGCGCTCGGCGGTCTGGCGCTGTTCGCCATGGCGCTGGGCATGGGTGCGCCGCTGATCGCGGTCGGTGTCGCCTCGCGTTCGCTGCTGCCGCATACCGGCCCGTGGATGGAGGGCGTAAAGCGCTTCTTCGGCGTGCTGCTGCTGGCCACCGCGATCTGGATCGCCCAGCCGGTGCTGCCCGGCCTGCTGGTGATGCTGGCATGGGCCGCGCTGCTGATCGGCGCCAGCATGCATCTGCACGCGCTCGACCCGCTGCCCGCACACGCGAAGGGGTGGCAGCGGCTGTGGAAGGGCGTGGGCGTGATCGCGCTGCTGGCCGGCGCCAGCATCCTGATCGGTGCTGCTGCCGGGTCGCGCGATCCGCTGCAGCCGCTTTCGGTGCTGCGCAGCGGCGCCGCGGCCGAAGCCGGACCGGCTTTCGAGCCGGTGCGCAGCGTGGCCGAACTGGACGCCCGGCTGGCGGCCAGCACCCGCCCGGTCATGCTGGACATCTACGCCGACTGGTGCGTGAGCTGCCGGGAAATGGAGCGCGACACTTTCGCCCATCCGGCCGTGCGCGCGAAACTGGCCGGTTTCACGCTGCTGAAAGCCGACGTGACCGGCAACGACCCGGCACATCAGGCACTGCTCCAGCGTTTCGGCCTGTACGGACCGCCGGGTACGCTGTTCTTCAGCGCTGGCCGGGAGGTCGAATCGGTGCGCACTGTGGGTTTTGTGCCGCCGGAGCGCTTCGTTGCGACGCTGGACCGCATCGCGGCCGTCAGCAGCGCCCGCTGATCGCGTAAAATCCCGCTTCCTTTCCCCGCATCGACCTTCCCATGTTTTCCGGCATCGTGGCCGCCGTCGGCCGCATCACCCGCATCGACCCGCTTGAACAGGGCGTCCGCCTGACCGTGGACACCGCCGGCCTCGGCCTGGACGACGTCGCGCTCGGTGACTCGATCGCTCACAACGGCGTGTGCCTGACCGTGATCGGCATGGACGGCCGCAACGCGCAGTTCGACGTATCGAAGGAAACGCTGGACTGCACCGTGGGCCTGGATGCGCCGGGCGAAGTGAATCTGGAAAAGGCGCTGCGCCTGTCCGACCGCCTCGGCGGTCATCTGGTCAGCGGCCACGTCGACGGCGTGGGTACGGTGCGCCGCTTCGAGCGCATCGGCGAATCGCACGAACTGGTCATCGTCGCGCCGCAGGCGCTGGGTCGCTACATCGCCCGCAAGGGCTCGATCACGATTCAGGGCGTGAGCCTCACCGTGAATCGCGTAGCCGACGTCGACGACGGCTGCGAATTTTCGATCAACCT
Organism: Methyloversatilis universalis EHg5; assembly: GCF_000378945.1. Lineage (GTDB taxonomy): Bacteria > Pseudomonadota > Gammaproteobacteria > Burkholderiales > Rhodocyclaceae > Methyloversatilis > Methyloversatilis universalis_A. The sequence continues at coordinate 441,439 of NZ_KB900539.1, read as the reverse complement.
GATTCCGCACACGGTACAGGTCACCACGCTCGGCAGCCTGAAGGCAGGCAGCCGGGTCAATCTTGAAATCGACCTCATCGCCCGCTACGCCGAGCGCATGATGTCTGCAGAGGGCACACACAAATGAGCGCACTGGCGCCGGTCAAGGACATCATCGCCGACATCAAGGCAGGCCGCATGGTCATCCTGGTCGACGAGGAAGATCGCGAAAACGAGGGCGACGTGGTGCTCGCCGCCGAATTCGTGACCCCCGAGGCCATCAATTTCATGGTGAAGCACTGCCGCGGTCTGGTCTGCCTGACGCTGACCGAAGAGCGCTGCGCCCAGCTGGGCCTGAAGCAGATGGTGCGCGACAACCGCACCCCGCACGGCACCGCCTTCACCGCATCGATCGAAGCCGCTACCGGCGTCACCACCGGCATTTCGGCCCACGACCGCGCCCGTACCATCCAGGTCGCGGTTGCCCGCAACGCCAAGCCGGAAGACATCGTGATGCCCGGCCACATCTTCCCGCTGCAGGCGCAGAAAGGCGGCGTGCTGATCCGTGCCGGCCACACCGAAGCCGGCTGCGACCTGGCCCAGCTGGCCGGGCTGGAGCCCGCAGGCGTGATCTGCGAAATCCTGAAGGACGACGGCACCATGGCGCGCCTGCCGGACCTGATCGAATTCGCCGCCGAACACGGCCTGAAGATCGGTGCCATCCGCGACCTGATCGCCTACCGCGCCGCCAATGAAGCGCTGGTGCGCGAAGTGTCGAAGCGCGAGGTGAGCAATGCCTACGGCCGCTTCACGCTGCACGGCTTCGAGGACACCACCACCGGCGAAATCCATCTGGCGCTGGTGAAGGGCGACATCACGCCCGAAGTCGAAACCCTGGTGCGGGTGCACGAGCCGATTTCGGTACTCGACTTCCTGGATGCCGGCAACGACCGCCACAGCTTCAGCATCGACCGCGCGATGCAGCTGATCAACGAAGCCGGCAGCGGCGTCATCGTCATGCTGCGCCGGACCGAAACCGACGCCGATCTGCGCGGCCTGCTCACCGACCCGACGGCAGCACCCGCGGTACGCTGGGACGCCCGCACCTTCGGCGTCGGCGCGCAGATCCTGCGCTCGCTGAACGTGCGCAAGATGCGGCTGCTCGCCAGCCCGCGCAAGATTCCCAGCATGGCCGGCTTCGATCTCGAACTGACCGGCTACCTGCAAGACTGAGATGTTGGCCCCCACGCTCACTCCGTTCGCTGCCCCCCGAGGGGGCTGCGCCCATCCTTGGGGCGGCCCGGCGGATGGCGCGGCGCCCTCATCCAGCGCAATGAACAACTGACACGGACATCGACATGCCCCGCTTCAACGACATCCCCGAAATCGAGGAAAACCTCGACGGCAAAGGCCTGCGCGTCGCGATCGCGACCGCACGCTTCAACCCGGACATCGGCAACGGCCTGCTGTCCGCCTGCTGCGACGAACTGCGCAAGCTGGGCGTGGCACCGGCCGACACGCTGATCGTGACCGTGCCCGGCGCGCTGGAACTGCCGCTGGTGCTGCAGCGCCTTGCGCTGTCCGGCAAGTACGACGCGCTGGTCGCACTCGGCGCGGTCATCCGCGGCGAGACCTACCACTTCGAGATCGTGTCGAACGAAATGGCGCGCGGCGTGGCGGACATCCAGCTCAAGACCGGCGTGCCGATCGCCAACGGCGTGCTGACCACCGAAAACGACGATCAGGCGATCGCCCGCATGCACGAGAAGGGCAGCGACTGTGCCCGAGCCGCGGTCGAAATGGCGCGCCTGCTCGCCACGCTGACCGAATGACCATGGACACCAAACCCGACGCCCCGCGCAAGTCCGGCCGCCGCCTCGCCCGCGAATACGCGGTGCAGGGCATCTATCAGTCGCTGCTGTCCGGCAACGACGCACCGGCCATCGACGCCCACCTCAGCGAGGACCCCGGGTTTTCCAAGGTCGACCGCAAGCTGTTCCGCCAGCTGCTGAATGGCGCGCTGGACAATGCCGAGACGCTGCGCGGCCATTTCTCCGGCCTGATCGACCGCAAGGTCGAAGAGCTGTCGCCGGTCGAGCACGCCATCCTGCTGGTGGCTACCTACGAACTGGCGCACATGATCGAAACGCCCTACCGGGTGGTGATCAACGAAGCGATCGAGCTGACCAAGGAATTCGGCGGCGCCGACGGCCACAAGTTCGTCAACGGCGTGCTGGACAAGCTCGCGCCGGCGCTGCGCGCGGTCGAGGTCGAAGCGGCGCGCAACCGCCCGCGCGGCTGATCCCGCTCCAGCGCCACAAACGATGCGTGCGGTGTGCGCCGCGGGCGCTTCAGACAGCTTTGACGCGCCGGCCGGAGTGCCCGCATGAGCACCACGCGCCACACTGCCGCCCCCAGCCCCGAGTTCGACCTCATCCGCCGGTACTTCGTGCGGCCGATGCGGGCCGCCGCGCTCGGCCCGGGTGACGACTGTGCGCTGGTTTCACCGTCGCCGGGCCACGAACTGGCGATCACCAGCGATATGCTGGTCGCCGGCACCCACTTCCTGCCCGACACCGATCCGCACCGCCTGGGCTGGAAGACGCTTGCGGTCAATCTGTCCGACGTCGCCGCGATGGGCGCGACGCCGCGCTGGGTCACGCTCGCGCTGTCGCTGCCCGGCGTCGATCACGACTGGCTGGCCGCCTTCGCTGCCGGCTTTTTCGACTGTGCGGACACCTTCGGCGTGGATCTGATCGGCGGCGACACCACCCGCGGCCCGCTCAATCTTTGCGTCACCGCCTTCGGCGAGGTGGCCCGCGGCCGTGCGGTGCGCCGCGGCGGTGCGCAGGCCGGTGACCGCATCTGGGTGTCCGGCCAGCCGGGCCGGGCGGCGCTCGGTCTGGCGGATCTGCTGGGCCGGCTCACGCTGGCGCCCGCTGCGCGCGCCGACTGCATCGCCGCACTCGAACAGCCTCAGCCGCGGGTGGCACTCGGTGCGGCGCTCAACGGCATCGCATCCGCGATGATCGACGTGTCCGACGGCCTGCTGGCCGATCTGGGTCACATCGCGGCGGCCAGCGGTCTGCTCGCGGAGGTCGAGGATGCCGCCTTGCCCCGGGCCGCGCTCGACGCCACCTGCGCCGATCCGGCCGCGGTCAGTGACGCGCTGCTGGCCGGTGGCGACGATTACGAACTGCTGTTCTGCGCCCCGCCTGCCGCCGACGCGGCGCTGGCCGCACTGTCCGCCCGTCTCGGCCTGACGCTGAACCGCATCGGCCAACTGCGGGCCGGAAGCGGTGTTGAACTGATCGACGACGCCGGCCGACCGCTGCCGGTGGTGCGTCGCGGCTACGACCATTTTTCCTGATCCGGCAGCCCGCCTGCGCACCATGAAACTGAAAACAAAAACGCCCTATCCCGGCCCCGGCTTTCTGGTCCATCCGGCCCACATGCTGGCCTGCGGTTTCGGCAGCGGCCTCATTCCCTACGCTTCAGGCACCTGGGGCACGCTGGCCGCGTGGCCGCTCTACCTGCTGATCAAGCCCTCGTTCTCCGACGGCGCGTTCGCGCTTTTCCTGCTGGTCGCTTTCGCGCTGGGCTCGGCCTGCTGCCAGCGGGTGGGCCGGGTACTGGGCGTACCCGATCACGGCGCCATCGTGTGGGACGAAATCGTCGCCTTCTGGCTGGTACTGTGGGTGACGCCAGTCAATTTCTGGTGGCAGCTGCTGGCTTTCTTCGCCTTCCGCTTCTTCGACATCTTCAAGCCGCCCCCGGCGCGCTGGGTGGATGTGAACATGAAGCACGGCTTCGGCGTCATGCTGGACGACGTGATCGCCGCAGTGTTCGCCGCCGCCTCGATCGCGGTCGCCTGGCGGCTGTACGGCGCGATTTTCTGATGCAGGACGGCGATGGACGCTGAACTGGAAAGACTGTCGGCCGAAATCGGGGCCGCGCTGCAGGCCGCAGGCGGGATACTTGCCACAGCAGAATCCTGCACCGGAGGGTGGGTGGCTGAAATCGTCACCGCCACCGCGGGCAGTTCGGCCTGGTTCGACTGCGGCTTCGTCACCTACTCCAATGCCGCCAAGCAGCGCATGCTGGGGGTCGCCGAAGCGACGCTGAACGCGCACGGCGCGGTCAGCGAGCCGGTGGCGCTGGAGATGGCGCGCGGGGCGCTCGCGCATTCGGACGCGACGGCCGCGCTGTCCATCACTGGCATTGCCGGCCCGGGTGGCGCGGTGCCGGGCAAGCCGGTGGGCACCGTGTGCTTCGGCTGGGCGCTGGCCGACGGCCGCACCCGTACCGAAACCCGGCACTTCGACGGTGACCGCGAAGCGGTCCGCCGACAATCCTCATGTCATACACTGGCCGTGCTCCTGGCTTTGCTGGGTGCGACGCCGCAAGACCCCGTGGCAAGAACTGTGCCATAATCGACCGCATTCAGACGAAAGGATTACGCATGGACGACAGCAAGGCCAAGGCGCTCGCCGCAGCGCTGGCGCAGATCGAAAAGCAGTTCGGCAAGGGCTCGATCATGCGCATGAGCGATGGCCAGCTCGAGAACGACATCCAGGCGGTATCGACCGGCTCGCTCGGACTGGACATCGCGCTCGGCATCGGCGGCCTGCCGCGCGGCCGGGTGGTCGAGATCTACGGTCCGGAATCGTCCGGCAAGACCACGCTCACGCTGCAGGTGATCGCCGAAATGCAGAAGCTGGGTGGCACCGCGGCCTTCATCGACGCCGAACACGCGCTCGACGTGCAGTACGCCGGCAAGCTGGGCGTCAATGTGAGCGACCTGCTCATTTCGCAGCCGGACACCGGCGAACAGGCGCTGGAAATCGCCGACATGCTGGTGCGTTCGGGTGGTGTGGACATCATCGTGATCGACTCGGTGGCCGCACTGACGCCGAAGGCGGAAATCGAGGGCGAAATGGGCGATTCGCTGCCCGGCCTGCAGGCCCGCCTGATGAGCCAGGCGCTGCGCAAGCTGACCGCCAACATCAAGCGCACCAATACGTTGGTCATCTTCATCAACCAGATCCGGATGAAGATCGGCGTCATGTTCGGCAATCCGGAAACCACCACTGGCGGCAATGCGCTGAAGTTCTACGCCTCGGTCCGCCTGGACATCCGCCGCACCGGCGCGATCAAGAAGGGCGAAGAAGTGGTCGGCTCGGAAACCCGCGTGAAGGTGGTCAAGAACAAGGTGGCGCCGCCGTTCAAGCAGGCCGAATTCGACATCCTGTACGGTGAGGGCATTTCGCGCGAAGGCGAAATCATCGAACTGGGCGTGCTGCACAAGTTCATCGAGAAGTCAGGCGCCTGGTATTCCTACAGCGGCGACCGCATCGGTCAGGGCAAGGACAATGTGCGCGAATTCCTGCGCGCCAATCCGGCCATGGCCCGCGAAATCGAGAACAAGGTGCGCGTGGCCTGCACCATGCCTGAACTGGCGGTGATCGCGCCTGACAGCAAGGCGGACGCTGCGTGAGCGACGCGCTGCGCGAGAAGGCATTGCGCCTGCTCGCGCGGCGCGAACACAGCCGCGCCGAACTGACGCGCAAGCTGCGCGACGACGGTGACGACGAAGCGATCGCCACACTGCTCGCCCGACTGGAAGACAGCGGTCTGCTGTCGGACGCACGTTTCGCCGGCCAGTTCGTGGCGTCACGTGCGGCCCGCTTCGGTACCCGCCGGCTGCTGCACGACCTGAAGCAGCGCGGCATACCGGACAGCGAAGTGGGCGAGGCGCTGGCTTCGGTCGAACAGGACGAGCATGCCCGCGCCCGTGCGGTGTGGGCGAAGAAGTTCGACGATCGGCCGACGGATGCGAAAAGCTGGGCGAAACAGGCCAGATTTCTGCAGTCACGCGGCTTTTCCGCCGATAGCATTCACAAGGTACTGCGCGAACAGCCCGAACAAGATGAGTGAGAACCGGACCGCCAGCCTGCTCAAGGTCGAGAGGCTGCGCAAGAAATACAAGTCGCGCCCGGTGGTGAAGGAAGTGTCCTTCGAAGTCGGCAGTGGCGAAGTGATCGGTCTGCTCGGCCCGAACGGCGCGGGCAAGACCACCTGTTTCTACATGATCGTCGGCCTGGTCAGCGCCGACGGCGGCGAGATACAGCTGGACGGCGAGCGGCTCACCCATCTGCCGATACACCGGCGCGCGCACGCCGGTCTGTCCTACCTGCCGCAGGAAAATTCAGTATTCCGCAAGCTGGACGTCGAAGAGAACATCCTCGCCATCCTGGAACTGAACGAGAAGGACGCCGCCCGCCGCAAGGCGAGGCTGGACGAACTGCTGGACGAACTGGGCATCGCCCACCTGCGCAAGAGCCCGGCTGCCGCGCTGTCCGGCGGCGAGCGCCGCCGGGTCGAGATCGCCCGTGCGCTGGCCACTTCGCCACGCTTCATCCTGCTGGACGAACCGTTCGCCGGCGTGGACCCGATCGCGGTGATCGACATCCAGAAAACCATCCGCTTCCTGAAGGATCGCGGCATCGGCGTACTCATCACCGACCACAACGTGCGCGAAACCCTGGGCATCTGCGACCGCGCCTACATCATCAACGCCGGCGAGGTGCTGGCGAGCGGCCGGCCGGAAGAAATCGTGTATAACGAAAGCGTCAGGAAGGTCTATCTCGGCGAGCATTTCCGCCTGTAGACGACGGCCAGAACCGGTAACCATGAAGCAGTCGCTGCAACTCAAACTTTCCCAGCATCTCGCGCTGACACCGCAGCTGCAGCAGTCCATCCGGCTGCTTCAGCTGTCGACCATCGAGTTCAACCAGGAGATCGAACGCTTCCTGGACGAGAACCCGATGCTGGAGCGCGACGACAGCGAGGCAGCGAGCTATCAGCCGCCCCCTGACAGCATGGGTGGCGACACGCGCGAACGCGAAAGCGGCCCGTCCGAAGTCAGCGAAGCGCCCGCGGACAGCGGCCCGCAGGACGGCCCGGTCGGCGGCGATATGGACGACTGGTCCGGCGAGAGCGGCAGCTACGGCTCGCGCAGCGGCGGCGATGACGACGACGGCGACTACCAGGACGTACAGGCCGCCGGCACTTCGCTGCGCGACCACCTGTGCAGCCAGCTCGCGCTGTCGCAGATGTGCGAACGCGACCGCTCGCTGATCCGCCTGCTGATCGAGGCACTGGACGACGACGGCTACCTGAATCAGGAGCTGGAAGAGCTGGTCGACCTGCTGCCGCCGGAAGAGGACATCGATCTCGACGATCTGTCGATCGCGCTGCGCCAGCTGCAGAATTTCGATCCGGTCGGTGTCGGCGCGCGTGACCCGCGCGAATGCCTGCTGCTTCAGCTCAAGGCGCTGCCGACCGACGAAGTGTCCACGCTGGCACGCGTCATCATCGATCTGCACATCGATCTGCTGGCCGCCCGCGATTTCGCCAAGATCCGCCGCGCGGTCGGCTGCGACGAGGAACTGCTGCGCGCAGCCCAGTCGCTGATCCGTTCGCTGAACCCGCGTCCGGGTGCCCAGTTCGCGCCGATCGACGCCCGCTACATCGTGCCCGACGTGGTGGTGCGCAAGGTGCGCGGCCACTGGACCGCCATGCTCAATCCGGAAGCGATGCCGCGGCTGCGCATCAACCGGCTGTACGCGGAAATCCTGCAGGGCCAGCGCGGCAGCGGCCTGTCCGGCCAGCTGCAGGAAGCCAAGTGGCTGATCAAGAACGTGCAGCAGCGCTTCGACACCATCCTGCGGGTATCGGCGGCCATCGTCGAACGCCAGCGCCAGTTCTTCGAATTCGGTGAAGTGGCGATGCGGCCGCTCACGCTGCGCGAAATCGCCGAAACGCTGGAACTGCACGAATCCACCATTTCGCGCGTGACCTCGCAGAAGTACATGGCGACCACGCGCGGCCTGTTCGAACTGAAGTATTTCTTCGGAAGCCATGTGGCAACCGAAAGCGGCGGGGCCTGCTCGGCCACCGCAATCCGCGCGCTCATCCGCCAGTTGGTGGGCGCCGAGGATGCCAAGCGCCCGCTGTCGGACTCGCGCATCGCGGAAATACTGGGCCAGCAGGGCATCGTGGTTGCGCGGCGCACCATCGCCAAGTACCGCGAATCCCTGAACATCCCGCCGGTCAGCGTGCGCAAGGCGATCTGATACGGATCGCCCCGCATTTTTCGTCCCGTAACGAAAGGAGGCAGCATGAACCTCACCATCACCGGCCATCACCTTGAAGTCACCCCGGCCATCCGCGAGTACATCGAGTCCAAGCTCGATCGCGTGATCCGCCACTTTGACCACGTGACCAGTGTTTCCGTGATCCTGTCGGTGGAGAAGCTGCGACAGAAGGCGGAAGTCACGCTGCATGTGCGCGGCAAGGACATCTTCGTCGAAGCCGAAAGCGAAGACATGTACGCCACGCTGGACAACCTGATCGACAAGCTCGATCGCCAGGTGCTCAAGCACAAGGAAAAGACCAGCGACCACTCGCGCGAAGCGCTGAAGCACCAGACGGCGGAGTGAAGCGGATGCGCTGCACGGCCGGCGTATAATCACCGTCTTTGCTGCAGCGCAATCAACTTCCTGGCGCGGCCACCGTTAACAGCGGTACCGCGCCCGCCGCGTGTCCGGAGTCGTTCCAGATGAATCAAGCTGCACGCCTTTCCTGCTTACCGCGTCCTGCGGGAGCGAGCTGTTGCCACGGTGTATCTCCGCGAGTGAAGTCATGACGCTCATCGCCAAGCTGCTGCCGGCGACCAACATCTGCCTCGGTCTCGAGGCCAGCAGCAAGAAACGCGTGTTCGAACAGGCCGGCCTGCTGTTCGAGAACAATCAGGGCATCGCCCGCAGCCAGGTGTTCGACAGCCTGTTCGCCCGCGAAAAACTCGGTTCCACCGGGCTGGGACAGGGCGTCGCCATCCCGCATGGCCGCATCAAGGGCCTGAAGGAAGCCATTGGCGGTTTCGTGCGCCTGGAAACGCCGGTTGCCTTCGACGCGCCGGACGGTCGCCCGGTCAATCTGCTGTTCGTACTGCTGGTACCTGAACAGGCGACCGAACTGCATCTGCAGATCCTGTCCGAACTGGCGCAGATGTTTGCCGACAAGGCCTTCCGCGAACAGCTGCAGCAGGCCACCGAGGTGGCCGCCATCCACACCCTGTTTACTGCCTGGCAGCCTGCGCATGCGGAAGCTCAGCGTCGCGCGGCTGTTTGAGGACAACCGCGACCGCCTGCGCCTGCAGTGGCAGTGCGGCAGCGGCGAAACGCTCATCATCGCCGACCAGACCGGGCTGTCGCCGGCCGATCTGGTCGGTCACCTGAACACCATCCACACCCGGCGCATCCAGGTCATCGGCGTACCGGAAATCCTGTGGGCCGAGTCGGTACCGTCGCGCAAGGTCGAGGACATTGTCGAAACCCTGCAGGACGCCCGCCCGCCCGCCTTCATCGTGGCTGACGGCGCGGAGCCGCCGGCAGCCATCCGCACCGGCTGCGCCAGCCGCGGCATCCCGCTGATCACGACCCAGCGCAGCGCGGCATCGGTGATCGACCAGCTGCGCGCCTATCTCGCCCGCTCGCTGGCCGACCAGACCACGCTGCACGGCGTGTCGATGGACGTGCTGGGCATGGGCGTGCTGATCACCGGCGATTCCGGCGTCGGCAAGAGCGAACTGGCGCTGGAACTGATCTCTCGCGGCCACGGCCTGGTGGCCGACGACTGCGTCGACATTTCCCGCATCGCGCCGAATGTGCTGGAAGGCCGCTGCCCGGAGCTGCTGAAGGACTTCCTCGAAGTGCGCGGCCTTGGCGTGCTGAACATCCGCACCGTGTTCGGTGAAACCGCCTGCCGCCGCAAGATGAAGCTGCAGCTGGTGGTGCATCTGCAGAAACAGGTGAGCGGCCTGCCTGAAGCCACTCGCATGCCGCTGGACAACGAAATGATGGACATCCTCGGCGTGAAGATACGCAAGGTGGTCATCCCGGTCGCTGCCGGCCGCAACCTGGCGGTGCTGGTGGAGGCCGCCGTGCGCACCACCATCCTGAGCTTCCGCGGCATTGATTCCACGCTGGAATTCGTCGAGCGGCAGCGCCGCGCCCTCGGCGGGGAGGATGGCTGACCCGGCTGTACATGACAATGACATGAGCATACGATGCGGACGGCCGCCCACCCGGGGGGCCGTCCGCGTTTGCCTTGTCCATCCGTCACACAGTCTGGAGGTCAGTCATGCCGCACATCCGTCACACGCTCGTTCTCGCCCTGATCGGGCTTTCCGCATCCGTATTTCTTCCCGGTACCGCATCCGCAGGCACGCAGCAGGACCGCATGCGCGACTGCCACAAGGAAGCGAAGGAAAAGGCGCTGAAAGGCGATGAACGCAGCAGCTTCATGAGCCAGTGCCTGTCCGGCGGCAAGAGCGCCGACAAGGAAAAGAGCACGGACAAGACAGCGCTGGCCGAGAAACGGAAGCAGTGCCGCGCCGACGCGCGCGACAAGTCGCTGAAGGGCGACGAACGCAAGGCCTTCGTCGCCGACTGCGTGAAAGCCTGACGCCCACATGCCGGCCGGGAACACCCGGCCGGCATGCTTTCGTGCGCTATGCAACATCCGGTGCGGCGCCGTGCTGAGGCCTGACGATGGCCTTTGCTATAGTCCAGCGGTCTTCGAACGCCGGAGAATCCGATGGCGCGACCGCACCTCACCGCACGCACCCTGCTGCGCCTGACCGGCGCACTGGCCGTCGGCATGGCCGTCCAGTCCGCCAGCGCCTTCAGCTTCACCGAGGACGCGCAGAAGGACGCGGCCGAGGACGCCGCCCGCAGCGCCGCTGCCAGTGCCGGCCTGACCGCGCTGCCCCAGCCCTGCCTGGACGAACTGAAGCGGCGCAAGATCATGATCGTGATGGGCGAGCGCTCAGGCGAAGGCATCACCGCCGACCAGGCCCGTTACAGCCCGCATTTCAACGCCATCCACAAACGCCTGCAGAAGCTGGGCATCCGCACGCTGACCCAGCAGGAAATCCGTGCCCAGGTCGCCCAGGCCGAAGTGGATGCCTATTTCCGCAACGACCCGGACGCCGCGCTCGCCGCGTCCAAGAAGCTCGGCGCCCAGCTGGTGATGCGCGGTCTGATCGAGGCGCGCAGCGGCATGAATCCGGTGCTGCACATACCCGAAGTGTCGGTCAGCATCGACTACGCACTGCTCACCTCCGGCGGCACCCGGCTCTCGGAAGCGTCCGCCAGCGCCGAATCCTATTCGGGCAGCGACACGCTGGCGATGGCACGCACGCTGATCGAGGAACAGGCGGACGGCGTGGTGAACCGGCTGCTCGGCGACTACTGCGCGGCCCGTCCGGTGGGTGAAGAAAAGAAGGGCAAGAAGAAAGGCAAATAAGCGTCGCGCAGCCGGATCGCGCGGCCAATCAACGGAACGACACGGTTCCGGACATTTTCAGGGAAAGGGACTTCCATGCAACTGAACAGATTTCACACGGCCGTACTGGCCGCCGCCCTCGGCGGCATTGCGACGCTGGCCCACGCCCAGCCCACCTTCGAGAGCGCCTCGCCGACCGCCGGCAGCAGCGTGTCGCAGAAGGCGAACGAAGGTGCCGACAAGGCCATGTACAAGGCAGTCGAGTACACCAACAAGTCAAAGCCGGGCCCGACGGTGATCGTGGTGCCGGGCGAAATCAAGAGCAATAACGCCACCTTCACCCAGAAGTTCGCGTCGAACAATATCGCCGACTTCGGCGAACTGGAGCTTTCACACGCCAACTTCAAGGTGCTGGAGCGTTCCGACCTCGGCCCGCTGCTGAACGAGTTCCAGCTGGCCTACTCGATGGGCGACCCAGGTTCGGCCAAGAAGATGCTGCAGAAGGGCAAGTTCAAGACGACCAAGTACGTGGTCAAGTTCGACATCCTGAAGGCCGAGCAGGTGGCGGCTGCCAAGGAAGGCGTGAGCGGCCGTACGCTGGGCAACATCATCGGCATCCTCGGCGGCAGCCGCGGCAGCTACGCCGCCGGCGAAGCGGTCGGCTCGGTCGAGACGGGTGCTGCCGCCGGTGTCTGGATCATCGGCATGCGCTACAAGATCATGGACGCCAACACCACCGAACAGCTGGCCCAGGGCTATACCGAAGAGAAGATGGAAGTGGGCGCCAAGGGTTCCTCCATTCTCGGCGTGTCGAGCAGCCAGGAAGGCGGCATCACGCTGGACGGCATGGTTCAGCGCCTGGTGCAGAAGTCGGTCTGGGAAATCGATTCGAAGTACAAGTAAGCGGCCCTGCCCTGCCCGCGCTGCGGGCAGGGCGATCCGCGATACAGCCGGTCCCGCAGGCGGATGCATCCGCCTGCATCCCGACGGAGCAGCCGAGTGAGCATCCCCGCCAAACTGGGCAAGTACAACATCCTGCGCGAACTGGGCCAGGGTGCGATGGGCATCGTCTACGAAGGCCGCGATCCGGTCATCGACCGCCGGGTGGCGATCAAGACGCTGAAACGCGAACAGATCGAGCGCAGCGAGGCGGACGAGGTGATCGCGCGCTTCAAGCGCGAGGCGCAGGCGGCCGGCCGGCTCAACCACCCGAACGTGGTGGCCATCTATGAGTATGGTGAAGAAGCGGACGGCACCGCCTTCATCGCGATGGAATTCGTGCACGGCCGCGAACTGAAGGACGCCTTCGATTCGGACGAGCGCATCGCGCTGCCGCTGGTGGGCCGCATCATGGGCCAGCTGCTGGACGCGCTGGAACACGCCCACCGCAACGGCGTCGTGCACCGCGACATTAAGCCGGCCAACATCATCCTGCTGGCCGACGGCACGGTGAAGGTGGCCGATTTTGGCGTGGCCCGCATCGAATCGTCCAATCTGACCCAGGCCGGCACGGTCATGGGTACGCCGTCCTACATGTCGCCCGAACAGTTCATGGGCCAGACCGTGGATGGCCGCAGCGACCTGTTTTCCGCTGGCGTGGTGCTGTACCAGCTGCTGACCGGCGAAAAGCCGTTCACCGGCGCGCTCACCACCATCATGCACAAGGTGCTGAAGGAAGATCCGCCCTGGCCTTCGGTGCTGAACGTACATGTGCCGGCCCGCCTCGACGCAGTGGTGAAACGGGCGATGGCCAAGCGGCCGGAAGACCGCTTCCAGAACGCAGCCGACTTCCGGCGCGCGCTCGACGCTGCGCTGTCAGGTGCGCAGGCGGACGACGACTCCACCACGGTCAATCTGGGCGACGCCACGCTGTCGGACGCCACGCTCGCCAATGCGACGATGGCCAGCGCACCACCCGCCGCTCCGGCCGATGCGACGCTGCAACAGCCAGTACGCCCCACCACGGTCAGCGAAACACCCGTTGCCCCCGCCACGTCAGCACCTGCGACGCGCACGGATACACCGCCTCCCGCGCCGGCCCCGCAGTCCCGCCCGGCATCGTCCCGCGCCCCGATCGCGGTCGCCGTGACGGCTGCACTGGTCGCGGTCGCCGCGGGCGGCTGGCTGCTGACCCGGCCGACGCCGGAGGCAGCAGCCCCCGCGGCCACCGCCCCGGTCGCGGCAGAGCCAGCCGCCGCGGCACCGGTGGCCGTCACGCCCGCGCCGCCGCTCGACCCGGGCGTGGCGGTAATCAGCGCCATAGGCCTGGCCGACCCGAGCGATCCGAAGCTGGCCGACAATCCGGCCGCCGTGACCCAGGCGCTGCGCGAAGACGCGCGCCGGCAGATTCTCGAAAAGGCGGTCGCGCTGTTCGTCGACCCGAAATCGGTAAATGCGCATTACGACGTGCTGCAGGCCAGACTGCTCGACCGCAGCGGCGACTTCATCCAGGCGGTGCTCGAAGAAGGTCCACCCCAGCTGGGCAAGGACGGCCTGATGGCTGGCCAGGTGCGGGCCGCGGTCAAGGTGCGCCAGGTGCAGAAGTCGCTGAACCAGATGTCGCAGGACGAACGGGTGGATTTCATCCGCAACAACGGCGATCCGAAGATCGCGGTGGCGGTGGCCTCACGCTGGGCCGAGGGCGACCCCAACGCACCGGCGCAGCGCTCGGCGCTGGCCGAAAACACCTTGAAGCAGCACATCCAGGGCTTCGGCTTCCGCACCTGGAACGACGAAGCCAATGCTGCCCAGAACGCGGACTTCACCGTGGACAGCGAAGTGCGCTTCAAGCGCCTGAGCGCGCGGCTGCCGGCTTCCGGCCTGGTGATCGAGAAAGTGGTGCTGACCTCATGGACGGTGCGCTGCACCGACCGCAAGACCGGCGAGGAGGTGTATCTGAACACCGCGGTGCCGGAAGGCACGAGCTGGGCGTCGGAAGAGAAGGCGCTGGCCGACATCGGCAAGCGGGTGGGCGAACAGTTCAGCCGCGACTTCTTCCTCAGCCACTTCCACTTCACCGCGCGCCGGGTGGCGCTGCAGCTGACCGGCCTGCCGGGCGAGGAAGTGGCCGGATCGCTGCTGCGCGAAATCGCGTCGATGCGCTCGGTGCTCGGCGCCGAGGTGAAGACGCTGGGCCGCGACAGCGCCGCCTTCGTGGTGGACATGTCCGGCGGTCTGGCGGATACCGGGCAGAACGTACAGGCCGGCATCCTGATGCCGCTGTCGCGCAAGCTGGGGCGCAACTGCCTGAGCGTGGCGGCAAGCAGCCAGGACGCAGTCACGCTGGCTTTCGACGCTGGTTGCGCCACGCCGGACATGCTGGCCCGGCTGCAGACGCTGCCGCCGGCTGCACTGATGGAAGCCGCGCCGTCGCGTCGTCAGGCGGTGGTGAGCAATCCGGATACGCTGAAGAAGCTCAGCATGTGAAGTCCGTGCCGGCAGGCGCCGGCACGGCGGAGGCGATTACTCCAGTACCTCGAAACTCATCAGGTCTATGCCCTGTTCCAGCGCGCTGTGGCCGAAACCTATGGTGCCCTGGCCGCGCAGGATGATTTCCTCGCGCTTGAGCACCACCTCGTTCTCGCCTTCGATGCGCAGGAAGGTGCCATTGGTGCTCTGGTCAATCAGCACGAACTTGTCACGCCGGCGCTCGATACGCGCGTGATTGCGCGAGGCGCGCTGGTCCTTGATCACCACTTCGTTGCTCATGTCACGGCCGAGCGTGAGCGGGCCGTGGGCGTTGTCCACGGTCAGTTCGGTGTCGCGGTAGCGCACCATCAGCCGGGCGACGTTGTAGCTGGCGACGATGCTGGTCGCCTTCATCGTCAGATCGGCGCCTTCCTGCCACAGCACCTCGCACACCCTCACGTCGTCGGTCTTGCCCTTCACCGTCAATGCGTCGATTTCGCGTACCTGCGGCGCCAGACTCAGAGTGACCGCTGACAGGGTTTCGGCGCTGGTCATGATCTGACCTGCCTTGGCCAGACCGGCCATGCGGGACGCCATGTTCACGGTATCGCCGAACACATCGCCGTTTTCCTCGATCGCCGGGCCGTAGTGAAAACCCACGCGGATCGCCAGCTTCACGCCGGACACCGGCGGCAGATCGGTCACCCGGTGCTGCATTTCGCAGGCGGCCTGTATGCCGGCGTCGGCGTTCGGGAAGGTGGTCATCACCTCGTCGCCTATGGTCTTGATCACCCGGCCACCATGCCCGTCGACCACGCGGCTCATGCGGTTCAGGCAACGTTCGACCGCACGCAGCGCCTCGGCGTCACCCAGCTTTTCGTAAAGCCGGGTGCTGCCGGAGACGTCTGCGAACAGCACGCACAGCGAGGGATGTTGGGATGTCATGACTGGCCGGATGGGCGGGAACTTTGCGCCATTTTACAAACTAAGGCGACGCTACACGCACGCCTTCACTGCGGCAATACGACAAAGGTTCTACGGATGCGTCACAAATGCACGCTGCGCCCGCCATCTACCGCGATGATCTGGCCGGTGATGTAGGGCGCATCGTCGACCAGGAAGCGTACCGTACGCGCAATGTCCTGTGGATGGCCTTCGCGCCGCAGCAGCGTCTGCTGCACGATGCGCTCGCGCTCGGCGGCATCGAACAGGTCGTTTTCCGGCCACTGTATCGGCCCGGGTGCCACGCCATTCACCCGCACCTGCGGCGCCAGCTCGATCGCCAGTGCCCGGGTGAGCGTGGCCAGCGCACCCTTCGACGCGCTGTACAGCGCATAGCCGGGCAGCGGCCGGTCGGCGTGGATGTCGGCAATGTTCACGATGCAGCCGCCGCTGTCGCGCAGCGCCGGTGCGGCCGCCTGCGACAGGAACAGCGGCGCGCGGAAATTGCTGCCGGTGAGATCGTCCCAGTCACGCAGCGTAATGCTGCCGACCGGGGTCGGGTAGAAGGACGACGCATTATTGATCAGCGCATCCAGCCGGCCGAACTTGGCGACGGTCTTGTCCACCAGTTCCGGCAGCCGGGCGGTGTCCAGCAGGTCGGCCGACAGGCAGCACGCACTCTTGCCGCGCCGCGCATTGAGTTCATCCAGCAGCAGCAGCGCTTCCTCCGCCGACTGCCGGTAATGGATAGCCACCCGCCAGCCGCCGTCGTGCAGCGTGCGCGCGATCTGCGCGCCCAGCCGCCGTGCAGCGCCGGTGATCAGGGCCACCCTACCGTGTTCAATCGCCATCTTTCCCTCACCGTTGTTCTGCCCGACGGTTTGTCCGCCGTGTCTCAATGCCGCATTATCGCGGACCCGCGCCCGCTGTTTGCCACGATTACCGCACCATGTCCCTGCCCCAGCCCGATGCAGATGCCCTCGCCCACAGCGCCCGCCTGCGCGCGCGCATACTCGATGAGCTCGCTGGCGAAGGCTGGATGCCGTTCAGCCGCTACATGGAGCAGGCGCTGTACGCCCCCGGTCTGGGCTATTACAGCGGTGCACTGCAAAAGTTCGGCAGCGGCGGCGATTTCGTCACCGCCCCGGAACTGTCGCCGCTGTTCGGGCGCAGCCTGGCCCGCCAGCTGGCGGAACTGATGGCGCGCAGCGCGCCCAGCCTGATCGAGGCGGGCGCCGGCAGCGGTCGTCTGGCAGCCGATCTGCTGGCCGAACTGGAGCGGCTGGGCGCGCTGCCCGAGCGCTACGCCATCCTCGAACTGTCGGCCGATCTGCGCGCACGGCAGCAGGCGCTGATCGCCGCCGAACGGCCGCATCTGGCCGACCGTGTGGTCTGGCTGGACAGCCTGCCGGAACAGTTTGACGGCGTCGTGATCGGCAACGAAGTGCTGGACGCCATGCCGGTCGAGCGCTTGCGCGCGGGCGCCGACGGCATCGAACAGGCCGGCGTCGGCGCCACGGCCGACGGCGCGCTCGAAATCGTGTGGCGACCGGCACCGACCGATCTGGCCAACGAGGCACGGGCGCTCGGTTTCAGCGACGGCTATGACAGCGAAATCAATTTCGCCGCCCGCGCCTGGGTGGCCGAATGGGCCCGCCGCATCGGTCGCGGTGCACTGCTGCTGATCGACTACGGTTTTCCGCAGGCCGAGTACTACCACCCGGACCGGCGCACCGGCACCCTGATGTGCCACTACCGCCACCACGCCCACACCGACCCGCTGTGGATGCCCGGCCTGAACGACCTGACCGCCCATGTCGATTTCACCGCGGTGGCCCAGTCCGCCTTCGACGCCGGCATGTCGCTGGCCGGCTATACCTCGCAGGCCTATTTCCTGCTGAACTGCGGTGTGCTCGACCTGCTAGACCGCAACGCCGATGCGCTGACGCGGGCACGCGAGAACAGCGCGCTGAACCGGCTCACCTCGCCGGCCGAAATGGGCGAACTGTTCAAGGTGATCTGCACCACCCGCGGGCTGGACGACCTGCCGCTGCTCGGCTTCGCACGCGGCGACCGCAGCCACACGCTGTAGCGCGCGGGCGGCGCGCTCAGAAGCCGATCTTCTTCGGCCGGCTGGCCCGCCCGGCATCGAGATCGGCCGGCAACAGATGGTCGCGCTGCGCCAGCTTGGCGTTGCCGAAGGCGGCCAGCAGCACCTTGCGCATGTCGCGCGGCGGCACCTCGGCCAGCCGCTCCAGCACCTCGTCCGCTGGTTCCGGTTCGAAGCCCCAGTCGTGCGCCGCCACCAGTTCCTCGTACAGCGTGCGGGCGATGGAGCCGGCCTGCTCGCGGTCCGGCCGCGGCACCGTATAGACATTCATCCGGCTCAGGATGGGCTCCGGAATGGCGCGCTCATCGTTGGCGGTGGACACCCACATGATGTGGCTGGCGTCGATGTCGACCTCGACGAATTCGTCGCGGAACTGGCGCGCGGTGTCCTGTTCCAGCAGGCCGTACAGTGCGCCCATCGGGTCGTAGCGCGCGTCGCCGCCGGCCTTGTCCACCTCGTCCAGCACCATCAGCGGATTGGCATAGTCGCCGCACACCAGGGCCTGCGCCACCTTGCCCGGCTTGGCGTGCGACCACTGCGACGAAGCACCGGACAGGATCCAGCCGGCGGTGAGCGAAGACATGGACACGAATTCGAAGCCGGTCCCCAGCACGTTGGCGAGCTGACGGGCGAAGTGGGTCTTGCCGATGCCCGGCTCGCCCAGCAGCAGGATGGGCGTGAAGCTGACCGGCTCGTTGCCGGCCACCGCAAGGGCGAGCGAACGCTTCAGATCGTCCAGCACCGGGGCGAAATTGGGGCAGCGCGCATACAGCGGCCGCAGCCCCTCGAAGGACGAGGGCTTGACCACGTAGCGGGTGCCGCCCAGCGACTTCATCTTGGCGTAGAAGGCGGTCAGCGCTTCGTTGCGCGAGGGGCTGCCCGCCTCCATCGCGCGGTCGACGTCACCGACGTCGTAGATCTCGCGGCATTCCGCCAGAGGAATCCGAATGTCCGCCTGCTGCATGGCTGGTCTCCCGAAACCTGATGACTGCATCCACGGCGCGCCGCACCTGTTTCTGGAGCGGCGCGCACCCGTAAAAGATGAAGCATCATTCGCGCCCGATCAAGTGATCGGGCGGCGGGCGGCAGAAATCAGCCGGCGGACGGCACGATGAGCCGTGCCAGCGTCGGGAAGCGGCTGGGCTGGCCGAGCAGCAGGCGCACCAGTTCGTCCAGCCATTCGTTGCCGGCGTCGTCTGCCGGCGGCGTGTAATCGACGACGCCGAAACGTTCGACATTCTGCAGCGTGAGCCGCAGCGTCAGCGTCGCGTAATCGGCCACCAGTTCGGCGCGACCACGCACTTCCGGCGCCACTTCGAACACCTGCGCGCGCAGCCGGCCGTAGTCGTCGCGCGAGGGCTGTTCCTCGAAGCGCAGGCCGTGCTCCTTCAGCGCCACCCGCAGCGCATCGGCCGACAGCGCATCGCGCTCGCAGCGCAGCACCGATTGCCCGCGCAGCTGCCATGACAGCGCCACGCGGGCGATCTGGTCCGGCGCCTCGGCGCCGCGCTGACGCGCATTCACATCGGACGCCTGCCAGGACAGGCCGCGCAGCACGCCCAGCCCGAGCAGCGCGTAGTCGCGCGCCACCTGCGGCCGGATCACGTTGAGCTGCGACGACAGCTGGGTGAAGTAGTCGCGCACCAGCAGCAGGCGCCGCGACAACGCCTGTTCCGCGCCGGTGCGCGCAGCCTGTTCGCCGCGCTGCATCTGCATCGCGTGCGCACGGATGCGCTGCGCCTCGCCAGCCAGATCGGCCAGCAGCGAGGAGGCCGCCGCCGGAGCAGCCGGCACGGAGCTGGCCACCACCTGCGGCGGCTGGCGCGCAGCCGGTGCCCGGGGCGCCGCGTCGAGCGGACGCGGTGCCGGCGCATCGGTCAGGGTCGGAAAGGCCACCGGCTCGGTCGCGGATTCGCGGCCACTGCGGAGCGGCGCGCGGAGTGGCGACGGCTGGCCGATCGATGCATCCGGCGCGCCACGGGCAGCGAAGGCATCGATGTCGGCCGCCAGTTCGGCCAGCACGTCGTCAACCGGTGCAGCCGGCTTGTCAGAGCGGCCCCGCCGATAGGGGGGCGGCGCCTCCTCGGCGCGCGGCAACGGCTCGCTGCGCACGTCCTCCTGCGGGAGCTGTGCGGGTGCGTCGACCACCGCACCGCGCAGTGCGACCGCCAGTGCGGCGGCATCGGCATAGCGGTCCACCGGCGACTTGGCGAGCGCCTTCATCACCACGATGTCGAGATCGGAAGGCACTTCCGGATCGAGCGCGCTGGGTGTCGGCGTCGGCGCGTGAGCAATGTTCTCCAGCACGGTGCCGAGCGAACCGGTCAGCGGCGAACCGAAAGGCGGCCGGCCAGCCAGCATTTCGAACATCAGCGCGCCGAGCGAGAACACGTCGGACCGCGCATCCGGCGGCAGGCCCTGCACCTGTTCCGGCGACAGGTACTGCGGCATCGCCGGCAACGCATCCGGCGACGGCACCGGCAGGCCGAAGTCGGTCACCGAAACCCGGCCCTCGCCGTCGATCAGGATGTTGGACGCCTTCAGCCCGCCATGCACCACGCCGGCGGCATGGGCACAGGCCAGCGCCTCCGCCACCTGCAGGCCGATACTGCGCACCCATTCGAAGGACATGCGCGGCAGTACGTCCAGCAGCTGGCGCAGCGAGCGCGCGTCCGGCCGCTCGCTGACCACCCAGGGCTGGCCGTCGGCGGCGACCCCCTGCTCGATCGCCCTGACCACCCCCGGATGGCGCAGACCCGAAGTGGCCAGCACGCTGCGGCCGAGCGCGCGGACATAGGCGTCGGGGTCGGCCACGATGTCGATGCGGAACAGCTTGAGCGCCAGCGTGCGACCCGCGCCCGGTTCGGTGGCTTCGAATACCGCACCGCGTTCGCCGCGACCGATTTCCCGGCCCAGCACATAGCGTCCGAGGCGGCGCACGTCGTTCATGCGCGGATCTCCGCGGACAGGGACGGGCCGGCTTGGGTCAGGCGGGAATGCGTGGGGAATCGGGCAAGGCGCTGCATGCGCAGCATATTACCCGGGTTGGATGGCGCAGGCGCTCGCGCCAGCGCAAAGAAGGCGGGTGAAGCGGATTCAGGGCAGTGCGCCGGGGCGATGCAGGCACATCGCCAGCGCCCATGCGGCGAGACGGACAGTAGCGGGCCAGAGGCCGTGACGCGAGGGCGCCTGGCGGCACCCTCAGATCATTCCTGGGCGCGGTAGATGTCGCGCAGGAAGGCGTCCGGGTCGGCCACTGCACTGCGCGGGCGCACCGCCTGGGCACGGCGGCCACCCGCTGCCGCATCCAGGTGCGGCAGCCAGCCCGCGTTCAGCACTTCGTCGCCGTAATCCTGGCTGCGGCCGATCGACTTGCCGCTCATGAAATCGAACAGATCCATCTTCGTCTTCCCGTACCCGACTGCTGATAAGGCGGCTATCGGCCAACAACGTTCCGGCCTTTAATCATCCGGACGGCCGATCCACCGCTGCACCGATTCCTGAGATGGGCGGTGCGCCCGTCCATCCGCGACCTTGCCGGCCGTTCTCGCTGGACTAATCTGGAGAAGTCTGACCTCCTCCCCGCATATTCATGTCCGGTCGCCGTGCAACCGCACTTTTGCTGCCACATCTGCTGCCACTCATGCTGCTCTGCACTGCGCAGCTCGCAGCCGCCGGGCCGGCGGAAAACCAGGCCCTGATCGATGCCGCGCGCGCCCGCTGGGAAGGCTCGCCGCAGGCCGGCTGGATGGTCCGCATCCTGCCGCCGTCGGTCGATGCCGCCACGCTGCCTGAAGCCGGCTCCAGCGGCGCCGCGCTGCTGGCGCGCTACTGCGTGCAGTGCCACCACTTGCCGAATCCGGCCATGCATCACCCGGACAAGTGGCCGAAGATCGTCGACCGCATGGTGGTGCGCATGCGCGGACACGGAAACCGTGGCGCCCAGATGAAACAGATGATGGGAGGTCTGGCGGCGCCAGACGAGGAAGAACTACACATGCTGATCGGCTATCTGCGACGTAATGCACAGAAGCCCATCGATGTTGCCCGCTATCCGGACCTGGACACGCGCGGTCGCAGTTTCCGCGACGCCTGCGCGCAGTGCCACGTGCTGCCCGAACCGGCCAGCCGCACCGCCGGCGAATGGCAGCGCGTCGTGCGCCGGATGGAACGCAATATGGCGTGGATGAACCGGGTAAGCGGCTCGCAGCCACTGCCCGGTGAGCCTCAGCTCGAAGTGCCGGACATCCTGGCCTATCTGGCGGCGCACGCGGCGCCGGCCACCCGCGCGCGCTAGTTGCCGGCCTGACAGCCCGGTTCGTCGGCAGCCGAATCGGCCAGCGTATCGTCGAGCCAGTCGAGCATGCGCTGGCCCACCTTGCGCCAGTCGGCTTCGAGCATCATGCCGTGCCCCATGCCCGGAAACACGTGCGGCTGCACGCCCAGCGCACGCGAGGTCATTTCGGTCAGGGCCGGCGGAATGATGGGGTCGCATTCGGCGCCCAGCAGCAGCATCGGCGGCCGGTGCATGCGCGCCGGCTGGGGCAGGTTGAACAGGGTCATGTCCCAGATCACCCGTGCCGATTCCGGCTGCACCCGGGCTGCCATCTGCTGTAAGCGCTCCATCGACACCGGCTGTGCGAACAGCGCGTCGCGCAGCGCATCGAGCGAGGTGCCGCCGCCGGCCAGCAGCGTGTTCAGTTCGGACATCAGATCCGGCTTGCGCATGACCAGGCCGACCGCCGAGGCCCACAGACCCTGCGGCGGCACCGATGCCATCAGGACGGCCGCGGGCACCTGTCTCATCTCGAGACACTTCTGTACCACCATGCCGCCCATCGAGTGTCCGATCAGTACCGGAGGCGTATCGAATCCGTCCATCACCTCAAGCACGTCCCGGACGTAGTCGTCCAGGCTGATCAGGTCGAGGTACTCGCGCCCGGGACTGCCGCCGTGGCCGGACAGCGACACTGCAGAGGCTTCGTAGCCGGCTTCCGCGAAGAAAGGCAGGAAATGTTCGTCCCAGCACCAGGCCGCGGTGTAGGCGCCATGCACGAACAGCAGCGGCACGGCTTGCGCACGCCCGGCCGGTCGGCGGGTGATGATTTCCAGGGGGCCCTGGCGCTTGATCATGGAAAGTACTCCGTCAGTGTCTCGATACTGTAACCCGAAGCAGCATCCGGGCCAGCAGACCTGTCCGCATCGTGCTCAATCGGCAGTGGCCAGCGTTGTTTCCGGCGCCGCTCGAACCGCCGCCGCGGTCGGCAGCGGAGGCTGCGCCCAGCGCGAGTCACGGAACCAGCGCTCCAGCGCGTCAGCCGGTATCGGCTTGCTGATCAGGTAACCCTGCGCCAGATCGCAGCCGAGCGCGCGCAGGCGTTCCAGCACCTCTTCGCTTTCCACGCCTTCGGCGGTCACCTTGAGGCCCATGTTGTGGGCCAGTTCTATGGTCGAACGGACGATGATTTCGTCGTTCGGGTTGTCCAGCAGGTGCATTACGAAGCTGCGGTCTATCTTCATTTCGCTGACCGGCATCTGGCGCAGGTAGGACAGCGATGAGTAGCCGGTACCGTAGTCGTCGATGGACATTGCACAGCCGGTCTCGCGCAGCGCCTGCAGATTGGCGAGCGCACGCAGCGGGTCGTCCAGCACCGCACTTTCGGTGATTTCCAGCGTAATCAGCCGGGCCGGACAGGCATGCTGCCGCAGCATGTCGGCGAACACCGCCGGCAGGTCAGGATTCAGCAGGTCGCGCGCCGAAATGTTGAGCGACACGTTCACCTCCAGCCCGTTGGCCAGCCACTGCCCACACTGCCGGACGGCGGCATTCATCACCCACAGCGTGATCGCCTTGATGTAGCCGGTCTGTTCGGCGAAGGGGATGAATTCGAACGGCGGTATGAATCCGCGGGTCGGGTGTATCCAGCGCACCAGCGCCTCGACGTGGTGCACGTGGTCAGGCTGCGTGGCCACCTTGGGCTGGAAGTACAGCACCAGCTCGTCGCGCTCGACCGCATTGCGCAGTTCGGACAGCAGCGACAGCCGTTCGACGTTCTGGTCCTGGTGGCGCGGATCGTAGATTTCAGCCACCGAATTGTGGCGCTTGGCCAGATACATCGCGATGTCGGCATGGCGCATCAGGTCGCGTGCGCTGCCGCCCTGCTCCGGGCAGGCCGACACGCCCATGCTGGCGCTCACGTCCACCATCTGACCATCCAGATTCATCGGCTGGTTGATCGCCTCGGCAATGCGGAACGCCACGCCGAGCGCCTGACGGACGTCGGCCTCCGGCAGCATGACCGCGAATTCGTCACCGCCCAGCCGGGCGACCTGGTCACGCACATTGCGCAGAGCTTCGCGCAGGCGGCGTGCCACTTCTTTCAGCAGCAGATCACCGAAGTCGTGGCCCAGCGTGTCGTTCACCATCTTGAAGCGGTCGAGATCGAAGCTGACCACCGCCACGCTGGCGGAGCGCTCACCGGCTTCGCGGATGTATTCGTCCAGCCGCTCGGCGAAATAGGCACGGTTCGGCAGGCCGGTCAGCGCGTCGTAATAGGCCAGTTCGGTAATGCGCGCCTCGCGCGAGGCGATGGTGCCGGTCATGTGGACGAAGGCGTCGGCCAGCTGGCCGATCTCGTCGCCGCGTGCCACCGCCGGCGGCTCGCCGTACTCGCCGGATTCGACGCGGCGGGCGAATTCGGCCAGCCGGACCACCGGTGAGGCGATAGAGCGGCCCATGAAGGCGCTGGCCAGCAGTGCAATCACCATGCCCAGCAGCGACAGCCCGGCCCACTCCCGGTACAGCCGCTGCCAGGGTGCCAGGGCGCGATCCAGCGCCAGCTGCAGCACTGCGCCCACCTGTTCCTGGCCGCCGGCATCGATCGCGTGCAGCCTGCTTACATAGTCGCGGTCGACCAGCGACAGCGTGACCGGCTCGACCCGGATCGACGATCCGGGCAGCCGTTGCAGCAGTTCGCTCTGCACCGGTTCGGCCAGCGTGCTCGACACCAGTTTCCAGCCCTGCTGTTCGACGCCAAGGCGCACGAAGCTCACTTCAAGGCCGGTCACGCCCTTCAGTTCATTCATCAGCCGCTGGTCCACACCGAAGCCCATCACCACCCAGGCGACGGGCAGCGGCGCCATGACCGGCACCACCACCACCTGGTAAAGGCTGCCGGACACCACGGCGAAACCGCCGCCGCTCTGGGTACTGCTGCGACGCGCCTGTTCGATCAGCTGGTGGAGGCGATCCGGCGTGCCGCCGGGATCGAAGGGCGAACTGGCGATGACCGATTCGTCCAGCGCCAGCAGCAGCATCAGATCGGCACTGATGCGTCCGCCGTGATTGGCCAGCGCCGACGTGATGGTGTCGCGGTCACCGCTGAGCAGCGCCTCGCGAAAGCCGTAGTCGGCGGACAGCACGCGCGCCGCCTGTGTGAGCTGGCCCGTGCGTTCGCGCAGCATGCGATCGAATACCCGGTGGCCGGTCTGCAGCTCCTCGCGGACGTCATCCAGCGCACTGCTGCGTCCGATTTCACCGAACAGCAGCAGGCCGCCGGCCTGGGTGACCAGCAGCAGCGCGGCGCACCACGCAGCGATCTTCCACTTCAGGCCGACGCGCATCATGACTTCAGGGCTTCAGTTCCACGGCCAGCGTTTCGCTCAGGTCGCCAGCCACCCTCAGCGGGCGCAGCGGCAGATCGGGCTGGCCAAGACGGCGCGGGTGCCAGACCTGGACCTGATAATCGCCGAACGGCACGTCGCGGATCTGCGCGCTGCCGTCGCTGCCGGTCACCGCGAACCAAGGCGTATCGACCACCGACACGTAAGCCACCATCTGGTCGTGGATATTGCAGCCCAGCACCACCAGACCGGGCTTGTCAAACACCACCGGCTTTTCCGGCCGGCCGCTGTACAGCTTCAGTTCGAACACCTTGGCCGGCGAAAAGGAATAGACGTGGTGGCGGACCGTGTCGTTGTTCGGGAACTCGATCGCGGTGCCGACCTGCACGGCCGACACCTGGGGCATGAAGCTCTTGCGGACCTGTTCGATACGGGCCGGTCGCGGCGTCGGCAGATTTGCGCGCGATGCAGGCAGCAGTGCGATCACCACACTGTCCAGCGCGCGGCCGGACGGATCAAGCGCACGGTAGGCGACGTTGGCGGCCTGCGTCGCCGCAGCGGCGCAGGCGCCGACCACGGAGAGGACGCCGACGATCAGACGGCGGCGGAACGCAACAAGAGACACAGTCATTCTTTACATTTCAGGCAGGAAATCGGAATTACGGGCGAAACGCATTCATTCTTGAGCGTGTCCGATCGACGGCGCGGGAGAGACTCCCGACAAAAGAGACTCAAGCCCCGTGTCCGGGAGCCGTTTTCACATCCGGAACAGTCTTGCTGGCCGGACCGGTGTCTGGCCACCCATCGAACGGAGACCCGCAATGCCCCGAATCGCACAACCGGACGCCCGCGTCCGCCCTTCAGCCCTTGCCGCCCTTGCCCTCTCCGCCGGGCTGGCCGCCTGCGCACATCACCCTGCCGAACCGCAAGGCACTCAGCGCAAGGAGCTGGTGCGCGCCGTTACCCAGGACCACAGGCTGGTCAGCTTCAACGCCGGCCAGCCCGGTCGCCTGCTGTCGGACGTGAAACTGTCCGGACTGGCGTCCGGCGAAACGGTGCTCGGCATCGATTACCGGGTGGCCAAGGGCGATCTGTATGCACTGGGCAGCAGCGGCCGCGTGTTCCGCGTCGATGTGACCACCGGCGCGCTGACGCCGGTCGGCAGCAAGCCGTTCGCGCTCAAGCTCGAAGGCCGGCGTTTCGGCTTCGATTTCAATCCGGCGGCTGATCGCATCCGCATCGTGTCCGACACCGGACAGAACCTGCGCGCCCACCCGGACAGCGGCGAACTGGTCGATGGTTCCGCCGACCAGGCCGGACTTCAGCCTGACGGCCGGCTGCAGTACGCCGACGGCGACGCGCACGCAGCCGTGGCCCCGCAGATCGTGGCGGCCGGCTACACCTACAACAAGGACAACGAAAAGATCACCACCAATTACGCGATCGACGCCGCCACCGGCAGCCTGGTGCGCCAGGGCTCGGTAGAGGGCGTGCAGCCGGTGGTATCACCCAATCTGGGCCGGCTGTTCACGGTCGGCACGCTGGGCGTCGGCACGGTCACCGACGCCCACTTCGACATCGCCGACCTGAACAACGCGGCGCTGGCCACACTCACCACCGGCGGCGATGCGACGGTGCAGCTGTACGAGATCGATCTGAACACCGGCCGCGCCAGCCGCATTGGCCGGGTGGCCGACGGCAAGCCGCTGCGCGGCATCGCGATCGAACCCTGAGCGGTCGCACCGCCTGCCGGCGCAACCGGTGACGCCTTACTCGTCGGCGAACTCGCAGTGTCCCGGCCCCAGCTCGGCCGCCTGGGTGGCGGCCCGGCGGGCGGCGGCGAACATCGATTCGGCGCCGATGTAGCGGGCGTCGGCGATCGCGATGCCGACCGACACCGGCACCGGTACTTCGTCGGCGCCGATGTTCAGCGGTGCCGACAGTTCCTGCACCAGCCGGCTCGCCAGCTGCGACACCGCGGTGATCACTTCGGTCGAACCGGCCAGCGCGCGCGCGGTTTCGCCGGCACGGAAGTCGGTCAGCAGCACCGCGAACTGGTAGTTGTCCATATAGGTGACCGCCGCGCCCGGGCCATTGACCGGACGGAAGCGGCGCGCCACCCGGGCCAGCGCCTGTTCGGTTGCCTCGCTGCCGGCCTGCACCTGTGCGCCCGGGCCGGCCACACCGGTCGCCTGTATCTGTTCGACACCGGTCTGGGGCGGCGACAGCCGGTCGGCCAGCCCGCTCACATCCACCCACAGCAGCGCGAACGGGAAGTCGTTCACCTGCGACTGATGCAGCGTCCAGGCCAGCAGCGAATCGAAGATGGCGCGGCTGGTCATGCCGGTACGCGCCTCGAACCACATGCGGCGGCGTGCCTTTTCCTCGGCACCACGGCGCTCGCTCACGTCGGTGATGAAACCTTCTATCCCCAGCAGCTCACCCTGCGACGAGAACACGCCCCGCCCCTGCTCCCACACCCACAGGTAGTTGCCGCTCACGTCGGCCACCCGGTACGAAATCTGATAGGGCTTGTGCTGGGCCAGACTGGCCTGCACCTGCGCCCACAGGAATTCGCGGTCTTCCGGATGCACCAGGCTGCCGAAGGACACGCGGTGGTTTTCCACCAGTTCCCACGGCTCGTAGCCGATCAGGTCCACGCTGCCGTCGCTGACGAATTCCATCGTCCACTCCGGATCGTTGCGACCGCGGTAGACCATGCCCGGCACGTTGGCGAGCAGGGTGTTCAGATAGCGCCGGCTCGACCCCAGCTCCTCGCCGCGGCGGCGGCGGGTCACTTCGCTCAGGGTGCCGACCACACCCACCAGATCGCCGTCCGGCAACGTGCAGGTCTGCGCGCGCAGCATGATCCAGAACACATTGCCGCCGGTATTCACCATGCGCACTTCCATGCTCAGGTGATCGGTCTGGCCGCCGGCCACCGACAGCATGGCCTTGTCGACCGAATCCCTGTCCTCCGGGTGCACCGCGGCCGACAGCATGCGACCCCGGCTGTCCGGCATGCTGCGGCCGGTCAGCCGTTCCCATGCGCGATTCACATAGGCGACGCGCCCTTCGGCGTCGGTCTTGAACAGCACCAGATCGAGCTGGTCGAGCACCACCGACATCGAATTCTCGACCCCGTCGCGCGCAGGCGCTGCCGCCGCGTCGGCGCTGAACTGGATAAGCCGGCTGCCGGGTACCAGCGACAGCGGCGAAATGCTGGCGTGCAGCTTGACCGGACCGCCATCGGCGCGCACCAGACGCAGCACGCCTTCGGCATCGGTCGCGTCATCGGTGCCGGCGATTGCCATCAGCGTCGCGAAGCGCGGGTGGTCGACCGGATGCAGCAGATTGGTGAACGGCAGGCCAACCACCTGGTCGCCGCGACCGCCGTAATGCAGCAGCGCGAGAAAGGCCTGATTGGCGAAAGTGATCTCCTGCCCCTGTATCGTGACCGAAGGCGATGAAATGTTGTGGCACAGTTGACCCGCCCACTGCTCCTGCTGCGCAGTGGCTTCAGGCCTATGCGGCGAGCCCACGTACCAGGGCAGCTTGCGGGCCAGCCACAGCATGGACAGCCCGGTGACCAGCACCGCGACCGGCAGCACGTAAGAGGTCGTCGTACCGTGCCAGGAGCCGACCACCACCGAGAACAGCAGTGCCAGCATCCACGCTGAAAAAACGTACAGAGTCATGTTGATCCGATCCTTCTTCGGCCCGAGCGGGCGCTTCCCTCTGTATACCGGATTGGTGGCGACTCTGGCGGGCTGCATGGTGGCCGCCCTGCTCAGCATATGGGGCAGCGTCGAAATCGAGCAGCTGTTCCAGCAGGTGTTCGGGCGGCTGGCTGACCTGTGCGCAGAGGGCAGCTACAGCGGCGCGGTGGTGTGCGACGCCTTCCGCAGCGTCGAGAAGTCGCTGCTGGAGCGGGTGGCGGTCATGCTGCTGCTGCAGGTGCTGTGCAGCGCACTCATCCTGGCCGGCGCACTGCTCATCATGAAGCGCGCGCACGACGTGCTGGTGCGGCGCACTGAATCCGCGCTGTCGCTGATGTCGGACAGCGCACGCGTGCGCGGCCGCGATGAGATCAGCCGGCTGATCGACAGCCTGGCCGAACTGAGCGCGCGCCAGGCCGGCTTCGAAGCCGAGGGCCGCTGGCGTCAGCAGACCAGCGGCGAACAGCTCCGGCGCAAGAGCCAGGCGCTGCAGACCCTGCACCAGGTGGCGCGCATGTTCACCGATGGCGTGGTGTCCGAATTCAGCCTGCGCAACGGCCTGTCACTGCTGGAAACATCGCTCGGCGCGCGCACCGCAGGGCTGGCGCTGAACCCTGCCGCGCACAAGGCGCTGGGCACCGTCGCGCTGCTGCACACCCGGGGCGAGCCGGCGGTGCTGCGCCAGCTGGGCGTCGAACAGAATGCGCGCGAAGTGAGCGCGCGGGTGGTGCCGCCCTCCGGCGACTGCGCTGCGCATTCGCTGGTGGTGCCGGTGTGCCGCGGCGACGTGTCGGTCGGTACGCTGGTGATCGAATTCCCGGAAAACGCGCGGGTGGACGACCCGCAGGTGAATCTGGCGGAAAGCTTCGCCCACCTCGCCGCACTGGCGATTTCCAGCGTCAGCCGCAGCCAGGAGGAACGCCGGGTCGCGCTGATGGAAGAACGCAGCGCCATCGCCGGCGAACTGCACGACTCGCTGGCGCAGTCGCTGGCCTACATGAAAATCCAGGTGGCGCGGCTGCAGCGCGGGCTGGACCGCGAGAAGCATCCGACCGACGTGGCGCAGGCGGCGCGCGAACTGCGCGAAGGCCTGTCCGCCGCCTACCGCGAGGTGCGCGAACTGATCGCCGCCTTCCGCGTGCGCATGGGTCCGGGCGGCCTGCTCTCTACGGTGCAGGACGCGGTGGACGACTTCGGCCAGCGCAGCGGTCTGGACATCAGCTTCGTGCACGACCTCGGCCGCTGTCACCTCGAGGTGAACGAGGAATTCCACGTGATGCAGGTGATCCGCGAAGCGCTGTCGAACACGGTGCGGCATGCGCGCGCCTATCATGTGTGGGTGAGCATGCACTACGGCCCCGAGCATCTGCTCACCGTGGTGGTCGATGACGACGGTCGCGGCCTCACCAACCCCTATACCGAAAGCAACCATTACGGGCTGAGCATCATGCGCGAACGCGCCCACTCGCTGGGCGGCGACGTGTCGGTGGTGCACCGGCCGGGCGGCGGCACCCGGGTGCAGCTCACCTTCGCACCGCAGAAGCTGCCCGCCGAACTGATGACAGAAGGCACGACATGAGCATCCGCATCCTGCTGATCGACGACCATCCGCTGTTCCGCAAGGGCGTGGCACAACTGGTGCGCGCCGACGAGGAACTGGAACTGGCCGGCGAAGTCAGCGACGGCGCCAGCGGCATTGCGCTGGCCGCCGAGGTCGATCCCGACCTCATCCTGATCGACCTGAACATGAAGGCGATGAACGGCATCGAAACGCTGCGCCAGCTGAAGGCGGCCGGCGTGCGCGGGCGCTGCGTCATGCTCACCGTGTCAGACGACGAACGCGACGTGCTGGACGCGATGAAGGCCGGTGCCGACGGCTATCTGCTGAAGGACATGGAGCCGGAAGAACTGTGCGCCCGCATCAAGCAATCGGTCGGCGGCAATGTGGTGCTCGACGCCAGCGTCGCCGGCCTGCTGGCGCATGCGCTGAATGCGCCGCCGGCCGCCTCGCACAGCGACCTGACCGAGCGCGAACGGGAGATTCTGGGCCTGCTGGCCGACGGCCGCAGCAACAAGGAAATCGCGCGCGAACTGGGCATTTCCGATGCCACGGTGAAGGTGCATATCAAGCACCTGCTGCGCAAGCTGAACATGAAAAGCCGGCTCGAAGCGGCGGTGTGGGCGCTGCAGAACCCTCAGTTCAGGCAGGCGCTGCAGGGCTGACCGGGCCAGCCAGCGAAAAAACGCGGCGGAGCACAGGCCCCACCGCGCAAGGGCGCCGCTGCGGAGCGCCCACGAGGATGCAGATCGATCAGAAGGTGCGCTTGATGTAGGCCAGCCACTTGCTGTCGCCGGTGTCCTTGCAGCGCGTCTGCACACCACCGGCGTTGTCACAGATCGTGTACAGCGTCTTGTCCGCATTCGTGTCGATGTAGGCCACCGACGCCTGCCAGCCGCCTTCGAAGTTCTTCGTCACGCCCAGCTTCCAGTCGGTGAAGTCGTAGTCGCTGTAGTTCTTCACCTTCTGGTGACCCACGTGCGCGTTCACCACCCAGCTCGGCATGAACTCGTAGTTCGCGTTCAGCTCGATGTAGTCCGATCCGTCCGAATCCGCGCCGAACGACTTCGTGCTGAAACCGAAGTAGTCGGTCACCGCGTACGAGTACTTCAGCTGCACGAACTTCCAGCTCACCGCCGCATTCAGTTCCAGCGTGTTCAGCGTTTCGGTGCCACCGCCCGTCAGGTCGTACTTGCCGCCCGGAAAGATGAACTGCAGGAAGCCCACGTCGAAGGTCCAGTCGCCGTAGGTCTTGGCATAGCCACCGTACACGTCGATCTCACCGGTCGCGTTCGACAGCGCCAGATCGCTCACATTGGTGCCCCAGATGCCCAGATAGGCGCCGCTCTCGTGCGCGAAATCGAAGCCGCCCTGCACCGCCGGGTTTTCCTGCGTGTACGAAATGCCGCGGAAAATGTACTGCGAGAACACGCCGATGTTCGACGTGATCGTGTACGCCGGCGCAGCCGCTTCTTCAGCCTGGGCCGACAGCGGCAGTGCGCCGGCCAGCAGCGCGCACAGCAGGACGTTCAGTCGGTTTCTTGTCATTGTTCAACTCTCCTCTTGCGGTGGTGAAATCGCCGGATCAGTGCCCGGCATGGGTAAGAAGGGACTGCGCCTGCAGCCAGTGCAGCGCGCGCGCCACCGCCTCCGGCGGCGCCTGCAGGTGCTGGCCGATGTCGGCGGGTGCGGCCGGCGCGCCGGCATGCAGCAGTTCGTCCAGCCGGCCGAGATCGATGCCGTCGATGAAACGCACGCCACGCGGGTGTTCGCCGCTCACCACCACGCGGCGTTCAACGATGTAGCCGTCCTCGACCACCGGCCGCGATGCGAAGGAGGCGCGCCCCGGCCGCGCCGCCTGCAGCGGCGCCAGCGAAGGCGCACGGGTCATGCGCGCCCAGAAGGCCTCGTCCCGCCAGTGGGTTTCGGTCGCGTAGTGCTGGTGCGCCGCCTCGATGCGCGAGCGGAACACCGATTCGGCACGCTCGTCGAGATAGCGCAGTGCCAGTGCCGACGACTGTGGTCGCTGCAGCAGCGTGTTGATCACCGGCACCGCGGCGATGGCGGCCGACGCCGCCTCGAACATGCCGTGGCCGGACAGCGGGTCGCAGGTATAGGCGGCGTCGCCGATGCGCAGCCAGTCGGCTTCCGCGATCACGCCGCGCAGCGCCGGCTGTATGCCGCGCGCCCGTGCCGGCCCGGTCGGCTGCAGCGCACGGCCGAAGCGGCTCGGCAGCCGGCTGAGCATCAGCATGCAGGCGGCGTGCGCGGCATCGAGGTCACCGTCGTGCGCGACCAGCAGTTCCGGCAGCACCACCACCTGTACATGGGCGCGGCCGGCCGGATCCACGCCGCCCCAGGCCCAGCCGGCTTCGAAGGATTCGATGAAGGTGGTGCGCGACTGTGCGCGCGCGCCGTCGAAACTGCGGCCGAGTGACACCAGCGTGTGGCCGGCCAGGCGGTCGGCCGCGGTCTTGGGCGCGGTATGGCCGCGACAGTCGGCCAGCAGCGCCGCGCGCAGGGTCTGCCGGCGGCCGTTCGCGTGCTCGAACACGACCGCCCGCCCCGGCTCCGGCAGCGGGTCCACGCTGCGCACCAGACCTTCCTTCACCTCGATGCCGGCGGCCTTCA
Source organism: Methyloversatilis universalis EHg5 (assembly GCF_000378945.1). Lineage (GTDB taxonomy): Bacteria > Pseudomonadota > Gammaproteobacteria > Burkholderiales > Rhodocyclaceae > Methyloversatilis > Methyloversatilis universalis_A. Next base: position 408,117 of record NZ_KB900539.1, on the reverse strand, counting down.
CGTCGCGCAGCAGCGCCTGGTCGAATGCGCTGCGCTCGACCACGAACTCGCCATTCATCTCCACTTCCTGCGCGTTCCAGCAGGACACCCGCTGCCAGCGCGGCCCGAGCAGATCCAGCGCGTGGCTGCAGCCGGACTGGCGCAGCGCCTCCACCACCCGCTGCGACACGCCTTCCACCGCCGGCCGGCTGCGCCGGCTACCCAGCAACCGCGGACGCATGCCGTGGCGCGCCAGTGCCAGCGCCAGCAGGCAGGCCGCCGGCCCCAGTCCGAGCACGGTCATGTCGTTCATGCAGTCACCTCCCTGCTTCCGGCCGGCGCACGCAGCGCCAGCCACAATGCGCCGACCGTCGCCAGCGTGAGCCCCAGCCACAGCAGCGAAGCGAAGGGCAGCACGCGCAGCACCACCACCGCCTGCGCGGTCTGCGGCCCGCCTTCGAGCGCGGCCACCGCGGCCGAGGTCGATACCCACAGCTGCAGGTCGCGCGACCAGCTGCGGTCTATGAAGGGATGCAGCACATAGCCCGGCCGGTCGGCGTAGCGGGCATAGCGGTAATCCAGGATTTCGCAGATCTGGCGCACCGGCCCGGCATAGCCGGCGATGGCGCTGCGGCCGTCGCGGTACAGGGTCTGGCCGCGCAGCACGCCGTGCGCCGGCGTATCGAGCTCGACCTCGGCCACCGCACGGAAGGCGCTGTCGGCCGGACCGCGCCCGCCATCCGGCGCACGGTCCACCGCCAGCCCGGTCACGCGGAAGGCATAGCCACCCGGAGCGGCCTGCCAGTCGGCGCCCAGCCCGACCAGATGCTGCGAATAGCCATTCAGCGCGGTCGCCACCAGCCCGCCCCACAGCGCGATCACCGCGCCCACGTGCAGCAGGCCCAGCGGCAGCGCATAGCCGGCGGAGCGCCGCGCATGCCAGGCGGCATGCACGCTCCACGCGGCACAGGCCAGCGCCAGATAGCCACCGGCCAGCAGTGCGGCGTCGACCCGCGGCAGCAGCGCCACGATCTGCTGCGACAGCACGCCGCCTCCGGCATAGCGCTCCGCCAGCAGGCCGCCCTGCAGCAGCACCGCGGCGCAGGCCAGCAGCACGATGAGCAGCGACGCCGCAGCCATGCGGGCCGACAGCCGGCGCAGGAAGAACCAGCCGCCGACCAGGCCGATGAGCATCATCGGCCACAGCAGGTGGCGCGCCAGCGCATAGCCATCGACATCCCACTGCGCGAAGGCGGTGCGCAGCAGCGGCAGTTCGCTGCCGCGCGCCCAGCTGCGCAGCGTTTCGAAGAAGGGGCGCAGGTCGTCCGGCCGCGGCGTGCCCTGCCACTGCGCGAAGCAGGCCCAGGCGATGTGCCCGGCGGCCCACAGGCCGATCAGCGCGAACCCGACCTGGGTGGCGCGCAGCGCCCAGGTCGCGACGCTGGTGCGATGGGCGACGTGGGCCGCCACGCGCCGGCCACGCCACGCCATCGCGACGCCGGCAATCAGCAGCAGTGCGGCGATGGACAGATGCGCCGGCCAGGTATCGGCACCGACGTAGCGGTGCGAACTGGCCAGCAGGTCGTTGCGGGTCACCCCCATGGCCAGCGCGGTCATCGCCGCGGCGGCCAGCGCCGTCGCGGGCACCCAGCGCCACATGGCGCGGCCGGCGCGCCAGCCGCCGACCCCGTGCAGATGAGCGCCGAGCAGGCACCACACCGCGAACACCGCGGTCTGCACCGGGTCCCAGTGCCAGACCTGGCCGTACATCGCGTCCTCGAACGCCCACACCATGCCGAAGCCGATGCCGGCGGTAAGCAGCGCCCAGGCCCGGCGGGCGTGCGGCAGCGCGCCGGCCGGCCAGCGCGGGGCGGCACCGGCCAGCGCCTGCAGGGCCGGCGCGGCCAGCGACAGCGTCCACGCGTAGGCGGCCAGGATGAGCGGTGCGTGCAGCAGCATCCACACCTTCATCAGATGCGCATTCATGCCCTGCGACGCGGACTGCGCCAGCCACGCCGCCGGCGTGGCCGCGAACGGCCGCAGCCACAGCACGATGAGCACATAGGCGGCCGGCAGCAGTGAGGCCGCATCAAGGCGCGCGGTGCGGGCGGCGGCACCGCGCGCCGCCAGCGTGACGCAGAAGGCGGCGAGCAGCAGCAGCGTGCCTTCGTCGCCGCCCCACAGATTGGCCAGTTTCAGATGCGCCGGCAACGCGCTGCCGCTGTAGCTGTAGATCCAGACGTAGCGCACACCGGTGCGGTCGGTCAGCAGCAGCAGCGCCAGCGCACACAGCGCGCCCCACAGCAGGCCGGCGGACAGGGCCAGCGCCTGTGCACGGCGCGGCGCACGCAGGCCGGCATGCAGTGCCGCCGCGGCGGCCAGCGCGAGCAGCGCATCGCCGGCACCGGGCAGCGCGTACAGCAGCAGCGCCGTCAGTGCGGCCACGATCAGCGCGAAGCGCTCAGGCATGACGGCGCTCCGGTCCGATGTGCAGCGCCATGGACTGCAGCCGCGCGCGCAGCGTGTGCGGCGCATGGCCTTCGGCCAGCAGTGCGGCCAGCAGCCCGCTCATGCGGGCGGTGGCGATGCTGGCGCCGCCGCCCAGATCCGGGCGCCCCGGGCGGATCAGCGGGTGGGTGCCGAAATCGGCCGCGGCGGTCGACAGCCAGGACACTTCGCCCGGCGCGCAGCGCGCGTCACCGGTCACCGCAATGCAGTCGGCGAGAGCAGCCGGGTACACCGGCGCACCGCGCGCCGGGGCGGACGCCACCAGCACCACGCCCTGCGCCGCCACCTCGGCGCAGGCCGATGCCAGCCGGCGGCTGGGTGCCGCCATGCCGAAACTCAGATTGATCAACTGCGCGCCCTGCGCCGCCAGCCAGTACAGCGCCTCGACCACGCGCCCGACCTCGGCTTCGCGGGTGCGGTCGAACACCGGAGCCAGCAGCAGACCGGCGGACGGGCAGTGTTCGAGCAGCGCGCCGGCCACCTGCCGGCCATGACCGCCCTCCTCACTCTGCAGCGCCTGCGGATCGGAACAGGCGAGCACCGCGTGCGCCAGCCCGGCGCCGACCGGGCCGTCTATCAACCCCACCTTCACCGTCATGCCGGCGCTCCCGGCGGGAAGTCGATCACCTGGTCGAACTGCGCCGGGTCGAGCGCGCGATGGCTCACCACGATGCGGGTGGCACGCGGCAGCAGCGCGTCGACCGCGGCCAGCGCGCGCGCTTCGAGCGCGCCGTCCAGCGACGAAGTGCCTTCGTCGATCACCAGCACCGCCGGCGTCATCAACAGCGCGCGCGCCAGCGCCACCCGCTGGCGTTCGCCACCGGACAGCGAGGCACCGCGCGGCCCGACCCGGGTCGCCAGCCCGTCCGGCAGACGGGCGGCGAAGTCGTCGACGCCGGCGGCACGCGCCACCGCGGCAACGTCGGCCTCACTGGCGTCCGGGCGGCCGTAGCGGATGTTGTCGGCCAGCGTGCCGGTGAACAGCACCGCCTCCTGCGACACCACCACCAGATGCCGGCGTAATGCCGCGCGGTCGATGCCGCGCAGGTCGACGCAGCCCAGCGACACCCAGCCGGCGCTCGGCTCAATCAGCCGCTGCAGCAGATCGATGAAGGTGGACTTGCCGCTGCCCGACGGGCCGCGCAGCCACACCCGCGCACCGGCCGGTATCGTGAGGTTCAGTCCGCTGAAGGCGGCGCGCGGCGCCCCGGCGTGGGTACAGGCCAGATCGCGCACGACCAGATCACCCGCCATCAGCGCGCCGTCCGGCAGTTCGCCCGCCACCTCGGGCGGCTGCGGTACCGCGCGCAGTTCGTCCACCCGGCCCAGCGCCACCTTCACCCGCTGCCACTGAAGGTAGAGGCCCATCAGCGCATGCAGCGGCGCACTGGCGCGCTGCACGCAGGTGGAGAAAGCGACCAGGGTGCCCAGCGTGAGCGGGTCGCCGGCCAGCATGGACAGGCTGCCGACGACGAAAATTCCGATCACCGCCAGCGACAGCAGCAGGTTCGGAAAGGCGCCGCCCAGATAGCCCCACAGCTGGGCGGCCAGCAGGCGTTCGCGCACCGTGGCGTGCAGGCCGCCCAGCCGCGACAGTTCGCGCGCCTCGGCGACATGGGTCTGTATGCAGCGCACCGCGCCCACTTTCTCGACCAGAAAGCTGGACACCTCGACGCCAGCGTCGCGCGACTGGCGCGACAGCGCCTCGATGCGCGGCCGCACCCAGGACAGCACCGCGGCATTGACCGCCATCAGCAGTGCCAGCAGCAGGGCCAGCTTCGGACTGAGCAGCGCCAGCAGCAGCACGGTGCCGACCAGCGTCAGCAGCGAATTGATGGCCGACAGCAGCGCATCGACCGCGAAGCGCTGCACTTCGCCCAGGTCGCCTTCGAGGCGGGCCAGCAGGTCGCCCTGGCGGGTGCGGGCGAAATACGCCGGCGGCAGCCGGAGCACATGCGCGAACAGCGCTTCGCGCATGCCATGAAGAATGCGGGCCGACGCACCCACGTGGATGCGCCGGCAGGTGAAGCCGATGGCCAGCGCGGCCAGCGCCAGCGCCACCATCCAGCCGCCGGTCGCCAGCACGGTGCCCGCGTCACTCGCGAGGATGCCGTCGTCGATCAGCGTGCGGGTCAGCAGCGGCTGGGCCAGGCCGGCCAGCACCGCCAGCAGCGACAGCAGCAGCACCCGACCCAGCGCCGCGCGTTCCGGCCGGACGAAGCCGGCAGCCCAGCGGTACAGGTCGGACAGCCGCTGCGCCGCCGGTGCGGCGGCTGCAGCGGCCGGCGACTGCGGTGCGACAGGCAGTGCGTCGGCTTTCATCGCTCAGCGCTGGAAGATGCGCAGCGAGGTGAGCACCTGATCGCCACCGCCCGGCGTGCGGATATTGCCGAGGCGCTTCAGCGTGGCGCTGTCATACACCGCGATGTCGCCCTGGGTGCCGCCGATGTACAGCTCCTTGCCGTCGCTCGACACATTCACGTTGTAGTAGGTGTGATCGAGATCGACCCGGTCCATCTTGCCGGTCTTCGTGTTCACCTTGGTGAGCTGGGTATAGACGGTATAGGTTTCGTCGCGGCGCACCGGATTCACCACGGTGGAGAACAGCACGACGCCGGCATTTTCGAATTCCTTGAAATGCACCTTGTCGGTTTCGAGATCGAGCGACCAGATGCCGGCGCGCAGTGCTGCCGGATCGCCCGGTTTCTTGTTGGCGTGCGTCACGTAGTAGGGCGTGGCGAACACATTGGTCTGTTCCCACTGCGGCCACACCGCCAGCGTGTCCGGCTCGCCCTGGTCGCCGTTCTTCCAGCTGCGCCACGGGTGCTGACCCTTGACCGCGCCGGTCTGCGGATCGAGCTTGAGCATGTCCCAGCTGAAGGCGTACAGCGTGTCGCCCTTGGGCGACCAGGCCAGCGTGGACACCCGGCGCGGCACCTTGAGCCTGCGCACCGGCTCGGCGTCGGTACCGGCGTCGGTGCGGTAGATGGCGATGTAGGGGTCCATCACCTTGTACTCGCCCGGCAGCAGCTGGGTCGGGTTCACATAGACCGCCAGTTCCTTGCCGTCCGGGCTGAGGTCCATCGGGAAAGGCGACTTGCCGCGGATGTCGCCGCCGGACAGTTCGGCGCGGAACACTTCCTTGCCGCTGTCCAGGTCGATGCCGGACACGGTTTCCCAGCGGTTGTGGATGACGTAGGCCATCTTGCCGTCACGCGAATGCACCAGCGTGAGCGGGCTGTTGCCGAGCGAAGTGTTGGGGATGGTGTGGGTCTTCACCACCTTGCGCTCCTTCGCGTCCATCACGAACACGAGGTTGGGGCGGGCGGCGGTCACCAGATAGTCCTTGGCCGCAAACGCGGTGGCCGGAAGGGCGCCGAGCAGCGCGACGCCGAGGCTGGCGGCCAGTGCGGCCGCCGTGGTCTTCATCTTCATGGTCAGGAATTCCTCTTGTCTGTACGCGGGCTTATTTCGGGAACACGCTCTGCAGCGCCTTCCAGTCGCGCGCCGCGTCGTCCTTGCCGGTGTTCCAGTCCTGGTAGTTGTGCAGCGTGTCCGGCACCTGGGCCGGCCACCAGCAGGGGTCGGCACAGCCGTAGAGATCGGCTTCCATCGGCTGGCACAGGCCGGCCACGCCGAGGAAAGGATCGAGCTCCCAGCCCGGGTCGAAGGTGGTGGCGCAGCCGGCGACGGCGGCGGTCATCGACACCACCTTTTCCACCGCCTCGTCGTTCGGGGCGGCTTCGATCTGGTGGGCCTTGCGGTTCAGCGGTTTCAAGCGGTTCATAGTTCAGAGCTCCTGTTCGCGACGTGCTGGTGAAGGAAGGCCGGGTTCTTTTCGAGGATTTCGAGGTAGGCCTCGATGCCGAAATCGACCCACTCCCTGAGCAGTTCGCAGTAGTGATAGACCGGCGAATACGGGTCGCTGAAGTTGGCGTAGGACTCGTGGTAGCAGCCGCCCGAACACAGGTTGCGGATGCGGCAGGTCGAGCAGCCGCGCTCCGAGCGGTCGAGCGCGTTTTCAAGGAAGGCACCCAGCTCCGCCTTGGCAATACCGGTGTCGACGTTGCCGAAGGTCGGCAGCTCGGAGCCGGTGAAGCGGTGGCAGAGATTGAGTTCGCCCTTGTGATCGACCGCCAGCAGCCCGATGCCGGCACCGCAGGGCAACGCCTTGCGGCGGCCCTCGTACAGGTCGGACAGCAGCTGGTGCATGTTCGAGAAGCCGATGTTTCGGCCCTCGACCGCCGCCGCCACGTACTCGCGGCCCAGCGTCTTCATCGCCTCGAACACCGCGCGCAGTTCGTCACCGACCAGGTTGAAGGTGGTGACCGGATTGCTGGTGACCGGCGCGAAACCCACTTCGGCGAAGCCCAGTTCGTCCTTCAGGTGATGGTGGATGGCCGCCACGTCGGAATAGCCCGCCGTCAGCGTCACCCGCGCCCCGACCGAGCGCGCGGTGTAGCGTGACAGCAGCATGCGCGCCTTCTTCGCCACCACCTCGTAGGTGCCCTTGCCGCCTATGGTCTTGCGGCGCAGGTCGTGCACCGCCTGCGGACCGTCCATGCTGATCGAGATGCCGAAGGAATGTTCGTTGAACCAGTCGGCGATCTCTTCGGTGAGCAGCGTGGCGTTGGTGGTGAGCGAGAAGTCGACCTGCTTGCCCTCTTCGCGGCAGCGCTCCTCGGCGTAGGCGGTGACCGCCTTGATCAGCCGCATGTTCGACAGCGGCTCGCCGCCGAAGAAAACCACGTTGATGCGGTCGCGCTTGGCCCCTTCCTTCAGCAGCAGCTCGATGCCCTTCTTCGCCTTGTCGAAGTCGAGCTTCTCGCCCTTGGACGGGGTGGTCAGGTCTTCCTTGTAGCAGTAGGTGCAGCTCAGGTTGCAGCCGGTATTCACGTTCAGCACCAGGGTGCTGAGCGGGAATTCGGTCACGCTGATGCCGGGGCCGTGATCGGGCTGCGCGGGATCGCCGCGCAGCACGCCCAGCGACTTCAGATCCTCGATCGCGTCGGCGATCAGCGTGGGCGACCCTTGCCCCGAGAAGCGCTGCTGCAGCTCCTCGAAACTGACGGTCGCCTTCGGCCGCACGAAGTCGAGCACCTCGGTGGTCACGCCGTCGAGGTCGAAAATGCCGGTGCTGGGCACGTGCAGCAGCACGCGCCGCCCCTTCACTTCGACATCGTGGAAGGCGTGGCTGTCTACGTAGAGCAGATTGGCGTCGGACATGATGGCTGTTCCGGTGACGGCCCGCGTTCAGCGGATCGGGGGATCGTTGAAACGCTGCACGGTGACGATCAGCGGCGCGGTGGCCTTGACCGTGCGCGTGCCGTCCTTGACCGCCGCGGTCACCTTCAGCTCGCCCGCGTTATTGGTCCGGTACTTGCGCTCCGGATTGGGGCCGGCGTCATTGGTCATGAACAGACCGTTCTGGTCGATGCGACCGGCGAACTTGGCGTCCTTCATTTCGGCCGCCACCTTGTTCAGGTTGTCGAAGGACCACGCGGCCGGCATGGCGCCCAGCGCCACATCGTCGGCCGTACCCTTCTTGCCGTCGGCGCCCACGGTGTAGGCCAGCGCTTCCAGCTGGGCCGGCACCTTGTTCATCGAGCCGCCATTGCCACCGACCCGCGCCATCGGGTGGTCCGGCGTGATCTTCACGTAGTCGATGCGCTGGAAGACCTTGAGCGCGTCGCCGCTGCGCGCGTTGCCCACCTTCACTTCGCGCGGGCCGCTCACGGCGTCCTTCGCCGATTCGACCTCGACCACCACGCGGTCCGCGCTGCGCTCAGCCACCGACAGCACTTTCACGCCGCCGCCCAGGCTCACGTCACCGTCCAGCCCGACGCCATTGATGACCAGGCGGGTGCGGCTGCCGGCTTTGAGCGCCGCCGGCTGCACCGACAGCACCGCGGGCTTCGCACCGTCGGCGCGCACTGCGCGCAGCGTGCCGCCGATCGCGTCATAGCCTTCTTCGAACCAGCGGCCGGACAGGCTGCGGCCGCCGTCTGCCAGCGTCATGATCTGGTTGATCGTGCGCTCGCCGCTCTTCAGCGTGGCGCGCCATTCATGGCCGGTGTAGACAATGGCCGACCCCTTCAGCGTTTCGCTGCTGCCGTTCTCGAAGCGCAGCACCATGGTGACCGCATAGGCGTCATCGCCGGTGCGCTGCACCGTGGCCGTGCCTTCGTAGGCGCCGCTGCCCGGCTTGTTGCCCACCAGGCGCCAGCTGCCGCTGGCATCCGCCGGCTTCTGCGCTTTCCACTTGGTCCAGCTGTCGGATTCGAAGCCGTACACCTTGCCCAGTTCGACCGACGCGTCGCCATTGGCGATTTCGAACCAGTTGCGATCGCGGCCGCTGGCCTGGATTTCGATCGCCGGGAACTGGCCGACGTGGAAGTGCACCAGCTTGCGCCAGTCCGCTTCGGTGCGCCGCTGCACCGCGATGCGGCCGTAGGAATGGCAGCGCGCGCAGGTGTCGCCGATCAGCTTGTTCTCCGGGTGCTCGACCACGCTGGGCGTGCGGTCCACGATGTAGCGGTGGGCCGCCGACTCGTCCGGCGACAGGCCGTAGGCGTCGGACAGGTACTTCACGATGGTGGCGCGCTCTTCCCGGCTCATCTTGACGCCGTGGGCAAAGCCCATTCGGGCCACCGTCATGTCCCAGCCTTCGGGCGTGCGGCGGCCTTCGCTGATGCGGTCCCATTTGCCTTCGCCCTTGGCGGTGTGACAGGACGCGCACTTGGTATTGACCAGCGCTTCGGCCGCCGGCGCCGCGGCATAGGCCCCGGCCACCGCGAGCTGTGCGGCCAGCCCGGCCGCGAACGCGAATGCGCGCGGCAGGGCCCGGTTCTTGTCTGTTCTTCGCATTGCTTACCTCTTCCTGGATGTTCGAGAAGGGGCGCCGCGCACACGGCACGGCGCCGGTGAATCACGGTTGCGGAGGAGCGCGCTGACCGTGCCAGGGACTATAGGAGGCGGTCCGGCGGGGGCGTTATCGGGAACCGGCCAGGGTTCCCTCGCGCACTATCAAGATTCGGCCTGTTCGTCGGAGCGCAGCAAACGGGTGTATTGCCGCACCCCGGGGGGAGGCCTACCATCGATTTCAAGAGGAGTAGCCAGGTCGCCGCGACGGCACACCGACCCGTTGAAACGGGCGGTCAGGAGCCGCGCAGGTGCTTCGCTAGCAATGAACGCCGCCATCCCACGAGCGTCGCGATCGCCGGACCGTCCGGCCAAGCACGCCGGCCACGAGCGGCGAAGGGAGTGAACGTGACTGTAGAACCTGCCCGCAAGGCGCCCCCACCGGCCCAGCTGTGCTGCGTGGTGACCGAAGATCCGTGTCAGCACGCGGAAAGCCTGCCGCACTGGTCGCAGGAATACCTGCAGCTGACCAGCGGTGAATTCCGCGGCCGCATCGTCGAAATGTCGTCCGGCGCGGTGCAGCTGTTCCGCGAATCGATGGACCAGGTGATCGACGAGAAAAGCCATCCGCGCCCCTCGTCCTACACCTTCGGCGTGCCGGTGAACGTGCATCGCGGCGGCTACTGGCAGGCGCACGAAGTCGGGCGCGACAGCCTGCTCACGCTGTCACCGGGCGAGGAGCTGCATTTCCGCACGCCGCAGGTATCCGACATTTTCGTGTCGGTGATCGACGCCGACTCGCTGGACGGCTATGCGCAGGCGGTGCTGGGCCACGAAGTGTCCACGCTGATCGCCCGCGCCCAGATGCAGACGCTGCCGTCAGCGGCGGCGATGCGCTACCGCCAGGTACTGCACGAGGTCATGTGCTGCGTGCAGTCGACGCCGGACGTGCTGCTGCACGCGGCCTCACGGCAGGCAGTGTCGGAATCCATCATCAACGCCTCGCTGACCGCGCTGCTGTCGATCTCGGAACACCCGGAGCGCAGCCGCGGCGGCCACGCCATCCACCGCGCCATCGTGGAACGCGCGCGCAACTACATCCTGAACCGGCGCGATCAGCCGCCGTCGGTCAGCGACCTGAGCACCCATCTGAAAATGAGCCGGCGCGGCCTGCACCACGCCTTCATGAACGTGCTGGGCATCAGCCCGGTCACCTTCCTTCGCTACGTGCGGCTGCACGGCGTGCGCAAGGACCTGTTGCATGGCGGGCCGGACATGACCGTGAGCAGCGCCGCCTGCAAGTGGGGCTTCTGGCACATGGGCATGTTTTCGTCCTACTACAAGGCGCTGTTCGGCGAATCGCCGTCGTCGACGCTGAAGCGCCCGCCCCAGGTGCGCAGCCAGCCCTGGTCATCCGGACACAGCGACTGGCCCTTCCCGGGCATGCCTGAATGAAAAAGCGGCCGGCCGCTCCGGAGGAGTCGGCACGGCCGGCCGGAGTGGACGCCGTGTGCAGGGGCACGACGTCCGCGAGGACCTCAGCAGGGTCGGGCGATCAGAAAGTGCGCTTGATGTAGGCGAGCCACTTGCTGTCGCCGGTGTCCTTGCAGCGGATGCCGTTGTCGCAGATGGTGTAGAAGTTCTTGTCGGCATTGGTGTCGATATAGGCCACCGCTGCCTGCCAGCCACCATCGAAGCTCTTCGTCACGCCCACCTTCCAGTCGGTGAAGTTGTACTCCTCGTAGTTCTTCACCTTCTGGTGACCCACGTGCAGGTTCAGCTGCCACGTCGGCAGGAACTCGTAGTTCGCGTTCGCCTCGAGGTAGTGCGAACCATCCGAGTCGCCACGACCCAGACCGAAGGTCTTGTCGTTGAAACCGAAGTAGTCGGTCACCGAATGCGAGTACTTCAGCTGGATGAACTTCCAGGTCACCGCCGCGTTCAGTTCCAGCGTGTTCAGGCTCTCACCCGACGGATCATACTTGCCGCCCGGGAAGATGAACTGCAGGAAGCCCACGTCGAACGTCCAGTCGCCGTAGGTCTTCGCGAAGCCGCCATACACGTCGATCTCACCGGTCGCGTTCGACAGCGCCAGATCGCTCACATTGGTGCCCCAGATGCCCAGATAGGCGCCGCTCTCGTGCGCGAAATCGAAGCCACCCTGCACCGCCGGGTTTTCCTGCGTGTACGAAATGCCGCGGAAGATGTACTGCGAGAACACGCCGATGTTTGACGTGATGGTGTACGCCGGCGCGGCCGCTTCTTCGGCCTGGGCAGCGAACGGAACCGACAGGGACAGCGCGCCCAGCGACAGCAGGACGGAGCGGATCAGGGTGTTGTTCTGTTTCATGGCAGCAGTTCCTTTTGAATGGCGTTGTGAGCGGACAGGCCTCGCCTGCCCGCGACTGCAAGTACGTTCAGCGCCGGCACGCTGAAAAAGACCCGGTACATGCGGTGCAGGAGGAGCTGTCCCGCATGTACCGGCCAAGGTGAGGACGGTGTGCGCCGCCCCCCGGGGTCCACGACCCCTAGCGCTGACCCGCGCGGACTCGGGCCAGAGTGTGCCGGTAGCGTGCCCAGACATAGGCGTCCATCACCATCACCGCATAGACGAAGAACCCGCCGGCATGACGGCCGACGAAGGAGTGCTCCGGTGTGGTGAGATGCCAGGTGATGACGCCCAGGCTGAGCGCAAAGAAAAGCATGACCCACGCACGCGTCAGCATGCCGTTGAGCACCTGGCCCATGCCGGGCAGCAGTGCGGCGGCAAGCAGCACGAACAGCGGGTGAGGCGGGCGGCTTTCGCCGTGTGCGACGGTGGTGCTCATGCCGCTTTCTCCAGTGAGGTGACCTTCAGGGCGGATGCGACATTCAGCGCCGCATCCAGCAGCGGCACGAGCATGTCGGGCGCGATGCGGGTGTTTTCCGGCAGCAGCGAGCGCAATACCAGGTAGTGCGCCCGCTGCACGCCGCTCAGCCGGTACACCAGCCGCACGCCGCGCGGGCTGACCAGAAGCTCCTTGAACGGCGGATCTTCGGCCAGTGCGCCCAGACCGTCGCGCAGCCGCTCCAGCGGCGGCCGCCAGCCGGCCGGGCTCACCTTGGCGATGTGGTGGACCGGCCAGTCTGCGGGCAGATCGATGCGCTCCTCCAGCTGTGCCGAGGCGGACCAGAACTCGATGTTCTGGGGCCGCATCAGCACATCGAAGGTGCCGGCCAGCGGCAGCGGCGTGCGCAGCGTGAGCGACAGCCACAGCGACGGCACCTTGCGGTAGCCGATGTGGTCCAGCAGCGGCTGCAGCTCGAAGCTGGCGCCCTGGTAGCGCCCGCTCAGTCGCGGGTAGTCGACGCCGCAGTCCTCGGTCACCGTCTCGTCGAACAGCGCGCGACAGTCATCGAACACCGCGGCCCGCTCGGCCGCGAAGCCGCGCTGCACCCGCCGGTGCCACAGAGCCAGCGCACTGCCCCCGACGGCCAGCGCAGCGATCAGCCCGGCTTCCATCTCAGTAGCCCTTCGGACGCGGCCACGGCATCGTGAATTGCTCGCCCCGCTTGACGAAGGGATAGCGACGCACGACAAACCAGATCGACACCAGGATGTAGAAGGCCATGATGGACAGCAGCGAGGTGCCGTAGCCCAGATAGGTGGCGAAGTAGGTGGCCGCGCACAGCACGCCGAGCACGATGCAGGGGATCGGGTGGTAGGGATGCACATAGCCCCGCTCGATCGAACCCAGCGGCCACAGCCGGCGGAAGCGAACGATGTTGAAGGACATGAAGGTGTAGCCCAGCAGACCCGACAGGATGGAGAAGGTGATCACCTGGTCCAGCAGCCCGGTGAAGGCGAAGGACACCGCGATCGGGATCAGGAACAGAATGGAGCGGTAAGGCGTGCGGTAACGCGGATGCACGGCACCGAACCAGTGCGGCATGTAACGGTCACGCGACATCGAGAACCAGGCACGCGACGCGTCGTTGATGCAGCCGTTGGCCGATGCGATGGCCGCGAACATGGTGCCGATGAACAGCATCACTTCCAGTTCCACACTGCCCATCAGCCGTGCGGCGTCATAGAGCGGCGTGGTGGCCTGGCCGAGGTATTCCCACGGAATGATGCCGGTACAGATGTACCAGGTGAGCGACGCGGCGATCAGCAGCGTCATCATGCCGCCCATGGTGCCCATCGGAATCGAGCGGCCGGCCGAACGCACTTCTTCGGCAGCCTGGCAGGTGCCTTCGATGCCGAGGTAGTACCACATGCCGAACTGCAGCGAAGCGAGCACGCCAATCCAGCCGTAGGGCAGGTCGACCAGCAGTTCGCGATGCAGCAGCACGCTGTGGCCGTCCGTCAGCCCGGTGGCGTGGAAGAACAGCACCAGGATGGCGATGAAGGCGAAGGCGGTGATGACGAAGTTCACGGTCAGCGTCATGAACACGCCGCGGTAGTTCATCCACGCCAGGAAGGCGATGGTGAGCACCACGAAAGGCCGCGGATCGAGTTCGGCCCCGTACTGCTGGGCCACCGCTTTCAGCAGGTCACCGACCACCAGCGCGTCGGCCGCCTCCAGCATGGTGTAGGCCATCACCAGGTAAAGGCCCACGTTGAAGGCCATCAAGGGCCCGATGATGTGCTTGGCCTGCGTGTACTGACCGCCGGCCGCGGCAACCGTTGAGGTCACCTCGGAGTCGATCATGGCCACACAGGTGTAGAGCAGACCGATCACCCAGCAGGCGATCAGCGAGCCGTAGGCCCCGCCCTTCGCCACCGAGAAGTTCCAGCCCATGTACTCGCCCACCAGCACGATGCCCACGCCCAGTGCCCATACGTGCACCGGTCCGAGCACCTTCAGCAGGGAAATCTTTTCCTGCTGTCCTGCGCTTGCTGCAGTTCCCATCATTCTCTCCCCTGTCGCGTGCCTGCCGGCACGCCCAGATCAAGCGGTCACTCGTCGCCTTCGCGCGAACTGAGCAGGAAATCCTCGCCATAGGTGGTGCTGACGAAGCGCGCGTCGACCAGCATCCAGCCGATCAGCACGACCGACAGGCCCCAGGCGCCGTATTCCAGTGCGGACCACATATCCATGACTCAATCCCCCTTGCCGGCCTTCGGGCCGAAGCGTTCGTTGATCACTTCGCGGTACTCGCGGTCCGACATCTTCAGCATGAAGATGAAGTAGCCGACGATCACCGCGATGGTGATGCCCAGCGACAGCGGCTCCACCTCGTAGCTGAACTTCTTGGTCACGATGGGCTCGGCAGTTTCCGGCGTGTGACCCAGCTTTTCCCACTGGGCCTTCATCACGTCGTTCTGCTTGAGCTCTTCCCAGGTGGGCGCCGCCTTGTGCTCGGTCGCCGCGGACTCGGCGGCGGTGCCGCCCAGCAGCAGCGGCGCAAGCAGGCTCAGATACACGAGCGCGAGCACCACCATGGCATCGATGAACTGGCCGAAGCCCTTCTGTACCGGCGGTTTGTAGACGTTGCGGGACATGTGCGTACTCCTCAGACGTCGACGTGAGCCGGGCGCAGTGCGGCCTTGCGGGCGCGTGCGCGATGCTGGTCGAGGTGATAGATGTCGATGCCGTAGATGTGGTCGCGGTCCTCGTCGTAATGACGAAGCATGGCGATCACCGACGCCGAGTTGAAGACCAGGACGAGTGCACCGGCCACTGTCAGCACCAGGCCGACAGGCGAACCGAGAAAGCCGTGGGGAACGGCGAAGTACACATAGCCCAGGGCGAACCACAAACCGATCAGCATGCCGAGTGACATGGCACGATCGCGGCCGAACATGCGCGCAATGCGCTTTTCGAGCAATGGGTCGAGCGGCTTCTTGCTTTTGCTTTGATCCATCTTGCTCTCCTCCTTTATGGGTGCATTTTTTGATGGGATGAAATCGTCAGCAGCAGGGATGTAGTGATGCAGGGCGGGTGATGAGCGGCGGAAGGACTCCTTTCGAATGAGGTGACGGTGGGTCAGACGGTGGAACGCGAAAAGAGCTGGATCACGGCGACCCCGCTCACGATAAGTGCGATGCCCGCGAGTGCGGCCGCATCGAGCTTCTGGCCGAAAGCGATCAGGCCGATTGTTGATATCGCGACAATGCCCACGCCCGACCACACCGCGTAGGCGATGCCGATGGGAATGGTTCTGAGCGACAGCGACATGAGCCAGAACGCCACGACGTAACCGACAGTGGTCAATGCCAGAGGCAGCGGACGCGAGAAGCCCTCCACCTGCTTGAGCGCGCTCGTCGCGATCACTTCCGCGACGATGGCGCCCAGCAGGAGCAGCCAGCCACTCATGTCCGCTGCCCCGGCATCACGCTGTGGATCAGTAGCCGTTGTGGCCCGGGATCCAGCTGGTGCCCGCCAGCGGGATGCGCGCCATGGCGGCGGCTTCCAGCGTGAGGGCGACCAGGTCTTCGCGCTCCAGGTGATGCACGTTCTGCTTGCCGCAGGCACGGGCGATCGTGGTGAGTTCCATGTTCAGCGTCTTCAGGTAGTTCTTGACGCGACGGGCACCGACGTCCGGCTGCAGACGCTGTTCGAGCACCGAATCCTGCGTGGTCACGCCGACCGGGCACTTGCCGGTGTGGCAGTGGTGGCAGAAGCCGGGCTGAGTACCGAGGGCGTCGTAACCTTCGATGGCCGAAATGTGCTTGCCGTCCTGGATGTAGGTTTCCGAGTTACAGCCGAGTGCGAACAGGATGCCCTGACCGATCGCGACTGCATCAGCACCCATGGCCAGCGCCTTGGCGACGTCGGCGCCGCTACGGATGCCGCCGGACACGATCAGCTGGACCTGGCCCTTCATGTTCAGGTCTTCCAGCGCATCGACTGCCTGGCGGACTGCAGCCAGCGTCGGGATGCCGATGTGTTCGATGTAGCAGGTCTGGGTGGCTGCGGTGCCGCCCTGCATGCCATCGACCACCACCACGTCAGCACCGGCATGAACGGCCAGCTTGACGTCGTTGAAGGTACGGGTTGCGCCCACCTTCACGTAGATCGGCTTTTCCCAGTCGGTCAGCTCGCGCAGTTCCTGGATCTTGATCGCCAGATCGTCCGGACCGGTCCAGTCGGGGTGACGGCAGGCCGAGCGCTGATCCACGCCTTGCGGCAGGGTGCGCATCTTGGCCACGCGCGGGTTCACCTTCTGGCCCAGCAGCATGCCGCCGCCGCCCGGCTTGGCGCCCTGACCGATCACGACTTCGATCGCATCGGCGCGACGCACGTCGTCCGGGTTGAAGCCGTAACGCGACGGCAGGCACTGGTACACCAGCGTCTTCGACGAGTTGCGCTCTTCCGGCGTCATGCCGCCGTCACCGGTCGTCGTCGTGGTGCCCATCGCGGTGGCGGCGCGGCCCAGCGACTCCTTCACGTTGGCCGACAGCGCGCCGAAGCTCATGCCGGCGATGGTGATCGGGATGTCCAGCTCGATCGGCTTCTTGGCGAAGCGGGTGCCCAGGATGGTCTTGGTCACGCACTTTTCGCGATAGCCTTCCAGCGGGTAGCGCGACAGCGAGCCGGCCAGGAACAGCAGGTCGTCGAAGTGCGGCAGCTTGCGCTTGGCGCCCATGCCGCGGATTTCGTACAGGCCGTGCGCAGCGGCGTTCTGGATGTAGTCGATGGTCGAGCGGTCGAAGCTCGCGGACTCCTCCCGGGAGACGCGCTTGAACGAAACGGGTTTGATGTCCATTTGTGAGTCCTTTGTATTCGGTGTCTGCTACGCGGGAGGGCGGATCGTTCCGCACCGTCCCGCTTGCCCACAGGAGATGTCAGTACTCCTGGTTCGCGTCCGCGTTCCAGTGATAGAGCGTACGAGCCGAGGCAATGCGCTTGAACGACTTCGGATCGTGGTCCATGCCGGCCTTGGACAGCAGTTCGGCCAGCGTCGCGTAGTCGGCGTCGGTCATGTCCTCGAACTGGGCATCGGCACCGAGCGACTTCACGTTGCCGCGCAGGTAGATGACCGCTTCGTACAGCGAATCGCCGAGCGCGTCGCCGGCGTCGCCACAGATGACCATGTGGCCGGCCTGGGCCATGAAGCCGGAGAAGCTGCCGACGCTGCCGCCGACGACGATGTCGCCGCCCTTGAGCGAGATGCCGCAGCGCAGGCCGGCGTCACCGTCGATCACCAGCAGGCCGCCGTGGGCGGTCGCGCCGGCGCCGTTGGAGGCGAAGCCCTTCACGTGCACCGAACCGCTCATCATGTTCTCGGCGACACCGGTACCGGCGCTGCCGTGGATCACGACGCGGGCGTGCTTGTTCATGCCGCCTGCGTAGTAGCCGGCGTGACCATGGATCTCCACGGTGACCGGGTGGTTCAGACCGACGGCGATGTTGTGCGCGCCGTCCGGGTTCAGCACCGAAATGTGGCGCTTATCGCCTTCCTCAAGACCCTTGTGCAGGAAGGTGTTCATCTCGGTCAGCGACGAGCTGGCGAGATCGAAGGTCATGCGTTCCATACGTACATCTCCTCGGGCGCGGGTTCGAACACGTTGGCGTGCTTGACGCCAGGCAGGTGGGCCAGCGAACGGAATTCCGACGCGATCGCGACGTAGTCGTCGGTTTCGGCCACGACTGCGGGCTTGCAGGCGAAGGGGTCGCGGATCAACGCGAGCTTGTCCGGCGTACCCATCAGGAAGGTGAAGAAACCGTCCAGTTCGTCGAAGCCCTTCTGCAGCGCGACTTCCAGGTCGTCGCCTTCACGCAGGCGCCATTCGAGGAAGCGGCAGGCGGCTTCGGTGTCGTTGTCGGTTTCGAAGTGGATGCCGGCCGGCGTCAGCTTGCGGCGGATCGAGTTCGGGTTCGACAGCGAACCGTTGTGCACCAGGCAGAAGTCTTCGCCGGCGGTGAAGGGGTGTGCGCGATCCGGCGTCACCGCCGATTCGGTCGCCATGCGGGTGTGACCCACCAGGTGCGAACCCTTCATCGACTTGAAGTCGTAGCGGTCGGCCACCTGGGCCGGGGTGCCGATGTCCTTGTACAGGTCGATGGTGCGACCGGTGCTCAGGATGTGCAGCTTCGGGTGGTTCTCGCGCAGCCAGCGCTTGACCAGCTCCGGCGACACGGCGAACGACAGCACGGCGTGGTTGTGCTTCACGTCGATGTGCGCGTCGACATCGAGGTGTTCCTTCAGCGCGTGCGTCAGGCCGTGCCAGTTGAAATCCGCACCGTCATCGGTGAGACCCGAGTACAGGCTCAGCTTGCGCGAGTTCTCGGCCAGCGAGTCGCCGAACACGGCGAGACCCGCCGAGTCCGGACCGCGCTCGGTCATGCCGATCAGCATGGGCACCATCAGTTCGCCCAGGCGCTCCTTCAATGCCGGTGTCTTGACCAGCAGTCCAACGATTCCACACATATCCGTTCTCCGGCGATTGATCAGAAGAATTCGAGGTAGCTGTTCACTTCCCAGTCCGAGACGTGACGCATGTACTCGACCCACTCCATGTGCTTGAGACGCAGGAACTCGTCGACGACGGGACCCAGTGCAGCGCGGATCACTTCGTCCTTTTCGAGCGCCAGCAGCGCCTCATGCAGGTTCTGCGGCAGCACCTTGATACCGGCGGCATCAAGCTGCGATTGGCTGTACTCGTACAGGTTGTCGTTTTGCGGCGTGCCCGGATCGAGCTCGTTGATCACCCCGTCCATGCCGGCGGCGATGACCGCGGCCGTTGCGAGGTAAGCATTGCAGGAAGCGTCCGGCAGGCGCAGTTCCAGGCGACCGCCCGGGCTGCGGATCATGCCGCTGCGGTTGTTGCCGCCGTAGCAGATGTAGGCCGGTGCCCAGGTGGCGCCGGTCAGCGAACGGCCAACCACCAGACGCTTGTAGGAATTCACGGTCGGGCAGCACAGCGCGGCCAGGGCCGGTGCGTGCTTGAGCAGACCGGCCGCCCAGTGGTAAGCCAGCTTCGACAGGTCAAGGCCGTGCTTGTCCGACTTGTCCTCGAACAGGTTGCGCTTGCCGTCGCCGATGCTCATGTGCATGTGCAGGCCGTTGCCCGGGCGGTTCGAGAAGGGCTTGGGCATGAACGAGCAGATCAGACCCAGTTCGGCGGCGATCTCGGCGGCACCCATCTTGAAGAAGGTGTAGTGGTCGCAGGAGGTCAGCGCGTCGGTGAAGGTGTAGTTGATCTCGAACTGGCCGTTCGCGTCTTCGTGGTCGATCTGATAGACGTCGATGCCGACCGAGCGCAGCGACTCGGACAGGCGTTCCAGGAAGACGCGGGCGCGCGACAGGCCCTTGTAGTCGTAGCAGGGCTTGGACAGCGTGTCGCCCGGATCGGCCGGCAGCAGCTTGCCTTCGACCTTGCGCAGCAGCGAGAACTCGGGCTCCATGCCGGTGAAGAAGGTCCAGCCGCGGGCGGTGATCTGCTCCAGCTGCTTCTTCAGCACGACGCGGGTGTCGTACTCGTGCGGCTTGCCGTGCGTGTGGCCGTCACAGGCGATGCGGGCATAGCCCGGCTGCCAGGGCACCAGCGACAGCGTCGAGGCGTCGCCCACGGCCATGTAATCGGCGTCGACGTTGGGGGTCATGCCCATGCCCCAGATCGCGAAACCGGCAAAGCCGGCGCCAGCGGTCACCACGGTCTTGTAATGCTCGGCCGGGACCGACTTGGTCTTGGCCGAACCGTGGATATCGACGAACTGCGCCAGGATGTACTTGACCTGGTTTTCCTTCAGGAACTGCTGTGCTTCGCTGGGTGACATCACATTCCCTCCCTGTCCAAACGGCTCGTATCTGACTGAATTGCGCCGTCGTCAAACGGCGCGCTGTTTGTTATTGCTGTGCGAGCCGGCCAAGCGATTCCAGGCCGACCGCACCTCCTCCGAGATCCGAAGCCACCTCCACCAGCGTGGCCCACAGATAACCGCCATAGGTGCCGTCGCACCACAGCCGGTAGTACGTTTCGCCGCCGCTTTCCATCGCGACCGCGGTGACGCCGACGCCAACCATCGAAGTCATCGCCAGCCCCTGCGCCGCAGGCGACAGGGTGGTGAAATCGAAGGCACAGGTCTGGCGGGTCAGTTCAAGTGCATTGCGGCCGGCGACAACCAGCGCGGCGTCATAACGCGGCACCGGATACACGCCGTGTGCCGGCGCAGCGGCGTTCATCTGCGCGGCATGGCTGCCACCCGGCGCGTCCTCGACCAGGTACTCGGTGTTGCCCAGACGCAGCACCAGGGT
The DNA here is from genome assembly GCF_000378945.1 of Methyloversatilis universalis EHg5. Classification (GTDB taxonomy): domain Bacteria; phylum Pseudomonadota; class Gammaproteobacteria; order Burkholderiales; family Rhodocyclaceae; genus Methyloversatilis; species Methyloversatilis universalis_A. The sequence goes on along the minus strand of NZ_KB900539.1, from coordinate 387,582 downwards.
GCCGTCGTCCATGCGCAGCCAGCTGTTCATGCGTTCCGGTGTAACGATGCCCAGGGCGTTAAGCCAGGCGGCAGCGCCCGGACCCTTGACGCCGGCACGGCGGCGGAAGCTGAGGTCGCCGATGCCGGCCAGCGGCAGACGGGCTGCATCGGCCGAACCGAAGGAGGCCACGGTCTGCATGGTCTCGACCTGGGTCCACTTCGCCGCGTGCGGCGCCTGTTCGTCGAACAGAGGGCTGATGCGATTGGGGGCGAAGGGGGCGTTCATTCGATTTCCTTCTGGCGTTCGTCTTTCGGGTCGAAGAAGGGCGTGTCGCAGACCTCGGCGTTCACCATGCTTCCGTCGGTCAGACGGATCTGGAAGGCGGTGCCGGATTCGGACATCGACGGCAGCACGAAGGCCAGGCCGATGAAGCGACCGACATGCGGGCTCCAGGAGATGCTGGTAACGCGGCCGGCGATGTCACCGTCCTGGATGATCAGGTGACATTCCTTCGGCACTTCGCCGCTGTGGTTCTCGCCCAGGCGGAAGCCGACCAGCTTGCGCTTGAGCGGCATCTTGCGAACGATCTGCAGCGAGCGCTTGCCGGTGAAGAAGGGCTTGTCCAGCTTGACCGCCCAGTCCATGCCGACTTCGAACGGGTTGGTCAGACCGTCGGTGTCCTGGCTCACGATCAGGTGGCCCTTTTCCAGACGCAGCAGACGCTGGGCCTCGACACCGAACGGGCCGATGCCCGACGACTCACCCGCCTTCATCAGCGCGTCCCACAGCGTGGCGCCGTACTCGGCCGGGATGTGGATTTCGTAGCCCCATTCGCCGACGAAGCCGACGCGCATCATGCGGGCCGGAATGCCGGCCACCGTGCCGGTGCGCACCGCGAGGTAGGGGAAGGCGGCGGACGACAGATCCATGTCGGTCAGCTGGGCCAGCACCTTGCGCGACGCCGGACCGGCCAGGTTCATCGCCGAGTACGAACCGGTCAGGTTGATCAGGCCGCAGTCCAGCTTCCACTCGATGTTCAGGCGCGACAGCTCGCGATACACCGTGGCCGCACCCGAACTGGTCGTGGTGAAGTAGAAGACGTCTTCGGCGATGCGCGCCACCACGCCTTCGTCGCTCAGCACGCCCGAGTCGTCACACATGACGGCGTAGCGCGTGGCACCCACCTTCATGTTGTCGTAGCGGCCGGTATAGACGCGGTTCAGGAACTCGGCGGCCTGCGGGCCACGGATTTCCAGCTTGCCCAGCGTGCCGACGTCGATCAGCGCAACCGCGGTGCGCACACGGCGCGCCTCTTCGCGGATGCAGTCGATGCGCGACTTGCCCGGCACTGCGTAGTACTCCGGACGTTCCCACGCGCCGGCCTGCATGAACACCGCACCGGCAGCGGCGTGGCGGCCGTGCAGCGGCGAGTGGCGCTGCGGGCTGAAACCGCGGCCGGCCAGATGCGACAGCGGCACCGGGTGGAAGAACGGACGCGCGGTCGTGGTGCCCACCTGCTGCGGCGACTTGCCGGTCAGGCGCGCCAGGATGCGCAGCGCGGTCATGTTCGAGTGCTTGCCCTGGCTGGGGCCCATGCCGACGGTCGAGAAGCGCTTCAGCAGCTCGATGTTGTCGTAGCCTTCCTGCACTGCGTTCTCGAAATCCTTCACCTGCAGATCCTCGTCGAAATCGACGAAGTTCTTGCCGTCCGGATGAGCAACCACCGGCCAGGCATGCGACGGTGATTCGGTTTCGGCCGGCACGGTGATGCTGGCACTGACTTCGAAACCGGCATTCGCGGCGGCAGCGAGACCTGCGCGCTGACCGTCGGTGATGCGCGATTCGAGGCGGAACACGCCATTCACCTTGCCGCAGGCGAACACGCCTTCCGGCAGCTGTTCCGGCACGAACTGCTGCAGCAGATCGTCGAAGCGCATGCGGGTGCCTGCCTGATACAGCAGGTTGGCGGCCGGCGACCAGCCGGTGCTCATCGCAACGCCGTCGCAGCTGATGCGACGCTGCGAACCGGACACCACACGGCCGGCACCGTCGATGCGACAGGCAGTGACGCCAGCCAGTTCGCCCTTGCCATCGGCGTGCGCTTCATACACCGCGTGACCACCGAGGATTTCCACGCCCTTGGCGCGCAGTGCATCGGCCAGCGGCGAAGCCGGCACGCTGGCGCGCATGTCCAGCACCGCAGCCACGGCGGCGCCGGCGGCCAGCAGATCGAGCGCGACGCGGTAGCCGTCGGCGTTGGCGGCCAGCACGACCGCGGTGCTGCAGGGCTTGACCGCGTAGCGGTAGATCAGGCGCTGCATGGCCGAGCCGTTCATGATGCCCGGCAGGTCGTTGTTACGGAAAACGGACGGCTGCTCGTAGGCACCACTGGCCAGAATGACCGACTTGGCGCGCATCTTCGTCATGCGGTTCTCGTCGATCAGCGGCACCCAGCGGTCGGCGTAGTAGGCGCCGGCGTAAGTGCCTTCCAGCAGACGGATGCGCGGGTTGGACTTCACCTGCTGCAGCAGCGAGGCGGTGTGCTGACGACGTGCCGCGTCGGCGCCCAGCTGGAACAGACCGCTGCCACCGGCGCGGGCGTTCTCGTCACAGACCACCACCGAAGCGCCTGCTTCGGCGGCCGACAGCGCGGCGGCCAGACCGGAAGGACCGGCACCGATCACCAGCACGTCACAGAAGTCGTAGCGCTTCTGGGTGCGGATGTGCGGCGTCGAGAAATCGACCACGCCCAGACCGGTGATGCGGCGGAACATCTTTTCCCACAGCGGGAACAGACGCTTGTTGTGGAAGGCCTTGTAATAGAAGCCGACCGGCAGGAAGCGCGACAGCTTGTTCAGGTGACGCGCCTTGTCGTTGGCCAGGCCACCGAAAGTGTTCACCGCGGTCAGGTCCATGCCTTCACGCACCGCCACCACGTCACCGCGGGTGTTCAGCTTCGGACCGTCCTGCAGCATGACGTTCACGTCATGGTTGGCGGCCGAAAGAATGCCGCGCACGCGGTGGTACTTGAAGCTGCGGCCCTGGCTGCGCTGGCCGGCGGCCCACAGCGCGCTGGCGATGCTGTCGCCGGACAGGCCTTCGAAGGTGCGGCCTTCAAAACGGAAGCGGACGGTGCGGCTGCGATCCAGCCACTCGTCGGGCATTGCGGGCAGGCGCTTCACTTGTCATCTCCATGCAGAAAGGTGCGCAGCACCTTGTCCTTTTCGGTATCGCGTTCAGCGATGAACCAGGTATTCGACGGCGTGTGGCACCACCATTCCTTCTTCACGCCGGGCGCGCCGTTGCGGTGGAACACGTATTCCGCCCACTGGTCGTCGCTGCAGGTATCGGCATCGGGCGCCGGACGGATTTCGCCCCAGTAGGCGAATTCCGAAATCGGCCGCGTGCCGTTGATCGGACAGGTCATCAGTTTCATGTCGTCGTCTCCGCTCTCTGTTCCGCGCTCAGTGGCCCACGCTCGCCGCACCCTTCTCGCCGGTCAGCGAGTAGTTGCGGAAGCGGTCGAGCGAGAAGCCGGTGATCAGCTCGTGCGGCTTGTCATTGACGGCGGTCCAGGCCATGGTCTTGCCGCAGACCGGCGTCGCCTTGAAGCCCCAGGTACCCCAGCCGGAATCGAGGTAGAAGCCTTCGACCGGCGTCATGCCCATGATGGGTGCGAAGTCCGGCGTCATATCAGCCATGCCGGCCCACTGACGCACCACCTTGGAGTGCGACAGGAAGGGGAACATGTCGAGCAGGTGAGCGGCGAGGCCTTCCGGGAAGTCCAGCGTCGAACGCGTCGATTGCACTTCGTACGGATCGAGCGAGGCGCCCATCACCAGTTCGCCGCGGGCGCTCTGGCTTACATATATATGCAGGCTGCCGGACACCAGGATGGTGTCGAGCCAGGGCTTCATCGGCTCGCTCACCATGGCCTGCAGCGGATGCACGAAGATCGGCGTCTTGAAGCCCACCATGTCGGTGATGCGCGGCGTGAAGCCGGCGACCGCACAGATGACCTTGTTGGTCGAGATGAAACCCTTGGTGGTGTGTACACCGACCACCTTGCCGCCCTTGACCTCGATGCCGGTCACCGCAGTCTGCTGGTGGATTTCAGCGCCACGCATGTCGGCGCCACGGCCGTAGCCCCAGGCCACCGCGTCGTGACGGGCCACCGCGCCCGGTGCGTGGTACAGCGCACCCTGGATCGGGGCGTGGCCACCACAGGACAGATCGATCTGCGGCGTCTGGCGCTTCACTTCTTCCGGGCCCACCACTTCGGACGCGATGCCGTAGTGCTTGTTCACCTCTGCACGCCAGCGCATGGTGCGCATCGCGGAGTCGGTGTGGGCCAGCGTGAAGTGGCCGCGGGTGGAGTAGAAGAGGTTCAGATCGAACTCTGTGGACAAGTCCTGGTACAGCTGCACCGACTTGTCGTAGAACTTCACGCCTTCCGGCGTGAGGTAGTTCGAGCGGATGATGGTGGTGTTGCGGCCGGTATTGCCGCCACCGATGTAACCCTTCTCGAGCACCGCCACGTTGGTGATGCCATGATCACGGGCGAGGTAGTAGGCGCTGGCCAGGCCATGGCCCCCACCACCAATGATCACTACGTCGTAGGAGGGCTTGAGCTTGTCGTGAGCCGTGAACATCCGGGGTTCCGGATGGGACTTCGACAGACCGAATCGCAATAGGCGCCAGGGCATGTGCTTTCCTGTAGTCCAGACTGAAAGGGTGTCACTTCTGCTGCGGTGCAGCGTGTTTCAAGAGAAGCAACTTTTTTTCTAATCATGAACCTTTTTTAAGCCAAGTCAACTTAAATTCTTTTTATGAAACCTCATGCGTAAAATAAAGTTAGGCATGGGCCAATGACGACCCAATCTGACGCTGAAAGCGGAGACGCGATGTCCATACAAGAAGCCGCGCTGGAAGGGGAGCTGGAGCGCTACCTTGGCAATACCATCCGGGAACTGCGCCGGGCCCACGGGCTGACGATCGCAGACATTTCGGAGCGCGCGGAAATCAGCCGCGGCATGCTGTCGCGGATCGAGAACGGCCAGACCGCGACCAGCCTGGACGCGCTGTCGCGCATCGCGCGGGCGCTCGGCGTGTCGCTGTCGGCACTGTTCAAGAACTACCAGACCGACGGCGAAGGCGCGCAGCTGATCAAGGCCGGCGAAAGCATGGAAGTGGCCCGCCGCGGCTCGCGCGCCGGCCATATCTATAACCTGCTGTCCTATCACCAGGGGCCGACCAAGCGCTTCGAGCCTTTCCTGATCACGATCGATCAGGACCAGCCGCCCTATCCGGTGTTCGAACATCCGGGCACCGAGTTCATCTACATGCTGGAAGGCTGCATCGAATACCGCCACGGCAAGACGGTGTATGAGCTGCGCCCGGGCGACGCGCTCACCTTCGACGGCAATGTGCCGCACGGGCCGGAAAAGCTGGTTGAGGTGCCGATCCGCTTCCTGTCGGTCACGGTCTACCCGGAAGGCGGGCACGAATAACCGTCAGGCGACGGAAGCCGCCGACGGTGCTGCAGGATTCAGGCAGCAGGCCCACGCCGGGCCGTCCTGAATCCTGCCGCCCGAAGCTCAGGCGGTGATTTCGCGCGACTTGATGCTGTAGCTGAAAGCGCCCGGGTCCAGGCTGTCGAAGCGGCCGCCGGCGGTTTCGCCCTGCGGGTACATCAGGAAAGGCAGTGTCGGGCCGGCCGAGCCGGGCAGCGCGACGTCATGGCCGAAGTTGTAGGCCAGCCAGTTCATTTCCCAGGCGCCGAACAGCTTTTCGCGCGCCGCGACGACGACGTCATCCTTCAGCGTCAGGCCGGGCTTCTCTTCCAGCACCACCTTGCGCACATCGGCCGGATCCACCGGCACCCAGCCAAAACCGCTGAGCCACACCTCGGCGCGACAGTGCTGCGCCTTCGATATGTCACCGCTCTTGCCCAGGCTCTTGTAGCCGAAACGCGAATCAGCGACGCGGATGCCATAGACATCGCGCGCCGGCAGCCCGACCGAGCGCGCCATGCCGACGAACAGCGCGTTGAGGTCAGCACACTTGCCCGACAGATTGCCGCTGACCAGCATGCTGCGGATGTCACCCAGACCGCAGCCGCGGGTCTTGGGATTGCGCTCGGTGCGGTCGCACACCCAGTCGTACAGCGCGCGGGCGCGCTCCATGTCGGTTTTCGCGCCGCGGGTGGCGTCGAGCGCGGTGTCGCGCACGATGCCGTCGGTCGGCAGCAGTTCGGTAGCGCGGGTGTAGAGCTGACGGGTCGCTTCGTCCAGATCGGCCACCTTGCCCGGCGACGACAGATCGAGCGCCCGATCGCGGGTGCTCACACGGCTCACCACCTCGAGTTCAGGCACACCCTGGCCCTTGAGCCACTGCGCCACCAGCATGCGGCTGCCATAGACCGGATCGACCGCGATGCCGGCGCGCGCCGCATTGCCGCTCCACTCGTTGCCCAGCACCCGTATCCAGTCCGGCTGCTCGACCGAAGGCAGCGGAATCCACACTGTCACGTCGGTGTCGGTGGCCACCGGTTCGATCCGGGTCACCACCTCGAAAGTGCGCCAGCCGTGCGCCGGCGACGGTGCGAAAGCAGCACGGGCGAGCTGCGGCAGCGATGCCGACAGACCGGCCAGCGCAGAGAGCTGCATGAAACGACGACGATCCATGTACATCCTTCCTTCGTATATCTGTTGTTTACTGCATGAGCCTGTTCAGCGTGGCGATGACCGATGCATCGCTCCAGTCCAACGCGCCCTCGACCCGCGCCACCACGCGGTGCCGGGCATCCAGCACCAGGCTGTAGGGCAGCAGCGTGACCCCGAGCGCGCGGCTCAGCTTCTGGTCACGGTCAAACGCCAGCGGCAGACCGGGGCCAGCACCGCCGAGAAAACGCTGCGCGTCCGCCTCGCGGTCGGCCACCGCCACCGTGAGCACCCGGACGCCGCGCGCCTGCAGCGCCGCCAGCGCCGGGATCTCTTCGCGGCAGGGCTCGCACCAGGACGCCCAGAAATTGATCAGCAGCGGCTTGCCGGCATGCGGTGCCAGCAGCGGCGCGAAGCCGGCGGCAGCGTCGCCGGACAAGGTCTGCGGCGCCTGCACGCGCAACTCTTCCGCCACTGCCGGCAAGGCAGACAGCAGCACGGCGGCAGCGAACAGGGAGCGCAGCAGGAACATGGGCGGACGGGCGGCTGAAACCATCAGTCTACCTGCCGGCCGCCCCCCGCACCACGCTGTCACGACAGCGTCACGCACCCGTCACGTGTCTGCCTTGACCGCACCGGACACTGCCGGCATGCGCCGCTCCGAGTTCAGTCCCGACATCGCCTTCACGGTCGAACGCCTGCATGGCGCCGACGAGGCGCTGCGCATCGCGGTGGTGACCGAAACCTGGCCGCCGGAAATCAACGGCGTCGCGATGAGCCTCAAGCGCATGGTGGACGGCCTGCTGGCGCGCGGTCACCGGGTGCAGCTCATCCGCCCGAAGCAGCACGCCGCCGATGCGCCCCAGCGCGACGGCCCGCTGCGCGAAGTGCTGGCGCGCGGCGTACCCATTCCCAAGTACGGCAGCCTGCGGGTCGGCCTGCCGGCCAAGCAGAAGCTGGCAAAACTGTGGACGCTGGAACGGCCTGATCTGGTTCATCTGGTCACCGAAGGCCCGCTCGGCTGGTCGGCGATGGCCGCCGCGCGCAAGCTCAAGCTGCCGGTCACCAGCGACTTCCGTACCAATTTCGACGCCTACAGCGCGCATTACGGCATGCGCTGGCTGAAGCGGCCGATCGCCGCCTATCTGCGCCGCTTCCACAATCTCGGTCACGCCACCTTCGTGCCCACCCGCGCGCTGCAGGCACAGCTGGCCGACTGCGGCTACCGCAATCTCGAAGTGGTGTCGCGCGGCGTCGATACCACGCTGTACTCACCGGCTCGCCGCAATCAGGCGCTGCGGGCCGCCTGGGGCGTCGGCCCGCAGGATCTGGTGGTCGCATTCGTGAGCCGGCTGGCGCCGGAAAAGAACCTCGATCTGGTGGCGCGCGCCTTCGAAACGCTGCGCGTGCAGCGGCCGGACGCGCGCATGCTGTGGGTGGGCGACGGCCCGGCGCGCGAATCGCTGGCGCGCCAGTATCCGCACCACCTGTTCGCCGGCATGCGCAGCGGCGAAGATCTGGCCATGCACTACGCCAGCGCCGACCTCTTCCTGTTCGGCAGCCTGACCGAAACCTTCGGCAACGTGCTGACCGAAGCACTGGCCAGCGGCCTGCCGGTGGTCAGCTACGCGCAGGCAGCCGCCGCCGAACTGGTGGACGCCGGCCATAACGGCCTGCTGGCGCCGCCCGGCGACGAAGCCGCCTTCATCGCCCAGGTGCTGCGTGCCGGCACTGACGACGCGCTGCGCGCGCGGATGACGACCGGCGCCCGCGCCAGCGTCGAAGGGCTGGACTGGGCCAGCGTGGCCGAGCGCTTCGCCGGCCGGCTGCGCAACGCGGTGCGCAGCGCCGAAGACCTGCGACTGGCGCGCGGCGACGGCCTCTGACACCGCGTACCGGCCGCTGGCCGGGGTCGTATACTCGCGGTTTTCCCCGACAGGCCCGCCCTTCATGTCCGTCCTCATCTGCGGCTCGATCGCTTACGACAACATCATGGTCTTTCCGGACCGCTTCAAGCATCACATCCTGCCGGACCAGATCCACATTCTGAACGTGTCCTTCCTGGTACCGGACATGCGGCGCGAGTTCGGCGGCTGTGCCGGCAACATCGCCTACAACCTGAAGCTGCTGGGCGGCGAGCCGCTGATGATGGCCACCGTGGGTCAGGACGCCGCCCCCTACTTCGAACGTTTCGCCGCGCTGGGCATTCCGGTCACCCACGTGCGCCGCATCGATGACGCCTTCACCGCGCAGTGCTTCATCACCACCGATCTGGACGACAACCAGATCACCGCCTTCCACCCGGGCGCGATGAGCTTTTCGCACGAGAACCGGGTCGGCGACGCACAGGGCGTGAAACTGGGCATCGTGGCGCCGGACGGCCGCGACGGCATGCTCACCCACGCCCAGCAGTTCGCCGACGCCGGCACGCCCTTCATTTTCGATCCGGGCCAGGGCATGCCGATGTTTGACGGCAAGGATCTGCTGCACTTCCTCGAACTGGCGACCTGGTGCACGGTCAATGACTACGAGGCGCGCATGCTGTGCGACCGCACCGGCCTCAGCGAAGCGCAGGTCGCGGAAAGGGTCGAGGCGCTCATCGTCACCCGTGGTGCCGAAGGTTCGCGCGTCTATCACGACGGCACGGTGACCGAGGTGGCCTGCGTTCCGGCGGACGCACTGGTTGACCCGACCGGCTGTGGCGACGCCTACCGCGGCGGCCTGCTGTACGGCCTGTCGCGCGGCGCCGGCATCGTGAATGCGGCCCGCCTGGCTTCGGTCATGGGTGCAATCAAGATCGCCTGCCGCGGCGGCCAGAACCACGCACCGACCCGCACCGAGATCGAACGCCGCTACCGTGCCGCCTTCGGCAGCGCACTGGATTTCTGAGCAGCGAAACAACTGCTCACGATTGCGGCAGGACGGCCGCGCAGCGCACGCGTTAAATGAACGGTTGACCGGCCGCAGGCCGGCAACGAGTGAAGAACACAAGGAGAACATGACATGAACCGCTTGGCGCTTCCCGCGCTGATGCTGGCCGGCATTGCGCTGGCCGGCTGCCAGTCCAGCCTGTCCGGCGACACCTATTCGCGTGACCAGGCACGCCGCGAAATGTCGGTGCGCATGGGCACGGTGGAAAGCGTGCGCCCGGTCACCATCGAGGGCACCAAATCCCATGTGGGCACTGCATCGGGCGCCGCCATCGGCGGCCTTGCTGGCGGACGCGGCTCCACCGCTGGCGCCATCGCCGGCGCAGTGGTCGGCGGCGTGGCCGGCGCGCTGATCGAAGAAGGCGCCACCCGCCGTTCCGGCCTTGAAATCACGATACGGCTCGACAACGGCAACGTGATCGCGGTGGTGCAGGAAGGTGACGAGAAATTCAATCCGGGCGACCGGGTGAAACTGGTCGGCGCCAGCGGCAATACCCGGGTAAGCAAGTATTGAAACCCGCGCCGGTGGTGGCCTGTGTCTGCGGCAGCGGTCGTCCGGCGGATGATTGCTGCGCCCGCTTCCACGCCGGCGAGGCGGCGCCGACACCGGAGGCGCTGATGCGCTCGCGCTACAGCGCCTTCGTGCTGGACCGGCGCGACTACCTGCTGGCGACCTGGCATCCGGACACCCGCCCGCAGAATCTGCCGCCGCCGGAACCCGGCCTCAGATGGCTGGGGCTGGACGTGAAAGCGCACACGCTGAGCGACGCCGACCACGGCACGGTGGAATTCGTCGCCCGCAGCAAGATGGCAGGCCGGGCGCACCGGCTGCATGAAACCAGCCGCTTCGTGCGCGAGAACGGTCGCTGGTACTACCTGGACGGCGACTTCACGCGCTGAGCGCGCACCGCTGACCGGCACACGATGATCCCGGCTCAGTAGTCCTCGTCGTCACCGCCCTCTTCCTCGTCTTCTTCCTCGTAGTCGTCATCCGCCTCTTCGGCGACACGTGCTTCGAGGAAGGCCTTGAAATCGTCCGGATCGCAGAACTCGTCGATGAAATCAGCCAGTACGCTGACCACCATGTCGGGGTCCCAGTCGCACTGGTCGGCGGCGTCGTGGATCAGCTTTTCGGTGCTCATTGTCTTTCTCCCGAAGGAACACTGACGAGGTTGAAAACGGCTTTTGCAGCCTAGCACAGCCTCATTGCTTCGCCACCGTATCGGCGTTCTGGCCGAACAGCAGCTTGCGCGACTGCTCGTCCACCACCGGCCGGTCACTCACCAGCCCGCCGCGCTCATAGGCACGGACCGTGGCCGGACGGGCATGGATAGCCGCGAACCAGCGCTTCAGGTGCGGGAAGTTGTCCAGATCCATCTGCTGGCGCCTGTGCGGTACCACCCAGGGATAGGCGGCCATGTCGGCAATCGTGTAGTCGTCGCCGGCGATGAAGGCACGGTCGGCCAGGTGCTTGTTCAGCACGCCGTACAGCCGGCCGGTTTCATCGACGTAGCGCTTGATCGCGTAGGCGATGGGCTCCGGCGCGTACTGCACGAAATGGTGGTTCTGCCCGGCCATCGGGCCGAGGCCGCCGACCTGCCAGAACAGCCATTCCAGCACCTGCACCCGGCCGCGCAGATCGGCCGGAATGAAGCGCCCGGTCTTTTCGGCGAGGTAGAGCAGGATGGCGCCGGATTCGAACACCGACAGCGGCGCACCGCCGCCGGCAGGCGCGTGATCGACGATGGCCGGCATCCGGTTGTTCGGTGAAATGGCCAGAAACGCCGGCCTGAACTGCTCGCCGGCACCGATGTTGACCGGCACGACGCGGTGTTCGAGCCCGGATTCCTCCAGGAACATCAACACCTTGTAGCCATTGGGGGTGGGCCAGAAATGGAGATCGATCACGGCAGGCAACCTCGAAGTCGGAATTCCGGCGTCGACCCTAACCGCTCGCGGCGGTTCTGTCTGCCCGTGAGCGGCATGCGCGTGTCGGAGCGCACGCCGGCGCCACGTACAATGTCGCTTTCCCGCAACGGCAACACCCCATGCTCCAGCACGCCATCATTCCGGTCACCGCCTTCGCCCAGAACTGCACCCTGCTGTGGTGCGACGAAACGATGAAGGGCGCGGTCGTGGACCCAGGCGGCGATCTGGACCGGGTGCTGGCCGAGGTGAAGAAGCACGGCATCACGCTGGAAAAGATACTGGTCACCCACGGCCACCTCGACCACGCCGGCGCCACGCAGGATCTGGCGGAAAAATTCGATCTGCCGATCGAAGGCCCGCACCCGGACGACCGGTTCTGGATAGATGGCTTCCCGGTGCAGGCGCAGATGTTCGGCTTTCCGCCCTGCCGCCCCTTCGTGCCGACCCGCTGGCTGGCCGACGGCGACACGGTGACCGTGGGCAATGTGACGCTGGACGTGGTGCACTGCCCGGGCCACACGCCGGGCCACGTGGTGTTCGTCGACCGCGCCGGCCGGCTGGCCCAGGTCGGCGACGTGCTGTTCGCCGGTTCGATCGGCCGCACCGACTTTCCGCGCGGCAACCACGGCGACCTGATCCGCTCGATCCGCGAAAAACTGTTCCCGCTCGGTGACGACATCCGCTTCATCCCCGGCCACGGCCCGATGTCCACCTTCGGCGAAGAACGCAAATACAACCCCCATGTGGGCGGAAAGTACTGATATGCAACTCGAACGCATCCTGCAGAGCCAGGGCTTCGGCACCCGTCGCGAATGCCGCGCGCTGGTACGCCTCGAACGCGTCACCGTCGGCGGCGAAATGGTCGACGATCCCTTCGTCGAACTCGACCCGGAAGGTCTGGAATTCACGGTCAGCGGTGAAGCCTGGCGCTATCACGAGAAGGCCTACGTGATGCTGCACAAGCCAACCGGCTACGAGTGTTCGCAGAAGCCCAAGCATCATCCGGCGGTATTCGCGCTGCTGCCCTCGCCGCTGGTGGTGCGCGCGGTGCAGTGCGTCGGCCGGCTGGACGAGGACACCACCGGCCTGCTGCTGCTGACCGACGACGGCCAGTTCATCCACCGGCTCACTTCGCCCAAGCACGGCGTGCTGAAGCGCTATGTCGCCACGACGAAGCACCCGGTGGACGACGCCCAGCTCGCCGCGCTGCGCGGCGGCGTCGAACTGAACGACGCGCCCGGCGTGTCGGTGGCCGCGCACGCGGTCGAACAGCTGGATGCGAACCGGCTGGCCATCACGATAGGCGAAGGCAAGTACCACCAGGTCAAACGCATGGTGGCCGCCGCCGGCAACCGCTGCGAGGCGCTGCACCGGGTGGCGGTCGGCAGTCTGGAACTGCCGGCCGATCTGGCGCCGGGCGAGTGGCGCTGGATCAACCCGTCGGACGTCTGAAGAAGGACTGCATCATGGCCATCCAGACCGATTCCCTGCCCAGCGGCCCGCGCATCGTGTCGGCCGCGACCGCCAGCCCGCAGGAAGACGCGCTGGAGCGCGCACTGCGGCCGAAGCGGCTCGACGAATACATCGGCCAGCAGAAGATCCGCGACCAGCTGGACATTTTCGTCGCCGCCGCGCGTGGCCGCAGCGAGCCGCTGGACCACGTGCTGCTGTTCGGCCCGCCGGGCCTGGGCAAGACCACGCTGGCCCACATCGTCGCCGCGGAAATGGGCGTCAATCTGCGCCAGACCTCGGGCCCGGTGCTGGAACGCGCCGGCGATCTGGCCGCAATACTGAGCAATCTCGAACCGAACGACGTGCTGTTCATCGACGAAATCCACCGCCTGAGCCCGGTGGTGGAGGAAATCCTCTACCCGGCGCTGGAGGATTTCCAGATCGACATCATGATCGGCGAAGGCCCGGCCGCGCGCTCGATCAAGCTCGACCTGCCGCCGTTCACGCTGGTCGGCGCCACCACACGCGCCGGCATGCTGACCAACCCGCTGCGCGACCGCTTCGGCATCGTCGCCCGGCTCGAGTTCTACTCTGCGGACGAACTGGCGCTCATCGTGCGCCGCTCGGCCCGGCTGCTCGATTGCGCCATCGACGACGCCGGCAGCCTGGAAATCGCGCGCCGCTCACGCGGCACGCCGCGCATCGCCAACCGCCTGCTGCGCCGCTGCCGCGACTACGCGCAGGTGAAGGCCGACGGCACCATCACGCGCGAAGTCGCCGATGCGGCGCTGATCATGCTGGATGTGGACAGCGTCGGTCTGGACCTGATGGACCGCAAGCTGCTCGAAGCGGTGATCGACAAGTTCGACGGCGGTCCGGTCGGCGTGGACAACCTCGCCGCCGCGATCGGCGAATCGCGCGACACCATCGAAGACGTGCTGGAGCCCTACCTGATCCAGCAGGGCTATCTGCAGCGCACGCCGCGCGGCCGGGTGGCCACCGCGGCCATCTACCGTCACTTCGGTTTCAGCGCGCCCGGCCCGGCCGGCAGTTCGCTGTGGGACGACAGGCCGGAAGGCTGACGGCGGCCGTTCAGCGCTCGCCGTCCGCAGCGCGCCGGCGCATTTCGTCCAGTGCGGAATCGAAACGCGCATCGCCGGCGCGGATGTTTTCGATATACACCTCCCACGCCTCCGCACCCTGACGGGCGGCGATCAGTTCGCCCGGCCGCAGCGCGAACGCGCGGTCTTCGGCGCGGGTGCGCAGCTTGGGTGGCGTGAACAGCACCAGCATTTCGCCACGCGCGAAAATGTCCTTCGCCAGTGCGACCCGGCGCGAAGCGGCCGCCGGGCCGATCGAGCCGTTGGGCGTGGTGACGCGGCCGGTCAGTGAATCGACGCCGGTATACAGCGCCGGATCACGCGGATTCTGGCCGGCTTCGATCAGGTCGTCGATCTGCGCCATCACCTCGTCGCGCCGCTGCGGCTCTTCCAGCAGCAAGGGAAAAACCGCTGCATTCATGCGCTTCGGGTAGTCCTCGAAATTGAGCTTCACCCGCATCGCCACCGCTTCGTCGGTCACGTTGCGACCAAGCGCGTCGAAGGCCTGCACCGCGCGCCCGACCTCCTCGATCGCCACCCGGGCCAGCAGCGCTGCACGCGCATGGTGGTGGTGACGCAGCAGCAGGGGCGCTTCGTGCAGCAGCTGGCGGGCGTTGTCGATGGCCACGTCGCGCATGGTGCGCAGCAGGCGGGAACTGAGCGGGATGCTGACCAGGGATGCGGTGGACACGGCAGAACTCCGGTTACACGGGGCGGGCGTCGAAAAAAGCATACCCAGCGCGCCAGAAACCGTCCAGCACCAGCCGGTAACGGGAGCGGGTGCCGCCCGCTGGCGGGAATCGAGAATATCCCTAGAGGCGCAGGGCAAATTGCACGTGAGGCCGGACGGCGCCCCGCCCTATATTTCTGCATCCTTTCCGGAGATGTCCGCGATGTCCTCCTTCGCTTCCCGCCGGCGGCTGTCCGGCCTGATCGCACTCACGGTGATGGCCTGCAGCGCTTACGCAGCCGCCGCCTCGCCCTGGGCCGGCGACCTCGCCCCGATCGCGCCCGCGGACTGGAACCGCGCCCGCGCCGCTCACCTGCTGGAGCGCGCCGGCTTCGGTGGCACGCCGGAACAGGTCGATGCCCTGGCCCTACTGACCCCGGCGCAGGCAGTGCGCCGTCTGGTGCGCTTCGAAGGCGTGCCGGCGACAACGCTGCCGCCGTTCGAGCACTCCGGCGTATTCGACGACGGACTGGATCCCTTCCCGGCCAGCCGGCCGGCCACCACCGATCTGGCACGCGCCCAGGGCGAAGCGCTCGGCGTGCAGGTCAAGCAGGACGGCAATCGCCGCATGCAGCCGGTGGTGAACAAGTTCTTCTACTGGCTGCGCGCCAGCCGGCTTGAAACCGACCGCGTCGCCTACTGGTGGGCCAACCGCATGCTCACCTCGCCGCGGCCGCTGGAAGAGCGGATGGCCCTGTTCTGGCACGGCCATTTCGCCACCAACGAAGAGAAGGTGCGCGACTACCGCAAGATGCTGATCCAGCTCGACCTGTTCCAGAAGCAGGGGCTCGGCAACTTCCGCACCCTGCTGATCGGCGTCGCGCAGGACCCGGCCATGCTGGCCTTCCTCGATGCCGCGGTGAATGTGAAAGGTGCGCCGAACGAGAACTTCGCCCGTGAAATCATGGAGCTGTTCACCATGGGCGTCGGCCATTACGGCGAACAGGACATCCGTGAAGCGGCGCGCGCCTTCACCGGCTGGAATTTCCGCGGCACCGCCTTCCACATCGACGCCGACCGCCACGACGACGGCGCCAAGGCGGTGCTGGGCCGGCGCGGTCGCTTCGACGGTGTGCAGGTGATCGACATCATCCTCGACCAGCCGGCCACGCCGGAATTCCTGGCCAGCAAGCTGTACCGCCACTTCGTGCGCGAGGACGTCGATCCTGCGCTGGCGGCCGAACTGGGCCGGCGGCTGAAGGCGGCCAATTACGAGATAGCGCCCTTCCTTGAGAGCATTTTCCTGTCGCGCGATTTCTACGCGCCGGAATCGGTGGCCACCCGTATCAAGGGGCCGGTGGAACTGCTGGTGTCGACCTACCGCAAGCTCGGGCTCGCCGAGGTGCCGGGCGTGCCCGACTTCAACGAAACCACCTCGGCGCTCGGTCAGCGCCTGATGCATCCGCCCACCGTGGCCGGCTGGGCCCAGGGCCGCAGCTGGATCACGCCGGGCCTGCTGCTGGAACGCGGCAACTTCGCGCTGGACGTGGTGCTGCCGGACATCAACTACATCCCGGGCGACCGCTACCCGCTGGCCCAGGCCGGCTACGAAATCCGTGACCTGCACGAGCGGGTGCGCAGCGGGCAGGACCTGACCACCGCCACCAAGCCGGGCGGCGGTGCCGGCGGCATGGAAATGATGGCCATGTCGACGATGAACGGCGACCGCAACGAGGATTTCAACACCCGCTACGGCAGCTACCGCGGCTGGCAGATGGCGGTGGAACGGGTGAAGCCGATTCCGCGCACCGTGGCCCGGCTGGATCTGACCGGCATGGTGCTGGGCGCGGGCTGCCGCACCCCGGACCAGGCGGTCGGCTATCTGGAAGGACGTTTCCTGTCGGTGCCGCTGGACGCGGCCACCCGCGGCAAGCTGTCCGCCTTCCTGCAGAAGGAACTGGGCACCGCCGACCTGAAAGCCGCCGCCAGCTACGCCGAAGATCCGCTGCGCGTGCTGCTGCACCTGCTGCTGAGCCGCCCCGAGTACCAGCTGGGCTGACCCGCCTCCACGCACCGACACAGCCTGAACGCACCGGAGTCCGCACCATGAGTACAGACCACACCCGCCGCCGCATCCTGAAAGCTTCCGCCGGCCTGTTCGTGCCCGGCCTGTTCGGCACCATCGCCCGCGCCGCGGCTGCGGCCGAAGCGGACAACCGCATCCTGGTGGTGTTCGAAATGTCCGGCGGCAACGACGGCCTGAACACGGTCGTGCCCTACGCCGACGACCGCTACTACCGGCTGCGCCCCAATATCGGCATCCGGCCGGACAAACTGCGCAGGCTGGACGAGCGCTTCGGCTTCAACACGGGCCTGGCCGGCTTCGAGCGGCTGTGGAAGGACGGGCAGCTCGCCATCGTGCATGGCTGCGGCTACGACAATCCGTCGTTCTCTCACTTCACGTCCATGGCCTACTGGCATACGGCCACGCCGAACAGCGGCGACGACTACGGCTGGGTCGGCCGCCTGGCCGACACCATGTCGCCCCAGCCCACGCCCAACTATGTGCTCAACATCGACAGCACGCAGTCGCTGGCGGTGCGCAGCAGGGTGCATACGCCGGTGGTGTTCGACGACCCGGAGCGTTTCATGCGCAGCGCGCTGCACGAAGAACGCGCGCTGCTCGACGACGTGACGGTGGCCAGCACCGACAACCCTTCGCGCCGCTTCCTCGAACAGGTGGCGGTGAGCGCGCGCGAATCGTCGCTGGCGGTGCGCGAAGCCTGGTCGCGCTACAAGACGCCGATCGACTACGGCATCGTTCCGCTCGGCCTGCCCAAGGTGGCCGCCTGCATCGCCGCCGGCCTGCCGGCGCGGCTCTACTACGCCGGCTATCGCAACAATGCCTTCGACACCCACGTGCAGCAGCCGGACCTGCACCAGCGCCTGCTCACCTACACTGCGGATTCGATCAGCGGCTTCCTTCGCGACATGGAAAGACTGGGCCAGGCCGACCGGGTGAGCCTGCTCATCTTTTCGGAATTCGGCCGCCGCGCCGCCGAAAACACCAGCCTGGGCACCGACCACGGCACCGCCAACGTCATGTTCTTTGCCGGCAAGGCGGTCAAGGGCGGCCACTACGGCACGCCGTCCGATCTCGGCGTGCTCGATGCCGGCGGCAATCTGGTGCACACCACCGACTTCCGCCACGCCTATGCCAGCGCGATCGACGGCTGGCTGAAGCTCGGCGCGGCCGACCAGGTGCTGAAGGGGCGCTTCGCGCCGGTGCCGGTATTCGGCTGACCCGGCCGCGCTGCACGGCTCAGCCGTGCAGCGCGCGCTCGATGAAGTGGTGCGGCACGCGCGTCTTCGGCACGCGGCCGCCGAACCAGCTGCGCACGTCCTCGTCCAGGCCGATGCCGTGCATGTAGTTGTACAGCGCCTTGTTCAGCGCCACGCCCATCGCGTCGTGGTCGGTACCGGTCGGATCGGTGAAACCGACATCGTTCTTCGCGAAGGTGACCGGCGGCAGCGGCTGCAGCGTGACGCCGTATTCCTCCGGATTCAGCCCGACCGGCGAATGCACGGTACAGGCGAAGCGGTGGAAGAAACCGCTCTGTATGCAGCCGTGCTCGAACAGCTGGCGTACGTATTCCAGCGCGTCGACCGTGTCCTGCACGGTCTGTGTCGGGAAGCCGTACATCAGGTAGGCGTGCACCAGGATGCCGGCGTCGGCGAAGCCGCGGGTCACCCGCGCCACCTGCTCCACCGACACGCCCTTCTTCATCAGCTTGAGCAGCCGGTCGCTCGCCACCTCCAGCCCGCCGGACATGGCGATGCAGCCGCTGTCGGCCAGTTCTGCGCACAGCTCGGGCGTGAAGGACTTTTCGAAGCGGATATTGCCCCACCATGAAATGCTGAGGTCGCGCCGGCGCAGTTCGGTCGCCAGCGCGCGCAGCGATTTCGGCGGTGCGGCCTCGTCGACGAAGTGAAAGCCGGTCTGCCCGGTTTCGGCGACGATGGCTTCGATGCGGTCGGCCAGCACGGTGGCGCTGGCCGCGTCATAGCGCGAAATGTAGTCCAGGCTCACGTCGCAGAAGCTGCACTTCTTCCAGTAGCAGCCGTGCGCCACCGTGAGCTTGTTCCAGCGCCCGTCCGACCACAGCCGGTGCATCGGGTTGAGCATGTCCAGCAGCGACAGGTAGCGGTCCAGCGGCAGGCCGTCCCAGGTCGGCGTGCCGACTTCCTCGAACGGCACGTCCGGCTCAGCGAAATTCACGTAGCGCACAGCGCCTGCGCCCTCGTCCCCATCCGCCTCGCGCAGGAAGGTGCGCACCAGTCGCTGCCGCGAACGGCGGCCGGCCAGATGGTCGAGCAGCGCGAGCAGCGGCCGCTCGCCGGCGTCCAGCGTTACGTAGTCGAAGAAATCGAACACCCGCGGCTCGGCCAGTTCGCGCAGTTCGGTGTTGGCGTAACCGCCGCCGAGCACGGTCACGATGGCGGGGTTGACCGCCTTCACCGTCTGCGCGATGCGGAAGGCGGCGTACACCGAGCCGGGAAAGGGCACCGACAGCAGCACGACCTGCGGCCGGTGGCGTTCCAGAGCGGCGCGGGTCAGACGGTCGAGCGCGCGGTCGACCGCAGTCGGCGCTGCCGCCAGCGCCTGCGCCAGCGGATCGAAGCTGGGCTGGCTCTGCGCCAGCGATTCGGCGTAGCGGACGAATTCGAACCGTGGGTCCAGCGCCTCGCGGATCGCGTCCGCCACGTCGTTCAGATAGAGCGTCGCGAAGTGGCGCGCGCGGTCCTGCACGCCCAGCGCACCGAAGGCCCAGCCCAGCGGATCGCCGCCCTCCGGGTCGATATAGACCTCCAGCGATTCGAAGCGCGGGCCTTCGGGCAGGAAGCCGCGCGACGCGATGCGGTGCGCCAGCGTCGGGTCGCGCCCCTGCAGGAAAGCCAGCGTCGCCGCCATGGTCTGCGCATAGCGCGGGTACTGCGCCGCGAAACTGGCCGCCGCGTGCGGCCGCTTCTTGTGCGGCAGCGCCTCGCAGGCGTCACGCAGCGTGGCCAGCCCGTCGCGCGACAGCAGATCCAGCACCAGTTCCAGCGCCAGATCCGCCTGCACCGCATCGACGCCGCGCGAACGCAGGAAGCCGGTCAGATAGGCGGTGGACGGGTAGGGCGTGTTCAGCTGCGTCATCGGCGGGACGATGGACAGCACACGCAGGGCAGGGCTCGGAACGAGGGCAGGCGCGCTCATGGATGGAAAAAGCGGAACAACAGGCCGGCGAGGGTACCTGATGGCGCGACTATCCGCGCAATAGCTCACGCTGGACGGCGAGATGGCGTCTGGCAGCCGCAAATTTAACAGGGTGTAACCGGCCTCCCCCCTATGATGCAGGTTGAAAGCGGCGTGCCTGGGGAGGCCGCCGCACGCCGTCAGTCCGAACATCAGAAACACGACACAACAAGAAAGGCCGCAATGTCCTTCGCCTCGCCTACCGCGCTCACCGTTACCGCCCTGCTCCGCACCCATGCCGACACCGATGGCCGGCAGGCCGCGCTGCTCGCTGCCGATGGCCGCACCGTCACGCGCGCAGGCCTGGCCGCCGGCATGCGTGCGGTCGCTGCCCGCCTGCGGGCGCTGGGCATTGCGCGCGAGGACCGGGTCGCGGTGATCGCGCCGAACGGGCCGGACATGGCACTGGCGGTGCTGGGCACGCTGTCGGCGGCCGCCTGCGCACCGCTCAACCCTCAGTACCCGCGCAGCGAATTCGACTTCTACATCGACGATCTGGCGGTGCGCGCCATCGTGGTGACGCCGGACAGCCCGGCACTGGCCCGCGAAGTGGCGCAGGCGCGCGGCCTGCCGCTGATCGAGGTCGACACCGGCCTGTGTGCGGACGACAGCGCCGCATTCGCCGACAACGCATCGCCGGACGATATCGCGCTGGTGCTGCACACCTCGGGCACCACCTCACGCCCGAAGCAGGTGCCGCTCAGTCAAGCCAATCTCGCCGCATCGATGAAGCACGTGGCCGCATCGCTGGCGCTGGGCGCGGACGACTGCGCACTGAACGCGATGCCGCTGTTCCACATACACGGGCTGGTGGCCGGCCTGCTGGCCCCGCTGGCCGCCGGTGGCCGTACCGTGTGCGCGCCCGGCCTGCAGCTGCCGGCCTTCTTCGACTGGATGGATGCCTGCGGCGCCACCTGGTACACCGCGGTGCCCACCATGCACCAGGCGGTGCTGGCCGCCGCCGGCGAACGCCGGCCGGCCCGGCCGCTGCGCTTCATCCGTTCGTCTTCCGCCGCGCTGGCCCCGGCCACGCTGTCCGCGCTCGAAGCGCACTTCGGCTGCCCGGTGGTCGAAGCCTATGGCATGACCGAAGCGGCGCACCAGATGGCCAGCAACCCGCTGCCGCCGCAGCCGCGCAAGCCGGGTTCGGTCGGCCGCCCAGCCGGGCCGAACATGACCATCCTCGACCCTGCCGGCGCCGAGCTGGATGCCGGCGTGCGAGGCGAGATCGCGATCCGCGGACCCAACGTGATGCACGGCTACCACGCCAATCCGGACGCGAACCGCAGCGCTTTCAGCGGCGACTGGTTCCGCACCGGCGACGAAGGCTATTTCGACGCCGACGGCTATCTGTTCATCACCGGCCGGCTCAAGGAAATGATCAACCGCGGCGGCGAGAAGATCACGCCGCGCGAAATCGACGAAGTGCTGCTCGGCCACCCGGATGTCGCGCAGGCGCTCGCCTTTGCGGTGCCGCACGCCACGCTGGGCGAGGACGTCGCGGCGGCGGTGGTGCTGCGCCCGCACGCGCTGACCGACGCCGCCGGGCTGCGCGCCCACCTGTTCACCCTGCTGGCCGACTTCAAGGTGCCGAGCGAACTGCTGCTGGTCGATGAAATCCCGAAGGGTGCGACCGGCAAGATGCAGCGCATCGGCATGGCCGAGCGCCTCGCGTCCGCCCGCCGCTCGCCGCGTGAAATGCCGCGCGACGTGGTCGAGCGGGTGCTGGCCCAGGCCTGGGAAGCGGTCCTGGACAACGCATCGCCCGGCATCCACGACAACTTCTTCGCACTCGGCGGCGATTCGCTGAAGGCGGTGCGGGTGGTGGCGCGGGTCACCGAACTGCTGCCGGTCGATCTGCCGACCACGCTGCTGTTCCGCCACCCGACCATCGCCGAACTGGCGCGGGCGCTGCGCGAACAGATGGGCGGCGCGCTGGTGGCCGAACTGGAAGCGCTGATCGGCGCCGCGGACGGCAACGCCAACGCAGCCTGAGGAGTCAGCCCGATGACCGGCCGCTCCGGGCAGCTCAGCCCACGCCAGCTTGAAGCACTGCGCGCGCGCGCGCGACCGGACACGCTGCGCGCAGGCCCCTGGGCACAGGCCCGCACGCCCGGCCAGACGCTGGACGATGGCCGGCAGGCACAGCTGTTCCCGGCCAGTTACACCCAGACCCGCATGTGGCTGCTGGAACAGTGGCCGGAAACCGGCACGCTGCACCACGCAGTGCGCCGCTGGCAGCTTGAAGGCGCACTGGACACGGCCGCGCTGCAGGCCGCGCTCGACGCACTGGTCACCCGCCACGAAGCGCTGCGCACNGGCTTCATCGAGCGCGACGGCGAACCCCGCCAGCGCCTGCTCTCCAGCGCCCACTGCGCCATCGAGTTCATCCCGCACGAAGGGCTCGACGAGCACGCACACCGACCCTTCGATCTGGCCCAGCCCCCGCTGCTGCGCGTCGCACTCAGCACCGCCTCTGCCAGCTCCGCGCCCGACCGCCATACCCTGCAGATCGTCATCCATCACATCGTGTCCGATGGCTGGTCGGTGTCCGTTCTCAACCGCGAACTGGCCCAGCTCTACGCCGACGCCCTGCACCACCGCACCTCCGCGCTGCCCGANCTGCCGCTGCAGTACCCCGATTTCGCGCTCTGGCAGCGACAGGCCCTGACCGGGCCCGCCTTCGACCGCCTGCTCGAGTTCTGGCGCCGTGAGCTCAACGAGCTGCCCACGCTCGCACTGCCCACCGATCACCCGCGTCCGGCCCGCGCCGACCACCGCGGCGCACGCCTGCCGATCACCGTCGATGCCGCCCTCACCCGCGACCTGCACGCACTCGCCCGACAGCACGGCTGCACCCTCTACATGGTGCTGCTCGCCGCATTCCAGCTGCTGCTCGCGCGCTA
The DNA here is from genome assembly GCF_000378945.1 of Methyloversatilis universalis EHg5. Classification (GTDB taxonomy): domain Bacteria; phylum Pseudomonadota; class Gammaproteobacteria; order Burkholderiales; family Rhodocyclaceae; genus Methyloversatilis; species Methyloversatilis universalis_A. Next base: position 364,652 of record NZ_KB900539.1, on the reverse strand, counting down.
CTGCGCACAGCGCGAGGTCGTCGTCGGCACGCCGGTCGCCGGACGCAGCCATCCCAGCCTCGACCCACTCATCGGCTTTTTCGCCAACACCCTGGTGCTGCGCGCCGACGTCGATCCCGCGCTGTCCGTTCCCCAGCTGCTCGAACGCGTACGCGCCACCTCGCTCGCCGCCTTCGACCACGCCGACATGCCGTTCGAGAAACTGGTCGAGGCGCTGCGACCGGTCCGCGACCCCGCACGCAATCCGCTCTTCCAGGTCATGTTCGCGCTGCGCAACATGCCGGCCGGCGAACTGTCTCTGCAGGGCGCAGACGCCCGCCCGCTGCCGCTGGACAGCGGCCTGTCGCAGTTCGACCTGACGCTGGAACTGAGCGAGCGCGACGGTGCGCTCGACGGCGTGTTCGAGTACGCCCGCGCCCTGTTCGAGCCGGCCACCATCGAACGCATGGCCGGCCACTACACCACCCTGCTGCGCGCATTCGCACGCCACCAGGACAGAACCGTCGCCACCCTGCCCCTGCTCACCGACACCGAGCGCGCGCTCATCGTCGAGCGCTGGAACGACACCGCCGTACCCCGCAACCCGGCCGACACCCTGGTGTCGCTGTTCGAACAGCAGGTCGCACGCACGCCCCACGCCATCGCGCTCGTCCATGCCGGCTCCACCGTCGGCTACGACGCGCTCAACCGCCGCGCAAACCGCCTCGCCCACCGACTGCACGCACTCGGTGTACGACCGGGCTCAGTAGTCGGCGTACAGCTCGACACCTCGCCGGACTGGGCGGTCGCGCTGATCGGCATCATGAAGGCCGGCGCCACCTGCCTGCCGCTGGACATCGCGCTGCCTGACGCCCGCGTACGCTGGATGCTGGACGACGCGGAAGCGGTGCTGTGCATCGCGCAGCAGACACATGAGGACAGTGAGCGGCTCACGCTGCGGCCGGACGATGCCGCACTGGCCGGCGAACCGGAAAGCGACCCGCGCCCGGACATCGACGGCAGCAGCGCCGCCTGCGTGCTCTACACCTCCGGCTCGACCGGCGAACCCAAGGGCGTGCTGCTGGAGCACGGTGCGCTGTGCAACCGCATGCTGTGGCTGGGCAGCACCTTCGGCCTGGGTGCGGACGACGCCATGCTCACGCAGGCGTCGCCCGGCTTCGACGTGTCGGTCGGCCAGCTGTTCGCACCGCTGCTGCACGGCGGCCGCTGCGTGCTGGTCGACGCCGCACGCCGGGCCGACGGCAGCGCCCTGCTCACGCTGACCCGCGCGCACGGCGTCACGCTGTGGGACGTGACGCCGGCCATGCTGCATCTGCTGGTCGATGAAACCGATTTCCCACTCTGCGGCACGCTGCGGCATGTGTTCTGCGGCGGCGAGGCGATGGACGCAGAACTGGGCCGACGCTTCGCCGCCCGCTCGCAGGCCCGGCTGCACAATCTGTACGGGCCGACCGAAGCGGCCATCGACACCACCTGGTGGACCTGGCAGAACGGCAGCGGAGACCTGCCGACCGATGCGCCCGCTGAAGCGCCCCCCATAGGCCGGCCGATCGCCAACGCACTGGTGCGGGTACTGGATGCGGAAAGCCAGCCGGTGCCGGTCGGCGTGGAAGGCGAACTGTTCATCGGCGGCGCCGGTCTGGCCCGCGGCTATCTGAAGCGACCTGCGCTGAACGGCGAGCGCTTCGTGCCCGACCCCCTGTCGACGGCGCCCGGTGCACGGCTGTATCGCACCGGCGACCGCGTGCGCTGGCGTGCCGACGGCAGTCTGGCTTTCGCCGGACGGCAGGACAGACAGCTCAAGCTGCGCGGTTTCCGCATCGAGCCGGGCGAAATCGAAGCTGCGCTCGACGCGCTGCCCGGCGTGCGTCAGGCCGCGGTCATGCCGGACGAGAACGGCCGCCTGATCGCCTGGGCCGCCGGCGACGGACTGGACCCGGCCGCGCTGCGCAACGCGCTGGCGCGCACCCTGCCCGACTACATGCTGCCGTCGTGCATCGTGCTGCTGGCCCAGCTGCCGCTGACGCTGAATGGCAAGATCGACCGTGACGCGCTGCCCTGGCCTGCGCAGGACATCACTGCCGAAAGCGCAGGCGCGGCACGCACGCCCAGACAGCAGGCGCTGGCCGAACTGTGGGCCGACGTGCTGGAACGTCCCCAGATCGGCCCGGACGCGCACTTCTTCGAACTGGGCGGTCACTCGCTGCTGGCCGCCCGGCTGGCCAGCCGCATACGCCAGCTGTTCGAGGTCGACCTGCCGCTGCGCGCGGTGTTCGACGCGCCCACCGTCAGTGCGATGGACACGCTGCTGCATTCGCTGCGCGGCGATGGCAGTCCGCCGCCGGCACCTCAGCGCGTCGCCCACGATGATGAGCTGCCCTGCGCATTCGCGCAGAGCCGCCTGTGGTTCATGGAACAGTGGGGAATGAGCGCCGGCCTCTACCATGTGGTGAGCCGCTGGCAGCTTGAAGGCGCACTGGACACGGCCGCGCTGCAGGCCGCGCTCGACGCACTGGTCACCCGCCACGAAGCGCTGCGCACCGGCTTCATCGAGCGCGACGGCGAACCCCGCCAGCGCCTGCTCTCCAGCGCCCACTGCGCCATCGAGTTCATCCCGCACGAAGGGCTCGACGAGCACGCACACCGACCCTTCGATCTGGCCCAGCCCCCGCTGCTGCGCGTCGCACTCAGCACCGCCTCTGCCAGCTCCGCGCCCGACCGCCATACCCTGCAGATCGTCATCCATCACATCGTGTCCGATGGCTGGTCGGTGTCCGTGCTCAACCGCGAACTGGCCCAGCTCTACGCCGACGCCCTGCACCACCGCACCTCCGCGCTGCCCGAGCTGCCGCTGCAGTACCCCGATTTCGCGCTCTGGCAGCGACAGGCCCTGACCGGGCCCGCCTTCGACCGCCTGCTCGAGTTCTGGCGCCGTGAGCTCAACGAGCTGCCCACGCTCGCACTGCCCACCGATCACCCGCGTCCGGCCCGCGCCGACCACCGCGGCGCACGCCTGCCGATCACCGTCGATGCCGCCCTCACCCACGACCTGCACGCGCTCGCCCGACAGCACGGCTGCACCCTCTACATGGTGCTGCTCGCCGCATTCCAGCTGCTGCTCGCGCGCTACTGCGCACAGCGCGAGGTCGTCGTCGGCACGCCGGTCGCCGGACGCAGCCACCCCAGCCTCGACCCGCTCATCGGCTTCTTCGCCAACACCCTGGTGCTGCGCGCCGACGTCGATCCCGCGCTGTCCGTTCCCCAGCTGCTCGAACGCGTACGCGCCACCTCGCTCGCCGCCTTCGACCACGCCGACATGCCGTTCGAGAAACTGGTCGAGGCGCTGCGACCGGTACGCGACCCCGCACGCAATCCGCTCTTCCAGGTCATGTTCGCGCTGCAGAACGCGCCGGCGGACACGCTGGCGCTGTCCGGGCTGACGGTGTCCGCCGAAGGTACGCCGCACGTCCATGCGAAATTCGACCTGATGCTGGATCTGAGCGAGCGCGACGGTGCGCTCGACGGCGTGTTCGAGTACGCCAGCGCCCTGTTCGAGCCGGCCACCATCGAACGCATGGCCGGCCACTACACCACCCTGCTGCGCGCATTCGCACGCCACCAGGACAGAACCGTCGCCACCCTGCCCCTGCTCACCGACACCGAGCGCGCGCTCATCGTCGAGCGCTGGAACGACACCGCCGTACCCCGCAATCCGGCCGACACCCTGGTGTCGCTGTTCGAACAGCAGGTCGCACGCACGCCCCATGCCATCGCGCTCGTCCATGCCGGCTCCACCGTCGGCTACGACGCGCTCAACCGCCGCGCAAACCGCCTCGCCCACCGACTGCACGCACTCGGCGTCGGCCCCGACGTGGTGGTGGCGGTGCGCATGCAGCGCAGTGTCGATCTGGTGGTGGCGATACTCGCTACGCTGAAGGCCGGTGGCGCCTGGCTGCCCATCGATCCGGACTTTCCGGCGGCACGGGCGCAGTTCATGCGCAACGACGCGGCGGCGCCTGTGCTGCTCACGCAGCGTGCGCTGAAGGACAGCGTGGATGCGAGCGATGCCGTCGTTCTGTGCGTGGATGATGCATCGGCTTCGGGCGACGACACTGAGCAGGATCTGCCGCTGCTGGCGGGCCCCGATCACCTGGCCTACGTCATCTATACCTCGGGCTCGACCGGCCAGCCCAAGGGCGTCATGGTGAGCCACGCGGCGATCTGCAATCACATGCACTGGATGCTTTCGGCATTCGGCTTCGGCGCCGATGACCGCATCCTGCTGAAGACCGGCATCTCCGCTGACGCCTCGGTGTGGGAGCTGCTGGCGCCGCTGCTGTGCGGCGGACAGATGGTGCTGGCCGACGAGGGCATTCCGCGTGACCCGGCGCTGCTGGCCCGCCAGGTCGTGCGCGACCGCATCACCGTGATGCAGACCGTACCGTCGCTGCTGCGCGCGCTGGTCGAGGAACACGGCTTCACCGGTGCGCCGTCGCTGCGCCAGATGTTCTGCGGCGGCGAAGCGCTGGCACCGGACCTGGTGCGCAGCTTCCTCACCGGCTCGACGGCCCGGCTGCACAACCTGTACGGGCCGACCGAAGCGGCCATCGACGCCACCTGGTGGACCTGCAGCGTCGATGACGACGAAGTACCGATCGGCCGCCCGATCGCCAACATGCGGGCGCACGTGCTCGATGAGTCCATGCAGCCGGTGCCGGTCGGCGTCGCCGGCGAGCTTTACCTCGGCGGCATCGGTCTCGCGCGCGCCTACCTCGGCCGTCCCGAACTGAGCGGCGAACGCTTCCTGCCCGATCCGCTGTCGGCGACGCCCGGCGCACGGCTCTACCGCACCGGCGACCGCGTGCGCCGACGCGCTGACGGAAGCCTGATCTTCCTGCAGCGGACCGACCACCAGATCAAGCTGCGCGGTTTCCGCATCGAGCCGGGCGAGATCGAGGCCGCGCTGACCGCCGATCCGTCGGTGGCCGAAGCGGTGGTGGTGCTGCGCGAGGACAGCCCGGGCTGCGCCCGCCTGATCGGCTACGTGCGCGGCACGAATGGAGATCCGGACACCGCCGCACTGAAGCGCACGCTGGCGCAGTCCCTGCCTGCCCATATGGTGCCGGCAGCACTGGTCGCACTCGACCGCCTGCCGCGCACCCCGCACGGCAAGCTCGACCGCGATGCGCTGCCTGCTCCGGACCTGTCCGTCAGCCACGACAGCGGCAGCACGCCCCGCACGCCGGTCGAAGGCATGCTCTGCGAAATGTGGGCCGACGTTCTGGGCCTGCCGCAGGCGACGCCTCACAGCCATTTCTTCGAACTGGGCGGCCACTCCCTGCTGGCCGTCCGGCTGATCAGCCGCATCAGCCGGATGTTCGATGTCGAACTGCCGCTGCGCACGCTGTTCGAGCTGCCCACACCGGCCGAACTGGCACCCCGGCTGCAGGCGCAGCGGCTGACCACGCCGCTGGATGACGGTACGGTGACCTCGCCGGACGATGCGCGCGCGCCCTGCACGCCGGCTCAGGCCGCCCTGTGGTTCATCGAACAGTGGACCGATCATCCGGGGCTGTATCACATCGTCGAACGCTGGCGGCTTCCGGGCAGTCACGACGAAGGCCTGCTGCAGGCCGCGCTGAATGCGCTGCTGGCCCGCCATCCGGCGCTGCGCACCGGTTTCATGGACGTCGATGGCACGCCGGTGCAGCAGATCGCCGCCCATGCCCACTGTCCGCTCGAGCGGATCACCGAAGACGGTGCAGAGGCCCATGCGCTGCGTCCGTTCGCGCTGGACAGCCCGCCGCTGGCGAGAGCGGCGCTCTGGACGGGGGATGACGGTCACACCATCCTGCAGTGGGTGGTGCACCACATGGTGTCCGACGGCTGGTCGCAGGGTGTGCTGCGCCGCGATCTGTCTGCGCTCTACGACGCCCTGCTGCACGACCGGCCGGCCTCGCTGCCCCCGCTGCCGCTCACCTGCGCCGACCATGCCGCCCGCTTGCAGGCCCGGCTCGCCGGTCCGCGCGGGGCTCACCTGCTCGCCTACTGGAGCGCGGCACTGGATCAGCTGCCGGTACTCGAGCTGCCCACCGACCGACCGCGGCCGGCGCAGCCCGACCATCGGGGAGGCAGCGTCACCTGCGTACTCGACGCCGCACTGACCACACGGCTGCGTGCGCTCGCCCGGCGCAACGGCTGCACGCTCTACATGGTGCTGCTCGCCGCCTGGGCACTGCTGCTCGCGCGCTGGAGCCGGCAGGACGACATCGCCATCGGCACGCCGGTGGCCGGGCGGGACCAGAGCGAATTCGATGGCGTGGCGGGGCTGTTCGTAAATACGCTGGTGATGCGCATCGCAATTGCGGCCGACCAGCCGCTGCCGGAACTGCTGGCCGACGTGCGCAACCGGGTACTGGCCGCCTTCGACCACTCGGACCAGCCATTCGAAGGCCTGGTGCGCGCCCTTCAGCCCGCGCGTGACCGCGGGCGCAATCCGCTATTCCAGACGCTGTTCGTGCTGCAGCCGGCCGACGACATGCGACTGGCGCTGGACGGCCTCCCGGCCGAAGCGCTGCCGGTCGACCGGCCTGTCGCCAAGTTCGACCTCACGCTGGAAGTCCGTGACAACGGCGACACGCTTCAGGCCGCACTCGAATACGCCAGCGCACTGTTCGACCACGCAAGCATCGAGCGCATGGCCGGTCACTTCCGCACATTGCTGGACGGTTTCGTTGCGGCGGATGCCGCCGCAGTCACCGACCTGCCGCTGCTGACCGCCCGCGAACGCTCCACGCTGGATGAATGGAGCCATGCCGGCAGCCACGACCTGCCGACCGACGCGACCCTCGCGCAGCTGTTCGAACAGACGGTGCAGCAGCACCCGGCAGCCGTGGCGCTGATCGGCGACGGTGTCGTGCTCACCTACACCGAGCTGAATGCGCGCGCCAACCGCATCGCCCACCGGCTGCGCATGCTCGGTGCCGGCCCCGACCAGTGTGTCGGCCTGTGCATGAAGCGTTCGCTGGAGCAGGCGATCGCCCTGCTGGGCATCGTCAAGGCGGGCGCCGCCTATCTGCCTGTGGATCCGGACTATCCGGCCGCACGCATCGACTACATGCTGCGCGATGCCGGCGTGACCATCGTGCTGGCCGCACCCGATGCGCCGGCGCTCGAAGGCGTGCAACGCCTGCATCCCGACGACGACGCCATCCGCAACGCACCGGCCGGCAACCCGCCGCCCGCCGGAAACGCGCGCAACCTCGCCTACGTGCTCTACACCTCGGGCTCGACCGGCCAGCCCAAGGGCGTCATGGTGGAGCAGCGCAGCGTGGTCCGTCTGGCGCGCCCCGGACCGGACAGGGCCTATGCGAAGCTGGATGCCGACGAAACCTTCCTGCTGCTGGCGCCGCCCACCTTCGACGCCGCCACCTTCGAACTGTGGGGCGCGCTGCTCAATGGCGCACGCTGCGTGGTGTATCCGGAAGCCGTGCCGACCGCGACCGGGCTGGAAGCGGTCATCCGCAGACACGGCATCAGCACGCTCTGGCTGACCGCGGCGCTGTTCAACACCCTGATTGACGAACGACCGGAGGCGCTGCGCGGGCTGCGCCAGCTGCTCACCGGCGGCGAGGCGCTGTCGGTGGCACATGTGCGCCGCGCCCAGGCCGCGCTGCCCGGCGTGACGCTGATCAACGGCTACGGTCCGACCGAAGGCACCACCTTCACCTGCTGCCATACCATTCCATCGCCGCTGCCGGAGGACTGCAGCGCCATTCCGATCGGCCGGCCGATTGCCCACACCACGGCCTGTGTGCTGGACGCCGCGATGCAGCCGGTGCCGGTGGGCGTGGAAGGCGAGCTGTACATCGGTGGCGCCGGCGTTGCGCGCGGCTATCTCGGCCGACCGGATCTGAGCGCCGAACGCTTTGTGCCCGATCCGTGGTCGGCGGACGCCGACGCCCGGCTCTACCGCAGCGGCGACCGGGTGCGCTGGCGTGCCGACGGCACGCTGGATTTCATCGGCCGCAACGACGACCAGATCAAGCTGCGCGGCTTCCGCATCGAACCGGGCGAAATCGAGGCCGCGCTCGCCGCCCTGTCCGGCGTGCAGCAGGCCGCGGTCATGCTGCGCGCGACACCGGCCGGCGAACGGCGGCTGCTGGCCTGGGCCGCCGGAGAAGGTCTGGACGGCAGCACGCTGCGCGCCCGGCTGGCCGAACGGCTGCCGGACTACATGCTGCCGTCGGCGGTGATCGCGCTCGACCGTTTCCCGCTCACCGCCAACGGCAAGCTTGATCGCAACCGCCTGCCCGATCCGGTCAGCGCTGGCGGAAGCGCCCAGGGCAGCCGGCCACGCGATGCGGCCGAACGCCACCTGCTGGCGATCTGGGAAAGCCTGTTCGGCCGCGACGGGCTGTCGGTGGAGGACGATTTCTTTGCCATCGGCGGACATTCGCTGATGGCGGTCAGGCTGGCCGACGCCATCGAACGCAGCTTCGGCCTGCGGCTTCCGCTGGATACCTTCTGGTTCCGCGCCCGTACCGTGCGCGCCATCGCCGGTCTGCTGCGCGACGCCAGCGGCCACGTGCGCTGGCCGCTGCGGGTGCCGATACGCGCCAGCGGCAAGCGTCCGCCGCTGTTCTGCGTACACACCATAGGCGGCAATCTGTTCCATTACTTCGAGCTGGCGCGCGCGCTGCCGGAAGACCAGCCGGTGATCGGCCTGAACGCGGTCGGCGTCGGCGGCGGTGAGCCGGCCCGCACTTCGGTGGAGGCGATCGCCGCCGACTGCATCGCGGCGATGCGCGAACAGCAGCCGCACGGGCCCTACCGCATCGCCGGCTTTTCCAGCGGCGGCACGGTGGCGTTCGAAATGGCGCAGCAGCTTCACGCAGCCGGCGAGCAGATCGCCTTCCTCGGCCTGCTCGACACCTGGGCGCCCGGCGTATACCGGCGCCCGGCGGGCAGCGGGCTGATCGGCCGGCTGCGCGCGCGCCTGCGACCGGTACTGCAGCGCGACCGGCTCACCCACGCGCTGCTGCACACGCTGGGCCTGAAGCCGCCAGGCGGCTTTCCGGACGGCGCCTCGGCGCACTGGTGGGCGCACTGGAGCTACCGTCCGCGCATGTACGCGGGTCAGGTCGACCTCTACATCGCGGACGTGTCGCGGCTGGAGGCAAGCGACCCGCTGCTGGGCTGGTCACGCCGGGTCGGCGGCAACCTCACCCTGCATTCGGTCAGCGGCAGCCACGGCCTGATGATGAAACCGCCACATGTGGACGCGCTGGCCGGGCTGATCCGTCAGCGTCTGGAAGAGGACTGCGCAGGGGAAAACCATGCCGGATGAGTCGTGCCCGCTGCTGCAGGGCGCAGCCGTGCACCTGTGGCTGGCCGAGCGCGGCGACGACGTGGACGACAGCACGCTGAGCGCGGAAGAGCGCGCACGCGCGGCACGCCTGAAACAGCCACAGGACCGCGCCCTGTTCGTGCTCGCCCACGCGGTGCTGCGCGACCTGCTGGCGCGTTACACCGGCCAGCGAGCATGCGATCTGGCGCTGACCACCGGCGCCTACGGCAAGCCCAGCCTGCCTGCCGGCAGTCACGACGATCTGCGCTTCAATCTGTCGCATTCGGGCGATGTGGTGCTGGTGGCACTGGCCCGCGGCCGCGATCTCGGCGTGGATGTGGAAGCGGTCAGCGCACACGACGATCTGGACGCGGTCGCCGCCCAGGTGTTCGCCGACGACGAGAGGGCGGCCATCGCGGCCGCCGGAGAGCGCCGGCTCGATGCCTTCCATGCGCTGTGGACCCGCAAGGAGGCCTGCGTGAAGGCCTGGGGTCGTGGGCTGGGCATTCCGCTGCGCGCCTTCAGCGTGCTGCAGTCGGGCGGCAGCGGCATTCTGTGCCCGGACGACGCACAGGCGAATCGTCTGAGCTGCCGCAGCGTGGCCATGCCGCCGGGCTATGCCGCCGCGGTCGCCGTGTCCGGCGAACCGGGCGATCTGGTATGCCGGCGCTGGCGCGCGCCGGCCTGACGATCAGCAGCCCGGCATTCAGCCGCGGCGGCGTACCGCCAGCGACAGCAGGCCGAGACCGGCCAGCATCATCGCGTAGCTGCCGGGTTCCGGCACGCTGAGCGCAAGCGCGTGCGTGGCCTGCACGTCCAGCGTCGGTGCCATCAGATAGACCAGACCGTGGTTGAAATTGCCGGCTGCATCGCTGCCCAGCGCGATGGACGTGCTGCCCGAACCCAGCACTTCGAACGACAGCGTGGCCAGCGTCAGCGCGCCCTGCCCTTCATCGGCCACACCCGGAAAGGCGGAGCCGGACAGCAGGACACCGGTGAATGCCGAATCGTCGCTCCAGGCGGGTGCCAGCGACACGCCCAGCAGCTTCAGCAGGCTGCCGTCGAAGGACAGGTCCATGCCGAACGCCAGCAGTTCGTCGCCGGCGCGTTCGCCGTCGAAGGGCTGCTGCAGCAGCACGTCCAGCGAGAAGGTCTGGCCGACCGAGGCGGCCGCGGTGCCGGACAGCGATACGGTGGCGGCCTGGGCCGACAGGGTGCCGGCAGCGATCAGCGCGGCGACGAGGGTTTTCATCATCATGGGGAATCTCCTTGCGAGGCGGGGCACTCAGGCCCCGCCATCGGTCATCACTGCTTGGTGAAAAGTGCGTACCAGAGCTTGTAGTCGGCCTGGGTGATGCAGCGGTCGGCGTCGAAATCGGCCAGCGGCTGATAGCGCGCATCGCCCTCGCAGCTGCCCAGCGCCGCGCGCTGCGCGTCGCGGTCGGCGATGTCGATACGGCCGTCGCCGTTGATGTCACCACGCTTGCGCACAGTGAAGGACACGCGGAGCGCGGCCTCCTGGTAGCCGTCGTTCAGCAGGAAGGCGACGTAGTACTCGCCGGCAGCCAGACCGCTGAACGAAGCCGTGCCAGCGGCACCGCCCGCGTAGCGCCACAGCACCGACGGGCTGCTGCTGCCCGGCGTCTGGGTCGAACGGTAGATGCCGATCCAGTCCTTCGCATTGCCCGGCATGCCCGACCAGTTCACCGCCAGCGCGTCACCGGTGCGGATCAGGTTGCCGGTCACGCCGAACACCCGCGGATCCGGTTGCGGCTCGCTGCCGGCGCCGACCGTGAAGGCCACTCGGTTCGACACTTCGGTGTAGGAGTCGTTGATGTAGAGCGCGAGGAAGTACTCGCCGTCCGGCAGCGCTTCAGCCGGCGACAGGCTGCCGCCCGCACGGCCATCGACGTAGTAGTAGGCCACCAGCAGGTCGATGCCCGGCGTTGCACCCTTGCGGAACACGCCGATGTAGTCCTTGGCGGTACCCGGACCGTCGGAGAAGCGGATGTCCAGACGCTCGCCGCTGGCCAGCGCGCTCTTCACCAGGCTCACGCTGGCGATTTCGCTGCCCACCGCGAACGGCACGCGTTCGGAAATTTCGAAGTAGGCGTCGTTGATGAAGAAGGCCGCGTAGTAATAGCCCTTGTTCAGCGCGCCCAGCGTGACGCTGCCGGCTTCGGTCGGCGTGTAGGCCCACACGGTGGAACCGATGCCGCCCGGCGTCTGGCCGACGCGATACACGCCGATCCAGTCTTTCGCACCGGCCGGCGCGCCGCTCCAGGTGAAAGTCGGTCGCTCGCCGGCATTGAACTGCGTCTTGCTGATCGCCAGTTCAGGCATGTCGCCGACGTAGAAGGGCATGCGCGGCGCGATCTCGACATAGCTGTCGTCGGTCATGAAAGCGACGTAGTACTCGACGCCGGCCGCCAGACCGGAGAAGGCGAGCTGGCCGTTGATGCCGGACACATAGCTCCACTTCACCGACGGCGACGCCGAACCCGGCGTCTGGCCCTTGCGATAGACCGCCACCCAGTCCTTCGTCTTGCCGCGGCCATTCATGTACTCGATCACCACCGGCTCGCCCGGTGCCCACACCTTCTTCGCCAGACGCAGCGCCGGATCGCCGTCGGCACTGCCTTCGACCTTGAAGCTGCGCGCGTCCGACCACGGCGACCACTCGGCATTCGCGTCGCGATGACGGGCGCGGATGTAGTAGCTGCCGTTGTTCAGGCCGTACTGCTGCACGGTGTAGGTTTCGATGTCGACGCCGGCGTGGATGTCCACCGGTTCGTAGTCCGGCGCGCCGGTGTCGCCATAGACGTTCTCCACGTCGCGGATCAGGTCGACCACGGTGCTGGTGAAGGCAGCATCACGCGAGATCTGGAACTGGGTGCTGTTCAGCGCCATGCCGGACGGCGACTGGAAGGGCGACAGCGTGAAGCCGTGCGGCAGCGTGACCACTGCGCCGTCGGCGCTGCCGGTCAGTTCGGGCCTGTTCGGGCCGGCAGCATCGAGGTGACGTTCGAACTCGTCGACCAGCCGGCTGCTGTAGGCGAAGCCCAGCTTGGGGTGGCCTTCGGCATACGACGACACCTTCATCGTGCGCGCATCCAGATCGAAGTCGATCAGCTGCCAGGTCCAGTTGGCGATGGTTTTCTGCACGTCATCCATGTCGCGCTCGGTCGACTGGCCCCAGAACTGGTCCCAGGCGGTGCCACCGCTGATGATGTGATAGGTCGGCCAGTCGCGGGTCTGGCCACGCGCGTACAGGTGATGGTGAGCGCCGATGTTCAGCGCGTGCTTGCGGGTACCGGCCAGTATCGGCATGGCGGTGTCGCGGAACCACTGCGATATGTCGCCGACGTACTGCTCCGCCTGATAGGGCCGATGCACCACGCTGATCACCCAGTCCACGTCCGGATCGACGTTCGCGGCGGCCACCACCTTGCGCAGCCATTCCGCCTGCGCGGCGAAGTTCGACTCCGAATTCAGATAGACCAGCAGCACGCGGCCGACCTGATGCGCGTAATAGCTTTCATCGGCGGCAGCGGCGATGCCCTTGTAGCTGATGCCGTCGTAGAAGTTGTGCGCGCGCCAGTTGGCCAGGCCCGGGTCGTAATAGGTTTCGTGATTGCCCAGCGCGGTCATGATGGCCAGATTGCCGGACACCACCGCCGACGGCTTCATGTGCACGAATTCGTAGTGATCCAGCGTGCCGACGTCGACCTGGTCGCCGTTGTTCAGCATCAGGTGCACCGCCTCTTCCAGCGGCTGGCCGGTCAGCGCCTGGATCTTGGCCTTCGCCGCCTGCAGCAGCGGCGTGTGGCGGTCGTCGTTGCGCAGCTGGTGGTCACCGGTCACCAGAATGCGGAAATGACCGCTCTTGCGCGCTGCGGTCGGCTGGGTGCGGAAGCGGAACACCGGCGACAGCTGGCTGCCGGTGCGCACGCGATAGCTGTACAGCGTTTCGGGTTGCAGGCCGGTCAGCTGTACGCCGTGCAGCCGGTAGGTGGCCGCCAGCGTCTGGGTGGCGCCTGAGGCGGTGCGGTTCAGCGGGCCGCCATCGACACCGTATTCGACCACCGATTCATCGCCTTCGGCGGTTTTCCACGATACCCAGATCGAGTTCGCGGTGGGGGTCTGCAGATAAGGGGTGATGTCGGCGGCGACGGCGCTCAGTGTCGCGCAGCCGCAGGCCAGTGCCAGGGTAGCGCGGCGCAGCCGGCTTGCCAGGGTAGTGCGTGCAGTCATGTCGGGGTGCATCCGGAAAAAGACCGCCGGATTACACCGACCCCGCATTACATCTTCCGCCGCCAGCGACGCAGCCGGCATAGGCCTTTTGGCTCACCGCCCGGCGGAAACCTGCACTGCGACAGGGACTTGGCGCAGGAGGGGCGACACGCCAGCGGATGCGGCCAGGCGCCGACTGTATCGCTGCACCGGGCGCTACAGATGGACGCTCAGCGCAACGCGCCGGCGATGTCGGCGGCCAGCGCGTCCACCAGCCGGCCGTGCGCGGCGACCAGCGCTTCGTAATGTGCCGCCGCCACCGGCTCGCTGCGGCTGAACCGGCCGCTCGCAACTTCACGGCCGTCGCGCCGCGCCGACCATGCGGCATCCAGCGTGACCGACGAAAAGCCCTCGGCGTCAAACCGGAGCACATCCACCGGTACCGTGATGTCCGGGCGCGCGATGCTGTGCTGCGGCGCGGCCACCACACGCGCCAGACCGCCTTCGCGCGCGACCGACGCCGCCAGCCTGCGGGCGACCTCGGACTTCAGGGCGCCGGCCCAGCGATGACCGTCCGCCTGCTCGGCACGCGTGCCGTCGATGCGGCGCACGATCTGCAGACGGTCCACCGTCTCCGGCAGCGACACCGGGCCGATCACCACCGTCGGCGAGGCGGCGCCCACGCCCACCTGCAGCGATTCCGCGGCCAGCGTGTACAGGCGGGGCGCAGGCGAACTGCCGCAGCCGGCAAGCATCAGTGCGGCGCACAGGGCAAGGGCCCGTGCAAACGAAATGCGGATCACGGTTTCTCCTCCGGTTTGCCGCGCAGCAGCGCTTCCGGGTGGCGCTCCAGCGTGTCGGCCAGATGGCGCAGCGACTGCGCGGCACGCGACAGTTCCTGCAGGCTGTCGCGCAGGTCCTGCTGCAGCGGCGCGTCGCTGGCCAGCAGGCGGCGGCCATCGGCGACCGCGGCGCGCGCCTCGGCCATGGCCTGACGGGTTTCGTCCACCGTGGCGCGCACCTCGTTCGACGCCAGTCCGTCCAGCCGTGCCATCAGCGCTTCGGTGCGCTCGACCGCGCGCGCCAGACCGGCGATGGCGGTGCGCGTTTCGGCGGCGATGTCGTCCAGCGGCAGGCGGTCGAGCTTGCCGGCGATGCGCGCCAGCGTGGCCTGCAGTTCGTCCAGACTGCCACGCTGGGTGGGCAGCTGCGGCGGCTTCGCCGCCCAGCTGACGCCGGCCTTGCCGGCACCCGGGAAGAAATCGAGCGCAACGTAGAGCTGGCCGGTCACCAGGCTGCCGTTGCGCAGCTGGGCGCGCAGGCCGCGCGCCACCAGCCGGTCGACCAGCGCGTGGAAGGCATCGCCGCTCATGTCCTGCCGGCCTGCGTCACGTGCGCGCATGCGCTCGGGGAACACCGCGATATCCACCTTGAGGCCGACATCGGCCGCATCGACGTCGACATCCGGCTCGATGGCGATCACCTCGCCGATCTGTATGCCGCGGAAATCCACTGGCGCACCGACAGACAGGCCACGCACGGTTTCGGTGAAGCGCAGCCGCCACACCTGGGCGCTGGCGCTGGGCTGCTTCAGCGCCTCGGCACGGGTGGTGAACACCTTGAAATCGGCGTCCGCAGCGGCCGGTTCGGTGTCGCCGCCTTCCGGCGTCTCGAAAGCCAGTCCGCCGGTGAGAATGGAACTGACCGATTCGGTGTTCAGCTGCAGGCCATCGGCGCCCAGCCTGAGATCGATGCCGCTGGCGTTCCAGAAGCGGGTATCCACCGTCACGTACCGGTCGTAGGGCGCCTTGATGAATACCTGGATGTCGAGATGACGCCCCTGTTCGTCCAGCCTGAACGCAGTCACCTGGCCGACCGGAATGCGGCGGAAATAGACCGGCGTGCCGACATCCACCGAGCCGAGATTGTCGGCGTGCAGCGCGAAGCTGCGGCCGGGCACGTCGAGCGCGATCACCGGGGCATCCTCCAGCGCCACGAAATCGCGGCGGGAGGCGTCGGTCTTGCCGGCATCCATGCCGACGTAGGCACCGGACAGCAGCGTATCGAGCCCGGACACCGCGCTGCCGGACACGCGCGGCCTGACCACCCAGAAGCGGGTGTCCTCGACCAGCAGCCGCTCCGCCTCACGCGCCATCTGCGCCTCGGCCTGCACATGGGCACCGTCGTTCGACAGCTTGACCCGGGTGATCACGCCGACATCGATGTCCCTGTACTTGATGCGGGTCTTGCCCGGTTCCAGCCCGGCGCCGGTGCGGAACTGCAGCGTGATGACCGGCCCCTGTTCCAGATAAGTGCGCGCAGCGAGGAACAGCCCGATCAGCGCAGCCACGAGGGGAATGATCCACACCAGCGGAATGCGGAAGCGGCGCGGCGGCTCGACCACCGCGGCCGGCAGCGCATCGGGCGGAGAAGGACGCGGATCGGACATCGGTTCAGTCATGGCGGGCAAGGTCGTCCGGCCCGGCAAGCGGGTCCCAGATCAGGCGGGGATCGAAACTCATGGCGGCGAACATGGTGAGCACCACCACCGCGCCGAAGGCGATGGCGGCCGGGCCGGCCTCTATGGTGGCGATGCCGCGGAAATTGACCAGCGCCACCAGCAGCGTGATGACGTAGATGTCCAGCATGGACCAGCGGCCGACGAATTCGACCAGCCGGTACAGCCGCGCGCGCTGCATCAGCCGGCGACGCGAACGGCGCTGCACCGATGCGGTGAGCCAGGCCAGCGCAAGAATCTTCAGCAGCGGCACCACGACGCTGGCGAAGAACACCACCGCCGCCAGCGGCCAGGAGCCGCTCTGCCACAGGAACACCACGCCGCTCATGAGGGTGTCGCGCTGGGTGCCCAGCAGCGACGAGGTGGTCATCATCGGCAGCAGGTTGGCCGGCACGAACAGGATGGCCGACGCGACGATGAGCGCCCAGGTGGTCGATATGCTGGCCGGCTTGCGCAGATGCAGCGGCGCGTGGCAGCGCGGGCAGCGCAGATGCGCGCCGCCGGCATGGCGCGCCAGCTGACCGCAGACATGGCAGCTCATCAGCCCGGCCTCGCGTGCGGTCAGCGCCAGCCTCATGCGCCAGCCCCCGCTGGCGGCGCCTGCCACAGAAGCCGGGTGTCGAAGGCGCGGCCGGCCAGCGTCACGGTCAGGATGAGCGCGGCCATCGCCCAGAAGGCCGGGCCGAGCAGCACGGTGGCCATGTGCGACAGCTTCACCAGCGATACCAGCATGCCGAGCAGGAACACCTCGACCATGCCCCAGGGCTGCACCGAGCGCACCAGCCGGAAGAAGGGCGCCATGCGCGGCGATACCCGGCCCAGACGCAGCGGAATGAGCACCACCAGAATCATTGCCAGTTCAAGCAGCGGGAACAGCAGCGCGGTGCCGAACACCAGCGCGGCCACCGGCGTCATGCCTTCGGACCACAGCGCCTGCACCGCGCCGATCAGCGTCACCTCGACCCGCCGCCCCTGCATTTCGAGGCCGACCAGCGGCCAGGCATTGGCGATCACGTAAAGAATGGCGGCGGTCAGCGTGAGCGCCAGCGTGCGATCGAGGCTGTCCGGCGGATTGCGCGCGAGAAAGGCGCCACAGCGCACGCAGCGCGCGGTCTGGCCGGGCGCGAGCGCGGGCTCGGTCTGCAGCAGATCGCATTCGTGACAGGCGAGGGTCTGGGCGGGCAGCGTGAGGGACATGGGAGGCGCCGGAATATCCGGAGGGATTGTGTGCGGACCCGCCGCCGCGCGCAATCCACGGGCTGTCAGCGCGCGCCGACAGCGTCTCGTGCGGCCAGCTTGGCGGTGATGTAGTCGGCGTGCGGAATGTAGAGCAGCTCGGCCACCTTCTTCATCACGTGCGCCTCATGCGCATGCAGATGACCGTCGGCATAGGCGACCTGCCACATCAGTTCGATCACGCGCAGCTTGCGCGCGGCGTCGAAGGCGCGGTTGAGCTGGCCGGTGAAGCGCTGGTAGTCGTAGGCCTCGGCGGCGGTCGTGGTGGCCAGTTCGATCAGCCGCTCGACCTCGTCGTCGGCCAGCGCGAACTTGTCGCGCAGCGCCTGCATCACGGCGGCGCGCTCGGCGTCGCCGATCTCCGGATCGGCGCGCATCACCTCGACCAGCAGCACCGCGGTCGCCAGCTGCAGCTGGTGTTCGGTGGCGGCCGGACCGGCCGCCGGTGCGGAGAAGCTGTCGAACAGGTCTTTCAGGGTACGGAACATCGGAATCCTTGAATGCCGTGCGGAGCGCACGGCATTCAAGAGTAGCGCGCGGCAGCGGATGTTCCCCTGCCGCCCCCGGTTCAGGCGACCACCGTTTCCCAGGTCCATTCGCCACGCGGCTGGGCGTGCAGGGCCCGGAAGGCGTCCGCCACTTCATTCGCCTTGTCGGAGCCGGGCGCGACCAGGGTGCTGACGGTGACCGTCGCCACATGGATGCCCTGCTCGCGCGCCGGCTCGAACAGCGCGCGGGCGGCAGCACGCAGGCCGGCCTTGGCGACACTGATATTGATGAAGGCCGGCGTCGGCTCGACGCCGAAACCGCCGCCGGTCAGCAGAATGCTGCCCTCGCCGCGCGCTGCCATCACCGCCTGCGCGGCCTGCACCGCGGCCAGCGCGCTGGTCAGATTGGTGCGCAGGTCGCTGTCAAGGCTGCCCACGGTTTCCTGCGCCAGCGTGCGCGGCTGCAGCGCGCCGGCCGCGTCGTAATGCAGCACGCCGGCGTTGTAGTGCAGCACGGCCAGATCCTGCGCGTGGCGGCGCACCAGTGCGGCCACGGCCTGCGGATCGGCCGCGTCTATCGTGTCGACCTCGACGGTGGCGCCGGCCGCACGCAAGGCCTCCACCCCCGAAGCAATGCTGCGACCGCTGCGCGCGGCAAACACGATGCGGAAGCCGTCACGGGCGAAGCGCTCGGCCGTGGCAAGGGCGATGCCGGGGCCGGCACCGATGACGAGATAGGTTTTCATGACAGAGATCCTTTGAAATGACGAGAGGGGTACGCAACCCTGCCCGGCCAGTGGCATCCGCGATGCAGCGGCCGGGCAGTTGCGGCCACGATAGGCAGCCGGACTCTGTCCGTGAATCCCTATAAAATCGCATTCACCATGAACCGTTGGTTCTCAATATGAGCCGGGATCGCAGCGCGCACCTGTCGCCCACCCAAGGCGGGAAATCAGCCCCCGGCCTGAGCGCCCTGCTCGCCTTCGACAGCGTCGCGCGTCACCTGAATTTCGCGCGCGCCGCGGCAGAACTCGATGTCACGCCGACCGCGATGTCGAAGATCGTGAAGACGCTGGAAGCGCAGCTCGGCGTGCGACTGTTCAACCGCACCACGCGCAGCGTCGGGCTGACCGAACACGGCGCGCAGCTGCTGGGCTCGCTGGCGCCCGCGCTGGAGCAGATCCGCCGTTCGGTGCAGCAGGTTGGCGAAACCGCCGCCCGCCCGCGAGGCCTGCTGCGCATCAACACCTCGCACGTGGCTTTCGTATCGCTGATCCAGGCGCACCAGGCCGACTTCCTGCGGCAGTTCCCGGACATCGCGCTGGAAGTGGTCATCGACAACCAGATGGTGGACATCGTGGCCGGCGGCTTTGACGCCGGCATACGGCTCGGGCACGCGGTACAGCGCGACATGGTGGCGGTACCACTGGGCGCGGCGCAGCGGACGGTGGTGGTGGCCGCGCCGGACTACCTCGCACGGCACGGCGCTCCCGCGGCGCCGGAGGACGTGCTCGAACACGCCTGCATACGCCAGCGTTTCGGCGCGATGGGGCGCTACTTCGAATGGCGTTTCGAGCAGGACGGCCAGCGCGTCGCGATCGAGCCGCCGACCCGTCTGGTGCATACCGAAATGCGCTGCGTGCTCGACGCCGCACGCCAGGGGCTCGGCCTGGCCTTCGTCTACCGGCAGTTCGCCGACGAATACCTGCGCAGCGGGCAGCTCGTGCCGCTGCTGCAAACCTGCTGTGCGCCGGCGGAAGCCTTCTATCTGTACTACCCGCACCGGGTACAGATGCCGGGCAAGCTGCGCGCCTTCATCGACTTCATGCAGGACCGGAACCGGCCGGCCTCTGCCTGACAGGGCGCGGACCGGCATCACACGCTGACGCGGCTGGCGGACGGACGGCCCGCCACCGGCAGGTCGGACGGCAGCTGCGCGAACTCGCGCGCCAGGTGATCGACCAGCCCGCGCACCGCCGGCAGCAGGCCGCGCCGCGACGGGAACACGACGTGGGCGATGCCGCAGCGCGGCGCCCAGTGCGGCAGCACGTCGATCAGCCGCCCGCTGGCAAGGTCGTCGCGCACCATCATGGTCGGCAGCTGGGCCACGCCGATACCGTGCAGCGCGGCACTGCGCAGCGTGGCCAGATCGTCGGTCACCAGTCGCGGCGCGTGCCGGACTTCGGCGCTGGCGCCGTCCGGGCCTTCCAGCGCCCACAGGTGTTCGCGCTGCGCCGGCCCCCAGGCCACGCTGGCCACCGACGCCAGATCGGCCGGCACGCGCACCTCGCCCAGCGGCGCGACGACATCCGGGTGGGCGACCAGACGCTGCAGGCTGTCGCCCAGCACCTTCATCACCAGATCAGTGTCCTCCAGCGGCGGAAAGCGCACGCGGATAGCGAGGTCGAAGCCTTCGCGGATCACGTCCACGCGCCGGTTGGTGCTTTCCACATGGATCTGCACCCGCGGGCAGGCCGCCATGTAGCGGCTCAGCATGTCGGCCACCTGGTATTCGAGCAGCGCGGTCGGGCAGGCCAGCCGCACGATGCCCTGCGGCTCGGCACGGGTGCGCTCCACCGCCTCCTGCGCCGCCTCGGCTTCGACCAGCATGGCCACGCAGTGGCCGTAATAGGCCTGGCCGACTTCGGTTACCGCGAAGCGGCGGGTCGAGCGCTGGATCAGCCGCACGCCCAGCTTCTCCTCCAGCAGCGCGATGCGCCGGCTGAGCTTGGACTTGTGCATGTCCAGCGCGCGGGCGGCGGGCGCGAAGCCGCCGTGCTCGACCACGCGGGCAAAGAAGTACAGATCGTTCAAATCCTGCATGGCCTCTCCCATCGTTCCACCAATAGAACGCTGAATAGCGATTTTGCGGTCTAGCGGGCCGATTGTCGCGTATCTAGTATTCACCTCAACGCAGCACGGTTCAGACGGAACGGTGCGAACGAACAGGAGAAACGCCATGAAGAAGATTGCAGGTCTGTACAGCGCCCCCCGCCAGCACTGGGTCGGCGACGGTTTTCCGGTGCGTTCGCTGTTTTCCTACGATTCGATGGGCCGTCACGTGAGCCCCTTCCTGCTGCTGGACTACGCCGGCCCGGCGACCTTCGAGCCGTCGGACACGCCGCGCGGTGTCGGCCGCCACCCGCACCGTGGCTTCGAAACGGTCACCATCGTCTATGAGGGCGAAGTCGCCCACCAGGACTCGACCGGCGCCGGCGGCGTGATCGGCCCGGGCGACGTGCAGTGGATGACCGCCGGCGCCGGCATCATCCACGAGGAATTCCACTCGCCGGACTTCACCCGCCGCGGCGGTCCGCTGGAAATGGTGCAGCTGTGGGTGAACCTGCCGGCGCGCGACAAGCGGGCAGCCCCCAGCTACCAGCACCTGGCGCAGACCGACATTCCGGTGGTCGAGCTGGCAGGCGGCGCCGGACATCTGCGCGTCATCGCCGGCGAATACGCTGGGCACAGGGGGCCGGCCCGCACCTTCACGCCCATCAATGTGTGGGACCTGAAGCTGAAGGCCGGCGCCGACCTTGAACTGACGGTGCCGGAAGGCCACACGCTGGCGCTGGTGGTGCTGCACGGCCTGATCCGCGCCAATGGCAGCCAGCCGGTGCGCGAGGCGCAGATGGCGCTCTACCACCGCGAGGGCAGCGGCTTCTCGATCACCGCGGACAGCGACGCCACCGTGCTGCTGCTGGCCGGCGAGCCGATAGACGAACCGATCGCCGGCTACGGCCCCTTCGTGATGAACACGAAGGATGAAATTCGCGAGGCGATCGACGATTTCAACAGCGGTCGTTTCGAAGCCGCGACAACCTGATCCGTTTCACCCCCTGCGCGCACCGGGGCGCGCAGGGACCACTCCGCCGGGAGCCACAAAGGCCAAAGCCACCCACCCGGCACCCAACCTCAACTGCAAGGAGAATTGCCATGACCACGACCTACAAGAAGCTGAACAAGGACGACGCCGTGATGCTGCTGGTGGACCACCAGGCGGGCCTGCTGTCGCTGGTGCGCGACATCGATCCGGACAAGTTCCGCAACAACGTGCTGGCCACCGCCGATCTGGCCAAGTACTTCAAGCTGCCCACCATCCTGACCACCAGCTTCGAACAGGGCCCGAACGGCCCGCTGATGCCGGAACTGAAAGAGCTGTTCCCGGACGCCCCCTACGTCGCCCGCCCGGGCCAGATCAATGCCTGGGACAACGAGGACTTCGTCAAGGCGATCAAGGCCACCGGCCGCAAGCAGCTCATCATCGCCGGCGTGGTGACCGAAGTGTGCGTCGCCTTCCCGGCCCTGTCGGCGATCGAGGAAGGCTTCGACGTGTTCGTCGTGACCGACGCCTCCGGCACCTTCAACGACATCGCCCGCCACTCCGCATGGGACCGCATGTCGCAGGCCGGCGCCCAGCTGATCAACTGGTTCGGCGTGGCGTGCGAACTGCACCGCGACTGGCGCAACGACGTCGAAGGCCTGGCGACGCTGCTGTCCAACCACATCCCGGACTACCGCAACCTGATCACCAGCTACAACGCGCTGAAGGGCTGAAGCCGGACGCGCGACGGGCCTGAAGGGATGTGAGGGCGACGGGTGTTCGCGGACGCGGACACCCGTCGTCGCCGTGCGCCTGGCGCCGGCATGTCACAACGGCCCGGGTGTCTGCGTCTACAGTGTCGCCCTGCATACGCGCCCCGCACTGACATGTCCGACCTCGCCCGCAGCTTCGATCCGCACCGCACCCGCCTTGCCGGCATCGCCTACCGCATGCTGGGTTCGCGCGCCGACGCGGAAGACGTGGTGCAGGATGCCTGGCTGCGCTGGCACGAATCGGCGCCGGAAGACCTGCGCTCGGCCGAGGCCTGGCTGGTGACCACGGTGACCCGGCTCAGCCTGGACCGCCTGCGCGCCCGCAAGGCGGAAACGCAGCACTACATCGGCCCCTGGCTGCCGGAACCGCTGGACGCAGCCGACCCGATCGCGCCGGAGGCGCGGCTGGAACTGGCCGACAACCTGTCGATCGCCTTCATCGCGGTACTCGAACGCCTCACGCCGGACGAGCGCGCCGCCTTCCTGCTGCGCGAGGTGTTCGACTACGACTACCCCGAGGTCGCACGCGCGCTCGAACGCAGCGAAGCCGCCTGCCGCCAGCTGGTGCATCGCGCGAAAGCCCGGGTCGCCGACCGGCGGCCGCGCTTTCCGGTGGACCGCGACGCTCACCTGCGGGTACTGCGCGCCTTCATGGCCGCAGCGGAGTCGGGCAAGCGCGACGACATCGAAAGCCTGCTGGCCGAAGACGCCCTGTCGATCTCGGACGGCGGCGGCAAGACCTGGGCCACGCTCAGGCCACTGCACGGCGCCCCCCGCATCGCCTGGCTGTACTACGCGGTGGCGCGCAATCCGGACATCTGCCTCGAATGGCGCGAAGGCACGGTCAATGGCGAACCGGCCATCCTGCGCTTCCGCAAGGGCGTGCTGCATTCGACGCTGTCGGTGGTGACCGACGGCGAGCGGGTGATCGCGCTGTACGGCGTACTGAACCCGGACAAGCTCACCGGCTTCAGCGTCAACTGAGCCGGTCACACGCGCCGCCGCTGATCCGTCTTGTCGATGCGCGCACCGATATCCGGAGCGCCCAGACAACGGAGGGAATCATGCACGGCCTGCGCCTGCCCTATGTCCGCCTCGCCGCGGATGCCTACAAGACGCTGCATGCGCTGTCCGACCTGCTCGGTCGCGGCACGCTGGACAGGACACTGATCGAACGCATCCATCTGCGGGTGTCGCAGATGAATGGCTGCGCCTTCTGCATCGACATGCACGCTGCCGCGCTGCGCGGCCTCGGCGAAGACGCGCAACGCATGGACACGCTCGCCGGGTGGCGCGAATGCAGTTTCATCGACGACGCCGAACGCGCCGCGCTGGACTGGGCGGAAGCGCTCACCCGCATCGGCAGCGGTGCGGCGAACGATGGGCCGGACGACGCACTGTTCGATGCACTGAAGCGGCACTTCGAGGACGTGCAGATCGCCGAACTGACCTTCGTCGTCGCCACCATCAACGCCTGGAACCGCATCGCCATTTCGATGCGCCAGCCGGTCGAACGGAGAGCAGCATGAGGGCCGGCGCAGGGCGACTGAGCGCACTCGCCGCACTGCTGCTCGCGCTGGTCATGCCGGCATGCGCCGCCGATCACGCACATGCGGGCGGCGGTGTGGCACTGCGGCTGAGTCAGACGCTGCAGCCGGGTCTGGACGAAGGCATCCTGCTGGTGGTGACGCTGGCACCGGGCGAAATCAGCGCGCCTCACCGTCATGACGCGCATGTATTCGTCTACATGCTCGAAGGCGAAGTGCTGATGCAGGTGCAGGGCGGCCCCGAACGGCGGCTGAAACCGGGCGACGTGTTCGAGGAGAAGCCGGGCGACATCCACACCCAGGCGCGCAATCTGAGCGCCACGGCGCCTGCGCGCTTCGCGGTATTCATGGTGAAGAAGGCCGGCCAGCCCGCCGTGCTGCCGGTGAAGTGAGCGGCGGAACGCGCCCGCGCCTGACCGGGCCGGGCGCGCTCTGCTATCGTCCGGCCATCCACTCTGACCGGACGCCCTCATGGATTTCGACGTCACCGTCCATCACAACCCGAAATGCAGCAACTCGCGCGGCGTGCTCGACATCCTGCGCGAGCGCGGCATCACGCCGCGTGTCATCGAATACCTGCAGACGCCGCTCGACGCCGGCCAGATCGCGGTGCTGGTCGCCGCCTGCCAGGTGCCGGTACGCGAACTGATGCGCAGCAAGGAAGCCATCTACGCCGAACTGGGGCTGGACAGCGAGACGCTCGACGACGACGCGCTGATCGCCGCCATTGCCGCTCACCCGGTGCTGCTGAACCGCCCCATCGTCGTCACCCCGCTGGGCGCGAAGCTGTGCCGGCCACCGGACACCGTCGTGTCGCTGCTGCCGGCGGCCGCGGCATGAGGAAGATGGGGCCGACCAAGGCCGAAACCGACGCCCTGCCGCCCTTCGCCGGGCTGACGCTGGAACGGATCGAAGTACCGGCCACACCGGAGGCGCTGGCAGCCGCCATCGACGCGCTGCGCAGCGCCGGCGAAGCCGGCTTCGACACGGAATCAAAACCGACCTTCAAGCCGGGCGAAGTGAGCAGCGGACCGCATCTGGTGCAGTTCGCGCTGCACGATCGCGCCTGGCTGCTGCAGGCCGGCAACCCCGCCCATCGCGCGGCCATCGTCGCACTGCTGGAAGACCCGGCGCTGCTGAAAGTGGGTTTCGGCCTGTCCGCCGACCGCGCGCAGATCCGCGCCAACCTCGGCGCCACGCTGCGTGCGGTGCTGGACCTCGACGCGGTGTTCCGCCGCCGCGGCTACAACAGTTCGATGGGCGCACGCGCCGCGGTCGGGCTGACGCTGGGCTGCAATTTCCGCAAGTCCAAATCGGTCACCACTACGAACTGGGCGATGCCGCGGCTGACCGACGCACAGAAGCTCTATGCGGCCAACGACGCCTTCGCCGCCTACTGCGTGTATCGCACGCTGTCGCTGAGCGCGCAGGAAAGACAGGCGCTGCTGCCGGACAGCTGAACCGCTGCCTGCAGGCGGAGCGCCGATTTCGCCCGGTGGGCGCGGCGCCTCCGCCGCGATTGCGACCACCGTCAGGGAAAGTGCTGTGCGCAGCCGTATCGCGGACGGGCGCTGCTCTAAAAGCTTGCTGATCAGCCGAGCGCGCGGGTCATGTAGCAGGCACCTTCGCCATAGCTGTCCAGCGCATGCGTAACCTCCGCCGGCCGGTAGCCGCGCAGCCCCCAGTACGCGGCGGCCTGGCCGACCGCCACCAGCGCAGAGCATTGCAGGCCGCGGCACACCGCCGCGTCGTGTGCGGCTTCGTACAGTGCCGCGGCGACACCGCCGCCGCGCGCAAGCGCATCGACCGCGCAGTCGTGCAGATACCAGTGGGTGGCCGGACGGGGCAGCGCATCGAGCACGGTGTCGAGTGCCGGCGGCTTGCCGGCGTGCCAGGGATGGGACAGCAGATAGCCGAACAGCCCGCCCTGCGGATCGACGGCCACCCAGCACAGGTCGGGCGCCAGCGCCATCCGGTTCAGATAGACCGCAGCGGATTCCGGTTCGAAGGCGGCCGTTGCATAGGCCGCGGCCTGCAGGCGCAGGATTTCAGGGACATCGGCCGCCTGCATCGGCCTCAACACATGTTTCATCGTTTCGTCGAAGCGGCCGCACCGGCGCTTCGTATTACAAGGGCCGCGCGGCAGGGCAAGCACGCCACGCGGCCTGACACAGACCGTCGGTCAGATCACCGGCGCAAGCCAGCGCTTCATGACCGGCTCGGGCATGCCCTTGCGGGCCGCCAGATCGGCCACCTGATCGGCACCCACCTTGGTGATCGCGAAATACTGCGCGTCCGGGTGGGCGAGGTAGAAGCCGCTCACCGCCGCGGTCGGCAGCATGGCGTAGCTTTCGGTCAGCGACACGCCGATCGCCGCCTCGGCATCGAGCAGACGGAACAGATCGCCCTTCTCGGTGTGGTCCGGGCAGGCCGGATAGCCCGGCGCCGGCCGGATGCCGCGGTACTTCTCGGCGATCAGCGCCGCGTTGTCGAGCTGTTCGTCGCGCGCATAGCCCCAGTCCTCGCGCCGCACCTTGGCGTGCAGATACTCGGCAAAGGCTTCGGCCAGACGGTCGGCCAGCGCCTTCAGCATGATGCTGCTGTAGTCGTCGTGCGTCTTCTCGAACTCGGCCAGCTTGGTTTCGATGCCGATGCCGGCGGTCACCACGAAGGCGCCTGCCCAGTCGGCCACGCCACTGGCGCGCGGCGCAACGAAATCGGACAGGCAGTAATGCGGTTTGCCGGCCGGACGTTCGTGCTGCTGGCGCAGGTTGTGCCAGGTCATCGTGGTATTCAGACGCGTCTCGTCGGCATAGAACTCGATGTCGTCGCCACGGCTGTTGGCCGGCCACACACCATAGACCGCGCGCGCGGTGAGCCACTTGCCGGCGATGATCTGCTGCAGCATGGCCTGCGCGTCGGCCAGCAGCTTGCGCGCTTCCTCGCCGACGACGGCATCGTCGAGGATGGCCGGATACGGACCCGACAGCTCCCAGGTCTGGAAGAAAGGGCCCCAGTCGATGTAGTCCACCAGCGCGGCCAGATCCTGATCGGCGATCACCTGGCGGCCGACCGTGTTCGGCTTCTCGGGAATGACCTCGCTGCCCCAGCCGCAGCAGTAGGCGTTGTCGCGCGCATCGTTCAGCGACACCAGCTTCTGGCCCTTCTTGGCCGCGTGCTGTTCACGGATCTTCACGTAGTCGGCCGCCACTTCTGCGGCATAGGCCACGCGCTGTTCCTTCGACAGCAGGCTGGTCGCCACACCGACCGCGCGCGAGGCGTCGGGTACATACACCACCGGGTGGTCGTAATGGGGCGCGATCTTGATCGCGGTGTGCGCACGCGAGGTGGTGGCGCCGCCGATCAGCAGCGGAATGTCGAAGCCCTCGCGCTTCATTTCCGACGCGACGTGGCTCATTTCCTCCAGCGACGGCGTGATCAGGCCGGACAGGCCAATGATGTCCGCCTTCTGTTCGCGCGCGGTGTGCAGAATGCGGTCGCACGACACCATGACGCCGAGGTCGATCACCTCGTAGCCATTGCAGCCGAGCACCACGCCGACGATGTTCTTGCCAATGTCGTGCACATCGCCCTTCACCGTGGCCATGACGACCCGGCCCTTGGTTTCGCCGGCCTTCTTCGACGCCTCGATATAGGGCTGCAGATGCGCCACCGCCTGCTTCATCACGCGGGCGGACTTCACCACCTGCGGCAGGAACATCTTGCCGGCACCGAACAGGTCGCCCACGTGGTTCATGCCGGCCATCAGCGGGCCTTCGATCACCGCCAGCGGCGGCATGCCTTCGGCTTCCAGCCGTGCGCGCACCTCTTCGGTGTCCTCGACCACGAATTCGGTGATGCCCTTGACCAGTGCGTGCTCCAGCCGTTTCTCGACCGGCCATTCGCGCCAGGCCAGATCCTGCGTCGATTCCTTCGCCTGACCCTTCACCGTGATGGCGAATTCGACCAGCGCGTCGCCGGCCCCCGGGTGGCGATTGAGCACCACGTCCTCGACCTTGTCGCGCAGCGGCTGCGGAATGTCTTCGTATACGCCCAGCTGGCCGGCGTTCACGATGCCCATCGACAGACCATTGCTGATCGCGTGGTACAGGAACACCGTGTGGATCGCCTCGCGCACCGGGTCGTTGCCACGGAAGGAGAAGCTCACGTTGGACACGCCGCCTGACGTCTTGGCGTACGGCAGGTTCTTGTGTATCCAGCCCACCGCTTCGATGTAATCGACCGCGTAGTTGTCGTGCTCGGCGATGCCGGTGGCGATGGCGAAAATGTTCGGATCGAAGATGATGTCTTCCGGCGGGAAGCCCACCTGTTCGGTCAGCAGCGTGTAGGCGCGCTGGCAGATTTCGGTCTTGCGCTGGTAGGTGTCGGCCTGGCCCTTTTCGTCGAAGGCCATCACGATGACCGCGGCGCCGTAGCGGCGCGCGAGCCTGGCCTGGCGCAGGAATTCGGCCTCGCCTTCCTTCATCGAGATCGAATTGATGACGCCCTTGCCCTGGATGCACTTCAGGCCGGCTTCGATCACGCTCCACTTCGACGAGTCGAGCATGATGGGCACACGCGAAATGTCCGGCTCGGAGGCGATGAGCTTGAGGAAGCGCTCCATCGCGGCGACCGAATCCAGCATCGCCTCGTCCATATTGATGTCGATCACCTGGGCGCCGTTCTCGACCTGCTGGCGGGCCACAGCCAGCGCGTCGTCGAAGCGCGATTCCAGGATCATTTTCGCGAAGGCGCGCGAGCCGGTCACATTGGTGCGCTCGCCGACGTTCACGAACAGCGAATCGGCACCGACATTGAACGCTTCCAGCCCGGACAGGCGCAGCTTGCGCTCGATCTCCGGCACGACGCGCGGCGCCATGCCGTCCATCGCCTGCGCGAACGCGGCGATGTGGTCAGGCGTGGTGCCGCAGCAGCCGCCGACGATGTTCAGAAAGCCGGACTGCGCCCACTCGCGCAGGTGATTCACCATGTCGGCCGGCGTTTCGTCGTATTCGCCGAAGGCGTTCGGCAGGCCGGCGTTCGGGTGGGCGGACACGTGGGTGTCGGCCAGGTGCGCCAGTTCCTCGACGTGCTGGCGCATGTCCTTCGGGCCGAGCGCGCAGTTGAAGCCGAAGGAGATCGGGTTGGAATGGCGCAGCGAATTCCAGAACGCCTCCGCGGTCTGGCCGGACAGCGTGCGGCCGGAGGCATCGGTGATGGTGCCGGAAATCATGATGGGCCAGCGGCGGCCAGCCTCGTCGAAGAACTGCTCCAGCGCGAACAGCGCGGCCTTGGCATTCAGCGTGTCGAAAATGGTTTCGACCAGCAGCAGGTCGGCGCCGCCCTCGGTCAGGCCGCGCGCCGCGGCGACGTAGTCCTCGACCAGCTGGTCGAAGGTGACATTGCGGAAGCCCGGATCGTTCACGTCCGGCGACAGCGAACAGGTGCGCGAGGTCGGGCCGAGCACGCCGGCGACGAAGCGCGGCTTGTCCGGATTCTTCGCGGTGTATTCGTCGCACGCCTCGCGCGCGATGCGCGCACCTTCGACGTTCAGCTCATGGACGATGGCTTCCAGGCCGTATTCGGCCTGCGAAATCGTAGTGGCGTTGAAGGTGTTGGTTTCGATGATGTCCGCGCCGGCCTCGAGGTAGGCCGCATGGATGCCGCGGATCACGTCCGGCCGCGTCAGCAGCAGCAGGTCGTTGTTGCCCTTGAGGTCCTTCGGGTGATCGGCGAAACGCGTGCCACGGTAGTCGGCCTCGACCAGACGGTGCTTCTGCACCATGGTGCCCATCGCGCCATCCAGGATCAGGATGCGGCGGGCCATCAGGGCCTTGAGCTGTTCGGTGCAGTCTGGACGAATCATCGGGTCTCTCCGTGGAGCGGCGACCCGTGATCATCGAAAGGCGGGAGACAGAAACGAAAAACCCGCCGGACGCGGAAAGCGTGCTGACGGGTCGTGGGCAGCTCGCTTTAGCGGCATTTATAACGCGCCCGCAAGCTGGAGGCTCAAATCGGCGCGGACCCGCACCTTAAGGGGGTGCGGGGTTCAAGTCAAGCCGGGCGCCCGGCCCGGCACGGCTTCACTTCGTGTTCAGCGACAGGATCCAGCCCACCAGCTTGCCGGCGTCGGCTTCGTTGATCGCGACCGCGTTGGGCGGCATGGCCAGACCGGCGGCCTTGCCCTTCCAGTGGCTGTCGTAGGGGTTGGAGCCCTTCATCACGGTCTGGGTGAGCGTCTTCTGCGCGTCCTTGTTGCCGGCGTAGCGCGCGGCGACGTCGCGCCAGGCCGGGCCGACCGGCTTTTCGCCTGCCTTGGTCGAGGGCTCGACGCTGTGGCACACGGTACAGCCGCTGCTGCCGGCCAGCTTGACCATGGCGGCGTCGGTGGCGGCGTCGGCGGCGAAGGCGCTGCCGGCGGTGAGCGAAAGAGCACCTGCTGCAAGCGCACAAAGAATGGTTTTCATGATGAAACTCCCCTGATGAATGAATGGCATGGCGTCCGGACGGTGCTCGTGAAACCGTTGAGACGTCTCATGCCGTCACGCTAAGGCCCTGCCAGCCGTAGGGGATTGATGTGCATCAAGCGCATGCTGCAACGCGCAATCTATCGCTTCGCGCACGAAGCGCCGCGGCGCTCAGAAGCAGTTCGCTTCCGCCAGCTGCAGCCGGCAGCTCCACTGGAACTGCTCGCGCAACTGTTTGACCGAGCGCTGGAACATGGCGGTCGGTTCGGCCAGGATGGCGTCCGGCAGCGGCACCGTGGGCGGGGCACCGGTGCTGTTGGTAAAGAAGCGCAGGAAGCAGGTTTCTTCCTTGCCGCAGCGCTGTTCGATCACTCGCGTGTAGTAGTCGCGGTCGCGCGCGGAGGCCTCTGGCACCACGATGAACTGCATCAGGCCGAGGCTGCCGGCCAGCGTCCAGTCATTGGCGGCCGGCGCGGCGGCGCCGGCGGGCAGCGCGCACGCGATCAGCGCGGCGCACATCCATGTCTTGCAGGGCGTGAAGCGCATCCGGCAGTCCTTTCAAGGGCGACGCCCGATCAGACTGCCGGCAGGCCTCAGGGTTCGCCGGCGGCGGTGGGCTTCGGTCCGCGCAGGCTGCCTTCGACCATGCGGTACTCGAACAGCCGGCATTCCAGCGCACCGTTGAACAGCGGCGTGCGCCGGCTGGCCTTCAGCTTGATCAGCTTCGGGAAGTCCGGATCGGCGGTGATGAAATGGCAGCGCCAGCCGGCGTAGCGCTGCTTCAGCAGATCGCCGAGCTTCGGGTAGAAGGCGTCCAGCGCCGGTTTGTCTTCCAGTCGCACGCCGTAGGGCGGGTTGGTCACCATCACGCCGTGGTCGGTAGGCGGTTCGCGGTCGAGCAGATCCGCCCCCTCGACCCGCACCACCCAGGGCAGCTTTGCTGCCTGCAGGTTTTCCTTGGTGCGCGCCAGTTCGCGGCCGGAAATGTCGGAGCCGAAGATGGGCAGTTCGCGCGGCGGCTGGGCGCGCGCGGCAGCAGCATCGCGGACGGTCGCCCACGCACCGGCGCTGAAGGGCGTGAGATGTTCGAAGGCGAAACTGCGACCGAGGCCGGGCGCGATGTCGAGCGCCATCTGCGCCGCTTCGATCAGGAAGGTACCACTGCCGCACATCGGGTCGAAGAAGGGCTCCACCTTGTCCCAGCCGGACAGCATGATGATGCCGGCGGCGAGGTTTTCCTTGATCGGCGCCTCGACTGCGGCCACCTTGAAGCCGCGCTTGTACAGCGGCTCGCCCGAGGTATCGAGGTAGAGCGTGGCTTCGCGGTCGGTCAGGAACACGTGGGCGCGCACGTCCGGATTGGCGGTGTCGATGCTGGGCCGCTGACGGGTCTGTTCGCGCATGCGGTCGCAGATCGCGTCCTTCACCCGCAGCGTCACGAAATCGACGCTCTTCAGCGGCGAGCGCACCGCAGTCGTATAGACGCGCAGCGTGCGCTTGGGGCTGAACCAGCGTTCCCACTGCAGCCCGTAGGCCAGCTTGTAGATGTCGTCTTCCTTGCGGTACGGCCCCTGACCGACGCGCCACAGCACGCGGGTGGCGATGCGGCTTTCCAGATTGACGGTATAGACCAGCTTCCACTCACCGGTGAAGCCGACGCCACCCGGCACCACCTTCACATCGGCCGCGCCGAGGCGGGTCAGTTCCTCGGCCAGCACCGGTTCAAGACCGCGCGGACAGGGCGAGAAGAAATGCTGGCCCGGCTTCAGTTCCGGCTCTTCGCGGACCACGCGGCGAACGGCGCGCACGCCGGGTCTGGGGGAGTTCGAAGTTGTATTCATGGCTCAGAAGGGCTTCAGCACGACGAGGATGACCACCGCGAACAGCACCAGCACCGGCGCTTCGTTGAACCAGCGGTACCAGACATGGCTGCGCGTGTTGCGCCCGGCCTCGAAGTCGCGCAGCAGCCGTGCGCAGTAATGGTGATAGCCGATCAGCAGCAGCACCAGCGTGAGCTTGGCGTGCATCCAGCCACCGGAGATGCCCTCGCCCAGCCACAGCCACAGGCCGAAACCGACCGCGAGGCCGGACAGCGGGCCCATGAAGCGCAGCAGCTTGCGCGACATCAGCAGCAGGCGGTCGCGCACGGCGACTTCCTCCGGGCCGAGCATGGCGAGGTTTACGAAGAGGCGCGGCAGGTAGAACAGGCCGGCGAACCAGCTGGTGACAAAAACGATGTGCAGGGCCTTGGCCCACAGATAGCTGCTTTGCATGGTCGACAGGGTCAGGAGGTCGTGGAAGAGGAATTCAGTGCGTCGGCGAGCACCGCGTCGACATCGGGCCGCGCCAGCCGCAGGCGCAGTTCGCGCTTCATGCGGCGGTTGTCCAGCACCCGCGATTCGCTCATGAAGGAGAGCGTCATCGGGCTCAGCCGCTCGCCGGCTTCGGCGCGCGACACCCGCGGCGGGCGCGGCAGCGCGCAGGCATCGGCCACACGGTCGAAATAGTCGGCCATCTTCAGCCGGGTGTCGTCACTGGCATTGAAAGTACGCCCGCCCCGCGCGCGATGCAGCGCCGCCCAGGCCAGCCGGGCGAGATCGGCTGCGTCGATGTGATTGGTGTGCACGTCGTCCTCGGCGCGCAGCACCGGATCACCGCGGCGCAGGCGGTCGAGCGGCAGGCGGTCCGGCCCGTAGATGCCGGGCGCGCGCAGGATGGATACCGCGACGCCGCGGCGTGCCAGCGTACGCACCGCGCGCTCGGCATCGACCCGCCGCTTGCCGCGGGCGCTGGCGGGGCGCAAGGGCCGGGTTTCCGGCACCACGGCGCCGGCGCAGTCGCCATAGACACCGCTGGTGCTGATGTAGCACAGGCGCCGCACGCGGCCGGCGGCCGTCAGCGCGTCGACCAGCGCGCGACTGCGCGCATCGGTCGCACCGCCGGTATTGGGCGGCGGCGCGAAATGCCAGACCCAGCGGGCAAGCGACGCAATGCGTCGCAGGCTGCGCCGGTCGTCGAGGTCGGCCCGCACGCAGCGCACGCCCAGCGGCCGCAGCGCAGCCGCTGAATCACCGCTGCGGGCAAGCGCCAGCACGCGCACGCGACGCGTCAAACCGGGCAGGGCGCGACGCGCGACGTCGCCACAGCCTACAATCAGCAGTCTTGACCGCGCGCCGCACCATGCAGCAGGGGCGGACCGTCGCGACCGTTTCGTTCTGTTCATTACCGGATTGTCTCACGCAGCCATGTCCTATCAGGTCACCCTCCAGCCCAGCCAGCACTGTTTCACCACCGATGCCGAAACCCGCCTGCTCGACGCCGCGCTCACTGCCGGCTTCAACCTGCCCTATGGCTGCCGCAACGGCGCCTGTGGCTCGTGCAAGGGCAAGGTCCTGTCCGGCACGGTCGATTACGGCCAGCATCAGGCCGCCAAGCTGACCGATGCCGAAAAGACCCAGGGCTACGCGCTGTTCTGCGTGGCCACCGCGCGCTCCGACCTGGTGCTCGAATGCCGCGAGGTCGGCGGCCTGAAGGACATCGCGGTGCGCACGCTGCCGACCCGGGTACAGGAAATCCAGAAGCTCGCGCCCGACGTGATGCTGCTCAAGCTCAAGCTGCCGGCCAACGAGCGCCTGCAGTTCCTGGCCGGCCAGTACATCGATTTCCTGCTGAAGGAAGGCAAGCGCCGCAGTTTCTCGATCGCCAATGCGCCGCACGACGACGAATTCATCACGCTGCACATCCGCGAAGTGCCGGGCGGCCATTTCACCGGCCACGTGTTCAACAGCATGAAGGAGCGCGACATCCTGCGCTTCGAAGGCCCGCACGGCAGCTTCTTCCTGCGCGAGGACGTGGCGCGCCCGGTGGTGATGGTGGCTGGCGGCACCGGCTTCGCGCCGATGAAGGCGGTGATCGAGCACGCGATCAAGGTGGGTTACACGCAGCCGATCACGCTGTACTGGGGCGCGCGCACGAAGCAGGACCTGTACATGAACGAACTGGCCGAAAGCTGGACCGCCGCCCTGCCCGGCTTCCGCTACGTGCCGGTGCTGTCCGAGCCCGCCGCCGGCGACGCCTGGACCGGCCGCACCGGCCTGGTCCATCAGGTGGTGATGGCCGATCTGCCCGACCTGTCCGGGCACCAGGTGTATGCCTGCGGTGGCCCGGCCATGATCGACGCGGCCAAGGACGACTTCACCCGCCAGTGCGCGCTGCCGATAGAGCACTTTCACGCCGATTCATTCACCTATTCGACCTGATCCACCTCATGAGCCCGAACGTCTTCCTCACCCGCGAACCGGTCGTCAACAAACAGCGTGCGATCACCGCCACCCGCATGCGGGTGCACGCCCCGGACTGCGCCACCGCGGTCCGCGCACTGGAAGCGCTGGGCGAGGACTGGCCGCTGGCCCGCCCGGTGTTCGTCGGGCTGGCCGGCTGCACGCCGGACGCCACGCTGGCCGACTGGATTGCACCGGAAGGCGCCATGCTGGAAGTGAACGCGCCGTCGCTGGCCGACCCCGTGACCGCAGCGGCGGTGGGCCAGCTGGCCCAGGCCGGGCTGCCGCTGGTGCTGTCCGACTACAAGGCCGGTATCGGCCTGCCGGCCGGGCTGAATTTCCGCTTCGTGATGGCGGATGCCCGGGTGCAGCCCTCCACCATCCAGGTGGCGGGCATTCCGCTGGCCACCGGCATCGAGGACGTGACCGGTTTCGACGCCGCAGTGAAGGCCGGCTACGGCGGCGCCACCGGCTGGTTCTTCAAGGCCGGCCTGCAGGCCGCGGCCGGCAAGAAGCTGGCGCCCGGGCATGCGCAGATCGTGCGCGTGCTGAATCTGGTGCGCCACAATGCCGACGTGCAGAAGATCGAAACCGCACTCAAGCAGGACGTGGCGCTGTCCTTCAAGCTGCTGCGCTACATCAACTCGGCCGGTTTCGGTCTGATGTGCGAAGTGCAGTCCTTCCGCCACGCGGTGGTCATCCTCGGCTATGAAAAGCTGAACAAGTGGCTGTCGCTGCTGCTGGTGACCGCGGCCAAGGATCCGTCGGCCCCGGCGCTGATGCAGGCGGCGATCGCACGCGGCCGGCTGATGGAAGTGCTGGGCGCCGAATTCTTCCCGCGCGAGGAACACGACAATCTGTTCATCGCCGGCGCTTTCTCGCTGCTGGACCGCCTGCTGGGCGCACCGATGGAAGCGGTGCTGGAAGAAATGACGCTGCCGGAGCGCATCAGCGACGCGCTGCTGGGCCGCGACGGCGCCTACACGCCCTTCCTCAAACTGGCGCGCGCCTGCGAGGAGCCCACTGCCCACGCACTGGCCGAACTGACCCATTCGCTGGGCCTGCAGCCGGATGCGGTCAATCGTGCCCAGCTCAGCGCACTGAAGTTCGCGGACTCGCTGGAGTTCTGAGCGGGGCGCGGCCCCGCCGCTGCCCCCCGTTTCAGGCCTTGGACAGCGCCTTCAGCGCCAGCCGGATGCCGTCTGACACGCCCACGCCTTCCGGCAGGGTCTTCAGCGCAGCCTGCGCCTCACGATCGCTGTAGCCGAGCGCGACCAGCGCGTTCAGGATGTCGGCACCGGCATCCGGCGTGACCGCAGCCGCCAGCGACACCGTGGGCATCAGCTTGTCGCGCAGTTCCAGCAGCAGGCGTTCGGCGGTCTTCTTGCCGATGCCCGGAATCTTGGTCAGGCGGCCGGCTTCCTGCGCCGCCACCACGCGCGCCAGTTCATCGACCGACATGCCGGACAGCACCGCCAGCGCCATGCGCGGCCCGATGCCGCTGATCTTCACCAGCTGGCGGAAAGCCGCCAGCTCGGCTGGCGCGCCGAAACCGAACAGGAAGTGACCGTCCTCGCGCACCACGAAATGGGTGTGCAGCGTCACTCGTTCGCCGGTGGCCGGCAGGTTGTAGAAGGTGCTCATCGGCACATCGACTTCATAGCCCACGCCCTGTACATCGAGCAGGATGCGCGGCGGATTCTTTTCCAGCAGGGTGCCGGTGAGGCGACCGATCATGAGGACTCCTGGGTGGAAGGATGGGGTGCCGGGTCAGGGTGCCGTGGGAGCGGCGCCACCGCCGCGATTCTGGCCGTGAGCAGAAGAAAGCGCCTTGCACGGGCCGCGTCGCGGCAGGGGCGCCGCTCCCGGAATCAGGCCGGACGACGCGCGATGATACGCCCGCCGCGACGGCGTGCCCCCGGCCCGCCGATGGCGCCCATGCCGCGGGCGGCGTGCGCATGGCAGATGGCGCAGGCCAGCGCATCGGCGGCGTCGGCACCGGGGGCTGCGGCCAGCGCGAGCAGGCGGGCCACCATGTACTGCACCTGATCCTTGTTCGCCTTGCCGTGGCCGACCACCGCCTGTTTCACCTGCAGCGCGGTGTATTCGGCCACCGGCAGGCCGGTGGCGGTCAGTGCCGACAGCGCGGCACCGCGCGCCTGGCCCAGCAGCAGCGTCGATTGCGGATTCACGTTCACGAACACGATTTCGACCGCCGCATGCGTCGGCTGCCAGGTATCGACCACTTCGCGTATGCCGGAAAACAGCGTGGCGATGCGCGACGGCAGCGGCTCGCGCTCGTTCGAGGTGATGCGGCCGCTGGCAACGTAGCGCAGCTGTGCGCCCTCGGCTTCGAGCACGCCGAAGCCGGTGATGCGCAGGCCGGGGTCTATGCCCAGGATGCGCATGCGGCTCACTGCACCGGCGTGCTGCCGGCGTTGATGCGCTCAAGCTGCTCGCGGATGCGGATCGGATCGTCAGAGCGCAAGAGCTTGATCACGCGCGGCGCCACATCGCCGCAGTCGCAGCGCAGCACCTCGCGCTTCACCTCCAGCAACTGCGACGGATGCATCGAGAACTGACGCAGTCCCATGCCCAGCAGCAGGCGGGCGAACTGCGGTTCGCCGGCCATTTCACCGCACACCGCAACCGGCATGCCCACCCGCTTGGCCTGGGCGATCACCTGCTGCACCAGTCGCAGCACCGCCGGATGCAGCGGGTCGTACAGATGGGCCACTGCCTCGTCGGCACGGTCGATCGCCAGCGTGTACTGGATCAGGTCGTTGGTACCGATGGACAGGAAGCTGAAGTGGTTCATCAGCGTGCCGAGCGCCATCGCCGCCGCCGGAATCTCGACCATGGCGCCGACCTCGACCCGGTCGTCGAACTTGCGGTTGGCTTCGCGCAACTGCTGCTTGGCGAGCGCGATCATCGCGAGCGCGGATTCGATCTCGTGCTGGAACGCCACCATGGGCAACAGGATGCGCACCTTGCCGTAGTGGGCGGCGCGCAGGATGGCGCGCAGCTGGGTGACGAACATGCGCGGCTCGGCCAGGCAGTAGCGGATGGCGCGCAGGCCCAGCGCCGGATTGGCTTCGCTGCGCTCGGCGCCGCGCAGGGCCTTGTCGGCGCCGATGTCCAGCGTGCGCAGCGTGACCGGCTTGCCCTTCATCGCCTGCACCACGCTGCGATAGGCCTCGAACTGTTCGTCCTCGTCCGGCAGCGCGTCGCGGTTCAGGAACATGAATTCGGTGCGGAACAGGCCGATGCCGTCGGCCTCGACCTCCTTCACCTGCTCGACGTCCTGCGGCAGTTCAATGTTGGCGAACAGCTGCACCTGTTCGCCGTCCAGCGTGGTGGCGACCGCCGACGTGAGGTGCTTGAGCTTGGAGCGCTCGATCTCGATCTCGCGCGCGCGCAGCCGGTACTCGTCGAGGATGCGCTCGTCCGGATTGATGATGAGCGCGCCGCGCAGACCGTCGACGATGAGCAGGTCGTCGTCCTGGATCAGCGTGCGCGCGTGGTGCATGCCGACCAGCGCCGGAATGGCGAGGCTGCGCGCGACGATGGCGGTGTGCGAGGTGGCGCCGCCGAGATCGGTCACGAAGGCGGCGATGCGCTGCGCCTTGAACTGGATCGTGTCGGCCGGCGACAGGTCGTGCGCCACCACGATGCTGTCGGTGTCGCGCCGGCGGGTGCTCATGCGGTTGCGCTTGCCGGCCAGCGCCTTGATCACGCGCTCGACCACCTGCACCACGTCGGCGCTGCGGCTGCGCAGATAGGCGTCGTCGATCTGTTCGAACTGTTCGACCAGGCGGTCCATCTGGCGCTTGATCGCCCATTCGGCGTTGCAGCGGCGGCTGCGCACGTATTCGCAGGCTTCGTCGAACAGCGTCGGATCGTCGAGGATCATGCTGTGCAGGTCGACGAAGGCCAGCAGTTCGCCTCGCGCCTCGGTGCTGTCGTTCAGCAGCCCGCTGCGCAGGTCGGCCAGTTCGGCGCGCACCGCGTCGAAGGCGGTGCCCAGCCGGGTGACTTCGTCCTCGACCTTGCGTGCGGTCACCGTGTAGTGGGCCACTTCCAGCGTCGCGTGCGACACCAGATAGGCGTGACCGATGGCGATGCCACCTGACACCGCCAGGCCATGCAGCGTGAAGGTCACTTCACTCGCCCTCGCCGAACTTGTCCTCTATCAGTGCCACCAGGGCACTCATGGCCTGATCGGCATCGGCGCCTTCGGTTTCGATCACGATGGTCGTCCCCTTGGCGGCAGCCAGCATCATGACGCCCATGATGCTCTTGGCGTTGATGCGCCGGCCATTGCGCTCCAGCCACACCTCGCAGCCGTGGCGGCTGGCGACCTGGGTGAGCTTGGCCGAGGCCCGCGCATGCAGGCCGAGCTTGTTGGTGATTTCGATCTCACGTCTTGGCATCGCGCCCCACCTTCATCGCCATCACTCCATCGCGGCCACCGCTGACCGCCTTATTGACCAGACCGTGCAGATCCTCGCGCTCACGGTAGGTGAGCGTACGCAGCAGCATCGGCAGATTGACGCCGGCGACTGCCTCCACCCGGTCCGGCTCGCACAGCTTGAGCGCGAGGTTGGCCGGCGTGGCACCGAAAATATCGGTCAGCAGCAGCACGCCTTCGCCGCTGTCGACCACCGACATGAGGCGGCGCGCCATCGGCAGCAGATCGAGCGGATCGTCCTGCCCGGACACGCCGAGCTGCGCGATCTGGGGCGGCCGCGTGTTGAGCACGTGGCAGGCGCACTGGATCAGCGACTCGCCGTAACTGCTGTGGGTTATCAGGAACAGCCCGATCATGGTGGGAAGTCTCCGTGTCGAGGCTGCATTCTATGCGGAGCGGCGCCGTGTGCGGCTACATCCGCGCACAGCGCTCGCAGTCCACCTGCACCGCGGCGCCGTCCTCCAGCCGCACTGCGGTGAGCTGACCGCCCCACAGACAGCCGGAATCGAGCGCGATCAGGTTGGGGGCGGTGCGGTAACCCAGGGCCGACCAGTGGCCGCACACCAGCGTGTGGGTGCGCCAGCGCGCGCCTTCGATGGCGTACCAGGGCAGATGACCGACCGGCGGTTCGTCCGGCTCGCCCTTGCTGTGGAAATCCATGTGCCCGCCCGGCGTGCAGAAGCGCATGCGGGTCATCGCATTGACGATGACGCGGAGGCGGTCCCAGCCGGCCAGCGTATCGCTCCAGGCCGCCGGCTCGCTGCCCCACATGCGGGCCATGAACTCGACATGATCCGGGCCGCGCAGCGCCTGTTCGACCTCGCGTGCCAGGCCGAGCGCCTGCGGCACGTCCCAGTGCGGCAGCAGGCCGGCATGCACCATCGCATGCGGCCCGTCGACATGCATCATCGGCCGGTGACGCAGCCAGTCCACCAGTTCGTCGCGGTCCGGTGCGTCCAGAACATGGTGAAAGGTATCGAGCCGGTGCAGCTTGCCGTGGCCGGCCGCGATCATCAGCAGCGACAGATCGTGATTGCCCAGCACGGTGACCGCCGCATCGCCCAGGTCACGCACGAAACGCAGCGTTTCCAGCGACTTCGGACCGCGGTTGATCAGATCGCCGACGAACCACAGCCGGTCGCGCCGCCGGTCGAAGCCGCAGCGTTCGAGCAGGGTTTCGAGCGGGTCGAAACAGCCCTGCAGATCGCCGATGGCCCAGGTGCTCATGCGCCGCTCACGCGTTCGCCCGAGGCGGGCGCGGTCGGCAGCGGCGCCGGGCCGTCGTTCTGCGGCGCGTACTCGGGCACCCACTGCGCCAGTTCGCCGCGCAGTGCCGGCGGATCGGCCGGCAGCCCGGTACCGAGCCAGCGCTCCAGCCGTGCCAGCCAGAGTTCGTCATCGACCGAGCGCGCCCGCGCGATACGCACTTTGGGGTGGTGCGTCGGCCGCGTGGTTTCGTCGCTGGCCAGCAGTTCCTCGTACAGCTTTTCGCCCGGCCGCAGTCCGGTGAATTCGATCTTGATGTCGGCTTCGGACATGCCGGACAGCCGGATCATGTCGCGCGCCAGATCGGCGATGCGCACCGGCTCGCCCATGTCGAGCACGAATATTTCGCCGCCCTCGCCCATCAGCGCCGCCTGCAGCACCAGCTGAGCCGCCTCGGGAATCGACATGAAGTAGCGGATGATGTCCGGATGGGTGACGGTGACCGGGCCGCCGCGGGCGATCTGCTCCTGGAACAGCGGAATGACGCTGCCGGAAGATCCGAGCACATTGCCGAAACGCACGCAGACGAAACGCGTGCCCCCCGCGCCCTGCATGGCCTGGCACACCATTTCGGCCAGCCGCTTGCTCGCGCCCATCACATTGGTCGGATTGACCGCCTTGTCGGTGGACACCATGACGAAGCGCTCGACGCCGGCCGCCACCGCCGCGCGCGCGATCACCAGCGTGCCCAGCGTGTTGTTGCGCAGCGCCTCGGCGGCGTTGTCGCTCTCCATCAGCGGTACGTGCTTGTAGGCCGCCGCATGGAACACCACCTGCGGCTGGGCCTGCTGCAGCACCGCGCGCATCCGTGCCGCGTCCTTCACGTCACCGACCAGGCAGCGCAGCACCAGCCCCGGGTGCAGCGACTGAAGTTTCTGCTCGATGCGGTAAAGCGCGAATTCCGACGATTCGAACAGCACCAGCACCGCCGGCTTCAGGCGGGCGATCTGCACGCACAGTTCGCTGCCGATCGAGCCGCCCGCGCCACTGACCAGCACGGTACGCCCGGCGATCAGATGCTGCAGCCCGTTGTTGTCCAGCTGCACCGGTTCGCGCCCGAGCAGATCCTCGATCTCGACCTTGCGCAGCGCCTCGATGGACACCTTGCCGGACATGACGTCCTCGATGCCGGGCACGGTAAACACCTCGGCACCGGCCGCGGCCGCCAGATCGGTGGCGGCACGGATGCTGGCGCGGGCCGCCGACGGCATGGCCAGAATGACGTGTCGCGCCTTCTCCGCCTGCAGCACCTCGGGCAGGCTGGACACCGGCCCATAGACCGTATGCCCCGCCAGTTCGCGCCCCCACTTGAGCGAGTCGTCATCGACCAGACCGACCACACGCCAGTCCGGGCTGCGTTCGAGTTCCTTCACCAGGATGGCGCCGCCGCGGCCGGCGCCGACCACCACCACCGGTTTGCCCTGGGCGATCAGGCCGCCGTAGAGACGGTGTTCCTTCCACATCCGGTAAGCCACCCGGCCACCGCCCATCACGATGAGCAGCAGCAGCGGATAGAGCACCAGCAGTGAACGCGGAATGAGCAGCGGCCCCGGCCGGTACAGCAGCATCATCAGCCCCAGCACCAGGGTCGATGCCATGACCGCCTTCAGCACGCGACGCAGGTCAGGCAGGCTGGCGAACACCCACATGCCCAGATAGAGGCCCGCCCAGCGGCAGATGATGGCGTGCATCGGCAGCAGGATGGCGCCACCGCTGAGCATGAGGTCGGTGTACTGGTGCGGCCAGACGAAGTTGAAGCGCAGCAGGTAGCCGCCGACCCAGGCGATCACCATCGCCAGCAGGTCGAATGCGTACGCCATCAGCGAACGGATGTTGCGATTCATCGAGTGTCCTGAGTGTCGTTCCAGGCGCGCCAGCGGCGGTCTATCCAGAGCCCGGCGGCAAACAGAGCCGCAGCCGGCAGCGCCAGAATCCAGGCTGCGCCCGCCGCGCGGGCGACCAGTGCGCAGGCCGCGCACAGGGCCATCAGCGCATAGGAAAACCATGCGGTACGCGCATGTCCAAAACCGGAGCGTACCAGCCGCTGGTAGAAATGTTCGCGATGGGCCTGCCAGAAGCGCTCACCGCGCAGCATGCGGCGCGCCAGCGTGACACTGGCATCGACGATGAAGGGCGCGAACACCACCGGCACGAACCAGGGTGCCCAGGCGCCACGCAGCGCGCCTTCCAGCCCCAGTGCGGCAGCCATGAAACCGAGCGGGATGGAACCCGCGTCGCCCATGAACACCCGGGCCGGGTGCAGATTGAACCGCAGGAAACCCGCCGCGCCACCCGCCAGCGCCGCCGCCACCACCGCCAGATCAGCCTGGCCGGCGGACAGTGCGGCCAGCGCACAGGCGCCAAAACCGGACAGCGCCATGCCGCCGGCCAGCCCGTCAGAACCGTCCATGAAGTTGTACAGATTGGTCATCCATACCGTCAGCACCGCCACCGGCAGCGCCAGCAGCCAGGGCAGGCCGGCCAGTGCGACCAGCGCCGCGGCCGCGACGAAGTGAATGGCGAAACGCAGACCGGTGGACAGGCCGTGGCGGTCGTCAGCAAAGGACACCAGTACCAGCACGGCTGCCGGCGCCGCCCACAGCGGTGCTACCCCTGCGGTCAGCAGCGCGAGCACAGTGCCAGCCAC
Source organism: Methyloversatilis universalis EHg5 (assembly GCF_000378945.1). GTDB lineage: Bacteria > Pseudomonadota > Gammaproteobacteria > Burkholderiales > Rhodocyclaceae > Methyloversatilis > Methyloversatilis universalis_A. Next base: position 321,554 of record NZ_KB900539.1, on the reverse strand, counting down.
GATCCCCCAGCCCCCGACGCGCGGCGTCACCCGTGTATGCAGCGACCGGTGGTTGGGCTCGTCGGTAGCCATGCGCCAGGCCCAGCCGGTACGCAGCAGCAGCCAGAGCACAGCGGCCGCCCCGCCTGCCGACACGGCTGCCGCCAGCAGCGCCCCGTTCATGACCCGGCCTCCACCACCGCACGACGCAGCGCCTCATGCGCTGGCAGCGGCGGTGTCCAGCCGAGCACCCGGCGCGCCTTGCCGATATCGACTTCGAGATTCCCGCACAGCCGCTCGGCGTCGGTCGAGCGGCCGACCAGCGCGGCAGCGGCGCGCAGCAGCGCAACCGGTACCGGAAGCAGGCAGGCGCGCCGGCCCTGGGCCTGCGCGACGATGCGCAGCAGATCCGGCGTGGAAAGACTTTCGCCGTCACCGGCCAGAAACACCTGTCCGGCTGCAGCTTCGCTGTGCAGGCAGGTCACGATCAGATCGACCAGATTGTCGATGGCGACCAAGGTGCGCCGGTTATGCACCGCGCCCAGCGGCAACGGCACGCCACGCGCCATCCAGCACACCAGACGCGCGAAATTGCCGGGGGCCGCCGGCCCATAGACCAGCGGCGGGCGGAGCACGACCCACTGCATGCCGGCTTGTGCAGCGACTTCACGCAGCACCTGTTCGGCCTCGAACTTGGAGCGGGCATACGGCCCCTGCGGCGCCGGCGCATCGCTTTCAGTGAACGGATGATCGGCACGCGGACCATTCACGCCGATCGAACTGATGAATACGAAACGGCGCACGCCAGCGGCGGCGGCCTGCTCCGCAAGGCGTCGGGTGCCCTCGACATTGGCCACGCGAAAGGCCGAGCCTGCCGTTTCGTCGCCGGTCGCCTCGACATGAACGTGGGCCGCGGTGTGCACCACCGCATCGGCACCGGCCAGCAGCGCGGACCAGTCCGCATCCGGTCCCAGTGCCGGGCCACGCAGCGCATCCGGCCCGCCCTTGCCCGGCGTGCGCACGACCGCACGCACCGGCACCCCGTCCGCGCGCAGACGACGCACCAGTGCGCCGCCGACGAAACCGCTGGCACCGGTCACCACGACCGGGCTGCCCGACAGGCCCGCCATCAGTCCGGACGCGCCACGAACTGGCGACCGCGCGACAGCACCTTGGACAGTGCGAAGCGCGGCAGCGAGAACGGCAGGCCGTGCGATTTCAGCGCGTCGGCAATCTCGCGGTTCTGCCGCCAGATGTTGCCCAGGCTGCGGTTGGTGGTGCCGCCCATGCGCATCTTCACCAGCAGCTTGGGCAGATAGCGAGCACGCACGCGGGCCACTTCGAGGAAGCGCGACATGATTTCAACGTCGGCCGCGATGCGGTAGCGCAGGTCGAACAGCCCGTGCCGCGCATACACCTCGCGACGCGCGAAGAAGGTCGGATGCGGCGGGCACCAGCCGCGCAGGAACAGCCCGGGACGGAAATCGCTGGACTGCCAGTAGCGCACGATGCGCGAGGTGTCGTCCTGCCGCACGTAGCAGAGATCGCCGTAGCACACCTCGATGCCCGGATCCTCGAACACGCCGGCCACCGAGGACAGCACGTCAGACGACGGATAGAAGTCGTCCGCGTTGATGAAGCCGACGATGTCGCCGGTCGCCCGACGGATGCCCTTGTTCATCGCGTCATAGATGCCCTTGTCGGGTTCTGACACGAACACCTTTACATGGCCGCCCTCGCGCTCGACCAGCGCCTGGGTGCCATCGGTCGAACCACCATCGATCACGATGTGCTCGACATCCGGATGGTCCTGGGCGGCCACCGACGCAAGGGTGTCGCCCAGCGTGGCGACCGAGTTGTAACAGACGGTGATGATGGAAATCTTCATGTATCTATCGACGGCTTGCGAGCCTGAGACGTGCGGCTGCGATCACGATGAATGGCGGCGGTCGAACTCGACCAATTGCTGCACGGCCTGATCGCCGGGCTGCCGGAACAGCGGGGCCGCGGCGCGAATCTTTTCCAGCGGCCACGACCACCAGGCAAGTTCGAGCAGCGCCCGGATGGACGCGTCCGGATAGCGGAAACGGATCACCCGTGCGGGCACGCCGCCGACCACCGCGTAGGGCGCGACATCGCGGGTGACCACGGCGCCGGCGGCGACGATCGCGCCGTCCCCGATGGTCACACCGTCGAGCACCATCACGCCCGCGCCTATCCACACGTCGTTGCCTATCGTGACATCGGCCACTTCGTCGAAATGCAGCGCATCGACGAAGGAAAAGCCGGCCTGCGCCCGGGGCGAAAAGAAGGCGGGATGGGTGGACAGCCAGTGCGTCGGATGGCGGCTCAGGCCGCCGATCCGGGTGCGAGCCCCGATGCTGCAGAAAGCGCCGATCCGGCAGTTCTGCACGCGCGCGCCGCCGATGTAGCTGGCCCGACCGACGCGCGCACTGAAAGCCAGTGTACCCGGCGTCAGCTGGTTGTAGCCCTCGAAGGTGGAGCGATCGTCCGCATAGCTGAACACGGATGCATGGAAGCCGGGCAGGCGGCGGGCCAGCGCCCGCCGGCGCACCAGCACCCAGCGCAGCAGATCGAGTACCCGGCTCATGACCGCACCGTCTGCCGGGCAGGGTCGGGCCACCCGACAAGACGCCGCAGCGGCGCAAGCTTCCGGTAGGCGAAATTCACGTAGCGGAGCCACTGCACCCGTCGGTAGTAACGGGCGAGCGTCGCCTTCGCGGCAGGGGACTCGACCGGTTCCGCCACCTCGACCTTGAGCCGCCCGCCCTGCAGCTGGACCGCATAGGGATCGAAACGCCACTCGGCGCAATGCACGCCGCTGCCGTCGATGCCGATATTGCTCACCAGCGACCGGACCGGGTAGAGGGACATGCGGTCGGCGAGCAGAGAGGCCGCATACCAGCGGATGAACCACGAATCGTTGCGGCCGGCGATCTGGTCCTTGAGCATGCGGGTGTAGTCGTGAGGCCCGTTGGCATCGAACGCGCCCAGCAGCTGCCGCGCCTCGAGTGCCTGCAGAAGCGCCGCCCCGTCAGACCGGAACAGGGACCAGCGGTCCTTCCAGGTGGCCCAGCCCCAGCTGTGCGGTGCGCGCAGAAACAGGGTGTCGGCCGGGGTATCGAACATCACCGGATACATGTAGCCGCATACGCTCAACACCCGCGGGTCATCGGCATAGGCAGCGAGCGCGTCGTTCATGAAGGACAGGAAACCGGGCGCGGTGGCCAGATCGTCTTCCAGCACGATGGCCCGGCCGAAGCGTTCGGTCAGATCGCTGACGCCCTCGATGATGGACCGGGCCAGACCCATGTTCGCGCTGCGCTCGACCACGGTCACCTGCGCAAATCCGGTCACGGTGCGGACGTAGGCACGCACCTGCTCCACGAGCGGCGCAGCGGCAGGCGTGCGCGGGGCATCGGAAAAGATGAACAGCGGAGACGCCGCGGCCCCTTCGTTCGCGGCCAGCGCCTCGACGGTACGGCGCGTATGTTCCGGACGGTTGTAGACGAAGAGCGCGATCGGAGCGCGGGTATTTACTGTTGAGATAGGCAGCGGCGCATCCATAGTTCGGTACTCACCAGTCGATACACGTGATTGCCGCTGCCCTTGCGGCCCGAGGCGTGCCGGTCGATCAGGCGTGCAAGTGCCGCGCGGTCGCAGTATCTGCGTATGCAGGCGTCAGGCGCCAGCAGCAGATCGCGCACGAAGCGCCCGTTGTCTTCCGCCATCCACCGCTCCACCGGCGTGGGATAGCCCTGCTTGTCTTTTCGGGCCGAAATTTCCGGCTGCCCCGCCTGCAGCAAGTAGCGTCTGAGCAGCCATTTTGTACGCCCATCCGCAATCTTGAACGTCTCATTGCGGGCGAACAGCCATTCGACCAGACGGTAATCCATGAACGGCAGACGGGATTCGACGCCATGCGCCATGCTGACCGCGTCACCGTACTGCAGCAGCGCCGGAAGGATATTTCTCGAATGGTCCTGGAGCAACCGTGCGGTCAGCAGATCGTGGCCCGCCGCCCGGCTGCCTGCCGGATGCGCTGCAGCGGCCTGGCCCTGCATGGACGCGCGGAAGGCCGGATCGAGCGCTGACGCCGCGCCGGCCAGCCCGCGATTTGCCGTGATCAGCACCGGGAAGAGCTCGCGCAGCAGCCACTTGAACAGCACGGGCGCCGAAAAGGTCTGCGCTGAGGTCCTGACGGTGCGGACCAGCGCGCCAAGGTCGGCGAACCCGCGCATGTCGCGCAGATGCTGCAGCACCGAAAGCGCCGCGTACTGCGGGTAGCCGCCCAGCGCCTCATCCGCCCCCTGACCTTCGAGCAGCACGTACACGCCCTGCTGGCGTGCGGTTTTCATCAGGTGCCACAGCGGATAGACCGCCGGAGAATAGCCCGGACTGTCCATGTGCCACGCGATGTCCAGCAGCGTGTCCAGCCAGGACTGCTTCGGCGCTTCGACCTCCAGCGGCACGCTTCCGTAGGGACGGGCGGCAGCGGCGGCCCATCGCGCCTCGCCTCGCTCGTTTCCGCCATAGACCGACGTGAAGCACTGCAGGCCTTGCGGAGACAGACGCTGTGCCGATGCAAGGATGGCGGTGGAATCGAGCCCGCCGGACAGCGTGAGGCCCACCTTGACATCGCTGCGGGTGCGCAGCCGGACCGCATCGTCCAGCAGGCACGCAAACTCGCGGGCAGCGTCCTCCGGATCCTGCACGACGGACGCCGGGGCAGGGTAATCCCAGTAGCGGCGGATCTTCGGTGCGCCGGCATCCGGACCGAACTCGGCGTAGCAGCCCGCGGGCAGCGCTTTCACCGCTTCATAAAAAGTGTCTTCACCGGCGTGCAGTTCGCCTGCCGACAGAAACCGGAAGACGGTCGCATCGTCGGCTCGCCGCAGTTCGGGCGACAGTTCCAGCAGGGCCTTCGGTTCGGACGCGAACGCCAGCCCCTCACGGGTGAGTGCGTAATGGAAGGGCTTCACGCCGAAGCGGTCCCGCGCCATGAACAGGGTGCGGGTCGCCGGCTGCCAGATCGCGAACGCCCACATCCCGTTCAGCCGGTTGAGCGCCTGCGCACCCCAGGCCCGGAAAGCGTGGAGGAGCACCTCGGTGTCGGTGGCGGTGCGGAACACGTGCCCAAGCGCCGCCAGCTCGGCACGCAACTCGAGGTAGTTGTAGATCTCGCCGTTGAAGGTGATCACGTTGCCGAGCGCGGGATCCTCCATGGGCTGACGCCCTGCGCTGCTCAGATCGATGATGGACAGCCGGCGATGCCCGAGCAGGATGCCGTCCGCGGCATAGATGTCGCCATCATCAGGGCCGCGATGCCGCAAGGTGTCGAGCGCCCTGGCGAAACGCGCCCGCCCGTCCGTTGATTGCGTGGTGACCCACCCGAGAATGCCGCACATCAGCTCGACCCCGCACCCTGGGCAGCGGAACGCGTGCTCAACCTTGATTGCATGCCGGACCTGAATCGACGGAGCACCCGGCGCGCCTTGATCAGAACGACCGCAAGCTTCCCGAGCGGCGCCGGCATGTGCAGCATCAGTCTGAGCGTCAGGTTCACATACGGCACGCGGCTGGCCGCCTGCTTCATGCCCTCCAGCAGAGGGGCATCCACGCTGAGCCGGCAGGCACTCAGCATGATGAGCACGTACACGAGCTGGTCGTAGATTTTCCGGTACTGCGTCCGGATGAACGCAGGCCCCAGCCAGTCGCAACGCCGCTCGACACGGTCCAGCATGATGTAGTTTCCGAAAACGATGCGAGCATAGGACAAAGGCTTGAATTGCCAGCCATTGACCGGCGTCAGTCCGACCACGTAGTTCCCGTCCAGGTGGCACCAGCGGATCGCGCGCGAGGACTCGACGAAGGCCCCCACCTGACAGAAGTACGTGCCGAAATAGTGACTGATGTCCACGCCCTCCCAGAGCGCCCTCTTCATCACGAACAGCGGAAGAAAGGTGGGCAGCCAGCCGCCGGTTCGGGCCAGAAAGCTGTCTATCCCGACGCCGAACTCATGCTGATCGCCGGCTACCGGCCGGATGGACGCACCGTCGCTCTTGGCCTCTTCAACCCGCGTGTAGTTCAGGTGCAGGAAATCGAGTTCCGGACGCGCCAGGATCATCGCCGCAATCGCATCCAGCCCCTCGTGAAACAGGCGGTCGTCCTGACCGGTCAGCCACACGAAGCGCCCACGCGCGCGCGCCACGCAAGCGGCGAAATTGCGGTCCATGCCGAGATTGTTCTCGTTGCGAAAGCACCGGAGACGGTGATCGGACTGACTGACCCGAACGACGAAATCCCAGGTCTCGTCGGTCGAGCAGTCGTCCGACACCACGATCTCGAAATCGCTGCGCGATGAGCTCAACAGCTCGGTGATCAGCGCCTCGATGTACGGGTGACCGTTGTAGGTCGGAATGCAGACGGATATCAGTGGAGAAGTGCTGTCGGACATCGTTGAACCGGAAACATGCAGAGCGCCGCGGATCGCCTATTTGGGCAAGCCGAGCATGATGTGGATGCAGCGCGCAGCGCGAAGCGCGGAGAGCATCAGAAAATAGCTCAGTCCGAGAATCGCCCCACTCTCACCGAGCGGCAGAAGAAAGAAAACCAGCAAGGTGTGCCCATTGATGGTCAGCAGCGCGGCATTGAGGGACTGTACGAACGATACCGTAGGAGGTGATGCCGCAATTCTGGTGTCAGGCTGCGCCGCAGCCGAGTCGCTCCGGCGCTGACGCGCAACGCTCAGATCATGGTTGATCACCATGTAGAACATGAAGAAGAAAATGGCCGATGCCGACAGCACCCAGATCTGGGTCGATTCATAACGGCACCCACAACCCAGGATCACGAGGAATATCTTGCCCAGGTCACTGGAGTGATCGTAGCGGAAAGCTGTCTTCCGAATCTCTCCGGTCATGCGTGCGACCGTGCCGTCGCAGAAATCCAGCAGAACTGCTCCAGCCCAGAAGAGATAGAACCAGGCATCCAGCTGTAAGGTCAGTGCGTACGCAGCAAGCGCCGCAGATAGGAGGGACAGCGTCGTGATCTGATTCGGACTCAGGCGCAATGCCCTGAGAACACGCGCAAAAGGGTATGCGAACCGGTACATGGCCAGCAGCAGCAGGTTGGCGCCTACCGCCGTACGGTTGGCGTACCGATCAGAGAAAAACTTCGCAAGCGCCGCCTTCACCCGGATATCACCTCACAAACCGGCCGCAATGCATGCAAGACGCTCGCACGTGACCGGCGACTGCAGATCGCTCACGGTATCGACCTCAACCCAGCCGCCCTGCATCTTGACCGCCGACAGGGCATTGCCCTCATCGATCATGAGCTGCAGCAGATCGGTCATGTAGGCCTTCTCCGGCGATTTGCCGCGCAGCGCGCCGGCGGCACGGGCGCGATGGAAGGTGTCACGCAGGATGTCGAGGCCACGCGGCGAGAACTTCATCAGCCCCATGTACTGGCCCTGGATCTGTTCCAGCGACACCGGCTTCTGGCCGATCTCGATGATGCGGCCGGCTGCGTCCATGCGCAGGGTTTCGGCATCGTCCAGCGGGTTCTCGTTGCGCGCCCGCCAGTACTGCTCCCAGTCCAGATCGATGGTCACCGCGATGTCGGCGGTCGACGCCAGCAGCGCACGCAGGACGTCGCGCGAATAGACGATGTCGCCATAGGCCAGCACCAGATCGCCCTGCAGCGCCGACTCGGCACTGAACAGCGTCCACACCATATTGGTTTCCGCATAGCGCGGATTCAGCTCGAGCCCCAGACCCGGGCGTTTCAGCATGTCGCTGCGATAGCCGCCGATCAGCGTGATGTCGGCCACCCCCTCGCTGCGCAGCACCGCGAGCTGGCGGTCGAGCAGGCTCACGCCCTCGACCTCGACCAGGCATTTCGGGCGATCCAGCGTGTAGGGACGCAGCCGGGTACCTTCACCGGCAGCCAGTATCAGAGCCTTCATTCTCATTCTCCAGTCAGCAGTTGTCGGGCACGCGCCAGTTCGGTGTCTCCGAACGGTGCCTCGCGCTCCGGATGCCACATCCAGCCTTCCCAGCGCAGGGTGCGGTGACGCATCGCCTCGATGCTTCCGTCCGGTGCGGTGGCCAGCACTGCGTAGTCCCGGGGGCAGGCAGCGACACCCCAGTTGTGGAAGCTGTTCACCTCGGTCGGCAGCGCACCGGATGCCGCCAGATCGCCGAGAAGTGCGTGGCGCGTACCGGCGTGACCGGTCAGCGGCACCAGCGCGCCACCGGCGTGATGCGCCATCATCTGCATGCCACGGCAGATGCCGAGCACCGGCAGTCCGGCCAGCTCCGCGTGCCGCAGCAAGGCGGTTTCGGTGCGGTCACGTTCCGGGCTGTCGCCGATGTCGTTGCCGCCGGACAGCAGCAGGGCCGTCGGTCGCATCGCATCAAGCCAGTGCGGCAGATCATCTCCGAGCGTGTTCGGCACCGGCACCGCCAGCGCACCCAGCGCGGCGACCCAGCCGGTGAGCCGCTGGTCCAGCGCATCGCGGTTTTCCGCGCGCGCCGTCAGGCGGTCGACCCGCTGGCTGATGGCGACGACCGGGCGGGCACTCATGGGCGGCGGGCGATCAGCACATAGATGTTGCAGAACTGGTCGGGCAGACAGCGCATCAGCGCGTTCTGCAGCAGCTGGCCCAGTCCGGACAGGCGATAACCCTCGGCACGCGCGCGGTTCTCGTCGAACACCTTGTGGGTGCGCGCGCGGAAGAAAGCGAACTTGTAGAGGATGGGCATGTTCTCGACCGGCGACACCGACTCGACCACGAAGCCCGCGCGCTCGAACAGTGCGGCGAACTCGCGGCGGGTCAGGTTCATCTTGTGAAAGGCGGTGCCCGCCGCCTTGCCGCTCCGGCGCGCACGCCGGTCGGCCAGCCCGTCGGTCAGACGGGTCTGGATGTTGTCGGCGCGGAAGGACGCGCACACCCGCCCGCCCGGTTCGAGCACGCGAAAGGTTTCCGCCACGGCGGCGTCCAGGCCGTGCTCCAGATTGTGGTAGAGCCCGTAGGCAAGCACGTAACGGAAGCGGCCGTCCGGGTACTGTAGCCGGGTGATGTCGCCGGTTTCGACCTTGAGCGTCGCATCGGCTTCACGCAACTTATCCACCGCGACATCGATGTAATCGATGCCGGTGATGTCGTAACCCCGCTCGTGGAAATAGCGCAGGATGCGCCCTGCCCCGCAGCCGGCCTCGAGAATGGCGCCGTCGCGGGACGGCACGGTCTGGAGCGCGTACTTCAGCGGGTACACGCCCTCGTTGGTCATCGCGCTGTCGGCCGGAATGTCGGCCCAGCGGGAGGCCCAGTAGTCCTTCACGCCGCGGCTTCGGTAGGTGATGCGCATCTGTGATCCAGGGTTCTGCGGAAATGTCCGTCCGGCGGCTTGCTCAACGTCCGCCAAGAATGGCGAGATGCTTGAGCACCGGATGAATGATGTAGTAGGTGTCGCCACCGGCATTGTCCGGCAGTTCGAAGGTCCAGTCGCCGTCGCGGCGCCAGGCTTCCAGCGTATCGATCAGTACCCTCGCGCGGGCGGCCGAATCATAGACGTGATCGATGCGGGTGCGCAGCGCCGGCGGGGCAAAGCGCCGGCGACGGATGACCGGGCCGCAGTCGATCTCGGCGGTCAGGAAAATCGCCGATGCACCGATGGCCCCTTCTGCCAGCAGACTGAAGTAGTTGGTGGTACTGCCCTTGAACTCGGGCAGATAGCCACCGTGCACATGCAGAAAGCGCTTGCCGGTGGCCAGCACCTCACCCCGCAGCAGCGCACCGCCATAGCCGGAATAGACCAGCACCTGCGGCGCGGACTGCGCGATCAGCGCCACCACCGCCGGATCGTTGATGTCGCGCGAACCGGACACCGCACAGGGCAGCCCGAGCCGCTCCAGCCATGGACGCAGCGGTGCGGCGGGATCGAAATCCGCTTCCGGCCAGGCCGCGTCGGCGACCGCATCGGAGGTGCCTGCAGCCGCCTGACCCGGCATGGTGGCCGGCGTGTCGGCGTCGAGCAGCAGCACCCAGGCGGGCATCAGTCTGCGCCGCTCCATCGCCGCCAGATAGGCGCGGGTGCGCGAGGTGTCTGCAGCGATCAGTCCGAATTCATGCGACATCGAGGGTCACTCCCTGTGCGGCGGCCAGCGCCGCAACGGCGTCGAGCTCGGCAGCCACCAGCAGCGCCAGAAGGCCCGGCGGGCAGGCCTGGCGCAGCACATCGGCATCGAGCGACAGCAGCAGATCGACCAGCTTGAGCAGCGTGCTCAGATACTGCAGCTGCCCGGACAGTGCATGTGCCAGCGCCAGACACAGCGCCAGTTCGGCATAGCGCGCCGGATCGCGCGCCTCGCCCTCGCCCTTGCGGAAACCCGGCGCATAAGCGGCATACAGCTTCTTGCTCACCTCGAAGCGCTGGATGACCCGCACCAGCCACGGCTGCGCCGCCGCAGGGTCGCCGCTGGCGAGCACGCCGAGCAGCGCAGCCAGCAGCGGCTGCAGCGGTGTCGGTTCAGCCGGCGAGAAGGTGTCCGGCCGCTGTGCCGATGCAAGCGCGCGCGCCGCGGCGGCAAGTGCGTCCTTCAGCCCACCCGGCGGCGGACCGTCCGTACCCTGCAGATGGCGTGCAAGCCGCTCCCGGCGGTCGTCGGCATAGGCGGCAAGAAAATCCTGCCCGCCATACGGCGCGTACATGTAGGCATGCGGCACATCCAGCCGGTTCTCGGCGGCATACGGATAGTTCACGCGCCGGCTCCGCAGATGCGGTCCGCGATGGCGGGCGCATGGGCCAGCAGCGCATCGAGCGACCCATTGTTGACGATGAGCAGATCCGGCGACGACGGCCGAGGAAATTCAAGATCGAGTCCGGCCACATCGCGGATCTCGCCGCGCGCATGGCGTGCGTACAGGCCCTTGGAATCGCGCTGGCGCAGCACCTCGATCGGCGTGTCGATGAACACCTCGTAGTACTGCCGCAGATGCGTGCGGCACCACTCGCGCGATTCCGGAAAGATGGACAGGATAGCGCACACCACGTCGATGCCCTGGGCATCGAGGAAGGCGCACAGGCGGCAGATGCGTTCAGCATTTCGACGGCGGCCGTCGAGATCGTGGCCGAGATCGTTGCCGAACAGTTCGCGCACCCGGTCACCATCGAGCAGCACCACCTGCCGTCCGCGCGCGCGGACGGTGCCCACCAGCGTTTCGGCCAGCGTGGTCTTGCCGGCGCCGGACAGTCCTATCAGCCAGACAACCATGTCTTTTCCGTTCAGTGCAAGGGGGTGATCAGGCCGGCGGAACAGTCGAGACTGAGCCGGCGGGCCTGCAGAAAAGCTTCGAAGCGCTGCTCGCCGCAGCCGATGGCGGCCGGAATGCCGAACTCGGCGCAGCGTATCGCCATGTGCGAATTGGCGCCGCCGTACTTGGTGACCAGACCGGCAATGCGCTGCGCGAATATCCAGTCATAGCCGGGATCGGCGTTCTCGATCAGCACGATGCGGCCTTCCAGCACAGGAGCGACCTGGCGCGCATCGAGGCAGACCAGATCTGCGGTCACCTTGAGGCCGGTGATGAAATTCGGCTGGCTGACCTGAAACGGCACGACATGCACGCCGGCTTCATCGAACAGCACCTGTGGCAGCCGGATCGCCGAGGTGAGTGCATGACGCTCGGCTTCGCGTTCCGCGATCGAGCGGAGGCGCTCCTCCACCGATGCATCGGCACTGCACAGCGCAACATCGAGCAGCGGGCCGACCGGCACATGCGACATTTCCTCACGGCTCAGGCCGTGGCGCTCTCCGAAGTCGGCGATCAGTTCCAGCATGGCGCTGACCGAGCGGGTAAACACGAACTTGCCGTACTCGCGGCCAGCGATCGCGGCCGCGCAGTACGCCAGCAGACGATCGCAGTCCATGCCCTCCAGCGCCTCCTCCCGCAGCAGCGAATCGATTGCGGCGCGCTGCCGGGCATCCGGTTCAAAGGCTGACGGATGCCCGCCCGGCTCGCCCTGTGCCGTGCCACCGGAGGTGGCGAAGTCCTGCATCTGGTCATAGCGCGGCGACAGGATGTCGTAGGTACCGGGGCGCAGATGGCCGTACCGCTGCATGAAGGCATCGCGGGCCAGCGCACCGGTCTGTAGCCGCCGCATGTCGTCAACCAGGTCGCCGGCCACGGTGCGCACGCCGGCCTGAAAGCGGGCCACGTCATCGGCGGACAGCGCGCCGCGCGCCACCAGCGACAGCAGCAGGGTGCGCGCGATGAAGCCGTGGCGCGCCAGCACCGCGAACGGCTCGGTGCCCTGCCGGCTGCAGTCCTCGATCATCGGCAGCAGTGCGCACAGGCCGCTGTCCGCCGCCGGCAGCCGTTGTGCGGCCAGTGCGTCCACCCGCGCCAGCGCGGCGGTGATCGCCCCCTCGTCCTCACCGCGCAGCAGCGGCAGCGTGAGCCTGCGCAGCGCATCGCGGAACAGCCGGCGTTCGTCGGCCGACAGCGCATCGCCCACCAGACGGTCGAGCTTGTCGTCGACATCGAAACTGAAGGTGGTGATGGCCACCTCGAACTCGATCTTGTCGTGCAGTTCCGGATGCGCGCGCAGTCGCGCCACCCAGGCATCGACCAGTTTGCCGGAGACCGTCGCCGGCAGATCCGCCGGCAGGTAGGAATGAAAACTGAGCCGGGTATCGATGAAGGGCTGACCGGCCAGCGACACCATCAGGGCCTGACCGGAGGGCGTGGCGTAACCCATGCTCGCGCGGGCGCGCCGCCACGCATGGTCGGTGATCAGCGTACGGTACAGCGACAGCGCGAGCGCACGCGGCGCGCGACCGATCATTTCCGCCGGATTCCAGTCCGGCATCTGGCCAAGCACGGTGGTGTGACCGAACACGCCGTGCGCCGGACGCAGACGCTCGCGCACGAAGGTCTGGATGCCGCGCAGCTCGGCGTCGATGCGTCGGGCCACCGCCCGGTTCCAGTTCGGCTGGGTGGTGATCGCGCGCACCTGCAGCAGATAGGGCTGCAGCGCCTCATCGAGCGCGAACTCGATGTCGAGGAACTGGCTGCCGAGCAGCTGTTCCAGTTCTTGCACCGCGGCAATCAGTCGCTGGAAGCGTTCCGACCGGATCGCGTCCGCGGCGCCGCGGTGAATGCAGAGCGTGCGGTTGGCGTACTCGCCACCGCCCGAAGTGACCGTATTGGTCAGCCCGGACACGTCGTCATAATTGATGACGTAGTAAGGAGCACCGGTATTGAGATCGTGGGTGAACACCACGCCGCTCATCACCGTATTGCGGAGAAAGACCTGAACGATGACTTCGTCCCGCCCCCTTACGTCGGAACCGCAACGGTCATAGCTTGCAATGACCGTCTCTATGGCTGCGGTGAGTGCGGCACGGTCCTGCAGATCGACGTCCAGCACTGAATCATAGGCTCCGGCCTTGGATGAAAGGCTGCCATCCTCATCAACGGCCGAAGAACGCACGACGACCGCCGCACACTGCAATTCCGTCTGGATGCGTTCCAGTACCGCATCACGGTTGCGTTGGAAATCAAAGACGGAAAAGGAAACGAACGCCGGTACTCGACTGCATCTGACCTGAGGAAGCAGGCGTGCAAGCATTCCCGCCTTAGATGCCACTGCTGTCATGAATGCTCCTCTGCAGTCTGTGCAGGTACAGCGGTGAAACGTCCATGCATCAGCGCCAGAACGTGCGCCTGCAGGGCCTCCTCCGAACCGAGATTACGGCGAAGGAACGCTGACCGAGCTGTCCTCACAGAACTGCTGTTCCACCATGCATCGGGATCATCGAGGATGGTTTCAAGGAAATCTGCCGCCTCGGTAGGATCAGGATGAAAGATCCGGGCAGAGATCAATTCGTCGAAGAAATCTTGGTACTGTTCTTCAAGGTAATACGAAGCTTGATTGAAAAGCACGATGGTGGGTACATCAGCCAGAAGCGCCTGGATATATGTTGTGGAACAGTAGTCAGTGACAACTACTCGGCACCGGTTAAGCAATTGAGTACTGCTGCCCTGACCCTGGTCATCAAGCACGCCAACTCGATTCAGCAGCGATGCAGCGAACCGCCTGTCGAGGCTGTGAACGCCGAACGTTTCCCGCTTCCAGGCGGGATAATCACGATAGTAGATACGCTTGCATATCTCTGGCGCGAGGCCATCAAAGAATGCATTTTTCATGGCGAGATAGCGTGCGGAGTTAATCGTCCCCGAAGTGCTGTAACCGGCGCTGGTCACTGTCGGTCTCGTCACACAGACGCCAGAAACGTACAGAACGTCGATATCCGGTCTGACACGGCGGCCCTCGATCCAACCAAAACATGACCCGGCGGGTACGACCTTGGAATACCGGGCATCTGCCCAGCCTAGCGACAGGTACACATCAACTTTGCGAGACATGTACCAGACCATGTTTCCTAAATACTGCTGCTGCAGATAGTTATGCTCACACAGAGCAACGGAAATGCCGCTCTCCGCACCCACTCCGCACAGAAGCAAGGAATCTTCATCCAGGCTTTCATTGACGATCCAGCGGAGGTCAGTCAATCCCGCGAGCCTGCTCCGCGCCGCCTCCATTCGTCCGGATAATGTCTCCAGCCAGCTGGCCGGCGCCGACATGCGCAGTGACTCGAAGAACAGACGATCAAAGTCATCAGCCCCCTCCGGGGGCTCTGCCAGAACGGCGCGCCAATCGTGTCTGACCACGACCGGTTCTCCAGACGGAAACGATTGGGGCAGTTCAAACCGGACCCGTCCCAGTGATCGCAATTCAATGCGCTGGCGCGCTTCAGTGCGCCAGTAGAGATGAGTGGCCAGGAGGCGGGGAGAGACCCATCTTCGCAGCACGCGTACGAGCAACTCGGGGAGCAGCTCGCGCCGACGTCTCCACAGTCGGGCGAACCGTCCAGAACCGGGCATGACCGCTTGTGCACGCCGGGGCTCCGGAGCCAGCTCCCTGTCCGGCATGTGTGCCTCCATCAATCGGAGCCGGTCCGGAAAGAGCCGAGCATAATCGGTCACCAGACGTTCGTCCCCGCCCTCCTCGAATTGAAAGCACTGACGGTATGCGCCCTCATTCGGCGGCACCCAGCCTGCCCTGCGCTGGCTCGCGGAGCGGACAAAAGCTGCACCATTCACCTCTGCGAGCAACTCACACGCCCTGATTATCCGAAGGACATTGCTGACATGCATCAGCAATGACATGCCCATGACACGTTCCCAGAACAGATCCGGGTGATTCAATCCGTGGATGCGTCGCAGACGATTGGCCAGCAACGGAACATATCGCGCATAGCGTTGACGTTCGCAGGTTGCGGCATGCGCGAACGCATCCTTGTTCTCCGGTTCAGTTTCAAGCACGTGCAGCGCAGAAAACGCCGCGCCATGTTGCTCAACCAGGCGCGCAGATACATCACTGCCCAACACCCACCATCGGGTCGCCACAGGCACATGCGGCGCACAAGCGGAGTGAGCGATCAGCAGATTCCCTGTGCCAGTCGTTGCATGCGCGTCTGACATCAGGGCCTCACTCCACAGGCGAGACATTCCGCAATCCGCCAGTCGAACTCTGTGTCGATATCAACCGCCTCAGCCGGATCATCCATAACCAGCGGCTGGGCGCCTGGCGGCACGAAAGATCGCTTGCTCCTCAGGCATTCCGGGGTGATGAGATAGAAGGCTCCGTTGATCATGTAGGCAGGAGGAAGATCCTGCGAGCGAACATCCCTGGGCGCATCCGGCATGAATGAGATCAATCGCTGGTCTTCGATGCGGTAAGACCAGTACGGATGGGTACTTACGGGAGAAACCCCGACGAGCGCATTGCTCCCGCATTGCTGAAAGAGAGCCAGACCGGCCTCCACTGACTCACGCCGGCGCAGCGGTGATGTGGGCTGCAACAGAAGCAGCGCGTCCACGGTCCCGTGCTGCATCTCAAACCAGTCGAGCGCGTGGAGCGCTACATCGACGGATCCTGCGATGTCCGTTGCCAGATGAGCAGGTCTGAGCCAAGGAACGCGAGCTCCAGCAGACGAGGCCACAGCGGCGATGCCCGGATCGTCGGTGGATACCAGCACGTCCACTACGCCTTCGACACCCCGTACGGCATCCAGTGTCCATACGATCAACGGCTTCCCGGCAAGATCACGGACATTCTTGCCCGGAACTCTCTTGGAACCGCCGCGAGCTGGAATGAGAGCAAGAACCTTCACGCTGTTTCTATCATCGGCAATGGCTGGATCAGGGACGAGAGGCGGAGATGAGCCACTCCTTCACCACACTGGTACGCCCGTCGTAACTTGCACTGAGCATTTCGATCGCGTCGGCGCGATACGGGGCAATGAGTTCGGGAATGTCACCCAGGCGAGTGAAACGACACATTCCCTTACCCATCAACGGACCCTCGGCGCACCGCCATGCATCACGCCCAGCAGGCTCTCCGGTACCGTCGCCCCAGCTGCCTTCAGCGAAAGTTCGGGAGAACAACCGGCCACCGGATCGCGTGACCCGCGCCGCTTCCGCATAGATCGCGCGCGCCGATTCGTAGCCATTGCATGAGAGCGCCTCGATATCGATTACCGCATCAAAATGACCGTCGTTGAACGGGAGCTCCCCGATATCGCCAACGTGCAGGGAACTGTGCTCGCGCCACCCCGGTGATTCCGCATCAAGTCGGCGGGCGGCACGCTCGACCGCGGTCGGTGACCCATCAACTCCGCAAAATGCAAAGCCCTCTCGGGCAAGAAACCAGAGATTCGCTCCAGGACCACACCCGAGTTCAAGAAAGCGCACATCCTTTCTGTTGGGTGCGCGGTAGTAGCCACGTGCAACAAAGCGGATCAGTTCTTCTCCAGGATACTTTCCCCATTCCTGGCTGGCGAAGATATCTTCCCAAACGGGATCCCACATGATGACTCTGAGCTCCTATCGATAAAACAGCACCCGCGTCGACGCGGTGATTTGAATGTTCATGCGGGCGGCAATGCCCGCGTAGAGATCGATGTCATGAATGGCGCGGCCGACACGAAATGTCCTCCGCAGGCGAGAGAACCCGGCCTTGAAACGCAGGAGTGCATTGCCGGGATCACGGTCGGTGCCGCCTCCCAGGTAAAGCCGATGCAAGCCGCTTTCCCTGGCCATTCGGGCAGCTGCATCAATCAGCAGATTGGTGGCAGCGAGCGCGCGCCCCTCCTCCGTGGTGGCCGAAAGATGATATTCAAGCGTGAGTGCGCCAGCGAGGAAAAGCCCGGCCGACATCCACTCGTCGTCGCCAATCCGGCGGCAAACCAGCAACCGAATACCGTTCAGGCCAGCCAGGCGCGAGAAGTATTCATCTCCGAACAGATAGAAATCATCAGCGCCAAGCCGCGCCATACCCTCGCGGTAAAAAGACGCGAAACGGGACGCAATCTCGCTGGAGGGACAGGCCACGACCTCCAGCCCGAATTTCTCTGCCTTGCGCACGGCTGTCCGGCTCCTTACCTCATAGCCCGCACGGATATCCGGAACGCTCACATCCATTACAACGGTGGCGCGGTCCTCGTGCACCTCACCGCCGTAGACCTGCCATTCCGACGCCATCGGATGAAGGCGAACGAATTCGGCAACCACGCCATGGGTACGACACCAGGCGGCATACTCGCGCCAGATTTCGGCTGGTGACAGCCGAAAACCTGGGCTCGAGACAGGGCCGCCATAGCCATAGGCCGACTGAAAGTCGCTGCTCGTCTCGCCCGGAATGCGGGCACGGTGCACCGCATGCAGCCAGAAATCCGCGCCGCTTCGGCGCGCGACGAAAACCGGATGCAGACAAGGATCACGCCCCGCATCAGCCACAACATAGGCCGGTGCAAGCGTGGCGATCCGACGTTCCGCCGGCAGCGATTCGTACAGGCCAGTCGCATCCGACAGGCTGATCTCCTCCATCGATTAGAAGTCCGTCTGCGCGCGCTTGAAATCGTCCGGCCGCCCGATGTCAAGCCAGTATTCGTGGATCGGAAACATGGCGACCTTGCGACCATCTCCGAGGAGAGACTGGACCAGATCCGGCATGTCTATCCTGCGCGGCGGGCGTACTCGGGCGATGGCCTCCGGCGATACGACATAGATGCCCGCATTGACGAAGAAGCGGTGGACCGGCTTTTCCACGATGCCCGTTACCTGCATGTCGCTTCCTTCCACCACCCCGAACGGTACCTGCATGTCGTACTCACGCACACACAAGGTCATGGCCGACTGCTGGGATAGATGGAAATCAAGAAGAGCGGCCGGGTCCAGTCGGGTAAGTACATCGCCATTCATGACAATGACCGGCTCCTCACCCAGATCAGGCAGAAGACCCAGTGCACCACCAGTGCCGAGAGGGGTGTCCTCCTCGACATACTTGATGCTGATGCCCCAGCGGTCGCCGTCACCGAAGTGTTGCTTGATCCGTTCGGCGAGATAGTGAACCGAAATGTAGAAGCGGTGGAAGCCCGCAGCGATGAAACTCTCGAGTATCGATTCGAGGATAGGCTTGCCACCGACATTCAGCAGCGGCTTCGGACAGTCGTCAGTCAGCGGTCGAAGACGGGTGCCGAAGCCGCCTGCCATCAGGAAGACCGGCGTATCGCATCGTGGTGAAGCCAGAAGATTGTGATAGGTTTCAAGGCCTTGCAACACACCATCGGCGTCAACCAAGGGAATGTGCAGGAGGGAATGCGCTTCCATCAATTTGCGCAGCACCTCCTTTGGCTGTCCGGCCAGCGCAGTGCGTGGCTGAGCGTTCATCACTGAGCTGACCTGTGCATCCAGCCCGACCCGGTTCAGCAACGCTCGACGAACATCGCCATCAGTCAGTATGCCCAGCAGACAGCCGGCAGCATCGACCACCATGACCAACCGAAGCCCGCCGCCGTCGAGCACACGCAATGCGTCGTTCAGGGTCGCGTCAGATGCGACAAGTATCTGACGCCAAGGAGCAGATGCCGCCATCGCTCAGCTTCCGTCCCGCTCAATCAGTTCGTCCGCGTCGAAATCGCGTACCGCGGAACGCCCGAGCATGTCCCAGTAGTCGAACGGCGATATCCCGCTTCCAGGCCGCTTGCAGGTCAAATTCTCCGCCGTCCAGCGCTCTCCGCGAACCACCGGTCGAGCAGCGACCAAACTTCTCCTCGCGATCACTCGATTGCCTGCCTCGACCGGAGCCATGCGCTTCCGGCCTTCGCCAAGCGCGCTTTCGATTGCTCTGACACCCGCTACCATGTCCCGCAACTCCTCCGGCTCCAGCGAGGCCCGGTGATCAGGCCCTGGCAGCGTGCGATCCAGCGTGAAGTGCTTTTCTATGACGCGCGCGCCACGTGCCACCGCTGCCAACGGAATGACTATGCCGGGGGTATGATCAGAAAGGCCGGTCGGCAAGCCGAACGCCGCTGAAAGGGTATCCATCGCTCGCAGATTCACCTGATCGAATGGAGTCGGGTATTCAGTGGTGCAATGCAGGAGCGACACTTTCTCCTGCAACACGGCCTGTCCTTCCGTGCTATCGAACGCATCGGCAAAAGCCTGTCGCGACGGAACCCCGGCTCTGCCGAGATATCCATAGGCCAGAACGCCAAGAGCGCTTTCGACTTCGCCCAGACTACTCATTCCAGTAGACAGAATGACTGGGCGCCCGAAACGGGCGACATGCAAAAGAAAGGGAGCGTTGGTAATTTCTCCGGACGGCAGCTTGATCAGCTCCAATCCGAGCGCTTCAATCAGAAACGTCGCGCTGTCAGGATCAAACGGCGTCGACAGGAAGCGAATACCGATCTGCTCGCAGTGACGCACGAGTGCTCGATGACTTTCCGCCGACAGTTCAAGCTTGCGCACCATGTCGAGCTGGCTCTCATCGTTGCCAGTATTGGATATCTGGTACTCGGCCTTCGGCGCCAAACGACTGACCACCGCTTCAGACCTGAAGGTCTGAAATTTCACGGCGTCAGCTCCTGCAGCACGGGCCACGTCGATCAGTTGGATCGCCATCTCGAGCGAACCATTGTGATTCACGCCTGCTTCGGCGATCACGAACACGCGCTGTCCATCATTCATTCATCTTCTCCACGCAGTCACGCAGCGCATCGCGGATGCGTCGCATATCAGATTCGTCATATCGCTGATCTATCGGCAGACTGAGCACCTCAGATGCAAGACAGCGCGCTTCGATCGACGCCTCGCTCCCCAGTTTCCAGTGAACAGGGCAGTAGATCGCATGCGCGGAAAGTGCCGCACGCAGTTCATCTCGTTGGCCCTGCGTGACACGAATCACATAGGTCAACGGCACCTCATCTGGCCCAAGCGAACGATGGAGAGGCTGCACCCCGTCGAAGCCTTCGCCCACCAACGCACTTAACGACAGCCAGTTGGACCGGCGGCGATGGTTTGCCTTGACCACGTCAGCCCGATCCAGAATCTGACTTGCCATCCATGAGCAGTGCCGGGGCGGTGCATTCGACAGACGGGCCTCGGACGCAGCCACCCACTCCAGGTAGCGGCCTTCACCTTCGGGAAGGTCACGGATCAGCTGCGCAGCAGTCCGCTGCGCGACGAAATCGTCATCCGGACACTCCAGCACCGCCTCCAGGTCGTCAAATCGCGTGGCAAGCAGTGCACCATCCGAAACCGGCCACCATTTGCGGAGACTGGCGATCACGTAGTCACCGGTCCGGCCGCACTCTGACGTGTAAGGCGCCTGGACACAATCCTCAAGCAGCAACCCCTGGCCGGCGGCAGATGCCCAGTCAATCATTCGGCGATTGAATCGGCCGAAGTAATGCACGCACAATACGATGTCCATCTGGCCCGGTGCAGGCAGGCCAGTCGCGGCGGACGGATGCGGCCCATCGGCATAGGTCCTGACTTCCACGGCTAGGCGGGCCGCAACATCCGGCACGCTCGGACATACATAGTCTGGCAACCACAACGCGCCCCCCGGACGACGACGCTTCCAGTCACGCAAGGCGAGCTGCAAGGCGGAGCGGCCGGTGTCGCACCGGACCATCCTGTTCGCCCCTCCAAACACTGGCCATGCAGCGCCACGCACCGGGCCCAGCAACATAGCCGGGTACAGCGGCATCTCGCCGCCTATTGGCCGCTCACACATCATGAAAGCGCTTCCTCAGAACACGAGGCAGCGCCTCTTCCGCGAGCAGGCGACATATCTGCACCGATGCGTTGCAGTCGCCGTAGAGCGAAACCGTTTGCGGCAGTTCTGATCGAAAAGCCGGACTCAACGCACGAGCCAGAGCAGCCTGAATCGCATCCGCATGCCCCTCGCAATCGATGATCGAAGCAGCTTTCAGACGTCCTTCCTGGCGGGGCCCGATATTGACCGTGGCCACCTTCAGTGCCGGCGCCTCGACAATGCCGCTAGATGAATTTCCGACGACTGCGTCCGCAAGCCTCATCAGACTGAGGTATCGGACCTGCCCGAGCGAGGTGGCGCAGACTGTCGGCCCGGAGCGAGCAAGCGCCCAAGCTTCCGCCAGTTCGGCAAGACGGCGCCCTCCTGCGTCTGCATTGGGACGGGTCAGAACAACCGTCGCCGCCGGATAGGCATCCAGAGCGGATGTCATCGCACTGAAGGCATGCTCCGGATCTTGATCACCCAGGGTCACCGGATGATAGGTAACCAGAAAGAATGGGGGACGGATCGAAATGCCCAGATCGCGCTCGAGTTCCTCGCGCGTCAGCACCTGCAGGCGGTTCACTGAATCCAGTCCTGGGTCACCCACATTGAATACGCGCTCGGGCTGCTCGCCCAGCTGCATCACCCGGCGCCGATAAGGCTCGGCAGCGACGAAATGGAACCAGGACGCTTTGCTTATGGCGTGCCGTATCCAGTCGTCCACCGCACCTTCAGTCACTTCGCCTCCGGAAATGTGCGCAACCGGAATGTCCATCAGCGATGCAGCCTGCGCTGCAGCGAGAATTTCGTATCGGTCCCCAAGCACGACAACAACGTCGGGAGCAAGCCGGCGGAAGCTGTCCGCAAATCCGATCAGCCCGAGCCCTAGCGACTTCACCATGCCTGTACGACTGTCGCTTGCAAGCTGCGATTCGACGACATCATCCAGGCTGAAACCGTCCTGCTCGATTTCACGCACCGTCAGTCCGAACTCAGGCGCAAGGTGCATGCCGGTCACCACCACTTGCAGCGTGAGATCGGGATGCGCAAGGATCGATTGCATCAAGCCACGCAACAAGCCGTACTCGGCACGACTGCCGGTGACGACGCAGACTTTACGCAGGGGACTCAAGGCATGTCCTCGACACGCGGACTGCTGGGAAGGCTCACTACCCGGTCGGCAAGCCACTCCGCATTCGCCAGCTCACCAGCCGGGGCGGACGCATACATCGGCAGACAATTCATCAGCTGCCAGATCGGGCGCGTACCCACGCCCGCGGCGGTCGTGATCGAGAGCAGGTGATCGCGTGCCATCCGGTCTTCGCAAATGACGGCGTTCAACCAGTAATTCGATCGACAGCCTGCAGGCTCATCGACGAACCGGTATTCACTGTCCAAGAAGAAATCGCGGTAACGATCAGCCAGCGCCCGCTTGGCACCGACAAAACGCTCGAGCTGCTCAATCTGTGCGCACCCCAGCGCCGCATTCAGATTCGGCAAGCGGTAGTTGTAGCCCACTTCGTCATGCACGTACTCATAGGGATGCGACAACTTGGCGGTCGTCGTCAGATGTTTGGCGTGCCGGGCCATGGCCGCATCTTCGAACAGCATCATGCCCCCGCCACCTGTAGTGACGATCTTGTTGCCGTTGAAGCTGAGCACGCCAACCTGACCGAAGCGTCCGGTATGTCGTCCTTGGTACAGACTGCCCAGCGACTCAGCCGCGTCCTCAACCAACGCGACCCCCCAGTCCTCGCATACCCGGACCAACGCGTCCAGACGGACTGGATGGCCGAAAGTGTGCATCGGGACGCAGGCGCGCAGCACCTGCCCCGTCGACTTCAGCACGGCCCCCTGCTCGCGACGCTCCGCGTGCTGTTCGAGATAAGCGCTCAGAGCGGTGGGCGAAAGCCCCAACGTATCGGTATCGACATCGATGAACAGCGGCGACGCACCGCAGTAGGCGATCGCGTTACAGGTCGCAACGAACGTGAGCGGCTGGGTGATGACCAGATCTCCAGGCTGCACACCGACAAGGCGAAGCGCCGAATGCAGTGCCGCGGTACCGTTTACCGTCGCCACTGCCGCCACCGCCCCGGTGTATGCGCTCACCATCTGCTCGAATCGGTCGACGTATGCGCCCACGCTGGATACGAATGTGGACGCCACGCAGTCCCGCACGTAATCCTGCTCTCGTCCGTCAAAGCACGGCGCGTGCAGCGGCACGATCGCGCCTCCCGGATAGAGCGTACGTACGAAGTCGACAATGTCGTTGGATGCGGAACTCATCGGCTGGCCTAAATGTTGTAGATGTCCGACTTGTAGCCCGCCAGATTGGCAGGATCACGGAACCACTCGATGGTCTTCTGCAGCCCCCGGCGAAAGCCCTCAACACCGGCGAATTCGGGGCGCCAATTGAACAGCTGCTCCGCCTTTGCATTGCTGGCCCACAGCCGTTCAACTTCCGATTTCGCGGGCCTGAAACGCGCCTCATCAGATTCGATATCGAGCTCCACGCCCATCAGCTCGGCGATCAATCGAGCGGTATCACCGACCGAAATCTCATAATTGCTGCCTACATTCACAGTCTCGCCAGCCCACCCATCCGACTCCAGCGCAGCGATGAACCCGCGAACGGTGTCGCCCACGAAATTGAAATCCCGTGTGGGCGAGATAGCACCGAGACGGATCCGGCTGCGTCCGCTTGCCAGCTGGATGATGATCGACGGAATGACTGCGCGGGCCGACTGCCGGGGACCATAGGTGTTGAACGGACGCACCGTCACCACCGGAAGACCGAAAGAAGCATGAAAAGAATAGGCAAGCTGGTCTGCAGCGATCTTGGTCGCCGAATACGGAGACTGTCCAGCCAGCGGATGTTCTTCCGTGATCGGCACGAAGCGCGCGGTGCCATAGACTTCGCTGGTCGAGGTGTGAATGACCCGGGAAATCCCCATGTCGCGCGCAGCCTGCAGCACATTCAGCGTGCCACGGACATTGGTATCCACATACGCATCGGGCGAATGATATGAAAACGGAATTGCAATCAACGCAGCCAGATGCAGCACCGCATCACAACCCTTCATGGCCTCTCGCACACCGTAGGGATCGCGTACATCCCCGGCAAACACCTCGAACTGCCCCTTCAGTTCGGCTGGTACATGATCGAGCCAGCCCCACGAATTGAAGGAGTTGTAGAACACGAAAGCGCGTACCGAATAACCGGCGCGCACCAGCGCTTCTGTCAGATGGGAACCGATGAAACCATCGGCGCCGGTCACCAGAATCTTCCTGTTTCCGCTCATGGGAATTTGCTCACCTCTGAATCACTCTGTTTCGGTCACGGGGATGCGCGAAGACAGCACCTGAGCCGCCTCCCCTTCTGCCACTACCCGTCCTGCGTCCAGACGATAGATGCGGTCACAGTGCTCGACGGTACTCAAGCGGTGCGCTACGACAATGATGGTTTTCACGCCGTGCATAGCTCGTATGGCGTTCATCACCTCGCGCTCCGTATCCACATCCAGCGCACTGGTGGCTTCGTCGAGGACGAGCACATCCGGGTCGTGGTAGAGGGCGCGGGCAATCCCGATACGCTGACGCTGACCGCCGGACAGGCGCACACCACGTTCACCGATCGCGCAATCCAGCCCTGCAGGAGAAGCGGTCACAAAGGCTTCGAGTTGGGCAAGGCGGACTGCTCGCCATACCGCCGCCTCATCGACCTGCTCCGGTGGCACCCCGAAGGCCACGTTGGCGCGCAAAGTGTCGTCTGTCAGGTAGATGGTCTGTGGTACGTAGCCGATACAGCGGCGCCAGGCGGGCAGGCTATTGGCCACGTCAGCGCCGTCTACCTCAAGTCGCCCTTCCTGTGGCTCCAGCAGACCGAGCAACACGTCGACCACGGTACTTTTACCCGCGCCACTCGAGCCGACAATTCCAACGGTCTCACCCTTGGCAACACGCAGCGACACTTCGGTTATCGAAGAGTGCGCAGCCGACGGATACCGGTAGCTTGCCTTCCGCAGGCCAATCTCGGTGGAAAACGGCAAACTCTTCTCGCGCTCGTTACCGTTCAATTTCATTGCCGGAGTCGCCACCAGCTCGCGCGCCACCATATCGGTCACCACCTGACCGTAGCGCAAATTCTGTAGTGCGGTCAGTACGCGATTCATTGAAGGCATCAGCCGGAAAGCAGCTGCAGCAAACAGGCCAACCGTCGGCAACGCATCGATTGCCGAATGCCCCCTAAGTGCCTCCAGGACAACCAGCAACGCGACCGCGCAAACGGCCAGCGTCTCCAACCAGAGTCGGGGCAGCTGCTGCAGCCCCGCTTGGCGCGCAGCAGCATATGAATTAGCGACATTGTGTCGATCAAATGCGTCGACAAAGCTCGATTCCCTGCCGAACAACTTGACATCCTTCACGCCACCCAGCCCCTGCTGCAGGTGCTGCAGCCGGAGACCTTCCTGCCTTTGTCGTTCGCTGCCCCATTCCGCTGTCTTCGCTCGTGCGAAGAGATGGAAGGCGACCGACGCACCTCCCACGAATACGGCGACGAGCAAGGTACCCACCGGCTCCATCCAAAGAAGCACGCCCCCAAGCCCCAGCAGCACCATGGACTCTGCCAGCAGCAGCATTCCCGGCATCAGTGCATGACTTGCAAAAAAATTGGCCTCGGTAGTCACATTTCGAATCAGCTCGGCTGAATTGTGCTCAACGTGAAAGATGTAGGGCTGTGCGAGGTAATGCACAAACAGCCGATGTGACACGTCTGCCTGAACGTCATAGGCAAAGCGAGCCTGCATCTGGCTCAGGGCGGCCAGATAAGCGTTCTTGAAGATGTAGACGAATGCGAGTACGGATACGACTGCCACAGCAACAGAATCCGGCCCAAAGCGCGCGGACCAGAGGGCGAATTGCGCGGAGATTTGCCCGCCACCCAGAAAGTCCTGACGGGTCATCACGCTGATCACCGGAATGACCAGACTGACCCCGAGCATTTCAAACAGCACACCCACGAGCATGAGTACCAGTAAGCGCAGCGCAATCCGTCGATGAGCCTCACCCAACACCCCGGAAACCTGACAGAACGCATCTCTCACCGGGCACCTCCGGACGAGGCTGACGCATTGCCGCCCCCGTCTGATGCAACCTCGTGCGCCGCTGCAGTCTCAGAAGTGCACGTCACATTGCCAGCCTCCCTCCTCAGCTCGGCAATCTCTGCACATACCTTGTCATACTCTGCAAGCTTGAGCTTCAGATAGCGCAGCGACACCCGCGCCTTCTCCTCGAAACCGGCCGGGGTCAGGAAATACATGTAGGCGAGCTTGTTGCGGCTGTTGCGGAAATTGCGGGCCTTGACCAGGCCGCGCTCGATCAGCGCATTGAGGCAGAAATTGACCTTGCCTACACTGATGCCCAGCGCCTGCGCGAGCTGTCGTTGCGACAGTTCGGGGTTTGCTTCCAGCAGTTTCAGCAGGCGGTATCGGGTCTGTTCGTCGAGCATCGTGCGTTCATTGATTGAACGCGCGAATTACACACGCAGCCGCCCTTACTGTCAATTCGGCCGACATCCGGCTGCTATGCTCGCGCCCTCATGATGCGCGCCTTCTACACCCTGATCTGGCTGCTCGGCCTGCCGCTTGCGCTGTTGCGCACCCGGCTGCGCGGCCGACGCGAACCCGGCTATCTCGAAGACATCGGCGGTCGTCTCGGCCTGGGCAAGCAGCCCCCCGCCCGTCCCACGCTCTGGCTGCATGCGGTGTCGGTCGGCGAAACCCGCGCGGCGGCGCCGCTGCTGGCGGCGCTGCGCGCGCGCCACCCGGACCACCGCATCCTGATCACCCAGATGACCGCCACCGGGCGCGCGACCGCACGTCAGCTGTATGGCGATTTCGCAGAATTCGCCTGGCTGCCCTGGGATCTGCCCTGGGCACAGCGCGCCTTCCTGCGTCGCTGGCAGCCGGCGCTGGGTGTCGTGATGGAAACCGAAATCTGGCCGAATCTGCTGCGTGAATGCCGCCGGGCCGGCGTACCGGTGGTGCTGGCGAACGCGCGGCTGTCGGCGCGCTCGGCTGCGCGCTACGCGCGACTGGGCGGTTTCGTACGTGCGGCACTTCAGGACTTTTCGGCGCTCATCGCCCAGACCGGGGACGATGCAGCGCGGCTGTCCGCACTCGGCGCGCGACAGGTCGCGGTAGCCGGCAACCTGAAGTTCGACATCGAACCGCCGGCCGGTCAGCTCGACCTGGGCCAGCGCTGGCGCCAAGCGCTCGGCGCGCGTCGCGTGCTGCTGCTGGCCAGCACCCGCGAAGATGAGGAAACCCTGCTGCTCGACGCCCTGTTGCCGGCACTGCCGGCCGACGTGCTGATCGCGCTGGTGCCGCGTCACCCGCAACGCTTCGATGAGGTGGCCGGACTGGTCCGGACGCGAGGCCTGAAACTGCGCCGACGCAGCGCCGGAGAACTGCCGGACGCGGACACCCGGATCTGGCTGGGTGACGCGATGGGCGAAATGTTCGCCTGGTACGCGCTGGCAGATCTGGCGCTGATCGGCGGCAGCTGGCAGCCGCTGGGCGGGCAGAACCTGATCGAGGCCTGCGCGGTCGGCTGTCCGGTCATCGTCGGACCACATACCTTCAACTTCACTCAAGTCACCGCCGATGCGATCGCCGACGGAGCCGCCCGCAGAGCGAACGATCCGTCGGAAGCGGCGGCGCTTGCCGCGCAACTGCTGGCCGCCCCACCCACCCTCGCCGCAATGGGTACAGCAGGCCTGGCCTTCGCCCATGCTCACCGCGGCGCCACCGAACGCACGATGGCACTGATCGGGCCGCTGCTGCCGCCTACCTCACCCTGACCGCACCCGCCTGAACATTGAGCCGCTGCCGGCCGTGGCCGGGTGGAATCTGCACGGTGCCGACCAGACGATAGGGGCCAACCACACTGGGCGCGGTCTCGATCACCGCCCGGCGTCCGGCTGCGGAATGGCTTTCCAGCCACCAGCCCTGCTCGTCACGCGAGGTGCGCATGCCGAAAGGGCGCGCCAGCGGTTCGCCGACGAACACGCCTTCGCCCGGCCAGGCCACGCTCTTCCAGTAGGCCTCGATCAGCGTGTCGCCCTCTGCATAGAAGGTCATCAGGATGCCCGGGTGCGGGAACTTGCCCAGGTGGTTGCACGGTTCGACCACCGTGCCGTAACTCGCGGTAGCGCCGGCCCTGAGCCATTCCAGCACGCTCATCTGCGACGGATTGTCGAGCAGCTGGCCGCCGAAAGAGGTCAGGTGGTCGGCCGGCGCGCCGGGTAAAAAGCCGAAGCCGTCCAGCCCCGGCACCCGCACCGCGCCGGTGAAATAGCCCAGCACATCCTTGTGCCCGACGGCTTCGGCCGCCGTCACGCTGAGCACCTGCAGCCCGGTCAGGCGGTCCACTACTTCATCGAAATAGGTCGCTCTCACATTGCGCGCCGCGTCTTCGGTGCGCACCAGATAGACATGGCCTTTCGGGTAGCTGTAATCGGCCGCGATACCGCGGTCGATCAGCCGCCTGACCTGGTCCACCGATTCGCCGGCAAGCATCATGGCCGGCTTCGGTCGGGGCGCATCAGGTGCGGCGTTGCGCCCGCCGTTGAACAGCCCGCTGGCCTGGGTCGGCCCGCAGCTGGCGGAGCAGAAGCGCTCGTCGTAACCGAAGGCGAAAGCCGACGTGATGCTCATGCACCCGGCCCGCCAGGGCTTGGTCCAGGCCAGCGCAAAGGCCTGCACGCCATCCGGCAGCTTGCCGTTCACCTCGGCGTACAGCGCCTCGAACTCCTGCCGGCTCAGCGCCGCACGGTCATGCGGCAGCCTGACCTCGATCACGTTGGTTTCGGGAATGCCGCGGCGAAGACGGTAGTAAGTGCCGGCATCGACACTGGCAGGGTCCGACACATTGATCACTACCGCCAGTTCGGCCGGGCCGAGGGCCAGGGCGGCCGCGGTAGGGCAACTTGCCGCCAGAACAGTCAATGCGCGCAAGGCAACGCGCCGCAGCATCAACGCTCCTCTGACCTTGCCCCGGCAGAGAGCCGAAATGAGACAATCCGCCGCTGTTCCGAAGACCGGCAACCGGCGGCAGCCCGGCCATCGCATGCTTTTCAACTCCTACACCTTTCTGTTTGTGTTCCTGCCGCTCACGGCCATCCTGTTCTTCACGGTGGCCCGATACAGCCATCGCGCAGCTGCAGCCTCTCTGGCACTCGCGTCCCTGATCTTCTACGGCTGGTGGAACCCTCTCTTTGTCGGTCTGTTGCTCTTGTCCATCGCATTCAATTATGTGATGGGACAGGTAATAGACCGATGGCGGAACCACTCCCGCCGGCCCCTGATTGCTGCCATTACCATCAACCTGTGCGCGCTTGCCTATTACAAGTACGCCAATTTTTTCGTTGATACGCTGAACGCGCTCAGTGGTAGCCACCTTGCGCTTGAGACCATCCTTCTGCCGCTGGGCATTTCCTTCTTCACCTTCACGCAGATTGCTTTTCTCGTCGATGCGCAGCGCGGACAGGCGCGCGAACGAAATCCGTGGCACTACCTGCTTTTCGTAACCTACTTCCCTCATCTGATCGCAGGGCCGGTGCTGCATCACGCCCAGATGATGCCGCAGTTCGGTCTCGCGTCGACCTACCGGCCAGACATCGGCAACATTTCGGCCGGGCTGAGCATATTTATCATCGGCCTGTTCAAGAAGATTGCCTTGGCCGACCATTTCGCGGGCTATGCCAACCCTGTCTTCGACGCTGCAGGCCACGGACTGCAACCAGGCACAGCCGAAGCTTGGGCTGGCGTTCTGGCTTACACGCTTCAGCTCTATTTTGATTTCTCGGGCTACTCCGACATGGCCGTCGGGCTGTCCAGGATGTTCAACATCGCACTGCCGATCAATTTCAATTCCCCCTACAAGGCCACTAGCGCCATCGACTTCTGGCGCCGCTGGCACATGACACTGTCCGCCTTCCTGCGCGACTATCTCTATGTGCCGCTCGGGGGTAACCGAAAAGGTGCAACGCGTCGCTACACCAACCTGCTGATCACGATGGTTCTGGGCGGGCTGTGGCACGGTGCCAACTGGACCTTCGTACTCTGGGGTGCTTTGCACGGACTGTTTCTCGTGATCAATCACGGATGGAGAAACCTGTGCGCCCGGCACTGCCTGCCCCGCCCGCCTGGTGCAGCCCTGCTCAGCGCAACACTGACCTTCGTTGCGATCACACTGGCGTGGATTCCTTTCCGCGCCACAAGCATTGACGCAGCCACAACGCTCTTCCACGCCATACTGCCTTTGACAGGCGACACACCGATGACCGAAGCAGTACAGCTCGGCCTGCGTGCCCGAGAAGTGTTGCCATCTCTGGCGCTCGGTCTCGGCATCGTCTGGCTGACACCGAACGTGGCTCAGCTGTTCGGGCTATTGGACAGCGAATCAAGCACGCGGCTGCAATGGAAGTTCACGCCCCGGTACGCGATGGCATCGGGCGCGATGCTCGCCCTCGCCATTCTTGGCCTGACCCGTGAAAGTCCTTTCCTCTATTTTCAGTTCTGATGACCGGAACCTGCGCTGACATGGGCCCGCGCTACCTCGTTCAACTCGTTGCATCAACCGTCCTGCTGCTTGCCGGTGTATGTGCGCTGAATCTGATCATAGACCCGGCAGGCCTGTACGGACTGAGGAAGAACTCGCCCGAGCACTATGCACGCGTTCTTGCAAAGAGCGAGTACGGTCTCTGGTGGCCTGCCGATTCCTTTGATGAAAGGGCAATCAAGGCGGGACTGCTGCGCTTCGGCCCTCCTGCTGACTGCATCGTGATCGGCAGCAGTCACGCAATGCAGATCGGGAGTGCCGTACTGCCCCCCAGTCTGCGCGCCGATTGTGGCAGCCTGCTGAACGCGGCGGTCAGTGGCGCAGGCCTCGAGGACCATCTGGCTCTGGCTGCGATCACACGAAGATCCCGCACCCCACGCCACATCGTGTTCGGCATCGCGCCGTGGACATTCGCGTTCGGCAAGGACGTGCGATGGACGCGCTACGCGGACGATTACGCCGAAGCCCGCCGCCTGACTCAGGGCAAGGAGACAACCGCTTCTCCTCAGTTGGATGCGATACGCAACCTGGTAAGTCTCGAATATACGCAGCGCTCCATAAAGGCAGCACTGAAGCGATCACCTGGCCAGCAGGCAATCATGCCGGCAGGCCCGCCAGCGATTGACCCTGAGATGGGCGGACAGCACGCAGTGCTGCGCAGCGACGGCAGCCTGGTGTACTCGGCCGACTACATTGCCCGCGCCAGCCAGGCCGCCATCCCACCGGGCGGCAGCGCATACAAGACAGAGGGTGCGTTGAATGAGCCAGAGGCCATCGCACTCTACCGTTCGATGCTGGAGTGGCTGATGCGCGAAGGCATAAAACCGGTGTTGCTGCTGACACCCTACCATCCGACCGTCTGGGATGACGCAAACTCGGCTAATCGGCGCGCCATGCTGCAGACCGAAGCCATCGTTCGCGACATTGCCCGATCACTGTCACTGCAAGTTATCGGCAGCTACGATCCGCTACTTACTGGATGTACCAGCAGCGAGTTCTTCGACTTCATGCACGCACGCGCTAAATGCCTGGACCGGCTTGAAGTCTTGCCAGCTACGGCCGGGGTGGCTCAATAGGCACGCCGTTGCGAGACACCTGTCCGCAGCACCCCATGGCAACATCGCGCGCGCAGTCCCAGCCCCTGCGCAGACGACAACATTCCACGGAGGTCTTCCGAATGCGTTACCAAGCCTATCGCGAACAGTGCAATGCCGACAGCCTGACCCTCATCGAAACCGATGTGCCGCGCCCCGGCCCGGGTCAGGTGCTGGTGAAGATGCGCGCCGCGTCGCTGAACTACCGCGACCTGTTCATCCTGCAGGGTCTTTACCCGGGCGTGGATTCCAAGGACCTGATCCCGCTGTCCGACGGCGCCGGTGAAGTGGTCGAGGTGGGCGCGGGCGTGGATCGCTTCGCCACTGGCGACCACGTGATCGGCACCTTCTTCGAAACCTGGATTTCCGGCCGTCTGCAGCCGGCGTATTTCGGCAAGACGCTGGGCGGCACCACCGCCGGTGTGCTGACCGAATACCGCCTGTTCCCGCAGGAATCGCTGGTGGCCAAGCCGGCTCACCTGAGCTTCGAAGAGGCGGCCACGCTGCCCTGCGCCGCGCTGACCGCGTGGAACGCGCTGTTCGAAGGCCCGGCCCCGCTGCGTGCCGGCGAACGCGTACTGGTGCTGGGCACCGGTGGCGTATCGATGTTCGCGCTGCAGCTGGCCCACGCGGCCGGCGCCGAAGTGATCGCCACTTCGTCCAGCGACGCCAAGCTGGAAAAGGCGAAGTCGCTGGGCGCGAGCACGCTGATCAACTACCGCAACCATCCGGAGTGGGACCAGGAAGTGCGCAATGCCACCGGCGGCGCTGGCGTGAACCATGTGGTCGAGGTCGGCGGTCCGGGCACGCTGCAGCGCTCGATCGCTTCGCTGGGCCAGAACGGTCAGGCCCACCTGATCGGCGTGCTGACCGGCGGCGAAATCAATCCGCTGCCGCTGCTGTTCACCACCTCGACCGTGCGTGGCGTGTTCGTCGGCTCGCGTGAAATGTTCGAGTCGATGAATGCGGTCATTTCGCTGCACAAGATCCGCCCGGTGATCGACCGCGTGTTCGGCTTCACCGAAGCCCGCGCGGCGCTGGCTCACCAGCAGAGCCAGGCCCACGTCGGCAAGGTGGTGGTGAGTATTGGCTGAGGGGGCTAGGGGCTAGGGGCTAGGGGCTAGGGGCTAGGGGCTAGGGGCTAGAGGCTAGAGGGCGGAATCCGGCGCGCACCGAGGGTTCCCCTAGTCCCCAGCCCCTAATCCCTGGCCTCTCTCACAGCGTTTTCGCCGAAAAGGTATCGCAGCTCGCGAAATCGCCCTTCTCAAGCCCGCGCCTGAACCAGCGCACCCGCTGTTCGGCGCTGCCGTGGGTGAAGCTTTCGGGCACCACCACGCCACGCGCCTGCTTCTGCAGCGTGTCGTCACCGATCGCGGTGGCGGCACGCAGCGCCTCCTCCACGTCCCCCTGTTCGAGAATCGAGCGCGAACGGTTGGCGTGGTGCGCCCACAGGCCGGCGAAACAGTCGGCCTGCAGCTCCATGCGCACCTGCAGCCGGTTGGCACCGCGCTCGTCGGTACGCTGTTTGGCCTGCTGAACCTTGTCGGCGATGCCGAGCTGGTTCTGTACGTGATGACCCACTTCGTGCGCGATCACGTAGGCCTGGGCGAAATCGCCCGGCGCACCGAAACGCGTCTGCAGATCACGGTAGAACGACAGGTCCAGATAGACCCTCTGGTCGCCCGGGCAATAGAACGGGCCCATCGCTGCCTGACCGGTGCCGCAGGCGGTCTGCGTGCCACCGGTGTAGAGCACCAGGCGCGGTTCGCGGTACTGGCTGCCGGCTGCGCGGAACAGCGCACCCCAGGTGTCTTCGGTATCGGCCAGCACGCGTGAGGTGAAACGCGCCAGCGCGTCCTGCGCCGGGTCGCCGCTGGCCTGAACACCGGGCGCAGCCGGAGCATGCTGAGCCTGGGGCGCCTGCAGCCCGCCGGCCACGTTCATCACCACCGACGGATCAACCCCGAAATACATGGCGACCAGCGCCAGCACGATGGTGCCCACGCCGATGCTTCGGCCACCGACCGGAAAGCCGCCTCCGCCGCCTCGCCTGTCTTCGATATTGTCGCTTTCCCGTCCGTCGTCCAGTCTCATGCTGTGCTCCCGCAATCTGCAAGGCACCCATGATAGGCGGATCAGGTGGTGGCGGTATCCATCACCGGCAGCCACAGCGTGATCGTGCTGCCTTCACCCGGTGCGCTGACGATTTCGATCTCGCCGCCGTGCAGGTCCATGATTTCCTTCACCAGCGACATGCCCAGGCCGGTGCCCGGAATATTCCCGGAAGGGTCGGCGCGGTAGAAGCGTTCGAAGATGCGCGACTGCTGCTCGGCGGTCATGCCGATGCCGCGGTCGGCCACCCGTATGCCAGCCATCAGCCGCGAAGTGCGCGCAGCCTCGACCACCGACAGCGTGACCGGTTCACCGCCCGGCGAATACTTGAAGGCATTGGTGATGACGTTGGTGAGCGCGCGCACCATTTTCTCGTGATCGACCCGCACCCGTGGCATGGCCTTGGGCAGCTCAAGCTCGATGCGGCGGGTGTCTTCCGGCGTGACCAGCCCCTCGATCGCGGCGTTGATGAGCATGCGCACCGGCAGATCTTCGTAGCGGAAATCCTGGCCGGCGCGCGCCTCGATGCGCGCCAGATCGAGCAGGTCGTTGATCAGGTTCACCAGCACCCGCGACTGGCGGTGGATGATGCCGTACATGCGTCGACGCGCGGTATCGTCGTAATCGCGATTCATCAGCAGTTCGGCAAAGCCGAAGATGGAAGCCAGCGGCGTACGCAGTTCGTGCGCTGCGGTGCTGAGAAACTCGCTCTTCATCCGGTCGATCTCGAACTGCTGGGTGATGTCGCGGAAGTAGAGCACCGTTTCCGACCGTCCCTGCGGCGCCACCCGGGCGCTGCGTTCGATCACCCGGTGCTCGGGCCGCTTCAGCCAGAGCCGCTGCGGCTCGTCGCTTGAACGATCCAGCAACAGCTCCGGCCACGGCTGCTCCGGGTCGGCCAGCGCATGCATGCGGCGCTCGAATTCGGCGGCCGTCATGCCCAGCAGTTCGCGCTGCGGAATTTGCGTCATGCGCACGAAGGCCGGATTCACGTTGGTGATCGTGCCTTCGGCATCGACCGTGACGAAGCCGTCGGGTGACAGCGCGAACACGGTATGCAGGCGATTGGTGCGCCGGATGAGCTTCTGTTCGAACTCGACCCGCTCGGTAATGTCACCGAACACATCCACATAGTGGGTCAGCCGTCCATCGTTGTCGCGCACCGGCGACGACGACAGGGCCAGCCACAGTGGCCGTCCGTCCGCACGCATGACCTCTGCCGTGGTGGTGAAGGGCTTTTCGTGCGCAATGGCCCAGCGCATTTCCTCCCCCACCCGATCGGGCGCACCGGAATCCAGCGCGTAGGAATAGGGCTGCCCGATCACGCTGGCCGCGGTCCGGTCGGTCAGGCGTTCGAAGGCCGCATTGACGTACACCACCGGATAGCCGGTGGTCTGCACATCGCGGATGAGCACGGCTTCGCTCGACGATTCAAGCGCGCGATCATGCAGACGCATCCGGGTCTGGGCCGCCAGCTGTTCGCTCACGTCACGCAGCAGCAGCGTATGCACCACCCGTCCGTCGCGCATGAAGCCGCTGGCCGATACCGTCACCGGAAAGCTGCGACCGCCAGAACGGGCACCCTGCGTGTCCTGGTGAAGCGCCCAGCGCCGGCCGGACTGCGCCTCTGCCAGACGGCCGGCGAACCAGGTTTCGTCCAGACCGGGCAGCAGGCGCGCCAGCGGCAGGCCGATCACTTCATCAGACCGACGGCCGAACATGTCGGCAGCCGAACGGTTCATCGTGAGCACCATGCCGCTTTCGTCGGTGGTGACGATGCCATCGGCGGCGGTGTCGAGCACCGCCGACAACCGGCTTTCGCTGAGCGCCAGCTCATGGGTCATCGCCTGCGCGCTGCGGTGGGCTCGCGCGCTGATCGCCAGCTGCCGCAGCAGGTGGAACAGCAGCGCACTGAGCACGCTGCCCATCAGCGGCACCAGCCACAGCACCAGGTGGTCGGACTGGAAATCCGCCGGCGCCCGGGTACGCACCGTCCATACATGCCCGCCGAACTCGAGCTCGCGCCTGTCCTCCAGGCCGGACAGGCTCTGGCCGGGCACCGCATTGGTGTACAGCAGCGATTCGTCGCCGGTGTCCCGGCCATCGTGAATATGCACCACCACCCGATCGGCGTAGCCGCGCAGCGCATTGCCGAACAGGTCATGCGCGCGGTAGGGGCTGTAGGTGTAGCCCTGCAGCGCCCGCCGGCGCGCCTCCACCGTGTCGGTCGCCATGCCGCGGGCGTACAGCGGGTAATAGAGCAGGAAACCCGGCTGCACCGCCTGCTTGTCCTCCTGCACCAGGGTGACCTTGCCGGACAGCGCGACATCGCCGGCATCGCGGGCGCGGCTCATGGCGGCCGAGCGCGTGGGCTCGGAATTCATGTCGTAGCCGATGGCGCGCCGGTTGAGCGCGTTCAGCGGGTGCAGATAGAGAATGCTGTGGTATTCGTCGCGCGGCGTATCCGGCCGTATCCGGTAATCCGGAACGTCCTTGCGCACCAGCGTCTCGTGGGCAGACTTTTCCGCGTCGGTCATCCGCACCGTCAGGCCGACGCCAAGGATGCCCGGATAGTTGCGAGGAAGGTTGAGCTCCTCGACATAGTCCCGCCATTCCTCGCGCGTCACCTTCTCGCTGCCGCGCACCAGGCCGGCCGCACCACGCAGGATTTCCTCGTGGGCCACCATGCGCCGGCGCATCTGGGCGACCACCTTGTCGACCTCGCTCTGGAAGCGCTGTTCATCGACGGTTGCCAGCCGGGTCCACAGCAGCGCACTGATCACGACCGTGATCAGCAGGCCGAGCGAAAGCGCCGGCCAGGCCAGCCAGTCAGGAATTTCGAATCGATGGCGCAGACCGGTATCGTCGGGCTGCGCCGCCGCACCGGCCATCATCGCGGGAAGGTGCCTCCGAGCAGCGCACCGATGCGGTCGAGCAGCTCCATCGGAGAGAAGGGCTTGGTCAGATAGGTATCGGCGCCGGCATCGCGGCCGGCTTCGATGTCACGCTGCTGACCGCGGGCCGTCAGCAGGATGACCGGCACCGCTGCCGTTTCAGGCCGCGCACGCAGCCGCCGGCACAGTTCCAGCCCGTCCATGCTGCCGGGCATCATGACGTCGAGCAGCACCAGATCCGGTTTCTGCTGCTGCATCTGTGCCCAGCCGATGTCCGCGTTCTCGGCTTCGACCAGATCGAAATCGCCCAGCTCCAGGGTCATCCGGATCAGCTGCCGTATTTCCGGCTGGTCTTCGACCACGGCAATCCGGGCGCTCACCGGGCGACTCCGGCGTACAGGCGACAGCGGCGGGAACAGGGGGGCATGCGCGACCTCGCGGAACGATGGTGTCCGCAAGCATAACGACCCTGACGCCTTCATGCTTGAGCGCGAGCCACATCACGTGGATCGCGCCCGTATCCGGTCAGCCGGCGGCAAACACCAGGATGACCTGATCCACCGCCAGGCTTTCGCCCGCCGCGGCCGACACCTTCTCGACCACGCCGTCGCGCTCGGCGCGCAGGATGTTCTCCATCTTCATCGCTTCGATCACCGCCAGCCGTTCACCGGCCTTGACCGCCTGCCCCGGCTTGACCGCGACTTCGCGCAGCAGACCGGGCATCGGCGACAGCAGGAAGCGCGACATGTCGGGTGCGGCCTTGACCGGCATACGGGCCAGCAGTTCGGCCGCACGCGGGTTCATCACCTCGGCGTCGACCCGCACGCCGCGGTGCTGCAGCCGGTAGCGCAGACCGATGCGCTCGACCTGCACCTCGAAGGGCCGACCGTCCAGCTCGCCGCGATAGACCGGGTCCGACACCTTCCAGTCAGACACCAGCCGGTGCGGCTTGCCGTCGATCAGTACCACATGGTCGTCGCCCTCCACCTCGAGTTGCACGAAGTGGCCGACGCCGCGCAGCCGCACCACCGCCTCCGGCTTGATGCGGAATTCGTGGCCCTGCAGCTGGCCGACGATGCGCGACGCGCGCTCGTTGTAGCGCTGGTGCACGCTGGCCGCCACCGCCAGCAGCAGCGGCTCGTCCTCGAACTTGGCAGCGGCCGGGTCGAAGCCCTGCG
This sequence comes from Methyloversatilis universalis EHg5, assembly GCF_000378945.1. Lineage (GTDB taxonomy): Bacteria > Pseudomonadota > Gammaproteobacteria > Burkholderiales > Rhodocyclaceae > Methyloversatilis > Methyloversatilis universalis_A. The sequence goes on along the minus strand of NZ_KB900539.1, from coordinate 283,470 downwards.
GGTATTCCTCGGCGATGAAGGCAGTGGTGAAGCGGCCGGCGGCGAAGCGTTCGTGGCCCAGCACCGACGACACGAAAGCGATGTTGTGGTTGGGGCCGCGGATGACGAAGGCGTCCAGCGCGTCGCGCAGACGGGCGATCGCCTCTTCACGGGTGCGGCCGTGGCAGATCAGCTTGGCGATCATCGAGTCGTAGTGCATCGACACTTCGCCGCCTTCATAGACGCCGGTATCGACTCGCACTGCGGCCGACTGCGCCGGCGGCCGGTACTTCACCAGGCGGCCAACCGAAGGCAGGAAGCCGCGCGCCGGGTCTTCAGCGCAGATGCGCGCCTCCATCGCCCAGCCGTCCAGCTTCACGTCGGCCTGATCGAAGGTGAGCGGCTCGCCGGCGGCGACGCGGATCATCTGTTCGACCAGATCGAGGCCGGTGATCAGTTCGGTCACCGGATGCTCGACCTGCAGCCGGGTGTTCATTTCCAGGAAGTAGAAGGACTTGTCGCGGCCAACCACGAATTCGACCGTGCCGGCCGACTGGTACTGCACCGCCTTCGCCAGTTTCACCGCCTGTTCGCCCATCGCGCGCCGGGTGTCGGCGTCGATGAAGGGCGACGGCGCCTCCTCGATCACCTTCTGGTGACGGCGCTGGATCGAGCACTCGCGCTCGTTCAGATACAGCACCTTGCCGAAGGCGTCGCCCAGCACCTGGATTTCGATGTGGCGCGGCTCTTCGACGAATTTCTCGATGAACACGCGATCGTCGTTGAAGGCGTTCTTTGCCTCGTTGACGCAGGAGGCGAAGCCCTCGTGCGCCTCGGCGTCGTTGAACGCCACACGCAGGCCCTTGCCGCCACCGCCGGCGCTGGCCTTGATCATGACCGGATAGCCGATGCCGCGCGCGATCTCGACCGCGCGCTCCGGGCTTTCGATCGGGTCGTTCCAGCCCGGAATCGTGTTCACGCCGGCTTCCTTGGCTAGCTTCTTCGACGCGATCTTGTCGCCCATGGCGGCAATGGCGTGCGTCTTCGGGCCGATGAACACGATGCCCTCGCGCTCCAGCGCCTCGCAGAAGGATTCGTTCTCCGACAGGAAACCGTAGCCCGGATGCACCGCCTGTGCACCGGTCGCCTTGCAGGCGGCGATGATCTTGTCAGCGACCAGATAGGACTCGCGCGCCGGCGCCGGGCCGATGCAGACAGCTTCGTCCGCCAGCTCGACGTGCAATGCGTTGGCGTCCGCCTCGGAGTACACCGCGACGGTGGCGATGCCCATGCGGCGCGCGGTGCGGATGACGCGGCAGGCGATCTCGCCGCGGTTTGCGATCAGGATCTTTTCAAACATGGCGGGTCTCCGCGGCGAGATCGCGCTGCGAGTCGCCGCGGTTCGCGATCAGGGTTTTCGTAAACATGTTCAGTGCTCCACTACGGGAAGTCTGCTCGGAATTGCGCTGTGGGAGCGGCGCTTGCACGGAGACCGCGGCCCTTACCGGCCATGATCGCGGCGAAGACGCCGCTCCCACAGAATCTCGCGTCCTGCATCACAGCGGAATGTTGCCGTGCTTGCGCCACGGGTTCTCGATCTGCTTGTCGCGCAGCATGGCCAGCGAGCGGCAGATGCGCTTGCGCGTTTCGCGCGGCATGATCACGTCATCAATGAAACCGCGCTTGCCGGCGATGAAAGGATTGGCAAATTTCTCGCGGTACTCGGCTTCGCGTGCGGCGATCTTTTCCGGATCGTTCTTCTCTTCGCGGAAGATGATTTCCACCGCGCCCTTCGGTCCCATCACCGCGATTTCCGCACTCGGCCAGGCGAAATTCACGTCGCCGCGCAGGTGCTTGGAACTCATCACGTCGTAGGCGCCGCCATAGGCCTTGCGCGTGATCACGGTCACCTTGGGCACGGTGCATTCGGCGTAGGCGTAGAGCAGCTTGGCGCCGTGCTTGATGATGCCGCCGTATTCCTGCGCGGTGCCCGGCATGAAGCCCGGCACGTCGACCAGCGTGATGACCGGAATGTTGAAGGCATCGCAGAAGCGCACGAAGCGCGCCGCCTTGATCGAGCTCTTGATGTCCAGACAGCCGGCCAGCACCAGCGGCTGGTTGGCGACGATGCCCACGGTGCTGCCTTCCATCCGCGCAAAGCCGACGATGATGTTCTTCGCGTAGTCCGGCTGGATCTCGAAGAAGTCGCCGTCGTCGACCATCTTCAGGATGAGCTCCTTCATGTCGTACGGCTGGTTCGCGTTCGCCGGCACCAGCGTGTCGAGACTGGTGTCCAGCCGGTCGGCCGGATCGGTGCTCGGGCGCACCGGCGGCTTTTCGCGGTTGGACAGCGGCAGGTAGTTGTACAGCCGGCGCGTGTACATCAGCGCATCGACGTCGTTCTCGAACGCGAGGTCGGCCACGCCGGATTTCGTCGTGTGCGTGCCCGCACCGCCGAGATCTTCGGCACTCACCTCTTCATGCGTCACCGTCTTCACCACTTCCGGGCCGGTCACGAACATGTAGCTCGAATCGCGCACCATGAAGATGAAGTCGGTCATCGACGGCGAATACACCGCACCGCCGGCACACGGTCCCATGATGACCGAAATCTGCGGAATGACGCCCGAGGCCATCACGTTGCGCTGGAACACTTCGGCATAGCCGCCGAGCGACGCCACACCTTCCTGGATGCGCGCACCGCCCGAATCGTTGAGCCCGATCACCGGCGCACCCACCTTCATCGCCTGGTCCATCAGCTTGCAGATCTTTTCCGCGTGCGACTCGGACAGCGATCCGCCGAACACCGTGAAGTCCTGCGAGAACACGAACACCAGCCGGCCGTTGATGGTGCCGTAGCCGGTCACCACGCCATCGCCCGGCACCGAGTCGTCGGCCATGCCGAAGTCAGTGCAGCGGTGTTCCTTGAACATGTCCCACTCTTCGAAGCTGCCCTCGTCGAGCAGCACTTCGATGCGCTCGCGCGCGGTGAGCTTGCCGCGCGCGTGCTGCGCGTCGATGCGGCGCTGGCCGCCGCCGAGGCGGGCCTGCTCGCGCTTGGCGTCGAGCTTGCGGATGATGTCTTGCATCGTCAGTCCTCCGTAAATTCAGTCCATCGCCTGCAGCAGCCGCAATGCGGCCGCCGATGCAGGCAGGGTGCCGGCGGCCACCGCCGCGCGGATGTCCGGCAGCGCAGCTCGCACCGCCGGGTGATGTTCGAAACGGTGACGCAGGCCCTGGTCGACCAGCGCCCACATCCAGTCCAGCGCCTGCCGGCTGCGACGCGCCTCCCAGGCGCCGCTGGCCTGCATGGCATCGCGGTAGCGCAGGATGGCCGACCAGAAATCCTCCAGCCCGGCGTGCTTCACCGCCGACACCTTGAGCACCGGCACCGTCCAGTCGGGTGAGGCGGCGCGCAGCAGGTGCAGCGCGCCCTTCATCTGCTGCATCGCGCGCTCGGCAGCGGTTTCATCGAGATCGGCCTTGTTGAATACGACCAGATCGGCCAGTTCGACGATGCCCTTCTTGATCGCCTGCAGATCGTCGCCGGCGTTCGGCAGCTGCAGCAGCACGAACACGTCGGTCATGCCGGCGACGGCGGTTTCCGACTGGCCGACACCGACGGTTTCGACGATGACCACATCAAAGCCGGCCGCCTCGCACACCAGCATGGCTTCGCGCGTGCGCGCCGCCACGCCGCCCAGACTGCCGGCCGACGGTGACGGACGGATGAAGGCGTCCAGGCTCAGCGACAGATGCTCCATGCGGGTCTTGTCGCCGAGGATGGAACCGCCGGTGACCGTGGACGACGGATCGATCGCCAGTACGGCCACCTTGTGACCGCGCGCAATCAGCGCCAGACCGAGCGCTTCGATGAAGGTGGATTTGCCGACGCCGGGCACGCCGGAAATGCCGACCCGGATCGAGCGGCCGGTGTGCGGCAGCAGCGCGCGCAGCACCTCGCCGGCGCGCAGCTGGTGATCGTCGCGCGTCGATTCGATCAGCGTGATGGTCTTGGCCAGCGCGCGGCGCTGGCCAGCCAGTACGCCGTCGATGAGTGTCTGGTCGGCAGGCGTGCTCATGGCTGACCCATGTCTGGCCCACCGCAGCCATCGCGGCGGGGGCGCCGCTCCCACGAACCTGCGGCGCGCGGCGCCTCGCCGGCGCAGAAGCAGGCGTCGGTCGGAAACCGTCTCACGCGACCTTCGCCCGGATCGCGTCCAGCGTGTCTTTCGCAGCCTTCGGGATCGGCGTACCCGGGCCGAACACGCAGGACACGCCGTGACCGTACAGTTCGTCGTAGTCCTGCGCCGGAATCACACCACCGACCACCACCACGATGTCGTCCGCGCCCTGGGCACGGAGAGCCTCGATCAGCTGCGGCACCAGCGTCTTGTGGCCGGCTGCCAGCGTCGATACGCCGACCGCATGCACGTCGTTCTCGATCGCCTGCCGTGCGGCTTCTTCCGGCGTCTGGAACAGCGGTGCGATATCCACGTCGAAGCCGAGGTCGGCGAAAGCGGTGGCGATCACCTTGGCGCCGCGGTCGTGACCGTCCTGGCCCAGCTTGGCGATCAGGATGCGCGGGCGACGACCTTGCTCTTCGGCAAACTGGCTGACCTCCTCCTTCATCGCGCCCCATCCTTCGTCATCGGCCACCACGGACTGATATACGCCACTCACCGCCTGCGTGCTCGCGCGGTGACGGCCCCACACCTTTTCCAGCGCATCCGACACCTCGCCCACCGTGGCGCGCGCGCGCATCGCGGCGACCGACAGTTCGAGCAGATTGCCCTGGCCGGATTCGGCGGCGGCGGTCAGCGCCGCCAGCGCGGCATTCACCGCGGCGGCGTCACGGCTGGCGCGGATGCGCGCCAGCTGCGCCACCTGCGACTCGCGCACCGCGACATTGTCGATCACCAGCACGTCGAGCGCGTCTTCCTTGTCCAGCCTGTACTTGTTCACGCCGACGATGACATCGCGGCCGGAATCGATGCGCGCCTGCTTCTCGGTCGCGCACTTCTCGACCTGCAGCTTGGCCCAGCCGGATTCGACCGCCTTGGTCATGCCGCCCATCTGTTCCACTTCCTGGATGATTGCCCAGGCGTGGTCGGCCATGTCCTGGGTCAGCTTTTCCATCATGTAGCTGCCGGCCCAGGGGTCGATCACATTGGTGATGTGGGTCTCTTCCTGCAGGATGAGCTGGGTGTTGCGCGCGATGCGGGCCGAGAACTCGGTCGGCAGCGCGATCGCCTCGTCGAAGCTGTTGGTGTGCAGCGACTGGGTGCCGCCGAACACCGCCGCCATCGCCTCGACCGTGGTGCGCACCACGTTGTTGTACGGGTCCTGTTCGGTCAGCGACCAGCCCGAGGTCTGGCAGTGGGTGCGCAGCATCTTGGACTTCGGGCTTTTGGCACCGAAGCCCTCCATGATGCGGCTCCACAGCAGTCGTGCCGCGCGGAGCTTGGCCACTTCCAGATAGAAGTTCATGCCGATGGCGAAGAAGAAGCTCAGTCGCCCGGCGAATTCGTCGACGTCCATGCCGCGCGCCATCGCGGTGCGCACGTATTCCATGCCGTCGGCCAGCGTCAGCGCCAGCTCCAGGCCCTGGGTCGCGCCCGCTTCCTGCATGTGGTAGCCGGAAATCGAGATCGAGTTGAAGCGCGGCATGTTGCGCGCGGTGTATTCGATGATGTCGGCGACGATGCGCATCGACGGCTGGGGCGGATAGATATAGGTGTTCCGCACCATGAATTCTTTGAGGATGTCGTTCTGGATCGTGCCCGACAGCTGGGCCTGCGGCACGCCCTGTTCCTCGCCGGCAACGATGAAGCCGGCCAGCACCGGCAGCACCGCACCGTTCATCGTCATCGACACGCTGATCTTGTCGAGCGGAATGCCGTCGAACAGGCGCTTCATGTCTTCCACGCTGTCGATCGCCACACCGGCCTTGCCGACGTCGCCGACCACCCGGGGGTTGTCCGAGTCGTAGCCGCGGTGGGTGGCCAGGTCGAACGCCACCGACACACCCTGCGCGCCGGCGGCCAGCGCCTTGCGGTAGAAGTTGTTCGATTCTTCGGCGGTCGAGAAGCCGGCGTACTGACGGATGGTCCAGGGCCGGGCGGCGTACATGGTGGCCTGCGGGCCGCGCACGAAGGGCGCAAAGCCGGGCAGCGTGTCGGCGCTGGGCAGACCGTCGACGTCGGCGCGGGTATACAGCGCCTTCACCGTCAGGCCTTCCGGCGTTTTCCAGTCCAGGTTGGCGGCATCGCCGCCGGGCGCGGATTTCGCGGCAGCCTTCAGCCACGCTGCGTATTCAGGGTGGGCGCTGCCCGTCGTGTCGGCCATGGTTCTGTCCTTGCGCTGTACTTGCGTATTGCGGGTCGGCGCCGGGAGCGGGCATGCACGATGCCGGCTTGACTCAGCGCGCAGCGGAGAATACTTTATCCATAATTATGAATGCAAGCGGATGTTGCGGTGCGATAATCGCGGCGTCCAGAACATCCTTTCCTGCGCAAGAAAACGGAAGAAGCGACGCCTGAGCAGATGCGTCACCCGGCTGCCGGGCTGGCCCCGTACGTACCGCCTGCCAGCGTATTCAGCCCGGGCCGGGTCGATCCTTCAGCATTCCTTCGCGGTAGAACAGCAAGCCCATGAACAGCGAAACCCTGACCCCTGCCGCCGAAGCGATCGCCCCGCGTGCTCTGTATATAGAGGTGGCCGACCGGCTGCGCCGGCTCATCCAGAGCCATGCGATGGCGCCCGGCGAATGGATAGACGAACAGGCGCTGGCCACCCAGTACGGCATTTCACGCACGCCGCTGCGCGAGGCGCTGAAGGTGCTGGCGACCGAAGGCATGGTGGTGCTGAAGCCGCGTCGCGGCTGCTACGTCGCGCAGATCAGCGGCGGCGATCTGGAAGAGATCTATCCCATCATGGCGCTGCTGGAGGGCGAATGCGCCGCCAGCGCCGCCCGCCGCGCATCGGACGCTGACCTGGCCGAACTGGGCGGGCTGCATCAGGCGCTCGAACACAGCGCAGCCGCCCGTGACATCGACCGCTTCTTCGACGCCAACCAGCGCTTTCACCTGCTCATCCACCACATCGCCGGCAACCGGCGCCTAGCGCAGATGATCGACGAACTGCGCGCGGTGCTGAAGCTGCAGCGACACGATTCGCTGTATCTGGAAGGCCGGCTGGTCGCTTCGCTGGAAGAGCACCGGGTACTCATGGCTGCGCTGCAGGCACGCGACCCCGAAGCCGCCCGCCGTGCGATGCAGGAGCACATCGAAAGCAGCCGCAAGGCGCTGAGCAGCTGAAGCGCGTCGGGCGGCACCGGCCGGGTGCCTTCAGATGTGGCCGTGGCGGCCGTAAAGGCGATTGCTTCCCCGCCGCTACCGGCGCAGGATGCATCCGCCCCGCTACGCTCCCGGAGTTCCCGTGAAAACCGCTGTCGCCACTGCCCTGCTTGCCTTCATCATGCCGACTGCGCATGCCCTCGAACTGCTGGTTCCCGCCTACTTCTACCCGGCCGACGATGGCGCCGCCTCCTGGCAGGCGCTGGCGGCCGCGGCGCCCGGGGTCGGCATCACCGCCATCCTGAATCCGGACAGCGGCCCGGGCGCAGCGCTCGACCCGTCGTACGGCTCGGTGGTCGATGGCCTGCAGGCCGCTGGCGGCCGCGTGATCGGCTACGTGCATACCTCTTACGGCACGCGCAGCGCCGCCACCGTCAAAGCGGAAATCAGCCGCTACTACACGCTGTATGGCGTGGACGGCATCTTCATCGACGAAATGTCGAATGACGGTGCGAAGCTGGGCTACTACCAGTCGCTGCACGACTACATCCGCGGGCTGGACGCCGACGGCTACATCGTCGGCAATCCGGGCACGCGTACCGCCCAGGGCTATCTGGCGACCGCCGACGTGCTGGTCACTTTCGAAAGCCCGGCCGCCGAGTACGCCGGCTACGAAGCCGACGCCTGGACGCAATCGCAGGACGCGTCGCGCTTCGCCCACCTGGTCTACGAAGTGCCGGACGCCGCGGCGATGCAGGCCACGATCGCCCGAGCCCGCGCGATGAATGTCGGGCATGTCTATGTCACCGACGACGACATCAGCAATCCGTGGGACAGGCTGCCGTCCTACTGGGCCGAAGAAGTCGGCGCCGTGGCCGCGGTACCCGAACCCTCCGCCTGGGCGATGCTGGCCGCCGGCCTGGGTCTGATCGCCAGCCGGCTGCGCCGTCGTCAGTAATACGATCGCGATCATCGCGTAGGTCGCCGTCTGCGTGCGCAGGCCCTTGGCCTGCACACCCTACTTGCCAGTGCACAGTCCACCGTTCTCGCGGGATTGCTTGCCATCGGCGAGCGCACTCGGCCGCTCTGGACAAGCCGCGCCAGCCGGCCTGACAATCGGTTCATGAAACCCGGGCGCCTCCGCACATGCCGCTGACACCGACCAAACGCTGGGTCGTACTGCGCCATACCGGCCACGGGCACCCGTCTCCGCATCGCTTCCTGCGCGCCTTCTCATTGCGGAGACATCATGACTTTCAGCTTCAGACCCAAGCTTCTTGACACCCTGCCCGGCTACGGCCGGGGCGCGTTCGCCGGCGATCTGTCCGCCGGCCTCACCGTCGGCGTGCTGGCACTTCCGCTGGCCATGGCCTTCGCCATCGCCAGCGGCATGTCACCCACCGCCGGCATCTGGACCGCCATCGTCGCCGGCTTCCTGATATCGGCGCTGGGCGGCTCGCGGGTACAGATCGGCGGTCCGACCGGCGCCTTCATTCCCATCATCTACGCCATCGTGGCCGACTACGGCGTGCAGAACCTGCTGGTCGCCACCACGATGTCCGGCGTCATGCTGTTCGCGATGGGCGCCTTCCGGCTGGGCAGCATGATCCGTTTCATTCCGCTGTCGGTGGTGATCGGTTTCACCAATGGCATCGCGGTGGTCATCTTCATTTCGCAGATCAAGGATTTTCTCGGCCTGAAGACCGACGCGCTGCCGGGCGAGTTCTTCGGCAAGATGCGCGCCTTGTTCGACGCACTGCCCACGCTGGACCCGGCCACGCTGGCGTTGTCGCTTGCCTCGCTGGCCGTACTGCTGGGCTGGAACCGGGTCGCGAAGCAGGTCGCCTGGATGCGCCGGCTGCCCGGGCCGCTGGCGGTGCTGGTGATCGCGACCGCCGCCAACGCCGTGCTGCAGTTCCCGGTCGATACGATAGGCAGCCGCTTTGGCGGCATTCCGCGCGAACTGCCGCAGATCGCGCTGCCGGCGCTGTCGCTCGGCCTGCTTGGCAAGCTGATCGCACCCGCGCTGGCGATCGCGCTGCTGGGCGCGATCGAATCGCTGCTGTCGGCGCGCGTCGCCGACAGCCAGATCGACGACCGGCACGACCCCAACCAGGAACTGATGGCGCAGGGCATCGCCAACGTCGCGGCCCCGCTGTTCGGCGGTTTCGCCGCCACCGGCGCCATCGCCCGCACCGCCACCAATGTGCGCACCGGCGGCCGCACGCCGGTGGCCGGCATGCTGCACGCGGCGGTGCTGCTGGTGATCGTGCTGGCGGCCGCACCGCTGGCCGCCCACATCCCGCTCGCCACGCTGTCCGCCATCGTCGTGGTGGTGTCGGTGAATATGGGCGAATGGCATGCCTTCGCGCCATCCGAACTGCGGCGCTATGCGATGCCCTACCGCACCATCCTGCTCGCCACCTTCTTCGTCACCGTGGTGTTCGACCTCACGCTGGCGGTCGAACTGGGCATGCTGCTGGCCAGCCTGTTCTTCATCTGGCGCATGTCGGACCTCACCCGCATAGACCGGGTGCCGCTGGAAGAGCACTACGGCGTCGAGGCACTTGCGCGGCCCGACGGCACGCCGCGCATCCTGGCCTGGCGCATCAGCGGTTCGCTGTTCTTCGGCGCCGCCAACAAGCTGGAACATCTGCTGCTGATGCAGGACGGCCATCCGGACGCGGTCATCCTCGATCTGGAAAAGGTGATCAGTATCGACACCACCGGGCTGGACATCCTGCGTACGCTGCACCGGAACCTGTCGCGGCGCGGCACCGTGCTCGTTCTGTGCGACCTGAACGAACAGCCGGCATCGCTGATCCGCCGCTCCGGCTTTGCCGACGCGATCGGCGAGGCGAACATCGCCGGCAACCTGACCGACGCGCTGCTGATCGCGCAGTCGACGCACGCCCGCGACGCCGCGGTGCGCTACACCTGAACACGGTTCCCGCGCCCCGATACGTCGTTCACCGTATTTGCAGTACCCGCCGCATTCGCAGAATGGGAGGCCTCTCTTCCACCCATTCCGCAGCGGAGGCCACTCATGCACCACGGGGACATTTCGAGCAGCAAGGACACGGTCGGCGTCGCGGTCGTCAATTACAAGATGCCGCGCCTGCACACCAGGGCCGAGGTGCTGGACAACGCGCGCAAGATTGCCGACATGATCGTAGGCATGAAGTCCGGCCTGCCCGGCCTCGATCTGGTCATCTTCCCCGAGTACAGCACGCACGGAATCATGTACGACTCGAAGGAGATGTACGACACGGCTTCGGCCATCCCCGGCGAGGAGACGGCCATCTTCGCGGCGGCCTGCCGGAAGGCCAAGGTGTGGGGCGTGTTTTCGCTGACCGGCGAACGGCATGAGGAACACCCGAACAAGGCGCCGTACAACACCCTCATCCTGATGAACGACCAGGGCGAGATCGTCCAGAAGTACCGCAAAATCATGCCCTGGGTGCCGATCGAAGGCTGGTACCCGGGCGACTGCACCTATGTGTCGGACGGCCCCAAGGGCCTGAAGGTGAGCCTCATCATCTGCGACGACGGCAACTACCCGGAAATCTGGCGCGACTGCGCGATGAAGGGCGCCGAACTGATCGTCCGCTGCCAGGGCTATATGTACCCGGCCAAGGAGCAGCAGGTGACGATGGCGAAGGCCATGGCCTTTGCCAACAACGTCTATGTCGCAGTCGCCAACGCCGCCGGTTTCGACGGCGTCTACACCTACTTCGGCCACTCGGCCATCGTCGGCTTCGACGGCCGCACGCTGGGCGAATGCGGCGAAGAAGAGATGGGCATGCAGTACGCCGCGCTGTCCAAAAGCCTCATCCGCGACTTCCGCAAGAACGGCCAGTCGGAGAACCACCTGTTCAAGCTGCTGCACCGCGGCTACACCGGCCTGATCAATTCGCGCGAAGGCGACAAGGGCGTGGCGGCCTGCCCCTACGACTTCTACTCGAAGTGGATCAACGATCCGGAAGGCACGCGCAAGGCGGTCGAAGCCTTCACCCGCGACACGGTCGGCACCGAAGAGTGTCCGATCGAAGGCCTGCCCAATCCGGCCACCGTCGGTCACAAGTGAAACTGCACGACCCCGTGGCGCCGGACGACGCGCTGGGCGACTGGCGCGTCCGGGACGAACCCTGGTACGCACCGGTCAGCGACGAGATCACCGCCTTCGAGGCCGCGCACGCACGCGGCCTGCCGCTGATGCTCAAGGGGCCGACCGGCTGCGGCAAGACGCGCTTCGTCGAGCACATGGCCTGGCGGCTCGGCCTGCCGCTGGTCACCGTGGCCTGCCACGAAGATCTGTCGGCCGGCGACCTGATCGGCCGCTTCCTGCTCGACGCCGGCGGCACCCGCTGGCAGGACGGCCCGCTGACGCGCGCGGTGCGCCACGGCGCGATCTGCTATCTCGACGAACTGGTCGAGGCGCGCGCCGACACCACGGTGCTCATCCACCCGCTGACCGATGCGCGCCGCCAGCTACCGCTGGCCGCCACCGGCGAACTGCTGCACGCGCACCCGGACTTCCGCCTGGTCGTGTCCTACAACCCCGGCTATCACGGCGTGCACAAGACGCTGAAGGCGTCCACGCGGCAGCGCTTCACCGCACTCGAATTCGGCTACCCGGAGGCGGCGCGCGAAGCGGCTGTCGTGATGCACGAATCCGGCGTCGACGCGGCGACTGCGCAGCAGCTGGTGACGCTGGCCGAACGCACGCGCCGGCTGGCCGGTGACGAACTGGACGAAGGTGCCTCCACCCGCATGCTCATCCACGCCGGCCTGCTGGTCGCCGAAGGGCGCGCACCGCGTGCCGCCTGCCTGCAGGCGGTCGCGGTACCGCTGACCGACGACCCGGAAGTCGGTCAGGCGCTGGCCGCCATGGTCGATGCCTGCATCGCCTGAAGCCGCGCCGGCAGGCAGCCGCTCACTTGGCATCTATCTGGATGCGCTGTGGTCGGTGCAGCCGCGGCTCGCCGTGCTCGCCACGGACGACGACCGCCCCCGCGCCATCCTGTCGCGCGCCGGCACACGACCGGTGCTGCATCTGCCGCCGGACGGCGCGCAACTCACCCGTGCCCGCGCCGCACATGCAGCGGCTCATCTCGTGCATGGCAGCGCACCACAGCCGCGCGCGAAACTGAAACCGATACAGCGCGCGCTGCTGGAAACGCTGGAGGACGCCCGCGTGGACTGGCTGGCGATGCAGGACCTGCCCGGCCTGCGCACGCTGTGGTCGCCCTTCCATGTCGCCGATGCAAGCTGGGGCATGGGCTTCGATGCGCTGCTCGCACGACTGGCGCACGCACTGTTCGACCCGGCGCACGCTGACGGCCACGCCTGGATCGCCAAAGTGCGTCGCCTGTTCTTCGCACCCGACGGACAGCTCGCCCTGGACACGCCGGACAGGCTGCGCGACGCGGCCTCGCTGCTCGGCCACGACATCGGCCAGATGCGTCTGCCCTTCAATCCGGCCGGCTGGCGCGTCGAACCGGCCTACCGCGACGACAATCACCACCTCTGGATCGCCGACGACAGCCTGCCGCCATCGGCCACGCCGCTGGAACGCGAGGACGCCGACAGCCATGGCGGCAGTGACGAGGACGAACAGCGCGCCGACCGGCCGCCGCCACAGGCCACCGGCGGCGCCGACCAGGGCGAATGCGGCGCTACTGCGCTGTGGTCGGAAGCACCGCTGCGCATGCTGAAGTATCCGGAATGGGATCGCCTGATCGCGCGGCTGCGGCCAGACTGGTGCACGGTGATCGAAAGCCGGCCGCTTGAAGCCGACGCCCGCGCGCTGCGCGCACGGCTGCTGTCCGCAGCGCGGCAGACGCGGCCGGATCGCCGTTGGCACGCCGGTCGCCCGGGCAGCGGCCGCGAGCGCGACGGCGAAGCCCTGCACACTGACGCACTGATCGAAGCCGGCATCGCGCTGCGCACACGCACCCGGCTGCCTTCAAGGCTCTATCGCGCACCGCGCCCGCACGACAGCGGGCGCGACGTGCTGCTGCTGATCGATGCGTCCGCTTCCACCGCCCTGCCTTGCGCAGACAGCCGGCCGCTGCTCGACCATCTGCGCGACGCGGCACTGCTCGCCGCGCATGCGCTGCAGCGTGACGGCCACATCGTCCGCGTGTGGGCGTTCGCCTCGGACACCCGGCACCGCGTGCGGGTGCAGCGCCTGAAGGACGAACGTGACGGTGCGCTGGATGCACGCGTGTGCGCCCGCGCCGCCGGCCTGCGCAGCCACGGTTCGACCCGGATCGGCGCTGCGCTGCGGCACGCGGTCGCGCACCCGCTGGGCATGCGACCGGCGGTCGTGGTGCTCACCGACGGCGAACCGCACGACATCGACGTGCACGACCCGCACTATCTGCTGGAAGACCTGAAACAGGCGGTGCGCGAAGCCCGGCGCGCCGGCGTGCAGGCCTGCGCCCTGCAGTTCGGTTCGGCCGACGCATCCGGTCTGCACCGGGCATTCGCCCGCGGCAGCGGACTTGCGGTACGCGACGGCGCTGCGCTGGACGACGCAATCCGGCGCGTACTGGGTGCTGGATGACGACAGCGGGCGATCAGCCCCGGCGGCGCGCCAGCATGCCGGTCAGCCCGAGTCCGGCCAGCAGCATCGCCCAGCCTTCGGGTTCCGGCACCGGCAGCGCGGCCAGCGACACGTTGTCGAGACCAATGCCCCAGTCATTGCTCAGGGCGCCGTTGGCGACACCCAGAAAGGTGATCCGGACACTGCCGGCATCGGCCACCCAGTTCAGCGTCTTGCGTTCCCAGTCCATGCCGCCGCCGGCGCCGGCCAGGTTGGTGAACAGCTGCGGCGTGCCGCCATTGATGCTGACCGACAGGGTGGAGGTGCCGAATCCGGGCGCCAGATAGTTGCCCAGATCGAAGGACAGCGCATACGTGCGACCGACGACGGTGCTCACCGCGTCGGATACGAGCCCCTTGTTATAGCCGACCGAGCCGGTCAGATCCATCCACTGGCCGCCGTGACTGGCCGGCAATCCGGACGCGTTGCCGTCGGTCAGCTGCACCTGCCCACCCACCACGGTCCAGCCGGTGATGGCGGTGGAGCCTACGTCGTAATAGGCATAGGGCACCGTTGAATTCGGCGCCTCGAACGACCCGTTGGCGAGCAGGTTGTCATCGGCGCTCGCAACCGACGCGAACAGCGGAAAGGAAAGGAGCGGGGACAGGAGGCACAGGGTACGGATCGGGCTGAACGGCTTCATCGAACGGATCTCCGGGTGTACGGGGTGGCCACAGCGTATCGATGCCGCAGCCAGACCGGGCTCAGGTAGCAAGATCCATTCCGCTGCCTTACCTCATGTTGCGTCAGTCACTTGCGTGCGGTGGCGCCGGTCGCTGTAAAGCCAGGCGACAAGCCCGGCGCCGGTGTTCAGGGCCGCCGGGGGGTGGTTTCGTTCACCGCCTGGAAGTAGTCGATGAACACGCGCAGGCGCTCCGGCATCTGCGCCCGACTCGGGAAATACAGATGGATGGCGGACATCGGCATCGCGTCATCGATCAGCACTGCCTTCAGCGAGCCATCCGCCAGATCGTCGGCCACCAGCGATTCCAGCGTCTGCACCATGCCCAGTCCGCGCCGGGCCAGATCGATCTCGGCATCGGCGTCGTTCACGATGTAGCGGCCATCGACCTCAACTTCGAGCGGCCGGCCGTCGCGCTGGAAGATCCAGCGCATGGTGCGGCCGCTGGAGGCATAGCGGTAGCGCACGCACTCATGGCGACCGAGGTCGTCCACGGTGCGCGGCGCCGGCCGCTGCGCCAGATAGTCGGGCGCAGCCACGGTAATCATGCGGTTGGGCCCGCCCATGCGCACCGCCACCATGTCGGCTTCGATGATGTCGCTCATGCGCATGCCGGCGTCGAAGCGGTCGGCAACGATGTCGGCCAGTCCATCGTCCAGCGCGAATTCGAGCTGCACGTCCGGGTGGCGCACCGCAAAGCCGGCCAGATGCGGCGCGATCAGCACCCGATAGGCCGGCCGTGGCATGTTGATACGCAGCGTGCCAGTGGCGCGGCCGCGCGACTGGGCCAGACTTTCGAGCGCGGCGCCGAATTCGTCCAGCCCGACCCGCACGCCGTCGTACAGCCGCTCGCCCTCTTCGGTCAGCGACACGCTGCGCGTGGTGCGGGTGAGCAGGCGTACGCCCAGCCGCTGTTCCAGCGTGCGCACCGACTGCGACAGCGCCGAGGCGGACACGCCCAGTTCGGCTGCCGCGCGGGTAAAGCTGGCGTGGCGCGCAACGCATTCGAAGGCGCTGAAGGCTGGCAGCAGGGCCGGATCAATCTTGAAGTTTGGCTTCATAAGTCTTGAAAGATTACCCAGTCGATCTAAAAAAACAAAGCGTCTATGTTTCGTACCGTGTCATGCGCGACGGCTGCGCATGCCCTGTTGCGGCGAACGAGTGCACCGGTGCCTCGCCGTGTTCGCCCACCCCGCTTCCGCTGCACGGAGGATTCCCATGAACATGACCGCCCCGCATGCCGGCCTGAGCCGGCGCAGCTTCCTGAAGCTGGGCGCAGCCGCTGGCGGCGGCCTGCTGATCGAGCTGAACCTGCCGGGCGCGCGCGCGCTGGCAGCCGATGCCGGCGGCTTCGCACCGAACGCCTTCATCCGCATCGGCCGCGACGGCGTCGTCACGCTCGTGATGCACAAGGTCGAAATGGGCCAGGGCACCTACACCGCCATCCCGCAGCTGATCGCAGAAGAACTGGATGTGCCGCTGGAGGCGGTGAAGCTGGAGCACGCGCCGCCCGACCCGAAATATGCCGAGCCCCTCATCGGTGCCCAGATCACCGGCGGCTCGACCTCGATACGCGGCGCCTGGAAGCCGATGCGCGAAGCGGGCGCGACCGCGCGCGTGCTGCTGGTGCAGGCGGCAGCGAAGAAATGGAATGCCGATGCGGCGACGCTCACCACCCGCGACGGCACGGTGATCGATGCCGCCGGCGGACGCCGCGCGAACTATGGCGAACTGGTCGACGTCGCGGCGACGCTGCCGGTACCTGCCACAGTCACCTTGAAGGACCCGAAGGATTTCCGCCTGGTCGGCAAGCCGGTGCGGCGCATCGACGCCGCCGGCAAGGTGAATGGCAGCGCCCGCTTCGGCATCGACGTCGTACTGCCCGGCATGAAGATCGCCACCGTCGCCGCGTCGCCGGTGTTCGGCGGCACGCTGGCCAGTGTCGACGAGGCGGCCGCGCTCAAGGTGCGTGGCGTACGTCATGTGGTGAAGCTCGACAATGCGGTGGCGGTGGTGGCCGACAATATGTGGGCGGCGAAACAGGGGCTGGCGTCCTGTAGCCCGCGCTGGAACGACGGCACGCACGCGAAGCTCGACACCGCGCAGATCTTCGCCCAGCTCGAGAGGTCGTCGGAAGGCCCGGGCGCGATCGCGCACAAGGCCGGCGACGCGGACGCCGCGATGAAGAGCGGCGCGCGCCGCATCGACGCCGTCTACCGCCAGCCCATGCTGGCGCACGCGACGATGGAACCGATCAACTGCACGGTCGAGCTGAAAGCCGACGGCCTGGACGTGTGGGTCGGCACCCAGGTGCCGGGCATCGCGCAGGCGGTGGCGGCGCAGACGGCCGGCCTGAAACCGGAACAGGTACGCATCCACAATCATCTGCTGGGTGGCGGTTTCGGTCGCCGGCTGGAAGTCGACTTCATCGCCCAGGCGGTGGCGATCGGCAAACAGGTGCGCGGTCCGGTCAAGATCGTGTGGTCGCGCGAGGAAGACATCCAGCACGACATGTACCGCCCGCCCTACCTCGACCGCATCAGCGCCGCACTCGATGCGAAGGGCATGCCGGTCGCGTGGACGCACCGCGTCGCCGGTTCATCCATCATGGCGCGCTTCTTCCCGCCCGCCTTCAAGGACGGTGTCGATCCGGACGCGGTCGATGGCGCGGTCGAACTGCCCTACGCGATTCCGGCCATGCGGGTCGAGTACCAGCAGGTCGAGCCGCCGGCCGTGCCGACCGCCTTCTGGCGCGGCGTCGGACCGACCCGCAACGGCTTCGTGGTCGAGGGCTTCATCGACGAGCTGGCCGCCGCAGCGGGGCAGGACCCGGTGGCCTACCGCCGGGCGCTGATCAAGGATGCCCGCACGCGCGCCGTGCTCGATCTGGCGGCACAGAAATCCGGCTGGGGTACGCCGCTGAAGACCACGGCCGGCAGCCGCGCCGGGCGCGGTGTCGCGCTGATGCACGTGTTCGGCAGCTACATCGCGCAGGTCGCCGAAGTCGAGGTGAACGCGGACAACGAAGTGCGCGTGCGCCGCGTCACCTGCGTCATCGACTGCGGCTTCGCGGTCAATCCGCTCACCGTGGTCGCGCAGATGGAGGGCGGCATCATGTTCGGCCTCACCGCGGCGCTGTGGAACGAAATCACGCTGGCCGACGGCCGCGTGCAGCAGAGCAATTTCCACGACGTGCGCATGATGCGGATGAACGAAGCGCCGCAGATCGACGTCCACATCGTGCCCAGCGCCGAGTCGCCGGGCGGCGTAGGCGAACCCGGCACCTCGGTGGCGATTCCGGCCGTGGTGAATGCGGTTTTTGCCGCCACCGGCCAGCGCGTGCGCACGCTGCCGATCTCCGGTCAGCTCAGAAGCGCCTGACAGATATCCATTTCAACGCGGGCCTGCCCGCGATTTTCATCCACCACCGGCGGCCCGACCGCCATCGATGAGGGCTCAACCATGGCAACGATCAACCTGAATGGCCGCGACGTCGCGGTCGACCTGCCGGACGACACCCCGCTGCTGTGGGCGCTGCGCGACGGCCTGAACATGACCGGCACCAAGTTCGGCTGCGGCATCGCCATGTGTGGCGCCTGTACGGTGCATGTCGACGGTCAGGCCACGCGCTCCTGCGTGACGCCGCTGTCGGCGGTGAAGGGCAAGAAGATCACCACCGTGGAATCGGTGGGCGAAGCCAAGGTGGGCGCCGCGGTGCAGGCCGCGTGGCAGAAGCTGGACGTGGTGCAGTGCGGTTACTGCCAGTCCGGCCAGATCATGTCGGCCACTGCGCTGCTGGCTTCGAACCCGAAGCCGACCGACGCCGACATCGACGCTGCGATGAGCGGCAACGTGTGCCGCTGCGCCACCTACGTGCGCATCCGCGCGGCCATCCACGAAGCCGCCAAGTCCCTGGCCTGAGGAGCGCACAGATGAATTTCCGCATCGAAAACGCATTCCAGACCACCCGCCGCGGCTTTCTGAAGAGCGGCGCCGGCCTGGCGCTCGCCGTCGTCGCACCGACGGTCGCACTGGCCGAAACCGGCGGCCCCGGCCACGCCGGCAGCGCAATGGTGGACGGCGAGTTCTCGCCCAACGCCTTCCTGCGCATCGGCACCGACGGCACGGTGACCGTGGTGTCCAAGCACCTCGAAATGGGCCAGGGCATTTACACCGGCCTGGCCACGCTGGTGGCTGAAGAACTGGACGCCGACTGGTCGCGCGTGACGGTCGAGGGCGCGCCGGCCGACGCCAAGCGCTACGGCAATCTGTTCTGGAAGGCGCAGGGCACCGGCGGCAGCACCGCCATCGCCAATTCCTACGAACAGATGCGCCGTGCCGGCGCCACCGCCCGCGCCATGCTGGTGGGCGCCGCCGCCGCGCAGTGGAAGGTGCCGGCATCGCAGATCACGGTGAAGAACGGCGTGGTGTCGCACGCCCCCAGCGGGAAGAAGGCCGGCTTCGGCGAACTGGCGGAAGCCGCAGGCAAACAGCCGGTGCCCGCCAGCGTGAAGCTGAAGGACCCGAAGCAGTTCAACCTGATCGGCCGCAGCGCACCGCGCGTCGACAGCCTGGCCAAGACCACCGGCCGCGCGATCTTCACGCAGGACGTGAAGCTGCCGGGCATGCTGGTCGCCGTGGTCGCCCACCCGCCGCGCTTCGGCGGCCGCGTGAAATCGGTCGATGACAAGGCGGCACGCGCGGTGAAGGGCGTGGCGGACGTGGTCGTCATTGCGAATGGCGTGGCCGTCCTCGCCTCTGACTACTGGACCGCGAAGAAGGGCCGCGACGCGCTCAAGGTCGAGTGGGACGAATCGCAGGCTTACCGCGGCAGCAGCGACGCCATCGTGGCCGACTACCACGAACGCGCGAAGAAGGCCGGCCTGGTGGCGCGCAACGACGGCAATGCCGAAGCGGCACTGGCCAAGGCCGGCAAGGTGTTCGAGGCGGAATACGTATTCCCCTTCCTCGCCCACGCGTCGATGGAACCGCTGAACTGCGTCATGAAGTTCGAGAACGGACAGTGCGAGGTGTGGAACGGCGAACAGCTGCACACCGCCGACCAGTTTGCGATCGCCAAGGCCTTCGGCATCGAGGCCGACCGGGTGAAGGTGAACATGGTGTATGCCGGCGGCAGCTTCGGCCGTCGCGCCAACCCGCAATCCGACTATCTGCTGGAAACCGCGCAGATCGTGAAGGCGATCAACGGCCGCGCACCGGTCAAGCTGGTGTGGAGCCGCGAGGACGACATGCGCGGCGGCTTCTACCGCCCGATCTACCTGCACCGCGTGCGCGCGGCGCTCGACGCGAAGGGCATGCCGGTGGCCTGGCAGCAGCGCATCGTCGGCCAGTCCATCATCGCCGGGTCGCCGTTCGAGCCGGTGCTGGTGAAGGACGGCATCGACGTGACCTCGGTCGAGGGCGCGGCCACGCTGCCCTATGCCATTCCCAACCTGAACGTAGACCTGCACACCACCAATGCCGACGTGAAGGTGCCGGTGCAGTGGTGGCGTTCGGTGGGTTCGACCCACACCGCCTACGCGACCGAGCTGTTCCTGGACGATCTGGCGATGGCCGCCGGCAAGGACCCGGTCGCCTACCGCCTGGCACTGCTGAAGAAGCACCCGCGCCACGCCGGCGTGCTGAAGCTGGCGGCCGAGAAGGCCGGCTGGAACAAGCCGCTGGCCCCGGCCGCCGACGGGGCGAAGCGCGGTCGCGGCGTCGCGGTGCATGAGTCGTTCAACAGCTTCGTCGCCGAAGTGGTCGAGGTGACGGTGCAGAAGGACGGCAGCTTCAAGGTCGACCGCGTGGTCTGTGCGGTCGATTGCGGTGTCGTCGTGAACCCGGACGTGGTGAAGGCGCAGATGGAAGGCGGCATCGGCTACGCGCTGGCCGCCGCGCTGACCGGCTCGATCACGCTGAAGGACGGCCTGGTCGAACAGTCGAACTTCAACGACTACCCGGTGCTGCGCATCAACGAAATGCCCAGGGTCGAGGTGCACATCGTGAAATCGGCCGCTGCGCCCACCGGCGTCGGCGAACCCGGTGTGCCGCCGCTCGCGCCGGCACTGGCGAGCGCGCTGCGTGCCGCCACCGGCAAGACGATCCACACGCTGCCGATCGGCGAACAGCTGCAGGCATGATCTGTCGCGGACGGTGCGCGGCCTGACCGGCGGCGTACCGTTCGCGGCTCACGGAGAGCCATCCATGGACAGTCTCGATCTCGAAGTCCTCACCCGCGCACGCGACTGGCTGAACGCCGGCCACCGCGTCATGCTGGCGACGGTGGTGCGCACCTGGGGCTCGTCGCCGCGCCCGCCCGGCGCGCTGCTGGCGCTGCGCGACGACGGCCGCGCGGTCGGTTCGGTGTCCGGCGGCTGCATCGAGGACGACCTCATCCACCGGCTGCGCCGCGACGGTCTGCCGCGCGATGCGCACACGGTGAGCTACGGGGTGACCGCCGACGAGGCGCGCCGCTTCGGCCTGCCCTGCGGCGGCACGCTGCAGCTGGTGCTGGAGCCGCTGGCCGACGCCGGCGCGCTGGACGACCTGCTGGCCCGGCTGGCGCGCAACGAACTGGCCACCCGCCGGCTCGATCTGGCCACCGGCCGCGCGACGCTGCACACCGGTCATGCCGACCAGGGCCTGCACTTCGACGGCCATACGCTGATCAGCGTGTTCGGCCCGCGCTACCGGCTGCTGCTGATCGGCGCCGGCCAGCTGTCGTCAGCGCTGGCGCGCATCGCCAGTTCGCTCGACTTCGCGGTCACCGTGTGCGACCCGCGCGAGGAATACAGCGAGGAATGGAATGTGCCGGGCACCGTGCTCAGCCGCGACATGCCGGACGATCTGGTGATCGCGATGCAGCCGGACGCGCGCACCGCAGTGATTGCGCTGACCCATGACCCGAAGCTGGACGACCTCGCGCTGATGGAGGCGCTGAAGTCGCCCGCCTTCTACGTGGCCGCGCTCGGCTCCCGCCACAACAACGACGCACGGCGCGAACGGCTGAAGGAATTCGATCTGAGCGAAGCGCAGATCGAGCGTCTGCACGGCCCGGCCGGTCTGTACATCGGCAGCCGCACGCCGGCGGAGATCGCGGTATCGATCGCCGCCGAGCTGGTGGCGATGAAGAACGGCGCCGCCGCCGACAGTCTGCTCAACGTACGTGACGCCAAGGCCGCGCTCGACATTGCCGCCGACACGCTGTCGTCGTGCGCGATCAATCCCACCTGACACGCGCGCCCACCGGCGCGCACCCGAACGGCGTACGGCCGCCGGGCGGACGGCACCCCCTCCGTCTTCCGCCCGGCGAGCCGGCACGCCGTACCCGACCGCGATGACGATGCGCGGCATCCTGCTGGCCGCCGGCTACGGCCGCCGCTTCGACCCGGACGGCCAGCGCAGCAAGCTGCTGGCGCCGATGGCGGACGGCCGCTGCGTGGCCGCACATGCGGCGCAGGCGCTGTGCGCCGCGCTGCCCGGCAGCCTGGCGGTCATCCGCCCCGGTCAGCACGCACTTGCAACCGTGCTGCGCGACGCCGGCTGCGAAGTTCTGGAAAGCACCGGCGCCGAAGGCGGCATGGGCCACGCACTGGCTGACGCGGTGCGGGCCAGCGCCGGCGCCGATGGCTGGCTGGTGGCGCTGGCCGACATGCCCTGGCTCGCGCCGGACCTGATCCGGGCGGTGGCCGCCGCAGTGCGCACACCGGACGACATCGCCGCGGCCGCGTTTGCCGGCCGGCGCGGTCACCCGGTCGCCTTTGGCGCCGCCCACCGCGCCGCGCTGTGCGCGCTGAACGGTGACCAGGGCGCACGCGAACTGCTGGGCAGCGGTTCGCTGCACCGGATCGACAGCCCGGACGATTCAGTGCTGCGCGACATCGACCGGCCGGAAGACCTGCCGCCGACACCCGCACCAGAAAACGAGTGACTTTTTCACACGCCATCAGGTAGGCTGATTCGCCCTCAGTCAGGCGCAAACGTTCAAGCCGGCATCGGCCCGGACGTTATGTCCCCTTACACGCCACTTCGCTCGCCACGCCGGTGCCTTCCGGGCATCGCACATGCACCCATGCAAGAACAGGTCAGCTACGAACATCTGGACGAGGACGGCGGCAATTCGCTCAACGAGCAGATGCGCTGGCTGCACGCCCAGGTGCGCCACCACCACCCGCAGGTGCACCGCATCGCGATCGCGCTGTACGACGCCCGCCACGGCCTGCTCAAGACCTATGTGAATTCCAGCGACGTGACCGACCCGCTGGCGCTGTACGAACGCCCGCTGTCCGAAGTGCCCTCGCTGGCCGAACTCGCCTCGCGTCACGAAACACGGGTGATCCACGACCTCACCCAGCTGCCGGCGCCGCATGGCGAGCACACGCTGTGGCTGCTCGGGCGCGGCTACCGCAGCAGCTACACGGTGCCGCTGTACCAGTCGGGTACGCTGCTCGGCTTCCTGTTCTTCGATTCGCGCAAGCCCGGTGCCTTCGACGGGCGGCTGCCGGAAGACCTGCAGATCTATGTGCAGCTGTGCCGGCTGTCAGTGCTGAACGTGTTCAATCTGTCGCACGCGGTCGAAGGCATGGTGAAGGTGGCACGCGGCCTGGCCCATCTGCGCGACATCGAAACCGGTCGCCATCTGGACCGCATGTCCAGCTACGTGCGGCTGATCGCCCAGCGGGTAGCCCGACACTACCGGCTCGACGACGAATTCATCGAACACCTCTACCTGTTCTCGCCGCTGCACGACATCGGCAAGGTGGGCATACCGGACAGCATCCTGCTCAAGCCGGGCCGGCTCACCGACCCCGAACGGCTGCAGATGCAGGCCCATGTCGACCTGGGCGTGAAGCTGATCGACGAAGTGATGCAGGAAGCCGGACTGGTGGCCACGCCCTATCTCGCCATCCTGCGCAACATCGTCGGCGGCCATCACGAACTGCTGGATGGCAGCGGCTACCCGCGCGGACTGCGCGGCGACGACATCCCGATGGAAGCGCGCATCGTCACCATTGCCGACATCTTTGACGCGCTGACCGCCGAACGGCCGTACAAGCGCCCCTGGAGCAACGACGAGGCGCTGGCCGAACTGGGCCGCATGAGCACCGCCGGCCAGCTGGACGCGCACTGTGTCAGTGCGCTCGCCAGCTGCATCGGCGAAGTGAGCGCGATACAGCGGCGCTTCGGCCTGTCCGGCTGACGGCATCGCCAGCCGGGCGACCGGCCCGCCCGCTCGCCTACAATGCGCGGGTCATCCCTGAGCCTGCCGTCATGTCCCGCCCGACTTCTACCTCCCATCGCCCGCTGGCGCGACGCCTGCTGCGCGTCGCCGGCCTGCTCGCCGGCGGACTGATCGCCCTCCTCCTGCTGCTGGTGGCGGTCGCCTGGCTGCTGCCGGACGCACCGCTGTCACCGGCCGCCCGCGCGCTGCTGACCGAGCCGCCGGCACCGCCCGAACAGGGCAACGGCGCGGTGCTGCTGGAAGGCCTGCGCGCCCCGGCCGGCAGCGACTACGCCGCCTTCGGCCGCAGCCGCCTGGCCGCCCAGCGCGCTCGCTTCGCGGCCACCGATGCCGCTCCGAACGACCGCACCGATCTGCCTGCCGACGCGCTGCCGCTGCCCGACACCGGCGCGCTGTGCGACCCACTGCGCCAGCCCTGCATCGAACGCTGGCTGGGCGACGCCGACCGGGTGAGCACACTGGTCGCCACGCACGGCGAACTGCTGGCACGGCTCGATGCGGTGATGGCCCAGCCGCGCTTCGAAACCCAGCAGATCAATCACCCGGACGCCCCGGTCACCGCCTTCGGCCCGCTCGCCGGGCTGTTGCGCCTGCGGCTGGCCGACGCCACGCTGGCGCTGGAAAACGGTGACGACGCGCGCGCCCTGGCAAGGCTGACGCTGCAGACCCGCTTCCTGCAGAGACTGCTGGCAGCGCCGGACGCCACGCTGATCCAGTCCATGGTGGCCGGCAGTCTGCTGCGCAGTCATCTGCTGGTACTGGGCGAATGGCAGCAGCGCTGGCCGGACAGCCTGAAGGACGACGCGGAGATCGACGCACTGCTGACCGAAGTGGATGTGGATACCGATCTGCGCGGCCCGCAGCGCCGCGAGGCCGCCTGGACCGCCGCCACGCTGCATCGACTGCGCAGCGGTGAGGTGGCCGGTCACAACGCAACGCGCTCGCCGCTGGAAACCGTGCTGCTGCCCGCTTTCTACAAACCGGACGCCACGCTGAACGACTGGGCAGCCCATGTCGACGCGCAGACCACCGCACTGGCCGCGCCGCCAGAACGGCGGCTGGCCGCGCTGCAGGCAGCCCAGACCACCTTTCTCGCCGGCCCGGCCGACCCTTACGCGCTGTCGCGCCTGCTGTACAACCCGGTCGGCCGCATGCTGCTGGCGGTGAGCGGCATCGATTTCGGCGACTACCAGCTGCGGCTGTACGACACCCGGGCGGTGGTCCGCCTGGTGGCCTTGCAGCGAGCGCTGCTGCTGACGGGCGACAGCGCGGACGACGCCCGGGTGACGGCGCAGCTGCAGGCCTCGCCACTGGCCGCCTCGCCCGACGGCGGCACGCGCCGCATCGGCTACGACCCGCAGACCCGCGCGCTGACCTGGCAGCCGCTGGGACAGACCGGGCCGGCCCTGAGGCTGGAAGGCGGCCTCTACCGGGTGCACCTGCCGCGCTGACGGCCGGCCCTGAGGCGCTCGCCTGTCAGGGCGCCGATGCGCCCCGTGCCAGCGCCTGTTCCAGCGTGTCGCGCGCTTCCGCTGCCGACGGTTCGCGCTCCAGCCAGCCCTGGGCGTACTGCGCCAGCGCGTCCCAGCGGCCTTCGTATTCGTACTGCACCGCCTGCAGGAAGGGCAGCCGGATGTCGCTGCGGTCAGCCCAGAACGGGTGGCTGTCGGCAGTGCGCGGCTGTATGCCGGCGGCCAGCACCTCGGGCACCCAGTCCGCCGGCACCGCGAAGAACATGGTCTGGTCCGGACTCAGCTTGTAGAAGGTGAGGATGCCCACCAGCCGCCCTTCCGAGTCGAACAGCCCGCCGCCGGAGGCGCCAGCGGCGAAGGCGGCGTTGCCGCGCAGCACCCGGCTGCCGTCCATCGCATACAGCTGCTTCACGCGGCCGAGGTCATAGGCGAAGCGGCCGGCGGTAAAGCCCAGGCTGAACACCAGATCGTCCTTGCGCAGCTGGCTGGCCGGCAGCAGCGGTGCGGCGCGGGTATCGATCTGGTCCGACTGCAGCACGCACAGATCGCGCCGCCAGTCTGCCGCCACCAGCGTCACCGGCAGCGCCTCGCCGGTCTGCACCACCACCGCGCGGCTGGCGTCGTTCAGCACATGGCAGCTGGTGGCCAGCAGCCCCGGCCCGACCACCACCGCCGAACCGGTCGCGGTACCGCGTGCGGACTTCGCATAGACCTGGAACACGGTGCGCGCCGCCGCCGGTACCCGGTCAAGCAGGCCGGGCGGTGGCACGGTATCGACCGCGGCGGCTGGGGTCGCCATCAGGATGCTGGACAGCAGCAGGAATGAGCTGGACGGGACAACGCGCTTCATGCGGAATCACCTCGCGGATGCGTGCGGCACACGACGTGCTTTGTCCGTCGGAAAGGGCCCACGGTTCCGCCCGCCTCCACGACTTCCGCGCCATGACGCCCGCCCCTGTTTCCAGCGACACCGCCGGCACCGATGCCGGCTGGCCAGCCTCCCTCAGTCTGGCCTACCGCGCGCTCGACCACCGCACCGTGCTGGCGCATCGCGCACATTGCGGCCCCTTGCGGGTGCAGAAGGCGCTCTACCCCGAAGGCCCGTCGGTGTGCCACACGCTGCTGCTGCACCCGCCCTCCGGCATCGCCGGCGGTGACCGGCTGCAGGTGGATGTCGAGGTCGGCCCCGGTGCCCACGCGCTGCTCACCACGCCCGGCGCGACCAAGTGGTACCGCAGCGCCGGCCCGCTGGCGCAGGCGGAACAGCGGCTGCGAGTGGCCGCTGACGGGCTGCTGGAGTGGCTGCCGCAGGAAGCCATCGTGTTCGACGGCGCGCGCGCGCGCGCCTCGACCTGCGTCGATCTGGCGGCAGGCGGCCGTTTCATCGGCATGGATCTGTGGTGTCTGGGCCGCACTGCCAGCGGCGAGCGCTACCGAAGCGGCCGGCTGGCGCTGGACACCCGCATCCGGCTGGGCGGCCGCACCGTCTGGCTGGAACAGGCGCGCATCGCCGGCGACGCGCCGCTGCAGGCGTCATCCGCCGGACTGGCCGGCGCACCGGTGTTCGGCACGCTGATCGCCGCCGGCCTGGACGCCGACGACGCGCTGCTCGCCGCCTGCCGGGCGCTGCCGGACCCCGGTGGTCACGGCGGCGTCACCCGCCTGCCTCATCTGCTGGTCGCGCGCTGGCGCGGCGACTGCACCCAGGCGGCGCGGGCATGGTTCGTGCATTTGTGGTCGCTCATCCGCCCGGCCCTGGCCGGACGACCGGCGCAGACACCGCGCATCTGGAACACCTGAAACGACCGACCGCACGATGGAACTGACTCCGCGCGAAAAGGACAAGCTGCTCATCTTCACCGCCGCGCTGCTGGCCGAACGCCGGCGCGCACGCGGGCTGAAGCTGAACTACCCGGAGGCGGTGGCCTACATCACCGCCGCCATCATGGAAGGCGCGCGCGACGGCCGCAGCGTGGCCGAACTGATGAGCCACGGCACGACGCTGCTCAGTCGTGACGACGTCATGGAAGGCGTGCCGGACATGATTCCGGACATCCAGATCGAAGCCACCTTCCCGGACGGTACTAAGCTGGTCACCGTCCATCACCCGATACCGTGAGGGCGGCATGAGCGACGACGACATGGAACTGGCGCGCCGCCTCGCGCGCTTCAAGCTGGGCGTGCGGCGCAGCCTGGGCGAATCGGTGAACCTCGATGCGCTGCGCACCGATCTCGATTACCGCACCCGCACGCTGGCCGACATCGAAGAACGCGCCGACGACGAGGAACTGCTGGTGAGCCTGCTGCTGGTGCGCGAAATGCTCGACCGGCGCGGTGACATCACCGCAACCGACGACAGCACCAGGCCCGGGCGCGATTACCGTTTTGGTGCGCGTTCCGGCTGACATGAAGGACTGGACATGATCCCGGGACAGATGCAGGTCGCCGCCGGCGACATCGAACTGAATGCCGGCCGCCCCACGCTCACGCTGGACGTGCGCAACAGCGGCGACCGGCCGGTGCAGGTCGGTTCGCACTATCACTTCGCCGAAACCAATGACGCGCTGCTGTTCGACCGCGTCGCCGCGCGCGGCTACCGGCTGGACATCGCGGCGGGCACCGCAGTGCGCTTCGAACCCGGCCAGATGCGCACCGTCACGCTGGTGGCGCTGGCCGGTGAGCGCCGGGTGTATGGCTTCAAGGGCCGCGTGCAGGGCCCGCTGGACAAGGCGCCGGGCGCCGGCTGAGCGCTGGCCCGGCTCGCCCCCAGAACACATTCCGAACCGATTCAATCTTCCTTGAAGGAGCACCGCAATGATGCAGGCACTGATGACCCTGACGCTGGCGTGGAGCGGCTACGCATGGGCCCACCCGGGCGAACACCACGGCAGTGCCGGCGACGCGCTGCTGCACCTGATGAGCGAGCCCGACCACGTGGCGCTGCTGATTGCGGCAGCGGTCGTCGGCGGCCTTGGCGGGCTCATGATGCGCCGCCGCGCGAAGGCCGCACGTCGCATGTTCAAGGACTGATCAACGCATGAGCACGCGCATCAGCCGGCAGGCCTATGCGGAAATGTTCGGCCCGACCACCGGCGATCGCGTGCGTCTGGCCGACACCGAGCTGTGGATCGAGGTCGAGCGCGACTGCACGATCTACGGCGAAGAGGTGAAGTTCGGCGGCGGCAAGGTGATCCGTGACGGCATGGGTCAGAGCCAGCGCTGCGCTGCGGAGGTGATGGACACCGTCATCACCAATGCGCTCATCGTCGACCACTGGGGCATCGTGAAGGCCGACATCGGCCTGAAGAACGGCTTCATCGCCGCCATCGGCAAGGCCGGCAATCCGGACATCCAGCCCGGGCTCAGTGGCCCCGATGCCATCGTGATCGGCCCGGGCACAGAAATCATCGCCGGTGAAGGCATGATCGTCACCGCCGGCGGCATCGACAGCCACATCCACTTCATCTGCCCGCAGCAGATCGAAGAGGCGCTGATGTCCGGCGTCACCACCATGCTGGGCGGCGGCACCGGCCCGGCCACCGGCACCTTCGCCACCACCTGCACGCCCGGGCCGTGGCACATCCACTCGATGCTGGCCGCGGCCGACGCCTTTCCGATGAACCTCGGTTTCCTCGGCAAGGGCAATGCCTCACAGCCGGCGCCGCTGCGCGAACAGATCGAAGCCGGCGTGATCGGCCTCAAGCTGCACGAGGACTGGGGCACCACGCCGGCCGCCATCGACACCTGCCTGTCGGTGGCCGAGGACATGGACATACAGGTCGCCATCCATACCGACACGCTGAACGAATCGGGCTTCGTCGAAACCACGATGGACGCCTTCAAGGGCCGCACCATCCACACCTTCCACACCGAAGGCGCGGGCGGCGGTCACGCACCGGACATCCTGCGCGCGGCCGGCCTGCCCAACGTGCTGCCGTCATCGACCAACCCGACCATGCCCTACACGGTGAACACCATCGACGAGCACCTCGACATGCTCATGGTGTGCCACCACCTCGACGCCGCCATCGCCGAGGACGTCGCCTTCGCAGAAAGCCGTATCCGCCGCGAAACGATCGCCGCAGAGGACATCCTGCACGACCTCGGCGCCTTCTCGATGATGTCGTCCGACTCGCAGGCCATGGGCCGGGTCGGCGAAGTGATCATCCGTACCTGGCAGGCGGCGCACAAGATGAAGGTGCAGCGCGGCACGCTGAGCGACCCGGACGGCCGCTCGCCGGCCGCCGACAATTTCCGCGTGCGCCGCTACATCGCGAAGTACACGATCAACCCGGCGATCACGCACGGCATCGGCCACATCGTCGGCTCGGTCGAGCCGGGCAAGCTGGCCGATCTGGTGCTGTGGCGCCCCGCCTTCTTCGGCGTCAAGCCCAGTCTGATCCTGAAGGGCGGCATGATCGCCGCCGCCGCGATGGGCGACCCGAACGCGTCCATCCCGACACCGCAGCCGGTGCATTACCGGCCGATGTTCGGCAGCTACGGCGGTGGCCTGAAAACTTCGCTCACCTTCGTGTCGCAGGCCGCACTGAACAATCCGAAGATCGCCGACCTCGGCCTCGCCAAGCGGCTGGAGCCGGTGCGCAACACGCGCGCCATCCGCAAGTCCGACATGGTGCTGAATGGCTGGCAGCCGCAGATCGACGTCGACCCGGAAACCTACGAAGTGCGCGCCGACGGCGAAGCCCTGGTCTGCGAACCGGCTGCGGTGCTGCCGATGGCGCAGCGCTATTTCCTGTTCTGAATGCCGCCGGCAAGCCCTTCGCGCTAACATCCCGGCCGGGATTCGGGATAGCGCGGGGGGTTCATGACGCCGGAAGGCAAGGCGCGGCAGCGGATAGACGAAAAGCTGGAACAGGCGGGCTGGGTCGTTCAGGACCTGAGCCAGCTTGATCTCAGCGCCGGCCATGGCGTCGCCATCCGCGAATACCCGACCGACACCGGGCCGGCCGATTACGTGCTGTTCGTCGACCGCGCACCGGTGGGCGTCATCGAAGCCAAGGCCGACGCGACCATCCTGACCTTCGTCGAGGAACAGACCGCCCGCTACGCTGCCAGCGCACTGAAGTGGCGCGTCAAGGCGGCGCCGCTGCCTTTCCTGTTCGAAAGCACTGGCCAGATCGTCCGCTTCACCGACCTGCGCGACCCGGCGCCGCGCTCGCGCGAAATCTTCCATTTCTTCACGCCTGGCGAGCTCGCCGAATGGCTGCGCCAGCCCGATACCCTGCGCACCCGCCTGGCGGCGAACATGCCCGCGCTGCCAACGCACAATCTGCGCGACTGCCAGATCGCCGCCGTCACCGGGCTGGAAAAGTCGCTGACGCAGAACAGGCCGCGCGCACTGGTGCACATGGCAACCGGCGCCGGCAAGACCTTCACCGCCATCACCGCCGTGTATCGCCTGCTCAAGTTCGGCGGCGCGAAACGCGTGCTCTTCCTGGTCGACACGCGCAACCTCGGCAAGCAGGCGCATCAGGAGTTCATGGCCTACACGCCGCCAGACGACGGCCGCACCTTCACCGAGCTGTACAACGTCCAGCGCCTGGCCGGCCCTCGCATCGACCCACATGCACAGGTGGTGATCTCGACCATACAGCGCATGTATTCGGTGCTGTCCGGCGAAGCCATCGACGACAGCGCTGATGACATTTCGCTGCATGAATTGCAGCCCGACCGGCAGCCGGGCAAGCAGCCTCGGCTGGTGCGCTACAACCCGGCCATCCCGGTCGAGACCTTCGATTTCGTCATCATCGACGAGTGCCACCGCTCGATCTACAACCTGTGGAAGCAGGTGCTCGACTACTTCGACGCCTTCCTGATCGGCCTCACCGCCACACCGGACAAGCGCACCTTCGGCTTCTTCAACGAAAACATCGTCGCCGAATACACCTATGAACAGTCGGTCGCCGACGGCGTGAACGTCGGCTACGACGTGTACGAGATCGAAACCGAAATCACGAAGAAAGGCGGCGAGCTGAAGGCGCGCGAATTCATCGACCATCGCGACCGGCTCACGCGCCGGAAGCGCTGGGCGCAGACCGAAGAGGACGAGGCCTACACCGGCCGCGACCTCGACCGTGCGGTGGTGAACCCGAGCCAGATCCGCCGCGTGATCGAAACCATGAAGCAGGCGGTCGAAACGCAGATCTTTCCGACCCGGCGCGAAACGCCCAAGACGCTCATCTTCGCCAAGACCGACAGCCACGCCGACGACATCATCCAGATCGTGCGCGAGGTGTATGGGCAGGGCAACGCCTTCTGCAAGAAAGTCACCTACCGCACCGACGAAGACCCGGACAGCCTGCTCGCCAGCTTCCGCAACGACTACAACCCGCGCATCGCGGTCACCGTCGACATGATCGCCACCGGCACCGACGTGAAGCCGCTCGAAGTGCTGCTGTTCATGCGCGACGTGCGTTCTCGCGGCTACTACGAACAGATGAAGGGCCGCGGCGTGCGCAGCCTCGGCTTCGACGACCTGAGAAGGGTGAGCAACAGCGCCGACAGCGCCAAGACCCGCTTCGTGCTGATCGACGCGGTCGGCGTCGAAAAATCGCTGAAGACCGACAGCCGCCCGCTGGAAAAGAAACCGGGCGTGGCACTGAAGGATCTGCTGCAGGGCATCGCCATCGGCCAGCGCGACGACGACACCGTTCTGTCGCTGGCCAACCGTCTGGTGCGCCTCGCCAAGCAGCTCGACGACAAGGCGCAGGCGCGCATCGAAAAGGCATCCGGCGGTGTGCCGGTCGGCGAACTGGGCCGCGCACTGATCAAGGCGCTGAACCCCGACGGCATCGTCGACACCGCACTTGCCACTGCGCGCGCGAAAGACATCGCGCGCAGCGAGGATACGCTCACCGAAGTCGAACTGTCCGCCGCCCGCACACTGCGCCTGGCCGCCGCCTGCGCGCCCTTCGACCGGCCCGAACTGCGGGAGCAGATAGAATCCGCCCGCCGCGAACGCGAACAACTGATCGACCACATCAACCTCGACACCGTCACCTTCGCCGGCTACAGCGCAAAGGCGGAAAGCGAGGCACAGACGGTGATCGCCCGCTTCGCCGACTACATCGCCGCGCACCGCGAAGACATCGATGCGCTGAACTTCTTCTACCAGCAGCCCTACCAGCGTCGCGCGCTCACCTTCGACATGATCGAAGACCTGCATGAAACCCTGTCACGCCCGCCGCTGCTGCTCACCAACGAGAGATTGTGGGCCGCCTACGCCCGCGTGCAGGGCACCCGGGTCAGCGGCGGCGACACCCGCCGCCAGCTCACCGACCTGATCGCACTGGTGCGCTTCGCCCTCGGGCTGGACGACGAACTGAAACCTTTCGCCGAACAGGTGGACCGCCGCTTCCAGGAATGGATATTCCGCCACAACGCGCAGCGCGCCACCGCCTTCACACCGGAACAGACCGAATGGCTGCGCCTGATCAAGGACCACATCGCCAGCAGTTACCGCATCGAACGCGACGACTTCGACTACGCAGCCTTTGCGGCGCGCGGCGGGCTGCAGAAGGCGTGGTCGCTGTTCGGCGAACAACTGGATGAGGTGATGAAGGAAATGAATGAGGAGTTGGTTGCTTGAGCCGCGTACTCCCTAAAGGTTGGGTCGAAGTAAGATTGGAGGACGCAGTAGAGCTCCTTGACTTCGAGCGCGAACCGGTCAATTCAGAGGAAAGAACGAAACGTCTTGCGGGCAAAAAGGAAGGCGAGCTTTATCCGTACTATGGAGCAACCGGTCAGGCCGGTTGGATTGATGACTTTCGATCAGAAGGCGAGCGAGTGCTTCTTGGAGAGGATGGAGCTCCATTCCTCGACCCTTCTCGCGACAAGGCGTACTGTGTGACTGGCCGATTCTGGGTCAATAACCATGCGCATGTACTTCAGGGTGTCGAAGCTCTGCTCGACAACAGGTTCCTGTGCCATCAACTCAACACCGTCGACTACCAGCCCCATGTTTCAGGCTCAACACGGCTTAAGTTGACGAGTTCGGCGATGAAGCGGATTCCGCTTGTTATCGCTCCGCGCCTTGAACAAAACCGCATCGTCGAAAAGCTCGAAGAACTGCTGTCCGACCTCGACGCCGGCGTGGCCGAACTGAAGGCGGCACAGAAGAAGCTGGCGCTGTACCGGCAATCGCTGCTGAAAGCCGCGGTCGAAGGCGCCCTCACCGCCGACTGGCGCACCCAGCGCGCCGCGCACGGCGAATCCCTGGAGACCGGCGCCGACCTGCTCGCCCGCATCCTCACCGAACGCCGCGCCCGCTGGGAAGCGCGACAACTGGCGAAGTTCGAGGAACAGGGCAAGATGCCGCCGAAGGGGTGGCAGGCGAAGTATCCCGAGCCGGTGCAACCTGATACCTCCGATCTGTCATCGCTGCCTGCCAGATGGATTTGGGCCAGTCTCGATATGTTGGGAGAGATCGTATCGGGTGTAGCCAAAGGATCAAAACAGACTCCGGGCGTTTCTTTGCGCGAAATAGCCTACCTGCGCGTCGCGAACGTTCAGCGTGGCTTTCTCGACCTTACCGAGACCAAGAAGATCATGGCGAGTGAGCGAGACATTGAAGAGCTGACGCTTCGGAACGGAGATGTGCTGTTCAATGAAGGTGGTGATCGTGACAAGTTAGGCAGGGGCTGGGTTTGGCGTGACGAAGTAGCGGAGTGCATTCACCAGAACCACGTCTTCCGCATGCGGCCTTATCTACCCGAGGTGCTGTCCGAGTTCGTTTCTCACCACGGCAATACGTTCGGAAAATCGTGGTTTCAGCAAGCGGGCAAACAGACGACGAATCTGGCTTCTATCAATATGGGCATTCTCCGGGCCTTTCCCGTTCCCGTGCCTCCCACCGATGAGGCAAGGGAAATACTCGAGCGAGTTTCCCAAGAGATTGAAGCGATCAAGTTGCAGGAAGCGTCGATTGAACTTGGACTTCGACAATCCACCGCCCAACGCAAAAATCTCCTCAAAGCCGCCTTCTCCGGCCGGCTCGTACCGCAGGACCCGGATGACGAGCCGGCCAGCGCCCTGCTCGCGCGCATCCGCGCCGAGCGCGAAGAACGTGTCTCAAGCGACCCAGCCCGACGCAAAAGGAGATCTGCGCATGCATGAAGCCTTGCCGGAGGGAGTGAGCCGAGCCCTGCTCAGATTGATGCTGCAGGCTCCCGAGAGCCTGCGCTTCGAATGCAAGCGCGTGTCCGGAAAAATGGTGGGCAAGGCGCTCGAAACGATCTGTGCGATGGCGAATACCGAGGGTGGTTCACTGCTGCTGGGCATGGAAGACCTCGCCAAGGCGAAAGGCAGCGACCGGCTGTACGGCATCGGCGAGAACCCGGAAGCCGTGGACGAACTGCAGCGCAAGCTGGCGACACATCTGCTGCCGGCGGTGGAAGACGTGAAGCTGCAGCGCCTGCCCTGCACATTGCGCGACGGGACAGAGGGCGCCCTGCTGCGCGTCGTCATACCGCGCAGTGACAAGGTGCACTCGATACTCGATGGCGGCACCTGGATGCGCGGCGAGGCTAGCAACCGGGTGATGAACGCAACCGAAATCACCGAACTGTCTTACCGGCGCGGCGTGCGCAGTGCGGAATCGGAGCCGGTTGATGTCGACTTCGACTTGCTCGATACCGATGCCTGGCGCCTGTTCCGACAAGCACGGGGGCTATCAGGCAGCGACCTGCCAAAACAGTTGAAAAGCATTGGATTGGCACAGCAAGTCGGCGCTGAGCTGAAACCTCGGCGCGCAGCGGTATTACTGTTCGCCGACGAGCCGGGTGCGCTGCTGGCGGCGTCGGGCACACGGGCGGACATCCGGGTGTTCCATTACCGCGGCAACAAGATCGAAGAAGGCGAAGTTCCGAACCTGAAGAAGACGCCGAGAACGATTTCCGGCCCGCTGTACCAGCAGATCGCGCGTGCCCACGCCTACCTGATGGATGAACTGGCCGAGGGACTGACGCTGGCCGCCTCCGGCTTTCGCACCGTTCACCGTTACCCGGAGCGGGTGATCAAGGAAGCCATCACCAATGCGGTGATTCACCGCGACTACCACCTGAACCGCGACATCCGGATCCGCATTTTCGACAACCGCATCGAGATCGAAAGCCCCGGCCTGTTCGCCGGCAGGATCAGCGCCGCCACCATACAGCGCGCCGGGTCCTTCTCGCGCAACCCCTTGCTGGCCCGCAACCTGCGTGAATTTCCCGATCCGCCGAATGTCGATGCCGGCGAGGGCGTGCGCATGATGTTCAGCGTGATGCAGGCGAGCAAACTGTTCCCCCCGTTCTATTCGGAACAGAAGGAACAGGCGCAGGAAGCCATCATGCTCATGCTGCTGAACGAAGAGCGCCCACCCGTCTGGGAACAGGTGAGCGACTGGATAGACCGCCATGGCTCGATCGGCAACGCGGATCTGTGCCGGATCGCCAGCCTGGACACACTCAGATCGTCAAAGCTGCTGAAGCGCTGGGTCGCCCAGGGCGTGCTGGTGGCCGACCCCACCCGGGGCAAACGCAATATGGTCTATTACAAGCCCCAGCAGGACGACATCGCACAGGATGACCTGCTGCCCGACGGACTGGAAGACGGTGGAGATCCCGGTTAGTCCAGCCTAACCAGCCGGAAGGTTTTGTTATCCGACCCGCAGGATAACAACGGGGACAGTCAGAAAATCACATTCGAAACAGTTACTTGCTGGCGCATTGTTATCTGCGAACCGACAGCCAGCCTGTTGTTATCCAGATATCTGGATAACAGACCGGGGAAGCGTGATGAAGCGGGCGGTCTGGTTAATCCAGCCTAACCGGTGCAGAGAAGTTTGTTATCCGATCAGCAGGATAACAACGGCAGAAACAGAAAAATGTTTTTCCAAACAGTAGCTTGCTGACAATTTGTTATCCTTGAAGCTGCAAATGGCCCATCCGCCCGTGCACACGGACTGCCAGCACGCAGCCTGCAGCGATGGCGAACACCATACCAATGTCCGTCATCCAGGGCGCTGAGCGGATCTGGCCATCGTGATGACTGCATTCGAAGGTTGTAAACATGTTGATAACCTTCGCCCGAAACGCGCTCAGCCATCGCCGGATGCAGAATTCTCAGGCGGCGGGCGCCTTGTCATGGAAGCTTTCACGCCCGCCGGAAGGATAGTCGGAGTGAACAGTTTGTTATCCGACCACCTGGATAACAAACTAGGCTGAAAAATTTTTACAACCAAAACAGCAACTTGCAGCGCCCTTGTTATCCCGGGCGCTCGCCGGAACCCCTGATACCCCATGAACGCATCCTCCCTCGTCCAGAAGGTCTGGAATTTTTGCCACACGCTGCGCGACGACGGCGTGGGCTATGGCGACTACCTCGAACAGCTCACCTATCTGCTGTTCCTGAAGCTGGCGCATGAATACTCCGAGCCGCCGTACAACCGGAACACCCACATCCCGAAAAGCTGTGACTGGACGACGCTGCGCAGCCGTACCGGCGAACCGCTGGAGGCGCATTACCTGAGCGTGCTGCACAAGCTGGGACAGGAGCCCGGCATGCTGGGCGCCATCTTTTTCAAGGCGCAGAACAAGATACAGGACCCGGCCAAGCTGGCGCGGCTGGTGCAAATGATCGACGCCGAGCGTTGGATCAGCCTGGACACCGACACCAAGGGCGATCTGTACGAGGGCCTGCTGCAGAAGAACGCGGAAGACACCAAGAGCGGGGCCGGCCAGTACTTCACGCCGCGCGCGCTGATCGAGGCCATGGTGGCCTGCGTGCAGCCGGCGCCGATGAAAACCATCGCCGACCCCGCCTGCGGCACCGGCGGCTTCTTTCTCGGCGCCTACAACTGGCTGAACCGGCCGGGCGCAAACCTGAACAAGCGGCAGAAGGAATTCCTGCGCGACCAGACCTTCCACGGCAATGAAATCGTGCCGGGCACTCGCCGCATGTGCCTGATGAACCTGTTTCTGCACAACATCGGCGAGCTGGATGGCGAACCGCTGGTGGAACGCACCGACGCACTGATCGCCGACCCCGGCAAACGCTACGACTACGTGCTGGCCAATCCGCCCTTCGGCAAGAAGAGCAGCATGACCATCACCAATGAGGACGGCGAGGAAGACCGCGACGCGCTGACCTATCAGCGGCAGGACTTCTGGGAAACCACGTCGAACAAGCAGCTCAACTTCCTGCAGCACATCGTCACCATCCTGAAGGACACCGGCCAGGCGGCCGTCGTGCTGCCGGACAACGTGCTGTTCGAGGGCGGTGCCGGCGAGCGGATACGGCGCAAGCTGCTGGAGACCTGCGATGTGCATACGCTGCTGCGCCTGCCCACCGGCATCTTCTACGCACAGGGGGTGAAGGCGAACATGCTGTTCTTCGATGCGCGCCCGAAGGACGGGCGCGTGCACACAAAAGGGGTGTGGATCTACGACCTGCGCACCAATATGCACTTCACGCTGAAGACGCGGCAGCTGAAGCTGGCTGATCTGCAGGACTTCATCGCCTGCTATCGCCCAGACAACCGGCACGAGCGGGTGGAGACCGAGCGCTTCCGCCACTTCAGCTATGAAACGCTGGTGGCGCGCGACAAGGCCAGTCTGGACGTGTTCTGGCTGAAGGACGACAGCCTGGACAAACTGGACGACCTGCCGCCGCCGGACGTGCTGCAGCAGGAAATCATCGAGCACCTGGAAGCGGCGCTGCAATCCTTTCGCGACGTGGCGGCCGGGCTGGCGCGATAACTGCTTTTCCGCAGTCGGGCACCCACTCTTCACCCGACATGCTGCTGATCGAAACCTTCGCGCCGGCCGACCCCGTGCCGGCCGATACGCTGACGCTGAACTTCGAACTGCGCGCCAAGTGCAGGCTGCGCACGCGCCTGGATTCGGGCGAGGAGGTCGGGCTCTTCCTGCCGCGCGGCACGATACTGCGCGGCGGCGACCGGCTGGCCGGCAATGACGGCCGCGTGATCGCGGTGCAGGCCGCGCCGGAGTCGGTGATCGAGGCACGCAGCGCAGATGCGCTGCTGATCGCGCGCGCCGCCTACCACCTCGGCAACCGCCATGTCGCGGTCGAGGTGCAGCCGGGTCTGCTGCGGCTGGCCGCCGACCATGTGCTGGCGCAGATGCTGGCCGGCCTCGGCCTCGATGTGCAGGAGACGCAGGCGCCGTTCGAGCCGGAAGCCGGCGCCTACGGCGGCCACCCGGCGCATCACACGCACGCGCACGCCGAACAGACCGGCGCCAGGCTGCACCTGTTCGGCGGCGGCGCATGAACACGCTGGCCCTGGTCCGCCTGCTGCATCTGGCCAGCCCGACGCTGCCGGTGGGTGCCTTCAGCTATTCGCAGGGGCTGGAATGGCAGGTCGATTGCGGGGCGATCCGGACCGAGGCGGACGCTGGCGACTGGATCGCCGCGGTGTTCGACGCCGGCATCACCACCTTCGAACTGCCGCTGCTGGCCGCGCTGATGCGCGCCTGGGCAGCCGACGATGTCGTCGCGGTGCTCGAACTGAACGACGACTACCTGGCCAGCCGCGAGGCGGCGGAGCTGCGCGCCGAAACCGTGCAGATGGGCTATTCCTGCCTGCAGCTGCTGAAGGCGCTGCCGGAATGCGGCGCGGTCGCGGCGCGGCTGGCAGACGGCGGCGACATGGCTTACCCGACCGCGTGGTCCGGCGCCGCGGTGGCGCTGGGCGTGCCAGTCGAACCGGCGCTGACCGCCTGGGCCTGGGCCTGGGCGGAAAACCAGGTGATGGCCGCGATCAAGGCTGTGCCGCTGGGCCAGACCGCCGGCCAGCGGCTGCTGATGGCGCTGGGCGAGGCGATGCCGGCCCGGGTCGCCGCCGCGCTCGAACTGCCGCGCGAAGACTGGAGCAATTTCGCGCCCGGCCTCGCGCTCGCCAGCTGCCGGCATGAAACCCAGTACTCGCGGCTGTTCAGATCATGAGCACCGCCGCACCGCACCCCAGCTACCGCTGCAAATCCCCGTGGGAGCGGCGCCCCCGCCGCGATGCGGAGGTGGCTCGAGCGCCGGCGCGTGACCGAGGCCGTATCGCGACGAGGCGTCGCTCCCACGATCCCGGGCAAAGCCCAGGGCGCGCAATCCGCACCCGCATTTCCGATGAAAGGCTGACACCATGACTGCATCCACTCCCCGCCCGCCACTGCGCGTGGGCATCGGCGGCCCGGTCGGCTCCGGCAAGACTGCGCTGACGCTGGCGCTGTGCCGCGCACTGCGCAGCCGCTACAACATCGCCGCAGTCACCAACGACATCTACACCGAGGAAGACGCGCAGTTCCTGGTGCGCA
The DNA here is from genome assembly GCF_000378945.1 of Methyloversatilis universalis EHg5. GTDB lineage: Bacteria > Pseudomonadota > Gammaproteobacteria > Burkholderiales > Rhodocyclaceae > Methyloversatilis > Methyloversatilis universalis_A. The sequence continues at coordinate 243,858 of NZ_KB900539.1, read as the reverse complement.
ACGAGGCGCTGCCACCGGAGCGCATCATCGGCGTCGAGACCGGCGGCTGCCCGCACACCGCGATACGCGAGGACGCGTCGATCAATCTGGAGGCGGTGGCGCGGCTGAACGCCCGCTTCTCCGGGCTGCAGATCATCCTGATCGAATCCGGCGGCGACAATCTGGCGGCCACCTTCAGCCCGGAACTGTCCGACCTCACGCTGTACGTGATCGACGTGGCGGCCGGCGACAAGATTCCGCGCAAGGGCGGGCCGGGCATCTGCAAGTCGGATCTGCTCATCATCAACAAGATCGATCTGGCACCCATGGTGGGCGCGTCGCTCGACGTGATGGAACGTGACGCGAAGAAGATGCGCGGCGAGCGGCCCTTCCTGTTTTCCAACATGAAGACCGGTCACAACCTGGACGCCATCATCGCCTTCATCGAGCGCGAAGGCATGCTGGGCCCTCACTGAACTGCACGCGCCCTGACCCCGGTCATGCCGCGGGCCGGGGCTTGCGGCTACACTCGCGCCACCTTTCCCAGTGGATGGCGGCGTGAAGATCATCATTCTCGGGGCCGGCCAGGTCGGCTCCTCGGTGGCGGAAAACCTGGTGTCGGAAGCCAATGACATCACTGTGGTCGATACCGACATCCCCCGCCTGCAGGCGATGCAGGACAGGCTGGACCTGCGCACCGTGGTCGGCAATGCGGCCAGCCCGCACGTGCTGGCCCAGGCCGGCGCAGACGATGCCGATCTGCTGATCGCGGTCACCGCGTCAGACCAGACCAATCTGTGTGCCTGCCGCATCGCGAAAACGCTGTACAACCTGCCCACCCGCATCGCCCGGCTGCGTTCGATGGACTACGCCGATCACCCGCAGCTGCTGGACGAGAACAATTTCGCGGTCGATTTCTCGATCTGCCCGGAACAGGAGGTGACCGACTACATCAAGCGGCTCATCGCCTTCCCGGAAGCGCTTCAGGTGATCGAATTCGCCGGCGGACGGCTGTCGCTGGTGGCGGTGCGTGCGGTCGGCGGCGGCCCGCTGGTCGGCCGCCAGATCAAGGCGCTGCGCGAGCACCTGCCGGACATCGACGCGCGCATCGTCGCCATCTACCGCAACGACACCGCCATCATGCCGGACGGCGACACGGTGATCGAACCGGGCGACGAGGTGTTCTGCCTGGCCGCATCGGAGCACATCCGCGCGGTCACCGCCGAACTGCGCCGGCTGGACAAGCCGATGCGCCGCATCATGATCGCTGGCGGCGGCAACATCGGCTTCCGGCTGGCGGCGTCGCTGGAACAGAACTACGAAGTGAAGCTGATCGAGCACGCGCGGGCGCGCGCCGAATTCCTCGCCTCCAACCTGCACAGCGCGCTGGTGCTGCAGGGCGATACCACCGACGAAATGCTGCTCGAAGCGGAGAACGTCGATGACATGGACCTGTATCTCGCGCTGACCAACGACGACGAGAACAACATCATGTCCTCGCTGATGGCCAAGCGCATGGGCGCGCACCGCGTGGTGGCGCTGATCAACCGGCGCGCCTACGCCGACCTGGTGCAGGCCGGACGCATCGACATCGCCATCTCGCCGGCCCAGGTGTCCATCGGCTCGCTGCTGGCCCACGTGCGCCGCGGCGACGTGGCGGCAGTGCACAGCCTGCGGCGCGGCGCGGCCGAGGCGCTGGAACTGGTGGCGCACGGCGACCGCAAGACCTCCAAGGTGGTGGGACGGCGGGTGGATGAAATCCGGCTGCCGGAGGGCGCGATGATCGGCGCCATCGTCCGTCGCAGCCAGCGCGAGGTGCTGGCCCGGATGTCCGACGTGACCGTGCACGAAACCGAGGAGCGGGTGGTCATGCCGCACCACGACACGGTGATCGAACCGGACGATCACGTGATCGTGTTCTGCGCCGACCGCAGGGTGGTGGCGCGGGTCGAGCGGCTGTTCCAGGTCGGATTCGGGTTCTTCTGATGCTGCACGTTGCCAACGTGCTGGGCCGCCTGCAGGCGGTGTTCAGCCTGACCTATCTGGCGCCCATCCTCTGTTCGCTGCTGTACAGCGACGGCATGACCTGGCATTTCATCGACAGCATGGCGATCAGCGCGGCCGGCGGCCTGCTGCTCTACATCGCGACCCGCCGCCACATCCGCGAACTGAAGCCGCGCGACGGCTTCCTGCTGGTCACGCTGTCCTGGGTGCTGATGTCGGCCATCGCCGCGGTGCCGCTCATGCTGTCGGTGGACATGAGCTTCACCGACGCCTTCTTCGAAACCATGTCCGGCCTGACCACCACCGGCGCCACCGTGATGACCGGGCTCGATCACGCGCCGCCGTCGGTGAACCTGTGGCGCCATCTGCTGAACTGGATAGGCGGCATGGGCATCATCGTGTTCGCAGTGGCCATCCTGCCGCTGCTGGGCGTCGGCGGCAGCCAGCTGTACAAGGCGGAAACCCCGGGGCCGATGAAGGACGGCAAGCTCACCGCCCGCATCGCCGACACCGCCAAGGCGCTCTATCTGGTGTATTTCGGCATCACCGTGCTGTGCGTGCTGGCGCTGCATCTGGCCGGCATGGGCTGGTTCGACGCGCTCTGCCATGCCTTCGCGGCGATGGGCCTGGGCGGCCTGTCCACCCGCGACGCCAGCGTCGGCGCCTTCGACTCGCCGTGGATAGAAGGTGTGCTCACCTTCTTCATGCTGGTGGCGGCGATGAATTTCGCCACCCACTTTCTCGCCTTCCGCGGCCGCTCGCTGAAGGTGTACGCGCAGGACTACGAAGTGCGCGGCGTGCTGATCGCCTGCATCGGCAGCAGCGTGCTGCTGGCCGGCTACCTGCTCTACGCCGGCACCTACGACAGCTACTGGACCGCGCTGCGCCACGTGAGCTTCAACCTGGTGTCCATCGCCACCGACTGCGGCTTCGCCAGCACCGATTACGCGCAGTGGCCGCTGTTCGTGCCGCTGTGGATGCTCTTCCTGTCCGGCGTGACCGCCAGTTCCGGCTCCACCGGCGGCGGCATCAAGATGGTGCGCACCCTCATCCTGTTCAGCCAGGCGCGGCGCGATCTGGTCAAACTGGTGCACCCGAACGCGGTCATGCCGCTGAAGGTGGGCCGCACCTGCGTGCCGGACCCGGTGGCGCAGTCGGTGCTCGGCTTCATCTTCCTGTACTTCATGAGCATCGTGCTGCTCACCTTCGTGCTGCTGCTGTCCGGGCTGGACTTCCTGTCGTCCTTCACCGCCATCATCGCGATGATCAACAATGCCGGCCCCGGCCTGGGCGAGGTCGGCCCGGCCAGCAACTACCAGGGACTGGGCGACTTCCAGACCTGGGTGTGCAGCTTCACCATGCTGCTCGGCCGTCTCGAAGTGATGTCGGTACTCATCCTGTTCACCCCCGGTTTCTGGCGCAAATAGGCCCGATCGTCGCCTGTCCGGGCTGACCGGCGGGCGCATCGGCTATCCTTGCGCCCTGATCATCAAGGATTTTCCATGTCCGCACTTCGCAACGACACCTTCCTGCGCGCGCTGCTGCGCCAGCCCACCGACTACACGCCGATCTGGCTGATGCGCCAGGCCGGTCGCTATCTGCCCGAGTACTGTGCGACCCGTCGCCGCGCCGGCAGCTTCCTGCAGCTGTGCAAGTCGCCAGCCATGGCCTGCGAAGTGACGCTGCAGCCGCTGGAGCGCTTCCCGCTCGACGCCGCCATCCTGTTTTCCGACATCCTGACCGTGCCGGACGCCATGGGTCTGGGCCTGTATTTCGCCGAAGGCGAAGGCCCGAAGTTCGAGCGCCCGCTGCGTTCGGAAGAAGCCATCCGCGCGCTGGCCGCCCCCGACCCCACGGCCGAACTGGGCTATGTCATTGACGCGGTGAGCGAAATCCGCCGCGCGCTGGATGGCCGGGTGCCGCTGATCGGCTTTTCCGGCAGCCCGTGGACGCTGGCCTGCTACATGGTCGAAGGCGGCGCGTCGGACGACTACCGCCACCTGAAAACGCTGATGCTGGACCGGCCGGAACTGCTGCACCACATGCTGTCGGTCACCGCGAAGGCAGTCACCGACTACCTGAACGCGCAGATCGAAGCGGGCGCCCAGGCGGTGATGATTTTCGATTCCTGGGGCGGCGCGCTGTCGGCCCACGGCTATCGCGAGTTCTCGCTGGCCTACATGCAACGCATCATCGCCGGCCTGAAGCGGGAAAAGGACGGCCAGCGCGTACCGGTCATCATGTTCACCAAGGGCGGCGGCCAGTGGCTGGAAGCGCAGGTCGAAGCCGGCGCCGACGCGCTCGGTCTGGACTGGACCACCGACATCGGTCTGGCGCGCCAGCGGGTCGGCGACAAGGTGGCGCTGCAGGGCAATTTCGACCCCACCGCGCTGTTTGCCCACCCCGAGGGCATCCGCCGCGAAGCCCGCCGCATCCTCGACAGCTACGGCAACCATCCGGGCCACGTATTCAACCTGGGCCACGGCATTTCGCAGCACACGCCGCCGGAACATGTGGCCGCGCTGGTGGACGAAGTGCATCGTCACAGCCGGGCGCTGCGCGCAGGCTGAAAACCGGGCCGGACGGGCGTCGCCGGCCATTTTCTGCACAGTCGGGCGGCCAGAGGGGGTTGACTTATGCACAGTCGGCCGCACAGGCCGCCCACAAGCCAAAGGTGCAGTCATCCACAAGACGCATCGGAACAAGTCACTGAAAAATAAAGAACTATTTTTTTCTTGACGCCCGATGGAAAATTTGATGGCTGTACATGTCGGCTCCGTGACGGATCGCAACGAAGTTTCCCACAAAGTTATCCACAGCTTTTCGGGCTTTCAAAACCGTGCCGGATGAGTGTGTTGCGGACATAACCGAGCAGTCTTGTTGAACGACATGCCGCAAGTCACTGAATCCATTAACACCCCGCTTCCAGGCTTGGAAAGCACCGCAGCAAATCCGCCCGCCCGCCTGCTGCAGGTGGCCCTGCCGCGCCCACTGCCCGCGCTGTTCGATTACGACGCCTCGGCCTTCCCGACGATCGAACCGGGTCAGCGGGTGCGCGTGCCCTTCGGCCGCAGCGAACTGTGGGGTATCGCCTGGGGCTGGCGCGACGGGTCGGATCTCGATCCGTCGCGAATCAAGCCGCTCGTGGGTTGCGACGACGGCCAGCCGCCGCTGCCCGAGCGCTGGCGTGCGCTGGTGGATTTCGTCGCCGACTACTACCAGCAGCCCATCGGCGAGGTAGCCGCCATGGCCGCCCCGCCGGCCATCAGCGCCACCCGGGCGGAACGCGCGCATCGCCGCTTCCGCGCCACCGCGGCCGGGCAGGCTGCCGCCGCCTTGCTGCCGGCGCGCGACGTCGGCCGCAAGCTGATCGCCGCACTGGACGCGGCCGGCGAACTGAACGAAGCCGAACTGCGGGCGCTGTCCTCACGCGCCGGAGCGGCGCTGGAGCGTCTGCTGGCCGAAAGCTGGGTGGAACTGGCGCTGCCGCAGGCACCGGCCGAAACCGCCCACACACTGACCGCAGACCAGACAGCGGCGCTGGACGCGCTGCGGGCGGAAACCGGTTTCGCCGCCAGCCTGCTGCACGGCGTGACCGGCAGCGGCAAGACCGAGGTCTATCTGCGGCTGATCGAAGACCAGATCGCCGCCGGCCAGCAAAGCCTGCTGCTGGTACCGGAAATCGCGCTCACGCCGCAGCTGCACGCCCGGGTGGCTGCCCGCTTCCCGCGCGCCTGTTTACATGTGATGCACAGCGAAATGAGCGACGGCGCCCGCGCCATGGCCTGGGCGGCGGCGCAGTCAGGTGAGGCGGACATCCTGCTCGGCACCCGGCTGGCGGTGTTCGCGCCGCTGCCGCGGCTGGGCTGCATCGTGCTGGATGAAGAGCACGACCCGTCCTTCCGCCAGACCGAGGGCGTACGCTATTCCGCGCGCGATGTGGCGATCTGGCGCGCCCGCCATGAAAACGTGCCCATCGTGCTGGGCAGCGCCACCCCGTCGCTGGAAAGCCTGCGCCACGCAATCGACGGCCGCTACCGCTGGCTACGGCTGAATGCCCGTGCCGGCGAAGCGAAGCTGCCGGAGGTGCATCTGGTCGACACCCGGGTGTTCCGCGCCACCGACGGCCTGAGCCAGCCGATGGCCAGGGCGATCGAAAGCCGGCTCACGCGCGGCGAACAGACCCTGCTGTTCATCAACCGCCGCGGCTACGCACCGGTGCTGAGCTGCCCGGCCTGCGGCTGGGCCGCCGGCTGCACACAGTGCACCGCAAATTTGGTGCTGCACGCCGCCGACCGCCGGTTGCGCTGCCACCACTGCGGCGCCGAAGGGCAGGTGCCGCACGCCTGCCCGAAATGTGGCAACCAGGACATCCAGGGCTACGGCCGCGGCACCCAGCGGCTGGAAGAAACGCTGGCCAGCCGCTTTCCGCAGGCCCGGCTGCTGCGCATAGACCGCGACAGCGTGCGCGGCCGCGAACACTGGCAGGAACAGCTGGACCGCATCCGTCGCGGCGAGGTCGATCTGGTGGTCGGCACCCAGCTGCTGGCCAAGGGCCACGATTTTCCGGGCATCACGCTGGTCGGCGTGATCGGTGCCGACGCCTCGCTGCACGCCGCCGACTTCCGCGCGCAGGAGCGGCTGTTTGCCCAGCTGATGCAGGTGGGTGGTCGCGCCGGCCGCGGCGACACCGCGGGCGAGGTGCTGATCCAGACCGCCCAGCCCGAACACCCGCTGTTCGCCGCGCTGAAGGCACATGATTTCGACGGCTTCGCGCGCAGCCAGCTGGACGAACGCGCGCTGCTCGGCCTGCCGCCGCACGGCTTCCAGCTCATGCTGAGCGCTGACGCGCCGGAACTGCAGGCCGCGCTCGATTTTCTCGAAGCCGCCCGCCGCGCCGCGCAGGCGCTGCAGGTCGATGGCGTGCAGGTGTATGACGTGGTGCCGATGCGCATGGTGCGCCGCGCCAACCGCGAACGCGCCCAGCTGGTGGTGGAATCGCGCAGCCGCCCGCAGCTGCGCGCGCTGCTGCGGCCGTGGATCGCCAACCTCTACCGGTTACGCCTCGCACGCGGGCTGCGCTGGCATGTGGATGTCGATCCGGTCGAGGTGTAAGACGCCGGATGGCGGGAACGGTGGATCCGGCGCGGCCACCGCACCCGCAGACACTGCGGGCAGCGGCGCCGGCTACGGGCCTTACACCTTCTGGTAGATCTCCGCGCCGGACTTCACGAACTCGACCGCCTTCACTTCCATGCCCTTCTGCAGGGCTTCGTCTTCATTCAGGCCCTGCTTGGCCGCGAAGTCGCGCACGTCCTGCGTGATCTTCATCGAACAGAAGTGCGGGCCGCACATCGAGCAGAAGTGCGCCACCTTGGCCGACTCCTTCGGCAGCGTCTCGTCGTGGAAGCTCTTCGCCTTGTCCGGATCCAGCCCCAGGTTGAACTGGTCGTCCCAGCGGAACTCGTAGCGCGCCTTTGAGAGTGCGTTGTCGCGGATCTGCGCGCCCGGGTGACCCTTGGCCAGATCGGCGGCGTGGGCGGCGAGCTTGTAGGTGATGATGCCCTCCTTCACATCGTCCTTGTCCGGCAGGCCCAGGTGCTCCTTGGGCGTCACGTAGCAGAGCATGGCGGTGCCGTACCAGCCGATCTGCGCCGCACCGATGCCGCTGGTGATGTGGTCGTAACCCGGGGCGATGTCGGTGGTCAGCGGGCCCAGGGTGTAGAAGGGCGCTTCCTTGCAGTACTCGAGCTGCAGGTCCATGTTCTCCTTGATGAGATGCATGGGCACGTGACCCGGCCCTTCGATCATCACCTGCACGTCGTGCTTCCAGGCGATGTCGGTCAGTTCGCCCAGCGTCTTCAGCTCACCCAGCTGCGCGTCGTCGTTGGCGTCGTAGATGCTGCCCGGACGCAGACCGTCACCCAGCGAGAAGGCCACGTCGTAGGCCTTCATGATTTCGCAGATCTCTTCGAAGTGGGTGTAGAGGAAGCTTTCCTTGTGGTGCGCCAGACACCACTTGGCCATGATCGAACCGCCGCGGCTCACGATGCCGGTCATGCGGTTGGCGGTCATCGGCACGTAGCGCAGCAGCACGCCTGCGTGGATGGTGAAGTAATCGACGCCCTGTTCGGCCTGCTCGATCAGCGTGTCACGGAAGATGTCCCAGGTGAGTTCTTCGGCCTTGCCGTCGACCTTCTCCAGCGCCTGGTAGATGGGCACGGTGCCGATCGGCACCGGGCTGTTGCGGATGATCCACTCGCGGGTTTCGTGGATGTTCTTGCCGGTGGACAGATCCATCACCGTGTCGCCGCCCCAGCGGATGGCCCAGGTCATCTTGTCGACTTCCTCGTTGATCGAGGAGCCGAGTGCCGAGTTGCCGATGTTGGCGTTGATCTTCACCAGGAAGTTGCGGCCGATGATCATCGGCTCGCTTTCCGGGTGATTGATGTTGTTCGGAATGATGGCGCGGCCGCGGGCGACTTCATCGCGCACGAATTCGGGCGTGATTTCGGCCGGTATCGATGCGCCGAAGCTCTGGCCCGGGTGCTGGCGGGTGAGCAGCTTGGCCATCTTCTCGCCGGTGGGGCCGGTCGAACGCAGGCTCTCGACGTAGGCGGCGCGGTTCATGTTCTCGCGGATGGCGATGAACTCCATCTCCGGCGTCACGATGCCCTGGCGGGCGTAGTGCATCTGGGTCACGTTGCGACCGGCGACGGCGCGGCGCGGGTGGCGGTGCAGGCCGGGGAAGCGCAGGTCGTCGAGCGCGGCGTCGGCGGCGCGGATGCGGCCGAATTCGGAGGAGAGGTCGGTGAGCTGCTCGGTGTCGCCGCGTTCCTCGATCCAGCGGGCGCGCAGCGCGGGCAGGCCCTTGCGGATGTCGATCGAGGCCTTCGGGTCGGTGTAGGGGCCGGAACAGTCATAGACGAACACCGGCGGGTTCTTCTCGCCGCTGGTGTTGCCAAATGAGCCGGTGGGCGTGTCGGCCTGGGAGATTTCGCGCATCGGCACCCGGATATCCGGGCGCGAACCTTCAAGGTGGATCTTGCGCGAGTTCGGCAGCGGCGCAATCGCCGCTTCGTCTACATGTGCCTGCTCGGCGAGGAAGGTGTCTTTGGCGTTCATGGAAGCTCTCCTGTGCTTGCAGCGTCGGCGCGGGGAACGCCGGCTTCCATGTCGAGAAGTCGCCCGTTTCCCTACGCCGGCATGATCCGGATCAGGTGTTGAGGGTGTGTCTCAGCCGACGCGCACCTGCGCCGGCACCCCTAACGTGTGCGCCGCTGAAGGTACTCCGGCCGGCGCAGGTACGCAAGGCGCACGTTCAAGCCACCGCCCGGCGCTGCCGTAGACCCGGGTTATCCAGAGATTGAAGCGCCCGAGACACGCCATGACGCCTGTTCACCTTTTCCGCCGGACCCTGATCGCGCTGGCCCTGGGCTGCGCCAGCGGCACCGCACTGACCGCCGACTGGGCCACCGTGGCCACCGACCGCGGCAAGAAGATCGAAATCGACCGCGACAGCGTGCTGCGCGCCGAAGGCGGCAAGAAAGTGGCCTGGGGCCGGCTGGTGCTGAGCGAGGCCGATGCCGAAAAGACCGGATACGCCATGGTGCAGGCGCTGAACCGCTACGACTGCCAGAGCCTGAAGTTCGCCACCATCAAACGGGTCTATCTGGACGCCGGCCAGCGCATCCTGCGCGAGGAGCGCACCGGTTCGGATGGCGAGATTTCGCTGCTGCCGGGCACGCTGGACGAAAAGCTGTTCCGCGAGGTGTGCCAGCCGCCGGGTGCCGAAGAACTGCGTCAGGTGGCCGAACAGGCCGGCCGTGCTGCACGCGCGGCCGCCAATAATCCGGGCGATGCCGGCCGGGTCCAGCGCACCGAAATGGTGAACATCAAGCCCGATCTGCGCGAAGCGGCTGCCGCAGCGCGCGAGGAAATGGCCACCTCCAAGAAGGCCGCAGGCGAAAAGACTGCGGACAAAGCGACCGAAAAGAGCACCGACAAACCGTCGGACAAATCCGCCGCCAAGCCGGGCGCGTCCGCAAAGGCGGAAACGCCCAAGGCGGAAGCCGTCAAGGCTGAGCCTCCGAAAGCGGCGGAAGCCGCACCGAAGAAGCCGGAGCCCCCGGTGGCCGCGACGCAGCCTGCGATCAAGCCGCCGCCGATCGGCCACAGCGAAATCCCGCTGCCGCCGCGCCCGCGCCCCCGGCCGCTGGCACCGGTCGCCCTCGCCGCAAAGAAACCGGCAGAGCCGGCGCCCGCGGTCATGGTGCCGCCACAGGTGCTTCATGGCGACCTGCAGTGGGCCTACGAAGGCGAGTTCGGGCCGCAGAACTGGGGCAAGCTGAAACCGGAGTGGACGCAGTGCGCCACCGGACGCACCCAGTCGCCGATCGACATCCGCGACGGCATCAAGGTAGACCTGCCGCCGATACAGTTCGACTACAAGAGCACGTTCTTCACCGTGGTCGATACCGGTCACACAGTGCAGGTGAATGTTGGCGAAGGCAGCTCGATCACGCTGGTCGGCAAGCGTTATGAACTGGTGCAGTTCCACTTCCACAAGCCGTCGGAAGAGCGGGTGAACGGCAAGACCTATGACATGGTCGCCCACCTGGTGCACAAGGATCTGGATGGCAATCTGGCCGTGGTCGCGGTGCTGCTCGACCGCGGTACCGAACACCCGCTGTTCAACACGCTGTGGGCCTATCTGCCGCTGCAGAAGAACGTGGAATCACGTCCGGACGTGAGCATCGATCTGGCCAAGCTGCTGCCGGAAAAGCGCGACTACTACACCTATATGGGATCGCTGACGACGCCGCCGTGCAGCGAAGGCGTGACCTGGCTGGTGATGAAGGACCCGCTGCAGCTGTCGCCGGAACAGATCGGCATCTTCGGCCACCTGTACCGCAACAACGCACGGCCGGTGCAGTCCGCCAACAGCAGGCTGGTAAAGCAGTCGCGCTGAAACAATCGCCAGACATGAAAAAGGCCATCCCACGGGATGGCCTTTTTCATTGCCGCGCCCCGAAAGGCGCGCCACTGCCGCCAGAAATCAGTAGCGGTAGTGGTCCGGCTTGTACGGGCCGTCCTTCTGCACGCCGATGTAGCGCGCCTGGGCATCGGTCAGCTCGGTCAGCTGCGCGTTCAGCTTCTTCAGCTGCAGGCGCGCCACCTTTTCGTCCAGATGCTTGGGCAGCGTGTAGACGCCGACCGGGTACTTCGCGGTTTCGCAGAACAGCTCGATCTGGGCGATCGTCTGGTTGGCGAAGCTCGACGACATCACGTAGGACGGGTGGCCGGTGCCGCAGCCGAGGTTCACCAGACGACCCTTGGCCAGCAGGATGATGCGCTTGCCATCGGGGAAGATGACGTGATCGACCTGCGGCTTGATCTCTTCCCACGGGTACTTCTCGACCGAGGCGACGTCGATCTCGTTGTCGAAGTGGCCGATATTGCAGACGATGGCCTGGTCCTTCATCTTCGCCATGTGGTCGTGCGTGATCACGTGGTAGTTGCCGGTGGCGGTGACGAAGATGTCGGCGTGTTCCGCCGCGTAATCCATCGTGACCACGCGGTAGCCTTCCATCGCCGCCTGCAGCGCACAGATCGGATCGACTTCGGTTACCCACACCTGGGCCGACAGCGCGCGCAGCGCCTGCGCCGAGCCCTTGCCCACATCGCCGTAGCCGGCGACCACGGCGACCTTGCCGGCCACCATCACGTCGGTCGCACGCTTGATGCCATCGACCAGCGATTCGCGGCAGCCGTAGAGGTTGTCGAACTTCGACTTGGTGACCGAATCATTGACGTTGATGCCGGGGAAGGCGAGGCGGCCTTCCTTGTGCATCTGGTACAGGCGGTGCACGCCGGTCGTGGTTTCTTCGGTCACGCCCTTGATGTGGCCGATGCGCTTGGAATACCAGTTCGGGTCGCGCGCCAGCGTGGTCTTGATCGCGTTGAACAGGCAGATTTCCTCTTCGCTCGCCGGGTGGTGCAGCGCGGTCGGATCGGTTTCGGCCTTGGTGCCCAGGTGCAGCAGCAGCGTCGCGTCGCCGCCGTCATCCAGGATCATGTTGCTGTAGCCGCCGTCCGGCCATTCGAAGATGCGGTGGGTGTAGTCCCAGTACTCTTCCAGCGACTCGCCCTTGACCGCGAACACCGGCGTGCCGGCGGCGGCGATCGCCGCGGCGGCGTGGTCCTGGGTCGAAAAGATGTTGCACGAGGCCCAACGGACTTCGGCGCCCAGCGCTTCCAGCGTCTGGATCAGCACGGCGGTCTGGATGGTCATGTGCAGGCTGCCGGTGATGCGGGCGCCGCGCAGCGGCTGCTGCGTCGCGAACTCTTCGCGGATGGCCATCAGGCCGGGCATTTCGGTTTCGGCGATCGCGATTTCCTTGCGTCCCCAGTCGGCCAGCGACAGGTCGGCGATCACGTAATCCTTCAGTTCGGTGGGTGCATTCATGTAACGGGCTCCTATTCAAACGGCAGGCGAAGCTCACCTGCCATCCGCGGCCGGACGACTGCCGGGCGGCGGGTTCAGGTGAGCGCCGTTGAAAAATGCCCGCGGCCGTGGCGGCCTGGCGGTTTCCGAGCCTGGGGGCCTTGCGGCACCTTGCAGCGCTCCTCGGAATCTGTGGATTATACCTGCCCGCTCAGCGTGCTTTCCGGTGCGTGACCGGGTTTCACGATGAACGGCCCCGCTCCGACCGCGGACCCGGATAATCCGTTCCCTCTACCCGCCGCCTTTCACACTTCACCGATGACCGAGCCGCACGCCCTTCCCGACCGCCCCGCGCGGCCGCTGCGCGACCTCTGCTGCAACCTGTTCGCCGGCCTGCGGGCGCTGCTGCTGTGGCGGGCCACACCCTGGCTGCGCAGCGGTGCCGCGGCCTGGATCGCGCTTGAACTGCTGGCCCTCGCCGCCAGCGCCGGCTTCGACGCGCTGCGGGTGGACGGCGCCGGCCAGTTCATGCCCGAGGCGCTGCCCGGCAAGCTGTTCCACCTGCCCTGGCTGATGCTGGCGGTGTGGGTGATCGCCCGCCTGAGCGGGCGCAGCGAGGCGTGGCTGCGCGGCGTGGTGGCGATGAGCGCGCTGTGGTTCTGGCTGTCGCTGCTGTGGAACGGCTTCACGCTGCTGCCCGCCGACTGGTGGGACACCCTCGGTGACGACGCCACCGATCTGGTGTGGTGGGCCCCCGCCGCCTGGGGCGTGATCGCGTCCGCCGTGCTGCTGGGCGACCTGTTCGGCGCCCGCCTGAAACAGCGGCTGGCGATGCCTGCCGTGGTCGGCCTGTGCTATCTGGCACCACTGATCGCACTCGGTACGCAGGCGCCGCTGTGGCAGGCGGTCGAGCCGGAACAGGATGCCGATGAGGCCGAGCGCTGGGCCGCCGCGCGCAGCGAAGCGCTCATCTATCGCCAGCCGCACCTGCTCACCGCCACGCTGGCCCAGGTCGAACAGGGCGAGCCGGGCCGGCCGGAGCTGTATCTGCTGGCGCTGGCCGGCCATGGCGCGCAGGACGTGTTCCTGCGCGAGGTCGAAAAGGTGGAGCACCTGTTCGCCGAGCGCTTCGGCACCGCCGGCCGCAGCGTGGTGCTCGCCAACAATCCGGCCACCGTGCTGCAGCGGCCGCTGGCTACGGTGAGCGCGCTGGAAGCCAGCCTGCGGGTGCTGGGCGAGCGGATGAATCGCGACGAGGACGTGCTGTTCGTGTTCCTGACCTCGCACGGCGCCGAAGACCACCGCTTCGATCTGAGCCTGTGGCCGTGGGAACTGGAACAGCTCACGCCACAGCGCCTCGGCCAGCTGCTGGACGAGGCCGGCATCCGCAACCGGGTCATCCTGGTGTCGGCCTGTTTTTCCGGCGGGTTCATCGAACCACTGGCCGGGCCGGATACGCTGGTCATGTCGGCCGCACGCGCCGACCGCAGTTCGCACGGCTGTTCGCACGAAGCGGACTGGACCTTCTTCGGCCGCGCCTATTTCGACGAGGCGCTGCGCCAGACGCCCTCATTCACCGAAGCGTTCGCCCGCGCCCGGGCGGCCGTCGCCAGCCGCGAGAAGGCGGAAGGCCTCACGCCGTCGGAACCGCAGATCGCGGTCGGCGAGGCGATCAAGCCGCGTCTGGACGCGCTGGCCGGCCGGCTGAAAACCGCCGCATCGGCGCATGAAGGATGCGGGCCGCACTGCTGAAACCGGAGCGGACGGCGTGAAGTCCAGGCGTCATCCTCCATCGGATCGCGCCTCTCGCTGTAAAACGCCGGAATCTCCAACCAGCTCCGCAATCGCGGCGGGGGCGCCGCTCCCACAAACCTCGCCCGCACCGGTACAAGGGCGAACAGGTCGTCCGCTCAGCCGCCCGAGAACCACCACCAGCCGCCGGCCGCGAACAGCGCGACGGTGATCGAAATGGCGATGGCCCGCTGCAGCGGATAGCGCTCCAGCTTCACCAGTGGCGTACGCCAGGTGACGTAGATGAAGCCACCGCCAAACAGCGCCAGCACCGCCAGCAGCGACCAGCGGTTGCCGGTGCGGGCGGCCAGCCTGAGCAGCGTGCCGCACACCAGGATGAGGGCGAACAGCGCCATCAGCGACAGCGGCGTGATGCCGGTGCATGAGCGGCCGCCGCAGGCCGGGCACACCGCCGGCGATTTCGCCCGTGCGGTGAGCTTGATCAGCCGCGCGATGGTGTCCTGCCCGCAGTGCGGGCACCGATGCAGCGTCGCCATATCACTTGCCGGCCAGGAAAGCGGCGCGCTGCACCGGGTCCGGAATGTCGCGCGCAAGCTCGTCGAGCAGAGCCTGTTCGGTCGTCACCCGCTTGAGTGCACGACCGACCAGGATGCGCGCCATCGGCCCGATACGGCGCGCCAGCCGCAGTTCGATGTCGGCGATGAGGGCATCGTCCAGCGGCCGGGCGCCGAACATGACGCTGCGCGCGCTGGTGGTGGGCGGCGATGAACGGCGTGCGCTGCTCTGCGCATCGCCGCTGCGCGCCAGCGACGACACGCCGGTGGTACCGGCCACGTGCCGCTTCGCTTCGATCAGGAATCCGGCACGCTGGGATTCGCCCGGGATATGGGTGGCCAGCTGTTCGACCAGCTGGGCCGGGCTGGACGACAGCGGCGCGATGCGGGTGACCAGCACCCGGGCCATCGGCCCGATATGGCGCGCCAGCAATGCCTCCAGCACCGGCGTGAGCGCGTCCTGCGCCAGCGCCGGCTGGGCCTCATCGGTGCGACGGGTGATGCCGCTGGCGGCGTCCAGTTCGAACACCTCCTGACTGCGCGAGGCGATGTCCGCCCGCTGGCCGGTGGTGTGCAGACCATCCGGCGCGCCGCTGCCGAGCGCCGACACGGTTTCGTAGTAGGCACGCGACACCAGTACCTGGCCGGCGCGCGCCAGACCGGCCAGCGTGCGCGCGGTATCCAGACCGTCGCCCTGCACGTCGAGCGCGCCCGAGCCGGCGCGTATCACCCGCACCGGCCCGAGGTTGATGCCCTGGCGCAGACCACCGCCGGCTTCGCCCAGATCCAGCCGGCGCAGCTTCTGCGCCACCACGCAGGCGTCCTCCGGCTGACCGAGCAGGCACAGCGCGGCGCCATCGGCGGTGTCGTGGATGAGCCGGCTGTCGGCGTCGACCGAACGGGCGGCACGCGCCAGCGCGTCGTCCAGTTCCGACTTGCAGGCCAGACGCTGGGCGGTGTCCAGATCCACGCTGCGGTCGATCTGCGCGTACAGCACGCTGCACACGATGGTGCGCCGCTCTTCCGACGCGCCGGTGGCGCGCACCGCTGGCGCGCGGGTGGGCGCGTCGCTGGCCAGCGGCCCGCGCGCGGCCGGCGCCGGTGCCGGCATGAACACCCGACGGAAATCGGCCACGCTGCGCGGGCGCTTCGCCTCGTGCGGCTCCAGCCCCCATTCGATCGCGCGCAGCAGCGACGCACCGAAAGTGCCGGAATCGGCCGCCTTCGACGCCGGCAGCAGCGGATCGCTGTGCACGCGTGCGGCCGACTCGACCGGCCGCTGCCCGGTCACCAGCCAGTACATGACGGCGGCCAGCGAATAGATGTCGGTCCACGGCCCCTGATTGCCGTGCGAGTGGTACTGCTCGAACGGCGCGAAGCCGGGCGTGACGATGGCAGTAAGCGTGTGTTCGGCGTCGTGGTAGCGGCGGGCGGCACCGAAATCGAGCAGCACCGGCGTACCGTCGTCGCGGATGCAGATGTTGGCCGGCTTCACGTCACGGTGCAGGAAACCGCCGTCGTGGATGGCCTGCAGCCCTTCCATCAGCGGCTTCACGATGGCCAGCAGCGTGGTGCGGTCCATCGCGGTTTCGCGCTCGCGCACCCACTGGTTCAGCGTGCGCCCCTGCACGTAGTCCATCACCATGTAGGCGCTGCCGTTCGCTTCGAAGAAGCGGTTCACGCGCACGATGTTCGGGTGGCGGAAGGTGGCCAGCGCGCGCGATTCGTCGAGGAAGCGGCGCAGGCCCTGTTCGAACATTTCGACCGCCGGCCCGGAGCGCGGCAGCACGCGCTGCCCGTCCCCGCGCACCGCGAGGTCGGTGGGCAGGAACTCCTTGATCGCCACCTTGCAGTCGAGCAGGGTGTCGTGCGCCAGATAGGTCAGGCCGAAGCCGCCACCGCCGAGCAGCGATTCGACCCGATACTCGTTCAGCGCCCAGCCAGACGGCAGTGCGCCGGCCGACGTAGTGGCGGTGGGCAGGAAGCCGCTGCCGGCCAGCACGTCGCTGACGACGCTGTCTTCGGTGAAAGCATCGTCGTCGTCAAACGGTGTCGAACCACCGGTCATCTCAGTCGCCCGCAGTGAGTGTGGTGGCCATCGCGCCGCCCGCCGGGCCGCCCCTAGGACGAGCGCTGCCCCCTTGTGGGGGTGAGGCAGGGGTTTCGCAGCGCAATGCGCTGCGCCTGCCGAACGGGCTAGCTGTGCAAAGCCGGCCCTCCCGAGCGAACGAAGCGAGCGTGGGGGGTGTAGCGGGGGTTTCGGCGAGCACTGCTCGCCGCCCGCGCAACCGGTCGGCTATGCAAAGCCGACCGTGGGTCGCGCCGCCCGCCGGGGCGTCCCAAGGGCGAGCGCTGCCCCCTTGGGGGGGTGAGGCAGGGGTTTCGCAGCGCAATGCGCTGCGCCTGCCGAACGGGCTAGCTGTGCAAAGCCGGCCCTCCCGAGCGAACGAAGTGAGCGTGGGGGCCATTTCCCTCAGCTGTCTATCATGCGCATCGCAGTTTCCAGACTGCGCCGCATGCGGTTGAAGGATGAGCCGAGCACCGATACCTCGTCGCGGCCGCCATCGCCGAATTCAGGCACCGAGAAGTCGCCGGTGCTGATGCGGTCGGCCGCCGCCGACATGCGGGCAACCGGGCGGATGATGAGCCACTCCAGCATGATGTTGAGCACCGCCATCACGAACACGAACACGCCCACCAGCGAGGCCATGAAGGTGGTGAAGGCGCGGTCGGCATTGGTAACCGGCAGCGTCATCGGCACCGACACCACCTGGGCACCGATCACCTCATTCATCTTCCAGCCGAAGCCGTTGGATTCGCCATACACCTTCACCAGCGTCGGCGGCGCGGTGGCCGCGGTGTCGTGACAGGCCAGACAGGCCGGATTGGTGATGCGGATCGGCCGTGCGATGTACATCTGGCGACCGGTCGGGGTGTCGCGCTCGCCGGTCAGTTCCTTCACGTCGTCGGCATTGCGGAAACCGGCCACCAGATCGGCTTCCCAGTCCGACGCGCGGTCGCGCGGGTTGGACGGATTCAGCGTCGCTTCCTTGTAGGCGTACTCCGGATGGTTCTTGCGCAGCTCGTTCAGCGTTTCGGTCGCGGCATAGGCCGGCACCGTCTGCGGCAGGAAGCGCTCGGCCAGCATGGGGTCGAGGTGCGGCTTGATCTGGCTCACCGTGTAGGCGCGAATGGCCAGCGCTGCTTCCATCATCAGCCGGGCATTGCGCTCGACCTCGGCCCGCGCGTTGTCGTGCAGCAGACGGTAGGACAGCGCCGCGCACGCCGCCAGGCCGATCGCAAACACGCCGATCAGCACCAGGTTGAACTTGAGTCTGAGTCCCATGGGAGGCACCGGAAATGGAGGCGGCGGACGGGCGTCCACCGCCGGAGTTCATGGTGCCGGATTGTAAGTCATTGAGTCGATTGCAAGGAATTGTGTCAGCCGGGTGACCTCTCGGTGACCGCTTTGCGCCCGGTAATCAGAGGGCCGGGCGGCGCTGCCACCACCAGATGACGGCCGCGATCGACGCCATCCAGAGCAGCAGGACGAACACGCCTGCAACCCAGTTCGCCGGCAGCCGGCCCTCGCGCGCCCGGGCACGCGCCGCCTCCATCACATCCGGCGGAATCATGCGCACGACCAGCCACACGCCCAGCGGCAGCAGCACCAGCTCGTCGAGCAGGCCGAGCACCGGAATGAAGTCCGGAATCAGGTCGATCGGGCTGGCGGCATAGGCCAGCAGGAAAAGCAGCAGGATCTTGGCACGCCGCGGCGTGCGCGTGTCCTGCGCGGCAACGGCCAGCGCCATCACCTCGAGCTTCATCGCGCGTATGCGCTCCTTCAGACCTGACCCCGCCATGTTCTTCCGCCATTTTTGTATTCGAGTGGGGGTGATCAAACCACAAAACATGTGGATGCGTCAGCCCTGCCGGCATGAAGGATGAAATGCGCGTTACCGGCAGGCAAACGGAAAGGGCCGCCCGCAGGCGGCCCCTCGTCCCTCATCCGGCCATGACAGCCTAGAGCAGCACGATGTCGAACTGCTCCTGCGAATAGCTCGATTCGGCGTGCAGCGAGATCGGCTTGCCGATGAAGTCCGACAGCATGGCCAGCGACTGCGATTCCTCTTCCAGGAAGAGGTCGATCACTTTAGGGTGGGCCAGGATGCGGAATTCGCGGGCGCTGAACTGGCGGGCTTCGCGCAGCAGTTCGCGCAGGATGTCGAAGCTCATGGTCTGCGCGGTCTTCACTTCGCCGCGGCCGCCGCAGGTGGGGCAGGTTTCGCACAGCACGTGGGCCAGCGATTCGCGGGTGCGCTTGCGGGTCATTTCGACCAGGCCGAGCGAGGTGAAGCCGCTGACCGAAATCTTGGTATGGTCCCGCGCCAGCGCCTTGTGCAGTTCGGCCAGCACCTGGGCGCGGTGCTCCTCGCTTTCCATATCAATGAAATCGATCAGGATGATGCCGCCGAGGTTGCGCAGACGCAGGTGGCGCGCGATCTGGTGGGCCGCTTCCAGATTGGTCTTGAAAATGGTTTCGTCGAAATTGCGCGAGCCGACGAAGCCGCCGGTGTTCACGTCTATCGTGGTCATCGCCTCGGTCTGATCGAAGATCAGATAGCCGCCTGACTTCAGGTCGACCCGGCGCGCCAGCGCCTTCTCGATCTCCTCCTCGACGCTGTGCAGCTCGAACAGCGGGCGCTCGCCGGTGTAGTGCTCCAGCAGCTTGGTCAGCTGCGGCATGTATTCCTCGGCGAAGCTGCGCAGCTTCACGTAGTTCTCGCGCGAGTCGACCTGGATGCTCTGGGTGTCGGCGCAGGCGAGGTCGCGCAGCACGCGCTGCGCCAGCGTCAGGTCCTCGAACACCAGCGAGGGCGGCTTGGCGCTCTTGGCGCGATTCCGTATTTCCTGCCAGGTCTTGCGCAGATAGGCGATGTCAGCCGCCAGTTCTTCGTCGCTGGCCGATTCGGCCATGGTGCGCACGATGTAGCCGCCCGGGTCTTCCTGCGGCAGCAGCGCGTGGATGCGCGCGCGCAGCGCCTCGCGTTCTTCGGTCGATTCGATGCGCTGGGAGATGCCGACGTGACGGTCCTGCGGCAGATGCACCAGCAGCCGGCCAGCGATGCTGATCTGCGTGGACATGCGCGCGCCCTTGGTGCCGATCGGGTCCTTCAGCGCCTGCACCAGCACGCTCTGTCCTTCGGTCAGGATGCGCTCGATCGGCTTCGGCGGTTCGCCGTTCTGGCGCGCTTCCCAGATGTCGGCCACGTGCAGGAAGGCGGTGCGTTCGAGACCGACGTCGATGAAGGCCGACTGCATGCCGGGCAGCACGCGCACCACGCGGCCGAGATAGATGTTGCCGACGATGCCGCGCGCGCTGCTGCGCTCGATGTGCAGCTCCTGCACCGCGCCCTGCTGCAGCAGCGCGACACGGGTTTCGGCGGGCGTGAAATTGATGAGGAACTGGTCGTTCATGGGGCGGACCGGTAGGGAGTGAATTCAGTTCAGAGATCGAGGCCGAAGTCGCGCAGCAGCTGCCAGGTTTCGTTCAGCGGCAGGCCGACGATGCCGGTGTAGGAGCCTTCGACGTGCTGCACGAAGGCGCCGGCGCGGCCCTGTATGCCATAGGCCCCGGCCTTGTCCATCGGTTCGCCGCTCAGCACGTAGCGTTCGATGTCGCGCGCAGTGAGCGGCGCGAACCGTACGGTGGAAATCGACAGCGCATGCTCCAGACGCCGCCCGTCGCTGACCGCGACCGCGGTCAGCACGCGGTGGGTGCTGCCGGACAGCCGGGTGAGCATGGCGGTCGCCTCGGCGGCGTCGGCCGGCTTGCCGAGGATGTCGCCCTCCAGCTCGACCGTGGTGTCGGCCGACAGCACCAGGCCGGCGGACAGCCGGCGCCAGGCGAGGCGCTTCTCGCCGCCCAGCGCCTTGGCGCGCGCCACGCGCACCACATAGGTTTCGGCATCCTCGCCCGGCCGCACGTCCTCGGACACATCGATGTCCTCGCGCGGCACGCCGCGGAAGGGCAACAGCAGGAAGTTCACGCCGATCTGGGTCAGCAGTTCGCGCCGGCGCGGGCTGCGCGACGCGAGATAGAGCACGGGCGGAACGGTATTCAGAAGGCTCATTGGATGCAGTGCACCGCGAACCGGCATCGCATCGACCCGACGACCGCCCCCGGGGGCGGCGAACACGGTGAGCGCGGCGTCATCATTCGCGGTGGTAAGGATGGTTGGCTTCGAGGCTGACCGCACGATACAACGCTTCGACCAGCAGCAGGCGGGCCAGCGCGTGCGGCAGCGTGAGGCTGGACAGGCGGATCAGCTCGTGCGCGCGCGATTTCAGTGCCGGCGACAGGCCGTCCGGCCCGCCGATCAGCAGCACC
Source organism: Methyloversatilis universalis EHg5 (assembly GCF_000378945.1). Taxonomy (GTDB): domain Bacteria; phylum Pseudomonadota; class Gammaproteobacteria; order Burkholderiales; family Rhodocyclaceae; genus Methyloversatilis; species Methyloversatilis universalis_A. The sequence continues at coordinate 222,731 of NZ_KB900539.1, read as the reverse complement.
ACGTCGTCGCCATCGGCGCGCCAGCGGCGCAGCCGGCCGGCCAGCGCTACCGTGGTGAGGTCGTCGCCGTGCTCGTCCAGCGCCACGATGCGGGCGCGCGGCGGTATGGCCGCCTCGATGCGCGCGCGCTCCGCCTCCATCAGCACCTCGACCGGCTTGCCCTGGGTACGCGGCTCGGCCTTCACCTCGATGATCTGGGTGGCAGCGTCGCGCGGCATGCGGCGCACGAACTCCTGCACGCCGGCATCAACCCAGTCGGGCATGCGGTGCCCGACGCAGACCACCAGAAGTTTCAAGGCCGGGCCTTAGGCTTCAGCGCCGTTCGCCGCGCGCGCGGGCGGCGGCCGACTTGTCCGAGGGCTTGGCGCTGCCCGACCACAGCTCTTCGAGGTTGTAGTAGGCGCGCACCGCCGGCTGCATCACGTGCACCACGACGTCGCCGAGGTCGACCAGCACCCATTCGCCAGTGTCCTCGCCTTCGACGCTGACCACCGTGCCGCCGGCTTCCTTCACCTTTTCCTGCACATTGCGCGCGAGCGCCCGGGTCTGCCGGTTGGAGTCGCCGCTGGCGATGACCAGACGGTCGAACAGCGAATTGAATTTCGAGGTGTCGATCACCTCGATGTCCTTCGCCTTGATGTCTTCCAGCGCATCGATCACGAGCGCCTGCAGTGCATTGATGTCCATTTCAAACCTTCAGTAGAGCCGGTGACGGCGGATGTATTCGAGTACGGCGTCGGGCAGCAGGTAGCGGCCGCTTTCGCCCCGGGCCAGCCGGGCCCGGATGTCGGTGGCGGACACCGCCAGCGGCGTCATGTCGAAACGCACGATGGCGCCCGCCGGCGCGGTGCGCAAGTGCGCCGCATCACGGCTGCGCGCCTGCAGTTCGGCGGCCAGCGCCGGCTCCAGTGCCGACGCATCGACCGCCTGACCGGCACGGGTGGCCAGCCCGATGTGGGCCAGGCCGAACAGCGCCTGCCAGCGGTGCCAGGTGTGCAGCCGGGCGAAGGCATCCGCGCCCAGGATGAGCACCAGTGGCAGATCGTCGCCCAGTTCGGCGCGCAGCGCGGCCAGCGTATCCACCGTGTAGCCCGGTGCGTGCGCGACCGCCTCGCGAGCGTCCACCTCGAACGCGGGATTGCCGGCCACCGCGGCCTGCACCATGGCCAGCCGGTGTTCGGGTGCGGTGCGCAGCGCATCGCGATGCCAGGGCAGACCGGCCGGCAGCCAGCGCACCCGCGCCAGGCCCAGTGCCTCGCGTGCTTCTTCCGCCAGCCTCAGGTGTGCGACATGCACCGGATCGAAGGTGCCGCCGAACACGCCGAGCGGCGCCTGATCACTCATCGGCAGGCCCGGGTGCGTCCGGTGCCGGCGGCGCGGCTTCGGGCGCCGCCTGCGCGAACACCTGGCGGAAGCTCACGTACAGGCTGGCGGCCATCGTCGGCACCAGCACGAACAGCAGCGCCATGCGCAGCACGAAGCGCAGGATGCCGGACACGCCGTCGGAATCCAGCGCCTGCACCAGCAGCATGGGCAGGCCCACACCCAGCAGCGCCGCGCCGGCGAAATACACGACGAAGGGCACGATGTTGCGCAGCACGCCGATGGCGCCGAAGAACAGTGCCTTGCCCAGCGGCAGGTCCGCAGTGGCGATCAGATACGGCGGAAACCACATGATCAGGATGAGCGGCAGCACCAGCGGCAGCAGCTGCATCAGCGTGCGCATGAACAGCGTTTCGTCGCCCTCGGCGATGGCAGCGTCCGCACCCGGAAACAGCAGGGTGTGGATAAGCACCACCAGCAGAGAACCGCCAAGGTGAACGAAACCCAGCTGCACCAGGGTGCGCGCATTCGGCACCAGCCCCTGCTTGAGCGCCTCGGCGCTCACCTCGCGCCGCTCGTCGAGCAGACGCGAGCCGTTGAACACGATGACCGACATCAGCGGCAGGCAGATGGCAACCAGTATCGGGCCAAGCAGCGGCACCACGTTCAGGAACACCATCACCAGCAGATAGCTCAGCGTGAGCGCGGTCATCAGCGGCGGATTGCGGCGGAACAGCGCAAAACCGCCGGCGATCCATGACCAGCCGGCCAGCGCCGGCAGCGCGCGTGCCTGCAGGCTCAGCGCCATGGCAGCGTGTCACCGGCGCGGATGCGCGCGCGCAGTACGTCGCGGAAACGGGCCGGATCGTGCTTGTGCACCATGGCGCCGTCGCGCGGCATGTGGAAGTCGTACAGCCGCGACATCCAGAAACGCAGCGCGGCGCCGCGCATCATGGCCGGCCAGGCGCGGTGCTCGGCGTCGGACAGCGGGCGTTCGGCGTGATAGGCGCGCAGCATGGCGTCCGCCTTGGCCGGGACCAGTTCGCCGGCCGCATCCGAACACCAGTCGTTCAGCGTGACCGCCAGATCGAACAGCAGATAGTCGTCGCCGGCGAAGTAGAAGTCGATCACGCCGCCCACGCGCTCGCCGTCCATCAGCACGTTGTCGCGGAACAGGTCGGCATGCACCACGCCGTGCGGCAGTTCTCGGCACAGGCCGTCATCGCGCGCGGCGCGCTGGAAGGCGATTTCGGATTCGAGCAGCGCGCGCTCGTCGGCCGGCAGGAAATCGAGCAGGCGCGGCGCGGTGTCCACCCACCAGGCGTAGCCGCGCGGGTTATCGAAGCGGCGGTTGTAGCTCTGGCCAGCCACGTGCATGGTGGCCAGCATGCTGCCGATGGCGGCGCAGTGCGCCGGGCCCGGCTCCATCTGCGAGCGGCCGGCGAGCCGCGTAGCCAGCATCGCCGGCTTGCCGTGGATCGTGCCGAGGTATTCGTTGTCACGGTCGGCGATCGGCGCCGGGCAGGGAATGCCGTGGCGCGCCAGATGCGCCATCAGGTGCACGTAGAACGGCAGTTCGGTGCGCGTGAGCTTCTCGAACACGGTGAGCACATAGCGGCCGTGCGAGGTGTCGACGAAGTAATTGGTGTTTTCGATGCCGGCCGGAATTCCCTCCAGCGACACCAGATGGCCGATGGAGTAATTCTTCAGCCAGTCGCGCAGCTCGTCTGCGGTGACGGTGGTGAAGACGGACACGAGTCAGGACGGAAGGTTGGGCAGGCGCCGGCGGCGCCCGCGGGTCAGTCGAACGAGAAGATCACCCACTTCGGCACGCGCAGGCCGGAGTCGAGATCGTCATAGCGCGTCATCGCGCCGGAGCCGGTCTCGTCCATCAGGTAGTAGGGCACGCCATGGCTGGGCGTCACTTTGATCATGTAGAGCTTGCCGTTCACCCGGTGCTCTTCCACGGTTTCGCCATTGCGCTGCAGGATGGTCACCTGCGGCTCGACCGCGACGCCGCCTTCCAGCGGTTCGGGCGGCGGCGGGGGTTCCGGAATCGGCTGCAGATTGGACGGGCGGTTGGCCTGTGCGAACGCGGCCGGCACGGCGGCAGCCAGCGAAACGGCGATCAGGGCGGCAGAAAGAAGCGGTCGCATCGAAAATCCTTCGTATTTCCCGCAGTTTAACAGAGGCACCCCACCCTTCAGCCCGGACGGGGGCGTATGCAACAGCCGCCGGCCGGGTTTTCACGCGCGCTGGAAAGTACCCGGGCGGTGCTAGAGATTCAGCATGGCCTCATGCTCTTCAGGCAGCGGCATGAAGCTGCGGTTCTCGTAGTGCCGGAAGATGGCGTCCACGATCTGCGCCGGGTCGTCGATGATCTGCACCAGATCCATGTCGGCTGGCGAAATCATGCCTTCGTTCACCAGCGTGTTGCGGAACCAGTCGATCAGGCCGGCCCAGAACGGCGAATGCACCAGGATGACCGGAATCGAGCGGCTCTTGCGGGTCTGGATCAGCGTCAGCGCCTCCATCAGCTCGTCCACGGTGCCGAAACCGCCGGGCATCACCACATAAGCGGCAGCGAAGCGCACAAACATGTACTTGCGGGCGAAGAAGTGCTCGAAAGAATGCGAAATGTCCTGATAGACGTTCGCGTGCTGTTCCATCGGCAGCTGGATGTTCAGGCCCACGCTGGGCGACTTGCCGTGGAAGGCGCCCTTGTTGGCCGCTTCCATGATGCCGGGGCCGCCGCCGGAAATGACCGAGAAGCCGGCGTCCGACAGCTGGCGGGCGATGCGTTCGGTCAGGTCGTAGTAAGGGTGGTCGGGCGGCGTGCGGGCGCTGCCGAAAATGCTCACCGCCGGCCGGATCTGCTGCAGCCGCTCGGTCGCTTCGACGAATTCGGCCATGATGCCGAAGATGCGCCAGGCTTCGCGGGCGCTGCTGGTGCGTGCGGCTTCACCCGGGTCAATCATGCCCGGCAGTTTGTCTTTCGCGCTCATGGAAATGGTGTCCGGTGAATGAGGGCAAGGCGCGGGCACGCGGAGATTGTGCTCAGGTGACCGGCGCTCCGGCGATAATCGCGGGCTGACCGAATGTCCTGATGCGGAACCCGCCATGCCCACGCTGCTGCTTGTCGATGGATCGTCCTACCTGTACCGCGCCTTCCACGCGCTGCCCGACCTGCGCAATGCGCAGGGCGAGCCCACCGGCGCGCTGCGCGGCGTCATCAACATGCTAAGGCGGCTGGCAGCCGACTACAAGGCGGAATACCGCGCAGTCGTGTTCGATGCCAAAGGCAAAACCTTCCGCGACGACTGGTACCCGGACTACAAGGGCCATCGGCCGCCGATGCCGGAAGACCTGGCGGCGCAGATCGCGCCCATCCACGACGCGGTGCGCGCACTCGGCTGGCCGCTGCTGATGGTCGACGGCGTGGAAGCCGACGACGTGATCGGCACGCTGGCCGCGCACGCGACCGAACGCGGCATCGACTGCGTCATATCGACCGGCGACAAGGACCTCGCCCAGCTCGTGAACAGGCACGTGACGCTGGTAAACACGATGAGCGAGGAAAAGCTGGACGAAGCCGGCGTGCTGGCCAAGTTCGGCGTGCCGCCGTCGGCCATCGTCGACTACCTCGCACTGATCGGCGACAGCGTGGACAACGTGCCGGGCGTGGACAAGTGCGGCCCGAAAACCGCGGTGAAGTGGCTGCAGCAGTACGGCGGCACGCTGGATTCGGTGGTCGCGCACGCGGCCGACATCGGCGGCAAGGTGGGCGAGAACCTGCGCGCCCACCTCGACTTCCTGCCGATGGCGCGCCGGCTGCTGACCGTGAAATGCGATGTCGAACTGCCGCAGCCGCTGGAATCGCTGACCTCGGACGGCGAAGACGCCGAGGCGCTGCGCCCGATCTACGAACGATACGGCTTCCGCGGCCTGCTCGATGATCTGGCCAAGGGCGGACGCAAGACGGTGAATGCCCCGGCGCCGGCGGAGGATGCCGCGCCCTCGACCGCGCCCGAAGGCAGTCACCGCGCCCACTACGAAACCCTGCTCGACCGCGCAGCCTTCGAGCGCTGGCTGGCGAAGCTGATGGCCGCCGGGGTGGTGTCGCTGGACACCGAAACCACCGGCCTCGATCCGATGGAAGCGCGGCTGGTTGGCATGAGTTTCGCGCTGGCCGAAGGCGAAGCCGCCTATCTGCCGCTGGGTCACGTCTATCCGGACGCCCCGGCCCAGCTGCCGCTGGACGAGGTGCTGGCCGCGCTCAGGCCCTGGCTGGAATCGCCGACGCACGGCAAGCTCGGCCAGAACCTCAAGTACGACCGCCACGTGTTCGCCAATCACGGCATACGGCTGGCCGGCGTGGTCGATGACACGCTGCTCGAAAGCTATGTGCTGGAAGCCGACCGCAACCACAGCCTCGACACCCTGGTCACCCGCCACCTCGGCCTGAAGGTGATCAGCTATGACGAAGTGACCGGCAAGGGCGCCGCGCGCATCGGCTTCGAACAGGTACCTCTGGACCGTGCCGCCGCCTACGCCGCCGAAGACGCCGACGTGACGCTGCGTGTGCATCAGGTGCTGGCACCGCGCATCGCCGCCGACAGCAAGCTTGCATATATATATCGCGACATCGAACTGCCGGTGTCCGACATCCTGTTCGAGATGGAACGCAACGGCGTGCTGCTCGACGTCGGCTCGCTGGCCGCCCAGAGCAACGAACTGGGCCAGAAAATGCTGGATCTGGAGCGGCGCGCACACGACGCCGCCAAGCAGCCGTTCAACATCAACTCACCGAAACAGCTCGCGGAAATCCTGTTCGAGCGCGAAAAGCTGCCGGTGATCAAGAAAACGCCGTCCGGCACGCCCTCGACCGACGAGGAAGTGCTGTCGCAGCTGGCGCTCGATTACCCGCTGCCGGCCCTCATTCTCGAATACCGAGGCATGGCCAAGCTCAAGGGCACCTATACCGACAAGCTGCCGCGCATGGTGCGCGCCGATACCGGCCGGGTGCACACCAGCTTCGGTCAGGCGGTGGCGGTAACCGGCCGGCTGTCGTCGGTCGACCCGAATCTGCAGAACATTCCGGTGCGCACCGCCGAAGGCCGGCGCATCCGCTCCGCCTTCATCGCGCCGCCCGGCCATGTGCTGGTCAGCGCCGACTACTCGCAGATCGAACTGCGCATCATGGCCCACCTGTCGCAGGACGCCCGCCTGCTGCAGGCCTTCGCCGACGGCGAAGACGTGCACCGCGCGACCGCAGCCGAAGTGTTCGGTGTGGCACCGGCCGAGGTGAGCAGCGAACAGCGCCGCTACGCCAAGGTGATCAATTTCGGCCTGATCTACGGCATGAGCGCGCACGGCCTGGCGAAGAACCTGGACATCGAGCGCAGCGCCGCGCAGAGCTGGATAGACCGCTACTTCGCGCAGTACCCGGGCGTCGCCCGCTACATGGACGAAACCCGCGCGCTGGCGCGCGAGCAGGGCTATGTCGAAACCGTGTTCGGGCGCCGGCTGCAGCTGCCGGACATCCGCGCGCAGCAGGTGGGGCGCCGCCAGGGCGCCGAGCGCGCCGCGATCAACGCGCCGATGCAGGGCACCGCGGCCGACCTGATCAAGCTGGCGATGATCGCGGTGTCCGGCTGGCTGAAGGCGGAAGGGCTGGCCACCCGCCTCATTCTGCAGGTACACGACGAACTGGTGCTGGAAGTGCCGGACGCCGAGCTCGATGTCGTCCGCACCCGCGTGCCGGCACTGATGGAAGGCGTGGCCCAGCTGTCGGTGCCGCTCAAGGTGGAAGCCGGCGTCGGCCGCAATTGGGACGAAGCGCACTGACAAGACTGTGCTGACAGCGCATCGGGCGGCGGAACACAGGGTGGCAGGGATGGCGCGGGCGTCAGACCGGTCGCGCGGCGGACGCGACAGGGGCTTGATCCTTGCGCACCGCAGTGCACAATGCGCAGCTTTGTGCCCGCACCGGCCGTGCGGTGCCGCCCGATAGCCGCAAGCCGCACTCCGTGACCACCTATACACCCACCGCCAACAGTCCGGCCCTCGGCACGGCACACCTTCCGCAGGCCGGCACCCGCGCACGCGCGGCCGGCGGGCGGCTGGCGGTGTTCGACGCGCTGAAGGCCTTCGCCTCGCAGCTCATCGTGCTGCATCACCTGGTCGCCTACGGGCCGCTGTCCGAAGCGCTGCGGCTGCGCTTCCCGCGCCTGGTGGACTGGCTCTACTACGATGGCCGGCTCGCGGTGCAGGTGTTCTTCGTGCTCGGCGGCTTTCTCGCCGCGCGGGCGCTGGCGCCGTCACTGCAGGCGCGCCCGCTTTCGCTGTCGTCGGCGCTGTGGAAGCGTTACCGCCGGCTGGCCCTGCCCTGTACCGCCGCGGTGCTGGTGAGCATTGTGTGCGCAGCCATTGCACGCACGCTGATCGCCGACCCCAGCCTGCCGGCCGCGCCGCATTTCAACCAGCTGCTGGCCCACCTGCTGCTGATGCACGACGTGGTCGGTGTAGAAGCGCTGTCGGCCGGCGTCTGGTACGTGGCGATCGACTTCCAGCTGTACGCGATGATGGCCATCACCGTGTGGCTGACCCGGCTGGCCCGCCCGCCGCGGCGCACCCGTGTGCTGGCGCTGCTCACCTCCGGCCTCGCGCTGCTGTCGCTGTTCGCGATCAACCGCAACCCGGATCTGGATTTCATCGCCCCCTACTTCTTCGGCGTGTACGCGCTCGGCGCGGCGGCCTGCTGGCTCAGCCGGCGCGACCGCTCACCGCTGTGGGGCCTGGCGATCGCGCTGGCAGTGCTGCTGGCACTGCAGATCGAGCACCGTGAACGGGTGGCGGTGGCCGCCTGTGTCGCGGCCTCGCTGTGGGTGGGGCTGCGCAGCGGTGCCTTCGACCGCTGGCCCGACCTGCGCCCGCTGGCCTTCCTCGGCCGCATTTCATTCTCGGTCTTTCTGATCCACTATCCGGTGGCCATGCTGGTGAATGCTTTCGTGAGCCGCATCTGGGGCGCCACGCCGGACACCGCGGTGGCGGGCCTGCTGTTCGCCTGGATCGCCAGCACCGTCGCCGGCGCGATTTTTCACCGCCAGGTCGAACAGCGCTTCGGCGGCTGACCGACCGGCGCTACAAAGTTCAGGCCACTGCGTCCTCGGCACGCTCCAGTGCCAGACGGTCACGGCCACTGTTCTTCGCCCGGTACAGCGCGCGATCGGCGCGCGAGAAGAGGGCAGCGAAACCGTCCTCACCGGCCCGCAGCACCGCCGCACCGATGCTCACGGTGATATGCAACGCCGTACCCTCGTGATCGATGCGTGCAGCGCGCACGACCTGCAACAGGCGTTCGCCCGCGTCGCGCGCGCCGGCTTCATCGGTTTCCGACAGCACGATGGCGAATTCCTCGCCGCCCAACCGGCCAAGTACATCGCCGGTACGCAGCGCGGCCCCCAGCATCCGGGCCAGCGCCCGGAGCACCGCGTCGCCGGCCGGATGGCCATGCACGTCGTTCACCTTCTTGAAGTGGTCGACATCGATCACCAGCAGGCTGAGCGGCCGGTCGTGCCGCAGCGCAACCGCGATCAGCTCCTCGCTCTTGGCCGTAAAGGCACGGCGGTTCAGCACGCCGGTCAGCCCATCGGTAGCGGCCTGCTGCTGCAGCTCGCGCTCCAGCCGCTTGCGTTCGCTGATGTCGCGGATGATGCCGACATGGAAACTCTGTCCGCCCTCGCCCGAACTGCCCACCGTGACGTCGATCGGAAATTCGTGCCCGTCCTTGTGCAGTCCGGTCACCTCGCGGCCTCGACTGCCGCTGCGCACGCCCGTCGCACCATTCGCGGCCTGCACGTAGTCACGGTGTTCCGCGCCGAACTGCTGCGGCATCAGCATGTCGATCTTGCGCCCGAGCACCTCCTTCAGTGAATAGCCGAACAGGTTTTCGGCCGCCCGGTTGAACTCGACGATGCAGCTGTTGCTGTCTATCACCACCACGCCATCGCGCGCGGTATTCATGAAGGTACGGGCGCGGTCCTCGCTGCGCTTGAGCTGCTGCGTGCGCTGCAGCACGCGGTCCTCGAGTTCCTGGTTCGCGTGGGCCAGCTGGAGCAACGCCAGCCGCCGTCGCTGCACCTGGTTGACGGCGAACCAGGCCAGACCGGCCACGATAAGGTTGCCGGCGATCGCAATGAGCACGTAGTTGCCCAGATCGCGGCGCCAAGGTACCAGCACCGTCTTCTCATCCACCGTCGCGGCGACGACCAGCCGGTAGCGCGACGAAGTGGTGTAGGCCGCCAGCCCCGGGGTTTCGTCGAGCAGCGTCTGGTGGGCGAACTGCCCGCGGGCCTCGGCCGGCAGCAAGGAGCGGAACAGCGGCGTGTGGTCGACCTTGCGCTGCAGGCAATCGACACGTGCCGGGTAACAGGCCATTCCCTGCCCGCTCTGCAGGAATACCGACAGTACGTAACCGTCCGGAAGGCCCTGTTCGGCGAGCATTTTCGTGAGCATGCCCGGATCCACCGCCGCAGCCACCACGCCGAGAAATCGGCTGCCTTCGTTCTCTACCCGCCGGCTGAGCGGGACGATGTACTGGCCGGTCAGCTTGCTCACGATGGGCTGGCCGACGAACAGGCGGTCTTCGTCCGCGCCCGACCCGGACTGCGCCAGGAAGTAGTCGCGTCCGGACACATCCACCTCTTTCAGCGGATAGGCGGTCGACACCTCGGCCATCACGCCGGTCTCCCGGACCAGGAAGAAGGAGCGCAGTTCGGGGTTGATCGCATGGCGCCGCAGCAGCAGGCGGTGCATCGTGAGATCGGGGGTATCGGAAATCCTGCCGCGCAGACGCACCGCTTCGCCGATGCCGGACAACAGGCGGTCATAGGTAGTCAACTGCTGGTCCAGCCGCTGAGCCAGCACATCCACGCCGACGTGCAGCGTGTACTGGGCGCGGTCCAGTGCCGCCTGACGCGCCTCGCTGGCCATCATGTACAGCCGGACATCGAACACCGCCAGCACCATTACGACCAGCACAAGCCAGCGCCAAGCGTGAGGCTGCATCATTCCGCCGCCCATATGCCTCCCGGAATCCATCGGCCATAAGCCATTCCGGCGGATAGTAGCCCAGGGCTCCGGCATTCCGCCCGAAAAGAACGGAATGCCAGCTTTTGCGCTGCAGCATGAAAATGGCCTGACGCGTGCAGGCGCCGATGACCTGGCCTGCACGATGAAAACAAAAAAAGGCTGGATCCTCAAGAGGATCCAGCCTTTTTCCGAATCTGGCGCGCCCGGCGCGATTCGAACGCACGACCCCTGCCTTCGGAGGGCAGTACTCTATCCAGCTGAGCTACGGGCGCATGGGAGCATGTTGAAACGCTCCGCAGGGCGCGAAGGATAGCGGCTTTGCGGCCGCGCGTCCATGCAGAGCGGCGGAGGTGCGTCATCGGGGGGTGCAGGCCGGCCGGCAGCCGCTATAATGCTGCGTTACGTTTTTCCAACCCATACAGGTCATCCAGAGGAAGGCACCATGTCGGACGCGCACGAAGAGCACGAAACCCTCATCAAGACGCCGCAGCAGCTGATCGCGGTCGTCGTTCTGTCATTTGTCGTGTTTGTCGGCCTCGGCGTGACTGTGGCCCAGTACGTGTCGTCCGGCTACAAGGGCGCCAACAATCCCGATTCCGAAGCGGTGGCCAAGGCGATCCAGCCGGTGGCACAGCTGACGCTGGGCGAGCCCGAAACCAAGGGCCCGAAGACCGGCGAACAGATCTACAAGGGCGCCTGTGCCGCCTGCCACGATGCCGGCATGGCTGGTGCGCCGAAGCTGGGCGACTCGGGTGCCTGGGGCAGCCGCATCGCCACCGGACTGGACGCGCTGGTGAAGTCGGCGGTCGGCGGCAAGGGCGCCATGCCGCCCAAGGGTGGCAACGCTTCGCTGAGCGAAGAAGAGATCAAGCGCACCGTGGTGTTCATGGCGAACAAGGGCGGCGCGAACTTCCCGGAACCGAAGCTGGAAGCGGAAGCCGCTCCGGCCGAAGCCGCGAAGTAAGCCGGTCGGTTTCATCCCGGCACAGAAAAGCCCGCCAATGGCGGGCTTTTTTTCGTCCGCGCGCCGGCCGCTCAGCTGCCGGGCAGCACCTTTCCCGCCAGCCGCGCCTTCATCGCTTCGAGCTGCGCAACGCGGGCAGCGCGGTCTTCAGCGGTGGGGGCGGCGCCGTCCTTCTTCGGTCGCTGCACGTCCTCGCCCATTTCGGAGATGAAACGCGACGGCTCGCAGTCACGCGACTCGCGACCGCTCTTGCGGCGTTCGCAGTGACTCAGCGTCAGCGTGCGCTGGGCACGGGTGATACCGACATACATGAGCCGGCGTTCTTCCTCGATCTTGCCGCCGTCGATCGATTCGCGGTGCGGCAGGATGCCTTCCTCCAGGCCAATCAGATACACGTGCTTGTATTCCAGGCCCTTCGACGCGTGCAGCGTCGATAGCTGCACCGCGTCGCGTTCCTCGCCGTCGTCGCGCTTGTCCAGCATGGTGATCAGCGCAACGGTCTGCGTCAGTTCCATCAGCGTCTTGCCGTCTTCCTCGCCCTTGCGGCCCATCCAGTCGACGAACTCGCGCACGTTGTTCCAGCGCGTCTCCGCCTCCTTCGGCTCGAACTGTTCGAACAGCCAGGTTTCGTAGCCGATGCCGCGCAGCAGATCTTCGAGCAACAGGCGCGGCGCCTCGGTGCGGGCGCGCCATTCGAGCCGATTGATGAAGTCGCCGAATTCGCGCAGAGGCGTGAGCGCGCGCGCCGGCAGCGCGTGCTCGGCGCCGGTTTCGAACATCGCCGCGAACAGGCCGATGTGGCGTTCGCCGGCGTAGCGGCCCAGCGCTTCCAGGCTCATGCCGCCTATGCCGCGCTTGGGCGTCGTCACCGCGCGAATGAAGGCCGGATCGTCGTCGCCATTGGCGACCAGCCGCAGATAGGCCATCACGTCCTTGATTTCGGCGCGGTCGAAGAAGCTCTGGCCGCCGCTGATGACGTAGGGAATTTTCTGTTCGCGCAGCGCGGTTTCGATCACCCTCGCCTGGTGGTTGCCGCGGTAGAGCACCGCGTAGTCGCTGAACTTGCCACGGTGCTCGAACTTGTGCGAGGCGATGCGCATGGCGACGCTTTCCGCCTCGTGGTCCGCATCGCGCGCGATGAACAGCGTGATCGGATCGCCGCGCCCCATGTCGGACCACAGCTTCTTGTCGAACAGCTTTTCGTTGCGTGCGATCAGCGTGTTGGCCGCCGACAGGATGCGCTGCATCGAGCGGTAGTTCTGCTCCAGCTTGATCACCTTGAGCTTCGGGTAATCAGTCTGCAGATTGCGCAGGTTCTCGACGTCGGCACCGCGCCAGGCATAGATGGCCTGGTCGTCGTCACCGACCGCGGTGAAGGCGCCGCGATGACCGGCCAGCAGCTTCACGATCTGGTACTGGCAGCTGTTGGTGTCCTGATACTCGTCAATCAGCAGGTAGCGCAGCCGGCGCTGCCAGCGTTCGAGCAGTTCTTCGTCGCTGGCCAGCAGGCGCGCCGGGATGCCGATCAGGTCGTCAAAATCGACCGCCTGGTAGGCGCGCAGCGTGCGCTCGTATTCCTCATAGACGCGGGCGGCCAGCGCCTCCATTTCGTCGGCCGCGTGCGAAGCGGCGGCCGACGGCGGCAGCATCGCGTTCTTCCAGCCGGATATGCGCGACACCAGCGCGCGCAGGCGCGACTTTTCGGTTTCCTTCGAAATGTCGGACACGATGGCGGTCGCGTCGGACGAATCGAGTATCGAGAAGGCGGGCTTGAGCCCGGCGGCCTTCGCTTCGGTGCGCAGCATCTTCACGCCCAGCGCGTGGAAGGTGGAAATGTTGAGCTGCTTGCCGGCGCGGCCTTCGAGCAGGTGCGAGGCGCGCTCCTGCATTTCCTTCGCCGCCTTGTTGGTGAAGGTGATGGCCGCGATATTGCGCGGGTCGAAGCCGCATTCCTGCACCAGATAGGCGATCTTGCGCGTGATGACGCGCGTCTTGCCCGAGCCGGCGCCGGCCAGCACCAGCAGCGGGCCGTCGAGGTATTTCACCGCCTCGCGCTGAGGCGCGTTCATGTCGGACAGCATGGGATGCCTGCGCCGCCCGGACGGGTAGCGCGCCAGTCGATGGATGACCCGGGATTGTACCGGCTTGCGGCAGGCGGCCTGCGTGGGTATGGTTCGCGCCTCCCGTAGTTCATCCAGCCTGCTTCACATGCTCCCTCCGATCGAACAGCGGCTCGCCGCCGAACTGGGCGCACGCCCGCAACAGATCAACGCCGCCGTCGCCCTGCTGGACGAAGGCGCCACCGTGCCCTTCATTTCGCGCTACCGCAAGGAAGCCACCGGCGGCCTGGACGACACCCAGCTGCGCCTGCTGGAAGAGCGGCTCGGCTACATGCGCGAACTGGAAGAGCGCCGCGTCGCGGTGATCGCCAGCATCGACGAACAGGGCAAGCTCACGCCGCAGCTGCGCGCCGAGATCGAGGGCGCGGACAGCAAGCAGCGGCTGGAAGATCTCTACCTGCCGTACAAGCAGAAGCGCCGCACCAAGGCGCAGATCGCGCGCGAAGCGGGCATCGAGCCGCTGGCCGACGCGCTGCTGGCCGACCCGACGCTGACACCGGACGCCGAAGCCGCGAAGTTCCTGAATGCCGACGCCGGTTTCGCCGACGCCAAGGCGGTGCTCGACGGCGCGCGCCAGATCCTGATGGAGCGCTTCGCCGAAAGTGCCGAACTGGTCGGCGCGCTGCGCGACTACGTGACCGAACACGGCGTGGTGGTGTCGGTGGTAGCCGACGGCAAGGACAGCGACGCCGAGGCGGCCAAGTTCCGCGATTACTTCGCCTACCGGGAGAAGCTGGCCGACATTCCGTCGCACCGCGCGCTGGCGCTGTTCCGCGGCCGTAACGAAGAGGCGCTACGGGTGAAGCTGGCGCTGGACTCCGACCCGGAGGACGGCAGCCGCTCGCCCGAACCCAACCCGTGCGAGCGCCGCATCATGGCGCACGCCGGCATCCGCGATCAGGGCCGCCCGGCCGACCGCTGGCTGGTCGATACCGCACGCTGGACCTGGAACGTGAAGCTGTCGGTGCACATCGAGCTCGATCTGATGGGCGAGCTGCGCAGCCGCGCCGAACTGGAGGCGATCCGCGTATTCGCCAAGAATCTGAAGGACCTGCTGCTAGCGGCTCCGGCCGGCCCGCGCGCCACCATGGGCCTGGACCCGGGCATCCGCACCGGTGTGAAGGTGGCGGTGGTGGACGCCACCGGCAAGCTGGTCGATACCGCCACCGTGTACCCGCACGAGCCGCGCCGCGACTGGGACGGCTCACTGCACACGCTGGCCGCACTCGCGCAGAAGCACAACGTGCAGCTGATCGCCATCGGGAATGGCACCGCCAGCCGCGAAACCGACAAGCTGGCCGCCGATCTGATCAAGCTGAAGCCGGAACTGGCGATGACCAAGATCGTCGTGTCGGAAGCGGGCGCCTCGGTGTATTCGGCGTCCGAACTGGCAGCGAAGGAATTCCCCGGCCTCGACGTGAGCCTGCGCGGCGCGGTGTCGATCGCCCGCCGGCTGCAGGACCCGCTGGCCGAACTGGTGAAGATAGACCCGAAGGCCATCGGCGTCGGCCAGTACCAGCACGACGTGAGCCAGACCAAGCTCGCGCGCTCGCTCGACGCGGTGGTCGAGGACTGCGTGAACGCGGTGGGTGTGGACGTGAACACCGCCTCCGCCCCGCTGCTGGCGCGCATTTCCGGCCTGAACAGCACACTGGCGCAGAACATCGTCGCCCACCGCGACGCGCACGGCGCCTTCGGCTCGCGCAAGGCGCTGCTGTCGGTGCCCCGCCTCGGCGACAAGACCTTCGAACAGTGCGCTGGCTTCCTGCGCATCATGAATGGCGACAATCCGCTGGACGCCTCGGCGGTGCACCCGGAAGCCTATCCGGTGGTCGAGCGCATCCTGGCGGACGTGCAGAAGAAGGCGCGCGAACTGATCGGCGACGCTGCCACGGTGAAGAAGCTGTCGGCGCAGAAATACACGGACGAGCGCTTCGGCCTGCCCACGGTGCAGGACATCCTGCGCGAACTGGAAAAGCCGGGCCGCGACCCGCGCCCGGAGTTCAAGACCGCCAGCTTCCGCGACGGCGTGGAGGGCCTGAAGGATCTGGAGCCGGGCATGCAGCTCGAAGGCGTGGTGACCAACGTCACCAACTTCGGCGCCTTCGTGGACATCGGCGTGCACCAGGACGGCCTGGTGCATGTGTCGGCGCTGTCCAACCGCTTCGTGAAGGACCCGGCCGAAGTGGTGAAGGCCGGCGATATCGTGAAGGTAAAGGTGATCGAGGTGGATCTGGCGCGCAAGCGCATCGCGCTGTCGATGCGGCTGAGCGACGAGGCGGTGAAGAAGCCCGCGGGCGGTGGCCGCGACCCGCGGAACGCACGCCCCGACCCGCGCGCGATGGCGAAAGCCAAGGAAGCGCCGGCCGCCAACAACGCACTGGCGGCGGCCTTCGCGAAAGCCGCGAAGCGCTGACCAGCGCGCCCGCGGGCGCCCCCGCCCCGGTCAGCGACCGGGCGGGCGCCCGCTCAGCAGCCGCAGAGCGCGCTGCCGCACAGCTTGCTGCGCATGTCCTTCAGATGCTGGGTCGGCACGTGCTCGACCTCGCCGCGCAGGATGCGCTCGACCTGCACCACTGACAGCCCCAGTTCGGACGCGGCGCGCGCCGCGTCCCAGCCCTTGCCGGCGATCAGCGCCGCCACGTCTTCGGCGTGCTTGCGCCGGACGATGAGTGCCGGATCGACCGCCATGATCACTTGCCCAGCGCGCCGAACACCTTCTTCGCCAGATCGCCGGCCGCGCCCACCGGGTTCTTGCGGATGGCTTTCTCCTCTTCCGCCACCATCGTGAACAGGCCGTCCAGCGTCTTCTGCGTCACGTAGTTGTCGAGGTCGGCGTCTTCCTTGCTGATCACGCCGTACTGCGCACCCTTGGACGCGAACTTTTCGTAGGTCTTGGCCAGGCCCACCTTGTCCATCGCCTTCTGCACGATGGGCTTGAAGCGTTCCTTCAGTTGGGCCGAGGTCTTGCCCTTGAAGTACTCGGTGCCCGAGGTGTCGCCGCCGGTCAGGATCTTTTTTGCGTCCTCGACGCTCATGTCCTTCACCGCACCCACCAGCAGTTCCTTCGCTTCCGGCACCGCAGCTTCGGCGGCGCGGTTCATCGAGGTGATCAGTTCATCCGCCTGCTTCTTCATGCCAAAGGTGCGCATCAGCTTTTCCGCCTGGCGCAGGCCGTCCGGCATCGGAATCTTCACCTTGGCGTTCTTCAGGAAGCCGTCCTGCTTGCCCAGCAGGTCGACCGCCTTGGCCGCGCCCTGGCTGAGCGCCTCTTTCAGGCCACCGCCGGCGTCCTTGTCGGACAGATCGGACAGCGAAATCGCCCACACCTGGGTGCACATGACAAGACAGCCCACAAAACCGACAATCGCGCGCATGGTCCAACCTTTCCGCAGTAAGAAGTACGAATCCGGATTATGAATCGCAAATGGGTATCGCCGTTAGTTCTGGTCGCACTGATCACCATCGTCTGGCTGCTGCGCGGCAGCGGGCACCCGGAACAGGTGCCGCCGGTAAGGATTGCGCTGCTGGACGGCGGCACGCTTGATCTGGGTCAGCCGGACGGCCGCGTGCGTCTGGTGAACTTCTGGTCCACCTCCTGCGGCCCCTGTATCCGGGGCATGCCGGGGCTGGCCGACACCCATCGCCGCTACGTCGGACGCGGCTTCGAGGTGGTGGCGGTGGCCATGTCCTACGATGCCCCGGTACAGGTTCAGGCTTTTGCCCAGCGCGAACGGCTGCCGTTTCGCGTAGGCTTCGACCCGGTCGCCGAAGCCGACCATGGCTTCGGCGGCATCCGCGCCACACCCACCAGCTTTCTGGTGGACCGCGACGGCCGCATCGTCAAACGCATCATCGGCAACCCGGACCACCGGCAACTCGACGCCCTGATCGATACACTGCTTGCGCCCCGGTCCTGACCGGCCACCCCAGCTCCGCTCACGCCTTCGCATCTTCCTGCCGATTTCCCGATGAAAACCCGTCACCTGATCGCACTGCTGCTGGCCGCGGCAGTGCTGACCGCATGGCTGCTGTGGCCGCGCGGCGTCCCCGTCGATGTCGTGAAGGTCGAACGTTCGCCGCTGACCCAGAGCGTGGTGGCGACCGGCCGCATCGCCACGCCGTCGCGCATCGAACTGGGCACCCAGGTCACCGCCCTCATCGACGCGGTAGCGGTGCGCGAGGGCGCACGGGTGCAGGCCGGCGACGCGCTGGTGAAGCTGCGCGCCACCGACGCTGATGCAGCGATCGAGCAGGCCCGCTCGCAGATCGCCGAAGCGCAGGCGCGCTTCACCCAGCTCGACGCAGTCGGCCTGCCGGTGGCCGAACAGGCGGTGAAACAGGCGGAAGCCAATCTGCGCGTGGCGGAAGCCGAGTACCAGCGGGCGCAGGCGCTGGTGGCGCAGCAGTTCTACTCGCCGTCGAAGCTGGATGAAGCCGCGCGCCAGCTCGACAACGCGCGCGCCCAGCTGCGCACCGCCCAGGCCCAGCGCGACGCCAACACGCCGCGCGGCGCCGAGCGCGCCACCGCCCAGGCCCGGCTGGCCCAGGCCACCGCCGCGCTCGACACCGCGCGCGCGAAACGCGATCTGCTCACGCTGCGCGCACCGGTCGATGCGCTGGTGATCGCACGCGACGCCGAACCGGGCGATGTGGCCCAGGCCGGCCGCGCGCTGCTCACGCTGGCCGAGGACGGCGAAACCCGCATCCACGCCACGCTGGACGAAAAGAATCTGCGCTACCTGCAGCTCGACGCGCACGCGCAGGCGGTGGCTGACGCCTTCTCCGGCCAGTCCTTCGACGCGGTGGTGTATTACCTGTCGCCGGCCATCGACGCCCAGCGCGGCACGGTGGAAGTGCGCCTGCGGGTGCCCACGCCGCCGGCCTTTCTGCGGCCGGACATGACGGTGTCGGTCGAAGTGGTGATCGGTCGCAAGCCGAGCGCCCTGTCGCTGCCGCTGGAAGCGGTCCGCGACGTCGATGGCGGCAGCCCCTGGGTGCTGCTCGCGCGCGATGGCAATGCAGTCCGGGTGCCGGTGAAGATCGGCCTGCGCGGCGTCGGCCGCGTCGAAATCACCGACGGGCTGAACGAAGGCGAGGTCGCCATCCTGCCGGCGGGCGGCGCGGTCGATGGCGACCACATCCGCATCAAGCCGCCGCGCGGCGCGCCCGGCCCGACGCCCAACCTCGGCCGCTGAGCGCGCCCATGGCCCGGCCCAAGCTTCCGTTCGAATTCCTGGTCGCGCTGCGCTTCCTGCGCGAGGGGCGCATGCAGACTGCGCTCATCCTGCTCGGCGTGACCGGCGGCGTGGCGGTCATCGTGTTCCTGTCCCAGCTCATTTCGCAGCTCCAGGCCACCATCATTGACCGCGTGCTCGGCAGCCAGGCGCATGTGGTGATGCGGCCGCTGGAAGAAGCCAACCAGCGCGCGCTGAACGACCCGGCCAGCATCGCGGTGATCGAGCCGCGCGCGCAGCGCCTGCGTTCGATCGACCAGTGGGAAGCGATGGTGAAGCTGGCCGAAGCCCAGCCGCGCGTGGTGGCGGTGTCGCCGGTGGTGAGTGGCCCGGCCTTCGCGCTGCGCGGGCGCGCCAGCAAGTCGGTGGCGCTGATGGGGGTGGATGCCGACCGCTACCGGCGCATCGTGAAGATGGACGGCTACATGACGCGCGGCACCTTCCATGTCGAGGGCACCAACGCCATCATCGGCATCGAACTGGCGAAGGATCTGGGCGTCACCGTGGGCGACAAGGTGTTCGTGCGCGCGGCCGGCGGGCGGGACGAACTGCTGCAGATCACCGGCCTGTTCGACATCGGCAACAAGGACCTGAACCGGCGCTGGGTGTTCACCACGATGAAGCTGGCGCAGTCACTGCTGGACCTGCCGGGCGGCGTGTCCAACATCGACATCACGGTGACCGACATTTTCGACGCGCAGGACGTGAGCGAGCGGCTGCAGGCGGGCAGCGGCCTCACCGTCGAAAGCTGGATGACCACCAACTCGCAGCTGCTGGCCGCACTGCGCAACCAGACGGTGTCGAACAATCTGATCCGCAGCTTCGTCATTGTCATCGTGGCGCTCGGCATATCGAGCGTGCTGGTGGTGAGCGTGGTGCAGAAGCAGAAGGAGATCGGCATCCTGCGCGCGATGGGCGCCAGCTCGAACCGCATCATGGGCATCTTCCTGCTGCAGGGCGGGCTGGTGGGCTTTACCGGTGCGCTGGCCGGCGTCGGCCTGGCCTGGGGACTGCTGCAGTTCTTCTCGTCGGTCTATCGCACCGGCGACGGCGCGCCGCTGTTCCAGCCGCATCTGGATACCGGCATCGCGCTGTCGGCCGCGCTGATCGCGCTGGTGGTGGGTGTGCTGGCGGCGCTGATACCGGCGCGGCGCGCGGCCAAGATGGACCCGGTACAGGCGATACGTGCATGAGGGGCCGGGCATGAGGTACGGGGCATGACGGCCATTGTGGCGCTGCGTGATCTGCGCAAGTCCTATGGCGTCGGTACGCCGGTGGAAACCGAGGTGCTGCACGGCATCGATATCGAACTGGCGGAAGGCGAGTTCTGCGCGTTGATCGGCCCCAGCGGCTCAGGCAAGAGCACGCTGCTGAACCTGATCGGTCTGCTGGAGCGCCCGACTTCGGGCGACCTGGCGATCGCCGGCAGCGAAACCGCCGGCCTGAACGAACAGGCGCTCACCGTGCTGCGCGGCCGTCATATCGGTTTCGTATTCCAGTTCCATCATCTGCTGCCCGCCTTCACCGCGCTGGAGAACGTGATGATGCCGTCCATCATCGAACAGGGCGTGGCCACCGCCGATGCGGAAGCCATCGCGCACGACCTGCTGCTGCGGGTCGGGCTGAAGGGGCACGAACACAAGAAGGCCAACCAGCTGTCCGGCGGTCAGCAGCAGCGGGTGGCCATTGCCCGTGCGCTGTCGCGCTCGCCGCGCCTCATACTCGCGGACGAACCGACCGGCAATCTGGACACCCACACCGCCGACGACATTTTCGCGCTGCTGCGCGAATTCAACCGCGAACGCGGCAGCGCATGCCTCATCGTCACCCACGACCCGCGGCTGGCAGCACGCTGCGACCGGCGCATCGAACTGGTCGACGGCAGGGTGGCGCACGTATCCTCCTCGTGAGCATCCGGGGAACCGGAGCGCGGCTTCAGCGTTCAACACCCCTCCTTCAGCAACGGTTCCGCCCATGACGACACACAGCACCTACGTCGCCGAACTGACGGCTCTGCTCGAAGACCTGTCCCGCCACGCTGGCGACAGCGGCGGCGAAGCGCTTGCCCGGCTGATCGCGCTGATACGGCCCGCCGGACGCGAAACCCATGAAGTGGCCGAATCGCGCTTTCGCGCGCTGCTCCGGCTGCTGGGCGCCCGCCCCGAACTGGCCGCTGCACTCGCACAGCATCTGAACGCGGTACTGGCCGCGCGCATGCATCGCACGCTGTATTCAGAATCCGGTGTGCTGGCCAATCAGGGCTTCTTCAGCGGGCTGGGCAGCCGGCTGCTCGGCCGCATGCTGCCCCCGGCGGTCGATCGCGACTTCCTGCGCAGCCTGTTCAGCGAAGTGTTCGACGACGCGCAGGATGGCGAATGGATGAGCGCGGTGCCGCGCGAGGACTGGCTGCTGCTGCTCGACACGCTGGACGTGGGGGGCGAACGTTTCACCGACGCGCGCCGGCAGTGCCGGCACGAGCTGTTCGAAGCCATGCGCATGGCTTCGCACCGGCTGGCTGCGCTCGGCATGGAACAGGCGCTGCTGCGCTACCTGCCCTCGCTGGCACGCCACGAATCGCCTTTCCTCGCACAGAGCGACGAAGTGCGCGCCTTCATCGACCGCCACGCCGACAGCAGCGAACCCGCGCCGCACGACGGCCATCTGGAAGTGCTGCTCGACCAGTGCATGAGCTATGTCGATACGATACGGCGCCGCTCGCGCGAAGCCGGCGTCGGCGTGAACCTGGTGTTCGTGCTGGCACGCATCGAACAGATCGTCGAACGGCTGCGCCTGCTGCGCACGTTGGTGCAGCCGGCGCCGGAAGACGATGCGGCCACCGTGCGGGCGCGGGCGATCGACTTCTTCCTCGGCCTCGTTCGACAGGAAAACCGCCGCCACAGCGTACGCGACCTGTTCAGCGGCACCACCCAGCTGCTGGCGCGCCGTGTCACCGAACAGGCCAGCAAGTCGGGCGAGCACTACGTGACCGAGTCACGCGGTGAATTCTTCGGCATGTTCCGCGCCGCCGCCGGTGCCGGCCTGATCATCGGCAGCATGGCCATGATCAAGATACTGAGCGCCAAGCTCGGCCTGCCGCCGGTGTGGGAGGCGGTGGCCTACAGCCTGAACTACGGTCTTGGTTTCGTGCTTGTGCACATCCTGCACCTGACCATCGCCACCAAACAGCCGGCGATGACCGCCGCCACGCTGGCGGCGGCGCTCGACGGCAAGCAGAACCGCGAAGCGCGGCTGAACGTGCTGGCCGACCTCGCCGCCCAGGTCAGCCGCACGCAGTGGATATCGATCGCCGGCAACGTATCGATCGGCTTCCTGACCGCGCTGGCCATCGTCATGGTGGGCGGCCAGTTCTTCGGCTGGCACCCGGTCGATCCGGTCAAGGGCGCCCACCTGCTGCACGACCTGCACCCCTGGCAAAGCCTGGCGCTGGTGCATGCGGCGATTGCCGGCGTCTATCTGTTCCTGAGCGGGCTCATTTCAGGCTATTACGACAACCAGTCGCTCTACCATCGCGTACCCGAGCGGCTGCGCCGGGTTAAATGGCTGAAGAGCGTGCTGGGCGAGGCAAGGCTGGGCCGGCTGGCCGACTATGTCGAACACAACCTCGGCGCGCTGATGGGCAATTTCCTGTTTGGCTGCATGCTGGGCTGCACGCCGATCTTCGGCCAGCTGCTGGGCCTGCCGCTGGACATCCGGCACGTGGCGTTCGCTTCGGCCAATCTGGCCTACGGCCTGCACGCGCTCGATTTCGATCTGGCCTGGCAGACCATCGCGATCAGTGCGCTGGGCGTCGCCCTGGTCGGCCTGACCAACCTCACCGTGAGCTTCAGTCTGGCGATGAAAACCGCGCTGCGCTCGCGCGGCATCGAACCCGACGATACCCGCGGCCTGTCGGTGAAGCTGGCACGTCGCTTCCTGAGCCGGCCGCTCGACTTCTTCTGGCCGCCGAAACCGGCGGCCATACCCCCCATCACGCCGACCACGCCGGCCGGCTGAGCGTCAGCCGGCCGGCGTATCGGACGCCGGCTTGCGCGCGCGGCTGCGGCGCGGCGCCCGGCTGCGCGCCGGCTTGGCTTCGCCGGACTCGGCCGCCGGTGCCGGTGCCGGTGCAGCCGCTTCAGCGGCAATCACCGGTTCGGCCCGGGCCGGCGCAGCAGCCTCGGTCGTCTGCTTGGTCTTGCGGGGTGTGCGGCTGCGACGCGACTTGGGCGCCGGCGCAGCGGGCGCTTCGGTCATCGGAAGATCGTTGGCCGCTTCGCTGCCGGCTTCCGGCAGCGCCTCGGGCAGGGGCTCGGGCAGCAGTTCGAGCTGCTTGTCCGCCGCGCGCTCGATCAGCTGAACCTGGGCCTGCCCGTTGTCGCCCTTGTGCAGCCGGAACAGCTCCGGATGACTTTCCAGCAGGCCGGACAGGCTGGCGTGGCCGTAATCCTTGTGGCTGAAGCCGGGCTCGTACTGACGGACGATCTGGCCGACACGGCCGATGCCGGCCCAGCCGCTGTCCTCGTCGGTGGCCGACCGTATGCCCTGCGACAGCAGTTCGAGGATCTGCGCGTCCGGCTGGCGGTTGCGCGGCTTGCGCGGCTGTTCAATGCGCGCCGGCACCGTCGAGGGCTTCTTCTTCGGCGCCGACAGCGGCGGCGTGGCACGCATGTCGTCAGTGAATACGAACTCCTCACAGGCGCGCTGGAAGGCGACTGGCGTCGTGCGACGGCCGACGCCCATCACGAACAGGCCGCTTTCCTGGATGCGGCGGGCCAGCGAAGTGAAGTCGGAATCGCTGGACACAATGCAGAAGCCATCGACCAGACCGGAGTGCAGCAGATCCATGGCGTCGATGATCATTGCGCTGTCGGTGGCGTTCTTGCCGCCGACGATGCGGAACTGCTGGATCGGCCGGATCGAGTGATCGAGCAGATAGGCCTTCCAGCTGGTCATGTTGGGCGAGGTCCAGTCGCCGTAGATGCGGCGCACCGTCACCCGGCCGCGCGAGGCGGCGGCCAGCAGCACCGGCTGGATCAGCGAGGGCTGGGCATTGTCGGCATCGATGACCAGCGCAAGCCGGCGCGATTGCGAAGAAATGTCGTTCATGCGAAGCACGGTATGCGGTGTGAAAGCGGCGATGCTACGCCAGTCGCCACGCGACCGGGCAATCGCCTGCCCGGTCGGCGCGACGCCCGGCTCAGCCTTCGATGGTCAGATACACCAGCGTCTGGTTCAGCAGCTGGTAAGCCACTTCGCCAAAAGTCATCGGGCCCAGCATGGAGGGCACGCGCTTGCCTTCCAGTTCGCTGTACAGATAGTTCAGCACGCAGTTGCAGCTGAAGCCGATCGGCCCGGTCTGGGCCGGCAGCGCCGCGTGGAAGGCGCTCACGTAGTCCGGCACCGGCGCTGCGAAGCGGTATTCGATGTCGTCGAACACCGGCGCGTAGAAGTCCACCGTGCCCTTGCCGGCATCGACCGCCTTGATGCTCACATTGATCATGGCACCGCTGTAATCGGCCACCAGCGGCAGCTTGGTGTCGATCGCACGCGATGCGACGTACTGCGCGAAATTGCCCGGCTGATCGTTGATCAGACAGTCGGAGGCGCTAAAGCCCTTGGCCGGGAAGCGGATGCGGTCGCCCTCGCCCTGGGTGAACAGATTGATGATGTCGATCTGCGCGTACTTCGTTTCGGGCAGCGGCACATGCATCACCAGCGCGCGCTCGCCGTCGAACTCCAGCGTTTCGCCATTCACCACCAGCGGGCTGGCGCGGCCGAGGTCCGCCAGGTGGATGCCGGAAATCCAGCCCACCAGCGGCTTGATGTACATGTCCTCGTAGCCCGGCGCATTGCGCGCGAACAGCGAATGCACCGCCGAAAACGCCGGCATCACGATGATGGAGAAGCCGTTGTCCGGGCCGTCGGCGCACACGCGCTCCAGACTGATCTGGTCGTAGAAGCGGATCTCGGGCGCGCCGCCGAGCACCGGCACCGCGGCGACATAGAGCTGGTCGCGCGTGGTGACGCCACCGTCCTGCCCCATGAAGTAGGGAATGGTGCCGCCTATCCAGTGGCCGCGCGGCAGCTGGCGCAGCAGCGCCTCGTCGCCGGCGATGCTGTAGTGGCCGCCTTCGCGGATCAGGGCCGTCGCTTCGGACAGTCCCATCATGCGTCCGCTCAGGGCGGACGGGTGCTGAGTCGTCATCGGGAGTCGTCCGGTATGTTCAGTGCGTGCGCAGCTGCGCCAGTTCGTGACCGAGCATGCGGGCGTTCTTGACGAAGTAGCGGTGCAGCTCGCGCAGCTTGAGCATGCGCACCTCGTCGTCGGTGATCACCTCCATCTGGCTGCGCAGGCGGGTCATCAGCAGTTTCAGGCTGAGTGCGCGGATGTCGATGTCACGCCGGCCCTCGATCAGCTGCAGCCACACCGGATCGGCCACGTCGGGCACGTCATCGTCGGAGGCCACCGCCGGCGCTGCCGCATCGGCAGCCACCGCCGCCTGCGCGGCAACGGCTGCGCGGGCCGGATCGGTGATCGCCGCCTTGCCCTGGTCAAGCGCGAACTTGAACTTCCACAGTTCCTGCAGCGGAATGCCGGTGATGGCGCAGATGCCGTTCAGCGATACGCCCTCGTTGAACAGCGCAAATACCTGCTTGGAAAGCGCCTGCGAGAAAGGCATGTCGGCCGGCCCGGCCCAGGGCAGCGCGCTCAGATCAGCGCTGGCGGGCGCCAGCACATGCAGGTGGCAGCGCCAGCCGGCGAGATCGATGTGACGCCAGACCCGTTCCGCGCCCTCCTGGTCGGCCTGTTTACGGCCGAGGCCGAACCAGCCGCGCTGAACTTCGAGTCCTATCCACGCATCAACCCGTCTCGCCCCCGGATCGAATCTGAACTCACGCACCGTCCACGGTTCGTTCAATTGCAGCAAGCGCCCGAGCAGGGCCTTGTCCAGCGCCATCGTCGTCTCCTTCTCCGACCTTGTCCGCCTCCTGCTCGTAGTCAGGAAGTCGTTGGTTGATAGAGTGGCTGGGAATTGCGACGCGCATAGTAACAAAGCGCAGGACGCCGGACAGGGCATGCTGCACGCGGCCGCAAAGAGACGACAACGGATGAAATGTGGATTTCTGAACCGGGGAGCCCGGATTGCCCGCACCGGAGAGCCCGGTGAGGCGGTACCTTGAACGGTACGGAAGGTGTGGTGCGCGGAGAGAGACTCGAACTCGTGGGAGAACATCCCTCAAACCGCGCCCCGCTTGGGTTTCCGGGCGGTCGCCTTCCCAGCCAATCCGCGAAAGCTTCCCAACGGATCGGCCTCCCTGCACTTTAGCAGGATCGACCCCCGACCATGTTCCCGGACCTGCGGAGACGGCGAGCCGCCAGCCCTGCCGCAGTGATGACGCCGATGGCCCAGAGCATCCCCTGTGCAGGTTCAGGGACAGGTAATGCCTCCACGGTCACTGCATATCGGACGCCGCCGTCGTCGCGCAGGAACTTGAAGAGCGCCTCGCCAAAGTTCAGATAGACGGACTGGTCATCGAATGTCCAGGCGTCACCTGTTATCGAGCGCACGACCACGCGCCCGGCCGTGACACTTCCAACGATGGGAGACATATCGACGTATGAGGCACCATCGTTCGTATTCAAGCTTCCTAGGGCCGTCCAGATAAACATATTCTCAGGACTGGCCATATCGCTTCCGATGAGGACGGCATCGGCATACAGCGATGCTACTAAGCCACCCGTAGCACCCGTAACGGCGTCTGTGAGCTGCAGCCATGCGGTGTCCCTCGTATAGTCGGGCGAGTAGGGCCCACCGGGGAGCGTGTATCGGATGTCCAATACCTGGCCGGTGCTCACCGTCACAGAAGCCGCCTCCGAAGGCGCCGGGATGAGAAGCGTGGAGATGAATACCGCGCCGAATAACTTGCCAAGCGAATGCATAGGATAAAGGCATGAGTTTTGAAGGAACGCCGATACTAGTCGCGGCTTCTCTCAAGGAAGCTGTTTCAGACGACCCGTTGCGACTTTTCCCAGGAAAAATCTGAAGCACCTCCCCTCCCACCCCTTCTAGCTGATCCCCCCCTCCGGGTGCCCTCGCCGTGGCGACTCTCCGGTCCAATCAATCAGCCTCCCCACCGCACCGAGCTGCACGGACTCAAAGACGTTGCGCCTCCTGTCCTCCAGCGGCCGGCGCTCACGCCAAAAGTCCGCCACATGTACTGACACCTCCACTTGTGAACCCTCCCCGACAATGGTACAAATCCAAGTAACGACCGTTACGTAACTTTGTACCCCTGGAGGGCATCGCATGAAGATCGTCGGATACATCCGGGTGAGCACCAGTAAGCAGGGACAGTCCGGGTTGGGTCTTGAGGCCCAGCGTGCAGCCGTGGAAGCCTATGCGGCCCAGCACGGCGCCGACATCCTGGAAATGGTGACCGAGGTAGAGAGCGGCAAGAAGAACGACCGCCCGGAGCTACTACGCGCCCTGCATCTGACAAAGGTGACCGGGGCAACGCTGGTCATCGCGAAACTGGACCGACTCAGCCGGAGCGCAGCATTCCTGACCGCTCTACAAGAAAGCGGGGTCCAGTTCATCGCAGCAGACATGCCGCACGCCGACACCTTCACCGTGGGCATCCTCGCCATGGTCGCCCGGAAGGAGCGCGAAGCCATCAGCCAGCGCACCCGTGAGGCCCTCCAAGCGGCCAAAGCGAGAGGCCAAAGGCTGGGCAACCCGAACGGCGCAGCGGCCCTGAAGCGGGCGGGCAAGGGCAATGGGGCGGGGGTAGCCGCAGCAAAGCAGGCTGCCGACCAGCACGCGGAAGCACTACGTCCAGTGGTGGATGCGCTGCGCGCTGAGGGGGTCTCCTCACTGGGGAGCCTCGCGGATGCCCTCAACGGTCGCGGCATGAGGACTCCTCGCGGTGCGACGTGGCACAAGTCCAGCGTGCGCAATCTGCTGGACCGGCTGGGCGCATAGGAACGGCTCATCGGCGGACCAGCAGAACAGCCAAGCGCAGCAGCCGTCCCCGCGCGTGTCTCCCAAGGAGAAGGAGCACGGCTAGCGCGAGCGCGCCCGACACCGCTCCGGTACCGAGGAGTAGAAGGATCGCTTGAAGGGACAAAGAAGCAGCCATCGAAGGGACTCCGGGTTGGGGTGTGCTCATCGTCCCGGAATGACCGCGCTGGATACAGGCTGAACGAGTTCAGCTCTAGAGCGAATCCGGGGCACTGCAATGGTCCCCTCTGCGGGCCGCGAGACAGCCCGTGAAGGTGTTCAGGTGTTCGCCCAGGCTAGGCGATAGACCCCGACTCTAGGGGAGATGGGGGCAGGGAAAGTCCCTCTGCGCGCGTTCTCTTATCTGTATGGCTCCCCTCAGAGCCGCCATGAACTCACTCATCACCCGCGAACACAACGGCGCTGCCTTCACCTTCCGCGAAGACGGCTACTTCAACATGACCAAGGCGGCCAAGCACTTCGGGAAGGTCCTCTCCGACTTCTGGCGCCTCCAAGAGACTGCGGAATATCTCGACGCCATGGTGGTAACTACAGGGATTCCGCTGGAGATACTGAAGCAGGCCCGCTGTGGGGGAAAAGGGGCCAACGTAGGAACCTGGGCGCACCCCAAGCTGGCCGTCTTCTTCGCCCGCTGGCTGGATGTCCGGTTCGCGGTGTGGTGTGACATGCAGATCGACGCGGGCGCCCTCCCGGAGTCTGCGTGCGTGCATGCGGGATAAACCCCGACTCTGAGGGGGAGCGGCAGAGGGCCGCCCCGACATCACGAAAGGAACCTCAACGATGACCAGCAATGCCACCAGCACGGCAGGCAGTGGGCCGCCCCTCGTTGTGCAGACCCTGGGAGAACTCCTCGCAACTCCACCGGCGCCCCGTGAGTTCCTCCTAGCGCCGTGGATGCTGGAGGGGGACAGCTCGCTCATCTACGCCCCCACGGGAGCCGGCAAGAGCATATTCACGCTGGCCCTCGCTCTCACCATCGCGGGCGGAGGGAGCCTCCTTGGATGGAACGCGCCGGCACCGCGCCGCGTCCTGCTGGTGGATGGAGAGATGCCGCTCGCGGACATCCATGAGCGCGCCTCCATGCTGCTTCCCAGTATTCAGGACTGTGACGCTGAGGCGGTGCGGGAGAACCTCCGGTTCCTCGTTCAACAGGCACAGCACGCGGACACCGCATTCCCAGACATGGACAAGCCCGCAGGACAAGCGGCTGTGTTGGACATGGTGCGGGACGGGAACATTGATGTCCTGATCTTAGACAACTTCAGCACCCTGTTTGAGTGCCCCGACGAGAATTCAGCGAGCGCCTTCAACGGCGTTGCAAAGTTCCTCAAGCGGATCAAGCAGGCAGGCACCGCGTGCATCCTGGTCCATCACACAGGGAAGAACGCCACCACGTACCGGGGTTCCTCCAAACTGGCGATGACATTTGAGACCTTGATTCACCTCCAGCCGACTACACGGGCCATCCCGCCTGGCGCCCTGGGCATGGACATGTCATGGCCCAAGTTCAGGCGTAAGCGAGGCGCGCACGCTCAAGACCGGACAGCCTGGCTGACCGACTCAGACAGCGAGGGCGGCGCAAGGTGGGGGCACGACGCCCCAGGCGAGGACCTGGCCTCAATCATCATGGAGGCGAGGACGGGTGCCTACAGAACCCAGGGCGAACTGGCGAAGAAGCTAGGGATGACGGCAGGCGCACTGAGTAAGAAGAAGGACCGCGCCATCGCGCTGAAGCTGACCACCTCCGAGGAGTGGGCCGCCTGCTTCGGCAGCAGTGCAAAGGCTGTGCCGCCTCCCGTCCCAGGCGCGCCTACTGCCATCCCGTAGGGGACTCTTCAGACTCATGCGTCGCATGAGCGATGAAGGAGGGCTACGGACGCCCCAGGGCAGAGCCATACACATGACACCTGTTACACAGACATCCATAACCGTGGTCTCAGGCGCGCAGCGCCGCTTAAGGGCTCCTCCCTGAGTCTTTAAGAGTACCTATAGGAGAACCGGGGGGATTCATCCCCGTTTCCAAGTCTTGTTTTTATAGGGCCGGAAACTGGAAACATGGCCCAGTCCGTATCCCGCCGGCATCGCCCCAGAAGCACCCACCACCAGCCCGTCAAGGAACCTCAACGATGACCAGCAATGCCACCAGCACGGCAGGCCCTGTGCCGCCCTTACCCCCTCCAGACACCTTCCCCGAGAAGGACCGAGTAACGATCCATACGGACGGCTCCTGCATTGGCAACCCAGGGCCGGGCGGCTGGGCCGTGGTCATCTGCCGAGGGAAGAAACGCAGGGAACTGACAGGCGGTGAAGACGCGGCCACCTCAAACCGAATGGAGCTGCTGGCAGCCATCAACGCGCTGGAACATCTCAGGCGCCCCCTCCCGGTGACCCTCTGCACGGACTCCATTTATGTCCGAAACGGAATCACCGCATGGCTCCCGGACTGGAAGGCGCGCGGATGGAAGACCGCCGCAGGACAGCCCGTGAAGAACGCGGACCTATGGGAGCGCCTGGAGCTGGCGGCAGCCCGACACCGGGTGCGGTGGGTCTGGGTGAAGGGCCATGCAGGCAACCCGGCAAACGAGAGGGCGGATGCGCTGGCGAAGCAGGAAGCACGGAGGCGTGCAGCCGTTGCCGGAGCCGCCTAGCACCTCCAAACACTTCCATGTACGGAAGCCTTGCGTCGGTGGAAGTGTTATTGAAGACGAGCGCATTCCACGGTAGCACGAAACAGCCGTATATCCGCCATCCCGCGCATATACGTACCCCCTTCAGATGGGCATCTTGAGCGCTCCCGCACACCTCACAGGAGCCCTTGAAAGATGTCCTCTTCACCCCGCTTCTTCACTCTCTACAACCCCACAGGAATGCATGCCGGAAGGGTGCTCCTCCGGCTGCTTAGGAACGCCGTGAAGCCCTCAACGCGGGTCTTTACATGGCGTTCATCCTACGAGCCTATTGGATCGCCTCAGCGGCCCTCTCAGACGTTCTTCGACCTCCACCTTTACTCCGATCAAAGCGGATTCGAGTTTCGCGCCGGGTCCTCCGGGCGCTGTTTCGGAGTGGAACCCCCACCGCCTCTAACGAAAGGACACACCGCACATGTGTGAAGACATGACCCGCCTCAGCGAAAGCTCTGAGCAGATGACGAACACCCAAGCGGCAGCGCCGACTGCTGCACAGACCGAGGCCGAGCGCAAAGAGCAGCTCCTGGCTGCATATGAGGAGTGGTATGCAAGGCACATCGCGCCTCCGGACAGCGTTACGGAAGTGCGTGCCTACGCAAGCGGAGGTAAGGCCTGATGGCAGAGCGCAGGCAGATACGCGCCCGTGAGGTGGTCACCCCAGGAGGCCGCACGCGGGACAGCTACTCGACCCAAGTGGTCGCCAACCCGACCGACATAGGCGCCCTCGCAAGTCCCTCTCGCGGGGAACTGGAAGGGCTCCTTGATGGGCTGGCGTCGTTCGACAAGGGGCTCGGCAAGTTCATGGCGGAGCAGCAGCGCCGGGACGCCGAGGCCGGCCGTGCAGCGCGCCTGATGGGGGAGAACCTGGGAGACGACCAGGGCATCGACTTCACGGGCGGGTACATGGCGATGGACATGACCGTCAAGGGAGACCAAGACGGAGCGGCCATCGCGGACGCCTACCGGACCTCCTTCGACCCCGAAGCGGACAACTTCGACGACTGGCTGGCGAAGCAGTACGGCGAGCGCGTCAGCGGCATGGACCCGCAGTTCCGGGCGCACTACGACAAGACCCTCTCGGAGCACGTTGCGAAGCTCCGCGCGGAGCACGGGCAGGCCGAGTCCTCCCGCGTCACCGAGCGCCTGGAGTCCAACGCCCTCTACATCCTGGACCGCCACGTAGGCGCCATGGTGGAGAGCGGCAACGAGCTGGACGAGGCGTCTGTGGGGGCGCTGCGGCTGTCCCTGAAGAAGATGGGAGTGAATGGCGAGCGGTTCAACGCGCTCCTGTTTGAGGCCATCAAGAAGTACGGCGACGCGGGCCACCCGCAGGTCTATGAGGCCATCAAGAAGGACCGCCCGGACGGCACGCCTGGCATGTACTTCATCCCGGAGTGGAAGGGCAAGATCGACGCAGCCGAGCAGGCCGCAGTGACCCGCTACCTGACCGCGCGGAAGACCATGGACGAGAAGCTCCAGAAGGACCGCGACGAGATGCAGGAGCAGGAGGTGGGCAGGGTCCTACTGATCGAGGACGCGGATGAGATGCGGGAGCAGTTCTCCCAGCTCATCAAGCGCGGGGTAATCCAACGCGCCTCCGACATCGACAAATTCCAGCGCATCGTAGAAACCCGCGTTAAGCGGGAGGCCACCCCCGAGCAGATGGAGGCTGAGGCGCAGATGATGATAGCCATCACCAAGGGCCAGATCGGCCCGATGGATGTCATGCGGGCCACGGGAGAACGAAAGATCAACGCCCAGCAGCGCCGCACCCTCCTGACCCAGTGGGACAAGCTCCAGGCCGACAAGCGCCGGGACGCGGCCACCGCAGCGGGTGGCGGGAACGCCCTCAACAAGCGGTTCAACTCTCCGCTGGTACGACAGGGCGAGCGCGTCATAGCTTCTCTACTCGACACCTTCGACGCCGCCTCTATCGACAACAACCCCGAGCTGGCCCAGCTATCACGCGCCGCCAAGCTGGAGGCCGAGCTGGCCTACACCCAAGGCATCGCCTCCGGCGAGATCAAGCCGGGTCAGGAGATCGAGGCCGCCCAGAAGCTGGTCAAGCAGTTCCTGCCGGAAGACCCCGATGCGCGCACTAACACACCCAAGAAGGCCGAAGGCGGAGCCGCCCCGAAGAACTCAGAGGCACCGAAAGCACGCAAGGAGAGCGCAGGACTACCTCCGCCGGAACTCTTCAGGGATTACGCGAAGGACGCTACTGCGGAGGGCCTTGAACGGTTCATGTGGTCGCATGGCATTCCGACAGCTCCAAGCGAGGGTGCGCGCCACTCGCTGCTGGGAAACCTTCTCCGTACTTACGACAGGGAGCGAGGACCGCGGTCCTGATGTCGCCCCGAACTCCGCCCACCGCCTCTAACGAAAGGAGACACCACCCATGTGTGACGTCCCGACAGCTCTAGCACTCATCAACACATCAGCAGCCCTATATGGGTACGTGCAGCAAAACGCCATGGCGGACCAGCAGCAGGCCGGCATTGAGGAAGGCTATGCCCTCCAGATGCGCCAACTGGAGGACCGGTACCGGCAGATCAACGAGAACGCCACTGATGAGGTCTCCGAGCGTGCCCGTGAGGCCCGCGCAGAACTCGCACGGGTGCGCGCAGTGGGCGCCGAGTCGGGTCTAGGCGGTGTCTCCCAGACGCGCGCCGAGAGCGAAACCCAGATGCTCCGTAGCAACGACATCGCCATCATCGAGAGCAACCGGCAGAACACCCTCAAGGCGGCCCAGTACGGCGGCGAAGCGGCCCGCCTGGAGAACACCTCGCGCATCCGCTCGATCAACCGGCCGAGCCTTGTAGGGACCGGCCTCCAGATCGCGGGAGTAGGGGCCGAGTACGCCAAGCAGACCAAGGACACCCCCAGTACAGAAGCGGTTAAGGCGTGGAAGGACTGGGACCGCACCCGAAAGACGAAGGGACTCTGACCATGACACCGCAAACACAAGATGCACTGCGCATCCGACCCGCAACCACGGCCGACGCGGAAGGCTTCGCAGACGCCCACACTGACCCGAACGGATCACGCGCCGCTGCACTCAGGGCAGCCGTGCAGTGCTCCCCAGCACCGGCCATGATTGAGGATCGCTCAGGGCGCCCCGTGGCACTGGTCGGGTGCATCCCCATGAAGGACAGCAACGGCGCCCCGTGGGTCGAACTGACCGGCGCAGCGGGGGCCGTGAAGGCGGCACTCATCGCGCACCTGAAGGAATGGACGCGCGCCGTCCTCCTCCCTCGCCACGCGGTCCTCTTCGGCGCGGTGCCTGCGGGCGATGAGGTGCGGCGGGACATTCTGGAGGCCGTCGGCTTCACCTTCATGGAACCGATAGACGGGGCAGGCAATGTCCCCGCCTGCATTCCGTGCTTCCTGCGCGCCGCGTAGGCCTCCAGAATCAACGAAAGGCGCCCGTCTGGTTCATCCCTAGGCGGGCGCCCTCACCGTGCCCTATGGCCGCTTAGGAGCGGGCGGAGACACATCGAACGTCACCCGCTCAATCAGGGCCTGCAAATCAGGAAGCGGCATTCCGTCCCGCTCATAGCCGCCCTGCGCACGCCCGACCTTGCCATCCGCATGACCTGTTATCAGGTGCCGCTCATCAATGCGGAGGTGCTTCGCACGGGTGAGCATCGTGTGCCGGAAGGCGTGGAACCCGGTAACCATGGCGCCCGGTGTCTCGTCCCGGAGGCCGATCTCGCGGATGAACTGGCGGAACCACTCCGCCGCGTGGCCGGCTGCATCGCCATCCTTGGGCTTCCACTGCGGAAAGAGCAGGCGGGCGCCTTTAGCCTTCATCGCCTCCACGTAGTCCAAGAAGCCTAGCGCCAGCAGCCGGGAGTGGATAACCACGCGCCGCCGGGAGGAAGCCGTCTTGGTGCTCTTGGTGACGCCCTCCGCCGCCTCACTTTCCTCCGTGATGTCGAAGAACCAGACGCCTTCCTCCTCGCGGATGTCGGTCTGCGGGTTCAACTGGCAGACCTCCCGCACACGGGCTCCCGTGTAGAGGCCCACCAGTGGCAGCCAGTATTGATGCGCCTTGTCCGGATCGGCTGCAAAGGCGTGCATCTCCGCCCCCTCAAAGAGCCGCACCAGTTCCTGCGCTGTCAGTGCGCGCTGGCGTTCTTCGGGCTCTGCGCGGTCTCCGATGTACTCCATCGCCTCCGTGCTCAGATGCTGGGGAAAGCCATCGTCCCCGTAGCGGCTCTTTGCGTAGTTCAGGAAGGCCCCGACCACCGCCACATAGCTTCTATCGAAGGTCGCCTTAGAGATGCGGGCCGCGTGTGGAAGCTCTGCCAGCTCGCGCATGGAGTACCCCTTAGCGCGCTGCGCCTTCCACGTGGTCGGCATGCGGCACAGGTCATCCGAGAAGGACAACAGATCGTTCTGCCTGACCTCGTTGCACGGCTTGTCCCCGATGTACTCGACCATCTCCGGGAGGATGGAGCGGTACTTGCCGAGCATTGAGCTATCCGCCTTGAGCAGCGCCTGCCGGGTCAGGAACTCATCGACGATGGCGCCCAGGCTCTTACGGGGCGGAGGCTCCGCGCTGGGCGTCTTTGCCGGCAGACCACCCGCACGCTTCAGAACGATGCGCAGGCCGTTGCGCCACTGTTCGGCAAGGCTGATGGCGAATACTCGAAAGACATAGGAGCCCTGCGGGATAGGCAAGCCAAGCTCCTCCGCTGCCTGCGCGGCACGTCGGACCATCGGCGGGTCCAGTTCGCCAAGCACCAGCGCCCTGCGGAGGCTCTCGTCGTTCTCCTCACAGAGCCGCATAAGGGCTGCTTCGGCTGCCTCCGCGCCCTCCTCTGTCGGGGCATGGAGACAGTCACCCAGGATGCGGGCGGTCTCGTCATTCTCGACCCACCGGCGCACCCACTCCCGCGCGAAGTAGCGAGCGGAGTCCTCCGGCAGTTCCTGCCCAGCGTCTTCCAGAGGCAGACCGTCCCGAATGCGGATGAACTTGTCGGCACATTCCGCAGCGAAGCGATAGGCGAACGACTCCGCCACAGCGCGGTCCGTTGTTCGGATCGACGTGCGTAGGACCGCCTTATCGAAAGCGTGCTGAACAGCTTTGGGGATAGTGATGGTGACGCGATAACTCGCGCCGTGCCGCTCAATAGTCGGCTTAGGCATGTCAGACTTCATCCCGAAATCATAGCTGGTCTTCCCAGCTAACTTCCCGGACGACTTCCGAAAACCTTTAAGGGATCAAAGCCTTAGGAACATCAAAGGCTTAAGATGGTGCGCGGAGAGAGACTCGAACTCTCACGCCTTGCGGCACTGCCCCCTCAAGACAGCGCGTCTACCAATTTCGCCACCCGCGCACTTGGGTAGGGGCGCGAATATACCTGAAAAAGGATGAGTTTGCGTGACTGAATCGAGAATCGAGGCTGCCCGGCCTGACCTGAAGCGGATAAGGCAGGTGATGTGGTCGCTGATCCGCCCGCATCGCGGCCGACTGCTGCTCGCTGCGCTCGGCCTGATGCTGGCCGCGGCCTCCGCGCTGGCGCTCGGCCAGGGCCTGCGCACCGTGATCGATCGCGGCTTTGCCGCCGCCGATCCGCAGTGGCTGGACCGCGCGCTGGCCGCCACGCTGGGTCTGGTGCTGCTGCTGGCCGCCGCCACCTGGCTGCGCTTCTACAACGTGTCCTGGCTGGGCGAGCGGGTGGCGGCCGACCTGAGGACGAAGGTATATGCCCACCTGCTGTCGCTGCCGCCGTCCTTCTTCGAGGCCGGGCGCACCGGCGACGTCATTTCAAGGCTGACCAACGACACCGCACAGATCGAGAACACGGTCGGGGCAACGCTGTCGATCGCGCTGCGCAACACGCTGCTGCTGATCGGTGGGCTGGTCATGCTGGCGCTGACCAGTGGCCGGCTCACGCTGCTGGTGCTGGCCGGCGTGCCGCTGGTGGTGGCCCCCATTGTGCTGTTCGGTCGTCGCGTACGCGGCCTGTCACGCGAGCGGCAGGCACGGGTGGCGGACCTGGGTACCCATGTCGACGAGACGGTGCACGCCATCCGCATCGTGCAGGCCAACAATCACGAGGACGCGGACCGCAGCCACTTCGCGGAACTGGTCGAACGCAGCTTCGCCACCGGCGTGCGCCGCTACCGGCATACCGCAGTGATGATCGTGATGGTCATCCTGCTGGTGTTCGGCTCGGTCGCCCTCATCCTGTGGGTGGGCGGCCACGACGTGCTGGACGGCCGGCTGTCGGCCGGCGAACTGTCGGCCTTCGTGTTCTATGCCGCCATCGTCGCCAGTTCGGTCGGCGCGCTGGCCGAGGTGTGGGGCGAACTGCAGCGCGCGGCGGGAGCCACCGAGCGGCTGATCGAACTGCTGGACACCCGGCCGGCGATCGCCGCCCCGGTCGCCCCCTTGCCGATGCCCTCGCCTGCGCGCGGCGACATCGCCTTCCGCAGCGTGCGCTTCTGCTACCCCAGCCGCCCCGACAGCCCGGCACTGGACCGCTTCGACCTCAACGTGCGTGCCGGCGAAACGGTGGCGCTGGTCGGCCCTTCGGGCGCCGGCAAATCCACGCTGTTCCAGCTGCTGCTGCGCTTCTACGATCCGCAGTCCGGCAGCATCGAGATCGACGGCGTACCGCTCAGCCGTACCGACCCGGCGGCACTGCGGGCGCGTATCGCGCTGGTGCCGCAGGAAGCGGTCATCTTCGCCGCCAGCGTGGCTGACAACGTGCGTTACGCACGACCGGACGCGAGCGACGACGAAGTGCGGGCCGCCTGCGCAGCAGCCTTCGCCGACGCCTTCATCGGTGACCTGCCCGGCGGCTACGACAGCCCGCTGGGCGAGCGCGGCGTGCGCCTCTCGGGCGGCCAGCGCCAGCGCATCGCCATCGCGCGCGCCATCCTGGCCGACCGGCCCATCCTGCTGCTGGACGAAGCCACCTCGGCACTCGACGCCGAAAGCGAACGCATGGTGCAAGCCGCGCTGGAACCGCTGATGGCCAGTCGTACCACGCTGGTGGTGGCGCACCGGCTGTCGACCGTGCAGCGCGCCGACCGCATCGTCGTGCTCGACCACGGCCACGCGGTGGAATCCGGCACCCATGCCGAACTGATGGCGCGTGGCGGGCTGTATGCGCAGCTGGCAAAGCTGCAGTTCATCGAGCTGGCCGGGCCTGCCGGAGCCGCGGACATCTGACGCACGGAGCTTGCGCAAAAAAATGGAGCGCACGCGGCGCTCCATTAAAATCACCGGCCACCCCGGGGTCAGTCGGGGCACGGAGGGGATGGCCGGTACGAGGACAGCGGAATGTTCAGCCGCCCGCGAACAGCCAGGGCTCCAGGTCGCGGCGGCCGGCCTCGTAGCGGCGGATGTCGTCGGCCTGCTGCAATGTGAGCGCGATGTCGTCCAGGCCGTTGAGCAGGCAGTCGCGACGGAAGGGGTCGATGTCGAACGCGAGCAATCGGCCGTCCGGCAGCGCGATGCGCTGCGCGTGCAGATCGACCGTCATCCGGTATCCCTCGATCGCGTCCACTGCCGCGAACAGCGCGTCGACCTCGTCGGCCGGCAGGCGCACCGGCAGCACGCCGTTCTTGAAGCAGTTGTTGAAGAAGATGTCGGCGAAGCCCGGCGCGACGATGACGCGGATGCCGTAATCCACCAGCGCCCACAGCGCATGTTCGCGGCTTGAACCACAGCCGAAGTTGTCACGCCCGAGCAGTATCTGCGCGCCCCGGTAGCGCGGCTGGTTCAGCACGAAGTCCGGATTCAGCCGACGTTCGGACCGCGGTTTGCCCGGTTCACCCGGATCGAGATAGCGCCAGCTGTCGAACAGGTTGTCGCCGAAGCCGGTGCGCGCGATCGACTTCATGAACTGCTTCGGGATGAGCGCGTCGGTATCGACATCGGCCCGGTCCAGCGGCACGACCAGACCGTCGAGCACGGTGAAGGCATCCATGTCAGCCCTCGCTGATGTCGGTGAAATGCCCGGCCAGCGCGGCCGCTGCGGCCATTGCCGGACTGACCAGATGGGTGCGTCCACCGGCACCCTGACGGCCTTCGAAATTGCGGTTCGAGGTCGATGCGCAACGCTCGCCCGGCTGCAGGCTGTCGTCGTTCATGCCCAGGCACATCGAACAGCCGGGTTCGCGCCACTCGAAACCGGCGTCGATGAACAGGCGGTCCAGCCCTTCCGC
This sequence comes from Methyloversatilis universalis EHg5, assembly GCF_000378945.1. GTDB lineage: Bacteria > Pseudomonadota > Gammaproteobacteria > Burkholderiales > Rhodocyclaceae > Methyloversatilis > Methyloversatilis universalis_A. Next base: position 184,097 of record NZ_KB900539.1, on the reverse strand, counting down.
TTCCGCCTGTGCCTTGACCAGACCAGAACCGGGCACCACCAGCGCCTGGCGTACGGTGGGCGCGACACGGCGCCCGCGCAGCACGGCCGCCGCGGCCCGCAGATCCTCGATGCGCGCGTTGGTGCAGGAACCGATGAAGATGCGGTCGGGCCGGATGGCGGTGATCGGCGTACCCGGCTGCAGCGCCATGTAGTCGAGCGCGCGCTGCATCTGCACGCGGCGCACCGGATCGGATTCGCCGGCCGGATCGGGCACCCGGTCGTCGACCGCCACGGTCTGCGCCGGTGACGTGCCCCAGCTCACCATCGGCCGCAGTGTCGATACGTCGATCGCAAGGCTGGCGTCGTGCGCCGCCCCGGGGTCGCTCACCAGCGTGCGCCAGTAACGGCAGGCAGCGTCCCACCGGGCACCGCGCGGTGCCTGGGGGCGGCCCTCGAGATAGGCCAGCGTGGTCTCATCGACCGCCACCAGGGCGACCCGCGCGCCGGCCTCGATCGCCATATTGCACAGGGTCATGCGCGCCTCCATCGACAGCGCACGCACCGCGTCGCCACCGAACTCGATGGCGCAGCCGGTGCCACCGGATGCGCCCAGCCGCGCGATCACCGCGAGCACGACGTCCTTGGCCGTCACGCCGTGCGGCAGCGCGCCGCGCAGCTCGATGTAAAGCGTGCGCATGCGGTCCACCCACATGCACTGGGTGGCCAGCACATGCTCGACCTCGGATGTGCCGACGCCGAAGGCCAGCGCCGCGAAGGCGCCGTGCGTGCTGGTGTGCGAATCGCCGGCCACCACCGTCATGCCGGGCAGCGTGGCGCCCTGTTCCGGCCCGACCACATGGATGATGCCCTGCCGCCGGTCGCCGAGCGGAAACAGCGTGATGCCGAACTCATCGCAGTTGCGCGTGAGCTGGTCCACCTGCTGGCGGGACAGCGGATCACGGATCACCTCACGGTGCGAGGTGGTGGGCACATTGTGGTCGGCGGTCGCCAGCACGGTGTCACGCCGCCAGGGCTGCCGGCCGGCCAGCCTCAATCCTTCGAAGGCCTGAGGACTGGTCACCTCATAGACCAGATGGCGATCGACGTAGAGCAGCGCCGCGTCATCGCGCTCGGACACCACATGGCGCGACCACAGCTTGTCGAACAGGGTACGGGGGGTGGTCATTGGGCCCTCCCGTCGCTGCGCGACACCCTCCCCGAGGGAGGAGGCGCGCCGCCTTCGGGCGGCCGGGCGGTGGCGCTCCGGGCCCTCCCGTCGCTGCGCGACACCCTCCCCGAGGGAGGAGGCGCGCCACCTTCGGGCGGCCGGGCGACGGCGCTCCGACGCCTGTCGTCGCTGCGGATCATCACGGTGCGACCTCCATGTCGCGGGCGCGGGCGATCAGCGCGGCGTCCTTCTTCAGCAGATGCTTGGCGACCCGCTGCGTGGGTGTCTTGGGCAGCGCGTCTGCGAACACCAGATAGCGCGGCACCTTGATCGCCGCCATGTGTGCGCGGCACCAGTCGATCACCGCCTCGTGCGTCGGCGCCATGCCGTCGCGCGCCACCAGCACGGCAAGAATGTCGTCCTCGCCCAGTTCGGACGGCACCGCGAGGGTGGCCGCTTCGGCCAGGTCCGGATGACGGCCGAGCGCGGCGTCCAGTTCGGCGCCGGATATGTTTTCGCCACGCTTGCGGATGATGTCCTTCTTGCGCGCAACGAAATAGAAATAGCCGTCGGCGTCCATGCGCACCAGATCACCGGTGGCGAACCAGCCGTCGCGGAACGCCTCGGCGGTCTGCTGCGCATCGTTCAGGTAGGCAACGAACAGGGTCGGTGTCTGCACCAGCAATTCACCGGCCTCGCCCACCGCGACGTCGCGGCCGTCATCATCGACCACGCGCAGCTGTGCAAACGCGCCGTCGAAGCGCGGATGCACACCGGCACGGCCGATGCTTCCGGGCTTGTGCGGCCCTTCGTAGGGGTTGCTGCAGGTGGACGGAATCTCCGACATGCCGTAGCCCTCGATCAGCAGCGGCACGCTGAATTCCTGCTGGAACAGCCGGAACATGTCGACGCTGATCGGACCGCCGTAGATCTTGCGGATGCGGTGCGCCGGATTGAATTCGGAACGCGGCCGCAGGCCGAGGATGGTGCCCAGCGCCGCCAGAATGTTGAGCTGGGTGGCACCGGTGTCGACCGCGGTCTGCCAGAAGGTCGACGCGCTGAATTTCGCCGCGGTGATGAAGGTGCCGCCGCAGGCCAGCGCACCGGCGAAGGAATAGAACAGCGCGTTGACGTGGAACAGCGGGAACACCGTCAGCATGCGCTCGCGCGGCTGCAGCCGCAGCCGGCCGACGAACACTTCGGCCGACCACACGACCGTGCGCTGGCTGTGCACCACACCTTTCGGAAAGCCGGTGGTGCCCGAGGTGTAGATCACCACCACCGGGTCGTCGGGCCCGGGCTGCGCCAGTGCGGGCGCGTCCTGAGGCCGCTGCGCCTCGATGCAGGCAAGCGCCGCGGCGGCATCGGCGGCGTCGTAACCCAAAGCTTCGAGCGCGCCCACCCGGGCAGCACAGCTGCAGCGCGCGACGATCTGCGCCACGCGTTCGCACAGGCTGTGCGGCGCAAAAGCCGCCACCGCCTGCGAGTGCTGCAGCTGGTAATGCAGTTCGTCATCGGTGAGTGCCGGATTCAGCGGCACGAACAGCGCGCCGATGCGGGCGAGCGCGAGGAAGAGCAGCACGGCCAGATCGCTGTTCGGCGCCACGTGCGCGACCGGGTCGCCGGCACGGATGCCCTGCGCGGCCAGCACGGCCGCCAGCGCATCTGCGCCGTCCTGCAGCTGGCGGTAGGTCCAGCTGCGCGACTGGAAAAGCAGCGCCTCGGCATCGGGTATCGCCGCTGCGCGCGAAGCCAGCAGCGACGCCAGCGTGTCGCCGTGCGGCGGATAGAGCGCGAACACCTGCGCCGGCGTCAGTTCGGGTGCGGCGTGTGCCTGCAACGGGTCGGGAATCATGGTGTCCGGCATCAAAGGTCGATCACCAGCAGCGGGCTCAGTGAGCGCGAACAGCAGGGCGTGAAACAGTCGTTCTTCGCCTGTTCGGCCGGCGTCATGTACATGTCGCGGTGGTCCGGCGTGCCGTCAATGACGCGTGTCAGGCAGGTGCCGCACACCCCCTGCTCGCAGGACACCGGCAGATCGACGCCAGCCGCGGCAAGCGCCTGCGCCACCGTCTGTTCGCGCCGCACCGGAATGACACGGCCGGAGCGGGCCAGCTTCACGTCGAAGTCGGCGTCGGCGTCCGTCGTCACCACGGTCGCCCCGAAGAACTCGTAGTGGATGCGGTCTTCCGGCCAGCCCTGCGCGCGCGCGGTCGCCAGCACGGCGTCCATGAAACCCCTGGGGCCGCATACGTAGAGATGCGTGCCCGGCTCGGGGGTCGCCAGCACGCCCTTCATGTCGATGGACTGGGATGCGTCGCCGTCATCGTGGTGGAGGCTCACGCGCCCGGCCCATTCGGCGTTCGCTAGACGGCCCCGAAATGCGGTGCGGGCCAGCGAGCGGGTGCAGTAGTGCAGCGTGAACTCGGCGCCGTCGGCCGCCAGCTGCTCCGCCATGCACAGCAGCGGCGTGACGCCGATGCCGCCGGCCAGCAGCAGATGGTGGCGCGCATCGGCCGCCAGTTCGAAGTGGTTGCGCGGCGCGCTGATCGCAAGCGTGGCGCCCTCTGCCAGCGCGTGCATCGCACGCGAGCCACCGCGTGACGCCGGGTCAAGCAGCACGCCCAGCTGGTAGCGGCTGCGATCGGCCGGATGTCCGCACAGCGAGTACTGCCGGGTCAAACCGTCGCCCAGCAGCACATCGATATGGGAACCCGCGGTGAAGGCGGGCAGTGGTGCGCCGTCCGCACTGACCAGCTCGAAGCGGGCGATGCCCTCGGCCTCGGCTTCGCGACGCGCGACGCGCACCTGCAGCGTCTGGACCGTAGCCATCAGACCGCCTGTTCCTTGCGGATGAGACTTTCAAACAGCCGCCGTCCGCGCACGCAGGTGGCATCGGCCTTCAGCAGCACCTCCGGCGGCGTCGTGCCCAGCGTGGTGAGCATGGCCTCGATCTCGCGGGTGGCCAGCATGTCCTCCTCGATTACCGCATTGAAGCTGGCCAGCATGGCCTTGCCGAAAGCGTCGTCGTCCTGCTTGAAAGTGCGGCCGTAGGCGAAGAAGTAGTGGGCGGTGTTCTTCGTGGCGGGCGTGATCGCGTGATAGACGCGCACCTTGCCAAGCACGGCACCCGGGTCGTCGCTGTCGGTCCTGGACTTGAACAGGAAGTCGTAGCCGGCATGCAGCGAAGGCAGGAAGAGTTTCATGCCGAAAGCGCGGTCGACCTTGCCCTCGTAACCGAACACCTGCGCATAGAGCGGCGGGCACTGGATGTTCGGGAACTCGCGCTGGCTGCTGATCCAGTTGTCGCCGTTGTCCCGCTGCTCGTCGACCACGCTGTAGTCGCCGGCACCGATGCTGGTCTGATGCAGGAAGCCGAGGTGGGTGAGGTCGAACAGGTTGTCGTGCATCAGCATGTAGCGGCCGGGCACTGCGTGATAGGTGCCGGACTCGACCGTGAAGGCCGGGTCGGTCAGACCGATCTCGTGGTGATCCGGAATCAGCGATTCGTCGGCCAGCGCCGGATCGCCCATCCAGATCCACAGCCACTTCCAGCGCTCGACCAGCGGATAGGCCTTCACCTTGCAGCTGGCCGGCACCATGCCCTGCGACGGGATGCGCACGCAGTCGCCCTTGGGCGAGAAGGTGATGCCGTGATACATGCATTCGATGTTGTCGCCCACCAGCCGGCTCTTGCCGAGCGGGAAGTGGCGGTGCGGACAACGGCCTTCGAGCGCGACCGCGCGGCCGTCTTCGGTGCGATAGAAAGCGACCGGTTCGTTGAGTATCCAGCGCTCCATCGGCTCGCGCCTGACCTCGTCGGCCCAGGCGGCGATATACCACTGGTTGCGCGGAGCGAAACAGCCTTCGGGTAGCGGGTACATGGTGAGTCTCCTGTTTGATCGGGCCGTCGTGTGCGGCCTCGGTGTTGTCAGTGCGATCCGGCCAGCGCAATGGCTGTGCGGCGGCAGGGCGGCGGATCGGTGATGAAGTCGACCAGCTCGCGCGCGAAGCGCGCCGGGTCGTCGCGGAAGGGCGCATGGCGGGCGCCGGCGTGAATCGAGATGCGGGCATCCGGCAGCCGTTCGCGGAACACCTCGGCGCGCGACGGCAGCACGATGCCGTCGTGCTCGCCATTCACCCACATCAGCGGCAGATCGAGACCGGCGATCAGCGCGTCGTAATCCAGCCCGCGCTGGCGCATCCAGCGGCGGTGTTCGACCGGACAGCGTGCCGCCACCGCGGTCAGCGCGGCGAAGTCGGCGCTGTCGCGCGGCACGCCCAGCACGTCGCCGATGAAGCGTCCGGTCGCATCCGCCACCGCGGCGCCGTCCTCCGCGCACAGCGCATCGAGAATGACGTGGTCCGGGCCGGCCGAAGCGAAATGCGCCAGACTGGCCGCCGCCACGAACTGGATGCCCTGCAGCCGGTCGGCGCCGTAACGGCGCACGTAATCGAGCACGCTTCGCCCGCCAAAAGACCAGGCCACCACGGTGGGTCGCGCCAGACCGGCGGCGCGGATCACCGCATCGAGGTCGGCGGCCCAGGCATCGCCCGAGATGTAGTGGGCCGGTGTCGGCATGCGGTCCGACCCGCCGTGACCGCGCAGATCCGGCATCACCAGATGGCAGCGCTCCATCAGTGCGCGCTGCGCGTAGAGCGGGGCCCACACCGTGTGGTCCAGCGCGAAGCCATGCAGCAGCACAACCGGACACCCGTCCGGATTTCCGGCCGACCACCAGGCGATGCGGCAGCCGTCTTCCGACACGCAATCGTGGCGCAGGAAGGCAGGGCGCGGACTATCGTGCGTCATGTCATCCACCCTTCCGGCCGCTCAGGCCTTCACCGCCTCGCCGAAGTGCTGCGCACGGATTTCCTTCCACTTCGCCATGTCGGCATCGACCGACTGGTACTTGTCGGCGAAGAAGCGCTCGGTCACCGTCACGTTGGTGGCGAACTCGACCCGCATGCCGTTCGGATCGTAGAAGTAGATCGAGCGGCAGTAGCCATGGTCGATCTCCAGCACGTCGATGCCGGCCGCCTGGAGCTTCTTCTTGTAGCCATCGATGGTTTCGTGGCCGCCGCTCACTTCCATCGCGATGTGATGGCCGAACTGGTCGACCTCCGGGAAATCGGCGGCCGTGAAGTGCGCCGGATAGTCGAAGAAGGCCAGCGCACTGCCGTCGGCCAGTTCGAAGTAGAGGTGCATGTAGGGCTTGGGCTCGTTGGTCAGCGGATCGATGGGTTCGATACAGCAGGCCACCAGCGGGAAACCCAGCACGCCCTCATAGAAGGCACGCGTCTCGTCCGCGTTGCGGCAGCGGAAGGCGTGGTGATGCAGCATCTTCACCTTGTTGGCGGCGCGGCGCTCGGTGGCGATCGCGCGCGCGCGGTCCAGATCGATGTCGCTCGGGGTCCAGTTCTGAAGACTCATGGTGTGCTCCTCCTTTATGTGAGATCGCCGGTTCAGGCGGCGAGGCTGTGCTCGACCGCAGCCGGCTTGCGTGCGACATCCTGCTGCACGTCGCGGCGCAGCAGGAAGTAGGCGAGGGCGGGCAGCAGGATGAGTGCGCCCAGCATGTTCCAGACGAACATGAAGGCGAGCAGGATGCCCATGTCGCCCTGGAACTTGATCGGCGAGAAGGCCCAGGTGGCGACCGCGATGCCCAGCGTGACGCCGGTCAGCACCACCACCTTGCCGGTGAACAGCAGGGCGCCGTAGTAGGCCTCGGACAGGGTGCGCCCGGCCTTCAGATTGGCCAGCGTCACGCTCAGCACGTACAGCGCGTAATCCACGCCGATGCCCACGCCCAGCGCCACCACCGGCAGCGTCGCCACCTTGACGCCCATGCCCAGCCCCACCATCAGTGCCTCGCACAGCACCGAGGTAAGCACCAGCGGCAGCACTGCACACAGCACCGCGCGCCATGAACGGAAGGTGATGAAGCACAGCACCACCACCGCGGCGTACACCAGCGCCAGCATTTCTCGATTGGCCTGACGCACGACGATATTGGTCGCCGCTTCGATGCCGGCGTTGCCGGCGGCCGACAGGAACTGCGCGTCCGGTCCGTTGTATTCGGCGCCGAAGGCGTCGACCACCGAAGACACCGCATCCAGCGTGTCGGCCTTGTGGTCCTTCAGGAAGGTCTGGATGGTGAGGAAGCTGCACTGCGCGTCCAGCGTTTCGCGCGGGGCGTACTGGGTGACCGAATTGATGCTGGCCTGGTCGCGCGACAGCTCGTACCACTTCGGATTGCCTTCGGCGAAGCCCACCATGCCGCTCTTCGCGGTACCGACGAAGGACACCGTGGATTCGACGCCGGGTAGCGCACGCAGGCGCGACTCCAGTTCGTTCACCCGCAGCAGCGTGCCGTACTTCGAGCAGCTTTCCTTCGGCGTCGGAATCATCACCGTATAGACGTCGCTGCTCGCGGCGTAGTGACCGATCACGTAGGCGTTGTCGAGGTTGTAGCGCGAGTCGGCACGCAGCTCCGGCGCGCCCGGATCGAGATCACCGATCTTCAGGTTCAGGCTGGCGACGAAACCGGCCACGCCCAGCACGGTGGCCACCGCCACCGCACCGATGGCCCAGCGGCGCTGGGTGAACAGGTCGAGAAAAGCCCAGAACGGATGCTTGCCGCCATCGACGCCGGCCTGCTCCGCACGCAGGCTGCGCGCTGCGGCAGCCGGGCTCACGCCGGTATAGGACAGCAGCACCGGCAACAGCACCAGATTGGTGAAGATGAGCACCGCCACACCGAGGCTGGCCGCCAGCGCCAGATCCTGGATGACCGGAATGCGGATGATCATCAGCACCGCGAAACCCACCGCGTCCGCCAGCAGCGCGGTCAGGCCGGCGAGAAAGAGCCGGCGGAAAGTGAGGCGGGCCGCCACCCACTTCGGCGCACCGCGGCCGATGTCCTGCATGATGCCGTTCATCTTCTGCGCGCCGTGGCTCATGCCGATGGCGAACACCAGGAAGGGCACCAGGATCGAGTACGGGTTCAGCTCGAAACCGAGCAGCGGCAGCAGGCCGAGCAGCCACACCACCGCCACCAGCGAACAGGCCATCACCAGCCCGGTGCTGCGCACGCAGCGGGTGTAGCCGTACAGCACCGCGCTGCAGATGGCGATGGCGGTCGCGAAGAACACCAGAATCTGCTGCAGGCCCTCGATCAGGTCGCCCGCCACCTTGGCAAAGCCGGTGACGTGGATGCGCACCGTGTCCGAGGCGTACTTCGCGCGCAGTTCCTCGAGTTTCGCGTTCAGTGCCTGGTAGTCCAGCGGACGGCCGCTGTTGAAGTCGCGATCGAGCAGCGGCACCTGCAGCACGCTGGACCGGAAGTCGGACGCCACCAGCTGGCCGATCTGACCGGACCGCTCGATGTTGCCGCGCAGTTCCGCCAGCTTTTCCGGCGAACCGTCGAAGCTGTCGGGCATGACCGGGCCGCCATCCAGCCCCTGGTCGGTCACCGCCACCCAGCGCACCGCCGACATGTAGAGCGACTTCATGTAGGCGCGATCGACGCCCGGCAGCAGATAGACCTCGTCGTTGATCCGGCGCAGCGTGTCCATGTAGGCCGGATCGAGAATGCTGTCGCCTTCGGTGGCGACCACGATGCGCAGCACGTTGCCGGAGCCGGCCAGCTGCTTTTCGTAGGTGCGCAGGTTCTGCACGTACGGATGATCGGTCGGCAGCATGCGCTCGAAACTGGCCGACAGCTGCAGCCGCGTGGCCTGATAGCCCAGCAGCAGCGTGGCCAGCGCGCACAGCGCGATCACCAGCAGCCGGTTATTGAAGAACAGGCGCTCGGCCCGGCTGCCGGACTGCGCATCGAAGCCGTCGCGCCCTGCCGCCGCGAAGGCGGCCGCATCCTGATTCGGCGTCGGCATCACGGTTGTTCACTCCTGTTTGCGGCCGAAGCCAGTTGAATCACGCGCACGCCGCGCGGCCCGACAGTGACGAGCCGCTGCGGGTCGAGCGCCACGACAGCCGACAGCGGGGGCTGCTTGCCCTGCAGCAGGTCGACGCGGTCGGACACGCCGGCCTGCATGCGCACCTCACCCGCCTGACCGACCATCACCATGCGGCCATCCGCCAGCGTGGTCGCGCCGGTCCAGGCACTGTCCGCACCGCCGCTGACGTCGGCCCAGGTCCTGCCATGGTCGGCCGATGCGAATGCACGCCCCTGCAGACCGAACACCACGAGTTGGCCCTGCGGGTTGCCCACGACACCGAAGTAGCTGCCGTCATACGGTGTCTTCAGCGCCTCGAACCGGGCACCACGGTCGTTCGACGCGAACACGGCTCCGCGCTCACCGACCACGTACAGACGGTCACCGATCAGCCGGATGCCGTACAGATGATTGCCGTCGGGGTTGGGCAGACGCGAGGACGCACGCGTCCAGTGCGCGCCGCCGTCGGCGGTGTGCAGCAGCAGGCCGAATGCGCCAAGCGCGAAACCTTCGTTCTCGTCGAGGAACAGCACATCCAGCAGCGGGTCGCCCGGATTCGGCGCCGGTGAAGATTCGGCGTCGGCCGCCGATGCCTCCTGCGGCAGATCGCCGATCTGGCGTCCATCGAGCTGGCGAACCCAGGTCCGGCCGGCGTCGGCAGTCGCCAGCACCACGCCGCTGTGACCGACCGCCCATCCCTTCTGCGCATTCGCGAAGTGCACCGCGGTCAGCGTCACGCTGACCGGCACCGACGCCTGCTGCCAGCGCGCGCCGCCGTCGTCGCTGAACAGCAGGATGCCGTTCTCGCCTGCGACGAAAACCCGCTCCCCGACCCGTGTCGCGGCAATCAGGACCGACGCCGGCGCACTGGGCACCATCGCGGCCTTGCGTGCCAGCGGGTCCAGCGGATCGAGCGCCTCCGGCGATGTCCCCTGGATGGCTGCAGCCACACCGGCCATCGCACCCAGCGAGGCCAGCAGCAGCGCGCCGCGCTTCAGCGCAAGCGAATACGAAAGATTTTTCATTGATGTTCTCCAGGGCCGGATGCCGCATCGCGCGGGCGATGTTCGACGTACTCGACCACCAGTCCGTCCGGGTGCTCGATCACCATGGCCCTGCCGGTGACGACCTCGCTCAGCGGTACGACCACGCGGCAGCCCAGCGCGCTCAGGGTCGAGTGGAAGGCGTCGATGCCACTGACCAGATAGGCGGCGCCGGCGGCAGGAATCGACGGGCGGATGCGCGGATGGCAGGCCACCAGCAGCATCCTGCCGATGCCCACGATGCGCAGCTGCCCGTCCAGCAGGTTCAGGTCCAGGCCGACCGGCGCATCGAGCAGGCGGGTGTAGAAGCCGGTCGCCGCATCGAGCTGGTCGATGAGAAGGTCCTTCCTCACGAGCACGTCCAGAACCTTCATGACCCCTCCCGCAGGCTCGGCGCGTGGCGGTGGATGACGGCACTCATTGCGCCGGACGGAACCACTGTTCGAGATAGCCGAGGATGGCGGCCCCTTCTTCCGGCACGCAGCTCATGCCGACATAGAGATCGGGGCGCACCAGCACCAGACGGCCTTCGGCGCCAATGCCGTAGCGCGCGCGGATTTCGCCGGTTTCATCAGCAACCCGGTGATCGAAGTCGAAGCCGAGCTCGTCGCCCCGCCCCGCGGACAGGGCCGTCGCCTTGGTCGCCCGGTCCGGGTCCGGATGTTCGGCCACCTGCTCGGCCGCCCCGGGAATCAGGCAGGCCAGTACCTGGCCCGGGTAGCGGCGGTCCAGCTCGTCACGCAGCCTGCGTCCGATGGCCAGATGGGATTCACCGTCCGCACCGGGCACCACCAGCAGCGTGAAGCGTGGATGCCTGAACACGTCGTACAGGCGCTTCTGCGGCTCGCGCACCAGCAGCGCATCGGGTGCACGCTCGCCCGCACGGGGGCCCGCAACCGCGTGCAGCAGCTGCGGCACGACCGACACGTCGCGGTAGTTGTGCGACAGGCCGGACACCAGCGCGATCGTGCGCGCCTCCCAGCCCTCTTCCTGCGTGTAGTGATAGCGCTCCTCCGGTTCGATGCCGAATCCCATCACGATTTCGTGGGTGGACATCGCGCCTTCGGTGATCTGTTCGCCTATCGGCTTGCGCTCGCGTTCATAACTGTCCAGCACGCTCTCGGAGGCCTGCCCCTTGAACACCGCCGCAAGCTTCCAGCCGAGGTTGAAGGCGTCCTGCATGCAGCCGTTCATGCCCTGACCACCCGACGGCGAATGCACGTGCGAAGCGTCGCCGCAGATGAGCATGCGGCCGTTACGGTAGCGGTCGGCAATGTTGTTGCGGATCGCCCAGGCGGTCGCCCACTCCGGTTCGCCGATCCGCATGCCGATGCCCAGCCTGTCGGCCACCGTCTGGAAGGCCTCGCGCGGATTGTCGGCATGCACGAAGGCGCCGCTCGGTTCGCTCATGTAGATGCGCCAGCAGCGTCCGGGCAGCTTGGTGCAGTTCATGAACAGCGACTTGTCGAAGAAGTAGTTCATCCAGCGATCGTCGAAGGTCACATTGCTCAGTTCGACATCCATCATCGCCATGGCGGCCACTTCCTCGCCCGGAAAATCGATGCCCGCGGCGCCGCGCACGAAGCTGCGCACGCCGTCGCAGCCGACCACCCACGGATGGCGACGCGTTTCGGTCGATCCGTCCGGCAGCGCGATGCGGGCCTCGACCTGCGGGCCGTCCTGCGTGAGGCCGACCAGTTCGGTGCGGTACTCCGGCTTCAGGCTGTACTGCGAGAACAGGTGCTCGCGCAGAACCTGCTCGAAATCGTTCTGGTTGATCTTGTAGTAGAAGGCGAACCGGGTCGGCAGCACCCGGTAGTCGGTACGCGGCTGCGCGTCCTCCGCCAGATGCGGAAAGTGGTAGATGTTGCCCGGGCACTGCAGGCAGACCTCTTCCAGCCGGTGGGCGATGCCCATGTGTTCGAACATTTCCATCGACCGCGCATGCACCGTCATCGCCCGCGTGGTGTGCGACGGCCCCTTGCGCTTCTCGATCAGCCGCACCGGCACGTTGCGACGCATCAGCTCATGCGCCAGGATCAGTCCGGTCGGCCCGGCGCCGACGATCAGTACGGAATTTTCATTGCTGCTCATGCTGCACTCCCGAATACACACTCAGTTGATCGGTCCGGTTGCGGCCCCGCCGTCCGGCAGGGCCTGAACCGACCGGATCACCGCACCCCGCGACGCGACAGCGATTCCGGTGTGTAGTAGCTCGGCGGCAGCGGATCGATCACCTGGATCTGGTTCTGCTGATCGCTCATCGTGGTGTAGGAGTAGGTGCCCTTGATCAGGTCCAGCGTGGTGTAGGTTTCCTGACCCACGGCCGGAATCTCGTACTGGACCCAGGGAAAGCCGTAGCTGGTGTGCCACAGCGCGCCCTGCGCGTCCCAGGTGTTGCCGATGGCGGCGATGTAGGTGTCCTCGTCGAGGTAGAGCCGGCGCTTCGGGCGCACGTCGCGCTTGCCGGCGCGCACCGTTCCTTCGAGCACCCACACGCGGTGAACCTCCCAGCGCACCAGATCCGGATTCACGAAGTGCTTGGCCATCGCGTCCTCCGGCTTGGCCGCCACCAGACGGTTGTTGTTGTACGGGATGATCAGCTCCTTCTTGCCGGCGATCTTCCAGTCGTAGTTGGTGGCCGGACCGAACCACACGAACACCTGGTCGAAGAAGTCGACGCCGGACGCCACGAAGTTCGGCGTATCGCAGCAGATGGTCGGCGCACGACGCACCCGGCGCTGGCCCACCAGGTACTGCCAGGCCGGCCGGGTGTTATCGAGCTGGTCGTAGTACATGAGCATCTCGCCGGCACGGATAGACGGCGACTCCACCGACTGCAGGTTCTGGTAGTAGGCACCGCCGTTGCTCTTCAGATTTTCCGGCGACAGGCCCTTGGTGTAGTAGGGAATCGTCACTTCGTTCAGCGCGCCGCTCGCCAGCGAAGCCGTGCCGTTGGTATCCACGGTGTAGGTGCGGAAAGCCTGCCGGTAGCCCTGCGAGCGCACGCGCAGCGAGTGATTCCACAGCAGCTCGGCGCCGGTCTTGGGCAGCGGGAACGGAATGCCGCCATAGGCATCGGTGACCGAATCGCCGTCCAGCTTCGCGCGGGTGGCGTTCTTGAACGTTTCGTCATACACCCACTGCGGTGCGGCGGCGCTGCGGTGGGTCGGATAGACGTTGATCCGGTAGTCCGGGTACTTCTTCAGCAGGTACTGCTGACCTTCGTCCAGCCTGTCGGCGTACTGCGCCATATTGGCCGCGGTCACCGTAAACAGCGGCTTCTCGTCGGCGAACGGATCGGGTCGCGGCTGACCGCTCTTGTAGCCCGCCGGCACCTTGGTGTAACCGCCGCTCCAGGCGGGAATGCTGCCGTCCTTGTTGCCGGCCTTTTCGGCGCCCAGCGGCGTCAGTTCGGCCTTCAGCCTGGCGGCTTCGTCGGCGGTCACCGCCGCCCAGCCGGTGCCGGCCATCGACGCGGCCAGCAGGGCGGCCGCAAGTGTTTTGGTAGAAATCATGTGCAGTCTCCGGTGTTCTTAGAAGGTGCGCTGCAGCGAAACCGAGATGAAGTCGCGGTCCGCGTAGTTCTGCTTGAAGGTGAGGTTGGCGTCGGTGCCCAGCGCATTGCCGGCCTGACCAACGTAGTGGGTGTAGTTGATGCCGCCGCGCCACACCTGCTGATAGACGCCCTTGACGCCGATCGACACGTCGCCGCCGTGCTCCACGCCGCCGTTGAACAGCTGCACCACCGACGAATTGCCCTTGGGGTTGTAGCCAACGCCGATCGGCACCGACAGGTCGAGACCGGCCGCCACCTGGAACCACTGCGGCTCGAACACGAAACGCAGACCCCAGGCATCGCGCGAGGTGTTCGGATCCAGCTCGGCGGCGTTCTTCGTGATGCTGGTGCGGCGGTTCCAGGCCAGTTCAGCGACCAGCGAGGCGTTGTCCCAGAACTTCGAGCGGTTCAGAAAGAAGATGCCGGACAGGTTGGCGTGCGCCGAATTGCCGATCGCATACAGCGCGTTGCGGTCGTTGTCGGCCACGCCGGTCGGGCTCAGGTCGACCACCGGGCCGCTGACCAGCGGCGTATTGCGGCGGACAGAAAATTCACCGGCCAGATTGAAGTCGGCGATTTCGGTACTGAAGCTCACGCCGTAGGCGCGCACGCCTTCCGGATAGACCATCTGCAGGTCGCCAGCGACCGGGCGCAGATACACCTGGAAGTTCTTGTCGTGGTAGCGCACCGCGTAGAAGCCGAACTCGATGTCCTTGCCTTCCGGACGCCAGCGCAGCTGCACGCCGCCCTGACCGGAGTCGCTGGCGTCACCGTCTTCGATACGCGGCACGCCGATGCCCGGCGCGAACAGGAAGCGTTCGGTACCCGGGCCCAGCACATCAGCACCCGAAAAGTAGCTGCCCACGCCGGGAATGCGGTTCTTGCGGAACTCGAACTGGTAGTAGGCACCGATCGACACGGTGTCGGTCAGCTGCAGCTGGCCGGACACCTGATTCACCGGCAGCACGATTTCCTTGAACTGCGAGTTCGGCACCGACAGCAGTTTCACGATGTCGGTCGGCGACTGCGCTGCGGCAATGCCGTTGGCGCCGAAGAACAGGGTTTCGCCGTACAGGATGGAGTGGCGGCCCAGGCGCATGTTGGCGCGCTCGCCGGTGGCATAGACGAAGGCATCCAGCCATTCGGCACGTCCGCCGTGCAGGTCGCGGGTGGCGTCGACGAACTCGCCGGCCGGCCGTGACAGCTGGTTGGCGGTGGCCGGCGAATTGTTGTCGTTGTCGCGCTGGTAGATGCTGTCATACCAGCCGGCGCCGCTGACGCGCAGGCCCATGTTGCCCTTGTAGCTCATGTCGAACTCGGACAGCAGGTCGACCCGGTTCGAAATCATGCCGCGACCGAAATTGCGGTTGCCATCGTCCTGGTTGATGTCGCTGGTCAGCAGCCGCGAGCGGTCCTCCAGGCGCCAGGCGCCCGAGTACTTCACCGTGTTGTCCCAGCGCATCTTCACGTCCGGATTGCCGGTGTCGATGTCGAATGCCGCGGCCGGCTGCAGCCATGCCAGCCCGCACAGCGTGGCCAGCAGCGTGCGGCGCGGCCTGCGCGGCACATTTCGTATTGTGTTGTTGTTCATGCCTCCTCCTTCTTTTGATGTGTGGCGCCACCGCGGCAAGAGCGCGGCTGGCCTGTCAGTGCTGCGTCGTGAGTCGTCCCTTCATCTGTCGTCGCCGGCCTGGGTGGATGTGCCGGCGTCCGGGTGCTGCAGGCTGCTGCGGATGGCCTCGCCGTGCTCGTCGAGCACCGGCGGCGGCTGGATGTCGAAGGCGCGCCGTCCGTCAAAGGACACCGGGAAACGGATGGTGCGGAACGGCCCCATCTGCGGGTGCCGGGCACCGACTTCGAGTTCGAGGTGACGCACCTGCGGGTCGGCGAGCACCTCATCGGTGTCGTACATCGGCGCGTGCGGCACGTCCTGCGCCGCCAGCCGTGCGCACCAGGCCTCACGCGTGTCGGTGGCGAACACGCTGCGCAGCAGCGCGATCAGGTCGTCGTAGTGATGGATGCGCGCCTCGCGCGAACAGAAGCGCGGATCGCTGAAGATGTCCGGCCGGCCCATGGCTTCGGCCAGGCCCTGCCAGAACTTTTCCGGCGAGGACATGTGCAGCGCCAGCCACCGGTCGTCGCCACAGCGCAGCACGTAGGACTGCGACACGCTGGGCCGGCTGAACGGCCCCATGACTTCGCCTTCCGACAGGTAGTGGGTGAAGGCGTCGAGGTTGAAGTGGCACATCGCCTCCAGCATCGACACTTCGACCTTGCGGCCGGCGCCGGTGCGTTCGCGCTCGTACAGCGCGCCGAGAATGCCGAAGGCGGCGTAGTAGCCGGTCATCGCGTCAGCGACGGCCGGCCCCACGACGCGCGGATCCGCCGGGTTCACCAGCAGCTTCAGATATCCGCTCGCAGCCTGGGCCACCGTGTCGTAACTCGGCCGTTGTGCAGCCGGGCCGGTCTGCCCGAAACCACTGATGGCGCAGTAGATGAGGCGCGGATTCAGCGCGCGCAGGCGCGCCTCGCCCGCACCGAGACGTTCCGCCGCGCCGGGACGGAAGTTCTGGATGTACACGTCCGCACTGCGGATGAGGTCGTCGAACACCGCGAGGTCGTCGGCGTTCTTGGTGTTCAGCGCGATGCTGCGCTTGTTGCGGTTGTAGGTCTGGAAGTGCGGGCTGTAGAGGCCGCCCTTGAACGCGCGGAAGGGGTCGCCGGTTTCCGGCTGTTCCACCTTGATCACGTCCGCGCCCAGGTCGGCCAGGATCATGCCGGCCGCCGGGCCGGTGATGAAGGTGCCCTGTTCGATCACGCGCACGCCGTCGAGCACGCCGCTCATTCCGCTGCTCCGTCGCGTGCCGGCTCGCCGTCGTACTGCGCTTCGCGGGCGGCCTGATAGGACAGCGCGAAACCGATCGAGCGCTGGAGCTCCTCGGTCAGATGCGCGATCAGGCCGGCGGTGCGCGCCAGGATAGGCACCCCCTTGAGTGCCTCCAGCGGGAAGCCGACGCCCAGCAGCAGCGCCGGAATCGCGGCCGACACATTGAGCTTGAGGTCCTTGCCGATCACGGCCGGAATCGCCCGCTCGACCGCTTCGGCGATTGCGACGTAGCGCAGGTCGATGCCGTGTTCGCGGGCCACCGCGAACAGCGCGTCAACACGCGGGTCACGCGCCTTGTGCTGCGGGTGGCCGTAGCCGGGAATGGGCTTCCTTTCGGCGCGCCAGGCCTGCACCACCTCGCGTGCCGCGGTGTCGATGTCGCCACCGGCGGCGCGCTGCTCGATTTCGTGGAACAGGCGGCCGGCGGTTTCCGACGCCCCGAGAATGACCGAGCCGCAGCCCAGAATGCCGGCCGCCACCGCACCCTGCAGCGCGTCGGGGGCGGCGGCCAGCGTCATCCGGCTGGCCTGCACGCTGGGCACCAGACCGTGTTCGGCGATGGCGACCAGCGTGGCGTCGAGCACGGCGGTGGCCGCGGGTGTCGCACGCCGGCCGGTCACCAGCAGATGGAAATATTCCGTGAAGCCGATGCGGCCGATCAGCTCGCCGCACAGGTCGGCGCCGCGCACCGTGATCGAATGTTCGTCCGAGGTCGAGATCGCGGTCCGCGGAATCGTTTCCTTGCCTATCTTCATCGTGAGGTCCTTTGCTGCCGCGCACGCCGGCGCGGCGTCGAAATCAGTCATGCACCGGCGCCAGCCGGAAGTCGTAGTGGGCCGACCAGTAGGGTTTGCGCATGCGCCGCCCGTCCGGCGCTTCGCCCTGTTCGTGACGGTCGAAATCGACGATCAGGCTGTCGCGCACGCCGAACGCCGCGTCCGAATCGAGGTAGTCGCTGCCGGCCACGAACAGCTGGGTGGCGAGGGGCACGAAGCCGTCTGCCGACACTTTCATGTGGAGGTGAGCCGGGCGGTTCAGGTGAGCGCCCGCGCGTTCGAGCAGGCGGCCGACCGGTCCGTCCGCCGGCAGCGCCTGAGGCGCCGGACGGACCGACCAGAACCAGTAGCGCCCCTGATCGTCGGTCCGGAAGCGGCCGTGTGCATGCATCGGCGTGTCGCCAGTGCCGTCGCCGGAACACACATCGAGCAGCGCACCGGCGATCGGCATGCCTTCGGTATCGGTGACGCGGCCGGCGTAGAAGGTGGGCTCGCCACGCACGCCCTCGGCGATGTCGGTACCAAGCGGACAGTCAGACCTGCCCTGCAGGCAGTACGGCCCCTGCACCGATGCTTCGGTCGCATCGGTGGCGCCGTTCGAGCGGTCACCGGTGCGGGCCTGTGCCAGCGCGATCACCAGCATCGACACGCCCAGCGTGTCGGACAGCAGCGTGAACTCCTGGCGGCGGGCGGTGCAGGCCTGACCGGTGGCGGTCAGGAAGTCGATGGCGGCAGACCACTCTTCAGGCGTCAGATCGACCTCACGGACGAAGCTGTGCAGATGACTTACCAGCGCCTCCATTACGGTGCGCAGGCGTGCATCGCTGCAGCCGTCCAGCCGCGCCAGTACGGCACGGCTGAGGTCTTCGCCCACGGAGCGGGTCATTGCATCTCCTCCATCCTGTTGTCGCCGCGGTGCCGTCGAAGGGCCCGCGGTCATCTGTCGGTGGAGGATAGGCAGGCCGAACAAGATGTAGAAATGATGAATTTTCATCGTTACCATCTATGCCATCGATAGTTAAGACCTGACGCCGCAAAGCCATGGAACTGCGACACCTGCGCTACTTCGTTACGCTGGCCGAGTGCCTCAACTTCACGCGCGCCGCCGAACGGGTGCATGTCACGCAATCGACGCTGTCGCACCAGATACGCCAGCTCGAGGAAGAGCTGGATCAGCCGCTGTTCGAGCGCGTCGGCAAGCGGGTCATGCTGACTGACGGTGGCGAGCGCTTCCTCGAATACGCCATCCAGGCGCTGGGGGCGGTGGACATGGGCATAGGCGCGCTGAAGGAATCGTCGGCCGATCTCGCCGGCGAGGTGCGCGTGGGCGCCACCCACACCTTCAACCTCGGCTTCATTCCGGAATGCGTGGCCACCTTCCTGACCCGGCACCCGACCGCGCGCGTCATCGTCGAGGAACTGTCGGCCGACGACATCAGCGCAAAGGTGAAGTCAGGCGAGCTGGATCTGGGCATCGCCTACCGCCCGGCCACGCCGGACGATCTGTGGTTCGAGCCGCTGTACAACGAGGAAATGGTGCTGGTGGTGGCCGAAGATCATCCGCTGGCGCAGCGCAAGCGCGTGCGTCTGGTGGAACTGCACCGCCAGCAGCTGGTGCTGCTGCCGCGCGAATTCGCCACCCGGGTGATGCTGGACGAATGCTTTCGCGCCTGCGGCGCCGAGCCGCAGGTGGTGGCGGAGATGAACACCATTGCGCCGATGCTGGGCCTGGTGGCACGCACGCAGATCGGTTCGGTGGTCGCCGCCAACGCGGTGACGCCGCAGTCCGGCCTGCGCCGCATCCTGCTGGAAAGCCCGACGCCGATCCGCACGCCGGGCATCCTGTGGAAGCGGGGCAAGAACCAGCAGGCGAGCGAAATGCGCTCCTTCTCGTCCATCGTGCGCAAGCTGGCGCTGAGCCGCAGCCTGAAGCCGCAGCCCGGGGCACGCTGAGCGGCAGCAGGGCTGCCGGATAAGCAAATCAGAATTTCGTGGTTCGTGTGCGGGAAGGCCGCCGCTAGGCTGCGCCCTCTCTTCCTGCCGCGCGCACATCATGAAACATCGCCTGCTCGTCCTTTCGCTGCTCGCCGCAGCGCCCGCCTTCGCCACCAACGGTTACCTGCAGCACGGCTATGGCGTGAAGTCGCAGGGCATGGCGGGCGTGGGCATCGCACTGCCGCAGGACGGACTGGCGGCCGCCACCAATCCGGCGGGTAGCGCCTTCGTCGGCAACCGGATCGACGTCGGCGCGGTGTGGTTCCGGCCCAGCCGCGGTGCGGAAATTACCGGCAACGGCGCCGGTCTGGATGGCCGCTACGACGGCGACGACACGCGCAACTTCTTCATTCCCGAGCTGGGCTATGTACGCCAGTTCGGCGGCGACTACGCCTTCGGTGTCGCGGTCTATGGCAATGGCGGCATGAACACCGACTACAGCCGCAACCCCTTCCGCAGCTTCGGCGCACAGGGCAATGCCGGCATCGATCTGGCACAGGTTTTCGTGTCGCCGTCGCTGGCCTGGCGCATCACGCCGGACCACGCGGTCGGGGTGGCGGTGAACCTCGCCTGGCAGCAGTTCAAGGCCAAGGGCATACAGCCTTTCGCGGGCTTTTCGGCGGCACCCGGCCAGGTGTCGGATCAGGGTCGCGACGACGCCATCGGCTGGGGCCTGCGCCTGGGCTACACCGGCCGGCTGTCGCCGACGCTGACCGTGGGCCTGACCTGGGCGTCCAAGACGCGCATGGGCGATTTCGACAAGTACCGCGGACTGTTCGCCGAAGGCGGCGGCTTCGACGTGCCCGAGAACTACGGCGCCGGCCTCGCCTGGCAGGCCACCCGTGCGCTCACGCTGGCGGCCGACGTGCAGCGCATCGAATACAGCGGCGTGCCTTCGGTCGGCCGCACGCTGGCGCCACTGTTCGCCGGCAACCCGCTCGGTTCCGACGAGGGGCCGGGTTTCGGCTGGCGCGACGTGACGGTGTGGAAGCTGGGCGCAAGCTACGACTGGAGCGACGACCTGACGCTGCGCGCCGGCTACAGCCATGTGTCGGCGCCCGTACCGTCCGGCCAGACCCTGCTCAATATTCTGGCGCCGGGCGTGGTGCGCGATCACGCCAGCGTCGGGGCGACCTGGAAAACCGCGGGCGGCGAACTGAGCCTGTCCTACACCCGCGCCTTCCGCGAAACCGTGCGCGGCAGCGCTTCAATTCCGGCCGTACCCTTCGGCGGCGGCGAAGCGGACGTGCACCTGAGCGAACACATCCTCGGCTTCGCCTGGGGCCGCGCGCTGTGAGCCGCTGAACCCCTCAGCGCCGACGCTTGGCCGCGTACATCGCGGCGTCGGCGATCAGCAGCAGATCCTTCGCGCCGTCGCCGTTCTCCGGCCAGCGGGCAATGCCGATGCTGGTGCTGACGGTGAGCGCACGGCCTTCCAGCATCACCGGTTCGGCCAGCGCTGCACGGATCTTTTCCGCCACCGTTTCGGCGTCTTCCTGCCGGGTGAGCGCGGCGATCAGCACGACGAATTCGTCGCCGCCCAGCCGTGCCACCGTGTCGGCATCGCGCACGCAGTCGCGCAGGCGCTGCGCCACCGCCTGCAGCAACTGATCGCCGGCGGCATGACCGAGCGTATCGTTCACGTCCTTGAACCGGTCCAGATCAAGATAAAGCAACGCCAGCCGCCCCTTGTTGCGGCGGGCGACCGCAACTGCGGTATCGATGCGGTCGTGCAGCAGCGCCCGGTTGGGCAGGCCGGTCAGGTTGTCGTACTGCGCCATCCGGCGCAGCCGCGTGTGCAGCTGCATGCGCTCCAGCGCAGTGGCCATCTGCATCGCGACGAAGTGCAGCAGATCCTTGTCCTCGTCGGAGAAGGGCCGGCCTCCGGCCCTTCTTTTCAGCGACACCGCCCCGATGCAGCCATCGACAGCGACCAGTGGCGCGCCCAGCCAGAGATCACCGGCCTCTTCGTCGTTGCGCTGCGGCGCGACCCCCTCCACCACCGCGCGGCAGAACTCCAGGCAGCGGGTGCTCGGCCCGTCGGTCGGCAGCCCCGCCTGGTCGGCCGCATAGGCGACATGCAGTGCGGCGTCGTGTTCGCCACGCACCGCAACCACCACCTGATCGGCCGGCAACAGATTGCCGACAATGCGGTGCGCCAGCGCAAACAGGCCGAAAGGATCGGTCGCCACGTGCACCGCCTCGGACATCGCGTACATCGCCGCCTGCATCGCCTCGGCGCGCTTGCGGCGGGTGATGTCACGGGCGACCGCGACCCGCACCTTCTCGTTCTCCGACCAGCGCGCCGACCACATGATGTGCACCACCTGCCCGTCCTTGCGCAGATAGCGGTTCTCGAAACTGAATTTAGGCTCGCCGGCCATAATGTCGGAGGCGGCTCTCAGCGTGCGTGCCCGGTCCTCGGGCAGCACCAGATCGATCATGTTGCGACCGGCGATCTCTTCGGCCGTGTAACCGAAGATGCGCTCGAAGGCTGCATTGACGTAGATGAAGCGGCCGGACTGGTCGACGATGCACACCGCGTCGAGCAGAAGATCCATGACCGCGTGGGGCGGGGACGACAGAAAACTGAGCATCTGCGGAACATACCGCGGACCGGACCGGCGCGGAGCACCGATTCGGTCAATTTCGGCAACGATTCGCGCGTCAGTGCGGCCGGCGCAGCAGTCCGAAGCCGTCTCCGGCCGCCGTGCCATCGGCCGCTTCTTCGCGCACGATCAGTTCCGCCACAGCCGGCCGGGTACGCAGCAGGTGAGCCAGGAACAGTCCGGCCCCGACCGAAGTGACCACCGACAGCATGACCAGGCTGGTATAGGCCGCCGGATTCACGATGCCGGCGGCGAACGCGCTGGCAGCCACCAGCAGGCCCGGCCCCCCGCGCGCATTGACGCTGATCGCCAGCGCATTGGCCATGGGCAGCGGTTCGCGGGCAAGCCAGCCGCCGAGCAGCGCGCCACCGTACTTCACCACGCTGCCGAAGACCAGGATGCCGAGGGTCAGGCGTACGTCGAGATCGCGCACCAGATCAAGCGAAGCGCCGATCAGTGCGAAATAGAGCGGGATGAAGAAGCCCAGGCCGACCGACTCGACCTGCTGCTGTGCCTTCACCACCTCCGGATGCGTATTGCGCGACGCGACGATGCCAGCCACCAGCGCACCGAACATCGGCGCCAGGCCCAGCAGCATGGCCACACCGGTAATGGCCAGCACCGACGTGAGCAGCCAGGCCAGCGGACTGCGCCGGGCGATGAAATTGAAACGGGCGCAGGCCTCGCCGCCCGGCGCATGCACCGGTCCGAAGCCCCAGGCGGCGACACCGAGCAGCAGCAGACTGGCGGCGATATGCCACACCACGAAAGCCGGTTCGTCCGGCCCGACGCCAAGCCAGGTCAGCACCGACGCATCGCCACCGGATTTCGCCTGCACCATGCCGAGCGCGATCGACAGCGCCACATAGAGCAGCACGTCCTCGATCACCGCTACCGACAGCACGATGCGGGCAAGCCGGCTGTGCATCAGGCCGAGGTCAAGGAAAATGCGCGCGATGACCGGAATGCTGGTGATCGCCAGTTCGATCAGCAGCACGATCTTGAGCGCCCCCAGATGCCCGGCCGTGCCGGCATAGCCGCTGAAATCGACCACTTCGAACAGCAGCAGGCCGGCCACCACCGGCACGATGACGCCGGTGGCCGCCACCCAGCCGACCGACGCGGTGTCATCGCGGGTGAGCAGGCGACGCAGTTGCAGCCCGCCGATGAACATGAGCAGCAGCAGGCCTATGGTGCTGCAGAAGCCCAGTACGGTCAGCACCGGCGGCACCGTGCCGCCGGTCGCGGGTAATGCCGGCAGCAGCCAGGCGTGCGCGTCGGGCCACAGCCGCTTCAGCACGGTCTGGCCCATCAGCAGGCCGCCGGCCAGTTCACCCACCATGGGCGGAATGCGCAGGCGTGCCGCGACATAGCCACCGAGGTGGGCAGCGCTCAGCAGTAGCGCCAGCGTGATGATGACGTGGAACAGATCGACCAGACCCAGGTTCATGGGCATTCCTCCGGACTGCACCGGCTGCGGCTGGCGACCGGAAAGGGCCGGATGTCAGGGCCACAGCGGGCGAGGTGCGCACGGACTGTCGGCACACCGATGAACCCAGCCTAGCCGCCGCCCCCATCGTGACGAACGAATCAATGCTTGATTGCTTTTTCGTTACAGAGATATTGAAACGCGGAGAGGTGCCCCGCCGGGCCTGGCTGCGAGGCAGGGCTGCACGCACGCCCGCCTACGGCGGCCTGCACGGGCCGGACACCGCTTCCGGCGGGTGCCTGCGTCCTTGCCGGTACCCGTCCGCGGGCGGTTCGGCGCGCTGCGAAGGACCTGACGCGCAGCGTGATCCGGATCACGTCGGCACGGGCCGGTGGCGCGGGGCCGATGGGTAGGGATTGATCCGAACGGACCATGCCGGCCGCCTGGGCGGCGGTGCGAACTGTCATCGGCCGCCCGGACACTGCGCGGCTTCCGTTTTCACGCACCGCACCGAATCCCATGAGCACGCATCACTCCGGCCGCCGCCGCTTCATCGGCACGCTGGGCGCCGCCGCCCTCGCCACGCCCGTCCTGCTGCACAGCCGTCCGGCCGCCGCCGCGGCGCCCTTCCTGCACGGCATCGCCAGCGGCGACCCGCTTGCGCGCCGGGTCATTCTGTGGACCCGGGTCAGCGCGCCCGGCGACGCCAATCCGCGCGTGAACTGGGAGGTGGCGACCGACGCCGGCTTCTCGCGCGTGGTGCGCAGTGGCCAGTTCCGCACCAATGCCACCCGCGACTTCACCGTGAAGATCGACGTCGACGGTCTCAGCCCGGACACCCGCTACCACTACCGCTTCACCTATGCCGGCCAGCGCTCGCCGGCGGGGCGCACCCGCACGCTGCCGGAAGGCGCGGTCGATCAGGTGAAGCTGGCGGTGTTTTCCTGCTCCAACTTCCCTGCTGGCTATTTCCACGCCTACGCCGAAGCGGCGCGCATGGACGATCTGCACGCCGCGCTGCACCTCGGCGACTACATGTACGAATACGGCCGCGGCGGCTACGCCAGCGACGATGCCGCAGCGCTCGGACGCGAAGTGCTGCCGGCCGGCGAGTGCATCACGCTGGCCGACTACCGCACCCGCCACGCGCTCTACCGCAGTGACGCCGGCCTGCAGGCGCTGACCGCGTCGCTGCCGCTGATTCCGGTGTGGGACGACCACGAGGTGTGCAACAACACCTATGTGAGCGGCGCCGCCAATCACACGCCGGCCACCGAAGGCGATTACGCCACCCGCCGCAATGCCGCGCTGAAGGCCTATCACGAGTGGCTGCCGGTACGCACGCCGGACACCAGCGACCTGCGCCGCATCTACCGCTCCTTCGACTTCGGCGACCTGCTGTCGCTGCACATGCTGGAAACCCGCCTGCTGGCGCGTACCGAACAGCTGTCCTTCGGTGACTTCGTCGGCCCTGAAGGCATCGATGCCAGCGCGCTGCGCGCCGCGATGGGCGCCTCTTCGCGCCAGATGCTGGGCAGCGAACAGCAGGCCTGGCTGGAGTCGCGACTGGAAGCGTCTTCCGCCACCTGGCAGGTGCTGGGCCAGCAGGTACTGATGGCACGCGCCGAGATTCCGGCCGCCATCGCGCTGGACCAGATTTCGATCTCGAACTGGATCGCGCTGAACGACAAGGCCGCCACCCGCCCGGACGACCTCACCCGCGCCGAGCGCTATGTGCTGAACCAGCCGGCCATCCCGCGCAGCACCGACGCCTGGGACGGCTATGCCGCCGCGCGCGAGGCGGTGTACGCCGCCGCCCGGCGGCTGGACAAGAACCTGGTGGTGGTGGCCGGCGACACCCACAACGCCTGGGCCAGCGATCTGGTCGATGCCGACGGCCACCGCATCGGCGTCGAGTTCGCCACGCCCGGCGTGTCCTCACCCGGCATGGAAGTGACCCGCCGCACCGACGCGCCGGAAGTGGTGGCGCAGTGGATGGTCGACGCCATCCCTGACCTCAAGTACGCCGAAACCGGCCACCGCGGCTTCCTGGTGCTCACCGCCACCCGCGACGAATGCCGCGCCACCTGGCATTTCGTCAGCACCGTGAAATCGCGCAGCTACACGCTCAGCGAGGGCGCCACGCTGCGCACCCTGCCGGGCAGCGCACACCGCGCGCTGCTGCCGCTCGCCTGACACCCCAGAACAACCGATACGGAGCACACCGCCATGATCATCCGCACCTTCGCCCTCGCACTGACCGCAGCCCTCGCCGCACCGGCCCACGCCGCACTGAGCGTCACGCTTGAACGCGACGCCTGGGGGCAGTTCGACAGCTACGAATACCAGCAGACCTTCGACACGCTGGCGTCGGCCAACGGCAACACCAACGTTGCCTGGACCAATGACAGCACGCTGGCCGGCTGGTCGCTGTTCAATGCGCTGAAGAACCCGATCACCTACTACCGCGCCAGCGCGGGTGCCGACGCCGGCGGCTACGTGTACAGCTACGGTGCAAACGGCAACAGCGACCGCGCCCTCGGCGCCCTCGGTTCCGGCGGTGCCTACTGGGGCTCGCCGGCGTCCAACGCGCTGTCGGCCTATGTCGCGGTGTCCTTCCGCAACGACGCCGATCGCACGATCGAAGGCGTCGGCGTGTACTGGGACGCCGAACAGTGGCGCGTCGGCGAATCGAACGCCACCACCGACACGCTGGACTTCCGCTACGGCTTCGGCGACACCTTCGGCGCGGTCACCACCTGGATCAATCCGGGCGTGTCATTCAAGTACAACTCGCCGGTGGCCAACGCCGGCACCGCAGGCTACGGCACCGACGGGAATGCCAACGCGGTTCAGCTGGGCGGCGACATCGCGCTCGAATGGCAGGCCGGCCAGACCCTGTGGATCACCTGGATCGACTACAACAGCGCCGGCTTCGACCACGGTCTGGCGATCGACAACGTGTCGCTGAGCGTGGCCATCCCGGCCGTACCGGAGCCCGCCTCGATCGCGCTGCTGGCCGCCGGCCTCGGCATCATCGGCGTGGCGGCGCGCCGCAAGCAGGCCTGAGCGGGTGAGCGCAATGAAGGCTTTCCACATCCGCCTGCTCGGCGCCGCGCTGCTGGCCGTGGCGCTGCCCGCCACGGCCGACATCCAGGTCACGCCGGACGCGACCGGACGCTATGTCTATGTCCAGGACTTCAATACGCTGGGCGCGACCAGCCGCGCCTTCGAGTGGCGCGACAACGACACGCTGCCCGGCTGGCGCCTGCTCAATTTCGTCGAGCAGCCGCTGGTCACGCCGACCTACCGCGGCGACACCGGCGACGACACCGGCGGCAGCTTCTACAGCTACGGCCTGGAAGGCGACAGCGACCGCGCGCTCGGCGGCCTGGGTTCGGGCGGCGGCTACTTCGGCACGCCGGCCGCCGGTCAGCTGGCCGGCTACATCACCGTGTCCTTCCGCAATGCCGGCGACCGCGACATCGGCAACGTGAAGCTGGCGTTCGAAGGCCAGCAGTGGCGTCAGGGCGCCAGTGACGACCTGAACCGGCTGGTGTTCGAATACGGCGTAGGCGAGGAATTCGGCCACGTCGAGTGGGTGCGGCCGGGCGCCGGTTTCGATTTCGAATCGCCGTCGCCGCTCATCGTCACCCCTACCGGCTCGCCGGTGTACGGACGCGACCCGCTGGCCAAGCAGGCGCTGGGCGGCGTCATCCGCCCGGCCTGGACCGCCGGCGGCCGGCTGTGGCTGCGCTGGGTGGTGCGCAATCACCAGGGCTTCGACCACGGCCTCGCGATCGACAACCTGAAACTGACGGTCGAGCGCCCCTGAGACGTCTCGCTCAGGTCAGCGACTGCACCGCGGCCACCACGGCAGCGGCGGCCAGCCAGGCGCCGATACGCCGCAGCAGCGCGGTGTCGAGCGTGCGGCTGGCGTCCTGACCGGCGCGCCCCAGGCCCACCACGAAAAGGTGGGCCGGCAGCGCGATCGCCAGCAGCGTGGCGATCACCAGTCCGGCGCTGTCGCCGCCCTCGCCG
Organism: Methyloversatilis universalis EHg5; assembly: GCF_000378945.1. Lineage (GTDB taxonomy): Bacteria > Pseudomonadota > Gammaproteobacteria > Burkholderiales > Rhodocyclaceae > Methyloversatilis > Methyloversatilis universalis_A. The sequence goes on along the minus strand of NZ_KB900539.1, from coordinate 156,650 downwards.
CCGAAGCGTGACCACAGCATCGGCCACACCGCGGCGGAAAAGGCGCCGGCCAGCGCGGCGGTGATCGGGGTGGCGTTGATGTTCATGGCAGGACCTGAGCGAAGTAAGTCTGAATCGAACAGCAAGTAAGGGCTGGGTGGAAGCAGGCGATCACTCGTTGTCAGCGGATCGCCTGAGATCATCGAAGCCGCAGCGCCGCAGCGAGGCCACCAGGCTGTCACGGCCGGCGGGCGGCAGCTTCCTGAATTGCAGGAAGGTCGCATGGTCGCGCAGCGAACTCGACAGGTAGGCGCCGAATCCGCTGACCGTCAGCGCTGCGACATCCTCCTGCACGCAGGCACACAGCGTCTCGACCCTGCCAGCCACGGGTGCAGCCATGCCGGACGTTGCGGCCAGATCGGCAAACACGCCCGAGCAGAACGCGGGAAAACTTTCGATAAAAGCGGGCAGCAGGCATTTCATGCTTGCCGTCCTCATCACCGCATCGAGCTTGCGCTCAGGGTCCGGTCGGAACAGCGCACTGCCGGCATCAGCCACGAAAGTGTCTGTGGCGCAGTCACAGTAGGCACCGTCCAGACCCGCGCGAGAAATCCATCTGGCCAGCGCCGGTCGGGTATCCGAGCGGGCATCTTCCCCGAGCCGTGAATCCAGGCCCGCCTGACAGGACGCCCGGATGTTCCGGCGGATCTCGCTCGAAGGCGGCTTGAAATCACCGCCAGCACTCCACGCCCCCGCGGAAAATGCGAGCCCGACGACGGCCACGCAGCGGAGTGCGAACCACCTGCAGTCAAACGATGAGCCTCGCGGCTGCGTGACCGGCTTCATCATCCTCATGCCCCTCCCTGCCCGATGGGCAGAGCCGTTGACGCCAGCGTACGCGCCGGCACACCCAGATCGCGCCAGTTCTCCGGGTGGCAGGTGAACAGCAGGATCTGGTGCCGGCTGGCGGCGTCGAACAGCACGCGCTTCATCCGGTCCAGCCGCGCGGCGTCGCTGTGCACAAGCGCGTCGTCGAGGATGATGAGGGTAGGCCGGCCGGCTTCGCGCAGCAGGTCGGCATAGGCGAGGCGGGCGATCACGCCCATCTGTTCGCGCGCGCCGAAACTGAGCGCCTCCACCTCGCCGCTTTCGCTGCCGCCCGCGCCGTCGCGGGTGAGCGGGCCCGGGCTCAGGCTGTCGTCGATCGCGATGCGTGCGCCCGGAAACAGCAGGCCGAGGTAGTGATTCAGATGCGTCTGCAGCGGCGCCTGCAGGCGCTGGGTGAGCGCGCGCCGCTTGTCGCGCAGCCGGCCGAGCAGCAGGTCCAGCGCACGGGCGCGACGCGCCAGCTGGTCCTGCCGGCGCCCGGCGGCGGCGAGGTCGCGGGCGAGGGCGGCCTGCCTTTCGTCCAGCCCCTGGGCGCCGGTCGCCTGCAGTTCGATTTCCAGCCGGGTGATGTCGTCGCGCCGCTGGTCGCGGGTCTTTTCGGCAATGTCGGCGCTGCGGTCCAGCCGCTGCACATCCTGTTCCAGCGCCTGCGGGCGGGCCGCTTCGAGCTGACGCGCCAGCGCCTCGACCCGCTGCGCCTGTACCGCCTGCCGGGCCAGTGCGTCGGCCAGCGCGCGCTGTGCCTCGGCCTGCCGCTCGGCACGGCCCGGATCGTCGAGCCGCGCCCGGGCTGCCGCCGCCTCGCCCTGCGCGGCTTCGAACACCGCCTGCGCCGCCGCCCGGCGGCTGACCGCCTCGCCCAGCTGGCGCGCGGCGTCGGCCAGCGACTGACGCGCCCGCTCTTCGGCCGCTTCGGCTTCGACCACCGACGACAGGTCCGCCGCGTCGCTCGCACCCCGGGCCTCGACGGTCAGCGGATCGAGCCGCTGCGTCAGTTCGGCTACCCGGCCGGCGAGCACGCTGCATTCGGCGCGCAGCGCATCGACACCGCGCGGCGCCAGCGCCTTCACCGTCGCGTCAGCCACCTTCAGATCGGCCAGCTTCTGGGCATGCAGCTGCTGGCGCGCCTCGGCTGCGTCGAGCGACGCCAGCCCGAGCCGGGCCAGCGTACTGGCCTGCCGGTCCATCAGTTCGGTCGCTTCGCGTGCCAGCGCGGCGGCATCACTGCCGCCCGGTTCGATGCGCAGCCGCCCGTGGCCGGGCAGGGTGATCGTGGTGGCTTCAGGCAGCAGCCGTTCGCCGCTGCCGGTCATCACCTCGTCGCCGATGCGCAGTTCGCGGCCGTCGTCGAGTGCGAAGCGCAGCCGGGTGGCGAGTGCGGCGCGCCGGATATCCAGTTCGCGCAGACGCTTGGCCTGTTCGCGCAGCGCGGTCAGGTCGGCCGCGCGGATTTCGCAGGCGGCGGCTTCGGCCTGCAGCGCGAGCACGCGCGCCTGTGCCGCCTCGACCTGCGCCGAAGCGTTCTGCGCGGCGTCGGCCTTGCGGCGCGCGTCATCGAGCTCGCGGCTCACCTGCTGCAGGTTGTCGCGGCTGCGCGCCTGCTGCAGCCGCCTGCGGGCGGCTTCATGCGCCTGCGCCGCCTCGCGCTCGCGCTGCTGCCAGGGCGCGGCCAGCGCCTGCACCGCGTCCAGCGCACGCTGCGCGGCGGACACCGCGTCGGCCCGGCGCGCAGCGTCGGTGGCCTCCGCATCGAACGCCGCGACCTGGCCGCGCAGCAGTTCGACCTGCCGTGCCAGCCCCTGCGCCGACTCGCGCTCACCGGCCAGCCGCGACTGCAGCGACTGCGCCTCGGCCAGCGCCGCACGCGCCTCGGCGGCCTGCGCACGCAGCGCCACCCAAGGGCGGCTCTGTGCTTCGTCATCGTGCTGCTGCCGCAGCTGCGCCAGACGGTCCACCTTCTGCCGGCTGTCCTGCAGCGCGGCCTCCACCGTGGCCAGCTCGCCGGCCAGCCGTGCGCACAGCTGCTGGGCTTCGAGCCAGATGCCGCGCGGCCGGTCGGAGGACGGCGTGAGCAGCTCGTTGCGCTGCTTCTCGACTTCGGCGGTGATGTCGTCGCCCTCGCCGCCGGCGATTTCGCCGAGCGAAGCAGTGAGCACGCTGCGCAGGTGGTCGGTGGCATGACCGACCGACTCACGCAGTTCCTGCGCGCTGCCCTGCTCTATCCACAGCAGGCCGGGAATACCCCAGTGCTCGGCCTTGCTGGCGCCCTTGGACGCGAAGGCGAAGCCCAGCCGTTCGGCGAGGAAGTCCTCGGCTTCGGCGCCATCGAAGGCGCGCTCGCCGTACTGCAGCGTGCAGCGCTTGCGGCCGAGGAAGCGCTTGTTCAGGCGGCAATCTCGGTCGTCGAGTTCGAAATCCAGTTCCACTTCCGGCGAGGCGCCCGGATCGCTCCACGGCCGCAGGTGATCGACCGTGCCGGAGCGGTGGCGCTCGAAGAAGGCGGCGCGCAGTGCGGCGACCAGCGTGCTCTTGCCGGCTTCGTTCGGACCGGCGAACAGATTGAGGCCGGGTTCGAGGTCGCGCAGTTCGAAGGGCTGGCGGAAGCGGCGGAACTGTTCGACCCGCAGGCGGCGAATCTTCATCGCGCCTCCCCGGCCGTACGGCGTGCATCCAGCAGGCCGGCCAGCAGCACCAGCGCGTCGCGCGCGGTGTCGCCGTCGGCGCTGTCCTGGGCGGCGCGCAGGTCGGCGATCACTTCACCCAGATAGCCTTCGGCGGCCAGCCGCGCCAGATCGTCGTCGGTCGGTTCAATGCGCACCGGGTCGAGGTCGGCGCGCAGCGCGCGGGCGCGGCCCTGTGCCTGCGCCAGCGCATCGCGCACGCGGGCGAGACCGGCCAGATCGGTCTGGCCGGCGAGTTCGAGCTGCAGCACGTCACCGGCCTGCAGACCGTCGAGCAGCACGCACAGCGCGTCGATGTCGCTGGCCACCTGCAGCAGCACGCGCTCGCTGCGCCAGCGGTAGCGCCCGGTCTGCAGCACGCTCACCTGCGGCAGTGTGCCCGGTGCGTCGATATCGACCCGCAGCGCACAGCCGGAGTCGTTGTTGCGGAAGCGGTCGGTTTCCGGCGTGCCGCTGTACCAGCAGCGCGCGTCGATCTGCCGGCAGCCGTGCCAGTCGCCGAGCGCGAGATAGTCCAGCCGCGCCTGTGCGGCGCGATCGGCGGCGATCGGATTGGCCGAATCGATGCCTTCGGCCAGCACGCCCTGCACCGCACCGTGCGCCAGCCCTATGCGGAAGGCGCCAGGCGGCGTGTCGGCCGCGGCGAACCACTCGGTGAGGTCGGCATAGGTGTGGCGCTGGGTGAGCGGCGCCGGCAGCAGCACCGCGTTCAGCCCTTCGAAGTGCAGCGGCTCCGGCCGCAGGCACAGGTGCACGTGATCCGGCACCGCAGCGAGGCGCTGCGCGCGGCTCCACACCGATTCGCTGAGTGCGGCATCGTGATTGCCGGGCAGCATGACCCAGGGGCCGGCGAAGCCGCGGGTGGCGTTGAACAGCCGCAGCACGGTCTTGTCGGCGATGCCCTGGGCATCGAACACGTCGCCCGCCACCAGCACCAGATCAACCTGCTGTTCGGTCGCCAGCGCGGCCAGGCGCTCGACCACGGCGATGCGCGCTTCGGCCAGCAGCACCGCTTCGTCGGGTTCGAACTGCCCGTATTGCTTGCCGATCTGCCAGTCGGCGGTGTGGAGGATTTTCAGCACGGAAGAATGGGGAAGAAAGGCACGCACATCGGCGGGCGCTCACCTTGCGTCGGCGGCGCCCGCACTGTCAATCGGCCCTGCGGCGGAAGGCCGTCCGCTCAGCCCTTCAGGCCTTCGGCCGCACGCGCGGCCTGCACCGCCGGACGGGCAGCCACGCGGGCAAGATAGGCCTGCAGGCGCGGCAGCTGCGACAGGTCGAGGCTGACCCATGCGCTCCAGCCAGCCACCACGTACAGATAGGCGTCGGCGACCGTGAAGTCCGGTCCGCACAGCCAGCCGTCCTCACCCAGCTGGCTGTCCACCCAGGTGAACTTGCGCAGCAGGATGTCGGCCGCCACCTTGCGCGCGGCAGCGTCGAACAGCGGGTTGAACAGCGGCGTATAGCCCTTGTGCAGTTCGGAGGTAATGAAGTTCTGCCAGGCCGTCACGCGGTAGCGTTCGCGCGATCCGGCTTCGGGAATGAGGCGGCGGGCCGGCACCTGGTCGGCCACGTACTGGGCGATCACCGGGCCTTCGGTCAGCACTTCGCCGTCGTCCAGCTGCAGCGCCGGCACCTGGCCCTTGGAACTGATGCTGCCGAAAGGCGTGCCGTCATCAGTGGTCTGGCTCTTGAGGTCGACGCGCACCAGCTCGAACGGCAGGCCGGCTTCGCGCAGCACGATGTGGGGGGCCAGCGAACAGGCGCCCGGCAGGTAGAACAGCTTCATTCAGGTCTCCATGGAGGGGTCGGCAGCGGGCGCCATGCTATGCGCTCTTGCCCGATGAATAAACCCGGGTCTGCGCATTGGGCCGCCCGCCCTGCAGCAAAGCATGCCCGACCCGCACTGAAACGAAAATGCACGTACTGCGGCAGAGCCGGGGGTGTATGGTGAGTGCTTCGCAGGGCGGTCGTGACCCCGCACCGGAGTCTCGCCGCTCACCCCACCGCTCACCTGGAAGGCAAGAACCATGAGCGCTGTCCTTCTGCCCGAGTCCGATTCAGACGCGGCACTGCTTGCGTCCCCGCCTTCGGACTACATGTCCCCCTCGCAACTGGCTTTTTTCCGCAGGCGGCTGCTGGCCGAACGCGATGCGCTGCTGCAGTCTGCGCACGACACGACCCAACATCTGCACGAGTTCGAACGCACGCCGGACCCGTCGGACCGCGCTTCGCTGGAAGAGGATCATTCGCTGGAACTGCGCGTGCGCGACCGTGAGCGCAAGCACCTGCACACCATCGACGAGGCGCTGGCGCGCATCGACGACGGCAGTTACGGCTGGTGCGAATTCACCGGCGACCCGATAGGCATCGCCCGCCTGCTGGCGCGGCCGACCGCGACGCTGTCGGTCGAGGCACAGGAACTGCACGAGAAGCGCCGCAAGATGCGCGGACGCTGAACGGCCCGCGCCCCCGCAATGCGGGGTCGGGCCGTGCGGATTTCAGTGGCTGCTGCGCGCCGGCGGCGTCGCCGGACCACGACCTTCGATGTGGCGGAAGGTGATGCGGCCCTTGCTGAAGTCGTAGGGTGACATTTCGAGCGACACCTTGTCGCCGGCAATGATGCGGATGTGGTGCTTGCGCATCTTGCCGCTGGTGTAGGCCACGATGACGTGGCCGTTTTCCAGCGTGACGCGGTAACGCGAGTCGGGCAGGACTTCGGTCACCACGCCGTTCATGTCGATCAGTTCTTCCTTGGCCATTGCGGTTCTCCCGGAGCAGGCATGAAAAAAGGGCGTCGGCCGCGCTGACGGGCACGAGACGCCATGGAGCCAACTGCGGAATCGCTTTGGGATGCGAAGGAATTCAGGTCGCCGAAACGAAGTCAGGGCGGGCAGGAAACCGGAATACAGCAGTGACAGTGTGCGAGACGGGCGGCCTGTTCACACGCCCCGGGCCTTCGCACCGGCCGATACTATGCACCTAAAGGCCGCATCCTGCCCGACTATCTGCACACGAACGGTGGTCGCCGGGGTCGCGGTAGACTGCTGCAACGTCCTGCAAGGCGCCCCGCGCACCCCATCATGAGCCTGACCCAGAGCGTGCTGCTGCTCGTGGCGCTGATCCTCACCAGCGCCTTCTTCTCGATCGCCGAAATCGCGCTCGCCGCCTCGCGCCGGCTGCGCCTGCGCCAGATGGCCGAGGACGGCGACGCACGGGCGGAGCAGGTGATGCGCATCCAGGAAAGCCCGGGGCACTACTTCACCGTGGTGCAGATCGGCGTGAACGCGGTGGCGGTGCTCGGCGGCATCGTCGGCGAAGGCGTGCTCAGCCCCTATGTGTCGGCGCTGCTGGAACGCTGGCTCTCGGCCGACACCGCCACCACCGCCGGTTTCCTGGTTTCTTTCGTGCTGGTCACCTCGCTGTTCATCCTGTTCGCCGACCTGATCCCGAAGCGGGTGAGCATGGCGGTGCCGGAAACGCTGGCGGTGCGGGTGGCCGCGCCCATGCTGTTCCTGAGCGCGCTGTTCCGGCCGGCCGTGTGGCTGTACGCGCGGCTGACCGACGGCCTGATGCAGCTGCTGCGCCTGCCACGGGTGCGCGAGGAAAAGGTGACTTCCGACGACATCCTGGCGCTGACCGAAGCCGGTGCGCAGAGCGGTGCGCTGGCGCGGCGCGAACAGCAGGTGATCGCGAACGTGTTCGAACTGGACAGCCGCACGGTGCCGAGCGCGATGACCCATCGCGAGCGCATCGCCTATTTCCTGCGCGACGATCCGGACGCGGTGATCCGCGCCCGCATCGCGGAAGAGCCCTATTCCACCTACCCGGTGTGCGACGGCGACATCGACCACGTGATCGGCTACGTCGACGCCAAGGACCTGTTCCAGCGCGTGCTGAAGAACCAGCCGATCACGCTCACCGACGACAGCCTGCTGCACAAGGCGCTCATCGTGCCGGACCGGCTCACACTGGCCGAAGTGCTGGACCAGTTCCGCCAGGTGGGCGAGGACTTCGCGGTCATCGTGAACGAATACAGCCTGGTGGTCGGCGTGGTGACGCTGAACGACGTGATGAGCACGGTGATGGGCGATCTGGTGTCGCCCTGGTACGAAGAACAGATCGTGCGCCGCGACGACCACTCCTGGCTGATCGACGGCATCACGCCGATCGGCGACGTGAAGCGGGTGCTCGGCATCGACGCGCTGCTGGCCGAGGACGAGTACGACACCCTGGCCGGCTTCCTGATGGTGATGCTGCGCCGGGTACCCCGCCGCACCGACAGCGTGGTGTGGGGCGGCTACCGCTTCGAGGTGATGGACGTCGACAGCTACCGCATCGACCAGGTCATGGCCACCCGGGTGCCGCAGGACTGAAAGCGGTGCGCCGCGGCAGCGCGGCATGCCTGATGTTACTGGCCGAATCGGCGCATGGTGGAACCTGTTCGAACACCGCACGTTCGGGCGTGGGCAGCGCCAGCGTGTCCTGCCGCAGCAGCACCTCGTCCGCGAAGGACAGCACCGCAACCTCGGACGACGCCGTACGCAGCCTCAGCGCTGCTCGCCGACGCAGTGCCAGCAAGCGCGCCGCCGGCGAGAATCCGAGATCGAAATCCACGCAGGCACGCACCGCCGGCTGTGAACGGTGGTTGAGCGTCCACGCCCCCTGAGCGTAGACCCGTACCGACAGATCGACCGGAATCCGCCCGCGGTAACCGGTCACGCGCGCCCGGCGCACGACCCACAGGGCGTCGGTGCCAACTTCGTAGCTGAGTTGCACCGGCTCGCCCGCCTGTTCAAACACCGCTGCGCCTTCGATGCGCCAGCCATCGTCCAGTCTGAACACCCGGCAGCTATCCAGTCCAATCTGGTCCACACGCCGCCAGAAGAGTATTTCGGTCAGTTCCATGAAGCCAGGCCGCACACGGACAACACCTGTCCTTCGTTATGTTTCAATAGATATAACGATACCATGCACCGCCTGCCGGAATACCGCAGGCGCACACCGACCGTGTTCATCCGCCAGCTCCAGTACCTCGTCACGCTCGCACGCGAGCGCCATTTCGGTCGTGCCGCCGACGCCTGCAACGTATCCCAGCCCACGCTGTCCGGCGCACTGCGCAGCATCGAACAGGAATTCGGCATGGTGATCGTGCTGCGCGGCCGCCGCTTCCAGGGCTTCACCCCGGAAGGCGAGCGCGTGCTGGCGTGGGCGCGTCGTGTTCTCGCAGACTGCGAAGGTCTGCGGCAGGAAGCACTGGGCAGCGAACGAAACCCGGCCGGCCTGTTGCGCATCGGCGCAATACCGACCACTCAGCCACTGCTGCCGCTGCTCACGGCCGAATGCATGCAGCGCTACGGCCAGTTGCGTCACGAAATACACACGCTTCCATCCAGCGTCATCCTGCGCGGCCTGAACGAGTTCGAGCTGGACATCGGCATGAGCTATCTGGAGGACGAGCGGCTGGCCTCCTTCGTGACGGTACCGCTGTTCCGCGAACGTTACGTGCTGGTCGCCCGCGATGACGCCATGTTCCACGGCCGGGCGTCGATCGACTGGGACGAAGCCGCCCGGTTGCCGCTGTGCCTGCTCACCCGCGAAATGCAGTGCCGACGCGGCATCGACGCCGCGTTCGCGCGTGCGGGTCACGACGTACAGCCCTGTGTCGAAACCGATTCCATGCTGGGGCTGTATGCACATGTGCGCTGCGCCGGCCTGTACGGCGTGGTCCCGCACAGCGTGCTGTGCCTGCTCGAAATGCGACAGGAAATCACGGCCATCCCGCTGCTTCCGGAACTCGGGCGCGACATCGGTCTGGTGCTGCCGATGCGCGAACCGCGGCCACCTCTGGTTGAAGCCGCGCTGACCGCCTTTCGTGCAATCGATCTGCAGCGCCGCGTCGATGCATTGCTGGCAGCGCCCGACTGATAGGAATAGCCGATCGACTCATCGGGACAAACGATTTGTCCGCCCCTCCGCCGCCGCCAATCATGGATGACGAACGCGGCAGATCGCCGCGCCACGCGCCAGCCGGCGCACAGCCATTCACAACGGAGGAGCAAACATGGCAAAAGTAGTCTGCGTGCTGTACGACGATCCGGTCGGCGGCTATCCGAAGAACTATGCGCGGGACGATCTGCCGCTGATCGAGCGCTACCCGGACGGCCAGACGCTGCCGACGCCGCGCGCGATCGACTTCAGGCCCGGCACACTGCTGGGCAGCGTGTCCGGCGAACTGGGCCTGCGCAAGTATCTCGAAGCCAATGGCCACCAGCTGGTCGTCACCTCCAGCAAGGACGGCGTCGACAGCGTGCTCGACCGCGAGCTGCACGACGCCGAGATCGTGATTTCGCAGCCCTTCTGGCCGGCCTATATGACGGCCGAACGCATCGCCAGAGCACCGAAGCTGAAGATGATCGTGACTGCCGGCATCGGCTCCGACCACACCGATCTGCAGGCGGCGATGGACCGCGGCATCACGGTGGCCGAAGTGACCTACTGCAACAGCAACAGCGTCGCCGAGCACGTCGCGATGATGATCCTGGCGCTGGTGCGCAACTACATCCCGTCGTACAGGCAGGTGCTGGATGGCGGCTGGAACATCGCCGACTGCGTGGCCCGCTCGTACGACCTCGAGGGCATGAATGTCGGCACTGTCGCGGCCGGTCGCATCGGCCTGCGCGTACTGCGCCTGCTCAAGCCCTTCGACGTGAAACTGCACTACATGGACCGCCACCGCCTGCCGGAGTCGGTGGAGAAGGAACTGAACCTGACCCACCACAGCTCGCTGGAAAGCCTCACCAGGGTGTGCGACGTGGTCACGCTGAACTGCCCGCTGCACCCCGAAACCGAACACATGATCAACCCGAAAACGCTGAAGAACTTCAAGCGCGGCGCCTATCTGATCAATACCGCCCGCGGCAAGCTGTGCGACCGCGATGCCATCGCCGCCGCGCTGGAAAGCGGCCAGCTCGCGGGCTACGCGGGTGACGTATGGTTCCCGCAGCCGGCACCGGCCGACCATCCGTGGCGCCGCATGCCGCACCACGGCATGACGCCGCACATTTCCGGCACCAGCCTGTCGGCACAGGCGCGCTATGCCGCCGGCACGCGCGAAATTCTCGAGAGCTATTTCGAGGGTCGCGCGATCCGCAACGAGTATCTGGTGGTGCAGGGCGGCAAGCTGGCTGGCGTCGGCGCGCATTCGTACAGCGCGGGCAATGCAACCGGCGGTTCGGAAGAAGCGGCCCGCTTCAGGCAGAAGTAAGCAGTCATGACCGCACCTTCCGCCCCGGCGGCCGGTGCGGCGCAGCGTCCCCAGACCAGCAGGATTGCACTCGCCGGCCTGGGGGCCTTCGTCGCACTCGCCACCACAGGATTGCTGGCAGAGGGCACCGGACAGGCCTGGATACTGGGGTCGTTCGGCGCGTCCTGCATCCTGCTGTTCGGCTTTCCGGACAGCCCTTTCTCGCAGCCTCGCAACGTGATCGGCGGCCACGTCCTCGCATCCTCCGTCGGCCTGATCTTCCTGCACACCTTCGGCCCCGGCTGGCTGCCGATGGCTGCCGCCGGCGCCTGCGCCGCCATGCTCATGATGCTTACCCGAACCGTGCATCCACCGGCCGGCAGCAATCCGGTCATCGTGTTTCTGCTGCAGCCGGGCTGGTCATTCCTGCTGCTTCCCACCGCCGCCGGCGCCGTGCTGCTCTGGCTTCTGGCCAGCACTTACTGGCGCTGCTTACGTCGTTGATTGCGCACTGCGGTCGCGTCGGGAACACCGTCTGCGGCACCCTCTCTGAGCAGCATGAGCCGACTTTATCTTCCGTCGCTGCGTGCGGCGCTTTGCGTACTCGTCCTGAGCTGTACAGCGACCGCCAGCCCTGCCGCCGATCCCGCCTGGCAGGGCGCAGCCTTCGAAGGCGACCGCACCGCGCTGCAGAAGCTGGCCGAAGCCGGCGCGCGCGTGGTGCGGGTGTATCGCGAAAGCGACGCCTGGGTACTGGATGCCGCGCACGCGCTGGGCATGAAGGTGGTGATGGGGCTGTGGCTGGGCCATCCGCGCCACGGCTTCGATTACGGCGACCCGGCCATGGTGGCGGCGCAGGACGCGCGCATCCGCGATTTCGTGCAGCGCCACCGCGACCATCCTGCGCTGCTGGCCTGGGGTGTGGGCAACGAGATCGAAACCGGCGTCGCCGATCCGAAGCCGCTGTGGCGTGAGGTCGACCGCGTGGCCGGCATCGTGAAGGCGCTCGATCCGCGCCACCCGACCATGATGGTGGTGGCCGACAACAGCGACGACGGGCTGCGCCCGCTGGCCGACTGCTGCCGCCAGATCGACCTGCTCGGACTCAACGTCTATGGCGGCGCGATCTTCGAACTGCCGGCGCGCCTGCAGCGGCTGGGCGTCACGAAACCGGTGGTGGTGACCGAACTCGGCCCGCTGGGTCAGTGGCAGGCCGGTCGCAAGCCCTGGGGCGCGCCGGTGGAACTGACCAGCACGCAGAAGGCGGATTTCTTCCGCGAGGCGCTGGCTTTCGTCGCCAGCCAGCCGCAGATCGTCGCCGCCTTCCCCTTCCTGTGGGGCGAGAAGCAGGAACAGACCGCGACCTGGCACAGCCTGCTGGTCGATGGCCGCGAAACCGCGATGACCGACGCGCTGGCCGCGGCCTGGGGCCGTCCGGAAACCACCGCCGCGCCACGCATTCTCGGCATCGGCATCGCGGCAGACGAATTCGCGCCCGGTGCGGACATTTCGGCCGGCGTCGATGCACGCGCCTTCGACGGTTCGCCGCTCACGACCGAATGGACAGTGCAGGCCGAAGCGAGCGATCTGCGCGCAGGTGGCGATGCGGAAACCGTGCCGCCACGCATCGACGTGCGGGTACTGCAGGCCGACGCGCGCAGCGTGCGCTTCGTCGCGCCGGCGAGCACAGGGGCTTACCGGCTGTTCATCACGCTGACCGACCGCGCGGGCAGGGTGGCGACCGCCAACCTGCCGTTCCGGGTGCGCTGACGCGACCCGGCATGTGCCAGGCAAACGCCGCGCGGCGCACCGGCGTCAGCCCATGCCGGGCATGCGCCACAGCGGCGCTTCGTCCATCACCGCGATCTGTTCGCGCAGTTCGAGCACCCGTGCTTCCCAGTAGCGCGGCGTGTCGAACCAGGGAAAGGCGGCCGGGAAAGCAGGGTCCTGCCAGCGGCGGGCGATCCAGCCGCTGTGGTGGATGAGCCGCAGCGTGCGCAGCGCCTCGACCAGATGCAGCTCGCGCAGGTCGAATTCGCAGAACTCCTCGTAGCCGGCCAGCACGTCGCCGAGCTGGCGCACGCGCTCGTCGCGCTCGCCGGACAGCAGCATCCACAGATCCTGGATCGCCGGCGCCATGCGGCTGTCGTCGAAATCGACGAAGTGCGGCCCCTGGCCCTCGACCCACAGCATGTTGCCGACGTGGCAGTCGCCGTGCGTGCGGATGCGCGCCACGTCGCCGGCCCGCTCGAAGGCGGCACGCACGCCATCCAACGCCTGCGCGACCACGCCGCGATACACCTTTTCCAGCTCCGGCGGCACGAAGCCGTGGTCGAGCACATAGGCAGCCGGCTCGTCGCCGAAGCTGGCGATGTCCAGCGCCGGTCGGTGCGCATAGGGCTGCACCGCGCCCACCGCGTGGATGCGCCCCATGAAGCGGCCTATCCATTCCAGCGTGTCGCTGCGGTCGAGTTCCGGCGCCCGGCCGCCGCGCCGCGGGAACACCGCGAAGCGGTGGCCGGCGTGGTGGGCCAGCGTATCGCCGGACGGCAGACGCAGCGGCGGCACCACCGGAATCTCGCGTTCGGCCAGTTCCAGGCTGAACGCGTGCTCCTCCAGGATGGCCTCGTCGCTCCAGCGCGCCGGGCGGTAGAACTTGGCGATCACCGGCGCGCCTTCGTCCAGCCCCACCTGATACACCCGGTTCTCGAAACTGTTCAGCGCCAGCAGCCGGCCGTCGACCGGAAAACCAGCCGCTTCGAGCGCGTCGAGCACGGTGTCCGGATTGAGATCGGCGTAGGGCTGCGATGAGGACTGTAATGAGGGCTGCAATGCGGCCTGAGCCGCGCGCTGCGCTGCGGCCGGCAGCGGCGGCTGGGGTGGATCCGGCAGGTCGGTGTCGTCGGTCATCAGGTGGAAAAATCCAATAAACGCGATACCCTAGCGTGTTTTGCGCAGGTTCTGGCATCGGTCGTGGCATATCAGGTCAAGGAAATCTTCTACACGCTGCAGGGCGAGGGCCTGAACGCCGGCCGCGCCGCCGTGTTCTGCCGCTTCGCCGGCTGCAATCTGTGGAGCGGCCGCGAACAGGACAGGGCGAGCGCGCAGTGCCGCTTCTGCGACACCGATTTCGTCGGCACCGACGGCACGCTGGGCGGCCGCTACGAAGCCGAAGCACTGGCCGACACCGTCGCCGCGAGCTGGGCGGGTGAAGGGGGCGCACGCTTCGTGGTGCTCACCGGCGGCGAACCGCTGCTGCAGGTCGATGCGCCGCTGATCGACGCGCTGCACGCGCGCGGCTTCGAAATCGCGGTGGAAACCAATGGCACGCTGGCCGCACCGGTCGGGCTGGACTGGGTGTGCGTGAGCCCCAAGGCCGGCAATCCGGTGGTGCAGACCCGCGGTCAGGAACTGAAGGTGGTGGTGCCGCAGCCCGGCCTCGACCTCGCGGCGATGGAAGCCTGGGATTTCGAGCACTTCCTGGTGCAGCCGATGGACAATGCGGCTTCGGCGGACAACACCCGCTGGGCCATCGAATGGTGCATGCAGCACCCGCGCTGGCGGCTGAGCTTCCAGACGCACAAGGCGGTCGGCATACGCTGAGCGCTGCAGACCCGGAACCGCCCGCACTGCATGGCGCGACGGTTTCCTTTTGAAGTATCGATGGACGTAACGAGATGGTTGTTGAACTGAGCCAGCGCTTCTTCTTCGAAGCCGCCCACACCCTGCACCGCAAGGTGGAGACCGAATCCAGCCTGCGCATCCACGGGCACACCTATCACGCCGAAGTGAGCCTGCGCGGCGAACCGGACCCGGACAGCGGCATGCTGATGGATCTGGCGGTGTTTCGCGCCGCGCTGGCCGAGGTCAGGGCCAGGCTGGACCACCGCTTCCTGGACGAGGTCGAAGGCATCGGCCCGGCCACGCTGGAAAACCTGTGCCACTACCTGTGGCGCCAGCTGGCACCGCAGCTGCCGCAGCTCGCGCGGGTGACCGTCGAGCGCCAGGCTTCGGGCGACAAATGCACGCTCAGTGCATGCTGAACTGACACCGCGGCCGCCCACCGCACGATGAGCGCCCCTCTGCGGCGGACCTGTGCTGCCGCCACCTGTGCGCTGCTGGCGCTGGCCGCCCCGGCCGCCTTCGCGCTCGCCCCCGATTTCGCCGCCGTGCGCGACGGCTGGCGCTCTTCCGAAGCCCGGCTGCTCGACCGCTACGGCCAGCCTCTGGCCGAAATCCGCGTGGATTTCAGCGAGCGGCGGCTGGACTGGGTATCCGCCCGCACGCTGTCGCCGCCGCTGATCCGCGCGCTGCTGGTGGCCGAGGACAAGCGCTTTCTCGAACATTCGGGCGTGGACTGGACCGCGCTGGCCGGCGCCACCTGGGACAACATCTGGCGCACACTGGAAGGCCGTCGCCCGCGTGGCGCCTCCACGCTCACCATGCAGCTGGCCGGCCTGATCGATCCGGCGCTGCGCTTGCAGGGCAGCCGTCGCAGCGTCGGCCAGAAATGGGACCAGGCGGCCGCCGCGCGTGAGATCGAACGTCGCTGGAACAAGGCGGAAATCCTCGAAGCCTATTTCAACCTCGCGCCTTTCCGCGGCGAACTGCGCGGCATTTCCGCCGCCAGCCGCGGCCTGTTCGGCAAGGACCCGGACGCGGTGGAACTGCGCGAAGCGCTGCTGCTGGCCGCGCTGCTGCGCGGCCCGAATGCCGGCGCCGACCGGGTCGGCCAGCGCGCCTGCGCAGTGGCGCTCAAGCTCAAGCCGGCGCCGGCCTGCAGCGAACTGAAGGCGCTGGCCGAACAGGTGCTGACGCGTCGCTACCGGCTGGACCCGCGCTGGAACGAAGCGCCGGCGCTGGCCCGCAGGCTGCTGCGCGAAGCCGGCGAACAGCGCGCCACCACGCTGGACGCGCGGCTGCAGCGGCGCGCGCTGGACACGCTGGGCCGCGAGCGCGGCGACGTGTCGGTACTGGTGATGGACAACGCGAGCGGCGAAGTGCTGGTGTGGGCCGGCGGGCCGGACGAGGTCGACGCCGCATGGCGCCGGCTGCCGGCGGGCAGCGTGACCCAGCCTTTCCTGTACGGGCTGGCGCTGGACCAGCGCTGGATCAGTGCCGCCTCGGTGTTCGACGACAGCCCGACCCATGTCGCACTGCCGCTTCCGCCCGGCGTGCCCTACGGCAACCATCCGCTGAGCACCCGCGCCGCGCTGGCGCAGGCGGCGGACATTCCGGCGCTGCGGGTGCGCGCGCTGGTCGGCGACGACCCGCTGATCGCACTGCTGCGCGCACACGGGCTGGACGCGTCCGCCAGCAACGGCACCCGTGCCAGCCTGCCGGACATGGCCAATGCCTTCCGCACGCTGGCCAATGACGGCGTATGGACGCCCTGGGCGGTCGAAGCCGCGCAATGGCGCGGCGCCGACCGCAGCGGCAAGCGGCTGTGGGCGCCACCAGTGGCCTGGCTGACCGGCGATCTGCTGTCCTCGCGCACCGCGCCGGACGGTCGTTCGTGGCAGGCGGTCATGCACGGTCGCAGTGCCGACCGCAGCACCTTCTGGTCGGTGGGCTGGACCCGCCGTCACACGGTCGCGCTGCGCGCGGCACGACCGGTCGCCGGTCTGTGGAATCAGGTCACGCATGCGCTCGACCCGATGCCGGGCGACGCGCCTCCGCCACCCGCCGGGCTGGAGCCGCAGCACCTGCGTTTCGAACCGGAGATCGAAACCGACCGCGAAGAATATTTCCTGCCGGGCACCCAGCAGGCTTTCGCCGACGCCACGGTACGCGACCTGTTCGGCCGGCCGCGCATCGTGCAGCCGACTTCAGGCGTGAAGCTGGCAAGCGCCGGCCTGCCTGGCGGACGGCAGGCCCTGGTGTTCGAGGCCCGCCCGCCGGTGCCCGGACTGGTGTGGCAGATCGGCGATGAAAAGCTGCCGGCGGTCGAAGGGCGCGCGCTGTGGAGCCCGCGCCCTGGCCATTACCGCCTCGCCCTGACCGACAGTCAGGGCCTGCAGCTGGAAGCGATGGAATTCGAGGTGCGGCTGGATGCCGCCCCGGAAAACCTCAGTGGCGCGCCGGCGCCTCGTACACCACCTGGCCCGACACCAGCGTCGCGCTGACCCGGCCCAGCAGTTCGCGGCCGAGATAGGGTGTGTTCTTGCCCTGGCTGCGCAGCGTTTCGCGGCTGATGCGCACCGGTGCGTCGGCATCGAAGATGCACACGTCAGCCGCGCCGCCGACCCGCAGATGGCCGGCATTCAGGCCGAGCACGCGCGCCGCGTCCGACGTGATGCGCGCCAGCGCGAGCTTGAGCGGCAGATGCATTTCGCGCGCCCAGGCCAGCGTCAGCGGCAGCAGCAGTTCAAGCCCGGTGGTGCCCGGTTCGGCTTCGGCGAACGGCACCTGCTTGGCATCGTCATCGACCGGCGTATGGTCGGAACACAGCGCGTCGATGCGGCCGTCGGCCAGCGCGGCGCGCAGCGCCTCGCGGTCGAACTGCGCGCGCAGCGGCGGCACGGTGCGGCACTGCGGGTCGAAGTAGCCGATGTCGACATCGCACAGGTGCAGCGCGTGAATGGCCACGTCACAGCTCACCTGCATGCCGTCGAGTCGTGCCTGGTCTATCAGCATCAGGCCGGCGCGGCTGGAAATGCGAGCCAGGTGCAGGCGGCAGCCGGTGGCGCGCGCAAGCTGCAGCATGCGGCCTATGGCCAGCGTTTCGGCCAGCACCGGAATGCCGGTCAGACCCAGCCGCGCGGCGATTTCGCCCTCGTGCGCCACGCCGCCGGCGGCCAGATGCAGGTCGGTCGGCTGCAGCCACACGGTATAGCCGAAGGTGGCCGCGTACTGCATGGCGCGGAACAACACCTGGGTGTCGGGCACCGGTTCGTTGGCCTGCGAGAAGGCGATGCAGCCGGCATCGGTCAGTTCGCCCATTTCGGTCAGCCGCTCGCCCTTCAGGCCGACGGTGAGCGCACCGTGCGGATACACGTGCGCAAGATTGAGCATGCGGGCACGGTGCTTCAGCATTTCGACCAGGCCCGGTTCGTCCAGCACCGGGTCGGTGTCCGGCGGGCAGGCCAGACTGGTGACGCCGCCGGCAACCGCAGCCGCCATTTCCGATTCCAGCGTTGCGCGGTATTCAAGACCGGGCTCGCGCAGCCGCGCGCACAGGTCGATCAGACCCGGCACCACGATGTGGCCCGCGGCATCGACCACCCGATTGGCATGGAAGCCGTCCGGCGCCGCGCCCAGCGCCACCACCTTGCCGGCGGCGATGAACACGTCGGTCTGTGCGTCGATGTCCTGCGCCGGATCAATCAGCCGGCCGCCCTTGATGTGGATCTTCATGCGTTTCCTCCGCCCAGCATGGCCATCACTGCCATGCGCACCGCGATGCCGAAGGTGACCTGCGGCAGGATGACCGCCTGCCGGCCATCAGCCACCGCGGAATCGATCTCGACGCCGCGGTTCATCGGTCCCGGGTGCAGCACGATGGCATCGGGCTTGGCCAGTGCGAGCTTCTCTTCGGTCAGGCCGAAGAACTTGAAATATTCCTGTGCGCTGGGCAGCAGCGAGCCCTGCATGCGCTCGTTCTGCAATCGCAGCATCATCACCACGTCGACGCCGCGCAGACCTTCGCGCATGTCGTGGAACACGCGGCAGCCGAGGCGTTCGATGTCCTGCGGCAGCAGGGTTTTCGGTGCGACCGCGCGCAGGTCGGGCACGCCCAGCGTGGACAGCGCGTGGATCTGGCTGCGCGCCACCCGCGAATGCAGGATGTCGCCGACCACCGCCACCGACAGCTGCGTGAAGTCGCGCTTGTAGTGGCGGATGGTGTACATGTCGAGCAGGCCCTGGGTCGGGTGCGCGTGGCGCCCGTCGCCGGCATTGACCACGTGGATGTGGTCGCGCCCGGTCGCTTCCAGGTGCTGGGCGATCAGGTAGGGCGCGCCGCTGGAGGCGTGGCGCACGACGAACATGTCGGCCTGCATGGCCGCCAGGTTATCCACCGTGTCGAGCAGGGTTTCGCCCTTGTTGGTCGAGCTGGTCGCGATGTTCAGGTTGATCACGTCCGCCGACAGCCGCTTGGCGGCGATCTCGAAGGTGGTGCGGGTGCGCGTGCTGTTCTCGAAGAACAGGTTGAACACGCTTTTGCCACGCAGCAGCGGCACCTTCTTCACCTCGCGCTCGGCCACGTCGGCAAAGGGCTCGGCCGTGTCGAGGATGCGGGTGATCACGTCACGCGGCAGGCCTTCGGTGGTGAGCAGGTGCTGCAGCTCGCCGTGCTTGTTCAGTTGCGGGTTGCGGGCCATGTTCACTCCTGATCCTGTACCAGGCGCAGCGCGAGACGGCCATCGTCCTGCACCAGCTTGACCCGGCTGCCTGCCGGCGGCTCGTAGCGGGCTGCGCACCAGGTCGGCGCCACCGGCAGCTGACGGCCGCCGCGGTCCACCAGCACCGCCAGTTCGACCCGCGCCGGACGACCGTAGTCGAACAGTTCGTTCAGCGCGGCGCGCACCGTGCGGCCGGTATGCAGCACGTCGTCGACCAGCACCAGCGGCCGGCCTTCGATATCGAAGGGCAGGCTGGAACGGCGCGCGTCGCGCGACAGCCCGCGCTGGGCATAGTCGTCGCGGTAGAAGCTCACGTCGAGCGCGCCCGGCGGCTGGGCCAGGCCCAGCAGCGCGTGCAGGCGCTGCGCGACCCACACACCGCCGGTGTGCAGGCCGACCAGCGCGGTGTCCGGCGTCATCTGAGGCCGCATCTGCGCCGCCAGATCCGCCAGCAGAAGTTCTGCGTCAGGCAGTGACATCAAAATAGTCCTTCAGGATGAGCTGGGCCGCGTGTGCGTCCAGCTGTTTCTTGCGTTCGCGCCAGTCCTTCTGGCCGCCGTCGCGCAGCTGCGCGTCGGCTTCGGCCGAAGTGAAGCGCTCGTCCTGCAGCGCCACCGGCAGCCGGTAACGGCCTTCGAGCTGGCGCGCGAAGCGCTGCGCGCGCACGGTCATGTCATGCGGCTCGCCGTCCGGCGACAGCGGCAGACCGACCACCAGCGCGACCGGCTTCCATTCGTCGAGCAGGCGGCCGATGCCGGACCAGCGCGCGTCGTTGGTTTCGGCATCCAGCGTGGTGAGCGCGGAGGCGCTGCGCATCTCGCACTCGCCGACCGCGACGCCGATGCGCTTTTCGCCGAAATCGAATGCGAGCACGGTACCGCGCGCGGGCAGCGCGGCCGGATCAGGCATGTCCGGCCACATCGGACAGCGACGCGTAATCGACGCCGAGCAGCTGCATGGCGGCAATCAGGCGCTCTTCCGGCGGCAGGCTGAAAATGATCTGCGGGTCGGCACGCACGGTGAGCCAGGCGTTCTGCGCCAGTTCCCACTCGATCTGGCCGGCCTGCCAGCCGGCGTAACCGAGCGTGACCAGCACTTCTTCCGGCTCGTTCTCGCCACCCAGCGACTGCAGTACGTCGCGCGACGAGGTGAGCGCAAGACCGTTGCCGATGTCGATGCTGGACTGGAAGCTGCCGACCGGGCGATGCAGCACGAAGCCGCGGTCGGTCTGCACCGGACCGCCGAAATACACCGGCTGGCCCTGGAAGCGCGAGGACTCGAGAGTCATGTCGATGCGCTCGAACAGGTCGTCGAGCGACATGTCGATCGGCCGGTTCACGATGACGCCGAGCGCGCCCTGATCGTTGTGCTCGCACACCAGCGTGAGCGTGCGTGCGAAATTCTTGTCGGCCATGGCGGGCATGGCGATCAGGAAATGGCCGGTCAGATTGACCGTGGGCGTCATGGCGTGTGCGGACATGGGATGATTTTATCCGTGTTGGGCGCCGGCCGCGAACCGGCACGAAACTGAAGCGGCTGCGCGCACTCGATGCGCCACCCGATGAACGCCCTCCGACCCCTTTTTTGACGGACTGCCCGCATGGCTGACAACGCCGCCCCCCGACTGGTCTGGTTCCGCCGCGACCTGCGCATCGACGACCACGCCGCCCTGTATCACGCGCTGCGCGCCGGCGGGCCGGTGTGGTGCGTATTCGTGTTCGACACCGACATCCTGGACGAACTGCTGGCCGAAGGGCTGCAGGCCGACCGCCGGGTCGAATTCATCCACGCATCGGTGACCGAGCTGGACGCTGCACTGCGCGCGCTGGGCGGCGGTCTCATCGTGCGCCATGGCCGCACCCGCGACCTCATTCCGCAGCTGGCACGCGAACTGGGCGTGGCGGCGGTGCTGGCCAACCGGGACTACGAGCCGGCGGCCTTCGCCCGCGACCGCGCGGTGCATGACGCACTGGCGGAGCACGGCATCGGCTTCGAAACCTTCAAGGATCAGGTCATTTTCGAGTGCGACGAGGTGCTCACCCAGGGCGGCAAGCCGTTTTCGGTGTTCACGCCGTACAAGAACGCCTGGCTGAAAAAGCTCACCCCCTTCCATCTGAAGGCCTATCCGGTACGCACCTACGCCGCCGCGCTGGCCGCGCCGCCGGCCGGCGCAATGCCGTCGCTGGCTGACATGGGCTTCACGGCCACCAATCTGGCGACGCTGAAGCTGCCCGCCGGCATGAGCGGCGCCGACGCGCTGTTCGACGGCTTCTGCGACCGCATCGACCGCTACAAGGTGCTGCGCGACTTTCCGGCCGCCAAGGGACCGAGCTATCTGTCGGTGCATCTGCGTTTCGGCACGGTATCGATACGCCGGCTGGCGCGCGAAGCGCACGCGCGCGGCGGCGCCGGCGCGGAAACCTGGCTGTCGGAACTGATCTGGCGCGATTTCTACTTCCAGATCCTGTGGCACAACCCGCATGTGCTGAGCGGCAGCTTCCGGCCGGAGTACGACGCGGTGCGCTGGGTAGACGACGAGGCGAAGTTCCGCGCCTGGTGCGAAGGCCGCACCGGCTACCCGCTGGTGGATGCCGCCCAGCGCCAGCTCGCGCAGACCGGCTACATGCACAACCGGCTGCGCATGGTGAGCGCCTCTTTCCTGACCAAGGATCTGGGCATCCACTGGCGGCGCGGCGAACACTGGTTCGCCCGCCAGCTGAACGATTTCGACCTGGCGGCCAACAACGGTGGCTGGCAGTGGGCCGCGTCGACCGGCTGCGACGCCCAACCGTGGTTCCGCATCTTCAATCCGGTCACGCAGTCGGAAAAGTTCGACGCCGACGGTCAGTTCATCCGCCGCTACTGCCCGGAACTGGCGAAATTCGACAAGAAACGCATCCACGCGCCCTGGCTGGCCACGCCGCTGGAACAGAAGATGGCCGGCTGCGTGATCGGCAGCGACTACCCGGCGCCCATCGTGGACCACGCAGCGGCGCGCGAAGCGACGCTGGCGCGCTTCAAGGTGGTGAAGGGCGCCGCGGAAGAAGGCTGATCAGGACGGGCTGAACACGTCGCGGTAGCTGGCGTACATCGCGCCGAAAGTGACCGGCAGCAGCACCAGCCAGCCCAGCATGGCCGGCACCGAAGCCAGCACCACCAGCACCACGTAGAGCAGCGAAAACACGACGAAGGCGGGCGCATTGCGCAGGCTGGCGAAGAAGCTCAGCTTCATCGCGTCCAGCGCCTTCATGTCGTGGAACACCACCAGCGCCGGCGCGAACCATACCGCCATCAGCACCGGCGCCATCAGCATGATGGCGACGATGAACATGGCCGGAATCGCCGCCATCAGCATGGCCAGCCCAGCCACCGCTGCCAGCCCGGCCAGACCTGCGCCGATGGCCGACAGCAGCACCACCAGCATGCCGATGGCCAGCGAAGCAAGCAGGTAGAGACCGCCCAGCAGCAGCAGCGGATTGATCTGCTCGCCGAAACCGGCCCACAGATGATGCACGCCGAACGGTTCGCCACGCGACAGCGCCCGGCAGCCGGTCATGAGACCACCCACCGTCACCATCGCGAGCAGCGTGGCGGCGATCATGCCGAACAGCGGCACCAGATTCAGCACCACCACTGCGGTCACCCACAGCAGCGTGATCACCACCCACACGCCGGGCGCGGCGGTGAAGGCCTGCCAGCCCTGGCGCAGCCATTCCAGGCCCTGGCCGGCATCTACCGTGCGGGAGTCGGGTTCGCCGGCGACCGGCCGGACGCCGGACTCGTCGGCAGGCGCCGGGCGCGCGGTGTCCGGGGCGGATTCGAAAGGATTGCGGTCATCAGGATTCATGGGCGCATCATTCCACAAGCCGGCGCATCCATCACGGGGGCGGCGCAGGCTGTGGCGCGCAATCCACACTCCGTGCCAGCGATCGCGGCCGTGTCGGGCTGCGCAGGGCCGGCACCGCCTTTGGCACTACACTTGAATCATCCAGTCGTGCCACCGGACCGGGAGGTCGCCATGAACATCCACAGCCTGCTCGCAGCCACACTGCTGACCGTTTCACCGCTGATTTCCGCCGCCGGCGGCAGCGGCCATGTGCCGGTCACCCCGCTCGGGCCGGAGGGCTACGGACAGGGCATGACCGGCGCCAGCCCGGGCGGCATGATAGGGCAGCACCCGCGCGAGCTGATCCGGCCGAACGCGCGCAGCCGCACCACGGACATCTACCCGACCGTGCGCGGCACCCAGATCCGGGACTACTCGAAACCGGGCGTACGCATCGAAGAGGATGCAAACGGCACCCGCGTCTATCAGATGCGGCCGTACAGCAACGTCCGCGACTACGACCAGCCGGGCTTGCGCATCGAACGGCGCGAGTGACGGCACCGGGTTGCGGGCACCGATCGACATCCACGCTCTGAACGCGATGAACGAACTGCCCAAACACCAGCTCACCATGACGGTGCTGATGACGCCCGACATGGCCAACTTTTCCGGCAACGTGCATGGCGGCGCCCTGCTCAAGCTGCTCGACCAGGTCGCCTATGCCTGTGCCGCGCGCTATGCGCAGTCCTATGTGGTCACGCTGTCGGTGGACCAGGTCATCTTCCGCTGCCCCATCCATGTCGGCGAACTGGTCACCTTCTTCGCCTCGGTCAACTTCACCGGCACCAGTTCGATGGAAGTGGGCGTCAAGGTGGTGACCGAGAACATCCGCGAACACACCACCCGCCACACCAACACCTGCTACCTCACCATGGTGGCGATGGACGAGGACCGCCGGCCGCACCCGGTGCCGCCGCTCATCCCGCATTCGCCCGACGAACAGCGCCGTCATACCGCGGCCCAGGTCCGGCGCCAGCTGCGCAAGGAATTCGACGCCCGCTTCCAGGAACTGATGGAAGAGGAACAGGCCAAGGCCGGCCGCGGCTCCTGAGACGACGGCACAGCGGACCGACGAAGCCGGCCGGACAGTGATTCATACTGTCCACCGGTTTTCACCGGAGTCCGCTGCATGATCGATTACGACCACGACATTTCGGCCATCGACGCCGACCTGATCCGCCACGGCATGGCGTCCATCCATCTCGTCCGCGCCGGTGAGCAGGCGGCGCTGGTCGATTGCGGCACCGGCCACTCGCTGCCCAGGGTGCAGGCCGCGCTGGCGCAGAAAGGCATCGCGCCCGCGGCGCTGCGCTACATCATCCTGACCCACGTGCATCTGGACCACGCCAGCGGCGCTGGCGCCATGATGCGCGCCTTCCCGAACGCGCAGCTGGTGGTGCATCCGCGCGGCGCGCGCCACATGATCGACCCGTCGAAACTGATCGCCGGCGCCACCGCGGTCTATGGCGAACAGGCGATGGCCGACATGTACGGCGACATCCTGCCGGTGGACGCCGCGCGGGTGATCGAAACGCATGACGGTTTCGTGCTCGACTTCAACGGCCGGCCGCTGGAATTCATCGACACCCCGGGCCACGCCCGCCACCACCACTGCATCTGGGACGCCCGCTCGCAAGGCTGGTTCACCGGCGACACCTTCGGCCTGGCCTACCCCGAATGCACGGTCGATGGCCGCGCCTTCATCTTCCCGACCAGTTCGCCGGTGCAGTTCGAACCGGCAGCCATGCAGGCCTCGGTCGAACGCATGCTGGCGCGCGATCCGCAGGCGATGTACCTGACCCACTACGGCAAGGTGACCGGTGTGCCCGCGCTGGGTCGCGCGCTGCTGGCGCGCATCGCGGCCCACGTGGCGATCGCGAAGGCCTGTGCCGGCGCAGGCGAAGGCCGCAAGCAGGCGCTGCTGGACGGTCTGGAAAAGCTGCTGCTCGACGAACTGCGCGCGCACGGCAGCACGCTCAGCCGCGATCAGGCGATGGCGGTGTGGGGACTGGACATCGAATTGAATGCCCAGGGGCTGGAGGTGTGGCTGGACAGCGCGGCGGCGTAGGCCCGACACAGGCCGCAGGGCCGGTCATGGATGGCCCCACCGCCGGCGCCTGAAGGGCCGGCCGACGTCGGGCGCAGCCGCCTTTCGCGGCGGGCGCCCGTGACCGGCCGGTTCAGGCCGACTTCTTGCGCGCCGTGGCCTTGGTGGCCGGCTTCTTGGCCGCCGCGGTGGTTTTCTTCGCCGCAGTCTTCTTCACCGGCGCTTCGGCTTCAGCCTCGGGCGCCGCGTCGGCGGCCGCAGCCTTGGTCTTGGCACCGGCCTTCGGCTTGGCCGCGCGCGGCTCGAATTCGAAACCGACCTTGCCATCCGCCTGACGCACCAGGAAGGCCGAGAACTTGCGCTTGGTGCGCGAGGACACGAAGCCCTTCAGCAGATCGGTGCGGCCGGCGGTCAGCAGCTTCTGCATCTGTTCCGGCTCGATCGGCTGCTGCAGGATGATCTTGCCCGAGCGGAAGTCGCAGCTCTTTTCCGGGCCGACCGACTTTTCGCAGAGGTAGGACATCGGCTGTTCGAACACGCTGGCCGCACACTTCGGGCAGGGGCCGAGCGGCGTCTGCTGCGAGAAATCGACCGGCTCGGCGTTCTCGTCCTCGCGCGGCTGGCCGAAATCGAATTCCGGCTCCAGCGAATCGTTCAGCTTGATCACCGCGTTGAACGGACGACCCATCTTGTTGCGGAAGCCGGTCAGCGGGCCGATCTGACGGTCGCGCAGCAGCGTGTCGATCTCGTGCGTTTCGAACTGGCGGCTGGCGACAATCTTCCACAGCGAAAAGTCGCAGCTCTGGCACTGGAATTTCTTGTAGTTCTCCTTCACCACGCCGCCGCAGCGCGGGCACTTCTCGTGCAGCGTCGCGAAGTCGCCCGGGATGGTGTCGCTTTCGTAGCTCTTCGCCTGATGCACGATGTGCTGCGTCATGTCGGCGATTTCGCGCATGAAGGCGTCACGCGACAGTTCGCCGCGCTCGATCCGCGACAGCTTGTATTCCCACTCGCCGGTCAGTTCCGGCGAGCTCAGTTCGTCGATCTTCAGGCCGCGCAGCGCAATCATGAGCTGGAAGCCCTTGGCCGTCGGAATCAGTTCGCGGCCTTCGCGCAGCATGTAGTTCTCGAGGATGAGGTTCTCGATGATCTGCGCGCGCGTGGCCGGCGTGCCGAGACCGCGCCCGGCCATGGCGGCGCGCAGTTCCTCGTCGTCTATGGTCTTGCCGGCACCTTCCATCGCGGTCAGCAGCGTGGCTTCGGAATAGCGCGCCGGCGGCTTGGTCTGCAGCGCCTTCAGCAGCATGTCCTCGACCCGCGCGCTTTCGCCCGGCTTGACCGGCACCAGACTGGCGGCGGCGGTTTCGCCGCCCTTGCCGTCTTCTTCCAGCTGCGCTTCCTTGCCATACACCGCCAGCCAGCCGGCATTGACCAGCACCTTGCCTTCGGTCTTGAACGCTTCGCCTTCCACCCGCGTGATGCGGGTGGTCACGCGGTACTCGGCGGCCGGGAAGAACACCGCCAGGAAGCGGCGGGTGACCATGTCGTAGATCTTCGCTTCCGCCTCGGACAGCGACTTCGGCTCGGTGCCGGTCGGAATGATGGCGAAGTGGTCGGAAATCTTGGCGTTGTTGAAGATGCGCTTGTTCGGGCGCACCCAGCCCTGCTTGACGATCTCGTTCGCGTGCGGCGCGTAGGTGTGCGGCAGCCGGGCCAGCACGTCGTTCACCGTCGGCAGATAGTCCTCCGGCAGCGCGCGCGCGTCGGTACGCGGGTAGGTCAATACCTTGTGCTTTTCGTACAGCGCCTGCGCGATCTGCAGCGTCACGCGGGCGGAGAAGCCGAAGCGGCCGTTGGCTTCACGCTGCAGCGAGGTGAGGTCGTACAGCAGCGGCGACAGCTGGGTCGAGGGCTTGGCTTCTTCCTCGACCGTGCCGGTCTTGCCAGCGCACTTGGCCTGGATGGCTTTCGCCTTCGCCTCGTCCCACAGCCGTTCGGCGCGGGCGTGCTCGTCGCCTTCCGGCTTCTTGAACTTCTCGTCGAACCAGCGGCCGGCGTATTCGCCGGCGGCAACGCCGAAGCGGCCTTCGATTTCCCAGTAGTCACGCGACTTGAAGCGGCGGATCTCTTCCTCGCGCCGCACCACGATGGCCAGCGTCGGCGTCTGCACGCGACCGACCGTGGTCAGGTGGAAACCGCCGGTCTTCGAGTTGAACGCGGTCATCGCCCGCGTGCCGTTGATGCCGATCAGCCAGTCGCTCTCGGCGCGCGACATCGCCGCCTGGCGCAGGCCTTCGACCTCCTGCGCCGAGCGCAGGCCGGCAAAGCCGTCGCGGATGGCGGTCGCCGTCATCGACTGCAGCCACAGCCGCTCGATCGGCTTGTTCGTCTTGCTGTGCTCGACGATGTAATTGAAGATGAGCTCGCCCTCGCGCCCCGCGTCACAGGCGTTCACCAGGCCATCGACGTCCTTGCGCTTGATCAGCCGGGTGAGCAGACGCAGCCGCTCAGCGGTCTTGTCGATCGGGTTCAGCGTGAAGCGGGGCGGAATGACCGGCAGGTGCGCGAACGACCACTTGCCGCGCTTGACCTCGTATTCCTCCGGCACTGCCAGTTCGAGCAGGTGGCCGACCGCCGAGGACAGCACATAGTCCTCGCTCTCGAAATAGTCGCCCTCGCGCGTGAAACCGCCCATGGCGCGCGCAATGTCCTGCGCGACCGACGGCTTTTCCGCGATGATCAGTTTCTTGCCCATGCCTGCCCGATACCTGCCGCCGGCTTGTGCGCGCAGGATGCGCGCCGGTTCAAGCGACGTGAAAGCGGCGCATGATAGGGACAAAAAATCGGAACAGGCAAGACACGTCGCAACGACGCCATATTTATTGCATGACGTGATTCACCCGGCGACACGGCCTGTGCCGCCGGCGCAACGGCGTCCGGACTCAGTGCGGCGCGCGTGGTTCGTCGTCGTCGGACAGCAGTTCTTCCAGTACCAGCGTGTCGGTGGTGACCTGCTGGTTCCACAGCACCATCAGCACGATCACCTTCAGCTGGGACAGGGACACATCCTCGTCCTCGAGCGCCAGCGCGCGTTCGACCACGATTTCACGGGTGAGCGCATTGATCGCGCCCGCCTCTTCGAGGAAGGCGAGGAAGCCGCGGCACTCGGTGTCGAGACGCGACATCTCTTCCGGCGAATACAGACGGATGGAGCGGCTTTCGGCCTCGATCAGCGGCTTGTCCGCGCCGCCGGCACTTTCCAGGCCGGACAGCCAGCCCATGGCTTCTTCGATTTCGTCCTGCTCGAAACCGGCGGCCGACAGCTTGCGGGCAAGCTGGTTGGGCTCGGGATAACTGTCCAGATGCGCGTAAGTTTCGAAAAGATAGACCAGAACGTCGATCATGATTCGGCTCCGCGCGAGCCGGTCGGCGGGGAAGCCCACCGGCGGGTTTGTCACCCGGCGATGCGCAGTGCGCGTCGCCGTGCTACTTCAATCGCTGGAACCGCCCGTCAGGCAGCGTAGCCACCCGATCTTCGAGTTCCAGTGAGAGCAGCATGGCGGAGAGGGTGTCCGCCGTCAAGCCGGTATGTTGCGACAGCAAATCGATTCCGACCGGGTCGAAACCCATCGCGTCGAGCACGGCACGCTGTGCGTCGCCGGCCGGTGCCGCGGCCGGCGGCTCCGCTGGCGCGGGCGATGCCGGCTGCAGTTCCGACAGGATGTCGCGCGCGTCATCGACCAGCTTGGCGCCCTGGCGGATCAGCTGATGGCAGCCCTTGGACAGCGGCGAGTGGATGGAGCCGGGAATGGCGAACACCTCGCGCCCCTGTTCACCGGCCAGCCGCGCGGTAATCAGCGTGCCGCTGCGTGCGGCCGCCTCGACCACCAGCACGCCGCGCGCCAGGCCGGAAATGATGCGGTTGCGGCGCGGAAAGTTGTCGCGCAGCGCCGGCGTGCCGAGCGGAAATTCGGTCACGACCGCGCCCTGTTCGGCGATCCGGCGGGCGAGTTCCTGATTGCGTGATGGATAGATACGGTCGGCGCCGGTGCCAATCACCGCAATCGTGCTGCCGGCCCCCTCCAATGCTCCGGCGTGGGCCGCCGCGTCGCAGCCCAGCGCGAGCCCGCTGACGATGGTGAGCCCACCGCGCGACAGCTCTCGGGCGAACTGTTCGGCGTTCGATGCCCCCTGCGCTGTGGCGTTGCGCGCGCCGACGATGGCCAGCGCACGGGCATTCAGCAGTTCGACCCGGCCCTTCACGTAGAGCAGCGTGGGCGGATCGGCAATTTCCAGCAGGGCCTGCGGGTAGGTAGGATCGGCCAGCGTGACGAGGTGGTTACCCGGCTGGGCAGCCCAGTCCAGCGTGCGGGCGATCTGATCGTCGCCGTCGAAGCTGGCCAGCGCGCGCGCGATGCGGTCTCCGACCACCGCGCGCACCGCGGTGCCCGTGGCGGCGAAGAGGCGTTCCGGCGGGCCGAAGGCGGACAGCAGGCGACGCTGCGATTCCAGCCCGACACCGCGGGTCAGCGTGAGCCGCAGCCAGGCTGCGGCGGAGGCCGGTTGCTCTATCGGCACGCGGTCGCGCGTCGGAACCGGATCAGGGCTTGCGGAAGCGGTCGCCGACCGTGATCGGACGCTTGGCGTCCATCACCAGCGCGTAGGAAATGGTGTCGTACACCCGGAACACGAACACCAGGCCGGAACGTTCGTCCGGCAGCTGGTAGGTGTCGACCTTCTGTTCTTCGCGGATATCGACCTTGGCACCGGCCAGGAAGGCGGCGAACACGTGGCCCACCTCGACGCCATCGGCCGCGCCGCGGTTCAGCAGCACCACGTTGTGGCGGCCGGACGATGCGACGCCGCCGACGATGCGCGCCACGCTGCCCTGGATGTCCTTCTCCGGCGCACGCGGCGCGTAAGCCACCAGTTCCGGCGGACGCGCCGGCACCAGCCGGTCGCCCTTTCCGATCTCGTACTGCGAGGACACGACCTGGAAAGTGGCCGGTTCGCCCTCGCGCACCAGCTTCAGTTCGCCAAGGTATTCCGCCTCGTAACCGATCACCTGCGTGGATTCCGGATCGCGTATCGGCGCCGCCGGGCGGTATACGTGCCAGTTCAGCGCCTTGTCGGTCACGCCGCTCACGTAGGCGGTATCGCCGGTGCTCAGATAGACCCGGCCCTCTTCGGTACCGACGATACGCGGCGCGGTGTCGTTGAAGCTCGCTTCGACCGCGATCGGCTTGGCCAGGAAAGGCTCGATCGCCTTGTGCGGAATCGACGCGATCGGCTCCTTGACCGCCTCTTCATAGGTCTTCGGGCTCAGCTTTACCGGCTGGGCCACGCGCAGCCGCGGCGACCCGCCGAAATCCTCGAGATAGACGATCTGGCCCGGATAGATCAGGTGGGGGTTGCGGATCTGGTCCTTGTTCAGCCGCCACACCTCGGGCCAGCGCCACGGCTCCTTCAGGAACAGACCGGCGATGCCCCACAGCGTGTCGCCCGGCTTGACGACGTGGCGATCGGGCGCGTTATTGGCCAGGGCCGGCGCTGCCGACTGGGCGAAAGCGGTCGCGCTTGAAAGGGCGACCAGCAGGGAGCATATAATCTTGCGCATGGTGTGGCCTCGCACGGACGGGCCGGAAACCGCGCACATGCGCGCCTCCGGAACCTGCCTCGGGTTTGCCTTTCAATATGGTCGTTACGAACCTGATGTTACGTACTGGCCCAGCCTGACCTGAAGGGCCGCGTGCATGCGTTATGCACACCGGCCACCGTCACGCCAAGCGCATGCCGAAGTGTAGCAAGCAGCGTCATCTAATGACAGTCTGCATGAAAATACCCCGCTAATCCATTAAATCAGCACGACTTTTATGGCCCTGCTTCCGATTCTGAAGTTTCCCGACCCCCGCCTGCGCAAGAAGGCTGCGCCGGTCACTGCGGTGGATGACGCCCTCCGCAGGCTCGCCGCCGACATGGCCGAAACCATGTACGCCGCGCCGGGCATCGGGCTGGCGGCCACCCAGGTGGATGTACACAGACAGTTGATCGTGATCGACATCACCGAAGACAAGTCCGGGCTGATCACGCTGATCAACCCGCGCATCGTCGAGCGCGACGGCGAACAGGTATACGAAGAGGGCTGCCTGTCGGTGCCCGGCATCTACGACAAGGTGACCCGTTCCGAACACGTGAAGGTACGCACGCTGACGCTGGACGGCAGCGAAACCGACATCGACGCGCACGGCCTGCTGGCAGTGTGCATCCAGCACGAAATGGATCACCTGCAGGGCAAGGTGTTCGTCGACCACCTGTCGCAGCTGAAGCAGACCCGGATCAAGACCAAGCTCGCGAAGCAGGCGCGCGAGAGCGCCTGATGCCAGCGAGTGCCACCGCCCGGCCGCGCATCGCGTTCGCCGGCACGCCCGAATTCGCCGCCCGCGCGCTCGACGCGCTGGCCACCTTCGATTGCGACATCCCGCTGGTGCTGACCCAGCCGGACCGGCCGGCCGGCCGCGGCATGAAGCTCATGCCCAGCCCGGTGAAGCAGCGCGCACTGGCCCACGGCTTCGCGGTCGCCCAGCCGGACACGCTGAAAACGCCGGAACTGCGCGCGCCGCTGATCGACGCCGCGCCCGATCTGCTGGTGGTGGTGGCCTACGGCCTGCTGCTGCCGCGTGCGGTACTCAACATCCCGCGCCTGGGCTGCATCAACATCCACGCCTCGCTGCTGCCACGCTGGCGCGGCGCCGCGCCCATACACCGCGCGATCGAGGCGGGCGACGCCCGCACCGGCATCACGCTGATGCAGATGGACGAAGGCCTGGACACCGGCCCGATGCTGGCCGAGCGCACGATCGACATCGCGCCGGACGACAGCACCGGCTCGCTGCACGACAGGCTGGCCGCCACCGGCGCGCAACTGTTGCTCGATACGCTGCCCGCGCTGCTGGCCGGCCGCATCACGGCAGTGCCGCAGCCGGCGGAGGGCGCCTGCTACGCCGCCAAGATCGGCAAGGCCGAAGCGGCGCTGGATTTCCGCCGGCCGGCAAGCGAACTGGCCTGTGCCATCCGCGCCTTCGACCCCTTTCCCGGCGCGCTGATGACGGTGGACGGCACACCGGTCAAACTGTGGCGCGCCGCGCTTGAGGCGCAGGACGGCGAGCCCGGCCGGATACTGGACGCCAGCGACCGCGGCGTACTGATCGCCTGCGGCCGGGGCAGCCTGCGCGTGACCGAACTGCAGAAGGCCGGGGGCAAGCGCCTGCCAGCGGCCGAATTCCTGCGCGGCCACCCGCTGCAGGCCGGCCAGCGGGCACAGCTGGCCGACTGAGGACCTGATCGAAGCCGATCGCTTGAATTTTCTGCTTCGCGCGCAATCTATATTGCGTTCTCACCTTCACTGAAAGGCATTCCGCATGTTCGGCAACTGGCTCAAAACCTCGATCCTGATGGCGGGCATCGTCGCGCTGTTCGGCGTCGTCGGTGCGGCCCTCGGCGGCAAGCAGGGCATGCTGCTCGCCCTGCTGTTCGGTGGCGCCACCAATCTCTGGGCCTACTGGTTTTCGGACAAGATGGTGCTGCGCATGTACAACGCGCGCGAAGTCGACGCTGCCAGCTCGCCCTATCTGTACAACATGGTGGCCGAGCTGGCGCAGCGCGCCCAGCTGCCGATGCCGCGCGTCTATCTGATCGACGAAGCCCAGCCCAACGCCTTCGCCACCGGCCGCAACCCGGAAAACGCGGCGGTCGCGGCCACCACCGGCATCATCCAGATGCTGTCGGCGCGCGAGCTGCGCGGCGTGATGGCGCACGAACTGGCACACGTGAAGAACCGCGACATCCTGATCTCGACCATTTCGGCCACGGTGTCCGGTGCCATTTCGGCGCTGGCGCAGTTCGGCATGTTCTTCGGCGGTCGCGATTCGGAAGGGCGCCCGACCAATCCAGTCATGGGCATCATCGTCGCCATCCTGGCGCCGATCGCCGCCATGCTGATCCAGATGGCGATCTCGCGTACCCGCGAATTCGGTGCCGACCGCGGCGGCGCGGAAATTTCCGGCGACCCGGAAGCGCTGGCCAGCGCACTGGCCAAAATCGATGCCTACGCCCGCGGCATTCCGATGCCGACCGCCGAAGCGCATCCGGAAACCGGCCAGATGATGATCATGAACCCGCTGTCCGGCGGCGGCCTGCGCGGCCTGTTCAGCACCCACCCGGCGACCGAGGAACGCATCGCGCGGCTGCGCGAACTGGTGCGCGGTCGCTGAGCCGCGCGACACCTCCGCCTCATTGCGGCATCATTCCGCAGTGCGCGCTGCCCTGACCGGCGGCACGCACTGCGGTTTTTCTTTGTACCCACACAGGACGGCATGGCCATGGACAGAGGCTGGAACGGCGGCGGCGGTGCCCGCAACGTACTGGGCGGACCGCTCGAACCCTGCTCGTTCAAGCCGATCACCGGCTTTTTCCGCGACGGCTGCTGCAATACCGACGAGAACGATTTCGGCTCGCACACGGTGTGCGCGGTCATGACCGACGAATTCCTCGCGTTCTCTCGCGGCCGCGGCAACGACCTGTCCACGCCGCGGCCGGAATACGATTTTCCCGGCCTGCGCGCAGGCGACCGCTGGTGCCTGTGCGCCGCACGCTGGCGCGAAGCCTACGAAGCCGGCCACGCCCCACAGGTCATTCTGGTCGCCACGCACGAATCGGCCTTGCGCTACGCACCGCTCGACGCACTCAAGGCCCACGCCTGGACCGGCTGAGCCACCTACAATCCGCCTCCCGCACTCACACCTTCCGCGTCTTGAATTCCGATCACCGCCCCTCCGGACGTCCGTCACCGGGCCCGTCCGCCCACCAGCCCTCACGCCTGCCTGCCCGTCTGCCTGCAGACTCGCTGGCCGCCGCCCTGGTTGACGCCGCCCACGCAGTGGCCGCGGTCAGCACCGGCGAAACGCTGGACGACGCTCTGGCACGCATGCAGGACGGCCTGTCCGACAACGGTGCGGCGGTGCGCGACCTCGCCTACCAGTGCCTGCGCGCGCACGCCGGCATCGACCGGCGACTGGCGGTGCTGGTACCCAAACCGCTGCGCGAAACCGACCGGCAGGCGCTGCTGCGGGTTGCACTGTGCCGGCTGGAAGCGCGGCCGGACGGCGCGCACACCACGGTGAGCCAGGCGGTGGACGCCGCCCGCGCACTCGGCGGCGACCGCTTCGGCGGACTGATGAATGCGGTGCTGCGCAACGCGCAGCGCCGTCACGCCGAACTGGATGCTGCAGTCGCGGCCGACGAGCCGGCGCGCCTGCAGCACCCGGCCTGGTGGCTGGAGCGGCTGCGCGCCGACCACCCGGACGACTGGGCCGGCATCGCCGCCCAGGGCAACAGCCATCCGCCGATGGCGCTGCGGGTGAACCGCCGGCGCAGCACGGTAGCCGCCGCACAGGCCGCACTGGCCGACGCCGGCATCGGCGCCCGCGCGCACGGCGATGATGGCCTGCTGCTGGACAGGCCCTGTCCGGTGTCGCGCCTGCCCGGCTTCGCCGAAGGCGTGCTTTCGGTGCAGGACCTGGGCGCGCAGCAGGCGGCCGCGCTGCTCGACACAGCCACCGGCCAGCGGGTGCTGGACGCCTGCGCCGCCCCCGGCGGCAAGGCCTGCCATCTGCTGGAAAGTGCCGACCTCGATCTGCTGGCACTGGACCACAGCGCGACGCGGGCACAGCGCATCGCCGACAATTTCGCCCGCCTGGGCCTCGCCGGCCGCATCGCCACCGGTGACGCAGAACGGCCGGAAGACTGGTGGGACGGCCGTCCCTTCGACCGCATCCTGGCCGACGTGCCGTGCAGCGCCTCAGGCGTGGTGCGCCGCCATCCGGATGCGAAATGGCTGCGCCGCCCGAAGGACATCGCTCAATTCGCGTCACAGCAGCGTGCCATCCTGGACGCGCTTTGGCGCGTGCTGGCACCGGGTGGTAAATTGCTCTATGCCACCTGTTCGGTGTTCCGCACCGAAAATCAGGATCAGGTGGCCGCCTTCGCTGCCCGCCATCCCGACTGCCGACGCCTGACCCTTTCCGGTGCGCCCGACCTGTCCCTGTTGCCGACCGCCGAGCATGACGGCTTCTACTACGCCCTGCTGCAGAAAGCCGCGGACGCTGCGTGAAGCGGCGCGCGCGCTGTTCGGCGCCCTGCTGCTGGCCGCGCTGACCGCGCACGCGCTGGCGGCCGGCGTGCTGATGCGCGACGTGCGGCTGGACCACGGCGATGACGGCTACCAGCTGTCGACCGACATCGGCGTCACGCTGACGCCGCGGCTGGCCGACGCGGTCATGCGCGGCGTGCCGCTGTATTTCGTGCTGGAGTTCGAAATCAGCCGGCCGCGCTGGTACTGGCTGGACGAGGACGTGATCGAGCGCAGCCAGACCTATCGCCTCAGCTACCACGCACTGACCCGGCAGTACCGGGTGTCCACCGGCGCACTGCACCAGAGCTTCGAAACGCTGGACGAAGCACTCAAGCTGATCGGCCGGCTGCGCAGCTGGACCGTGGTCGACTATGGCCGGCTCAAGGCGGGTGAAAGCTATGTCGCCGCGCTGCGGCTGCGGCTGGACGTGACCCAGCTGCCGAAGCCCTTCCAGCTCAGCGCCATCGGCAACCGTGACTGGACGCTGGAATCCGACTGGCAGCGCTGGGGCTTCACCGCCCAGCCGCAGGAGCCGCGATGAGAGCTTTCATCATCGCCACCACCGCGATCAGCGGCGTGCTGCTGCTGCTGCTGTCGCTGGCCAGCGAGAACACCCAGCTGTTCGCGCGCAACTATCCGCTGCTGCTGGGACTGAACATCACGGTGGCGGTCGGCCTGATCGGCCTGGTCGCGTGGCTGGTGACCCAGCTGCTGCGCGAACATCGGGCCGCGGTGTTCGGCTCCCGGCTCAAGCTGCGGCTGTTCGCCGCCTTCGCCGCACTGGCGGTGGCGCCGGGCGCGCTGATCTATGTGCTGTCGGTGAACTTCGTATCGCGCTCGGTCGATTCCTGGTTCAACGTGCGCATCGAGGCAGCGCTCGAAGGCGGTCTCAACCTCGGCCGCAATACGCTGGACTACGTGTCCGCCGATCTGCTGGAAAAGGCCCGCGCGATGGCACGCGAACTGGCCGACACCCCGCTGATCCGGCGCGACGCCCGGATGGACCTGCTGCGTGAACAGGCCGGTGCCGCCAGCGCCACGCTGTTTTCGTCCGCCGGCCGCGTGCTGTCGACCAGTTCCGCCGCCACCCGCCTGGTGCCGCCGCTGCCGTCGCCGTCACAGCTGCGCCAGGCGCGCCAGGGCGCCGGCTTCGCCACGGTAGACCCCGACAGCGGTGATGGCCTCACGGTGCGCGCGCTGGTATTCGTCGGCAGTGCCTCGCTCGCCTCGGACGCACCGGTGCTGCAGCTCACCCAGCCGCTGCCGGCTTCGCTGGCGCAGAACGCCGAGGCGGTGCAGAGCGCCTACCGCGACTACGAAGAACTGTCGCTGGCGCGTGCCGGCCTGAAGCGCATCTTCGCGCTGACCCTGACCCTGGCCCTGCTGCTGGCGCTGCTGTCGGCGCTGGCGGTGGCCTTCGTGATCAGCCGCCGCATGTCGGCGCCGCTGTCCATCCTGGCACGCGGTACCGACGCGGTGATGCAGGGCGACTTCAGCCCCATCCCTGCCGTTGCGTCGCGCGACGAGCTGGGCACGCTCACCCAGTCCTTCCGCCGCATGACGCAGCAGCTGGAAGACGCCCGCGCGCAGGCCGAACGCAGCCGGGCGGAAACAGAGGCCGCACGCACCTATCTGGAAGGCGTGCTCGGCAACCTGTCGGCCGGCGTGCTGGCGTTCAGCCCGTCCACCAAGCTGCGCGCAGCCAACCAGGGCGCGATGGCCATCCTTGCCGACACGCTGGACGGCTGGGAAACGCTGACGCTGTCCCAGTGGCCGCGCCACCCGGAACTGCGCGACACCATCGTGGCGGCGATCGACGAGGGGCAGGAATCGTGGAGCCGGCAGATCGACATTCCCGACCCCTTCGGCCCGGCCAAAACCCTGCTCATCCGTGGATCGCAGCTGCCGGCAGCCGGCGGCGGCGGCTTCGTGGTGGTGTTCGACGACATCACCCAGCTCATTTCCGCCCAGCGCAGCGCCGCCTGGGGCGAAGTGGCGCGCCGGCTGGCGCACGAGATCAAGAATCCGCTGACGCCGATACAGCTGTCGGCCGAGCGGCTGCAGTTCAAGCTGTCGGACAGGCTAGACGCCGATGGGCAGAAGCTGCTCGCGCGTGCCACCACCACCATCGTCGACCAGGTCGAGGCGATGAAGAACATGGTGAACGCCTTCCGCGACTACGCGCGACTGCCATCGCCAGCGCTGGCGCCGCTGGACCTCAATCATCTGGTGGATGAAGTGCTCGGCCTGTACGAAACGTCGGCCGCACGCATCGAGCGCCAGCTCGCCAGCGACCTGCCCGATGTGGCGGGCGATGCCGGCCAGCTGCGCCAGGTCATCCACAACCTGCTGCAGAACGCGCAGGACGCGCTGGCGGAAGCCGACACGCCCTGCATACAGATACAGACCCGGCGCCGGGGGGGGCGTGCGGAACTGTCGGTGCGCGACAACGGCAGCGGCTTCCCGCCGCAGGTGCTGGCGCGCGCCTTCGAGCCCTATGTCACGTCCAAGGCGCGTGGCACCGGGCTGGGCCTGGCCATCGTGAAGAAGATCGTCGATGAACACGAAGGCCGCATAGAAATAGAGAACGTCGCGCCGCATGGCGCGGAAATCCGCATATCACTGCCGCTGGCGGCATGAAGGAAGCAGGCAACAATGGCTCGCATACTGGTCGTAGATGATGAGATGGGGATCCGGGAGCTGCTGTCGGAAATCCTCAGCGACGAAGGACACGACGTGACGCTGGCGGAGAACGCCGCCGCGGCACGCAGCGCACGCGCCGCGCAGAAGCCGGATCTGGTGCTGCTGGACATCTGGATGCCCGACACCGACGGCATTTCGCTGCTGAAGGAATGGGCCTCGGGCGGCCAGCTCACGATGCCGGTCATCATGATGTCCGGCCACGGCACCATCGATTCGGCGGTCGAAGCCACCCGCATCGGCGCCATGGACTTCCTGGAGAAGCCGATCGCGCTCGCGAAGCTGCTGGCTGCGGTCAAGCGCGCGCTGGCGCGCGGCAGTTCGCCGGAACAGCGCCCGGCCGCGCCTTCGCTGGCGGCGGTCGGACGCAGCGGCCAGCTGCGTGACCTGCGCCGCAAGGTGGAACAGATGGCGGCGCGCTCGCGCGTGCTGCTGCTGCGCTGCGGGCCGTCCAGCTTCGGCGAACTGGCGGCGCGCACGCTGGCCGCGCCCGGCCGGCGCTGGCTGGAACTGGCCAGCCTGAGCGGTCCGATCACCCAGGAACAGCTCGATGCCGCGCGCGGCGGCGTCATCCACACCGGCGATCTCGGCCACCTGTCGCGCATGCAGCAAAAGAACCTCGCCTTCGCGCTGGACCGGCTGGACCGGCTGGACGCCCGACTGATCGCCAGTTCTGCGCTCGGCCCGGCCGAGCTGCAGGCGGCCGGCTGGGAAGACGCACTGCTGGCCCGACTGTTCGAAATCGTGCTGCCGCTGCCGCCACTGGCCGAGCTGCGCGACGAGATCGGCGACCTGGCCGAAGACGTGCTGAAACATCTGGTCGACGCGGGCGAGGTACCGCCCCGTCGGCTGCCGGAGTCGGTCAGGCCGCTGCTGCGCCAGCACGCCTGGCCCGGCGGCTATGTCGAACTGGTGGCGGCGCTGCGCTCGGCCGCGCTTGCCGCGCTCGACGACGAACTGGACGCCGCCTCGCTGCGCACGCTGCTGCGCCCGGGCAGCGCACCGGCACTGCCCGGTCTGGATCAACCGCTGCGCGAAGCGCGCGAGGCGTTCGAGCGCATGTACTTCGAGCACCACATGGAACGGGAAGGCGGCAACATGACCCGGCTGGCGGAGCGCTCCGGTCTGGAACGCACCCACCTGTACCGCAAGCTCAAGCAGCTGGGCCTGCCGGTCGGCCGCCGCGGCGAGCACCACGACTAGGTCTTTCGTGCGGCGCCCGGTCTGATCAGACCGGCCAGCGGCAGGCCGACGTCGTGGGAGCGGCGCCCCCGCCGCGATACGACCCTGAAACGGAAACCGCGCGTACTCGCAGGCGCCATCGCGGCAGGCGCATTGTCTGCCAGCCTGCCATCCCCGGACAATCCGCAGCGCCATGCCTTCGGCATTTACAGCTAGACTTCCGCCGTCACATTCCATGACGGAAGAATGTCACTCGCCATCCTGCGCAGCCGCGCCCTGGCCGGCATGCACGCCCCGGAAGTCGCGGTCGAGGTTCATGTCGGCAACGGCCTGCCCGCCTTTTCACTTGTCGGCCTGCCGGATGTCGAGGTGCGCGAGGCGCGCGACCGGGTCCGCGCGGCCATCCTCAGCTCGGGCTTCGACTTCCCGGCCCGGCGCATCACGGTCAATCTGGCGCCGGCCGACCTGCCCAAGGAATCCGGCCGTTTCGACCTGCCGATCGCGCTCGGCATCCTGATCGCGGCCGGCGCCCTCGACGCCCCCGATTGCGACCGCTATGAATTCGCCGGTGAGCTGTCACTGAACGGGGCACTGCGCCCGGTACGCGGCGCACTGCCGATGGCGCTGGGCGCCCGCGCGGCCAGCCGCGCCTTCGTGCTGCCCGCCGCTTCCGCCGCCGAAGCGGTGATGGCCGGCGGGCTCACGGTGCTGGCGGCCGGATCGCTGCTCGAGGTGTGCGCCCACCTGTGTGGCCAGTCGGCCCTGTCACCGGCACAGCCGGCAGCGATGGCGCCGGTTGGCGACGGCCCCGATCTGGCCGACGTGCGCGGACAGCTGGAAGCGCGACGCGCACTCGAAGTGGCCGCGGCCGGCCAGCATTCGCTGCTGCTGTCCGGCCCGCCCGGCACCGGCAAATCCATGCTGGCCGCGCGCATCAGCGGCCTGCTGCCGCGGCTGTCCGAAGCGGAGGCACTGGACACC
The DNA here is from genome assembly GCF_000378945.1 of Methyloversatilis universalis EHg5. Classification (GTDB taxonomy): domain Bacteria; phylum Pseudomonadota; class Gammaproteobacteria; order Burkholderiales; family Rhodocyclaceae; genus Methyloversatilis; species Methyloversatilis universalis_A. Next base: position 116,529 of record NZ_KB900539.1, on the reverse strand, counting down.
GCGGCGGTGCTGTCGGGCGCCGGCCTGTTCGACCCGACGCAGCTGGGCCGACGGCCCTTCCGCGCACCGCATCATTCCGCCAGCGCCGCTGCGCTGGTGGGCGGCGGCGCGGTGCCGCGACCGGGCGAAATCTCGCTGGCACACAACGGCGTGCTGTTTCTCGACGAGCTGCCGGAATTTGACCGCCGGGTGCTGGAGGCGCTGCGCGAGCCGCTGGAAACCGGTCACGTGACGATTTCACGCGCCGCGCACCGGGCCGAGTTTCCGGCCCGCTTCCAGCTGGTGGCGGCGATGAATCCCTGCCCCTGCGGCCATCTGGGCCACCCGTCCGGCCGCTGCCGCTGCACGCCTGACCAGGTGGCCCGCTACCGCGCCCGGCTGTCCGGCCCGCTGCTCGACCGCATCGACCTGCAGGTGACGGTACCGCCGCTGCCGGAACAGGCGCTGACCGGCGGCCCGGGCGAACCCAGCGCCGCGGTACGCGCCCGGGTGGAGGCCGCCTACGAACGTCAGCAGGTGCGCCAGGGCAAGGCAAACCGGCAGCTTGAGGCGGCGGACATCGATCTGCACTGCCCGCTGACCGACGCCGCGCGCACGCTGCTGGGCCAGGCGATGGCGCGCTTCAGCCTGTCGGCCCGCGCCTATCACCGCTGCCTGAAAGTGGCGCGGACGATTGCCGATCTGAATGGACGGGAGGTGATCGCCGACGGCGACGTGGCCGAGGCGGTGAGATACCGGCGGCCGCTGGATGCGGCGGCCGGCTGACGCTCATCGAAAGTTCAGCGGCTGCCGGCCAGTTCGCGGAAACGCATGCGGTCTTCCTCGAAGCGCTTGCGCGTGTCCACCATGTCGCGCTCCTTGGCGGCGATGTTCTCGGCGATCAGGCGCAGATCTTCGGTCGTGGTGTCCAGCCTGTCCTTGATATGCGAGGGCACGCGCTTGTTCTTGCCGGCGAAGGCGGCGGCATCGGTTTCCAGCTTCTTCTGGCGGTCGGTCAGCGTCTGCTTCTGCTCGCGCAGACGGGTCAGCAGTTCTTCGATGTCGGCCACCCGGCGATCGCGTGCCACGTCGATCTCGCGCTCGCTGGTATAGGTGTTGAGCAGCGTGGTGTCCCGCCGGCGCTGTTCCTGCCGCACGCGCTCTTCCTCGGCTGCCTTCTTCGAGTCGGCGTCGCGCTTGGCACGCTGGGCGTCGCTCATCGGCGCATCGATCTGCTTGACCGTGGCACCCTGGCTGTTCAGCTCGCGGTAGCTGCGGTCGGCGCAAGAGGCCGGCAGCACGTCGCCGCACACCTGCTGGCCGCGCGCATCCTTGCAGCAATAGACGCGCGCCTCGGCAGCACCGGCCGGCAGCAGGCCGACCGCGCAGAGGACAAGAGCAAGGTGACGCGACGTTCCGGATTTCATGTTCGGCAACCGTTCCTGAATCGATACTGCTCGGCCTGCCACGCTCAGCTCACACCGTACCGGCTGCGATAGGCGCGCACCGCCTCGAGATTGTCCTGCAGTGACGGGCTGTCCTGCAGTGACGGGCTGTCCTGCAGATAGCCCAGCAGGTCTTCCAGCGTCGCGCAGGCCACCACCGGCATGCCGTACGAACGCTCCACTTCCTGAACCGCCGACAATTGTCCGGTACCGCGCTCCATGCGGTCGAGGGCAATCGCCACACCTGCCGGTTCAGCACCGGCCGCCCGGATCAGCTCGACCGACTCGCGCACCGAGGTGCCGGCACTGATCACGTCGTCGATGATGAGCACCCGGCCCTTCAGCGGTGCGCCGATCAGCGTGCCGCCCTCGCCGTGGTCCTTGGCTTCCTTGCGGTTGAACGCAAACGGCAGGTCACGACCGCGCTGTGCGATCTGCATGGCGGTACCGGCCGCCAGCACGATGCCCTTGTAGGCCGGACCGAACAGCATGTCGAACTGCGGCGCCCGATCCATGATCGTATCGGCATAGAAGCTGCACAGCTTGAGCACCGAGGCGCCGCTGTTGAACAGACCGGCGTTGAAGAAGTACGGCGACTCGCGCCCCGCCTTGGTGGTGAAGCTGCCGAAACGCAGCACACCGGTTTCGACGGCGAACTTCACGAATTCACGTCTAGAATCCACGGGCTTTTCCAATCAGAACGGACAAACCGGCCATGTTACGTATCGTGTCGCTCAACCTCAACGGTATCCGCTCGGCCACCACCAAGGGTGTGTGGGACTGGGTGGCGAGCGAATCGCCCGACATGCTGTGCGTGCAGGAACTGAAGGCGCAGGCGGCCGACCTCGACGCCACGATGCGCGCACCGGCCGCGATGGGCGGGGCCGACGGCCACTTCCATTACGCGCTGAAGAAGGGCTACAGCGGCGTGGGCCTGTACGCCCGCCGCACGCCGGCACGGGTCATCACCGGTTTCGGCGTGCAGGAATTCGACGACGAAGGCCGCTACGTGGAGGCGGACTTCGGCGACCTGACCGTAATTTCGCTCTACCTGCCGTCCGGCTCCAGCGCACCCGAACGGCAGGAAGCCAAGTTCCGCTTCCTCGACCGCTTCCGGCCCCACCTCGCCGCACTGCGTGCAAGCGGGCGGGAAATCGTGGTGTGCGGCGACTGGAACATCGCACACCAGGAAATCGACCTGAAGAACTGGAAGGGCAATCTGAAGAACTCAGGTTTCCTGCCGGAAGAACGCGCGTGGATGACCGCGCTGCTGGGCGAGGGCGGCTGGGTGGACGTGTATCGCACCCTGCATCCGGACGCGACCGAGGACTGCTACACCTGGTGGAGCAACCGCGGCCAGGCACGCGCGAAGAACGTGGGCTGGCGCATCGACTACCAGATCGCCACCCCCGGCATCGCAGCAAAGGCCCGCGTGGCGCGGGTCTACAAGGAGGTGCGCTTCAGCGACCATGCTCCGCTCATTGTCGACTACGATGTCGACATTGCCTGAAGTCCGCTGACCGTACCCCCGAAAGGACTGCCATGAAAGCACTGCGCCGCCTTGCCTTCGCTGCCGCCGTCGTCACCTCGCTGCCGGTTTCGGCGGCCTACAGCGAACTGGTCGTGTTCGGCGACAGTCTGTCGGACAACGGCAACTTCCTGGCGCTGACCGGCGGACAGTTTCCGTCGCCGGCTTTCGGCTACGCGACCGGACGCTTCTCGAACGGACCGGTCGCCGTCGAGTATCTGGCGACCAGCCTCGGGCTGACGCTGCACAACTTCGCCGTCGGCGGCGCCCGCACCGGTACGCCGTTCGGCGGCGGTTCGGACAACTACGTCGATGCAAGCGGTCAGGGCACGGAGCTCGGCCTGCCGTCGGATTACTTCAACGGCACCGGCGTGCTGGCGCAGATCAGCCAGCGCGTAGCGGCCGGACCGCTCGACCCGAACGCGCTGTATCTGGTGTGGGCGGGGCCGAACGATTACTTTCTGCCCGAATCGCTGCTGTCGCCTGACACGGTGCCGAACGCGATCGGCCATCTGGGCAGCGGCCTCACCCAGCTGTACAACGCGGGCGCGCGCAATTTCCTGGTGCCCAATATGGCCAATCTCGGCCTGACTCCGGCGATGCAGGCCGAAGGTCCGCTGGCCGCCGGGCTGGCCACTCTGCGCTCGGCCGAACACAACACTGCGCTGGCCCAGCTGCTGGGCTCGCTGGACCAGACGCTGACTCTGGCCGATTTCCGCACCGTCGATGTGTTCGGCCTGCTCAACAGCGCAGCACTTAATCCGGATCAATACGGACTGACCAATACGGATACACCGTGTCAGACGACACCGGGCTGCGCCGGGGATCCTGCCGGCTATCTGTTCTGGGACGGCGTGCACATCACGACAGCGGGCCATCAGGTAGTCGGGGCCGCCTTCGCCGCGGCGCTGGTGCCGGAAGCCGACGGCTGGGCCATGCTGGTCGCAGGTCTGGGCGTGCTGGGCGTAGCCCGCCGCCTACAGGCAGCCGGCGCACGGCGCGATAGGCTTGCCGGGTGTCATGCAGCGCAAGAAGGCACTTGACGATTCATCTTGCCGACCGGCGGCTTCACCGCCGGCCTGGCCACTCAACAAGGAGAAATGACATGTCCGACCTGATCGATCAGAACACCGTCACCAAGGAAAAGCTGGTCACCGACCTCAAGGTGGTGATCGCCGACGCCGAGGAACTGCTGCGCGTGACCGCCAACCAGGCCGGCGAAAAGGTGGGCGAACTGCGTGTGCGCATGCAGGAGAACCTGACTTCCGCCCGCCACAAGCTGGCCGACGCGGAAGCCGCACTGAAGGAAAAATCGCGCGAAGTGGCGCGTGCCACCGACGACTACGTGCACGAGCATCCGTGGAAGTCGATCGGTGTGGCCGCCGGCGTCGGCCTGCTGGTCGGTCTGCTGATCGGCCGCCGCTGAGCACCCGATGGCCGCTACGCCCCGGCCCGAGCGGCTCGGCGCATCGCTGAAGGGCTTCGTTTCCAGCCTGATCGAGATCGTTCACGTCAGGCTGGAACTGATCACCGTCGAAGCACGCGACGAGGCGCTGCGCCTGACCGAACTGCTGGTCTATGGCGCACTGGCCATCGCCTTTCTGACCTTCGGCATCGCCTTTCTGGCGGTGCTGCTCACCGTATTGCTGTGGGACAGCCACCGGCTGCTCGTGCTCACGCTGTTTTCCACGCTGTTCATCACGCTGGGCGCGGTGGCAGCGGTGATCGCGCGCGCGCGGATGGCGGAAGGCACCCGGCTGTTCGCCTCGACGCTGGATGAACTGAAGCGCGATCGCGACGCGCTGAACCGATGAACGAACGCCGCCTGCGTCTGGCGCTGGCGCGCGAGCGCCTGGTCGAGCGCTCGCGCCGGCTGCGGCGGGAGACAGCCGACCAGTCGGCGGTACTCGATCCGCTGTTCAACACGGTGGACGCGGTGCGCGACGGCGCCGCCTGGGTACGCGCTCACCCGCAGGTACTGGCCGCAGCCGTGGTCGGCTTTGCGCTGGTCCGCCCACGCCGGGTATGGCGCTGGGGCATGCGGCTGTGGGGCGCATGGCGGGTGCTGGGCGCCGTGCAGCAGCGACTGCAGCGCTGACACCCGGCCCTGACCGGACAGACCGTCTCCGTACACTGGCGGTTCAGACCTGCCGAACCTACCCTTACGTCATGGCAAAAGGCCAGCGCAGGCGTCGCACAAGGAATGGGAGAAAATCCCACTTCTAAAAGACCCCTCAAGTTTTCAGGCAGGCGGCCGAATTCAGCAGGACACGCACCCGCACCCGACACGACCATGACCCATTCCGCGCAGGACCTGGCGCAGCGCACGACCGAACTGGTCACGCTTCCCGCCATCTATCACCGCGTGAAGCAGGTGATTGACGACCCGGACGGCTCGGTCATCGAGCTGGCCAAGGTGGTAGCTGCCGACCCGGGCATCACGATGCGGGTGCTGCGGGTGGTCAACAGCGTTTTCTACGGCTTCCCCGGCAAGATCGAAACCATGTCGCGCGCGGTCAGCGTGCTCGGCATGCAGCAGGTGCACGACATCGTGCTGGCCACCACGGTGACCGCGGTATTTGCCGGCATGCGGCCGGAACGCATGGACGTGCACCGTTTCTGGCGCGCCTCGGCCATGCGCGGCCTGCTGGCGCGCGCCGCAGCGAAGAGCTGCGGCCTGCTGGACGCAGAACGGCTGTTCGTCGGCGGCATGCTGGCCGACATCGGCCACATGGTCATGTACATGCACGTGCCGCAGGAAGCGGAACAGGCACTGGTCGAGCACCGTACTTCGGGGGCTGCGATCGACGAGCTGGAGCGCGACATGATCGGCTGCGACTACGCCGCGGTGGGTGAAGCGCTGCTGACCGAATGGCGGCTGCCGCGCAGTTTTGCGGTGGCCATCGGCGCCCAGATCGATCCGGCCCGCGGCGCACCGCACGAATTCGAAGCGTCTCTGCTGCACCTCGCCCGCCATGCGGTCAACTACGACGCCCAGCTCGATGAATCGGCACGCATTGTCGCCAACGCCTCGCCCGCCGCCTGGCAGATCACCCGGCTCGAGCCGCAGGCCTTCGAAGGCGCCTGCGCCGAAGCCTCCAGCTCGCTGGCGGCGGTGATGGGCCTGTTCTTCCCGGAATACGCCTGATCCGGTCGGGCCGGGCCGCCGCAGCGGCGCCCCGGCTGGTATCTTCGCGGGCACGATCGATCTTTGCCCGCCTCCGATGTCCGCTTCTTCCGGCTGGTTCGCCAGCCTCAAGGTGTACGCGCACCCGCGCGTCGCCGGCATGTTCTTTCTCGGCTTCTCGGCCGGCCTGCCGCTCATCCTGGTACTGGGAACACTGTCGTACTGGCTGCGCGAAGCGGGCGTCGATCGCTCGACCATCGGCTATTTCAGCTGGATAGGTCTGGCCTATGGCTTCAAGTGGGTGTGGTCGCCGCTGGTGGACCGGCTGCCGCTGCCGCTGCTCACCCGCCTGTTCGGCCGCCGCCGCGCCTGGCTGCTGCTGTCGCAGCTGGCAATCGCGGCCGCGCTGGTCGGCATGGCCGGCACCGACCCGGCCCAGGCGCTGGAACGCATGGCCTGGTGCGCGCTGGCAGTGGCCTTCGCCTCTGCCACACAGGACATCGCGCTCGACGCCTACCGCATCGAGGCGGTGGAACAGAGGCTGCAGGGTGCGATGGCCGCCACCTATCAGGGCGGCTACCGCATCGCCATGATCGTCGCTTCCGCCGGCGTGCTGTGGCTGGCAGCGTCGGTGGACCTGACCGACACCGCCTACGAGCACGGGCCGTGGCGCTTTGCCTATCTGGTGATGGCCGCCTTCATGGGCGTCGGCGTGCTGACCACGCTGCTGATACGCGAACCGGACGCGCCGGTGTCGGAGGACACGGTGCGGCGCGAAGCCCGCACCCGCGAATGGCTGGCGCGCGAAGGTCTGCACGGCCCGCTGCTGGCGCTGGCCGCCTGGGTGCATGGCGCAGTGGTGTCGCCCTTCGTCGATTTCGTACGCCGCTATCGCTGGCAGGCAGTGCTGCTGCTGGCGCTGATCGGCAGCTACCGCATTTCCGATGTGGTGATGGGCATCATGGCCAACACCTTCTATGTCGACATGGGCTACACCAAGGACGAGGTGGCCAGCGTGGCCAAGGTATACGGCGTGGGCATGACCATCGCAGGTGCGGCGATCGGCGGCGTGCTCACCGCGCGCATGGGCGTCATGAAGACGCTGTTCCTCGGCGCCCTGCTGTCGTCGGCCACCAATCTGCTGTTCGTCTGGCTGGCCGGCCGCGGCCATGACGTGAACGGCCTCATCTTCGCGGTGTCGGCCGACAACCTGTCGGCCGGCATCGCCTCATCGGCCTTCGTGGCCTATCTGTCCGGCCTGACCAATGTGGCCTACTCGGCCACCCAGTACGCGCTGTTCAGCTCGCTCATGCTGCTGCTGCCGAAATTCGTGGCCGGCTTTTCCGGCGTCTATGTCGATGCCCACGGCTACGAAGCCTTCTTCACCGGCACGGCGCTGATCGGCCTGCCGGTGCTGGTGCTGGTGCTGCTTGCCGCACGGGCGAGGGGCAGGGACCAGGGAGGAGGGGCCAGGGGCTAGCGAATTCCGGGCGGCAAAGCCGCCCGCATGCTTTCCCCGACCCCTAGCCCCTAGCCCCTCCCAATCTGTACAGCGCAAAACTGCCGAGAAAGTTCGGCTCGTCGCGCACCGGCTGGCCGGCGTCGTCCAGCACCAGGCGCTCGCGGATGGCGATGCCCAGCTTGTCGCACAGCGCCTCGAAGTCCGCGATGGTGAAGAAGCGCACGTTGGGCGTGTCGTACCACTGGTAGGGCAGGCGGTCGGACACCGGCATGCGGCCGTCCATGATGGCGACGCGGTGCTTCCAGTAGGCAAAGTTGGGGAAGCTCACCACCGCCTCGCGGCCGACCCGCAGCATTTCGGTCAGCAGTTTTTCGGTGCGGTGCAGGGTCTGCAGCGCATTGGAAATGATGACCAGGTCGAAGCTCTGATCGACGAAGTCGTACAGCCCCTTTTCCAGGTCGATCTGCAGCACGTTGATGCCGTTCTTCATGCCGGCGATCACCCGCTCGATGTCGATCTCGACCCCGTAGCCGGTGGCGCCGCGGCTTTCCTGCAGATGGCGCAGCAGTGCGCCGTCGCCGCAGCCGAGATCAAGCACGCGCGCGCCCGGGCTCACCCAGCCGGCGATCACGTCGTAGTCGATGCGTCCGTCCAGTGCAGTCATGTCGGCCTCACACCGTGATGTTGTCGAAATACGCGCGCAGGACCGAATGGTAGTGCGGCTCGTCGAGCAGGAAGGAGTCGTGGCCGGCCGACGATTCGATCTCGGCATAGCTCACCTTGCGGCCGTTGCGCATCAGCGCATCGACGATTTCCCGCGAGCGCGACGGCGCGAAGCGCCAGTCGGTCGAGAAGGACACCAGCAGGAAATCGGCGGTGGCCGGCGCGAACGCCGCCGCCAGATCGCCGCCGGCGTCGTGAGCCGGGTCGAAGTAGTCCAGCGCGCGAGTGGCCAGCAGATAGGTATTGGCGTCGAAGCTGCCGGCGAACTTGTCGCCCTGGTAGCGCAGATAGGACTCGACCTCGAATTCCACCTCGAAACTGAACTTGCGGCCGCCCTCGCGCAGCCGGCGACCGAATTTCTCGGCCATCAGATCGTCCGACTGATAGGTGATGTGGCCCAGCATGCGCGCCAGCCGCAGCCCGCGGCGCGGCAGCGTGTTGTGCTCGTAGAAGTGGCCGCCGTGGAAATCGGGGTCGGTGATGATGGCCTGACGGGCCACTTCGTTGAACGCGATGTTCTGCGCGGTGAGCTTGGGCGCGGAGGCGATCACCAGCGCGTTGCGCACCCGCGACGGGTGATGGATGGACCAGCTCATCGCCTGCATGCCACCCAGGCTGCCACCGATGATGGCGGCCCAGCAATCGATGCCCAGGCGGTCGGCCAGCAGCGCCTGCGCGGCGACCCAATCTTCCACCGTCACCACCGGGAAGTCGGCGCCCCAGGGCTTGCCGGTGTCCGGGTTGATGCTCATCGGGCCGGTCGAGCCATGACAGCCGCCGAGGTTGTTCACCGCGATGACGAAGAACCTGCGGGTATCCAGCGGCTTGCCCGGGCCGATCAGGTTGTCCCACCAGCCGGTGTTCTTCGGCGCGTCGGCGTGGATGCCGGCCGCGTGGTGATGGCCGGACAGGGCCGGACACACCAGCACCGCGTTGGAGCGGGTCGCGTTCAGTGCGCCATAGGTTTCGTACATCAGTTCGAAACCCGGCAGCACCGCGCCGCTCTTCAGCGTCAGCGGCGTATCGAAGCGCGCACACAGCGGGCTGACGATGCCTACGCTGTCTTCAGGAATTGCAATGTCGTTGGCCATGAAAAAACCCGGTTGACCAAAGCCAGGACCGGGTTCGCCCTCGCTTTAGCCGCATTTGTAAGGGAGTCCGGCAACACTGCTGCCGTAGAAACCCGGGCGCCCGCAAGCTGAGACAAATCGGCGCCGTGAAACCCTGAAACTGCGCCCCATTCTCGCGAATCGGGCGGGAAAGTCAATCTGCGCCGCGTCAGACCGTGACCGCGGTGCCGCTGACACAGACCATGAGCATGCCGTTGTCGGCGCCCAGCACCTCGTAGTCGATGTCGATGCCGACGATGGCGTTGGCGCCCAGCTTCGCCGCCGCCTCGCTCATGTCCTCCATCGCCGCGCTGCGGGCGTCGGCCAGCGTGCTTTCGTAGGCACCGGCACGGCCGCCCACCACGTTGCGTATGCTGGCGAACAGATCCTTGAAGATGTTGGCGCCGATGATGGCTTCGCCGGTCACCACGCCGTGATACTGGCGGATCGGGCGTCCTTCGAGCGTGGGCGTGGTGGCAAGCAGCATCGGCGTTCTCCGGGTGGATTACTCGGCGTCGTCCATGACGGCGGTGGTATAGACCTCCTGCACGTCATCCAGACTGTCCAGCACGTCGAGAAGTTTCTGCATACGGACCGCATCGTCGCCGGCCAGCGGGCTTTCGTTCAGCGGCTTCATCGTCACTTCGGCGAATTCGGCGGTGAAACCCGCCTTTTCCAGCGCATCCTTCACCGTGACGAAATCGGCCTGCGAACTGAGCACTTCGATCGAGCCGTCTTCGTTGGTCTGCACGTCCTCGGCGCCGGCTTCCAGCGCCGCATCCATCAGCGCGTCCTCGGAGGTGCCGGGCGCAAAGATGAACTGGCCGCAGTGCTTGAACATGAAGGCGACCGAGCCGTCAGTGCCGAGGTTGCCACCGTACTTGGAAAAGGCGTGGCGCACATCAGCCACAGTACGGGTGCGGTTGTCGGTCAGGCAGTCCACCATGACCGCCGCGCCGCCGATGCCATAGCCCTCGTAGCGCACTTCCTCGTAGCTCACGCCTTCGAGTTCACCGGTGCCCTTCTTGATCGCGTTGTCGATCTTGTCCTTGGGCATGTTGACCGCCTTGGCCTTGTCGATGGCCATGCGCAGACGCGGATTGAAACCGGGGTCGCCCCCGCCCATCTTGGCAGCGACGGTGACTTCCTTCGCCAGCTTGGAAAAGGCGGCACCGCGCTTCTCGTCCTGACGGCCCTTGCGGTGCTGGATGTTGGCCCATTTGGAGTGACCGGCCATGGAGTACTTCCGTTAGAAATGTGTGAAACCCGATTTTAATCGAGAGCGCTGATGACGGGCTCAAGTGCGTTGCGCACCGCTCCGTTAATTCCGAATGGGATTTTTCCGGCAGTTTTTAGGGCAGGTGGATGCATTCATGACAAACAGAATTTTCTTGAGCCTTCTTCTTACGCTTTACGCGGGTACCACGACAGCGGCGAGCGACGACGCAGCCGAACCTCTGTGGAACTTCGGCGGGTTCGGCACGCTGGGAGCCGGCTACCACAACCGGGAAAATGTCATTTACAGGCGCGACCTGGAACAGGCCGGCGGCATCGAAGGTCACAAGCTCGGGGTTCGGATGGATTCGCGCATCGGGCTTCAGGCGAGCGCAAGCTTCACGCCGCGATGGTCGACCACGATACAGGCGGTCAGTCGCCTGAGCGCCGATGGCGACTGGAAACCCATGCTGAGCTGGGGTTTCCTGCGCTATGCACCGACGGACTGGCTGGAACTGCGCGCGGGCCGGCTGGGCGCGGATATCTATCTTGAGGGTGATTCGCGCCATGTCGGCTACGCCTACACGGCAGTGCGGCCGCCTGCGGAAGTGTACGGTGTGGTGACTCAGGACCGCTTTGACGGCGCCGACCTGACGGTACGCACACCGGTCGCCGGCGGCCTGGGTAGCCTGAAAATGTATGGCGGACAATCTCGCGGAGACTTCTACCTGTATGGTCAGCGGGTTACGCAGGACGATGCGACCACGCTCGGCGCGACCCTGGAATGGGCGAACGACACCCTGACGCTCAAAGCGGCCTGGGCAGACATCCACGCGCGCAACGACGTGTCTCTGTTGCGACTGCGCGACGCGCTCACCTCGATACCTCTGGCTCAGGCGCAGTACCGCGCGTCCCAGATAGAGACCTCGCACCACATCACCTTCGCTGGCGTCAGCGCGCGCTACGAAAGTGGTCCATGGTCGCTGCAGGGCATTCTCGCCCGGGAGTCCTTCTCGCAGTTTCCTCGCTATACCGGCTGGGGTTCGAGCGTGGTCGCGGGCTATCGCATCGGTGCATGGAAGCCCTATCTGACCTGGGGACGCATCTCTTTTGAACCGGATGAGAGCGCGCTCGCACTGCCGCCTCCCGCCGCTGCATTGCAAACGGTATACGATCAGGTGGTGGACCGGCTCACCATGAATCAGCGCTCCTTGGGCGCCGGCGTGCGCTATGACTTTGCCACCAACTACGCGTTGAAGATGCAGGTGGAGAAGGTGCGCGCCTCCTCCTCTTCCATCCTGATCACCCCCGCTGGCATGCCGGTCCGCGACACCAGCCTGACACTTTTCTCGGTCGTGCTGGACTTCGTGTTCTGATGACGCGGATGCGTTTCTTCCACTGCCTTGCCCTCGTCGCCGTCTGGCTGACGCTGGCAAGCGGCTGCGCCCGTGCCGCAACTCTGGCGGTTATCGTGCACCCATCGAGTGGCGTGGACAGCCTGAGCCGTGAAGAAACGAGTCATCTTTTTCTCGGCCGCATCAAACACCTGCCGTCCGGCACACCTGCCGTCGTGCTGGACACCACATCATTGCGAGCCGATTTCTACCGGGCACTGGTCAATCGCGAAATGAACGAGATCAATGCGTACTGGGCGCGGTTGAAATTCTCAGGGCGAACCCAGCCGCCCGAACAGATTGAAGATGCGGAATCCGTACTGCGACGGGTAGCCAGCGAACGTGGCACGATTGGCTATATCGACGCCACACGGGTCGACAAGCGCGTCCGAGTGGTACTGCTACTTGAATACTGAACGCACATCCAATCCGGTCGCCCCTGATCTCAGAACACCATCGCCCCGCCGGATCCGGACCAGCATGGTGTGGCGAACCACGCTGCTGATGCTCTTCTTCGGCGCACTGGTTGGCGCGCTGGTCGCGCTGGCCAGCACCGTCATGGTCGGGCGTGAAGAACGGAACCGCATGCAGCAGCACCTCGCGGAGCTGATGGCCACCGTCGAGCGTACGGCCAGCATTGCGGCTTTCGCACGCGACGAACAGCTGGCCACCGAAGTCGCACGCGGCCTGCTGCTCAACGATGCCGTCAGCCGCGTCGTCATCACGGAGGGCAATCATGTGCTCGCCATTCTCGGCGACGAAGATACCGACACGTCAGGCGTCATGCGACTGCCGGTACTCACCCGCCCACTGAATTCGCCCTTCGCGCCGGAACAGCAGGTTGGCGAACTCAGGGTATGGCCGGCCGGTTCGAAGATCGCGCAGGACGCGGGCGCCTACTCGCGCTTCATCGCCGTCATCCTGCTGGTCGAGCTGATGTTCGTTGTACTGTCGGTAGCCTGGGTGGTATTCAATGTATTCACCCGGCCGGTCAAGAAGCTGTCTGACGACCTTCACCATCTGGAGATCGGCGAAGGCGCACATGTCGCCGTGCCGAACGGCCACGCCGACGACGAAATCGGCCGGCTGGCAGGAGATATCAACGCACTGATCACGCGAATGGACCGCGTGCTGGATGCCGAGCGCGATGCACGTGCGCAGTTCGAGTCATCCGAACGCAAGTTCCGGCTGATTTTCGAAGGCGCCGAAACCGGCATCTTCACGGTTGATAGTGGTGGCCGCCTGCACGACTGGAATCCCTGGCTGGCCGCAAAACTGAGGCTGCCCGAGCGTGAAGGCCATGAGCGGAACTATCTGCTCGGGGATCTGCTGGGCGACACCTCGTCGCGGCTGGATACGCTGATGGTGCGCGCATTGAGTGACCAGAGACCGACATCGGCCGACTTCGGCGTGCAGCAACACGACGAATCGAACGTGCTCTGGTTGCACGTCGTGCTCAATCCACTCCCGGACGGGCTGCTGCAGGGCATTGCCAACGACGTCACCGAACGCAAGCGCGCCGAGGCACGCGCACTCGCCATGGCCGAACGTGACGCGTTGACCGGCCTGCTGAACCGCCGAGGCATGGAACACCGGCTGAACAACGCCATCGACGCGCTGAATGGCCACGGACTGGCGTTGATGCTGCTCGATCTGGATGGATTCAAGCAGGTCAATGACACTTTCGGCCACGAAGCAGGCGATCGCGTGCTGAGCAGCGTTGCGCGCCAACTCGAATCGGTGGTGCGGCGTACCGACCTGGTGACCCGCCTGGGCGGCGACGAATTCGTCATCGTGCTGTGCGCGCTTGAAAGCCCGGACACCGCCCGTTTCATCGCCACAAAAATCGTAGGCACGCTTGCGCGATCGATCGATGTCGGCGACGGCCAGTCCGTGCAGATCGGTGCCAGCATCGGCATCGCCTATACCGAGGCCCCCGGCACAAGGCCGGATGCGCTGATGCGCCGCGCCGACGAAGCCATGTACGCCGCCAAGCGCGCCGGCAAGTCGCAGTACCGCTTCGCCCCCTGAGCCGTACACCCCACGGTTGTCCACACTGCCTGCCTGCGGCGACGCTGGTAGCATCGGCGCATCTCCGCTCACAGGACAGACGCCATGGCCGAACCGCTCTACGTCGCCCGCGCCGGCGACCTCTCGCTCGCCCTGCTGCCCAATATGGCCAACCGCCACGGCCTCATCACCGGCGCCACCGGCACCGGCAAGACGGTGACGCTGCAGTCGCTGGCCGAGCGCTTCTCCTATATCGGTACACCCGTCTTCATGGCCGACGTGAAGGGCGATCTGTCCGGCATGGGCGCGGCCGGCACGGTCAGCCCCAAGCTGCAGCAGCGGCTGGACCAGCTGGGCATCACCGATTTCGTGCCCTACCCGAGCCCGGTCTGCTTCTGGGACGTGTTCGGCGAATCCGGTCACCCGATCCGCGCCACCGTCAGCGACATGGGCCCGCTGCTGCTGGCCCGCCTGCTCGGCCTGAACGAAACGCAGGCCGGCGTGCTCACCATCGTGTTCAAGGTGGCCGACGACCACGGCCTGCTGCTGCTCGACATGAAGGATCTGCGCGCCCTGGTGCAGCACGTCGGCGACAACGCGGCGCAGTTCAAGACCCAGTACGGCAACATTTCCACCGCCTCGATCGGCGCCATACAGCGCGGCCTGCTGCAGCTGGAGGAACAGGGTGCGGACCGCTTCTTCGGCGAGCCCATGCTGGACATCGCCGACCTGATGACCTTCGACGAGCACGGCCGCGGCACCATCAACATCCTGGCCGCCGACCGCCTGTACAACTCGCCCAAGCTTTACTCCACCTTCCTGCTGTGGCTGCTGGCGGAGCTGTTCGAACAGCTGCCGGAAGTGGGTGACGTTGAAAAGCCCAAGCTGGTGTTCTTCTTCGACGAGGCCCACCTGCTGTTCAACGAGGCGCCGCCGGCGCTGCTGGAAAAGATCGAACAGGTGGTGCGGCTGATCCGCTCCAAGGGCGTGGGCGTGTATTTCGTGACCCAGAACCCGCTGGACGTGCCGGATTCCGTGCTGGCCCAGCTCGGCAACCGGGTGCAGCACGCGCTGCGCGCATTCACGCCGCGCGACCAGAAGGCGGTCAAGACCGCGGCGCAAACCATGCGGCAGAACCCGAAATTCGACGCCGAACAGGCCATTCTGGAGCTGGGCACCGGCGAGGCGCTCATTTCCTTCCTCGACGAGAAAGGCCGCCCGTCCATGGTCGAACGCGCCTTCGTGCTGCCGCCCGCCTCCCGCCTCGGCCCGCTGACCGCCGACGAGCGCAGGGCCATGATCCAGCACTCGCCGCTGCAGGGCCGTTACGAACAGGTGCTGGACCGCGAATCGGCCTACGAGGTGCTGACCGCCTCGACCGCCGCCAGCCCGCAGGCCACGGGTCGCCCGGTGCCCGGGGCATCGGTGCCGGGCAGTGCGAGCCCCGGCGGTGCGCCGGCCGGCGATGGCGGCCTGCTGGGCGGACTGCAGGATCTGGTGTTCGGCTCCACCGGCCCGCGTGGCGGCCAGCGCGACGGCCTGGCCCAGACCGCCGCGAAGACGGTGGCACGCACCATTGCCAGTTCGGTCGGCCGCGAAATCGTGCGCGGCGTGCTCGGCTCCATCCTCGGCGGACGACGACGGTAGTGGCTGCACCGAACGGCAGCAGCGACGCCCGCTTCGGCGTCTGGCTGGCGGTCATCGCGTCGGCCGGCTTTTCGCTGAAGGCGATTCTGGCCAAGCTGGCCTACCCGCACGGCGTCGACCCGGTCACCCTGGTCGCGCTGCGCATGCTGCTGGCCGCGCCGGTCTTCGCGGTGGTGGCCTGGCACGAGGCACGGCGCGGCCAGCCGCTCACCGCGCGCGACTGGGCCACCGTCACCGTGCTCGGCCTGTTCGGCTACTACGGCGCCAGCATGCTGGATTTCTACGGCCTGCAGTACATTTCGGCCGGGCTGGAGCGGCTGGTGCTGTTCACCTACCCGACCCTCACGCTGCTGATCGGCTGGATCGCCCACGGCCGGCGCATCAGCCGGCGTGAAACCGTGGCCAGCCTGCTGTGCTACAGCGGCATCGCGCTGGCGGTGGTGCACGACATCGAAGTGAGCGGCGACGGCGCGCTGATCGCGCTCGGCTGCGCGCTGGTGTTCGGCTCGTCGCTCAGCTTCGCCCTCTACCTGACCGGCGCCGCGGCGCCGATACGCAAGCTGGGCGCCACCCGCTTCTCGGCGCTCGCCACGCTGGTATCCACCGTCGCGGTCATGCTGCATTTCGTCGCGGTACGCCCGTTTGACGCGCTGGCCCAGCCTGCACCGGTGCTGTGGCTGGCGGTGGCAATGGCCGTGTTCTCGACCGTGCTGCCGGTCTTCCTGCAGTCGGCGGCGATCCGCCGCATGGGGGCGCAGACCGCGGCGCTGGTCGGCAGCACCGGGCCGGTCATCACCGTGTTCCTCGCCTGGTGGATGCTGGCCGAGCCGGTGTCCGCGCTGCAGATCGCCGGCACCGTGCTGGTGATCGGCGGCGTGATGTGGGTGGGCAAGCGCTGACCGGGCCGTCACGGCACCGGAATGCATACGTGATATTTTCACCGCCTTTCCCGGCCTCCGGAGACAGGGCATGGATGTATCGCGTTTCGAACAGCTGATCCACCGTCTCGAAGCGGTGGCCGCGCGCAATCCATCGGGCTACCGCAGACGCGTGGCAGCGGTCGCGCTGCTCGGTTTCGTCATTCTCGCCGCCGTGCTCGGCATGGCGGTACTGACGATGGGCGCGCTCGCCGGCATCGTGCTGATGCTGTTCAAGGGCGGCGGTGCGATGGCACTGATCGCCTTCAAGCTCGGCAAGATGGTCGTCCTGCTCGCGCTGCCGCTGTGGATGCTGCTGAAAACCTCCTTCCGCATGCTGCTGGCCCGCTTTCCGGCGCCACAGGGTCTGGAGATCACGCGCGCCGACGCACCGCGGCTGTTCGGGCGCCTGGACGACATGCAGCGGCGCATGCAGGGCCCCGCCTTCCACCATGTGCTGCTGGTCGACCAGCTCAATGCGGCGGTGGTGCAGCATCCGCGGCTCGGCCTGTTCGGCTGGAACCGGCACTACCTGATACTCGGCCTGCCGCTGCTGCAGACGCTGGATGAGGACGAGGCGCTGGCGGTGGTCGCCCACGAATACGGCCACCTGGCCGGCAATCACGGCCGCTTCGGCGCCTTCATCTACCGGCTGCGCAGCGCCTGGGGGCAGATGCAGTCGCTGGCGCAGGGCTGGGACGACTGGGGCAGCCGCCTGGTGGCCCGGCTGTTCGGCTGGTACGCACCGTACTTCAACGCCTATTCCTTCGTGATGGCGCGTGCCGACGAATACCAGGCCGACCGGTCGTCGGCCGAACTGGTCGGCGCCGATGCGGCCGCCCGCGCACTGCAGCGGGTCGGCGTCGCCGCACGCTTCCAGGCGCAGGCGTTCTGGCCCGGCATCGACCGGCTGGCCGGCACCCAGGCCGAGCCGCCGGCTGCGCTGAGCAGCGAGTGGCGACGTGCGGTGTCCGCGCTCGATGCGGCACAGGCGCTGCGCCATCGTGACGACGCGCTGCAGGAGACGACCGGCTACGGCGACACCCACCCCAGCCTGAACGACCGGCTGCGCGCGCTGGGCGAAGCGCCGGCCGAGGCGCTGCCGGCACCGGCGGTCACCGCAGCCGAAAGCTGGCTGGGCGACGCGCTGCCACGGCTCGCCGGCCAGCTGGACGGGCAATGGTCTGACGGCGTGCGCGAACGCTGGCAGGAACGCAACAGCTATCTGACTCAGCGCCGCCAGACACTGCAGGCGCTGCGCGAACAGCCTGAACCGCGCAGCACCGACGACGAATGGGCCCTGCTGCAGTTGGTAGCGGAACTGGAGCCGGAAGCCGACCGGCGGCCGGCGATCGAGGCGCTGCTCGCCCGCGCACCGGATCATCTGGCGGCGCGCTTCGCGCTCGGCGATCTGAAGCTCACTGCGGACGACGAAAGCGGCATCGCCGATATCGAGGCCGTGATGCAGGCCGACCCGGACGCCATCATCGCCGGCTGCGAAACGATCTGGCGCTGGCTGAACCCGCGCGATCCGGTACGCGCCGAGCTGTACCGCGCACGCTGGGAAAAGCGGCAGGCGCATCTGGCGACGGTACGGCAGGAGCTGGATACGCTGGAGCCGAAGTGCGAACTGGGGCTGCACGATCTGTCAGCCGAACAGGAGGCCGCCATCGCGGCGACGATCCAGCCCCATGCCGGCCGGATCGCCGCGGTCTATCTGCTGCGGCGGCCGATTGCTGCCGACCCGCGGGCCCGCGCCTACGTACTGGCATTCGAAATGACCCGCCGCTGGCTGCGCAGTGCGGACGCACAGGTCAAACTGGCCCGCACCCTCGCCGCGGAAGACTATCCGGTCGGTCTGCACGTGGTACCGCTGGGCGCCAAAGCCTTCCGACCCTGGCGCAAGCGCATACGTGCACTCGGCGTTGTGCCGCTGCCGCCGGGCGAGCGCTGAAGAAGCTCAGGCGGCGATCGACGGCTGTTCGGCTTCGCTGTCACCCAGCGTGAAGCAGAAGGTGGCGCCCTTGCCCGGTTCGGCACGCGCCCACACCCGGCCGTTGTGGCGGCGTATCACCCGCTGCACCAGCGCCAGGCCGATGCCGGTGCCGTCGAATTCGCCTTCGCGGTGCAGCCGGATGAAGGGATTGAACAGCTTGTCGGCGTGCGCCATGTCGAAGCCGACGCCGTTGTCGCGCACATAGATCACCGCCTGCTGGCCGCGACCTTCGGCACCCACCTCGATACTAGCGTGCGGCACCGGCGCCGAGAACTTCCATGCATTGCGCAGCAGGTTGTCGAGCGCGATGCGCAGCAGGCCGACGTCGCCGGCCACCAGCATGCCCGGCTGTATCACCACCAGACAGTCGCGGCCGGGGTCGCCTGCGCGCAGCGTATCGACGATGTCCTGCGCCAGCACGCTGAGGTCCACCGGCTGGCGCTGCAGCGGCAGCCGGGTCACGCGCGACAGCTCCAGCAGGTCATCGACCAGGTGTTCCATGCGCAGCGCGGCGCGCAGGATGCGCGACAGCGCATCGAAAGCCGGCGCGCCCAGACCATGCACGTCCGGCCGGATCAGTTCCGATTCGAGCACGCTGGCGAAGCCGTGGATGGCACGCAGCGGGCCGCGCAGATCGTGCGACACCGAATAGCTGAAACTTTCCAGTTCCTCGAACGCGGCTTTCAGGCTGGAGGTGCGGCTGCGCACCCGTTCGTCCAGTTCGTGATTGAGCGCGCGCAGATCCTCTTCCGCCCGCACCTGCCGGCTCACGTCGCGCGCGCTGCCGCGGTAGCCGCAGATGCGACCTGAGGCGTCGCGCCAGGGCCGGCCGGACAGCGCCATGATGCGCACGCCGCCGTCCTGCTGCCGCCAGTCGATCACCACGTCGCGGAAACTGCGGAATTCGCGGGTGAGCAGGGCCAGATCGTCATGCCGCTGCGGGCCGGGCCGGCGCATCGCGAACAGCGCGGTCAGCGTGAGGCCGCGCAGCGGCCAGGCTCCGTCCGAGGTGTAGACGATGACGCCGTCGCCATCGCTTTCCCAGAACCAGTCCGCGGCCGCCTCGGCGAAGTCGCGCAGCCGGGCACGCTCGCCCTCGAGTTCGGAAATTTTCTTGTCCAGCTTGTCGCGCAGCCGCTCGGCGTACAGCGCGTCATTGCCGCCCAGCGGCGCCGGGGTCGTGGCGCGGCGGCCGGCCAGCGCTTCAAGTTCGCTGATCAGGGTGGTGATTTCGCAGGGCTTGACCAGAAAGCGGTCGGCGCCGAGCTGGTAGGCCAGTTCTTCGTCGCGCCGGTCGGTGAAGGTGGCGGTGTAGAAGGCGAAGGGCGTGGTGGCCAGCTGAGGGTGGGCGCGCACCGCGCGGCACAGGCCATAGCCATCGAGCTCGGGCATCAGGATGTCGGACACGATGAGGTCGGGCGGCTGTGCCTTGGCCAGGTCCAGCGCCGCCCGGCCGTCGGGCGCGGCGCGTACCGCATGGCCGCGTGCCTCCAGCGCGGCGCTGAGCATCAGGCGCGAGTTCTCGTCGTCTTCCGCGATCAGGATATCCATCAGGCTTGGGCCAGTACGTCTTCGATCTGGGTCATCACCCGCAGCGGGTCGATGGGCTTTTCGATGTAACCGTTGCAGCCTGCCACCAGCACCCGCTCGCGGTCGCCGGCCATGGCGAACGAGGTGATGGCGATGATGGGCACCGGCGGCCAGCCTTCGGCGGCGCGGATGCGCCGGGCCACCTCGATGCCGTCGATGTCCGGCAGCTGGATGTCGAGCAGGATGAAATCAGGCCGGTCGCGCAGCGCCTCGGCCACGCCGTCCAGCCCGGTCACCGCACTGCGGGTGGCGTAGCCGCGCGCGTGCAGGATGAAGCTGATCAGTTCGAGGTTGTTGTCGTTGTCCTCGATCACCAGTGCGGTCTTCACGGCCGGGGGCCCTCCGTCGCCCGGCCCGAGCCCTCGCGCGGCACGCTCAGCGTGAAGCGGCTGCCTGCGCCCTCGGTGCTCTGCACGTCCACGGTGCCGGCCAGCAGTTCGGTCGCGATCTTGCGGGTGAGGTAGAGGCCGAGGCCGGTGCCCGGCGTCTTGACCCGCAACTTGGAATCGATGCGCTCGAAGGGCTGGAATAGGCGGGCCAGACCGGCTTCATCCATGCCGATCCCGGTGTCCTCGACGGTAATGTCGAGCCAGCTGCCACGCACGCTCGCCTCCACGGTAATGGTCCCTTCGACCGTGTACTTTACCGCGTTGCTCATGAAATTCAGTATGCATTGGAGCAGGCGGCGGCGGTCCGCATGCACCAGCAGACCCGGCGGCTGATGCACCTGGATGAACAGATCCTTCTCGCGCGCGGCCTGCGACACCGACTGCACCGCTTCGTCGATCACCGACGCCACCTCGAAGCGCTCCTCGAACACGTCGATGAAACCGGCTTCGATCTTGGAAATGTCGATCACGTCGGTGATCAGCGCCAGCAGGTGGCGGGCCGAGCCATAGACCCGGGTGAGCTGATCGTGCTGGCGGGTGTTCAGCTCGCCGGCCATGCCGGCCAGCACCACGCCGGTAAAGCCGATGATGGAATTGAGCGGGGTGCGCAGTTCGTGCGACATCGAGGCGATGAACATCGATTTCAGCCGGTCGAGATCCTTCAGGCGCTCATTGACCCGGGCCAGTTCCGCGGTGCGCTCCTCGACCCGCAGTTCCAGCGTTTCATTGGCTTCGCGCAGCGCCAGTTCGGTGCGCTTGATGCCGCTGATGTCGCGCAGCACGCTGGATATGTACTGCACCTCGCCATCGGCGTCGCGGTGCGCCACGCGCACTGCCGACATCGGGGTGCTGCCGCCGTCGGGCGTGCGCAGCGCGGTTTCGCCGATCCAGATGCCGTCGCGCAGCACCGCCGGCAGTTCCACTTTCATGTAGTGACTGTAGGCCTCGGGCGGATACAGATCGCCGACCAGCAGGTCCGGCGGCAGCGCCGGGCCGG
Organism: Methyloversatilis universalis EHg5; assembly: GCF_000378945.1. Lineage (GTDB taxonomy): Bacteria > Pseudomonadota > Gammaproteobacteria > Burkholderiales > Rhodocyclaceae > Methyloversatilis > Methyloversatilis universalis_A. Next base: position 95,001 of record NZ_KB900539.1, on the reverse strand, counting down.
ACAGGCCGACCGTGCGCCGGGCGGCCAGATTCAGGTAGGTGATGCGCAGATCGGTGTCTACCGTGGACACGTAGTCCGGCGTCGCGTCGAGAATGGCCGACAGCCGGGCCTGCGCCGCCTGCGCCCGGCGGCGTTCGAGCGCCACCAGATAGCGGCCGATCAGCGTCGCCAGTTCGCCGGCAAAACGCTGTTCGTCGTGCAGCCAGTCGCGCCGGCCTTCGGTGTGTTCGAGACAGATGACGCCGGCCAGCCGGCCATCGAGGAAAACCGGCGCATCCAGCATGGCGGTCACGCCCTGGCTGTCCAGATAGCCGCGCCGGAATTCGTGCGCCTGGGCGTCGCTGCGCGCGTCGGCCACCGCCAGCGCGCGCCCGCTGCGCATCAGCGCGAGGTAGTGCGGGAAGTCCTGCGGGTCGATTTCGTCGCCGGCGGCGTGGCCGCGTCCGGATTCGAGCCGGCGCGCGTCATACAGATCGAGGCAGCGCAGCCGGCCCTGTTCGGACTCCAGCCGCCACACGCTGACCCGCGGCAGCGACAGCGCACCGGCCACCACCTCGGTCACCGTCGCCAGCGCAGCGTCCTCGCCGGCCGACAGCGCCTGATCCACGCCCAGCCGCATGATGGCCGACAGCTGCTTTTCCTGCCGCTCCAGCCGGCCGCGCTGCTCGTGCCGGGCGCGCAGATCGTCGGTCACGTCGATGAAGGTGGCCTGGATCGCGTTGGCGCCGTCCCACTGCACCTGGCGGATGACCGAATCCAGCGTACGGCGCTCGCCGTCGGCGCGCAGCACGTCGGCCTGCATCGGCAGCACCCGACCGGCCGCCAGCAGGCGGCGGTTGCTGTCGCTGGCGATCACCGGCATGTCGTCCGCCACCACCATGGAGGCGAGCGAGCGCTGCGCCATCAGGTCGGCCACCGACGGGAAGCCGAGCAGTTCGGCCGCGCGCCGGTTGGCGTACAGCGGTTTGAACTCGCGATGAATCAGGATGCCCTGGATGGAGCCATCGAACAGATCCAGCAGCTGCGCCTCGCGTATCCGCGCCTTGCGCGATGCGGCAGCGCGCTCGTTCAGCGTGATGGCCAGCGCGTAGGGCGCGATCGAGAAAGTGACGATGAAGGCCTGCAGCAGCATCAGCGCGGCCAGCGGCGGCTCGTTGCCGAAAGGCCCCAGCCGGGCGTGCGTGCCGTACAGCGCGATCGCGTGTATCAGCAGCAGCAGCAGGCTCATCCAGCGCACCTTGAGCCGGATCGCCGACCACACCAGCACCGCCGGCAGCAGCAGCATCCACGGTTCCGGCCCGTCGAGCACCCGCAGGAAGGGCTCAGCGGTCATCAGCAGCGTGAGCAGCAGCCAGGGCAGCGCCTGGCCGAGATCGCCCGGCAGGCTGCGCCAGTTCAGATGGCCAGTCCAGCCGGCAATCAGCTGCACCATGAGCAGCGTGCCGGCGAAGCGGCCGGCGGCATGCAGCGTCCAGTCCGACACGTAGAAGGGCGCCTGCGGCGTCCAGGCCTCGGCCGCGCCGCTACCGACCGCCACAGCCAGCGCGGCGGCGATGAACCAGCCGTAATGATCGGCCCGCATGCGCGGAAAGGGCTGCAGCGGAAAGGTGCGCAACACCTGCACCGCCAGACAGACCAGCAGCGCATCAAGCCCGGCCTGAAGCAGCGCCGGCAGCGGCGCCACGCCCTGCAGCACGGCCGCCACTACCGCCACCAGCAGTGCCGGCACCGCATGCAGGTAGCCGAACATCAGCACGCAGGCGAACAGCACGCCGGGCGCCAGCTGCAGCACCGGCGGCTGACCGTCGGACAGGCTCAGCAGCGGGTCGAGCCCCGACGCTGCCGCGCAGCCGGCAGCGGTCAGAAGCAGGGAGAACGGTTGCAGCCGGGTGTGCGGGGAAGCGGACACGGTGTGCTGCGGACAAGTGGACGTGCCCGCATCTTAGCCGCAGCCGGTGGCCCGGAGGTATCGGCCCTTGGTCGGATGCGCGCTCAGCGCGCGATCAGCAGCGCGTCCAGCCCCAGCCGGTCGCGCAACTGGCGGGCCGCGCTTTCGGCGGCGTCGCGGCTGGCGAAGGGGCCGGCCTGTACGCGGTGGCGGCTGCCTTCGCTGTTCACCCGGACACGGTCGGCGAGTTCGGCCAGCGTGTCGGCCACACGCCGGCTCAGCGCCTGCGCGTTGTCGAGCGCGCTGAAGGCACCCAGCTGCAGCCAGTGGCCCGGCTCGGCGGTGGCTGCAGGCGCGGGCGCAGGGTCGGTGGCCAGCGCCGCAATCGGATCATCAGCCGCGGGGCGGGGAGCCGGGCGCTGCAGTTCCGGCCGGCCGGCGGCGCGGCGGGCCAGCAGATCGCCGGCACTGCCTTCGGCGAACACCGCCTCGACCTCGACCTCGGCGCTGCCGTCGTTCACATAGCCCAGCTTGGCGGCGGCGGTCCACGACAGGTCGATCACCCGGCCCGGTTTGAACGGACCGCGGTCATTCACCCGCACCACCACCGACCGGCCGCTGGCCAGATGGGTCACCCGGGCGTAGCTCGGAATGGGCAGCGTGGCGTGGGCGGCGGTCATGCCGTACATGTCGTATACCTCGCCGCTGGAGGTTTTCTGGCCGTGAAACTTGCGGCCATACCAGCTGCCCCGACCACGCTGGCGGAAAGGCTTCGCTTCGGTCATCGGCACGAACTGCATGCCGAGCGCGCTGTAGGGGCGGTTGGCGAAGCGGTGCAGCGGCTCGTCGCGCGGCACCGCGTCCGGGATGGCGGCAAGCGCAGCCGCGTCTGGCGCGCTGTCACCCGGGCCGTCGTCCAGATAGAAGCCCCCGCCGCGCTTCGTGACCGGCGGGCGGGCAGGCTCAGGTGCCACCGGCGGCGCGGTGCGCGTGACCGGCGGTGGATCGGGCTCCACTTCGGTCACCGTCGGTGCGCCGGCGCAGCCGGCGAGCAGGGCCACGACCAGCCACAGCGCGGGCGTGAAACGGGGCAGGCCGGCGCTGTGCACGCTACCTCTGCCGGCGCCGGCGCTGCGCCTCGATCGACATGAGCAGGCCGAGGCCGATGCACAGCGTCACCAGCGCGGTGCCGCCATAGCTCACGAAAGGCAGCGGCACGCCCACCACCGGCAGCACGCCGGTCACCATGCCCATGTTCACGAAGGCGTAGGTGAAGAAGGACAGCGAAATCGCGCCCGCCAGCAGGCGGCCGAACAGCATGGGCGAGCGGGCGGCGATCATCAGCCCGCGGCCTATCATCGCTATATATATGCAGAGCAGCACGATCGCACCGGCCAGCCCGAATTCCTCGGCCATCACCGCGAAGATGAAGTCGGTGTGCCGCTCGGGCACGAATTCCAGATGGGTCTGGGTGCCTTCGCGCCAGCCCTTGCCGAACACGCCGCCGGAGCCGATGGCGATGCTGGACTGGATGATGTGAAAGCCGCTGCCGCGCGGGTCGGTGGTCGGGTCGAGCAGGGTGCACACCCGCTGCCGCTGGTAGGCCTTGAAGCCCGGCCACTCCACGCCTTCGGCGCACATGGCGTCGCCTTCCGCCGCCAGCGTGCCGATGGCGATGACGCCGACCGCCAGCACCGGAATGATGAGCTTCCACGACAGCCCGGCGAAGAAGATGACGAACACGCCGGCCGCCAGCACCAGGATGGCGGTGCCGAGATCCGGCTGGTGGAAGATGAGCAGCACCGGAATGAGCAGGATGACCGCCGCCACCAGAAAGTCGCGCACCCGGAGCTGGGCCTCGTGCCGGTGGAAATACCAGGCCAGCATCAGCGGCACCGAAATCTTCAGCATTTCCGACGGCTGGATGCGGGTGAAGCCGATATTGAGCCAGCGCTGGGCGCCCTTGGACGTTTCGCCGAACAGCTCGACGCCGATCAGCAGCACCACGCCCACCGCGTAGAAGGGCAGCGCCAGCTGCATCAGCCGCAGCGGCGGAATCTGCGCCACCACCAGCATGACGCTGAGCGCCACCGCGAGGTTCACCAGATGGGCTTCGAAGCGGTGCATGAAGTCGGCGGTGGCACTGCCCATGACCAGCGTGGCCAGCGACAGCAGCAGCACGGCGATGGCCAGCAGCGGCGGGTCGAGCGCCGACAGCACGCCGCCGATGCGCTCGCGCACCGCCGACCACTTACTCGCTGTCAGTTGCATCGCTGTCCTCCGGTGCCGGGCCGGCCGGCTTGTTGCCGAGCAGATAGTAGTCGAACACCTGGCGGGCGATCGGCGCCGCCGACTGCGCACCGAAACCGGCATTCTCGACGATGACTGCAAGCGCGATCTTGGGGTCGTCCGCCGGCGCGAAGGCCACGAACAGCGCGTGGTCGCGCAGCTTTTCGGCCAGCTTGCCGCCGCGATACTGCGCGCCGCGCAGCGAGAAGGCCTGCGCGGTACCGGTCTTGCCGGCCGCCACATAGGGTGCGCCGGCGAAGGCGCGGGCGCCGGTACCGGCCTTGTTCACATCCACCATGGCCTGCTTGATCACCGCGATGTGCTCCGGCTTCAGGTCCACGGTGCGGACGGGCTTGGCCTCGACCTGCCTGGAGGCGCCGGTGCGCACGTTCTCGATCTGTTTCACCAGATGCGGCTTGAACACCACGCCGTCGTTGGCGAGGATGGCCACCGCCTGCGCCATCTGCATCATGGTGTAGGCGTTGTAGCCCTGACCGATGCCCACCGAAATCGTTTCGCCGGCATACCACTTTTGCTGTTCCGGCCGCTTGAAGCGCTTCTTCTTCCACTCGGGCGACGGCAGCACGCCGGTCGATTCGCCCTCGATATCGATGCCGGAGCGGCTGCCCAGCCCCATCTGCGACATGAAACCGGCGATGCCGTCTATGCCCCAGTCCGCCGCCAGCCGGTAGTAATAGGTGTTGCACGACACCACGATGGACTTGTGCATGTCCACCGAGCCGTGGCCGCCCACCTTGTCGTCGCGGAACAGGTGGCCGCCGTACTCGAAGTGGCCCGGATCGGCGATGGCAAACGAGGGCGTGCGCTTGCCGGCGGTGAGCGCACCCAGCGCCATGAAGGGCTTGAAGGTGGAGCCCGGCGGATAGGCTGAATAGATGGCGCGGTTCAGCAGCGGGTGATCGGCCGAGGTGTTCAGCGCCTCCCAGCTCGCGGCGTCGATGCCATCGACGAACAGGTTGGGATCGAAGGTGGGCTTGCTCACCAGCGCCAGCACGCCACCGGTCGACGGCTCGATGGCCACCAGCGCACCGCGCCGTTCGCCGAAGGCCTGCTCCACCACGCGCTGCAGGCCGGCGTCCAGCGTGAGCCGCAGATTGTTGCCGTTCTGCGGCGCGGTGTGCGACAGCACCCGCACCGCGCGACCGGCCGCGGTCACCTCGACCTGTTCGAAGCCGGTCACGCCGTGCAGTTCGTCCTCGTAGAACTGCTCCAGGCCCGACTTGCCGATGTGGTCGGTGCCGCGGTAGTTGTCGGCCACGCCGGCTTCGTCGATGCGCGCCGCATCCCTGCGGTTGATGCGGCCCATGTAACCGAGCACGTGCGACGCCAGTTCGGTGTTCGGATACTGCCGGAACAGCCGCGCGCGCACCTCGACCCCGGGGAAGCGGTAGCGCTGGCCGATGAAGCGGGCGACTTCATCGTCGGTCAGCCGGGTGCGGATGGGCAGGGTGTCGAAATTGCGCGACTCCTCCATCAGCTTGCGGAAGCGCTTGCGGTCACGCGCCTCGATATTCACCAGCCTGGCCAGCTCGTCTATGGTGTGTTCGAGATTGCTCACCCGCGACGGCTGGATTTCCAGCGTGTAGGCCGAGTAATTGCGCGCCAGCACCTCGCCGTTGCGGTCCAGGATGAGGCCGCGGTTGGGCGTCACCGGCAGCAGCGCGATGCGGTTGTCTTCGGCGCGGGTGGCGTAATAGTCGTGCCGCACCACCTGCAGCCAGAAGAAGCGCGCAAACAGCAGCGAAAAGCACACCAGCACCACCGCCCCCGCGAAATACACGCGACGGCGGAAGCGGATGAGCTGGATTTCCGGGCTGTGCAGATCGGTCATGGCGTAGCGTTGTGGAGACCGACCTTAAATGGGGCGGTTCTCGTCCTTCTCTTCCGGCCGGTACTGCGGCAGCATCAGCAGGATGCCCACCGGATACCACAGCAGCGTGGCGATCAGCGCGCCGGCGAAGTAGATGAGGCCGGGAAATTCGGCGTCGGCCACCATGCGCACCAGCAGCATGACGGTCTGCGCACCGACCAGCATGGGCAGCACGTGCAGCGACTGGCGCAGCGGGCCGAACCACAGGATGCGGCGGGAGAAGGTGGTGGCGGCGTAGGCGAGCAGCACGTAGGCCAGCGCGTGCTGGCCCATCAGGCTGCCGTAGCCCGTATCCATCACGATGCCCAGCGCGAAGGCGGTGCCCATGCCGACGCGCAGCGGCTCGCGCACGCACCAGAAGCACAGCACCAGCGCCAGCCAGTCCGGCAGCCAGAAGGCGCGGCCCAGCGGCATCAGGTTCACCAGCAGCGCGCACAGCAGCGAAAAGCCGATGAACCAGGGGCTGACCGGGCGCAGGATGCGGCGAGAACTGAAGGAGGGCTGGTTCATTTCTTCGCCGCCTTGTCGGCCGGTTTTTCAGCGGCCGGCGCTGCGCTGGCCGCCGCGGTATCCGGATCCACCGGCTTGCCCGGCTTCAGGATGAGCACGGTCGAATGCGCCTCGACCCCGGCCACCGGCACACACAGAATGCGCACGAAACCGCCCACGCCGTCGCGGTCCACCGACTTCACCGCGGCCACCGGCAGGCCGGGCGGGAACACGCCGTCCAGACCGGAGGTGACGATGCGGTCGCCTTCGCGCAGATCGACGTCAGCCGCCAGATAGCGCAGCTCCAGCATGCCGCTGCCGGCGCCGAACATGACCGCCCGCACGCCGGTGCGCGCCACCTGCACCGGCAGCGCCTGGTCCTTGTCGGAAATGAGGGTGACTTCGGCGTTCAGCGGATAGACCCGGGTGACCTGGCCGATGATGCCGAGGTCGTCGGTGACCGGGCTGCCCGGCTCCACGCCGTGGGTCAGGCCCTTGTCGATCACCACCCGGCGCGAGAAGGGGTCGCGCACCGCGTAGATCACTTCGGCCACGCGGGCGTCGATCTGCACCCGCTCGCGCATGTCGAGCAGCGCGCGCAGGCGGGCGTTTTCCTGGTCCAGCTGTTCCTGGCGCAGCCGTATCGTTGCCAGTTCGGTCTGTTCGCGCCGCATCTGCGCGTTCTCCGCCTGCAGCCGGGCAAGGTCGGCGAAGTACTCGCCGGCCGAGCGCACGCCCTTCACCGGCATGCCGGCGGCGACCTGCAGCGGCGTGGTCATGACCGACAGGCCCTGGCGCACCAGTTCGAGATAGTGCAGCCGGTGGTCGACCACGATGAGGGTGAGCGAAGCGCTCACCAGCAGCACCAGGCGCACGAGCGGCGCCGGGCCGCGCCGGAAGAACGGCGGAGGTTGATGACCGGCGACCGGTGAAACCATGAATCAGTAAATCGTCAGGCAGCGGCCGCGCACGGGGCACGGCGGGCGCCCCGCCGCGCGGGCCTTGAGCGGTTCGCGGGCGGGCGGGGCGGCACGGGGTGGATCACTCGTTGGCGAAGATGTTGCCGAGCTGGTCCATCTTTTCCAGCGCGGTGCCGGAGCCGCGCACCACGCAGGTGAGCGGGTCGTCGGCCACCACCACCGGCAGGCCGGTCTCTTCCATCAGCAGACGGTACAGGTCGCGCAGCAGCGCGCCGCCACCGGTCAGCACCATGCCGCGCTCGGCGATGTCGGCGCCCAGTTCCGGCGGGGTCTGTTCCAGGCCGCTCTTCACCGCCGACACGATCTGGTTCAGCGGCTCGGTGAGCGCTTCCAGGATTTCGTTCGACGAAATGGTGAAGCTGCGCGGAATGCCTTCGGCCAGGTTGCGGCCCTTCACTTCCATCTCCTTCACTTCGGAGCCCGGGAAGGCGGAGCCGATTTCCTTCTTAATCGCCTCGGCGGTGGTTTCGCCGATCAGCATGCCGTAGTTGCGGCGGATGTAATTGATGATGGCTTCGTCGAACTTGTCGCCACCGACCCGCACGCTGCCGGCGTACACCATGCCGCCGAGCGAGATCACGCCCACTTCGGTGGTGCCGCCACCGATATCAACCACCATGGAGCCGGTCGCTTCCGACACCGGCAGGCCGGCGCCGATCGCCGCGGCCATCGGTTCCTCGATCAGGTAGACCTGGCTGGCACCGGCGCCCAGGGCCGATTCGCGGATGGCGCGGCGCTCGACCTGGGTGGAGCCGCAGGGCACGCAGATGATGATGCGCGGGCTGGGCGAGAACAGGCGCGAGTCATGCACCTTCTTGATGAACTGCTTGAGCATCTGCTCGGTGACGGTGAAGTCGGCGATCACGCCGTCCTTCATCGGGCGGATGGCAGTGATGTTGCCCGGCGTCTTGCCCAGCATGAGCTTGGCCTGCAGGCCCACCGCCTGGATGGTCTTCTTGGCGTTGGGGCCGCCTTCGGTGCGGATGGCCACCACCGAGGGCTCGTCCAGCACGATGCCCTGGCCGCGCACGTAGATCAGCGTGTTGGCGGTGCCGAGGTCGATGGCCAGATCATTGGAAAAATAGGAACGCAGGAAACCGAACATGGAATGTCTTTACGCAAGCGGCCGCCTCGGGCGGCCGGAACAGGAAACGGGTCGGGTGTAATCAGGGTCGGACTGCGGGCGGCCCGGCGGCAGCTTGCGCCGGACCCGGGCCGCCAGAGGCAGCTGGCGGCCGGACGTGCGGGCCGGCTGCCGGGCGGGCAGCCTGAATGGTTCATAATGATAACCCATGCAGGCATTAGCCTCTTGAACCGAAACATCTTTGTACGCAGGCGCTGCCGCGCCTGACACCCCGGATCGTCATTCCATGTCCCTGACCGACCAAGAAGTGCGCCATGTCGCGAAGCTGGCGCGCATCGAGCTGCCGGACGCCGAAATCGAGCGTACCCGCAGCCACCTCAATGCCATGCTGGGCCTGATCGAACAACTGCAGGCCATCGACACCACCGGCGTCGAGCCGATGGCACACGCCACCGAGCTGGTGCTGCGCCTGCGCGAAGACCGCGTGACCGAGCCGGACCGCCGCGACGCCTGTCAGGCGGTCGCCCCGGCGGTCGAGAACGGCCTCTATCTCGTCCCGAAAGTGATCGAATGAGTGCCCCTGAAACCGTAAAGTCGCTGGCCGCGAAGCTGGCGGCGGGCGAAGCGTCGGCGGTCGAGCTGGCGCAGGACTATCTGGCGAAGATCCGCGCCGCCAATCCGGCAATCAACGCCTACGTCGAAACCAGTGAAGACACCACGCTGGCCGAAGCGCGCGCCGCCGACGCGCTGCGCGCCGAAGGCCGGGCCGGCCCGCTGACCGGCGTGCCGCTGGCACACAAGGACATCTTCTGCCAGACCGGCTGGCACGCGCGCTGCGGCTCGAAAATGCTGGAAAGCTTCGCTGCGCCCTACGATGCCAGCCTGATCGAGCGCTCGCGCGCCGCCGGCCTGGTGACGCTGGGCCGCACGAACATGGACGAGTTCGCAATGGGCTCGACCAATGAATCGAGCTACTACGGCGCGGTGCGCAACCCGTGGAACACCGGCCACGTGCCCGGCGGCTCCAGCGGCGGTTCGGCCGCAGCCATCGCCGCCGGCCTGGCGCCGGCCGCCAGCGGCACCGACACCGGCGGTTCGATCCGCCAGCCGGCCGCCTTCTGCGGCATCAGCGGCATCAAGCCCACCTACGGCGTCGTGTCGCGCTGGGGCATGATCGCCTACGCCTCCAGCCTGGACCAGGGCGGCCCGATGGCCCGCACCGCCGAAGACTGTGCGCTGCTGCTGAACACCTTCGCCGGCTTCGACGAACGCGACTCCACCAGCCTGCAGCGCCCGGCCGAGGACTACACCCGCGCGCTGGCTCAGCCGCTGGCCGGCCTGCGCATCGGCCTGCCGAAGGAGTTCTTCGGCGACGGCATGGCCGACGACGTGCGCGCCGCGGTCGAGGCGGCACTGGCCACCTTCCGCTCGCTGGGCGCGGTCACGGTCGACGTGAGCCTGCCGCGTGCCGGCTATGCGGTGCCCGCCTACTACGTGATCGCCCCGGCCGAAGCCAGCTCCAACCTCAGCCGCTACGACGGCGTGCGCTACGGCTATCGCGCCCCCGAGTACGGCAACCTGGACGACATGTACGCCAAGACGCGCGCCCAGGGCTTCGGCGCCGAGGTGAAGCGGCGCATCCTGATCGGCGCCTATGTGCTGTCGCACGGCTATTACGACGCCTACTACCTGCAGGCTCAGAAGGTGCGCCGGCTGATCGCGCAGGACTACGAAGCCGCCTTCACGCAGTGCGACCTCATCATGGGGCCGACCACGCCGAACACCGCCTACCGCATCGGCCAGAACGACGAAGACCCGATGGCGATGTATCTGGGCGACATCTACACCACCTCGGTGAACCTGGCCGGCCTGCCCGGCATGAGCATTCCGGCCGGCTTCGGTGCCGGCGGCCTGCCGGTCGGCCTGCAGATCGTCGGCCGCTGGTTCGACGAAGCCCGCATGCTGGGCGCGGCGCACCAGTTCCAGCAGGCGACCGACTGGCACCTGCGCACACCGCCGGCCGCCTGATGCGCACACGGGTCGCGACCGCGCTCGGGCTGGTGCTGCTGGCCGGCTGCGCGCCGATGAAGCCGCAGCCGCCGGGCGAACCGGCGGCCGGCGCTTTTCCGCCCGCCACCCGGCCGGAAGCCGCACGGCCCGCACCGTCGAAGAAGGCGGGCAAGCCGCTGCCGATTCCGGCGCGCGCGCTGCAGGCGAAAGCCGACTGCAGCTATCGCGACGACATCGGCACCGAAGGCCGGCTGGTGCTGGACGTGAAGGATTCGAAGGTCGAGCGCTTCGCGTCGGACATCGACATGGGCCGCCGCGGCCGCTGCAGCTTCGACCTGGCCGCCTTCACCCAGACCCGCTTCGACCACACGCCCACCCTGGTCGCCGGCGCCTGCACGGTCAGCCTGTGGGAACAGAAGGACGAAGTGACCGTGTCCTACCGCAACTGCGCCGCGCACTGCACGCCCGGCGCACACGATTACCTGTGGCCCACGCTGGTGAGCCGCAAGACCGGCAACTGCCGGTAAAGCCGAGAGAGAACGCAACATGAGCAGAGCGAACTGGGAAGTCGTGATCGGGCTGGAAACCCATGCCCAGCTGAACACGGCCTCGAAAATCTTTTCCGGTGCATCGACCGCCTTCGGCGCGGCGCCCAACGTGCAGGCCAGCCCGGTGGACCTCGCGCTGCCCGGCGTGCTGCCGGTCATGAACCGCGCCGCGGTCGAGCGCGCCATCCGCTTCGGTCTGGCCATTGGCGCCACCGTGGCGCCGCGCTCGGTGTTCGCGCGCAAGAACTACTTCTACCCCGACCTCCCGAAGGGCTACCAGATCAGCCAGTTCGAACTGCCGGTGGTGCAGGGCGGCACCCTCACCATCCGCGTGGGCGAAGGCGAAAAGGCCTATGAAAAGGTGGTGCGCCTCACCCGCGCCCACCTGGAAGAAGATGCCGGCAAGAGCCTGCACGAAGACTTTCATGGCATGTCCGGCATCGACCTGAACCGCGCCGGCACGCCGCTGCTGGAAATCGTCAGCGAGCCGGACATGTCGTCCAGCGCCGAAGCGGTGGCCTATGCGCGCGCGCTGCACGCGCTGGTGCGCTGGGTCGACATCTGCGACGGCAACATGCAGGAAGGCAGCTTCCGCTGCGACGCCAACGTGAGCGTGCGCCGCCCGGGCGAGCCGCTGGGCACCCGCCGCGAAATCAAGAACCTGAACAGCTTCCGCTTCCTGCAGCAGGCCATCGACTACGAAATCCAGTGGCAGATCGAACAGATCGAAGACGGCCACAAGATCCAGCAGGCCACCGTGCTGTTCGACCCGGACACCGGCGAAACCCGCATGATGCGCAGCAAGGAAGACGCGCACGACTACCGCTACTTCCCCGACCCCGACCTGCCGCCGCTGGTGATCGCTAACGAGTGGATGGACGAAGTGCGTCGCGCCATGCCCGAACTGCCGGGCGCGCTGGCCGCACGGCTGCAGAATGACTACGGCCTGTCGGCCTACGACGCCGCTGGCCTCACCGCCAGCCGCGAAACCGCCCGCTACTTCACCGACGCGCTGGCTGTAGTCGGTACCGCTCAGGCCAAACCGCTCGCCAACTGGGTCATGGGCGAACTGGCCGCACGGCTGAACCGCGAAGAACGCGACCTCGCCGACAGCCCGGTCAGCCCGACCCAGCTCGCCGGACTGGTCGCCCGCATCGCCGACAACACCATTTCGAACAGCATCGCGAAGAAGGTGTTCGACGCGCTGTGGAACGGCGAAGGCGCGGACGCCGACGCCATCATCGAAGCGCAGGGCCTGAAGCAGGTGACCGATGCCTCGGCCATCGAACCCATCATCGACGAAGTCCTGGCCGCCAACCCGAAATCGGTCGAGGAATACCGTGCCGGCAAGGAAAAGGCCTTCAACGCCCTGGTCGGTCAGGTGATGAAAGCCAGCAAGGGCAAGGCCAGCCCGGCGCAGGTGAACGAGCTGCTGAAGAAGAAGCTGGGCGGCTGACACCGGGTGTGTCAAGGCGCGCAAAGCGCGCGCCGCTGCCAGCCCGGTCAGGCGGAAGGAGCCAGCAGCGCGTCCAGAGGGCTGCGCACGCCGCCGCCCCCGACCTTGAGCACATGCGTGTAGATCATGGTGGTCGACACGTCCGCATGGCCGAGCAGATCCTGAACCGTGCGGATGTCGTAGCCGGACTGCAGCAGGGCCGTGGCGAAGGAATGCCTCAGGGTGTGCGGCGTCGCCGGTTTGTGCAGCCCCGACCGTTGCGCCGCGCGCTGAAAGGCCCGCTGGAAGGTCTGGTCATACATGTGGTGACGGCGGACCACGCCACTGCGCGGATCCACCGCGTAGTTCGCCTGAGGAAACACCCAGAACCAGGCCCAGGACGCATCGGCGCGCGGATACTTGCGGGCAATCGCGTCCGGCATATCGACACCGGCGCGCCCGGAGCGTCTATCGTCGTCCCACAGCAGCCGGGCACGAGCCATCTGGTCATGCAGCGGCTTCACCAGCGACTGCGGCAGCATCAGTGCGCGGTCCTTGCGCCCCTTGCCTTCACGCACGATGAGCGTGAGGCGCTCGAAATCGACATCCTTTACCCGGAGCCGCAGACCTTCGGTCAGCCGCATTCCGGTTCCGTAAAGCAGTTGTGCGAACAGTCGGTGCTCTCCGTCCAGCCGCTCGAAAATGCGTTTCACCTCTTCGGGCGACAGCACGACTGGCAGGCGGCGCGTCGTGCGCGGCCGACCGATCTCGCTCATCCACGGAAGATCGATGCCAAGCACCTGCTTGTAAAGAAAGAGCAGCGCCGACAGCGCCTGCTTGTGAGTCGACACCGCAACGCTGCGCTCACTGGCCAGCCACGACAAAAATGCCTCGATCTCCGCCCGCCCCATCGAGGACGGGTGACGCAGCCCATGAAACCGGACAAAGGCCTTCACCCAATGCACATAGGTCTTCTCGGTGCTTATGGTGTAATGCAGATAGCGTATCCGTTCGCGCAGCTGATCGAGCAGGCGAACCGATTTCAAGGGTGGAAGTGAAGGGGTGAGGTTTTTCATCGCCGTTTAATGCTGTATGAATATACAGCATAGGCAGCTGAAAGCCTGATGGCAAGGTCGTCTCCGGACCATCACCCCAGCCTGTTTATCCGGCAGCTTCCGTAGTTATGGCGCAAAACTGCGCCAGAAAACAAAGTTAAAGCTCATGGCACAGCATTGCTGCGACACGATGAGGTATTGGGCCAACTATGTTTGCGAGAAGCATCCGAACCCGTTTGACTGCCCGGACAACTTGGTCACTTACGACGCTGCAGATCGTTCATACGGCCTCATTGTTCACGACGGTGGCTCTTCGTCTATTTCAATTCAGTTTTGTCCTTGGTGCGGGGCCAATATCACCGCAACGGCTTCGACCCATGAGCTTTAACAGGGCGTTCGTGTGGGACGGCTGCGCCGCCCCACAACTTCGGCGTTAGGCCCCATGGTCGAATCTCACGCGTCCCAACTTGAGCCTTGGCTGCTCCGGGTTGTTCCAGCATCACTACCCACCGGTGTCGTCGCTTTCGCCTTTAATCTCACGGAGTCTGAGCAGTGGCTCGTTGACCTGGTCGGTGCATCGACTTACAACACGTCCGATGAAGATTGGGCATGCCCACCTGAGGCTTGGACAAGCGCGCCAGACCGCTTGGCTCTTTCCCGCGCACTCGCTGGCCAAAACTGGGAAGCCGCTCAACTGTATATCGTTACTAGCGTTCATCGCTTCCTTTGCGACTCTTCCAGCGCCCAAGCGGCTACTCTTCGGAGTGCGCAGGCTGTCTGCGCCGGTTTCGTTGATGGCAACCTACAGAAGGTGTGGCCCGTTGATGAGGCCTAACAATTCGTCCAAGCCGACGCCGCTTCGCGGCGCGGCTTAACTCAGGCGTTGAGGCTGTAGAAAAACCCCTCCCACCCCACCGCCGTCCACATGCCGTCGTTATGATTGCGCATCGCCTCCCCGGAGCCTTGCGATGCCGCGATTCAAGACGCCTGACTACGGCCTGAAGCTCATCCCGGTCGATTTCGCGCAGCAGGTGCTGCCCGGCACCTTCGAGTTCGCGCTCTGCCACCTGGTCGACAGCGAACTCGATCTCTCCACGCTCCGCGCCCGCTATGCCAACGATGCCGGGGGTGCCCCGGCCTTCGATCCGGCGGTGCTGCTCAAGATCGTGCTGCTCGGGTACTCGCGCGGGCTGATCAGTTCGCGCGCCATCGCCACCTCCTGCCGCCACAACGTGCTGTTCATGGCCGTCTCCGGCGACAGCGCGCCGCACTTCACCACCGTCGCCCACTTCATCAGCCATCTGGGCGATGAGGCCCGCGCGCTCTTCACCCAGGTACTGCTCGTGTGCGACCGCCAGGGGCTGATCGGGCGCGAGCTCTTCGCCATCGACGGCGTGAAGCTGCCGTCGAATGCATCCAAGGCCAAGAGCGGCACCCGTGCCGACTTCGAGCGCGAAGCCGCAAAGATGGAAGCGGCCGTGCAGCGCATGATCACCGAGCAGAAGGCCCGCGATGTCGCAGTGAGCGACGACGAGGCCGCCCGCGCACAGCGCACCCGCGAGCGCTTGAGCCACGAAGCAGCCAAGATCCGCGACTGGCTCACCCGCAATCCGGCTGACCGACGCGGCGCCAAGGGCGCGGTGCGCCTCTCCAACCGCACCGACAACGACTCGGCCAAGATGGCCACCGCCAAGGGCGTGGTCCAGGGCTATACCGGGGTGGCCACGGTCGATGCCGCCCACCAGATCGTGGTCGATGCGCAGGCGCACGGCACCGGGTCGGAACAGGAACTGCTGCTGCCGGTGATCGACGCCAGCAGCGCACAGCGCAGGCCCGACACCGCGATCTGCGCGGATGCGGGCTATCACTCCGAGAAGAACCTCGCCGGACTGGAGCGCCGGAACGTTCCCGCCTGGGTGTGCGACAACGGCTACCGGCAGCGCGACCCGAGATACGCCGACCAGGCCAGGCACAAGGCGAAACCCGATCCGCTGTGGGACAAGAGCGAGAAGGCAAAGGACGCGCGCACTGCTCGCAAGAACATGCGCTACGCCAACACCGACTTCACCGAAGCGGAAGACCGCAGCCACTGCCTCTGCCCGGCGGGCAAGCGGCTGTATCGCAACGGCGGCGAGTGCACGATCAACGGCTACGCCGCCACCAAGTACACCGGCGCCGCACGCGACTGCGTGCCGTGCGAGCAGCGCAGCCGCTGCCTGCGCACGCCGGAGAAGACCAAGGTGCGTCAGGTCGCCTTCTTCCGCGGCAAGCGCGACGGCGTCGAATCACACACCGAGCGGATGAAGCGGCGCATCGATTCCAGCGAGGGCAAGCGGATGATCGCCGCCCGCTTCGCCACGGTAGAGCCGGTGTTCGGCAACCTGCGGCACAACAAGCGGCTCGCCCGCTTCACGCTGCGTGGGCGCACAAAAGTGGATGGGCAGTGGAAGCTGTACTGCCTGGTGCACAACATCGAAAAGCTCGGGCACCACGGCTACGCAAATTAGGTAAGCTCGCGGTCGGGCCACGACGCCGGCATTGCGCCGATCAAGGGCCACGGCTGAGGTCAGGAGACGACGATGAAACGAAGATTGCGGAGCTGAAATGAGGATGAACGACTTCGGACCGTCTAAGGCCGGTAGCAACCGCTTGCCCCGAGATGGGGTATTTCTACAGCGTCGTTAGGCCACTGTTTATGGAAGCACATGAGTTCATCGTCGGTCATGAACGCGTCATCGCCCACTTTGGGCTTTGGCCGAGCTTTCATGATGCAGAGGTGTTCAAGCTATCTCTCGATAGGACGCAGGGCAAACCATCCCCGACACTTGACTTGCACTTGCGCGGATGGGTAATGACCTCCGAGATCACGCCAGAAGGCCACTACAAGTTGCATGGCGATGCAGTGCTTCATTTCCGGTTTGAGGGCGTCAGCGAAGTTCACGTCGAAGGCTTCAATGGCCAGAACGTCATCTCATCACTAAACCTGGAGCTAGCGCAGGACCGAGACAAGCAAGAGCAAGCCATCATCAAAGTTGAGCTAGAGCACTGCTATCTCTTTGAGGCTTCATTCACCGCCCAAACAGCTCAGCTCATCACCATCACGCCCTATGCGAAGTAAGCCTTGCCTCCGCCAAGCTATAAACACTGGCCTAACTGGTCGTATAT
>NZ_KB900539.1:0-78067 GCF_000378945.1 Methyloversatilis universalis EHg5 | reverse complement strand
GCCAATCGATACAAACGGCACGCATTTCGCTGCCGGAAGAGTTATCGGCGTTCGTCCCCGTGGGTGTGACCCGGTTGGCCAGGATGGGCGATCTGTCTCGTGGCAAGCGGTGGCGGGAGGGGGTGACTCTGCTCAGGGAGCCACAGCGAACGAAGCCCGGTCTGCCTTTCTTGCCAGCCGGGGTTGGGGGTCACCGTAGGCGGTGGCATCGCGCAGCACGCTGTAGCAGATGCGTGCGAGCTTGTTGGCTAGCGCGCACGCGGCCTTGTTGTGGTGGGTACGCGCCTGGATATTCACCGCCCACTGGCGTAGCGCGTCCAGCTAACGGTCGGCCCTGGCGGCGAGCGTGGCGGCTCTGAGTCAGGCGCGCGCGCCGTGCGTGAGCAGCATGCGCAGATACTTGTCGCCCTGCTTCGAGATGCGTCCGAGCTTGCGGGTCAATCCCGACGAGTGTTCGCGTGGCGTGAGCCCGAACCAGCTCGCGAAGTGGCGGGCATCCCTGAAGTGACTGACCGAGCCACCGGTGGCCGCCACCATCGCGGTGGCAGTGAGCAGCCCGATGCCGGGAATGGTGAGCAGCCGAGTCGAGCAGCAGTTTCATACCGATCAGATGAAGCAGCGCATCGATGCGGACAAAGCGCGCCAGATGATCCCCGCGCGCTTCGCCACCGTCGAGCCGGTGTTCGGCAATCTGCGGCACAACAAGCCCCTCTCCCGCTTCACGCTGCGCGGGCGGGAGAAGGTGGATGGGCAATGGAAGCTGTACTGCCTGGTGCACAACATCAAGAAGCTTGGGCACCACGGATACGCGAACTAGGTAAGCTTACGGACAAATCACGACGACGGCATCACACCAGTCACGGACAACGGCTGAAGACAGGAGACGGCGATGAAACGAAGATCGCAAGACTGAAATGACGATGAACGACTTCGAACCGGCCAAAGCCGGCAGCAACCGCATGCGCCGGAACGGGGTATTTCTACAGCATTTTTATCTTAAGCTGAAAAACAATGAAAAAACTTCTGCTTCTTGGATTTGCACTCACGCCCATTGAAAATGCGACTGCAGTTGTTGACCAAGTCCAACAACAGAATGCAATT
The DNA here is from genome assembly GCF_000378945.1 of Methyloversatilis universalis EHg5. Classification (GTDB taxonomy): domain Bacteria; phylum Pseudomonadota; class Gammaproteobacteria; order Burkholderiales; family Rhodocyclaceae; genus Methyloversatilis; species Methyloversatilis universalis_A. Next base: position 76,966 of record NZ_KB900539.1, on the reverse strand, counting down.
TGCTACATAAAAACTAATGCCCCTGATCTAGTATTCGGTCAACTGCCGTTTTCCTGCAATGGGAAACCTGAGAAATTTGTGGCTCATGTAAAAAAGGAGATTAATTTTCTATCTCAGTCAAAGATCATTCCGAACTTTGATAAATGCCTAACCAGCCTGTTAGCGATAGAAAACATGACGAACATTGCAAGAGGCGTTTGGGATCTTCGGGACTCCCCAGTGATGTCTACTAATGCTGCAACAGCGTCAGCAATTTTGAACGCTTGCAAAAAAATTGAAGCCAATAACTCACCACAAACTGGCAACCCTTCTGTTCGCCAGAAAAGTAGTTCAACCGAAGCCTTTCCGAGCTACGTCACTAAGACTTGGTCATACAAGCCATTCTCAATATTGTCCACTAGACAAGACAAGCGCATGAGTGATGCTTACATTGCAAACTCATTCTTGTGCAAGACACCGACCGAGACGCTGCAAGCAACGATGGATTTGCTTCGAAACTACGACTTGGTCGATACAAGCAAGACAGATGGAACCTTGACAGTCACTTCATTTAGAGGTCTTCAGGACGGGAAAAACGTGACTGTTTCTTTGGCCGTTGATGAACAATCAAACCCAAGAGTGGTGAGATATATATTGGTTGACGGAATGCCCGCCCTCAATTGTCAATAAGCACACCCATCTTTCAGCTTGACATTCTAGAATCGCCATGCCTCAGTACGATTTAAATTTCGCAAAAAATCTTACCGATGTGTCGACAGCACTTCTCAATCAAGGGCTCGAAACACCGGAGGCTCGCAGAACAGTCATCTATCTAAGTCGCCTCTCAATGGAGCTGTCTTTGAAAGCTCTCCTTGAACTGGCGGGCAAACCCACACTTGAAATCAAAAGCCGTGGGCACGACCTTCAAGCACTACTCGCCGATGTCGAATCCTATGAGTTCGAAATGAAAATTTTTGATGACCAGTGGCATTCCGGAACAGAAATACGAAAATTAAATATTCCATACAACATTCACCAAATAGACATGGGAACAATCATTGAGGCCGAAAGGCATGGCGCTTCAAAGTTCCCGAACGAGATTCGATATGGAGATAACGTTCAGGATGTCGCTCCCGAAATTTTGACACCCGCGTCTTTAATATTGGCATCTTGGGCTCATCAATGCACGGGCAATGTGCGACGCAAATCATGACGCCTAACAATTCCCTCACGTCAATCGTTGTGCGTCATGAACTTCCCTAGTTGGCCATCGGAGCAAGAGCAAATCTGGCTACATGTGCTCACGAACGAAGCGCGTCGCGATCTGCTGTTCCTTTGGCATATCACCGAAAGCAGATTCGGTGGCCCCAGTTGTAAGCATTCAGAGTTGCCGGCGGCACTGGATCGAGTAGCTTCAAGCCTCATTGAGCACAGCTGCGTCGTTGGCTTCGGCGATCCAGATTCCGAAAACCGGCATATTCCAGTCGACCTCGCTGCCAGCACAAAAGCAGGGGGAAACGCTTTAGCGGAGAGATCCAGACAGGTTCCAGTTTCTTGTTTTTGCGCTGTGCGATTGAGGGCGCCTTGGTTCCAAACCCTCTGACAAGTCGGTTCGCGATGAAAATGACGCCCAACCCTCTCATCGAGAGGACATGCCCTGACAAGCCGGGTGCTGCCTCACATGTCAAACGTTGGACGTCCCCGCCCCACCTCCCACCCTTCGCCCCTCATCCATGAACCGCACCCAGCTTGAATCCACGTTCGACCGGCAGGCCGGCACCTACGATCAGCAGTGGGCGAAGCTGGCGCCGTTCAGGGACGGCATTCATCTGCTGATGGCGTCGGTCTTCACCCGTCTGCCGCAGGACGCGCGCATGCTGTGCGTGGGTGCGGGCACGGGTGCCGAGATCCAGTTTCTCGCCGAGCGGTTTACGGAATGGTCATTCGTGGCGGTAGAGCCGTCTCCGGGCATGGCGGAGGTTGCGAGGGCCCGCGCGGCGCAGCACGGCTTCAGCGACCGCTGCACCGTCCACACCGGTTATCTCGAATCGCTGCCGGCCGGCGAGCCGTTCGACTGCGCGGCCTCGCTGCTGGTGTCGCAGTTCCTGCTCGATCCTCACGAACGCGGCGCGTTCTTCCGGGAGATTGCAAGCCGGCTCAAGGCGGGCGGCGTGCTGGTCACGTCCGATCTGGCTTCGGACACCGGGGCGCCGCATTACGCCGGCCTGCTGGAGGTGTGGCTGCGCACGATGGCGGGGGCCGACCTCTCGCCTGACCGCGTGCAGCAGATGCGAGAGGCCTACGACAGGGACGTGGCCATCCTGCCGGGCCGGCGCGTGGAGGCGCTGATCGCGTCCGCCGGCTTCGATGCGCCGGTGCAGTTCTATCAGGCCGGCCTCATGCATGCCTGGTACTGCCGGGCGGCGCCTGCCCCTTCCACCTGAACCACGCCGGGGAATCCGATGACGCCACAGGAACGGGATCTGCTGCTCCACACCCTGAAGAATCGCTTCGACCAGCATCCGGACCGGCACACGGGACATGCCTGGGACGCGGTACTGGCCCGACTCGACGCCGCGCCGGCCGCGCTCGGGTCTCTGCTGCAGATGGAGGCCTCGGGCGGCGAGCCGGACGTGATCGGCTACGACGAGGCCTCAGGGCAGTACGTGTTCTGCGACTGCTCGGCAGAAAGCCCGTCCGGCCGCAGAAGCCTGTGCTACGACCGCGAGGCGCTGGATGCGCGCAAGGAAAACCGGCCTGCGGGCAGTGCGGTTGAAAGGGCGCGCGAGATGGGGGTGGCGCTGCTCGACGAAGCGCAGTACCGCCAGCTGCAGACCCTGGGGACGTTCGACCTCAGGACGTCGAGCTGGATCGACACGCCTGAGGACGTGCGCAGCCTCGGCGGCGCACTGTTCGGCGACCGCCGCTACGGCCGGGTATTCGTCTATCACAATGGCGCCCAGTCCTATTACGCGGCCCGCGGCTTCCGCGGCCTGCTGCGAGTATGAGGCCGCGCACAATGACCCGGCGCCGGACCCATACCCCCTGAACGTCACCCATCACCGGCCAGCCATTCGAATGAAAACCCAGTACTACACCGCCAGCAGTCTCGATGGCTTCATCGCCACCGAAGACGATTCGATCGACTGGCTGTTCCCGCTCGGCGACATCGATGACACCGGCTACCCGGCATTCATCGCCGGCGTGGGTGCGCTGGCGATGGGGTCGTCCACCTACGAGTGGATGCTGCGGCACGCCGAGACGGTCGCGGCGGAAACCGGATCGCCGTGGCCGTATGAACAGCCGGCGTGGGTGTTCTCCAGTCGCACGCTGCCCACGATACCGGGCGCCGATCTGCGCTTTGTCAGCGGTGACGTGCGGCCGGTACATGCCGCCATGCGCGCGGCGGCCGGAGACCGGAACATCTGGATCGTCGGCGGCGGCGATCTGGCCGGGCAGTTCCACGACGCCGGCCTGCTCGACGAAATCATCGTGCAGGTCGGCTCGGTGACGCTCGGCACCGGCAAACCGCTGTTTCCACGCCGGCTCACCCAGCCGCCTCTGCAGCTGCTTGCGGTGCGGCAGATGGGCAGCGGTTTCGCGGAACTGCGCTACCGGGTGCCGGCGAGCCGGGCCGACTGAGCGCGTCCCGCCCTGCCGCAGCATGACACCTGCCAGAATGACCGGCCGCTCACCCATCCCGGCCACCGGCCCGCTCACACGATGCACGCCTTTCTCGCCGCCAGCCGCTACATCGACTTCGATCATCCCGAGGTGCAGGCCCGCGCACGCAGCCTCGCCGCCGGTGCGGATTCCGAACACGCGCTGGTCCAGCGCTGTTTCGAATTCGTGCGGGACGACATCCGGCACAGCGTCGACTTCCGCCTGAACCCGGTGACCTGCCGGGCCTCGGACGCGCTGCAGCATCGCACCGGCTACTGCTACGCGAAAAGCCATCTGCTGGCAGCGCTGCTGCGGGCGAACGGCATTCCGGCCGGGCTGTGCTACCAGCGGCTGTCGGTCGGCGACCACGGCGCACCCTACTGCCTGCACGGCCTCAACGCGGTGTTCCTGAGCGACCACGGCTGGTACCGGCTGGATGCGCGCGGCAACAAGCCGGGCGTGGACGCGCGCTTCAGCCCGCCGGTGGAGGCGCTCGCCTTCTCGATCCACGAACCGGCCGAGCGCGACCTGCCGGAAATCTGGGCCGAGCCGCTGGCGGTGGTGACCGAGGTGCTGGAACGTTACGCGCGCTATGACGAGGTGCTGGCCCATCTGCCGGACGTGGTGCTGCTCGACCGGGCAGTCTGCTAGGCAGGTGGATCTTTCACCGCTGGTCGCCGCCGGCGGACTGTCGATTTCGGGCCTGCACTTTCGTCGACCCGATGTCGCCGGCTTCAGCCCGGCCCCTTCACACGAGGAGATGAACCATGTCCCGCACCATCCATCTGCACCGGGTGTTCCGCGCACCGCCGAACCGCGTGTGGCGCGCCTTCACCGACGCCGACGCGCTGGCGAAATGGCTGCCGCCCTACGGCTTCACCTGCACCGTCCATGAGCTGGACGCGCGCGTAGGCGGCCGTTTCCGCATGTCCTTCCGCAACTTCTCGAACGGCCAGGCCCACGGCTTCAGCGGCGAATACCTCGAACTGGTGCCGGACAGCCTGATCCGCTACACCGACGTGTTCGACGACCCGAATCTGCCGGGCGTGCTGGAAGTGACGGTGACGCTGCGCCCGGTGCTGTGCGGCACCGAGCTGAAGGTGGAGCAGGCGGGTATACCGGAGCCGATTCCGCTGGAAATGTGCCACCTCGGCTGGCAGGAATCGCTGGCCCAGCTCGCCACGCTGGTCGAGCCGGAGATTCCGGGCTGAGGCCGGCGCGGCGTTGACCGGCGCCGCCCGTGCCACAATCCGGCGCCATGAATGCCGAACAGACCGCAGCCCTGCGCCAGCTGCTGGCCAGCCAGCCGGTGGCCACACTCGCCACGCTGCACCGCGGTGACCCGGCGGTGTCCATGGTGCCGTACGCGCTGCTGCCGGACGGCCGCTTCATCATCCATGTGAGCGCGCTGGCCACCCACACCGCGGACATGAAGGCCCACCCGGCGGTCGCGCTGATGGTGACCGCGCCGGCTACGCCCGAGGTGTCGCCGCTTGCGCTGCCCCGGCTCAGCGTGCGCGGGCAGGCAGCGCCCTGCCCGCCGGACGTGCCGGAACATGCCGACGCGCGCGCGACCTATCTGGCGCGGCTGCCGGACGCCGAGCCGCTGTTCTCCTTCGCCGACTTCTCGCTGCTGCTGATCACCGTCGATTCGGCGCGCTGGGTCGGCGGCTTCGCCCAGGCGCAGTCGCTCACCGGCCGCCAGTTCGTCGCCGCGCTCGGCGCGGCCGCCGCCTGACACGCGGATACAGTGGCGCCACACCGCCCGCGGACACGCCCGGTATGATGGCCGCGCCATGACCGCCCCGCACGACAAGGAAATCCGCGACCACGAACTGACCATGCACGTGTTCACCGTGTCCGCCGGCATGGTGGGCGTGTGCCTGACCGCGATCGGCCTGCTGCGGCTGATCGCGTCGCAGACCCAGGTGCAGACCGTGGGCGACGACCTGCTGGCCATCGACGCGCTGGTGTTCGTGAGCTGTTCATGCCTTGCCTTCTGGTCGTTCAAGACCCGGCGGCCGGTGCTGCGACGGCGGCTGCGGGTCGCGGTCGACAGCCTCTTCCTGTTCGGCCTGGTGGCGATGGCGGCGATCTGTTCGGTCATCGCCTACGCCATTTTCTAGCGCCGTGAGCGCGCACGCTGGCCGCACCGTCCGCCTGATCGCGCTGTTCGAAGGCTTCAAGGGCGCGGTCGTGCTGCTGGCCGGCAGCGGCGTGCTGGCGCTGCTGCACCATGACGTGCATGCACTGGCGGCGACGCTGGTCGCGCACGCGCACCTGAATCCCGCATCGCATTACCCGCGCATCTTCATCGACGCGGCCAGCCGCCTCGATGATCCGCACCTGCTGCAGCTGGCCGCCGGCGCGGCCGCCTATGCCGCGCTGCGGCTGGCCGAAGCCTGGGGGCTGTACCACGGCCGGGCGTGGGCGGAAACGCTGGCGGCGGTGGGCGGGGCGATCTACCTGCCGTTCGAGCTGCAGCAGGTGATCGCCACCCGCGCCCCGCTGGCCATCGTGCTCTGCCTGCTCAACGGTGCGGTGGTGGCGGTCATGGTGGCCGCGCTGCTGCGCCGGCGTCTCGCACCGCTTTCTCCGCCCGCTTCGCCGCCATGACACTATGATCAGAACAGGCGCACGGCACGCTACCGTGTCCAACCACAGTGCGTACAACAGGAGATGACCCGATGAAGAAGACAGCCCTGGTGCTGATGCTGATGGCCGCCGGCGCGGCCTGTGCCGACACCGTCGTGCAGGTGAATCTGGTGGATGACAAAGGCGTTGGCGTGCCGGTCGGCAGCGTGACGATTTCCGAAAGCCGCTACGGCCTGGTGTTCACGCCGGCGCTGCAGGGTCTGGCGCCCGGTCTGCACGGCTTCCACGTGCATCAGAACCCGAGCTGCGACAGCGCGGAAAAGGACGGCAAGCGGGTGCCGGCGCTCGGCGCCGGCGGTCATTACGACCCGAAGGCGAGCAATGTGCATGGCGCGCCCTGGGGCGAAGGCCATCTGGGCGACCTGCCGCCGCTGTATGTCGATGCCGCCGGCAACGCGACCACCCCGGTGCTCGCCCCCCGGCTGACCGCTGCCGATGTGGCCGGCCGTTCGCTGATGGTGCACGCCGGGGGCGACAACCACGCCGACCACCCGGCCCCGCTGGGCGGTGGCGGCGCACGCGTCGCCTGCGGCGTCATCCGCTGAGCGACACCGCCGCGCGCGCTGCAGCCGTCCCGGAGCCCCGCTCCGGGCGGCGGCCGTCAAACAGCGGCGCGGCGGCGCCGGATCGCGGATAATCCGGCATGACCTCTGCCGCATCCCCCTCCCCCGATACCGCCTTCGACAGCCTGCCACTGTCGCCCGCCACCCTCGCCAACCTGAAGACGCTGGGCTTCGACGCCATGACGCCGGTGCAGGCCGCTGCGCTGCCGGTGGCGCTGGCCGGCCGCGACCTGATCGCGCAGGCGAAGACCGGCAGCGGCAAGACCGCCGCCTTCGCACTGCCGCTGCTGGCGAAGCTGAACACGCGCTGGTTCGCGCCGCAGGCGCTGGTGCTGTGCCCGACCCGCGAACTGGCCGACCAGGTGGCCAAGGAAGTGCGCCGGCTGGCGCGCGGCACCGACAACATCAAGGTGCTCACGCTGTGCGGCGGCACCAAGATCGGCCCGCAGGTCGACAGCCTGTCGCACGGCGCACACGTCATCGTCGGCACACCCGGCCGTCTGCTCGACCACCTCGAACGCGGCTCGCTCGACCTGCGCGGCATCAACACCCTGGTGCTGGACGAAGCCGACCGCATGCTGGACATGGGCTTCGTCGATGACATCGCCGCGGTCGCCCGCCAGTGCCCGCGCGATCGGCAGACCCTGCTGTTCTCGGCCACCTTTCCGGACGGCATCGAGCGGCTGGCCGCGCAGTTCATGCGCACGCCGCAGCGTATCGAGGTGGAAACCCGGCACGCCGAACAGACCATACGCCAGCGCTTCTTCGAGGTGGACGAGGCGCAGCGCCCGGCCGCGGTGCTGGCGCTGCTGCGTCATTACCGGCCGGTGAGCACGATCGCCTTCTGCAACACCAAGCGGCGCTGCCGCGAGGTGGTGAGCGCGCTGCAGGCCGCCGGCATCGAGGCGATCGAACTGTCGGGCGATCTGGAACAGCGCGACCGCGACCGCGCGCTGCTGCGCTTCGCCCAGCGCAGCGTGTCGGTGCTGGTGGCGACCGACGTGGCCGCGCGCGGGCTGGACATCGCCGGGCTGGACGCGGTGATCAGCGTCGAACTGACGCCGGACCCGGAAGTGCACGTGCACCGCATCGGCCGAACCGGCCGTGGCGACGCGGAAGGCGCCGCCTGGTCGCTGGTGGCGCCCTTCGAGCAGGTGCGCGCGCAGCGTATCGAACAGGCCGAGGGCCGGCCGCTGGAATGGGGCGCGCTGGCCGATCTCAGCCCGGCCAGCGAGGCGCCACTGGTGCCGCCGATGGCCACGCTGCAGATACTCGGCGGCCGCAAGGAAAAGATCCGTCCGGGCGACGTGCTCGGCGCCCTCACCGCCTACGCCGGCTTCGCCCGCGAACAGATCGGCCGCATCGACGTGACCGACTACCTCACCTTCGTCGCGGTCGACCGCAGCATCGCGAAAGAGGCGGTGCTCAGGCTGGACGGCGGCATGGTGAAGGGGCGCTATGTGAAGGTGAGGGTGGTGGACGAGTAAGCGACGCGCCCGCTTCTTTTCACCGCAGCCATCGCGGCGAGGGCGCCGCTCCCACCAGACACGCGCGGCCGTCACCCGGTGGGCGCGGCGTACGACTCACCGGAGTCTCTGTTCCACGATCCAATCGCGGCGGGGGCGCCGCTCCCACAGAGTCTGAGCAGGCAGTGGTGCCGGTTCTCGTGGGAGCGGCGCCCTCGCCGCGATGCGGCGTTCGATCAAGCGCAGGTTCGTTCCGTAACGCCTGCGCCGCGAAGCCCGCTCAGAACCGCGCATTCACCGTCAGCCGCAGGCTGCGCGGCTCGACCGGGTGGATGTGGCGGTCGTCGGTGCCGGCCAGCGGCTCGCCCGGCAGACGCGAGGTATAGAAGTACTCGATGTCGTTGTCGCGGCGGTCGAACAGGTTGAACACGTCGAGCATGACGCGCAGGTCCTGCCGCACGCGGTAGCCGACGCGCAGCACGGTGAGCGTGGTCGGGTCGGAGCGCACCGAGTTGTCCTCGATCAGCGCGCGGGCGCCTACGTGGCGCAGCTGCACGTGGCCGAACCAGCCGGCGGCCAGCGGGTTGTCTTCGGTCAGGCTCACGCCGGCTGCCAGCACGGTGCCGGCGGCGCCCGGCACGTGGTCGCCGGCCGGGTCACGGTCGGTGAAGCGGGCGCGCGACAGCGCGACGTCGAGGTCGAGCAGCAGCCAGGGGCGCGGCGTCCAGCGGTTGTTCCACTCGATGCCGCTGCGCCGGCTGGCGCGGTTGGGCTCGGTTTCGCCGGCGTCGCCGACGAACAGCAGTTCGGAATCCAGCTTCAGCGTCCACAGCGCGAGCGAGCTCTGCAGGCCGGGCAGCACTTCGCTGCGCACGCCCAGTTCGCCGCCGCGGGTGCGCACCAGCGCATCGACCGGATCGGCCGGCAGGCCGCCCTTGGCGGTGAGCCGCGCGGTGGTGCCGCGCGCGTCGTTGCTGTGGAAGCCCTGGCCGTAGTTCACGAAGTACTCGGTGTCGGCCCACGGCCCGAACACCAGCGACAGCTTGGGCGAAGCGATGTGGTCCGAGGTGTCGCCGCTGTTGGCGGCGATCGAGCTGGCGACGTCGAACTGGAAGCGATCGATGCGCAGGCCGGCCAGACTGCGCAGCCAGGGCGTCCATTGCACGCTGTTCTCGCCGTACAGGCCGACGCTGGTCTGACGCACCCGGCTTTCCTGGATGACCCCGGTGGTGGCGCGCGCCACGGTCGAGTACAGGCCGACCGGCGCCAGCCGGTCGTGGCGCATCTGCACGCCCAGCGTGTTGGTCATGGCCCGGCCGGCCAACTGGCCGTCCCAGCTGCGGCTCAGTGCGAAACCGAATACCGAACGCTGTTCCGACTGCCTGAACTGGTCGCCGTCGACCGGGTTTTCCAGCGCGTAGGTGAAGTTGGACCACAGATCGAGTTCAGAGCGGATGGCGTAGGCGCTGAAGCGCAGCACGCCGTCGTCGCGCAGGCGCTGGCCGTCGAGCGACAGGCTGTAGCGCTGGGTCTTGCCGCCATCGGTCGGGTCGACCGCGCCGTAGCGGTCAAGCTGGCCGGCCCGCAGCGCGCGCAGCGGAATCTGGTCGGTGGAATCCCAGCGCGCGCTGTAGGCCATGGCGGTGACCGAAGTGGTGTCGGCCCCCTCGCCCAGCGTGTAGCGCAGTACGCCGTTGATGCGGCGGAAATCTTCCGGGTTCTGCCACGGGCCGTCGGCGCTCGACGTTTCGAGCGCGTACAGCAGCGTGCCGGCGCCGACGGCGTGCGCGTTCATCAGCAGGCCGCGCCGGTAGCCGTCACCGCCCAGCGTGGCTTCGGCCGTGCCGTAGGCGGTGCGGTCGCGCAGCTTGAGCCGGGCCGAACCGGCGGACGAGAAATCGCCGTCCTCGGCGAAATACGGGCCCTTGCGGTAGTCGATGCGCTCGACCAGTTCCGGAATGAGCCAGTTCAGGTCGGCATAGCCGTGGCCATGCGCGTGGGTGGGCATGTTCACCGGCATGCCGCCGACCCAGGTCGCGAAGTCGGTGCCGTGGTCGAGGTTGAAGCCGCGCAGGAAGTACTGGTTCGCCTTGCCACCGCCGCTGTGCTGCGTGACGATGAGACCGGGCACGAATTCCAGTACCTCAGCCGGGCGCTGGGTGGGGCGGTTCTCGATCAGTCGCGCGGTGGCCGTGCCCTGGCTGGCGGCGTCCGACGTGCCGACCGCGTTGTCATAGTGGCCCTCGACCGTCACCGGGTCGACGTGGTGCGCGGCCGGCGCCGCCTCGTGCGCCAGCGCGGTGCCCCAGGCACCCGCAAGGGGCAGGCACAGCGCGGGCAGCAAATGTCGTCGTGCGGGGGCCGGCCTGCGGCGCGGTGCGGTATTCGTCCCGGAGTGGTTCATGGCGTCGTTGTATGAAGAAGTGTCGAGTCTTCATACGCGAGAAGCGTGCCAGCGCTTCGCACACGACGAATCAGGGGCTTGGCGCAGACCTGCGCACAGGAAGCGGTCAGCGCGCTGCCGCTTCAGTTCATGCTGCGGCTGCACCGCTTGCGGCCGTCAATTGGCCCTGGCCCGCCGCCGGGACATGATCAGATGGAACAGTCCGCCGCTCAGTGCGCCCGCGGTGAACCCGGCTGAAACCATGATCATCGTGTCACCTGCGCCCAGGGCACCGCCGGTCTGCACGGACAGGCCGGCCGCCGCCATGGCCAGTACAGCGCCACCCGCCCCAGACCGGATGAGCGTCGCAGCGAGCGGCGTGGTAGCCGGAAAGAACAGGCAGCCGATCGCAACGGCACCCACGACAGGCGCCAGTGCGGACAGAAAGACAAGGGTCAGCAGCAGGAGGAAACCCGGTGCCATGACTGACTACGCTGTGCTGACTTATCAGGTCACCGGCTTCACATGCACATGCCCTGCGCCGCCGCCGGCGGCGTGGCGCCGGGTGTAGCGGTGCCCGGCGGGGCCGGCGTGGTGGTGATGGGCGTCCATTTCGACCGCGATCAGGTTCACCTTGCCGTGGTGCACGCCGCGCTCGGCGCACACCGCGTCGGCGAAGGCTTTCACCACTGCGATCTCTCCCTTCAGCAGGACGGTTTCCAGACAGTGGTCGTGGTCGAGGTGGGCGTGCATGGTCGACACCGTGAGGTCGTGGTGCGCGTGCTGCAGGCTGGTGAGCCGCTCGGCCAGATCGCGTTCGTGGTGGTTGAACACATAAGAAAGGCAAGCCACGCAGTGGGTGGCGCTGCCGGTCTGCTGCTGCGAGCGGTCGAGCTCGGCGCGGAACAGGTCGCGCACCGCCTCCGAGCGGTTGCCGTAGCCGCGCTGCGCGATCCAGTCGTCGAACTGGGCGGCCAGCTGGTCGTCGAGGGAAATGGTGAAGCGCTGCATGTCATGACTCCGATAAGGTCGTGTCGATTGACGGGCCATGCGCCGCCAGCCAGTCGGCAAATTCCAGCGGGCGCAGCCCGAAGCGGACGGCATTGCCCGCATGCAGCGAGCGGAACTCCTGCAGCACCAGCTCGGCGAAACGGGCCCTGTCTGCTGCCGCCACGGCGGCTGGTATCACGGTGCGTGCCGTCACGGCATTCGCCGGCAGCCCGCCCAGCACGACCGCGCGCACCGCTTCGGTCAGCGCCTTTCGGTGACGCAGGCGGAAGGTGTCGGGCGGCACCAGCTGCTGCTTGACGGCAACGTACTGCTGGCACGAACGCGCATAGGCCTGTACGAACACATCGCGCAGCAGCTCGATGCGGTTCAGCTCATAGACCGCGATCATCGCATCGACATAGGCCTGCTGCGGCACGTCGATGAAGGACAGCGGGCACAGATTGGTGCGGATCAGCGGAATGTTGGCGGCCAGCCGCGACACCCGCTTGTTCACGTCCTCGAAGGGCTGCAGATAGGGCAGATGCACCATCAGGAAGAAGGCCTGCTCGAACGGGTCTTCGATGTCGGCGGCGATGTCGGTGACGATGCCGAACAGCTCCTCGAGCTGCTGCGGCAGTGCGAGCGGCCGATACACGCAGCCGCTGATCTCGACCGCACGGCTGCGCACCCGGCCGCCGGCCTGCGGATCGCGCAGCAGGCCATCGGACAGCAGCGCGTGCAGCGACAGCAGCGTTTCGCGATCGACGCCGATGCGGCTGGCGCCATGTACCAGATACTCGATCGCCGCCTTGTGATTCAGGATCATCTGCGTCTCGAGCGCGTCCTTGCCGTCGGCGATCTCGCCCAGTTCGATCAGGCGTTCGGTGTCGAGCCGCGAATAGGTGTTGCCCTCCAGCCGCGACGAGGCCCAGGACAGGTCGATCAGCAGCCGGTTCAGGATGTCGCCCGCGAAGGTGCCCGCCGCCGCCTCGCCGACCGGCGAGCGACCGAGCACATGCAGCTGCGCGCGCAGTGGCTCGGGCAGATAGAAGGTGTCATTGGCGCGATAGCGCTCGACGAAGGCGATGTCGTAACCGACCGGGCGACGCAGGTGCAGGGGCCGGCGCACCAGATCGCGCAGCTCGGCGCCCTCGGCGGACAAGGTCACGTAGGGAGCCGGCGCGGCCGGCGGCGAAGGCTCCATCGCCATCAGCGCGGCGCCGGCGGGCGCCGGGAAATACTTCAGCGCGCGCGCCTCACCGCGCGTCAGGACGCAGCCCTGCGCGACCAGTCCGGACAGCCGGCGCTGCAGCGTGCGCCGCGCCACGCCGTCACCGAGCGCGCGCAGCAGGCCCTCCACACCGATGCCCTCCGGATGGCGGGCGATCAGCGCGGCGAGCGTGTCTGGAACGATGGACGAGCGGGATCGGGGCATTTCAGTGGCGCAATCCATTTATCGCGCCAAAATATTGGCACAAAAAAGAAAATCGCGCCACATTGTTATGGCGCGATCCGGCACCCGGTTCGACCCGTCACTTTCCGCCCCCAGCTTCAGTGCACCGTGCACACCATGCACGGATCGAAAGACCGCACGATGTGCTGCACCGCCACCGGCGTGGTTTCGCCGTCGCGCACCGGCGCACCTTCGAGCGCCGATTCCAGCGCGCCGGGCCGGCCGTCGGCGTCGCGCGGCGAGAAATTCCAGGTGGTGGGTGCCACGATCTGGTAGTTGGCGATGCGGCCGTCGCGCACCGAAATCCAGTGACCCAGGCTGCCGCGCGCGGCTTCAGACAGGCCGGCCGCGATGCCTTCGTCCGGCAGCGGGCCTGGCGTGCAGAAGGGCTCGCCCGGCCGCAGCGCGCGCAGCCAGTCTTCCATCAGGGTGACGACGCGCGCCAATTCGAGCAGGCGGGCCACCACGCGGGTATAGACGGTGCCGCCATGCCGGCCCACCAGATCGACGATGAGCGGGTGGCCGCTCGCCAGCTGGCGCGCGATGGCGCCGGTTTCCACCACCTCGCCGGCCAGCCGCGGCGCCTTGTTCCAGGTGTAGGCGCCCGGCTTGTCCGGCTCAGGCACAGTGAGACCGGAACCCGGGTGCTGCGGCCCGCCGGCGTCGCTGAGCCAGGCGTGGGTGGCGTCTTCGCGGATGGCTGCGGCATCGACCGGCGACAGCGCGCCGCCCTGCCACACGCCAGCCCCGAGCGCGGTGCTGCCGTCCGGCTGCGGATAGGCGCCGTAGCTCAGATAGCGGCCGGGACCGGCGCCCAGCGTGGCCAGCGCGGTGTCGCGCGCCACCGTGGCGAAGAAACGCAGATCGCTGCCCAGCGGGTCGCGCGCCACCCAGTCGTCGAACGCCGCTTCCGAGTCGAGTGCGACCACCGCTTCCAGCGGCGCGCCATAGGTGTGGGTTTCGAGAAAGCGGCGAAACTCGCGCACCCGCGCCAGCAGCCGCACCTTCTCTGCCGCGTCGACCGCGCGGGTCGAGCCGCCCGGGTCGATGCTCTGGGTGTGCGGCCACTTGCCGGCCAGCGTGCCGAGCAGCGTGAACCAGCGCTGGCGCGCAGCGATCGCGGCGCGCACCCGCTCGCCGGTGCTCGGCGTGTAGCGGCGCACCGCCTCGTCATGCCAGGGCCGGCCGGCATACACCGGTCGCACGAAATCCGGCATGAAGAACAGATAGAAATGGGTCAGGTGATCAGCCAGATTTTCAGTGGCCAGGATCACGTTGGTCACGTGGCGGCCGTTGTCCGGCATCGTGATGTCGCCGAGCGCCGCCAGTGCCCGCGCCGCCGCCACCGACTGCGACACCGAACAGATGCCGCAGATGCGCGGCACATACACCAGCGCGTCATGCGGCTCGCGCCCGCGCAGGATCTGCTCGAAGCCGCGGTACATCGGCGCATTCACGTGCGCCGACGCGACCCGGCCATCGGCGACGTCCAGTGTCACTTCGAGATCGCCCTCGACGCGGTTGAAGGGTCCGACGAGGAGGCGGGTCACTTCAGGCGCGTCCTTCTCGCCACCGGCGGCACCACCACGTGGTCCGATACCGCATTCACCTTCACCCGCTTCGGCGTGGCCGACTTCGACAGCGAAGCCAGCGCGACGAACCAGGCCTTGGGCATGTCGGTCGGCAGGCCGATCGGAATGCCGGCGAGCTTGGGCGTGGCGTGGAAGGGGTGGCCGGGTTCCTGGAAGCCGGGTTCGGTGCAGCTGATGCAGGCATAGCCGCCGCGGGTGCAGGAGCCTTCGCCGTTCCACGGCCGGGTGTTGCAGTCGGCGTGCGCCTGCGTGCCCTTGCAACCCATGTGTTCCATCATGCAGCCGAGGTCCGAGGGCTTTTCGGCGCTGGCCTTGAATTCGTAGTACTCGTTGCGGGTGCAGCCGTGGTGCACCAGCTGGTCGGCATAGAAGCGCGGCCGGCCCAGCGTGTCGAGGTCGGCGGCGCCGAAGCTGCCGGCAGCGAGCGCCATGAGGGTATCCAGCACCCAGCTGGGATGGGTCGGGCAGCCGGCAACATTGATCACCGGCAGGCCGGCGCCGGCATGGAAATCCGCGCCGAGCAGGCCGCCGCGTGCGTCGTCCTCGTACTGCAGGCCGCAGGCATCGGTCGGGTTGTCGCCGCCCGCGGTGACACCGCCCCAGGCGGCACAGCTGCCGATGGCGATCACGTGGCGTGCCTTCGCGGCGAGCTTGCGCACCCAGTCGATCATGGGCAGGCCGGTGCCGGCCATGATGTGGAAACGGCCGGTGCCATTCGGCCCGCGCAGCAGCGAGCCCTCGACACACAGCGCGTCCAGCGGCTGCGTGCCGTCGAGAACGCGGCCGAGCAGCGCCACCACGTCGTCACCGCTGTCCAGCGACAGCGACGGGTGCCACAGCAGGTCGATGCCGGCGTCGCGCAGCTGGCCGTGGAAATCGTCGGTGTCGGCGCACAGCAGCGACATGCTGCAGCCGCCGCAGCCACCGGACTGCAGCCATAGAACGGTGAAGGGGGTGCTCATCGCCGGGTGCTCAACTCATTCGTCGTCGTGTTCATGCTGAACCCACACTGTAGCAAGGCGGGCGCGAGACCTGTGGGAGCGGCGCCCTCGCCGCGATGGCAGCTTCGGATCATGCACTGACGCATTGCCCAGGCCACATCGCGGCGAGGGCACCGCTCCCACGGAAACGCTTGCAGGCCGGTTCGGTGGGCGGGAAGCGGTGCTTCGCGAAACCCCTGCCTTGCCCCACTGCCGGCTTTGCACAGCCGGCCGGTTCGGCAGGCGCGAGGCAGTGCCTCGCGAAACCCCTGCCTCACCCCTCAAGTCCAAATCTGACCATCTTGCCTCTGAGGCCGACGCGGGACAGGCCGAGTTCCTTGGCGGCGCGGGTTTTGTTCCAGCGGTGGCGGAGCAGGGTTTCGCGCAGCA
This sequence comes from Methyloversatilis universalis EHg5, assembly GCF_000378945.1. Classification (GTDB taxonomy): domain Bacteria; phylum Pseudomonadota; class Gammaproteobacteria; order Burkholderiales; family Rhodocyclaceae; genus Methyloversatilis; species Methyloversatilis universalis_A. The sequence goes on along the minus strand of NZ_KB900539.1, from coordinate 60,852 downwards.
CCATGGCTTCGATGGCGTCGAGGCGTTCGGCCAGAGTGCCGCTGGCGGGCAGGGCGGCGGCGCTGGCGGTGGCGGTCAGGCCGGCCTGACCGTGCAGCACGCGCTGCGACAACGACTGCGCCTCGATGCGCTCGCTGTCGCTCAGCGCCAGTGCGCGCGCCAGTTCGTTGCGCAGCTCGCGGATGTTGCCCGGCCACGGGTAGCCCATCAGGCAGGCCATGGCCTCGTCGGTCAGCGAGGCACCGGGGCGGCCCAGTTCGATGCCGACCTCGTCGACCACGCGGCGGGCGATCGGCTCGATGTCACCCACCCGCTCGCGCAGCGGCGGCACGGTGAAGGTGGCGCCGGCGACGCGGTAATACAGATCCTCGCGGAACAGGCCCTCACGCACCCGCTGTTCGAGGTCGCGGTGGGTGGCGGCGATCACGCGCACATCCACCGGCACCGCGCGGGTACCACCCACCGGCCGCACTTCGCCTTCCTGCAGCACGCGCAGCAGGCGCACCTGGAAGGCGGGCGAGGTTTCGCCGATTTCGTCGAGGAACACGGTGCCGCCGTCGGCGCGCTGGAACAGGCCGATGTGGTCTTCATAGGCGCCGGTGAAGGCGCCGCGCTTGTGGCCGAACAGTTCGGATTCGAGCAGCGTCTCCGGTATCGCCGCGCAGTTCTCCACCACGAAAGCGCCGTTGGCGCGCGGGCTGGCGTAGTGGATGGCGCGCGCCAGCAGCTCCTTGCCGGTGCCGGATTCGCCCAGCACCAGCACCGACAGGTCGTAGCGCGCGACCCGTGCGGCCATTTCGCACACGCTGTCCATCGGGCTGCCGGCGGCGCGCTCGATGCGGTCGAAGCCGAAGGTGCGGCGTGCGCGCTCCAGCTTGTGCGCGGCGCGCTGGCGCAGCACCGGCGTGGCGGTGCGCAGTTCGAGGTCGAGGCGGGCGGTTTCCTGCTGCAGCGTCTGCGCCTCGGCGGCGTTGCGCACGGTGGCCAGCAGGTGGTCCGGCACCCAGGGCTTCAGGATGTACTGGTAGATGCCGGCGTCGTTGATGCCGGCGATGATGTCTTCCGAGTCGGTGTAGCCGGAGATGACGATGCGCACGATGTCCGGCCAGCGCTCGCGCACCTCTTTAAGGAACACGACGCCGGTCAGGCCGGGCATGCGCTGGTCGCACAGGATGACGTTCACCTCGTGCCGCTCGAGCTGGGTGCGCGCGTCGTCGGCACCGCTGGCGGTGAGCACGACGAAATCCTCTTCCAGCGTGCGGCGCATCGCGTCCTGCGAGCGCACTTCGTCGTCGACCACCAGCACGGTGGGCAGGCGCAGACCGGCGTTCATCGCGCTGCCACCTCGCGGTGCACTGCCAGATGGCGCGGCGTCCAGGCGTGCGGCAGCCGGTGCACGAAGTGGTGGCGCGCGACGTGGTAACTGGGGTCGAAGCCGTAGAAATTGCGGTGCATGCGGGCCAGTTCCTCCTGCCGGTAGTCGGCGAGCGGGCGGGCGGCTTCGTCGGCGGCCCGCGTCTTCTGTTTGCGCGCGAGCGCGTCGCGAAGATTGTACGACGCGGCCATCGCGCAGGCCTCCTGCAGCGCGGCATCGAGCAGGGCCGCCGGCGGGCCGTCGATGCAGCGGTCGATGAAGCCGATGCGCGCAGCCTCCGGCGCCGACAGCGGCAGACGGCGCTGCATCAGCGCGCGCGCGCCGTCGGCGCCCAGCCGCTTCGGCGCCAGATAGGTCCAGTACTCCGAGCCGTACAGATTGCCCATGTTCTTGTAGTGCGGGTTCAGCATGACCCCGCGCCCGGCCCACACCTGGTCGGCGGCCAGCGCGAGGAAGGCGCCGCCAGCACCGGCATTGCCGCGCAGCAGCGATACGGTGAGCCGGTCGGTGGTGGTCAGGATTTCCAGCGCCACGTCGTTCATCGCGTTGATATTGCGCCAGGACGCGTCGGCCGCGCTGTCGCCGTCGCGGTGGGTGGCGTGCTCGATGGTGTTGAGGTCGATGCCGTTGCTGAAGAAGCCGGCGCCGCCGGCCAGCATGAGCAGCTGCGTGTCGCGCCGCTTCACCTCGACCAGCGCGTCGCGCAACCGCGCGCACTGCGCGGCGGACATCGCGCCATTGCAGAAGTCGAAACTGAGCACGCCGACCCGCGCGCCCGGTGCGCCGTGTTCGGCGTAGCGCAGCTCCGCCCACTCGTCGTCGGCGCGCGTGAGCGGCGCCACGCGTTCGGGCAGGGCGGCGGTTTCATCGGCCAGCGCGAGCACGGCCGGCAGCTTGATGCTCACGGTGCGGTCGAGCCGCGCGACGCGCCCCAGCCACACCGCGCCATCGACCGTGCGGCACAGCAGCGCGTCGTCGCGCCGCGCCAGCGGCTCACCGGGGGCGCCGTTCAGACCGGCCCACGCGGCCGCCGTGGCCGGATGCGCGTCGTACAGCCGGACCGCCACGCCACACAGCCGGCTCACCACGCCGGGCTGGCCGTCAGAGGCGCGCACCTTGGCCAGCACGGTGGCGCTGTCGTCACGCGCCCAGTCGATGGCGCGACGCGCCTGCGGCAGCACGCCGCGCCAGCCGTCGGCCTGCGGCGGCAGCATGAGCGGAGGTTCACCCGCTGCGTGGCGAGCCAGCGCCTGCAACGTGGCCGCCACCGCGGCTTCGGTCACTTCGGCGCGGTACAGCGCGCCCTTGGAGGCGGCACGCATCGGAAAGCCGGCGTGCGCCCACACCGGGCCGGCGTCGAAATCGCCGTCGGCCTGCAGCACGGTGACGCCCCATTCGGCGCGGCCTTCGAGAATGGCCCAGTCCAGCGCGGCCGGGCCGCGGTCACCGGGCGGCCCCGGATGCACGATGAAACAGGGCAGCGCACGCCACACGCTGTCCGGAATGCGCCGCTTCAGGAAGGGCGCGATCAGCAGGTCGGGCCGGAACAGCGCGACCGCCTCTTCGGTCACGCTGTCGGCGATGTCCAGCTCGACCGACAGCGTGTGGCCGAGCGCGGCCAGTTCGGCGTACAGCCGCTGGCTCAGGCTGTTGAAGCTGTGGCAGAGCAGCAGGATGCGCATGTCAGAGTTCGAAGCGCAGGCCGGCCAGCGCACGGGCGGCGTCCTTGCGGCCCATGTAGAGCGCCAGCTTGGATTCGATGTGGTCGAGCGCACGATTGAAGGCGTCGGCGTCCGCCGCCTGCAGCAGCGGACGCGCAACCAGCCCGACGTCCGGCCCGAAATGCGGCGCCAGCCGCTGCAGCGCGTCGCTGCGGCGCATTTCCAGCGCCGGGTCGGTAGGCTCATGGGCCGCCACCGGCAGTTCGCTGTCCACCGACTCGACATGGCCGAGCCGTTCCAGTTCGTCCAGCAGCACCTGCGCGTCGTCGCCGATCACCTCCTGCAGCGCCGACAGCGGCGCCCGGCCATTGACCACGATGAGCGCCGCGCGCAGACGGCCGCGCAGCATGCTGGCGCGCGACAGCAGTTCGCTGCGACCGCGTTCGGTCTTGGCGTAGATGCGGTCGGCGGTCATCGTCGCGTCGAGCAGCGAAGAAAACACGCGGTTCAGCAGATGCGCGGCAGCTGTTCGCCGCTGAGCCAGTCCACCACCCGGCGGCCGCCGAAGCGGGTGTTCATCTGCACGAAGTGGTGCGGGTCTTCGGTCACGACACCGATGCGCGCGGCGTCCGCCCCGCGCGGGTGGGCACGCATCGCGGCCAGCACGCTGTCGGCCTGGTCCGCCGGCACGATGGCCAGCAGCTTGCCTTCGTTGGCGACGTAGAGCGGGTCCAGCCCCAGCAGTTCGCAGGCGGCATCGACTTCCGGTTTCACCGGGATCGCCGCTTCGTCGAGCAGCATGCCGACGCCGGACTGGCGGGCGATCTCGTTCAGCGTGGTCGCGACACCGCCGCGGGTCGGGTCGCGCAGCGTGCGGAGGGCCGGACAGGCGGCCAGCATGTCGGCCACCAGACCGTTCAGCGCCGCGGTGTCCGACACGATGGTGGTTTCGAATTCCAGCGATTCGCGCTGCGACAGCACCGCCACGCCGTGGTCGCCCACCGTGCCCGACAGCAGGATGACGTCGCCCGGCCGCGCGTGCGCACCCGACACGTCGATGCCGTGCGGCACCACGCCGACGCCGGTGGTGCTGATGAACACGCCGTCGCCCTTGCCCTGCTCCACCACCTTGGTGTCGCCGGTCACCACCGCGACGCCGGCCTCGCGCGCGGCGGCCGCCATCGATTGCACGATGCGCTTCAGGTCGGCCAGCGGAAAACCCTCTTCGAGAATGAAGCTGGCCGACAGCCAGAGCGGCGTGGCGCCCATCATCGCCACGTCGTTCACCGTGCCGTGCACGCTGAGCGCGCCGATGTCGCCGCCAGGGAAGAACAGCGGCGAAATGACGTGGGCGTCGGTCGCCATCACCAGACGAGCGCCCTGCGGAATGGCCAGCGAAGCACCGTCGTTGCCCTGGCGCAGGAAGGGGTTGTCGAAGGCGGCGAGGAAAATCTCCTCGATCAGCTGCGACGCTGCGCGACCGCCTGCGCCATGGCCCATGTCGATGCGGCCGTTGCGGATATCCAGCGGCCGGACATAGCCGGCGCGCACGGTGCCGCCCTTGCTGTCGTCTCTCGCGTTCATGCTGTCACCACCGGAATGTCCTTGAACCGCCCGTAGGCGTAATGCGCGGCACAGGCGCCTTCGCTCGACACCATGCAGGAACCGATCGGGTTTTCCGGCGTGCACACGGTGCCGAAAATCTTGCAGTCGGTCGGCTTCTTGACGCCGCGCAGGATGGCGCCGCACTCGCAGGCCTTGTTGTCGGCCACCGGCGTGTAGCCGACATCGAAACGGCGCTCGGCGTCGAACTCGGCAAAGGCCGGGCGTATCTTCAGCGCGCTGTACGGCACTTCGCCCAGGCCACGCCATTCGAAGCTGGGCCGCAGTTCGAACACCTCCGACACCTTCTGCTGCGCGGCCAGATTGCCGTCGCGGTCCACCGCGCGGGTGAATTCGTTCTCGACGTGGGCGCGGCCTTCGTTCACCTGGCGCACCAGCATCAGGATGGCCTGCATCACGTCCAGCGGCTCGAAGCCGGCGATCACCACCGGCTTGCGGTACTCCTCGGCGAAATGCTCGTAGGGCGCAGCGCCGATGACGATGCTCACGTGCGCCGGGCCGATGAAGCCGTCGATCGGCACCGTGCCGTACTGGCGCACTTCCGGCGATTCCAGAATGTGGGTGATGGCAGACGGCGTCAGCACGTGGCAGCACAGCACGCTGAAATTCTTCAGCCCCTCACGCTGCGCGCGCAGGATGGCCAGCGCGGTCGGCGGCGTCGTTGTTTCGAAGCCGATGGCGAAGAACACCACCTGACGCTCCGGGTTGTCGCGCGCGACGGTGAGCGCGTCGGCCGCCGAATACACCATGCGGATGTCGCCGCCGCGCGCCTTGGCCTTGGTCAGCGACAGCTGGTCGGAGGCCGGCACGCGCATCGTGTCGCCGTAGGTGCACACGATCACCTCATGTTCGAGCGCCAGCCTGATCGCCATGTCGACCCGGCCGATCGGCAGCACGCACACCGGACAGCCGGGGCCGTGAATCATGCGCACATTGGCCGGCAGCAGTTCGCTCACGCCGTAGCGCGAAATGGCGTGCGTGTGGCCGCCGCAGAACTCCATGAAGCTGTACTGGCGGTCACCGCGTGCCTCGTCGGCCAGGCGGTCGGCGATGCGGCGGGCGACGTCGCCGTCGCGGAATTCGTCGATGTATTTCATGCGGCGGACTCCGTTGCGGCCATCGCCGACATTTCGCCGAACAGCGCCAGCGTGCGCTCGGCCTCGTCCGGATCGATCATGCCGATGGCGTGACCGACGTGGACGATGACGTAGTCGCCGACCTGCGCCTGCGGCACCAGTTCGATCGACACTTCCTTGCGGATGCCGCCGAGGTTCACCATCGCGCGTTCGTCCGCGCGCAGTTCGACCAGTTTGGCGGGAATGGCTAGACACATGACAGCATCTCCGAGTGCGTGTGCGGGGCGATGAGGATCTGCTGCGCGACCGCCCAGGCCTGGCCCCAGGCCAGACCGGCGTCGCCGCAGGAGGTGGATTGCGGGCGCAGCACGCGCAGGCCGCGCCGCTGCAGCCGCAGCGTGACCCGGCGGGTGAGCAGCGCATTCATGAAACAGCCGCCGCCGAGGCAGACGGTGTCGACGCCGGTGACTTCGGCCGCTTCCAGCGCCCACTGCGCGAGCGCGTCGGCCAGTTCGAAATGGAAACGGGCGGCCGCGGCGTCGACCGCGTCCGCCGGCGTGTCGAACAGAGTCGCAACCAGCGGGCGCAGATCCAGCTGTTCGCTGCAGGCGGCCGGTGCATCGACATCGAGCGACGGTTCGCCGTGCTGCGCGCACCAGCGCTTCGCCGCGGTTTCCAGCGCGATCGCGGCTTCGGCTTCGTGCGACTGGCGCACGCTCAGGCCGAGCGCACCGGCGGCGGCGTCGAACCAGCGGCCGGTGCTGGTGGTGGGCGGGCTGTTCAGGCCGGTGTCCAGCATGCGCGCCACGGTACGCGCGGCGGCACTGCCCACCGCAGGCGCGAAGCGCGCCTCGATCTGGTCGCCGCGACCCAGCACCTGCAGCGCCGCGGCCGCCATGCGCCAGGGCTCGCGCGCGGCGGCGTCGCCACCGGCCAGCCGCAGCGGCCACAGATGACCGAGCCGGCGCCAGTCGCCGGGCGCCACCCACAGCAGTTCGCCGCCCCAGGCCAGGCCGTCGGTGCCGAGGCCGACGCCGTCCAGCGCCAGTCCGACCACCGGTTCGGTCAGGCCGTGCTCGGCCATCACCGCGGCGATGTGCGCGTGGTGATGCTGCACGCCGACCGCCGGCACGCCCAGCCTTTCGGCCAGCGCCACCGCCAGCCGGCTGCTGTGGAAATCCGGGTGCAGGTCGTGCGCCACCGCCTGCAGCGAGGTGTTCGACTGTTCGAGCAGCGCGTCGAGCGAGCGCTCAAGCGCGACACAGGCGGCCGGATCGCCGAGGTCACCATGCAGCGGCGACCAGTGCGGCTGGCCGTCCTCCAGCAGACAGGCGGCGTTCTTGAGCCAGGCGCCACAGGCCAGCACCGCCGGCAGGCCGGGGTTCATGATGTGTGCACCGGCTGTGCTGCGGACTGCGCAAGCGCCGGCTGCATGCGCGCGGCGATCCAGGCCAGCCATTCATCCATGCCTTCGCCGGTGGTGGCGGATACGCGGATCACTTCGATGTCCGGATTCACCCGGCGCGCGAAATCGATGCAGCGCTCGACGTCGAATTTCAGATAGGGCAGCAGATCGACCTTGTTCACCAGCATGACGCGGCTGGCGGCGAACATGTCCGGGTACTTCAGCGGCTTGTCCTCGCCTTCGGTCACCGACAGGATGGCCACCTTGGCCGCCTCGCCCAGATCCCACATGGCCGGGCACACCAGATTGCCGACGTTCTCGATGAACAGCAGGCTGCGCGCCGCGCCGTGATCGTGGCGGTGCAGCCGGGTGAAGGCTTCGGCCACCATGGGCGCGTCCAGATGGCAGCCCTTGCCGGTGTTCACCTGGATGGCCGGTGCGCCGGTGGCGCGTATGCGGTCGGCGTCGAAGGCGGTCTGCTGGTCACCCTCGATCACCGACACCGGCAGGCCGGGCGCACGGCCCTTCAGCGCCTCGATGGTGGCGCACAGCAGCGTGGTCTTGCCGGAACCCGGGCTGGACACGAAATTGAACGCGGTCACGCCGTGCGAGGCGAAGTGCTGGCGGTTCCGCGCGGCGATGCGGTCGTTCTCGCCAAGGATGTCGGTTTCCAGCCGGATCGCGCGCGCCTGGCTCATGCCGGGCACCGACACCCGGGCCGCGCCGGCGCCGAAGTGCAGGTCGCCGCTGGCCGGGTCCACGCTCACATGGGCGTGATCGGCAACGACCGGTTCCGCTGCACGCGAAGCCGGCTTCGCACGGCGCGCCGCCGGCGAATACGGGTTCGCCGGATGGGCGTGGCCATGCCCCTCGATACTGACCTGGCTGCCGTCACCGGCACATCCACAGACTACGCACATGTCGATCCCCTCCGTCCTCGCCCGGTCTGGGCCGGGTCATGTTCCGCTGCGTCACGCGGCACGGGCCGCGCACATTCCTGTCTCCGGTCTGCCCGCCCTGTTGCGGACCCGACCTTCTGCTGCGGCGCCGCCGCTCAATCCTCGACCTGCATGTCGATCACTTTCAGCTCAGTGCCGCCGGTGGGCTGCAGCCGGAAGCCACCGCAGTGCGCACAGGCGTCACCGCGCTGCGCGATCTGCACGGTGACGCTGCAGTCCATGCACCAGGCTTCGCCCGGCGGTTCGTCAATGTCGATCCGCGCGCCGTCGAGCAGGGTGCCGGGCGCGATGGCTTCGAGCGCGAAGCGCAGCGCGCGCGACTCGACGCCGGCCAGCTGCCCCGCTTCCAGCCGCAGATGCGTAACCCGGGCGAAGCGCTCGCGCTCGGCCGTACGCTCGACCAGCTGCAGGATGCCGCCGGCCAGACTGGCTTCATGCATGGGCCACCTCCGGCAGCAGCAGGTCGTAGCGCACGCAGGGGTCCCAGGCGCTCATCAGCACCGCCACCTGAAGCGCGATGTCGGGCGCGTGCGGGTCCAGCGTTTCGAGCGACGCGGCGACCGCGCCCTGCGGGTGGAAATTCCATTCGGTCGGCGCCAGCACCCGGCAGCGCTGCACCACGGTGCGGGTCGGGTCGAGCTCCACGTAATGCAGCAGCAGGCCGCGCGCCATTTCGGCCCAGGCCAGACCGGCGCCCGGCCCGAGCGCGAGCTGGCCGCTGCGCAGCCGGGGTGCGGCATCGGGCAGCGCCAGCCGCACGGCTTCGGCGATGCGGGCGGCCATGCGGGCGCCGGCGGTGGGCGCCGACGGCGCCTTCGGGGCGTCGTCGAGCCGGGTCCAGCAGCCGGTTTCGGCGCAACGGCCATCGAGGTCGGGCAGACGACTGAAGCTGTCCTCGTCCGCCAGACGGCCGGCCAGCGTGCGCAGGCCGGCGTCGTCGGCGTGCGCCTGCAGCGGCGGTGCCACCGGCAGCCGGCGGTCGGCGATCGGGGCGATATCGTCCATCAGCGCGGCCAGCCAGCTGGCGCGGCCGGCACGCCAGCTGGCGAAGGCGGCGTGCGGATCGGCGTCCCACGCGGCCAACCAGTCCTGCGCACCGCCGCCGAGCAGATGGCGTTCAAGCCAGTCGACCGGCGTATGGGTGGCGTCCGGACGCAGCAGCGGACAGGCCGCGAGCGCGCGCTGCGCTTCGGGCGGCGGCGAGCCGGCCAGCCGGGTCGGCCAGTCGAGCAGCAGGCGGCGCAGGTGTTCGCGCAATGTTTCGTCGCGCAGGCTCGCAGTACTGGGCGGCGCTTCGATGCCGCGGGCCGCATCCACCGCGGCCCGCGCGCACAGCGCATGGGCATGGGCGCACAGGCTGAACACCGAAGACAGCAGGCCGGGCAGCACGTCGGCCGGCTTGCCGCGACCCAGCGTGGCGGCCCAGTCCGGACGGCTGCCAGCCAGCGCCTGCGGCCGCGCGGCGCCCGGGCGCACGCGCAGCACGCCGGCCAGTGCGTCCAGCGTGTTCATGGGCTGCGGCTCCGGCCGAACAGGAAGCCGCGACGCGACGGGCGTTCGACTTCGCCCTCCGCCTCGCGCGGCGCGGCCGCGGCATCCGCCTGCGCACTGCGCAGACGGATCAGCACCGCACGCGCGGTGGCGACCGCGTTGTCGTGGTCCGGGAAATCGAACATCGGCGAAAACAGCGAACAGGCGTCGAAGGTGCCGATGGCCGCCTCGTGCGCACCGATGAAGTCGAAGCGCTCGTTGCCGAGCGCCAGCCGGCGGCTGACGCCGACCCGGCCCGCATCGTCCTCGCGCACCAACGGCAGGCGCACCAGATTCATGAACCAGGGCGTGACCAGCACACCGCTGACCGCGGCCGGCAGATCCGGCTCCGACGCGCAGGGCTCGAAGCCGACCGCCTCCACCCGCAGCGCGGGGTTGATCACCGGCAGCCCGGCCATGCGGGTGTCGGCGATCTGGCGGAACAGCGTCTCGAGGGCGCTGATGCGGTAGGCGAGCATCGGGTCGGTGGTCATGTCGGTCGCTCAGGTGCGGTGAGGTGATCAACCTCAGTCGATCACCATGAACTGGTCGGCGTCGCCGTCGCACTGCGGGCAGCGCCAGTGCGGCGGCAGGTCGGTGAATGCGGTGCCCGGCGCGATCTGCCACACCGGGTCGCCCTGCTGCGGGTCGTACACCCACCAGCAGATCTTGCATTCGAGCTTCGCATTGTCCGGCAACTTCCCGGCGTCGCCGAGATAGCTGCCTTCGAAGCGTGCGGGTTCCGACATGATCAGGCGCCTTCCACCCAGGCCAGCACTTCGGTCAGACGCTCGAACGAATCTTCGAGATCCTCCTTCGCGGCCATCGCGACCTCGGGCAACGCGGTCACCTCGACGGTGTTCAGGATGACCACGTCCTGCGAGTTGTAATAGACCACGCGCCAGGTGTTGGGCACGCGGGTGTTGGTGATGCGGCAGTTGCCGTAGCCACGCGACAGGATGAGCACACGGCCGGTGCCGAGGTGGTGATCCATGAAGCCGATGTCTTCCTGCGACATCGGCAGCAGCGTGAGATTCACCACGTGCGCCGGCTGGCCCGGCTTCCATGCGCGCCACTGGTCCTCGATCTCGGCCAGCAGCGCCGGCGCGTTCTGCACGTTGGGCGGCAGCGCGCCCTGCCAGCGCGGCACCGAGAACCACAGGTCGTCTGCCGCCGAACTGCGCAGGATGTGCGGGATGGCGCCGACTTCCATGGTGTCGGACTGCACGCGGCCGCCGTCGGTCACGATGACGCGCCACACGCCGGCGAACACCGATTCCTGCACGTCGACCCGCCAGGCGGTGTCGCCTTCGGTGCGCACCTGGGCGCTCACCTCGCCCTCGCCCATCACCTGGTTGATCAGCTTCAGGTCGTCCGGCGGCAGCCGGGTCAGGTCGATGCTGCGGTTGCGGCCGTCGAGGCGGGTTTCGCCGACGCAGGCCAGCACGTCGCGCAGCGCCAGATGCGCCTGTTCGTGGCCGACCAGCTCTTCCGGCTCGGGCAGGATGGGCGGGCGGAAAGTCTCCATGCCCTGCGGCATGTTCATGTACTGCAGCGTTTCATCTTCGACCTGGGTGCCGGGGCCGATGACGGCGACCGGAATCGGAAACTCTTTCACGTTGGACTCCGTTCAGTGGCAGGAGGATTCGGAAGCGGCGCCGGCGTTGCGCACCGGAATGCCGACCGTGGGGGCGCGCGAGGTGGGCATGGTGAGCGCCAGGCCGACCCGTTCGACATAGACGTCCCAGTCCAGCATGCCGGACAGGGTGGTGACGTACTGGCCGTCGCGCACGAACACCAGCGCCGGCCAGCGGATGGAGCCGTAGCGCTTCGCAATGGCGTCCTCGTCCGCGCGGGTGGCGACACCGACCGTGAAGCGGCGCGGGAACTGCGCCACCAGTTCGGGCAGCACCACCGCCACGTCCAGCGCCTCGGGGAAACGCACCGGGTCGCCGGCGAGCAGGATGATGCGGTCGCCCCCGGCAGCGGCCCAGTCGGCCACCATGTCGGCGGTAAGCCACTGCGCGCCGTGGGCGCTGACCAGCCGTTCGATCAGCGGCGAAGCGGTGGCCGGTGCAGCCACCGGCAGCGTGACGATGGGCGCGGATGCGCCGTGTTCGATGCTCATGCGGGTTCTCCCAGAAGGCTGCCCTGAGGGCTGTGTTCGCTACGGGCCGCGGCGCCAGACAGCGCACGCAGCTGTTCTTCACTCATCGCGGACGGCAGGGCGAAGGCGGCATCGCCGTCGCCGCCTTCGCCCTGCATGACCGCCTCGATCATGTCCAGCGTGGCATCGACCTCGCGCGCGCGCTCGACGCTGATGCGCTCCTGCGCGCTGTCGAGGAACACCAGCAGCCAGTCACCGACCGCCACCTCGCCCACCAGCGCGGAGCGCACGCGGCGCAGGCCCAGCCGGCCCACGCAGCGCACATGACCCGGCTCGACCGCCATCACCTGCATCGGAATGCCCAGACACATGGTTCAGCCCTCCGCCGCGGTGGTCGGGAAGAAGCGGGCGTCGCCGCTGCGGCAGGCGAGGTCTTCGGCCGGGCGTTCATCCTCGTAGCGCTCCAGCCCCAGTTCGGCGAAGGTGATGCATTCGCGCACGGTGAGCGGCGTGCTGCGCGGCTGCGGGCCGGCGCCCCAGCGGCGCAGCGTATCCAGCCCGATCTGCAGTGCGTCTTCCAGCGCGCGACGGACGGTCGGGCGCAGGCTGCCGCCGTAGTCCTCCAGCTCTTCCGGCTGGCAGCCGATCAGCAGCACTTCGCGCGGATAGCGGCCGGTGAGCTGGGCCAGCGACAGCACTTCCTGGAAGCCGGTCTGGTGCAGGCTCATCTTCTTCGCGCCCATGAAGCGGGGCACGTCGTCGTTGGCGATGCACTTGATGGTGCCCGGCTCCAGCCCGTAGTCGATGGCATCGAATATGAGCAGGCAGTCGGCCGACTGCACGTGCTGCACCAGGTAGAGGCCCTGGGTGCCGCCGTCGATCAGCTGCACCTCGATGCCTTCTTCGGGCGCGAATTCCCAGCGCTGCTGCAGCGCTTCGACACAGCGCACGCCGAAGCCCTCGTCGGCCCACAGCACGTTGCCGATGCCGAGCACGACCAGGGTGTCACCAGGGCGGTGACAGGCGGTTTCGGACGGAGTGGTGTTCATCGTCGCAATACCTCGGAAAAAATCAGTGGGCGCCGCGCGGAAGCGTGGCGTCAGGCGTGGCGCGCAGCGCCTTCCAGGCGTGGAAGCTGTCCCAGGCCGACTGCAGCGCGAGCCAGAAGGCGGCGTCGGTGCCGAACAGCAGGGCACAGCGAATGGCGGTGTCGGGCGTCATCGCGCGCTGGCCATGCACGATTTCGTGCAGACGGCGGCGCGACATGCCGAGCGCGCGTGCAGCCTCGCTCTGCGACATGCCGATGGGAGAAAGGTAGTTGTGCTGAAGAAATCGTCCCGGATGCCACGGCGCCCGCACCGGAATGCCCGCAGGCGGGTGCGAACGACGTGACGAACCGGGACGCAAGGGGTGCACAACGAGCCTTCTTTCTCTTGAGGAGACGGTGGAAGGTGCCGCGGCGCGCGCGGGAGCGGGAGCCGCGGACACTGTTTCAGTCCTTGAAGGTGCGGTGGCCGGAAATCATGGTGCTCACCACGCTGGAGCGACCCATGATGTCTTCGCGGATGGCCGCATAGACGTGCAGGATGACGAACACGATGAGCGCCCACATGCCGAGGTGGTGCCAGGTATGCACGTCCTGCGACTGACCCATCAGCGGAATCACCCAGCCGAACATCCGCTCCTGCCACGAGCCCATCTGCGCGCCTTCGCCGTACAGCGCGAAGCCGGTGCAGATCATGAACAGCGTGAGCAGCAGGTAGCCGAAGAACATGGCGAAGCGCGCCAGCGGGTTGTGGCCGACATAGCGCCCGGGACGCGCGCTCACGAAGGCATACCACTTGAGCATGCCGAACACCTCGACCCAGTAGGCGCGGGTGAGCAGCGGTACCCAGAACAGCTCGCGGGCATGGTGATTGCCGACGATGGCCCAGTAGATGCGGCCGATCAGCCCCACCGCCAGCAGGTAGCCGGCGGCGAAGTGGGCGAAGCGGATATAGCCCATCAGGTAGTTCGCGCTGGCTTCACCCGGCTGGGTGGGCAGCGGCGAACCGATGAAGTAGCCGGTCAGCGCAAGCACCGTGATGGCGAGTGCGTTGATCCAGTGCCAGATGCGGACCGGCGCCTCGTACACATAGACCGACTTGATCGAGCGGCCGTGGGCGACCGCTCCGTCATCGATGCCGGTGGCGTGGGACAGCTTTTCTGAAGTGGTGGCGGACATCTGTCGTCTCCCGCGGTTGGGTGCTTCAGATGCGCGACGCGAACATGAACAGGCCGGCCGCACCGACACCGGCGGCCTGCACGCGCCACAGCCAGGCCGGCACGCGGGCCAGCCAGCTGCCGGCCACGAGACCGGCGGCGTGCAGCAGTGCCGAGCCGGCGACGAAGCCTGCGGCGTAGGCGGCGAACGAACTACCGGCGGCCCATTCGGCACCGTGCGCCACGCCGTGCAGCGCACCAGCGGCGGCGACCAGCGCGAAGCCGACGGTGGCCGGCAGTCGGCCGCGGCCGAGCAGCAGCACGCCCAGCGCAGCGACGCTCAGCGCGACACCGGCTTCGACGAAGCCGCCGGCGCCGGTCTGCACGCCGATGAAGGCACCGGCCAGCAGCGCGATCAGAAAGAAGGCCGGGCCAGCCAGGCGCTGCGCGGCCGGCAGGGCCGCCGCCGACCACACGCCGACCGCAATCATCGCCAGCAGGTGATCGGCACCGGCAAACGGGTGGGCCAGGCCAGCGGCCAGACCGTGGGCGCCGTGGCCTTCATGTGCCTGGGCGACGCCGGCGGCGGCGGCCAGAGCGGCCGCGACGGCTGCGCGGCGAACGAGGGACGTATTCATGTTTCCTCCTGATTTCGTTATGTCGTGGGCGCGCTTCAGCGCACCTTCACCGTGGTCAGTTCCTGGCCGTCCTCGCTCATCACGTGCGTCGAGCAGGCGAGGCAGGGGTCGAAGGAATGCAGGGTGCGCAGGATTTCCACCGGCTGTTCCGGATTCACCATCGGCGTGTTCATCAGGCTGGCCTCGAAGGCGCCGATCTGGCCCTTGGTGTCGCGCGGGCTGCCGTTCCAGGTGGTCGGCACGACGCACTGGTAGTTCTCGATGCGGCCGTCCTTGATGCGGATCCAGTGGCCCAGCATGCCGCGCGGTGCGGCCACGGTGCCCACGCCCTTGGCTTCCTTCGGCCAGGTCTTCGGGTCCCACTTCTCGACGTTGGCGGTGCTGCGGTCGCCGGCCTTGATGTTGTCGATCAGCTGCTTGTAATCGTCATACATCATTTCGGCGGCGTACTGGCTTTCCAGCGCGCGGGCCAGCGTGCGGCCGATGGTCGTGGGCAGCAGCTGCTTGGCGGTGAAATGGGTTTCCGGCAGGCCGAGCGCCTTCGGGATGGCGCTGTTGATCGCCACCGCCGACTCATCCACCTGCTGCTTCACGCGCTGGCACCACTTGTTGCCCTTGGCGGCGTGCGCATAGCCGAGGATGTAGCGCGACAGCGGGCCGACCTCGACCGCATGGCCGCGCCAGCGCGGCGACTTGATCCACGAGTACTTCGCGCCTTCGTCGATTTCCTCGATGTTGGTGCGCGAACCCTTGGTGTTGGCGCCCAGCACGTAGTTCGGCTCGGTCACGCCGTCCCACGGGTGCAGACCCTTGGATTCGTCGGCGTACTTGTACCAGCTGTGGGCGACGAATTCCTGCACCTGCTCCGGGTCACGCGGGTCGATTTCGTGGATCTCGTCCCAGTTGCCGTTCAGGATGACGCCGCCCGGCAGCTGATGCGTGCTGTGGTCGTAGGGCACCTTCTCGTAGGTGCCGTAGTCGGCCACGTTGGTCGCCGACAGGCCTCCGCCGTACAGCCAGCCGGCCTGCTTGTAGATCGTTCCGATGGCGAGCACGTCCGGTACATAGACGTTGTTGTTGAACTCGATCATCTCCTTGATGCGGGCTTCGACGAAGTTCAGCCGCTCCATGTTGATCGGCGCACCGGCGGCGCCGTCGCCGTCGATGTTGATCGCGCACGGCACGCCGCCCACCAGGTAGTTCGGGTGCGGGTTCTTGCCGCCGAAGATGGTGTGCACCTTGACCCATTCCTTCTGCAGGTCGAGTGCTTCGAGGTAGTGGGTGACCGCCATCAGGTTGGCTTCCGGCGGCAGCACATAGGCCTTGCTGCCCCAGTAGCCGTTCATGAAGGGACCGAGCTGGCCGCTTTCGACGAACTTCTTCAGCCGGTTCTGGATGTCGCGGAAATAGCCGGGCGAGGACAGCGGGTGCGACGGCGACACCATCTGCTGCAGTTCGCTGGTTTTCTTCGGATCGGCCTTCAGCGCCGACACGACATCCACCCAGTCGAGCGCGTGCAGGTGGTAGAAGTGCACCGCGTGGTCATGCACCTGCAGCGTCTTCGCCATCATTTCGCGGATCAGGTGGGCATTCAGCGGAATCTTGATGCCCAGCGCGTCTTCCACCGCGCGCACCGAAGTCAGTGCGTGACAGCCGGTACAGACGCCGCAGATGCGCTCGACGAAGGCCCAGGCGTCGCGCGGATCGCGGCCCTTCAGGATCACTTCGAGGCCGCGCCACATGGTGCCGGTCGACACCGCGTTGCGGATGACATTGTTGCTGTCCACATTCACTTCACAGCGCATGTGACCTTCGATGCGCGTGACCGGGTCGACGACGATGCGCCGACCGGAGTTGTCCATCTTGAAACCTTGCGTTTCGTAAGCACCCATCTTCGTATCCTTTGCTGGAACAGGGCCCGCCGGCGCGGCCGCTTACGGCCGCGCGCCTGCGGGGTTCGCGATCAGTGGTCGGCGGTGGTGGTGGCGCTGTCCTGCTTGTGCGAGGCGCGCTTGATCGCCGACACCGCTGCGTGGGCCGCGACCGCCGCACCGACCACGCCGGCCGCAGTGGCGCCGACCTGGTCCGCATTGGCCTCAATGCCGAACTGGTGGATGTCGGTCAGGCGGTCGTAGAACGAGCCCTTGTCCCAGAAGCCGTCTTCCGAGCAGCCGATGCAGCCGTGGCCGGCCTTGATCGGGAAGCTGGTGCCCTCGTTCCACTGCACGGTGGAACAGGCGTTGTAGGTGGTCGGGCCCTTGCAGCCGACCTTGTAGAGGCAGTAGCCCTTGCGCGCGGACTCGTCGTCCCAGGCCTCGACGAACTGGCCGGCGTCGAAGTGCGGACGGCGGTAGCACTTGTCGTGGATGCGCTGGCTGTAGAACATCTTCGGCCGGCCCTGGCGGTCCAGTTCCGGGATGCGGTCGAAGGTGAGCATGTAGGTGATGACGCCGGTCATCACTTCGGCGATCGGCGGGCAGCCCGGCACCTTGATGATGGGCTTGTCGAAAATGACCTTGTGCACCGGCGTGGCCTGGGTCGGATTCGGCTTGGCCGCCTGCACGCAGCCCCAGCTGGCACAGGAGCCCCAGGAAATGATGGCCTTGGCGTCCTTGGCCACGTGCTTCAACTGGTCGATGAAGGGCTTGCCGCCGATGATGCAGCTCATGCCATCCTGGTTCAGCGGCGGGTTGCCCTCGACCGCCAGGATGTAGTTGCCCTTGTACTTGGTCATGATCTCTTCGAGGATCGCCTCCGCCTGGTGGCCTGCGGCCGCCATCAGCGTGTCGTCGTAGTCGAGCGAGATCATCGACAGCACCACGTCCTTCGCCAGCGGGTGGGCCGAGCGGATGAAGGATTCGGAACAGCAGGTGCATTCCAGACCGTGCAGCCACAGCACCGGGGTGCGCGGCTTGGTTTCCATCGCGTGGGCGATCTGCGGCACGAAGGCCGGACCGAGCCCGAGCGACGTGGCGGTCAACGAACAGTACTTCAGGAAACTGCGGCGCGAGATGCCCTGCCGGCGCATCACCTCATAGAAGGTTTCCATCCTGGTCTCTCTCCTGTGCTTCTTGTTGTCAGCGGCCCATCACCCTCGCTGTACGCACGCCGCGATTCCGGTGAGCCTGTGCGCGAACGGACCCGTCCCACCTTTCAATGCGTCAGTCGACGGTGCGATGCGCACAGGTGGCGTTGATTACTAACAAGTTGCGGGCCAGCCGGTTTTTCTGCGCTGCAACAAGAATATTGATACAGATCAAGGCCTTGTTCCGTATCGGAAAAGATATGCATGGACGTGGATGGATCGCTGCCGGTCGTCAAGGCGCGATGGAAGGCTGTCTTCCACTTTCCACCCGTTGGCGGAAGCCCTGTTTGCAGTGGTCAGCCAGCTTCCGGCCGGCGCGGCGGCTGCGGGCGCGGAAACAGGCGGGTTATGGCGCCACAACGGAAACCCGACATTCCGGCAACCCGCCCCGGTGGATTAGAATTCAGGCCCTTCGTGCGGACCTGAGCCGCGCGAATGCCCGCAGGTTCTGTCCAGCCGCCGCCACAAGCGGGGGTGCAAATCTGTCGTCTACCCCACTGAAACGGAGAGATCACCGTGTCCGGCCTTCTGCCCAATGTCGATCCCGATGGACTGCTCGAATATTCGGTCGTCTACACCGACCGCGCGCTGAACCACATGTCCGCCGCCTTCCAGGGCGTCATGAAGGACATTTCGCGCGTACTGAAGCAGGTCTACAACGCCAAGGCCGCGGTCGTCGTGCCCGGCAGCGGCACCTTCGGCATGGAAGCCGTCGCGCGCCAGTTCGCCACCGACCAGAAGGTGATGGTGATCCGCAACGGCTGGTTCAGCTTCCGCTGGACCCAGATCTTCGACATGGGCCGCATCCCGTCCGAACAGATCGTGCTGAAGGCGCGCCAGCCCGAGCCGGGCTCGCAGAAGGCCTTCGCGCCGGTGCCGGTCAAGGAAGTGGTCGCCGCCATCCTCGAACAGAAGCCGGCGGTGGTGTTCGCGCCGCAGGTCGAAACCTCGGCCGGCATGCTGCTGCCGGACGACTACCTGCGCGAAGTCGCCGCCGCGGTGCGTGAAGTCGATGGCCTGTTCGTGCTCGACGCGATCGCCGCTGGCACGCTGTGGGTGGACATGGCCGCGCTCGGCATCGACGTCGTGGTGTCGGCGCCGCAGAAGGGCTGGAGCGGTTCGCCCTGCGCCGGTCTGGTCATGCTGGGCGAACGCGCCCGCGCACGCATCGATTCGACCACCAGCACCAGCTACGCGGCCGACCTGAAGAAGTGGCTGCAGATCATGGAAGCGTACGAGAACGGCGGCCACGCCTATCACGCCACCATGCCGACCGATGGTCTGGTGCAGCTGCGCAAGGTGATGCTGGAAACCGAGCAGTACGGTTTCGACAAGGTGAAGGCCAACCAGATCGAACTGGGCCGCCAGGTGCGCGCGCTGCTGGAAGCGAAGGGCTTCGACAGCGTCGCCGCCGAAGGCTTCAAGGCGCCGTGCGTGGTGGTGAGCTACACCAGCGATCCGGACATCCAGACCGGCAAGAAATTCGTCGCGCAAGGCATGCAGATCGCCGCCGGCGTGCCGCTGCAGTGCGACGAGCCGGCGGATTTCCGCACCTTCCGCATCGGCCTGTTCGGCCTCGACAAGCTGCAGAACGTCGAGCGCACCGTGGCCAGCTTCAAGGCCGCGCTGGACAAGGTCACCGGCTGACCAGCAGTCCGCGCGGGGCGGCGACCACCCGGTCGCGCCCCGCGCGCTTGGCGTCGTAGAGCGCCAGATCGGCCCGGCGGTGCAGGGTATCCACCGTATCGTCGGCCACGGCCAGCGCAATGCCAGCCGAAATCGTGACCGGCGGCAGATCCCGTCCGCCGTGCTCGAGCCGCAACGCGGCCACCTGTTCGCGGATGTCGTCCAGACGCAGCAGGGCATCCTTCATTTCGCAGGCCGGCAGCACCAGACACAGCTCTTCGCCACCGTAGCGGCAGGCGAGGTCACAGGTGCGAACCCGCTTCCTCAGCAGCGCCCCCAGCGCACGCAGCACGTGGTCGCCCGCTTCGTGGCCGAATTCGTCATTGAAGCGCTTGAAGTGATCGACATCGATCATCGCCAGGCACAGCGGCTTGCTGTCACGCCGGCTGCGCTGCAGTTCGCGCGGCAGGGTTTCATCGAGATAGCGACGGTTGTACAGGCCGGTCAGCGCGTCGCGCATGGCCTTCTCGTGCAGTGATGCACGCAGCTTCAGGTTGGACAGCGACAGGCTCAGCGTTTCGGCGAAGCGCTCGGCGCGCGCGAGCACTTCGGCGATATCGGCCTCGGGCGCGGTCTCGATCAGCAGATGGAAGCTGCCCAGCGTTTCGCTGCCGGTCACCAGAGGCACGCAGATCGATTCGTGCCGGAAGGCATCGCTGTCATGCGCGCAGGACAGCTGGTGAGCCGGGTCGGTACAGGCGTGGGAACGCGCCCGCCGCAAGGCCCAGCAGTCCCGCAGCGCGAACCGTTCGGGCATGGCGCAGTCGCCCCAGCGCACCACCACATCCATCCGGTCTGCGTCGCTCAGCAGGGCCAGGCCACCCGACCAGCCCTCGAACAGCGACTGGGCACCGCGCCGTACGATTTCGCTGGCCTCGCTCATCGAATCGGCCGAGCCGATCAGATTGCTGGTCTGCTGATGCACCGCGCGCTCGTGATGCGAGGCGTGCAGCCCGGCAACCACCTCCTCCAGCCGGCGCTGGTTGTCCTCGGCGCACATCATGGCCTGCTTGCGTTCTTCGACATCGATCAGGAAGCCGCACAGCTGCACCGCACCCTCCCGTCTTTCGGTGTGCGCATGCAGTGAATGCCAACGGTAGCTGCCGTCGGCCATGCGGAAACGAAGTTCCGCGATGAAGCGCCCGCCGCCCTCGGCCAGTGCGGTCCTCGCGTCGGACGAAATGCGGATCAGATCGGTCGGCTCGACCAGCGAGGACGGCGCCGTATTCAGGTTCAGCGCCCGGCGTTCGTAGCCCCACAGCGCATGGGCGTTTTCCGACAGATAGGTGAGCCGCCATCCGTCGTCCGAACTCATGCGGAACATGATGATGGGGCCGGCATTGAACAGCGCGCGCTCCTCGTGCAGCACCGCGGTGATGGCCTTGTTCAGGTGAATGTCGATCTTGGTGCCGTGCACCCGGGTGGCACGGCCGCTGGCATCGCGCTCATGGACCAGACCGCGTGCCAGCATCCATCGCCACTCGCCTTGCGCATCGCGCACACGGTATTCGGCCTCGTAGCGCGGAATCTCGCCACGCAGGTGGGCCAGCATCAGATGGCGGGCAGGTTCCCTGTCATCCGGATGGAAGCGTTCACGCCACTGTGCGGTGGTCAGCACCACGCCATCAGGCTGGTCGCCTTCAGCCAGCATGTAACCGTCGAAACGCACGGTATCGGCGGCAATGTCCCAGTCCCAGAACGCGATGCGCGCGGTTTCCATGATGACCCGGCGCTGGTCCGCCGCCCGCCGCAGTTCGGCGGTCATCTGGTCGGCCAGCGCGCGGGCACGCGCTTCCAGCGAGCGGTTCGCGTCCTGCAGCGCACGTATGGTGGCCTTGTCGCGCTCGATCAGGCGCTGGTTGAAAAGCGTGGCAATCAGGGTGACCGTGGTCAGCAGCACCGCGTTGAGGGCCACCAGCATGGCCAGCCAGTGCTCGTCGAGCACCGTGCCTTCCGAGGTGCAGACCGCGGCCGCATCGAAGTGTGCCGCCCGCATCGCGGTGTAGTGCATGGCCGCGACCGCGCTGCCCAGCACCAGGGCACCGAACAGGATGGAGCGTCGGCCGGTCACGAGCAGCAGCGACAGCCAGGAAAGACCGACCGCCACCGCCACAGAAAGCAGCACCACACCCGGGTCATAGCGTATGGCCGGCATCACCTCCATGGCCGTCATGCCGGCGTAGTGCATGACACCGATGCCGCTGCCCAGCGCCAGTGCGGCCTGGAAACGCCGCCATCCGGCAAACTCCGGGCGCCGCATCAGGGAAAGGGAGACCGCAACACCGGCGAAGGCCGGCAGGATGGACAGCAGGGTCAGCCACGGATCGAAAGTCATTTCGATCGGCAGATGGAACGCCAGCATGCCGACGAAGTGCATGCTCCAGATTCCCACACCCATCACCAACGTGCCTGCGGCTTGCCAGGCGAGCCGCACCCGGCTGCGCAGATCGGGCAGCTGACGGGTGATGTGCAGGAAGGTCGCGGAGGCAAAGATGGCCACCAGCCAGGACAGCAGGACGAGCGCGGAATCGTAGCGACCGCTCATTCGGGAACAGCTCAGGATGCAGATGCGGTTTTAACGACCGTTCCATCTGCCTGCACAGGGCGGCCATTGTGAACATGTGCAAGCCGCCCGGCGGGCGTCGGCGGCAGCCTGTCCGCGGCGTCAGGCGCCAGCCGGCACGCAGCGCTCCGCAGGCATCGACTGCAAGGTCAGGCCACCGCCCGTCGGCTGCAGCAGCTGGTCCTGCACATGGCGCTGGCCGTGCTCGACCAGGAACTGGCGGAAGTCGGTGGCCACCGGCGTGAGCTGGCGCGAGGCGAGATGGATCACGTACCACTCGCGCTCGATCGGGTTGCCGGTGACCGGCAGCAGCGCCAGCTCGCCGGATTCCAGCTCGTGCCGGCAGATGTGCTGCGACATGAAGGCCAGCCCGAAGCCGGCGGCGCACATCTGCTTGATCGCCTCGTTGCTCGACAGCTCCGAACCGATGCGCAGCGTCAGATCGGCTTCGCGGAACAGCTGTTCCAGCGTGGTGCGGGTGCCCGAGCCGCGCTCGCGCACCAGCAGGTCTTCGTTCGCGATGTCGCGCAGCGCCAGCCGCCGACGCGCCATCAGCGGATGCGTGGGCGCGGCGACGAAGGCCATGGTGTGACGCGCGAACGGCTCGGCCACCGTCTTCAGGTCGCGCGGCGGCCGGCCCATGATGACCAGATCAACTTCCTGCGTGGTGAGCAGGCGCACAATTTCGTCGCGGTTGCCCACCTTGAGCTTCACTTCGACATTCGGCTGTTCGCGTGCGAACACCACCAGCATGCGCGGCACCAGGTATTCGGCGGTGGTCACCACGCCGATGCGCAGCCGGCGCGACACCACGCCGCGGTGCGCCGCCATTTCGTCGCCCACCTCACGCCACAGGTCGAGGATGCGCGCCGCGTAGTCGGCCATCAGCTGGCCAGCCGAGGTGAGCCGTATGCCGCGGCCCTCGCGCTCCAGCAGCGGTGTGCCGGCCGATTCCTCCAGCAGCTTGAGCTGTATCGACACCGCCGGCTGGGTCAGATGGATTTCACTGGCTGCCCGCGACACGCTGCCCAGGCGGGCAACCGCATGCAGCGCGGACAGCTGGCGGAGCGTGGCGTTCTTGAGCATGGCGGACTCCTGCGGGATGGACGGGGTACCGACCCCGTTACACGTTTCGCGCCAGCCCGCGGCAGCACCCTGAAAATCCGCCGAATGAATGGCAAGTCATTGATAAACAAAAACTGATACCAGCGCTGCCGCGCCGCCGCAGCGGACGGCCCCGGCAGCGGCGATTGCAGCGCCCACGCCGCTCCGCAAGCGCCGCTTGCAGTACAAGCGATGTTTTGTGCGTCGCAACAGGTCGGTTCAGCATACACGAAACGATAAGTTCGCCTTAATAACAGAAGGAAAAAAACAAACTTTTCTTATCCATGACCCTTCACCAGACTGGATTCAACGCCGGGCCTTACCGGCGAATGACCGCATCCACAGGAGGAAGACATGGGCGACATGAACACGCCGCAGCAGATCACCGACGCCAAGAAACGCTATTCGGCCGGCGTCCTGAAATACGCGCAGATGGGTTACTGGGACGGCGACTACCAGCCGAAGGACACGGACATCGTGGCGCTGTTCCGGATCACGCCGCAGGACGGCGTGGACCCGATCGAAGCCGCCGCCGCAGTGGCCGGCGAATCGAGCACCGCGACCTGGACCGTGGTGTGGACCGACCGCCTGACCGCCTGCGACATGTACCGCGCCAAGGCCTACCGGGTCGATCCGGTGCCGAACAATCCGGGTCAGTACTTCTGCTACGTGGCCTACGACCTGTCGCTGTTCGAGGAAGGTTCGATCACCAACGTTGCCGCCTCCATCATCGGCAACGTGTTCTCGTTCAAGCCGCTGAAGGCCGCCCGCCTGGAAGACATGAAATTCCCGGTGGCCTACGTGAAAACCTTCGCCGGCCCGCCGACCGGCATCATCGTCGAGCGCGAACGCCTGGACAAGTTCGGCCGCCCGCTGCTCGGCGCCACCACCAAGCCCAAGCTGGGTCTGTCGGGCCGCAACTACGGCCGCGTGGTCTATGAAGGCCTGAAGGGCGGCCTGGATTTCATGAAGGATGACGAGAACATCAACTCGCAGCCCTTCATGCACTGGCGTGACCGCTTCCTGTTCGTGATGGATGCGGTGAACAAGGCCAGTGCCGCGACGGGCGAAGTGAAGGGTTCCTACCTGAACGTGACCGCCGGCTCGATGGAAGAGATGTACCGCCGCGCCGAATTCGCCAAGGAACTGGGCTCGGTCATCATCATGGTCGATCTGGTGGTGGGTTACACCGCCATCCAGTCGCTGTCGCACTGGTGCCGCCAGCACGACATGATCCTGCACCTGCACCGCGCCGGCCACGGCACCTACACCCGCCAGAAGACCCACGGCGTGAGCTTCCGCGTGATCGCCAAGTGGATGCGCCTGACCGGCGTCGACCACATCCACGCCGGCACCGCGGTCGGCAAGCTGGAAGGCGACCCGCTCACCGTGCAGGGCTACTACAACGTGTGCCGCGACACCCATACCAAGGTGGACCTGCCGCGCGGCATCTATTTCGACCAGGACTGGGGCGCGCTGAAGAAGGTGCTGCCGGTCGCCTCCGGCGGCATCCACGCCGGCCAGATGCACCAGCTGATCGACCTGTTCGGCGATGACGTGGTGCTGCAGTTCGGCGGCGGCACCATCGGCCACCCGCAGGGCATCCAGGCCGGTGCCACCGCCAACCGCGTGGCGCTGGAAGCCATGGTGCTGGCGCGCAACGAAGGTCGCGACATCGCCAACGAAGGTCCGCAGATCCTGCGCGACGCGGCGAAGTGGTGCAGCCCGCTGGCCGCCGCGCTCGATACCTGGGGCGAAATTTCCTTCAACTACACGCCGACCGACACCTCGGACTTCGTGCCCACGCCGTCGGTCGCCTGAACGGCCGGACCGCCTGCTCCCCCTGTGGGAGCGGCGCCCCGCCGCGATCAGCGCCTGATCGGGCAGCGGACACGCTGCCTGCGCCCTGCGCGGCGGGGGCGCTGCGCCCACAGCCCCCTTCTTACCGGAGAACCACCATGCGCATTACCCAAGGCACCTTCTCTTTCCTGCCCGACCTGACCGACGCACAGATCCGTGCCCAGATCGAATACTGCCTGTCCCAGGACTGGGCGGTCGGCATCGAGTACACCGACGATCCGCACCCGCGCAACACCTTCTGGGAAATGTACGGCAACCCGATGTTCGACCTGCGCGACCCGGCGGCCATCATGCTGGAGGTGAAGGCCTGCCGCGACACCTTCCCGCAGCGCTACATCCGCGTCACCGCCTTCGATTCGACCCACGGTACCGAATCGGTGGTGCTGTCCTTCATCGTGAACCGTCCGGACGCCGAGCCGGGCTTCCGCCTGATCCGCACCGAAGAGCCGGGCCGCACGCTGCGCTACTCGATCGAGAGCTACGCGGTGCAGGCCAGCCCCGAAGGCGCGCGTTACTGAGCCGGCCGCAATGGACGCCGCCACCCTGATCCAGACCGTGCCGGCTGCCGCCGGCGAGGCGACGTCGCCACGCGCGATGTTCGCCTCGTCCGGCGTGCAGGCGCTGCTCGAACAGCTCGATGCCGAGCTGGTCGGGCTGGCGCCGGTCAAGGGCCGCATCCGCGACATCGCGGCCCTGCTGCTGATCGACCGGCTGCGCGCGCAGCAGGGCCTGCAGTCGCAGCCGCCCTCGCTGCACATGTGTTTCACCGGCAACCCGGGCACCGGCAAGACCACGGTCGCGCTGCGCATGGCCGAAGTGCTGCGCCAGCTCGGCTATGTGCGCAAGGGTCATCTGGTGGCGGTCACCCGCGACGACCTGGTGGGCCAGTTCATCGGCCACACCGCGCCCAAGACCAAGGAAGTGATCAAGAAGGCCATGGGCGGCGTGCTGTTCATCGACGAGGCCTACTACCTGTACCGGCCCGAGAACGAGCGCGACTACGGCCAGGAAGCGATCGAAATCCTGCTGCAGGTGATGGAGAACCACCGCGATGACCTGGTGGTGATCCTCGCCGGCTACCGCGACCGCATGGACACCTTCTTCTCCAGCAACCCGGGCATGGCGTCGCGCATCGCGCACCACATCGACTTCCCGGATTACAGCGAGGACGAGCTGATGCGCATCGCCGACCTGATGCTAGGCGGCCTGAACTATCGCTTCGACGGCGACGCGCACGAGGCTTTTGCACGCTACATCGCGCTGCGCCGCCAGCAGCCGCATTTCGCCAACGCGCGTTCGGTGCGCAATGCGCTGGACCGCATCCGGCTGCGTCACGCCACCCGCCTGTTCGGCGCCGACGCTGCGCCCGACCGCGACGCGCTGTGCCGGCTCGAAGCGTCGGACGTGCTGGCCAGCCGCGTATTCGCGGCCGACGGAAAGGACGACCTCCATGCGTCTTGATGCCCTCATCTTCGACGTGGATGGCACGCTGGCTGACACCGAAGAAGCGCACCGCACCGCCTTCAACCTCGCTTTCGAACAGCTGGGCCTGAGCTGGAAGTGGACCCGCGCCGACTACCGCCGGCTGCTCACCACCACCGGCGGCAAAGAGCGCATTGCACGCCACATCGCGTCGCTGGACCTGAGCGAAGCCGACCGCGCCGACCTCGGCACCCGCATTCCGCAGATCCACGCGATCAAGACCCGGCTGTACAGCGCGGTGGTGCGCGACGGCGCGGTGCCGCTGCGGCCGGGCGTCGCCCGCCTGCTGGACGAAGCCGCCGCGGCCGGCTGCCGGCTGGCGATCGCCAGCACCACCACCGCCGCCAATGTCGACGCGCTGCTGCACGCCACGCTGGGCACGCGCGCACTCGACCTGTTCGGCGTCATCGCCTGCGGCGACCAGGTCGCCGCCAAGAAGCCGGCGCCCGACATCTACCTGCTGGCCATGCAGCACCTCGGCGTGCGCGCCGAACACGCGATCGCCTTCGAGGATTCGGACAACGGCCTGCGCGCCGCGCAGGCGGCCGGCCTGTGGACCGTGGTCACGCCCACCTACTGGAGCGAGGACCACGACCTGTCGGACGCCGACCTGCTGCTGCCGCACCTGGGCGAACCCGCCATCCCGCTGGCCGGCGAACCGGGCAGCCGGCTGCGCGAGACGGCATGGCTGTCCTTCGCCGAACTGGGTGGCCTGCGCGAAGAGGCCCTGTCATGAGCGTTCGCATCGCCCCCAGCCTGCTGTCGGCCGACTTCGCCCGCCTCGGCGACGAAGTGAGCGCGGTGATCGAAGCCGGCGCCGACCTCATCCATTTCGACGTGATGGACAACCACTACGTGCCCAATCTGACGGTCGGGCCGCTGGTGTGTCAGGCCATAAAGCCATACGCGACAGTGCCCATCGACGTGCACCTGATGGTGAAGCCGGTCGATGCGCTGATTCCGATGTTCGCCCAGGCCGGCGCGTCCATCATTTCCTTCCACCCGGAAGCGAGCGAGCACATCGACCGCACCGTGCAGCTCATCCGCTCGCACGGCGTGAAAGCCGGTCTGGTGCTGAACCCGGCCACGCCGCTCAGCGTGCTCGACCACGTGCTGGACCAGCTCGACCTGGTGCTCATCATGTCGGTGAACCCGGGCTTCGGCGGCCAGCGCTTCATCGAATCCGCACTGCCCAAGATCGAGGCAGTGCGCCGGCGCATCGAGGCCAGCGGCCGCGACATCTGGCTCGAGGTCGATGGCGGCGTCAATGCCGACAACGCCGCGCGCGTCGCCGCCGCCGGCGCCGACACGCTGGTCGCAGGTTCCGCCGTATTCACCGGCGGCCGCTATGCCGATTCCATCCGCACGCTGCGCGAACGCGCCCTCGCCGGCCGCGCGCAGACCTTCGCCCACGAGTCCTCTCATGCCTGACAAGAACATCCCTGACCTGAGCCGCATCCACGCCATCGCCTTCGACCTCGACGGCACGCTGGTCGATAGCGCCGCCGACATCTGGCACGCGCTGAATGTCGGCCTGTCCACCGCCGGCCTGCCGAATGTCGACCTCGTCACCGTGCGCGGCTGGATAGGCGGCGGCCCGGACAAGCTGATCGCGCGCGCACTCGCCCACCTCGGCCGCACCGACGACGCCACGCTGCCCGCCCGGCTGCGCGCCGCCTTCGACCGCGCCACGCTGGCCGCGCCGCTGGACCACGGCATGGTCTATGACGGCATCGAGGAAATGGTGGAAGGGCTGTACGCGCTGTGCCCGCTGGTGGTGGTGACCAACAAGCCCACGCCGCTGGCGCGCGCGGTGCTCGCCGCCGCCGGCCTGCTGCCCTTCATGTCCACCGTCCATGGCGGCGACCGCGAAGAGCTGCTCAAGCCCTCGCCGTCCATGCTGGTCGATGCCGCGGACCGGCTGGCGGTCGCGCCGGCGCAGCTGCTGATGGTGGGCGACAGCGCGGCCGACCTGCTGGCGGCCAAGGCCGCCGGCTGCCCGGTGGCGCTGGTCGGCTGGGGCTATGGCGAGCATGCCTCCGCCCCCGGCGTCACGCCCTGGCCACTGACCCGCCCGGCCGAACTGCTGGCCGCAATGAGCGCGCGCTTCGAGGAACAGACCGAATAGTCATCACATGCCCGCGCAGCGCCGCACAGACGGCACGCGCTCAGGAATTCACATCAAGGGAGGAGAAATCATGCCCACAGGCGGACGCACCACGCTGGTCCAGTACCTGATCGAAGAACGCCGTCGTCATCCGGAGGCGACCGGCGACCTCAATGCGCTGATCACCGACGTCGCGCTCGCCTGCAAGGCGATTTCGCGCAAGGTGGCTTTCGGCGGGCTGGCCGGCGTGCTCGGCTCGGCCGGCAGCGGCAATGTGCAGGGCGAGGAACAGAAGACGCTGGACGTGCTCAGCAACCAGATCTTCCTGCGC
This sequence comes from Methyloversatilis universalis EHg5, assembly GCF_000378945.1. Taxonomy (GTDB): domain Bacteria; phylum Pseudomonadota; class Gammaproteobacteria; order Burkholderiales; family Rhodocyclaceae; genus Methyloversatilis; species Methyloversatilis universalis_A. Next base: position 32,058 of record NZ_KB900539.1, on the reverse strand, counting down.
GCCAACGAATGGGGCGGCCACGTCGCCGCCATGGCGTCGGAAGAGCTGGACGACATTTCGCTGCCGCCGGGCCAGTACCCGCGCGGCAAGTACCTGCTCGCCTTCGACCCGCTGGACGGCTCGTCCAACATCGACGTGAACGTGTCGGTCGGCAGCATTTTCTCGATCACCCGCGCGCCCGATCCGGACCGCGAAGCCACCACCGCCGACTTCCTGCAGCCGGGCCGCGAACAGGTGTGCGCCGGCTACGCGATCTACGGCCCCTCCACCATGCTGGTGATCACGCTGGGCAGCGGCACCCACGGCTTCACGCTGGACCCGGTGCTGGGTGAATGGGTGCTCAGCCACCCGGACCTGAAGGTGCCGTCGGCCACCCGCGAATTCGCGATCAACGCGTCCAACAGCCGCTTCTGGGAGCCGGCGGTGCGCCGCTACGTGGACGAATGTCTGGCCGGCCGCACCGGCCCGCGCGAAGCCGATTTCAACATGCGCTGGATCGCCTCGCTGGTGGCGGAAACCCACCGCATCCTGATGCGCGGCGGCGTGTTCCTGTACCCGAAGGACAACAAGGACCCGGCCAAGCCCGGCCGCCTGCGCCTGCTGTACGAAGCCAGCCCGATCTCCTTCCTGATCGAACAGGCCGGCGGCCGCGCCAGCACCGGCCGCAGCCGGCTGATGGACGTGCAGCCGGAGGCGCTGCACCAGCGCATCGGCTTCGTGTTCGGTTCGGCCGACGAGGTCGAGCGCATCGAGGCCTACCACCGCGAGCCGGCGGACGACTTCCGCTCGCCGCTGTTCGGCAAGCGCGGCCTGTTCGCAGACATCGTCTGAACGCACACCCGATTCCGCATCCTTCCGCGAGGTTTTCCATGTCCGCGAAACACCCCATCGTCGCCATCACCGGTTCGTCCGGTGCCGGCACCTCGTCGGTCACCCGCACCTTCGAGAACATTTTCCGCCGCGAAAACGTATCGGCCGCCATCATCGAAGGCGACAGCTACCACCGCTACGACCGCGCCGAAATGAAGAAGGCCATGGCCGAAGCCGAAACCGGCGGCCGGCCGCACTTCAGCCACTTCGGCGAAGACGCCAACCTGTTCGCCGAACTCGAACAGCTATTCCGCGACTACTCGGAAAGCGGCACCGGCCGCAGCCGCAAATACCTGCACAACGACGAAGAAGCCGCGCCCTACCAGCAGCCGGCCGGCACCTTCACGCCGTGGGAGCCGCTGCCCGACAGCGAACTGCTGTTCTACGAAGGCCTGCACGGCGGCGTGAAGACCGAACATGTTGATGTATCCCGGTACGCCGATCTGCTGATCGGCGTGGTGCCTGTCATCAACCTCGAGTGGATCCAGAAGATCCACCGGGACCGCAGCACCCGCGGCTATTCCACCGAAGCCGTGACCGACGTCATCCTGCGCCGCATGCACGACTACGTGCATTACATCTGCCCGCAATTCACGCGCACCCACATCAACTTCCAGCGCGTGCCGGTGGTCGATACCAGCGACCCCTTCATCGCGCGCACGATACCCACCGCCGACGAAAGCCTGGTGGTGATCCGCTTCGCCAACCCGCGCGGTTTCGACTTCCCCTATCTGCTCAGCATGCTGCACGACTCCTTCATGTCGCGCGCCAACACGCTGGTGGTGCCGGGCGGAAAGATGGAACTGGCGATGCAGCTCATCTTCACGCCGATGATCCTGCGTCTGATCGAACGCCGCCGCCAGCAGCGGGCCGCCTGAGGAGAGCGCGATGAACGACATGAACGCCCCGCTCTTTCTGCGCACCCAGTGCGCCAACGCGATCCGTGCGCTGGCCATGGACGCGGTGCAGGCCGCGAATTCCGGCCACCCGGGCATGCCCATGGGCATGGCCGACATCGCCGAGGCGCTGTGGCGCCACCACCTGAAGCACGACCCGGCCGACCCGCAGTGGCCGGACCGCGACCGCTTCGTGCTGTCGAACGGCCACGGCTCGATGCTGCTGTATGCGCTGCTGCATCTCACCGGTTACGACCTGCCGATGGACGAGCTGCGCCGCTTCCGCCAGCTGCATTCACGCACGCCGGGCCATCCGGAGATCGACGTCACGCCGGGCGTTGAAACCACCACCGGCCCGCTCGGCCAGGGCATCGCCAACGCGGTCGGCATGGCACTCGCCGAGAAGCTCCTGGCCGCCGAATTCAACCGGCCGGGCCACACGGTGATCGACCACCGCACCTGGGCCTTCGTCGGCGACGGCTGCCTGATGGAAGGCGTCAGCCACGAAGTGTGTTCGCTGGCCGGCACCTGGAAGCTGAACAAGCTGGTGGTGTTCTACGACGACAACGGCATTTCGATCGATGGCGACGTGAGCGGCTGGTTCACCGACGACACGCCGGCCCGCTTCGAGGCCTATGGCTGGGCCGTGGTGCGCAATGTGGACGGTCACGACCCGGTGGCGCTGGACGCCGCCATCGAGGCCGCCCGCGACAGCGACAAGCCGGTGCTGGTGTGCTGCCGGACGCGCATCGGCCAGGGTTCGCCCAACCGCGCCGGCACCGCCAAGGCGCACGGCGAGGCGCTGGGCGACGTCGAAATCGCGCTCACCCGCGAAGCGCTGGGCTGGAGTGCGGCACCGTTCGAGATTCCGGAGACGCTGCGCGCCGCCTGGTCGGCGAAGGAGCGCGGCGCCGCCACGCACCGCGCCTGGCAGCAGCGGGTCGACAACTACGCCAAGGCCTTCCCGGAACTGGCGGCCGAACTGCGCCGGCGCCTGCGCCGCGACGCCCCGCTCACGTCGGACGCGCTGCGTGCGCTCGAAGCCGCCTGTGACGCCGCCGAAGCGCGCGCCGCCTCGGTGGCCACCCGCAAGGCTTCGCAGGACACGCTGCACATCGTGGCACCGGCGATTCCGGAACTGCTGGGCGGCTCGGCCGACCTGACCGGCTCCAACCTGACCGACTGGAAGGGCCATCGGCCGCTGAAGGGCGACGGCACCGGCAACCACGTGCATTACGGCGTGCGCGAATTCGGCATGTCGGCGGTGATGAATGGCATCGCGCTGCACGGTGGCTATCGTCCGTACGGCGGCACCTTCCTCACCTTCTCCGACTACGCGCGCAACGCGATACGCATGTCGGCGCTGATGAACCTGCCGGTCACCTATGTGTTCACCCACGACTCGATCGGCCTCGGCGAAGACGGCCCGACCCACCAGCCGGTGGAACACGCGGCCAGCCTGCGGCTGATTCCGGGCGTCGATGTGTGGCGGCCGGGCGATGCCACCGAAACCGCGGTGGCCTGGCGCGAGGCGCTGCGCCGCGGCACGGGTCCGCAGCCGGGCCCGGCCTGCCTGCTGCTGTCGCGCCAGGCGCTGCCGCACGCCGGCGACGGCACGCCGCGCATCGATGACATCGCGCGCGGCGGCTACGTGCTGCGCGCGCCACGCGACGCCCGGCTGTGCCTGATCGCGACCGGCTCCGAAGTCGGCATCGCGCTGCTGGCGGCGGAGCTGCTGGCGGCGGAAGGCATCGCCGCCCGCGTGGTGTCCGTGCCCTGCGTCGAGGTATTCGAACGGCAGGACGCGCACTGGCGGGAAACCGTGATTCCGCGTGCGCTGCCGCGCATCGCGGTGGAAGCCGGCAGCACCGGACTGTGGTGGAAGTACGTCGGCGAACGCGGCGATGTGGTCGGCCTGGACCGCTTCGGCGAATCGGCACCGGCCGGCCAGCTGTTCCAGCAGTTCGGCATCACGCCGGACGCGGTGGCCGCCCGTGCGCGGGCCCTGCTCGCCACGACGGAGCAGCCGTGAGCGTGCGCGTCGCGGTCGACGGCAGCGGCGCCATGGCGGCCAGCGTGCTGCACGCGCTGGCCGGACGGGACGACCTGGATCTGGTCGTACTGAACACGCCGAGCGGGGATGCCGGGGGTGCCGGCATCGTCCCGCGCAGCCGCGAGCGCGACGCGCGCCGTCTGCCGTGGAAGCGGCACGCGGTCGACATCGTGTTCGACTGCAGCGGCCGCGACGCGCGCACCCATCTGGCCGCCGGTGCGCGGCGGGTACTGAGCTGCGCACCGGCCGCCCGCGGTGCCGACACCACGGTCGTGTATGGCGTTAACCACCGCGCGCTGCGGCCCAGCCACCGCGCGGTACACGGCGCCTGTCGCGCCACCCACGGCATCGCGCCGGTGGCGCGGGTGCTGCATGACGCGCTGGGCATTTCCAACGCCATGCTCACCGCGGTGTACAGCCGCCCGCACGACGTCGAGGGCGACGGCTTCGCACTGCCGCTGCGCACCGGCGCCGCCGACCACCTGCACCGGGTGCTGCCCGAACTGGACCACTGTTTCGACGAAACCGAACCGATGCGCATGCCCGGCGTACACGCCTCGCTGATCGGCATGGTGTTCGTCGCCGAGCGCACCACCACGGTCGAAGAGGTGAACAGCCTGATGCAGGCCGCCGCCTTCGGCGACTGGGCGGACATCGTGCGCTACGGCGACACACCGTTCAGCACCGCGCTGTCCGACCGCGACACCCGCTCATGCATCTTCGAAGCCGGCTGGACCCAGGTGTCCGGCCGCGTGGTGAAGGTGTGCGCCGGCTACCGCGGCGACCGCGGTTACGCGCACCGCATGGTCGATACCGCCGCCGTATGGAAGGCGTCGTGATGCGACGCCCTCAAGCCTGAAACCGCAGCAGTCCGGACGCCCGCGTCCGCGTTTTCCCGCCGTCCCGATTTTTTTATTTCGCACCGTCCTTCAAGGAGAACCGCATGCCCATGATTTCCCTGCGCCAGCTGCTCGATCACGCCGCCGAACACGGCTACGGCGTGCCCGCTTTCAACATCAACAACCTTGAACAGATACAGGCCATCATGCAGGCGGCGCAGAAGGTGAATGCGCCGGTCATCCTGCAGGCCTCGGCCGGCGCCCGGAAGTACGCCGGCGAGCCCTTCCTGCGCCGCATGGTGGAAGCGGCCGCGGAAATGTATCCGGAGCTGCCCATCGTGCTGCACCAGGACCACGGCGCCAGCCCGGCGGTATGCGTGCAGGCCATCCGCTCCGGCTTCACCAGCGTCATGATGGACGGCTCGCTGATGGAAGACGCGAAGACGCCGGCCAGCTACGAATACAACGTGGACGTGACCCGCCGCGTGGTCGACATGGCGCACGCGGTCGGCGTGTCGGTCGAAGGCGAACTGGGCTGCCTCGGCTCGCTGGAATCCGGCACCGCCGGCGAGGAAGACGGCGTCGGCGCGGCCGGCGTGCTCACCCACGACCAGATGCTGACCGACCCGGACCAGGCCGCCGAATTCGTCGCCGCCACCGGCGTCGATGCGCTGGCCATCGCCATCGGCACCAGCCACGGCGCCTACAAGTTCAGCCGCAAGCCGACCGGCGACATCCTCGCCATCGACCGCATCAAGGCCATCCACGCGCGCATCCCGAACACCCACCTGGTGATGCACGGCTCCAGCAGCGTGCCGCAGGACTGGCTGGGCATCATCCGCGAGCACGGCGGCGACATCCGCGAAACCTACGGCGTGCCGGTCGAGGAAATCCAGGAAGGCATCCGCCACGGCGTGCGCAAGGTGAACATCGACACCGACATCCGCCTCGCGATGACCGGCGCCATGCGCCGCGCCATGGCCAAGGACCCGTCGGAATTCGACCCGCGCAAGTTCATGAAAGACGCCATGGCCGCCGCCCGCGACCTCTGCATCGAACGCTTCGAAGCCTTCGGCTGCGCCGGCATGGCCGGGCGCATCGTGCTGCGCAAGGCAGCGTAAGGGCTGCAGCTCGGTTCTCGCAGGCGGCCGATCGCGACGGGGGCGTCGCTCCCACAGAAACAGCTCCGCTCGCGGCAGTTGCCGTGGGAGCGGCGCCCCCGCCGCGATGCAGCCCGTGCAGGGCCGCAGGCGGTTTCAGTCCGCCATCGGGCAAACGCCGCCCCACCTTATGACGGTGAATCTGTGCGTGGCAGTTCGAGCACGAATTCGGCGCCGCCCTTCGGGTGGTTGAGCGCGGTGAGCGTGCCGCCGTGCTGTTCGACGATGCCGTAGCTGATGGACAGGCCCAGCCCGGTGCCTTTGCCCACCGGCTTGGTGGTGAAGAAGGGTTCGAAGATGCGCGACAGGTATTCGTCCGGGATGCCCGGGCCACTGTCGCGCAGGGTCATGCGCACCGTGTCGCCACGACCTTCGCAGGCGAGGTCGAGACGGACGGTCTGGCCGTCGGTGCCGGCGGCATCGCAGGCGTTCTGCAGCAGATTCATCACCACCTGCTGCAGCTGGCCGGCGCTGCCCTGCACGATGCAGGGTTCGCCCGGCGTCCAGTCCAGTTCGATGTCGGCGGTGCTGCCCTTGCGTATCCAGTGGATGGCGCGACGGATGACAGTGTTCAGATCCACCGGCTCGCGGCTGCCGGAATCGACCGCGGAAAAGCGCTTCAGGCCATTGACGATGTCGGCGGTGCGCTGCGCGCCTTCCACCGTGCCTTCGATCAGCGAAGGCAGATCCTTCAGCAGGTGCTCGATGCGCAGCTTCACCCGCATCGCGGCCAGCTCTTCGTCGCTGGCGCCTTCATGCACCGCGTCGATGTAGCGGCCCATGCGCTCGCTGTACTTCTTCAGCGCATGCACGTTGCCGAGCACGAAGCTGATCGGGTTGTTCAGTTCGTGCGCCACGCCGGCCACCAGACGGCCGAGCGAAGCCATCTTTTCCGAATGCAGCAGCTGCTGCTGCGCCAGCTTGAGCGCTTCGTGCGCCTCGCGCAGTTCGTGATAGGCGCGCTTCAGTTCGGCGGTGGGCCGGCCGACGAACACGGTGCCGGCGCGCCGGCCGTTGCGCGCGAAGCGCGGCGTGAGGTTGGCGTCCACCGGCACCGGCCGGCCTTCGGCATCCAGCAGGTTCAGTTCGGCGGCGGCGCCGCGGCGTGACGGATTGGCGTCGCCCAGAATGCCGCGCAGCCGCGCCACGCTCGCTTCATCGGCCAGCAGCGAGTACACCGGCGTGCCGTTCAGCTGGTCATCGCTGCGGCCGACCAGTTCGCACAGCGCGGCATTGGTTTCCTCGATTTCGCCGCGCTCGTTGCACACCAGCAGCACGTCCGACATGGCGGACATGACGCTGAAGATGAACTGCTGCGACTCTTCCAGCTCGACGTTCTTCTGTTCGAGCGCGATTTCGTCGCTCACCAGCTGCGAATACACCTCGTCCATGCGCTGGATCACGTCCAGCCAGGTCGCCTCGTCCACGCCCTCGATGTGGGCGCGCGCCAGCAGGTGTTCGGTGTCGGCGGAAGCTTTCGGACTGTCCGGGGTGTGGGGCATGACGGCGCTCGGCGCGAAGTTCAGGCCGCCATGCTAGCCGCAGCGCGGCGCCAGTGGCCGGGTGGCTGGCCGAAACGCTGGGTGAAGCGGCGGGTGAAGGCACTCTGGTCGGCGAAACCGGTGTCGGCGGCGATATCGGCCAGCGTGCAGTCGGGCCGGTCGAGCAGGGCGAGTGCGGCGTCCAGCCGCAGGCGGGTCAGGTAGCGGTGGGGCGCTTCGCCGAAGGCATCGACGAACAGGTCGTGGAAGCGCCGCGGGCCGTAGCCGAAATGCGTGGCCAGCACCGCCAGCGACGGCGGCTCGCCGGCGTGGGCGCGCAGCCAGCCGTCGATGCGGGCGACCGGAAAGCGGCGGGCGTCGTGCGCCACCGGGGCGGCATGCAGGCGGCGCGCCAGATCGTCGGCGAAGCGGGCGGCCAGCATCCAGTGACGCGGCCGCGACACGCTGCTGTCGCGCACACCGAGCAGCGGCTGCACCCGGCCGCGCAAGGCGGCGTCGATCGCGAAGGGACGCGGGCACTCGAACAGCGCGCGGGGCAGGGCGACCGAGTCGGCTGGCAGGTCCACCACCAGCTGGCGGTTGCCGTGGTCCAGGCCACGGTAGTCGTGCCGGGTGCCGGCCGGAATCACCAGCCCGGCGCCGGCGTCGACCCGGTGCAGGTGGCCCTCCACCTCCAGTTCGGTACCGCCGTCGCCGCCCAGCACCACCTGATGGAAGTCGTGCGCGTGCCCGGCCGGTTCGGCGGCGTAGCAGCGGGTATCGACATTGGGATCGGCGGCGTGCATGGCATGACTTTCAGCGACGCCGGCACAGTAGCACGCCACCCAGGGCCAGCGCGAAGCCGCCGATCTGCAGCGGACTGAGCCGCTCGCCGAACAGCAGCGCCGCCTGCACCGCGGCCAGCGGCGGCACCAGCAGCACCAGCACGCTCACCCGCGCGGCCGAACCGTGGCGCACCATCCACACCAGCAGCGTGCTGCCGATGGCCGACAGGCCGAGCACCGCCCACGCCAGCGCGCCCCACAGCGCCGGGCCAGGCACCCAGAGTGACTCGCCGAGTGCCAGCGCGGCGCACAGACAGATCAGCGCACCGCCGGCGTTCTGCAGCGCGCTGGAGGTGAACAGGTCGGCGGCGGCGATCGAGCTTTTCTGCACCAGCGTGCCGGCGGTAATACCGGCCACCGACAGCAGTGCCACGCCCACCACCAGCGGCGACAGCGCTTCCGGCCCGACCGCGGACAAGCGCGGCGCCAGCACCATCAGCACGCCCAGCGCACCGGCCGCCAGACCGCCCCAGAAATGCCGGCCCAGCGGCTCGGCGAACAGGCGCTGCGCGATCAGTGCGGTCAGCATCGGCTGCAGCGTGGCCAGCAGCGCCATCACCGCCGGCGACAGGCCGTGCGCCACCGCCCAGTAGCCGCCGCCCATGTAAACGCCCTGCAGCAGACCGCCGGCTACGAAGTGCTTGGGCCACTGCGCACGCGCCGGCCAGGCCGCCCGCAGCGCCAGACCCAGCGCTGCGTACATCAGCGTGGTCAGCGTGAAGCGCGCAAGCAGGAACAGCGACGGGTCGGCCACGCCATCGATCGCGCGGGCGACGATGAAGCCGGTGGACCAGACCAGCACGAACAGCACGGGGGCAAGCAGCGAAAGCACGGCGGCAGAACGGGACAAAACCGTAGTCTGGGCCCGATCAGCCAGCCTTGTCTTGTCGAAAACTGCAGCGTGCGGACAGACGCCATGAAGCATCCACTGATGCGCTCACGAGTGGAATACCGCAACTGAACGGTACAGATGCGCTGAAACAAAATGCGTCGGCAACATCCATGACCTGAGGTGTGGCGTACAGTCCGCATATGCTGGATCGGCATACCATATGGATGAATATGCCGGTCGACCCGACCGCCATTCCTGCAGATCAGAGCGGACGGCCCCTGCAAAGGCCTGTCCGTTCCCTATCGGGATATCGCGATGAAATGTCCTTCCATTCTTCCGTCAGAACCGGAACGCCTCATGGCGCTGGCTGCCTATGGGCTGGACAGCAGCCATGCGCTGCCCAGTCTGGACCCGGTGGTGCGCATCGCGACGCGCATGTTCGGCATGCCGGTGGCCGCGGTGAACCTGATCGGCAGCGACCATGTGTTCTTCGCCGCCAGCACCGGCATAGACCAGGCGGTCGACATGCGGCGCGACGTGTCTTTCTGCGCGCACGCGATCAACCAGCGCGAAGTGATGGTGGTGCCGGACGCACTGCTGGACGAACGCTTCCATGACAACCCGCTGGTCACCGGTTCAGCCGGGCTGCGCTTCTATGCCGGCGTGCCGCTGCTGTCGCCGGACGGTCATGCGCTGGGCGCGCTGTGCGTGATCGACAGCCAGCCACACGCGGATTTCAGCGACGAGGACTGCGAGCGCCTGCGCGAACTGGCGAAGATGGCCGCCGACCGCATGGAACTGCGCCGCATCGAGGCGGCCCCCGAGCACGGCCGCCCTGCCTTCGACGATTTCGCGAAGAACGCACCGAACCCGCTGATCGCCTTCGATGCCGGCGGGCTGCTGATAGGCTGCAACGCCGCTGCGGCCGCACTGCTCGGCATCGACCCGCAACGCTGTGCCGGCACACCGGCCGACGCGCTGCTGCCGGCACAGGAGCGCCCCGCCTTCCGCACCCTGCTTGCGCAGGCCGCAGCGCAGGCATCGCTGGACGGGCTTACGGTGCCCCGAGACATCATCGGCCTGCGCAGCGACGGTACGCAACTGCTGCTCGGGCTGACGCTGTTCCTGCACCGGGAGGCGCGCGGCATCACTTTCAGCGCTCATCTGCAGGACTGCACCGAGCGCCATGAACGCGAAAACGCACTGCGCCGGATGGCCACCACCGACGGCCTGACCGGGCTGGCCAACCGGGCCGCCTTCTTCCGCAGCGTGGAGCGTGCACTGACAGGGTCGCAGCAGGTGGCCGTCGTCATGATCGATCTGGACGGCTTCAAGGACGTGAATGACACGCTGGGCCACGCCATCGGCGACGGCATCCTGCAGCAGGTCGCGCGGCGGCTGGAGGCCTGCGCCGGCGAGCACGACCTCGCGGCACGCATCGGTGGCGACGAATTCGCGCTGCTGCTGACCGACATGGACAGCCTGGAACGGGCCACCGGAATCGCGCAGGCGCTGCTGAATTCGATCGAAACACCCATCGTGATCGACGGACACGAGGTGGGGGTGGCCGCCAGTGCCGGCATCGCGCTGGCGCCGCTGCACGCGGCCGAAGCGCTGGAACTGATCGGCAATGCGGATCTGGCGCTGTTCAAGGCGAAGAAGGTCGGTCGCGCGCAGTGCTTCACCTATCTGCCGGCCTTGCGCATGGAAGCGGTGGCGCGGCGGCTGTACAGCATGGAACTGCACCGGGCCGCACACGAGGGCGAATTCCTGATGTTCTATCAGCCTCAGGTCAGGCTGGCGGACGGCAGGCTGAGCGGCGCGGAGGCCCTGATACGCTGGCTGCATCCGGAACGCGGGCTGCTGGCGCCAGCGGCTTTCCTGCCGGCACTCGAAGGCGGACCGCTGGCCGCCATGGTCGGCAGCTGGACGCTGGAAGAGGCCTGCGCCCAGACCGCGTTCTGGCGGCGCAACGGCGCGCCGCATTTCCGGATAGGCGTGAATCTTTTCAGCGCCCAGTTCCGGGTCGGCGATCTGGTGGCTGAGGTCGCCGAAGTGCTCGACCGCTACGGCCTTCCGCCCGACGCGCTGGAACTGGAAGTCACCGAAAACATCGTGCTCGACCACGATGACCGGGTGCTGGACACGCTGCAGCGGCTGAGGGCGCTCGGGGTGGGCGTGTCCTTCGACGACTTCGGCACCGGCTACGCCTCGCTCAGCCTGCTCAAGCGCTACCCGCTGACCCGGATCAAGATAGACCGCTCATTCGTCGACGGCATGCTGGAATCGGAGCGCGATGCGTCGGTGGTGCGCGCCATCCTGGACATTGCCCGCAGCTTCGAGCTGGAGAGCATCGCCGAGGGCATAGAGCGCGACGTGCAGCGCATCCGGCTGTTTAACGAAGGCTGCACCGACGGCCAGGGCTATCTGTTCGGGCAGGCGTTGTCGGCGGAACAGTTCGCGCGGACTTTCGGGCTGGCGGCCGGCAGCCAGGTGTCGAACGGCTGAAAACCGCCCGCATTCAGCTTTCCGGCAAGGCCCGCAGCTGCACCACCAGATCCGGCTGATCGGCAACCGCCAGTCCGAACAGATCCTGCAGCGTGGCGATCAGTGCATCGGTATCGGCCAGCACGCGACGCTCGATGCCGCCGTCGTTGCGGTATTCCGACAGTTCGCGGTTGAACAGCGTCCAGCGCCGGTCGGCACCCGCACGGGCCAGCAGCAGGTTCTGGGTGAACAGCGACTGCGGATGGGTGGACAGGTAGTAGCTGGGCGCCACGTAGTCGCAGGCATGCACCTCGATGCGCCGCAGCCGGTACAGCGGCCGCCACTCGCCAGCAAACGCCTGCAGCCACCATTCCTCACCGTCGAGCAGCAGCCGGTAGCGGCCGTGCGGCGTGGCCTGTTCGACATCCGGTTGCCAGCGCAGCGGGGCGGTCACCGTGAATACGCCGAAGCCGACATCGACCAGACGCTGACCGTCCGGCGTATCGACGTCGAGCAGCATGTGGAAGGGCGGCGTGGCCAGGCCTTCCGGCTGGTTCCACACCACGCGCGCGACCAGCTCCCGCACCGTGAAACCGAGCGCGCGCAGCGCGTCGGCGAACAGGCGGCTGTGCTCGAAGCAGTAGCCGCCGCGCCGTGCGTCGATGAGCTTGGCCGCCACCGAGGCACTGTCCACCTCGACCGCCCGGCTGCGTATCGGGTCCAGATTCTCGAACGGGATGGCGATGGTGTGCGCCAGCACCAGCGCGTCCAGCGTGGCGTTGTCCGCCGGCGGGCGGGCGGCGCCGGTCCACGCGATGCGGGCGAGATAGGCGTCGAGCGGGAAGGACATGGCAGCAGCGGCGAAAGATGGATGCGTGATGATGCCGCGTGCGTCACCGCGGGCATCATCGAACAGGTCACGCCGCGCCATGAAGACTGTGCTGCACACGGCAGGCCTCGGTGTGGGCCAGGCCTGCCGCCTGGCCTTACAGACTGCCGCCGGAGAACAGCGCCTTGCGGATCACCGCGTGCACGCCCCAGTTGCCATCCACCACCTGAGTAACCGCGAAATCGACGCCGACCGACAGCAGCGAAATCGCCTCGTCCTCGCTCAGGCCCTGAGTGTCCATCAGGAAGGTGCGGCTCTTGCGGAAGGCATCGCGCAGCGCCAGATCGACTGATGACTTGGCGTAGATGTCGCTCTGCGCCTTATCGCCCAGCTCGGCCAGGTAGTTGGCGAAGCTGAAGCCGTGGATCACCCACTCGTCCTGGGTTTCAAGCAGCGGGTATTCGAGCTTGGCCAGCGGCGTGCCGGCGAGGTCGGCCTTCTTGTGCAGGATGAACTGGAAGGTGCCGGTGAGCGAGCACTCGATCGCGGTGCCGCACAGTTCGGAATCGCCCTGGCCGGCGTGCGGGTCACCGACCGAGAACAGCGCGCCCTTGACCGCGACCGGGTAGTACATGGTGGCGCCCTTGCCGATGCGCCAGTTGTCGATATTGCCGCCGGTATAGCTGGGCGGGATGGAATCGACCATATCCGCCTCCTTCGGCGCGACACCGGCCACGCCGAAGTGCGGCCGCACCGGCACCCGCACGTTCTTCAGCACGCCGTGGTTCTCTTTCACCGTCGCGTGATCGACGATTACGCCCGGGTAGTCGATGGTCTTGTGCACCACGCCGAAGGGGTCGGTCTGCGGCGTCCACTGGAAGTTGTACACCGCCTGCGCCCAGTTGCGGTCAAGCCCGGCGTCGATTTCGTAGATGGTGATCACTTCGCGGTTCTTCGGCTCGGTGATCAGGTCCTTGTAGTGGAAGCCCCACCAGGCCGCCGCATTGACGCCGAAGCTCTTGCCCTTGTACGTCGGGTTGGCGCTCGGCCGCGGCGCCACATCGACGATGCGCACCTCGAGCACGTCGCCTTCTTCCGCGCCCTTCACGTACACCGGACCGGTACAGATGTGCACGCCCAGACCTTCGCCCGCGCCCCGGCCAAACAGGCTGGCATCCATCGGCCCGGCACCGCGCCGGTTCACGCCTTTCCGTTTCTTGTCCCAGTGGAACACGCTCTCGGCGCCCGGGTCGCCCTTGATCATGCGCTCGTAATCGTCACCGGCGTGGTGGGTGAGCGTTTCGATGGTGACGAAATCGCCGGAACTGATTTCCACCTGCGGCTTCAGCGACTTCGAGAAATAGCCCCAGTGCACCGTGTCGGCGCTGGCCGGGATGAAGTAGTGGCTGCGCGTCTGCATCGTGCCGTCAGCCGCCCGCGCCATCGAACTGCCGACCAGCCCGGCGCCCAGCGTGCCCAGCCCGGCCGCGATCGACCCTTTCAGAAGCCCGCGCCGCGACGGATCCTTGGGCGCCGGATCGTCGATATGCGGGTCGCCGTTGCCATCGACCTCGACGGTCAGACGACCTTTCGAATCGCAGAAACTGCAGTGCTGATGTGCGGGATGTGTGCAGCCGGACATGTGATGCGCTCCTTATCTGGATTGGGGATGGAGGCGGAAAGGGTCCTCACCCCGCGCAGCATTCGTGCCAGCTGGAAAGTGCTTTCAGATCAACGGGTAGTGCAGTGGAGGCATGCCCCCGGACGGTGCGGGCGCACTGAGGCGGCGCAGGTGTGATGATGTCGCTGCTATCGCGAATAGAGCGGTGTGACGTCGCGACAACGCTGACCGAGCTGATGGGCAATCTGCTGGATCGTCTGGTCCGTAAGCGACTGATGTGCATTCTTTTCCAGCAGGGTTTTCAGCATCCGCCCACTCAGAACGATGACTGTGCCCTCGCCGCCCGGGTCTACGAACCAACCGGGCAGTGCAAGTACTGGCGCCGCTCGTACTCGCGTGCCGGTTGCGCTGGACAGCCACTCAGTCAACCACTTTGCCTGCCGCGCTGACTGCTCGAGAGGCTTGGTCGTCGAGTAATTTGGAAAGACAAGCTTCTTGCCGTCAAAAACGACCGTCGCATTTTTCCTGCCATCACCTTCCGCGAGCTTCGTATAGCCCTTGGTTTCGACGGCAAACACACCTTGCCGAGCAACAACGACGTGATCGATATTGAACTGCTCAGCAGGAAAATCGTGAAACACCAATGCGCCCTGATGCATCAGCTGATTGAGCTCCTGGCCCACAGCCAGCTCTGCGTCATAGCCTGCTTTCAGCTTGTCGAGCTCGGTCGCAATTTTCAGGAGCTGACGTAGACAGTAAGCGGCATTCGCCACCGTCAATGCACCATATATAAGCGCGACGCCTAGCCCCACGTTCTTGTCACCGAGAAGTGCGATCTGGCCAAAGTACAAGGCCACCACTGCAGTCGGCACAAACATCAGTCTGAACAGCTGCTCCCACAGATCTTCCTGCAGTTGCTCTATCTGCTCGCCCAAACCATGACCGGGTGGGCGAAGCAGATCAAACCCAATAGGAGACTTGCGGCGGGCGCGAGCGATGGCCTTCCTGCGCTGAAGCAGAAAGCCTCCGAGAAAAACGCTGACCACCATCGGACCCACGACAATCAGTGCGATCCCTATCTGCGCCACCAGACCGTCCATCAGACCGAGGCCTCCTCAGCCTGCAACTCCTTCAAGGTCCGGCCCCGCGTGTCCTTCCACATGAGTCGTCCGTTGGAACAGGTTCCGAGCACCATGTCTGACGCCGACGAAGGTGAGCTGAATACGTAGTCCTGGGTGAAGCGGTAGACGTTGCCATCACGAACAAGGGCGCCGTTCTCGATCAGTTCCTGCCGCAGGTCGTTTGATCTGCGCATCTGCTGAAAGCTTGGCGTCACCACGGTCACCGTCTGGGAACCCGCCTTTACGACGAAGCCCTGGCTGGACTCAAAACCGGTCGCCAGAACGCCTTTTGCCTTGCAGGTAAGCAGCACCTCTTTCCTGCCTATCGGTGCGGGGCTTGACTCGAATGCATGAACGCCCATCACCGGCAACATCCCCAGCATGTTTTCCAGAAACACCATCATGTCGGCGCGATCCGCTTCCGACAGACTGGATTCCAGCGGCTGGTTGGCGTTGTCCAGTGGCACACGGCGGGCCGCTTTCGCCAAGCGGATCAGGTGGGCTTCGAGAAATTGCACATGTGCCTTGTTGAGCTGCCCCGGTGCCGCGATGAAGCAGATGGCGCGAGTCCAGAAATCCTTCTGTACGTAGTGACTTTCGAGCCGTGGGCGCACCGGGTCGCCTTCGCCGATGTAGAGCAGTTCACCCTCACCATCCTCACGCGGACCGAGCAGCAGATAGACACCGGTCTGCTTCAGTTCATCGCGCTGCTTCACCTGGGGCAGCAGGGCACGCGGGAACATCAGCGCTTTGCCAATCCAGTTCGATCGCTCGACGATACGCAGCCCGTCCGGGTCGCCATCAGCGACAAAGATGCGCAATGAAAACGGCTTGTTCATGTTCTGGTCGTCCATCTCATTTTCACGCTGCCCAACCGTCGGCAGCATCCGCGGTTGGCCGACGCCCGCCTTCGCTGGCGGTGAATTTCGCTGAAACCTGTCGGGTACGTCTACGCATTCCGCTCAACTGGCCAGTTCGTTGAACAGGACTTCGTTGATGCGGTACTTCTCGCGGCCATACTTCTGCTCGCGCAGGATGCCCAACTCGGCAAGAGTCTGCAGGTAGGTCAGACGGTCTGCCGCTTTACGATGTCCGCATCGACGACAAACTGGATCTTGGCACACGGGTGCAGGAAGATGACATCGATCTTTAGATCACCGGCGCTTCGGTTTGCGCCCGTGCGCGCACACTTTCCAACAGGGCACGAATCCGTTGCACCTGATCTTGGGTCTGTTGCGCCGTAGATGGGATGGCGCGCAGCATGAACAGAATCCAGTTTTACCCGTCCTGCGCCTCGGTGACGCGGCGCACCCCCCTCTTGGATTCGCCGACCGATCTGGACGCTGACGCCGCAGTCAGCTCATACCTTCTTCACGAACTCCGACTTCAGCTGCATCGAGCCAAATCCGTCGATGCGGCAATCGATGTCGTGGTCACCTTCGACCAGGCGGATGTTCTTCACCTTGGTACCCACCTTCAGCACCGAAGAACTGCCCTTCACCTTCAGATCCTTGATCAGCGTGACGGTATCGCCGTCCTGCAGCACATTGCCGTGCGCGTCCTTCCACACCCGCTGCTCATCGCCCGCAGCAGCCGCATCCCGGCTCCATTCGTGACCGCATTCCGGACAGACGAGCAGGGCGCCGTCTTCGTAGCTGAATTCGGAATTGCATTGGGGGCAGGGGGGAAGGGTGCTCACGGGGTTCCTTGGAAAGAAGGGGTTGGAAGAGGCAACAGGTACTCGTGCCGCCGATGGGCGATCAATCTGCGAGCAGCTCCATGCCTGCCCGCTGAGCGCCGCGATCGAAGGTGACGATGCGATCGCAGCCGGCGGCGCGGGCGCTTGCCACGATGAGCGCGTCAGGGAAGTCGATGGACGGTTCCGCCTCGATCGCAGCGAGCGCCTGATTCACGGTGGCGCGCTGATCGATCTGCAACTGGCGCGAATCGAGCAGATCACGCACCAGCTCGCAGATTTCACGCTTCGACGCCTTGTACAGGCGCTGCATGACCCAGCAGGTTTCGACCAGCACGACGAGCGATACGAAGGCAGGCGACGTTTCGCTCACCTCCTGTTCGATCAGGCGGGTAGCGAGCGCGGATTGCTGGGCGTGGTCCTGCGCCAGATAGCGCACCAGCACATGGGTGTCGAGCGCGATCACTTTTCGCCGACGCCCGCAGCAGAATCTGCGATGGCCGCATTCATTTCATCGATCGATACCGGGTTGTCAGCACGGCCGGCGAAGCGACCTTTCAGACTGCGTACGTCATTGCGCAATGGAACGATCCGGAAGCCCGCACCATCCGCGACGAAATCCACCTTGTCGCCAGTCTGCAGACCCAGCGCGGTACGAACGGCGAGCGGAACGGTGATCTGGCCTTTGCTGGTCAATGTCGATGTGGTCATCCCGGCCTCCGAATTCCTTACTTGAGGTAAGGAATCATAGGCGAAGTGGGGGCGTCGATCAAAGTCCGGGGATCTGGTCTGGAGACTGAAGCCTGTGGTGAAGCTTAAAGCGAGGGTGTTGTCGAAGTCGCGGAGCGCAAGCGGTTGCGTTACCTCGCAACCCTTCGAGGTGAACGACCGAGGATTCCTCGGTAGTTGCCAGGATCAATACTGTTGCGTGCGCACAGCAGGCCTCAGGAATGAGTCGCTCGATGCGCCGGGTTCCCCGACACCTGTCGAGCTGATCGACACATGAAAAATTCGTGTTTAAAAACATACCGAAAATCGACACGTCTTCCGAACGTGTCGATCACGTCGACGCATCCCTCGCTAAACTGGCCAGTTCGTTGAACAGGGCTTCGTTGATGTAGTACTTCTCGCGGCCGTGCTTCTGTTCGCGCAGGATGCCCAGCCCGGCAAGCGTCTGCAGGTAGGTCGAAGCGGTCTGCCGCTTGGCGATGCCTGCGTCGACGACGAACTGGATCTTGGTGTACGGGTGCCGGAAGATGACCTCGATCAGATCCTTGCTGTAGATCGCTGGCGCTTCGGTCTGCACGCATGCGCGCACACTTTCCATCAGGGCACGAATCCGCTGCACCTGATCATGGGTCTGCTGCGCGGTAGATTCGATGGCGCGCAGCATGAACAGAATCCAGTTCTCCCAGTCCTGCGACTCGGTGACGCGGCGCAAACCTTCGTAGTAGGCCGCGCGGTTGGCGATGATGTAGCGCGACAGGAACAGGACCGGGGTGTCGAGCAGCCCCTTCTCGACCAGATACAGCAGATTGATGATGCGCCCGGTACGGCCATTGCCATCCGGAAACGGATGGATGGCCTCGAACTGGTAATGCATCACCGCCATCTTCACCAGCGGGTCGATGCCGTCTTCGGCATAGATGAACTGTTCGA
Organism: Methyloversatilis universalis EHg5; assembly: GCF_000378945.1. Classification (GTDB taxonomy): domain Bacteria; phylum Pseudomonadota; class Gammaproteobacteria; order Burkholderiales; family Rhodocyclaceae; genus Methyloversatilis; species Methyloversatilis universalis_A. The sequence continues at coordinate 13,669 of NZ_KB900539.1, read as the reverse complement.
GATTGCCCAGCTTGTCGCGGATGACGGCCTCGCCGATCGGTGGGGTATAGACGACCTGACCCACCTCGTTCTTCAGCGCCGTGCCCGGAATCGCCCGGATGTCCAGTTCGGTCTGCTTGATCAGCCGGACGATTTCGACGAAAAGATTGGTCGTCAGCGGCCGAGCCTTCAGCGCCTGAAAGCCGTGATAGAGCGCTTCGCGGTAGCGCAGCACTTCCTTCGTGTGCGGATCGCTCTTGCCTTCGGGATCGGTCCGATACAGCTCATCGTTGGTAGTGGCGATGTTCTCGAATAATTCTGTAGTACTGGCCAAAATTAACCCAGCGAGCCACCGCAAAGCGGGGGCGGTTCAGCACGTACCACAGAAAGCCATGAACTATGAGACGCCGATCAAGCCAGCGAGAATCCCCTCGCCGGGCCTCGCCGCTGAATGTGCATGGCTCAGACCGAGTAGCCGTTCTTCGCCGTCTTTAGGAGAGATTGCCCGTAGCTTCTTGGCTGCTTGATCTGCCTGCTTGCAAAAACGTTGATGTCGAGGGCCAGTTTCCCACGGACAGCGACTAGCTGTTCGAGGCCCCTTGGTGTCACAACTAGGTAGAAACCCTCGCCCCACAGAGACTCCGCATCGATATCAACCGGGCCGGCATCCCGCCACCAGTAGTGCCTTGCGACCACAGCTCCGCTCGGGTCGAGGAAGACGCTAGGCTCTTCGTCATGCGCGCGCCAGCGAAGCCGCTTCACCCAGTTCGGGCACAACGCGAACGAATAGGCCGCTGCGTCAAAGCCCATGTCCACGGAGCAAACAACTCGCCTTACCAGAGTAGGCGCCAGATCATTGTCAAGTGCAACGTACTGGCCTAGCCAAACAACGATGGGCAGCCCAGCATAGCAGTCGTCGAAGTCTTCACTATCAGTCTCTGCCGAGGGTGCCCTAAAGCGGTAGAGGCGGTGCTCCGACAGCCGTGGCTTGAGTATCTTGAAGCGAGACACTTCGGCCACGACTTGGCCATCGCGGTGTGCTGGGAAGGGGGCAACGTCGCTGTCGACTTCGTCAATCCACTTCCGCTCTCGCTCGGACCAACCCGCACTTCGGTCAAGCAGCGGCATACGAATCCATTCGGGACGCACGCACGGGAGCTTCAGCGGCCGAGGCGGAAGCGGGCAACCCAAATGCTCCAACAGCGTCGGCGTGTCGCGGCCTTTCAGCTTACCGGCCAGCCGCAGTTCTCCCGCGACGTGGCGAAGGGCAACGATGGCAATGTAGGCGTGCGGCTTCAGGTAAGTGATCTGCATGTCGAGGTCGCGAAGCTGAGCCTCAAGTCTTTTGATGCCAGAGGGCCCAAATGCCTCAAGTCCACCCCAATCCTGGATGAACATCGCCGCGCGCCGGCGGACTGCCATCTCCTCAATGCCTGCCGCCTTCGCAATGTGACGTGCCGTCGAGCGCAACATCTCGGTCCAACCAAGCGGCGACTCGACACGCATTGCACCAGTTCTCTCGTCCGTGAACGCCTCGTCGCCCTCTGGCGGGTGCTCAAGTTCGAGACGATAGAAGAGCGGCAGTGGCATCGCGTCCAAGTGGACAGCTAGCCCCCACCGATGCGACAAGAGCGCGGCTGACTCGGCCACCGCGAGGTCACGGTGACTGACCAAGGCAACCACGGAGCTGCCAAACTCGGGTACAAGGTCCGCGCTGTCAGCAGCCAGCAGCGTTCCGAGCGCCTGCAAGGGAGCATCTAACTCGCCGGCCATAAGTCGCCGAACAAGGGACTTGAACAAGGATTGACCGAAGCCGGTTTGTCTTGCCAAGCTCAGCGTGCAATTGCGTGCGTGTCGCTGAACTTCTGCAACGGAGAGCCGATAGGCAAAGTACAGCAAATCCTCCAGAAGCTCCATGTCGCTGAGCGGTAGCTCGCTCGGCTGGAAGGGCCGCCCCAGTTGGAACTCGCGAGTGCAGGCCATCTGCTCCTCAAGCAGCGACCAGATGGCCGGCCAATCCGGCGTCGTGCTGATTACCGGCAGTATCGAATCCAGCTCTGTCAGCAGTGATTGGGTGTTCTCCTGGCCCGCCGTCACTGAATCGACGATGTTCTCGAAGGCGGCAGGGCATGTGGATGGTCCCTGCAAGATCTTCTTCGCCTGAAAGTAGAAGAACTTGCCGCCACCCATCCATTGGCTCCAGGAACTCCAGGGCTCCTTGCTTGACTCGTAGCCTTGCATTAGCTTCTTGGCGTGCTCGACCTCCCCCGCCGCAGCCAACCGTCTAACCATCAAGAAGCGGCAGCGCGCGTTGTCCTGCAAGACCTGCCAGCGCTCAAACATCCTCCGCGCCAGATGAAGCGGAGCTGTCTCTGCCAAATCTCGGAAACGGTACGGGGCGTTGTAGTTCAGCTCGTCGCCATCCGCTTCAAACGCACGCTCAAGCTCCTCGAGATTGGCTTCCGAGTCGTACTTGCTGGGCGTATATGAGTGCCGAGGTTCCGGCGCTTCTGACGTCCACCGGGCTAGGGCGGCGTCGAGCTCGTCCGATGAAAACCCATGTTTTCCGGCAGCGGTGCGAAGGCGCTGGAGCAGTCGAACCCTCTCGTGTGCCCTGCTGGCTACCTCGATCACCCCCAAAAGCATCAGCGCGAGCGGTTCAATCTGTCCAGGTCCTGCGGCGTCGGCGGCGATGTCGATGAAGTCGCCGACGTGGTAAGGATCCCGGTAGTACGGTTCCATGTAGAACGGCAAGCACAGCCCGCACCAGACGATCGCGCAGGCCAAGACGAGTTCAGGGCTTCGCCGGACCATCCCCGTCATGAGCAGGTCGACGCGGTTCGGCCAGCCAATCAAATGCCATTCCGCCAGTGTCCTTGACACCTCGAAGCCAAATCGAGGTCCGACCTGAATCGCTTCCTCAATGAGCGTCATCGTCAGGCGATGCGCCGCCGACGACCCTTCCGTTTCGGTCATGCCGCCGACTTGACGCATCAAGTTTGAGATCCGCTTGATACGGTTCTCCAGGTCAGCGGCGTTCGCAAGGACCAGGACGTCTCGCCAGATTGCGTACTGCGGGTCTTTTTTGGGCGCCAACGCGTAGCCAAGGCATTGCTCGGGAACTTTCGCCAGCAACTGTTTCGCCCGCTCTAGGTCCCCGACCGCAGCAAACGCGATGGCCAGATCCGCCAGCCCGTCGATCTGCTCGCTCGGCGTGCTCTCCTGAAGCTCCGCCACGAGTGCGTTGAGTCGGTCGACGGCCGCCTCCCGGTCACCGTCTACCCGATACGCATCTACGGCCAATCTTCGCCGCAAGTACGCAGTTCCGCCCAACTCCGATGAGGCTATGGCTGCATCAATCTCCCGAAGTACCGCGCGGTACTCAGTCTCGCCGCGCTTGGCGCCGAGCCCCAGAAGCGCCTGCGCGAGGATGGGGAGCGCTTTGAAGGCCTGCTGAATGCGATATGACTCGCTGCCGCCTTCTGATGTCAGTCGTAGGACGGACCCAAGGGCGATACGGGCTTCGTCCTGTACGCTGCCAGCCGGCACGGACGCTTTGTCGACGGCGGCGCGACCTAGAAGCACGCCGATCGTCGAGGCGTGCTGCTGGAACGGATGAAGAAAGGTGTGCTTCGACGGCGTCGCGCTTGGCAGCTGCCTATTGAGCAGCGTGCAGAGCCTCGCGTGATGCATCACCGCGCCGACCAGATTGCCCAGCCCAGCCAGGTTCGTCTCGTCGTCGCACATGGAGATCATCGGTGCGACCAGCTTGTCAAACATGGCCTCGGCTATGTCACGACGGTCAGCTTCGAACGCAATCAATGCCATCCGGCGGCGGTAGCCGTTGGGTACCTCTCCGAAGCCAGGAAGGGCGGCGGCAGCATCAAACAGGGCAAGCGCTTGCGCAACGTCGCCACGCCGACTGGCCGCGAATCCTGCGTGAATCATCACCGAAGGCGTGTCTTCGTTGGCTACCCCGAGCTTGCTGCAAAGTTCTTGTGGATCGGCGCCAACCTTTTGAACGAGCATAGCCTCTGCGGCTTTACGCCTCAGATGCAGCTTCAGCGCGGCGACAGTTTGCGGATCTAGCTTTTCGGGCTCGCGTAGCCCCTCTGCGGCGAGGTGGTCAATCGCCATCTGGATCTGCTCGGTGTCGCGGAAGTGGGGGGTGCGCCTTGCCCACCTTTCGAACTCCTCGATGTTGTAGTCATGCCCGTGGTTCTCGAACTTGGACGTATGGAGCTGCGACAGTGGCTCGAGGTTTTCAAAGAGCTCTTTCGCGCGCTCGAAGTCGCCTTGCGCCAATAAGGCATCGACGACCTCATAGCCTTGGCTGGGAAAGTACTGTACGAAGGAGAGGGCTGCATCAATGTCCCCGACCGCCAGCATTGCCAGGGGAAGCTGGTCGGCGTACTCAAGTGCTGTTTCGCGCCGCCCCACCTCGTCACGACACAGCAGCAGCCGGGCGAAGGCGGTCGCATCGTGCGTGCCGCGCACTGCCAGCAGAGCCAGATGGATATCGGCGTGGATCTCGGCGATAGAACGCCCGTCAGCCAGTTGCTGCCTGAAGCGACCGGGCATCGCCAGTGCAAGTACATCGACACCGTCGCCAGCACGGGCGCGGTAGCGCAGCTCAAGCCAGTGCTGCGCCGATTCGGGCGGCGCATTCTTCGCCAACAGGGCGAGGTCGCGGTACACGCGCTGCGAGTATTCGGCGTCGACGCTTCCGAGCCGGGTTCGCGGTTGAGCGATGACGAACAGCCTAAAGCTGTTGTGGAAGACGCTCCATCCTTGGGATGAACTGCGGAGCAGGTGCCTTGCAACGATCAGGGCGCGTTCAATCGCGGACTCCTTGACCATCGTGGCCAGCAGCCTCAGGTCCATGGGTGCCTCAGCCCGAGCGATAAAGCCCAGCACGTCCATGGCATCGACATCACTTGCGATCTCGCGCCAAGCAGCGGCGTACACGGTCTCAATATCGTCGTCGAACGGCATCCCGCCGCTGAGAAGGTGCTTACGACCGGCTTCGTCTGCGTGCAACAGCGCTTGAATTAGGTAACGCGTTGCCAGCGGGTGGCCATGCGTGAGATTGCTCAGATCCAATCTTGGAATCGCGGCGGGCAGGCCAAGCGCATCCGCCATCCGGGCGACCTCCTCGCGGCCGAGAGGCTCCATGAGAATCTGTCGCCCGCTCTTCTCCGCTTGCTCTCTTACGGCGGGCTTCAGATTCGCGAGACCCAGCCGCTGCGTACCGAGCACGAACACAACCCCGTTGGGGATGGCTGCGGGAAGAGGCAGCTCGCCCAGAAGCGAATTGGTCGGCCGCTCTTCGCGAGGCACATGGTCGAGCCCGTCGACGACGATGATTGTTCGGATCCCGTCGCGGTCGAAGCGTTCACCAGCCTGCCGCATTAAAACGCCGAACTGTTCGCGGCGCTCATGCAGCGAGTCATCGCGAAGACGAAGTCCAACCAAACCGCTGTTGCGCAGCTGCGTGCCGACGTCGGTCAGGAAGTTGTCGGCCTCCCCGCGACCCACGCCTTGAGCGGCGCCCGGCACGTACGCCAAGTAGCGAACGAGCCGCACATTTGCTTCAGTGGCCAGCGCAACCTGAAGGAGAGTGGACTTCCCGGAACCAGGCGGTCCTATGAGTGAGACGTAGCCCTGGTCGGCGGCATGCAGCGCGGCTAGTAGCTTGACCTCAGTGTCGCGGTTGCGCTGGACATAGGCGCCGACCGGGAACCGATGGATCAGCAGCGTCTTGGCGGGATCGCGCCAGCCAAGCTCACGAAGCAGTTCGTCACGCGTCCACCTGTCTTTGTCGCGTGCATCGGCGACCAGCTTGGGCAGTACGCTTGCAATCTCGGATGCCTGCCGCGCCTGCTCGCCGTTCAACTTGTGCGACTGGATGAAGTCCGCCGCAGCTCCGCACACCACACGGAGGCTGTGCAAGAACTGTTCGAAGTCGTCATCGCCCAGGCCGGCCCCACGACGCAGGTGGTCGATCAGTCTGGTCCATTCCGGCGTGTACCAATCCGCTAGCGGCCGATTTGCATTCCGCTGGAGCTCTTCAAGAAATGCTGCGCTGTGCGGCGACGTGCCGTCGCCGGGGTTGTCAGTAATCGATGGAAAGTCGTTGATTACCAAGCGAATCTCGACACGGCTTCCGGGGTTGTCCTTGCGCAGGCACTGCCAAGCGTGAACCAAGGGCTTCAAGAGACCGTTGGCACCAGTAAACAGCGTCTCAACAGTGAAAGTGCCAGGGAACTTGGACGTCTTGAACTGGTGCCCGACCACCAATCCATCGAAGCCAAGTACCAGGTCGTCGGCGATGCCCGCGTTGCGGTCGGCGACGCCGACCCAAAGCAGCTCGTCGCGCTCAAGCGCGGCATAGATGGCAGCACCCGCCCGCTGATACTGGCCGATATATCCACGGAGTGCTCGGCGTTCTCCTTCTGCCGGCGCAGTTGAAGGAGCTGCAGCGGTGGGTGGTTTCGGTTTCTTGGAGATTTTCGGAGCCATGGAAATGGATCGCGGATTTGGTTGTCGGAGCCTTTCTGGATCAGAAGAACTGCTTCTGCATCACTTGAGGAACCCAGTCTAAAGAACACCTGCGATTCAAAACAGAAAAGGCCCTCTCGGGCCTTTTCCACCTATGGAAACGCTGATCAAAGCCACCCTTCCGGGATTTTTCGTCCGTGAGGCAGCAACTCCGAAATTCGCATCGTCATGACATCGAATTTCGGCTCTTTTTCAGCCCCGAATCATCGACCCGAGGCCCTTTCGGAGCTCATCGCTCCGATTTCTCGCCCTCAGGACGCACCTGTCCTGTAGGGCGCGCACAGACTTCTCTGCGACAGCACCAGATTCGCCATCGCGAACAGCACATGCAACTGCGCCGTGTTCTTCGCCAAACCCTTGTAGCGGCACTTGCGATGCCGGAACAGGTTCTTCACCACATGGAATGCGTGCTCGACCTTCGAGCGGATGCTCGCCTTGGCGTGCTCCGCCTTCTCGATGAGTTGGCGTCTCGGGTCCGTCTTGTCCAGCCTCTTGTAAGTCGAACGCCGGCGTGCGATCACGAATTCGGCCGGGCAGTCCTTCAGTTCGGGACGCTTGCCTGCACCCTGGTAACCAGCGTCGGCATGCACGTGCTTCTCCTCACCATGCAGCAGCTTGTGCGTCTGGCTCACGTCGGACGCGTTCGCCGCCGTGGCGGCAAGCGAATGAACGATGCCGGTGTGCGCATCCGTACCGATATGCGCTTTCATGCCGAAATACCACTGCTTGCCCTTCTTCGTCTGGTGCATGTCGGGGTCGCGCTCGCCCTCCTTGTTCTTCGTCGAGGGGGGCGCAGCGATCAAGGTGGCGTCGACGATCGTGCCTTCGCGCAGGATCAGCCCTTGCTGACCGAGCTGTTCGCGGATCAGCGCGAAGATGCGCACCGGCATCTCGTGACGTTCGAGCAGGCGGCGAAATTTCAGCAGCGTGGTGGCATCGGGTGCCTGACGCTCGATCAGGTCGATGCCCACGAAGCGACGCACCGCGATGCTGTCGACGATGGCATCTTCAATTCCTTCGTCCGACAGGCCCAGGCAGTTCTGGCACAGATACATGCGCAGCATCGTTTCCAGCCCGACCGGCGGACGACCGCGCTCGCCGCGGTAGTAGTGCGGCTCGATCAATGCCACCAGCTGCGACCACGGCACCAGACGATCCAGGTCGGTCAGAAACTTCTCCCGCCGCGTCGGCTTGCGACGCGCCGAGTACTCGAGATCGGCGAAGCTGGTTTGCTGTTTCATCTGGATGGTTGCGCCTATCGGGATGACCGGGGCATTCTACGGGGACGGGGTTAAATCAGTGTTTCCCTATATCTCAACTTCTTCGAGTTCTTGGTCTCATGAAGTGGGATTTAGTCTCAATGTTTTAGATTGCGCGCAATATGATGATTAAAGATCACACATCAATATTCCGCGCATTCAGCGCATTGCGCTCGATGAACTCCCGACGCGGCTCGACATTGTCGCCCATCAGCGTGGTGAAGATTTCGTCGGCGGCGATGGCGTCTTCGATCTGCACCTTGAGCAGGCGGCGCACGGTGGGGTCCATGGTGGTTTCCCACAGCTGCTCGGGGTTCATTTCGCCCAGGCCCTTGTAGCGCTGCTTGCCGAGGTTGCGTTCGACTTCGTTGAGCAGCCAATGGGCGGCTTCGCCGAAGGATTTCACCTCCTGCGACTTCTCGCCACGCTTCACGACGGCCCCTTCGCCGATCAGGCCGGCAACGGTTTCGGCGGCATTGCGGATGCGCTGGTAGTCGCCTGACAGCAGGAATTCGCCATCGACGTGGCCGACCTTGCGGTTGCCGTGATGCATGCGCTCGATACGCAGTTGCCAGCCTTCGGTCTTGTCGTTGTAGTCGGCGTCGAGCTTGACGCTGGCCGGCATGACGTCGGCCAGACGCTTGACGCTGGCGCGGGCGGCGGCTTCGTCGGCGAGGTCGAGCGCGATGTTGTGTTCGAGCAGCGCGCGCAGCAGTTCGCCGTCGGCGTATTCGGCCAGGCGGTCGACGATGGCTTCTGCGGTCAGGTACTCGCGCGCCATCTCTTCGAAGGCGGTGCCGGACAGCGGCTCGGCGCCTTCGCGCGGCAGCAGGCTGGCGTCGTCGAAGGCGAGCTTGAGCAGGTACTGGTTCAGCTCGTGGTCGTCCTTCACGTACAGCTCGGTGCGACCGTGCTTGATCTTGTACAGCGGCGGTTGCGCGATGTAGATGTGGCCGCCTTCGACCAGCTCCGGCATCTGGCGATAGAAGAAGGTGAGCAGCAGGGTGCGGATGTGGGCGCCGTCGACGTCGGCGTCGGTCATGATGATGATGCGGTGGTAGCGCAGCTTTTCCGGCTTGTACTCGTCCTTGCCGATGCCGGTGCCCAGGGTCTGGATCAGCGTGACGATTTCCTGGCTGGAAATGAGCTTGTCGAAGCGCGCCTTCTCGACGTTCAGGATCTTGCCCTTGAGCGGCAGGATGGCCTGGAACTTCCGGTCGCGGCCCTGCTTGGCGGAGCCGCCTGCGGAATCACCCTCGACCAGGTAGAGCTCGGCGTTGGCCGGGTCCTTCTCCTGGCAGTCGGCGAGCTTGCCGGACAGGCCGAAGGAATCGAGCACGCCCTTGCGACGGGTCATGTCGCGCGCCTTGCGGGCGGCGTCGCGCGCACGCGCAGCTTCGACGATCTTTCCGCAGATGGTCTTGGCGTCGTTCGGGCGTTCGAGCAGGAAGTCGGCGAGCTTCTGCGCCACCACTTCCTCGACCGCCGGGCGCGCTTCCGACGACACCAGCTTCATCTTGGTCTGCGAGGCAAACTTCGGATCCGGCATTTTCACCGACAGCACGCAGGCCAGGCCTTCGCGCATGTCATCGCCGGTGATGTCGACCTTGGCCTTCTTCGCGATCTCGTGTTCTTCGATGTACTTGTTGATGATGCGGGTCATCGCCGCCCGCAGACCGGTCAGGTGGGTGCCGCCGTCGGACTGCGGGATGTTGTTGGTGAAGCACAGCACCTGTTCGGCATAGCTGTCGTTCCACTGCATCGCGACTTCGACGTCGATCTGCACACCGTTCAGCACCGATGCGCCGGCGCTGTAGAACACGTTCGGATGCAGCACAGTCTTGTTGCGGTTGATGTAGTCGACGAAGCCCTTCACGCCACCGGAGAAGGCGAAGTCCTCCTCCTTGCCGCTGCGCTGGTCGACCAGCTTGATCTTGACGCCGTTGTTCAGGAAGGAAAGCTCGCGCAGGCGCTTGGCGAGGATGTCGTAGTGGAACTCGACATTGCCGAAAATCTCTTCGTCAGCCAGGAAGTGCACTTCGGTGCCGCGCTTTTCGGTGCTGCCGATGACCTTCAGCGGTGATACCTCGACCCCCTGCTGCACTTCGATCTGGCGTTCCAGCGGCACGCCGCGCTCAAATTCGATGAAGTGCTTCTGACCGTCGCGGCGCACGGTGAGGCGCAGCCACTTCGACAACGCGTTCACGCAGCTCACGCCGACGCCGTGCAGACCGCCGGACACCTTGTACGAGTTCTGGTTGAACTTGCCGCCGGCGTGCAGCTCGGTCAGCGCAATCTCGGCGGCCGAACGCTTGGGCTCGTGCTTGTCGTCGAACTTGATGCCGGTCGGGATGCCGCGACCGTTGTCGGTGACCGAAATCGAGTTGTCGGTGTGGATGGTGATGACGATGTCGTCGCAGTGGCCAGCCAGCGCCTCGTCGATCGAGTTGTCGACCACTTCGAACACCAGGTGGTGCAGACCGGTGCCGTCCGACGTGTCGCCGATGTACATGCCCGGCCGCTTGCGCACCGCCTCCAGACCTTCGAGGATCTGGATGCTGCCTTCGCCGTAGGCGTCGGCATTGGGCGTCGAGGCAGGCGCGGGATTGGGCGTGTTCGGGCTCTGTGCTTCGTCAGACATGGCGTATTCCGGTACTGCGCACGGGTGCGCGGGGTGCATCAAAAAGCGGAACGCCCGGCACGCGGCCGGGCGGGTGCGGCGGGGCGCGCAGAACTTACACGCGCATCGGCATCACGACGTACTTGAACGCCTCGGTACCGGGCAGCGTGATCAGCGCGCTGCTGTTGCCGTCGTTCAGGCGCAGGCTGAGCGTGTCGCCACTGACGTTGTTCATCACGTCCAGCAGGTAGCTCACGTTGAAACCGATGTCGAGACCTTCGCCGTTGTAATCGACTTCCAGTTCTTCCACCGCCTCTTCCTGCTCGGCGTTGCTCGAAATGAGCTTCAGCGTACCGGCAGACAGCACGACGCGTACGCCCTTGAACTTCTCGTTGGTCAGGATGGCCGCGCGCTGCAGGGCCGGCAGGAAGGTGGCGCGCTGCAGCACCAGTTCCTTCGGGTGGTCCTTCGGGATCACACGCTCGTAGTCCGGGAACTTGCCGTCGATCAGCTTGGTGATGAGTTCGACCGAACCGAAGCGCAGGCGGGCCTGGTTGGCGCCCAGTTCGATGTCGACCGGGTCGTCGATATCGGCCAGCTGACGGGCCAGCTCCAGTACGGTCTTGCGCGGCAGGATCACGTCCAGCTTGCTGGTGACGCCGGGCAGCGGCTCGGATACGAAGGCCAGGCGGTGGCCGTCGGTGGCCACCAGACGCATTTCCTCATCACCCACCGACAGCAGCAGGCCGTTCAGGTAGTAGCGGATGTCCTGCTGCGCCATCGAATACTGCACCAGCGACAGCAGGCGCTTCAGCGTTTTCTGGCTGAGGCTGATCTTGGTGGTTTCACCTTCGGCCAGCTGCATGCGCGGGTAGTCCTGCGCCGGCAGGGTCTGCAGCGTGAAACGGCTCTTGCCGGCACGCACGGTGAGCTTGCGCTCGTCGGCGTCCAGGCTCACCTCCTGGCCTTCGGGCAGCGCGCGCAGGATGTCCTGCAGCTTGCGTGCGGCCACGGTGAGCGAAGCCGGCTGGGCAGCGCTGATGCTGCCGGTGGAGCGGGTACGGATCTGGATCTCGATATCGGTGGCAAGCAGGGTGAGCGCGTCGCCTTCGATATCGATCAGGACGTTGGACAGGATGGGCAGCGTGTGACGCTTCTCAACGATGCCGCTGACCGATTGCAGGGGCCGAAGAAGCTGTTCGCGTTCTATCTTCATTAAGAGCATTTTGTAAACCTCTGTAAACCGTTAACGTCGGCCGATTTCTGTGGATAAGGCAAAAAAACGTTTCAAATTCAAAAAATTGCGATCTGTATGGTCTTATGTATAAGCGGCCATTCTGTGGACGAACAAATGTGGATGAAAGTCGGCCCGTCGCAAAAAGGCGGACTTGTCCACACGCTTGTCCCCTGCGTTCAGACCTGTTTATCCATACACATTCACAGCTTCGTTCACAGCCTGACCTTTACTTGCGCAAGGTCTGTATCAGCACGTGCAGGTCGTGGTTCAGCACTTCGTCCTTCAGTCTCAGGTCGGCGATGGTGCGACAGGCGTGCAGCACCGTCGTGTGGTCACGCCCGCCGAAGGATTCGCCGATCGCCGGATAGCTTTCCGGCGTCAGTTCCTTGGCCAGGAACATCGCCACCTGACGCGGCCGCGCGATCGCGCGCGTCCGCTTTTTCGAATACATCTCCGACACCTTGATCTTGTAGTAGTCGGATACGGTCTTCTGGATGAACTCCAGCGTGATCTGCCGGTTGTGCGCGCCCAGCAGATCCTTCAGCGCCTCGCGCGCTACTTCGAGCGAAATCGGCACGGTGTGGAAGTGCGCGAAGGCGATCACCTTCTTCAGTGCGCCTTCGAGCTCGCGCACGTTGCTGCGGATGTTCTTGGCGATCAGGAAGGCGACGTCTTCGCCCACCTTCACCCGTTCCATCTCGGCTTTCTTTTTCAGAATGGCTACCCGCATTTCCAGCTCGGGCGGCTCGATCTGCACCGTGAGTCCCCAGCCGAAGCGGGTGGTCAGGCGTTCCTCGACCCCCTGGATGTTCTTCGGATAGGTGTCACAGGTGATGACGATCTGCTTCTTCGCGTCAGTCAGCGCATTGAAGGCGTAGAAGAACTCCTCCTGCGTGCGCGTCTTGTTATTGAAGAACTGGATGTCGTCGATCAGCAGCACGTCCAGCGAGCGGTAGTAGCGCTTGAAGGCGTCGAAACTCTTCTGCTGGTAGGCGCGCACCACGTCGGCGTAATAGTCATCGGCATGCACGTAGCGGATGACCGCGTCCGGATTGTGCCGCATCACCTCGTTGCCCAGCGCATGCACCAGGTGGGTCTTGCCCAGACCCACACCGCCATAGATGAAGATGGGGTTGTAGGACATGCCCGGGTTCTGGGCGACCTGGACCGCCGCGGCGCGGGCGAGCTCGTTGGCGCGACCGGTGACCAGGTTGTCGAAGGTGAAGCCCGGGTTCAGACGCGAACGGTCACGCTCGCCACCGCCTCCGGGGGCGCTGCGGGTCAGAATGGCCGGTGCGGCCACCCGGGTGCTGTCGGTGCTGTCCGCGCGCAGTGCGGCGACGCGGGCTTTCTCCGGCTGCTCGGGTGCAGCGGTGTTCGCCGCCGGAGCAAGGTCGTCGGTGCCAGCCGGTGCCGGGGTGCGTGCGCCTGCCTCGGGCAGGCTGAGCCTGACCGACAGTGGCTGCGAGAAGTACTCCAGCCCCAGTGCTTCGATGCGCGAAAGGTAGCGCTCACGGACCCACTGCAGTACGAACCGGTTCGGTGCGACGATGGCCAGCGAGTCGTCTTCGCTCGGGCCGATGCGCAATCCCTTGATCCAGGTCTGGTACTGCTGTGCGGGGAGTTCCTGTTCGAAGCGGCTGAGGCAGACTTCCCAAAACTGTTGCATCATGGTCTGCGTGGTCGCCGGGTCGATGTTCTGAATTTGCGGGACAGCGTTGCGGAGGCGGCCTGACCCGTAACTGCGCGCCTGTAACGATCGCTGCGATCGAAGGCGCCGGGTCGGCGCTGCTTTGTTGCTGTTATGAGGGACGGATTCTAGCGATTTCGGGCCCTCTTATCCACAGGCCCGAACGTCCGGAAAGCCGGTGGCACAAGCTGCATGGAGGCCGCTTTGGCGCTGAGAGCCCGTAAGGGCGTCGGGCAAAAATATTTTCGGTGCCCGGTGAGCGTCCGCGTGCAAGGTCCGGAAAGGATTGACAAAGCGGCCCTTTTCCGCTGTAATCGCGCGTT